>NZ_JAPFBJ010000005.1 GCF_030867385.1 Sphingobium sp. DEHP117 | reverse complement strand
ATCGTTATTGCGCCGTCGATGATGCCCAGACGGCCTGGCGATCAGGTGAAGACCGATCGGCGTGATGCCATGACGCTGGCCCGCCTGCTGCGTGCTGGAGAGCTTGATCCGATCTGGGTGCCCGACGAAGAGCTTGAGGCGATCCGGGATCTGGTGCGGGCGCGGCGCTCTGCTCAGGAAGCGGCAACCTCAGCAAAGCAAATGGTGCGGAGCTTCCTACTTCGCCATGATCGACGGTATTGCGGCAAAACGGCGTGGACCAAAGCCTATTGGCGCTGGCTGTCAGAGCAACGTTTCGATTTTCCGCATCAGCAACTGGCCTTCGAGGAAGCAAAGCATCGCGTTCTGGAGGCACAGGCGCGCGTGGAAAGGCTGGAGGCGGCGCTCGCGGAAGCAGTGGAGGGCTGGCGATTTGCCGCTCTTGTTCGCAGCCTGCAGGCGCTGCGCGGAGTTCGCTTGATTGTCGCCGCAACTCTGATCGCCGAGGTTGGCGACTTGACGCGGTTCCAGAATCCGAAACAACTGATGGCCTACCTCGGGTTGGTGCCTTCGGAATATTCAAGCGGATCACGCGTCCATCGCGGCCGAATTACGCGGGCCGGCAACGCTCATGCCCGCACCATGCTTGTCGAGGCAGGCTGGACATATCGCCTACCTGCCCGCGAAGAGCGACGTTATCGGGATCGTGTCGCGGGATTGCCTGAGGATATTCAGGCAATCGGTTGGAAGGCGCAGGTGCGTCTTTGCCAGCGTTTTCGCCGATTGTCGGCGACAGGCAAGCCACAGCCCAAGGTCAATACGGCGATCGCTCGCGAACTCGTGGGCTTCGCTTGGGACATCGCTCGCCGGGTGCAGCCGGAGGTGACGGTTTGACCTGCCAGGGGGTTCAGCATCAGCTCAACCCTCTGGCAACATAGGCCTGGCCGGTGTGTCGCGGGCACCCGACTGTGATGGACAATCCTCGGTCAACGTTGGGGCAGGCAAGTCCGACGCCCGTGCTTAGAATGAGGAAGGTCCAGCGACGGACAACGGGTAGTGCGGTAACCAATCCGCGGATGAGAGCTTGATCAATCGTCGTCGATCAGGAGCCCGCGGCACTCCGGCCAGGCCAAATTCACCGCTAGCCGAAAGGTCGGCGGCAGGATAAACTCGTTCTGCAGCGCAGATGGCAGTCATGAGAGCGTTTTCGCCGATTGTCGGCGACAGGCAAGCCACAGCCCAAGGTCAATACGGCGATCGCTCGCGAACTCGTGGGCTTCGCTTGGGACATCGCTCGCCGGGTGCAGCCGGAGGTGACGGTTTGACCTGCCAGGGGGTTCAGCATCAGCTCAACCCTCTGGCAACATAGGCCTGGCCGGTGTGTCGCGGGCACCCGACTGTGATGGACAATCCTCGGTCAACGTTGGGGCAGGCAAGTCCGACGCCCGTGCTTAGAATGAGGAAGGTCCAGCGACGGACAACGGGTAGTGCGGTAACCAATCCGCGGATGAGAGCTTGATCAATCGTCGTCGATCAGGAGCCCGCGGCACTCCGGCCAGGCCAAATTCACCGCTAGCCGAAAGGTCGGCGGCAGGATAAACTCGTTCTGCAGCGCAGATGGCAGTCATGAGAGCGTTGTTTAGCGTACCTTCCACGCTATGCCCTCAATAGGGAAATTGCACGCGCAACTAGGGCCAGATTGAGCAGTAATTTTATTACAACGGCAAGCAGCCCTCGCCTGCCCGGACAGGGGCGGCGCGTGGCATCGGCTAGATTGTTTGTTGGTCTTCCGACGATGGCTAGTCCTTGCGGGCCATCGTCGGAAGTGGACGGCCGCACAAATTGGGGGGCGTGGGCCGCGCCGGGCCTCTAGCATAAAATTACGGCCCTGCATCCCCGGCGTTGATACATTCGTCGCGCAGGGCGCTCGATTGAGCCGCCCCGATCGCGGTCGCCTCAATCGGCATAGCGAGCTGGCAATATGCACATACGCGCATAATTTCCGCTTGCGGGCTATGTATATTTGTGCATAATAGCCGCGATGGATACGGAACGGCCGGTTCGATGGGTGGCATCGTCAAAGCGCGATTTTCGGGAGTTCCCGGACGATGTGCAGGACGTAATGGGCTATGCCCTGCACCTTGCGCAGCAAGGCGGGCAGCACGCCAGCACTAAGCCGTTGAAGGGCTTTGGCGGCGCTGGCGTGGTCGAGATCATAGACGACCACCAAGGCGATACGTTCCGCACGGTCTATACAGTCAAATTCGCGGAGGCGGTCTATGTCCTGCACGCCTTCCAGAAGAAATCCAAGCAGGGCAAGGCCACGCCGCAGGCCGATATGGATTTGATCCGAACGCGGCTGAAATCCGCCGAGGAGCATCACCGGCAACACCAGACCCCGCGAGGCACAGCATGAGCGCACAGGACGAAATCATTGAGGAAGGCAGCGGCAATGTCTTTGCCGATCTAGGCTTTGCCGACCCCGACACCCACCTTTTGAAAGCCCAGCTCGTTACCCGTGTGGCCGAGGCCATGCAGGAGCGGAAGTTGACGCAGATCGCCGCCGCCAAGGTTACGGGATCTACCCAACCGGAATTGTCGCGCATCCTGCGAGGCCAGTTCCGCAGCGTCTCGGTTGAGCGGCTTCTAGCCATGCTCACCCGGCTTGGCTGCAAGGTCGATATTGTCGTGCGCCCGCAGGGGCGGACCACTGAATCGGCCGTGATCCACTTCGCCTAATGTGCGATGATTTCGCGCAAGCCCGGCTCGATATGTTCGAGGCCGGGCTATTCGGCCAAGGGCCTGCCTTCTGGCGCTGGATCGAAACCGACGCGGCGCAACCCTATCTTGCCGCTTTCGCCGCCGATCGACGGCCGCCCGAACCCGGCGAACCCTTCGCTATCGACCTTGCGGCCGACGACTTGCTTGCTCCCGATCGCCTCGCCCAGCTCGCCCTACAGATCGAGGCCGACCATGCTTGATCCCAATCCGTCCGTAGCCGACCTTGACGCATTGCTAGATCGCCACCGCAATGACGATGCGGCTATGGAAAAGATCGTTCGCGGGTATCTCCGTTGCGCGATCTACAGCTATCAGAAGCATTGCGTTTGGCGCGCCTTGCGCCACATCGGCAAGGACGATTGGAGTTTCAAAGAGGAAGACGTTGCCGCCTTGAGGGCCGAAGGCGCGAAATCCATTTCGGACTTTCGAGACTGGCTCATTGAGGAGCTGGCCGGGATGGGGATCAGCGCCCACACCGGCTTGCCGAATTGAGCGCCTAGCGCGCCGTCGCTTCAATTGCTGGCGGTGATTGTGCGCGGAATAAATCGCGGGTCCGCCGTGGGATCGGTAGGCGAAGGATGCAGCATGTCGCGCCGGAAATTCACCGCAACGGAAATAGGCGCGGCGTTCGGCCGAGCCGCCATGACGCGGGCTTGTGGAGCTGGCGCAGCCTCATAGCTGGCCATCGGCTGCACGGCCGCCGAGGTTAGGCCCCCTACCCCGCGTTCCGCTCTGGCGACGACAATTTGAGCGCGATCGAGCGGCCGAGTCTGATCGCCGGTATAGAAAGCCAGATGCCAATGATCGGCATGGCCCCGGTCCCCCGGCCCCAGCAGCTCCGCCACGCGAACACCATGTTGCGCCATCACGGCGCGGATTTGCTCGCGCGTGATCGTGTGCAGCCCGGCACGCGGCACGAAATCCACCGCCTGCCCATATTTGTGAAAGCTGTTGGCGGCCCCGTAATTGGCTTCCAGCGCCCGCCACGTATCGGTTATGCGAGCATTGAACGCAGCGGCCAAGATCGAGGCGACATAGCCCGCCGAGGCGTCGGCGCTGCCTTGGGGCTGGACGATCGCCGGTTGCGCCGCGAGCTGGCCCCCGCCCGTCGCGTCGGCCGCCGTGATCGTGAGCGGGATCGAGGCCGATCGCGCAGCAGGAGCGCCGCCGCTTACCGGGATGCCGTTCACGCTGTAGGTATTATAGCGCGAGGAAAGCCACGCCTCCCAGCGCGCACCTTTCGCCATAATCAGCGCCCGATAGCGGGCATTATGGACCGGCGTTCGGGAATGATAATTGGCAACCCGCGTCCACAGGTCGCCCTTGTCATCCCGGATATGGTTTCTGATACGCCATGCAGCGAGGTTGTAGGGATAGCACCCCGCCGCAAGCACATATTCGGGCCGGATGCCGTAGCGTGCCAGCGATTGAATATAGCTGGAATTGAGCTGCATCGAGCCAAGATCGGCGGTGTTATTGGTGTTCTGGACGCGCGCGCCGGGCCGACCGTTCTCTTGTTCCGCGACCGCCAGCATGACGTTCGCCGGAATGTTATAGCGCAGCGCCGCCGCGATCGAGCATTGCACCCGTTCTTCTATGACAACCGGAGGCAGATCAGCGGCCATGATTAGCTGTCCCCCCTTCTCTGGACGAAGGCCGCAACTTCATCCTCTGGCGTCTCCATGTCGCCCGCATCACGGGCGGCCGAAATGGTATCGCCCGCGAATTGCGCCGTGGGGGGTGGCGATGAATCGGACGAGCTGGCGGGACTGCCCGCGCCGGTCGCGGGAGCGAGCGTTTCACTTCCCGACGATGCCGAGGCGGCCGACGCGCGGATATTGGCCGCCAGTCGGCCGCCCACCGTATTTCCCACCCGCTCTTTCAAAGCGCCCACCGCCATACCAGCGGCAGCGCCGCCGAGGATGCTTGCGGTTTTCGCCGCACGGCTAAGGCCGGTGCGTTGCGTGCCGCCAGTGTCGCCACTTTCGGGCGCGCCTTCACCTTGCGAGCTGGCGGAGCTGGCCTCCCCCTCCCCCGCAGGCGAGCCACCGGCAGCGCCGCCGCCGTTGCCGTCTTCACGATCGGCCGCCTCGCTACCCGCAGCGGCGCTTGCAGCCGTGCCGCCGCCCGCGCTGGCGGCTTCCGAGCCGCCTTGAAGGCCGCTGTTGTCATTGGCCGGGGGGGAACCGCCATCGCCGCCCATAGCGACGCTAAGGGGCGTGCCGCCGCCCCCACCGCCACCGCCGCCGCCGTTATCGCCGCCTCCCGGCATGTCGCCCGCCGACGAAAGCGGTTGCCCGCCTCCCATGCCGGTTTGGCCGCCTTCACCACCGCTCCCACCAGCGGCAGCGAAGGCGGCCTTGATCGCGCTGGCTCCACCCGCAGCGTTCATCGCGCCAGCAGCGATCATAGCCCCACCCGTGGCCGCCGCCCCAGCGGCCATCCCGGCAGCACCCAGCGCGGCCCCTGCCCCAAAGGCTCCGATACCGCCCGCCGCGTGGATCGAGCCGCCGCTTATAACGCCCCCGACCATCGCGGGAACCTTGTTTACGAGCGCCAGAAGGACGACCGCGAAGACAAGCATGGTCCCTAAATCTTGGAGAGACGAACCCTCGCCCGTTGCGGCATAATATTGGTCAAGGAAGGTTTTGCCGACGCCGACGATAAGAACCATCGTCATCAGGGACGCGCCCACCGCGACCACCGTTTTGAAATAGTTCAGCGCAATATCGCTGGTCCACCGCGCGCCGCCGAAGCCCAAAAAGATAACCCCGGCATAGGCGAGGACATAGCCGGAGGCCAACAGCAGCAGCATATTCACGCCGACGAGAGCCAAAACAATCAGGATGCCCAGCGAAACCAAGATAGAAAGAGCGGAATCGACCGGAGTTAGGACGCTGGACGCTTCGACAGCTTGGCGGAAAATGTCGAAACCAATGTCCACAATACCCGATGGCGCGAGATTGTTAGGCAGGCCGGATGCCTGCGCACCCAACGAGCGCAGCCCTTCAATGATCGCCAAGCCGATCGCCGGGCCGTTGATGAGCAGCCACCAGAAGAAGCCGCAGAAGATGGCGAAGCGAATTGCTTCCGAAGCAAATTCGCCAAGATCGGCGCGGCGCAACGCCATTACCCCGAACGTCCAAATGAGGCTGACCGCCGCTAGTGTGCCGAATAGAATTGTCGCGTGCGTTGTGAAGACGCTCGCCCACGCCGCCGCCATGCTCTTATATTTGTTCAGAACATTATCGAGCATACCTTGCGATTGCGCATAGGCGGGAGTCGCGGCGAGCGTGAGCGCCACCCCCAAGGCGGACAGGTGTAGGCGAGCCAGAGCCTTCATAGTGCTATCCTCAATTCTGATAGGTTCCGATCGGCGTCGGCTTGGTTTCGTGCGCTAGTGCGCTGCCCGCTTCTTGGCACTCCGCGTCGGTTTCGACGCCGGATTTGCATCGGGCGACCTTCTCGCGGGCTTCGTCTAGGTGTTGAGAGTAATAGAGCATCGTTTTCGGTTCGGACTCGGACTTGCCGCAGGCCGCGAGAAGAAGTGTAGCGGTGCAGCAGGACGCGGCGATAAGTTGACGCAATTTCGGCATGGGCTTTCCTTAATTCTGATAGGTTCCGATCGGCGTCGGTTTGGTTTTCCGCATTGCGGCCGATGCCTCTGTTGCCGCAGCATCGCGATCGAGCTGATATTGCGATTGAGCCGTCAGCGCGGCGCTTTGCGCGAGCAGGACGCCGCGAATTTTCTGCAACTCACTGGCTTGTTGGGCCGCAAATTGATTGGCGTAGGACAGGGCTTGCATTTGCCCGCTCGCACCCGTGGCATTGGCCTGCAACTGGTCGAGGCGCTGGCCGTCAGACGCAAGCGTTGTCATGGCGCTGTTGATGCCGTTCATAGCGTCGGCATTTGCGGCCATCTGGCTTGTCGTGCGGGCGCGAGTAGCGGACAGAGCCGCCGCGCGCTGCGCTGCCGTGCAGTTCCCGAACGTGCAAGCATTGGTCTGATAGTAAGACGGATTTTTGAATTGATTCATGTAGGTGTTCACGTCGCCAGCTTGACGAGCGAACGAGCTGATTTGATTGACCTGCCCTTGGAGGCTGTCGATCGTTTGCGTAGCCTGCTGCCAGAGCTGGACCGGCGCGCCGACCGTGTTCTGAATCATATTTTGGTATTGCTGTAGCTGCGTCTGATACTGCTGGATTTGCTTCGCCACCGTGGCGACGTTTTGCAGCGCGGAAACGGTTGTCTGGCGGACGTTCGCAACGTCGATAACCGAGATTTGCGCATTGGCGGACGGGGCCGCCAGCGCGAGAGTGATCGCCAAAGAAATTTTAGCGGCTAAAATTCGAGACTTCATTTTGCTTGCTCCCTTTCATCTGGCGTCAATAATCGAATGAGCGGTAAGGCTTTGAAAATGTGAGGTCTTTCACGACGACCACATTGAAGCGGAAGCCGGGCCGGATAATCAGCGTGGGCGATATGTTCAGATTGCGCTCAATCATCATCGCCGTGGTCTGTCCGAGCTGCTGGCCGAGAGCTTGGCTAAGGGCTTGGCTGGCGGACATGGTGCCATTGGCGTTGAGGCCGGTTTGCGGCTGACTAAGGGTTACGCCAGCGGTCACACCAGACATGAGCAGAGCGGAGCCGAAGATACGGAACCAATGCGCGTTCACTTGGTCATGGAACCCGGCATAGCCCGCGCTGTCCGACCCCGGCATAGCGCCAAGGTCGATCGCCTTGCCGTCAGGAAAGATGATCCGTTGCCACGCGATGAGCGCGCGCGTCTGCCCAAAGACCGGGTTGGAATCATACGCGCCGACAAGGCGGGAGCCTTGCGGGATCAGGAGATAGCGGCCCGTCGCGGTATCGAACACGTTTTGGGAAACTTGCGCGACAATCTGCCCCGGTATTTGCGAGTTGATGCCGGAGATCAGCGTGCCGGGAATTACGAAGCCCGCGCGGAGCTGGTAGCGGGAGGGCGCTTCTACTTGGCTGTTCGAGGCCCAGCGATTGCCACCCGCATTGTTGGCGAACTGGCCATAGTTGGCAGGCGGGCGGGCATTGGCGGCACCCTGCCCGGCTCCGGCTCCTCCCCCGGCCACTTGGTTTGACAGGGCCGTAAGGGTGGCAATGTCGGAGGCCGAGGGCTGGCGGCCCTGCGCCATTGCAGCGGCCATTTGCTGTTGCAGGGCGACGAGCTGGGTTGCCGGATCAGCGCCGCCACTCATGCCGCCAGCGCCAGAGGATGCCCCATTGCGGCCGTCCTGCCATTTCAGGGCGGTAGGAGAGCGCACGGCGCTGCCAAATTGGGCAAGGCGTGCTTCGCGTATCGCTTCCATGCGTGCCCGGCGCAGATCGGCCGCCGTGGGGCCGTTGGGTTGCGCTGGCGAGGCGGTGACGGTTGGCGGCGCATTGGGATCGACCGGCGCGACCGGGATGCCATCGGCAGGCGGCAGCGGGGGCGCGTTCGCCATGACTTCCGCAGCACCGCTTGGAGCGGTCCCCGCAACCTTGTTCGCAACATCGGCCGAGCTTTGACCGACAGCCGGTTGAACCTTGGTCGCCGCATTGTCCGAGGAGCGATCAATCATAATCGACACCACGATGGCGATGAACAGCGCCACAATGCCGAGGACGATCAGCAGCGGCGCATTATTGACCCTGCGAACTCCCGTCACCAAGCGCCCGCTGTTCCCGTCCGCTGCACCGCCCGGCGAGGCTTCCGGCGACATGCTATCAGCATCAGACATAAACCTATCCCCTTACCCGGCCTTGACGACGCCACAGCGCGCGGCACGGATGCCCTTGCACTTGGCGCGCGCCGTCGCGCTGGATTGAAACTGTCCGAATTGGATGCCGTGAGAGCGTCCGTTTTGGACAAAGCGCGGCGTCACGCTCGCCCACGAAGGGCGAAGGCGCGCCGTCGCGCGCCAATAGGCGCGTGCTGCGCTTTCGGAGGAGAAGCCCGTCAGGCTGACAGACCACGTTCCGGCCTCTGTTCCATTGCCGCCGAAGCCGGGTTGCGTGCTGGCGACGGGCGACGGAACGGGAGGAGGTGCGGCAGGCGCTACGGGCCGGTTCGCCCGTTCGATCAGCTCCGGCGTTGCGCCGGTCAGATCGAGCGCCCACCCGGCAGACGGGTAGATACCCTTTTCATCCACGCCATAGATGCGGGAGAAAGTTTGCGCGCCGACCCGCAGCGTCACGCGGTAGGAATCGGCAATTGGCTGATCGACGTAATAGCGCAACGGCGTGGCCGCAGGATCGGGCTTCACGCCCTTGCCCGCCTCAATCACCGCATAGCCTGCTTGGCGCATCGCGGAGCGCAAGCCGTCCCCATAGGCCCCGCCCCCGGTAGTCGGGATCAGCACCCGGCTAATCGCAGGCGGGTAGAGTTTCACCAGCTCCGCCACGGAATCGTCAACGAGGGCTTGGGCCTGATCGGGAGGAGCCGAAACGGCGAAGCTGTCCCGGTGCGAAACGCCCGCGCAGCTCGTAAGCAGGAAAGCCACTGATACAAAAATCGCACCGCGCACGATCAGCCCCCCCTTGTGATGGTGACGCGCTCTTGGCGCTTGCCGACACCGGAGATGAGGACCGCTTGGTCAAAAATCTGATCGACAATGTAGCGGCCATCTTGGAGCCGGTAATTGACGATGGAGGTATCAGCCGCCTTGGAGACGCTGCCCCCGGCCCGGACGATCAGCAGCGATGGCGCTTCCGTCTGCTCCATCGCGTGCGGCATTTCGATGATGGTTTTGACGCCATCATTGTAAACCCGGACGGGCTTCCAGCGTGCGCGGCCGTCAACGCTATAGTGGAAATCGAGATTGGAGAGATATTCGCTCCCTCCCCTGCCCGTCCCGCGCGCGCCATCGGGCACCGCCATCGTGTTTTCGGCGCGCGCCGTGTCCGATCGAGCGCGGAAAGCGGCCCATTTGGCTTGCGCTTCATCGGGATAGGTGAACGCCACCCGCGACATGAATTGCGTCCGGTGCGACACCAACCGGATATGGTAGGTGCGGCGATCGGTCGTCACGATCAGCGTTGTATTCAAGTTCGCATCGAGCGGCTTGATGATAAGATGCTGGGTTTCGTTCGGCCCGGAATTGGAAACGGCCGGTTCGATCAGCCAGCGGGCGCTATCGCCCACGTTGACCGAATTGATGTTCTCGCCCGGCTGCAACTGCACATCGCAGATTTGCAGCACAGCACAGACCACGGAGGGTTCGGAGGTGCCGAAGGCGAACAATACCGCGCCTTCGGTGCCCGGCACCGGCTTGATGCCTTCGGCGCTTTCCGCCTGCCAGCGCCGCGCGATCGACAGACCCTCGCGCTGGGTGCGCGTCAGGTTCGGATTGCGCGGGCTGATATAGGCATTGGGATCTACTTGCGCCCCTCCCCCGGCAGGCATGGGCGCGTTCGCGGGCGGCATGTCGTCGGGAAGCGGCGGGCCGTCCTGCGCGGACGCGATCGAAGGCAGCGCCGCGAGGGCGGCGGCGAAATAGGCGATCTTCTTCATGTTGATTGTCCCTCCCATCAGAGTGTGCGCGACCAAGAGAAATCTTGGACGAACACGCCCAAGGGGTTTTGCTTAATTTGTTCCTCCGTGGTGGCCGAGCTGGGCGGCGCAACGCGGATCGTGACGAGCGCGCGCATTTTCGCCGGAGGCTGGATAGGCTGGCCTTGCCGATCGCGCTCCGTCTCGGTCCAATCGACCTGCCAAGAGGTCTTGGTTTGCTGAATTACCGAGGCGATTTCGACCGACACGGTTTCCCGCGCCGCGCGGGCGAAAGGCGTATTGTCGGGATTGCCGTTGAGATAGTCGGTCATCTTTGCCAACGCCGGATCGTTCGGCGCGAGCATCCCATAGACCCGGAAAATGGCTTGCTTTTGGAGTTCAACGTCAGCCGTCACCATGCGGGCCGACTGGATGAAGGAGCCGACTTGCGCTTGCACCACGCGCGCATCGACCGGCGAAGCCACATCGGCCCGCTGGGTCGCTATCGCGTCCCCCAGCGAGTCCACGCGGACCACGTAAGGGATGAATTTCGACTGACTGCCAATCGCTATGATGCCGCCGACAGCGGCGAGGACGATCAGCATCGAAAGGATTGCCATAGTCTGCCACAAGCGCCGCGAGGCAGCGATGCCGCCCACATGCTCATTCCATTGCCGCCGCGCGTTCAGGTAGGGGTTGGGATCAACCGGGGCGCTTTCCGCAGCTCGCCGCCCCCGCAGCTTGTCAAACAGACTCATGCAGCTTCTCCGAGGTATAGGGGGCCGCCGCCGCGCGGCCGATATTGATGGTGGATTCGACGCCACGGATGGCCAGCCACTCGTTGACCCATGCCGGGCCATAGGCCGCTTCAAGGGCCTTAATGGTGGCGATGGATTCCTTGTCGGTCGCGCCGACGAAGGACAGGGCCACGGGGCCTAGCGCCAGCTCAAAGAGCCGCCGCCCCTGTTCCGAGAGATAGTAATATTGGCGCTTGGGGATGGCCGTCGCCAAGATTTCAATCTGGCGTGTATTGAGGCCCATGCGTCTGTAGAGTTGGGCGGTATCGTCATCGCGCGCATAGACGTTCGGCAGGAAAATCTTGGTCGCGGTGGACTCCACGATAACGTCAAGGATGCCCGAATTTGCGGCGTCAGACAGGCTTTGCGTTGCCATGAGAACAAGGCAGTTGGACTTGCGCAGCACCCGGAGCCATTCGCGGATTTTGGCCCGGAAGGCGGGATGCCCCAGCATAATCCATGCTTCATCAAGGATGATCGCGGCAGGCTGGCCCTTCAAAGATCGCTCGATACGCCGGAAAAGATAGAGGAGGACCGGCAGCGCGTATTTTTCACCGAGGTTCATCAGCTCCTCGACTTCAAACACGGTAAATTCCGACAGGCTCAGGCCGTCATGTTCCGCATCGAGAAGATGGCCCATAGAGCCGTCCACCGTGTAGGTGCGGATCGCCTCGCGCACCGTTTCATCCTGAATCGTGACCACAAATTCAGAGAGGGTTTTGCCCCCGCTGGCGTGCATGTTGACGATGGCGTTGCCGATTTCGTTGCGTTGCGCGGGCGTGGTCGCCACGCCGTTGAGGGCTAGGATTGTGTCGATCCAATCCATTGCCCATGCGCGATCGGACTTGGTTTCGAGGAATTGGAGCGGGCAGAAGGCGAGCTTTTCGTCATCCCCGGCGACAGTGAAATGCGCCCCGCCCACCGCCTTCGCCAGCGGGTAGAGCGACAGGCCCTTGTCGAACGCGAAAATGGACATGCCGGGATAGCGGCGGAGCTGGGCGGCGAGCAGGCCGAGCAGCGTTGACTTGCCTGCGCCCGTGGGGCCGAAGATGAAGCTATGCCCCACGTCGCGGACGTGGAGATTGAGCCGGAACGGCGTGGAGCCGTTGGTGACGCCAGACATGAGCGGGGGCGAGCTGGGCGGATACATCGGGCACGGCGCATGATCGAGGCCGGTCCATATCGAGCTGGTCGGCATCAGGTCGGCTAGGTTCATGGTGTTGATGATCGGGCGGCGGACGTTTTCGACGCCATGCCCCGGCAGCGTGCCCAAGAACGCCTCTAGGTTGTTCACCGTCTCGATACGGGCCGCGAAACCGAGTGCGTTGATAGCCTTTTCAAGCTGGCGCGCGGCCTGTTCTACCTTATCGCGGCTTTCGTCCGTTAGGACGACGACGCCGGTATAGTATCCTTGTGCAATAAGGCCGGAGTTGACTTCCTCCAGCGCATTATCGGCATCGGCCACCATCGAAAGGGCGTCCTGATCTATCTTGCCGCTGTTGGTCTGGAAAACCTGATCGAAGAAGCCGCGAACCTTTTGCCGCCACTTTTTGCGGAAATCCTCAAGGTGTTTCACAGCTTCATGGAGGTCCATAAATATGAACCGCGTGGACCAGCGATATTCAATCGGCAGCTCGCCCAGCGCCGAGAGGATGCCCGGCGTCGATTCCATCGGGAAACCTTCGATCGCTACCGTCTGGACGAACTTGTTGCCGATGCGCGGGATTACGCCCGTCCACATTTCGACACCGCCGATGATGGAATCGAGATACATCGGGTTCGAGGGCAGCACGACCGGCTGATTTTTGCCGGTGACGCAGAATTGCAGCCACCGCAAAAAGTCGTCGTGCGTCACGGTCGAGCCGTCCTCATTTTCGACCTTGTGAGCGCGAAGGCGGGTCAGCTTCACGGCCGAGGACAGACGGCTTTCAAATGTGGTGATTTCGCGCTTGAAGCGTTCAACCAGGTCGGCCGTGCGTTGCTTGTTGTTCGGCCGCTCCCGATCGTCGTCAAACATCAGCTCGACAAACTTTTGCTCCGCTATGACCGGAGGGAAATAGGTCGCGGTAATGACGAAATAGCCCTCATACATGGTGCCGAGGGACTGGAATAATTCGCGCCTTTCCTGATCTATGGCGTCCGTCACCGGGTCAGGAAAATGTGACAGACCCGCAGCCGAGTAGGCGGCAGCAGGGCGGCGCGGCGCGTCAACGTGGATCATCCAGCCATTGCCCAGCCCGGCGAGAGCTTGGTTGATCCGAAAGCTGACCATATCGCGCTGGCGGTCGGTGGAGCTGGCGTTATCGTCGCCCTCATAAATCCACGCGGCCATGAACGAGCCGTTCTTGCCGACGATTACGCCATCATCGACCATCGCCCCATAGTTGAGCAGATCGGCAAGCCCTTCATCCTTGGAGCGATACCGGGCCAGCTTGCGTTCGGCCGCGTTGGCGAAGGACGCAAAGGCGAGGACCGCGAGCAGGGCCGCCCCGAAGATCGCTATGACGACAGCGATTGTCTGGATCATTTTTTCTTCCCCGGTTGCCGGTAGCGGCGGAATTGCAGGCGGCCGTTCTTGCGGAAGGGCGTGGAGTGAGCCGGGTAGTAGGGGCGATAGGTGCGGTGCCGCATGTAAACGAACCGCATCAGCGGGTCCGATTTCGCCATGAGACGACAGGCCCACACGCCTGCAAACCAGATCAGCAGGCCAGCGGCCCACGCCTTCAAGGAATTGATGGCCGGAACGATCAGCGCCATCGACGCTAGGCCCGTGAGCATGACCAGCTCGCGGTCCCCACCCAAAAACAGATTGTTGCGGACGCCAGAGCGGCGAATAGGCACTGATCGCAGAGCCATGTTGACCGGCCCTCCCCTTTAGCCTGCCAGCGCGGGCGAAGCGGTGCCGGTAATCACCGCACCGCCGCCCGTGATGGAGGACAGGACCGAGTTAGCGCCGACGAGCATCGAGGCGACGAGGACGATCAGCAACAGCGTTCGCACAAAGCCGTTGAGATCGCCGCCGAAGATCAGGACACCACCGGCAACGACGATGCCGACGAGGGCGAAGGTATAACCGACGGTGCCGGTCATCGACTGGCGCACCTTGGTCAGATAGGATTCGTAAGGCAGGCCGCCCGTGGTATCCGAGGCCCAAGCCGCGTGAGGCCAGAGCAGGAGCATGACGAGCGCCAGCCCCAGCATACCCCATATGAGCGCCTTACGGCGGGCGGCGGCGTCATTCCAAAACAACGTCATATGTCATGCTCCTTCACAGTTTGCGCAAAATGTATTTCCCATCCACGAAGCCCCCGACTTCCAGCAGGCTTTCAATGCGGCGACCCTCTGGCGTGCGCGCGATGTGGATGATCAAATGCACCGCATCACCAATCAGCGGCTCAATCGGCCGTGGTGAATCGGGGTGCATACTGATGAGCATTTGGAGCCTGCTAAGGCCCGCTTCGGCGTTGTTGGCGTGCAGCGTGGCCGCTCCGCCCTCGTGGCCGGTGTTCCACGCCATGAGCAGGTCGAGGGCTTCCGGGCCGCGCACCTCGCCCACTAGGATACGATCGGGCCGCATCCGCAGCGTGGTTTTGAGCAGCGCCGTCATGGTGATTTGCGGGGACGTGTGGAACTGGACGTAGTTTTCAGCGGCGCATTGAATCTCGCCGGTATCTTCAATGATTACGAGCCGTTCGGTCGGGTCCGCGTCCACCATCCCGTTGATAATGGCATTCACTAGCGTTGTTTTGCCGCTGCCGGTGCCGCCAATCACCAGAATGTTGCGGTGCGCGCGGATAGCCTCATGGATGAGGCTGCATTGCTCCGCCGTCATAATCCCGCCCTCCACATATTGTTCGAGGGTAAAGATCGCCACGGCGCGTTTTCGGATGGCGAAGGTCGGCGCGGGCACGACCGGGGGCATCTGTCCGGCGAAGCGCGAGCCATCTATAGGAAACTCGCCTTCCAGAACCGGGGAGGCCCGCGTCACTTCCTTGTTATGATAGCCAGCGACCGCCTTGATGATCGCCTCGGCCCGGCTTGGGGCGACCTTACCGATGCAGATCATGCGTTCGCCAAGGCGTTCCAGCCATAGCTTGCCATCGGCGTTCAGGATCAGCTCAACGGTCTTGGGGTCGGCAAGCGCATCCAACATAAGCGGTTGCATGGAGCGGCGAAGCATCTCCTTCGCACGCTCTTTTACCGTATCTTGAGCGGGTTCCCCCTTGGCCTCCATGAAGCACCGTCCCTGCCAAAACAAAATGGACGCAAGGGATATACCGGAATTTTCATGGAGGCAACCAGAACGATTGCAAAGAATTAGGTTCAGATTGGGGGGATTGTCAGGACCGACGCAACTTAGCGTGGGCAGCCTTGTGCCATTGTGCTATCTGAAACGCTTGATGATCCGTGACGATAGCGGAAACGCGCTTATAACCGGGAGGAAGCCCCAGCTTTTTATCTTCTTTTGATAAGGTATCAGCTAGGCTGGCGTCCCAGCCATCGGTGCCGATAGGCGGCGGTTCCAGTAGCGCGACGAGCGGGACTTCCAGAGCATTTGCGATGGCGGCGATTGTTTCGAGCGACGGGTTTCCCTTACCGGCTGTAACGTCAGATACGAAGGACACAGACAGCCCCGCGTTCTCCGCGAGGTCTTTTTTCTTGAGCCGTCTTAAGGCCAAGAAGCGGTTAATGTTAATCGCGAGAACCTTCCGATACACAGGTTCGGTTTCTTTCTTCCGCAAGGGGGTTGGTTTTAGCCGCTAAAATTCCGGGTAGCTGCGGAGGATATGCCGGAGCGCGCGAGAAAGGAAGCGGTATGACGCCGAATATGATTGTTTATAGCATCATTTTTGGACGAGCCGGGCCGAGCGCGCGAGCGCGCATAACGGGTGGCAGCGAACGGATTGAAAGAAGAAAGTGACGCGCGAGAGACAAGATCAGGCTTCCGCGTAATTCTCTTTGGCGTCCATTCCGTAAATGCTCGCAGGATCGAGCGCAGGCCCCAAGATGCTAATTGCCGATCAGATCGCGGCGACCAATTTTGAAAATTACGGCTGTAGCGCGTAGCTCGATAATGTAAGGCTATAGCTTCGATTCTTTCAGTTGGTAGGCCCAAGAAGCCACTCGTTGATGCTCTTGAACTGCGGACTTCGACGTAAACGCAGACCGCTTTTCTATATATGTCTTTCAGTCGCCAGCATATTTTTTCAGCACTGAATTGCCAGAACCTTTAATGTCCTTTAAGCCGGGGCATTATGGCGAATCATACGCAACTCAAACCCTCCACGCTGTCCCAGCGCAAACGCGCCAAGGCACAGAGCGAGCAGGGCTTTAAGCGCATGAGTTTGGCCTTGTCCCCTAAAGCCGTCGAGATCGTGGAGAGGGTGAAAGCCAGCAAGGGATTCACGTCCCGCGAGGCTGCAATCAACGCGATCCTAGAGCGGATCGGGGACGATATGTTTCTGCAACAGGAGTTTCTGGCCGTGAGTGGATAAGAAAATGCCCGGCTCGAAGCCGGGCACCCTCAAAACCGCTTAGTGGGACAGTGCGCCAACACTGAACCTACAGACAATTTCCCACTTAGCGGTTTTCGGACTTCGGTTCAAGGGCGCTTGATTCGCGCAACGGGATTTTTTTGCCTGTCTCCCGGCCCTTCGCAAAGGAGGGACGACGATGAGTGACACCAGAAGAAAAGGGCCGCTGGCGATCGGGGAGCTGACCCAGCAGCTTTTCGGCCGAGCCTATGGCGACCGTAGCCGGGGCGGGAAGCACATCACCAAGGCCCGCGTGCGCGGCGGCAGCAAGGAAGCCGGGAGCGACGTAGAAAAGGGCTTCCTCGCGGCGCGAGACACCAAGACGCGCAAGGGATGCTGGCGTGCGATCAATCTGGCGTTTGAAAAGGGCCGCGCCCTGCGCGCGGAGCTGCGTCGCGAGCCGCGCGAGATAACGCAGTTCGAGCACTATTGCATGAGCATCACCAATTCCACGATCCGGGTGTATCAAGCCCTGTTGCGGATGGAGGAGCGTTTCAGGGGCAACGTGGTGCCCAGCTATGAAATGATAGCCGAATGGGCGACCGTCTCTAGGGCCACCGTCGCAAGGGCCTTGAACGCCCTTACCAGCATCGGCTTGCTGGCGCGCCTGCGGCGCTACGTCCACACCGTCACAGAGGACGGGGCGCGATCAGAGCAGACCTCCAATGCCTATCGGGTGGAATTGCCGAGGATGCTTCTCGAATTGCTCGACCGGCGCAAGCGCCCTGCCCCGGTGCCCGACGACGAGGCCCAGCGCCTACAGGACCGGCTTGAAGATGAGGCTTGGATGCTCTCCCGGTTGAGCAAGGCCGATTACATACGGGAGACGACGACATGCAAGGCCACAGCGGAGGCCCTAATCAGCCTATGGAACGGCATTTGCGCCCGTGATGGCGTTGTTGCCTAGCCGTGAGTCTCATAATGGTTCTGAACCTCCCCCTGAGTTTATTTATCTAAGGTGATGCGGAGTTGCGCTAGTCGCGCAACGCTTAATTGAGACTGTTTGAACACCAAAAAGGGGGTAAGGCTCCGATTTGGGGAGCTGACATGCGTGTCCATTCGGGGCGCGGATAGCGGCACTCTGTAAAACTGCGGGGCAGCGACCAAATATGCCTTGCGATGGAGGCCATTTTAGCGGCTAAAAGATTTTCATGGCGGGCGAGCGTAACTTGACAGCAACCGGGAAACTTCCAATATATCGGATATGGCCGGGCTATGGTGCCAAGGTCGAAACCGGAGAAGTCCGATGAGCAACAGAGAGAGAATTGCCGCCGTGCTGGTTGGCGAAGAAGACCGGATTATGTGCCTGCCCCGGCTGTTCGGGCTGGCGCGCATGATCGAGGTCGAGGCCGTCACCTATGGCTATATGTCCAAGCTATCCGCCGACTACACGGGCGCATATTGGCATTTCTACACCCTATCGAACGGCGGGTTCTACATGGCCCCCGGCGATCAGCCCCAATATCGTCTGGAATGGGACGGCAACGGCTTCTCTGGCGACGTTTCGGCCGACGCGGCGGGCCTTATAGCCACCCTGTTCATGCTGGGGCATATGCACGAAAAATACGGCGAGGATCAATTTGCCCAGCTCTATGCGTGGGCATCTGCCTATGCCGCCCAACATTCGGAAGCGGGGCCGATCGGTGCCGCGCTCGACTAGCGCCACAGGGGGGCAGCGTGCCCCCCTTCCCTTCCCTGCCTATCGGGCATATTCCTCATTCGGCCGCCATGAGGAGCAACGCCAGCGAAGGAACAGACGCGCGCATGATTGATGTTCGGCCAGATTGCCTATTGCCCGCCGATCAGGGGTGGCAGCAGCCGACGCCGGATGAGGTAAGGGCGGTCCTCAAAGCAGCGGACATGACAGGGGGCAGCGCGTCCAAGTTTCTAGGCTTGAGCAATACCCGCGTTATTCGGCGCTGGACGGGCGGCGACGATCAGATTCCCTATTCGGCATGGGCGCTGTTGTGCGCGGCTGCGGGCTTGGGAAATATTTGGGAACACCAGAACGACGATTTTAGCGGCTAAAATTATTGCCGTTCAGACTTTACGGGGGCTTGACACGGTTCGGGATGCTGTCATTATATCGGTTGTGACCGGGCAACCCGCCAAGGTCGAAACCGGAGTATTCCGATGAAGGCGAAAATTCCCCCGCTGCCCGCACGTTTTGCGGTCATGCGGCTTCCCAATCCTCCACCCGCATGGGAGGGCAACCGCGTGGATTACGTCATTGCGGCCGTTTGGACGTTCGGAGTCCTGATCTGGACCGTCGCGCGCTTCATCATCCCGCTTGTCGTCTTCTGGCAGTTCTGCCGGATGCTCTGGTATTGGAACACGCCGGATGTTCATGCCGGTTGGCAGTTCCTCGCCTATTATGCGGTCTATATCGCCCTCTACATCTTCCTTGGCGTCTATGAGCCGAAGCTATACCGCGAGAAGAATCGCGGCAGGCGCAATGGATAAACGCTTGAGCGCGTCGGCCTTTGAGCAAGCTGCTGGACGGCTCAATATCGCGGCGCGTCCGCTCGACATGGCGCGCGCCGTTCTGGTGGACGGCGAGGCCCAATCGGCCGTGGCGAAGCGCGAAGGCGTGTCCCGCAATGCCGTTTGTCTGGCGGTCAACCGGATTTGGAACGCGCATAGCGAGGTTCCCGAAGGTTTCGAGCGTGTGACGGCGATTTTACCGAAACATAAAGCCTTCCTTGTGCGGCAATGGCAGCGCGAGGCGGTGGAAAGATTGGACGCCAAACGATGAAAACACTTGTCATAGCGAACCAGAAAGGCGGCGTTGGTAAAACTTCGACGACCGTTCATCTTGCCTATTACTTCAAAGAACAGGGATTGAAGGTCGCAGTTATTGACTTGGACACCCAAGGAAATGCCAGCTTCACCCTTGGCGAATATGATAGCGGAGCCTTGGCGAGCGGCCTTTTCGATGCCGTGTCACAATTCGACCTGGCTAACGCCGGGGGGATCGCTGTCTTTTCCGCCGACGCGCGGTTGGCCGATCTTGAGAAACTAGATCTCGGTGCGGCTGCTGGCGCGTTCAAGCGCAGTCTGGCCGTGATCGAGGCGGAAGGCTTTGACGTGTGCCTGATAGATACCCCCCCTTCCCTTGGGGTCCGAATGGCAGCGGCGTTGCTATCGGCCGACTTCGCCGCCTCGCCCATCGAGCTTGAAGCCTACAGCTTGCAGGGCATTGAGAAGATGGTGACGACGATCGCCAATATCCGGCGCGCGAACCCGGCGCTGAAATTCCTTGGCATGATACCGAGCAAGGTTGATGGCCGGAATCCCCGTCACGGGCAGCACCTTGACGAACTGACCCGTGCTTATCCCCAGTTGGTCATTCCGACGCCGATCGGGAACCGGAGCAGCGTTGCGGACGCGCTGGCGTCGGGCGTGCCGGTTTGGTCGATCAAACGGACTTCGGCGCGGAAAGCGGCGCAGGAAATGCGAGCGATGGCCCGCCACATTCAGGAAAAGATGGAGATTTGACGATGGCCGACAACACCGAGGACAAGAAGCCGGGCAAATCGTCCACCAAAGCCGCGCAGAAGCCCGCGCAGAACGCGGGGCTAGGGTTGGAGGGGTTGGGCGACCTTTCGAGCCTCCTAGCCTCTCCTGCGGCCCCGGAGGGCGGTTCTGGCGCTCCGCTCGAATTGGAGCTGGCGCTGATTGACGAAGACCCGAACCAGCCCCGCAAGCAGTTTGACGAAAATTCGCTGGCGGAAATGGCCGAGACGATCAGGGAGCGCGGCGTGAAGACGCCTATTTCCGTTCGGCCCAATCCCAAGGTGGAGGGGCGCTATCTCATCAACCACGGCGCGCGCCGCTATCGCGCATCCCTGTTGGCCGAGAAAGTGACAATTCCGGGCTTCATCGACCCGGATTATACCGAGGCCGATCAGGTCATTGAGAATTTGCAGCGGGACGCTCTCACGGCCCGCGAGATTGCCGACTACATCGGCCGCGAGCTGGCCAACGGGAAAAAGAAGGGCGAGATTGCCAAGGCCATCGGGAAATCCCCGGCCTTTGTCACCCAGCACGCGGCATTGCTCGATTTGCCGGAGCCGATCGCCAAGGCGTTCCAGAGCGGGCGTTGCAAGGACGTGACGTTGATCTATGACCTTGTGGGCCTCCACAAGAAGCATAGCGAGGGCGTTGCGCGCTGGCTGGCCGATGCCGATCAGGAGATTACGCGCGGATCGGTGCGGCTCTTGAAGGAGTTCCTTGAGTCCGGCTTGAGCGGCGAGGCCGAGGAGGAATCGGGCGACGACGAGGGCAACGGCGGCGCTAGTGACGACGCCGGGGCCGGAGAGGAGAAGGAACCGAAGGAGGAAGACCCGCTAAAGCTGAAAAAGGCCATTGTGCAGGTTTCTCATAACAAGCGCCCTGCCCGTCTGATCCTGAATAAGCGGCCCTCGCGCGATGGCGTGGCGTGGATCAAGTATGAAGACAGCGGCGAGGAAACCGAGGCCGATCTTGGAAAAGTGCAGCTTCTTGCGCTTCTTGAAGGATAGTCCCCTCCCCTGCCCAGCCTTACAGGCCCCGCTTGTGCGGGGCCTTTTTTATGGCGCGAGAGGTAAGAAAATCGGATATAGTGCAAGCTAGAAATTTTAGCCGCTAAAGGAACGGCCATGCAGGACACGCCGATTGCAGACCCGGACAAGTTTTCGCTGGACGAGGGAACGGGCGACCCACAGGCCGACGCCGACCGGCTGTTAGACGAGGCGCGCACGCTGGATAGTCAGGAAACGGCAGCTATCGCCACCGCGCCAACCGAGGAAACCTATAACGCCCAGCTACAGACGGTCATTGAGGAGAAGGTTGAACAGGCGAACCAGATCGAGGACCGCCTAGAAAGCATGATGGAGCAGCAAACCGCCCGTTTGCAGCAAATCCAGCAGCAGCCCCCCGGCTTCCTGTCCCTGCCCGGCAAGCGCCAAGCATGGCAGGCGCGGATTGCCAACGCGCAAGCGGCCGTGCAGCGGATCGCTGTAAGGCTGGAAGCCGTGCGCGAAATCCGCGACGGCATGGCCGTTCATGGCCCGCGCGTGGAGACGATCGCAGCGGCGAAGCTCGAATATCGAGAGCCGAAACTTGTCGATGATTTCGAGGAGCTGATGCAGGCACGCCGGTTGCATGAGCTGCACATGCGCGCGGAGCGGGAGAAGGAACAGATCAGGGAAAAGACGGTCGAGCGCGGGGCGGACGATCGGAAACCGGCAGGGCGCACGCTCGCGCGCGGATTGGCGAGAGACGGGGGATAGCGCGACATGGGGGAGGGGCCTTCGCTGGCGTCAATGATGGAACAGGGCAGCGGCCAACACTACCAGCGCCGCGATCAGCGTCAGGCCCGACGCTAGGAGATTACGGTTAGCGACGGCCCGGCCATCGTTCAGGGGCTTTTGCAGCCCCGTCCCGATATGCTCCCCCACTTCCTTGATGATCGCCTTCGCTGCGGCCTCCATGCGCTCGTTCATGGCGGCTTCCGAGGCATCCAGCGCCGCGTTCAGCACCGATTCTGCCTTGTCGGTGATGGCAATCGACCAACGATTGCTCATGTCTTCCAGCTCGCTTTTGAACGCCTTTAGTTGCTCCTCCTGCGCATCGGCGCTTTCGCCCAGCAACATCGCGTTGATGGTTTGGAGGATCATCAAGGGATCATCGGCGGACAGCGTGACCCCGTGCTGGCGCGAGATTTCCGCGATCAGCGCCGCGATTTTTTCGTGATCGGCCATTACACGACCTTAGCCTTGTCGAGTTCGGCAAAGACCGCATCACGAACGCGGCCGAGGCGGTGACGCTGCATCAGGGCTATGTCGCCATCGGCAAGCGTTTCCTCAAAAGTCTTGCGCGCGGCCAGCATGTCCCGAACGTCCGCCCCGAAGGTTTCCTTTTTCAGATCGGGAAGGGTGACGATCGCGGCGACCCGATCCTTTAGCTCCCGGTAGGCTTTGAGCTGTTCAAAGCTCTTGCCCTCTGCCTCCACAGGCCCATGATAAGGGTTGAGCCACACGACGATTGCAGCCGGATCGGGGAAGGCTTCGGCTACCGAGGCGAAGCCTTGAAGCGTGTCGATCAGCGATTGCCCGCCCACGATAATAGTGTGCAGGATGAGCTTATGGCCCAGATCGGCAATCACGTCTGGCGCGCCGTTGTCGAACATATAGGAGGATAGGGCGCTGTAGCTGCTCGCGCCGCTGTCAATGACCACCGATTCCTTGGAACCGGCGATCATTTCCATCATCGCATCGAATTTGCGCGGGTTTATGTCGCCGTTTTCCAGCAGCTCGACCTTGGACACGTTGAGGGACTGGAACCCGGCGAGGGTGGCGTTGATCGGATCGGTATCAATGCAGAGCGGGCTTTCCCCCCGCTTGGTCAGATATTGGGCGAGCATCGAGGCGGCGAGCGATTTGCCGACGCCTCCCTTGCCCTGCAAAACTATGTGGACGTTACTCATACCAAATCCTCTTTGTTCGGAGTGGCCGGGTGATTGAAGCGCGCCGGTTTGGGCCGGGGCGGCGGATCAGCGTCGGCCGAGGCCGCCGCTGATCGGGAAGGGGAGGGGGGCGCTGGCGCTGCCTTGGGCGGTTCCCCGGTAGCTGGCGCGCGATACCGGCGAACGAATTTGGCGAACCACGCATAGCCGAAGCTAATGCGGCCTTCCTCCGTCAGCAGCTCCCATATGCCGCGCACCGGCCATCCTTCCGCAAGGGCTGCATCTATGTCCGATCGAGCCGCGAGGAATTGTGCGAGGTTCCGGTTTTTGCCCCCCGGCTCCCGTGAGGCCGCCCGTTCGCGCAATCGCTCCGTGAAGGATTTTCCGCTGTCTGTCATTTCCACCTACGATATTTTCGGCGCACAATCGGCTATAAAGCGTTCATAAACCGGCTACGATCCGATGAACTCCCGCTATATCCTATTTTTCTGCCAGATTGGGCCGGGTGGCGCTAGATATTTTCGGGGGTGAACGATATATGATCGTTCCAGCAACAGTTTCTATTTGGCGTCTAAACGTCGAAGACGGGGCAGGATAGGTAATGGAGGCATCCACGCAAGCGCGGACACCCCCATTACTCCCCTTATTCGCACCGGGGGCGCTCAACGGGAATCCTGCTCTGCGAGGCCCGCCGCTACCGCGTCGAAAGGGAGAGAGTTGAACGACAAGCCCAAGGCCAAACGCGAGCGGCACCACGTCAAGATATGGTGCAGCGCGGAGGAGAAAGCGGAGATCGAAGCCGCCGCGCAGGCAACCGGCTTGAGCGCATCCACCTATCTCCGCGTCCTTGGATTAGGGCATGAGCCGCGCCCTCTGATCGACATAGAACAGGGGCGCGAGTTGGTGCGCGTGAATGGCGACCTTGGCCGCCTTGGCGGCCTGTTGAAGCTATGGCTTACCGACGACGCCAAGTTGGAGGAGATGGCCCCGGAGCGGATGCCGGTTATCATCCGGGGCGTGCTGGCCAAAATCGAGGCCAATCAGGAGGAGTTATCCGGCATCATTCGGAAGGTCTTGCGCTCCCGGCAAGATTTTAGCGGCTAAAAAAGGGGCCGCGCCGGTGATCGCAAAACACGTCCCCATGAAGGCGACTTCCAAGAGCGATTTTGGCGGGTTGGTGCGATACATCACCAGCGCGCAGGGACGTGACGAGCGCGTGGGTCTGGTGACTGTCACCAACTGCAACGGCCATACGCCAGAAGATGCTGCGCAGGACGTTATGCTTGTCCAATCCGCCAACCAGCGGGCGGCGTCGGATAAGACCTACCACTTGATTATTTCCTTCCGGCCCGGCGAGAATCCCAGCGCCGAGGTTATGCGTGACATAGAGGAGGCGGTATGCGCCGCGTTGGGCTTTGCCGAGCATCAACGGGTTAGCGCCGTCCACCACGACACCGACAACACGCATATTCATCTAGCGATCAACAAGATTCACCCTGTCCGGCACACGATCCACGCGCCGTTGCGGGATTATCAAACCCTTGCCGCTGTTTGTGAGCGGCTAGAGGTCAAGCACGGGTTAGAGCCGGATAATCATGCGGCCCGGCAGCGCGCGGGAGAAGCACGCGCGCGCGACATGGAGCAGATCGCGGGCACGGAAAGCCTGATAGGTTGGGCGCAGCGGAATTGCGCCGAGCCATTGAAGGCCGCCGCGAGTTGGGCCGAGTTGCACCAGATCGCGGCCAATTTCGGCTTGTCGGTGCAGGCGCGCGGCAACGGCCTGATATTTGCGGCGATGGACGGAACGACCGTAAAGGCCAGCTCCATCGCGCGCGAGCTGTCAAAAGGGGCGCTAGAGAAACGCTTGGGAGCCTTCCAGAGCGCACAGGGAGGGGAGGGGGCACCGAAGGCCCGTCAGACCTATGAAAAGCGCCCCGTGCCCTCCCGTATCGACACCAGCGCCCTATTCTCCGCCTACCGCGAGCAGCAGGGCACACGCGCCAAGCGCCGAAAGGTCGAGCTGGCCGAGGCCGCAGCCAAGCGCCGCGCGGCCATTGAACAGGTGAAGCGCATCGGGAGGACGAAGCGGGCGGCGATAAAGCTGCTAGGTGGCGGCCCGGTTGTTAAGCGCCTCAATTACGCATTGGCGGCCCGCTCCACCAAGGCCGCCATTGCCAAGATTGTCGCCGCCCACGGGCGGGAACGGGAGCGCATTGCGTCGCGCAATTCCCGGCGCGGGTGGAATGACTGGCTACAGGAGCAGGCCAAGGCAGGCGACCAGACCGCCCTTGAGGCCCTGCGCGCGCGGGAGGGGCGGCGCACAGCCCCCAATGACGCGCTGCATATAGCCGCCATGCCGACCGCAGCGCATCCCGCAGCGATCAGGCAAGACCACATCACTAAGCGCGGGACGATCATCTACCGCACCGCCAATGCAGCGGTGCGCGATGATGGCCAGCGCCTGCATGTATCGCGCGGGGCGCAGATCGAGGGCGTTGTTGCCGCCTTGCGGCTTGCGCACGAACGCTATGGCGACAGGCTGGCGATTAGCGGCAGCGATCAATTCAAGGCCCTTGTGGTGGAGGCCGCCGCCCGTTCGGCCATGCCCATCACTTTCGCGGACCCCGATCTAGAGGCCCGCCGTCAAAATATCAGGCAAGAGGAGCGTGCGCGTGACAGACAAATCATTGGACGAGGAGATAGAGGCGGCGCTGGCGTTGTTGGGCGAAACGCCGTCAATGGCGCTGGACGAGACGCCAGCGCCACAGCACCAGGTCGAAACGGGACATTCCGACCCGGTGCCGTCAGCGCCGGAGGAACCAACGCCGGAACCGGACTTGCAGCCGGAGGAGCCAGCACCGCCGCCGTTGGAGTTGGTCACGCACAGCCCGCCAGAAATGGACATTCTAGCGCCGGAGGAGCCGAGGCCCCCAGCGAGCGCGCCGTTAAGCCCAACATTGGCCGCGTTGGACGAGAGCCGCCGCCCGAAAGCCGAGGTAGTTTGCGCGACCTGTCCCAACTCGGTCTGGTTCAGCACGCCGAGCGAGGTCGCTTGCTATTGCCGCGTGATGTTCATTCAGACGTGGACGACCAAAAAGCCCGGCCAGATCGTGTTGTGCGACGGGACGACGATCGGCCGCGAATGAGCGACGATCAGGCCATAGCAGCGGATAAATACATTGCGGAACGTAATGCGAAGCGTCACATTGGAATGGATATACCGGCGCATCGGCTGTTCACTGGCGATCATGGGCCGCTGATTTACGCCGGGACGCGACAAATCGAAGGGCAGAAATTGATACTCCTAAGAGATGGCGCTGACATGCTTGTGCTGCCCGTGGACGCGCGTAGCGCCGCCCGCGCGGGCAAGCTGGCGATTGGCGCGCCGATCGAGATTGCCAGCAATGGCACCGTCAAAAGCAAGGGGCGCAGCCGGTAACGGCCGCGAGAAGGGCAAAGCATGGCAAAGAAGCGCAACACAGCCATCGGGCCGCAAGTGCGGGAGCGCGGAAGCAAGGGCGATAATCGTCCGTTGCTGGCGGCCCTTGTGTCCGGTTCTGCCCTTGGAGGCTTATGGAGCGCAACGCAGATGTTCGCGCACCAGATGGCCTATCAGGCAACCTTGGGGCCGAGTGCGGGCCATATCTATGTCCCGTGGCGTTTCCTGCAATGGTTCAGCAAATGGAGCGAGGTTCCGGCGCTGAAACCCGCCTTCGGGCAAGCCGTGGGCGTGGGCACCGTGGTTTTCGGCGTGGGCGTCCTGATAACCGCCGCTGTCAAACTGGCGAAATCGAACGCCGGGAAGGGCAATGCCTATCTGCATGGATCGGCCCGCTGGGCCGACATGGAGGACATTCGCGCGGCCAGCCTCGTTGAAAATGATGGGGTCTATATTGGCGCTTATCAGGAGAAGAACGGGAAGACGGTCTATCTACGCCATTCCGGCCCGGAGCATTGCCTTACCTATGCCCCGACCCGATCGGGGAAGGGCGTGGGCCTTGTCATCCCGACGCTGCTTTCGTGGCCGCATAGCGCCGTCATCACCGATTTGAAGGGCGAGCTATGGGCGTTGACCGCCGGTTGGAGGAAGCAACACGCCAACCAGATCGTCATGCGATTTGAACCGGCCAGCTCGCGCGGCTCCGCCCACTGGAACCCGCTGGACGAAATCAGGGTAGGGACTGACAACGAAGTCGCAGACGTTCAGAATCTCGCTACGCTGATAGTGGACCCGGACGGGAAGGGGGTCGAAAGCCACTGGCAAAAGACCTCGCGGGCGCTTCTGGTAGGCGTGATCCTGCATGTCATCTACAAAGCCAAGCATGGCGGCAACGCGGCGACCTTGGCCGAAGTGGATGCCGTGTTGGCCGATCCGGTTCGGCCCGCGCAGGAAGTTTGGGAGGAAATGCTTACGTTCGGCCATTTGCCGGGCGGCAAAAATCATCCCGTTGTCGGCAAAGCCGCGCGCGCCCAGCTCAATCGTCCCGATGATGAGGGCGGATCGGTTCTATCGACCGCGCAGAGCTATCTAGAATTATATCAAGACCCGGTTGTGGCCGCGAATACCGCCACTTCCGATTTTCTCATTCGTGACCTGATGAACAGCGAGAGGCCGGTTAGCCTCTACATCATCACCCAGCCCACGGATAAGGACCGACTGCGCCCGCTTGTCCGCGTCATGCTCAACATGATGGTGCGTATCCTCGCGCCCAAGCAGGAGTTCGAGGAGGGCCGGGTGGTTCAGAGCTACAAGCACCGCGCGCTATTTATGATTGATGAGTTTCCCAGCCTTGGGAAACTTGGAATCATTCAGGAGTCCTTGGCGTTCGCCGCAGGCTACGGCCTGAAATTCTATCTCATTTGTCAGGACACCAACCAGCTTAGGAGCCGGGAAACCGGCTATGGGCCGGATGAGCTGATAACCTCCAATGCTCATATCCAGAACGCCTATCCGCCCAACCGCGTTGAGACGGCCGAGCATCTTTCCAAACTCACCGGGCAGACCACCGTTCTTAAAGAGCAAATCACCAAAAGCACGGGACGCGGGGGCGGGGGGTTCTTTGGTGGCACCGTGTCCAAGACCGTGCAGGAAACCCAGCGCCCGCTTTTGACGCCGGATGAGTGTATGAGGATGCCGGGGCCGAAGAAGACCCCGGACGGAGATATTTCGGAAGCGGGCGACATGCTGATTTATGTCGCAGGCTATCCCATGATCTACGGCCGTCAGCCCCTCTATTTCCAAGACCCGACCTTTAGTGCCCGCGCCAAGATTCCCGCGCCGGATCGGAGCGACACGATCAGGGGCAATCAAGCGCCGAAGCCGCCCGAAGGGGGCCGGAGGATCAAACTATGAAGCGGCCGAGCTTCGCCAAGGTCAGCCGCTATGCGGTTTGTGGCGTGGCGGGGGCCATGATCGCCATGCTTGGCGCGAAGGCGGCGGGCCTTCGCTTCAACGCTACGCCGAGCATCCCGCTAGGCGTCTATCGGGCGACGGGCGGGACCGCGCAAAAGGGCGATCTTGTGGCGTTCTGTCCGCCCGCAGCGCCGCCCTTTTTGGAGGCGTTGCGTAGGCGCTACATCGAACCCGGCGACTGCCCCAGCGGAAGCTATGAAATGATGAAGCGGATTTTAGCCGCTAAAGGCGACCGCGTTCAGATTGGCGGGCAGGGCGTGCGGATCAACGGCCGCCTTGTCCCCGACAGCGCCCCGCAACTTGCCGATGGGGCAGGGCGGGCCTTGCCCCGGCTCAATGCCGATTGGACGCTAGGCGACGGGGAAATCCTTGTCCTTGGCGATGGCGCGGCCTCTTTCGACGGCCGCTATTTCGGGCCGATCAGCGCGCGGCAAGTGACCGCCCCTATCAAACCCGTAGTGACGTGGTGACGGCATGAGCGGGGAGATCATTGTCATTGCTGAAAAGCCCGAACTCGCGCGGGCCATTGCCGAGGGCCTTGGGGGAGGGGCGCGACAAGACGGCTTCATAGATTGCGGCCGTCATTATGTGACATGGGCGATCGGCCACATGCTTGAGCTGGTGGACCCGCAAGACCCGTGGAACATGGCCGCGCTGCCGATCAGCTTCATCCCGTGGGAAAAGCGGCCCGTCGCCAAGACGAGCGCCCAGCTCCGCACGATCGGCAAACTTCTCAAATCGGCGCGGAGCGTCATTCACGCGGGCGACCCCGACGATGAGGGCCAGCTTATTGTTGACGAGATTCTGCAATGGGCCGGGAGCCGGTTGCCGGTCCAACGCCTGCTAATCAATGACAACAATCTAAAGGTTGTGCAGCGGGCCTTGGCGTCCATGCGGGATAACCGTGAATTTGCCGGGTTGTCCGCATCGGCCGAGGCGCGCAGCGTGGGCGACTTGCTCTATGGCGTGAACATGACCCGCGCTTATACCCTCGCGGCGCAGGCGCGGGGGTTTCAGGGCGTTCTTAGCGTCGGCCGCGTGCAGACCCCTATCTTGGGCCTTGTCGTCCGCCGTGACCGCGATTTTGAGGCGCACACCAAGAGCTATTATTACACGGTTTCGGGCCAGTTCAGTTTCGCCGGGCTGACCTTTCCCGCGCGCTACCAGATCGGGGAGGGCGACCCGGTTGATGAGCAGCGCCGCTTGATCGACCGCAATTTTGCGACGGCGGTAGCCGGGGCGGTGCAGGGGCAACCGGCTCGCATCGCCAGCGCCAAGACCACGGCGAAAGAGGCAGCGCCGCCGCTGCCCTACAACCTCTTGAAGCTGCAAACCGATGCCGCACGGAAATTCGGCTATAAGCCCAATCAGGTGAAGGACATTACGCAGGCGTTGCGGGAGAAGCATCGCCTTATCACCTACAACCGCAGCGACAGCGAATATTTGAGTGATGAGCAGCACGCGGACGCCCCCGGCGTGCTGGCGGCCGTCGCCGCGACGGTCCCGATGCTGGCGGCGATCGCGCAGCGCGCGGACCCGGCGATAAAAAGCCGGGCCTTCAACTCGCAGAAGGTTTCCGCGCATCACGCCATCATTCCGACCGAAGCCACGGCCGATTTTGCCGCGCTGACAGAGCCGGAGCAGCGAATCTATATGCTGATCGCGCGCGCCTATGTCGCGCAGTTCTGGCCCGCGAACCAATATGACCAGACCGAAATCGAGATAGAGGTTGCGGGTCACGCCTTTGCCGCGCGGGGCAAGGTTGTGACCAAGCCGGGTTGGACGGTTCTCTATAAGAACGATGTAGGCAATGAGGACATTGCCGAGGACGAGGACACCCTTGCGGCCGATTTGCGTTCGATCGCGTCGGGCATGGCCGGGCAATGCCTTTCCGCCAGCGCCGACCAGCAGGAAACCAAGCCCAAGCCGCTCTATACGATGGCCACGCTTTTGACCGACCTAACGCGGGTGGCCAAATATGTTCGGGACGAGCGGCTTAGGAAACTCCTGATCGAGAAGGACAAGGGGAAGGCGGGCGAGCATGGCGGAATTGGAACCCCGGCGACCCGCGACAGCATCATAGCCACGCTTTTCGATCGCGGCTTTTTGATCGAGAAGGGCAAGAATATCGTCAGCTCCCCGCAGGCGCGCGGCTTCTATGACGCCTTGCCGGATCAGGCGAAATTTCCCGACATGACCGCCATTTGGCACGAACAGCAGCGCGCGATTGCCGAGGGCAAGAGCGATGCCATGACATTCGTTCGCGGACTGGCCGATTATGTCGGCCGCGAGGTCGCGCGGGTGAAAGAGCAGGGCCTTGCCATAGCGATCGACGCGCCGCCTTGCCCGTCATGTTCCAAGCCGCTGCGCCGGATCAAAGGGAGCAAGGGCTATTTTTGGTCCTGCACCGGCTATGCCGACGGCTGTAAATTCACCGCCAATGACAAGGCGGGCAAGCCGGAGCTGGTGAAGGCTCCCGCGCCCGTGCCGTCGCAGCAGCACAAATGCCAAGCGTGCGGCGCTGGCCTAGTGCGGCGTCCTTCCGCGAAAAAGAAGGGGGCCTTCTGGTGGAGTTGCAGCGCCTATCCCGGTTGCAAACAGACCTATTTCGACAACAAGGGACAGCCCGATTTCAGCAAAGGAGAACGAGCATGACGGATCAACCCAATGCGCAGGACGTGCCCACCCTTGACGAGCTGGTGACGCGCAAACTTGCCGACGCCGAGACGCCCGGCGCGGTTGTGGAGTTCGACCCGGAGGAGGCGGAGCGGGCGGGGGCCTTTGTTGAGGATGCCATGAGCGAGGCCGACGCGCGCGAGGCCGAGGAAGGGCTTGATGGTGACGCGGAGCCGATCGCCACGGGACGCGGCGAATTGATCGCGGCAGCGCGCAACGCCGACTAATCGGGAGGAGGCGAGGATATGGCCGAGGGCAAGATACCTTTTCACCAGCGCGTTGCCGACAAGCTGATAGAGCAGTTGAAGCAGGGCACCGCCCCTTGGCAAAAGCCTTGGGAGGCGACGGGCAGCAGCGGGTTGCCGTTCAACCCCACCACGGGGAAACGCTATCGCGGCGTCAATGTCCTCAATCTCATGTCCGAGGGCCGGGCTGATAATCGCTGGCTGACATACAAGCAGGCCGCAGCCCAAGGCGCACAGGTGCGGAAGGGCGAGAAAGGCTCCCTTGTCCAATACTGGCAGTTCGAGGAGGAGCGGGTAGTTCGGGACGAGAGCGGTAAGCCCGTTCTGGATGCCGAGGGTCGCCAGAGGAAAGAGAAGGTCGAGCTTGAGCGGCCCCGTGCGTTTTATGCCGTGGTGTTCAACGCCGAGCAGATCGACGGGCTTGCCCCGATCGTCACCACTACGCACGAATGGAATCCGGTGGAGCGGGCCGAGGCCATCTTGCGGGCGTCGGGCGCGAAAATCACCGAGGAAGCGGGCGACCGCGCCTATTATCGGCCTTCGACCGACAGCATCACCTTGCCGTTGCGGAGCCAGTTTCCGAGCGCGGATCGGTTCTACGCCACGGCGCTGCACGAGCTGGGGCACTGGACTGGCCACCCCAACCGCCTTGACCGGGATTTGGCGCACCCGTTCGGTTCGGAAGGCTATGCCCGCGAAGAATTGCGGGCCGAGATTGCGAGCCTCATAACCGGGCAGGAATTGCAGATCGGCCACGACCCGGAGCAGCACGCGGCCTATGTCGGATCATGGATCAAAGTCCTTGAGGAAGACCCGCTTGAGATTGTCCGTGCCGCATCGGACGCCGAGAAGATTCATACCTATGTTCTGGCGCTGGAACAAAAACAGGTTCAGCAGGTCGAGCAGGCACACGACCATACGCAATATTTCGTCAGCAACGAAAATACGCTTTGCTATCAGCAGCCGGGCATGGCGATGTTGGGCGTTCTTGCCAGCAATATAGACGGGCGCAACCCGATTAACGGGCCATTCTATGCCAGTCCGCTAGATCAAATCCGGCCTGCCACGCGCGAGGATTTTGACAGGTTCCGCGTTACTCTACCGCCAGACTTCCAGCAGGCGCAGGAGTATCGCCAGAATGATCTTGATGAGGGCGATCGGCTTGCGGTCGCGGACATGGCCAAGACTGTTCAAGCCTATGAGGAGTGGCAGAACGGCCCCCATTTCGAGGGGAACGAGGAAGCGGACCTAGTAATATCCGACGACCTCAATATGGAGCTGGACGAGCGTATAAAGGCCGCCTTCGCCAGACCGGGGCTTGCGGCGGCGCTCAATGCCTCCGGGTTTACGGTCGAGCGGCTGACAGACCATAGCGGCGACAGATGGGCCGCCGCAGCCGGGGCCGTTGCCGCCATAGGCGATCCTATACCGGAGCCGCAGCAGCACTATTCCGACCGCACTTTGCGCGCGCTGATCGACAAGCACGGTTGGGAGCCGGTTGATAGTGGCGGGCCGATGCACACCGTTCGACGGCAATTTGAGGGCGTCGGGCCGATCGGCACGATGATAACCCCGAACGGCGAGCGAAACCTTATGGCGGGCTATTCCGCAGATAGCGAACGCCGCCGCTATATCGCCTTGTCGCTTGGGCCGAACCAGATCACCGATTTTGACGGCCGCGACCAGAACCCGGAGGACGTTGCCCGCCTTGTCAATTTGAAGGCCGAGCAATATGCCGATGAGCGCCGCGAGCGGCAGGGCTTGGCCCCTCTCTATGCGGTCAATTCGCCGCCCTTGGGCATCGCCGCGACCGACCAGCGGGACGCCGCGCCAGAGCCTTCCACCCGCACATATCTTGCGGTCCCCTATCGGGAAAAGGACGAGGCGAAAGCCTTGGGCGCGAAATGGGATAAGGCCGAAAAGTCATGGTATGTTCCGGCAGGCGCTAATGTCGAGCCGTTCCAGAAATGGCTTTCAAGCGCCGTAGAGGCACCCGCAGGAGATCTAGGCCAATCGCTCCCCGGCGAGCGCGCGCAGCGCCCCACGGCCCCGGAGCAGCCGCAGGAAGGGCAAACGATGCAGGAAACCCCGCGACAGGCACGCGAATATCTGGCGGTGCCTTATGGCGAACGAACCCTTGCCAAAGCCAACGGCGCGAAATGGGATGCCGCTCGCAAGAGCTGGTATGCGCCGGAGGGCGCGGACCCGGAGAAGCTGGCGCGCTGGAAAATAGACAATCAGCCGCGCCAGAAGGAGGCGAAAAGCCCGGAGGTCGAATTTGCCGACGCGATGAAATCTCTTGGCCTTGAGGTTCCCGCAGGGCACCCGATGATGGACGGCAAGACCCACCGCGTTCCGGCACAGGGCGATGGAAAGGGCGAGGCGGCGGGTTTCTATGTCGCCTTCACCGATGGCCACCCAGCGGGCTACATCAAGAACAACCGTTCGGGGCTGGATATGCGATGGAAAAGCACCGGCTACACGTTGAGCGAGGAGGAAAAGGCCCGGTTGAACGCCGAGGCCGCCACCAAGCGAGAGGAGCGCGAGCGGGAGCGGGCGGCGACATATGATGCGACGGCCGAGCGCGTGCAGCAGCGCGCCGCGCAATGCCGTCAGATCGAGCAGGCAACGCCCTACATGGAGAGGAAGGGTATTGCGCCGACGATCGGCGCGCTCGCCAGCGCCAGCGATACTACAATCCACCTTCCGGCGATCGACACCAGCGGCAAGCACTGGACGACGCAATATATTCAGGAAGACGGCACGAAGCGTTTTGCGAAGGAGAGCCACAAGGAAAGCTGTTTCCATGTGGTCAACGGGGGCGTGACGCCGCAGGCCGCACTAGCCGCGCTCGACAAGGCCCCGCGCATTATGATTGGCGAAGGCTACGCGACGATGGCGACCGTCTCTAGCGTGGTGGACCATGCGACCGTCGCGGCGTTCGATTCCGGCAACCTCCCCGCCGTCGCAGCCGCGTTGCGCGAGCGTTACCCCGACAAGCCGATTTTCATCATGGGCGAGGACGATCAGCGCGTCTTGGAGAAATTCGGCTACAATCCCGGCAAGGAGAAGGCGACCCAAGCGGCGCAGGCCGTGAACGGCGTTCCGGTCTTCCCGACCTTCGCCCCCGGCGAGCAGCAGGCCGACCCGGCACGCTTCACCGACTTCAACGACTTGCAGCAGAACAGCCGCTTGGGCCGTGAAGGCGCGGTGCGCCAGATCAGGGCGGCGATCGAGAACCCGCGTCAGCAGGAGCGGGAGGCTCCCCGGATCAAGCTGGACGACGAACGCGAAAGGAAGCGTTCCGGGCCGGTTATCGGAGACGATCAACCGGCCCAGCGCCGCAGCGTTCGACGCTAGATCAAGCGGAAACCAACTTCCTAGAATAGTCGAGGGAACGGAGCGCGGTTTTGAGATGGAAGGCGGTTATGTCGTCGTCCATCTCCACCGCGATAACGAGGCTTTCCCGTGCGAGGTCTATAGCGTGGAGGAGGCGGCGATATTGTTCATCGCTCAAGTCCGTGTCTCGCATTGTTCTCGCAGTTCGCGGGGCCTTCGCTTCATCCACGGTCAGGGTGACAGGCTCCCGATCGTCATGGCCTTCGGCCTCTAGCTCGCTAATGTAATGCAGCGAATGGAGCGCGTGTTTCAGTTGGAAGGCTGATAGATCGTCGCCCAGCTCCGCCGCGATAGCGAGGCTTTCGCGCGTGAGGGCTATAGCATGTTGGAGGCGGTGATATTGTTCGTCGTTCAAGTCCATCATCACCCGACTCCGAAGCAGGTTCCAGAATGGCAATATACCTACGTTTGGACGATATGGCGCACCCGTTGAGCAAATTATTCGGGAAGCGGTTGAGGGCGCGGAGGCAGGCCCTCAAAATGTCGCAAGCGATGCTGCATGAGCAAACCGGCGTCACGGCTTCCTACATTTCGTTTATCGAGAACGGGAAGGCCAATCCGACCTTGGATGTTATGGCGCAGCTCGCGGACGCGATCGGGTGCCCTGTCTCGGAAATGTTGGCCGCTGAAGCATAGTCGCCGCTGTCTATGTGCTGCAGCATAGCCGCCCGCGTCTATGTCGCCGGTGGCATAGACGTTCCCGTCTATGATGCGGGCCGGTGAAGCCTCCTTGCTGGCTTAGGAGGTTGCAGCATCGAGCCGGAGCCGTAATCATCCGGTGCCATGAAGGAATGGCCCGATCCGAACGACGATACCGGCAGCGACTTGCTTATCCACATCGAGTTTTGGGGATTGCTGGCGCTTACCGGGCTTGCCTTCCTCGCGGGCGTTGGGCCGCCGATCGTCCGCTTTGTCCGTTCAGTCATCGGATAGGCGCGCACGCCTATGATGCTGTCCCGTGGCGGGGAACAATGTAGGCCCATATGCCGCCTTGGCTCGCCCACTCTGGATGCGAATAATTATAGGCCATCATGGCGAGCGTGAACAGCAGCAGCAGAAGCGCCGACAAATCGCCGCGCGAAAAGGGCCTGTTGTTATCGCCGTTCATCGCCTCTTTTGACACAGGAGCGGTAATCGGACCCTTGCCCGCCTTGGTTAAATGTTGGTGGACGAGCTGGGGGCGCAAAAAGATGGACCCGACAGCTAATGCAGCCGGGTCCAGTGAAAGAACCTAAATGATCGAGAAAGGTTCTTCGGGTCGCAGGGCTGATCTAGGATGCTTTGGTTAATCATTTCACAACGGCAACGAGTGCGGTGCTGGCCTGCTATGAGTCCACTTCCAGCAGCGCGGCGAGGATCGCAATTCGCTCGCCCGCAGGCAGCTCGCTAAACATGCGTTTCCAACGTGCCGCCTTGCGCTTGATCCTCTGGCGATCGGTGAAATCCACCCCGGCATGGGTGGCCCAATGCGCCGCATCGGGCGCATAGTTCATCCATAGACATTCGGTGCGCGGCCCGCCTCGCGTCATGGCCTGATAGGACAGGACGCGCCAGCGCGGCGCGGGCAGCAGCTCGCTATACAGGGACGAGGGATAGCCTGAAATCATCACCGAGGCGGGCAGCGCATCGAGGACGGCCAGCAGTTCCCTATGGTCCGCGTCCGTATAGTCATAGCGGTAGCGCGTGCCCGGATGGGAGCGCGTGGCGAGGACATAGGGCGGATCAGCATAGATCAGCACGCGCCCAGCGGCCGAAAAGTCGAAATCGCGCAGGAAGGCGAGGCAATCGACGTTGTAGGTTTCGACGGCCGCGCCATCGAACGCGCTCGATTCCTCTGCCGCGATCGAGCCGAAGCACTCAAAGGTAGCCGGATCAATTTCGAGGCCGATCGAGCGGGCAGCGGGAGGCTTGCGCCGGAGGACGATGCCGGAGCCTAGATGCGTCTCAATGTAGGTATCGTGCGGCGGCATATTGGCAATCACAGCCTGATATGCGCCCGAAACCTGTTTCGAGCCGAGATAGCCGGTCATGGCACCTACTGGAAAAGAAGGGGCAGGCGGGGGAAGCGTCCCCCTGCGATCGGGCCGCCCAGCGTCCCGCTCGACCCCCACAGCAAGGGGCCAGCCCCTCGCAACGCTCCCCGGCTAACACCAAACGGAAGGTTGGGGCTGGGGGCGTTCATCTGGAACGCCGGGGCGACGGCGGCTTAGGCAGGCCGTGGCCGATTTCGTTGGATTTGGTTTTGCCGTCGCCTTCGCTCTGGCCTGTTTTGAGGGCGTCGGAGAGTCCGGCGAGCGAGCTTCCCCGCGCCGCGTTCAGGAGAGACGTTCGGCCACTTTCCGGCGTAGCTTTTCGTCCGTCGCCATGTGCGAGGCTCCCACCAACATCAGGGCCTCCAATCGCGTAAAGTTGCCCGTGGGGAGACTGTCCTTTGAATTGGAGGGCGCAATCGGCGCTGACGCGGCCGAGCTGGTTGAGCCGGTCGAACTCTCTTTCAAGCCTTTCTTGGACAGGTCCATTTTCCAATTCCTTCCGCCAGATATTTACACCGTCCATGCCTTCTAGGCGATGAACATTCGCACGATCGCGCACGTCATGGACCGCAACCGAAATCTGATCGCCAAAGCGACCTAGAAGGGCCTCTAGGCCGTCAGGCGTGCCCTCCTGAATACGCACCATCACGGCCGCGCTCGCGCCCCTGCCCAGCTCCTCAAAGCGTTGGAACGTGTGCGCAAGCGCCTCCTCTGGCCGAGGCAACACCGCTATTACCCCGACTCTGCATCCGGCGCTCAATGCCTGTTCGACCTTGGCGATGCTCGCTTGCGGATCGACAAGCTGGCCCTCAAAGATCGCGCGCACGTCACGGCCGAGCCGGTTTCCTTCATGCAGCGCCGCATACTGGATTTCAGAGGTTTTCCCGGCCCCCGGCATCCCGGTTACGAACAGCACCAGGTTGCGGGCCGGATCGGAGCTGTCGGCTACTACGCGCCGGTATTGTTCGGCCGCCAGAACGGCCGCGGCATTGTGGACGGGCGCGTTGTATCGGCCGCGGGCCTCTCTTGAGGCGGTATATTCGGGAAGCAGCTCCTTCATGGCGTCCGCACAGACGTAGCGCCCCCCGAAAGTGCCGGGTCGGGCCGCATAGTCTGTCAGGAACCGTTCGGGCGCAGCTTGCACGGCATCGACCACGCGCCGTTGCACGTCCGCGCGATCGGCGTCCGCGAACTCCAATACCCTGATAGGTTCCAATGCCATCCCGCTTCCTCTGTCAGATCCGGCATAGACGCAGGCGTCTATGAGAACCAGAACTATTTGTTGGAGCGTGGTCTAGCACGAATATAAGAAAGCCCGACACAGGGCCGGGCTTTCGCACTTTCGGACACAACGGCGGGTTGTGCGCGACCCGAAAGCAGAGTTGTTGCAGATCGGCGCAGGATCGCGGACACGCCATGACGTTGCGACTTCGTGGCCCTTTCGACCTGTGAGGTTGCTAAGCCATGACAGACCGCAGGCATGGTCCGCTCCGCACGACGCTTGCAATCACGCGGTGCTGCCTCCAGTCGAAGGCGACGTGCTCACGATGCTGCAGCGAAAGGACGGGTGCGAGATGACCGATGCCAACCGGATCGCTGCCGCCATTAACCTGCGGGTCCGCCAGCTTGAAGCGCAGGGAATCACCGGGATCGCGCTGGCCAATCATATGATCGGCCACATGCAGGACCTGCACGCCATCTACACCACTGCAAGCGACCGGGCGTTACGCGATCTGTGTGACCGCTTTCCCGGGTTTGAGCGTTATGCCAGAATCATGGAGGAGGTTTCGGAACGGAACCAGGCCATGATGGCCTCCGGCAGCCATCCCCATGGCGATTTACCCGAGTTGCCTGAGCCCATGAAAGCAAAGCTCGTGCACGTGCTGCGCGCTGCCGCCGAACTCGAGCGAGAGGCCCAGGCAGCCGTTGATGGTCGCACAGGCGACCTGTCGGAGCGATTGACGGAGTTGAGGCGAAGTTGGGCCGACGGCTGCGCGCGATTAGTATCCGAATTCAAATCCTCGGATTTACCGCTCGGTTCCCAGGCTTTGGTGGAACAGGTGCTCAAGGCGAAGCGTTTCAATGTGTCGCGCGAAACGGTACGCAAGATGCTGTCGTTTTCATCGCCGCCGGGTTACCGGCGCCAGTCCGTACCGCAGCGCCCGAAGCTGGACGGGTTTGTGGCGATCATTGATGGATGGCTTGAGGGTGACCGCAGTGTCCCGCGCAAGCAACGCCATACGGCGAAGCGGGTATTCGACCGTTTGCGCACCGAGCATGGTTTCACCGGCGGCTATACGATCATCAAGGATTACATCCGGGAGCGCGAACAGCGCAGCCGGGAGATGTTCGTGCCGCTGGCGCACCCTGCGGGAGATGCGCAGGCCGATTTCGGGGAAGCGCTGGTGGAGATCGGCGGGGTGGAGCAGAAGGCCTACTTCTTCGCGCTCGATCTGCCGCACAGTGATGCCTGCTATGTGCGGGCCTATCCGGCGGCGGTGGCGGAGGCCTGGGTGGACGGACACGTGCATGCCTTCGCGTTTTTCGGCGCGGTACCGCGCTCGATCGTCTATGACAACGATCGCTGCCTTGTGACGAAGATCCTGCCCGACGGCACGCGGCAGCGTGCCACGCTGTTCAGCGCTTTCCTGTCACATTACGTGATCCGCGACCGCTATGCTCGCCCGGGCAAGGGGAACGAGAAAGGCAATGTGGAGGGGCTGGTAGGCTATTGCCGGCGCAACTTCATGGTGCCGATCCCGAAGTTCCCGACCTGGGAGGCGTTCAACCTGTGGCTGGAGGAGCAATGCCGCAAGCGCCAGCAGGACAAGGTGCGCGGGCAGAGCGAGACGATCGGTGAGCGGCTGCAGCGCGATCTCGCGGCCATGCAGCCTCTGCCCGCTACACCCTTCGAGGCCTGCGATCAGAAAGGCGGGCGGGTCTCCTCGCAATCCCTGGTGCGCTACAGGACCAACGATTATTCGGTTCCGGTGGCCTGGGGCCATCAGGAGGTCTGGATCAGGGCCTATGTCGATGAGGTGGTGATCGGCTGCCGCAGCGAAGTCATCGCCCGTCATCCTCGTTGCTATGCCCGCGAGGAGGTTGTCTTCGACCCGCTCCATTATCTCCCGCTGATCGAGCAGAAGATCAACGCATTCGACCAGGCTGCGCCTTTGCAGGGCTGGGACCTGCCCGAAGCGTTCACGACACTGCAGCGGTTGATGGAAGGGCGCATGCACAAACATGGCAGGCGCGAATATGTGCAGGTACTGCGCCTGCTGGAAACGTTCACCCTCGCCGATCTCCAGGCGGCGGTCGAACAGGCCATCGATCTTGGCGCCATCGGCTTCGATGCCGTCAAGCACCTCGTCCTGTGCCGGATCGAACGCGTACCGCCCAGGCTGGACCTGGACGTCTATCCCTTCCTGCCACGCACCACGGTCGAGAAGACCTTTGCCAGAGCCTATCTGAGCCTGCTCTCCGACCGGCAGGAGGCCGCATGAGCGATCAGGCCCCGGAGATCCTTCTCGCTCACCATCTCAAGGCGCTCAAGCTGCCTACGTGCCTGCGTGAGCATCACAATCTCTCGCGGCAATGTGCCGCTGAAGGCGTCGATCATATCCGCTTCCTCGCCCGCCTCGTCGAGATGGAAATGATCGACAGGGAGCGTCGCATGGTCGAGCGGCGCATCAAGGCCGCGCGCTTCCCCGCCGTCAAAAGCCTCGACAGCTTCGACTTCGCCGCCATCCCCAGGCTCAACAAGATGCAGGTGCTCGAGATGGCGCGCTGCGAGTGGATCGAGCGGCGTGAGAACGCCATCGCTCTGGGGCCATCAGGCACCGGAAAGACGCACGTAGCGTTGGGGCTCGGACTGGCAGCATGCCAGAAAGGACTGTCGGTGGGCTTCACCACCGCGGCAGCGCTGGTCAGCGAAATGATGGAGGCCCGCGACGAGCGCCGTCTTCTGCGCTTCCAGAAGCAGATGGCCGGATACAAGCTGCTCATCATCGACGAACTGGGCTTTGTGCCGCTCTCCAAGACCGGCGCCGAACTGTTGTTCGAGCTGATCTCCCAGCGTTACGAACGCGGCTCCACCTTCATCACCAGCAACCTGCCCTTCGACGAATGGACCGAAACCTTCGGATCTGAGCGTCTCACAGGCGCGCTCCTCGATCGCCTGACCCATCACGTCAGCATCCTCGAGATGAACGGCGAAAGCTATCGCCTCGCGCACAGCCGGGCCCGCAAGGCCAAAACCAGACCCTGAAAATTACACCAATGCCGGGGGGAGTGGCCCTCGGGCTACGCCCTCACGCCACTCCCCCCGGCATGTAACACGATGGCCTGGTTTTACGCCGCCGAATGGCCGACTTTTGCTCCGCCGTTGACAAACCAGACCGAAACCGTATTTACGAGTTTCTGCAAGGAGGGGATTATGAATATGAAAGCCTTTGCCCTAATGCTGGGCGTGTCGACATGCGCTCTTGCCAGCGGTGCGCACGCGCAAACGACCGAAGAACCGGCATCAGGCACCGCAGCCGACGCACAGTTCGGCGACATCGTCGTCACGGCTCAGAAGCGCAGTGAATCCATAAATGATGTCGGCATGTCGATCACCGCCTTTCGGAGCGAGGATCTCGCAACGCGCGGCGTGGTCGATACGGCCGACCTCGTAAAGGTGGTGCCGGGCTTCAATTATACGCCGAGCAACTCGACAAATCCCGTCTACACCATCCGCGGGATCGGCTTTTTCGAGGCGACGCTTGCAGCGTCGCCGGCGGTCGCGGTCTATGTCGACGAAGTGCCCTTGGCCTATCCGGCGATGACCAAGGGTGCGGGGCTCGATCTTGAGCGGGTCGAGGTTCTCAAGGGTCCGCAAGGAACGCTGTTCGGGCAGAACAGCACGGGCGGCGCAGTGAACTACATTGCTGCCAAGCCGACTTCGACCCCCGAAGCTGGCTTCTCGGCAACCTATGCGCGGTTCAACACTTTCGATCTTCAGGGATATGCCAGCGGACCTTTGAGCGACACGATCGCAGTTCGCGTCGCGGCCCGCGGCGTTCTCGGCGGCGATTGGCAGAAAAGCTACACGCGCGACGACACAAATGGCGAGGAGCAGAAGATCGATGGCCGCATCACCATCGATTTCACGCCGTCGGACAGTTTTCGCCTGTCCCTGACCGCGAATGGCTTCTCCGATCGCGGCGAGACAGTTGCGGTGCAGGCCGTCAAGATCACGCCGCAGCGGCCGGCCACCGCATCGCCCGCCCTTCTCAATTACCCGCTCGCGCCGCCAAATGCCCGTGCTGCCGATTGGAAGCCCGGCCTGCCCGATCAGAACGATCGCTTTTACCAGTTTGCGGCGCGCGGAGAATATGACCTCTCGCCCGACATCACGCTCGTTTCGCTGACCGCCTATTCGCATTTCAAAACGGACTCGGCCTACGACCCCGACGGGCTTACGCTGAGTTCGGCGGACTATTTCACGAACGGCACCATCAGGTCGTTCAGCGAGGAACTGCGTCTCGCAGGGCAAACGGGGCCACTCACCTGGATCATCGGCGGCAACTACCAGAAGGACAAGGCCTTCGATCAGGTACGGATCGACGTGAGCCAGTCGTCGCAGACCCCGACAATACCTGGCGTAACGCCACAGATCAGCGAATACGTGCACTTTTCCGAACAGCGCGTCGAGACGATCGCGGGTTTTGCGAACGTCGAACTGCAGGTCAGCGATGCCCTCAAGCTCCAGGCAGCGGCCCGCTATACCAGCGCCAAACGGGATTTTGTGGGCTGTGTGCGCGGGGACGTCGGCCTTGAACGAACGCTTGAGACGATCCAGACGATCTTCAATAACGCGGTCTTTGGCACGCCGGCTTTCACGCCGATCCCGCGGGGTGGCTGCGTCACGCTCGGACCGGTTGGGACCACAGCCGCAACCTCGTTCATCCCGACGCTCGTCACCGGCAAGCTTGACGAGGATAATATCTCGTGGCGAGCCGGCGCCAGCTTCGATATTTCGCCAAGCGCCTTTCTTTATGCGAATGTGAGCAAGGGCTTCAAGTCGGGCAGCTTCCCGACCCTCACGGCTTCGGCATCGATCCAGTACCGGCCGGTGACCCAGGAATCGGTGCTCGCCTACGAAGCCGGGGTCAAACTGACCCTGCCGGAGGGCCTGGGTCAGCTGAACGGATCCGCATTCTATTATGATTACGCCGACAAACAATTTCTCGGGACGATCAAGGACCCTATCTTCAACGCCTTGGGAGCACTCGTGAATATCCCGAAGTCGCGCGTGCAGGGTGTCGAGGCGAGCGCGTCGTTGCAACCCGTTGACGGTTTGGTGCTCAACGTGGCCGGGACCTATATCGACGCGGTCATCAAGCGCGGGACCGGCTTTAACTCGTCAGCGCAGCTGATCGATTTTGCCGGGCGGGATTTCCCATATTCCCCCAAGTTCCAGTTCACTGCCGATGGGCAGTATCAGTGGCAGATGGGGACCTCGGGACTTGAACCCTTTGTCGGGTTCAGTGTGCTGCACAGCAGCAAGACCAATGCCAGCCTCGGGGGCGAAGCCGATTTCCAGCTCCCGGCCTATACGCTGCTTGACCTGCGCGCCGGCATCGAAAATCGCGACAAGGGTTGGAAGCTGTTGCTATGGGGCCGCAATGTCACGAACGACTATTACTGGGTGAATTCGCTGCGCCGTCAGGACGCGGTGGTTCGCTACGCGGGTCGTCCCGTAACATATGGCGTGACCTTCTCGAAGACCTTCCGCTAGTGGTAAGGCCGACAGCCAACCTCGTTTAAGCGGCAATGATACCAGCCGGGCTTTGCGAAACGGCCCGGCGGCGGATGGGGAGACTTCCTACGAAGGGGGTATGGAAGTCGCCCCATCCATAGTGCGCCCTCGTGTCGGGCGTGGCACCTTGTCTCGGATTTCCTGTCGTCGAGCAACGCCAGCAGCCGTCCCCGACCGTCCCCGACTTTCAGCCTCGAACAAATTTCTTTGCCGGCCGCGCGATGCGCGGCCGGCAAAGCTTCCTGTGGTCAGTCGTAAACGTGCCGGCCCATCGCATGGCTCGCAGCACCATATTCGCCGCGATATCCGTCAGTCCAGCCATAGCCGATCCGCATGCCGAGCATGGTGGAGAGGCCCGGATATTTCTCGACCAGCTCGGGAGATACCTGCTCGCGATAATTCTCCTGGGTTCTGAGATGCGGCCTGAAGAATGGCATGGCCGCGCCCCTGATAGTCGTGATCGCGATGCCGAGATTCGTGCCTTCGCTGATCGGCGCGGGCTTGCGGGCGAGATCCGCTTGCCGGATGCGCCCCGCGAGCCAGGGCGAGATCCGCGCGCGGAGATCTCGCCCGTAGAGCGTGGATCTTCGCCAGCGCCGGAACGGGGCATGTTCGCGGGGTTCACGCCGCGGCCGATCGAGCGCGAGGCCGCGGCCGAACAGAAGCCGCGGCGCGGCATGTTCGCCGGGTTGAAGCTGTCGGCCGAGGCGGCGAAGCCTGCGCCGGCGCGTGCCGATCGCGGCGAGGACCGTGCTTTCACGCGCGCGGTCGAGCGGGCATCGCGTTCGGCCGAGGCGGTGTTGCAGGCGCGGGCGTCGGGAGGGCCGGTGCTGGAGCATCAGAAAGTCGCGCTCGAGCGCACGACGGAGACGCTGGACCAGTTGAGGCCGGGAGCCTCGCGCGACCTCGCATCGGCGATGCAGCGCGATCCTGCCCTGTTGCGCGAGGCGGCGGCGGGGCGCAGCGGCTCGATGCTCGACGCAATGGCGCAGGAGGCGAGGGTGCGGGCCGATCCGAACTTGCGCGCCGACAGGTTCGTGGAACGCTGGCAACAGCTCTCCCAGGACCGTGACCGCCTCTATCGCGCCGGCGACATGGCGGGCCGCGAGAAGGCGGGCAAGGAAATGGCGGGCATGGCGAAAAGCCTTGAGCGCGATCCACAGGTGGAATCGATCCTGCGCGACCGCACCCGCGATCTTGGCCTTGAGATCGGCATGAACCGGGGCCGAGAGATGGGCGGGGGCGAGCTGGGCCGTCAGTTGACGCAGGAGCTTGGGATAGGCCGGGATCGCGGCATGAGCCGATAAGGAGACGAATATGGACGAGGATGATCGGGAGAGCGAGGACGGCGCAGCGCGGGCGTTCGGACAACTCACGCGCGAGGTGTCGTTGCTGCGCGCCGCCGTCGAGGGGCTGACCGCCGCCCGCGAGTCCATCGACATTCCCGATTATCAGCCGACGCTTGAGCGCACCGAAAAGGTGCTGGGGGTGTTGGCGCAGCAGATCGCCGCGATGCGGAAAAGTCCCGCGCTGGCGATGGACCCGGCGCATATGGCGGGCGAGATCGCCAGCGCCGCGTCAGGTGCGCGCCGCGAGGATCAGCGCCTTGTCACCGAGGCGCGCACGGCGCTGGACCAGGCCGCCCGCGAGATCGGCAACCGGCTTGCATCGGCGCGCCGGGGCGACCAACAAGATCGCTGGCTATATGTCATGGCCGCTTGCGGCCTAATGCTGGGGCTGTTGCTCTATGCCTTGCTCGCCGGCCCGATCGCGCGCACGATGCCAGCAAGCTGGCACTGGCCCGAGCGTATGGCGACGCGCGCGCTTGGCGAGCCGACGCGATGGGAGGCGGGACAGCGGTTGATGCAGACGGCCGCGCCGGAGAGCTGGCGGTTGATCGTCGCGGCGGCACCGCTCGCCGATAGCAACCGCGAGGCGATCCAGGCATGTCGCGAAGCCGCGACCAAGGCCAGGAAGCCGGCACGCTGTACGATCGAGGTGAAGGCGGCGACGGAATAGGTGTATCAACTATTGCTCCACCACCGCACCCGCGATCAGAAATTGTTCCACTGCGCCTATATTTGTTCGGACAAGTCGCCGGATCTTGGGGCGACTAATCCACAGGATTTGCGCCATGAATTGCGCGCTTCCATCATTTCCAATGCCCGTCGAACTGGCGGCGTTCCTCGGTGCGCCGATGAACAGACCAAGCGCGTCGGGTGCCCTCGCGCATCACCCACGTGTCAAGCGCAAAGCGCTGGCGCTGTGGCTCAACAGGATGATTATATTCCGGCGGCTGTAGCACGCAGCAGCGGCAGGTAACGCTCGTGCATTTCCTTCAATGACACGCGCGCGGCGGATGTGCTGAGGCTGCATGCCGCGATGATATCACCAACGGAATTGAAAACCGGCACCGCCATGGAGCGCATTCCAAGTTCCAGTTCCTCGTCCGAGCAACTGAATTTTTCTTCCCTCGCCCGAGTGATCAACGCGCGCAGTTCATCGGGGTCGGTTACCGTCTTGGACGTTCGCCGCAGCAGCGCGGTCCTGTCGAGATAGGCGTCGATCTCCACCGGTTCCAACCCGCCAAGCAAGACGCGTCCCGTTGCGCTGCAATAGGCCGGAAGGCGCCCGCCGAGCCCGACACCGGTCGACACGATGTGGGTCGCCTCGGCGCGCGCGACGAAAAGCGAGTCCATATTGTCAAGCACCGCGAGCGAAATCGGTTCGTTGAGTTCCTCGCAAAGCTGCTCCAGCAGCGGCTGAGCGCGCCCCGCCACATTGTCAACATAGGTGGATACGCCGCCTAGGCGGCGCAGGCGCGCGCGGGGCGTGAAATATTTTCCGTCATGCTGGACATAGCCCAGCGCCTCCAGCGTCAGCAGGCAGCGCCGCGCCGCGGCACGCGTCATCCCAGCACCGTTGGCGGCATCCGCCACCGTCAGCTGTGGCCGCTCGATGCCGAACAGTTCGATGATCGCCAGACCCTTGGCCAGGCCGCCCATGGTTTCCTCTCGGCGAGGGGATGTTGGAGAAGAACTTGACATTGGACAAAAACTTTCGATACTAGTTCGAATAACGCACATATTGTGCGAATAGCGAACAAAACGTCAAAAGCAAGAGGAGATGGCAATGGGATCGAACCCAATGGCGGTGACGCCGCCCACGCAGTGGACCCCCGATCAACTGACTCGTATCCCTTACTGGCTGTTCCAGCGGGAGGATGTGTACGCGCGCGAACAGCAGCGCATCTTCCGCGGTGAAAGCTGGAATTATCTGTGCCTTGAAGCCGAGCTGGTCGAGGTTGGCGATTTCGTGGCGACCCATGTGGGCGATCAGCCCGTCGTGGTGACTCGGGGACAGGATGGTGAAATCTATGCGTTCGAAAACCGCTGCGCCCATCGCGGCGCGCTGCTGGCCCTGACCGATCGCGGTAATGTCAAGGATTTCACCTGTGTCTATCATGCGTGGAGCTATAGTCTTGAAGGGGATCTGACGGGCGTTGCGTTCGAAAGCGGTGTCGGCGGTACAGGCGGCATGCCCCCATCCTTTTGCAAGAGCGCGCACGGTCCGCGCAAGCTGCGCGTGACGCGGCTGCTGGGGCTGGTGTTCGGTAGCTTTTCGAACGACGTGCCGGGAATCGAGGAATATCTGGGCGAAGAGGTGCTCAGCCGCGTTGAGCGCGTGCTGGGCGGCCGGACGCCGGTGGTCATCGGCCGGTTCACTCAGATGCTGCCGAACAACTGGAAACTCTATTTCGAGAATGTGAAGGACAGCTATCACGCATCCATCCTGCATCTGTTTTTCACGACGTTCGAGCTTAACCGGCTGTCGCAGAAAGGCGCGATCATCGTCAGCCCCGACGGCGGCAACCATGTCAGCTATTCGGCCATAGATCCCGCCGCCGAGCGCGACCGGCACTATGCCGAACAGAAACTCCGTTCCGAAAGCGGATACCGGTTGGCCGATCCCTCTCTGCTCGAGGGGTTCGACGATTATGGCGACGGGGTCACGCTTCAGATCCTGTCGGTCTTTCCCGGCTTCGTTCTCCAGCAGATCCAGAACTCGCTGGCGGTGCGGCAGATCCTGCCGCGCGGCACCGACCGGACTGAACTCAACTGGACCTATATCGGTTTCGACACCGACACGCCCGAACAGCAAAAGGTACGGCTGAAGCAGGCCAATCTCATCGGCCCGGCCGGCTTCGTTTCGATGGAGGACGGCTGTGTCGGCGGCTTCGTGCAACGGGGCATCGCCGGCGCGCAGGATGCGCAATCGGTGATGGAGATGGGCGGCGACGACGCTTCGTCGAGCGCCAGCCGAGTGACCGAGGCGTCGATTCGCGGCTTCTGGAAAGCCTATCGGCGGGAGATGGTGCTGTGAGCGCTGCAAATGCCGTCAACACCGCGAGCGCCGTGAACATCGACGCCCTGTTCCGCAAGCTAGGCGACTTTCACGCCATCTATGCGCGAATCATCGATGACGAGGCCGCGGCCGGCTGGCCCGATCTGTTCGCGCGGGACTGCCTCTATGTCGTTACCACCGCCGACAATCACCGGCGCGGCCTGCCGGCGGGCCTCATCTATGCCGAAGGGCGCGGCATGCTGCGCGACCGGATCGCGGCGCTCAACGAAGCCAATATCTACGAACAGCACAGCTATCGCCACCTGATCGGGCAACCCTTGATCGCTGTCGATGCGCAGGGCGGGATTTCGGCCGAAACCGGCTTTCTGGTCGCGCGGATCATGCGCACCGGGGAAACGAGCGTCTTTGCCACCGGCCGCTATCTCGACCGCTTCGTGGAGGAGGGCGACGGGGTGCTGCTCCAGCAGCGGATCGTCGTGTGCGACAGCAATCAGACCGACACATTGCTGGCGCTGCCGCTGTGAGAGAAGAGATCGTGGCGGGTGAACCCGTGATCGGCGTGACTCTGGGCGATCCCAACGGCATCGGCCCCGAAATCGCCGTGGCGGCGGCGATAGCGCCCGCCGGCCCCCGGTTGCTGCTGATCGGCGATGCCGCCCCGGTCGAGCGCTACGCGCGCGGCGCGACGGTGCGCCGCGTCGATGCGGGTGCGCTTCCCCAGGCGGTGCCCGGCACGATCGATCTGGTCGCGGTCGATGCGCTGGCGGACGGGGATTTCGCGCCGGGGCACTGCAACGCCGCGTCGGGGCGGGCGATGATCGCCTATACCGAACAGGCCCTGACGCTGTGCCGGTCGGGGCGGATCGATGCGATCGCCGGCTGCCCCCACAATGAAACCGCCGTGCATGCCGCCGGCATAGCCTTTTCGGGATATCCTTCCCTGATCGCCCGGCTGGCGGGCCTGCGCGAGGACGAGGTTTTCCTGATGCTCGTCGGCGGGGGCCTGCGGATCGTGCATGCGACGCTGCACGAGCGCCTGGCCGATGCGCTGGCGCGGCTGGACGCCGCCCTGATCCAGCGAGCGGGCCGCGCGGCGCGCGGCGCGCTGCGCCAGCTGGGGATCGCGCATCCCCGGATCGGGCTGTTCGGCATCAATCCCCACGCGGGCGAGGACGGGCTGTTTGGCGACGACGATGCGCGGATCACCTTCCCCGCAGCGCGGATGCTGCGCGCGGAGGGGATCGATGTGGCGGGACCGCTTGGCGCCGACCTGATGCTGATGGAGCGCGGATGCGATGCCTTCATCGCTGCCTATCACGATCAGGGGCATATCCCGATCAAGCTGCTCGCCGGCCGCGCGAGCACGGCGCTGACCATCGGCACCGGGTTCGTGTTCGCGAGCGTGGGCCATGGCAGCGCCCCCGATATTGCCGGCCGGGGCGTTGCCGACGCCGAACCGCTGCGGCGGACATTGGCGCTGCTCGCCGGCATGGCCACCCACAGACCCCTTGCCGGAGTGCAGGCATGACGACCGACAGGATTCACGTCGCTGGCAGCGACATCGCATTTCCCTTCGAACCGGGCGAAACCGTGCTCGACGCGGCCGAGCGCGCTGGCTTCAGCATGCCCTATTCCTGCCGCAAGGGCGTGTGTTCCAGCTGCAAGGGCGGGCTGGTCGCCGGCGATGTGATCACCGGCCGCGCCTCGCGCCTTTCGGGGCGGCATGAGGACGTCCTCTATTGCATCGCCCGTCCGCAGGGCACGGTCGAAATCGCGCCCAAATGGATCGTATCGAGCAAGGCGCCCGATCGCCGCCGTTTCACGACCCATGTCCACCGGATCGAGCGGCCGGCAAAGGACGTCACGATCCTGCACCTGCGCCTGCCGATCGGGCGGCGGATGCCATTCCGCGCCGGGCAATATGCCCGGGTCTTCCTGGACGAGGGCAGCAGCCGCAACTATTCCCTGGCCAATCCGCCGCACGACAACGACATGGCGGTGCTGCATGTGCGCCGGGTGCCGGGCGGCCGCTTTTCCGACCGGCTGATCGGCACGATCGAAACGGGCGGCACGCTGGATATCGAGCTTCCCTACGGGCTGTTCTCCCTGAGCGAAGACGACGGCGTGCCGGCGGTGATGCTGGCGACGGGCACCGGCTTCTCGCCGCTTTGCGCGATGATCGAGGATTTGATACGCCGCCGGTCGGGGCGGCCGGTGCATCTTTTCTGGGGCGGCCGGACGCTTGACGATCTCTATGCGCTCGACCGGGTGCGGCGATGGGCGCAACGGCATGCGTGGTTCCGCTTCACGCCCGTGCTCTCGCGCCCCCACCCGGAATGGAGCGATGCCGCCGCCCATGTGCAGCAGGCCGCGATCGCCCGCTATCCCGATCTTCGCGGCCACGAAGTCTATGCCTGCGGCAACCCCGACATGGTGGAGGACGCGCGCGCGCTGATGACGGCTTCGGCGGGCCTGGCCGAAGACAATTTCTACGCCGATCCCTTCGTGCCCGCCGGGGACCCGGTGCCGCCGCCCTAGCGGCTGGTGGCGCGGGGCGCCGGGCTCTGTTGCAAACTCTGACACGGTTTCCAAGATTGGGCTCATGTACTGTCAAGGTCAGTTGCGATGAACGATTTCAAAGGACGGCATTTTACCGGCGAGGTCATCCTATGGGCGGTGCGCTGGTATTGTCGATACGGCATCAGCTACCGTGATCTCGAGGAAATGCTGTCCGAGCGTGGGATCGATGTCGATCATACGACGATCTATCGCTGGGTGCAGCGCTACGCGCCGGAGATGGAGAAGCGTCTCCGCTGGTTCTGGCGGCGCGGCTTTGATCCGAGCTGGCGTCTGGATGAGACCTACGTAAAGGTGCGGGGCAAATGGACCTACCTGTACCGGGCGGTCGACAAACGGGGCGACACGATTGATTTCTATCTGTCATCGACACGCAGCGCCAAAGCGGCGAAGCGCTTTCTGGGCAAAGCTCTTCGTGGCCTGAAGGACTGGGAAAAGCCGGCCAAACTCAATACCGACAAGGCACCCAGCTACGGCGCAGCAATCGCTGAGCTGAAACGCGAAGGCAAACTGGCGGCGGAAACCGAGCACCGGCAGGTGAAATATCTGAACAACGTGCTCGAGGCCGACCACGGCAAGCTGAAGATGCTGATCAAGCCGGTACGTGGCTTCAAGTCGATGCCAACGGCCTACGCCACGATCAAGGGCTTCGAGGTCATGCGCGCCCTACGCAAAGGACAGGCCCAGGCATGGTGCCTGCAGCCAGGTATCATGGGGGAGGTGCGCCTGGTTGAAAGAGCATTCGGAATTGGACCCTCGGCCCTGACCGAAACCATGATTATGCTCAATAAGCATTTCGCCAATGCTGCCTAATCCCCCAACTGGGTGACGCCGCGCGGCCGTGCCCCATGTTTGCAACAGAGCCAGCCCGCGTATGTCGTTTGCCCCCGAGCTCCGCAGCGCATCGCTGTTAACGGCGCTGACGGCAATTGGGATGTTCGAGAGCCGTTCTGACCGCCTGGTTGCGGTCACGACGATGTCGGCGATGTTCTGCTCCGACGTGGCTGCCTCGGCCGGCTCTGCGGGCGTGGTAACTTGCGCCATGGCAGGCAGAGCAATCACGGCTGAGACGCTCGCGAGCATGATGTTGGTCAATCGCATTCTATTCCTCCCCTAAGTTTCTGAGCGTTGCTGCTCCTCGGCGGCAAAGTTCGGCCGGCGGACCGTCTCGGCTTCAACCTGTCGTCAACATTGTGCTTGGAGCAGTAAGTTCTCCGATTGGATAAATACATCGACACCCGAAAGCTGTCCAGACGCTTGTTGGCGCTGGTCAGCCAATGGGAATGATGGGGCGGGCGAATCCTAGATTTTGGCGGAATTCAGGGAAGGGCTGAAGCGGCCAATCCACGGGCCTCGCCGGTCAAATGCCCATCGCGAGGGCGATGGCTGGATGCTCACTCGGACTGTGCCCGGACCACCGACGGAAGGCACGGCGGAACGTGGATGCGTCGTGATAACCGAGGAGCGAGGCCACTTCGGACACGGGCAATGATTGAAGATAGAGCAGTGCCAACTTGAGCCTCGAATCGTCGGCCAAAACCGCGAAACTTGTGCCCGCCGAACTCAGCCGGCGCCGAAGAGAACGCTCCGATACGTTGAGGATCCGTGCTGCCTCCGACGCGTCGAGCGAAAGTCCTCCAGGACCATCAAGAATCTGCCGGACGCGATCGACGATACTGCGCTCGGTCCTCACCTCGTCGAGGGTGAGCTCGGCGAGTCGCAGGTGCGCGTCTATCCTTGACACGAAGCGCGCCTGCAGGGGGGCCGAGACGACCGAGGTCGGCCCAGAGAGGCGATTGCGCGAGCACCCGCAGCGGACCGGAACCCCGATAATGGCCTCGTAAGCAGCCATATTTGATGGCTTGTGCATTACCTCGACCTCGAAGCCGCGCAATGCTGGATCAGTGATCTGTCGGATCTGCTGAAGCGCCGTGGCGATCCACAGGTCCGTCATGAACGTTGCGGACGACGGCAGGATCACGGGATCGCTATATTCGAGCCCCGATGGGCCCGCCGCCGTGGCGCTGGGCCGCCGATTCGGCGTGCCGGTATCGATCAAGGCGCGCGGTGCCGACGTGCATTTCTGGGGGCGACAGCCCGCGACCGCCGCACAGGTGCTCGCCGCGGGCCGCGCCGCCGACGGGCTGCTCGCGGTATCGGCGGCGATGCGCGACGACATGATCGCGCTGGGCATGCCCGGGGAGCGCATCGCCGTCCATCACACCGGGATCGATCATAGCCGGTTCGCCCCCGCCCCGCGCGCGCCGGCCAAGGCCGCGCTGGGGGTGACGGGGCCGCTGGTCGTATCGGTCGGCGCGCTGATCCCGCGCAAGGGGCATGACCGCGTGATCGGCGCGGTGGCGGCGCTGCCCGGCGTCAGCCTGATCGTCGCGGGCGAAGGCCCGGAACGCTCGAACCTGGAGGCGATGATCGCGGCGGAGGGGCTGGGTGATCGGGTCCGCCTGACGGGCGCGGTGGCGCATGACGCCATGCCGGGCCTGATGGCGGCGGCCGATGTGATGGCCCTCGCCTCCGCCAGCGAGGGCCTCGCCAACGTCTGGGTGGAGGCGCTCGCGTGCGGTACGCCGATCGTGGTGCCCGACGTCGGTGGCGCGCGCGAGGTGGTGACCGATCCCGCCCACGGCCGGCTGGTGGCACCCGATCCCGCCGCGATCGCCGCAGGAATCGCCGACCTGCTCGCCGCCCCGCCCGATCCCGCAGCGGTCGCGACCGGCGCCGCCCGGTTCAGCTGGGAAGCGAATGCCGCCGGCCTCTACGACCACCTGAGGTCGCTGGGCGGTCGCTGACCCCCCAGGCGATTACTTCCGCTTCGACTTGCGCGGGACGCCGCGCCACGCCCCCGCCTGAGCATCCGACAGGTCGACCAGGTCGCCCATCACCACCGGCATGTCGATCAGGTGCAGGCCCCATTCCTTCAGCACCTGGCCATTGACCACGACGTCGCCCGTCAGCGTATCGGTCCGCGCGTCCGAAGGCGCGGCATTGACCGAAACCGCGAGATAGCCCGCACCTCCGCTCGACACGCATTCGGTGGAGATCATGCCGGGAACGGAAACGAACGGCGTCGTCACGGGGGCGCCGTCCTTTGTCCACGGCCCCTGCTGCTCCAGGCTGAGCATCGCGCCCTTCGCGCTCAGAATCGCGTCGGCCGTCGCCCTGCCACCGCCCAGCGCCGCAGGATTGGTACAGGCCGCGACCATGCCCGGCATCTCGACATGGCCGAACCGGGCATCGGTCGGCGGCGGCGAATCGGCGCGGAAGCTGACATAGGTGACCACGCAGCCATAATCATCGGCCGAACGGCACAGCTTGATGGTCTTGAAGTCGCCGCCGACATCGGCGCCCGGCGGCACCGCGACATTCGTTCCGATCAGATAGGCGGCGACCAGCTTGCGCTTCATCGCCGCGTCCTTCTCGATCACCTCGGCCAGCAGGCGCTTGAGGATGCGCGCCCCCTGGCTATGCCCGATCAGGACGACACCGCGACCGGCATTGTCGCGGGCCAGATATTCGTGCCACGCCGCCTGCACGTCCAGATAGGCGAGGTTGCGGTCGGCGGTGGTCGGCTGCCCCGTCATCGCGGCACGCAGCGCGGTCAGCGTGGCCTGACGATACATGGGCGCGAAGACACGGCAATGCTGTGCGAAGCGCGCCGCCTGGCTTGCCGCGACCGCCTTTTCCTCCGGCCCGATATCGAGGTCGCTGTTCGGCGTCGGGTCGAGCGACACCGTGGGATAGACGTAGAAACAATCGAAGGCCGGCGCCTTTTCCGCCTGGAACCGAGCGATCTTGCGCTTGCCGTTGGCGGCGATGACCGTGACGTCCTGATCCACCGCGCAGGCATCCTGCCGACCGGGGCGGCACAGCCAGGCGGCATCGGTCGTATAATCGGGCGCCGGGATCGGAGCGAACTGCGGCGCTGTGGGCACAGGTGGCGCAGCAGGTAGGGAGGGCGGGGGTGTGGGGCTGGTTTGCGCTGTGGCCGGCATCGCCGCCATGGCCAGGACAAAGTTCGATCCTTCGTAATCGGGCATGTACACGCCGCCGACGCCGACCGTGACCGAGGTGCGATCGGCAGCGGGATCGGCCGGGCCTGCGGGCGTGGCGGGCGCGGTGCCGTCGTCCTGCGCGAAAGCGGGGGCGGCGGACAGGCCGGTGGCGGCCAGCACGATCGGCAGGCCGATCAGGAGGGGGCGAACTTGCACGATGATACTCCTTTTTACGAACGTCATGATTTTACGGACTTCAGGAAACGCGTCGGCTGGCAACGCGCTGTGTCGCGATTTTGCTCCCGCCCGGGGCTGATGGCGGCCAGCACGATCGGCAGGCCGATCAGGAGGGGGCGAACTTGCACGATGATACTCCCTTTTACGAACGTCATGATTTTACGGACTTCAGGAAACGCGTCGGCTGGCAACGCGCTGTGTCGCGATTTTGCTCCCGCCCGGGGCTGACGTTTCCGTCACCCTGTGGCCGCCCGGCAACGGCGGAAACGCGGCGATCCCCGCGTCGGTGCCGCACAGCCGGTCCCAGAAACGGAAATAGAGGCCGTAATTGCAGCGGTAATGGCTGTGATCCTGCATTCCCCAAGTGGCGTGGCGTTTGAGGTGAAGATCGCCTGTATCCGAGCGCTAGACAAGGATTTTCTGCCGCAAGCGGCACCTGCGGTCGCGCAGACTGCTGGATCTGGACGGATCAGACCGCGAAGCCGCTGTTTCCTTGCCCAGGGGCGGCGTTTTTCAGCGCAGCGGACAGATCTGTCCAGCCGCTTTCGTTCAGTTTGAGCGTGGATCGCGATCATGCGCATAGCGGTGGCGCTCGCAATCGGCGGATAGCGGCGAGGATGGCGCGTACCATCGTGCCGGTGACAGCGACCTCGGCCAGCTGGAAGGTGATGGTGCGGGCGTGACGGACCACACGTGCCCCGATCTTGATCAGCTTCAGTTGCAGGCTGGTCAACGACCAGTCGGCCATGGCCTCGGGCAGCTCGATGCAGCGCAAGAAGGTGGCCAGGTTGTACGCCAGGGCGTGCAGTTGCAGCCGCACCTCATTGTCGCGGAACTTCCGGCACGACAGCCGCGTCCAGCGAAAGGCGTATTTGCCCTCTTTGATGTGCTGCTCGGCGGTGCCGCGCTGGTTGTAGAACCGCACCACCCAGTCCGGCTCCATCGGCAGGTTGGTGACGATGAAGCCGACACGCGGGAACAGTTCGCCCGGATGCCATTCGATCTTGGCGATCACCCGGCGTTCCTTGTCCCAGGACGCCGCCTGATACTCGAATTCCTCGAAGAACCGCTTGACCTTGGTCAGTGACGGCCGCCCGACAGGGCGCGTTAGCCGATGCGCGATCTTGTCCTTGAGGACCGCGTTTGCGGGCAGCCGGATGGCGTAGAAGAACCGCGCTTCTTCCAATCGCTCATAGATCGCCGGGATCGCGTAGGCAGCATCGGCCCGGAAGAACCTGCCACCAAGGTCGCGCTCCGCGTAGCGCGCAATGACGGGGTCGAGAACATCACGCCAGCCATCGGCGCTGTGGACGTTGCCATGGCGCAGGGCGCAGCGTTCCAGCATCCCGAACTGGTTGAACAGAAAGTTGGGGTGATAGCAGCTACAGTCGAAATGGCCATTCCAGGCGGACCCTTCCTGGTCGCCATGGGTCGGGCTGACCGAGCTGTCCATGTCCAGAACGATGTACTTCAGCCCGTTACGGTCATGGAACCGGTCGATCCATTGCCCGTTCAGGTCGGCCAGCGCGGCACGGTTCCCGGCCAGAGCCAGCGTCTCGGTCTCGAACCGTCCCATCTGCGATGCCGAGGCCGCTTGTGCATCGACCGCTCTGCCGCCGACAACTTGGCGCATGACCGGATCGCAGGCGAGACGGTTGGCGTCGTTGACATCCTCGTATCCGGCCAGCCGCCCAAAGACTGATTGCCGGAACAGGCCGTCGAGCCGATGGACCGTGTTCTTGCCAGAGCGAGTATCGCGCAGCGCCGCTGACGCCAAATCGGACAACCCGAGCGCGTCATCAAGCTCGCGCATCACCAGAAGGCCGCCGTCGGAACTGAGCTGCGTGCCGCGAAATTCCAGCCGCACGCGAGGGTCGAAATCCACCCGATCTGCCCGTTGCAAGCCCGCACCCTCTGGGTGATCCATGAAACGCGCCCCTCGCAGCCTTCAACACCATGTTTTATATAGGAAATATAATGGTCAGGACAGCGAAATCAGCGCCTTACTTGGGAAATGTGGGCGAACAATTGCTGGATCGCCAGGTCGTTGCGCTGGTTGGCGTTGATCGGCGAACTGCCCCATTGCTGGCCGCTGGCGATTTCGCCGTAGACCCGGACATGCTCGCCCAGGTGAAGGTCGGCGCCGGCAAAGGTGCGCAGCAACAGATTGTCCTGCAACGGCACCTCGCGCAGCCCGCGGTTGCTGTAGGTTTCGTACCGCAACCGCGATTGGCCGTTCAGCGTGAGATAGGCCGAACCGTCCGCGTCGAACGGGATATATTTGAGCGGATCGAACAGATCCTTGCGTTTGGCCCGATCCCGCAGGAACGACCAGTCCTCCGCCCAACGCGAGGTAGCGTATCGCGGCCCCATGCGCGGACCAAAGCCATCCTCCCCTGGCGGAAAGCGATTGGTCCCGGTCGGCGCCGGCGGGGTCGCGGGTGCTCGCGCGGGCGGCAACGGCGGCGCCCCGTCGTCGGGCGGCCCCTGGACGGGGGCGGATGCCGGCGGCTCTGGCTGGGGCTCTGGCTGGAGCGCTGGCGGCGGTATCTGGGCAGGAGCGGAGGACGTCCAGACAAGAGCCAGGGTCAGCGCGGCCGCGGTGGCTGCGCCTTTATGCATGCCGATTTTCCCCCCGCGCGCGCCGCCCCCTTGCCGCGTGCCTGGCCATAGCGGCCGTTCAGCAGCAGCATCGCTGCCGCCATTACCAGCATCGGTATCGCCAGCAGGAAGAACACGCCGCCCGGCGACAGGCCGGCACCCAGGCCGGCGCCGACGATCAGCGGCCCGCCGATTCCCCCGACGCGGCCGATGCCCAGCGCCCAACCGATACCGGTCGAACGAATTTCCGCGTCGTAGAACACCGCCGCAAGGGCAATGACGCTCTTCTGGCCGCCGCTGACACACAGGCCCGACAGAAAGCTGACCGCCAGCAGCGCCGCCGCGCCCGCGTCCAGCAACAGCCCGATCGCGCCGACGAACAGGAATCCCGTCCCATATACCAGCGCAAGCGCCAGATAGGGGCTGATCCTGTCCATCATCGGCCCGACGATCAAGGCCGCGACGATGCCGCCGACGGTGAAGATCGTCGTTGTCGCGACGACGGTCGAGGTCGGATGCCCGAGATCGGTGAGGATCGTCGGCATCCAGCTCTGCATCGCATAGAAAGTGCCCAGATTGATGATGAACACGACCCACAGCAGCAAAGTGCCCATGCGCAGATTCTGGCTGAAGATCGCGCGCAGCGGTGCCTTGCGGACGGCTTTGCCGGGTCCTGCCGGCTGGGCGGGGGGAAGGTCCTCGTCCCGGAACGTGGGGTCGAGCCGGCGAAACTGGCCGATCGCGACCGCGCGGTCGGCGCCGGGCCGGGTCAGCGTCGAAATCGCTTCGGGCAGGAAGAAGATCAGGAACGGCACGAGAATCAGGGGCGCCGCCGCCCCGATCCAGAACAGCGAGCGCCAGCCATGAGCAGGGATCATCCACCCCGCCATCAACCCGGCGAACACGAAGCCAAGCGAGAATCCGCAATAGATCGCCAGGACAAAGGACGCGCGCCAGCGCTTCGGGCTATATTCGCTGGTCAGGGCGATGGCGCTCGGCGTGGCCGCGCCCAGGCCGATGCCAGTCACGAAGCGCAGCGCCATCAGCGTCGTCACATCCGACGCCACCAGGCAAAACAGGGTCGACGTGGCAAAGGACAAGGTGCTCCACACCACCATCCGTTTATGGCCGAACCGGTCCGACAAGGGCGAAAGGAGCAGATAGCCGACCATCAGCCCGGCCAGGGCAGCGGAGAAAATCGGTCCCAGCATGGCGCGCGGGAGGTTCCATTCGCTGGCGATATGCGGGGCCATGTAGCTGATCGACTGGGTGTCGAACCCGTCGAGGAACATGACGAAGCCGCACATCAGAACCGTGGCCCATTGTCGCGGCCGCACCGGCTGTTCGTCGATGAGCGACACGATCGATCGCGATCCTTCTTTCATCAACTCTCTCCTATCTGTTTGTCGTTATCGTGTCGGTGCGGCGCCCGGCTCTGTTGCAAACATGGGGCACGGCCGCGCGGCGTCACCCAGTTGGGGGATTAGGCAGCATTGGCGAAATGCTTATTGAGCATAATCATGGTTTCGGTCAGGGCCGAGGGTCCAATTCCGAATGCTCTTTCAACCAGGCGCACCTCCCCCATGATACCTGGCTGCAGGCACCATGCCTGGGCCTGTCCTTTGCGTAGGGCGCGCATGACCTCGAAGCCCTTGATCGTGGCGTAGGCCGTTGGCATCGACTTGAAGCCACGTACCGGCTTGATCAGCATCTTCAGCTTGCCGTGGTCGGCCTCGAGCACGTTGTTCAGATATTTCACCTGCCGGTGCTCGGTTTCCGCCGCCAGTTTGCCTTCGCGTTTCAGCTCAGCGATTGCTGCGCCGTAGCTGGGTGCCTTGTCGGTATTGAGTTTGGCCGGCTTTTCCCAGTCCTTCAGGCCACGAAGAGCTTTGCCCAGAAAGCGCTTCGCCGCTTTGGCGCTGCGTGTCGATGACAGATAGAAATCAATCGTGTCGCCCCGTTTGTCGACCGCCCGGTACAGGTAGGTCCATTTGCCCCGCACCTTTACGTAGGTCTCATCCAGACGCCAGCTCGGATCAAAGCCGCGCCGCCAGAACCAGCGGAGACGCTTCTCCATCTCCGGCGCGTAGCGCTGCACCCAGCGATAGATCGTCGTATGATCGACATCGATCCCACGCTCGGACAGCATTTCCTCGAGATCACGGTAGCTGATGCCGTATCGACAATACCAGCGCACCGCCCATAGGATGACCTCGCCGGTAAAATGCCGTCCTTTGAAATCGTTCATCGCAACTGACCTTGACAGTACATGAGCCCAATCTTGGAAACCGTGTCAGAGTTTGCAACAGAGCCCGCTCGCCCAGTAGGTCGGTGAGATAGCCGTCTTGTTCGATCGGTACGTCCTGATCCCACAGGTCGGCCCCGCCCATGCCGGCGTGGGTGAAATAGTCGACCCCGCCGGCGCGGTAACCCCAGAAATGCTCGTAGCCGCTTTGCAGCGGGCCATAGTCTGCCAGCCGACCAAGATGCCACTTGCCCACCAGCGCGGTGCGGTACCCCGCCTGCCGCAGCAGAGAGGGGAAAGTCGGCTGGGACGGTGGAAGTCCAACGGGCCGCGAGGACAGCGGTTCCTCCAACCCCACCGGCAAACGATATTGATAGCGACCCGTAATCAGCGCGGTGCGCGTGGCCGAACAGACCGGCGAATTGGAATAGGCGTCGAGATAGCGCGTGCCCTCGGCCGCCAGTCGGTCGAGATGCGGCGTTTCGTAGTCGCGCCGACCATAACACGAAAGGTCGGCATAGCCGAGATCGTCGGCCATGATGAAGACGATGTTGGGGCGGCGGTCGCCCGTCCGCGCTTCGAGCCGATGCACGCAGGCCGAAGTCATCAGCGCGCCGGAGCCGACAACGAAAGTCCGCCGGGTAACGGAGTCGGTAAAGGGAGCGGCCCTCGTCATCCCTGCTCCTACTTTGCCTCAGACCAGCGACTGGTAGAACATGTGCCGGATATCCTCGCACACCGGCATCTTCTGACCAAGGTACTGGCTCATCACCACGCCGGTGATATCGTTTTCCGGGTCGAGCCAGAAGTAAGTCGTGGCAGCGCCTTCCCAGCCGCACTCACCATTGACGCCATAAAATGGCGACTGGGCCGCATTGACCATCACCCGTCCGCCCAGACCATAGCCATAGCCATAATATTTGGGCAGGTTGCCGATCGAGATCGGCAGCTGACTTGCGGGCAGGCGGTTGCTCCACAGCGCCCGGATCCCGGCCTTTGAGATTATACGGTTCTCGGCCGCATCGGTCCCGGTCAGCAGGAAGCGGGCGGCCTTGGCGTAGTCGGCGACGGTGGAAAATAGACCCAGTCCGCCGCGTTCGAACATGGGATTTTCAGCAGTGTAGATCATATAGGGCGCGCCGTAATGAAGCTGACCGTCACCGGCGACCTTCGGCTTGGCGACACCCGGCGTGAGCACGGCGTCGCCGAAGACCGGCAGCAGTCGGTCGCGCTTTTCCTCGGGCACGAAGAAGGCGGTGTCGACCATGCCGAGCGGATCGAAAATCCGCTCTTTCAGGATTAGCGCAAGAGGCTTGCCCTCGATCACCGAGATCAGATGGCCAAGCACGTCGGTCGACAAGGAATAGTGCCAACGCGTGCCCGGCTCGGCAAACAGCGGTAGCTCGGCGAGGCTGTCGACCAGTTCCGCCAAGCTGTGCTGCTCGGCCAACTTGACCTTTTCGAGATAGAGCGGGGCTACCGGATTGCCCTGCTGCCATTGGTAGGTGATACCCGAGCGATGGGTGAACAGATGTTCGACCAACATGGTGTTCTGCGCCGGGGCGAGATTGCCGTCAGCGTTCATCACCTGCATCTCGGCAAACCCGGGCAGGTGCAGGCCAACCGGATCGGACAGGCGCAGTTTGCCCTCGTCAAGCAGCATCACGCCGACCGCGGAAACCAGCGGCTTGGTCATCGAGAAGATGCGATAGATCGGGTCCTTGGGCAGCGAGGTGCCGGTGTTGACGTCTGCCAGCCCGACCTGCCCGTTCGACAGCGTCTTGCCGCCCCGCTCGATGTGCCATTCGAGCGAGGAATAGTCCTTGGCGTTGATATAGGCTTGGGCCCGATCCCGTACGCGTTCTGGATGATACATTGTAGCCGTTTCCTTGATTGGTTGTGCCAGACCGCGAGTGGTCCGGCCCTACTTGTATTCGAAACCCGGCTCTGTTGCAAACATGGGGCACGGCCGCGCGGCGTCACCCAGTTGGGGGATTAGGCAGCATTGGCGAAATGCTTATTGAGCATAATCATGGTTTCGGTCAGGGCCGAGGGTCCAATTCCGAATGCTCTTTCAACCAGGCGCACCTCCCCCATGATACCTGGCTGCAGGCACCATGCCTGGGCCTGTCCTTTGCGTAGGGCGCGCATGACCTCGAAGCCCTTGATCGTGGCGTAGGCCGTTGGCATCGACTTGAAGCCACGTACCGGCTTGATCAGCATCTTCAGCTTGCCGTGGTCGGCCTCGAGCACGTTGTTCAGATATTTCACCTGCCGGTGCTCGGTTTCCGCCGCCAGTTTGCCTTCGCGTTTCAGCTCAGCGATTGCTGCGCCGTAGCTGGGTGCCTTGTCGGTATTGAGTTTGGCCGGCTTTTCCCAGTCCTTCAGGCCACGAAGAGCTTTGCCCAGAAAGCGCTTCGCCGCTTTGGCGCTGCGTGTCGATGACAGATAGAAATCAATCGTGTCGCCCCGTTTGTCGACCGCCCGGTACAGGTAGGTCCATTTGCCCCGCACCTTTACGTAGGTCTCATCCAGACGCCAGCTCGGATCAAAGCCGCGCCGCCAGAACCAGCGGAGACGCTTCTCCATCTCCGGCGCGTAGCGCTGCACCCAGCGATAGATCGTCGTATGATCGACATCGATCCCACGCTCGGACAGCATTTCCTCGAGATCACGGTAGCTGATGCCGTATCGACAATACCAGCGCACCGCCCATAGGATGACCTCGCCGGTAAAATGCCGTCCTTTGAAATCGTTCATCGCAACTGACCTTGACAGTACATGAGCCCAATCTTGGAAACCGTGTCAGAGTTTGCAACAGAGCCCGCTCGCCCAGTAGGTCGGTGAGATAGCCGTCTTGTTCGATCGGTACGTCCTGATCCCACAGGTCGGCCCCGCCCATGCCGGCGTGGGTGAAATAGTCGACCCCGCCGGCGCGGTAACCCCAGAAATGCTCGTAGCCGCTTTGCAGCGGGCCATAGTCTGCCAGCCGACCAAGATGCCACTTGCCCACCAGCGCGGTGCGGTACCCCGCCTGCCGCAGCAGAGAGGGGAAAGTCGGCTGGGACGGTGGAAGTCCAACGGGCCGCGAGGACAGCGGTTCCTCCAACCCCACCGGCAAACGATATTGATAGCGACCCGTAATCAGCGCGGTGCGCGTGGCCGAACAGACCGGCGAATTGGAATAGGCGTCGAGATAGCGCGTGCCCTCGGCCGCCAGTCGGTCGAGATGCGGCGTTTCGTAGTCGCGCCGACCATAACACGAAAGGTCGGCATAGCCGAGATCGTCGGCCATGATGAAGACGATGTTGGGGCGGCGGTCGCCCGTCCGCGCTTCGAGCCGATGCACGCAGGCCGAAGTCATCAGCGCGCCGGAGCCGACAACGAAAGTCCGCCGGGTAACGGAGTCGGTAAAGGGAGCGGCCCTCGTCATCCCTGCTCCTACTTTGCCTCAGACCAGCGACTGGTAGAACATGTGCCGGATATCCTCGCACACCGGCATCTTCTGACCAAGGTACTGGCTCATCACCACGCCGGTGATATCGTTTTCCGGGTCGAGCCAGAAGTAAGTCGTGGCAGCGCCTTCCCAGCCGCACTCACCATTGACGCCATAAAATGGCGACTGGGCCGCATTGACCATCACCCGTCCGCCCAGACCATAGCCATAGCCATAATATTTGGGCAGGTTGCCGATCGAGATCGGCAGCTGACTTGCGGGCAGGCGGTTGCTCCACAGCGCCCGGATCCCGGCCTTTGAGATTATACGGTTCTCGGCCGCATCGGTCCCGGTCAGCAGGAAGCGGGCGGCCTTGGCGTAGTCGGCGACGGTGGAAAATAGACCCAGTCCGCCGCGTTCGAACATGGGATTTTCAGCAGTGTAGATCATATAGGGCGCGCCGTAATGAAGCTGACCGTCACCGGCGACCTTCGGCTTGGCGACACCCGGCGTGAGCACGGCGTCGCCGAAGACCGGCAGCAGTCGGTCGCGCTTTTCCTCGGGCACGAAGAAGGCGGTGTCGACCATGCCGAGCGGATCGAAAATCCGCTCTTTCAGGATTAGCGCAAGAGGCTTGCCCTCGATCACCGAGATCAGATGGCCAAGCACGTCGGTCGACAAGGAATAGTGCCAACGCGTGCCCGGCTCGGCAAACAGCGGTAGCTCGGCGAGGCTGTCGACCAGTTCCGCCAAGCTGTGCTGCTCGGCCAACTTGACCTTTTCGAGATAGAGCGGGGCTACCGGATTGCCCTGCTGCCATTGGTAGGTGATACCCGAGCGATGGGTGAACAGATGTTCGACCAACATGGTGTTCTGCGCCGGGGCGAGATTGCCGTCAGCGTTCATCACCTGCATCTCGGCAAACCCGGGCAGGTGCAGGCCAACCGGATCGGACAGGCGCAGTTTGCCCTCGTCAAGCAGCATCACGCCGACCGCGGAAACCAGCGGCTTGGTCATCGAGAAGATGCGATAGATCGGGTCCTTGGGCAGCGAGGTGCCGGTGTTGACGTCTGCCAGCCCGACCTGCCCGTTCGACAGCGTCTTGCCGCCCCGCTCGATGTGCCATTCGAGCGAGGAATAGTCCTTGGCGTTGATATAGGCTTGGGCCCGATCCCGTACGCGTTCTGGATGATACATTGTAGCCGTTTCCTTGATTGGTTGTGCCAGACCGCGAGTGGTCCGGCCCTACTTGTATTCGAAACCCGGCTCTGTTGCAAACATGGGGCACGGCCGCGCGGCGTCACCCAGTTGGGGGATTAGGCAGCATTGGCGAAATGCTTATTGAGCATAATCATGGTTTCGGTCAGGGCCGAGGGTCCAATTCCGAATGCTCTTTCAACCAGGCGCACCTCCCCCATGATACCTGGCTGCAGGCACCATGCCTGGGCCTGTCCTTTGCGTAGGGCGCGCATGACCTCGAAGCCCTTGATCGTGGCGTAGGCCGTTGGCATCGACTTGAAGCCACGTACCGGCTTGATCAGCATCTTCAGCTTGCCGTGGTCGGCCTCGAGCACGTTGTTCAGATATTTCACCTGCCGGTGCTCGGTTTCCGCCGCCAGTTTGCCTTCGCGTTTCAGCTCAGCGATTGCTGCGCCGTAGCTGGGTGCCTTGTCGGTATTGAGTTTGGCCGGCTTTTCCCAGTCCTTCAGGCCACGAAGAGCTTTGCCCAGAAAGCGCTTCGCCGCTTTGGCGCTGCGTGTCGATGACAGATAGAAATCAATCGTGTCGCCCCGTTTGTCGACCGCCCGGTACAGGTAGGTCCATTTGCCCCGCACCTTTACGTAGGTCTCATCCAGACGCCAGCTCGGATCAAAGCCGCGCCGCCAGAACCAGCGGAGACGCTTCTCCATCTCCGGCGCGTAGCGCTGCACCCAGCGATAGATCGTCGTATGATCGACATCGATCCCACGCTCGGACAGCATTTCCTCGAGATCACGGTAGCTGATGCCGTATCGACAATACCAGCGCACCGCCCATAGGATGACCTCGCCGGTAAAATGCCGTCCTTTGGGCTCTGTTGCAAAGATTGGCGGCAGTCAGAGGTAGGCTGTCGCTCTGCGCCGATCAGGCGGCTGCTGCGAAATGGTGGTTGAGCATGCCCATGGCCTCCGTCAGCGCCGAGGGCCCAATGCCAAAAGCTCTCTCCACAAGGCGCACCTCGCCCCTGATGCCGGGCTGCAGGCACCAGGGGCGAGCCTGTCCTTTGCGCAGGGCTCGCATGACTTCGAATCCCTTGATCGTGGCATAGGCCGTGGGGATCGATTTGAAACCGCGCACCGGCTTGATCAGTATCTTGAGCTTTCCGTGATCGGCCTCGATCACGTTATTGAGATACTTCACCTGCCGGTGGGCCGTCTCCCGGTCCAGCTTTCCTTCGCGCTTCAATTCGGTGATCGCTGCACCATAGCTCGGCGCTTTGTCGGTATTGAGCGTGGCAGGCTTTTCCCAGTGCTTCAGGCCTCGCAGGGCCTTGCCCAGGAACCGCTTCGCTGCCTTGGCGCTGCGGGTCGGCGACAGGTAGAAATCGATCGTGTCGCCCCGCTTGTCGACTGCCCGGTACAGGTAGGTCCACTTGCCCCGCACCTTGACGTAGGTTTCATCCAGGCGCCAGCTCGGATCAAAGCCACGCCGCCAGAACCAGCGCAGCCGCTTCTCCATCTCCGGGGCGTAGCACTGGACCCAGCGATAGATCGTCGTATGGTCGACCGAAATGCCGCGTTCCGCCAGCATTTCCTCAAGGTCGCGATAGCTGATCGGATAGCGACAATACCAGCGCACCGCCCACAGGATCACATCACCCTGGAAATGGCGCCACTTGAAATCCGTCATCGTTCCGTCCGTCCAATCTCCGCCAAGCATGCTCAAGCTTCACGATTTTTGCAACAGAGCCCTCGAGCATGTTTTCCTGTGGTGCCGCGACCGCCGTATCTATGGGCCGTCGCGCAAGGAGCTGGAACGCCTCGTCCGTTCGCAACGACACCTCTATCTGGAGGCCCTGTTGGCCCGAGTCCGCGATCGGCTTGCGCCGGATGCGGTCGCCTTGCTGGAAGCCTCGCTCGCCGATCCCGATGGCCCGACCGGCTTCAACACGATGAAGGGGGATGCAGGTCAGGCGACGCTCGAAAACATTCTTGGCGTGACCGCCAAACTCGCCTTTATCCAACGGCTTGCTCTTCCCCGAGATTTCCTATCGGTCACGGGCAAGGCATGGGTCGATCAGATCGTTCGCCGGGTTGCCGGCGAGAAAGCCTCGGAGATGCGCCGGCATGTACCGGCGCGCCAGCTCGGGCTCTATGCCGTTTATCTGATGGCGCGGGAAGCTCAGCTTACGGATGCGATGGTCGACCTGCTGATCGAGACGGTCCATAAGATCGGATCGCGCTCGAAACGCAAGGTGGTGGGCGATATCGCGAAAGACATCGAGCGGGTCTATGGCAAGGAGCGACTCCTGGTCGAGATTGCCAGCGCTTCGATCGACGATCCATCCGGGCGCATCTGCGATGTCATTTTCCCAATCGCCGGCAAGGACAAACTGGCGGCGATCATCAAGGAAAGCCAGGCAAAGGGCGCCTTGGATCGGCGGATCTACAAGGTGATGCGGAGGTCATGGGCCAATCATTATCGCCGTATGCTGCCAAGCCTGCTTTCGGCACTGGAGTTCCGGTCGAACAACGCCGTGTGGCGTCCGGTGCTGGCGGCCCTGGACTGGATCAGAAGCAAAGTGGATGATGGATGCCGCTACGTGCCGCCGCACGCAGTGCCGGTCGACGAGGTCATTCCGGCGAGATGGCGCAGTTCCGTCATTGATGAAGAGGGGCGCGTAAACCGGATCAGTTATGAGCTTTGTGTCCTCGCGCAACTGCGCGATCGCATCCGTTCTAAGGAAATCTGGGTTGTCGGGGCGGACCGATACCGCAATCCCGATGACGATCTTCCCAAGGACTTCGATGCGCGGCGAGAAGCATATTACACAGGATTGAACCTGACGGCGGATGCGCGTGCATTTTCAAGCGCCATCCGGGAAGAGCTTGCTCAGGAACTGTTGCTCCTCAATGCCAATATTCCCCGGAACGACAAGGTTCGGCTGCTGTGGCGCGGCGAGAACCGTATATCTCTCACCCCGTTCAAACCCTTGCCCGAACCCAGGGGTCTCGCCTCGATCAAGACCGAGATCGGCCAACGCTGGCCGATGACCGGGCTGCTCGACGTACTGAAGGAGGCTGCCCTTGATACGGGACTTCTCGAAGCGTTCGAAACATCGGCCTCGCGTGTTGCACTGCCGAAAACCGCGCTGGATCAACGTCTCCTGCTATGCCTCTACGGCCTGGGAACGAATGCCGGGCTCAAGCGGATCGCCGGCGCCACCCCCGATGTCAGCTATGAAGAGCTGCTGCATGTCCATCGCCGCTTCGTTCATGCCGCGGCGCTCAAGGAGGCGTGTGCCAGGGTTGCGAATGCGACCCTGGCAATCCGCAATGCTGCAGTCTGGGGGGACGCCGGCACGGCCTGTGCGTCAGATTCCACAAAGTTCGGAGCCTGGGATCGCAACCTGATGACGGAATGGCATGCGCGTTATGGTGGACGGGGCGTCATGATCTACTGGCATGTCGAACGACGCGCGACATGCGTCTATTCCCAGCTCAAGCGCTGCTCTTCCTCCGAGGTCGCCTCCATGATCGAGGGCGTGCTGCGCCATTGCACCGACATGGAAATCCAGCGACAATATGTTGATAGTCATGGCCAAAGCGCGGTTGGCTTTGCATTTTGCCGGCTTCTCGGATTTGAGCTTGCACCCCGCCTGAAAGCGATCGCTCGCCAGAAGCTGGCTCTTCCCGATGTCGGCATGCGAACGCGGCTTCCCCACTTGCAGCCGATCCTCTCCAGTCCGATCAACTGGGATGAGATCGAGCAGCAATATGACGAGATGGTCAAATATGCAGCCGCGATGCAGACAAAAACCGCCGACCCGGAGGCGATCCTGCGCCGGTTTAGCCGCTCCGAGGTGATGCACCCGACCTACAAGGCGTTGAGTGAGCTGGGCCGCGCGGTCAAGACGATCTTCCTGTGCCGGTATCTGCGCGAGGAGTCCTTCCGCCGCGAAATTCATGAAGGCCTGAATGTCGTTGAAAACTGGAACAGTGCCAATGGGTTCGTTTTCTTCGGCAAGGGCGGCGAGATCGCCACTAACCGCATCGATGAGCAGCAGCTCTCGGTCCTGGCGCTACATTTGCTGCAAGCGTCGCTTGTCTATGTGAACACCCGAATGCTTCAGAGCGTGCTGGTGGAACCGAAATGGACGGGCCGGATGACGCCGGATGATTATCGCGGCCTCACACCGCTGATTTACAGCCACGTCAATCCTTATGGCCGCTTCGACCTCGATCTGAATAGCCGGATCGATTTTGGGCGGCTTGCTGCCTGACCGGGGCCTTTCCGCTCGCACCATTTGGGTGCACCCGAACGTGACGATCGGAAGTGACATATACGACATGTCACAAAAGGGTGGTTCCGTCACCAATGTTACTGTACGAGGGCAAAGCCACCCTAATGTGACGGATTTGCCCATGACCCGCGTCGGCTACGCCCGCGTCAGCACCATCGACCAGGATCTCGACATCCAGGTTGCCCGGTTGAAGGCAGCGGGCTGTGAAATCCTCCGCTCCGAAACAGGCTCGGGCGCATCGCGCACTGGACGCACGGAGCTTGAGACGATCATGCAGTTCCTGCGCGCCGATGACGAACTCGTCGTCCTGCGTCTCGATCGGCTCGGTCGCTCCACACGCGATGTTCTCAATCTGGTTCATGAACTCGACCAGAAGGGAGCCTCATTGCGGGTGCTTGAGCCGGAGGTGACGACGGCCGGAAGCATGGGGCGGATGGTGATCACCATTCTGGGCATGGTCGCGGACATGGAACTGACGTTCATCAAGGACCGGCAGCGCGCCGGGATCGAGGCGGCGCGCGCCGAAGGCGTCTACAAAGGCCGGAAGAAAAACATCGATGACGATGAAATCCGACGCCGGATCACCGCCGGCGCGAGCAAGGCCAGCGTCGCGCGCGACCTCAAGATCTCAAGAATGACCGTCTATCGGGCGCTTGACGTCATTCCTTCAAGGATCGGGCTGCCGGAAAAGCCGCCTTCTGTCACCATCGCCCTGCATCTGACCATCGAGAACTTCAACAAGCATGGTCGTGGCAGAAAGCCCGCTCGCGAGCGCATTGAGGCGATGCTGGAGCGGGATTACCAGATGCAAAAGACCGGGAACTGCGATTACACGCTGACCGTCGCCTATGATCAGGGTGCCGATGGCGTCAGCCTCGATGATGAGATCGCATCTCTCCAGACAGAGATGTTCAACATCGCAGAGAGCTACAGGTGCTCGATCGAGACCGATGTTTACGAGATTGGAGGACAAGAGCGAGCCTGGTAGATCGCCATGTTCAATCTTTGTTCTTCAACATGGCCAAAATCGCAGCTTCGGGCCGACTGGGCCAACTCCTGACCGAGAGCGAACACGATCAGATCCTCGCCATCCCGACCGAGCGCGACCATCTGGCCCGACTCTATAGCTTCGAGCCTTCGGACATCGAGATCATCGGCGCACGACGGGAGCGACGGAACCAGTTGGGCGTCGCGCTGCAACTCGCGCTCTTACGGCACCCGGGCATCACACTGGCGCAGTTGATACAAGACAGGGGAGCGATACCCCATGATCTCGCCGCCTTCGTCGCGGAACAGCTTGGTCTCCACGTAACCGACCTGGCCAACTATGCGGCGCGGGATCAGACGATGACGGACCATGCCCGAGAGTTGGCCGCGCGCCTGGGACTGCGGGGGCCGACCCGCGCCGATATCCCCTTCATGATAGAAGCGGCCAGGAAAATGGCATGGGCGACTGACAAGGGGATGACGATAGCGACCGGAGTTGTCACCGCCCTTCGCGAGGCCCGGATTCTGCTGCCGTCAATCTCCACTATCGAACGTGCCAGCAGCGCGGGGCGCGCGCGTGCCCGCAAGCAGGCTGCCTATGCCTTGATCGCCGATCTCAGCACCGAACAGGTCCGCGCCCTCGACCAGCTCTTTGACGACGCCGGCGGCACGAGCCAGCTCGCTTCGCTCAAGACAATCCCCATCGCGGCCAAGCCCGATCACATCCGCCAGATTCTCGACCGCCTGCGGCAAGTGCGGAAGATCGGCATCTCCCCGGACGTGGCTGGCCGCATCCATGCGGACCGATTTCGGCAATATGTCAGGGAAGGCCGCGCTTCGCCTGCCTATATGATCGAGCGATATATTCCCTCCCGGCGGCGCGCCACGCTGGTTGCGCTCCTGGTCGATCTCGAGGAACGACTGACCGACAACGCCCTGGAGATGGCGGACAAGCTGATCGGCAGCATCTTCACCCGCGCGAAGAACGCCCAGGCGCGCAGCTATGCCACCACGTCGAAGAATGTGGCGCGACTGATGCTGATCTTTCGCAGGACGATCGACGCGCTGACCGATGCAGTCGATACCGGCGAAGATCCGATAGAGGCCCTGGACGCATCGGTCGGGTGGAACACCCTCCTGAGGGCCAGGCCGGAAGTGGCGACGATCGCGGCAACCGCTAGCCTTGATCCGCTGACGGTCGCGGCCGATCGCTACGCGACGTTACGCAAGTTCGCCCCCGATCTGCTGGAGGCGCTCCAGTTCAGGGCCGGAAAGGGAAGTGCGAAAACGATCGCCGCCATCGAGATGCTGCGCGACCTCAACAGGTCGGGCAAACGCGATCTGCCTGCCGACGCTCCGATGCCCTTCCGCAAGGAATGGCGGAAAATCGTCGTGGGCGATGACGGCAAGATCAACCGGCGGCTCTGGGAAATCGCGACGATCGCGCATCTGCGCAACAAGCTGCGTTCCGGGGATGTCTGGGTGGAGCGATCGGCGGGATACCGCCGGTTCGACAGCTACCTGCTCAGCGAACCGAAGGCGACGCCGATCGTGTCGGCTCTTGGCCTGCCGCCCACAGCCAGCGATTGGCTCGAACAACGGGGCCGCGAACTGGACTGGCGGCTGAAGAAATTTGCCCAGCGCCTGAAGCGCGACGCTCTGGAAGGTGTGCGATACCGCGATGACCGCCTCCAGATATCACCCGTTCGCACCATCGCGATGCCTGACGCCGAGATGCTGGCCGACCGGCTTGATGCCATGATGCCACGCATTCGCATCACCGAGCTGCTGCATGAGGTGGCGCAGGAAACCGGCTTTCTCTCGGCATTCACCAACCTGCGCACCGGCGAGCCGTGTCCCAATGAAAACGCCCTGCTCGCCACCATTCTCGCCGATGCGACCAATCTCGGCCTGTCGCGCATGGCGGCCGCGAGCCAAGGCGTCACGCGCGATCAGCTGCTGTGGACCCATGACGCTTATATCCGCGACGACAGCTACCGCGCGGCGCTGGCCGTCCTCATCAACGCGCACCACCGCCTGCCATTCTCGCGGATATGGGGCGACGGCACCACATCGAGTTCCGATGGCCAGTTCTTCAGGGGCGCGAAGCGCGGCGCGTCGGGCGGCGACATCAACGCCCGCTATGGCGTCGATCATGGCTTCAGCTTCTACACGCATGTTTCCGATCAGCGCGCGCCCTACCACGTCAACGTGATCTCAGCGGCGACGCATGAGGCGCCCTATGTCCTCGACGGCCTCACCAGCCACGGCACCGATCTGAAAATCGCCGAGCATTACACTGACACCGGCGGGGCGACCGATCATGTTTTCGCCCTGTGCGCCATGCTGGGATTTCGCTTCTGCCCGCGCTTGCGCGACTTTCCCGACAGGCGGCTCGCGCCGATCGCGCCGGTCACGGCCTATCCGTCCCTCACCCCGCTGTTGGGCAAGCGCATCCGCACCGACATTATCGGTGAGCAATGGGACGACGTGCTGCGCCTCGTAGGGTCGATTAAGGCCGGCCATGTCGCGCCATCGGTCATGCTGCGAAAGCTCGCCGCCTATGAGCGGCAGAACCAGCTCGACGTCGCGCTCCAGGAAATCGGCAAGATTGAGCGGACCCTGTTCATGCTGGACTGGCTCGAAAATCCTGATCTGCGCCGACGATGTCATGCCGGTCTCAACAACAGCGAACAACGCCATGCCCTGACGCAGGCGATCTACACCTTCCGCCAGGGCCGCATCATCGACCGTAGCCACGAGGCGCAGCAATATCGGGCATCCGGCCTCAACCTGGTCATCGCCGCAATCGTCTATTGGAACACGATCTACATGGATGCCGCAGTCCAGCATCTACGATCAACATCGGTCGCGGTGCCTGATGATCTCCTCGCACATACGTCCCCGGTAGGTTGGGAGCATATTGCTTTCTCGGGCGATTTCCTCTGGGATCGCGCAGCCGCTTCTGCTGGCCGCAAGGCCCTCAATCTGCCGCCGGATAGTCGCGCCGCCTAAGCGTTCGCTGATTGTTCGCCCTTAGACCCAATGACTGCCGGGAGCCATTTTGGCTCCGATCTGCGTTGCTCGCCTGGGGGTCAGAGCAAAGGAGATAGTCGATGGCAAAAGGTACCAAATACATCGGGCTGGACGTGCATAAGGAAACTGTCGCGGTGGCGGTCGCCGAAGGTGAGCGTGGCGGTGAGGTTCGCTTCTACGGTACGATCTCGAATGAGGATGATGCTGTGCGCGGTTTGGTCAAGCGGCTTGGCGGTTCCGGCACCACGCTCAGCTGGTGTTATGAGGCGGGGCCGTGCGGCTACGGGCTTCAGCGTCTCCTGACCAAGCTCGCTCAGCCCTGT
>NZ_JAPFBJ010000004.1 GCF_030867385.1 Sphingobium sp. DEHP117 | reverse complement strand
GTCGCTATCCGATCAGCTATCGCGACCTTGAGGAAATGCTGGCGGAACGCGGCATTTCGGTCGACCATACGACGATCTATCGCTGGGTCCAGTGCTACGCCCCGGAGATGGAGAAGCGGCTGCGCTGGTTCTGGCGGCGTGGCTTTGATCCGAGCTGGCGCCTGGATGAAACCTACGTCAAGGTGCGGGGCAAGTGGACCTACCTGTACCGGGCAGTCGACAAGCGGGGCGACACGATCGATTTCTACCTGTCGCCGACCCGCAGCGCCAAGGCAGCGAAGCGGTTCCTGGGCAAGGCCCTGCGAGGCCTGAAGCACTGGGAAAAGCCTGCCACGCTCAATACCGACAAAGCGCCGAGCTATGGTGCAGCGATCACCGAATTGAAGCGCGAAGGAAAGCTGGACCGGGAGACGGCCCACCGGCAGGTGAAGTATCTCAATAACGTGATCGAGGCCGATCACGGAAAGCTCAAGATACTGATCAAGCCGGTGCGCGGTTTCAAATCGATCCCCACGGCCTATGCCACGATCAAGGGATTCGAAGTCATGCGAGCCCTGCGCAAAGGACAGGCTCGCCCCTGGTGCCTGCAGCCCGGCATCAGGGGCGAGGTGCGCCTTGTGGAGAGAGCTTTTGGCATTGGGCCCTCGGCGCTGACGGAGGCCATGGGCATGCTCAACCACCATTTCGCAGCAGCCGCCTGATCGGCGCAGAGCGACAGCCTACCTCTGACTGCCGCCAATCTTTGCAACAGAGCCCTTTCATTCATATACAGATCGGCATGAGGAACCGCCGGGTAATTGTGCCCTCATGACCAAAATGAGGCAGCTTTATAGGAGAAGCGGAATGAGAAATAGCGGGCAAATTCGTGCAAACCAATTACGGTCTCGGTGCCATCGAGGCAAGATGCGGGGCTGGCTTTCGATCATGATGGCGTCAGTTGTCATCGGCCATTTAACCACCATGCCAGCTATTGCTCAATCTGACTCGGTAGTGACCGGTGCGGCGTATAAAGAGGAGCGGGGAACTCTTCCGGACGGCACTTCGTATATCATACGGGTGCCGAATAATTGGAACGGCGTCTTGATCCGTGATCTCGACATCGCGAGCTCGCTCGGGATTAGTTGGACCCCAGAGTCGCCGACGAACCCGAAGGACGCTATATTGAATCGGGGATATGCTCTGGCAGGTACGGCGCGGCATGTCATGCGGATGTACCAATATGATCCGAGGCGTGAGATCTCAAATCTCGACTTGGTTCTCGACAAAGTGGATGCAAATTTCGGTAAGCCCAAGCGCGTCATCCAGATGGGGTGCTCGGGCGGAGGACATGTTACACTCGCCGTGTCCGAGGACTTTTCGGATCGTATCGATGGTTCCGTTGCGCTGGCTGCGCACACGCCCGTTTGGCTTATGAACTCCTTCTTTGACGGCTGGTTCGCTCTCAAGGCGCTGATTGGACCGGGCTACGTCGCGGCAGGCGGCAACATGGAAGATCTTGCGATTACGGGCATGCCTAATGATGGTTCGTCGCATGCCAGTGCTCATGGATTGGAAGGTGACGTGCCGGCGGCATGGCGCAAGGCGGTCAGGATAGCGCAGGAGTCGCCGCAAGGCCGCGCCCAACTAGTGCTTGCCTTTACGATCGGCCAATGGCCAGCGTGGATGAGCGACAAGGTAACACGCCCGGATTTGAATAATCCGGAAGAACTACAAAAGAGTATATACTACTCGGCGGATATGATCACCTCCAGCCCGGGCGGCGAAGCCCGTGTCATGTTCGAGAATGCGGCGTATGGACAGCAGCTATCGTGGAATGACAATGTAGATTATGCGAAAGTATTTGAGATGGGGAATCCGCACCTCAAGGCTGCCGTTCGTGCACTTTATAAAAAGGCTGGTGCTGATTTGGACGCCGACATCGCCAAGGTTAACGGTGCTCCGAGAATCAAAGCCTCGCCATATGCGCTGGACTTCTGGAAACAGCCGGGCCGGACTACCGACGGCAATCCGAAGATTCCGGTTCTCCGCCTCCACATGGTAGACGACTACCAGATTCCGCCCAGCCTTGTGGAAGGTTACGAAGCCGAGGTAAAAAGGCATGGGAAGGAAGACTTGGTGCGGACCGCCTATGTCAATTCGACCGGCCACTGCAATTTCAGCACGGCTGAACAGCTGGAAGCCATCGATACCATGATGAAGCGGCTCGATACCGGCAAATGGCCGGGTACAACTCCGGCTGAGCTTAATAAGCGCGCTGCCGCGCTCGATACCGATACGACGGCTCGCTTTATGGACTATAATCCGTATAGGCAGGGACAATACGCCCGCATTTGGGCGCCCAACAACTGACGGTATTTATCGATAACGGCGCGGGCGTCCGATCCGGGCGCCCGCGCTTTCTAAGGCACGCAGATTGCGATAACCGAATTAGAACGAAGGCGTCGAAATGTCCCATCACGCACAATATGCACGATCCGGTATTTGCGGCGGAAGACAACGTGTTCTCTCCGGAGGGGTTGGAAAGGACACGGACCAGAGTCAGCTTTTACGACGACGGTCTTGAGGAGTCCCGAGGCAGAGGTTATTAATAACGCCTCGGTCATTTGATGCCGTTAGGAAGTACGGCGGAGTAGATGGTTCAGAAGTTGGTTGGCCGCGTGGATTTCGGCGCCATGTCTTGGTACCTCACAAGGAGAATCTTGCGTGTCGATCCATGTTATTGGCATTGCGGCGCTCGTACTGGTCTTTGTTGTGGGGACCTTGAGGCCGGTTAACTTAGGCGTCCTGTGCCTGGTTGCGACATACTTGGTGGGAAGCCTGGTTGCCGGAGAAAATAGCCGCGAGCTGCTATCCGGGTTCCCGGCCGACCTGTTCGTATTGCTGGTTGGGGTGACCTATTTATTTGGAATAGCCTCCTCAAATGGGACCATTCAATGGCTTGTTGAGCGAGCTGCGCAGCTGTTGGGAGACCGGCCGGGGGCCGTCCCATGGCTCATCTTCGGCGTAGCTGCCATCCCGAGCGCAGCCGGGGCGCTCGGTCCGGCGGCTGTGGCCATGCTAGCGCCGCTGTGTCTTAATCTCGGAGAACGCTATCATATCGATCGCCGAATGTCGGCGTTGATGCTCATGCATGGCTCGGCGCTCGGGAATTTCTCGCCGCTGAACGGGCTGGCTATTATAGTCAAGGCGGCCGCTGAGGTAGGTGGACTACACTTCTCGTCGGCTCAGTTGTTCTTTAGTAATGCGGCGTACAACATTGCCCTCGCCGTGGTCATCTACCTCCTTTTCGGAGGACCCGCCCTGCTCTTGCGCAGACGGGCTGTTGTTGCCGTTGGACCCGCACCTGTCGTCGCGGACCTCGGCGCGTCCGCGGTCTTGTTGGCAAGGGAGCAGGAGGAGGTTGGGCCGGCTGGTTCTACGGAAGCCTTGGTTGCTTCAGAGGACGTTGCCCTCCGACCCGATCAGATGGTTACGTTAGCCGCCATCTTGGGAGTGGGGACTGGCGCGTTGATTTACGACATAGATATCGGATTCTTGGCCCTGCTCGCAGCTTCCTTCCTGCACCTTTGCTTTCCGAGCCGTGTAGCCCTCGCAGATCGCCGGATCGTTTGGTCAGTGGTCCTCCTCATTTGCGGCGTGGTGACGTTCGTTAGCGCATTGCAGAGGTTTGGTACCATAACTGAGATCGGAGGAGGGATCGCCGAGGCGGGCGCCCCCCTGCTTGTAGCGTTCCTGCTTTGCATGGTGGGGGCGGTATCCTCAGCCGTGGGCTCCAGCGCCGGGCTGCTTGGTGTTCTCATCCCGCTGGCAGTGCCTCTTCTCTCACAAGGTGAGGTCGGTATCACGGGCATGATAGTCGCTCTTTCGATTTCGGCTACCGTGGTGGACTCAACCCCCTTTTCTACGGTTGGAGCGCTCACGCTTGCAAACGCCCCTGAAGAAGAGCGGCCAGCTCTATTCCGCGCGATGCTGATTTGGGGACTTGCGATGATCCTGACCGCTCCAGCCTTGACCTGGTTGCTCTTCATCCGTGCCGGCACGGGCTGACCGCGCCTCTGTTAGAGGAACCATTGTCCTCGCCGGCCCTGTCAAACAAAAGCCGTTCAGCTGAAGTTCGGGCGGAGTCGAGTATTGTCGGACGCGAGGGTCGCTTTGATGTCGGGCTCACAAGCCGCCTGCCGATTCCGGTTCCTCACTCTTCTCCAGAAGTCTCTGTTTTAGGGGGCGTTTGTCCGCGTCCCACTACGCTCGCCCCAAAGTGGAGACTCGTGGCTCGAGCGCAGCATCGCCATCCATCACGAAACCAACGGTATGATCGAATAGTTTGGCTTGATCTCCGCCGGAAACATTCGCTGAAAGCGCGTTAGCTGATGCACATTTCCGACAATGGCGCTGACTCTTCGCTGAGAGTGTCCCGCCGCACGTCTACAGCGGGCGTCGAACTGCACGCAAGATGAGCGTGGACTAAAAGTCGATCGATAGGAGGGCTTCAACCCACATTTCCCAAGTAAGGCGCTGATTTCGCTGTCCTGACCATTATATTTCCTATATAAAACATGGTGTTGAAGGCTGCGAGGGGCGCGTTTCATGGATCACCCAGAGGGTGCGGGCTTGCAACGGGCAGATCGGGTGGATTTCGACCCTCGCGTGCGGCTGGAATTTCGCGGCACGCAGCTCAGTTCCGACGGCGGCCTTCTGGTGATGCGCGAGCTTGATGACGCGCTCGGGTTGTCCGATTTGGCGTCAGCGGCGCTGCGCGATACTCGCTCTGGCAAGAACACGGTCCATCGGCTCGACGGCCTGTTCCGGCAATCAGTCTTTGGGCGGCTGGCCGGATACGAGGATGTCAACGACGCCAACCGTCTCGCCTGCGATCCGGTCATGCGCCAAGTTGTCGGCGGCAGAGCGGTCGATGCACAAGCGGCCTCGGCATCGCAGATGGGACGGTTCGAGACCGAGACGCTGGCTCTGGCCGGGAACCGTGCCGCGCTGGCCGACCTGAACGGGCAATGGATCGACCGGTTCCATGACCGTAACGGGCTGAAGTACATCGTTCTGGACATGGACAGCTCGGTCAGCCCGACCCATGGCGACCAGGAAGGGTCCGCCTGGAATGGCCATTTCGACTGTAGCTGCTATCACCCCAACTTTCTGTTCAACCAGTTCGGGATGCTGGAACGCTGCGCCCTGCGCCATGGCAACGTCCACAGCGCCGATGGCTGGCGTGATGTTCTCGACCCCGTCATTGCGCGCTACGCGGAGCGCGACCTTGGTGGCAGGTTCTTCCGGGCCGATGCTGCCTACGCGATCCCGGCGATCTATGAGCGATTGGAAGAAGCGCGGTTCTTCTACGCCATCCGGCTGCCCGCAAACGCGGTCCTCAAGGACAAGATCGCGCATCGGCTAACGCGCCCTGTCGGGCGGCCGTCACTGACCAAGGTCAAGCGGTTCTTCGAGGAATTCGAGTATCAGGCGGCGTCCTGGGACAAGGAACGCCGGGTGATCGCCAAGATCGAATGGCATCCGGGCGAACTGTTCCCGCGTGTCGGCTTCATCGTCACCAACCTGCCGATGGAGCCGGACTGGGTGGTGCGGTTCTACAACCAGCGCGGCACCGCCGAGCAGCACATCAAAGAGGGCAAATACGCCTTTCGCTGGACGCGGCTGTCGTGCCGGAAGTTCCGCGACAATGAGGTGCGGCTGCAACTGCACGCCCTGGCGTACAACCTGGCCACCTTCTTGCGCTGCATCGAGCTGCCCGAGGCCATGGCCGACTGGTCGTTGACCAGCCTGCAACTGAAGCTGATCAAGATCGGGGCACGTGTGGTCCGTCACGCCCGCACCATCACCTTCCAGCTGGCCGAGGTCGCTGTCACCGGCACGATGGTACGCGCCATCCTCGCCGCTATCCGCCGATTGCGAGCGCCACCGCTATGCGCATGATCGCGATCCACGCTCAAACTGAACGAAAGCGGCTGGACAGATCTGTCCGCTGCGCTGAAAAACGCCGCCCCTGGGCAAGGAAACAGCGGCTTCGCGGTCTGATCCGTCCAGATCCAGCAGTCTGCGCGACCGCAGGTGCCGCTTGCGGCAGAAAATCCTTGTCTAGCGCTCGGATACAGGCGATCTTCACCTCAAACGCCACGCCACTTGGGGAATGCAGGGCAAAAGGCATCCGCTTGGGGAATCAAGTGCGCAATTCTAGGTGGGAAGAAGAGAAAGAACCATATCATGGGGGGTAGAGAAACGCTGACGCGCGCTGATCTGGCGGAAAGCCTGAACGGCAGAGTGGGGCTGTCCCGCGCGGAGTCTGCGAGGATTGTCGAGTCCATACTTGACATGATGTGCGAGGCGCTCGCGCGCGGCGAGAACGTCAAGATTTCTGGGTTCGGCACCTTTGTGCTGCGTGACAAGTCTGCGCGGGTCGGCCGTAATCCAAAAACCGGAATAGAGGTGCCGATCACGCCACGCCGGGTGCTGACCTTCCGGCCGAGCCAGATCATGCGCGAGCACGTTGCCAAGGCCTGATATAGGCGGCAGCGCGCGCTGACCGATTGACGAGATCGGCCTGCCCGGTAAAGTGGGGGCATGACCAAGCAATCCGGTGCCTTTCTCACGATCGGCGAACTTTCCGCTGAACTGAATGTTCCGCAGCACGTCTTGCGCTATTGGGAAACGCGCTTTCCGGCGCTGCGCCCACTCCAGCGCGCGGGCAATCGCCGCTATTACCGGCCTCACGACGTCGAGCTGGCCCGGCGCATCCACCTTCAAACCATTGCAATCTACGATCGAAATAGCCGTGTGGTGAGCCAAGCTCTCAAATCACGATTAATCGGTAATCCCGCTTCAAGCGGGCGCCGCATTTCGCTTATAGCAACGAAACTTCCTTGGGCGCCTTTATGTTCCGCAAGCCAACTGGGCTCAGCACCTTCTTTCACCGGCACCGGCTGAGAGCGGTTAGCTTACCCGCCTCGGTCAATCGAACTGAAATTGGTGGTGAACGCGCGTTTTGAACGCTAGCTTGCTTATCGGAAGCCAGCAATACCTTTTGCAACTCTTCCTTTTGCCGCGCAGGACTACAAAACCCAGCCCGCATTCCAGTCACCATCGCGCTTGATAACCGGTTTGGATCTTGCATTAGATACTTTTAAGCGGCACGTTATGGTCCGCGAGCAGAGTTCTGTCGGGAGTTGCTCCTTCCAGAATCAGTTTTCGACCCTGGACGTAATCCTTCACGGCATTGACACAGTCGAGCGCGATCACCTTGCCGTCCTTCAGATAGACCACCGAGAAGCTACATTCGGAGGGAGCGCCGCGCAGCACCGTGTCATCGTGGCCCATCGAAAGGCCTACTGTCTGCAGCTTGAGATCATACTGGTCCGACCAGAACCAGGGTATCGCGGCATACGGTTCAGCAACGCCAGCGATATGTTTGGCCGCAGTCGTGGCCTGGTCGTTGGCATTTTGTACGGATTCGACCCGTACCTGCGCGCCCCCGGCAAAGCGATTGCGATGCGCCGCGCAATCGCCGACGGCGTAGATGTCGGCGAGGCTGCTGCGACAATACTCGTCCACGACGATACCGTTGTCCGCTTCGGCGTTCGCTTCGACGAGCGGCGCGATCGACGGCAGAATGCCAACTCCGACGATCACCATGTCTGCTGGGATCACCTCCCCATTCGCCAGTGCCACGCCGGTGACGGCGCCCTCACCGATGATGTGATCCACCGCGACGCCTGTGCGCAAATCTATCCCATGGGCACGATGAATCTGTTCATAGAAGCGCGAAATGTCGGCGCCGGCGACACGCGCAAGCACGCGGTCGGGCTCTGTTGCAAAGATTGGCGGCAGTCAGAGGTAGGCTGTCGCTCTGCGCCGATCAGGCGGCTGCTGCGAAATGGTGGTTGAGCATGCCCATGGCCTCCGTCAGCGCCGAGGGCCCAATGCCAAAAGCTCTCTCCACAAGGCGCACCTCGCCCCTGATGCCGGGCTGCAGGCACCAGGGGCGAGCCTGTCCTTTGCGCAGGGCTCGCATGACTTCGAATCCCTTGATCGTGGCATAGGCCGTGGGGATCGATTTGAAACCGCGCACCGGCTTGATCAGTATCTTGAGCTTTCCGTGATCGGCCTCGATCACGTTATTGAGATACTTCACCTGCCGGTGGGCCGTCTCCCGGTCCAGCTTTCCTTCGCGCTTCAATTCGGTGATCGCTGCACCATAGCTCGGCGCTTTGTCGGTATTGAGCGTGGCAGGCTTTTCCCAGTGCTTCAGGCCTCGCAGGGCCTTGCCCAGGAACCGCTTCGCTGCCTTGGCGCTGCGGGTCGGCGACAGGTAGAAATCGATCGTGTCGCCCCGCTTGTCGACTGCCCGGTACAGGTAGGTCCACTTGCCCCGCACCTTGACGTAGGTTTCATCCAGGCGCCAGCTCGGATCAAAGCCACGCCGCCAGAACCAGCGCAGCCGCTTCTCCATCTCCGGGGCGTAGCACTGGACCCAGCGATAGATCGTCGTATGGTCGACCGAAATGCCGCGTTCCGCCAGCATTTCCTCAAGGTCGCGATAGCTGATCGGATAGCGACAATACCAGCGCACCGCCCACAGGATCACATCACCCTGGAAATGGCGCCACTTGAAATCCGTCATCGTTCCGTCCGTCCAATCTCCGCCAAGCATGCTCAAGCTTCACGATTTTTGCAACAGAGCCCTGGCGGGCAAGACGCGCACGGGCTAAGTACCGACCATATGCCCTAGACAGCCTGAGAACGCAGAGATTCGACGCTTCGCTACCCCCTTGTGGATGTGCGGGCATGACCCGGGGCCACATTGCTGGCCAAGTTTTCAAACCTTCACCGTACCAACTTTCTGAGGAGCGCTTCCATGCTGCCGCAACTGCACCGCCAACCCTGGATGGACAGCGACATCGAGACCTTTCGCGACCAGGTTCGCCGCTACATCGCCGCCGAAATGGCGCCGAAGTTGCCTGGCTGGCGCGAGCAGGGCTACATCCCGCGCGAAACCTGGCGGCCCTTCGGCGAAATGGGCTTTCTGCTGCCCGAAATGCCAGAGGCTTACGGCGGCGCCAGTGCCAGCATCGCCTACCAACTGGTGGTGCAGGACGAGCTGACCAAGGCCGAAATGCCCAACAACGTCACGGTGCACAGCATCGCCTCGCATTACATCATGGACTTCGGCACCGAGGCACAGAAGCAGCGCTGGCTGCCCAAGCTGAACAACGGCGAGATGCTGGCCGGCATCGCGATGACCGAGCCAAGCTGTGGAACGGATCTCAAGGCCATCGCCACCCGCGCGCGTCGCGATGGCGACCACTACGTGATCGACGGCGCCAAGACCTTCATCACCAATGGCTTCACCTGCAACCTGCTGATCGTGGTTGCGCGCACCGGCGAAGCGGGGAGCCGGGGCTTGTCGCTGATCGTGGTGGAGACCGAAAACCTACCCGGGTTTCGCGTGGGCCGCCTACTCGAAAAGATCGGCATGCCGGCGTCGGACACGGCCGAACTCTTCTTCGACGAGGTGCGTGTGCCGGTTGACCAGTTGCTGGGGGGCGTCGAAGGCCATGGATTCAAGCAGTTGATGAGCCAGCTGCCCTACGAGCGGATGTCCATCGCGGTGCCAGCGGCGGCCGTCATCGACCGAGCCCTGGAGCTGACCATCGAATACACAAAGGAGCGCAAGATCTTCGGCGCGCCGTTGTTCGACATGCAGACCACGCGCCACAAGCTGGCCGAGCTGGCCACCATCGCCCACGTGGTGCGCACCTTCGTCAACGACTGCACGCAGCGGCTGCTGGACAGAACGCTCGACGACGAGGCTGCGTACATGGCTAAGTGGTGGTGCACAGAACAGCAGTGCCGTGTGACCGACGAATGCTTGCAGTTGTTCGGCGGCTATGGCTTCATGGCCGAGTACCCGATCGCGCGCATGTACGCCGCCTCGCGCGTGCAGAAGATCTACGGCGGCGCGAACGAGGTCATGAAGGAACTGATCGCGAGGAAGCTGTGAACGCGCCGCACACGCTGCGGACGCCGCTAAACGGCATCCGCGTGGTGGAGTTCGAGGGCCTCGGGCCGGGCCCGCTGGCCGCCATGATGCTGGCCGACATGGGCGCCGAGGTGATCGTGCTGACACGGGCCGAGCAGGCTGCTGGAGCGCAGCTGCTGGGCGGAGCGGCGAGGAATCCGCTACACCGCGGCAAGACAGTCGAGGTCATAGACCTGAAGTCGGCCGACGGCAAGGTGCGCGCTCTGGCGCTGATCGCCCAGGCCGACGCCCTGATCGAGGGCTATCGCCCAGGTGTGATGGAGCGGCTGGGCCTCGGTCCCGCCGAATGCGCTGCGCGCAACCCCCGGTTGGTCTACGGCCGGATGACGGGCTGGGGCCAGGACGGCCCGCTCGCCCAGGCCGCTGGCCATGACCTGAACTATGTCGCGTTGACGGGCTTGCTGTCGCTGTCTGCGCGGAGGGGGCAGGCGCCTATCGTGCCGCCCTCGGTACTCGGGGACGCGACGGGGGCGCTGGGCCTTGCCTTTGGCGTCGCCTGTGCGTTGGTCGATTCGCGCGCCACCGGTCAAGGCAGGGTCGTGGACGCGGCAATAGTCGACATCGTGGCCATGCTGGGCACGCTGGTGCACTGGATTCGCGCCAATGGGCAGATCGATGGCGCGCAGCCGAGTCCGTTTCACGATTCGCCATTCTATGACGTGTATGCCTGCGCCGACGGCGGCTTCATCAGCCTCGCGGCGGTAGAGCCCGCATTCCACGCACTGCTGCTGTCAAAGCTGGGCCTGACGGACGTCAACCCTGCCGAGCAGTACGAAACTGCGAAGTGGCCAGCGCTGAAGGAGCGCATCGTGGCCCTTATCCGCAGCAGGCCCCGGGCGCACTGGTGCGAATTGCTCGAAGGCAGCGACGCCTGCTTTGCGCCTGTGCTCAGCTTGGCCGAGTCAGTTCGGCATCCGCACAACGCGGCAAGGGGCATCTACCAATCCACCCCCTCCGGCGCCATCGAAGCGGCTCCGGCCCCACGGTTCCAGGCTCTCAACGCAACCACTCAGGAGACAAAGAAATGACAGCTACCACCCAGCTCGTTCGCGGATGCCCGTCCACCACGGGTAACGAGCGCCAGCTCAACACTACGACGCTGATCCGGCACGCCGCGCGCACCCACGGGGACCAGGAGATCGTCTACCGCACACCCGATGGTGGCTGGGATCGCTACACCTATGCCGAGTGCTACGCGCGCGTCTGCCGCAGTGCCAATGCACTGCGCGCACTAGGCGTCGAGCCGGGCGACCGGGTCGGCATCCTAGACTGGAATAGTCGGCGCCACTTCGAGCTGTACTGGTCCATCCCCGGCCTGGGCGCGGTCATGCTGCAGATGAACCTGCGCCTAGGCGCTGAGGACTTGGGCTATGTGGTTGGCCACAGCAAGGTGTCTTACGTCTGCGTGGACGAGTCCTTGCTGCCGATCGCCGAATCCGTTGCAGCGAACTCCCCCCAGATCAAGGGCTGGATCGTCATGACCGACAAGCCGCTGGACCAGATCAAGACCACGCTGAAGCCGCTGCTGCACTATGAAGACCTGCTGGCCGCTGCCGACACGAAGATCGACTGGCCCGAGATTGACGAAACCTCGGCTTACAGCGCCTGCTATACCACCGGCACCACAGGCAAGCCCAAGGGCGTGTACTACTCGCACCGCGGCATCTACTTGCACTCCACGGCCATGGCCACTAATTTGGGCATGACGCTGGACGACTGCGTCATGCTCATCACGCCCATGTTCCACGGGCAGTGCTGGGGCCTGCCACAGGCCGCCACGCTGCTGGCCGACAAGATCGTGCTGCCTGGCCGCTACGCTGCCGAAGACACCAAGCCGCTGGTTGACGCCATGATCGCCGAGGGTGTGACCATCACCAATGGCGCGCCGGCCATCTTCCAACCGATGCTGCAGTACATCGAGACGATGCCGGTCAAGCCGGACTTTGGCCGCATGCGCATGCTGTCTGGTGCCTCCGAGCCACCGCTGTCGATGATGATCGGTTTCTACAACCTCACGGGCGCTGAGGTGGTGCACGCCTACGGCGCCACCGAAGCCACTACGCTGGTGACCGTCAACCGTCTCAAGCCCACGCTGAGTAACCGCTTGACCCAGGAGGAGCGGTGGAATCTCAAGCGCAAGCAGGGCCTGGTCCTGACTGGCGTGGACATCCGCATCCTAAATGCCAACGACCAGGACCTGCCGCACGACGGCCAGTCGGCCGGAGAGATTTGCCTGCGCGGCCCCTGGATCACGACCAGCTACCACGACATGCCCGATTCTGGTGATCGCTTCTTGGTGGGCGGGTGGTGGCGCTCGGGCGATGTCGGCACGGTGGACGAGAACGGCTACCTCAAGGTCACTGACCGCATCAAGGACGTGATCAAGAGCGGCGGCGAATGGATTTCTTCCATCGACATGGAAAACCTGCTCATGGGCCATTCCGCCGTGCGTGATGCCGCGGTGGTCGGCATTCCTCATGCGAAGTGGCAGGAAAGGCCGCTGGCCCTGGTGGTGCTGAAGCCCGGCCAGCAGGCAACCCAGGAACAACTGCAGGAACACCTATCCAGCGCCTTCGCAAAGTGGCAGTTGCCCGATCAGGTCCTGTTTGTCGAAGCCATCCCCAAGACCAGCGTCGGCAAGCTCGACAAGAAGCGCATACGCGCCGAGCATGCGGGCCGCTACGCAGAGTGAGCCAACCTTTTTCTACAGGAGAACAACATGAATGACCATGAACCCGTCATCGTCGGTGCTCTGCGCACCCCGGTGGGCAAACGCGGTGGGCGCCTGCAGAAATGGCACCCCGTCGATCTGCTGGGCGAGACGCTACGCCAACTGGTCGAGCGCTCCGGCGTCAACCCCGCAGATCTGGACGATGTGATCGTTGGCTGCGTGCTGCAGTGGGATCAACAGCACGGCAACCTGGGACGTCATGCCGTATTGGCAGCGGGACTGCCCGAATCCGTCCCGGCTGTGACGGTTGACCGGCAATGCGGCTCCGGCCAGCAAGCGGTCAGCTTTGCCGTGCACGGTATCCAGGCTGGTGCCTACCAACTGGTTATCGGGGCCGGGGTGGAGTCGATGTCGCAGGCTCCCATGCCACCTTCGTTCAAGCCCGGCGCGCCGCTGGGCTCGCAATACAGCCCGCGCGAACTGGCGCGCTACCAGGACAACCCGCTGCTGCCGCAAGGCGTCTCGTCGGAGTTGATGAACAAGCGCTTCGGCCTCACGCGCGAGGCCCTGGACGCTTTCGCCGTGCGCAGCCATCGGCGCGCCATCGCGGCATCGCAGGCCGGCCGTGTCCAAGATCAACTGGTGCGGCTGAACGAGGACCCGGCCGACCCGGACAGCCCGATCATCACCGCCGATGAGGGCATGCGCGCGGACCCCAACCTCGAAAAGATGGCCACGCTCAAGCCCGTGTTTTCCGCAGACGGCGCCACCACGGCCGCCAACTCGTCGCAGATCAGCGATGGAGCCGCTGCGCTGCTGATCGCCAGCCGCGCCTATGCCAAACAGCATGGCCTGGTGCCGCGAGCGCGCTTCGTCAGCACTGCCGTGGCGGCAGCCGACCCCGTCATCCAGTTCACCGCTGTTCTCGATGCCACCCGCAAGGCGCTGAAGGAATCGTGTCTGAGCCTGGCCGACATTGACCTGTTTGAAGTCAACGAAGCCTTTGGCGGAGTGCCGCTGATGTTCCAGCAGGAATTCCGCATTCCGGATGATCGCCTCAACGTCAACGGCGGCTCGGTGGCGATCGGCCATCCGCTGGGTTCCACCGGCGCGCGCATGCTCACCGACCTGCTGTGCGAGCTGGAGCGCCGGGGCGGCCGCTATGGCCTGCAAACCATCTGCGAGGCCTCGGGCACGGCCAATACAACCATCATCGAGCGACTGGCATGAGCGTGGCCAACATGAGCGAATCCAGCGAAGTGCTCGTCAGCCGCGAAGGCGCCATTGTCACGTTGACCATCAACCGCCCCCGTGCGAAGAACAGCTTGAACCGCACGGTATTCGATGGCCTGCGCGCACAGCTTGCGCAACTGCGCGACGACGATGCTGTGCGAGCCGTCGTCATCACCGGTGCCGAGGGAGTGTTTTGCGCAGGAGTTGACATCACGGCGTTCGAGGTTCTGCGCGCCGCGCCACTGATGGGTGATCGCGGACCGACGGGCTGGGACTTCTTTTCGGAACTGGGGAGATTTCCTAAGCCCGTCATTGCGGCGGTCGAAAAGGTCGCGCTGGGCGGCGGCACGGAACTGGCGCTGGCCTGCGACATCGTGATCGCCGGCGAGTCCGCCAAGTTCGGCGTGCCGGAAGTCAAGCTGGGCGCCATTCCTGGCGCCGGTGGCACCCAGCGCCTGATCCATGCCATCGGCAAGTCCAAGGCGATGGCCCTGCTGCTGACCGGCGATTTCATTGACGCCCGCAAAGCCTGCGACTTCGGCATCGTCGCTGAAGTGACGGCCGACGGCCAAGCCCTACCGACGGCGTTGGCGATGGCCAGCCGGATTGCGGCCAATTCGCCACTGGCCGTGGTTCTGGCGAAAGACGCGGCCTTGGCCAGCTTTGAAACTCCGCTCGCGCAGGGCCTGGAGCATGAGAAGCGCAATTTCTTCGTCGTTTTGCGTTCGGCCGACAACCTGGAAGGGCAAGCGGCATTCTTGGGCAAGCGTGCCCCCAATTTCACTGGCCATTAACGCCTGTCTGTCCTCTATCAAGGAAAAGCCATGAAACTGAATTCCGACATTTCTGCCGTCATCACCGGGGGGGCTTCCGGTCTGGGAGCTGCCACGGCCCGACTCTTGGCGAGCCACGGCGTCAAAGTCGCCATCTTCGACATGAACGAAGCCGTCGGCCAGGCTTTGGCAAGCGAGCTTGGCGGCGTTTACTGCAATGTGGACGTGATGTCCGAGGAGCAGGTGGACGCAGCCTTCGCCAAGGCCCGCGCCGCGATCGGGCAGGAACGCATTTTGGTCAACTGCGCCGGCACTGCCGATGCCGTCAAGACTGTCAGCCGCGACAAGAAAACCGGCGAAATCCGCCCATGCGCGGCAGATCGTTTCAATCGCATCATTCAGATCAACCTGGTGGGCACCTTCCGCTGCATCGCCAAGTCAGCTGCGGGTATGTTGACGCTCGCGCCGCTCGCCGATGGCGACCGCGGCGCCATCGTCAACACCGCTTCGGCCGCCGCGCAGGACGGCCAAGTCGGCCAGGCCAGCTATGCGGCCAGCAAGGCAGCAATCGTGGGTATGACCCTTCCAATCGCGCGCGACATGATGGACGAAGGGATTCGGATCAACACCATCATGCCGGGGATCTTCGGTACACCTTTGCTGTTGAGCCTGCCAGACAACGTCAAACAGGCGCTGGCGGCCAGCGTGCCCTTTCCCAAGCGGTTGGGTGACCCCGATGAATTCGCGCAGACCGTCGAGTTTCTCGTCACTTGCGGCTACATGAACGCCGAGTCCATTCGTGTGGATGGTGCCATTCGGATGGCGCCGCGCTGACGTATCAATTTACCTGACCCATCCAACCACAACAGGAGACATCATGCAGAAAAGACAATTCATCACCATGCTTTCCGGCGCCATGCTGACGGGCGTTTCTGGTCTGACCCGCGCGCAGGGCGCGGGCATCCAAGGCGTAACAGACAGCGAGATCAAGATCGGCACGACCCTCCCGCTTAGCGGCCCGGCCGCAGGCTATGGCGCCGTCGGCAAGGCCATGTCTGCATGGTTTGATCTGGTAAACGCTGAGGGTGGCTTGAATGGTCGCAAGCTCAAGCTGGTGCTGGCCGACGATGGCTACAGCCCGCCGAAAACCCTGGAGCAAGTGCGCCGCCTGGTGGAGCGTGAGCAGGTGGCCTTCATTGCGGGTCAGATAGGCTCGTCGGCTCTGTTGCAAAGATTGGCGGCAGTCAGAGGTAGGCTGTCGCTCTGCGCCGATCAGGCGGCTGCTGCGAAATGGTGGTTGAGCATGCCCATGGCCTCCGTCAGCGCCGAGGGCCCAATGCCAAAAGCTCTCTCCACAAGGCGCACCTCGCCCCTGATGCCGGGCTGCAGGCACCAGGGGCGAGCCTGTCCTTTGCGCAGGGCTCGCATGACTTCGAATCCCTTGATCGTGGCATAGGCCGTGGGGATCGATTTGAAACCGCGCACCGGCTTGATCAGTATCTTGAGCTTTCCGTGATCGGCCTCGATCACGTTATTGAGATACTTCACCTGCCGGTGGGCCGTCTCCCGGTCCAGCTTTCCTTCGCGCTTCAATTCGGTGATCGCTGCACCATAGCTCGGCGCTTTGTCGGTATTGAGCGTGGCAGGCTTTTCCCAGTGCTTCAGGCCTCGCAGGGCCTTGCCCAGGAACCGCTTCGCTGCCTTGGCGCTGCGGGTCGGCGACAGGTAGAAATCGATCGTGTCGCCCCGCTTGTCGACTGCCCGGTACAGGTAGGTCCACTTGCCCCGCACCTTGACGTAGGTTTCATCCAGGCGCCAGCTCGGATCAAAGCCACGCCGCCAGAACCAGCGCAGCCGCTTCTCCATCTCCGGGGCGTAGCACTGGACCCAGCGATAGATCGTCGTATGGTCGACCGAAATGCCGCGTTCCGCCAGCATTTCCTCAAGGTCGCGATAGCTGATCGGATAGCGACAATACCAGCGCACCGCCCACAGGATCACATCACCCTGGAAATGGCGCCACTTGAAATCCGTCATCGTTCCGTCCGTCCAATCTCCGCCAAGCATGCTCAAGCTTCACGATTTTTGCAACAGAGCCCGGCCAATCACTTACTGATTTAACATAATCTTTGTTATCGGACTATCCCGCATTTTGACAAATAGCCCGGCGTGTGGGATAAATATAGCATGTCTGGCTTTCGCTCCTTCAGCGACGAACAGTCGCGCCTGCTTGTCAACCTGCGCCAGCGCTACGAAGCCTGGATGGCGCTCGAGCGCGAGCGTGCGACAATGCCCTACGACATGCGCCGCAAGACCATCGGCCCACACGACTATCTTTATAGGATCTTCGACCGCGGCGGCAACGGCAAGAGCATGGGACGCTGGGATGCAGCGCGCGAAGCCGAGTTCACCACCTACCATGCCCGCAAGTCGGCGTTGAAACAGGCGCTGGAAGACCAGCGCACTGCGCTCGCGGAAAGCGCGGCGCTGTACCGAGCGCTCAGGCTTCCGCTGCTGTCGAGCGACGCCGGCCCGATCTTGCGCGAATGCGATCGGCGCAATTTGCTTGGTTCCCACCTGTTCGTGGTTGGGACCAATGCGATTGCTGCCTACATGATCGAGGCCAATGCTTTCGTCCTGTTGCCAGACGAGACCGAGGATTTCGATCTCGCCTGGGTCGCTGGCGAGCCTGACCTGACCGGCAAGACGGTGTGGGACATGCTCAAAGCAGTTGATCCCACCTTCACCATCAACAGCGAGCGCGACTTCCAAGCCCGAAACTCCAAGGCTTACGAGGTCGAACTGCTCGTCGCACCGTCGCGCGCCGACACGCTCGACACCACCGACCGCCCACGACCGATCCCGTTGCTCGAACAGGAATGGCTCCTGCTCGGTCGGCCTGTTGACCATGTCGTCGGCTGCCGCGATGGTTCACCTGCTCGCATTGTAGCGCCCGATCCGCGCTGGTTCGCGCTCCACAAGTTGTGGATGTCTGCCCAGACGAAGCGCAATCCGCTCAAGCGCCCAAAGGACCGGAAACAGGGTGAAGGCCTGCTCAACCTGATTGCCCTCGCCATACCGCACTACCCGCTGGACGCGGCATTCGAGACCGCACTTCCTGCCGAACTGAAGCCGTTCTACGAGGATTGGAACACACAGCGTCCGGCTCCGTCCAGGGCGAAATGGTAAGGGCGATCAGCCATTGAAACGCAGAGCCCCAAGATAGCCGAGCCAGTTGGTCGCGCTCGCATGGAGCAACGGTCAGCAGCTCGTGTTTGCGCCTCGCCATTCCGACTCCCCGCCCACTAAATGCCGTCAAGCCTGTTTGGCCGCTTATCGACGCCAAATTTACTGGCATGAAATCCATTGTGACAATTAATCTTATATGGCATAATTCTCTTCATGCCTCAATGAATTGAAGGAGTGGGAAATGGGGAAGGCGTTCGATGCCAGAGTGGCGCAAAATGGTCGTTTGGTGCTTCCGAAAATGGTGAGAGAAGCTTTGGGTATGGCGGACGGCGGCACGGTAGTGTTTTCGCTCGAAGGCGATGAAGTCCGATTGACGTCAATAGGACAGAGCATAGGGCACGCCCAGGAGCTCTATCGACGTCACGCCACGCACGATGCCTCGGTCGATGAATTTCTTGCCGAGCGTCGTGCCGAAGCCGAGCGCGAGGACCAGGCCTGATCATGCCGTCTGTTGTGTTCGACGCCTCGGCGATCTTGGCCCTGCTCCGTGACGAAGTCGGAGCTAATATGGTTGCGGCCCATATCGGCGATGGTGTGATCTCGGCGGTCAATCTCCAGGAAGTGATCAAGGAATTGATCAGGCGCGGCATCTCCCCCGACGCATCTATTGAAATGCTCGACGCACTTCATCTCGATATACGGTCACATGACCGGGAAGGCGCGATCGCGGCGGCGGCGCTGTACCCTGCCACGCGGGAATATGGCTGCGGGCTCGGGGATCGCACCTGCATGGCCCTTGCGATTGCAGAAGGCCTGCCCGCTCTGACGGCCGACCGCGCGTGGGAGCGCGTGGAGGCATCAGGGTTGCAGATCAAGCTTGTTAGATGACCACTGGAGGCGCAGGTCAACGCCAACATATCGCGACCATATGGCGAACCTACACCCCTTGTCGGGCTCGAGACGAAACTTGAACAACAAATACTCGATCCCGCTGGCCATAGCCGCCGGCAAAACAGCTCTGAGATCATCGGTCCCGGAGAAGCCGCGCAGCCTATACCGAAACGCGCTCGAGGTAGCCCGCTGCTGAGCCGGCGGGTCCCGGCCCGGAACGACCAGTGACCCTCAAACATGGACAAAAAAATCTTTAACGCCACGCGATTTGTAGTAGGGAACGAACATCCTACAAAACATAGCATGGGGTCGTAAGGAAAGAATCCAATATGGTGCAGAGTTTCAATCTGGAGAAGCGAACCTCGGAACTGGCAATAATTTTTGGTGAAAACTGCCGGAGACGCAGGAAAGAATTGAGTATATCACAAAGATCCCTTTCCCAAATGACGGGGATTGCCATAGCGCACCTGTCCAATATTGAGAATGGACGTGCCAATCCCACTTTAGAACTAATGGAAACTATCGCCCAAGCCGTTGATAGTCCATTAGTTTCATTATTATCCAAAATGGATTGATCTTGCTTTCACGATCCTAGTTGCTCTCGCCGCGAGAGACTCTATATCATTGGTGGTATGACAGATTCCCTAGGGGGATATTAGAAGATCCATAATTGCGGGTGCTGTGTCCCCAACTGTGATCGGTCGGAAGTATTTGCTGCTACGCTGCACCAAAAGCCTGATCGAGAACCAGAAGCACTCGCGATAATCTGAAGCTGATTCGTAAAGAAGAACGCGAATTGGGCACGGGCTTTCGTGCTTGACGCATGTTTTGGGTGAGGAGCTTTGCTGAGTGGAAAACCAAATATCGGGCCAACCGAATCTAGCAAGTCTGACCGACAACGTTAGCAATAACATCAACAGCCTTATAAAGGATAAGACCATCGATTTGAGGGAAGTTGCAAAAATCTCCGCGCTTTCGCCCGAACGGCTGGACGATATTGCGAAAGGCACGGCTCAGCACATAAGCTTGAGCGAAATCGTCGCCATCGCTCATGCACTGGGAATTTCCGAAATCGAGTTACTGAGTTAAATCGCTTTTACGAGTATCGCCGCAAGAAATCGAACAGGGTGGTTCGGCGAACATTCATGTCACGGGCAACCGAGCTTACGGTAGCCCCAGGTTGAGATAATCGTGCTTGTATGTCGGTCAACTGCTCCGGATTGAGTCTTGGCTTTGGGCCTGGCTTTGATTGGTCCGGAGGATGCGATTTGACGCCGTGGAGATGCCTCCAGTGCTGATCCAACAGAGCAATGAGGCGCATTAGCTCGCTTTTGCCATCGTCGGGCGAGATCACAAGAGCCGCATTGCCAATTTCGATCGCTATGCCTTTTTGCAGCAGTTTATGGAAAATCCGCACGAGCGACATGGTATTGACCGGCAGGCAGGACAGGTCATGAATCTTGATGGTGTCGCCGCTCGCCAGCGCGTTGCCCTGACGAGCAAGCTGCTTCAGCAGTTGATGCACGCCCCCTCGACCCGACTCAACGATGATATCCCCGTCGACGTAGGAGGCCGATATTTGCTCCTTCGGTGACGGGCTTTGGCATTCCTGCGCGATCAACAAAAATCGTGTCGGCACACCGCCCTGCCATCCTTGATCCAAGCGCAAACGCGCAACCAGCTGCGTGATGGCCTGTGTATGCAAACGCTGCCCAAAAACCAAGCCATTCGATCCATTTGCACCTGATCTTCGGGCGGCGCGAGCCAGCCCGCTCACTGAATCAGACGTGCGCTTCAGACGAGGCGGAGATCAATAAATCTAGTTTTCAAAGGCTTATCCGCGCCTGGTCTTATGCCCTGCTTATCGAACGATACGTCGCCTTCGGAGCAAAAATTCTTAACGCAATCTTAAGATTCGGCCATTGCTCGATTATCGGAATTAGTGTTAATGATAATATCGGACTCAAAGACTTCGACGTGAGGGGCTTATGCCGGGACCATCATCATCCATGGAGCAGCTCACCGCCGAAAGCCGGCGGCGCATTTCGGTAAAACTGCAGGATGAGTTGGGCGAAGTCATCTGCGCGACGCTCAAGGAGCCTGATGTGGTTGAAGTGATGGTCAATCCCGATGGCTCTTTATGGGTCGAACGTTTGGGCAAGAGCCTGGTCCAGCTCGAAGAGGACGGCTATGTCTCGCCCGCGCGCGTGATAGCGACCGTTGCAGCCTTCGCAGATACCGTTGTGACACGCCAATCGCCGATTGTGAGTGCGGTGTTGCCGACTGATGGCAGCCGCTTCGAAGGCCTGTTGCCTCCCATAGTCGCTGGTCCCACTTTCACGATCCGCCGCAAAGCCTCTAAGGTGTTTGCACTCGAAGATTATGCGAGCAACAGCATCATGTCGACCAGCGACATCATGGTCTTGCGGACAGCCGTTGCCGAACGGCGCAACATCATGATTGCAGGCGGCACAGGGTCGGGGAAGACCACGCTTGCGAACGCCCTCATTCAGGAAATCAGCCTCATTCATCCTGACCATCGTATCGTCATCATCGAGGATACGGCCGAAATTCAATGTTCGGCACGCAACAAGGTCCAGATGCTCACCAGCGATGACGTCGGGATGGACCGACTGCTCCGCTCGACCATGCGGCTTCGCCCCGATCGCATCATTGTCGGCGAGGTGAGAGGCGGCGAAGCCCTGACCCTCCTCAAGGCATGGAACACCGGCCATCCGGGCGGGATCGGCACAATCCATGCAAATAGTGCGCATGCCGCGCTCGATCGGCTTGAAAGCCTGATCGGCGAAAGCACGGCATCGCCGATGCGCCGCCTGATCGGGGAAGCGGTCGACATGGTGATTTTCATCACCAACGACAACGGCACGCGCCGGATCAGCGAGATTCTCGAAGTCACGAACTCCGACGGTGACAGCTATCTGACCAAATCATTCGCACGAAGGGAAGAACAGCATGCAGCATGACAGATTGATGCGCTGGGTAGCGGGCATAAGCCTGGCATTACTACCCAGCTCGGCATTCGCCACGACAACCGCCGGCGCCCTCCCCTGGGAAGGTCCATTGAGCCTTGTGCAGCAATCCTTGAACGGTCCAGTCGCTGGTGCGCTCTCGCTGATTTCGATTACCGTCGCTGGTGCGACCCTCATTTTCGGTGGTGAGATCGGCGACTTTGCCAAGCGCCTTTGCTACATCGTTCTCGTGATCGGCATCATGGCTCTCGCCGGCACGGCCTACACCACCTTGTTTGCTGGTGCGGCCGCAACAATCGGCAAAACAGCGCCTCCGTCCGATCCGACCGGCACATATCTGCTGGCCGCAATCCTCGGCGCATATTGTCTACGCCGTACCCGTAGCTGGGTCTTCCGACGCAAAGTCCGGGTCGCCTCTCCTGCCATTATAGGAGCGTAATATGTGGGACGGTGAAGTGCGCATCAAAATTCATCGCGCGCTGACCCGTCCCCATTTGATCATGGGCGGGGACCGGGAGCTGGTTCTCGCCCACCTGCTCGTATGCGCGATCCTCATCGGCGTTGTTCTCTCCTGGTATGGAGTCTTCGTCGGCTTCCTTCTCGCCCTGGTCGGATTGCCGCTCTATCGGCGGCTTGCAAAAGCCGATGTCGATATGCGGCGCGTCTATCTCAGGCACATTCGATACAGATTATCCTATTGCGCACGATCGAGCCCGTGGAGGACGCTGTAAATGCTCCGGCTCAAAAAATATCGTTCGCCCTCCCCCGGCTTTGCCGATTTGCTGCCTTATGCCGCCGAGATTGATGACGGCATCATATTGAACAAGGACGGCAGCCTGATGGCGGGCTGGACCTATCAAGGCCCGGACGTGGAAAGCTCGACACCGGAGGAACTGGCGTTACTCGCGGCGCGCGTGAACAATGTTCTTGTCCGTCTCGGCACCGGACTGGTGCTGCACATAGACAGCTACAGAACCAGTTCGACGGGCTATCCAGCGCCGGAACGCAGCTATTTCCCGGACAAAATTACCCAAGCCATTGACGATGAAAGGCGCCATGCGTTTCAGAACCATGGCCGGCATTTCGAAAGCACGCACTTCATCGTGCTGACCTTCATGCCGCCGGGTGAAAATAGCTCGAAGCTTGAGCGCTGGATGTACGCTGACGATGAGACCGCCAGGCAAACCTACGCTGACATGGCCCTGATTGAGTTCAAGGCAAAGGTCTCCGAATTCGAAGATCAGATCAGCAATATCATCCGGGTGCAGCGCCTCCAGACGGATGTCTATGAGGATGAGCATGGACGCCAGGTTTATCGGGATCATTTGCTCCAGCATATTTGCTGCTGCATCACAGGTGAAAATTTGCCCGTCAGCCTTCCGCCGATACCGATGTATCTGGACGCTGTTCTCTCGCGGCGATTTATTGCCGGCATAACCCCGGTCATTGATGACCAGCGCATCAGCGTCGTTGCGATCGAGGGCTTCCCCAGCTGGTCCGAGCCCGCCATTTTGAACGAGCTCGATCAGCATTCCACGCATTACAGGTGGAGCACGCGGTTCATTGCATTGGACCCGGTTGACGCCAACACGCAGCTCGACAGGCAGCGCCGCAAATGGTCGGGCAAGGCGCGCAAGCTTATGGATCAGATCCTCGGCAAGCAGGACGGCCAACGCGATCAGGACGCCGACGATATGAGTTTGGACGCGGCCGAGGCACAGGCCGAAGCAGCAAGCAATCTTGTGGCTTTTGGCTATTATACGAGTGTTGTCGTGCTCTACGGCGGCAATCAGGATGTGCTCGATCGCACTGCGCGCAAAATTGTCCGGTCATTGGGCAATCTGGGATTTGTCGCGCGGGTCGAAACCTTGAACGCAGCCGATGCCTATATCGGTTCGTTACCCGGCAATGTTGTTGCGAATGTGCGCCGCCCCCTCATCCATTCACTCAATCTCAGTCACCTCATCCCGCTGAACGATGTCTATGCAGGCGCGCATCACAATCCCAATCCGATGTTCCCGCCAGGCTCACCGCCCTTGATGCAGGTGGCGACCTCCGGCTTCACGCCATTGCGATTCAATATTCATTCACACGATGTCGGGCATACGCAGATCCTCGGCCCTACCGGCTCCGGTAAATCCACGCTGCTCGCGCTCATCGCCGCACAGTTTCGCCGATATAGCGGATCGCAGATTTTCATCTTCGACAAGGGCAGCAGCATTTTGCCGCTGACGCTTGCCATAGGTGGCAGGCATTATGGGATCGGAGAAGAAGACAGCGATCTCGCCTTTTGTCCGTTGCAGGATATCGACACCGCCTATGGCAAAGCCTGGGCGCAGGAATGGCTTGAAGCCGTCCTTACGCTCAACAAGGTCGAGGTCACGATATCGCACCGTTCCGAGGTAGCCCGCGCCATCCAGTTGCTGGCCGCGGGTAAGCGCCGCACCATCACCGACTTCGTGAACACCGTACAAAATAAGGAAATACGCGAGGCTTTACAGGCCTATACCCTGGAAGCCGCGAACGGACAATTGTTCGATGCGGTGCAGGATAATCTCGACATGGCGGATTTCTCGACATTCGAGCTCGATCGCCTGATGAATATGGGCGAGGACAAGGTGATCCCGGTTCTGCTCTATCTGTTCAACCGGATCGAGAAGCGACTGACGGGCCGCCCGTCGCTCATCATCCTCGACGAGGCATGGATATTTCTGGGCCATCCTGTTTTCAAATCGAAGATCATTGAATGGCTTCGAACCCTTCGTCGCGCCAATTGTTCGGTCATTTTCGCGACACAGAGCGTCGCGGACGCGATGCGCTCCGGCATTATCGAGATATTGTCCGAATCCTGCCCCACCAAGATATTCCTGCCCAATGACGGCATTTTATCGAACGCCAAGGTCCGCGAGCAATATGAGATGCTCGGCCTCAACCAAAGGCAGATCGAAATCATCGCCACCGCGCAGCGTAAGCGTGAATATTATATGGTTACGCCGGAAGGCCGCCGCCTGTTCGACATGGAGCTTGGGCCGCTGACGCTCGCTTTTGTGGGCGCTTCATCGAAAGAAGAGCTGAACCGCATTCGTCTCCTCCACGAAACCTTCAAGGAGGATTGGATCTATCAATGGCTCAAGGAAAGGAACGTCGATCATGAAGCCCTTATCGCTCATTAAAATTGCTCTCGTGGCGAGCGCATTGATACCAGGTGCCATTTCCACTGATGTTGCATTTGCTGGAAGCGTTGGCGGATTTGGCGGCGCAACGGAGTTCACACAGCTCTTGAACAATGCGCAGCTGGCGGGAATCCAGCTCAAGAATATCCAGCAGGTTGCGAACCAGATCACGCAGATCAACAACCAGATTCAGCAAATTTCCTATGCGCTGAAATCCTACAACAACATGATTCAGAATACGGCTTCATTGCCGGCACAGGTGTGGGGAAATGTCACCTCGGAGCTGAATTCACTGCGGTCGCTGGTCAGCCAGGGACGTTCCCTCGCCTATAATCTGGCGAATGTGGACCAGGTCGTCGCCGCGCGCTTCAAGGATTTCGCGGCCTATCAAGCCAGCCCGCTCAATCGGGCCAATTATGCGACCGCCTATGCCGATTGGTCCAAGACCAATTCCGACACCATCGGCGCGGTCCTGAAAACAGCGGGGTTGCAGGAAGGTCAGTTCGCAAACGAGCAGGCCACGCTGCAACAGCTCGAAAATATGAGCATGTCCTCGAACGGTCAGCAAAAGTCGCTCCAGGTAGCGAACCAGATCGCGGTGCAACAAGTCCAGCAACTGCAGAAGCTGCGCCAGCTCGTCATGGCGCAAATGTCGATGCAAGCCGCCTTCAATGCCAAGGTGAGCGCCGTTCAGGACGCCGATGCCGGCAAGAACCAGGCCTTGACCGCTCCGGGTAGCACGCAGCGCAACACAGGCGTGGTCTACTGATGAAGCCGGCCTATCTATACGGCGCCATCGCGACGATCATCCTGTTGGTCATAGTCATCGTGAAATTGACGATTTTCACGAGTACGGTACCGAATAGCGCCTCGACGGCGGCGGGCGGAAATGCCGCTCCTGCCGCCGCGGCAGCGATCACCGATCCGCTTGATCCCGGATATGACTGTCCTCCGGGAAGCGCCATGGCGCATCCGGTAAAGGGTGTTGCCGGAACCTATGGCTGCGATGGCAAAATTGTCCTGGGGCCTGATTATCAGTACACGAAACGCAATACGGGTCGGACATATTAATGTTTGTCTCAGCGGCTAGCAGCCATAATCGGCGCGCGCTTTTGGCCGTTACGACGCTTATGTCCCTGGCGCTGGCTACTCCCGCTTCTGCCCAGGCCGTGCAGCAATCCGCCGTCCTGGATCAGATTGTCGCTCAATATCAGGCGGCGGCTTCGAGCATGGGCTCGAATCTGCAAAGCTTCGCCACCCATCTTTTTGGCGTTCTCGCAGGGATCGAATTTGCCTGGGCGATGATAACCTGCGCGATCAATCAGGCCGACATAAGAGAGTTGGTCGCCGAGATCGTCAAAAGGATCATGTTCATTGGCGTCGGCTTCTGGATCGTCTCGAACGGGATCGGCTTTGGCGGCAACATCATATCGAGCTGGAATATTTTGGCGGGTGCCGCGTCTTCGGCAGTGCCAAGCGGACCCGCCTCGATCCTCGATGAGGGCCTCAATATCGTCGACATAGCGCTAGCCAATCTCACCTGGACTGACATCTCCGGCAGCCTTGCCATCATCATTGCCGCAATCATCGTGCTGATCGCGCTGGGCCTGGTTGCCGCGCAATATATGCTGGTCATTATCGAGGCCAACATCATCATCAATATTGGAGTCATCATCCTGGGCTTTTTGGGCTTCCGGTGGTCGCATGACATCGGCAGACGCTACATTGTTTCGATCATCGCGATCGGCGCCAAGCTCTTCGTGCTAAAAATCACGCTCGGCCTTGGCTTCACCGTCATCAACACGCTGGTTACGGGCATCGGCTCCGTGGGACCAACCCAGCTTCTGAAAGCAATCTTGATATTATTGGGCGTTGCTGTCACCTTCGCCTTCCTCGTTCAGCGCCTGCCTACTCTCATCGAAGGTGTCATGGCGGGCGCGTCTCTCGGAGGAAATAGCGGCATCGCCAATGCCGCGGGCATAACGGGAGCTGCGGCTGCTGCTGTGGGGGCTGCCAGCGCCAGGGCTTCAGTTGTGGCCGCTCAGGCTGTGCGAACGACGCGCTCAAGCGGCGGGTTTGCGCCCAGCGGGATCGGCGGCGTTACGGGCGCGGCCATGGGCCTGGCGCGTGGCATGGGTCTTTCCACCATGGCTACCGTCAAAGCGCTTGCGACCGCCGCCGCCGGCAAGGCGATGAAAACTCCCGGATCAACCTTCGGTGGCATCGGCGGGCAGGCGTTATCGAAGCTTCAGAATCTGCAGACACAGGCGAAGGCCGCTAACGCACAGCCCGGCGGTGGTTCCAATAGCGGCGGTAGCAACGGCGGAGGCTCGACGCCTCAACCTTATATTTCGCCCCTCAACAAAGGCTCATGACAGTGAAACAGGATGTCAGCGACCGCGCGCGCGCAAAATCTTCGCAAAAGCTCAATCCCTTTCTCGATGCCCGGAGAGAATGGAATGAGCGGTTCGGTGAATATGTCTCCGCAAAGCGCATGTGGCAATCTGTCGCGCTCATTTCGCTCGTCATGGCCGGAACAACCATGCTCTATGCCATATATCTTTCGAGCCAGACCAAGGTCGTTCCCTATATCGTCGAAGTTAACAAGCTCGGCCAGGTCGCCTATAATGGCCCGCTCGAAAGCACGACCAGCTATGACAAGCGGATCGTTCAGCTCCTCATAGCGGACTTCATCCAGAATTTTCGTGGCGTCTCGGCCGATGCCGTCGTGCAGCGCGCGATGGTCGACAAGCTCTACGCCTATCTCGCGAAATCCGATCCGGCGACGCGGACGATATCCGAGTATTTTCAGCAACCAGGCAATAGCCCGTTCGAGAAAGCGCAGCAGGAAACGGTTTCTGTCTCGGTCCAGACCGTCCTGCCCGTCAGCGACCGCAGCTATCGGATTGAATGGACCGAAACGACCTATAATCGCGACGGCACAACGCAGGCCACCAATTATTTTCGCGGGGAAGTGCAGATTGCGCTCGCCGCCCACCCGGATCCCAAAACCATATTGGTGAACCCACTCGGACTTTACATCACAAATATTTCCTATGCGGGGTATGTAAAATGAACAAAAATCGAGCGCTCTATAGTGCCGTGGCAATTCCCGCGCTGTTGGCGGCCTCCGCAGCTACCGCGCGTTCGACCAAGGAGGTCAATTTACCCGCCAAACGCGGCATATCCTATAGCCAGCTCTGGCAGAACGACAGCGGTGTCATTGCTCCAGGAGACGATGGAAAGGTCAATATCCTCTTCGGAGCGAGCCAACCCCAGGTTGTATGTGCACCGCTCCAGGTGTGCGATATCGAGCTGCAGGCCGGCGAACAGGTCTCCAATGTCAATGTCGGCGACATTGTACGCTGGAAGATCAGCGCGGCGAAAAGCGGAGAAGGTCTCGATCAGAAAGTTCATTTGATCGTGAAGCCGGTCGAACCGAATTTGAACACGTCGCTCATCATCACGACGTCGCGCCGGGTCTATCATATTGCGCTGAGATCCGATGCCGCCGCATATATGGCGCGCGTCGGTTTCATCTACCCCGATGAGGCGCAGATATCGCCAGCGGAGCTGGCACGGGTCAACCCGGTATCCGATAGTGCCAGGGGCAGTTATGGCGGGCGCGCTGACGGTCTTGATTTCCGCTACCGCATAACGGGCAAATCACGATGGAAGCCGGAGCGGGTCTATAATGATGGCCTCAAAACCTACATCGACATGCCAAGCGCGCTCGATTCCAGTGAGGCGCCGGCCCTCCTCATATTGGACGAAAACAAAAAAGAGAAACTGGTCAATTACCGCGTCGTCGATCATCGCTACATCGTCGATCAACTGTTCGATCGCGCGGCGCTCGTCTCCGGTGTTGGCAGGAAAGGCAGTCGTATTGATATTGCGAGATACCAGTAATGTCCTGGCTTCTCGCATTCCTATCGGGGATATTCGCCTCTCCCCCTCCTGTCGAACCTGCGCTTCAGCAACAGATCTTCGGCATGACGATATCGCAGGCTGACCCATATGAAATTTGCCCTGCACCGATCCGCCTGAAGGTGAAAAGATCACTCCGCCAAGCCGCTATAGAGCAGGTGATGGCAGGGGGCTGCGCGCTGAGCAATTCGCGCAACGCGCCCGTCGTTCACGTCGCGCTAGTGCGTTCGTCTGACGGCCTGGTGATCGCGAGCCTCACAAGCAGCCATATGGTTCTGACGCGCGGGTTCAGGGTCGATGGTGACAAGGCCATTGCAGCGACGGCGCTCAGCAAAAGCATAAAGGATCTGACATGATCGATAAGGATGTTGCGATCGAAGAGGGAGCACCCTCGCCTGAGCCATATGGTTCGGTCAACCCTACTTCTGTCCGCAGGTTGAACAAGAATCCGATAATCTTGATGACGACCGTCGGAATGCTTGTCGGCGGAATTGTGGTCTATGGCATCTCGCAACGCGGGCAACATGCCGTGCAAACCGATCAAAGCATAGCGAGCACAGGCAGAATAGCGGCGAGTGAAGCCGCCGACTCCTTGTCAAAAGGCGCTCCGGTTGCTGGTGTCCTGGAAGCACCGTTGCCGGATAATCCTCCAGTGGCGCCGCTTGACCCATGTGGTGGCAATGCCATCCCGCCTGCCACGATGCAACAAGCGGTGAAGGCGGCGTCCTCCGTGAACCCATCGCTTCCTGTGCCGGCACAAGGTCCGGCCAATTCCGCGTCCGCCCCCTGCCCGCCAACGCAGATTGCGGATGCGGGATCAAGTGGTGGTGCGCCTCAACCAACACCCTACCAGGAATATGTGCGTCATCGGGCGGAGTCAGCATATGCTTACCGGATGAAGCAAATTGAGCAGCATCGCGCCTTTGTCGATGCGGCGCAGAGCGGTGAGACCGATGTGCATTTCAGCACTGCCGGCGCTAATCCGGGCGCAGAAAATCCCTTGGCGGCTTTGCTCGCGCAGGCTGGCGCCTCTCCTAATGCGATCAGCGCCCTCGCAAATTCGGGTGCGCTCTCACTCCCCGGGGCTATTACCCCAGCCAGTCTTGCGGGCTTGAACGATCCCAACGGGCAGATATCCAAGCGCGCTTTCGCATCTCAGGGCAATACGGACAACGGCTATCTCGAAAACTCGGTGTCGGCCCCCATAGCGCCAGGAGAAGTCAAGCGCGGGAGCATCATTCCCAGCGTCATGATAACGGGCGTGAACAGCGATCTTCCGGGGCGCCTGATCGCCCAGGTCAGCGAGCATGTCTATGACAGCACGACCGGAAAGCATTTGCTCATTCCACAGGGGACGAAGCTCTTTGGTCGCTATGACAGTTCAATAGGCTACGGACAAAACCGGGTTCTGGTCGTTTGGACCGACCTCATTTTCCCGAACGGCTTTACCCTCAATCTGGGCGGCATGTCTGGCTCGGATCAAGCGGGCTATGCGGGTTTCAGGGACCGAAAAAATAGCCACACGGGCAAGGTGTTCGGCGCGGCGATACTGACATCGCTTCTCGGAACCGGAGTACGCTATGCCAGTGGATCGAGCAATCAGACATTGAATGGCGGAATCCGGGTTGAGGACGCGGCCCAGCAGGAATTTTCACAGGAATTTGGTCGCGTTGCGACGCGGGTAATCGACAAGGGGCTTGACCTCCAGCCAACGCTCACGATCAGGCCCGGCTATCGCTTCAACATCATCGTGGAAAAGGATATTGTCCTCCCCGACTATCCGTTGCAGCTCGTGGCGCGGCGGCGGTGATGCGGCGTTTTGTCGGCATTGCTGCCCTGTTCAGCATCAGCGCGACTTCCGCAGTCGCCCGATCACCCGCGCCTAATCAGCGGGCGGTCTTTGAGCCTGTTGTCCGCGCTGTGGCGCAATCGCTTCAGGTGGATCCTGACATGGCGGCTGCGATCGTCTCCCAGGAGAGCGCATGGCGGCCGACAATCGTTTCACCCAAGGGCGCGACGGGTCTTATGCAGTTGATGCCGTCCCTCGCGGCGCACTATCAGATGCACAATATCAACGATCCGGTCGAGAACATCATCGTTGGCCTCTACCATTTCAAATATCTGATGGGACGGTATAAAAATTACGAATTGGCGCTGGCAGCCTATAACGCAGGTGAGCCTGCCGTTGATCGTTATGGCGGCATCCCTCCTTACCGCGAAACCATGAATTATGTTCAGCACATTATGTCGAGAGCGGTCGGGTCCACACCTCCAACCGCCACCCAGAATGAGATGGGTTCAAACAGCTTGCCAGCCGAACATGTGCCGGCAGTGACGCCTTACAACGCCGATACCGCTCTCGATTTGTCGAGTATCAACGGGTCTGACACTCATATTGCTGGTCTCTAAATTTGCCCGGCTGCTACGATCTGGGCCAGCATGGTATTGACGCGAGTACCATCCGGGGCCGCTTCCCCTTATGCCGCAAATCCCGCATCATGCAATTTTCCGTCAGCACGAATGTACCGGTGATATGAGCCGGGCCGCTGTCAGCCATTAAATACGGGTGTGAGCTTGCTGCGGCGTGCCCGAGGAGGAGACACCACTGCATCCTCATCCTTTTGCAGAACGGCTGATGCCGCTTGGCGTACCGATGTGCGGGCTTTTTTCAGTACTGACGGAACAACATCAACCTGATCCGGCTTGGCAGCCTTGGCGACCTGCTTGCGTGAGGCGACCTTGCCGTCGCTTGCGAGCTTCTTCGCTCCGGCTGCCTTTTGGACCGGAGCCTTCCTGGCTTTTGTTGTGGCGTCAACGGATGCCTGCTCGATGGGAGCAGCGGGAACGACGACCAGCGGTGCGGAAGCAGTGCTGGCAGGCTTTGCCCGTCCCACACTTCCCAATGCCATCTTCTTGGCGACAGCGCGCCGTACTTCCGAATAGGCCGGAGCCACCATCGGATAGTCGTTGGGCAAATTGTAGCGCGCGCGATATTGCTCGGCATCCAGACCATGACGCTTCAGATGCCGCGCCAGCGTCTTCAGCCTCTCGCCGGTGATCATCGAGACGATGTAGTTGGGATCTGCAAGCGACGCTTCAACGGACACCGCGGCTTGAGGCTCGTCTTTGCTCTTCTCGGCGCCGGGCGCCGGCGCGGCGGCAGGCACTGCCTCAAGCTGCGGCGGCGCTTCTACCGGTGCAGCATCCTGCGACGCGATACTGTCCACCTTCACTTCACCAAATCCCGCAATCGCGCCGTAGACGTCCGACAGCAGGGACGGCAGCTCCTGCGCCTTCAGGCTGTTATTGTTGACAAAGGCGGTGACGAGATCGAGCGTCGCCTGGCGTGCGTCAAACTTGTCCATAATGAAGACTCCGGAAGGCTGAGAGATGGAAATGGAAACTGTGCTCTTAAGAGGCATTTGATGCGCGGAGTCAAATTTACCGCGTGGGCGTCCCGTCCGCATAACCTGCGAGTGCCGAAGTGATCATCGCTGCGAGCGCATCTTCCGCCCGCGCGCGCACTAACTTGTCCGACGCGCCAAGATCATGCCGCACCCACGCCGGCGCCCTTGCCAATACCCCAGTGACGATCGCGGTCAGGTCTTCTTTGCGCATCGCTCCCCACTAGGCGCGATAGTTAACACTCGCAACCATGGAACAAATGAGGGCAGGAATTGACCGTGGATGCGAACATTGGGCTTATACTTCGTGTCCAGTCCCATATATTCGTCATTTGATGATTGACACCGCACCAATTGACGAATATATGGTATGGGAAAGTGGGGAGAAAGGAGACGACGATGGCAGAGGTAATAAAGTTCGGCGCAAAGGCTCCGCTTACGCCCATTGACGTCCAGACGTTTTCGAAGGGCGAGGATAGAGCCCGACTTTCTGGCGTTGCGCTCAAAGCATTTCGTTCAATCGTCCAACAGTGGGGATTGTCGAATAGTGAGGCTGCTGCGCTCCTCGGCGTGAGCGACAGCACTTGGGACCGCATCAAACGGGGTGTCTGGGATCAACCGCTTTCCCAAGACCAACTCACCCGCGCGTCTGCTGCGATCGGTGTATATAAAGGCCTTCATCTGCTATTCGCGGATGCCATGGCGGATCGATGGCCAAAGCTGCCAAACCGAGGGCCAATCTTTCAGCGGAAAAGCCCTGTCGATGCTATGATCGAAGGCGGTATTCCTCTGATGCTGGAGACACGCCGCTACGTCGACGCTGTTCGGGGTGGAATGTAGCATGCTGGATGGGCTGACCATAACCCGTGACGCGTTGTCGAGGACCATAAGACTGGTCACCACAGCGCGTCTTCGGGAGTCAGTCCTGCTGGGCCTGGTCGACGCCGAAGATCTTGGAGCCTTGGCTGAAATCGAGGGGGCCACCAGCAATCGACTGGTCGCTCAAGCCCGGGGAGCGGGCGAAGTCCAATCATACGAACTGGTGTATGGCGTGCCACATGCCAATTTCATCAACGCGGCCTTCTCCTATGCCAAGCCACGCGAACCCAATCGATTTAACAGCGCGGACCGCGGCGCGTGGTATGCCGGATTCGAGTTGGAAACGAGCCTCGCTGAGGTCCAATACCATTTGACCGAGATGCTGGCTGCCACGGGCGTATTCGAGGCTGTAGTCGACTATGCCGAGTTATACGCAAGCTTTGCGGGCGAGTTTCTGGATCTTCGCCCACACTCCGATCACACTGCACTCAATCCAAATAAGGCGATCGGATATCCTGCGGGCAATGCCCTTGCTGACGCAGCGCGCGCCAAAGGTTTGAACGGCATTATCTATCCATCGGTCAGACATTTGGGCGGCACATGCTTAGCCGCGCTCTTCCCACACGCCGTTCAATCTGTCGCGCAGGGCGATGTCTACAGGATGAGCTGGCGAGGATCCCCCGATCCAGAAATCGAGAAGATCTCGATGTCCAAGACAGGTGAGGAGATCGCCTGATGGCTACCGTCTTGCGCCCTTCTGAATGCACGCTGCTTCTTCCAAAGGGCTGGATCAATCCGCGCAAATTCGAGGACGCTTTTGAGCGCTGCGGCGATGCGCTGGGTGCGTCGTTTACGACCGTCGTCGTGCGCATCGCCGCAGGGACCAAGATGACAATCGATGTGATCCTGCGCGTGCTCAGCTTCTGCAATCAGGTGGTCGCCATGACCAAGCGAATTCTGCTGGTCTTCGAAGGCGGCCATGAGGACACCGGCTATCTTGATCGCATGGGGTTCTTCGAGCATCTGCCGCGCTCGGTCGAAGTGTCGCCCGCTCGCCCACTTTTCTCTCGCGCGGCCCTCCACCGTGGTGGCAACGCCACGCTGGTGGAGATCGAACGATTTAGCGGCACGGTTGCTGCTGAGATGAGTTTGATTGCAAGGCTTGGTGCCGCCGTTCAGCACAGCTGCGCAACACGGGGCGACGTTGCGCAAATCTACAGCTCTGTTTCCACTATCTTCAGCGAGCTGATCAATAACGTCGCCGAGCACAGCAAGTCTCCCCTCGATGGCTATGCCGCGCTTCAACGATATCAGCGCGGCAATGAGGTGCGGATCGCAGTCTCGGACAGTGGTATCGGCATTATTGAAAGCTTGCGGCCGGCGTTGGCAGCCAAGGCTGATCCTGCAGCCAATTTCAACGACGTTGACCTGTTGGTAGAGATGTTCCGCAAGGGGATCTCGCGACTCGATAATCAGGATCGTGGCAACGGTTTAATGGTGAGCGCCGCCCATGCGATCCAATTCCAGGCTGAGCTTGACATTCGACTGCCGCGCCAGCGGACATTGCTCAAGCCCGCGAACGATCAATATCCTCAGAACATGGCCTATTCTACCGCAGGGCTGCCGCTTCTGTGGGGCACACATCTGAGCTTCGCCCTTAAACTTGCTTGACAAGACCGGGTAATTCTGATTAAATGATATCGTTGAACGGGAATCAGGTGCCTTATCAGGTTACGGGAATTCATGAATGACGACAACGGATGGGGCCGCCTGCAAGGGCGGGCTGTCCAGCAGCAGATCGTGTCATTCATCGAAGACAGGCCTGCTCAACAGGTGTTTAAACTGTCGATGGAGGGTGTGAAACAGATTGATGCTTCCTTTTCATCGGAAGCAATTGTTGCGGTGTTGCGCCGTTATCGTGGGACCAAGGGTATTTGCCTTGTCGACGTGACCGATCGGGACATTTTGTTCGATCTCGATTTGGCAGCGGCGCGAGCGGAAGTGCCGGTGCCGGTTTGGATCGACGGATCGATCGAAATAGTTGGTGGGCAACCTAGCCCGGGAAATCGCGAAGCGCTTCAATTCGCGTTGGAACGTCACCAGGCCAAGGCAGCCGAATTCGCCGAAAAGGCGGGTTTTTCGATCGCGAATGCAAGTACCAAGTTCAAGCAGCTCTGGGAGCAGGGGTTTTTGATGCGAAGTGAAAGTGTGGCTGACAGCGGTGGAGTAGAATTCGTGTACCAGCGCATCGGCTAAATTTTTTTTAAGTGCCGTTCAGCGGATTCATTGAACGAGATTATGGAGTGAAGAAAATGAGTGACATTGAAGTAGACGAACTGGTGCGCATCGAAATCGAGCGCGAAGGTACCGAGGAAATCATCGAAATCGCATTGCACAGGGACACCGACATGGTCAGCCATATCCGTGGCGAGCTTAAGCTTGATGCGAACGTGCACATCTTCGAGCGCGAGCGCGAAGAACCGCTGGCTTGCAATTTACCCGACCGGCGCCATCTACGCTTGCTTGCCCATTCGCATCGCGTGATCGATGTCATAGTGCGCTATGAACATCACGAAAAGGACCATCGCTTCGCACCGTCCACGACGGTCTTCACAGTGCTCCAGTGGGCGGTCGGCAAGCACGGGTACAATCTCGATCCTGCGATCGCGCCAAAAGCCAACCTGATCCTTCCGGGTGCCGAAGAACCGATGCCGCGCAATCGCACGATCGGCTCCTTCACGACGCTGGGAAGCCACTGTCTGGTGGTCGACCTCACGCTCAAGGATTTCACCAATGGCTGAAGAACCGATCGAAGGCGATCGCGCCACGCTTGAGGCACATCTTCGCCGAACGCGCTTCTGCGTGGGATCCGACGGCCGGACGCCGTCCCGACCCGCCCGGCGATGCCGCCCCCAGTGTCACTGACGCACTTAAAACTTGGAACGAAAGCGGCACCGGCTACGGCGGAATTTATCGTCCCTGGCAGCGCGGCGCCGCTAACCACAACAATTGGGCGCGGCTGCGGCCCGACCTCGCTTGGCACGCCCGCCGCGATCTCACCTTTATCATGGAGGAGCTCTATGCGCTCGTTTCTGAACAGGCTTCTTGGTTGGATCGCCGGGCCGCCGCCTAGCATTACAGTTGCATTTTTAATTTGATATGGGCGCGCCGTGCGGCAGCCTGATGCGCTCGTCTCCAGCATGACCAAGCGATGATGGTGGCGGGCTGGATACGACGCTGGGCCAGTTTGTTGGCGATCCGCCGGACTTCCTGGATCGACCAGCGGATCAGATCCTGATGGTTGGCATTCTCAGCCTTTTTGGGGGCGTCGTGTCGTTGGCGCGATACCGGATGACCGCCATCATGGCGAAGGCGAGCATCACGAGCGAGACGTGGCGATGCCAGCCATGCCATGATCGCGTTTCGTTGTGATCAAGGCCGAGTTCGTTCTTGGCGGTTTCGAAGCTGTCTTCGATCGCCCAGCGATGACCTTCGACGGAAACAAGCGTCTGGATGCCCGTCCCGGCCGGGCACCAGGTTGTGAAGAAAGCGAGATCGCCGTCGCTGATATTGCGGCGGATCAGAAGGCCCCGGGTCCAAAGCCCCGATTTCGTCTCATCATATTCATCAGCTTCGAGATCCGCGAGTTCGCAGTAAGCCCAGTCATGAAGCCGCGCGCCCTTGGTTCCCTCGCCAGCAGACAGACGCAGCCATGCATCGGGCGCAAGATCACGGGCGATTTCTTCCGCAGTGCCTGCAACCAGGGGCTTTCCTGCCCACGAGCCGAAATGGTGATCGGATTTAACCCCGAGAACATAGCCTTTGCAGGCTCGGCGCAGCGCGCCTTCAATGTCCCCAACACCGTACACCGCATCGGCCGCCACCCATGAAAAAGGCACATCCGCTGCCAGCGCGCGCCCTATCATATCGACCGCCAAAGCTGGCTTGGTGGCGAAGGCGACCGCCTCGGGAACATGCGCGGCAATCAGCCTTGCCGGGGCACCCGTCCAACTCTTGGGCAAATAGAGCGCCCGATCGATAAAGGCGTGACCCCGTGCCGACACATAGGCGGCGAACACACCAATCTGGCAGTTCGTGATCTTGCCAGCCGAACCGGTATATTGACGCGCAACACCGCAGGATGCCTTGCCTTGCTTGAGAAAACCGGTCTCATCGATGACCAGAACTGCATCTTGTGTGCCGAGGTTTTCGACAACATAATCCCGCACAATGTCGCGAAGCCCGCCCGCGTCCCAGCGCCCCCGGCCCAAAATGGCCTGCTGTCGCCAAGGACCCGGATCACCCGCCGCCTCAGCCCGCATCCAACCCGTCTTACGGCGCTCGTCGCCCAGCAAACCATCCAGAAAAAGGTTCGCTGACACTGCCACTCGTTCCTGCGTGAACAAGCCACGCATACGAGCCTTCACGTCGCGAAGCGACGATGCCCATAGCTCCAGCGTGGTCTCAATTGATGCGCCTGTCATCCACGGCCTCCTTACCATGGAGACCTATTGATTCAGAGTTTCAATCAATATGCAACTGTAATGCTAGGCTGCGGTGTCAGCGCAGTCTCTGGCAGTAAGGCGTCGCCGAGCTGGCGCGACGCACGCAAGATCAGACGCGCGAAAGCGGCGCCTATCTGCTCGGAATCCCTCTTCCCAATGGCGGCAACCGCATTCTCGACTTCATCTATTATGATGACATCGACGAGCGAGCACTTGAAACCGGCGAGGTAACGATAAGGCAGACTGCGCTGCCGCGTCTTTGGGTACTATGCCGCGAACGCGGCTATGGTGTTGTTGCGGACATCCATGTCCATCCCGGCAGCTGCCGCCAGTCGCCGTCCGACCAGGCCAATCCGGTGATGCCGCGCGCGGGACATATCGCGATGATCTTGCCTGGCTTTGCGGCAGGGGCGGTCGAACCAGGCGCGATCGGCATTTACGAGTTTGCAGGCCACGGCCGATGGCTGGATCATTCCAGCGCAGGATCCCGCTTCTTCCGCTTGGAGCACGGCTAATGACGCCCCATCTTGCCCGCTCACGCGTCACCAAGGCGCTGACCGATGCCAATCTCGCCGCTTCCTTCGCGGCGGCAGAGGCCCGGCTCGACGCCGTCCGTCCTTGCGTCGTGATTGGCGCAGAGGCGGCGCGAACTGCTGCCGGGCAAAGCGCTGCGCTAACCTCGGTGGTGACCGCCAGAAAATGCTTCGGCCGTGTCCAGCTCGCCGGCGATGGTCTCCACACGCCCTTGCTCCAGCCGTTGCTGGTCGGAGCGACACTTGGCACCGCCGCAAATGCGCTCGGCGCTAGTGTCGTCGCGACGATCGATCCCGGCACGACCCATCTCGTTCGCATCGACAATGCGGTGCCCTGGCATGGTTGGCAGGTCTTCACTTGGTGGAATAGGTGGCTTGCTGGCACACGCCCATTCCACCAGCCGACAGGCGGCGCCTCGCTTGCGCTCGCTGGCATGTTCGCGGGCGGGCTCGCCATCCGGCAGATATTTGCCCAAGTTCGGAACGGCACACCGCCGCGCGATGAAATTGTTTCCTTGTGGGAACCCGACCAGATCGTCAGGCCTGACCGCGTCGGTCCGGCTCGATGTACCATTCCCAATCGGCTCTGGCTGGTCGGGCTTGGCCATCTCGGGCAGGCTATTGTCTGGGGACTGCTTACCCTGCCGTTCCAGGGTGAACGCTATATCGTCTTGCAAGACGATCAATGGATCAGTGTCGAAAACGAGCCGACAAGCTTGCTCGTGAATACGAACGATATCGGTCGCCGCAAGGTACGCGTCGCGGCCTCCTGGCTGGACCATGCTGGCTGGACAACCGAGCTCATCGAGCGACGGCACTTGGGCGATATTCGCCGAACCGATCATGACCCGGCAATTCTGCTTGCCGGTCTTGATGATGTGCATCCCCGGCGCATTCTTGCCGCCCACGGCTTCGATTATATGATCGATGCCGGAATAGGACGCGGCACCCGCGATTTTGAGTCGCTGCAGATTCGAACCATTCCGGCGGGCGCGTCGATCGAGGACCTATGGCTTGACCAGCCGCAACAGTCGCAGCGTGAGCGCCTGATGTCCCAGGGTGCCTATGCGGACTTGGAAAGAGAAATCGGTCAATGTGGTGTTATTCCGCTTGCGGACGCAAGTGTTTCCGTACCGTTCGTTGGTGCGGCCACCGCCGCGCTCATGCTCGCTCAACTCGCCCGACTTGGGGCGATGTCCCACGCCCAGGCATTGCTGCAGCTTGAGCTGGGCTCACCGGCTATGGTTATCGGTGGTGAAGCAGCTGCCGCACCCGCCGCGTTTCTTGGCGGCGAAACGTTTATACTCGGCTGAACGAACGATCGGTTTTGACGATCAAGTTCAAGCCAGCGGATTGCAGCAATGTTGGCGATCTGGGCCTGCGCTCAGTGCTTCCACGCTGTCGCTGTCGAACACCGCCGCCACCGATCCAGAGGAATACGGCGTGTTGACGCAAGAATGGCCTAAACCATAAGATCAGAAGCAGTGGACCCGCTAAGCCCAGTTTATTCATTGAGGCTGAGCGCGGTCGGTACATTGTATAACCTCCCCCATGCGGTCAGGATTTCGGACTGGATAAGTCCGATGTTTGTGCCTCTGCCCCACCAGACATTGCCGATGCCCAGCAGCACGCTGGGGTGGTCGATCATCGTATCGAGGACCGTCCAGACAACGACAATCTCATAGCAATTCAGCACAGCAATTCGGCCCTTGCTGGTGTCAACAGTTGAACCGCGAAAAAATGTGGCCGGCACGCTTGCTGCGCTCCAAGGCTTCCACATGCCCAAGGGAACGGGCATACGCTGCTTGATAAGCTGAGCACGGCCGCGATCGAGAACAACGGCAATATTCTCATAGCCGCCATGAGGGAGAGGGCTGAACGCGCCCATAACGACGAGCGCATGAGGATCGGCCTGGTCCATCATATCAAGCCAGAATATCTCTGAGCCGCGCCCCCATAAACCGGCATAGCCTTCGGGAAAGACATGTATGACTGCTCGATCGGCGGCAACCAGGTTTGCTGCACTTTGCAGCCGCTCATATTCGTGGCCATCGAGCCCGCCTGAAGAGTAATCTTCATGGGTCATATGCCCGGTGAGTTTGATTGCAGCGGGTGAACGATAGGAGAGTGCGCCAAAAATCGTGAGCATGATGATCGCCAGAATCTTGAATGGCAGATCGATCTTGCTGGCGAGCGCAGCCAATATGATCAGTGTCGCCAACAGGCCCGCCCATGCGAAACCTGGGAACCACAGACCTGCGATAGTGATCGGATTGGCCCAGCCTGTAAGGATCGGGGGGAAGGCACAGAATATCATAGCCAGCGCAAAGCGAACTGGCTGCGATTTTTTGTCATGAGAGTGCAGCAGTCCATAGACCGAGGCGGGCATGGCACTGCCCAAGAGCCATAGGGCGATCGCGCTCAATGCGCCGGTATCGAGAACACGCACTATCCCGGCGATAAGCGACCAGCTCGCGCCGGCGTGATAGCCAAGCGCGAAGAGGGTCGCTTTTGGACGTGTGGGCGCGATCGACCATAAGAGCGGCATCAAGCTCGCCACAGGCATCAACCGGATATCGCCCGACCAGGACACAGCCGCCAGCAAAAGCCCCAGCGCGAACCAGGATTTGCTGCAAAGTGCCGATAATTTGAGCTCAATCGTACGTCCATAGCGGCCTAATGTACGCAACGACGGCGTGATCCGGGAGCGGTCCTGTATATCGGCTGTCAAAACTGTCCTCCCTGTAATCCGACATAAGGAATAGCTGCCCCGCTGGCACTTCTCCGCTGCTCCACGCCTTCATCGGCCGATTGTCGCCATCGGTTGGATAAACATTGCTGTTGGCTATAACGGCGCCGTTCACACTGACCTTGCTGCCAACGGTCACGCTGTCACCCGGCAGCCCCACCACCTTCTTGATAAGCGGCTCCGTGCCGCTGGGGCACAATCCGGGCCTCAGATAATGGCGTTGTAATGCGAGACGATATATCGGTTCGTCCGGTGGGCAGGCGACAACCATCTGGCCTCGCCTCACCCTGGCCTCCCGTGGATATTTCTGATAGATACCTTGCGGAAAGCTCGGTGTTTCATTGATCATGATGCCTTGCGACCAGGCCATTGCGGTGGTCGCCAGGACGGCAAAAAGGGCTACGCCGGCGACCATGACATATTTCCTGCGCTGGGGCATGTCAGAGGGCATTGCGTTACCGGACAAGGCGCGGACCCTCCTTCTCGGATTTGTTGATCGAGGGGCTTTCCTCGATCGTCTGGGCGCGCTGCTCGACACGATGCAGAGCGCTTTTCAAAGAGCGCAAATGTGCCAACTGGCCTTCGCTGACGCCGATCCTGGCGCCATCCTCGGAGCTTCGCGCATTGCCTATGCGCGCTTCGATGCTGGCAAGGAGTGACTCGGCATTGCCAAGGATCTCCTCTTTGTCGCCGGCGCGCAGGGTTGCTGCAAAACTCTGCGCGTCAGGCGCTGCAAGCAGCGCGCGAAGCTCCGGGGAGGCGTCGGGAATTGCAACGGCACATTGCTTTTGCAGGCTTAAATGCTCGCGATCGCCATGCTTCGCATGGTGCTCAACGCTCAGGGTATGGTGTTTGATGCTGTCGATTGCTCCCGGCAATTCCTGCCTGGCGGCGCTCCTCGCGGCACGACCCTGGAAATCGAGGAGACGGTCCGATCCCCGCAGTTCAAGTGATCGGACCTGTTTGAGTGCCGTCGCTTCTACATGCGCCCGCTCCGAGCCGGGAGGCGCAGTACGGATCGCGTTTTCCACAAGAGCGAGCGCGACGTCAGGATGCTTGAATGTCGCGCAAAGCTTCGCGTTCATGTCGATCGCGCTTCGAACGACATTTTCATTGTCGACGACGCCGGCCATCCGCTCTGCCTGTGTGCGGTCCGGCACTATGAGCGGTTTAACGGCTTCCCCATCTCCAGGGATGAACGGCTTAATAGGCGTTAGGAGAGACGCTTCGCCACTGATTTGCGGATGTTCTCGTCCCGGTGCATCTCCTCGATGCCCTTGTCCATGCTGTCCAGCCAGGAGCGCAGGCTCGGGCTGGACGCGTCCGAAGGCCTGGTCATAGGCTGCCTGGCTGATGGCTCCGGCTTCGCGCTGCGCGTTGAGGGCGGCGACGAGACGTTCGTAGATTTGGTCACGGCTTCCCTCCGATCGGAGAATGGGCAAATGCTCCCATCCACTATAGGAAATGACGGCATTTCTGTCACGAACATCTTTGATCTCCAACGCTATCCTGTCGCCATATCGGGCGTGAATTGCTTCGAGGCTGGCCGGCAGATTTCCCTGGATCGCCGCCATGATCCCCAATCCTGCACCACGGCCATATTCGACGAAGCGCTGCAGCGTGTTGTCGAGGGCATTTTCGGGCGTTGGATGGACGACGAGGATGAGCGGCTTCAAGCCCGCATCGATCACCATGCCGATCTTTTCGAGGCCGGTTCTGGGGTTGCTCATCTGGCCTTCGAAGACCAGGCGAACATCACTGGGAAGCGCGCCGCTGCGCACAATGGTCGAGGTTTTCCCCGCGCCAGGTATGCCGGTCAGAAAGAGAACATGCTCACCAGGAGAGTGCGGCGCATGCACTACCTTGCGAAATTGCTCCGCCGAGAGCACAGCCGCCGCATTATGAACCGGCGTGTTATAGCGGCCGCGCGCTTCCTTGCTCTGGGCAAACGCGTCGAACATTTCCTTGAAAAGATCGGCCGATATATAGCGGCCTTCATGCGATTCCGGATGCTCGACATAGCGCTTCAAAAAGCGCTCCGGATCGTCTTCCACGGCGCGCACAACGGCCTCCTGCACCGCCGCTCGATCAGGCTCAGAAAATTCCCGTATCGTTATGGGAGAAAGACTGACAGAATTGCTCATACATTGACCTTTATACGCAATGATTACCTATTCGCCATTTCATGACCCTTTTCTTATAACCTTGGCCTTTTGCTCAAATACTCTTGCCGCGTGATCGAAATATCTTCGGATTCACGCCTTTTGATGCTCTTTTGAGTGCGGTATATCGCGGATATTTCCCGCAACATCGCGTGTAGGGACTTATGGTGCTTTTCATCACTTGCGACTGATCGTACCTTTTGCGCGAAGGCTGGACACCTCGAAAAACCGGCTGATTTTGGTGTGATTGTTGTGCGACTGTTGGCAGCGGCGTGACGGCGCGGCCTGCCTGGTCGGTTTTCTGCTGATTTTGGTGTCTTTCCGGCCCTTTTGGGGCCGTTCTTGCATCAAGCGGGCGCAGTTCTCCCTTCGAGCCAGATCAGACGCTGGAAGTTATAGGCGAGGTTGGCCATGCCGATCTTGATGCGGGCGCGGGCGATGCCGATGGTGCGTACGACCAGACCCATGCGATGCTTCTGTCCGGCGAACACATGCTCGACGTGGGCGCGAACCTTGGAGCGCCTGGCATTGGCTCTGGCTATGTGTTCGGGCAACGGCCGTCTCGGCAACCGCTTCTGGTGGATATGGCTCTTGAACATACCCTTTTCCAGGAAGGTCTCGTTCTTCTTGGACCTGTAGGCGGTGTCCGCCCAGACGCCGGAGGCGGTGTTCTGCTTGCTTACCAGAACCGGCAGCCGCGCCCCGTCATGGGCATTGGCGGCGCTCGCATCCCAGGTGCGGATCAGGCCGTGTGCCTTGTCGATGCCGATATGGTTCTTGTAGCCGAACATGGGAATGGCGAGATCGACAGGCCCCCTGGACTTTTGGGCCGCTCCGGGATCGGCGCCCTCCTTGACCTTGGCCTTGCTGTATTTGATCGACCAGCGCGCATCACGATCTTTCTGTCGGGCCTTGGCCGGCTTCCAGTCCTCGGGCACACGACCTTCCTTGATCGCCGTCTTCTCCGCCTCGGTGTTACGTTGCTTGGGTGCGGGCACGACTGTCGCGTCGATGATCTGGCCACCCATCGCTAGATAGCCCCGGTCGGTCAGCGCAGCATCGAAGCGGGCAAACAGCCGATCGATTGCCTTGGCTTTCACCAGGCGTTCCCGGAACAACCAGATCGTCGTGGCATCCGGCACCGTGCCGTCAAGCCCGAGGCCCAGGAACCGCTGGAACGAGAGTCGATCCTTGATCTGAAACTCGGTCGCTTCGTCCGACAGTGAATAGAGCGCCTGCAACACCAGAATTTTGAACATGAGCACCGGATCAAACGGCGGCCGTCCGCCCTTGGTCCGCCGACCGCGCCGAAGCGCCGCGATCAATGGCCCGCGGAAAACCTCAAAATCCACCACCGACGCCAAACGCTCCAGCGGATCACCCGCTGCGCTCAGCGCCTCGTATCGGTCCGAAAGATCAAAGAAACCCGGCTGTCCCGCCATCACCGCCTCCGCTCATCTGCAAAGGCAATGAATCAAATCCGCCCCTCAAAGACCAGAGTTTTTCGAGGCGTCCGGCTTCATCATTGAGCGCGCTCATCCCACCCAATCTGCGCGCGATCGCCTCCCCTGCCCGCGCAATCTCTTGCACCTCAAGGGGCTGGGCTTGCGCTGCTGCGCGCACGGCGCTGTCCAATGCATCGTCACCGTGAAGGGCGCGCACGCCGGCGAGTGTTTCCACCAGCGCGCGCGCAGACGGCGACAGGCCGGGAACCGCAATCGCCAGCACCGAACGCCGCTCCTGCTCAACGGCAGCCAGTTTCGCTGTCATGGCCTGCACGGTTTTTCTATAGGAACCGATCTCGCCCAGGAGGTTGCGAATATCGCCGACCTCCGGCTGTTTAGGTCGACTGAGCAGACCAGCGCGTCGCAAGGCCCCCAGCTCCGATACGCGCATGGGCAGCGCCGCCATTTCCCTGGCGAATTGCGCGTCCGGGAGGCTTCCAAGCGGCAGCAATTTTTGCACTATCGCTTTGGGTTCGGCCCAGATCCGCAGTGCCGCCTTTTCGATCTCGGCAACTTTCCTGGTCACCTGCCGGCTCTTCATCGCCTCGCCGGCGCCCACAGCCTGCGGTGTCTGCGTCCATGTCGTGACTGCCGGCACCAGCGGCGCCAGCTCCAGAACGCTCGCCTCTGGGGCAGACCGGCGGCCCATGGCGTCGAACCGCGACATAATGGCGCTCAAGGCTTCGGCCATCGTGGCAAGTTTCGCCCGCTGTGCGGCGATGATCCTGCCAATATTCTGCGCCCAGGCCGCCGGAGTGAAATGGCCGCGCCGATCGCCATAGTCGACCGCCCGCGCGTAAAGGTCGCTCGCCTCATGATCGGTGCTGATCCCCTTCGCCCCCGATCGCGCCAGCGCCGTTGCGATCCCTCCCATTTCCGCGAAACTTTTGCGGCCATAATAAATGTCGGCGCGCTCGCTATGGCGGGTCAGCCCGACATAAGCGAGATTGCTATTCCAGCTCCGGCTCGCGAGCATATGGATGCGCGCGGCCGTCATGCCCTGGGATTTGTGAACGGTCGTCGCGTAGCCATGCTGGAGCGCGCTGTAGATCTGCTCCCTCGCACGGACCACACGCTTGGCGCCATCGGGGTCGACGATCTCGATGTCGAGCCTGCCATCTCTCGCCTTGACCACCGTGCCGAACTGCCCGTTCTTGACATTGAGGCCGGCGTCATTCTGTAGGAAGAGCACGCGCTCGCGCACCGCAAATATGACTTGCCTCCCCGCCACCTTGTATGTAGCCGCCGCGCCCAGATGGCCTCCTTCGACGAGCATGGCCCGCGCCCTCTCGTTAAGCGCCGCGACCTCGTTGCGCGAATGGGCCAGCATAAAAGCCTCATGCCCCATCACATGGTCCGCAACCCATTGGCGCGCCATGTCCTCGATCGCATGATCCTTGAGCGCATAGCTATGGACTGCTCCATGCTTGCCATAGGCTTCGAACGCTTTGTCCACCTGTCCTAGCGCCAGAGCTATGGTCGCCTCGCGCATCCACGCGCTCTTCTGACGCCGGACTTCCGTCAGCTCGACATATCCCGCGGCGCCCGCGACGGCGCGATAGGCAGCGCCCGCCGCGATGGGTTGAAGCTGCTCGGGATCGCCGACCAGAACAAGCTTCACGCCCTGCGCCCGCGCCATGCCGAGGAACGAGGCGAGCTGGCGGGAGCCGATCATTCCGGCCTCGTCGATGACAAGCACATCACCTTTTTGCAGGCGGTCTATCCCCCGCGCCCATCGCGCTTCCCACGAGGCAAGGGTGCGTGCTTGCGTGATGCCGCTCGACTCTTGTAGACCCTGGACCGCTTTCCCGGCGAGCGCGGCGCCAAATACCCTTTTGCCCGCTGCCGCCCAGGATTGATGGGCCGCGCGCAACATGGTCGATTTGCCAGCCCCTGCCCTACCCACAACAAGGGCGAGCTGGCTCTCGCCTGTTATGTAGCGGACAGCGGCTTTCTGCTCATCGCTCAGCACCAGTCCGTTTGCAGCGCTGCGCGCAAAACTCTGCTCGCAAAGCAGCTCGACTATGCCCTCGCCTCCTCGCTCGGCAAGCGCCCTGGCATTCGCCAGCATTGCTCGCTCAAGGTCGAGCATTGCGCGCGTGGTGTAGCGGGCGGCGGCTATTTCCTGGCCCGCCTCATTATAGCTGGCTGCCGCAATCGGAACCAGCTCGGCGCAGGTTTCGATCCGCGCGAGTAGCGATCCGAAAGCGGCTGCATCATCAACATAACGGTGCAGCGCCCTTGCCATATCGCGCCGATCGAACACGCTCTCCTGCGCCGTGATAACTTCCAGCACGCATTCGGGCCTCGCCGCTATTCGCGCGATATTCTGTACCTGCAATTCCTGATCGACGACGACGCGCGGCGCTTCCAGCCCGCGCCTTTCCATCCCGCGACAATTGGGGCCCTGATGACGAGACGGGGCGAGCTCGATACCCTGGGCCTCAAGAGTGCGGTGATCGATGCTCTGTCCAAATCCCGCCTTGGCGAGCGCATAGTTGACGGCTTGCCCCCAGCTTTCGCGCCAACCCGCAAGCGCGTCCTTCTTCGTCCAGTCGCCGCCGAAAATGTCGGCATAGACGATCTGGCCCTTGGGATGGCTTTTGCTTGGAGCACTGCGCAATGGCTGACCATTTTCACTCAGCACCGGAACACGGGAAGAGGAAAACCCGTCCTCATGAAGCGGCCGGAGCGACAGCATGATATGCGCGTGCGGATTATGCTCAAGATCGTGATAGGCGACGTCGGCAATCATGCCCCTTGAAACATAATGCTCGATCAGAAATTCCTTCAGGAGCGCGATATTCTGCTCGCGTGACAATTCTTTTGGCAGCGCCAGCTCGATCTCGCGCGCGAGCTGCGCGTCGTTGCGCCGCTCATGACTTTCGACCCTGTTCCAGAATTTTCCAGAAGCCTGGCTCGCCGAAAGCGATGATAATTCCGAAACCCAGTGCGGCGCAGTATCGGGAATGAGAAATTCCGTGTGAACAACCTCGTGTTTGCCAGTGTAGGCAACGATCCGCCCTTCGCGTTCGAACATCATTTCCGCGCCATGGCGATAGGCGGCAGCGCACAGCGCGGACTGGCCCCGCCCCCGGCTGATGATCTTCGCTGAGAAATGGTAGATCGCCATGAGCGCTCAATCACTGCCGCGCAACCAAGCTGGGAGACGGTCTGAGCCACTGCAGACTGCTTATCCAGGCGTGATCACGGTGAACGGCAACTGCTTCTTCCATTCTTGCACCCCCTAAGAAGCATGACATCGCGCAGCGATGTATAAGTGCGCCCTCCGAAACGCTTCGCTTCAGTAGGGCTGGCGTTCCTTTTATACGAAATTATCATATTTGACAATTCCGGCAGATCAATCATGATCTGAAAATTCTTGTGCAATGGAAGGATCGACAGTCTCATGAGCGAAGTCAGAAAAGCCGCCGCCCTCTCCAGGGTCGGAAAAATTCGTGCTGAAATCGAGGCCCGCAGGGCAGAACTGGAAGCGGTGCTGGAAGCATCAGGCCAGCGCATCGGAAAAATCGCGGTGGCGACAGGGCTCGCCGAACTGGATTTGAGCGACAAGGTCCTTCGCGACGCATTCCGGGAATTGGTTGCGCGATTTCAGGAAAGCTCCGCTTCAACAGGAGGTAGCAAAGCGGCGGCGAGAGCTGCGTCGTCTCATGACTGAGGCGCGAAGCAATCCATCCGACAAGCGGCGTGCCGATACGCGGCAAAAGATCATTTTCGGCAGCCTCGTTATCAAGGCGGGCTTTTCTGACGAAGATCCCGCTTTGATCCTGGGGGCGCTCCTGTTGGCGAGAGAAAGCAGCGCCGATCCGGCAACGCGGGAAAAATGGATCGCCGTTGGAAAAGCAGGTTTCGGATCATGAACAGAGTGCTGCTTATCGCTATCACCATGATCTGCACCATCGCGACCATGGCGGGTATCGCTTATGCCTGGCCGGGACTTGTGGTCCGCTCAACCAATCCCATCCTGATCCGTTCGTGTCCATTGATGGCGCCGTTATTGGCGACGTCGATCGCGATGGTGATGGCGCGTTCGGCATTGAAGTCCCCCGCCTTTCCATCATTGGCCTATGGCGTCATCTTCGGCACTTTTACGAACGCAATTCTGCTTATTGGTGCCGAGCTGGAACGGCTCCACCCTTATTTCAAGACTGCAGCATGGCCCATAGCCGCCCTGCCCTATATCGACAGCTTTGCTTTAACCGGCATCGGACTTTCGATGATGATGGCCGGGATACTATATCTGATCCTCAAACAACAGCGCGCGCCGACGAGGCGTGGGCGCTTGTCACCCAAACGATCATTCCACGCCTATCATGGGGACGCGGAATGGATGGATTTGGCAAGAGCGGCAAAGCTCTTTCCTCCAGGCGGCCCCATAGTCTTGGGAGAGCGCTATCGTCCCGATCTCGACAGGAGCATCACCCCAACATTCGATCCGACCGATCGTTCGACATGGGGCAAAGGCCATGAACAACCGCTACTGACGTTCGACGGATCGATCGGATCAGGTCATGGATTGGTTTTTGCAGGACCGGGCAGTTTCAAGACCACAGGCGTCGTCATTCCGAACCTTCTCACCTGGCTCAGCTCGACCGTTATTCTCGACCCGTCGACACAGGTCTTTCCGATGGTCAAGCGCTATCGCCGATCGCTGGGGCATGTGATCCATGTCATCGATCCGGACGACCCGGCAACATCGTTCAATGTTCTCGACTGGATTCATGACAATGGACAACCGGAAGAAAACATCGCTTTCATCGCGGAGTGGATCGTCGCCGATGAGGCTGAAATGTCGAGCGGCTCGGACGAGTTTTTCAGGGAACAGGGCCGCGAATTAATTACCGCGCTGCTTGCCGATGTCGCTCTCAGTCCGGAATATGATGCACTGCAAAGAAACCTGCGCACACTGCGACAGCTCCTGGCGCTGCCGGAAAAGAAGCTGCGCGAGCATATCAAAAATGTCCACGCCACAACGCCCTCGAGCTTCATCCGCGACAAGCTCGGGCCGTTTGTCAATCTCGCATCCGATACATTCTCCGGCGTCTATTCCAACGCCGCCAAAGCGACGCGCTGGCTCTCCTTCGAGCGCTATGCGGATCTCGTTTCGTCGGACGGTTTCAAAAGCCAGGAGTTACGAAACGGGAACACCGATGTGTTCATCAACATCGATCTCAAGACGCTGTCCGCGCACCCGGGGCTCATACGCGTGATCTACGGCGCCCTGCTCAATTCCGTTTATGACGGCGATCCTCGGACCAATGGCAAGGTCCTGTTCCTGACCGATGAGGCGATCACGCTGGGGCGGCTCAAGATCATCGAGACCGCCCGCGATGAAGGACGCAAATATGGCATTACCCTGTTGATGATATATCAGTCGCTCGGCCAGCTCCTCGACATCTGGGGCCGCAATGCCCAAAGCAAATGGTTCGAGGCAACGTCCTACCGGTCTTTCTCGGCCATCAACGATCCCGATCTCGCGAAAACAATCTCGGAAATGTGCGGTCACTACACCATAGAAATCGATCAGCTCTCGATTTCGCGCGGGTCCAATAGTCGCGGCGGCGCACTGTCTGGCGGATCGTCCCGCACCCGATCAAGGTCGATCAATTATCAGCGGAAAGCGCTGATCGAGCCCAATGAGCTGCTGGCCGATATGCGAACGGACGAACAGATCATCTTCGTGACCGGCCAATCGCCACTGCGCTGTTCACGGGCGATCTGGTTTCGCCGCGATGACATGAAGCCTTATATCGACCCCGATCCATTTATCGCTAAGTGAGCCGGATCCCATGAGACCAGCGCAGACGGGGTTCGATACCCCGGCGGCGCTTTGTTTCGAAGCAAAAAGGGGGCCGGAGAGCCCTCGTGCGGAGAGCTCCCCGGCCGGGCAGGCGTCAGAACAGACAATCGGCGTCGAAGTCGGGATCCATCACCACGCTCATGAAGCTCGCGGCGCGGGCGATGTTCGCTTCGTCGAAGTCATCGGCCATCATCCCCGGGACGGTATAGACGATCCGGTCGATCAGGTCCTGGGGCAGCGCATTATAGTCGCCTTCATCGATGGCGAGGAAGCTGCCGTCCTCATCCTCAATGACATGGCTGTCGAAGAAGCTATGCTGGGCCCGCGCGCAAGCGGCGCGCACGGCGGCGTCATAGCTTACGGGATCGAAGGTCGGTATGTCGATTTGCGATACAGCCAAGTTCATGGGAACCTCCATTCAAATCATTGAAGAGGTCACTCGAAGGATGGCCGGGCTTGGACCGGGTCACAGAACGGGCCGCATCGCGGCCCGCCGCCCCAGCGGGGGTGGGGGAGCCGATTTTTTCGAAAACGCAGTGCAGGAAAAATTGGGGGAACCGCCCTTCTTGACGCGGGCCAATGGCGGCCATCATGCTCAAGAATTCTGCGAGAGTTTTAACCTTTGTTGGCCTGCACCACCGGGTGGCCCCAAGGGGTCTTTGGCGCCCGGTCGATGCGAAGGCTGAAGTCGGGCAGGCCAGCGGCCGTCCCCATGGTCCAGCGAGCGAGCCGGGCAGTTGCAACTGTCCCAGCGACAAAAAAGAAGGGCATCCGGCGGTGAGGCCGGACACCCTTCGATACGTTTGGAACGCGGTGTCTGCCGCTCAGAAGGGCGGAAGATCGTCGCCGTTGGCGACGCGCTTGCCGGCCTGCTGACCGCCTGGCGCCGCTTGCCTTGTGCGGACCGCGGCCGCCTCGTTCTGGGCGCTCGCGTCGCGCACGATGTGCAGGGGAATGCGCGCTTCTCGCAGCCGGTCAGCAAGGTTCGCCTGGATGCCGCCGCCGCTGCACACCACAGCTTCGACCGGCTTGAAGGCGAGCATCCGCGCATTGCGCTGATAGGGCGCCGAGGGACCCCGCGAGGCATCGGGCTTGCACAGGATCACCGGCACATTGTGGCGCGAGGCCCAGGCCGCCGCGATCACGTCCGCTCCCTTGTTCTGCGCTGTGGTTGCGAGCGCCATCGAGGGCACACGCTCGTGAATCGCATCGAGATAGTCTTCGACGAGGGCAATGTCGGTGAACTGTTGCCCGCCCGAGAACAGCACGACCGGACCCGAGGGTGCGAACTTCTCACGCCGCTGCGCCTTCTGTGCCGCGAGATAGTCGCGCGCTTCGATCATCGAGGCATTGGTCTTGGACGAGACCATGGAACCGCGCACCGGCGAAAAGGGCCGTCCGGTTTCTGCAAGGTAGATACGGGCCGCGTGGTCACGCATACACTCCATCGCGTCGCGGCATTCGGCAAGGCTGCGCGCCTGCATGGTGAGATCTTCGAGATCGGTGGCGTAGACCTCGCTCGGATCATATTCGCGGAGCTTCTCTTTGAGACGATTGGCCATTGAATCTTCACGGTCATCGAGGCGCTTCGCCACAATATGGAAGCTGTTGGCGATACCCCAGGCGACCTCGGAGGCCATGTCTTCCATGCGGGTGTCGCGGAAGAGGTCGAATACGGTCGCGAGCATCATCTCGATCGCGGCCTGCGCTTCGTCGGGATCGGGCATTTCCACTGCGCTCGGTTCATGCTCGATCGAGAGCTTGGCCATCTCGGTCTGCTCCATGAACGCGGTGGCATAGTCGGGCGTCGCTATTTCGCGCGCATAATATTCGGCGAGATCGGCAAAGTTCGAAAAACGGTCCGTCATGATATCCTCCAAAGGAACATCTCTCTCATCACGCTGATGAAAGATGCATCTGGAAGGACGCCGGAGTCAGGCGGTCAGAGGACGGCGCAAGCGCAGCGGCGCCGCCGCGCGTGCGGGCGCGGGGGGAACCGATTTTGTGAAGCTCCTGAGGCACGAGGGTGCGCAGCAAAATTGGGGGGCACCCGCGATCCTTGACCGCTGCCAATCTCCCAGGCGTCATACTTTGGCGATGCTGATTTCGCTCAGCCACCGAGATGAGAGAGTAGATAGGTTTTGCCCCCGAACCCCCGTTTCGCAGAAGCGTGGGCGTTCGGGGTTAACGGCAAAACACCTCAGTTTCATGGTCAGTATGCTTGGCTGAGAGTTCGGTGTGCGCTAGTGATCCGAATCTGAAGTTCGCTACACTGTCAGGCTGGCGCTGAACGAACTTCAGATTCATCAGGGTCACTAGCAACTATATGATTCTAGTGTGGTTTACGGATTTGAAATCCGCTCGCCGCCCAACCGCTATAATGAGGCGTATTTCAAATCCACCACACTAGCGCCATGACGACTGATCGCGCGGCAATCGCTGCTCGTCATCGATCACCTCGAGACGATGCGGCGCAATACGGCTCCACGACCATAGCACCAGGTTGCGATCATCGGCCGAAGCCCGCGAAGCGAAACTTGGCACAATCACCCCGGCGCAGCCCTGGGCAATCAGCCGGTCGGCCAGCTCCCAGGTCGGAACCGGCTTGCGCTCGCCTGCAAGCTGTTCCCATGGGCAGCCGAGCTGCGCCAGAGTCATATCCGCAGCCTGACGCACGTCGGGATCGGTCAGATCAAGGATATCGGAAAGCTCGGCGCGATAGCTGCAGAGTGTCAGCGGCTGCGCCTTGAACGCAAAACCCTGCTGGGCCTCGAGCCAGGCGGTCTTGAGGCTGAGCGCGGCATAAAAGCAGGCTGTGCCAACGCGGTTGAAGCGGCCGCCATGGGTCCGCGCGCCCTCGCCGGATTCCGGATCATAGGCCCAGGCCGGGTGATGCGCACGATAGACCAGTCCGTCGTACCGGCTGAACGGAAGCGTTGAACCCAAGATCCGGGCCTGGGATCAGGCGAAGCCGCCGGCCGCGATCCGGCCGAGATAGGCGCGAACCCTCTCGCCCTGCCCCTGGCGCACAAGTTCTTCGGCCGTAGCATCGCCGAACGAGGGCAGCGGCTGCGAGCGGTACCACGCATAGGCGGCAAGTTCGCTGCCCGCCCAGGGTATGACCCGGTTTATGATCTCGCTCATCTCGCGCAGGCGCGACTGGGTCGCGACGCTGTTGCTGCGGGTCGCCTTCGAGACGGCATCGCGCGACAGACCTGCAGCGAGCGCGAGTTCCGATTTGGTGATATGAAGCGCAGCCGATAGCCGGTCGACCGAGACACCCTTGTCACCGGAGACTTCGCTCAGAAATGCCGCACTTGCCATATTGCCTCACCAAATGACTGATGTTCGGGCAATATATGCGGCATACAGGCAATTTGTCAAGCTGCCCGTCAGGCGGCGAACAGGTCGCCTTGTCTTGTGGCCGGCAGCGCCATGGCTGCCTGCAGCGGCGAAGGTCTGCGTAGCAGGCGCAACACTTCAGGGCGTACCACATAGACCGCATGACGCCCGCCGCCACGGTTGCTGTGGTTGGTTGCGTAACCGGCATAATGGCGCGTAACAAGCCCAGCCCGCGCCAGATCGGAGATTGCGCGGCTGACATTGGCACGGCCCACGGCAAGGACCTGTTCCTCGACCGCCTCGTCGATCCGTGCGCTATCGCGGGCAGCGTCGCCGGTCATTTCAGCCTTAAGCGATGCGGCGACGCGCGCGCGCAGCGCCGCGCGGCGCCCCTGCTGCTCGCTCAAGGGAAGAAGCTGGGTGCAAAGCCAGTCGCGCAGCAGCATGGGTTCACCCGCGTTGCTGACGATCGGTCCGGCCTTGCCGCACGCATCGGCGATTTCCGCTACAAGCTGTAGAACGAGAAAAGCATAACGCGGACGGCGCGACACTTCCGCAAGCAGGGCATAAATGCTGCCAATTCCCGAAATTCGTTTCTGTCGCTCCATGGATCAGTATTGAGCACAAATGGTGAATCTTGTGAATCCCCTTTTGTTTGCAAGATGTCGTTTGTCGCGCGTGACACTTTGCCCGGATGAGCTGGCCAGGGAGAACTAACGGCCGTTTTCCTGGTCCCACTATGCCAGACCGGTCAGCCGAACAGACCTTTGAAATTAATCGGGCCCGACAATAGAAATATGACACTCTACCGCGCGGGCAAAGTGTCACAGGCGGCAGAAGGCGGAAAAAAAGGCGGCCCGGGGTACCCAGGCCGCCTGAAGTCAAGAACCCAATACATCGCTGCACAGGCCCTTCGGGTCGCGATGTCCGGCTAGGCCCTCACCTTTGGTCGGTATTGTATGAAACCGACATGGGAGCGCGATTGAGACCCTCGCCCATTCGGAACCGCATCACGCTGGAGTTCGGATGTCTGATTAGGCGCTGGCAAGGGCATGCCAAAAAGGGAGGCGGCGCTGCCGCCTCCCGGTTGGGATCAGATGAAAAGGACTTCCTCGGCGACGATCTCGACCGCGTAGCGTTCGACGCCCTCGCGATCGGTCCACTTCGAGTAGTGCAGCCGACCCTGGACCTCGACAACATCGCCCTTCCTCTTGTGCTTGGCGACCGAGGTGCCGAGGCCGTTGAAGGCGGTGACGCGGTGGAATTCGGCGAGGGTCTCGGTGTAGCCGGCTTCGTTCTTGACCGTCTTGCCATCGACCAGCCTGGGGCGGTCGGTAACGAGGGTGAAGCCAGTGATCTCGGTGTCGCCGGCATGGCGGGTTTCGGGCGCGGCAGCGATGCGGCCGACAAGGATGACGAGGTTCTTCATGGAATTTCTCCGTGGCTTGAGTTCGGCGGAACCGCCCGCCGATGAACCAGACAGGCGGCGCCGATAGGCGCGGGACCGCACCGAGCGGCCAAATGAAATGGGCGCGAGGGAAACCGAAAAGCGAGGAGTGGTGCGGCAAGCCCGTTCAAGGGCTTCACGGTCCGCTGCTTTTGGGTTGCGGACGCGCGACTGGCGCCGCACAGGTTCATCGGCAAACGCAGGGCGGTTTCGTCAATTCAAGCTTCGCGGGTTCATGGACCCAAGACCTGTCAACCTTGGCCGCCCGCCAACTGCGCTTGCCCCACCAGGCAGCCATGCGCACTCGTACGCATGACCTTTACCGCCCATCAGGGCTGTCTACTGCCGCGGTCAGAACAGGCTACCCGGTCCCGCGCATTTCGCCTGTGCCCGCACAGGCCGAGGCCCGTATCGCAGTACGAGCATGGGCATGGCTTCGAGCGGTAGGCTTCCGGCACTATGGAAGGCCGATCAGCGCCAGGGGCGCGCGAGGCCTCGGCGGCGGCAAAATCGCTACCTGAGCGTAGGACCGGCGACGGTCCTGGCATTTCGGGCTGTTGGGGAGCTCCGGCGCGTCGATGTTGGCGATCTGCACGCGCTCGCGGTCGCAGCGGATGGTGTCGCCGTCATGGACGGAGGGCGACAGGCAAAAGACGGCGGCAGCAAGGACGATGGGCATGACACGAAGTTTAGCGCCACCTTCCTCGCTCGCCAAGCGCGCTGGCGCTCGGCTGCTGGCCCCGATCGTCACCCGAAGGGCCGGCATTCATGCCGGCGAGCTTGGGTGAGCGGCGACGCGCCAGCGTCGCCGGGCGCACTAGCGAGTAGAGCGGGTCGCCCCAAGCCCGCGCGGGGCGCGGGCGCCGGGGTGCCCCTCCCCTTCATCACCTCGCCAATGCCGAACAAGTGCGGTATCAAGCGTCAACAGATCACATCACGCGGGTCCACTGCCGCAGGCAGGGCTGTCCCGGGAAAGGATCTTCAGTCATGGACGATCGACTGGAAATGCCCACTGCGCTCGAGGTCGCGCGCGCGATGGCCAAGATCTTGCGCGGCAAGCTCGCGGATCATGGCAGCGAGATGATCGTGCTGACCCGCGAGGAAGCAGCGTTGTGCCTCGGCCTCGCCGAAGGCGCGGCCGAGCATCTTGAGCAGCGTCAGGCGGAGGGCAGTTGAGGAGCCGCAAGAGGCGCGCCAGCACGCTTGCCGCCGCCCGGCGGCTGGCATAGAATGACCGTGACGTGCCCCTTGCGCGGCGCATGACAAACCTGAAGTAGAAGCACAACAGATCGATAGGACGGCGTCGATCGCGAGAAATTGGAAGGACACCAATGGCACAGCGATACCGTATATTCGGCCGCAGCGTGTCCGAAGGCGAAGAACTTCAGCAGCTCTTGGCGCAGGCCTATGCACAGAAGAGCCCGGTTATTTGCGAATGCCGCAAGACGACTGATCTGCCGCTTTATATCTCACACCGCCATAATCGTTACGTCCTCGCACGCTGGCCGGGATCGGGCGCACGTCATGCGACGGCTTGCGACCATTATGAGGCTCCTGACTTCCTGACCGGCATGGGGCAGGTGCGCGGGAGTGCGGTTATCGATGACGAGACGGGCGGCGAAACAAGCCTGAAGCTCGGCTTTCCGCTCTCGCGTGGGGCTGCGCGTCTCGCGCCATCGGCGCTCACCAACGACAAGCCTTCGGTGAAGACCACGGGCCAGAAGCTGTCGATGCGGGGGTTGCTGCATGTGCTGTGGGACCGGGCGGAGCTGACGCACTGGCACCCCAAAATGGCGAGCAAGCGCAGCTGGTTCGTGGTGCGCCGGGCGCTGATGGAAGCAGCGGCCACGTGCCGCGCGAAGCAGGAGGGACTGGCCGACCTGCTGTTCGTGCCGGAGAGCTTCAGGCTCGAAGAGAAGGAAGACATCCGGGCGCGTCGTCGCACCGGTCTTGCGCGCGTATACCGCTCGCGCGACGAGATGATGGTGGTGGTGGGCGAGGTCAAGGAGATCGTCAGTGCACATGGTGCGGAGAGGATTGTATTGCGCCACGTCGGTGACATGCCCTTCGTGATGGACCCGGACATGGCGCGGCGCTTCCATACGCGGTTCGCGGGCGAACTCGCCTTATGGCAGGCTCAGGGCGGCCAGGGAGATGGAAAAGGCCATCTGGTGCTCGCCGGATCGTTCTCGCGCCGGCGCGAAGGCACGTTCGATCTGATCGAGGTCGCGCTTATGCCGGTGACGCCTGAGTGGCTCCCCTATGAGAGCAGCGACGAGCGCTACCTGATCGGTAAAGCGGTCACCGAAAAACGCCGGTTCGTAAAGGGTCTGCGCGTCAATCTCGATACCGACACGCCAATCGCCAGTCTGGTGCTCAAGGACACCGGCGAGGAGGCATGCGCGATCCACATCCACGACCGTGACAACGAGGTGACCGGATCGCTCGAAGCCCTGCTTGCAGGCCAGGGCGTCGTGCACCGCCTCTGGAAGGAAGGTGAGCCACTGCCCGGCAGCGCCAGCGGAATGCGACGCGGCGGTGCGCAGGCGGCCGCCTGAATCAGCTCTGGCCGTCGCCCGGCTGCGGTCTCGTCGACGGGGGTGATCGGGGTCAGGAGCGGTCTCGTGCTTGGAACTCCGCTCACAACCCCGTTCCCGCATTCAGGCGGCGCAGTCCGGGCCGGGATACCAGATCAGCTCGGACGCGCTCGGATGAGCCGCATCGAATTTCGCGATGCGCGCCCAGGTGATCCATGTCGCCGGGTCATTGACCGCGACATAGGCGCCATAGAATCGCCCCGCACACGCAACGAACTGGGCATGGACGTCTTCGCAGACCGCTTCAGAGACCAGGAACCCGGCGATGTCGCGTATATATTCGGGCGGAAGGACGGTGAGCATGTCGTCGTGGAACGCCTCGCTCACCCGTGACAGCGGAAAGCGGGCAAGAGCCGCGGCGCGGCGCACAGCCGCAGGGCAAACAGGGTCGGCCATGGATGATCTCTCAGATGAGTACAAAAGGCGGCATGGTCAGCTCTGTGCGAGCAATTGCGCGCTTGAGGTCGCGCAGCCTCGTGAAGACCTTGATCTTGGCTGGCGAGAACAGCAGCTGTTCATCCTCGCTCGCCATATATGCGCGGATCGGACCCTCGCCTTCGAAGAGTATGATCTCGGGATGGAATGCGCCGGGGCATCCGCCCGACCAGCGGCGGAACGGCAGACCGTGGCGGACGCAGAAAGTATCGATCTCGTCGATGAGACCGCCATTGAGTTCGGTGCCGTAAAGCTCGAGCGGTTCGCCTTCAGTGATCGCTTCGGGATCGAAGGGCTCGGCGTCCCAATCGATCCGGAGGTCATAATCCGCCGCGTGGCGGGCGAACTCGGCAAGACAATCGCGCAGCATCTTGCCGCCAATGGTGATGTGAACGGGTGCGCGGTCGCCCATGATGCTGTCCTTTCGCTACTGTTGGCATCGAGGGCGAGCCCCCTCCCCTCCTGAAAGCTTCGCAAAAACCGTGTGTGCCTCCGAAGCCTGGCAGGCAAAAAATGAAGCGGAACGCCTGGGCGGGGGGAATGCCGGCGCTCCGCCTCGGGCCGCGTCGGGGGGAGGCGCGGCCAAGGTTGTGAAGATGAGATCATGCGCATGGGGACCCGCTGACGCAGGCCCCCATGCCTGTTAGCCGAAGCGTTTAAGCCTCAGGCGTCGACGAGCGGCGGGATCGCGCCCTCACTGTCAGAACCGGCATCCTTGGCCTGCGCGCGTCCGCGGCGGGCCGGAGGCTCGGCCGTGCTGTCGCCTAGGCCATCACCCGCTTGCGCGGCGGATTGGCCAGTGGAGCGCTCAGTCCCTTCCTCGGAACCGAACATGTCACCATCGCCATATTCGCTGGCGCCGAGGCGATTGTCGCGACGGCGCGGGCGCTGCCAAGCGACCGCCATCGTGCCGTCCTCGCGCGGGAACACTGCGATGTAGAGCGGCTGCGACATCGAGGGGTCGTCGATCTTGCCCTGGTAGAAAATCTCGCCGGTCGCATTGGACGCGAGTTCGAACAGGGCACCGACCGCCACCCAGCGGCGCTGATCGTTGAGCGCGACGATTTCGAACCTGGGTGCGCGCGGATTGGTGGAGCTGAGCGGGCGAAGCCCGATCGTCCGGGTCATGGTGAGCGTTTCGACCGAGCCGATCAGCTGGCCGCTGGCGTTCTTCTTGATTTCACCGATATTCATGAGACATTCCCTTCGTGAGGATGAGTGCGACCGAACCCCTTGTCCGATCACCCCTTCCCACCCCCCTTCCCTCCCAGCCGGAAGGCCGGTTGCTGCGGGCTCTGCCCGCAGGCCCGCCTTGGGAGTTTTGGGGTAGCGGTCAGCCGAGCAACCGACGGGGCAACGCGATCCACTCGGGCTCTTCATCGGCGATCACCGTGCCGAGCTCGTCTGCCTCGGCCTCGGTGTAAATGTCCGCGTCCTCAAGCGCGCCGAAGCCGTATTCGTTGTTCCAGAACAGCAGGCCTTCTTCATCATTGCGGGTGGTAAGGACGAGCCGAGAGGCAAAACGCTCCCTGTCGAAGGCTTCGCTGGTCGAGAGCCAGTGAATGCCATCCGTATCGATCCGAAAGGCCCCGCCGCCAAAAGCATCGACTTCATGACGGTCACAATCAAAAGACCACGTCGCGACGATCGGCAGTGAGACGGTAACAATGCGGTGGAGCAGCGAGGCGACCGCGTCAGGCTCGAATTGCTCGGCTCTCGCAATGACCAGGATCGTGCCATCGTCACGCTCGTCGAAAGCGAAATCGGTGCCGAACGTCGGAAAATCGCTGTCGGGAAAGAGCTTGAGGAATCCTGACACGGAATTGTCATCGACGGGCGCGAACAGCGCCCGGAAGTCTTCGGACAGGCCCTGCCAGTGTTCGATCACCTCGGCTTCATCCGGCTCGTCCCCAAGGAAGTCGGTAAGTGTAATCGCTTCGCGCAGCAGTGCCGCCTCGGCGGGCGTCAGGGTCATGCCAAAGCAGCAATGGGTGTAACAGTTGGACATGGGGTTTGCCTTCCAGTCAGGAGGATGGGCCGAAGGGACGGGCGAGCAGCTGTTGCAGCAGGCCGCTCGCCGGACGATCAGGATTTATGGGGCGCGCCAAGCGGTCGATTTCAAGCCGCCGGGCGAGATCGTCAGGGAGTTCGGCATAGGGTGTCGCCAGTGCTATGAGCGCAGCGGCCGTGGCGATCTCGCGAGGACGCGTGCCGCGCCAGAGCCGAATATCGGTTTCGCGGTCCTGGTCGGGCGCGCCGAACAGCGTCAGGAAGTAGGTGCCAAACCCTGCGTCCCAGCCCAGCGCCACCTCGAAGAGGTCGGCATGCTCAGGCAGCGGCTTCAAGGAGTAGCGTGACATCGGCTCAGTAATCGGTCGCGAGCATGATGGTGACGATGCGGTAGCTTGTCGCGGCATCAGCGGGATTGCTGGCACCCCAGGAGAAGGTGCCGTCGTTTTCATAGGCGTCGACCTTCCAGAAGAGCTTGCGACCGAGGAACTGGACGACGCCGAAATCCCGTTCGCCATAGGGATCATTGCCGGGATCAATCGGGGTCTCGTTGATGAGGCGGCGAAGGGCGCACTGTCCCTCGAACAGCCGGGTCTGGCGGACAGCGGGATCCTCGGACGGCCCGGCGATCAGATCGCAGAGCGTGCGGGTGATTACAGTGCGCGACGTCGACAGTGTCCCTGCCCTCGCGGCATCGTTCAGCGCCGCGATTTCGGAGGTGCAGTCGGCGGCTTCCGCCGGAGCCGCTTGGGCAACTTGGGTCATGGATTTCTCCCGTTGAGTTGATCGCCAAACGCACACCCTCTCCCCTCCCTCGTGGTTGACGGGGTCAGAGCGTTCACGCTACGTTCTTTTTGGAAAGGACTTAGCCATGCCCATCGCCGCCCATATCGACCGTTTCGATCTCGACATTGCTCTGCGCGATGCCTCGTGCGATCTGGGCCTGTTGCCGGCGCGGCGAGCGATTGCGGCGCTGTGCATCGGCGTCGAAGTCGACGATGCCTATCTTTCGGTCCGGGAACTGCGCGAGGCAGTGTCACTGGTTCATGAAAATGCGCCGGGTGGCCGTGCCAAGCTTGCAGCGATCCTCAGCAATGCGTGCGACGATTTTCAGCGGGCGATCTACTACTGCCTCGCCGGGCGCGGCGTCGTCGAAATGGCCGAGGCGATGGACTGGCTGCTCAGCCTGCTGAAGGCCCGCGGTCGCACCACAGCCTGGCTCAGCCGCTCGCGGGTGCGCCGCAAGGACCTCATCTCGCCGTATGTTGCCGAGGCACCCGATGGACCACTGGTGTCGACCGATCCCGATTTTGAACTTGGGCAGTCCTGGTTCGTCGGACGCGGCCCCTGTCCGGAATGACAGTCATCGGGTACCTTGCCGTTTAGGCAGCACCGGGTTCGTCATCGTTTCCGGCGATGACGACGCGGGTAACCGTGCGGGCCGGCGGCGCAGCGCTCGCAAGCACCACACGGAACGGCTGCAGGGGATTGCCGGTTGTGATGACGGCCGTATCGGTGGCCATGCGCTCGGCAACTCGGCCCGCAACCCGGTTGGCGTTCTCGATGCTGCATAGTCTGGCGCGCTTTGCGGATGGCTCTGGTAGTGAGCAATGGAACATCGACAGGGCTCCGGAATCCGGTCGGTCAAAGACCGCAACGATTGATGATGGATGTTGGTTGTGATGGTCGTGCCGGACGCCAGGACGCCGTCATGCGGCAAGGTTGGTCAAGTGGATCAAGTTATGCAGGTGCACCATTCCGCCCCGGGCAGAATTGGGCAGGCAAATTCCGACGACCCGGTGCGATCCCACCCTGGGCCAAGCATATCGGAACGCCCTTCGGCATCCTTACTCAAACGCAAGGATATTGGTTAGTCCGGCGGAAAGACAGCGCCGATGTCGCGCGCGCCGTGCAAAATACGCTCGATACGGATGACCCGCTCCAAAACATTATAGAAGATCACATAGCTTCCGTACGGCTTGGATCGTAGTCCGGGGCGAATGTCGGAACGGGACACACCGGTATGGGGATAATCGATGAGCATAGCGCAAGACGCTTGAAGTTCATCGACGAAAGTGCTGGCCCGTGGGATATTATCGCGCGCAATGAAGCTGGCGATCTCGACCAGATCGGCGTCCGCCGCTGGCGAAAACTCAAGCCGCATCACTTATCTGTTGCATCGGCGGCTAGCTCGGCAATCCGCCGGCGCGCGTTCGCGAAAGCCTGGTCGGCGGGGATGCCCGGTCCACTGGCGACACCATGTTCGATCTCTGCGCGGAGCGCATCAAGCCGCGCCTGACGCACAGCATCTTGCTCCTCGAGCAGGCGGAGGCTGTCGCGGACGACCTCACTGGCTGATGCATAACGACCGCTATGCACTTGCTGCTTGATGAAACCTTCGAAGTGAGTGCCCAAGGTGAAACTGGAAGGCATGGTCAAACTCCTTTAAGGAAGAGTATATCACTTTATGATATAGAAGCGCAAGACTAGGATCTATGGAAACTACCCGTGGCGCGGATGCGAGGTTGCCAAATCCAGCACGGCGCCAAATGCATTGATTGTCGGGATAGACCCGAGCGCCATGCCGTCGCAGATCATGAAGAGCCATCCCATGGGGCGTCTCCTATACGAGTTCGGCCTGACGGGGTTCGAACGCGAGCCCGGTATCCCGGCGCACGCGCGCCGCGAATTTGACAGGGTCGGCGAGCACCGCGATGTCGCAAAACTGGTTCCGGTCTCCAACATAATCCCGCCGTCCGCGACATTGGCGAAACAGCACCTCGCGGCCCTGCCCCATCACCGAGATCGACACCTGAATGTAAAGTGTATCGGCATGTAGGGTGATCTCCCCTGAGACGGCGGGTCCAGCCATGGTGTTGCGAAGGTCATAGTCGTCGGGTAGGAACCCGAGCTGCCGTGCAGCCATTTGCAGTGCCGCGCGAGATTCGCGGTGGAAGGCGCGCTTGGCTTCCAGATCATAGGCAACGCCCCGCCGAGCAAGGGCGATAAGCGCTGGCTTGCCGCGGAGCTCGTCAATGCGCGCAAAGCATTGTAAACGCAATTCGCGATCCTCCGGAAATGTCGCGTCGCATGCCTGACCCATAGCGATGCGCCCCAGATGCCGAGCCAGGAGCAGGATCGCCGGATCGCGTTCTGGATCGATGCCGGCATTGCGCGCGTCCTGCAGCGCATCGACGACCGCCTGGGTGGCGGTCGGTATGGTCGCGAGCCCATCGGGCTGAAGCGCGCGGCGGAAGCGGAAGGCGAGATCATAGGTCATTGGCAAAAGCTCCCGTGCCATAGTGAAAGCACGAAGCCCTCAACCCCCTCCCCTCACCGGGTCTCGTTTACTCAGGCGGCGTCGCGCAGCGGTTCGGCCAGCGCCGGATCGAACTGGCGCAGCCACTTCACTGCCTGCTTGGCCCTGGCGGCGGCGTGGAGGATCGCGGTCTTGTCGGCCTTGAGGATCCTGGCTAATCGCGAGGTGTCGATAATGTGAAGGAACGCGGCCAGATTGGCCGAGTTCTGGGGTTTCCTGCCAACGTTCCTTCACATTATTTCAAAGCGTGTCGAGCCAGGCGAGCACGCTTGTATCGCGCTTCCACGAAGGCTGACCGCCGGGTGTTGTCGGAACGGCGACCTGTTCCAGGGCCTTTCGCTTCGTTTCAAGATTGGCCCTGGCATAGTGGTTGGTCGTGTCGAGGCTCACGTGGCCGAGCCAACTGCGGATGACTGTAACATCGACGCCCGCAGATATGAGGTGCACGGCGGTGGCGTGCCGGAAGGCGTGCGGCGTCACGTGCTTGGTACGCAGCGTTGGTGTGGCTTCGGTCGCCGCCTTTACGTAGGCGGCAAGCTTGAATCGGACGCCCGACGCGCTGAGCGGTTCGCCATAGCGGTTAACGAACAGCCGTTGGTCAGGCGCCCGTGGTTGCCGTTCGAGCAGCTTCTTCAGCAGCAAGGCTGTTTCAGGCCAGAGCGGGCAGATGCGTTCCTTCCGTCCCTTGCCGGTCAAGCGCACGCAGCTCGGACTTTCGAACCGGATTGCTTCGGGGCACAAGTCGAGCGCTTCCTGTATTCGTGCGCCGCTGTTGTAGAGGAACGAGAGCAGCACATGATCGCGCATGCCTTCGAGCGTCGAACGGTCAGGCTGGGCAAGAATTGCCGTCACTTCCGCCGGATCCAGATAGCAGGGCTCCGATACCGGCGTGCGCTTGACGGGTATGTTGAGGATTTCGACGCATTGCGCGATCGATGCAGGATCCCTGGTCGCCACGAAGTGGAAGAAGCTGCGGATTGCGGCAAGCCTGCAGTTGCGCGTGCCGATCGTGCCGCCGCGCTCATGTTCAGCGTAACTGAGGAACGCGGAGACCTCGCTTGCGGCCAGATCAGTCATCGTAATCATAGCCACCTTCCTTCCAGCCCGCTGTGCGACGAACCGCAAGAACAGCCGCCAGGTATCGCGGTATGATCGGACTGTATGGATGGATGCGTTGCGCTGCTCGACCAGCCATTCGTAGAAGAACGCGCGCATCAGTACCGGGAACGGGTTGGCCTTGCTCATGTCTGCACCTCCCGCTCCATGCTGAGGCAAGGTGCGCCCACCATGCGGAACCGCTCGTTTGCGTAATGCAGCAGATCCTGGGTGACCGTGATGTAGACCAGCGTAGAGTTGATATCCCGGTGGCCGAGGTAGGTCGCGAGGAATGGCAGACGGTCCTGCGGGTTGATGCCCGTCCTGTACCATTCGAGGATCCGGTTCACGACCATCGAGTGGCGCAGGTCGTGCAAACGCGGTCCCGTTCGCCCCTGCGGTGGCTTCAGCCCGGCACGGCGTATGACGTCAACGAGCAGCCAGGCGACGGCTTGCTTCGTATAGCGGCCGCTCCGCTGCTCGTGCCAGAACAGACCTGACCTCGGATCCTGCGGGGCACCCGCGCGACGCCGCACATCGATGTACGCCCGAAGTTCGGCCATCACAGTGTCGGGCAGCGGCAGTATCCTTGTCTTGTAGAACTTGGTCTGCCGTATAGTGATCGTGCCGCCCTGAAGATCAACATCCCCCAGATCAAGGCGGGCAACCTCGCTGCGCCGCAGGCCCGCGCAATAGGCGAGCAGAAGCATCGTGTAGACACTCAACGGGCGAAGCGACGCTCGCGGAGAGGGGTAAGAGCGAGCAATGTCGAGCATATGCTGCACGTCGGCGGGCGTATAGATATGAGGTTTGCGCCATTGTTTGGCCACTTCCTTCCCCGGACGTGGGTCCGGTCGGCGCGGTGGGATCGACGGATCCCGGTGGCGGAGTATCTTCGCAAGGACGCGCTTCAGCTTTTCGCATTCGGCAGGATGATTGCGCGTGGCCTTCGCCGCCGCCCAGTGTTCGAGCATCACCCCGATCGGTTCATCCTGCAGCGCCGGGTTCAGCTGTAGGAACCGGTCGAACCGCAAAAGCCACACAGGCTGCGTGGTATATTTGTACCCCCTGTTGCGCATCAGCGTAACGTGCTCGGCCATGATCGCGCCCAGCACGCTGCCGAACGGTTTGGGCTGATGCAGTTCGGCAAGGGCTTGTTCTGGATCGCGTGAAGCCAGAGCGCGCCAGACCGGCATGCACTGCTTGACGTTGCACTCCTTGCGCAGGACGACGACGGGATTGCGGTGGATCGCCCCGGTTTGCACAAGGTGATCGAGGAACCGGTCGATAATGCGGGTGCGGTGGAGCAGCGTCGTCGCTGTCCAACGGTCGGACCACGCCCGCAACCAGGCTACCAGCACATCTTGGCCGAGTTCGGTGTGGCGCGCGGCGACGTCCTGGAAGCTGTAGAGCACCTGTTTGTAATAGGTGCGGCTGTTCTTGCTGCGCAGGCCAAGGTCCGCGAGATAGCGCGCGATCAACAGTCGTTCGGGATCGGGCCATGGCGTCATGACAGCACCTCCGATCCCGGAACGTCGAGCGCGATGGCCCGCAGGTCTTCGGTTGCCAGCTTGAGATACGGAGCGGTAGATTCCGTCGAACGATGACCCAGCATATCGCCGATCACCTTTTGCGGGACCGAGGCGCGCAGCATCTCGACCGCGCGGGCATGTCTGAAGATGTGTGGCCCACACTTCCCCGGTGGCTTGACCCCGGCATCCCGGATTCGCCGGAAGACGGCACTATGCAGCACCCGGAGCCTTCCATAGGGTGCACGGGTCCGCACGAACACTTCGCGGGCGTCGGTCTGCGGTCGTCCCGAGCGCAGATAGCTGAGGATGGCTTCGCCCACCGGAGCCATCAACGGCAGATAGGAACAGGCACGGGTCTTGGTGTGGAGGATGCGGATCGATTCCGTCCGCCAGTCAATATCCTCGATCTTCAGATTGCGGATTTCGCCGGACCTCAGACCATAAGTCGCCAGCAGTTGCAGGATCGCCTGATCTCTGAGCCCGATAGGCGTTGTGTCTTTGCTCGCGGTTTCCAGAACGGCGGCGATCTGATCGCGCTCCAGGATCGAGGGCACCCCTTCATAGGCATACAATAGCGGGGCGATGACGTGCGGCGACAAGTCGATTGCGGTGCGGCGCGTACGGTGCAGATAACGCAACAGCGAGCGAAGACGCTCCGCCACGTCCTTCACCGATTTGCGCGTTTGGTGCGGGCTGCGCATATCCATGTAACGGTCGATGTCGCCGACGCTCATTTCCACCAGGCTGTCGACGCCGCATCGATCAAGCTGCCAGGTCAGGAAGTTCCGACCTTCCCACATCAATGCGTAGATGCTGCGCTCCGCAAGGCCCCGCTCCTCGCGCAGCCAGATCTCGTATTCGTCGCAAATCGTAAAGCGCAGCGTGTCAGCAGCACATGTCGCTTTGGGCGCGGGTGGCCAACGGCCCTGTGCAAGCCGCAGTAGGGCGTGGATTCCAGAACGCGGAATGGAGTGCCAACACGGCCCTGGTGGTCGGCCATGACGTTTGCGGAACATCGTGATCGCATGGTGCAAATAGTACCCCACCTGCGCCTCGGTCACCTCCGCGATCGGGATGCTGCGCCGGGCAAGATAGTCGAGGAACCCGCGCGCATAGGCGCAGTAGTTCCCGGCCACCACCGGGCTGTATCGTTGGCTGGTCAGTACGGATCTGAGTTCGGAGATCAGTTCGCAATCGGTATTCGGCATTGACGGCTCCTCTGCTGGTCAAACGACCGCAGAGGTTCGTCGAGAAATAATGCGGAGCAAAGCCCGTCAGATAACGTCGCAATTCTGCGCATTTCAGACACTGAAACTGCGTTCCTTCACATTATCGACACCTCGCGATTACTGGCGTTATGCTCACCTCGCCATAAGGCGAGCCAATGCCCGACATAGGCGGCATGGCTGTCGTGCAATTCGTTGGGCAGGCCATATTCGGCGCAGAGAATCGACTGCGCGAGGCCGGCGACCAGTTCCTCGAACGCATAGGCATCGTCGCCGAAGCGCTTGCCGAACTGGCGGTTGAGCCGCGACACATGACCAGTGCCGTGTGAAATCTCATGGGCCCTTGTGGAGAAATAGGCTTCGATCGAATGGAAAGCCCACGGATGCGGCAGGCAGACCGTATCGACGAGCGGCGAATAGTAAGCGCTGTCGCCGCCATGGATGACCTTGATCGGCACCGCATCCAGAAAGGCTTGTGCTCTCGCCGAGAGGGCGCCGATGGCCGCAGGATCGGGCGGTGCCGGGTGATAATGGGCCGGAAGACCGTCGATCTGGTCGGCGCAGAACACATGGTTCCATTTCATGAAACGGATCGTTTTTTCGCTGGTTTCACCGGTCTGCCGATCGGTGTCGGTCTTGTGCGCGGTCGAATAGAAGACGCTGAACGAGCCGCTTTCGCCCTTGCGCACCTGGCCGCCAAGCTCGGCTGACTGGCGGTAGGTCATCCAATAGGGACTGGAGAACCCGCGGCTCTCGGCAACCGCCCAAAGGAAAAAGACGTTGATTCCCGCGTAAGGAACGCCATTATGACGCAGCGGGCGCTGGCTTAGCGCCGACCAGGGTTTGAGCCAGGGCGCAGTGCCGGTCTCGATCTTGCTGAGGATGAGATCGGTGATCGTCTGGGCGACGTCAGGTCGGGGATGGCGGGTCATGCTGCAGACCCCCCTGAAGCGCCAAGCAGTTCGAGCTCCCCTTTTCCATCGGTCCATGAAAGCCGAAGCGTTCGCCCGTGCGGCACGCGCCAGGCGATCCGGTCGGCAAAGGCCATGCGGATTCCAGCGAGGATCGCCGCATCCTCACCTTCGAGGATGGTGTGCGCCTGGACCGCCGCGTCGTGGCGGAAGCGGGTCTCCTGGGTGTCATAACTGTCGGCGTCGGAATCGTCCGAAGGACAGAAGATCGCGTCGATGATGAGCTCGGTAAGATCGGAGGGATCGAGCTTCGATCCGCGCGTGAGCGCGATGCGCGCATTGTCGGGATCGGACCAGCAGCTGTCGTCCTCCGCAATCCAGAAGTCGGTATCCAGGTTGAGCTTTGCACCGCTCTGATCTTCGAAACCCAGTATGATCCGGTCTGGTCTTATCGTGGCAAGGCCGGCTTGATCGTCAACGGGAGCATCTTCTGCATCGAGCATGACATTTTCTGTGGAATGATAGGTCGGCAGCGCATCATACCAGGGGTAACCCGCGAACTGGCGCACCGGGCTGAAGAAGGTTAGTGGCAGTGGACCGGAAAGTTGGTGTGGTTCGAGATCGGCCGTGTCGCCTCGCGAACAGGCGAGTAAGCGCGCGAAGGTGATGGAACCGCAGGCATCCTCTTCGGTGAAGATCGCTGCCTTGCCGGTAACCGCAGTATATTTGGGTACCTCACGATATTGGTCACGGGCACAATAGGCGACCCAGGGCGGCAGTTCGCGCGCGGCCTCGGGAAAGTCGGGATCGCAGCTTTGCGCCAAAAGCCAGTCATCGAATGAGAGACGATGAAGGGGTTGCAGCCTGATCGTCTCGAAGATGGCCTCGCGGCACAGGTCGACGAGCGTCTCAAGTGCGTCATTGCGGAAGATTTCCTTGCGCGCAGGAAGGACAAGGACCAGTTCGGGCGCATCCACGATGTCGACTTTGACGCTCCAGAGCGTGTGGTGGACTTCCTTGATCGACGGCAGCTTGTGGCGGATGGTGAGGCCGTGGAAATTGATGCGATCGACATGATCGAGGTTGATGTCGCGAAAGACGCCGATGCGGTATCCTCCGCGCTCGACGATCTGTTCCGCCCCAGCCAGGAAATCGGCGCGCTCGAGCGGCTTGCCGTTGTAGATGACCGGTAGCGGGAAATGGCGCGCCGCGGTTGCGATCGTGCGCTCGAGTTTGCCGTCGGGCTGGGCGACGAACGAAAAGGCGATCCGCGTGCCCATCGGCCCCTCCCACGGGAGCAGATCGATATCGGCCTCACCCGTCCAGGCATCGCCCGCGATCGCAAGCGTGAAGGCGCCCGCCGCGCTGCTTGAACTCACGATGGTGTCTAGGCCAGCCAGACTGAAGAAGCCCATGCCCGCAGGATCCTCGCGGGCGCGGCACTCATCGGACCAGTCCGATTGGCCCAATGAGACCAGGTCGGCGGGATCGGCAATGCCGTCACCGTCGTCGCTGACGGTGATCAGGCAGGTATCCGGGCCATGTTCGGCGGTGACAACGACGCGCGTGGCGCCGGCACGCCGGGCGTTCTGGAAGAGTTCGTTGAAGATGTCGTCGAGGGTGCCGTTGAAGATCCGGGTCACCTTGGAGATTGCTTGCGGAGAAACCTGGGCGCGCAATTTGGTCAATATGGTCATGACAGTTATCCCTGGGAGCACGGCCGCGTAGCCGCGGACCTCTCGGACCGCGACTGCGTTGCACTGGTTTTGGATCAGGCGTCGACGGTGTCGTCGTGCTCGGCGCCTTGCTCTTCGGCGGGGTCCAGCTCGTCTGCATCGGGCTCGAGTTCCGGCTCGCCCACGTCCCCGGCTTCCGGTTCACTGGCTGCGAGTACCCGGAACCGCATGGCTTCGGGCACCCAGGCGAGCGCGGCCTGCTTGACCTCGGGTGCGACGATGGTTTCGCCGGCGAACAGCTTTTCGCAAGAAGCCGAGAGGTCGCCCTTCTTCGAGCCCATGAAGCTTGCCGCCATGGTCGGCCCGCCTACCTCGGTGACGTGCGCGAGCAGGGTCTGCTTGCTCACCCTGTCGAAATAGTTGGCCGAGGTCGGGCGCCAGTGCCCCGCCACGCTGATGTCCATGAGTGCGCCCAGGTGATCGTGCATGTCAATCGGCTCGGGACCGGCCTGACCGGGCTTCTTGGGCACGCCCATACTGGCCTCGAGCGTCTTCGCCACACACCAGGCAAGCCAGCTTGCCTTGGCATCGTCGTCGAGCGCGCTGAACGCCGCAAATCGGTCGATGGTGCGGTCATGTTCGGTCCAGGAAAGATCGAGATTTTCGCGCATGTCGGCCATCAGCGTATGCGCCGGGGATTCGGGATAGGTTGCGAGATAGAGCGAGGGCGAGGATGCCCGGATCGAGGTGCCAAGACCCTGGGCGCTGTAGTGGGAACGGGTGTCGGCAATGGCGAAGATCAGATAGTCGAGCGCGATCGCCGGATTCGACGCGAGATTGACCGCGAGGATATCGCGGCGCTGGACGGCGAGTTCCTCGACCAGCTTTTGCGACAGCGGCTTGGGCGCTGACAATGGCGCGCCGCCCTCCCTTGTCCCGCTGGCACCGTCCGGGGCATCGCTGCCGCGCGCCTTGCGGCGCTCAAGCGGCTTGTCATGGAGGGCGTCGTACGCATTTGATGCGGCGTCCCAGCGGGTCTGGAAGTCGGCGGCCGCAACCTCGTCGTCCTCATCGAGCCCTTCGCTTTCCGCTTCGAGCGCCGAGATCGTCTCAAGGAGCTGGTCGGCTTCGGCCTGTTCCTCTTCGCTGAGCGGTGCCGGTTCGAGGTGGACCTGATGAAGGTCCTCGGTCGCACTGTAGGGAATCCGGGTCTCGAGAACGGGCCGGACCCAGGCATAGCCGGAGGTTTCGGCGATCTGGGTTGCGAAAGCCTGCAGCTTCTCGCCGGCGATGCGCTGGGCGATTTCAGCATCGATCCAGGTCTCACCGCCGTCTTCGGTGAAGAGATCCCGCTCGATCTTGCCGCCGGCCGCGAGGTAGTCCGCTTCGCTCGCGAGTTTCGCCATTGGTGACGATGAGCGGATCGCGCTGTGCGTGACCATGCGGCGGATGGAATCCGGGTTGTTGCCCTGCCAGCTGTCCGACAGCTCATTCCAGACCATCATCTGCCGATCGTGGTTGGGGGTGGTGGCATAGGCCTTGGCGACGTCGAGGGTGATCTTGCCCTCCTCGAGCGCGGCGAAGATCGGATCGGCAAGGTCGGCAAGACGCAGGCGGCCTTCGATAAAGCGGCGGGTGCGGCCAAAGCGTTTGGCGATCGCGTCCAGATCGCTGCCTTCATTGACGAAGTGCTTGTAGGCGCGGATTTCATCGGTCGGCGTCATGTCGAGCCGGATAACATTCTCAATCAGCGACAGTTCGGACTGCTCGGCGGCATCGATGTCGAGCACGCGGCAGGCGACCGGATGATCCTTGGGCAACTTGCCCTCTTCCAGGAGAAAGTTGAGCGCGCGCAGGCGGCGACCGCCTGCGGTCACATCGAACATGCCCCGTTTCTTGGCGGGTACGACGATCAGGTTCTGGAGGAGGCCCTTGGCCTCGATGTTGGCGGCAAGCTCTTCGATGAAGAGGTTGCTGTCGTTCTTGCGGACATTGGCTTCGGACAAGCGCAACTTGACCAAAGAGATCATTTCGAGTGTGTTCATGGGAGTGCTCCTGAAAGCCGGAATGGCCGAGCCCTTCGGCTCAACCACTCCAGCCCCCCTCCCCTCACAATTTCAGGATATTCCCGGCGCTGGCACGACTGCACGGGAGCGGTTGTCGTGGCGTGAGGCATAAAGACGGTTTTATGCCTCACGGGCAAAATGAAGCGGTCGATCCTCGCCGCTTGGCCTCAGTGAACGTCCGGCACGCTGACGCGACAGCCTACGTTTGTGGCTCTACCGCTTTTGCTGGGCATCGAGGGCCTTGCGAAGATATTCGCGCTGCTGATGCCAACCACATTGGCCGCTTATTGGGCTCGGTAGACGCGAGCCGGCTTTCTATTCTTTTGGTCAGTCGCGGTTGATCGGCACCGCCCCAACGGCAGCCGCGCGAATCTTTGCGGTGAAGCCAGGCGGCAAACGACCGGCGATGAAACCTTCGCCAACTGGACGAATGTCAAAACCCATCCATTGAAAATGGTTATATTCGGAAACCAGCACCGAGGAGGTCGGATCGAGTCCAGCGGCCGCAGCGACTTCGGCAGGGAGCGGGATCGCGCCAGGCTTGCCATCACCCTTGGTGGTCACCGGCAGGACATAGACGCGGCCACGCGCAGGGTCGACGTGCAGAACGATGACGAAACGTTCCTTGACGCCTTCGTCGCGACCGGCAGCAGCTTCTTCGCGGAACAGGTAGACGTAGCGCAGGACTTGCCCGATGCGCAGATCGTCAATCGTTCCACTTGCCACTGGCAATTTCCTCGTCGCTGGGCTGGGTGGCGAGGATCTGTCGGCGCAACTCGTCAGGCATATCGAAGCTCGATGCGACCTCGATGTCCATGGCCTTGAGGACATTGCCCCGGGCGAGTGCCTCGATTCGTTCGAAATAAGCGCTGTCGGCGACGATGTGCCGCTTGCGGCCGTGGTTGGTCAGAATGATCGGCATATGCAACGCCATGTCGAGATATTCGCCGGTGGCATTGTGGAATTTGGTAAGTGGCACACGCTTGCGCTCAATTTGCTTGGCCTGGGCCATGGCGTTACTCCTCAATGGCATTATGGGCAATATAGCAAATATGGCCATTTTTGCAACTTCCGATTGCAAATCGACGCCGATTGACCACGGTATAACATCGCAAGGTCCATCAAACTGCGGTGATGGTAAATTGCGGCTCAGGGCGGCGGAAACATAGCGAGTTGGCCCGCTACGCCAACTTCAAGGACATGATTGACGATCACGTCACCCGGCGTGCCCAGGGTTTTCAAATGGGCGATCGCCGCAAGTAGCAAAGCAAGCGAGCGTTCGCGCGCAACACTCGGCAAGACGATCAGACCAGGGTGGATTTCCTGGCGGGCGACCAATTTCCGAAAATCGACCGCGTTCTCGGTGACGATCACCCGATCCTCGGCAAGGCAACGGGCGAGAACGACATGATCGGGTTCGCCAAGGCGGGCCCATGTCGCGCGGATGAATCGCGTCATGCTCGCCGCCAGCTGCGGCGAGAGACATTCGTCAATTAATAGCTTCAAGCGGCTTTGGCCCATGGCCGTCCGCCCGGCCTTCCCATCATCGGGTGGGTCCGCGCGTATAGCGCCGCGGTTTCGAGGGCCGCGCGGGTCAGGTGCGGATTATCGGCGAGGATGTCATCAATGCTGTCGCCTCCATCAAGGCGGCCCAGAACCGAATAGACCGTCATCCCGTTTTATGCCTCATGGACACCGATCCACACAGAACACGGATGCATAGCGAGGTTGCGTTTATTGCGAATATGTGCTAAGGGATATATCCATCAGCGGAGAGAAACGATGACACTGCCAGCCAACGCCTTGCCTTTTGGCAACAGGCTGCCCTCTGCCGACGATCGCCAGATCGCCAACCAGCTTCGGCGTATCCTGGCCTCACAGAAGGCCGGCGAAGCCAAGCTGCATATACCGGATCCCAAGACCAGAAAGCCGGTTGAAATCACCCTGACACCGGCGATGTCGGATCTGTTCCTGGAGCTGCTGCGTCACATTGGAAGTGGGGATGCCGTCACGCTCGTGCCGATCCAGCAGATGCTGACAACGCAGCAGGCAGCGGACCTGCTCAACATGTCCCGCCCCTACCTGATCAGGCTGATCGAGAAAGGAGACATACCGCACAGCATGGTGGGACGGCATCGGCGGCTCCAGGCCGAGGACGTGTTCGCGTACAAGTCTGCACGAGACAAGACTCGCTCGAAGGCAATGGACGAGCTGATCGCGGACGGCGCGGACTTATACTGATCAAGGTTGGTTGTGGTGACTGGGTGTCAGACCTCGCGAATCGGTCCAGGGTACTGGCAAACGGTCTTGTCGGCGGTCAGCAAAGTGATGCCTTCCTCAATCGACTGCGCGATCAGCATTCGGTCGAATGGATCTTTGTGGATCGGCGGCAACTGAGAAATTGCGACGGCATGTTCGCTGGTGACGGCGAGTTCAAGGTAGCCGTTGTCGATCAACGCCCGGCGTAAAACCCGCGCATCGACTGCGAAGTCTTCACGCCCAAGCGCATTCTTGATTGCGATTTCCCAGAGACTGGCCGCGCTAAATACGAGTTCGTTCGCTTCATCATTGATGAGTTTGCGGGCCGCGGGCGTGAGCCTTTCCGGAAATCCGGCAGCCCATAGGAGAACATGTGTGTCGAGCAGGAACTTCATCGCTCAACCTTCGAACATCGACTCGATATCGCCCGCGCCCATCCGATCAAAGTCGTCCGGTACGCGCATCTCACCCTTGAGGAAACCCAAACGCTTCATCTTTGTTGGGACCGGTGCACCGAACGGCACAACCTTCGCGATCGGCTTGCCGGCCCGAGCGATCACTACAGCGGTTCCATTCGCCACGCGCTCAAGTAGCCGTGAAAGATGCGTCTTTGCCTCGTGGATGTTGACTGTTTCCATCGCTTGCTACTTAGCTAAGTTGAATAGACTAAGTTTATCTTAATCTCCACGGTATGCAAGCCCCCTAATGAAGGGAGCCTTCTCAGCTCACCCAGTTTACCAGAAAGTCCTCAACCCGGTCGAACGGCACGAACACACGCGTCTTGTAGGCGATGATCTCGGTGAAGCAGCCCTTCGACTTGAGCTCCGGAATGCGCGAGGGTTCCGCACCCACGATCTCGACCCTTCGAGAACCGTTCACGCGGGAGGTGCGGATCGTGAAATTGAGCGGATGCGGCGCCTTCCAGGTCCCCCCCCCAGGATCGCGGCCGTGATCTTTGCAGGATCGGTCTGCACCGTGCGCGCCACTCCCAGTTTTTCGAGGGTGGCGTCGACATAGAGATCATGGACGTGCCGACCCAGCCAGGAAGCGCCGGACCTGTCGACGATACGGTTGACCGTCAAGTCTTCCTTGGGGAGTGCCCCCCAGATCGGCAGCAGAAGCCCGGTGGCAAGATAGTTGGTCTCGGTGACGAGCTGGCTCTCATCGGCGGCATACTCGGCCTCCCAGAGCGCGCTGAACTCAGACTTGGAAACCGGGCCCCAGGCCGACTCGTCGAGCCGCGACGCCAGGATATATTCGCTGCGCAAGGGGCGGACGAGTTCGAAGCGACGGATGGTATTACCCTCCTCGTCCATGTGAGACGGTGCAGGAATGGCGAGCGCAACCTTCCCGGACTTGTCGTTGCGCAAGAAGAGCGGCTTGTCCTCGTATGCCGCCATCGTCAGCACCCGCTCGAGGCTCAGGACTTTGCGGCGCTGGGTCAGCGAGAGTTCGAGGAGGTGTGAAGTCGCGCCCGTCACTGGATCGGTGCGGATCACCGTGTCCGACAGCACCTCGCAGGCCTCGACCGCGATCGTCTCGACGCCGATATCGAAGGTGCCGGCTTCCTTGGCCGCCGAGACGCGGGTTTCGACGAGGGTCAGGAATTCGTCAAAGATCGCATTCTGCACCGCGATCTTCATGGCGAGGATTCGATTGAGCCAGCGCTGGATCGGCGGCAGGTCCTCGCGCAGCACCCCGTCCTGGTCGGTGAGCTCAAGCCCGCTCATCAGCTGGAACTCGGCAAGCGAGGTGCTCTTGAGCTTTCCGGTCGCGAGCAGCCCGTACCAGTCGTGCAGCGCGTGCTTGGCGTAAGCGCTCTCGAGATTGTCGGCGGCGTCGAACATCCCCTGCCCACCGGTCTGGCGCTGGCCGCGGGTCAGCGCCCCAAGCGCATCCAACCGCCGCGCGATCGTGCTGGTGAAACGGGCCTCGCCCTTGCAGTCGGTGGTGACGGGTCGGAACAGTGGCGGGCAGGCCTGGTGCGTGCGGTGGGTGCGCCCCAGCCCCTGGATCGCCCGGTCAGCCCGCCAACCCGGTTCAAGCAGGAAATGCACCCGGCGCTGCTGGTTCGTCGCATCGAGGCTGGCGTGATAGCTGCGGCCCGTGCCGCCGGCGTCAGAGAACACCAGGATGCGCTTCGCGCCAGTCATGAAGGCGGTGGTCTCGGCAAGGTTGGTGCGCGGTGAGCGGCTTTCGAGGCGCTGCTGACCCGAACCATCGCGGACCAGGCGCTTGCTGCGCCCGGTGACCTCGGCAACGGCGGTGACGCCGTAATGCTCAAGCAACGCATCGAGCGCGGTCGGGATCGGCGGCATGGCGCAGATATATTCGATCAATTCGTCGCGGGCCGCCTCGGCCTGCGGATTGATGACCGGATTGCCTGCCTCGTCCCACATCGGCCGCGAGCGAACGTCTCCGAGATCATCGGTGTATTCTTCCATCTGCCGGGTCGGGAAGGCCCGGGTGAGATAGTCGGCTATCGCCTCGCGCGGCGACAAATCGAGGTCAAGCGCCTCTCGCTCCTCGGGGTCGAGCTCATTGAGGCGGCGATGGAGGATCGATTCCGCGGTACTGACGAGCTGGACGACGACGCTTTCCCCGTCAGCCAGGTGCTGGTCGATCGCGGGGTAGATCGAAGGCAGCTTCAGCGAGAGCAGGACCTGGGAAAAGAAGCGTTGCTTGGTGCCCTCGAACCGGCTGCGCGCCGCGGCCTTGGCGCCGCTGTTGAGCGTCTTGTTCTCGAGACCATCGACGATGCCGGTGAGTTCGAGCGCTGTTTCGAGGTTGCGATGGATGATGACCCAGCAGTCCGCATATTTGTCGTAGATCGCGATCTGCTCAGGCGTCAGGTCATGGCGCAGGATATCGTATTCGATCCCGGCGAAGCTCAGGGCGCGGGCCAGGTATAGCCCCGAGGCCTTCAAGTCGCGGGCAACCAGTTCCATCGCGGCGATGCCACCGTCGCGGATCTCGGAGATGAACTGCTCTCGGTTGGCAAAGGCGGTCCCCGGCCCCCACAGGCCAAGCCGGACGGCATAGGCGAGGTTGTTGACGTCCGACGCGCCGGTGGCCGAGGCATAGAGCACCCGGGCGCGCGGCAGCGTGTTCTGCAGCAGCACCCCGGCGATCCCCTGGAGCGAACCTTGCTTTTGCCCAAGCGCCCCTTCCCCACCGGCGACACCACCCATTTCATGGGCCTCGTCGAAGACGATGACGCCTTCGAAGTCGAGTCCTGCCCAGCGCACGATCTGCTCGAGCCGGGTGTCCTCCACCCGCGACGATCGCAGCGTGCCATAGGGCACAAACAATATGCCTTCGGGGGCGGTGATTTCCTCGCCGATCTTCCAGCGCGCAAGATCGAGGATATCCGAGGGCAGGCCGCCGATCGCGGTCCAGTCACGCTGTGCGTCTTCGAGGAGCGGCGCATTCTTTGAGATCCAGATGTGGCGGCGGTTGCCCTTGAGCCACTGGTCGAGAATGCAGGCTGCGGCCTGCCTCCCCTTCCCCGCCCCGGTCCCGTCGCCGAGGAAGAACCCGGTGCGATAATGCTCACCGTCAGCGTCTTCCTTGAGCGCCACCTCGCCGGCGGGGTGGATGAAGCGGCCATGGAGATCGCGCGACCAAGCTTCGCCCGCGTAGATGTCGGTTTCGAGCTGGGCCGCCGACAGTAGCCGCGCGGTAACCGTCCGCTCGGGCAGGCACGGTACATAGTTCGGCCGCGGCGCGGCGATCGAGGCCATCGCGGCGGATTCGACGAGTTGGGTTGGATGCTCGCCGGCTTCGGGGATCACCACCCGCGAGGGACGGTAATCGGCGTAGACCCCGCGCTGCTCTCCCATGGCCGCGGGTTCGTCGAGCACCTGGTAGGCGACGGGCCGCACGTGGTTGGTCTGGGGCGCCCGGACAATGACGGGCCGCGCTGGACCGCTTTTCACCGCCCGGAACATGCTGAGCTTTAGCCGTGGAGTAGGTGGCGTACCAGGCTTGCGAAGAGTTGCGCGGGGCGGAACCGCCGTAATCGCGTCGAATAGCTCACTCACCGATGGGCGATTGATCGTCGCGACGCCGATTTCGCCCGCAACCTTGTCGATCACCAACACGCGAACAGCGATGCCTGTCCCGTGCTTGGCGTACCCACCCTTATCGAGCCGTAGCGACAGGACGACGCGGGCGCCTTCCAGAGTCCGGCGGAATATCTCAGCGCCGCGCGCTGATGCGGAAAACCAGTCGGGCATGATCGCGACCACCCTCCCTCCTGGCAGCAGGTGATCGAGCGCAGGGCGCAGGTGTCTTGCCGCAGTATTCTGGTCCTCGCCCCGCGATTGCGAGACGGAGAAAGGCGGGTTCATCACGATCACGCTCGGCCGCGCCGTTCCGGAGAGCATCGCCGCGATCTTGGCACCGTCGTGCCGGAACACCGGCGAGCCCGGAAACAATCCCTCGAGCAGCTCCGCGCGCGCTGGTTCGAGTTCGTTGAGCAGACATGCCTTGGCTGCCCGATTGGCAAGTGAGGTGATAATGCCGGTGCCCGCGCTCGGCTCTAGGAAGACGTCCTCGCTGGTGATCCGGGCCAGATGGACGGCGAGATAGGCCAATGCGGGCGGCGTTGAGAACTGCTGGAACGCGACCTGGCCTTCGCTGCGCACTGTGTGAGTGGGTAGATCCTTGGCCAACGCTTCGAGCGTCACGATCGCAGAACCAGCGTCCATTCGGCCGATCAGTTCGGGAATGGCCATGGCAAGCGCCACTTCCAGAGCCTCGAAGCTGTCGCGCTGCTGCCAGACTCCGGCGGCGTCCGAGCCGCCCGCGCTTTCGCTCATGGCCTCTGTGAGCGCGGGACGGTCAATCGGGATTGAGAGGAGAAGTTTGGCGGCAAGTGTACGCGCCGCGCCAAGAATGGCGCTGCTGCAGGCGAGCGTGGTGGTCATGGAGGTCTCCGGTGGGTTGCTGGGGTCTGCTGCCGATCGGCGGCATGCCCCACCTGTCCCCCCTCCCCTCACCGCTTCAGGAGCTGCGCCCAGTCGTTCATGTGCCCCGGCGGCCATTCGGTTTCGATGGCAAGACCCGGGCGAGCATAGGTTTCAAGGGCACGTGCCTGCGCGCGCCGCCCTTCAGGGTCGTTGTCGGCGAGCAGGATCACGGTTTCTACCGACGTGGGGATATCGACCTGGTGGAAGCGCTTGGCCCCCATGGTGGCCCATGCCTGGATACCGGTCAGTGACGTGTAGGCTGCGGCTGTCTCAAACCCTTCGCAAATGCCGACTGTCCGCGCTGGCGATCCATTGGTCCAGGCGGCGCCGATCGCGGAGCCGAGGCAAAGCTTGGCGGTGTAGTTGGCTGTAGCTGGATCGAGAAAGATCCGCTGGATGGCAGCGAGCTCGCCGGCGCGGCGCATGGCGACGATGAGTGCGGGTTCGAATCGGGTAAATGGTCCCTGCCCTCTTGGGCATTTGGCGTGGAATCGAATGTCCTTTAGCGGAGTAGAGATTTGGCGGGTTTCACGAACGTAGCGTTCGGCGAGCGTGTTCTCGATCGCTCGAGCCTGACGCCACAGATCGAGATGGGGCGTTGCGGTTCGATCTGGGGTCCTTTGGATAGCCAATGGATCGAATTTCGGAATGCGCGCAATGCAGGAGAGTTCGCGCAAGACATCACGCGCATCGCAACCGGCATGGCAGGTCACCAATATTCCGCGATCGCCCTGCCGGATCGACAAAGATGGTGTCCGGTCGTCGTGAGCGGGGCATAGACACAATGCAGTATTTCCCGACCAACGACCTCCAAGCTGGTGAACAAGGAACCGGAGTTCTGGCGTGGGTTTGTTGCGGACGAGAGACATGGCTGACTTTGCCCACCCCCCTCCTCTTCCTCGCCTGCTCCAATTAACGCGATGGCGGATTTGTGCGAGGCAGAGAGCTCCAAAATCATCGAATATGTCTGAAAGTCCGTGAACTAGGATCTTTTTATTCCCAACTCTGAGCAAGAATTTACGAGGTATATGATAGGGTGACGATTTTGCGTTGCCGGAAATATTATAACTATTTGATATATAAAAAGAATATAGCGTTTTGGCGCTTGGTTATTGGTCATAGAGATAATCGCACTCTCGTTTGGGAGGCTTCAGAACATATAATAACACGGAGAACGATGACTGCCTTTCTTTTCATCAAAACAGAATTGAAACTTCCAGAGACGTTAGAGGGTTTCATAAATATGTTAGATAGTTAAGGACGCCCTGGCTGCCTTGAATCCTAAGTAAATCCATGAGTCGCGAGCGGATAGCAGTTCCTGAAAGGACGATGGATCGTTCCCGATATGCCGTAGCTCGCGTTCCCGTAGTGTCGGCATTTCGTTCTTGAAAGATCGATGATCGCATACCCACTGTTCCGAATGTGTCGATTAGGCGGTAAACATCCCTGTAATGGGAGATAGATTGAATCACTTTCGCGCAGGCGAGAGTCGAATTCCTTCAAAATGCCTTCAAGAGTTCCGAACGGCCGACACTTAGTCAGTTAGGCACGACACAATGGGAACGGGCTACTTGAGATGACCTTGGATTTTGATGCACGGCAATAAATATCGGTCTGAAGAACTGATAAGTGAGTGAGCGTGCCCCTGAGGCTCAAAAGCCTTTCAATTCGTGCTTATGTTTCTCATGGTGGCGGCGCACCCAACCAATGAAGGCGCGTTGCCAATTGGCAGGAGTGCGCTCAGCAGAACCTGCAACCCAAGATTCAAAGTCGGTATGCAGAGCATACAGATCCCAACCGGGACATTCGTTCCGAAGCAGTGTGATTGTCTCATCAGTCATGAAGCCGCGGTTTGTGGCGTCGGCTATGCCAGCGACGGATTTCCGAATCAATGCGCTTGCATCGAGCAGGGGTTCATTGGGCAGTGTCTCAATCGCCGACTTGGCCATCGTCGGCATCATTCGTTCGGGAAGTTTCCCGGAGGAAACTTCTGCTGGTCTAGGCACCGTTGCCTGTGAGGCAGGTTGTCCGGTTGCAGCTTCTGGTTTGGCGTCGTTGCGCCGCATGCGAATGGCCGGCTCCCCGCCATTTTGAGCTTGCTCCAAGATCAAGTCATATCCGGGTAGACAATTCCGCTCGACTAGTTTGAGTATCTCGAATTTGAACCGACGGTATTCGCCTTCGGCGCCGCTCTTATCGAAGAGCGTGGGCATTGAGATCGCAAAGCCCCCTTCCCCTGCCCCGCCAGCATGCTTTCGTGCGACCTTGTAGAGCCAGCGCTCCCGGCCACCGGTAATGTCGAAATAGGCCCGATCAATGGAGAGAACGCCGCCTTTCATCAGGACGCCTTCCCAAAACCAGTTTGAAAGCTCCAGGGTCATACCACGCGATCGCTCGGTGCGCTCATCAACAAGCTGCGTCCAACCATCGAGCCAACTGAACGTCGCCTCGCGTCGGTTCTCTGCTCGGATATTTGTCTTTACAGTAGTTGCGACAAGTCGGTCGAGTGCTTGTCCCAGCAGTTCATATGCACGGCCCGTTGTAGGCCGACCAATTGCTCTCAGGAGATCGTAGGGCATGATGTGCAATGTGCGTGGGACATCATTGATCCCACGCCGTTGAATGTCCGCGAGCATTGATGCGCAATAAATGAGGATGTCGGCGTCCCATATAGTCGCCATGCCGTAGCTAGGGTTAGCAGAGACATTAACCCAGAGTTTACCGTCGGGAGAGGAGTACTCGATGGGCTTTGTCCGTTTGGTTTTCGCCAGACTGAAGAATGGACGCTCCATCATCTCTCGCTGGTCGCGCAGCGGGAGATCGACGATGTAAGGCAGGAAGAGGTCAAACTGCTCGTTGATGGCGCGGCGATTGGCCTTACCAACCGGACCTTCGGTCGACATGCTCATAGCAAAGTTTCCTCAAGGAAACTTTTTGAAGAAGGTCGGGGCAGGGGGGTCAAGTCAGCGAAACCCCATTTTCGCGCAGCATATCGAGAATCGCCTGAAGTGCTTCCTGTAGCTGCTTATCGTCTGCGCCTGCGCCGGTGGGCAGGTGAAGCGTTACTCCCTGCCGTGTAACCGTCTTTAGTGTTAGAATTGGCCTTCCAAATCGCCCCTGAACTTGCATGTCGAATGTCTTGGTCGCGTTCAGCCTCGCTGTCGTTGCCGACATAAGCCGCTTGAGAACTGCACTGCCGGGCATGGGAGGGGAGTCGTCAGACTGGGCGCCCTCATTCTCGTTGACTATGACTGAGGCTTCCTCGCGAATTGCTTCTGCCCTGGCTGGATCATCGAGCGCGGTGGCCAGAGCATAGGCGGGGTTCAAAGGGAGTTCGCCGAGATTGGCGAAGGCCGCCAGTACGTCGTCAGGAATGGCGGCAGCCTTCAGCATCTTGGATAGCCAGCCCTTAGATACCTTCAATCGCTCGGCCATTCGAATGGCCTTGCCGCCGTAATGGGCCTCGAGCGCAGCCGCATAGTTGCGGGCACGTTCGATATCCGAGACGTCCTTACGTGCACGGTTCTCAACGTCGGCTAGGCGGAATGCGGCCTCGTCATCCAAGTCGGCGACTTGCGCGAGAAGCTTCATGTCCGGATAGCTGTTCGCGCGTAGCCAACTGATAGCAAAATGGCGGCGCGTGCCGACGATAACTTCGTAGTCGTGCACAGGGTCGTCGGATACGTGGCGGACCACAACCGGTACCTTCTGGCCACCTTCTGCCACGATAGAGTCAATCAGATCCCGAACAGTGGCCTCTGACAAGCGAGTCTGCATACGGGCATTGCCCGCCCATAGACGAACCCGACACGGATCGAGCTGGAGTTGCGTGACCTGCTTGACCTCGCCTGACGCAACGCGCGCAAGAGCACTTTCGCGCCCAAGCAAGCTCAATCCAGCCCGGTTCGCTGGTCGGGGCTGAGTAGATCTGGACGGAAATTCATCCTCTCTAAGCGGAAGGGCAGGGGTGTCGTCCGCACTCGCTGGCGTTTCGTCGGCCAGAAGTCCAGCCAAGTAGTCACTTTGCTTTCGTGCCATCAGCGTGCTCCTCCATGAGTGCGTTCCTGAAAGATCGAGACAGTTTGGCCGTCAATCGCAGGACATGTCACTCCGCTAAGCATTGACCACCTCCTGCGCTGACGCTGGTGCGGCTATGCCCCATCCACGGCGAACCAATGCCTCGACCTGAGCCATCGCCTCATCGAGATTGGCGCGGCATCGCTTGTGTGTCCGCGGTGTGCCGATCGGCCGTTCAAGCTCGTAAACCGTCATCATGCGAAGGGCCGCGTGACTGATTTCGGCGCTTTCCAGGATCGGAACAGGCAGTAATGCCGGGCCAAAGGTCTGCTCCATGATCTGCCGGACCATGGCGTGACTTGGATCGTTTGAATCGAACTTTGAACAGATGAGGCGGATGAAGTCGTATGCTACTTCAATGCCTGCGTCTGCAAGTTGCGAGGTGATCTGGTCCATCATCGAAAGAAACTGGACTGTCGAGCAAAAGTCGGGCGTTGTGGCGGCCATAGGGACTAGCAAGGCGTTGGCCGCTTGCATGACTGCTAGGCTGATCGTTCCGAGTGCGGGAGGTGGATCAAGAATCACGACATCGTAATCACGCGCGAGATCCTGCAGGCCACGTTTGAGCTTGCGAAAGCGCGATGCGAGGACAGAGCCACCGTCTGCTCCAGATGCCGCCAGCTCGTATTCGACATCGAACAACTCTAGATTTGACGGAATTAGATCAACATTCGGCCAAGGTGTCTTTTGAACTGCATAAAGCAGGTCAGTTTGGGTAGGGTCAATCGAGAGGTAGGGATAGAGCGTCTGTGCGCGCGTAATGTTGAAGTGTGGATTGAAACCGAAGAGCGTCGTCGTCGTGGCTTGGCTATCGCAATCGACGACCAGAACACGGTAGCCCTGAACGCCGAAGTAGTGCGCGAGATGCGTCGTAACGGTCGATTTGCCGACGCCACCTTTGAAATTTTGCACCGCGACTATCGCAGGATTGTCGAGAGGCGAACGGGCTGGGGAAGCGCCGAGAACCTCGCGCATATGGAGCAAAGCATCAATGGAGTAGCCAGGCCGACGACCGTTTTCTGTGGGTGGGGGAGGGGGAAGGCGCCCGTCATCTTCGGCCATTCGGATACGATTGGTCGAGCAGTCTAGCAATGCCGCCGCTTCGGCAATACCATAGCGAACTGACAGCTCTTTGCGACTCTCGGGAAGAAATGCTTGTCGGCGAAGCCGTTCGATCATCTTCTCGCCAGCTTCAGCCATTTCAGCTATGCGGGTGACTTCTGAATTCATAGCGACCCCGGGGTGACAGGTTGAACGATTTCGTGACTATAGCGCAGCAGAAATGTTCAGTCGAGAGGGAGTTGTAGGCCGATTATGACCTCAACATAACCGCTTACCTTCAATTTTGCCCTGAGAAGCCCGTACAGCGCGAAGACCGGATTTTGATACCTCCCGCTACCCAAAGTCCCATTTTGGCGCTGTAGAGGGTCTTTGCGGGCGCTTTTCATTTCATGCTTGATATCAATGCTTTAACCAAGCTCACGCGTCATGCGCGATTCCGAGCGCCTCCAGGCGCGCCGTGACCGCCGCCATTTCGGCATCGAATGCGGCGAGGACCGGATCGAGTCGGGCCGGCAGCGAGTGGGCAGGGGAGGGCGGTCGCCCGACCGGTCGCCGCGCATAATCGAACGCCAACGCGAGATCATGGGGCATATAGGCACGCCAGGCCCGTCGACCGGTGATCTCGACCGCGAGGCCCAGGCCCTCGGTACGGGCCAGAAGTTTCCCTGCCCCGGAGATCGACAGTCCCAGTGCCGCAGTAACTTCCCTGGGGCCGGCCATGCCGCGGCTCAGTAACGCCACAGCCTCGCGCAGCATGCCGGGACGTGTCTCGGCCGCGAGGACCGCCTGCGTCCGCTGGCGCAGCGCCTCGCTGGTTTTGAGGCGATCGAGACCCTCGACGGCAGCCCGCTCGAGCCGCTTCATCATGCGGGGGAGGGCGTCGACGCTTCCCGCGGGCGACAGGCGCAGCATCTTGTCGCCGGTGACAAGGCAGGCGAGGGGAGTCTGGGTGAGACCGAGTGCGAACAGCAGGCGGGGCAGGGCGAGCCAGGCGGCAGGGCCAGGAATTGCGCGGGCATGACGCGCGGTGAGCTCCAGAGCGCGCAGCAGGGCAGGGCGCTCGTCCCAGTCGTCGGGCGCGTCGAAGCGGAACGGCAGGTCCTCACGCCAGTGCAGGGTGCGTGGGGCGATGAGCGACTTGCGCCACGTGTCGAGGAGCTGCTGGTCCCAGATCCGCGAGGGCGGGGGAGGGCGGCCGGGCAGGATATGCCCCGTATCGAGGCAAAAAATATCCTTTTCGTCGATTTCGGCGCCTTCGAACTGGAGCGCGGTCGCCATGCCGCTCCAGGGAGCGCGGTGCCGCCAGGTTTCGGCGACGGGGCTGATGGAAATCCGCGCATTTAGCGTAGCGATAGCGTGGGAGGCGCGCTCGAGCTGCAAAGCCAGCGCACCGGACCATAAAGGTGCTGAGAGGTCAGGAAAGGGGCGTCGCATCACCCATTTATAGACTGAAAGGCTATCAGCAGTCTAGCATGATGGATGTCTATAAATATCGACATGTGATAATTGCACTTATCACATAAGCAGATTTGACCGTTCTTTATAAGGTGGGCTACAAGCGCGGCTGAGGAGCGAGGCGCGTCGTGAGCACCGAAACCGCCCGGGAAGGGCCAGAAATCCCCGTAGCGCCGCCTGAGGCTGTCCTGCCGGCCGTCAGGGCGCCGGCCGACCTTGCGTGGACGATCGTGCAGATGCGCGCCGGCGAGCGCATCACCGTCAACGAGGGCCTGATCGCCGCCTATCAGGCCGCTTCATCGCCCCATAGCATCCGTGCGCTCAAGTCCGACGTCGAGGCGTTCGATGCGTGGTGTAGGCGCAACAACCGGATCGCGCTGCCGGCCACGCCCGAGACCGTGGCCGATTATCTCGACGCGCGGGCCGGGAAGGGGAGCCGGCCGGCCTCGCTATCCCGCTACAAGGCGTCGATCGCCAAGATCCACCAGCTGCTCGAGCTCAAGGATCCGACGCCGGCGCCGCTGGTGAAGCTGCGGCTCCAGACGGTGCGCCGCGAGAAGGGGGCTGCGCAGAAGCAGGCGCGGCCGCTGCGGTTCAAGGGCCCGGTGCGCGACGTCGAGCGCGACAAGGCGCGGGGGCTCAACATCCGCGCGCTGCTCGAGAGTTGTGGCGAGGATCTGCCGGGGCTGCGTGATCGGGCGCTGCTATCGGCCGCTTATGACACCGGGCTGCGCGCCTCCGAACTGGTGGCGGTCGCCATTGAGCATATTGAGGAGGCGATCGATCCCGAAGCGCGGCTGCTGCAGATTCTGCGTCATAAGGGCGATCAAGACGGGGACGGGGCGACCGCCTACCTCAGCCCGCGCACCGTCGCGGCGATCGCGGCGTGGACCGAAGCGGCGGGGATCACGACAGGGCCGCTGTTCCGGCGGGTGCAGGTGCGGCGCTACAAGGCGCGGGCAGCCGTGCGCGGTCGGCCGATCGACAGCATCTCGGGCCGGGAGACGTGGGATCTGCGCAAGACGCTGTCCAAGCCGGCGGTGAAGGCGCGCGTCGAATATGACATCGGCACCGTGGCGCTGCACCCGGGCTCGATCGGACCAATCTTTCGGTCGATCATCGGCCGCGCGTTCGACCGTGGCGCGCTGCCCGATTTGACGGCGGACGATCTGGCGCGGTTGCTGAAGGGGATCAGTGCGCACTCGACGCGGATCGGGCTCAATCAGGACCTGTTCGCCAGCGGGGAGGATTTGGCCGGCATCATGGACGCGCTGCGGTGGAAGTCGCCGCGGATGCCGCTCGCTTATAATCGCAATCTCGCGGCAGAGCAGGGGGCGGCGGGGCGCCTTATGGCGAAGATTGGCTAGTCATGACGGCCTAAATAGGTCTTTGGATGATGCCGTGCGACCACACGACGGCGGCAGGTAGATCGAGGGATTTGCGCAGCGGCAAGAACCGGAGAAGGGAGGCTGAGCCCCCGGGGTCTTGAGCTACAACGTTAAGCCTAAGAAACGGGCAGGGGCCTGGTAGCGCGTAGTGTATGAGCGAAGCCACCATCGCTCAAACTCATCAGCACAGTCCAATTTCGAAGAGGAAACAAGAAAGTGGTTCCGGAAACGGTATGGATCTTATCCTGTGTAAACGCTCGCGCTAAATGGCGGCGTTCTGATCGCGCTATTTGTCAGTTGCCGGGTCCGATGACGAGGCAATCGCGCGCGGCCTGAACGATGTCAGCGGTGACCTCCTCGACGCGGTTGAGGGTCATGATCCGCCGCATCTGCGCGAACAGGCGCTCCATGAGCCGGAAGTTGCCGCGCGTGATGCGGATCACGGCTGCCTGCGCTTCGATCGCGTCGAGTTGGGCCGGGTCGAAGCTGATCCCGAAATCGCCGGCGTGGGTCGCGAGCAGCAGCCGCATTTCGGTCTCGGTAAGCGGTTTGAACTCGTGGACGAAGCCGATCCGCGAGTAGAGCTGGGCATAGCGGGCGAGGCGCTTCTCCAAGCCCGGCATACCCATCAGGATCAGCCCGAAGCCGTGGCGATCGGCCATGTCGCGGAGATGTTCGAGCGACTTTATGGTCAGGCGGTCGGCCTCGTCGACGATGACGAGGGGGCAGGCGATGCGGGCGGCGTCATGGGTGATTTCGTCCTGCGAGCCGCCCGCGACCGTCAGCCGGGCATAGCCCAGCTTAATGAGGTTGAGGCCCAACACCGCGTCGATCGTCTTGGGCGTGTTGCTGACCGACACGGTGTAGAAGACGGCGCGGCAGCGAGCGACCTTTTCGCCAAGGAGCGCGGCAATGGGACGGAGCGCGGCATATTCCCCCAGGTCGGGGAAGCTGGAAAACTCGCGCGCCGATCGCGTCTTTCCGACGCCCGGCCGGCCATGACACACGCCGATATAGCGGTAGTGCGCGCAGGCTTCGGCAAACTCGACGAACCGGGCATGTTCGCGGGTCGCCAGGAACGGCTGCTCGACCAGGAACTCAATCGTCAGCGGCGTAGAGCCGGAGCCCTCGGTAGGTGGTGGGCCGGGAAGCCGTATCCTCTTGGTCGCCATCGAAGGTCTCCGTGGGGGCAGGCACCTGCTTGTCGCGCTCCTTCGCGCCGCGCCGGGCGCGCTGGATCGCGCGCAACGACGGGTGCCCAGCGTGCTCGGAGCTGAGCGCACGGCAGACGAACCGGCCCTGGTGGTAGACGTGGATCTCGGTCAGGTCGCGGGGGTCATAGACCGCCTCGACCTGCTCGCCGACGAAGGCCGCGAGCGTGGGTTCGACATAGCGCCTGCCCATCAGACGGATGCCGTCGCGCAGCACTTTACGGGGCTTGGGCACGTGCACGAGCAGCATGTCGAGCTGTTCAAGGCTGTCGGGCATTGCGGGCAGGAACCCGCCCTTCTGCCAGCGCGTGATCGGCGGTTCGCCGGTGCTGCCATGCGGGCGACGATGATAGACGCCGCACACGAACGCCTCGAAGCGGGCGCGCAGCTCGTCGAGCGTGAGCACTGGCGCCGACAGCGGCTTGCCCGCGATCAGGTGGCCGGGCAGGTCGGGCAGGAACATGTCGTTGATGGTGCGGAACAGCCGCTCGATCTTGCCGCGCCCGCGAGGACGCCCCGGCAGCGAATGGATGAGGCGGATTTTGAGGGCGATGCACGCCTGCTCGATATGCTCGGAGATGAAATCCGAGCCGTTGTCGACGTAAAGCTGTTCGGGAATGCCGCTGACGATCCATTCGGGATTGGGCTTGCGCCAGATCGCCTGCCGCAAGGCGAGCGCCGTGTTGAGGGCACTGGGGGCATCGAGGCTGAGGAAGTAACCGGCGATGGCTCGGCTGTGATCGTCAACGATGACGGTCAGCCAAGGACGCACCGGGGTTCCGGCATCATCGAGCACGAGAATGTCGAGAACGGTATGATCGGCCTGCCACATCTCGTTCGAGGTCGCGGCTTCGCGCCGATGCACTAGCTCGTGCTGGTCGCGGTAGACGGCCGGATCGGAGGCTGCGGCGATCTGGCTTGCCGGTATCGCCCTGACGACACGCGCGACGGCCGCATAGCTGGGGGTTCGGTGTCCATGCGCGATGGCGAGTTCCTGCACCTTTCGGTGAATGGCGGCGACCGGGGGTCGCGGGCGCTTGGTGGCGAGAGTGCGGGTCAGTTCGACCAGATGTTCCGGCAGGTGCAGCCTGCCCCGATCGTTGCGCGGCAGACGCGCGAGACCGGCAAGTCCTTCGGCACGGTAGCGCCCGAGCCAGCGCTGCAACGTCCGCTCGCTCAGCGTGCCGGTGCGGGCGAGGTCCGCGAGCGGGATGCCATCGGCGAGGTGCGGTTCAAGGACGCGGTAGCGCTCGATCGCCAGCGGCGGGACAAGCGCCGGATGCGTCACCGCCGACGGTCCGTGTCGCAGGTAAGGAAAACGGAGATTTGCCTGCCCATCGCCATGCGAGTCCGCTCGCGTTGCCAAACCGGCCTGTTCGACGTAAATCTACCCGGTAAAGAAAACTAGGGCAACATAGACCTGCCGATGACGACTTTCTTCCCAAACCGCGCCCGATCGGGGCGCCACCGGCCCTACGCATGAAAATCGGTTACGCCCGCGTATCGACCGCCGAGCAGAACCTGGACCTCCAGCGTGATGCGCTGAAGGCTGCCGGCTGCGAGAAGGTCATCACCGACAAGGCCTCCGGGGCGACTGCCGCTCGCCCTGGATTGGAAAAGGTGAAGGAGCTGCTTCGCGCCGGCGACACACTGGTGGTCTGGCGCCTCGACAGGCTCGGCCGCTCGCTCCGTGATCTGATCGGATGGATGACCTACCTCGACGAGGAAAAGGTCGGGCTGCTGAGCCTGCACGAGGCGATCGACACGACCACCACGTCGGGCAAGCTTACCTTCCACCTGTTCGGGGCATTGGCGGAGTTCGAGCGCAACCTGATCCGCGAGCGGACCCAGGCCGGTCTCACCGCAGCCCGCGCTCGCGGCAAGAAGGGTGGCCGGCCGGCCGCACTCGGCAAGGACAAGCGCGACCTGCCCGTCAGGCTCTACCACGAGAACACGATGCCGATCGCCAAGATTTGCTCGATGCTCGGCATCTCCAAGCCAAAACTCTACGCCTATGTGCGATCGGCCGAGACCAAGCCGGTAGCCGCGTAGCGACGCTCGCCGACAAATAGCGCGATCAGAATGCCGCCACTTAGCGCGAGCGTTTACACCGTTCGCGGTCCCGATCGGCCCAGCGTCCCCCGGAACCGTTCGTTATCGGGAAGGCATCTAAGCGGTCTGCACCATCCTTCATCTAAAGTTCTCCAAGCGCTTCTGAGGATTTTCGGGCGCACCAAAAGCACTTGCTCCTCCAGTGGCTGGAGCATGTAACCGCAATTTGCTCTCCTGCGGACGGGGGGCTGGAGGTGGCTTTTTGACGGCCCGTGTTGAAGCAATCGGTATGTCTCGACGCTCATTAGTGGCGCGGCTGGTGGCCTGTGGAACCGGCTTGGTGCTCGGTTCTCCAACGCTCGCGCGACAGACTTCCCGGTCTGCGGGCTCGTGGAACTTCGGTGCGGCTCACCTCGAATGGGAGCCGCTGGAAGTCGGCACGGGTGATACCCTCCTTGTTTCGGCACAAGTGCGCGGAGTGCCGGTGCGGGCGGTGCTCGACAGTGGCAGCGGCGCGTCGATCATGAGCACGGCGCTCGCGGCGAAGCTCGGCTTGAACGATGGTGAGCGGCGCATGATTAGCGGGCTGAGCGCCAAGGCCCCGGTGCTGCTGGTCCGCGACATCGACGTACAGCTCGCCCGCGAAACCCGTCGCTTACCCTTTGCCGTCGTTGGTGATCTGAGTTCAGTGTCGGCGGCCTTCGGACGACCGATCGATATCCTCCTCGGTGCCGATATGTTCACGGGTAGCTGCATCGCGCTCGATTTCGCGAAAAGGCGTATGGCGGTCGTCAAGTCAGGCACGTTTCTCGCCGGTCCCGACTGGCGCGCTGTCGCGCTCGGGCGCGGTGCCAAGCAGGAGCTGTTCATTCGAGCTTCCGTCTCGGGTTTGCCTCCCGTGCCCTTGATGATCGATCTTGGCAGCTCGGCCGCGCTGATGCTCTCGTCGGCCTATGCCCGCGATCAAGGGCTGTTGAACGGGAAGCTCGTCTCGACCGCGGCGATCGGCGGCGTCGATGGTGTGCGTATCAACGATGCTTTCACGATCCAGAACATCAACATCGAAGGGCTTGGCGTCTCGAACGTCCCCACACTCGGGATGAGAGCTTGGCTCTCCACCAGCACGGTTGGCAATGTCGGCCTACCGCTGATCGCTCAATTCGACGTGGTGTTCGACGTGACCGCCGGATTCGTGTGGCTCCGGCCACTCGGTCCTCGTCGTCGCCTGCCGATGCTGAAGGACCGTAGCGGCCTTGGCCTCGCAGCCTCACCAACGGCGCTCACCGTTGTTCATGTGGCGGCGAACAGTCCCGCGGAAAAGGCTGGCTGGGCGGTCGGCGACCGGATCGTGGCGGTGAACGGCCATTCGATCGATGCGAACTATACGCGTGGGGAGCTCTGGCAAGTGCGCTCCCGGCCTGCTGGCACCCTCGTAAAGCTGACGATGGCCTCGGGTGATGTGCGCGAGCTCAGGCTGGCCGATTATTATTGATCGGCTTGAGGGTGGCCTTTGCCGATCGCCTTCATGATCCGACAATCGGCCATGCGCGCCTTGGTGCAGCTCTGGCTGAGCATTGCCAACTCATCCCGCAACACCGCGAGTTGCGCCAGTCTCTCCTCCACATCCTTGAGGTGCTGAGCAGCGATAGCTGAGGCGGCACCACAATCCTGGTCCGGGTTCTGCGCCAGCCCCATCAACGAACGGATCTCGTCGACGGAGAAGCCAAGCCGGCGACCGTTGCGGATGAAGTGCAAACGCTCAATGTCACTGGCATCGTAGGTTCTGCGACCCGACGCCGTGCGAGGGGCGGATCGGAGCAACCCGATCGACTCATAAAAGCGGATCGTCGTCACCTTCGTCGAGGTCTCGCTGGCGAGCTGCCCAATCATCACCGGCTTCATCATGCCATCCTTGCTTATGCGAACGTGTCGCACATTTCGCTTGCTTCTACAGCGACTGGAGGTGGTAAGGAAGGCCGCATGAATGCTTCTACCGAAAGCTGCGGGTGCCACGGGGAGCCCGCGCGCGCGCAAACCGATCCGGCCTATCGCCGTGCGCTGCTGACCGTCGTGGTGCTCAACCTCGGCTTCGGAGTCGCCGAGCTGTTCGGCGGGTTCATCGCCGATAGCCAAGCGCTGAAAGCGGATTCCCTCGATTTTCTCGGGGACGGGTCGATCAGCCTTATCGGTCTTCTCGCGCTTGCCTGGTCCGCACGGGCGAGGGCAAAGGTCGCGCTGACGCAGGGGTTGTTTCTCGGTGCGCTTGGCGTGGGCGTAATCGGTTTCGCGATTTGGCGCGCCCTGAACGCAACCGCGCCCGATGCCGAACTGATGGGCACAATCGGCGTTGTCGCGCTCGCGATCAATGTCGTGTCCGCCTTGGTGCTTGCGCGTTTCCGGGAAGGGGACGCCAATGTTCGCGCGATCTGGCTGTTCAGCCGCAACGACGCGCTCGCCAACGTGGCGGTGATCGCCGCGGCCGGTCTGGTGGCGTGGACAGGAAGCGCCTGGCCGGACCTCGCCGTCGCCGGCCTCATCGCCCTCCTGTTCCTCCACTCCGCTTATGAAATCGTCACTGGCGCTCGGCGCGAATTGGGAGAGCGGTAGTGCGTCTGCTCGCGTTGATCCGGGCAATGCTCTCGTTGCGGCTGCTCTCCGCGCTCGCGGCGCTGCTGATCCCTGCTGCGGCAATCGCCGAACCCGGCGACGTGCAAACCGCATGGCGGCTGCTCGACTATATGGCCGTCGATTATGGCGGCGCGGTCGCCAACGGTCGGATCAAGAGCACGTCGGAATATGCCGAGATGACGGAGTTCGCCGCGTCGGTCTCGACACGGCTTCAGGGCCTGCCGGCGAAGCCGGAGCGTCAAGCCCTCATCCAGCGGGCTGCCAACCTCCAGGCGGTGATCGCGGAAAAGGGACCGACTGAACAGGTGGCAACATTGGCGCACGGGCTCGCGGCCGATCTGTTGCGCGCCTACCCGGTGCCGCTCGCGCCCGATAAGGCTCCGAACCTCGTCTCCAGCGATGCACTGTTCCGACAATCCTGCGCGTCCTGCCACGGGATGACGGGCAACGGCCGTGGCCCTGACGCCGCCAAGCTCGCTACGCCCCCGATTGCTTTCACCGATGCCGAGCGCGCGCGCCAGCGCAGCGTGTTCGCGCTCTATCAGGTGGTGACGCAAGGCATCGACGGGACCGCGATGCAGAGCTTCGCCGATCTGCCCAACGATCAGCGCTGGGCGTTAGCATTCCGAGCCGGGAGCTTCGCCTTCACGGATGCGCAGGCGCGCGAAGGCGAGCGGCTTTGGAAATCCGACCCGACCCTTCGCCGGCGCATTCCGGACCTGAAAACCCTGGTCGCGCTCACCCCGGCCGCGCTCGGCGCGGCGATCGGCGACGCCAAGGCTGACCCAGTGCTCGCGTTCCTGCGTCGTCATCCCGAACAGGTGATACAACAGGCTCCCGGCTCGCTCGCGGTCGCCCGCGCCAAACTCGCCGAAAGCGTGGCGGCTGCGCGGCGCGGCGATGCGCGCATGGCGAAAGAGCTGGCGCTGTCGGCCTATCTCGATGGGTTCGAGCCGATCGAGCCAACACTCACCGCGCGCGACGCGACGCTGATGGGTCGAATCGAGGGCGCGATGGGGGAGTTCCGCGCCTCGATCGACCGGGGCGCGTCGCCCGATGATCTCGCGGAGAAGGTCGCAGTACTGGGCGGCCTTTTCGACGATGCGGAAGCGGCGCTCGCGCCTGATGCCGCCACCGAAGCGTCCACGTTCCTGGGCGCGTTCACGATCCTGCTGCGTGAAGGGCTCGAAGCCCTGCTCATCGTTGTCGCCATGATCGCGTTCCTGCGTAAAGCCGAGCGCGGCGAGGCGCTGCGGTACGTGCATGGCGGCTGGGTCAGCGCGATCATCGCGGGCGGGATCACCTGGGCGGTCGCCACCTATGCGATCGGGATCAGCGGTGCGAGCCGGGAGCTGACGGAAGGGTTTGGCTCGCTGTTCGCCGCGGTCGTGCTGCTCTCGGTCGGGATTTGGATGCACGGCAAGGCGCAGGCCGATCAGTGGCAGCGCTATATTCGCGAGAAGATGTCGCGGGCGCTCTCGGGCGGGTCGGGCTGGTTCCTGTTCGGGCTGGCGTTCGTCGTAGTTTATCGCGAGGTCTTCGAGACGATCCTGTTCTATGCCGCGCTTTCGGCGCAAGGTGACAACGGGATGCTTCTCGCGGGGGCCGGGTCGGCGATTGGACTGCTCAGCCTGATCGCTTGGGCCATGCTTCGCTACAGTCGCAAGCTGCCGATCGCGCAGTTCTTCCGCTATAGCTCCTGGCTCATGGCGGTCCTGACCGTCGTGCTGGCGGGTAAAGGCGTCGCCGCGCTCCAGGAAGCCGGCCTTATCAACATCGCACCGCTCGCGGACGTGCCACGGCTGTCGATGCTCGGCGTGTTTCCCACTTGGCAATCGGTGCTGGCGCAACTCCTGATGGCGGTCGCCATTGCGGTCGGGTTCGCCTGGAACGGGCGCGACCGATCCCGCTCGGGTTCCGGCTCAGTGACCCTTGGTTCGAATTAGTGCAATGACATGAAAACCCTTCCGTGATAGAGGCAAGCTAGTGCGAGCCTTTTTGCCTTTCCTGACATGCCTGATGCTGGTCCTGACCAGCTTCTCCGGCATGGCCCATGCCGCCGATCTGGCGGGGGGAAGCATCGCGGGCGTTGAGTTCACGGTCCATACCGCCGGTGACATCGATCAGGTGCCATCGGACTCGGACAAGAATGTCCCGCATCATCACAATTATTGTCACGGACACGACGTCGGCGCGCCTGCGCGCACGACGATGGAATATACCCCCGTCCTCACAGTGCCCAAGCCGACAATCTCCGCCTCTGCGTCGCTCGACGGCCGCACCGGCATGGTCCATTTGAGGCCCCCCCAAGCCTGACGTCCGATTTGGGCGTGCGTTGGCGCGCCCCTGTCGATCATCGTCAGGAGTCCTATTTTCATGAATCGTATCCTCGCGGCCATGCTGGCCGCAGCGTCTTGCGCCACGATGGCGCAGGCGCAGGTCGGACCGTCCGCGCCTGTTGCGCAGGATGCGCCGGTCTACACGCTTGACCAAGCGGTCAGTGCAGCGGGCGGTTCGGCCCCTGCTGCGGAAGCGGCGACAGCTGGAATCGACGCGGCCCGTGCAGGTCGCACAGTCGCCGGCTTGCGGCCCAATCCGGTGGTTCAAGGCCAAGTCGAGAATGTCATCGGCTCCGGGCCGTATCGGGGGGGCCGCAGCGCGGAAACCACGGTCGGCTTTGCGATCCCGATCGAGCTAGGCGGCAAGCGCGGCGCCCGCGTCGCGGTCGCCAATGCGCAATTGTCCCGGGCCGAGATCCAGGCCGCGATCATCGCGGCGGATGTCCGGCTTCAGGTAACGCAGCTCTATGTCGAAGCGGTCGCGGCCGATCGCCGGGTAATGACAGCCCGCGATCAGGCCCGGATCGCCAGCGATGCGCTGCGGGCCGCGAGCGTTCGCGTGCAGGCAGGGCGGGCATCGCCACTCGAGCAACAGCGCGCGGATGTCGCGCGTATCAATGCCGACGCCAATGTGGAGCGGCAGCTTCGCTTGGCCGAGGCGGCCCGCGCCAATCTGGCGCGTCGGATCGGACGGCCGATCGACGGCCTGCTCGATGACACGCTGCTCGATCGCCTTCCCGATGTGAACGTCTATGGGCCGTTGGCACCGGTCAACACGACCGGCACACTCGCGCTGGCGGCAGCCAACGCGGATTTCTCCATTGCCGAAGCCGGCGTGCGGCTCGCGCGCGCCAATCGCGTGCCTGACCTGAACGTCGGGCCGTCGATCCGCCGCCTGGAAGCGACCAACGACATGGCGGCGGTGTTCAGCGTGTCGATCCCGATCCCGGTGTTCAACAATGGTCGCGCCGCGATTGCGCAGGCGACCGCGCAGCGGACCCAGGCGGATGCGCAGCGCCGCGTGACCGCGCTCGACATCGAACAGGCGATCACGGACGCGCAGGCGCAGGCGGCCAATGCCGCAACGACGGCTCGTGCGGCGTCGGGGCCGGCGCTGGCGGCTGCACAGGAGGCCGCCCGCATCGCGCGGATCGGCTATCGCGAGGGCAAGTTCGGCCAGCTCGAATTGCTCGATGCTGAACGCACGCTCGCCGAAACGCGGGTCGCCGCGATCGACGCGCTTGCCAATTACCAGAATGCCCGCGCGCAAGTGGAGCGACTGACCGCTCGTGCGCCCAATGGGGGGAATCAGTGATGAAGAGCTTTTATCTCGCGGGCGCGGCGTCGCTCGCCCTGCTCTTGGCTGCCTGCGGCGGCAAGGATGGCGGAAACGAGGCAACTGCCGAAGGCGCAGCTGCCAATGAGACGGCAGCGGGCACGGAAAAGGGCGGTGCTGAAGGCGGTCATGCCGGTGAAGGCGTCGTCACATTGGGTGCCGACCAGATCGCCACAGCGGGCGTCCAGGTCGGACGGCCGATCATCGGCGGGGCCGGGACGATCGAGCTGCCCGCGATCATCGAGGGCGACCCACAGGGAACGCAGGTCGTCTCGGCCGCAATTGCGGGACGCGTGGTCGCGCTCACCCGTAACCTCGGCCAATCGGTCGGACGCGGCCAGACCATTGCGGTCATCGAAAGCCGCGAGGCGGCGCAGATCAAGGGCGAGGTCGAGGCGGCGCGGGCGCGGCTTCAGCTCGCTAATTCGAACCTCGCGCGCGAACAGCGGCTGTTCGCGCAGAGAGTCTCCCCTGAACAGGATCTGATCGCCGCCCGCACAGCGGCGACGGAGGCGCGGATCGCCCTGACGCAGGCGCAGAGCATGGTTTCGGCGGCGGGTGTCGGCGGCGGCGGGCTCAACCGGCTCGGCATTGCCGCGCCGATCTCGGGCCAGATCATTGCGCGCCCCGTGACGCTGGGACAAACGGTCGCGGCGGATGCCGAACTCTATCGCATCGCCAACCTGAGCCAGGTGTCGATCGCGCTTAATCTCAAGCCCGAGGATGCGGGCCGGGTGCGTCCCGGCAATACGGTGCTGGTGAAGGCGGCAGGCCGTCAGGCGACCGCCCGCGTGACCTTCGTGTCGCCGGCGCTTGATCCGCAGACGCGGCTCGTGCCTGCGCTCGCCACCCTCGACAATCGCGGTGGCGAATGGCGGGTCGGCGAGCCTGTGACGGCAGCCGTGCAGCTCACGGGCAGCGGCGGGAGCGGGGCGGTCCGCGTGCCGACGACGGCGGTCCAGAGTTTCGAGGGCAAGTCGGTCGTGTTCGTGCGCACGCCCACCGGCTTCAAGGCGACCCCGGTCCAGCTCGGCGATGCGTCGGGCGACACGGTGATCGTCCGGTCGGGCCTGACCGGCAACGAACAGATCGCCACCACCGGAAGTTTCACGCTCAAGGCCGAGATCGGCAAGGGCGAAGCGAGCCACGAGGATTAAGCCATGATCGCCCGTATCGTAACCTGGGCGGTCGAGAAGCGCTGGCTAGTCCTGCTCCTCACCGTCATCGTCGCCGCCATCGGCGCCTTTTCCCTCTACCGGCTACCGATCGACGCGGTGCCGGACATCACCAACAATCAGGTCCAGATCAACGTCCGCGCGCCTGCCCTCTCGCCCGAGCTGGTCGAGAAGCAGGTGTCGTTTCCAATCGAAACCGCGCTCGCCGGCACCCCCGGCCTGGAATATACGCGCTCGTTGAGCCGCAACGGCTTCGCGCAGATCACGGCGGTCTTTTCGGACGCGACGGACATCTATTTCGCCCGCCAGCAGGTGGGCGAGCGTCTGCGGGGCGTGCAAGAGAATCTGCCCGACGGCGTGAACCCTGAAATGGGTCCGATCGCGACAGGCCTGGGCGAGGTGTACATGTACACCGTTCGTCTCGATCATCGCGAGGACGACAAGCACAAGCCCGGTGAACCGGGCCAACAGCCCGATGGCAGCTACATCACGCCAGAGGGCGAGCGACTGACGACCGAAGAGGACAAGGCGACCTACCTGCGCACCGCGCAGGACTGGATCGTGACGCCGCTTCTGAAGACCACACCGGGCCTCGCCGGTGTCGACTCGATTGGCGGTTACGCCAAGCAGTTCCTCGTCGTGCCCGACGTGCAGAAGCTGGCCTCGCTCGGCATCACGCTGACGGACCTGGGAAATGCGCTGGAGCGCAATAACACCAGCGTCGGCGGTGGCTTCGTCAATCGCAATGGCGAAGGTCTGGCTGTTCGCTCGGATGCGCTCGTTCGCAATGCCAGCGAGTTGGCCAGGACCGTGATCGCGACACGTAACGGCGTGCCGATCACGGTCGAACAAGTTGCGACTGTGAAGACGGGTCAGGCGATCCGCATGGGTTCGGCATCGGAGAACGGTACCGAAGTCGTCGTCGGCACGGCGATCATGCGGATCGGCGAGAACAGCCGCATCGTGTCGACCGCGGTCGCTGAGAAACTGAAGACGATCAACGCTTCGCTGCCTCCTGACGTCGTAATTCAGCCGGTGCTGAACCGCACCGAGCTGGTCAATTCGACGATCAAGACGGTCGCGAAAAACCTGTCCGAAGGCGCGGTGCTGGTCATCGTCGTGCTCTTCCTGCTGCTCGGCAACTTCCGTGCGGCCCTGATCGCGGCGTTGGTCATCCCGATCACCATGATGCTGACAGGCTTTGGTATGCTGCGCGCTGGGGTCTCGGCCAATCTGATGAGCCTTGGGGCTTTGGACTTCGGTCTGATCGTCGACGGCGCCGTCATCATTGTCGAAAACGCGCTGCGCCGGCTTGCCGAGCAACAGCATCATGAAGGCCGATTGCTCAGCGTCAAGGAACGGCTCGCGACCGTGGCAGCCGCTGCGCGTGAGATGATCCGTCCCTCTGTGTACGGGCAGGCAATCATCATCCTCGTCTACGTACCGCTGCTCACGCTGACCGGCGTGGAGGGTAAAACGTTCGGACCGATGGCGCTGACCGTCATCATCGCGCTCGCCTTCGCCTTCATCCTCTCTCTCACCTTCGTGCCGGCGATGATTGCGATCTGGCTGTCGAAGAAGGTCGAGGAGAAGGACGGCCGCATCATCACGTGGCTGAAGAAGCGCTACGAACCCGGTCTCGACCGGGCCATGAAGCGCCCGACGCTGACGATCGGTGCGGGTGTGGGAAGCCTTGTGGTGGCGGCGCTTGCTTTCACTACGCTCGGCTCGGTGTTCCTGCCGCAGCTCGACGAAGGCGATTTGCTGATCCAGTCGCTCCGCATTCCGGCAACGTCGGTCCAGCAGAGCCAGGCGATGCAGGTGCCGATCGAGCGGATGATGTCGAAGCAGCCGGAGGTGCAATTCGTCTATTCCAAGACGGGCACCGCCGAGCTGGCGGCCGACCCGATGCCGCCGAACGCGACCGACATGTTCGTCATCCTGAAGCCGCGCAAGGATTGGCCGGATCCTGAGCTTCCCAAGGAGGAGCTGGTCAGCCGGATCGAGGGTAATCTCGCGAAGATTCCGGGAAATGCCTACGAGATCACCCAGCCCATCCAGATGCGCTTCAACGAGCTGATCGCCGGCGTGCGCGGCGACATCGCGGTGAAGGTGTTCGGGGACGACTTCAACCAGATGAACCGGACGGCCGAGCAAATCGCGGCGGTGCTGCGCAGAACGCAAGGCGCAGCGGACGTGAAGGTGGAGCAGACGACCGGTCTTCCCATGCTCGACATTCGCGTCAACCGCGACGCGATGGCGCGGTTGGGCGTTACGGCTCAGGATGTGCAGGACACCGTGACTGCGACGATCGGCGGGCGAACATCGGGCCAGATCTTCGAGGGCGACCGTCGCTTCCCCGTGGTGATCCGCCTGTCGGAGGCGCAGCGTGCCGACATCGGCCTGCTCCAACAGGTGCAGGTGCCGGTGGCAGGCGGCGGCTATGTACCGCTGTCCAGCGTCGCCGAGATCAAGGTGGTCGATGGTCCGAACCAGATCAGCCGCGAGAACGGCAAGCGGCGCGTGGTGGTGCAAGCCAACGTGCGTGGCCGCGACGTCGGATCCGTCGTGGCGGATGCGCAGGCGGCGATCGGCAGCCAACTCCGGCTGCCTGCCGGCACCTATCTCGAATGGGGCGGCCAGTTCGAGAACCTCCAATCGGCAAGCGAACGGCTGAAGCTGGTCATTCCGGCTTGCTTCATCTTGATCCTGCTGCTCCTCTACGGGGCGTTGGGATCGGTCCGCGACGCCGCGATCGTGTTCACCGGCGTGCCTTTCGCGCTGGTGGGCGGCGTCCTGTTGCTGTTCCTGCGGGGCATGGACTTCTCGATCTCGGCGGCAGTGGGCTTCATCGCCCTCTCGGGCATCGCGGTCCTCAACGGCCTCGTCATGGTCAGCTCGATCCAAGATCTGATCCGATCAGGGATGAGCCGCGAGGAAGCCGCGCATGTTGGCGCGATGCAGCGTCTGCGACCCGTCATCATGACCGCGCTAGTCGCCAGCCTCGGCTTCGTGCCGATGGCGCTGGGCGAAGGCGCCGGCGCAGAGGTTCAAAAGCCTTTGGCGACGGTCGTCATCGGCGGTCTGATCTCGGCGACGCTTCTTACGCTGTTCGTGCTGCCGACACTCTATGCCCGGTTCGGGCAGAAAGTGATCGAGAAACCCGAGCACTACAATGAGGAGCATGAAGGGGACGACCACGGTCAGACCTTCGTGAACAACTTGGCCTGATGGATGGGCAGGGCGATCCGCGATCGCCCCGCCCATCTCTGGGAGATGGGGATATGCCTCGCACCATAACCAGCTCGATGCTTCACGGCGGGCCACTGCGCATCTGGTCGGCACTCACCGATCCGGATCATCGCCGGGCGTGGAGTCCGCTCGTATTTCTCGATGATCCGTCCCGGCTCGGCGACACAGAATGCACCTTTGCGATCCAGGGCATCACCCGGCCAATTCGGACGCCAGCACGGATTGATCGATTCGATAAACCGCACGCCTTCGCTTGGTCCTGCGGCATCCCCTATCTGTTCACGCTCGAAGAGCGGTACGAGCTGGCGGGGGACGATGGCGGCACCAGGCTAACGCATAGCTGCACGCTGCGCGGGGCGCTCTCCCTGCCGTTCGCGGCGATGATGTTGCGCCGCCTGCGATCCCTGATGGTCGAATCTGACGATCGCCTCGCAACCTATCTCCGCTGGCGGGTAGGTCAGCCTGCCCGGGCTATCAATCGTCAGCGCGTCCCCTTCCGCTGCAGGAGGAAGGCGCGATGATGATGCACTGTAAGCGGGTGCTGCCCGCCGTCATCCTCGTTGTCGGGCTCGCGGCGTGCTCGGAAAGAAAGCCGCCAGCCCCGCCAACGGAGCAGCAGATCCATTCGTCCGACAGCGCCGTGGCGACCGGGGAAATGGGGCGGCATAGATATCGCTGTTCCGACGGGGAACCGCTGTTCGTCGATTACAAGGACAACGGCCTGCAGATCGATTTGCGGCGCTCCAACGGGGGACCGCCGATGATGCTGACCGCGCCAGCGCAGGGCCTGCAATATGTCGGCGAAACAGCCACCGCGACCTTCAAGGGGTCGCAGCTCACCATCGTGGAAGGCGATGGCCGTACCCGGATCTGCGAGCAGGAAGGCACGCGATGAACTGCCCTGCCTTCGAACGCCACAGGGCGCTTCGTCGGAAGAGACCGATGTCTGACACGTCGATTTCAAATGTGACAACCTTGTGCGGCCTGAATCGGGCCGGTCTGGCGATCGCGCGCCTCGGCGTCGTTCTCGTCTCCGGGGCGGTTATAGGGGCGTGTAATCCAGCGCCGACCCAGCCTACCGAGCCGGCGCATGAAAAGCATCTGACGTCGAAACTAATCGCGCAGCGCATCATGTACTGCGACGACGGCACACGCGCCGATGTCGACTTCATCGATGACGGCTTGAAAATGGCCGTCACCTGGCTGCCGAAGGGCAGGACCGAGATCCTGCGCGCGCAGCGAACCGGTGACGAGTTTCGCGGCGACCATTCGCGGGCTGTCGTGGCGGGCGGATCGATCGCGTTCACGCGACGCGGGAAGATCCGCGTCTGCCACCGAACCCCGGAGGAGTCCTAGGAAATGCAGGCACTGCTCTATACGCTTGCGCCTGTGCTGGCGGTCGTGCTCGGCGCGATTGTCGCGAGCCGCACCAAGTTGAAACCTGGCCTCGTGGCGGGCCTACAGCATCTCGCTGCCGGCGTCGTGTTCGCGGCGGCAGCGACCGAAATCCTGCCGCAGGTCAAGCATGAGGCATCGCCCAGCGCGACGTTGATCGGCGGGGCGGCGGGCGTCGCGACCATGCTGGGGCTCAAGGCTCTTGAGGCCCGCTTCAAGGGGCCGATGGCGCTACTCGCCGCGATCGGCATCGACATTCTGGTCGACGGCCTGGTGCTCGGCCTCGCTTTCGTGGCGGGCGAGAAGGCAGGTCTCCTGCTGACGATCGCGCTCACTCTGGAAGTGTTATTTCTGGGACTGACGCTGACCGACGAGCTGGCGGAAACCTATCGCTCGCGCTTGCGCATCATCGTGATCGTCTCGGCATTGGCCCTGCTGCTGCCGATCGGCGCGCTCGCTGCCGTGCCGGTCGCCGCGCTGTCGCCGGTGATGATCGCCGGCTTCCTCAGCTTCGGGCTGATGGCGCTGCTCTACCTCGTCACGGAGGAGTTGCTGGTCGAGGCGCACGAGAAACCCGACACCCCGCTCATCAGCTCGATGTTTTTCGTCGGCTTCCTGGCCCTGCTGACACTTGAGGAGATGATGGGATGATCCCGGGCAACGACAACAATGGCGGGCAGGAGCGCCGCACACTGTGGATCGTCCTGCTGCTGAACGCGGCGATCGCTGCGGGCTTCTTCGTTTCCGGCTTCTTCGCGGACTCGAGCGCGCTGATCGCCAACGGCGTCGACAACCTGTCCGATACGGCTGTGTATGCGCTGAGCCTTGTGGCGCTCACCCGGGGCCAGACATGGAAGACACGCGCCGCGGTCGCTTCGGGCGTCATGCTGCTGATCTTCGCGGGCGGCATCTTGATCGATGTCGGACGGCGCTACGTGCAGGGCAGCGAGCCCATCGGACCTACCATGATGGTCATGTCCGCGATCGCCGGCGTCGTGAATTACCTCTGCCTGCGGCTGCTCCAGCGCCTCAAGGATCCGGACGTCAATCTCCGGGCCGCAACCACCTTCAGCTTCAACGACTTCATTTCCAACGGCGGCATCCTGATCGCCGGCGTGCTGGTGCTGTGGTTGGGTACCAATTGGCCGGACCTGCTGGTCGGCTTCGCCACCGCCATCATCGCCATCAAGGGCGGTGTCGAAATCCTGCGCGACGCGCGCGCCGAAACCAAGAAAAGCGAAAGGAGGTCGTCATGAACGACAAGCTCGAACTCGACATTCCAGTGTTGTTGCCGGACCTTCCTGACGCGGCCGATGCCTGCCTGGACCGTCTCGTATCAACCCTGTCAAAGCGCGAAGGTGTCGAGCGGGCGCATGTGATCTGTCTCGACGGCAACACGCCAGCGGCGCTGTGCATCCATTTCGATGCCGCCAAGCTGCCGCTGCCACGGTTGCGCGAAATGGTGCGCGCCGCAGGTGCCGAAATCACCGAGCGCTACGGCCATGCGATCTGGCAGGTGACGGGGATCAACCACGAACGTCGGGCGCGCACGGTCAGCGATGCGCTGTGCGCCTTGCCCGGCGTGGTCCAGGCAAGCGCCAGCACCAGCGGGTCTGTCCGGGTCGAATATGATCGCCGCGAAACCACCGAAGAGGAGGTGCGCGCTGCGCTTCGCAAGCTGAAGGTGAGGGTGGGCAAGCGGGTCGCTGCCGATGAACATGCCGGCCACGACCACGGCCCCGGGGGCCACGGCGCGGGCGAAGAGAAGCACGGCCCCGGCGATGGCCACGACCATAGCCACGCCGAATTTCTCGGCCCCAATACCGAGCTGATCTTCGCGCTCGCCTGTGGCGCGCTGCTGGGGATCGGCTACGCGATCGAGAGGCTGGTCGCTGGCGCGCCCGAATGGCTGCCGACCGCCTGCTATATCGCAGCCTATTTCTTCGGCGGATTCTTCACGCTGCGCGAGGCGATCGACAACCTCCGGATGAAGAAGTTCGAGATCGACACGCTGATGTTGGTCGCTGCGGCCGGCGCCGCTGCGCTGGGCGCATGGGCCGAAGGTGCGCTGCTGCTGTTCCTGTTCAGCCTCGGCCATGCGCTTGAGCATTATGCAATGGGCCGCGCCAAGAAGGCGATCGAGGCGCTGGCGAAGCTCGCGCCCGAAACCGCGACCGTGCGACGCGGCGGGCAGACCAGCGAAATCCCGGTCGAGCAGATGGTCGTCGGGGACATTGCCATCGTCCGCCCGAACGAGCGCCTGCCTGCCGACGGCTTCGTCATCAAGGGCACCAGCGCGATCAACCAGGCCCCGGTCACGGGTGAAAGCATCCCGGTCGACAAGGTGCCGGTCGCAGATGCCGCAGCGGCACGCGCCAAGCCCGATGCAGTCGACGCGGAAAGCCGGGTTTTTGCTGGTACGATCAACGGCGGCGGCGCGATCGAGATCGAGGTGACACGCCGTTCCAATGAAAGCGCGCTTGCCAAGGTCGTGAAGATGGTGAGCGAAGCGGAGACGCAGAAGTCGCCGACGCAGCGCTTCACCGACCGGTTCGAACGGATCTTCGTGCCCGCCGTCCTGGTCCTGTCAGTGCTCCTGCTGTTCGCATGGGTGGTCGTCGACGAGCCGTTCCGCGACAGCTTCTATCGCGCGATGGCGGTGCTGGTGGCGGCAAGCCCGTGCGCGCTCGCGATCGCAACGCCGAGCGCGGTCCTGTCGGGCGTTGCCCGTGCAGCGCGGGGCGGCGTGCTCGTGAAGGGCGGTGCACCGCTCGAAAACCTCGGGTCGCTCAAAGCGATCGCTTTCGACAAGACGGGCACGCTGACCGAAGGTCGTCCGCGCATCACTGATGTCGTGCCCGTCGATGGCGCCGATGAAGGCGAGTTGCTGGCGCTGGCTGTCGCCGTCGAAGCGTTGAGCGACCATCCCCTGGCCCAAGCGATCGTCAAGGACGGCCGCGAACGTCTGAACGATCGTGCCGTGCCGACTGCCGGCGACCTCAAGAGCCTGACCGGTCGGGGCGTCACCGCGAGCGTGGATGGCGAGACGGTGTGGATCGGCAAGGCCGAGATGTTCGGAAGTGAGGGCATTCCGGCGCTGGGGCAGGGCGCGCAGGACGCAATCGCGAAGCTGCGCGAGAACGGCCGCACGACAATGGTGGTCCGCAAGGGGGACCGCGACCTGGGCGCGATCGGCCTGATGGACACGCCTCGCGAAGCTGCCAAGACCGCGTTGCGTCGGCTGCACGAGATGGGCGTGTCGCGGATGATAATGATCTCCGGCGATCACCAGAAAGTCGCCGAAGCGATCGCCGACGAAGTCGGGATCGACGAAGCGTGGGGCGACCTCATGCCCGAAGACAAGGTTGCCGCGATCAAGAAGCTCGCCGGCGAAGACAAGGTCGCGATGGTGGGCGACGGCGTGAACGATGCGCCGGCGATGGCAAGCGCCACGGTCGGCATCGCGATGGGCGCGGCGGGGTCGGACGTTGCGCTGGAGACAGCCGACGTGGCGCTGATGGCCGACGATCTGGCGCACCTGCCATTCGCAGTCGGTCTTAGCCGCCATACCCGTGGAATCATCCGGCAGAACGTCTTCGTCAGCCTGGGTGTCGTCGCCTTCCTGGTGCCTGCTACCATCCTCGGCCTCGGCATTGGGCCAGCGGTGGCGGTTCATGAGGGATCGACGCTGCTCGTCGTCATCAATGCGCTCAGGCTGCTCGCCTACCGCGATCCGGCAGGGAAGGCGGCATGAAGTGGCTGATCGCCTTCGACCTCGACGGCACGCTTGCCGAGAGCAAGCGGCCGTTATCGGAGGATATGGCCGCAATCCTCGCCCGATTGCTCGCCATCACGGATGTGGCGGTGATCTCGGGCGGGGACTGGCCGCAGTTCGAAAAGCAGATCGCCTCGCGCCTTCCTGCCGGCGTCGCGCTCGACCGTCTCTGGTTGATGCCGACCACAGGCACGAAACTCTATCGGTTCATCAATGGCGCTTGGCGCGCGGTCTATGCCGAACTGTTCGACGACGCGGAGAAGGCGAAGATCCGCACGGCCTTCGATCAGGCGCTGACCGATGCCGGTCTCGCCGACGAACGTATCTGGGGCGAACGGATCGAGGACCGGGGCAGCCAGATCACCTTTTCGGGCCTGGGGCAGGCAGCGCCGCTGAAGGAAAAGGAAGCGTGGGATCCTGACCGAAAGAAGAGGACCGCGTTGCAGGCCACGTTGCGCGCGAAGCTGCCGGAGCTCTCGATCAATCTCGGTGGCACGACATCGATCGACGTGACCAGAGCAGGGATCGACAAGGGCTATGGCCTGAAGCGCCTGAGTGCCGAGAGCGGTGTCCCGCTCGACGGGATGCTGTTCATTGGGGATGCGATATTCCCCGGTGGGAATGACTATCCCGCTGCTGAAATCGGCCTCGACACAGTGAGGGTGCGCGACGTCGCGGAAACCACCGCCGTCGTGACCGCCATCATCGCGTGTCTGCACCGATAGGATCAAGATACATGGTCGGCTCCATCACGGAATGCCGCATTGTCAAAGCTCTGGCTTCTGTCGCTTAGGGCAGCGCTTCCTAAAACGAAAAGAAGGCAATGTGCGCGTCTCCGCGAACAAAGCCTCCAGCGATCAATCTAAGAGATTCCGCCGCGCTTCTCAATCGTAGGGGGCGTTTGCGGGAGGGGGCGGAATCCTACGCTAAGGATTTGGGCCAGCGATATTCCCCGGTTAGATTGATGTGTTCCCATCCCAACGGCGAGACGTGGGCGAGTAGATCAGGCGCGATATGGGTACCGCTGGCGGCCCGGGTATTGACGACCTCGCCGAGCTTCATGGTGTTCCAGAATATGATGATGGCGGCGAGCAGGTTCATTCCGGCGATGCGATAGTGCTGGCCTTCGCCGGATCGATCCCGGATTTCACCTCGGCGGTGGAAGCTGATGGCGCGCTTTAGGGCGTGGTGGGCCTCACCCTTGTTGAGGCCGATCTGAGCCTGGCGCTGGAGGCCGGCATCAAGAATCCAGTCGATCATGAACAGGGTTCGCTCGATGCGGCCCACCTCTCGCAATGCGAGGGCCAGCTCATTCTGGCGTCACCTCAAGGTTTGTTCGCCAGACAACGATTTCTCGGACATAAGCGGAACATGGGCTACGCTACACGCTTCAACCGCGCCATTGGCTCGTTGAGTGGGTGGAATTCACCTGCTGGAAGTCGCCTGGCCTGCTCCCAGAGGTAATCGCCGGTCAGACTGATGTGCGCCCAGCCCATCGGAGAAAGGCGCGCAAGCAGTGCCGCATCGAACGTCGTGCCGACAGCGTTGAGGTGCTGGGCGGCCCGGTCGAGATAGACCGTGTTCCAGTAGGAAATCGCCGCAATCAGCAGGTTCAGCCCAGATGCGCGAAATTCCTGATTTTCCAGCGAGCGATCGGTGAACCGACCCTGCCGGTTGGTATAGATGGCGGCGGCAAGCGTGTGCCTCGCCTCGCCTTTGTTGAGACCGGCCTGACAGGCACGTCGCAGTTCCGGTTGTTCAAGCCAATCGAGCGTGAACAAAGTGCGCTCGATACGGCCCAGTTCAGCCAATGCAAAATCCAGCCTGTTCTGGCGTTTGTAGGCGGCAAGTTTTCGCAAGATTACTGACGGCGCCACCGTGCCATCCTTGATTGAGGCGACAATCCTGACGATGTCATCCCAATCGGCCTCGATCGCTGCCGTTTTGATGGTGCGGCCCATCAGATTTTCGATGCCCTTGTATGTCGATGGCGCAGCGATCGAACCCAGCTTGCGGTCGCCAATATCGCGCAGCCGGGGCGCGAAGCGGAACCCGAGTAGGTGGCAGAGTGCGAAAACATGATCGGTGGCGCCGCCGGTATCGGTATAGTGCTCATGCAACGGAAGGTTGCCGGCGCCCAGGACAAGCCCGTCGAGCACGTAAGGCGCTTCACCTGCCGTCGCGGACATGATCCGTGATCCGAATGATGCGAAGTGATCGGAAAGGTGAGAATAGATTTTCACGCCAGGTTCGGCGCCATATTTGGCATTGACGTCCGCCGCCCCTGAACGGCTCCGCCCCGACCGGAAGAACTGGCCATCGGACGACGAACTGGTGCCAGCGCCCCAATGCCGCGCGAAGGGTAATTCGTGATGGGCTGAGATGATCATGGCCAGCGCGGCCTGATAGTTCTCGGGTGAAAGATACCAGTTGTGGGTCCATGCGAGTTGGGCATAGCTGACGCCTTCGCTGGCATTGGCCATCCGCTCCAGCCCGAGGTTGGTGCCATCAGCCAGAATTGCGGCGAGTACCGTGCTGGGGTTGTCGTGCTCCTTGCCTGAGCGCAGGTCACGGAATGCGTTCAAAAAACCAGTGCGTTCGGCGACTTCAAGCAGCAGCTCGGTGATGCGCACGCGGGGAAGCAGGGTATCGAGCTTGCGATCGAGGGCTTCAGCTTCCGGTGGGGTGACAGGCGGCATTTGCTGAAGCTTGAGCCGGTCTCGTTCGAGCGACACTCCCTCAAGCTTGTTTGTTTTCAACTGCTTGGCAAATCGGCGCAGCCGCCAGTCAAGATTTCGTGCCCGGTCAGCGAGGTAGGATGCAGCATTTGAATCGAACGGAAGCACATCCGCCACTTTGGCGGCGTCGCGCCGACCCAGCAAATAGGCATCGAAGCGCTGATAGTTGCGGGTTCCCTCGATCCATACATCACCGGCGCGCAAACGATCACGCAAGGTTGCCATGATCGCAATTTCATAACGTCGGCGGTCGATACGGCCGCTTTCGGTGATGAGACGCTTCCACTGCCGATTGGGGAATGGCAGTGGAACGCCATCGGGAAGGTCGCGCGACTTTCGTGTGTTCGCATCGCGAATGACATCGATGGCTTTGATCAGTGCCGTCCCTGTTCCAGACGCCTTGAAGGTGAAGGCGTCCAGAAATGCCGGGCTGAAACGCCGTAGCGTGGCGTAACGCTCGGTTGCCGTTACCAGTGCGTCCTCGCCGGCAAGATCAGCAAGGGCATCTACTTGGGCCTTTGCCGCAACAAGCCGGTGCCAGCCCACCGCTTCGTCAATCAATTCGAGCGGATCGCCGCCATTCTGGACAGCCTCATCAAGTGCTGTAATCGTGGCGCCAAACAGCCGCATGAGTTGCCCCACCGACTGAATACTATCTTGGTAGCGACGCTCGCGCCCACGCCGCGCGCGCGTGAACATGCCGCCGATAAGTCGGTCAAACATTTGGATCGCGGCATCGGCAAGTCTGGCCTCAAGGTCGATCACTGCGGCCGTCAACGTCGCCCGCCTGCGATTGACGCTGTAATCCGAAAGCAGGAATGCCGGTGCCACGCCGCCCTCGCGGACAAATTGGGCAAAGCGGAATTCCGGAATGGCGCCCCCAACTACCGGGTGGATACCTATGCCGCGAACATAGCGCAGGCGCTCAAGCAAGCCATTGATATTGGCCGCAGTCGGGGCTTCTTCGAAATTACGCAACCACGCCAGCGGTGTCATGCCGAAATCCGGGTTGTTGATTACGAGTTCGTCTAGCCGTGTCAGTTCAGCAGAGCTGAGGCCTTCGACGATTGCGGCTGCGGCAGCTTTGCGTGCGCGTGCCCGGCCAGCAAGACCGGCGCGTTCCAGTGTGTCGCCTGACGGAAGAATGAACCGCTCACCCTTCAGGCCAACCATGAGGGCGCGAACAATCGGTTCACCTCTGTCTGTATACTCGGCGGCTTGCGCGGCAAGATTCAGGGCAAGTGCCAGGTCGCCGCGTCGAAACGGGCGTATGCCAAGATAACGCGCCACGAGATCGGCATGATCGGTACGGGTTTGCGCGCGCTGACCATATGCAGAGAAGGAGGAAGGATCGACGAATAACTGTGCCGCGAGGTACTGAAGAATGACGTCGGGAAGCCCGATCTCGGGTTGCAGACCAAAGCCGGGATGTCGCATCAAAGCGATTTGTGCAGCCAGACCGAGGCGATTTGCTGGACCATAGCGGCGCCCAACCAATTCAACATCTTCCGCAGAAAGGGTATAATGCCCAATGATCGCGGTTTCTTGGACAGGAGGATCGAACAGGCGCCGGCGCTCGTCTCCGGTCAGAAGTCGGCGTCGTGCCATTTTGCTCTCCCGCTGAGGCGAATAACAAAATTGACACCAAAGCGGCTTGCACTGGAGGGAGGCCATTCGTTGCCGGTTGATCCCCGAGCAATCACCCGGCGCAGCAAGACAGTTTGGCGACATCCTTATCAAACGTTTGGGCCGCCAGTTTGAGGCCTTCCACAGTGGTCAGGTAAGGAAATATCGTTGCACCCAATTCCAGGGTGGTCATGCCGTGTTTGATCGCCAGCACCAGTGTCTGGATCGAATCCGCGCCTTCGGGTGCCATGATCTGGCCGCCCAGCAAACGGTCGTTCGCCTTGTCGGCAATCAGTTTGATGAGACCCCGCGTATCGCGCGCTGCCAGTGCCCTTGGCACAGCATCGAGCGGGAGCAGCGAAACCTTGATGTCCAGGCCTTGCGCCCGTGCTGTCGTTTCAGTGAGGCCGGCGCTGGCGACTTGCGGGTCGGTGAAGACGACGGATGGCATGGAGGAATTGTCGTAGCGGTATTGGTTGCCCGTCACCGCGTTGCGCGCGGCCAGTTTTGCGCCATAGGCGGCCATGTAGACGAACTGGTCCCGTCCCGTTACATCGCCCGCCGCGTAAATGCCTGGAACCGACGTTTCGAGGTGGTCATCGACGACGATTCCACCATTACGGGCAAGCACTATGCCGCGCTCCTCCAGCCCAAGCCCGTCGCTATTGGGTCGGCGTCCGGTGGCGATGAGCACCTGTTCCGCCGCGACGGTGTCACAATGCCCCTCGCAGGTCAATTCGACCCCGCTCTGTGTTTGGGCGATACGCTGATAGCCGACACCTGCGCAAACCCGCACGCCCTCGGCTTCCAAATAGTTTTTCAGCGCGGCACTCACTTCCGGGTCCATTTCGGGGAGCAGGCGGCTTCGGCAGCAGATGGTGACATCAACGCCCAGACGCGAAAACATCTGTCCCAGTTCTACCCCGATCACCCCGCCACCGATCACCAGCAGCGATTTGGGCAAGCGATCCAGCGCCAGCGCCGATGTGCTGGTTAGGTAGGGCACGCTGTCCATCCCCGGAATCGGCGGCACGGCGGCGTGCGCACCCATCGCCAATATGACCTTGCCGACCTTCATGGGCGCATCGCCGACAATCAGCGCACCATCGGCAAAGCGTGCCTTGCCCTCGATATAGCTCACACCGTCATAGGCGGGCAGCAGATCGACATATTTTTTTTGGCGCAGCGTCGTGACAAGATCGTCCTTCGACGCCGCCAATACGGACCAGTCATCCATCTGGACAGCGCCCCCAAGGCCGGGAAAGCGCGCGGCGGCAAGCCCACCATGCACCGCTTCGGCGGCGCGGATCAGCGTCTTGGAAGGAACGCAGCCAACATTGACACAGGTGCCGCCAATCGTGCCGTGACCGACGAGCGCCACTTTCGCGCCCAGATCGGCAGCGGCGATCGCGGCGGAGAACCCGGCAGAACCCGCGCCGATGACGGCCACGTCAAATCCTTCCTGCCCGGGGCGGTTGCAACAGTCGTTCATTGCTTATCGCTTTCTTGAGGCGCTGGCGGCGCCCCGCTCAGTTTTGAATAGCGCGCGCCGGATAACCCGCGTTGGTTGATGCAGCGGCAATCGCAGCAGCATTGGTGCGGCGCGGGTTATAGGTTGCGCGCGCGGTCTTGGCTGCGAAATCGACCGTGACCGCCGTTACCCCGGCGACGCCTTCCATCGCCTTCTTCACGGTGATCGGGCAGGTGGCGCAGGTCATGTTCTCTATGGCAAAGGTGGTTTGCTTCTGAGCGGTTGCGGTAGCCGCGGGGCGATCTTGCGCCGTGCCACTAACTGCATAGGCGACCCCGCCGCCAGCCATAGCCAGCACGGCCATAGCGATACATACTGTCTTTTTCATGGGTATTTCCTTTCAATAGAACCAGGGTGCCCACCAGTCGATGGTAAGCGCCAGGATGGCGACGGCAAGGCCCAGCCACAGCACCGCCTTGGTGGTCCAAGCCGATTGTGGACGAGCGCAGTAGGAACCGTCTTCACAGGGCGGTTTCGGCTTGAAATAGACATGCCAGAAGCCGTAGCCGAGCAGCGCGAGCGTTACGCCTGCGACATAGGGCTTGTAAGGTTCGAGCGCCGTCAGGTTGGCGATCCACGCGCCGGAAATTCCGAGCATAACCAACAGTAGCGGGACGACGCAGCAAGCCGAGGCGAGCCCCGCGCCGATCAATGCGCCCGCCGCAACCCAGTTTGCCTGCTTCGGCTCGTGGTTTTCGGTGAGGGCTGGCTGTCCCGCTTCCGGCGTTGAGACCATGGCTTGAATCCCTTGTTCCAACTGAGTGATTCGCAGTGTAGGCTCTGTAGCCACTACAGACTCAAGAGGTATTTTCATGGAGCAACAGGTCGGCATCTTGCGTGCCCAGCTTGCCCGGAAAACAGGCTGCAATCTCGAAACCATCCGCTATTACGAGAAGGTGGGATTGCTGCCGGGGCCGCCTCGCAGTTCCAACGGCTACCGCGTCTATTCGCCGGAACTGGTGCAAAGGTTGCAGTTCATCCTGCGCGCGCGCGACCTTGGCTATGCAATGGATGAGATACGGTGGCTCTGTTGCAAAGATTGGCGGCAGTCAGAGGTAGGCTGTCGCTCTGCGCCGATCAGGCGGCTGCTGCGAAATGGTGGTTGAGCATGCCCATGGCCTCCGTCAGCGCCGAGGGCCCAATGCCAAAAGCTCTCTCCACAAGGCGCACCTCGCCCCTGATGCCGGGCTGCAGGCACCAGGGGCGAGCCTGTCCTTTGCGCAGGGCTCGCATGACTTCGAATCCCTTGATCGTGGCATAGGCCGTGGGGATCGATTTGAAACCGCGCACCGGCTTGATCAGTATCTTGAGCTTTCCGTGATCGGCCTCGATCACGTTATTGAGATACTTCACCTGCCGGTGGGCCGTCTCCCGGTCCAGCTTTCCTTCGCGCTTCAATTCGGTGATCGCTGCACCATAGCTCGGCGCTTTGTCGGTATTGAGCGTGGCAGGCTTTTCCCAGTGCTTCAGGCCTCGCAGGGCCTTGCCCAGGAACCGCTTCGCTGCCTTGGCGCTGCGGGTCGGCGACAGGTAGAAATCGATCGTGTCGCCCCGCTTGTCGACTGCCCGGTACAGGTAGGTCCACTTGCCCCGCACCTTGACGTAGGTTTCATCCAGGCGCCAGCTCGGATCAAAGCCACGCCGCCAGAACCAGCGCAGCCGCTTCTCCATCTCCGGGGCGTAGCACTGGACCCAGCGATAGATCGTCGTATGGTCGACCGAAATGCCGCGTTCCGCCAGCATTTCCTCAAGGTCGCGATAGCTGATCGGATAGCGACAATACCAGCGCACCGCCCACAGGATCACATCACCCTGGAAATGGCGCCACTTGAAATCCGTCATCGTTCCGTCCGTCCAATCTCCGCCAAGCATGCTCAAGCTTCACGATTTTTGCAACAGAGCCCGTTCAGCCATCTATGCTCATCTCGGCGGACTTGTTCAAACCGACACACAAACTACGCACTCGGCGCTTCGCACAAAGTTCTATAGGACAGCGAAGGCCGGTCATCCATCGATTCCGGCATCATTTGATACATGCATTATCTTAGGGCAGCCCGACGTAAAATTGCCGTCCCGAAACGAGCCATCGCCCGTGTCCGTCCATCCAATGATCGAGATGGCCAGCACCGCAGAGGCCGACGACCACCGCGACCTGACAACGGCGCAAACGGCCGAGTTCGGGGGTCATCTCGACCTCTACGATCGCACATCTTGCCTGCAGGACAGCGACTAAAGCGGGCGGCGACTACGGCAGAGAGGTGAGGGGAAGGGAGCCGGGCGCGCAGAATGGCTGCGCGAGACCGGAGCGACTCCCATGCTGGCCAGCGATCGCCCCGCGCCGTCCGCGCGGCCCCGTGACATCGACTATATCCGCGTCGCCGAGCCGGCTCCCGTCGTGCTTGCCTATGGCATCGGCGTCGACAGCACGGCGCTCCTCGTCGAGCTCGAAAGCCGCGGCACGCCGCCTGATCTCGTGATCACCGGTGACCCGGGCATCGAGAAGCCGGAGACCTATGTCTATCAGGAGATGATGGCGGCGTGGATGGCCGCGCGCGGCATCCGCTACGAGACCGTCCGCTACACGCCAAAGCGCTTCAAGCACTGGCCGCCCTATTACGACCTGCTGGCCAATGTCCTCACCAATGCCACACTCCCCAGCATCAGCCTCGGGCGCCACAGCTGCAGTCTTAAGTGGAAAGTGGCTCCGCAGGACGCTTTCCTGAAGCAATGGGAGCCGGCAAAGGCCGCCTGGGCCAGAGGCCAGAAGGTCATACGCCTCATCGGGTATGATGCCTCGCCCGCCGACACGCGCCGCTATAACCATGCGTCCGCCATCGCGAACGATCTGTTCGAATGCCGCTACCCCTTGCGCGAATGGGGCTGGAACCGCGCCGCCTGCATCGCGCGCATAGAGGCCGCAGGTCTGCCGGTGCCACCAAAATCGAGCTGTTTCATCTGCGGGGCGATGAAGCCCGACGAGGTCCGAGCGCTGCCTTCCTGGTGCCTCAGGCTCATCGTCCTTGTCGAAGCGCGCGCAGCTCCACGCCTGCGCACGGTCGAAGGCCTCTGGCGCCGTTCGACTGCGACCCGCCCGGGCCGAATGACCGACTTCATCCGCGCCGAAGAACTGCTCCCTGCGGCCGACATCGACGCGATCATCCGCGATGCGCCGGCCGATCTCATCCGCTTCCAGGACGTGGCAGGGCACGTCCCGCTCCCCGAACGACCGACAATGGCGGAGTGGCTCGACATGTTCAACGCCGGCCTGTTGGAGGCAGCATGACAGTCCCCGTCACCGAACGCATCACCCAGCTCAACGATCGCTGCCGGCACGGCCTCGACCCCAACGCGCGGATCATGGTCACGCGCAACTGTCTCGCCCGGCTTTCAGGCGACGGCGAGGGGATCGCTGAGGTACTCGCCCAGGCCGCGTTGCTTGCGGCCGTGCGCCGTTACGCGTTCCAGCCGGGTGATGGCCCCGAACGCGACTTCGGCGCCTTCGACCTGCAGGGGCAGCGAGTCCTCTTCAAGATCTTGTATGAGGAAACGGTTGTCAAGAACACATTCTGTGTATCCTTTCCCGTGAGGCTTCCGGCTCCATTGCCGCCGTATTCAGATCCCATCGATTGGCTTCGATCGTTCCGAGGTCAGCTGATGCACAATCCGTGCATAGACTTGTATCCGGTCGAGGCCGAAGCCGCGTACCATAATCCGTATTCACATCCTCGGATCGAGCAAAGGCGGATGCGGACCAAACTACTACTGGGCGTTTCTAGGCGCCATCAATCTTCCCGGTCACGCATCGCACCAACCCGCGTCGCCTTATTGAGCCTGTTGCAACATAGGCATCAGACGGCGCGGAGCTCGGCGCCCTGCGGGACCAGTCCGGTTTCCACGAAGCGCCAAAGCGCGATTAGCAATTTTCGGGCGAGCGCCACAATCCCGACCTTGGCCGCGCGCCCGCCGTTTCCCTTGAAGCGGTTGCGATACCAAACCGCCAACTCGCTGCTTGGCTGATATCGTAGCCAACACCACGCAAGCTCCACCATCAGAACGCGCGTTCCGTGGTTGCCAGCCTTGCTAATGCCCTGATCGCGTGAGACGTCTCCACTCGCGTAGGGCGCGGGGGCCAGCCCAAGAAAAGCAGCGACGTGTCGTCGGCTTTCAAACTTGCGGCAAAACACCTCGGCAACAAGCATCACTGCGCTGTTGGCACCGATGCCCTTGAGTTGCTCGAGACGGATCGCTTTTTCGCGGCACGGAAACGTCGAGGCTTCGTCCAGAACCACATCGGCGCGGTCGCGTTCAATGCTTTTGATCTGTTCATTGAGCAGCTCGAGGCGACCGAAGCACCGCTCAATCTGGCGACGAAGGTTTGGCGGCAGCAGCCGTCCATCGCCGGTACGCATATCGTCGAGTTGCTTTGACCAGTCACCGCCGCTGATCGCTTTGACCGACTGGATGCCTTGTAAGGCCAGTAGTCCCCTAATTCGCGAAATAATCCGGGTGCGCTCGTGCACAAGATCGCCACGCTCGCGCATGACTCGGCGCGCATCTTCCTCATCCGGCGTTGGCACATCCACGACACGACACACGCTTTTGTCACCTGCGAGATAGGCTTTGAGGATACCGATCATGGCTTCGGCGTCGATGCGGTCAGTCTTCACGCGCTTGCCGCGGCGCGATACAAGGAAGCTGGCAGGATCAAGAACGTAAGTATCGATGCCATTTGCCCGCAACAGTCGTGCCAGCCAGAAGCCATCATAGCCGATCTCGAAGCATAGGCGAATGGCGGCGGGCTTACCAATACGCTCGCCCGTCTTGCTTTCGAGATTGCGAAGGTGACCGAGTAGGGCTGCGCTGTCGCCCGCGGGAATCGTACGCAGCGAGATCTTAGCCGCACCTGGCGTAAGCGATGCCACAAGCCAAGTGCGTTTGCTGAGTTCGACGCTGACAATGACAGAGGTCTGAACGCAATAATCCGATGACTGGTTCTCCATGAGACGTTCTCCGCGAAAGTTGACGGTTCAACGGAATAGCCGAAACCGATCTGCATAGGATCTATTACGACATGGCGCTCGAGTGCGGCTCCGAAGACCCGGCAGATGCCTCGATCACTCGGCGCGTCCTCACCGTCATGCTCGCCGACGATTACTGACCGCGTCCGCGGGCAAATCCAACCTTTCGAAATCGACTGCGCGCTCTTCCAGCCCTCCGGGCCGCGCGAGGGGAGGGGGAAGGCGAGCGTGAGGCTCGCAGAACCGAAGGCACGCGACCCCGGCCGACCCGGCCTTCCCATTCCACGAGGAGATCCGTCTTGAGCACTCCAGAACCGAGCTGCGCCACGCTGCCGCTCTCGCGCATCGTCAAGGGCGACAATCCGCGTCGCTATTTCGACCGGAAAAAGCACGACGATCTCGTCGCTTCGATCCGCATTCGTGGCATCCTGCAGCCGATCCTGGTTCGTCCGGCACCCAGCTCGGACGATAGCTACGCCATCGTCGCCGGCGAGCGCCGGTACAGGGCGGCGCTGGAAGCGTTCGGTTCCGACGGCGAGGTGCCCGCGATCATCCGCGAGATGACCGACCAGGAGGCCCTCGAGGCGGCAATCGACGAGAACGACAATCGCGACGACGCCTCGGAGACGGAACAAGCGGACGCGGCCGTTCGCGTGCTCGCCGCATGCCGTAACGATCGCGCCGAGGCCGCGCGGCGTCTGGGCTGGTCGCGGGCCAAGCTCGATCGCCGCCTGGCGCTCGCCGAACTCTCCGAGGCGGTCAAACTTGCGCTCGACGAACGGCGGATCAAGGTCGGCCATGCTGAACTCCTCGCCGCGATCCCCGCCGACAAGCAGGACAAGGCCCTCGAGACCATCCTGGGCTCCGGTCTCGATGTCAGCAAGACCCGCGACCTCCTCATGCGCGTCACCCAGAATCTCGGCGCGGCGTGCTTCGACAAGACCGACTGCACCACCTGTCCGTTCAACTCGGCCGCACAGCGAACCCTGTTCGAAACCCATGTCGATGACGGCCATTGCACCAATCCGGGCTGCTTCCAGCTCAAGACCGAGGCGTGGGAAACCGCCCAACGCGAGGAGCAGGAGCGCGCCGCTGCCGCGGCCAAGGCAGCGGCGCCGCCGCCCGCAGACGACATCGAGGACGAGGAACAGGATGACGACGAAGACGACGCCATCGACCAGAGCCCGCCGGAAGCGGACGATCAGGAAGAGGCAGGCGACCGCGCCTCGCCTTCGGGCACGGCAGCCACGCCCGCATCCACGCCGCCCACTGTCGTTCAATCCAAGGGCAGTATAGTCCAGGCGCACAAGCCAACGGTCACCGTCAAGTCGATCGCCGGCCGCACCAGCGACCTGCGCGAGGCGACGTGGCGCACCGCGCTCGCCCGTGCGCTCGCCGGCAATGCCGCGCACGCCCAGACCGCGATCCTGGTCGCCGCGATGTCGGGCACGCTCTCGCAGATCAAACCGGAGACGCTGAAGGCCCGCGCCGGCCTGCTGGTGGGCGCCTCGTTCCCGGAGCTCGCCTACAGCGCCAAGATCGCGGAGATCCGCGCGTTGCCCGAGGCTCAGGCCGAGAAGGTGCTTTCCGCGATCGGCGCCGCTTATGCCAAGGATGTGCTCACCTTCGGCCATGTCGCCGACCTCGCCCGGACCTTCGACGTCGACCTGCGCGATGTCTGGCAGGTCGATAAGACATTCCTCGAGCGCTACACCAAGGACGAACTCAGGTTCATCGCCCAGGAGTGCGGCCTCGTCGCGCATGTAAGCGAAAAGGCGTTCGCCAAGCTGCTCAGTGCGAAGAAGGCCGACCTGATCGCTGGCATGCTCAACGCCACCGGCTTCGACTGGGCCGGCCGCCTGCCGAGCTCGATGACGCTCGACGGCCAATATGGCCCGCCCCCCGTGCCGGCCCAAGCCGAAGAGCCGCTCTCCCGACAAGCCGCCTGACCCGCTTCTCCAATCTCACACAAGGACCGAACGCCATGCTGATCTCCAGCCTTCTTCCTATGCTCGCCCGCTACTCGCTCGGCTTCGATCTTGTCGCCGGCGCCAACGACACGGTCACCCTGACCATCCTTCCGCGCAAGGCCGAAGGCGCAAAGGACAATCTCGAGGCCAGCGAAACCCGGCCGATCTCGATCACGGCGACCGCCGCAGAAATCGATGCGGAGCTCGCCCGGGGCCCTGACGGCGCGCTCGGCCAGCTCATCGCCTCGCGCCGCACCCTTGCCGATCAGATCGCGGAGCAGCGACAGGCTGCCGAAGCCGCACGGGCGGCCGCCGCCGAGGCAGCCAAAGCCAAGGCGGCTGCGCCCAAGACGCCCGCGCCTGCAGCCTCACCGAAGACGCCGGCTCCCAGCAGCCCGCCGGTCGATGCCAAGGCCGAGGAGCCCGCCAGCCTCTGGTGACGCGCCGCCCTTGAACTTCCCGATCACCACCAGCCCGGAAGGCCAGCCATGCAGATCAACCAGCTCACCCGCGCCTATCGCTACGACGGCATCGACCTGCCCGTGCCGCCGCACCTTGCGGACGACCGCCAAGCTCTGCGCGCCTATCATGCTACCCTCTACCCGGCGATTCTCACTGCCGAGGCGGTGGACGCCGGCGTGTCGGGCACCGCCCACGTCACCGAATATCGCCGCGCCGTCGGCACCAAGGGCTGATCGTGCCCTGCGGCAACGACGCGCCGATCCCCGCCGCACCGCGCAAGACGCTCCTCGAATGGATCGAGCACGACGATGGCAACACGAGCGAGTTCCCCCAGCCTTCCTGCAGCGCCCAGGCCAAGGCGCTTCACGCGCGGATCCTCCCCGATCCCGACAACGGCAAAGGCGAAGCGCCGGAGCCGCTCCAGCCTCCTCCCGGTCTCAGGCTCGCGCCCCTCGGTTGACCTCGCGGGGCGAACGGTCGCGTTATCGGCCGACATTCCCGCGACCTTCGACCAGCCCCTCAGCAATCACCACAAGCTGATCGGCCGCTGGGTCGCGGGGCGAGAGCCGAGCGCCAAGCAATACACCCGTGTGAGTGCCCGCCGCCGCATCGAGCAGGTTTTCAACGCTGCCGTGCTCGAGATCCTGGACCCGATCGAAATCGTCGACCTGCGGATCGCGGTCCTCACCGGCGAAGACGCCAACCCGCCGGCGATCGCGGTCGCGTGTGACAGCCTCGGACAGCTGGATCTCGGCTGGATCGAAACCGGCGAGGCGCCCACCCCCTGGCGTGCCGCGGCCTATGCGGCGCTCGGCGAAACCCTCGGCACCGCGCTCCCGATCTTCGGCTACCAGGACCTCTTCGACGAAATCTCCATGTATTACTGGGACGGGGAGATCGACGACGAGGGCGCGCGCCAGAGCCTGATCGCCTATCACGGCCTCAGCGCCGAGGAACTCGAAGAGCAGACCATGCCTTCGGAGATGAACGCGCGCCGGCCTGACTGGATGATCGGCGCGAACGCGGCGAAACCGGCCGCCCTTCCGAAGGGCCTGCGCGAGGCGCTCTGCCAGCTTCGCGACGCGCACAAGGCGCTCAAGCGGCTGCCATCGGACCGCAACGCCTGGCACTTCGATACCGACATTCTCTACGAATATGTGCCGGGGATCGAGGAATGCTCGTCCCTGCCGCCGTTGACGCTCGTGCCTTTCGATGAGTTCGCGCGCGAGCTCGACGATGTCGCCCGCCACGGCATGGAAATGGGCTTCATGGACGTCTGCGGCATCTGCCCGCTGCCCGATGTCAGCCGGATCGACGACTGGTTCGCAAGCCTGCGCCTCGGCGTCCAGTTCCTGCTCGCCGCCCAGGACCTCGTCCGCTTCGACCCACCCAATCCGTGAGGCCGTCATGTCCGATCACAGCAGCCACTTCGAAACCACTGGCGGCGGTCTCGTCCTGACCAACGCCGTTCTGCTCTATCAGGCGGGAACGCCCCGCACGCCCAGCCCTTATGGCGCTCCAAGGCCGGATGCGGCGGCCTTCGCCAGCATGCATGCCGTCGAGCACGATGCGGACGGGCGTCCGACGATCGCCGCCGGCGTGCCCCTGTCGCGGGCACAGCTGCGCCAATGGACAGAGGCGCTGGGCCGGACCGCGGTTCCAGAGATCCTGCCGGCCAATGTGCTTGTCTCCCACCCGGACGTCCTCGCCTGGTGGGTGCCGGAGCAGGTGCGCCAAGCCTATTTTGCGCTGTCGTCGCCCCCCGATGGCCTTCGGGCGCTCGCACGGCGCACTACCGTCGCGGTGCCATACCCGGCCCATCTGTTCGTCGCCACGCGCGCGGGGCTCGGGGTCTACGCGCTGCCGGCCAGCGAGCGCCCCGTGGCTGACACGCCGGTGCTGCACTCGCCCATTCTCAATGTCTTCATCGAAGGGCGGCTCTGCTGGGGCAATATCCCGAGGCCGAAAACCCTCGGCGTTGCCGCAATCCCGGAGTTCGAACGGGCCGTGTTCGACTCCTGGTCGACGCACCCCAATCCCGGACAGGAATGGACGGTGACCGGCAAGGGCGGCCTCGTCAGACTCTGGGACGATCTCGCCGCGCGCGGGGCCAGTCGTTTCCCGGTCCGACGCCTCAGGCCCTTCAATCCCGCCGCCCGTCTGCGACAGGCGCGCCCGCCGGCCGACGCGATCACGGTCGGCCGACTGATTTCAGCGGCTGCCGGGAGATGACCATGCTCGCCGATGATCCGACCGCGGCCGCGCTGCTCGCCGCCGTTCCCTGCTATCCTGTTCCGCCCATAGGCCGATCGCCTGGGCTCGATGCGCTTCGCAGCAGTCGGGCCGGACACGGGCTCGCCGTGGGGGCCGATGGGGCGATGCTCATATTGCGTCGTCCCTGGCTGGCGCTTGATGCGCCTCTGTCGCCGCCATTCGCAGCCCATCTCCCCTATGGCAGCATGGGCGACCCCCAGGCCGAATTGCGCTGCGGCCGGGTCCCGGGTGAGCATCTCGCGGCCGTCCTGGACCATTTCCGTGCCGCCCTGCCCAACGAGGCAGCCGCCTTCATCCTGTGGAACGAGGCGACGGCCGAATTCACCGTGCATTTTCCGCAGATCGATGAAGCGACGCCGACGCGCCTCGTCTACCGGCCCCCGGCCTGCGAGCCTAGTTGGCATGTCGTCTGCGACATGCACAGTCACGGGCGCGGTCCGGCCTATTTCAGCGCGACCGACGATGCTGACGATGCCCATGCCACCAAGATTTCACTCGTCGTCGGCCGGCTCGACCACCCGGCGGGTCCGGTCATGGCAGCGCGGCTCTGCGCGGGCGGCATGTTCCTGGCCGTACCGCGCAGTCCATTTTCCGGAGACAATCCATGCAGCCTGAGAGCCCCAAGCGCCACTATCTTCCCGCCGCCTTCGACAACAGCGCTGTCCGAATCCTGCTCGTGGGATGCGGTGGAAACGGAGCGCAAATGCTGATGGGGCTCGCCTCGCTCGATACCGCATTGCGCGCAATTTCCTCACGCTCGCTCGAGGTCACCGTGGTCGACGAAGACATCGTCACCGAGGCGAATCTCGGCCGCCAGCCCTTCTACCGCTGCGATCTCGGCAATTCGAAGGCGAGGACGCTGACCGAACGGATCAACCTTGCCCATGGTCTGGCCTGGAAGGCGGTCCACGGCCGCGCACCCGGAGCGATCGGCGTCGACAACAGCCATGTGCTCATCAGCTGCGTCGACACGGCCTCGGCCCGCCGCGCGCTGGGCGCGGCGCTGCAGGATGCGCGGAACCCGCCCATCTATTGGTTGGACCTCGGCAACCGCGCCAGCGACGGCCAATATCTGATCGGATGCCCGGGCCGTGGAACCGGCCGCGACGATAATCGCCTTCCAACGGTGCTCGAGGCTTTTCCCGAACTCGCCGACGAGGGCCTGGCCGAAGACGATGCGCCCTCCTGTTCGGTCGCCGAGGCGCTCGAGCGCCAGTCGCTCTTCGTCAACCGGGTGCTTGCGAGCCACGCGCTGGCGCTCCTGTTCGATCTGCTCGGACGCGGGTCGATTGGCCACGCCGGCGCCTTCGTGAATCTTGCCACCGGGTACAGCGTTCCGATCCCGCTACCTATGAAGGTCGTTTCCCTGTGCTAAAGCAGGTGGCTCGCCACCCCTGTGAACGGTGATGGTCCGGTTGCGTCACCGCGCTCGGACCATAGCATTATTCTGCCGAGGCCGTTTCAGCAGGAGCGATTTCGACCGGTGCTGTCGGCGGGGTGTCAGCTTTCGTCGCACGGCTGCGCTTTGGCTTTGCAGGCTCGACAGCCGCTGCCGGTTTCCCTTTGCCGATGGCGGCCTTGGCGTTCGACGTTTTTGGCGAGGCCTTTGCAGGGGCTGCCTTCGCGCGCGGCCCGCGAGCGGGCGTCGCCTTCACTTGCGCAGCTTCGCTGGCAGTCGCTTCGGGCGTTGGGGCCGGCTCGCCTGCCGGCGCCGCAACGGTCTCGGCGACAGCGCTGGGCTTGCCCTTCCCGGCTACGGCATTGGGCTTCGCCTTAGTTGCCGGGGCAGAGGCATTCACTCGAGCCTTGCGCACCGGCGCGGGCACTTCCGCGACCACTTCCGCAGGCGCCACTTCGGCTGCCGGGGCTTCGCTGCCCGCCTCGGCTAGCGCCGGATTAGCGGCGACGTCCTTCCGCTTGCCGCCAAGACCAAGTTTCAGGGCGGCCTCCCGGCGCGCGGCGGAATAACCGGGTGCGACCATGGGATAGTCCGCGGGCAGATCATAGCGCGCGCGATATTCTGCGGGCGTCAGGCCGTGAGTCGAGAGATGGCGTTTCAGGGACTTATAAGGCTTGCCGTCGATCAGGCTCAGTATCTGATCGGGCGACGCAAGGCTTGCATCTACCGTCACCGCTGGCTTGAACTCGGGGGCTGGTGTCGGCGGCACAGCCGCTGGTTCAACTGACACCGGCGCGGACACTGTCTCTTCAGGGGCTGGCGACACCACTGGTGCATCGCCCAACAAGGCTTTTCGAGTTCCCTCGACCAGCGCGGGCAGTTCGCTGCTCGGCACGGTGTTGTTCGCAAAATAGGCGCTGAGCAGCGCCACGGTCAGAGACATCACGTCCGACTGTTCGGCCTCGGCCATGCAGGTTCCTTCTTTTGTTTGGATAGACTGGTCTTGACCCATGCGTGATTGCGCAAGCGTAAACAGATACGTGCCGTCATTCGGCGTGCAAGTCAAAGGGAGGGAGAAAGAAACTCATGGATGGCGTGGCGATTGGGCCGCGCAACTGTCTCATCGAGAAAATTTATGGCGGACAGCTTCGTTGAGGGGCTCTTTCTCCTTCACCTGCTCAAGCAAATGAAGCTGCATTGAGTGAAGAGCCTCTCACCAACGAAATCGAGGCGTCTCTTCCGGGCGCCTGACATTCTCCGCCCGCGAACGGCGGAAAACCAATCATCCGAGGAAATATGTAATGACCGACACCACTTCGTCGGGCGCGCCCGCGCGCCTCTATAGCCAGACCCCATATGACGATCGAGGCAACTTCCATTATCAGGGCGATCTCTATCGTCCCAGTGATAATCTTGCGACCCTCGCTGGCCGCATCGAACCGCATCTGGCGCGGTGCTTTCCGAACGCGTCCTTTGCGATCCAGACCCAGAAATTCGCGGGAGGACGCAAGATCACCGCTGAGATCCTCGACTGGCCCGAGGATCTGACCGGGCGTGACGCTCAGGAGGCCGCGCAGGTCGCGATCCGCGACCAGATGGAGCGGTTCGGAACTACCCGCACCAACCCTCTACAGGACTTCTGGTCCTGCTCCTTCTACTGCGAAGCGCGCATTGGACAGGTTTATTGGTCGGCGCTCGCGAAACGCAACGGACTGAAGAATCCGGTCGACGCGATCGTATCGCTGGCCGCCTTCAAGAAGCGCGTAAAAGCGGGCGACGCCCTCAAACTGGTCGATGCGCCGGCAGGGCATCGCGCAATTGGGACCACGCGGACGATCACCAAGGTGCGCTCGGGCGATCTGATCCTCGAAGGCAAATCCTATCTCGGTTTCCCGCGGGCGTCGGCTTTCGCGTGCGATGGCAAGTTCGTTCGCATCTCGATCGGATCGGAATATGAGCCGGACGCCCATCTGCTGTACGAGTGGATAGTGCAAAAGGCCGCGTGAGACATGGCCCTCATCGTCAAGGGCGGCGCCGTCTGCCAGAGCCCTCCGCGTCGGCGCCGACCATTCCGTATCGTGCAGAAGGGCTATCCCGACATCTGGGCGGCTGACTGGGCTGACGCCTCGCGCCTTTACTGCGATCGGCGGGACATGAACGGCCTGGGCGCAAGTATGTTCCCTGAAGCCACCCTGCTCCTCGAACACATGCCTGTCGGCCGCATCAGCTACAACGGCCGTATCTGGCTTCCAGGCGAGTGGCGTCCGGACGACCGGCCACTGTACGATAACCAGATCGCGTCCGGCACCTGACCGCGCGCTCTGGTCCTCCCATCCGAAATCGCCGTCCCGAGGAAACTCCATATCCGCAAGCGGCGTCCGAACGGCGAGCGCTACGTCCACATCGAGACCGAGGCCGAGACCAGCGCCGCTGTGCCTGATCGGTTGCGAAAGGGGAGAAGGGGAGGGCCGGGGGAGCAGGTCCGCTCTTGTCCAGGAGACCCCGATGCCCCTTCCCACCGTCATCCACAGCCAGGTCGATCCCGCCGCGATCACCAAGGTGACGCGCCTCTTCAACAACACGCTGGTCGACACCCTGGCTGAGCTCATCCAGAATTCGCGCAGAGCCGGCGCGACGGTCATCGATCTCGATGTTGCCGAGGCCGACGGGCAGAGCTGGCTTGTCATCGCGGATGACGGCGCGGGTATCGCCGATCCCGCCGTGATCCTGGCGCTCGGGCGCTCGGGCTGGGACGACAACATCGCGCGGCGCGAAGACCCTGCCGGCATGGGCGTCTTCAGCCTTGCCGGTCGCCATGTCGAAATCCGCTCCTGCCCGCGCGGTCCGGGCGAGGGCTGGGCTATCACCATCGGACCAGACCATTGGGAATCGGGCGCACCGATAGCTGTCGCCCCCTGCGATCATGGCTTCGGAACTGCAATCCGTCTTCTGCTCGACGACGATTGCACTAGGAATCTCGAAGCAGTGGCCAGCGGCGCGGCGCGCTATTGTCCCACACCGATCCGTTTCAACGGCGTACCCCTTACGCAAGCCGACTGGCTCGCCGGGGCCGATGTGGTCGAGGAGGTCGATGGCGTGCGGATCGGCCTGTTCACCGACGGGCGCACGACGCCCCATCAACCGCGCATCAATTTTCACGGCCTCACGGTTCCTTGCGTCCTGCCGTCAGTCGACGAGAAGGATCGCCATTGGTGGGCCCGGGTCGATATCGTCGATGCGCCGGCCCTGCAGCTCGTCCTGCCGGCCCGCAAGGAGATGGTCGAAAACGCCGCCCTCGAAGCGCTTCGCAATAGGGTGCTCAAGACGATCTACCGGCACATCGCCTCGCTCGGCAGCCATCGACTGTCTCATGCGCAGTGGACCGAGGCCGCCCAGCTTGGCGTCGATCTGCCCGAGGCGACGCCGCTCTTGCGGGCATGGATCCCGGCGACTGCCGACCAGAACAGCGGGCGCGAGAGTCAGGGGCTCATCCCCGCCGATAACCTGATGCTCGTCGATGACTTCGGTCCGCCACTCGAACAATGCGCGGCGTTCGCGCTTGCCCGCGATGGCCGTCTGAGAGGACGCTTGGCTGACCCCGACACTGCCATGGCCGGATATAGCTGGTACGACGCACTGCAGCGCATCGCCGCGCTCCGCTTCGAGATCGAGCGCGATGGCCGCGCCCATGTCTTCGACTGCACCGAGCTACCCGGTCTCGAAAGCGGCCCGGTCGAACGGCTCGACCTCGTGCTTGAAATCACAGGTCCGCAGCCCGAAACGATTACCGTCCCGGCACCTGTCGTCATCGAATATGACGATGGCCTGTTCTGGACCTTCGAAGATGCGAATATCCTGCTGGGCTCTCGCGACGCCGTCTCGCCCGAGGAGCTGGTTGATCTGCTGGAAGCCGCTTGCTTCTGCGCGAGCGACGATCGCGACGCTGATAGCTGGGAGACCCAAAACGACCGCTTCCTTCTCGACGCCAGGGAAATGGCTACCCGCCTTCTGCTCGGCGACGATGCCGCGCTCGTCGAGCGCCTGCGGGCGATCATCGCTTATCGCGCCCAATGGTTCGTGCCCGAAGGCCGGCAGTTCTCGGCGGTGATCGGCCGCGACGCGATCGCCATCGAGCTCCAGCCCACCAACCAGGTGGCGGCATCCTGACGGCATAATTGGAGGACCAAGCCATGCGATCCATCAAACGAGCGGCGCCGGCCGATCGCGCCGCCGTGGCGGAGGCGATTGACCATCTGCGCGCCGCGCGTAACCTTCTCGCCAGGAGCGGCGCCCCGCGTGCCGCCAGGGCCGTTCGCAAGGCACTGCGCAGCGCCGAAGGCGCGGCCCGGCACGTCAACCATCGTATCCGCAGGAGCCAGACATGAGCCGCTACGAACTGAAGCCGAGGCCCGGAAACGGTGTCATCAAGGCGGTGATCGGATGGGATCGCCCGCTGCAGAGCTTCTTCGCGCAAGTCTTCACGCCCACCGAAGACGAGCCCGACGAGGGCGAAGCAACGATCTGGCTCGGCACGGAGCCGGGGGAACTGCCGACCCCCGAGGCCGCGATCCGCGTCGTCGAAGCCTATGCGGACATTCCCGAAACGCTGGCGGCGTCCCTCGCCGCCGACCGGCACGCGACCATCGGGATGGTGGACGGCGTCCACCAGACGCGAGCCAAATTGAGTCTCTTCGGCACTCGCTCCTAAACCCCCCGAGGCCGCTGAAGCGGGCCTCGGAAATGGCGCTTGCGCGCCTGCTCGGCCGAACGGCCGAGGAGGGGAGTGGGGAAGGAGGAAGTTGGCTCGGACACAGTGTTCGAGACCGGCTTTCAGGAGACTTTCCCATGAATATCGGTTCGATCAAGCAGAATGACGCCGGCATTTTCGTCGGCAAGATCGCGACGCTGGCGATCGCGATGACGATTGCGCTGCGCGAGGTGCACTCGGCCAATCCGAAGGCGCCGAAGTACGAGGTGCTGGCGCTGTCGGCATCGCGGGCGTGGGTGCAGGTGGGTGCTCTGTTCGAGCTTGCCTCCAACAGCACCGGCGAGGCGTTCCTCAACGGCAAGATCGAGGATCCGAGCCTGGCCGCGCCGCTCTACGTGTCGGCGTTCCGTCAGGAGGACGGCAGCTACAACGTCGTGTGGTCGCGCCCGACGCGCCGCCGCGACCTCGCCTCGGAGATGGCGCCCAAGGCCGACGAGGGCCTGCCGCCGCTGCCCGGTGCCGACGAGACCGCCGGCCCCGCCACACAGGGCACCGAAGCCGGCCTCGGACAGTCCTCCGCAAGCCATGCCTTCGCTGGCTGATCGCACACGCCAAGTCACGAAAGGCCCTCGCTCTTCGCGGAGCGGGGGCTTTTCGCAATTTCCCCGGCCGTGCGGCCGCAGAGGAGAGGGGGCTTGGGCTGGTTGCTCACCGAATTGGAGAAGGCCATGTCCGACATCATCGATCTGGGCGGCGCGCCAGCGAACGAGGATTGCGCCCAGCTCGGGCACACATCCGACTTCGAGCGATTGAACCGCCTTGAGGTCGCCACCTACCGCGCGGCAATCATCGCCCGTTTCGGTCCGCCGCCTGACGGCTGCGCGCTGCTCACATTGACCAACCGGCACGATTTCGGCGTCTATTACACGCTCGGTCTCAAGGTCGATGCAAGCGCCACGCGGCGCGATTCCACCGTCGCCACCTATGCGGAGACCGTCGAGAACGGCCTTGGCAGCTGGATCGAGGCCGGCTTCGCCGCGCCGGTCTGCTATGAGGACGGGGAGGCCCCCAAGGTCGAGCGAAGCTCGATCGACGACATCGTCATGGGGGCGCTCCTCGCCACGCGGCCCGGCCCCGACGGACACTTCCCGGTCGCCGACTTCGCGATACTCCACCGCAATCTGGCTGCAGGCTATCCCCGCAGCGCCGAGGCCGCACAGCGCCTCCCCGAGGAGATTTGACCATGACCGCGACAGATCAATCTGCCGATGCCGCCATCACCGATCCGATCGAGGCCGAGTTGCAGGCGGCCCTGTCCGCCGTGCGGACAGTCGAGGCGCGCTGCAAGGATGCCTTCCTCCCGCATCTGCTCGATCATGGCATTGTCCGTGTCGAAATCCACTACGATGGCGGCGGCGACCAAGGCAGCGTCGGTGATGTCAATGCCTACACGCTGGAAGGCGAGATCGCGCTGCCGCGCATCCTCTGCGATCACCATAGCCTCGCCTATAGCGGCGAAGTGTCGACCCGCACGATCGACCTCGAGGATGCTCTGAGCGCCTTCGTCGACAACGCCATCTGCGCGCGGCACGCCGGCTGGGAGGACGGGGAGGGCGCTTATGGCACCATCGCCATAGACGTCGCCAGCGGCGCGGTGACCCTCACGCACAACAGCCGGTTCATCGACTATGACACGACCGAGGCGGAGCTATAGGCGATGTCGCACTGCTATTATCACGCGCTCAGCTCCGTGAAGCGCTGGGGCGGCGAGGCCGAGGACTATCTGCCCCTCCACCAATGGTTCGACGAGTCGAAGAAGATCGTCGCGGACCCCCGCCACCGTTCCTTGCGCCACCATGCAGAGGGCATATTCATGCTCGAGACGGTCTTCGGCGTGACGATCCGAAACGCTGATGGACGGGATATCCCGGTGCGGTTGATCGGGGAACAGCACGTCCAAGAGGATCTTGGCCGTATTCCCTCCTTCGCTGACTGGGCGCGGCTCATCCAGCCGATGCCGTGGATTCTTCGGGGCAACCCGGCCGGGTCACCGGGATTGGATCCAGATGTTGAAAACATGTGCCGGGTTGCTCCAGCGACGCAATTGTAGTAACATGGCTACATGCCCAAGTGCGAGGCTCTTATGAACATGACAACCATTTCAAGTCGTGACTTCAACCAAGGTGCGAGCCGGGCAAAGAAAGCTGCCCGCAAGGGCCCTGTCTATATCACCGAACGGGGCAGGCCCACCCATGTGCTCATGACGATCGAGGATTATCATCGACGGCAGGGCAAGAAGCCCCGCAGCTTGCTCGCGACCTTGGCGCAAGCCGGCGACGATGCTGACTTTGACTTCGAACCCAGCAAGCTGGATCATATCGTCCGACCGGCGGATCTGGATTGATGTTTCTCCTAGATACGAACGTCATCTCCGCGCTTCGCAGACCTGAACGGCTGCCTCCCGAGGTGACATCCTGGGCGGACGAAGCCGATGTCGACCAGTGCTACATTTCGGTCATATCGGTCCTCGAAATTGAACTAGGCATTTTAGCCAAGGAGCGCGTCGATGCTTCTACCGGCCGCATTTTGCGGACATGGTTTCAAACCGACGTGCTGGCGGCGTTCGATGATCGCATCATCCCGATCGACACCGAAGTCGCGATGCGGTGCGCCGCATTGCATGTGCCGGATCCCCAACCGGAGCGGGATGGTCTGATCGCCGCGACGGCGGTTGTGCATTCGATGACGCTTGTTACCCGCAACGTTGCGGATTTCGAGCGCACGCCGGCCAACCTCCTAAATCCCTGGCATTGAACTGGCGCTGAGCCGAAGTTGATTTGAGGTGACAGACCATGAAGTCTCGGCACAAAGATCCGAAAGCAGGCGACACATCCAGGCGGGAAGTGCTGCGCCTCCCCGACTTCAATGCAGATGATCGCAAAAATGTTGCAGCTGCTCGTCCTCCGGTAGCAGCGGACGCTTTCAATGAAGAAACGCGGCCGGCGTGACCGCGGCACCCTTCGGCAAGGCCGCTGCGGGAAAAGCTCTCGATCGCCTGATCGATCTTGCCCGGTCCGACACGGGCCAGGCGCGCCGCGCCGCCAACTTCCTGCTCGCCTGGTGGAATGGCGAGGATTGCGGTCATTTTCCCATCGCCGATCTCTTCGGTGTCGATGCGACGATCGCGACCCATATCACGACCATCATTGGATTTCTTGGCCAGCATGAAGGTGCGATCTACCCCGATGCCTTCGGTCGCAAGGCCGAGATGATCGAACTGGTCGGGCGCTGGCGCGACTTCGCCGACGAGGATGGCTGAGCGCTCGCATCGGGACGCTATCGGCGCTATTGTCGAGTCCCATGGCCGAGCTTGATCCCCACACGCTGCGCGTCGCCGCTTCGCTCGTTCGCTCGCGGATCGAGACCATAAAGCTCGACGGGCGCATGGACGGGCTCCAGCGGTTGGGTGCGCACCGTACGCTCACCCAGCTCGCGGTGGATCTCGAAGTGTCGGCCGACCATGTCGGGCCTCCCCGCCGGCGCAAGCGTACGAGCTGAACGCGCCAACCCGGCGGTGACGCCGGCCGGGCCTTCCGACCATCGCTGACCGAGGCCGAGAAGCTTCTCCGCACGTCTTCTGCCGTCCGCGCTCCGCGCACGGGGAGGGAAGGGGGGAAGAGGATGGCGGCCGGGCCTGTCTCCGAGGCCGGGGACCGGCCTTGCGCCGCACGCCCTTCCTGAGGAGCCATTATGGCCAACCATTTTACCAAGGCGAGCTTCACCTTCGCTGTCACCGATGCCGAGGCCGAAATCTTCCGGCATGTCGGCGAGGCTGCCGAGATCGTTGGCGATTCCCGCCTCGCACCCGATCAGCGCGCTGCAGCCTATGCCGACCTTGGCGCGGGCTTCGCCGCCTGTTTTCCCCCGATCGACTCCGATCCCTTCGGCGGCTTCCTCGCGATCTTGAGCGATCCCGATTATCCACGGCTCGGCTTCTCCGTCCAGGTCGATCCGTCGGATGGGACAGGGCGGTGCAAGGTCTGGCTCCATGGCGATCAGTTCGACGTAGAAACCGCCGCGCAACTGATCCAGAAGGTCGCGAAATCCGCGCTGCCGGCCGGCTTCGAATATTGCCTCGATTGCGACCGCCTGCGCCCTGGCGAATTCGGCGGCGGCTATGTCGTGATCCGCGAGGATCGCTTCGAATTCGCCTCATCGGCCCAGCTCCTCGAGCGGGCGCTTTCGCGCGAGCACCGTGAAGGCGCCGACGGCTACGTCCTCACCACGCGAGATGCTGAAGAGGGTCTGCTGTTCTGGAACAATGACACGGGCTTTGGCGAGCTAAGCACCGCAACCGTGTTCTCCGAAGCCGAGGCCGGCCGTTTCGACGTTCCCATCGCCCATGATCAGCCGGAATGGCTGGCCATGCCGGCGCCGATCTCCTGAAGGAGCCCGCCCATGCGCTTCATCATCGCTCTCTACGAGATCGACCGCGCCTATGGTGGGCCTGAAGAAGGTGCCTGGTGGTACGATACCGGCGAACTGGCTCGATTGCTGGCGCTCGCGCCCACCGAGACCCGCGCCGTCCAGCTTGCCGATCGCGCCAATCGCCTGCTCGAGCGGTTACAGCGCCACCGCCGCCGCGTCGATTCCGTCCTCTACGACGGTGGGCGCTATGCCGCCATCGTCTTCGAATGGACGGCGCCGCCGGCATTTCCCGAAGTCCGGCCGCAATACGCCTGACCACGCACGCGCAGGCAACCGGTCCGCGCCTGCTCCCTCCTGACCCCCCAGACCGACCATCCCAAGGAGGATTCTCCATGTCGACCTATCATGTCGCCTTCACGGCGCGTGTCCCTCACTGGATTCTCGAGCACGCCGAGGCCGGGAACACGGACCGTGCGCGCAGCTGGATCCTCTTGCAAGGCTGGTATGAGCGCCGCAGGCTCGAATGGAACGCCACGCTTACGGTGGAACCGGACAAGGCCCACTCCCCGATACGCCATGAGGTCATTCTCGATCTCGATTGTCCCGAAACCGACAGGCCCAGCGCCGCCTCGTTCGCGTTCACCGTCAAGGTAGGCGTTCGCCATGGCGAGGATCCGATCCACAAAGCGCGCCGCGTGCTCGATCTGTCCCGCCGCCGTGACTCGCTGTGCCGCAAGGCCGACCGCTGGGACGTTCTGGACCGCGGCTCGTTTCGCGCCGTGCGCGGCAGTTCGCTGATTGGACCGATGCCGCCGCAGTGGCCCATCGACCGGACGCTGACCGCCTTTTCGAGCCATCTGGGGAGCTATGGACAAGGCGGGGTCGGCCTCGCGGGCTGGCAATGCAACGGGGGATCATGGATGGTGCTGCCGCTGACCTACTCCGACGGATGGATCTGGCTCACGCGCGAGGAGATACGGCCAGCGCCGGACCATCGGTCACTTGCGATCGCTGTCGATCAGCGAATCCTCGGTGTGCATCCCGATCAGCTCGCGGACTTCCCGCCCTGGGAGCATCGCTATGCCGGTCAACATCAGATCCTCGACATGCCTGACTTCGGAGCCGAAAGGCCCACAATCCTGCGGTTCGACGCGAGCGAGACCGGCTTCATCCTCGAGGCCGCCAACGGTCCGACCCGCTGGCGCTTCGCCATGGGCGACGACCTACCGCGCCCTGTCTGGGGCGGTTCGCGGAAACCGCGGCTGCTGTGCGAGGGCGAATCCGTCGCCGAGGCCTTCTGCCTCGCCCATGATTGCTATCTTGAAGTCTGACCGGGGTCACGCACGTAGCACTCGCCCACGCGCTACCGCGATCGTTGCTGTGACCGCATGCCATCGGTCGCGGCCCGCTGACCTACCGCTTCCGACATGGAGGATCACATGATCGTAATTTCAGGCCTGCGATGGAAGGTCCTGGCAGCCAGCGCCCCAGCCTGCTGCGACCCGGCAGATGTATGCCGCGAGGCCGTCGAACACTGCAACGCCTTGAGGGTCGGCATCGACGTCAGCTTCCGCGACAACATCATCGAAGCCCGGCCCGGCAGCGATCCCGCGCAGCTCGCCGACATCTTCGAGCGCCGCGCGGCCGAGCTGGCCAAGCCGGTCGGCTCTCCCTCGTCCGACCACGTTCAGTCCCAAGGGGAACGACCATGACCACCATCGTCCTGAGCAACGGCCATTTGCGCACAGAGACCGCCGACGCGGCGATCGACGCGCTGATCGAGATCCTGCGCGATCATCCGCTCAACCGTCTGTTCGAAAAATATGGCGACTTTGTCGAACGCGACGCCCGCAATCTGCGCGGCGAATGGCTGGAAGGCGTCGAGAATGCCGTCAGCTTCTTCGGCAACTTCTTCGATCGCTCTCATATCTTCAGCATCGTCTCGAACGATCCGGATCATGTCGACCGGCTCTGCACGGCGATCGCGGCCAACAGGCAGCGCGCCGACTATCTGCGTCAGCCGCCGCCTTATGATTCCGACAAGCTGGTCATCGAGCGCAAGCGTTTCAGCGTCACCCAAGGCGAAGTGCTGCTGACCTATAACGGCCAGCGGATCGAGCAATATGGCGACACGATCCGGCTCAATGGTCGCGGCGACTATGACGGCCATGACGACCATTACTGGCACGGCATCGCAAAGCGCGACCTCGCCCGTCGCCATGTCGAGGCCTTCGACCGCAGCAGGACCGCGAGCGAGCGGCCTGCTTCCTTGTAGCTGTCATCGCCCAGCCAGTACCGGCGGCCCGGGGCGGCCTGACCGCTTTAAGGCGATCAGCGGCATCCCCTCACAGATCCATTTTCGCCCCGAGGCCGCGGAAGCGGGCCTCGGATGTGGCGCTTGCGCGCCTGCTCGGCCGAACGGCCGAGGAGGGGAGTGGGGAAGGAGGAAGTTGGCTCGGACACAGTGTTCGAGACCGGCTTTCAGGAGACTTTCCCATGAATATCGGTTCGATCAAGCAGAATGACGCCGGCATTTTCGTCGGCAAGATCGCGACGCTGACGATTGCCATGACGATCGCGCTGCGCGAGGTGCACTCGGCCAATCCGAAGGCGCCGAAGTACGAGGTGCTGGCGCTGTCGGCATCGCGGGCGTGGGTGCAGGTGGGTGCGCTGTTCGAGCTTTTCTCTAACGGCACGGGCGAGGCGTTCCTCAACGGCAAGATCGAGGATCCGAGCCTGGCCGCGCCGCTCTACGTGTCGGCGTTCCGTCAGGAGGACGGCAGCTACAACGTCGTGTGGTCGCGCCCGACGCGCCGCCGCGACCTCGCCTCGGAGATGGCGCCCAAGGCCGACGAGGGCCTGCCGCCGCTGCCCGGCGCCGACGAGACCGCCGGCCCCGCCACACAGGGCACCGAAGCCGGCCTCGGACAGTCCTCCGCAAGCCATGCCTTCGGCTGCGAGCCGCAGCAGGAACAGCAGCAGGAAGGCGGACGCCGGCAGCGTCGTCAGCGCGCGCCGGAGCAGGCGGAGGAGCCCGAAACCGTCTGAACCTCCCCGTGCCCGGTCCCACACCTCCAGGCCGGGCACACCCTCCCGCTGGGCTCGCTTCGCTTCTCGCGAAGCGGGCCCTGTTTTCATTTACCCGGCAGCCCGCACGTCTGCATTCCGGCTTCAGTCTCCCTCTTGCGGAACCCGTCGTCGTGCCATGGCCAGCAGCGCAGCGACGACGCATCCCGCGACGATCCCGAAGGTCAGGTCCTTGACCAGGGTCAGCCCAAAGGTCGCCAGGAGCACCAAGGCCGTGGGCCAGCTGCGGATCAGGCGCAGAAACTCCGCCTTCTCGGCCATGTTCCAGCACACCACCAGAAGGACGCCGGCGAGCGCGGAGAGCGGAACGTACCGTGCGAGCGGTGCCGCGACGAGCATGAAGAGCAGGACGAACAGCGCGTGCATCATGCCCGACAGCGGACTGATCGCGCCGGCCCGAATGTTGGTTGCTGTGCGTGCGATCGTGCCGGTGACGCTGATCCCTCCGAACAAGGCGGACACGATATTGGCAAGCCCCTGCGCAACAAGCTCCATGTTGGAGCGATGCTTGCGCCCGGACATGCTGTCGGCGACCTTCGCTGACAGCAGACTTTCGACGCCGCCGAGCAGCGTAAACGACAGGGCCGACGGCAGCAGCTGGAGAACCAGCGCCCACGACAGCTGCGGCGCCTGCGGCGTCGGAAGCCCACGCGGGATCTCTCCGAAACGGCTGCCGATCGTCTCTGCCGGAAGCTGCAGCCAGGCGGCAGCTATCGAAGCCAGGACGACCGCGATCAGCATACCGGGCCAGTTCGGCCGGAACCGGCGCACCACGAAAATCAGCGCGGCGCATCCCAGGCCGAGCACCGCGGCCGCGGGCGTCACCGTCGAAGCCGCGTTGCCCAGCCCCACCAGCTTGGGGATGAGGGGGCCAGGTTCCGCTCCGTCGAGATGAAGACCGAAGAGGTCCCGGATTTCTCCGGAGAAGATCGTCACCGCAATGCCGCAGGTGAAGCCCACCGTCACCGGATGGGGAATATGGCGGATCAATGAGCCCAGCCGCGAAAGTCCAATCAGCGTCAGCAGGGCCCCGGACAGCATCACGGTGACGAGGAGGCCGTTCAGACCGAATTTCGTCGTGGTCGCCGCGACCAGAACAATGAAAGCCCCGGCGGGACCCCCAATCTGATAGCGGCTACCGCCCAAGGCCGAAACGAGGAATCCGCCGATGATCGCGGTATAGAGCCCTCGCTCGGGCGACACCCCCGAAGCCACGGCGATCGCCATCGACAGCGGCAGAGCGACGATCGCGACCGTCACGGCGGCCAGCACGTCCTTGCGAAACGACGAGAAGGAGTAGCCCTCGCTCAGGACCGTGAGCAGCTTCGGCCGGAAGAGATGCGATGTCGCCGTTCCGTCAGGCATCGCTATGACGCCGACGCATTGTCCGGCGTGCGCCGCACGGGCTCGCGCAGGGTCGGGCTGGTGGGATCGCGCAGCCGGACGCCACGCCCGCCACTCGTGCTAACGCTGTTTTCCCGGATGAGTTCGATGCCCTCGCGTTCGAGCGCGTCGACCACCTTGGTCAAGGTGTCGACGACGCCCCGGACATAGCCATCGCTCGCCGCTTCCATCCGCTGGATCGTGGGAAGCGATACGCCGGCGCGCTCGGCGAGCGTGCGCTGGTCGATTCCGAGAAGCGCGCGCGCCGCGCGAAGCTGGGCCGGAGTGAGCATCGGCATGATGTAAAATACATCAGAAATGACGTCAAGGATCGCTTAAAAGCGTTGTAGAGTATCTATCATGCTATCCTAAACTTGCTTTCAGCGCCATCAAACTGCTAACGCTCAGGCACCCAAACCACCTTTTTAACCGCGCGCGCTCGACGCGACGCCCAGGTATTCGGAGAGTTTCGATGTCGGACGCCCTTATCGCTGAAACGCTGGCCGCCCCGACTCGCCATCGTCGCCTCGCCGCCTGGGTGGACGAGATCGCCGCCCTTACCAAACCGGACCGGGTCCACTGGTGCGATGGCTCCGAGGCCGAGTGGGACGCGCTTACCGCGCAGCTCGTCGCCGCCGGAACCCTGCGCCGCCTCGATCCCGCGAAGCGTCCCAACTCCTTCTGGGCCGCATCCGATCCACGCGACGTCGCGCGCGTCGAAAGCCGCACCTTCATCTGCGCCGAGGACGAGGCCGACGCCGGCCCTACCAACAATTGGCGCGCACCGCATGAGATGCGCGATACGCTCCACGGCCTATTCGACGGCTGCATGCGCGGACGCACCATGTATGTCGTGCCCTTCTCCATGGGGCCGATCGGCTCGCCCATCAGCGCGCTCGGCGTGGAGATCACCGACAGTACCTATGTGGTGCTCTCGATGCGCGTGATGACGAGGATGGGCGCACCGGCGCTGGCAGCCCTGGGCGATGACGGCGAATTCGTTCCCGCGGTCCACTCGGTCGGCGCTCCGCTGGCGCCCGGCCAGGCCGACGTCGCCTGGCCCTGCAACGAGACCAAATATATCGTCCATTTCCCTGAAACGCGCGAGATCTGGTCCTATGGATCGGGCTATGGCGGCAACGCCCTGCTAGGCAAGAAATGCTATGCGCTGCGCATCGCCTCGGTCATGGCCCGCGACGACGGCTGGCTTGCTGAGCATATGCTGATCCTCAAGCTGACCTCGCCCGAAGGCGGCGTGCATTATGTCGCCGCCGCTTTTCCCTCGGCCTGCGGCAAGACCAACCTCGCCATGCTGCAGCCAACCATTCCAGGCTGGAAGGCCGAAACGATCGGCGACGACATCGCCTGGATGCGCTTTGGCGACGATGGCCGGCTCTATGCCATCAATCCCGAGGCCGGATTCTTCGGCGTCGCACCCGGGACGAGCGCAACGACCAACGCCAATGCCCTGGCCAGCCTCAACGCCAACACGATCTTCACCAACACCGCGCTCACCGCCGACGGTGATGTCTGGTGGGAGGGCCTGACGAAGGAGCCGCCCGACGGGCTTACGGACTGGCGCGGCCAGGCCTGGTCTCCCGATCTCGGGACGCCGGCCGCCCATCCCAACGCGCGCTTCGCCTGTCCCGCCGGCCAGTGCCCGGCCATCGCACCCGAATGGGAGGATCCCAAGGGCGTCCCGATCTCGGCGATCCTGTTCGGCGGCCGGCGCGCGACGACCGCTCCGCTCGTCACCGAGGCCTTCGACTGGCAGCACGGTGTGTTCCTGGCCTCGAATGTCGCCTCCGAAGGTACGGCTGCGGCCGAGACCAAGATCGGGGATGTCCGCCGCGACCCCTTCGCGATGCTGCCCTTCTGCGGCTACAATATGGGCGACTACTTCGCGCATTGGCTCAAGCTGGGAGCAGAAGCAGCGGATCCAGCCAAGCTGCCACGCATCTTCTACGTCAACTGGTTCCGCAAGGATGCCCATGGCCGCTTTCTCTGGCCCGGCTTCGGCGACAACGCCCGCGTCCTCAAATGGATCGCGGACCGGCTCGACGGGTGCGTCGAGGCGGAAGACAAGGCCATCGGCCGCCTTCCCAATAGGCACGACCTCGATCTGCAGGGGCTCGATCTGTCGGATGACGCGGTCACCGCCTTGCTCGCCGTCGATGACGATGAATGGCGCGCCGAGGCCGAGCGCATCCGCCGTGACTATGCGCGCTTCGGCGACCGCCTGCCCGCCGCCTTGACCGCCGAACTCGGCGCGCTCGAAGCCCGTCTGGCGTGAAGGGCGCCATCGATCGTGACCGACGCAAACGACGACTATGTCTATGACGAAGCCTCTGGCGACTGGATCACCGCTGCCGAGGCAGCCGTGAATGCCCGGACCGCCGAGACGATCGAGGTCCGCGATGCCGTTGGCAACGTCCTCGCCGATGGCGACAGCATCATCACGATCAAGGACCTCAAAGTGAAGGGGGCGGGGCAGACCCTGCGCAAGGGTACCGTGATCAAGGCGATAAGGCTGACCGGCGACGCTCAGGAAATCGACTGCCGCTACGAAGGCATCAAGGGCTTGGTCCTGCGCGCGGAATTCGTCCGCAAGCACTGACATGGCTGGCGAGGCTTCGCCGACCGCTCCAAGGACGAAGCAGGCCGGTGCCCCGCGGCCCGATGGTCATGGAGCCTGACCGAGTTGCGTGGACGGCGTCAGAACCTGCGCCCATCGCCGTCCACGCGGCCGGTGATCATGCCCGACCACTTGGCGCCGCGCCCTTCTCGTGTCTGGCGCTAGCCGAGCGCCGCCCGGCATGACCTGACGGCGTAACGCCGCCGTGGAAGGCGCGCCGATGTCAAGCTGCGACGCAGGCCGTCCCCGACCATTTGGGCACCGATGAATGTCTGACGCGCGCTGCAGTCGTGCTGCCGGCGTGTCTCGCCGTGGCGGGTCCGTGTGAAGACCGTCCATGCCGCGCGCCTTGCCGATATCACCGCGGGGCCATCCGCTTGTCTGGATGAACGCTACGCCCGTGCGGGATCCCCGCAACCCGCCATTTTCCGACCGTGTTGAGGCCTGACGGCCTCTGCCCGCACCACTCGAAAAATGGGGGTTTCCCCGCGCTGAAGCGCAGGTGCGGTGCCCCCTCGATCACGGGCCTTCGCGATTGTTCATCCCAGCGGGATCGGCCCGCTGGCGTGAAACGCGAAAGGCATCAGGCCATGAACAAGGTTTTTCTCTCGGGCCGCATCACCTCGGACATCACCCGCTTCGGCACGGACAGCAAGGGCGGCGTCAGCTTCAGCCTCGTCACCTCGAAGCCGGTGATCAAGGACGGCCAGGTCCAGAAGGACGACAACGGCTACACCGAAACCTACGACGAGTTCCATCAGGTCAAGGCCTTCAACGGCCTCGGCAAGTCGGTCGCCAACAACAAGAAGAAGGGCGACAAGCTCCTGGTGGTCGGCGAGATCCGCTACAGCCGCAACGAGCGCGACGGGCGCACCTACTACAACACCGACATCGTCGCCGAGGAAATCGAGTTCCTCTGACCGTCTCCCGGGCGGTCGCTCGCGGCCGCCCTCCACCTTCCTTCAGATGGAGAGCAAGATGTTCACTCTCACCAGCTTCGACGACATCGCCGGAATCGCCCAGGGCGTCGAGATCACCAACCCCAACATGGTCGAGCGCATCCGCCGCGCGGCAGACAGCCTTAACCGCCACGAGATCGCCGCGCACCTCGGCCAGGCGATCACCGAGGCGACCGACGCCGCGCATGTCCGCGACTTCGAGGAAGTGCAGTTCGGCGAGGCGAGCGCCGATGCGATCGTCGATTGCGAATATTACGAAGATCTCGCCGCAGCCTGGTCGCTGATCGCCAGCGAGCATCAGCTGACCATTCCCCATTCCATCTTCGCGCACGACGGGTCGGTCCACTGACCCGTCACACGCCTTTCGAACGGAGTACCGTCATGATCAAACCTGCCCCTTCGAACACCGCCGCCGCCCATTGCTACGGCATCGTCCTTCACCATCGGCTCGCCTGGTGGCTGGTCGAATTTCCCGAACTCGACGCGGCGCCGACCGCCGCGCGCAAGCTTTCGGGCAAGCTCACGCCGGGCATGGCCGACTGGCTCCGCTCCGAGACCGGCGATGCCGGTCTCGCGGCCGACGTCGCTGCGCTCCATCCCCAGAGCCGGTGCTGGTCCGGCGAATTCTCCTACCTCCCCGCGGCCGGCGCCGCCGACCAGATCGACATCGATGCCCATCCCTGGGGCAGCGAAGCCGGTGAACTCGAGACCCGGCTCGCGCGCACGATGATCGATGCGACACTGCATCCGGTTCCCGCGGGCTTCATCTCAGTCTTCACGGGCCTACCGCCGGAGAACCAGCCCGTGCTCGCGATCAGGTTGAGCGGCTACACCTGTTCGACCTTCGAACTGCTCACCGCCCGGCATATGCCGACCTATCGGCCGCGGTCGCCCTGGCGCGACATCTCGGCCGATGCGGTCAGCGATAGCGGCAGCGACATCATCGGCTGGCAGCCGGCGGCCGACTGGATCAGGCCTATCTGATCCGTGCGGCGAAGCCGGCGAGTGTCGTTGGCTTCGCCCTGCCTTTCGCTCGAGCCTGACTATCATCTGCCCGCGCGAGCGCACAGCCGGGCGCCACCACCGCTGGTGGCGTTTTCCACTTGCCGTGCCCACCTCCCGGTGAAATCCGGACGCCGGCGGCTCCTGTCGTGACCCGGCTCTCATGCGTGCCGCAGGTTGTGCCGCGCCTTGTGCCGCGTGAGGTTCATCGCCCTGCCGCGAGCCGCGTTCACTGCGCCCGGGCCCTATCGCTCAGCCCCGTTCGGACATGCGGGCGCGAGCGTGTCAGCCGGCGATCGAACTGCCTCGCAGCCAGCTCCTCAATCCAGGTGATCGATACCGTGACGCCCCAGGACGTCAGGCACCGGGGAGGTTTGCGGTGACCATCCAGTGCCGGGCGGGCCGGCGAGGTTTTGCCCGGACAAGAAGAAGAGAAGAGGGTTTCGGCGCATCCCGCCCAACGCTTCGCGCCGGGCGGGACCGGGGCTCTATTCGCTAAGCCGCCGCCCGCGCGTACCGCACGTGCCCCGGCCAAGCTCACGGAGCCAGGCCTTCGGCCCGTCTCCGCCCATTCGGGTGACGAACCCGCTTGCGGGATTCCCCCGGTGAGGTTTGAAATCCCTATTCCTCTCTTGTGTCTGCCTAGTTTGGCATGCGGGGTTGGCAGTCCGTCGAGGATGAGCGGTCCCCCCAATTTTTTCGTGCGGCCGCTGCCGCGCCCACCCGAAAAAAATCGGTTCCCCCGCTCCCCGCTGGTGCGGCGTCAACCGGGGTCCGGCCGCGGCCGGCTTCCCGGTTAACGTCCCCGACCTCCCTGACCGCCGCATGTCCTGAACAAGGCCTCATCGCGTGGATGAGACATCCAAAAGCCACGGAGGCCAACATGTCCAAGTCCTTCTCGAACTTCGCCGATTTCGCCAGCTTCATCGCCAGCGAGACGGGAACCGACCAGCGTAGCCCGCTCTACGAAGCCGCCTTCATCGAGCATGACGAGCGCGCCAAGCTTTCGCCTGTCGACGAGAGCGAGCAACTGGAAATGCCCGATCCGGAACAGAGCCGAGCCGCCGTCGAAATGGTGATGGCGACGCTCTTCGATGTGTTCCGCGACACCCGCCTCGAACCCTTCGCGAGCGATCTCGCCTGGGGCTTCGTCAACAGCTTCCATGTGGTGGCGAAGCGCATCAGCGACCGCGAGGACGATGCGGCCAAGGAGCTTGGCGAACTCGCGCGCAGCTTCGATCCCAGCGAAATCTACGCATCGCAGATCGAGGAGGCGCAGCTGCTCTGCCAGACGCTGCAGGGGTGCCGGGATGCCATGGAATGCATGCGCGACCACGCCGCCGACGTCTACCGGGTCGAGACCGGACGGCCCTATTCGCCGACGCGCGGCAGCCGGGTCTCGAAGGGCGTCACCGCCTCGATGATCGACGCCCGAGACTATCTCGCCGCCCGGATGCGGGAACGCCGTGAGCAGTTCGCTCCGGAAGGTCCGGTCGTTGCCTTCTCGGGCGGTCAGGTCTGGGAGGATCATGACATGCTCTGGAAGGGTCTGGACTCGATCCTGGCCCGCATCCCGGAGATGATCCTCGCCACGACAGCACAGACCAAGGGCTGCGATGCCATCGCGCAGGCATGGGCAGCAGCACGCGGCGTGAAGGTCATCATGTTCCGCCTCGACCGCCGGCTGGGGGCCAAGGCCGCCTTCGTCCGCAACGATCGGCTGCTCGCCCTCAAGCCGGTCGAAGCTGTCGTCTGCGAAGGCTCCGGCATCCAGATGAACCTCGCCCAGAAGCTGCGGCAGGCAGGCGTTCCCCTCCACATCGTGAAGCTCGAACCGTCAGCCAAGCCGCAGCCCGCCCAGCCCACCGGCAGAACCGCAAAGTCGCGGGACGAATTCGATCCCTGGACCCAGGACGACTATTACGCCGCCATGGTGAACGGCGGTGGTCGCCGTCGTCGGTGACGCGTCCGGGAGAGGCTCCGGCAATCGCCGGGGCCTCTCCTGCTTTTTCGCTGCGAGGATGCGGTGCGCGGGGGCATCGAACCCCCGCGCACCGCCGGGCGCTGGCGCGCGCCGCACGGACAATACCCGAAAGGGCCAAGGAAAGAGGGGAGAGGCGAGGCGCTTTCAGCCGAGGAGACCAAGCCCGTGTCCATCCTGTTCCGCATCACCGAGCCGGCCGACGATACAGCCTCGCCCAGCGCCATCATCACAGCCCGCAAGCTTGCGGCTTTCCGCCGGTTCCTCCGTTCCGAAGGAGATCGTATCGGCATCGCGCTGCTCGAACCCGACGAATATCTTGGCGACAGCTTCGAGGCGCGCGTCTGTCCACTCGCGCTCGCCGCGATCACGGGCATTTTCGACCACGAGGCCACTGTCATCGCAGTCGTCGAGGAGGCCCAGTTCAGAGGCAAGCGCATCGCGATCCATCACTGCCCGAGCAGCGCCGAGATCATCCTGCGCGTCGCCCTCACGTCCGATCAGGGCGTCGAACTCGATCTCGCCTACGGCAATGCCTACGCGCTGCTCGAAGCGCTCGCGATCGAGCCTGACAGCGTCGGTGACATCCCCATCGATCTCCTACGCGCCCGGCTGTCCGATCCGGCCACGCCGAGCCGCGCGGCGCTGCGCGGTGTCGGTCATTACCTGCCCCGACTAGAGCGTCTCGTCGCGAGCGCGCAGGAGCGCGAGGCTGCCCGCTTCGCATGGGCCTGACATGCGTTAGTCCCGGCAATTCTTCTCCGGCGGGATCCTGTCGGTCCTTCGACGCATGAGGCTGTCGATCGCCGCCTGTAAATGACAGGTCGCCATCTGCTCGCCAGCTTGCTCGAGCGCCGCCATCGCCTCACGCATCAGCACGACTGCGAGGGCCCGGCGGACGTTTGAATCGATTCCCTGCGGATCATATATGTCGATTGATTCCGGCGTGCGCGGTGCGGCTTTCGCGCGGCGGGGAACAATCTCTCGTCCCGAATTGGTCATCCCCAGGCTCCCCGCAATGCGCAAAGGTCGAACCCTTGCTCAAAACTCCCGCGCACGAGGCGCGGGAGCCGGGGCTGGTAACACGTCGAGACATGCGCCTACGCTTTTAGCACCAAGGCACCTGGACATATGCGCAGGCACCCCGGCGTGAGATCACACCGAGCTGCCTTTCTCGACGGGATTACCAGTCCCGGCGCCACGGCCTTCGCGGCGCAAACAGCCACCTATCACAGACATGGGAAGACACCAAGGTGGGTCGTCTGAACAGCGAGCCACAGTGCCTTGCCGGCAGGCACGGACACGTGCCTAAGATGGGAGACGGGACCCAAGCTCTCTCACATCTCGGCATCAGACGAGGCTTCATCGCCAAAGCATGACGCTGGGTGTCGATCGGCCGTCAAGGATCAGCGGTCCCCCCAATTTTGCCGGCCGGCGCGCTGCGCTTCCCGGCGACAAAATCGGCTCCCCCCGCTGCCCGCTCACGCGGCGGCCATGCCGTCCCTGACCGCCTCAACACCGCGTCCAGATGAGCCCATCCTCATCGATGCGAGATGGGGAGCGCACCATCATCAACGGAGGCTTCGATGGACAATCTTCACCACTCCCTGCGCACGCTGTTCAGCACCCCATTCTGTCCAAACTGCACGACCCTCTTCGACGCCGAGCAATATGATCATGTCGACGAACGCGCGCGCTGCTCGCACTGCGGAACCGTCTATCGGATCCCCGACGACCATGTGCCGGACAATCCGGATGACGACATCGACGACGTCCGGCCGGATACCGCCCATATTGTCCAACCGCACGAGCCGGGCTACTGGCCAGCGCAAGCGACTGGCTTCCGGCTCATTCGCCTGCTCGAAAGATATCTCGCACTTACCCAGACCTGCGGGCGCTTAGTCAGCGTTGCCCAAACCTCCACCGAACGGGATTTCTTCAGGGCCGAGCATGACCGGCTCTACCGCCTAACTTGCCGCATCGCACGCCAGGTCGCCCGATCGAACGGCTACGCGATCCTTCGAGCACTCTCGGACGATAGCCCGGCCTATCGCGTGGTGATCCAGAACCAGCCTATCGCTCTATCCGGGGGTTCGTGCATCAAGGAGACGCCGCAGTTTCTGACCCTCGAACAGTTGCGTGCCGACGCGGAACGGCTCGCCGAAGCGGAGATGCGGGCCACCGCCGGCGCGACGTACGAACTCTACGCCCGCCAGTTCTCCACGGCCTGTGCACGCGCCATCAACAAGCTTGATCCGGACCTGCGCCGCTACGCCGTCAAGATCGCCAATGACCACGGCTACATCGCGGGCGAGGACGAGCGATATGCCGACTTCGGACCCGGCCTATGCTCCCTGACCGGCATCGACGAACACTATTGCCATTGCGGCCGTCACCCCTGACGGCAGCCGGGACCGGGCCACGCGCTCGGTCCCGTTCTTTCGACGAGATGGCTCGATGCCCCGGCTCGCTCGCGTGCCATGCGGACCCTTCGGTCCGCACGTCGCTACGCCTCGGCCGAGGTCTCCCGACGAGAGGGAACATCTCTCACAGTCTTCCCATTCTGTCAGACGTCCGAGGCCGCCTCAAGGACGGCGGGGCCCCACGATTTTCTTCGGCGGATCGAGGGGAGGCGCTCGTCCTTCGGCGTGGTGGCCGCCGAAGAAAATCGTGACCCCCACCGCCGCTTCGCGGCCCGCTTCGCGGGTCCTTGACCCGGCCTCGGCCGCCTGACGCGCCGCTCCTGTCATTCAAGACAGACAGGAGCGAATCCATGCAGATGATCTCGACCAGCGCCGCCGCCGACAACGCCGCCTTCTTCGCAGCCATCGCGAACGCCGAACGCCGCGCGCTTCACAGCTACTTCGACCAGCACGTCGTGGCGGACGACGAGGCGGGCTACATCACCATCGACGAGGGCGATTACGGCGCGCTGCCGATGACGATCATCGACCGGATCGTCCACAGCGTGCCGGGCGGACTGCTCGACGAATATTGAGGCAAGACGGGGAGGGGCGCGCACGCGCCTCTCCCTTTTTTTGTGTGGCGATGTTACGGGCATGGGGGGCATCGAACCCCCCATGCCCGTGCCGCGACAAGGGTCGCGGCGGGGGCTGTTCAGGCCGTGAGGCGCTTTTCCACTTCGTCGATGCCGAGCGACCGGATACGGGCAACGAGCCCACCCAATCGCTTGCCGTCGAGCTTCAGCAGGCCGGTCTTCTCAAGAGCCTGGATCGCGGCCTCGCGTTCCTTCTCTTCCAGCCGTTGCCGTCGCTCCTCGAGCTTGCGGCCTTCCTCTTCTATCGCTGCTCTTTCCTGTTCCAATGTGCGTGCCATGAAGGGCCTCTCGGTTCACGCTGATCGGGCTATGAACAGGCCCACTATAAGCGCTCACCGGCCATGCCGGAAGCACGGAATGCGCGCCCGCCAAGCGGTTGGTCAACTGCCGCAACCATGGCTTTCCTTCCGTCCACCGGACGGCCTGGCGTCCCGCCGGAGGCGCTTCCCCATGCCATTTGATCGCGTCACAAGACGCCCCGGGGAGTGGATCAGCCCTGGTGCAGAGAAGCACACCGAACGCACCTCGGTGCATTGGGTTCTGGAACAATTCCAGCGACTTATGGCGGTCTTGGTGCGTGTGCGGCTGTGGGACAGGATTTCGCTGCCCACAAAACACACGAAAATCGGCCATTTCAGCGTGTTACACGAGAACACGCTCCGCGCCGCGCATGCGATTTTCTTGCTCCACCGACACGATTGCGCTATAAGTCGGATCGGTTTCTGAGACCCCACCAGCCTCCCTGCTAGGAGGCTCGGTTTGACCATTCCCTACAAGCATTGCTCGGTCCGGCTCGACCGGAGCAAATATGATCGCCTCGTAGCGCTCGCCGCGGAGCGCGGATGCACGCCGTCCGACCTGCTGCGCGCGGCCGTCGATGCCTTCCTGGGATCCGGCCAGCTCTTGACCTCAAGCCACCGTCGGATCGCCCGCATCAGCGAGTTCCAGCATCTCGCGCTCGACATCATCATCCGCGAACAATTCCCCGAATATCGCGACCGCATCATCGCGGAAACCGACAAACGTCTGGAGCAATATCATGGCGCGTGAGGACATCCGCACGGACGGGCGTCCCGTCCCGCTCACCCATCATTCGGCGCGCGGCCGCGTGCAGCGCAATGCCGGCAATTTCACCCGCGGCAGCCAGCTACTCACCCATGAGATGCTGATGTGGTTCTCGGGCGCCAAGCTGCCCTTCATCCTCTGGTTCTTCGCCTTTCTCGCCGCCTGGTTCATCATCATGTCGCTCAAGCTCGACGAGCATGGTTTCCAGCTCGTCTGCATGAAGGTCTATGCGACCCTCTGGAACTGGATCGACCTCAATCCGAACAAGCGCGTCAACGTCACGCTGCCGAACGGCGACCTCATGCGCACCGTGATGAAAGCGGTGCCCTATATTCCCGAGGTCATCACAGCCTGGGCCGTCGCGATGCGGGGCCTCATCGGCGCTTTCCTGATCTCGGTCTTCATCACCATTCCGGCCGCCATCTGGTTCGTCGACATCTCGCATCGGCGCGGCCGTTCGATCCTTCAGGAACGGCATGAACGCGGCGCCATGCTGGTTGATCGCAGCGTGCTTCTGGTGGAGATCAACGAGCATAACCGGGTGAAGTTCGAAGAGGAGGCGGCCGACCTCTTCCCCGGCCTGTCCTCGCGGCAGGTTCTCGCGCTCCCGTTCCGAGCGCGCAAGGAAGCCGGCATCCATCATCCCTACACGCTCGCGGGCATCCCCTTTCCGCACCGCACCGAACAATCCCATGCGATGCTCATCGGCACCACCGGATCAGGCAAGACGACCGAGCTCAGAAGCCTCGTCACCCAGATGCGCGAGCGCCAGGACACGGCCGTCATCTTCGATCTCACCGGCGCCTATGTCGAAGCCTTCTACGATCCCACACGCGACACGATCCTCAATCCCATGGACGCGCGCTGCCCGGCCTGGTCGATCTTCAACGATTGCCGCACCCACAGCGAATTCACGGCCGCCGCGGCGGCGCTAATCCCTTCGGATGGCGGTTCGTCCGAACCCTTCTGGGCGCTCGCAGCGCGCACCCTCTTCATCGAGATGTGCATTCGCCTGATGGAGCGGGGGCAGACCAGCAATCTGGCGCTGTCCGAGAACCTGATGACGGCCGACCTGAAGCGCGTCCACCGCTTCCTCGCCAACACCATCGCCGACCCGCTCACTGCCCCCGAAGCGGCCCGCATGGCGGAATCGATCCGCGCCGTCTTCAACACCAATGCGCAGGTCCTTCGCTTCCTTCCCGACGAGGGCGAATCCTTCTCGATCCGCGACTGGATCACGCGGGACAAGAAGCCCGGATCGATCCTGTTCGTGACGTCGAACTATGTCGATCTGCCGATGAACCGGGCGCTGCTCACGCTGTGGATGGATCTCGCGATCAACCGGCTGATGACGCTGCCGCGCACCCGCAGCTTGCGCACCTGGTTCATGTTCGACGAGCTTGGCGCACTGCATCGCCTTCCGGCGATCGAGAATGGTCTCCAGACGGCGCGCGCGTTTGGCGGCGCGATGATCCTGGGCATCCACAGCTTCGAGAAGCTGGTCGAAGTCTATGGCGAGCAAGGGGCACGCAATCTCGCCTCGCTCGCCCGCTCCAAGCTCATCCTCGCGACGGCCGATCTCGACACGGCCGAGCAGTGCGCGCGCTACATCGGCAACCGCGAGGTTCGCCAGATGGATGAGGCCTATAGCTACGGCTACAATAACACCCGCGACGCTTCGACCCTGACCCCGCGCAAGCAGGTCGAACCACTCGTCATCGCCGATGACATCACCAACCTGCCCTCGATGCACGGCTTCGTGAAATTCCCCGACGGCTTCCCCGCCGCGCGCATCCTGCTCGAGTGGAAGGACTATCCCCAGGTCGCCCAGGGCTTCGTCCAACGGCCCGATGTCGGGCCGGTACGCTCAAGGCGCGGAGAGGAGGTGTTCGAGGAAGACGGGGCAGGGGAGGCGGGCGGGCGCGACGGCTCGTTGCAGGTCGTGGAGGAAGTGGCCGAGATCACCAATCTCGCCCGCGATCTCGCCGCACGGATCCTGTCGGCCGAGGTCGAGGAGGAGGACGATGCCGCCCGCCGCGCGGCGCAGCGGGCGGACGACCGGGACGAACAGGCGACGCCTGGCACGCATAGCGCGGACAGGGCGCAGGCGGCGCGCGCCAGCGGCGAGGAACAGCCGGTTTCCGCGCGCGACCGGGACGATCGTCGTGATGGCCACCGGCACGGGGAGACGAGCCCACAGGTCGAGGACCAGACCCTGATCGAGCTGCGCCACGACTTCTCCACCGGCCGCGAGGATGACGGCATGGACATGGGCATCTGATGCTCTCGGTCGCCGGCGTCCGCTCCGCTTCCGGTGCCGCGAACTATTTCGCGAAGGACGACTATTACACGGTCGAGGGCTCGTCCGAGATCAGCGCCTGGGGAGGGGAGGGCGCCGAGGCGATCGGCCTGTCCGGAGAAGTCTCGAAGGACGCCTTCGAGGGCGTGCTGAACGGTATCCTCCCAAGCGGCGAAGCGGTCGCCCAGGTCGAGAACCGGCGCGCCGGCTACGACCTCACCTTCTCCATGCCGAAGTCGGCTTCGGTCATGGCCTATGTCGCCGGCGACAAGCGCGTGCTTGACGCCAATATGGCCGCGGTCAAGGCGACCATGGCCTGGGTCGAGAAGAACCTCGCGGAAGGGCGTCGCGACATCGAGGGGCGCAAGGTCCCGGTCCAGACGGGCAATCTCGTCTACGCGCTCTTCCAGCACGACACGAGCCGGGCGCTCGATCCGCAGGCCCACATCCACGCCGTCATCGCCAACCTCACCCGCATGCCCGATGGCAAATGGCAGGCACTCCACGCCGACAAACTCTGGAGCCACAACAGCATCATCGGCTCGATCTACCATGCTTTCCTGCGCGCCGGGCTCGAGCGGATCGGCTATCAGGTGGACCTCAAGGGCAAGCATGGCACCTTTGAGATTGCCGGCGTTCCCAAGGCGGTCATCGGCGAATTCAGCCAGCGCCGCGAGGAGATCCTCGATCACGCAACGCGGCTCGGCATCAAGTCGCCGGAGGGCCTGCGCGAAATCACCAAACGCTCGCGCGATCCCAAGCTCGACGTCGAGGACCGCGCCGCGCTGAAGCAGGGCTGGATCGACCAGGCCGCTGCCCACGGCTTCGACGGCAAGGACCTGCGGGCAGCAGCCGAGGCGCGCGCCGGGATGGCGTCTTCGGAAAATGCTCTCGAGCGCGGCTACCGCGCCATTGTCGATGCCGTAACTGGTGCCCGCCAGACGCTGGGTGCGCTGCTCCGCCCCCAGGACCCTTTAGTGGACAATGCGCTCGCCCGCGCGGTCAAGTCGCCAGCGGAAGCGCGCGCGCAGCTCGCGGTCGCGTCCGCCGTCCGGATCCTCTCCGAACGTGAGGCCGCATGGCCCGTCAATCTGCTCGGCAAGACCGCGCTCGATCTCGGTCTCAAGGGCGTCACCGTCGACCTGATCGAGAGGCGGATCGACCGGCTCGTGCAGAACCGTCAGCTCATCCCGGGCGTCGCGACAGCCGCGGACCGGACTGGCCGCATGGTGACCACGCAGGAGGCGCTGCGGACCGAAGAGAAGATTCTTGCCGCCGTCGAGGAGGGGAAAGGGAAGTCCGAGCCAATTGTGGCGGCCGCCGATGCGCCGCAGCGATTGCAGGATGCCGCCGAACGGCCGCTCAATCCTGGGCAGCTCGCCGCCGCGACGATGATCCTGTCATCCGCCGATCGTACCGTCTCGGTGCAGGGCGCCGCCGGCACGGGCAAGTCCACCATGCTCCAGGCGGTCGCGCGGGTCGCCGAGGAGGAGGGCGCCCGGATCACCGGACTTGCCTTCCAGAACAAGATGGTCGCGGACCTCGCCGAAGGGGCGGGCATCAAGGCCCAGACGATCGCTTCCTTCGTGCTCGCCAACGAGCGGTTCGTGACCGAGCGTGACACGCTGGGATATGAGGCTGCGCGCGAGAAGCTCGCCGGTACCATGCTTCTCGTCGACGAAACCTCGATGGTGTCGTCGAACGAAATGCTCAAGCTCCACCAGATCACAGCAGCCTTGGGCGTCGACAAGCTCGTTCTGGTCGGTGACCGGCAGCAGCTCTCTTCGATCGACGCGGGCAAGGCCTTCGCCATGATCCAGGCGGGCGGCGGCACGATGGCGCGGATGGATCAGAATATCCGCCAACGCACCGACCAACTGCGCACCGTCGCGGCGCTCGCCAATATCGGCAAGGCCGGCGCGGCGCTGAAAGTGCTGGGGGACCGTGTCGTCGAGGCGGGGGAGCCGGCCGCCGCTGCGGCCGACATGTGGCTCGAGCTCTCCCCTGGCGAACGGGAGGCGACCGCTGTCTTCGCTTCGGGCCGCGACGCGCGCGCCGTCATCAACCAGCGCATCCAAGATGGCCTGATCGCGGAAGGGAGCGTCAAGGGCCAGGCGATCCATCTCACTGTCTTTGAGCGGGTCAACACCACGCGCGAGGAGCTGCGCTATGCCTCGACCTACCGTCAGGGCCAGACGCTCGAGGTCGGCCGCGGCGGCGCGCAGGACGTCGGGATCAAGGCGGGACGCTACGACGTCCTCAAGGTCCACGCCAACGGGAAGGTCGAACTGTCGGACGGTCGGCGCAGGATACGCTTCGATCCCCAGAAGCTGTCGCCGACCGAGCAGCGCGATCGCCTGCAGCTTTCTGAAAAGAAGGACCTTCAGCTGCGCGAAGGGGACCGCATCCGCTGGACGGCCAACGACAAGCAGCGCGGCCTGCACAATGCCGCGCTTGCGCGCGTTGTGGGCGTCGATGCCGATGGCGTGAAGGTTGAGACTGCGGACAAGGTGCTCCTCACGCTCAGCCTCGGTGACCCGATGCTATCTCGGCTCGACCTTGCTTATAGCCTTAATATGCACATGGCCCAGGGGATCACCACCGACAAGGCGATCACCGTCATGTCGTCGCATGAGCGCAACCTCTCGAACCAGCGCCTCTTCAACGTCGGGGTCACGCGCGTGCGCGACGAGCTGACAATGGTCGTGGACGACAAGGAGAAGCTCGCGCGGCAGCTCGACATGAATCCCGGCAACAAGACCTCCTCGCTCGAGACGCTCGGCCGCCTCGATATCGACGGCAGGAAGGGGCCGGGCGCGCAACCCCGCGAGAAGTTCGATCCCGGTCCGATCGACGGCGTCAACCTGTCCGATCTTGCTCCCGTTCCAAGCGATCTGCCGCCTCTGCCCGATGGCGCGGCATCTGCGCCGGCCGCGAAGGCCCCACAAGCGCCGCCCGATCTGAAACCCGATCGCGGCGATCCGCTGCCACCGCTGCCCGAGCGCAGCCTCGGGCTCGACTTGTGAATGGAGAAGTCGCCGGCGTGGTGCCTGCGGCGAAGAGAAGGAGACGAACGATGGGTTGGGAATTCGATGAGGCTGGCAAGTTCGGGAGCGAACGGGCAGCCGAAGACTATGCGAAGCGCAACAACATCGATCCGCGTGATGTCCAGCTGACCCGCAAGGGTGAGGAGGTCGAACTCAACATCCGCCGGTCGGCCCTCGATGGCCGTAAGCTGCGCGACAATGGCGAAGGTCGCCGGGACGGCTGGGGCTGAACGGAGGGCTACAATGAGCACATTTGAATTTCTCGCCTCGCTTCTGCTGGTGGGCGTCATCGTCGCGCTTGGCTGGTCGAAAATGTCCCGAGGCTTCACTCCACAGAAACCGCTCGACCCAGTGGCGCGGCCATTCATGACGCAGCGCGAGCAAGCCATGCTGGCCGCGCTCGAGCACATCCTGCCCATGTACCGCCTCCATGCCCAGGTCTCGATGGGAGCCCTCCTCAAGGTTCCATCGGTGCCGGGCCGGCGGCCGACCCCAGCGGACTGGAATCGCTTCCAGCGAAAGATCATCGACTTTGTGGTCGAGGATCCCACGACGGGAAGGGTGGTCGCCTTGATCGAGATCGACGATCGTTCGCACGATCCCGGCAAGGATCGGGAGCGTGACGCGATGACCGCCCGGGCCGGCTATCACACATTGCGGATCCCCGCTGGTGCAAGCCCCACGGTACAGACGGTGCTCGGTTTCGTGGGTGACCTTCGCGACGGTGCGGCGAGCGCCGCATATCAGGGATAACCGGCATGGGGCTCAAAGATCGCGACTATATGCGCGAGCGCTATCGCGCGCGCGCGAAGGGAACCCGATGGAACGATCGGGCCGGGCGCGTCGAGGGCGCCTGGTTCGATCCCGTCAACCGCGGTTTCGATTATCAGCGCGGCCGGTTGAGGGGATCGCGCGGTAATGCCGGCGGGATGCTGCGCTGGATGTCGCTCGCGTTGAGCCTGTTTCTCATCGCTATCCCGGTGTGGCATTCGCTGAAGCGGGAAGGCTGGCTGGCGGATAGTGAACCCGGATTACCCTTCCCCGAAACGGGCAGCGTGACGGTCAACCCCGCATTGGATCCGGCCGGGGCGACATCGCGGATGGCAGTCACGACCTCCGATGCGAACGCCGTCGTTCAGCTCTTCGACCCTCAAAGCGGGCGGCATGTGATCTCGGTCTATGTCCGCAAGAACGATCGGGCGATAATCGCGGTTCCACCTGGAACCTATCGGATGAAAGTGGCGGAAGGGCAGCGTTGGCACGGCCCGGTGGACTTTTTCGGTTCGTCAACGACCTATGACGCCGTCGTGCCGCTGATGGTGTTCACCAGACAACGGGGCAATGGCATCGACCTGCACAGGCGTCCGAACGGCACATTGCCGACACGGCCCAACTGGCGCGGTCCAGCGCCCCTGTAACGAACGATCATGCGGAAGCGCGGCCGAAGACCCGGTCCTATCGAGCGGCGGGCGCCGATACCTCTTCGGTTTTCAGCGCATGGGCAATTTCGAAGATATGAAGAATGATCGGGTCCTTCTCAGCAGATCGGATCGCTGCCTGCAACAGAATAGGAGGCGGTGACTGATCGAAAACGCGAACGATCTCGCCACTAGATATCTTCTCTCCCACCATGTTGAGAGGAAACAAGCTTACGCCGCCGCTGGACACGATGATATCGATCAGAGAATGCAGGTCGTTGCAGGTGTTTATCTTCCCGTCATGATATCCCAGTCCACCCAAGGCATCATGCATGATCGCATGCATGGGGGAGCTTCGTGCCAATGACCAGAACAGCAGGTCTTTTGGGGGCACGAGTCGCTGCTCCAGCATGTTCGCGAGGCTGGGAGACGCGAGCCATATCAACTCGACCTCGCCGATCCGCCGCGTCTTGATGCCGGGCATTTCAACGGGACCGATCGCGAAAACCAGATCGGCCGCGCCACTTAGAAGTCCATCGATCAGTTTCGATGTCAGGTCGATTTCGATCTCCAGTGAAAGCCCTGGCATCTCCTGACGGATCGCATTCACGAAAGCGGACAGGCAACTGGCGGCCGCAATTTCACCCGATCCGATACGGACGATGCCGGCCACGCTGCTGAGGTCCACCGGATTGAGCAGGGCCTGTTGAAGCGACGGCCACACCTGCTCGCATCGGCGCACCAGTTCACGGCCCTGGACAGACAGGATCATGTTACGCCCTTGTCGCGCGAACAACGGAATTCCCAGGTGATTCTCAAGTTCGCGTATTCGCGCGGAAATGCCCGGTTGCGTGGTGTTGAGGCGATTCGCTGCCGCGCTGAACGAGCCAAGGCGGTTGATCCAAAGCAGGGTTTCCAGATGGTAGAGCGCGATCCGATTCATCACCATTGGTTATACATACATCGAATGAACTATGATTTGAACTGATGTGACATTTATCTCATGGCCAGACCCCGAAAGCGCAGCAGGCAGGGGAAGGGAAGGGTTCGTGGCCAAAGAGCAGCATGTGAAGGCAGAGAGCCGAGCCGGGCCGGCAAGGCGGGCTTCGGTTTCATCTGGATCCGCCTCCAATCGCGAACGTCCGGCCGAGCCCGTCCGCTATCAGGCGACCAATGCGGAGATGCTGGAACTCTACCGCCAGATGCTGCTGATCCGCCGTTTCGAGGAAAAGGCCGGCCAGCTTTACGGCTTCGGCATGATCGGCGGCTTCTGCCATCTTTATATCGGGCAGGAGGCCGTCGCCGTCGGCCTGCAATCGGCTATGAGGGTGGGCAAGGACAGCGTCATCACCGGCTATCGCGACCACGGCCACATGCTGGCCTACGGGATCGATCCCAAGGTCATCATGGCAGAGCTGACCGGCCGCGCTGCGGGCATTTCACGCGGCAAGGGCGGGTCGATGCACATGTTCTCGGTCGATCATGGCTTCTATGGCGGCCACGGCATCGTCGGCGCGCAGGTGGGGCTGGGCACGGGCCTAGCCTTCAAGCATAAATATGCGGATGATGGCGGCGTCTGCCTCACCTATTTCGGCGACGGCGCGGCCAATCAGGGACAGGTCTACGAAAGCTTCAACATGGCGGAGCTGTGGAAGCTGCCGGTGATTTTCGTGATCGAGAACAACCAGTACGCCATGGGAACCAGCGTCAACCGCGCGTCGGCCGAGGACCAACTCTATCGGCGCGGCGAGAGCTTCCGCATCCCCGGCATCCAGGTGGACGGCATGGACGTGCTCGCTGTCCGTGGCGCTGCTGAGGAAGCCCGGCAGTGGGTGCTGTCCGGCAAGGGGCCGATCCTCCTGGAATTGAAGACCTACCGCTATCGGGGCCATTCCATGTCCGATCCGGCCAAGTACCGCTCGCGCGAGGAAGTGCAGGCGGTCCGCGACAAGTCCGATGCCATCGAGCATCTCAAGCAGGAGTTGGAGGCGGCCGGCGTCACCGAGGATGAGTTGAAGGCGCTGGAGAAGGAGATCCGCCAGATCGTTCAGGAAGCCGCCGACTTCGCCGAGCAGGCCCCGGAGCCCGAGCTTGCCGAACTCTATACCGATGTGCTGGTGGGGCAATATTGATGGCGATTGAACTGAAGATGCCGGCGCTTTCTCCCACCATGGAGGAGGGTACGCTCGCAAAGTGGCTCGTCAAGGAAGGCGATGCGGTGAAATCCGGCGACATCCTCGCGGAGATCGAGACCGACAAGGCGACGATGGAATTCGAGGCAGTGGACGAGGGCATCATCGCCAAGATCGTCATTCCTGAAGGCACCGACGGCGTGAAAGTGGGCGCGGTGATCGCGCTGATCGCTGGCGAGGGTGAAAGCGCCGTGACGGTCCAAGCCGCCGCCCCCGCTCCCAAGGTCGAGGCACCCGCGCCCAAGGCGGCGGAGCCGGCCCCGCAGCCGGTTGCGGCGCCTGCGCCCCGCGCGGCGGTTGCCGATCCCGATATTCCCGCCGGCACCGAGATCGTGAAGACCACGGTGCGCGAGGCGTTGCGCGACGCCATGGCCGAGGAGATGCGCGCCGACGACCGCGTCTTCGTGATGGGCGAGGAAGTGGCGCAATATCAGGGCGCCTACAAGGTGACGCAGGGCCTGCTGGAAGAGTTCGGCGATCGCCGCGTCATCGACACCCCGATCACCGAGTATGGTTTTGCCGGCATAGGCACAGGCGCGGCGATGGGCGGCTTGAAGCCGATCGTCGAGTTTATGACCTTCAACTTCGCCATGCAGGCGATCGACCACATCATCAACTCGGCGGCCAAGACCAACTATATGTCCGGCGGCCAGATGCGCTGCCCGGTGGTGTTCCGCGGCCCCAACGGCGCCGCCAGCCGCGTCGGCGCCCAGCACAGCCAGAATTACGGGCCCTGGTATGCTGCCGTTCCTGGCCTGATCGTGATCGCGCCTTACTCGGCCGCCGACGCCAAGGGGCTGCTGAAGGCCGCGATCCGCTCGCCCGATCCGGTCGTGTTCCTGGAAAACGAGTTGCTCTACGGCCAGAGCTTCGACGTGCCGAAGCTGGACGATCATGTCCTGCCGATTGGCAAGGCCCGCATCGCCCGCGCGGGGCGTGACGTGACCCTGGTGAGCTACTCCATTGGTGTCGGTGTCGCGCTGGAAGCCGCCGACAAGCTGGCAGATGAAGGTGTTGACGCGGAGGTGATCGACCTGCGCACGCTCCGCCCGCTCGATAAGGAAACCGTGCTGAAGTCGCTCGCCAAGACCAACAGGATGGTGGTGGTGGAGGAAGGCTGGCCGGTCTGCTCCATCTCCTCGGAGATCATCGCCATCGCCATGCAGGAAGGCTTCGACGACCTCGACGCCCCGGTGCTCCGCGTCACCAACAAGGACGTGCCGCTGCCGTATGCCGCGAATCTGGAAAAGGCCGCGCTCATCAAGGCGGATGACGTGGTCGCGGCGGTCAAGCGCGTCCGTTATCGCTGACGCCTGCGGAGTTTCGAAAATGCCGATTGAACTCAAGATGCCCGCGTTGTCTCCCACGATGGAGGAGGGTTCGCTCGCCAAATGGCTGGTGAAGGAGGGCGATGTGGTGAAGTCTGGCGACCTGCTGGCCGAAATCGAAACCGACAAGGCGACGATGGAATTCGAGGCGGTGGACGAAGGCATTATCGCGAAAATCCTCATCCCCGAAGGTACAGAAGGCGTGAAGGTCGGGACCGTCGTCGCCATGCTTGCCGCCGAAGGCGAGGATATCACCGCTATCGGGGAAGGGGCTGTTCCCGCGCTTCTGCCGGCCCCCGAGATTGCCGACAAGGTCGCTACATCCATTCCCGCCGCTGTTCCTGTCGCGTCGTCAGCCGCACCCGCAATTGGTGCCAGCCGTATCAAGGCCAGCCCGCTTGCCCGTCGTCTGGCGGAGGCAAGCGCCATCGATCTTTCTACGATAAGAGGCTCCGGGCCTAATGGCCGCATCGTCAAGGTTGACATTGATGGCGCGACGCCTGCCTCGATGCCGGCCGTCGCTCCGGGGGTCCCCGCGGCGTTTGCCGCCGCAGTACCGTCGATCGAACCCGACATTCCACACGAAGTCGTCAAGCTGTCAAACATGCGGAAAGTCATTGCCCGACGGCTCACCGAATCGAAGCAGCAGGTTCCGCACATCTACCTCACGGCCGATATCCACCTCGATCCATTGCTGAAGCTTCGGGCCGATCTCAACGACGGGCTTGCCGAACGCGGTGTCAAGCTCTCGGTCAACGATCTGCTGGTCAAGGCCTTGGCGGCCGCCCTTATCGAAGTGCCCAGCTGCAATGTGCAGTTTGCCGGCGACAATCTGCTGCGGTTCAGCCGCGTCGATATTTCGGTGGCGGTATCGATCCCCGGCGGCCTGATCACGCCGATCATCGCGGGCGCGAACGCCAAGGGCGTTGCCGCAATCTCCAGCGAGATGAAGGATAGGGCGGAGCGCGCGCGCAACGGTAAATTGCAGCCGCATGAATATCAGGGCGGCACCGCCAGCCTGTCGAACATGGGCATGTTCGGCATCAAGCAGTTCGAGGCTGTCATTAACCCGCCCCAGGCCATGATCATGGCGATCGGCGCGGGCGAAAAGCGGCCTTATGTAGTGAACAATGCGCTGACCGTTGCCACGGTGATGTCGGTAACCGGCAGCTTCGATCACCGCGCGATCGATGGGGCGGACGGTGCGCAACTGATGGCCGCTTTCAAGCGCATCGTTGAGAAGCCGCTGACACTGTTGGCCTGAATCTCAAGGAATTTCCGAACATGGCTGATAGTTACGACGTGATTGTCCTTGGCTCAGGCCCCGGCGGCTATGTCGCCGCGATCCGCGCCGCTCAGCTCAAGTTGAACACGGCGATTGTCGAGCGCGAGAATCTAGGCGGTGTCTGCCTCAACTGGGGTTGCATACCCACCAAGGCGTTGCTGCGCTCGGCGGAGGTTTTTCGCTACATGCGGCATGCCAAGGATTATGGCCTGGTCGCGGAGAAGATAACCGCCGATCTGGATGCAGTGGTGAAGCGCTCACGCGGCGTTGCCAGGCAGCTTAATCAGGGTGTCTCGCACCTGATGAAGAAGAACGGGATCGCCGTTTATATGGGTGAGGGGAAGCTCACCGGCAAAGGGAGGCTTTCTGTCACAGCGCCGGATGGTAAGACCAGTGAGTTGACCGCGAAGAATATTATCATCGCCACGGGCGCGCGTGCTCGCGATCTGCCGTTCCCGAAAGCCGATGGAAAGCGCGTCTGGACCTATCGCCACGCGATGAACCCGCCGGAAATGCCGAACAAGCTGCTTGTTATCGGCTCGGGCGCGATCGGCATCGAGTTCGCCAGCTTTTACAACGACATGGGCGCGGAAGTGACAGTCGTCGAGATGCTGGACAGGATCGTTCCGGTCGAGGATGCAGATGTCTCGACCTTCCTGGAAAAAGCGTTGGTGAAGCAGGGCATGAAGATCTTGACGGGTGCAGGTGTCCAAAAGCTCGATATCGGTGCCACCGGCGTAACAGTCGCGATCAAAGCCCGGGATGGCAAACTTGTTTCGGACGAATACAGCCATGTCATCGTGGCAATCGGGATCGTCCCAAACACCGAAACCGTTGGGCTTGAGGCACTGGGTGTGAAAACGGAGCGTGGCCACATTGTTACCGATGGCGCATGCCGCACCAATGTCGAGGGAATCTGGGCGATCGGAGACGCCACGGCGCCGCCTTGGCTAGCGCACAAGGCCAGCCATGAAGGTGTTATCGCGGCAGAAACCATAGCGGGTCAGCATCCGCACGCAATGGACCCCAGGAACATTCCCGGCTGCACCTATTGCCACCCGCAGATCGCTAGTGTCGGCCTCACCGAAACAAATGCGAGGGAAGCAGGTCACGAAGTGAGGATTGGCACCTTTCCCTTCATCGGCAATGGCAAGGCTATCGCGCTCGGCGAGCCAGAAGGCTTCGTCAAGACGGTATTTGATGCCCAAACTGGCGAGCTGCTGGGCGCACACATGGTCGGCCCGGAGGTGACCGAAATGATCCACGGCTTCACCATCGGTCGTACACTGGAAACAACCGAGGCGGAGCTGATGGAAACGGTTTTTCCGCATCCGACCATTTCCGAAACGATGCATGAAAGCGTGCTTGCTGCCTTCGGGCGCGCAGTCCATATTTAGGCTATCTTCCATATTTGGGAGAGATCATGCCTCCTTCTGCTGCCGAACCACGAGCGGCGAGGCGTCAAGGTCAGCTACGTACTCTTGAAAGAACCCGTGCGGCGACATTGCTTCGCACCGCGAGCTTTCTACCGTAACGTAGCGCGGTTGTCGGTGAACTCCATCGCAGCGCCTGCGCAATGCCGGCTCCGTCCTCTCCGGCGGCGAAGAGGTCCTGGGTCAGGCCAACGCGCAGCGAATGTGTGGACAGCGCCTGAACCGCATCGGCCAGCTTGCTGGCGCTCAGGTTGACCAGCCCCATTTCGTAGGCGGCACTCGCCACGCGCCTGTAGATCCCATTGACCCCCTGCCGACTGAGGGCCTCCTTGCCGATGGTGTAGGTCGTTCGGGCCAGTGCCGTTTCCGGATCGGAGCCGCGCGCGCGCCGGCGATAGACACCAACCCTGCGAAACAGCAGCCCGTCCTCGATCGCGCTTTCGGCCTGCCACAAGGCGACCCTGCGCATCGTCTCGGCCGACAGCCACGCCCACGCGCCTTCCTGCTCCTGGTCGGTTTTGGAGAAGGGGATGAACAAGGTCGCCGAGCCGTCGTCCTGCGCATCGATATGCGTGGCTTCAACCCTAGTGAGCTCGCTGACCCGGAGCCCTGCGTCATAGCCGAGCGAAAGCAACGCCGCGTCCCGTAACCCCTGAAGATCGCCGCCACACGCTTCGAGTAGCGCAGCCAGGGTGAAGCCTTTGGCGGCGTGGTGATCCAGCGCCTTGCCTAACCGCAGAGGCGCAGCCTGACGCTGAAGTGCGCCTCTCTGCCGGCGGATGGCCTTCAGCGCGGCGCGAACCATCGGGGCGTCGGTCGGCGCGGCGGGCGAGGCCAAGCCCAGCATGCGGTGGACCGAGGCGATGCTGGCGATGCGCCGCGCCAGCGTCGCGGGCTTCCTGCCTTTGGCGTCCAGCGCGTTTACATAGCGCACCATATCTTCGGGATCGGCTGGCAATGGCCTGCGGCCTTCTTCACCGCACCAGTCGCGCCAGCAGTCGAGATCGGCGGCTATCGCCGCCTTCGTCGCGTCGGCCATCGCCGCCAGGGTCGTCTCGAGACCGAGCTGACTGATCGGCGGTAGATCGGTCGGAATGATTTCCCCGATCGTGCGCAGCAGCCGCACATCGACGGATTCGGCGTCTGTCTTGCGCGATCGTGTCGGCAGAGCAGTGTCGTTCGTCCTGACGACGATGATTTCCATGGGGGAGGATTTGGTGGAACTCTCGGTCATCGTTCGCTATATGTCTTCCCGGAGGATATGATGCAGCTCAACTCGGCAAAAGCTCTGGCCCTTGGCCGGGAGGTCCGCGAAACCTTCGGCAGCTGGAAGAAGGCACGCGAGGCGGCCGTCCAGCGCGATGGCGTCTATGTCATCGATCGGGCGAAGATTCGTGCTGAAAAGGCCAAGAAGCTCGCCAAGACGGCCTGATCTCGAATGACATTCGGCTACGCGCTGCTTGGCGCTCTGGTTCTTCTGCTTCCCGGGTTTGCGGGTTATTTCGGTCTTCGTATTGGCGAGGCGAGTGATTTTGTGTCGCCGCGGCCCGACCGGCCCAATTCCAATCTCACCATTTTCCTGATTGTGCTGCTGGCGCTCGCTGCGCACACCGCCGGGGCGGGAATTTTTGCCTTCAACGAAGCGATAGCGGCGTGGAAGCCGCTGATCTCGCTTCCCTATGATCCCAATCCCTACAAGGCACTTCTGTCCGGCCAGGTCCCATCGGGGCTTTCCGCGCTCGCAATCGAACTGGAACTGCTGTTCTGCCTGGCGCTTTCCTTTGGGACCGGCTGGGTCTGCGAGAGAATGGCGCGCGCCAAGCCGATTACGACCCGAACCGCGCCCTTGCGCTTCGGATGGCTCCTGCCGATCGTCGAGAAGGTCGAGGCCGGTGGCCATGTCGCGGTCGGTTATGTGCGCACGACGAGCGGCCACAACGGTGCCTGGGTCGCCTATGAAGGCAGCATCCGGCGCCTGACGCTCGACGATGACGACGGAATCCGCATGGTGGTGCTCGAGCAGTGCGATCGCTTCATTGTCCGGATGACGGACGACAAGATCGAGCGGGTCGACATGGACAGCGCGCCGATCGCCATGATGCATCTTGCCGCCGACCAGATCGCCGATTTCGCAATCGAACTGTTCGAGGTTCCCGAGATCGGCGCTGACTGAGGCGAGCGGCGGCGTTCTGCTCAAAACATGCGGCACAAGGCGCGACACATCTGTGCCGCATGGTTTTTCCCCGTTCGTCATCATCCGCAAAATTTGCCCTTCCCTGCCGTTCCAGCAGCCCTGTACTTACCATAATCTCCCATTATGGTAAGTGAGAAAATCACGCGGGGAGGGCGGTTTACGCGGAGAATCGGCCTTGCACATCCCGCCTGGCCGGATAGCGGATTGGCGCCGTTCTTGTTTTGATAACGCCGAAGCGCTATATGCGCTGAACGATCCACGAGATCATGGTACAGGTTAGAAATGGCAAAGGCGGTAAGCTTGGTGTTGGCGACGGTGAACGCTCCTTATGGGGCGAACCTTTCCGCGCATCAACTCGCTGCGCTGATCGCCGACCCAAAGAGCGCGAGCGATTTCAACGCGCCCGTGTTTTCCTTCTTCTCGGAAGTAAGCCCGGCTCTGCAGCTGCAGTTCGTCGAGGAAATGGGTGTCGACGCCGACAAGGTCTGCGCGGTCGCCGACCAGTTCTCCCACCTCTCGGGCTACGCGCTCCCGCTGGCGGCGTAACGCATGGTCGAGCGCGGCCCAAGCCAGTGGCCGGTCCTGTTCGATCTTGCGATGGAAATCTTCGCCCAATTCGAGGAGAACGTCGGCTTCGTGCCCTCGTGGAGCTTCGGCGGCGGGACGGCGCTCATGCTCCAGATCGATCATCGTGAAAGCCACGACATCGATATCTTCCTTGATGATCCGCAAATCCTGCCTTTTCTCAATCCAGAGATCCAGGATTTCGCAATGACCCGTCGGCCGGACGAATATAAGAGCGACGGGACGCAGGCGCTCAAACTCGCCTTTGACGAACTGGGTGAGATCGACTTCATTTGTTCGTCCGCCATCCTCGATGTTTCCAGTGAGCGCCACGATGTGAGGGGGCGGACGGTCGACCTTGAAACTCCGGCCGAGATTGCAGCGAAGAAAGTTTACTTCCGGGGCTGGAACTTGCAGCCACGCGACATGTTCGATCTTGCTGCCATCGCCGAGCACCATGGTGACGACTATGTCGTGTCAGCATTGCGTGAATGCGGCCATGAGCGATGCCGCAAGGCGCTGGAAGTCGTCGAGAAGGTCAACCCGAAGGCTGTCGAGACGGTGATTGGCCAGCTGCTGTACAGGGAAAAGAACAGCCATCTGGTCGCAGAGGCGCAGGCGATTACGCACCGAATTTTAGGGGCTTCACTTTCCGATTAAGACGGTCGCAGCACGGGCGCGAGGAGCCGTTCGGCACGAGCCGAACCGTATTCCTTCACCGCACGCGCGAGCTGCGCGCTATTCATCTCCCCTGCCTTGGCAAGCGCACGCGGCAGGATGGCCACCTTGTCCTCGGGCAGCCTGTCGATGTTATGGAGGAGGTCGACAAGCAGGACTTCCTTGGACAGCCGCCTGGGCACCGACGGCCGCATCCGGAAATCGTACATCCGGCCATCCAGTTTGAACCGGCCATGGCGTTTGCGATTATAGACCACGGGCTCGTTGTGGAGCTGGGTCGTGCACACGCCAAGCCCATTGAATGCGCTTGGAGAGACCAGCAGGAACCGATCGTCGCCGAGAAATGTGAAGCTGCGATCCTACCGCGCCGCAGCCGCTCGAGGCTGAGCGTGTGCGCCTCGTACATAAGGCTGCCGCCGGTTTTCGCTGGTCACGATGCTCGGCTGAAGCGCGGCGCGGACCGCATCCGTGACCGTATAGACCGCATGACGCTGCGCACCGCGGTTCTCATGGTCCACGAAAAAGCCCTGGTAATGCCGTCTGATCAGTCCTGCCTTCACCAACTCCGACACCGCCCGGCTGATCGCCGTCATGCCGGTTTCGCGGATGCGCTCGCTGAGTTCCGCGTCGACGCGGCGCGCGGCCTCCACCGGATCGCCCGGCAATTCTCCTTTGGCTGCGAGCGCAGCCCGGACCTTATCGGCGGTGGCCCGGCGCTGGTGGTGACGCGCGCCGCTCGGCGCAATCGCCGCGGCCAGCCATTCGCGGATGGGCACCAGAACCTCGCCTTCTCGAACCAGAGGCCCCGCCTCCCCGTTCGTCCGGGCGGCCCTGGCGATGAGATCGAGCACCATGAAGGTGTAGCGCGGCCGACCCGAGTGCTCCGCGATGATGCGCACGATATCCGGCAGGCCAACTACTGGTGCTGGCGCCGGGGTTGGGATCGATGGCGCGAAGAGATCGAACTGAAGCATGGAACGAATCAAGCACAAAGCACGACTCTTGTGAATCCCCCAATCGCTCACAGAAACGACCGAAAGACGTTTTGCCATCCGTGTCACTTTACCCGACCGGTACCTGAAGGGTAAAGTGACGCAGCCGTCATTGATCGATGCATCTGCCCCGTGGCCACAATCATTGACATTTTGTGGCCACGCCCTATAACCATCGTCATTGGCAGCGAAGGTTGGTTGGTATGGACGTGCAGCTTCTAGCCGGAATCGAGAGGATCTGCTCCCTTCCAGAGCATCAGCTAGAGGTTGAACTCGGCAAACTGCTCGAAGGTCGGGCTCCGATGGCCACTATCACCATTCGCGCCGCGCGTGACAGCTTCACCAAGCTGCTTGCGCGTGCGCGTGACGGATCGGTTCAGCTTGTCGGCAAAGACAAGGGAGAGCAGACCGTGATCCTCTCGGTTGCGGCTTTGGCGAATGTCATTAAGGCAGCCGCTGGCGGTATTTCCGCCGGAGAATTTCTTGCCGCCACGCAGTTCCAGCCGTCACGCGGAAAGCTCGTCCATGTCGAGAGCGACGACGACAGCAGCCAGGAATTCACTGTCCGATCCGGAGAAGCTTCCTGGCAGCAGGCCAGCGCCTAAGCGGCCATGTATCTTCTTTCGACCCAATGCCTGCTTGACCGGATCACGGGTCAGGCGCCGGCCTCGATCGATGCGCTGCCTGCCCGAGAGATCCACCTGAGCGCGGTTTCCCTCGGGCAGGCGCTGCTGGCCATCGAGCAAAGCCCGGCGGGTGAACGCCAAGGCCACCGCGATGCGCTGCGCGGCTATGTCGGCATGGTGCGCAGCTTCGATAATATCGTGCCGTTCGACGAAAAGGCCGCCATGCTGTGGCCTGGTCTGCGGGCTCAGAAGCTGATCGCCACCAACCCGGCCGGTGCCGTGATCCCGGTCAGCGAGGCGACGACGATGGTCGTTGCCTCGGCTCTCGCTACCAATCTTGTCTTCGTCGACTATCCGCAGCCCTACCATAGCGGCGTCAGCGGGCTGACGGTGGTGAACCCTTGATATGACCGAGAGCGACGTCGGGATCAGGGAAGGTGCGCGCGCGCAGCCGGCCAAACGGTTCCGCATTCTGGCGCTGACCGGAGGTGGGTATCGTGGCCTCTTTACCGTTCGGATCCTCGAACAGATCGAGCGGACGATCGGAAAGCCGATCAAAGACCATTTCGATATCATCGCCGGCACTTCGATCGGCGGCATCGTGGCCATCGGCCTGGCCCAAGGCATTCGCCCAGCCGTGATCGGCGCCGCGTTTGAGAAGCACGGCCAGGCGATCTTCCCGAAGCGGGGTTTACTCGGTCGCTGGGGGCTGGCGCGCTCGCGCTATGACGCGGCTGGCCTCGCGCAGACGATCGACGCCGTTCTTGGCGAAGCGGGAAAGACGCCCCTGTCCGGCCTGAAGACACCCCTGATCGTGACCGCGGTCGATTTCGGCGCCTGGGCGCCGGCAATATACGAAACCACTGGCATGTCACCGAAGCTCGAAGGAACCTCGCTACGGGACATTGCCCTCGCCACCTCCGCGGCGCCAACCTATTTCCCCGACCATGTGATCGACGGGCATTCCTATGTCGACGGCGGACTGATCGCGAACGCTCCGGATAGTATCGCCCTGATGCGGGCGCTTGGGCGCTATGGGCGCACGCCCCAGGAAATCGACCTCATCAGCGTCGGGACCGCAGGAGAGCTGCGATGGGATGTGCCGCGTGCGCCCAGGCGCCGCGGCGGTGTGATGCTGATCGCAAAAGACGAGCTCGTGTCGAGGACGATGAAGGCGCAGGAGAGCCTGTCGCTCGACCTCGTGCAGTCCGTCCTGGGCTCGAGCTACGTCCGCATCGATAGGGTGCCTTCGCTCCAGCAGCAGAAGGAACTTGCGCTCGATCGGGCAACCGACAAAGCGGCCGAGATCCTGGGACAGCTCGCGCGCGACGCCTATGCGGGAGCCTCGGCGAGCAGCACGTTCAAAGCGATGCTTCGATAGGGGACGGGTGGCGGACTGACCAAGCCTTACGTTCCAGAAAATGCTGCCTGTCCGTCAAGCATCTGCCCAACATGACCTCAACACGGATCTACTCTGACGATGGCGAAGAAAACGACCAAAAGAACGCCGAAGGTCTTCCTGGATGCGAACATCGTCATCAGTGCCGGCAAACCACCAGGCGGGCCTGAAATCGCCCGTGTCGTCGATCTTGTCGATGCCGGTCTGATAACGGTGTTGACCACCGATCTCACCATCACCGAGGTTGCCAAAAAGTACATCCAGAGTGATTTCGACGCGATCAAGGAGATCAGCCAGCCGCATTTCCGGAAGATTGTCGAGGGAGCGACCGGCGTTGCGCTTCCCGCGCTCAAGCGGCCGGAGCTTCGCGCAAAGCTGAAATCGATCTACGATGAGTCGACTACGCAGATGTTCGATGCGCTGGAGGCCAAGACGCTCCAGATCGACGAGGTGAAGCCGTCGGCAGTGTTCAGCGCCTATGCGGCAGGGGAAGGTTTCTTCTCAGGCGACGGCAAGAAGGACCAGTTCCCCGACGCCTTTGCCTTCGAGTGCCTCAAGAAGGAGGCGTCGAGAAATAGCCCGGTGATCATCGTTTCGAACGATGGCGACTTTGATGGCCCGGTCGGGTCTGCGAAGCATATTTCGCTGGTGAAGTCGTTGCCCGAACTGTTCGCGGCGCTTGGCCTCGAGATGGCCGCGCCGCAACTCGATCCCTTCCTGGAGACGCAGGAGGAACAGATCGTCGACCTCGTCAGTCAGGAACTTACGAATTGGGGACTGCACAGTAGCGACGTCATGGATGCGGAGATCGACGAGATCACCGTCAATTCGGTCGAAGTGAAAAAACTCACCGCCTTCAAACCAAGTGAGGCAGGTAAATCAATCCTTGTGGTCGGCACGATCGAGGTCGCAGCATTGGTGTCTTTCACTCATCCCAACTGGGATGAAGCGATGTATGATTCCGAGGACAAGGTGCTTATCCCGTTCGAGGATGAGAGCGGGGAGACCGAGATCGAGCTTACCATCGACGTCGCCATGTCGATCGCGGTCGACGAGGCAGGCAATCCCGAGGAGATTGAAGCCTTGCGGTTTCGCAACAGCGATTTTCAGTATGTGACGCTCTATCCACCCGACATGTACAAATAGGGTCCGTGGATGAGACGATTCGAGGTCGAGAAGCAGTTCTGCGACATGGTCAGCCGGATCACATCGTTCAGGTCGAGTCGGCGACTCTGTTTCGGGTAGAAAAAAGCCGCCCACAAGGAGGCGGCTTGATAGTTGGGAGAGGATGCCTGAAAGGCCCGTCTCTTGTGCATTGCATCATAGAATATTGCAACTGCGAAATTCGCAACTATGGACACGCCTGATACCGGCGTTTGCCACTAGGTGCCGGCAAAAACTATCGCTCATGGCCTGTCCGGCCAATAAGCCGGAATCCTTCAATAAGGTCGAGCATTGAGATAGCGCCGCACGCTCCTCGCCACTATTAGAGGAATCCCGAAAAATTGCAGAAGGAACAGCATGATGAACAATAGCGACCTTGCCGATCATCTCGCCGGTGCGACCGGGGCCACCAAGGCTGATGCCCGCAAGGCGGTCGATCTCGTCTTCGCCGCAATAGCTGACGCCGCCGCCAAAGGCGAAGAGGTGAGCCTCAACGGCTTCGGCAAGTTCAAGGTCAAGGACGTTCTCGCCCGCGAAGGCCGGAACCCGGCCACCGGCGAAACCATCAAGATCGCAGCGTCGAAAAAACTCTCCTTCAGCGTGGCGAAGGCCGTCAAGGACCGGCTCAACAGCTAAAGCGGGCTTGACGCCTCGATACCAAGAGATCGAGGCGTCCCCCTTCCCCGCAAGAGGCTTCCCGCAAGACCGCCACTCGCGGCTTTAATGATCGAACGACGCGATAATCTCCGGGAAGAACATTGCAACGGCCTGTATCGGCGAACGGCGTGACCTGCCTGGACCTGCTGACACGACAGATCGCCATCCATGTTCCAGCATTGCAGGATTGGTCGTTCGTAGCGGTCGATGTCGAGCTGGCGGTACATGACATTGCCCCTCGCGAGCAAGGTACGCAAATTCTCGCGGCTATCGTAGGGATTGTCCCGCACGCAGAGCAAGTGCTGAATTCGGGCACGTCGATACCGTAAAGCCGGGAGTGACCAAACGCCTCGCACCGGATTATAGTCGCCGTCGTAGATGTAGGGGCGGATGCACGGCACGGGCTTGGTCTGCGCGGTCGAGAAATGACCACATCCTGAGTCCTGAAGTAGTTTGCCGGTGCTCTAGCACCGACATTTGGTAACGAGTCTTTGCAATGACTGTTGACAAAACACGTCCTCTATCTGTTGGCGCCATCGCGCAACGTAGCGGAGTCGCGGTTTCGACGATCCATTTCTACGAGGCGAAAGGCCTCATCAAGGGCGAGCGCACAGCCGGCAATCAAAGGCGGTATCCTCGATCCGTATTGAGACGGATCGCCATTATCAGAACCGCCCAATATGTCGGGCTTTCGCTCTCCGAACTAAAGGATTTTCTTGACCGGATTCCAGAGGGGCCGGTTACGTCAACGGATTGGCGTCGGCTCAGTGCCGAGTGGAGTACGCTATTGAACGAGCGGATAGCTAGTCTCATGAGGCTGCGTGACCGCCTCGAAACCTGCATTGGATGCGGCTGTATGTCCCTCACCGACTGCCCCTTGCGAAACCCCGAAGACAGGTTGGGCGCAGTTGGGTCAGGCCCTCAGCTCCTCTTGGTGAATTTCGCTCGTGAACCTCGTGATGATGAAGATAGCCCCGTTCATTTTCGCACCAAACGTCGCTCCTTGGCGGCGGTCAAATCCACTCTTGACGTTAACCAAGACACAAAAGGGAACGATGACTCATAGCTTGGTGCCCTTCCCCGGTCGTTCGGGGCGGTGCTTCAAAAATCATCCTTCCGGCATCACTCTTCGCATGAATGCATCGAACAGGGGCACGGTGAACGCTGTATCTCCATGCGCGGGACTATAGAGCATTCCTTTCGCGATCAGGCTGTTTCGCGTCGGCGCCACGCTTGAAACCTTCACGTGCAAGGCATCGGCAACATCTCCCGACCTGTGCGGTCCAGTGCCCAAAGTGGCCATGGCGCGCAGATAGCGCTTCTCGGCAGGGGTCAGACGATCGAACCGAACGCGGAAAAAGCTGGCGTCAAGTTCCGCGAGCGCGCTACGCGTTGCCGCCGCAACATCGTCTTGGGTGATCGGCGACGCCTCAGCTGCATCCCAGCTATGCTTTCCCCACTCCTGGAGGAAATAAGGGTAACCTTGGGTCTGCTCGCAGATCGCGTCCAACGCCGCATCATCGACAGCTTCGCCTTCCCGCTCGATTGGAAGCCGAATGGCATCGCGCGCGGCGTGATCATCGAGCGGTCCGACGGAGACGAACTCGAAAAGTCGCTCCGCATAGGACTTGGCCCGGCCCATCTGCCCAACGAGTTGCGGCAAGCCAGCGGCGATCATTGTAATGGGAAGCTGCTTCTGGCTGGCCCGGTGGAGCGCACTGATCAATGCGGCCAATTGCTCTTCAGGCACATATTGGAGCTCGTCGATGACGAGTACCACAGCTGACCCCTTCTCTCGCGCCGCCTCGCCGATTGCAACCAACAGATCGGCGAGATCAGCTTCAAGGTCGCCGCTGTCGGCCAGGCCCGGCTCGACGTCGAAATCGAGTCCCACTTCGAGATCGTCATATTTGACCTTGAGCTTTGCGAACCCGGCCAGCGCGCGAAGCGCGCGCTTAACGCCGTCCGAAGCTTGCTTCATGCGATCGAGCCTCAGCAGCGTCGCCCGAAGGGCAGGCACGAGGATGCCGGGGAGCGAACGGTTCTCGGGAGCCTCGATGGCGACGATAGCCATGCCCTCCCCCTCGGCTGCGTCACGCATCGTCGTGAGCAGAACGGTCTTGCCTACACCGCGCAGTCCATAGAGGACGCTCGGGCGTGCCGCGCGCCCCGCGCGGATTCGGTCGAGCGCGACCGCGTTGCGTTCAAGCAACGCATCTCGCCCCGCCAACTCTGGAGGGCGAGTGCCGGCGCCAGGCGCGAAGGGGTTACGACGAGCATCCATAGCGAGGTTATGGTGGTTTATCGTTTTTTTGTAAACTTGATAATCTCGCTATAAGTCGCGTCTCAAGGGTTGCGGAAAAGCGCCCCAACCGCTATTCTCCGTCACAGGAGAAAGCATGCGCTTCCCAAAATTCGACCTCGACACATATAATCGAACGAAGGATTTGTCCGGCGGTCCCATCTACGCGATTGTCGAGGAAGAGATTCCTGAGATCGAAATGATCACCGACGAAAACGGGAACCCCACTCGTGGCGGTCTAATAGGCTACGCCCTCGCCTACGTTTGCATGGCCGGCCTCGTGGGAGCGATGTTCTACATCCTCTAAGCTCTATTCGCGAAGCTTGGGGTCTTGGAAGAATCCGCGATCGTGGTCGCGGTTCACCTCCTGCTCAAGATCAGCGGCCCCTTGAACCCGCTGCCCTCGCATCGTCTGCGCCGCAGCGCGGTCGCCCCCCAGCTCTGCCTTGCCGGCCTCGATGATCGCAGCGGCGCCGACATCCCCGCCGCCGCCAGGACCGGCGGGCAGCCGCCCAGGACCATGCGGCCGGTAGGAGGCCCTGACATCCGCCTCGTTCCCCACGCTCGGCCGATTGACATCGACCAGGTCCGGATCGTGGAGGCGCCCCGCAATCTCCGCCCGGATGCCATCCTGCTTGTCATGCATCCAGCGCGTGATCATCTCCTGGCGCACAAGCCGCTGCTGGTCTGTGAGATCGGTTGCCCAAAGCTCGGGCGCGTCAAGCCCCGGATTTTCGACCTGTTGGCGGCGATACCATTGCGCAAGATCCTGGCTCAGATTCTCGCTGAGCTGCATGCCATGCGTCTCGGCATAGCTGGCGTCGCGTGACAGCTGCTGGGAAAGCTCCTCAAGGCGCCGGGCCGTCTCAGAGTACGACTTTGCCAGCGCCAGAGAATCCTCCGTACTCGCCGACGCCGATGATGTGGCGGATGCCCGGCTGAAGCTACCGCTGCGCGAATAGGTCCCATCGGACATCGAGGCGCCGCTTCCGCTCGAATGTTCGTCACGCACGCCACTCGAGGATGTGTTGGCGCTGTCGCTGCCGCGGGTTTCGTCAGTCGCATGCCTTAGCGCATCTGTCTGAGACCCTGATTTCGATACGCTGCCGCCAATGCCGGGAAGGCGGCCCAAAATTCCTCCGCGACCGCCCGACCCTCCAGCCGTCTGCCGTCCCGTTCCTGCGGACACCACCCCGGAGATCTGGTCGCTCGTCTGCGCCTGACGATCATGGCCCTGAGATATTCGCTGACCTTGAGAGATCGTATCCCGTTCCTCCAGACCCTGCGTGCTGCTCCCGGTCCGCCGGTCGAATTGATCGACGGACGTGTTCGCCTGCCGGCCGCTGCTCGAATCCCAGCCGGACGACCGCTCGGTCGAGGTGCCGAATGCACTGCGGTTGGCATGCGTAGCGGTCAGGACCTCGGCCGCGGCATTCTCATAAGCCTGCGACTGTCGGTGCGCCTCGCTCGCCATCTCCCGCCATTCCGCGACCGACCCGGTCGTCATGGTAGGGGTGAAGCCGAGGCGCGAAATGGCCCCCGACGTGTCGAAGACGTCCTGACCATTGCCAAAGCCGTTGATCATCGCGCCATTATCCTGGCGCCAGCCCATGCTCGGGGCGCCGCTCATATAGCTCGGCGCCGTGGTCCACTGATCGGCCTGCCGCATATTCGAAGTCGAGTTCGCCCAGCTCACATTGCCATAGGAGTAGTTTCCGGTGGTCTGCTCGAGCGCGGCGGCCTCCGCCGCGTTCTGCGCCGGCGCCAGCATCGACATGGACTGGCCAGCAATCGACATCGCGCCGCGAGCAAGACCGGCCGCGAGGAAAGGCACGCTCATCAGCATGAAGCCGGCGATCGTCGCCGTCTCGCCGTTGACCGCGCCGATGCCGGCATAACTTCCAAGCGTCACGCCTCCCCCGGCCACGCCGTTCGCCGCGGATTCCGCCCTTGTCATGCAGATCATGTGGAGGATGACATAGAGCGGGCCCCAGGCAGCCAGGTAGAAGAAGCCCATGGCATAGCCCTTGAGCGTGCCAACCCCCGTCTGGGGCATGAGGAACAGCGGGAAGATGACTGGGAACATCGCGAAGAAGACGACGGTCAGGACGATGTTGAGGATCGGCACCCAGGCCATCGCCTGCTGGGCAATCGAATTATAGGTGTTGCGCGCCTGGATGTCGGCGCGCGTCTGGGCGAAGGTGTCTATCGCGGCCGCGCCTGCCCCACCAGCCATGCTGTTGCGTGCTTGCATGAAGGCGTTGATCGCTGTGTTCTGCCGCATCGTTTCGGTGAAATTGCTCCCCGATCCGGTGAACGCCGTGTTCGCGATCGGCACGTCATGCTTGAGCTTGTCGGCGGCCAGGGCGTTGCTGAGCCTGGGATAGACCTCCTTACCCCAGATCGGAGCATTGGCCTCGATCATCGGCGCCCATTGCGCGTCGAGCGCCTGGTAGGCCTGGCGGCAGGTGATGATGAAGTTCTGAACGGTGCCGTCGCCCTGGCGCTCCAGCCATTCCTGCGAGCGCGCTTCCGAGCCCGGCCCGATCGCGGCCCACAGGTCGGGCGCCTTGGCGAGGTTCGTGAGCGACTTCTGATAGAGCATCACGTCGCCGAACACGCAGTTCTTGAAATGGTTTTCGAGGTTGGTCGAGAACTCCGCGTCGCGAACAACGAAATTGCGGGTCGCGTCGAACAGGCGCGCGCCATAGACCATGCCATTGCTCGAATAATTGAGCTCGCTGGGCATGACGAACACCGTCTCGGCCGTCCGCGTCAGCCAATCCCCGACCTGCGTCGTAAAGCTCGCCAGCACACCCAGGCCCATCGGCACATTGTCGATAGTCGATGGCGCGAGGCTCGGGTTGATCCGGTCGGTCACCTTGATGCTCACCGTGGGCACCATCAGGCAAAGATAGATCGCCGTCGCCTGGAGGAACCAGTTCATCCACGCCTTGTAGTTAAGCGTGAAGGCGACAACGAGCAGCGAGTAGATGAGGCCCATCACCATCACGACCCGCAGGAGCGAGCGGTAGCCCCCTCCCCCTGACCAGGCAGCGACGGCGTTGAACACGTTTACGAGATACTCGCCGCCCCCGACCGTGAAGACCTCCAGCATCGACGCGCTCCCGCTTCAGTTCAGCCGCACTAATTCAGACCTTGGGCGTTCAGCCCGCGCGAGAAGTTGAGCGCGGACGCCATCCCCGGCGTCATCGAGTTCTGCAGGGTAGACTCCAGCATGATGCTGCGGTTGATGATCTGCATCGTCACCTGCAGTTTGTTGTTGAGACGGACATCCCGCTGGCTGAACTTGGCGCGCGTGGCCGCGATCTGTTGCTTCCACTGCGTCGCGGTCTCCTGGTCGAAGGTCTGGTAGTGAACCTTCGCCTGCTCGACCCGGTCCAGCATATTGTCGAGCATGGCAGAGAGCAGGTCGACGGCCACAATCTCGGACAGCGTCTGGATCTCGCCGTCGGTCAGCGCATAGTGGGCATAGGCCTGCACGGCGAGGATCTTGTAGATCGGCACGGTCGCGAGGTTGAGGAGCTGCTTTTCGGCGGCGTTGAGCGGCGTGTCCGACCGGATCTTGTCGCTCATCGACTTGATCATCGTGGCGATCCGCGGGCGCAGCGCCGACGATGCCGGGACCGACAGGGTCTGTTCGCCGACATCGTAGCAATTCTCGTCGTTGCACTTCAGCATCTTGACCGGCGGCGCGTCCGCCGTGCCGTCGAGCAGCGCAGTGACGACGGCGTCTTCCGCCGGACCGAACATCACCACCTTGCCGCCAACGCTCGGGTCCGTCGACGGCGTCGTCACGACCGTACCAACGAGCGTCATGATATATTCGGAGAAGGACTGGTCGAACGCCCCGAACTTGGCGGACTTCTTCAGCGCCTCCCAGGTATAGTTGTGCGGTTCGCCGACCAGCTGGTCCTTCATCGACGCATCGGTGTTCCCGGCGATTGTCGAATCCCGCCGATTGCCGTTGTTGCAGCCCTGACGCGAGGCGGCCCAGTCGGAAAAGACGCCCTGGCTGTTGCCGACCGCCTCGCAAATGGTCGCCCGGGTCGAATCCATCTGGGGCCAGATTCCGCCGACCAGCGCCTGAGCGGTCTCGCAGCTGGAGATGTTCATCTGGTTGAGGAGCTGCGCCTTCTGGCTGAACTCGTCCATGACCTTACCGATCTCGGGCGAGACGGAATCGATGGCCAGCTTGAAGGCGAACCCAAGCGCGTTGTTGGCCGTCGCCTTCAGCATCGCCACGATCTCGGACGCATTGATGAAGGAGAAGCTTCCAGAAAACAGGTCGATGCCGCCGCAGCCCGCACGGGCGCTCGGAAGCTGAAGATTGAACGGCTGCACGCTCTTCTGCGGGAAACGCGTCCAGACATTGCCGAGAGAGTAATAGCCGGCCGACTGACCCTGATAGGCCGAGGGGCCGGTCACGTTGGCAGCGCCGCCCGCGTCGGAGAAGAAGTTGTTCATCTCGGACGCGACGTCGGCGCGCGCGACCCCGACGATGGAAAAATTGAGCGCGGCCATCATGGCCATCGAGCCGGCGGCCGAGCGGAAGAAGCGGCGGGCGCGCCCTTTGCGATGATCCTGTCCCATCAGTAATCGCTCCCCACTTTCGTGTTCGTGAGCGTGAAGATGCGATCCATGATCTCATCGGCGCTCAGGATGCCGTATCCAACCGGAATGGTCCGTTTGGTCACCGTGTCGAAGAGGACCAGCGCCGGTGTCTCATTGCCCGGCACGCCCATGCGCGCCCGCTGCCCGGAATCGACGACATGTTCCGGAAAATCGCGGCTCGGCCCCCCGTCCATCGATACGGCCATGACCGCCATCCGGTGGCTGTCGGTCACCGAGCGAAGGATCGGGGCGAACAGCTCACAGGCGCCGCAGCTCTGCGCGAAGAAGTAGAACAGCCCGTAGCGCTGCCCCAGGTTGGTCAGGACCGCGTCGCGATCGGCCTTTCGATTGTCGAGCCAGGCACGCTTGCCGACCGTCGAGACGGGCCTTTGCAACGTGTAGTCGATGTCGGGGTTCTGCCAGAGCGCGCGCTGCCACACGTCGGAGAAAGTCGAGGCGCGGTCGAGCTGCTCGCGCTGGAAGCGGACGTAGGCGATGACGTTCTCTTCGGTCGGCTCCAGGATCGCCTTGGCCTTCAATTCGTCGAGCTGCTTCGTGATCGCCGCCATCCGGTCGACCGCGCTCGGCGGCGGCGACGGTTGCGCCTCGCGCGGCAAGGGTCTGGGCTTGTCGCAATAGAACCATTGTCCGAGCTTCCGCTCGCCGCAGTAGAAAGCATCCGGCCGGTTCTGCTCGATCGTGTCGCGTGACGGCGGCGCATCCTGCGCCAACAGGGGAGCAGCAGTCCCAATCGACAGGGCGAGCAGCATCGAGAGTTTAGCGACGGGGGACATCACGCTTCGTCCTTTCATCGGCTGAGGCGGTTTGCGCGGAAGGGAGTGCGAGCGGTGGGTTGGGTGTCAGACTGTCCCAGGCTGCGGGGTGGACGCAGCAATCGGCCACGGTCGCGGGAGAGCCACCGCAACGATGGTGGGGCGTTGGGGCCGACGGTTGCAGCGCCAGGGATGCCAGGACGAGGGGCAGCTCGAGAACAGGGATAGGCATGGTCACTTTCCTTGGGTTTGCGCTGCGGCCCCTGCGGCAAGGAGATCGGATCGGCCCATCTCACTTGCCGTGGAGGTCGTAGTAGTTCTGAATTTTCTGCTGGATTTCGGTCATGGTCTGGACTTCGTCCGGCAGCTTGGCCGCATCCATGAAGTCCGCATAAACCTCGGTGAAATCCATTACCGACAGGTCGAGCCGCGAGAACTCGTCGATCGTGAAGCCAATGCACTGTTCCTTTTTCGGCGCCCCCCACGGCTTGCCGAGCTGCACACGGCCCTGCTCCTGGAGGATGCGGGAGAGCTTGCTCTCGAAGCAGCAATAAGCGGTGCGCCGCGTGCTGCAGATGCCGAGGAAACTCGACGAGCAATAGGTGCCGAGATTATGGCACAGGCCCATCCGGTCCTTGATGTCGAGCCTCATCTCGTCCTGTGAACATGCGAAAAGGACCAGGAAGGGGGTCGCGAGCGCGGCGATCGCCGCGGGACCGCCCGCCAGCGCAGCCGCGCCAGCGCCGACCGTCAACAAACCCGACGTCTTGCCCGCACAGCAGTTGATAAGGCCGAACACCGGCTTGTGGCAGGTCTCGCGCGTGCCGCTGAAGACCCGGAGATCGGCTTCGTTGAACTCCTTGCCCGCCTGGTCGATCGCATGCAGCGCAACGAGCGCGTCCTTGAACTCGGTCGACGCTTCGCGAACGATCGGCTCGCAGTCGCCGTTGATGCAATAGACGTCGTCGCCGCAGATATATTGCGGCGCATCGCTCGTGCCTCCGGAAGGCGTCGGGCACCTGTAGACGCGGTTCTCGACTTTGCAGGGCCCGCCATCAGGCTCCTCGTCAAGGCATTCTGTGCGCAGATAGGTGCAGCTCCCGTTCGCCTCGAGATCACCGCAGTCATTGGCTGTTGAGATCCGGTGGCATTGATAGGTCCGCTGCCAGGCCCAGCAGGGCTGGGTGACAGGAACGCCGTCGACGATCCGGGTGACCGGGTCGCTCGACGTGCACACTTCGGTCTCGAGCGTGCAGTTCGGGTCGCCGGCATTGGCGGCGCATAGCCCCTCGTTGCGCGTGATGACCGGCACGGCCGGTTCTTCCTGCTTCGTGAGCCAGTAATTGCCGGTCGAGAGCACATAGCCCGGATGATACTCGCCCGGCGTGATCCCCTGGGCCTCGGCGGTGCATTTGACCTCGACGGCGGTGTGGCCAAGGCTTTTGCAGGTCGGCGCCGCAGTATATCCATAGGCGCTCATATTGTCGCAATAGTCGATCGGGCGGCTTTCCCAGCAGATGCCGGTGGCGATCTCGTCGTCAAAAGCCGCGCGGGCGGGATAGGGCCCGCCATCTGTCGGCAGGAAGCTCAACCGACCCGTGTAATAGGTGTAGATCGTCCGCTTCTCGGTGTGAACGTCAAGGCTGACGTTGCAGGTCCGGGCTTCCGTGGTGACCTTGCTGCCGGCGTTGCAACTCGCCTCATAATAGCCCGCGCTCCCCGGCGCGGCGGGCAGCGGCACGCATGTGCCCTTGGTGCCGCCCATTTCCTCGCCAGCGAGATAGGTCGAGGGATCGTTTTCGACCGATGTCGCGCGCGCCGTGGTCGCGAGGATCTCGGAATTGCTGAACGTGGCCCGGCTGTGATCGGCATCGGTGGTGATGCGATATTGCTCGTTGGACGACTTGGCCGCCTGGGCGTCGGACTCAAGCTTACCGGGATCGTCGAAATAGGATCCTTCGGGCAAGCTCGTGCCGGAATAGCCGGGGACCGCGGCGGCTTGCGCATCGCTGGACGGCACCAGCGTGGAATCGTTGCGCTTCTCCGTACCCAGCGCCTTCCCCTCCTGGCGCGCCTCGTCGAGCGTCATCTGGGCAAGCGCGGGCGAACTCGCCATAACGACGCCGAAGAGCGCAGCCAGGACGAGATACGCCCTCATGGATGGGCCTTGCGCATGTTGGCGAGGCCAACCGCTGCGACCCGTGCGCCCGGGCCATTACCGTCCGCGAACTGCTCGAGCGCATATTCGACCGAGACGTTGCCGACGAGCCGATCATAGGGCGGCAGCTTGGTCTGGCAGGAGAAGCCGGCGCAAAGATCGAAGTCCGACGAGACACTGACGTATGTCGGCACTGCCTGGACATCGAAAGCGCGGAACAGCCGCGGATCGATGCCGACATTGGCGAAATCGTCCTGCCGGTCGATGATCTTGCCAAGGCTCGTGGCGAACTCCTTCATCGAATTGTTGGGGAAGCCGCGGAACACGACCACCCCGCCGGCCCTGGCCGTGTCGCCGATCAGCTTCTGCAGCGACTGCGGTGGCATCGACAGGCTCGCGAAGACGATGAACTGGGGCGCCTCGCCCTTCCCTGCCGTCGCGTTCGACGCGGCACCGGCCACGATCTCGTCGAAATCGACGGGGCCTGCCGGTCCCTTGGGCAGATCGCTCTTGGCGACCCGCTGCATGTTCTCCATGCCAGCGTCGCGAACGGTCTGCGCGTCCTCGCGGAAGGCGTCGCCCCTATCCTTCACATGGTTGACGAAAGCCTCGGCATCCGCCTGTAGGTCCGCCGAACGCTGCTTGATCGCCTGGACGTCGATCCCGTCGACGGTCTGCGCGAGCAAGGCCGTCACGCTCGCCAAGCCAAGGATCGCTGCGAAGCCCCAGAGGTATTTGCGCATTGGACGGCCCCCTACAGCACGCAGCAATTGCGTTTGCGCCAGACGAGGTAGCCCATGTCCTCGCCGGCGGCGGGATAGGCGCGACCTGCGTCAGGCGGCATGGTGGATGCCCCGATCGTGGAGCAGGCGAAGCGGCCGCTCACGGTGGGGATCGGATTGACCATCTGGAAGCGGTATTGCTGCTTGCGCATGATCGGCATGAGGTACTTCTTGCAGAGCCCGGCCGAGCCCATCGTCCCCCAGGCAAGAGCTTCGCGGTGCATCTTGTAGGCGAAGCGCGACAGTGCGAGCCGCGAGGACTGAACATGGCCGATCGAGGACGGCACGTTGCCGTTGAGCGGATACATGCTGCCCTGGCACCCCGCACACCAGAACAGCGGATCGAGCGGCAGGTGGACGGTCCCGGCGATGCAGTCGCCGGCGCAGGCGACCTGGGCGATCGGGTTAGCGAAGACGACGGCTTCCGGATTGATCAGCGCCGTCAGACTATCGTCCTGCCAGAGCGGATCGACCTCGGTCATATAGGCGATGTCGAAGCTCGCCTGCTCGAAGCAGACGAAGTCGGTCAGGATCTCCATCCAGTAGAGCAGCGGATAGACGTACCAGTGCACGTGCCATTTGGCCGTGCTCTGCGAGCGGCCGCCCACCATCGAGGGGCCGGCCAGATAGCCCTGGCCGATGTCGAACCCCGGCGCGATGCGCACACCCCCGAGATTAGGAAAGCACCAGGGCTTCATTGTGACGTCCGCGAGCCGCACCGGCTCCCAGAAGCCGACCGAGATGCCGATCCTGGGAAGCGGGCTGCCACAAAAGCAGATCGGGGAAGCGGGATTGCTCGTATCCGGCCGGCCGCTCGGCCAGATCTTGAGGCCGCCGACCGAGAGTGGGAACAGGCAAGACCAACACACGTCGGTGATCGGATTGACGAACTTCCCGTGACAGGTCGGCCCTGCCGCCTGTGCGCTCGGCGCCAGAAAGAAGGCTGCCAGCGCCATGACGAGAAGCCGCAGAGCTGATCGAAAGCCGCGCATCACTGATCCTCCCCGGCAGGTTCGAGAAAGGCGGTGTCCGCGCGATGCTTGCGCGCGAGGTAAAGCGCCGTGGTCAACAGCGTGGCCGCCAGCAGCGACGCGATCGCACAGGGCGCCGCCTGACCGCTGATCCGCATCAACGGCTGCAAGCCCGCGACACTGGCGGCCAGTAGCAGGCAAAGAACCTGCCAGATCCGGCGCAGCCGCCGAAGATCGCGAGTCTCGGGTGCCGCCATCGGCGTTCGGAGCATGTCGAGCCACAGCGGCATCAGCCCGGGCTCCCGGACTTCAACACCACCTCGGAGACGCGCATCACCTTGCCAGCCTGGGTGACCACGGCTGGCGTATGCTCGATGCCGAAGCGGGAAGTGAGCTTGCCTTGCTGATCGAAGTAGAAACGCCGCTTCTTCGCGGTCATCTGCTCGACCGGCGATCCACGCACGAAGATTATCTTCGCCTTGAGGTCCGTGTAGCGCGTCGTGGCCCAAGCGAGCTGCTCGCTATCGTCACCGTCGATGAAGACAAGGTCCTGACGGATCGAGACGAAGTCGAGCGGGTTGATCCGCTGTCCCGCTGGGGCGATCAGGTTGCCCTTCTGGTCGCGGATGTCGCGTTCCATCGTGACCGACGGATCGAAGTCCCAGCTCCGGGCGGTCCGGGCCGGGGTGACCCCCGTGACGGGATCGGGTCGACGAACTTTCGCCTCGACGCGCTTGGCGAACATCTCGTTGGTCCGGGCGAGCTCGCCGCTTGCCTCTGCGCGGCGCAGGCGGTTTTCAATGGTGGAGAGCAGATCGGGCTCGATGACCGGGAACGCCTGCGCGGCCTGGCCATAGTCCTTGGCCTCCGACCGCATCGGCCCAACGACGATCAACCCGCCGACCGTTGCGGCGATGGCCAGCCCGCCTGAGATGAGCACCCTCATAGGATCGGCTCCCCGGTTCCTATGACCTGGCGCGCGCATACGAAGCCGATTTCGGCATAGCGGCTGTCGAAGCCATCCTTGTGCGGCGTAGCCGCGAAATAGCATCCCTGCGGCACCGGGCCGGTTGCGCCCGGCGTCAGGCGTTCACCAAAGCGTGTGAGCGGTTTCATCTGCGCGACGAGGTGGCCGTTCACCGCAACCTGGCGGCCAACGTGGCTGATCGTGTCGCCCGGCATGCCGTAGACGATCTTGCCGAACATCCGCGGCTTCGCGCCGAAGTGGCGACGCAGGAGCGTGCTTGGCGGCGGGTCGAAGAAAACATAGTCTCCGCGCGCCGGCAGCTTGTGGCGCTGGATGAGGAAGGCCCAGTTCGGAAGCGAACCCGTCGTGTTGATCAGCAGCAGATGATCGTCGCGCCATGCGCTGATCGCGCTGAGCAGAACGCTGCCCGCGATGAACAGGCCGAACAACAGCCATAGCCGCGTGCGTGGCCGCCAGCTTGGGCGCGCCTCACTGGCCGCCGATGCCATCGGAGCCTCCGAAGGTCGAAACTTGCGCAGCTGGCGGAGCATATTGCGGAACCGGCTGCTGCTGCCCTGAAGACACCATTCCTGGCGCCGCCATGCCCTGTGCGGCCATCATGGGATCGATCGGAGGAGCAGCCCCGGGCATCTGGCCCGGCATCTGAGCCGGGGCTGCAAGTTGGGGTCTCGCGGCCGCCATCGCCTGGGCATTCATCTGCTGCAGCTCCTCGGCCGAAGCTTGGCGCGGCCGCGGGACGCCCGAGGCGTAGACCGATTGTCTGAGGCTGTCGGTTATATCGGGCACGTTCTTCGTGAGCACGGCTTCGCCGACGAGCACGATCTGGCCGCCAGCACTGCGCCGCTGCAGTTCCTTGTCGAGCGACGCCATGAAGCCCCGCATCTCGGCCTCGACCTGCGCCGGAGGCGATGTCGAGCGCGCCTGCGCCTGCACATATTCCCCGACGATCGAGGAGAGCCGCGCCGAGACGATATGATCCTGCTTGGGCGTCACCAGTGTCTTGGTGACCCACATGCCCCAGACCACAGTGGCCAGAAGGATCAGCCCGGCGAGGATCTGCATACGGCTGAAGCCAGCGAAGAATGTTCGTCTGGGCTTCGCTGGCGCTGCTGGCGATACCGGTGGCGCGGGAAGGTCGAGTTCGGGTTGCTCAGCCATGGCGGGGGTCTCCCTGCGATCGGGCCGAAGGCAGGATCCTGCCTCTCCGCAGGACCATGAGCCCCACGGAAAGGATGAGATGTGCGACGGCGAAGATGGTCTTGAACGATGCGACCCGATCCGGGGTCGCGATGACGTAGCGGGTGCTGAGGTTGTTGAGCTGGTTCATCAGGCCATCGAGCGAGAAGCCGCCAAGGGCGAGAAAAAACAGCGCGAACAGGCCCCAGGTCATGAGCAGCGTTGATGCGAGGAAGCCGCCGAAATACAGGGTGAAATGAAGCATCGCGCGCGCGTCGATCGACGGCGGCGCGGATGGCTGTACCCTCGGCTCTGTGCTGCTGGCCATGGCTCACTCCGCCGCTTGCGCGAGCTCGGGATCCTCGTGAGAGGCCCATTTTTCCGGGTTGTCCGGGAAGGCGATCCGCTCGATCGCCTCATCCATGGTGAGGCCCTGCGTGACGAGATCCTCAATGGCGGCGTAGACGGCCGGACTGGAGGAATAGACCGTGGACGAGAAGGGATCGAGCACCAGGCGGCCGACCGCCAACGTCTCTGGCCCCTTGATCAGAATGTCGGAATATTCGCGGCCGTTGATCTTCAGCGAGCGCAGCAGCGCGTCGGTATAGTCGTCCATCTCGAAACGATCATGCTTCTTGAAGTCGGCGATGGTCTCCGGCTTCTGCTGGAGAATGACGAACCAGTCGCTGTTCTCAAGGGCGGCGATCGAACCCGCAGACTTGTAATAGTCGTTGAGCGACTGGGTCGCGGTGATGAGCGACGCATAATATTTACGGCAGGTACGCGCAAAGGCCTCGATGAACTCGGCCATCGCCCCGCCGCGCATCATCTGCCACGCTTCATCCAGGAATAGCGCCTTGGGGATCGAACGGTCGACCTTACGCATCATTTGCTGTGACATGAACATGATCGCGGCCAGCACTACGCTGCGCAGTTCCTCACGTGACGAAAGATCGGAGAGTTCGAAAACGGTGAGCTGGGCCGACAACTCGAAGGACACTTCGCCCTGGAAGAAGCGGCCATAAGTGCCGGCGGAGGAGAATGGCCGCATAGCTATGCCAAGATCGGTGGCCTGCTGGTTGCCGGTCGCATCCAGGGCGGTGATGATATCATCGATCGAACCAGCCCGCCCCTTCTCCGCCCAGACCGTGTTGACTGCGCCGTCGATCAGGCCGCGCTCGGTATCGTTGAGCCGATCCATGTGGCGCGACATCTGGTTCACGATGGCCTTGAGCATTGCCATGCAGTCGAGGAGATAGTCCTCATCGGTCGCCGCGAGTTCCTCGTCGATCATGCTGAACGGGTTGAGACAAAAGCCCGAAGCCATCGTGAACTCGACGAAAGCGCCGCCCTGGAGCTTGGCGGAATGCTCGAACGAGCGTCCGTCGTCGATGACGACAACGCGGGCGCCGGCGCCACAGAATGACGCGCACAGCTCCTGCAGCGTCACCGATTTGCCGGAGCCCGACTTGCCGAAGACAGCGACATTGTGGTTGCCGGCCGCATTCTCGAACGGGCTCCAGAAGAAGGGCTGACCACGTCTGCCGATCAGCATCAGATGGGGCACCTGGCTCCCGAGGAACTCGCCCTGAATGGGGGCGAGATTAGCGGCGGTCGTGGTCAGCAATGTGCGCATCCGCTTCATGCGCTCGAGATCGCGCGCGAGACCGTTGGCCATCGTCATCGGCATCGCGCAGAGCAGACCCATGATCTGCAGGTAGCGATCGTCGAGAAGATCCCAGCCCGCTGCCCGGTACACGGATTTGAGTACCCGTTCGTTCGCGTCCCCCCGGCCCTTCGGGGAGAAGGCGGTGACACTGAAGAAGACGCGCACGAGCTTGCGGCCCTGGCGCAGCTCGTCGTTCACATAGCGCCATTCCTGGCTCTGATCGCGCAGCTGCGGCAGGAAGCGCGACGATTTTGAATCGGCCAGGCTCGTTGTGCGCATGAACTTGAAGCTGGCCTTGTTGCTCGCGGCCATCGGATCGGGGAATTCGACACAGAGATTGGTCGCGACCGGGCACGGCATGCGCAGCTTGTCGGTAAACATGTCGCCGATCAGCCGGGCGACGTCCCATGGCGCCCAGCGTGCCGGCAGGTTGCGCACCGAGAACGAGCGGACGTCGAAGACGTCCGGCAGAATTTCACCGATCTCCGGCGCTTCGTCGATGGTCTTGCCGGTGGGCCGGAATCGCTCGGTGCGAAGCAGCATCCGGTCAGACTCGATATGCAATTCGACGTCCCGGCGGATTGCCTGGTCCGCGATCGGATCGAGCGGATTATAGCTGACCACGTCCTCGCCGGCAGCAGTAGTCGGCGAGGTAATGTCGTCGATCCAGGCAATGAGTGCCTGCGGATCCATCGTCCTGGCCGACACATTGATCGAGGCAAGCGCCGAGATGATGCCGTCCATGACGGCGACGATCTCCTCTGCCGTCACGCTCGAGCTCTCGGGCGTCGAATAGGAGATCGCCACGCGGTGATTGCGAAGCGAAAAGGGCGCGTCGGCCGAAAGCGACTTCCAGACCCCGTCGGTCAGGAAGTCGACCCGGTGCTTGGCCATGCGCTCATAGACGCCGCGCGCGGAATAGCGCGGGAGATACCATTTGGAGAGGCGCTCGCCGATCCGCGGACTCATCCATTGGTGGAACTGCAGACAGCCGGGGGCAGGAATCGCCTCCGAGAGAAACTGGGTCAGGATCTCGCCCGTGCGTTCGTCCGCGCCGACGAGCGGCGCTGCTTCGATCACGAAGCCGCGCGATGCGCTGTTGTAGAATATCCCGGTCTTGGGATCATAGCTGCGATAGGGCAGCCAATGCGCCAGCATCGGCACGCCAAACTCCGGCCGCTCGGCGTCGGGCCGCTTGGCGTCGCCCAGGATCCCGGACAGCAGGCTCTCGAAGAAGCTCCCCGCCATCTCACTTGTCCTCCGGCACGGCAGCAGGGAAGTTCGCGGCCTTCACCGTCGCGCCGATCGCCGCCGGCGCGGCTGCCGCTCCGGTCTGCGCAACGCCGGCATCCCGGGCATCCTTAGCCGCGCCATTGGCGACCTCCTGATAGTGGGGATCGGCCTTCACGCGCGCGACCGCCGCCGCGCCGGTCGCGCTCATAGGCTGCGGAGCGGGTGCCGAGGCCGCCTTGGCTTCGGGACTGCCGCTCGCCGGTGCATCAGAGGGGGGATGAGGCACCGTCGAAGCGGCAGCCGGCGGAGTATGGCTCAAAGCCGCCGCCGTTCCCGAACCGGATGTCGCTGGCGCCCTGGGAGCGAGACGCGCCCTGACATCCGCTTTGATCGCACTGACCGGATCGGGGGCCGGATCAGGCTTGCGCGCCCGGGCAGCCGCAACGGCCGCCGGGTCCGGTCCGTTCGGATCGCTGTCGGCGAAGCCTGTCAGCGGCGGATCGATGCGGTCGACCGCATCACCAAGCGATTCCTGGATGTCTGGTGCCACCGCCGACGCCCGCGCCGGCATGGACGCCTGCATCAGAGCCTGCTGCCGCCATTCCCCGCTCGCGACGACCGCATGGACCGCACTGGCCTCGTGGAGCCGGCCACGCTCGTCGATATAGGGCTGAAAGACGATCCGCAGCACCTTCTCTTGGCTGCGTCCGGCATCGGTCGAGGCAAGGCGCGCGGATTGGCCCATCGCCACGCGATTGGTTTTCCCGCGCATCGGCTGCCGCATATTGCCGGTGGGCAGAGCATCGCCGTCCGAAGGGTCCGCCGAGATGAGCGCAAGCGCCCTGTCGTCGATCGTCGAACTCGGCGCGCAGATGCCGTCGGGCGCCGCGCAGGAAAAGCTGCCGCGCACATTGCCGCCGAAACTGGCGCAGCCATTGAGCGCCAGGAGACTGGTCAACCCGAGCACACCCGGCAGCCACAGACGACGGCGGCCGCCGCCATGCCCAACCAAGGACCGCCGGATCACGACTGGCCTCCCTTGAGCCAATTCTCGAGGAAGGCGCGCGGCCGGTAGCCCTCGATCACCGCACCGTCGCCGCGCACGATGACCGGCGTGCCGCTGAGACCATGGCGGTGGGCGAAGGCCTCGTTCGCATCGAGCCCCGAGGTGTTGCAGGAAGGTCCTGCCTTGATTTCCTCTCCGGCATAGGCTGCATGCAGCGCGGCCTCCCGGTTCCTGGCGCAGTAGACGCGGTCGGCGACATCGCGGCTTCCGAGCACCGAGATCGGCCGTTCGACGACCCGCACGTTCATGTCCTTCAGGACACTGGTGAGCGCCCGGCAATAGCCACAGCGGAAATCGGTGAAGACCGTGATCGTCTGGCCCGAAGGATTGCCCCAGACGATCGCACCGTCTCGGGGCAGCTCGGCGAGCGAGAGCTTCTGCGGCGTCGCAGGGCGGACTGGCTTCTCCACCCGGCCCGGCGTTGCCGCAGCGAGCTGTGAAGTATCGTCTTCGCCGCCCGCATTTGCCGCCGCATTGGCCTTCGCGGCTGCGCCGACGAGCATGTCGGGGTTCATCTCGAGCAGACGGGCGGCCGTGATGTCCTGCCGGGTCTGCATGTCATAGACGCGGCCGATGACGAGGAAACGCGCGCCCGTATCGACGTAGAACAGGTTGGCGCCCGCGGTAATCTCGCAAAGGCCGCTGATCTTGCCGCAATCGATAGCGGTGACCGGTGTCTTGGGCAGCCGCGTCTTTAGGAGCAACCGGACCCGGTCTTCCGGGCTGTTCGTGTCGGCCGCGAGCGCGATGCCGGCGACGCTCAGCCCGAGGAGCGTGGTGAGGACGAGGCGCGACGGGCGGCCCAGCGCGCGCAGACGATCAATTGCGAACATAGACACCCTCCAGGAAGACAATCTCAACATCGATGCCGGTCGGCATCTCAATCACGGGCTGGTATTGCTCGGCGCGTTCGATCAGATATTTGGAGACCATGTCGCCAGTCTGGGCGACGCCCTCGCCGAAACCGCCCTCGAGGATGTCGCCCGTCGAGAGCTTCTGGCGCTGGCCGTTGGTCGTGATGTTGGTGCCCTGGAAGACCGAGTTGGCATTCGCCGAGAAGCCACGGCCGAAGCCGCCAGCAAGGCCCGCCAGGAAGGCCTGGGTCACGAGCGAGCCTTCGCGGGACACCACCCGGCCACGCACGCCCGTCTTACCCCCGAAGGCGATGAAGCCCTTGACCTCGGAGACCGCGTAGCGGCCGCCGGGCTGCGGGCAGGTCATCTTCTGAAGCTTGACGTAGACCTTCTCGCTCGAGAGGTCGCCGCGCGCCGCGCCGTTGATGAGGCAGCCCTCTATCTTGGTCGTGAGCAGGCGGCCGTTCTGGTAGACCGAGCGCGCCGGACCCGTCACACGCAGCACGACGGGCAAGGGATCGCTCTGGCTGTTGACCCCCGCGCTCGCATCCACGCCCACGATCACCTTCGCACGCGCGAAGCTGTTGGGCGGCAGATAGTTGACGCTGTCGGTATAGACCGTGTTGCCCTTGGCAATGCGGGAGGCGTTGCCGCTATCCGTCGTCGTGAAGTTGACGAGCTTCACTTCCGCGGCCGAAGCGATCGGAGCCGCCGCTTGCGTTCCGCCCTGCGCGCCCGGTCGCTGATAGGCCTGCGGACCATAGGGCCCGTACATTGCGGCCGGGCCGGGCGCCGGTGCTGCGGCAGTCCGGCGATCAGCGACCTGCCGGCGAAGTTGCTCGTTTTCGGCCTGGTAGGCGGACAGGACCCGCTGGCCATCGGCCTGCATCGCCTGATTCTGGCCCTTCAGCGCCTCGACCTGCGCGGTCAGCGCCTCGAGCCGGCTATTCTGCCCGTCGATCGACTTGAGTTGGTTTTCTGTCGACTGAAAGCGGTTCTCCGAAAGCGCCATCCATTCCTGCTGGGAGAGGTTGCGGTTGACGAGATCCTTGGTGGAGACGTCGACCTCGCTGACGCCGTCGTCGGTCTCCTTCGATTTGTCGCCGTCGCCGCCGAAGATCCAGAAGGACGAAAGGACCAGGCCCACGCCCGCGACGCCGGCGAGGAGCAGACGCTGGCGGCGGCGGACTGCGTCATTGGCACCGAGATCGCCCGACAGCGGGGAAACTCCCTCTTCGGTGCCGCCCTCGCTGCCGCCGTCGAGAGGACGGCGACTGCGCTTCAGGAAATCGGAAAGAGCCATATCCTCACCTTCCCGTAGGAGTATTTTGGCCAGCCAAGGGGCTCGGACCATTTTGCGAGACGAGGTAGGCCGTGGTGACCTTGCCCGGTGCGAGCTTGGTGTCGGCGATCGAGACGGCGAGCGCGCTCGAAGGAGCGACCATGCTTGTGGTAAGCTCGACGCTCTGGTCACCCTTGTTCTCGATCCGAAGCACCCGGCCGGTCAGCTCGGAACCCCGATATTCGGCGATCATCTGGACCTTGAGAGTGCCAACATAGACGGGGCGCAGGGTGCGCTGGCGCATCTCGTAGCCATCGGCGACGGCATTCGAATACATGGCCTGGACAAGCTCGACGGCGGCATCCTGGGGTCCCAGCTGATTGGCGGGACCATTCTCGGCCGCCTTTTCGTTGGCGATCGCAGGGTTCGAAACAAAGACCTGGGCGGCCTGGTCCCCGCTGATCCGGCACACGAACTTGTAGACGTAGCCGCGCTTGCTGGTCGCGAAGAAGGAAAGCGCGGGTCGGCCAAACCCGTCTGGCACAGACAGGTAGATGTCACCGCGGACCGGCTCGTTGACGACCGAGAAGTCGTCCTGCGGATTGCCGGTCGAGATCTTCGACACGCTCGCGAACTCGTCCTCGACGAGGCTGATGCGGGTCAGATCCTTGGCCGACGCGGTGCAATCAACCTGCGCGCTGTCGCTCGCCATGATCGTCTGATCGGCGAAGGCCGGCTCGGCGATGAGGAAGACCGCCAGGGCGACGAGGCTTGCGCCGATGAAGCGGCTCGCGTGGCAAGTCACGCGCGAGAGGAAGGCAGTGCCGAGCGCGGCACTCCCGATAGCATAGACCGGCATCATGATGAGCTCCCCTGTTGGTCTTTCGCGGAGCCGGTCTTCACCATCCCGAAGCCCACCAGCTTCAGCGACAGGCCGGAATATTCCCAGTCGTAGCGGAAGGTGCGGTTCTCGCTGGAGATGACCTTGTTGCCGACGATCGTGTGCAGTTCGCCGGTCACCTCCGAGCGGAGGTTCCTGGTGTCGATCTCCATCTTCTGGATGGTGAAGAACTGCGAGATCGAGGAGCCGCGCTGCTCGCTGACGATCTTGAGCAGGTCGGCCTTGATCTTGCCCTGCGTGCGCGGGCTCGCAATGTCGAGCACCGCATTCATCCAGTATTCGAGGTTCTGCGGGCTGCGATCGAGCGTCAGCACGACCGTGTCGCGCGTGATCATCTCCAGATATTCGCGGCTGACGCCGGCAGAGCTGACCGTCAGCGGAGAACGCAGCACTGGTTGCAGCACCACCTCGCGGTCGCGCGACAGGCTGACCGTGCAGAGCAGCAGGGTGATCACGGCGAGCGCCACCGCGGCGACGGCCAGAATGTTGCGCTGGCGCAGGATCCGCTGGCTGTTCGTATGGCTGTAGGAAAGTTCCATATCACCCCGCCATCAGTCGAAGATATGAGGGTGGCGTGGCTCTCAGGCCGGTGAAGCCGGCCGGAAGATGCCAATAGGCCAGGTGAAGCAGCCAGGACGTCGCCCGGCCTGCCTTAGCTTTTCTGAGACCCCACCAGCCCGCCCCCGAAAGAAGCATGCCGATAAGGATGTGCTGAGACAGGATCCCCCAGACGAATGGGATAACCATCGCCAGGAACTCATCCAGCGTCCACAGCCCGATCAGCTCGGGATCGTCGAGATGAGTTGGAATGACGTACTTGTCTGCGGCCATTGCACCACCCCCTCCTGGACCTGGGCGGAGCTGCTACTCCGCACAGGCCTGGGATCGGTTCAGATCGTCGCGGTCACGGTGGACGTGACGATCGGCACGCCGGTTCCGGCACCGACGCCGACGCCGACCGGGATCGCGATCTGCCCCATCGAGAAGCGACCCGAAGCGAGGGCGACCACGCCGCCGGCGAGGCTGAGCACCGTGATGATCTTGCCGCCGGATCCCTCGAGGAAGTCGGTGAACTTAGTGAGCGCGGTGTTGAACGTCGTGTCGGCGCCGGCGAAGGCGGGACCGGCGAAGAAGAGAAAAGCGAACAGGAGTACGGCGAGGGCGAGGATCGCCAGCTCCGCGTGTCCGCTCTTTTGGAGGACAGACTGCATGTGGATTTCCTTCGATTGGAGACGCGACGGAACCGCGCCCAAACAAAGCTGGCCAATCACATCGCCGCACCGCAACGACGTATGGGATCAGCCCCCTCCCGAATCGGGAAAATTTTCGATCATGTTCGATGTCGGTGATGAAAATGGGGCACCGTGTCCCGGTGATCAGGGCATCCTGCCCCGTCATATGGGGCAAATTGGCCGGGTTGACGGGGCGTTATGCCCTGCAATTGCGGACAGGCTTCATTCGCGGTAGATTCGCGGCGCAAGACTCGTCAGATATTAACCATTGCCTGTTCATAATCCCGGCAAGGCAACCGACCATCGATCGGGCTCTAATGGATGAGGGCAGTTCAGGACGTGGGCACTATGGGCGCTGACTCACGAGACTTTACACTGGATATCTCCGAACGCTTCTTTCATCTCACGACTGAGAGCCTTCGCCTTCATTCTAATAGTACTAAGTGCTATCAGACGCTCGAAAATCTCGTGAACAGCCGCGTTCCAGGAATAGAAAAGATAGATGATGAGGATGCGGAGAACCTAAAGCGCCATCTGGTGGCTGTCCCTACAGGCGGAAGCATTCAGATCCATTTAGAGATTACGGAGACGAGTGCCAAAAATCTTGAGAGAATAAAAGAATTGCTCGAAACAAGACTCGAAACCAACATTTCTGTTGGGGACGCTCTTTCTGCCCTTTTATTCAACTATATAGTCGAGCAGCGGGCAGCTCGCGTGATTTCCAAGCTCCAGTTGGACGAGTTCGATCAACCTCGCGAGACCGGCCCATTCAAGGGGTCCCGGCACTAACAAGCGCGGTCACCAATGCGTTAGCCTTTCGGTTCGGACAAATCTGGTCGAAACCACGCTTGCATTGGCTTTTCTGCTATGATTGTCTTCCCCATCCGAACGGCATTGGGGGATCGATATGACATCTCTTGCCAAGTTAGGGGCGTAAGTTGTGGAGCTCGCCCAAGGCGACGAGCTGCAGAGGGACTATGTGCCTCTGATCCTGCGGGCGATGGCTTGCAAGAAAGCAACTCAACGCAAACTCGCCCACCTGACCGGTATCAGCAAATCGAGGCTGGGCGTTTTGCTGCACAGCAAGCCCGAAAAACGCGTCACCATGACGCTTCCTGAATTTGAAACAATATTGCACGCGCTCGGCATGAATCTAGTGCACGCATATGTGTGCCTGAAAACCTTCAAAGGTCTCGATGAATATTATCAGAAATGTTATTCGACGGCTGTCTTCATGCTCTGCGACATATGCGTGCGCGCGCCTGAGCGAATGATTGATGTGCTCGAGGAATTGGGTGGCTTCGATGGAACCGAGATCAGGCTGGCCTGGAGCCCGTCGCTCCAAAACGCATTGATCAAGAAGGTGACCGAGGAGGTCCAAGCTATTCATGAGCGCAGAAATCGCCTCACCCATGGCGACGATTTCGACCTCTAGCCGAACTGTTCGTGGACATGGATCAGCAAACCATGCGGCTAGAATGTCGAGACGGACGCCTTCCTTCCGATTGTTGGGCGCAGCTGCGTGTTAGGGCCGGCTGTCGTCGAAATGATTGTCGCCTGGCGCCCGATCCCGCTCAATCGCGACCAGTTGAGCAGAACATTGTCCACATAGGCTTGCGTTTCAGGGATCTGCGGGACCAGGCCATTCCGAATCCGCCCCGGTCCTGCATTGTAGGCGGCGAGCGCGAGATGATAGTGGCCGAAACGGTCGAGCTGCTGGCGCAGATATTTCGCGCCCCCGCGCAGGTTCTCATTGATGCTGTAACGGTTGACGCCCAGTGCAACTGCCGTGTCGGGCATCAACTGTGTGAGCCCGAATGCGTTCTTGCGCGAGAAAGCGTCGGGCCGATACCGGCTTTCCCGGATGATCATGGCATCGAACAGGCCAACCGGAATGCCATATTGGCATGCGATGTTGCTCATCATGTCGTAGTAACTAGCCCGGCGCATCTCGGCATCGGACGTCAGAAATCCGGTCGGCCGGTAACCCGGCGAAGAGCAGCCAGGCACATAATGATAAGCCGCCGACGCGAACATGGCGCCGCCTCGCATCCAGAGCGGGACAGGCACGCTGGATGCAGGCGGGAGCTGTGCTTCGACCGCCATCGCGCCCAACTGCGCGACGCCCACATGGGCGAACGGATCTTCGGCATCGGCAGGCGCCGACCGGGGATTTGTGTCCATGAAATTGTTCGCCATCTGGAATTCCACCCATTGCCGACTGAGGTCATGCACCCGAAAGTCCCCAACCGGCGGCAACAGTGTCGCATCTGGCAGATCCCGAACTGGCGCAGCCGGCGCCGCGACGTCTTGCTTCACCGGGGCGCCCATCGCGATGAGCTGGACGCTTCGGACCGCGTGTTCAGGCCTCGAGACGGCGGGCGCTTCGACGGAACAGATCAGGCCGACGGTGGCGACACCCAAGAAAAAAGCACGCATGACGACCTCCCCATTCTTGAACCGAGGAAAATGGACGCCAGCCGAGTCCATCTTGTCAATCCGCCCCGAGACACTCTGACGGCCGGCCGCACAGCTCTTGCGAGAGCGAAATGTGGCTGATCGCGCGATACAGCAATGGCTGCGGAAAGGGCCGAATTCCTCTTCCAGAGGCCGTTCGGAATGCCCTGGTTCGCTGGTACATCGGCCAAGGTGCCCGGGCCGATGAAGAAGCGGGGATCATGCTCGTCCAGCAAGCGCGCATCGGCGAAAAGTGGATCGCCTGTGACTGCTTGCCGCCAGGTGAACCGCCGCCCATCCTGACTCCCGCCTTCCTCTCGGAAGCTGAAACCTACTACCTGCGGCGTCTTACGAGCACTGATCGGCCCGAGCATCAACCCGATTGCCCGTTTTTCCGCGAACAGGCAACAAACCGCATCACCGAAGTGTGGACACAGGAAAGCCCTGCGGAACCGCCCGCCGGCTATTTCGAGGTTCTGCGCCCCGCGCCCGAGAAGCTTGCCCAACGTCCCGAGGAGGACAGCACCGATGATCGTACCCGTCAGGCATCGATCCCGCGCCTGGCGCGGTTGCTTTGGCGGCTTCTTGCTCTTTCCGGCTTGAATCGTTGCCTGCCTCCATCGTTCGATACGGCCGAGCGTTCCATCAAAACCGAATTCCGCGTGCTCTCCGTTGCGGCCGGAAAAGTCGAAATCGCGCCAGGCATTGAACTGGGTCGCGCGTTCTGGACGCATGCTCAGGCGCTACACAGCCGACGCATGTACGCGCGTCTGCGTGAACTTGCCCGAGGCTGGCCCCGCGGCCATGCTCCGCAGGCGTTCCTGGCCCTATTTGCTCAGGATGTCCGCGGCTCCACCATATATGTGCCGGGAAGCGATCCGGTTGTCCTCGCCAATCGCGTCCAATCGCCGTCGATCCGTGGAAACCAGATCAAGGGGCCTTACCTGACGATCGTCGTTGCTGGGGAATATCCTGAAGCCCATGGGTATGCGCCGCTCCGTGCCTACGCCCAGCCTATTTTCTCAGGGAAACGCTTCGTTCCGGTAGATTCCGAATTTGAACGCGCAGTGCTCCGCGAATTGATCAAACTCCAATGGACGTTCGATCGCATCGGAATCGACCTCACCATTGAGAAACCGGTTTTCGACACACTTACGCCGATCGGCGCCTGCCGGCCTGACTTCATCCTGGAACTGCGCTCTCGCGAAACCGGCGAGATCAGGTCGATCATCGTGGAAGCCATGGGATCAACTGATGAGACGTATCTAGCCGCAAAAGCTGTCACTCATCCGCGCATGGCGCAAATTGGTCCACTCGTGTGTGTATCACCGGCGGATGTCAATCGGCGTGCAAACGGGACCCCCTATCGGCGCGCAAAAGGGACCCCCTTTCACGATGGCGCAAGGTTGATCGGACACGCGCCTTTGCGCTGCGCGCGGCGTAGGGAGGGCGGAGCCCGACCGGAGGCGCGCGCAGCGCAAAGCATCTTTTAATCGGAGGTCGGTGGGGGCGATCAGCTGCGGTTTTTGAAGCGCCAGCTGTCATTGCCGGTCTCGACGATGTCGCAATGGTGGGTGACGCGATCAAGGAGCGCGGTGGTCATCTTGGGATCGCCGAACACGGTGGGCCATTCGCCGAACGCGAGGTTGGTGGTGATGATGACGCTGGTCTGCTCGTAGAGCTTGCTGATCAGGTGGAACAGCAACTGGCCGCCCGAGCGGGCGAACGGCAGATATCCCAGTTCGTCGAGCACGATCAGGTCGAGGCGGGATAGCTGGGCGGCGAGAGCGCCGCTCTTGCCGATCCTGGCCTCCTCTTCGAGGCGGGTCACCAGATCGACGGTGTTGAAGTAGCGGCCTCGCGCACCCGAGCGAACGACATTGGCGGCGATGGCGATGGCCAGGTGGGTTTTGCCGGTGCCCGTGCCGCCGACCAGGACGATGTTGCGCCGAGCGGGCAGGAACGCGCCACTGTGCAGCGAACGCACCAGCCCCTCGTTGATCGGCGTGCCCTCGAACCGGAACGCATCGATATCCTTCACGACCGGCAGCCGGGCGGCCGCCATCCGGTATCGGATCGAGGCAGCATGGCGATGTGTTGCTTCCGCGCGCAGAAGGTCGGTCAGTATCTCCATCGTGGTGCGCTGGCGCTGAAGGCCGGTGGTGACCGCATCGTCGAACGCGCCCGCCATGCCCTTGAGCCCAAGCCCGCGCATCGCCTCGATCATGTCATGCCGCTGCATCGAAGGTCCTCAGCTGGTCGTAACGGGCGCAGTCGGCGATCGGCGGATGGCGCAAGGCGCTGTCTTCGGAGGTGATGATGGTGAGCGGTCGCGGCGGTTCGCGGCGCCGCGCCAGGATGTTGAGGATCAGGTCGTCGCTCGCCGTGCCGGTCGCCAATGCCTCGCGGACGGCCGCTTCGACCGGCTCCAGACCATCGGTCAGCACGGCCGACAGCACACGGACGAACCGGCGGTCGGCATCGTCGCCATTGCCAAGCTTGCGGCGCAGGCGCGCCAGCGCCGGCGGCAGATCCCAGTCCTGGAAGGGCGCGCCGTTCCGCAGCGCTCCGGGCTTGCGGGCCAGTACCGGCAGATAATGCCAGGGGTCATAGATCGTGCGGTTGCGCCCGAAGTAGCGGGGATGCTCGGCGACAACCTCCTCGCCGCAGCGCACGACAATGCGGTCGGCATAGGCCCGGACCTGCACCGTCCGCCGCGCCACCGTCGAGAGAACCGAGTAGCGGTTGCGATCGAAGCTGATCAGGCAGGTGCCCGTCACCGCATGCTCGCTCTCGTTAAAGCCGTCGAACGGTCCCAGCATCGGCTGCAGTGCCGATCGCTCGATCTCCAGCGCCTGCGCCACGGTCAGCTCGCCCTGTTCCGGGTGTGCCTGTCGTTCCGCCCAGCGCTGGCACTCGGCCTCCAGCCAGCCATTGAGCTCGTCGAGGCTGGCGAACCGCAACCGGGGTTGGAAGAAGCGGCCCCGGATCGTCTGCACCTGGTTCTCGACCTGGCCCTTCTCCCATCCCGCCGCCGGCGAGCAGGCGGTGGGCTCGACCATATAATGGTCGGTCATGATCAGGAACCGCCGGTTGAAGACCCGCTCCTTCCCCGTGAACACGCTCGTCACCGCCGTCTTCATATTATCGTAGATGCCGCGGCCCGGCACGCCGCCGAAGAAAGCAAAGCCGCGCGCATGCGCGTCGAACAGCATCTCCTGACTCTCGCGCGGATAGGCCCGGACATAGACCGCCCGCGATGCACACAGCCGCATATGCGCAACCTTCACGCGCATCGGCTTGCCGGCGATCTCCACATCCTCATGGCTCCAGTCGAACTGGTAGGCCTCGCCCGGCTTGAACATCAGCGGGATGAAGGCGGTGACACCATCGCCGGCATCCTTGCGCCGGTCGGCCTTCCAGCGCGCCGCGTAGCGCCGAACGGCATCGTAGGAACCCTCAAAACCTTCGCGCTCCAGCAGATCATGTATCCGCGTCATCCGCAGTCGCTCGCGCCTGCCGCGCACCTCGTTCTCTTCCAGCAGTGTGTTCAGGCGATCCTGAAACGGCCCGATCCTAGGCAGTGGCTGAACCTTGCGCTGATAGTCGAATGCGCCTTCCGGCGCCCGGATCGCCTTGCGGATCACCTTCCGCGACACATGCAAATCCCGCGCGATCGCCTTGATCGCCTTGCCGCCGGCATACTCGCGCCGAATCCGAACCACTGTCTCCAAAATCAACATCCCGATCTCGCCGCCTGAAAATCCAGCCGGCTGCTTAAACCATCGAAATGAGGGGTCCCTTTTAGACGCCGATCACCCCGCTAACGGGGTCCTTTTTGCACGCCGATCCACACCGGCGGATGTGGAAACGGGCCGCATCGGCGCTATCGTCCGTCGCGCGGCGGGCGCCTAGCTCCAGCGCATCGATGTGGCGAAGAGAATGACGATGCCGAGCGTCACAGGCATGGAAGTCAGGTACAGCTTTTGCCAGCGCCACCATATTTTCGGGACAAACAGGATGGCGGACCGAAGGGAATTGACGCTGGACCAGCCGCGCTCGCGAACCACTTCCACCATTGTCGTCGCGCAGGAGAGCGCCATGGCGATCACGCAGCACGAACCGGCAGCGACATAAAGCGCCATCCAGTTCGCCAGTTCGATCGCCGTCAGATATCGCATCTCAGCAACCTGTATAGCCGATAATCGTGCACAAAGGCTAATCGGAGTATCAGGTACCGCAAAATTGGAACTTGCCTCATCTGAGATGCACAGATGCCAAAGGTCGGCGTTGCAACGCGATGCAGAAGATGCGTGCGCGTCAGTCCGGGTCCGACCGCAGTAGTACCCGCGCTACGAGGTCGTAGCGCGTCGGGTGTATCCGATCCCGCGTCGGAAAGCGCAGCAGATCGATCGTCTCATCAGCATAGGTCGCAGCGACCGAGTTCACAATGTAGGCATGTTGACGACTGTAAGGAAGAAGCCAAATGACCCGATGGCAGATGGTCCGGATACGGATACTCGTCAGCCTGGCGGCGAGATCAGACCTTGCATCGTCGTTGGATCCGACCGAAAAGACGCATGCGCCGTACTTCTTCGTTGGGAAACGCCATCCAAGTATCTGATGTGCATGCACACGCTCGGCCGCTAGCACATCGCACTGGGGGGCATATTTCGCGTTGATGGCGCGTGCGGTCCCCAGCCCGATGCTGTCGCCCAATATGAGGCACTCAAATACGGACCTGCTCCCCGGCATCGGGAACGTTGCTGTCTTGGTCTTCGATTTGTTGCCGGATTTCCGATACGTCCACCTTGCCGATCAGGTAATCCCCCTCATCCTTGAAAAACGCCTCAATCCGCTTCGTTTCGTCCAGAGGTGGCAAAAGCGAACCGAAGCGGGCCTGCCATTGCTGCTCTACAAAACCCAGGAGTGCCTTCCAGGAAGCCGCCTCGCTTGCGTGGACCTGGAGCATCTTATGACCCTCATGCAGGATGATAAGGACGGAGGCGTGCATGATGCTATCCATCGTAAGCGGCAAATCAGTACGGGCAGGCACGACCTGCCTTTTCGTCGCAAAACATGCAATTCCGGCCACCCGAAATCAAAAATACATATCAACTATGTCTATGTACTGCCAAACTGATTCTAGAAAATACAAGAAAAACCTTCACATGTGTAAAGAGAAAGTTTCAGTTAATTTTGTATATACTCAGAAATTTATCAGAATTGTTATTATAACAACAGTTCTATCAACTCACCAAAAGTGACTTGATAGGAATCTCAGGGTTTGCAAGTACAGATTTATCAGGAGTGGCCTGCGTGATAACGAGTGCCTTACCCTGAACATAGTCCTTCACAGAGTTGACGCAGTCAAGGGCCAGCACCTTACCCTTGCTAAGATATACGAGCGTGAAGCTGCGCGCTGCGCTCTGGCCCCGCACGACGACTTCATCGTATCCCAAGCTAAGCCCGATAGTCTGGAGCTTGAGATCATATTGGTTCGACCAGAACCAGGGAACGGCGTGGTACGGCGCGGCGTCACCAGCAATATGCCTGGCGGCCGTTATGGCCTGGTCATTGGCGTTCTGAACTGACTCCAACCGGATCCGCTGACCGCCAGCAAAGGGGTTGGCATGGATCGCGCAATCGCCGATCGCGTAAATGTTCGGCAACGAAGTCTGACAGAATTCATCGACTTCTACCCCGTTCCCGCTTGCCGCACCCGCCGCGATCAATGGCTCTACGGCCGGAACGATCCCGATGCCGACGACAACCATGTCTGCGGGTAAGACCGAGCCGTCAGACATCCGGACACCCGTTACCCATCCATCATGTCCAATCAGGCAATCCATTTTGGCGTTCAAATGGATCTCAACGCCATGCGCCCGATGTTCAGCCTCATAAAAACGAGAAAGCGGTTCACCAGCGACCCTTGCCAGCACACGATCCATCGCTTCCAGCACCGTCACTTGCTTGCCGAGCTTGGCGAGTACCGCAGCCGCCTCGAGGCCGATATACCCGCCACCGATCACCACGACATTCTGCACTTTCGGCGTCTCGGCCAGCATGCGGTCAGCGTCAGCACGAGTGCGGACGTTGTGGACACCCATGAGATCGCTTCCCGAACAGCTCAAGCGACGAGGCGCACCGCCAGTTGCCCAGATCAGCTTGCCATAGCCAATGCGGCTTCCGTCGGAGAGCACAACATTTTGCTCCGCCGGATCGACGGCCACAACCCGTCGCAGGAGCTGCAACTCGATATCGCGCTCGGCCCAGATTGCCTGAGGTCGAATGAGAATTCTTTCGAAGCTCTTTTCGCCTGAGAAATATTCCTTGGAGAGCGGCGGGCGTTCATATGGCGGATCTGGCTCATCTCCCAGCAGTGCCACACTTCCCGCATATTTATGCTGGCGCAGCGCGAGCGCGGCTTGAGCTCCCCCATGCCCGGCCCCAACAATAAGAACATCGTACCGCTCGCTCATGGGATAGATAGCTTCCTTACAGGATTACATAAGCCGTGCTTTGCTTGTCACGCCGTCGGTTAACGGCAAGAGCCTGATTGAGCTCTCTTTGCGAACTCAAGTGCCCTCAATCTTCCGGCGCAATCGTGATGCAAAGTCCGTCCAGAGCATCAGAGATAGTCAACTGACAGGATAACCGAGATCTTGAGCAACGGTGCTCGGACGAGTCCAGAAGATCGTCCTCATCCGTACTCATGGGTGGCAAGCGATCGAGAAACGCTTCATCGACCTGGATATGGCAGGTTGCGCAGGAGCAACACCCTCCGCACAATGCAAGCAACTCGTCGATGCCTGCGTCGCGGATCGCTTCCAGTAACGTGGTTGCGCCATTCGGTGTGACGGTCACGCGCTCGCCAGTGCGCGTTGTAACGGTAATCTCCATTAGTCCTCTAATTTCCAAATATGCTTTTTGGCAGTCTGCTATCGACTGAAAAACCTCCACGCCGCCTTGGCGCGCAAGGCTCATGGGGAAAGCGCGTAGTCCAATCCGATATCGGCCGCGGGAGCACTTTGGGTGATGCGCCCGACTGATACAAAATCGACGCCAGTCGACGCGATTTCCCTAATCGTATCGAGCCGCACGCCGCCTGACGCTTCGATGGGGACGCGGCCGCCGACAAGGGCGACGGCCTCTTTGAGCTTGGCAGGAGACATGTTGTCGCAAAGCAGACGATCCGCCCCCGCCATCAGCGCAGGCTCGATTTGTTCGATCCCGTCAACCTCGACCTGGACTTCCAGCCCGGTATTGGCGGCTTTCGCAGCCTTGACCGCTTCGACAATGCTGCCAGCGGCGGCGATGTGGTTGTCCTTGATCAGGATACCGTCATCCAGACGCATGCGATGATTCCGCGCCCCGCCCACCTTGGCGGCATATTTCTCGATCGCCCGAAGACCGGGAATTGTCTTGCGCGTATCGAGAAGGACGCAATCCGTACCGGCGATCGCTTCGGCATAAGATCGCGTCACCGTCGCGATGCCGGTCAGGTGCTGGAGCGTATTGAGAGCGGACCTCTCGGCCGCGAGCATGAGCTGCGCGCTTCCCGCAATTCGCATGAGGGGCTGCCCAGCGGCAACATTGTCCCCATCCTGCACCAGGAATTCGATAGCGACCTCGGGGTCGAGCTTACCGAAAAACGCGGCTGCCAGCTGGAGCCCGGCAACCACTATCGGTTGCCGGGCAGCCAGAACGGCGGAAAAGCGCGCGCTGGCGGGGACTGACACACGGCTCGTGACGTCTCCGCTCCCCAGATCCTCACTCAGAACATAATCGACGAAGTTGTCGAGTTGTTGCTGATCCAGGCCCGCGATCAAATCCGACTCACGCATCAGGAAACCGCGTCCGCCAGATCTTCAACTTCTTCCTTGTCGGCGAAGACGCCGGTCAAGCGCCTCTCCTCCTCGGAGACGTTGATCAGCCGCCAGTCATCGCCCTTGGGGACCATGCCCTCGAACGACATGAGCTTCGCCAGTGGCACGCGCGGTTCTACAGCACCCAGTGCCGGCTCGCCTTTCTGAACAGCCTGGGCGGCGCGATACATCTGGGTGCGGAAGGTGAAGATCGCCTTGTCGCTCGAGCCGAGCAGATCCTCGCTGCGGTCGGCGATCGGCCCCATCGATTCCCACATCGCCATGTCCTGACAGGGAATGCCGTAGATGCCGGTAAAGTCGCCGGCTTTCATCAGGGCCCGGTCCTGCAGATAGTTGTTTTCGGCGTTGCGCCGCTTTTTGAAGGTAACGGGCTCGACGTCCTTGCCAATCTCCGCCCCGCAGAACTTGCGCCAGGCATCCTGACTGATGCCCTTCGTCGGATGCCAGGCGATCCAATAGAACATGGTGTTCACATCGTCGATCGGAACCAGCATCTGTGACAGATGATATTGGTCGTTGGACGGGATGTGCACCGTGAACGGAGCCTGGAACAGAGTCATGCGTACATAGTCCTGCTTGTCCGCATCGATGATCGGCTTGCGGATAGCAGCATAACGAAAGCCGAACGGCGTTTTCTGCACTTCAATCTTGGGCGCCTTGTCGGCCGACGGGCGAAGCCACGCGGTGTCCGTAGCCGTCGAGCCGCTTACTTCGGTGGCCGTCGGCATGTTCGATGAATGCAGGCTCGAACTGTGCGCCGAATCGATCGACCCTTCGAGAACCTGCGCCCAGTTGCAGCCGCCATGCATTTTCACGATGCTGATCTTCTCAGCCGGCGCGGCCGACCAGTTCGGCGGGCTGAAAGGGATGACATTTTCCGGGTCACCCATCCACACCCAGACGAAACCAGCAGATTCTACCACCGGATATGCCTTGGTCTTCATCGTGCCGCGTAGCTTTGCATCGACCGGCTCGGAAGACATGTCGACGGCATTGCCGTCCACATCGAATTTCCAGCCATGATAAAGGCAACGCAGGCCGCATTCCTCGTTGCGACCGAAGGCAAGGGAAGCGCGCCGGTGCGGGCACAGCTCGTCGAGCGCACCGATGCGCCCCTCCGTATTGCGGAACACGACCATGTTCTCACCCAGCAAGCGAACACGCAACGGCGTGCCGTCTGGCTCGGCGACGTCCTCGATCATGCAGGCGGGCAACCAGTGCTGCCGCATCAGCTTCCCCATTGGGGCCTCGCCCTCCACACGGCAAAGCAGATCATTTTGTTCCGGAGTCATTAGCTACCCTCCTCATTTTGGCTTGGCACGAAGACGAATCACCCTCAGGATGCGCCCTTGAAATTACTTCTATATCGTAGTAATGGCTTTTTCAAGCCTGATTTTCGGGTTGAAGGGAGCGGCAGGCAAAGAATGGCAAATGCGTTGCGACTAGGAATCATTGGGCTCGGCCGGGGTTTCATGCTCACTCTGCCCGCGCTGAAGGCCGATTCTCGCGTAGCGCTTGCCGGGGCTTTCGACCTGCGCCGCGAAGCTCGGGAACGCTTCGCGGACGAATTCGGCGCGCCGGCGTTCGATACGCTCGACGCGCTCTTGTATTCGCCGGTTATCGATGCGGTTTATATAGCCACCCCGCATGAGTTGCATGCCGAGCAGGCCATCGCCGCTCTGCGGGCTGGAAAGCATGTGCTGGTCGAAAAGCCGATGGCGACAACGCTTGCAGATTGCGCGCGTATAGAGCGCGCCGCCGCCGATGCCGGCAAGGTGCTCGTGGTCGGACCCAGCCACGGCTTCGATGCACCCGTACAGGCTGCCGCGCAATTGGTTGCCTCAGGCAGGTTCGGTGCCGTGCGGATGGTCACGGCGCTCAACTTCACCGATTTCATGTTCCGGCCCAGGCGTCCGGAAGAACTGGATAGCGCCCGTGGCGGCGGCGTCGTCTACAGCCAAGCGGCGCACCAGATCGATGTCGTGCGCCGCCTTGTCGGGCAGCCCGTTTCATCTGTTCGCGCCGTCGCCGCCAACTGGGATAGCAGCCGCCCGAGCGAAGGCGCCTATACGGCGCTGGTGACATTTGAAGCCGGTGCTGCAGCGTCGCTGACCTATAGCGGATATGCGCATTATGACAGCGACGAACTGGTGGGGTGGATAGCGGAGCTTGGCTATGACAAGGACCCGGATCGCTACGGCGAGGCGCGTAAGAGGCTTGCGACGCTATCATCGCAGGATGAAATCGAAGCCAAACTGAAGCGCACATACGGCGTCCCGGCTGTCGCTGCCGACACGCCAGCGCCGCATCATGAGCATTTCGGTTTCATCATCGTCAGCTGCGACCGCGCGGACCTGAAACTGTCGCCCAAGGGGCTCTCAATTTATGGGGACACCGAACGCGATTTCCAGCCGATCGAGCCCCCTGCCCTGCCGCGCAAGGAAGTCATCGACGAGTTTGTCGGCGGTTGCCTAGGCATTCGCCGCCCGATCCATGACGGGCGCTGGGGACTTGATACCATGGCCTGTTGCGTCGCGCTCCTCGAATCGAGCCGACGCAATACGGACGTAGCGCCCAACCAACTTCTCGACACTCTATCGGAGAAACCGTGACAATGACCAGACTGAGCCTTTCCCTCGCCTGTTGGGGCTATGACCGCACCGAAGCCCTCCAGACGGGCGCGGTCCGGCCCGACGGCATCGACCTCAACTTTCAGGTTCTGGATGTCGAGGAAACCTTCTTCCGCATGCTGCGCAATCGAGAATTCGATGTCGCTGAACTGTCGATGTCGTCCTATTGCGTGACCCTGGGCCGCGAGAATCCTGGCTTCATCGCCATTCCCGTCTTTCCTTCGCGCTTCTTCCGCCACTCCTGCATTTTCGTCTCCGCCAAAAGCGGCATCGAAAAGCCCGAGGATCTCGTCGGCAAGCGGATCGGCGTGCCTGAATATCAGATGACGGCTCCGGTCTGGATCCGCGGCATCCTGCAGGACGAGTATGGCATTGATCCTGCGTCGGTCACCTACGTCACGGGTGGTGAAGAGGAGCCGGGGCGCGAGGAGAAGCTGAAGCTCAATCTACCCGACAAGTTCAAGGTCGAGCCGATCGGACCCACCCAGACCTTGAAGCGCATGCTGGCGGATGGAGAGATCGATGCGCTGCATACTGCGCGGGCGCCGTCGACCTTCTATTCGGAGCCGGGCAAGGTTCGGCGCCTCTTCCCCAATTTTGTGGACGTTGAAAAAGCCTATTTCGCGAAGACAGGAATCTTCCCGATCATGCATGTCGTGGCCATCCGGCGAGACGTGTATGAGAAGAATCGATGGATTGCTCAGGCGCTTTACAAGGCATTCGTAGAAGCCCAGCGGTTGAGCTATGAACAATTGTTGGTGTCGGCATCGCTGAAAACGATGTTGCCATGGCAGATCGCCGCAGTGGAGGACACTATTGCTACGATGGGCAGGGAATGGTGGCCCTATGGCATCGAAAAGAACCGCCACGTCATCGAGACATTCACGCGTTACCATCACGAGCAGGGCCTGTCGCCCCGCCAGCTCACCATAGAAGAGATGTTCGCGCCCGAGACTTTCGCCGAGTTCCGCATCTAAGAAACCATCCTGCACGAGGCCAGTCTACTGCTCACATGATGGTCCTCGGGACACGTTTAATATCCCGAGGACCATCATAGGAATATGGGTTTCGGGTGCCGGGTACGGTTTTGCGATGCGTTCGTGCGGCGTCTGTGCGAGTGGAGGATCGGTTGAACCCGTCAGGAGTGAACAGATGTCGAAGCACGCCCCCAAACTCGATCCGGAACTGAGTTTGGGCTATCAGGTTCGGCGCTGCCACCGACGGTTCGATCGGCTCTTGAGTGCCTATTTGGCCAAGCACGAACTCAAAACCGGTTTCTGGTACTATCTTCGTGTCCTATGGCTCAGGGACGGGGTGACCCAAAAATATCTGAGCGACATGACTAACGTCACCGAAAATACGACGGTCGCCATGATAAACGCCATGCTTCGGCAAGGGCTGGTGCAACGCGCCAAGGACAAGGATGATCGTCGAAAATTGCGGATTACTCTTACAGATCATGGCCGTGCGCTCGAAAAGGAGCTGATGCAATACGCGATCGACATCAACAAGGTCGCTGTTGCTGGCATCGAGCCGCGCGAAGTTGAAATCTGTCGATCGGTCCTCGAGCGCATATCAGCCAATCTCGCTGCCGAATTTGATAGGCTGCCTGCGAAGCCTGCTGACGAAGGATGACTCCTCCACATCATCCCTGGATCAGGGGCAACAGGCCATGAACAGGGAGGGACGTGTGCGCCATGGCTGAACGGGAAGGCCTCACGGCCACTCCAACTCCCGATAGAGGGAAGCCTTGGCGCAGCCTGACCGACCGTTTCGGCCGAACGATCACTTATGTCCGCCTGTCCGTCACCGATCGGTGCGACCTGCGCTGCCGTTATTGCATGGCCGAGCGCATGGAGTTCCTGCCGCGCCAGGACCTCCTCACCCTGGAGGAACTGGCGGAACTGGCCGATGCCCTGATCGCGCGAGGTGTGCGACGCATCCGCCTGACCGGTGGCGAGCCTCTGGTCCGTCGCGGCATCGTCGGGTTGGTGGAGGCGATCGGCCAACACATCGGCAACGGCCTTGATGAGCTGACGATGACAACCAACGCTACCCAGCTCGCCACAGTCGCGCGCGACCTCCATCGATATGGCATTCGCAGACTCAACATCAGCCTCGACAGCCTCGACCACGAGCGCTTCCGGGCGATCACCCGGCGCGGCGACCTGGACCAGGTGTTGGCCGGGATCGCCGCCGCGCAAGACGCGGGCCTCGCCGTGAAGATCAACATGGTTGCGCTCAAGGCGCTCAACGAAGATGAAATCGGAACAATGTGTCAACGGCGGAGCAAAAGTCGGCCATTCGGCGGCGTAAAACCAGGCCATCGTGTTACATGCCGGGGGGAGTGGCGTGAGGGCGTAGCCCGAGGGCCACTCCCCCCGGCATTGGTGTAATTTTCAGGGTCTGGTTTTGGCCTTGCGGGCCCGGCTGTGCGCGAGGCGATAGCTTTCGCCGTTCATCTCGAGGATGCTGACGTGATGGGTCAGGCGATCGAGGAGCGCGCCTGTGAGACGCTCAGATCCGAAGGTTTCGGTCCATTCGTCGAAGGGCAGGTTGCTGGTGATGAAGGTGGAGCCGCGTTCGTAACGCTGGGAGATCAGCTCGAACAACAGTTCGGCGCCGGTCTTGGAGAGCGGCACAAAGCCCAGTTCGTCGATGATGAGCAGCTTGTATCCGGCCATCTGCTTCTGGAAGCGCAGAAGACGGCGCTCGTCGCGGGCCTCCATCATTTCGCTGACCAGCGCTGCCGCGGTGGTGAAGCCCACCGACAGTCCTTTCTGGCATGCTGCCAGTCCGAGCCCCAACGCTACGTGCGTCTTTCCGGTGCCTGATGGCCCCAGAGCGATGGCGTTCTCACGCCGCTCGATCCACTCGCAGCGCGCCATCTCGAGCACCTGCATCTTGTTGAGCCTGGGGATGGCGGCGAAGTCGAAGCTGTCGAGGCTTTTGACGGCGGGGAAGCGCGCGGCCTTGATGCGCCGCTCGACCATGCGACGCTCCCTGTCGATCATTTCCATCTCGACGAGGCGGGCGAGGAAGCGGATATGATCGACGCCTTCAGCGGCACATTGCCGCGCGAGCTTGTGATGCTCACGCAGGCACGTAGGCAGCTTGAGCGCCTTGAGATGGTGAGCGAGAAGGATCTCCGGGGCCTGATCGCTCATGCGGCCTCCTGCCGGTCGGAGAGCAGGCTCAGATAGGCTCTGGCAAAGGTCTTCTCGACCGTGGTGCGTGGCAGGAAGGGATAGACGTCCAGGTCCAGCCTGGGCGGTACGCGTTCGATCCGGCACAGGACGAGGTGCTTGACGGCATCGAAGCCGATGGCGCCAAGATCGATGGCCTGTTCGACCGCCGCCTGGAGATCGGCGAGGGTGAACGTTTCCAGCAGGCGCAGTACCTGCACATATTCGCGCCTGCCATGTTTGTGCATGCGCCCTTCCATCAACCGCTGCAGTGTCGTGAACGCTTCGGGCAGGTCCCAGCCCTGCAAAGGCGCAGCCTGGTCGAATGCGTTGATCTTCTGCTCGATCAGCGGGAGATAATGGAGCGGGTCGAAGACAACCTCCTCGCGGGCATAGCAACGAGGATGACGGGCGATGACTTCGCTGCGGCAGCCGATCACCACCTCATCGACATAGGCCCTGATCCAGACCTCCTGATGGCCCCAGGCCACCGGAACCGAATAATCGTTGGTCCTGTAGCGCACCAGGGATTGCGAGGAGACCCTCCCGCCTTTCTGATCGCAGGCCTCGAAGGGTGTAGCGGGCAGAGGCTGCATGGCCGCGAGATCGCGCTGCAGCCGCTCACCGATCGTCTCGCTCTGCCCGCGCACCTTGTCCTGCTGGCGCTTGCGGCATTGCTCCTCCAGCCACAGGTTGAACGCCTCCCAGGTCGGGAACTTCGGGATCGGCACCATGAAGTTGCGCCGGCAATAGCCTACCAGCCCCTCCACATTGCCTTTCTCGTTCCCCTTGCCCGGGCGAGCATAGCGGTCGCGGATCACGTAATGTGACAGGAAAGCGCTGAACAGCGTGGCACGCTGCCGCGTGCCGTCGGGCAGGATCTTCGTCACAAGGCAGCGATCGTTGTCATAGACGATCGAGCGCGGTACCGCGCCGAAAAACGCGAAGGCATGCACGTGTCCGTCCACCCAGGCCTCCGCCACCGCCGCCGGATAGGCCCGCACATAGCAGGCATCACTGTGCGGCAGATCGAGCGCGAAGAAGTAGGCCTTCTGCTCCACCCCGCCGATCTCCACCAGCGCTTCCCCGAAATCGGCCTGCGCATCTCCCGCAGGGTGCGCCAGCGGCACGAACATCTCCCGGCTGCGCTGTTCGCGCTCCCGGATGTAATCCTTGATGATCGTATAGCCGCCGGTGAAACCATGCTCGGTGCGCAAACGGTCGAATACCCGCTTCGCCGTATGGCGTTGCTTGCGCGGGACACTGCGGTCACCCTCAAGCCATCCATCAATGATCGCCACAAACCCGTCCAGCTTCGGGCGCTGCGGTACGGACTGGCGCCGGTAACCCGGCGGCGATGAAAACGACAGCATCTTGCGTACCGTTTCGCGCGACACATTGAAACGCTTCGCCGCCGCCCGTTGGCTCATGCCATCCGCGCAAGCCAGACGGACCTGAAGATAAAGTTCCACGCTGTAGATCCCCACACCTCCCTGACTCGGCAGAAAGGCTTCAAGGTGGACGACTTTTACGCCGCCCGCAGCAGGACTATCCCGCCGCTACCGTGGTCGAATATTGCTCCGCCGTTCTCACCACCGTGCACTTGGCAATCGAAATACCCTCGCGGCGCAGTTGATGCCAGACCTTGCGCGCGCCGTAGAGGCCAAAGCTGTTCTCGTGCACGCGCTTGATATGCTCGCGCATGTCGTCATCGCGCCGGGCACGTGCTGAACGCCTGGCGGGGTCGGCCAGACGGGCAGCATGTTCACGATAGGAGGACGGGGCGATCGCCAGTTCGCGGCAGATCGGCTCGATACCCAAGTCCTCGCGATGCGCGTCGATGAACGACATCATCACCTCTCGCGGCGGTCGAGCTCCGCCAGCGCAAAATACGCCGATGCCTTGCGCAGGATCTCGTTCGCGCGCCGCAGCTCCTTTACCTCGCGCTCGAGCAGCTTGATCCTGGCCTTCTCATCAGCGGCAAGCGCCGCTGGCCCCGCTCGTCGGCTCGCCTCCTCGCGGCACCAGCGGCGCAGCGTCTCGGCCGTACAGCCAATCTTGGCGGCAATCGAAGACATCGCCTCCCACTCCGAACCGTAATCGGCGCGATGTTCGCCAACCATACGCACTGCACGATCGCGGATCTCAGGTGAAAACTTGTTCCGGGTTCTACTCATAACGAAAGCTCCTTCTCATAAATCGGAGCCTCCGGAAAACCCGGGGCGCTTCACTCCTCGGCCTGCAAGGATTAGCGGGAGAAGGATGGGGGCGGTCGCCCGCCCCCATCCCCATATCCTTAGCGGTGCTGCGCTTCGCCCGAATGGTCGGCATGATCGCCGGCCTTCTTGGCATCCTTGCAGCAGTCCGCGCCCTCCTTACAGCACGCCATATCGGCGCAACAAGTGGCCGTAGCGGCCATCGCGGTGGTCGAGAGAGTCAGCGCGATGGCCGCGCCGATGATCTTGATCGTGGTCATTAATATCTCCGAAATTGATTGAGTGCGTTGGTCGGTGTCACGCAGCTCGCGGAGGGGGCGTCGCCGGCGCGCGGGCCAGCCCGGCCAGATTGGCCTGGCGCCCGGGCCAGGGAACGATAGCGGCGAAGGGGAGCGGCGCTACGTGAGCGATCGGCTCGCCCTGAAAGGCACTGGCGCAGGGCATCGAGCAGGCTGGCGCGGGTGCTTTGTTGTCTGGTGCGCGATGACTCTTGCCCTCGCAATCGACCATCGTCGCCGCGCTCGGAACGGCCGCGACGGCAACGGCCTCGCAGAGCGGCCCGACCCGCAAGACCAGCATCAATGCCAACACGGCGAACAGCGCCGTGCGCGCGAGGGTGGGGAGCGGGAAAGCGCGAAGCATCATTACCTTGCGTTTAGACAATTGGGCCCAGTCGGCCCGAAGCTGCGATTTTGGCCAGGTTGAAGAACGAACACTGAACGCTTGATTGATTCTACCAGGACCGTTGCTGACCACCGACCTCGTAGATATCGGCTTCCATGGAGCAATTGTAGCTCTCTGCGATGTTGAACATCTCGGAGAGGAGGCTTTGGATTTCCTCATCAAGGGAAATGCCATCCGGATCGGGGTCATAGGCGACGGTCAGTTTGTAATCACAATTGCCGTTTTTTACCATGGCGTAGTCGCGTTCCAGCATCGCCTCAATCCGCTCCCGAGCGGGTTTTCTACCTCTTCCACGCTTGTTGAAGTTCTCGATAATCAGATGCAGGGCGATGCTGGCAGTGGGCGGCTTTTCCGGCAGTTTGGTCTGTGACGGAATAATGTCGAGCGCCCGATAGACGGTCATTCGTGAGACCTTCAGGTCGCGGGCAACGCGGGCCTTGCTGGCGCCGGCGGCAAGGCGACGGCGGATTTCATCGTCATCGACGTTCTTCTTCCGGCCTTTGTAAACGCCTTCGGCGCGCGCCGCTTCGATCCCGGCGCGCTGACGATCCTTGATGAACTTCAGCTCCATATCGGCGACCATGCCGAGTATGGTGATGACCATTCGCCCCATGTCGCCCGCCGTCGTCACCTCTGGCTCAAGGATGCGCAGCGAAGCTCCCTTTTCATCAAGCTCATGCACCAGGTTCAGGACATCGCGCGTGGAGCGGCCGAGCCGGTCGAGCCGCAGCACGACCAGCTCGTCGCCGGTGTGCATAAACTGCATGATCGTTTCCAGTTCCGTGCGCCCGCTCCGCGAGGCCCCCGATCCGGTCTCGGAACGGATAATTTCGCAACCTGCATTCTTGAGGCGGCCAATCTGGATATCCAGATCCTGGTCCGTGGTGCTGACGCGGGCATATCCGATACGAGCCAAGTGCAAAATCCGTCACATTAGGGTGGCTCTTGCAGTGTATCGTCACATTGAGCGCAAACCCACCCTTTTGTGACAGACGAATGGTGTCACTCGGCCCTATCACTCTGGGTGTACCCAAATGTTATAGGCCGATCAGCCGCCTCACGCTGCAAGCCGTCCAAAATCAATCCGGTCGTTCAGGTCGAGGTCGAAGCGGCCATAAGGGTTCACATGACTGTAGATCAACGGCGTGAGACCACGATAATCTTCCGGCGTCATCCGCCCCGCCCACTTCGGCTCAACCAGTACGGTCTGAAGCATGCGGGTGTTCACATACACCAGCGACGCTTGCAGGAGGTGTAGCGCCAGAACGGAGATTTCCTGCTCATGGATGCGGTTGGTGGCGATCTCGCCGCCCTTGCCGAAGAACACGAAACCATTAGCGCCGTTCCAGTTCTCAACCACATTCAGCCCTTCGTGGATCTCGCGGCGGAATGCCTCCTGACGCAAATACCGGCATAGGAAGATTGTTTTGACCGCGCGGCCGAGTTCACTCAGCGCCTTGTAGGTCGGGTGCATCACTTCGGCTCTGGCAAACCGGAGCAGGATCGCTTCCGGATCGGCGGTGCGCGATTGCATGGCAGCGGCATATTTGACCATTTCGTCATATTGTTGCTCGATCTCGTCCCAGTCGATCGGGCTGGAGAGGATCGGCAGTAAATTGGAAAGCCGCGTGCGCATGCCGGCTTGGGGAAGGGCCAGTTTCTGGCGTGCCACTGCTTTCAGCCGCGGGGCAAGCTCAAATCCAAGGAGTCGGCAGAACGCAAAGCCGACTGCGCTCTGGCCGTGGCTATCGACGTACTGGCGCTGGATTTCCATGTCGGTGCAATGGCGTAGCACGCCTTCGATCATGGAGGCGACCTCCGAGGAAGAGCACCGCTTGAGCTGGGAATAAACGCAGGTCGCGCGCTTCTCCACATGCCAGTAGATCATGACGCCACGGCCGCCATAGCGGGCGTGCCATTCCGTCATCAGGTTGCGGTCCCACGCGCCGAACTTCGTTGAATCGGACGCGCATGCCGTGCCCGCATCTCCCCATACTGCGGCATTGCGGATTGCCAGTGTCGCGTTTGCTACCCGCGCGCACGCCTCCCTCAGCGCTGGCGCGTGGATGAAACGGCGATGGACATGCAGCAATTCCTCGTAACTGACATCGGGTGTTGCGCCAGCGACCCGCTTGAGCCCGGCGTTCGTGCCCAAGCCATAGAGACACAGCAAAAGACGCTGAGCCAAGGCTGCTTTCGACAGGGTAACCCGCGAGGCCGACGTTTCGAAAGCATCCATCAATCCCGTGTCCAGAGCAGCCTCTTTCAACACGTCCAGCAGTCCGGTCATCGGCCAGCGCTGACCGATCTCGCTTTTGATCGAAGCGAGACCCTTCGGTTCGGGCAAGGGCTTGAACGGTGTAATCGATATCCGGTTGTCGCCGCGCCACAGGAGCCGGACCTTGTCGTTTTGTGGAATATTGGCATTGAGGAGCAACAGTTCCCGTTCAAGCTCCTCCCGGATCGAGGCGCAAAACGCCTGCGCATCTGGCGTCAGGCTGAGGCCGGAATAGTACGCATCTCGCCTGATCTCGAAGTCCTTGGGAAGATCGTCATCGGGATTGCGATAGCGATCCGCCCCGACCACCCAGATTTCTTTGGAGCGGATGCGGTCGCGCAGTTGCGTCAGGACGCAAAGCTCATAGCTGATCCGGTTTACCCGCCCATCGTCATCAATGACGGAACTGCGCCATCGCGCTGGAATCACCTCATCGATCGGAACATCCTGCAATGGCACGAAGCGGCATCCGCCATCCACCTTGCTCCTGATCCAGTCGAGGGCCGCCAGGACCGGCCGCCACACCGCGTTGTTCGACCGGAACTCAAGTACGGAAAGCAGGCTTGACAGCATGCGCCGGTAATGATTGGCCCAGGAACCACGCATCACCTTGTAGATGCGCCGGTCCAGAGCGCCCTTCGCATGGCTCTCCTTGACGATCGCCGCCAGCTTGGCCTTACCGGCGATCGGGAAAATGACATCGCAGATGCGCCCCGATGGTTCATTGATCGAGGCGCTGGCGATCTCGACCAGCAGGCGCTCCTTTCCATAGACCCGCTCGATGTCTTTCGCGATATCGCCCACCACCTTGCGTTTCGAGCGCGTTCCGATCTTGTGAACGGTTTCGATCAGCAGGTCGATCATCGCGTCAGTGAGTTGCGCCTCCCGCGACATTAGATAAATCGCATAAAGGCCGAGCTGTCGCGCCGGCGCATGCCGGCGCATCTCCGAGGCCTTTTCACCGGCAACGCGGCGAACAATCTGATCGACCCATGGCTTGCCCGTAGCCGTCAGGAGATCATGGGGAAGATCAAGTCTCTGGATAAAGGCGAGTTTCTCGGTCACGTCGAGAATGTTGTCGAGCGTTGCCTGTCCGGCGTCACCCTTCATCCTGTTGAATCCGGTCGAGCTGTCCGGATCGGCAAGCGAGGCTTCCAATAACGCCACCGCATCTGACGAAAGCCGATCACTGGTTCCGATCAGCCAGGTGTCCAGATAATCTTGCCGTTGTGAGCGAACGACACGTTCAAGCTCCTTGCGCGACGGCCCATAAATACGCCGGTCCCGGCACCACAGGAAAACATGCTCAAGCATGGCATTGATCGACTGGCCGCCCGGGCACAGCTCGCCAGCAATCCATTCCGTCAATTGCGCGCGATCCACCCGCTTCATGCGGTGATATCCAAGATGGATCAGGATCTCCGCACAATGCCGTCGTGCTGTCCGACTGGAAAAGTCATAACCGGCTATCTCGCCAGCCTCGACACCGAGTTGCTCGGCCAGATACGAGAGGCCATCGGTAGGGATTGAGCCGGGATCGATCGCGAAAAACCCCAGGGAAGCGAAGAATTTCAGCTGCGCGGCGAGGCCAAGGCGCGTCAGGGCCGGCTTCGAATTTACAAAATCAATATCGGCAAAGCTCAGGCTCCATCGTCCGATCAAATCCCCGCCCGGAATACTCCGATCCATCAACCCACTCCCTATGATGGAGCGAACTGTCCTCTTCTATGATTTCCATCGTCAATACCGAATGCCACGTTCCCAAAACGTTCTCCGACTTGGCCAAAATCGCAGCTTGGGGCCGACTGGGCCAAGAAGGAATGCACGCTGGTTTCGACATTCAACAGGCCCGATGGTTCGGGTCATGCAGGGCCGATTTCGATGAGCGGAGATAGCGGGGAAATCAACCTGCCGTTCGACCTGAGTATCGGATATCAAATCCGACTCACGCATCGACTTATGCAAAAGCTGCTACAGCTGAAGATCGAGCAGTTCGGCGTCACCCTGGGCATGTGGTACTTCTTGCGCGTCCTGTGGGACCAGGACGGCTTAACCCAGAAGGAACTGTCCGACCTTGTTGGAACGATGGAGCCGACCACGCTTTCGGCGATCGCTTCCATGGAGCAACGGGGAATCGTTGCCCGGGTCCGCAACGCGGCGGACAAGCGGAAGATCAACATCTTCCTCACCCCTTACGGTCACGAGCTGAAAAGGAAGCTTCTGCCCATTGGCATCGAAGTTGGGGATATCGCTAAGACCGGCATTTCGCGCCGCGAAGCGGATCTCCAGATCGCCCTATTGGGCGAGCTGCAGACCAATCTAGAAGCTGCGATTCGGAGCCTCTCCCCCGAGGAGCCCGACGCGAAGCCGGGTCGGCGGCGCCGAGAGGACCGAGGGGTCGCCGGCATCACTCATGAGGCAGGCGACTGATGCGATAGTGGGTGTCCTCGCCACCATGGATGCCCCACATCAATGTTGCGCGCCGATACTTACATCACTAATGGTTAGATAACTAAGGAACTGCACGGTGGCGGTCTGCGACGTGAAGGTTGCGTGGAGAGGTGTGCTGATGGTCAGGCCTTGCCTCCGACCGAATCGTCGTCGCTCTCCACCGCGCGGTTGATGACTGCAATCGCTTAGGTGCGGGCCGCGTCCGGTCTGCGAGAGTATCGGGAGAGTTTGAACTTATGAGTTCATCAGCCTTTAAAGGCGCGGATGTGTCCGATCGCCTGGATCGCGCGATAGACAATGCTCTCGCCGACAATCGTTTGGTGGGAACGGTCGTGATCGTCGCCCGGGGCGGCAAGATCGCCTATCGCCGCGCGGCGGGATTTGCAGACCGTGAATCGCAAAAGCCGATGCAAACGGATAGCATTTTCCGATTTGCATCGGTGACCAAACCCTTTGTCACCGCCGCCGTGATGCGCCTGATCGAGGATGGTGTTGTGAGGCTGGACGATCCAGTGACGCGCTTCCTGCCCGACTTTCAGCCGCGCCTGTCCGATGGATCGGTTCCGGTCATCTCGATCCGCCATCTGCTCACGCACACATCGGGGCTCGGCTATCCGTTTCAGGAAGGGAGCGATGGCCATTATCGTCGCCTCGACGTCTCCGACGGGTTGGATCAACCGGGATTGTCGCTATCCGAGAATCTTCGGCGCCTGGCTGCCGCCCCGCTTACCGCCGCACCGGGGTCGGGTTTTCGCTATTCCCTTGGCATGGATGTGATGGGAGGGGTGGTTGAGAGCGTTACCGGTGGTTCGCTACGCGATGCTGTGCGCAAACTGGTCACGGATCCGCTGGGTATCGTCGATACCGGCTTTGCCGTTGCGGATGTTGAGCGGCTCGCGACGAATTACTTCAACAGCGAATCCGTTCCCGTCCGCATCACGGACGGCATGGTAGTGCCTCTGGATGCCTTCAACGGGTCGCTAACGTTCGCGCCGAGCCGTATCCTGGATCCAAACTCCTATCCGTCAGGCGGGGGTGGGATGGTGGGGACTGCGGGCGACGTCCTGCACTTTCTGGAAACCATCCGGCTCGGGGGTGGTCCGATCCTGAAGCCTGAAACAGTCGAGATGATGGCGACCGATCAGCTCGGACCTCAGGCTGCGGCCTGCGGGCCGGGTTGGGGCTTCGGCTTCGGCTGGGCAGTGCTTGCAGATCCGCACGCCGTCCCGTCGCCGCAGTCTCCCGGAACGCTTCACTGGGCCGGCGGATACGGCAATAGCTGGTTCATCGATCGTGCAAACGCGCTGACGGTCGTGGCCATGACCAACACGGCCTTTGAGGGTATGTCGGGGAAGTTCGTGTCCGACATCCGGGACGCCGTCTACAACTGATCCCCGCAAGGAATCCGCGACCGGCCGGCGTAAGCCGGCCGCGCCGCAGCGAAAATGCGGAGGCGCCGCGTCGATCGCGGCGGCCAGATCACAAATCGTTGCGGTGGCTCCAGTCGATGATCCCGTCGATACAAGCGCTGACATGTTCGGGCTGGCCCTGGTAGAAATGGGTCGCGCCCTTGATGCTCACAAATTCCTTGTTCGCAACGGTGAGCGCGTTGTGAATGATCGGATTATGGCTCGCGGGAACCGCGTCGTCCGCTTCATTCTCGATCTGCAGCACAGGGGTCCGATGGATCTTTGTCGCGTTAACGGCAGCCTTGGAGTTGGATAGGTCGTAGGACCATTGCGACAGCCACGAGCGCAGGGTTGAGAATCGCGCCAAACCAGCGGGTCCCACGTTCACCGTGCGTGGATTGCCAAGATAGGATGCCCCCGGCGCGCGTCCATTGGGGTCGATCGTCGGATCAATCCAGCGCACGTCGCACATCGTGCGGTGCGTGACGAAGGCGCGTTCGGTTTCGCCGTCGTTGCGACGACGGAGCGTGGCAAGCATTTCCTCGGCCCAGGCGGTAATTCTGCGATTGCGGGCCCGCTGCCTCTCGCGGAAGGCGGCGATGAAGTCAGCGGTGAATGGTGGTTTGTTCGGGCAGTCCGGACTATAGATATCGAATTCGAGATCGCGCGTGTCCGGGTCGAATTCGTCGATGACGGAGGGGTCAAGCCATTCGGTCAGCACTTCCGCCCGGCTGAGGTGGGCGGCGATGAGGACTATTCCGTCAACCCGCTGCAGCCGCGCTGCTGTCAGGTCATAAAGGTCGCCGGCGGGCGTGTGGGTGATTGTCGGATGTTCAGACTGGGCCGCATAAAACAGCGATAGCGAGCCGCCGCCCGACCATCCCACCAGGATCACCTTTTCATAACCCAGCGACTCGCGCGCGTGGCGCACCCACTGGCCCATGTCGTAGGCGACCTTTTCCATAATCAGCGCACTATCGTTTCTCGGGTAGCGACTCGACGCGCAAAGTACGTGCAACCCCGCATCGGCAAGCGCCTCAGGCATTGGGAGCAGCTGGGCCGTGGCTGTGGGGTGCATGAACAAATAGACCGCCTTAGATGGCCGCGCTCTCTGCCGGAACAGCTGGCCTTCCAGCTCGGTCGTGCCCTCGGCGCCCGCAAAACTGTAGGTCTCCGTCATCCCCGGTTGATCGCGGAAGCGAACGATTTCGGGAAGGCGATCCCATAGCGCCTTTGTCGGCAATCCTCTCTCCATGGCCATATCCTTAGTTATCCAACTATAATTGCGTATTACCGTACTCCAGTCAAGGTGTCAACGGCGGTCGGATTCCAGGCCATGATGGCGGAGTAAAAGCAGGCCATTGAAGATGAGCGCGGATGATATGCAAAGGGCCCCGATCGGGGCCCTTTGCATATTTGCCGTTTTGCGGCGGGTCAGTCGGTGGCGTGGGCGGGAGTGGCCTGGTTTTGCTCCGCCCCGGCAGCGCGGCGGCGGTGGGCGGACTGCTTGAGGCGGTAGCTGTCGCCGTTCATGGTGAGGATGCTGACGTGGTGGGTGAGCCGGTCGAGCAGCGCTCCGGTGAGCCGCTCGGACCCCAGAACTTGGGTCCAGTCCTCGAACGGCAGGTTGGAGGTGACGATCGTCGATCCCCGCTCGTAACGCTGCGAGAAGGTTTCGAACAACAGTTCCGCGCCCGTGGGCGAGAGCGGAACGTAGCCCAGTTCGTCAACGATCAGCAGCTTCACGGCGGCAAGGTCGCGCTGCATCTTGAGCAACCGCTTTTCGTCGCGGGCTTCCATCAACTGGTTCACCAGCGCCGCGGCGGTGGTGAACGCGACGGTGAAGCCCTTCTGGCAGGCCGCCAGGCCCAGCGCGAGCGCGACGTGGGTCTTGCCGGTGCCGCTGTTACCCAGCGCGATGATGTTTTCCCGCCGCAGGATGTATTCGCAACGCGCCAGCTCCAGGACGAGCATCTTGTTGAGGCTGGGGATGGCCGTGAAGTCGAAGGTATCGAGGCTCTTCACCGCCGGGAACCGGGCGGCACGGATCCGGCGCTCGACCGTGCGGCGTTCCCGGTCGATCAGCTCCAGTTCGATGAGGCGCAGCAGGTAGCGGGTATGATCGACGCCATCACGCGCGCATTCCCGGGCCAGCTTCTCATACTCGCGCAGTACCGTCGGCAGCTTGAGCTGCTTGAGGTGATGCGTCAGCAGAACCTGAGGCGTGCCTGCCGTGGTGCCGGCCGGCATCTTGTCGTCCGTTGCCCTGCTCATGCTGCCAGTTCCGGCAGGAGCGTGGCATAGTCGGCGGCGCGGGTCGTCTTTACCTCCATCTTGGGTAGGTGCGGATAGGAGGCCAGATCGAGCCGGGCGGGTCTGCGCTCGATGCGCGCCAGCGCGATCTGCTTGACCGCATCGAAGCCGATCGCGCCGATATGGATCGCCTCGTTTATCGCCAAGGTGACCACCTCCATCGGGATGGCCTCCAGAAGACGCAGCACCTGGATGAACTCGCGTTTGCCCTTGTTGCCCATCCGCGCCTCCAGGAGGTGACGCAGATGCTGGAACACCTCGGGCAAGTCCCAGCCCTGCAACGCGGCAGCTTGGTCGAGTGCTCCTGGCTTGGTCTCGATCAGCGCCAGATAATGGAGCGGGTTCGCCACGAACATGGCCTCGCCATAGCAGCGCGGGTGACGGGCGATCTCCTCGCTGCCGCACAGGATGACGACCTGATCGACGAAGCCCTTCACCACCACGTCCTGGAAGCCGTAGCGGGTCGGAACCGAGTAGTCGTTGGTCCGGTAGCGCACCAATGCTGTCGACGATACGCGGGCGATCCGCGTCTCGCACGGCTCGAACGTCCCTGACGGCAAGGGACGCATCGCAGCCAGGTCGGCCACGAGCCGCTCGCCGATCGTCTGGCTGTGCCGTCCGGCCCGCTCTTCCTGCCGAGCGCGGCAGCGGCGTTCCAATTCCGCGTTAAAGTCGTCGTAGCTCGCCGCCTGCGGGATCGGCACCATGAAGTGTGTCCGCGCGTGCTTGACCAGCCCTTCGACCTTTCCCTTGTCATTGCCCTTGCCGGGGCGCCCGAAGCGATCGGTGAACAGGTAGTGGCTGACCAGTCCGGTGAAGGCCTGGGTGCGCTCGCGCTTGCCGTCACCGCAGATCTTCGCGACCGCGATCTTCGTGTTGTCGTACAGGATCGAGCACGGCACGGCGCCGAAGAACGCACATGCCGAAACGTGCCCGTCGAGGAAAGCCTCGGTCGTCTCCGCCGGATAGGCCTTCACGAAGCAGGCATCCGACTGAGGCAGGTCCATGCAGAAGAAATGCACCTTCTGCCGGACGCCGCCGATCACCCCCACCGCCTCGCCAAAATCCACCTGCGCGTGGCCCGGTGGATGCGCCAGCGGTACGAACGTCTCGCGGCTGCGCGCTCGGCACTGCCGAACGTAATCCTTCACCACCGTGTAGCCACCGCCATAGCCATGCTCGTCGCGCAAACGCTCGAATATCCGCTTGGCCGTGTGCCGCTGCTTCACCGGCGCTATCCGGTCCTCCGCCAGGATCCGGTCAATCACCGGCAGCAACGGCCCCAGCTTCGGCTTCGCCACCGGCTTCGTGCGCGTGTAGCCCGGCGGCAGCGAGAACCGGCACATCTTGGCAATCGTATCACGGCTCAGGCCAAAGACCTTCGCCGCCTCACGCTGACTGTTCCCTTCCACAAACACAAAACGGCGAACCGCTGCGTAGACCTCCACGGCAAACATCCCTGGCCGCTCCAAAAAGAGCAACCTTATCCAATGGCCGGTTTTTACACCGCCGCGCTCAGCAAAACGCCGGCGCTCCATTGGCCTGGTTTGTCACCGCCATGCACAGCATGGAGTTCCTGCCGCGCCAGGACCTCCTCACCCTGGAGGAACTGGCGGAACTGGCCGATGCCCTGATCGCGCGAGGTGTGCGACGCATCCGCCTGACCGGTGGCGAGCCTCTGGTCCGTCGCGGCATCGTCGGGTTGGTGGAGGCGATCGGCCAACACATCGGCAACGGCCTTGATGAGCTGACGATGACAACCAACGCTACCCAGCTCGCCACAGTCGCGCGCGACCTCCATCGATATGGCATTCGCAGACTCAACATCAGCCTCGACAGCCTCGACCACGAGCGCTTCCGGGCGATCACCCGGCGCGGCGACCTGGACCAGGTGTTGGCCGGGATCGCCGCCGCGCAAGACGCGGGCCTCGCCGTGAAGATCAACATGGTTGCGCTCAAGGCGCTCAACGAAGATGAAATCGGAACAATGGTTGGCTGGTGCGGCGAACGGGGATTCGATCTCTCGCTGATCGAGACGATGCCGTTGGGTGCGGTGGAAGAAGACCGGACCAATCATTATCTGCCCCTCGACCTCGTGAAACGTCGGCTGGCGCGCGAATATGTCCTGATTCCGTCGCTCCACCGAACCGGCGGACCGGCGCGCTATTATGACGTTGCCGAAACCAGTCGGCGGATAGGCTTCATTACGCCCCTCACCGACAATTTCTGCGCCGGCTGCAACCGCATCCGCATATCGGCTACTGGCACCATTTTTGGTTGTCTCGGCCGCGACCAGCGCATCGAACTGCGCGATGCGATGCGTGTTGGTGGCCGGGATGCGATCGACGCGGCGCTGGATGCCGTAATGACCGCCAAGCCACTCCGCCACGAGTTCGACATTGCGCGATCACAGCCGGCTGTCGAACGCCATATGAACGTCACTGGCGGTTGAGCGCCTCCATGATCTTTTGTTCGCCGACGCAGTATGGCCGTTACTTTTTGCGCGGCTGGTCGATTGATTTTCATAAAATTGGTCTGCCTTGAGAAAATTGGTCCATTTCTGAAGAGAGCCCGAGCGGGCGAAAGGAATGGAGAAATATATGGGACGTCAGCGATTTACGCCGGAACAGATCATCGCGAAGCTGCGTGAGGTTGATGTGATTGTCGGGCGAGGCGGGACCACCGACGAGGCCTGTCGTCAGATCGGGATTGCCGAACAGACGCTATATAGGTGGCGTAAGGCGACAGCCGCTGCTTCATATTCGTTGATAATGTCGGTCTTCTTCGCCATGATAAGCTCGTACGCACTACGTTGTTCGACTGTCGCACGAGCTTAATCGCGCGGTCGATTCAGCTACCGTAGTAACGGCCTGTCATCAACAGCCAGCGCGTTCGTTTTTTGCCGTTTCTCTTTGACAATCCAGTTCTAAAGAAACGCTTGGAATCGGATGCGTCCTAACCGATCTGATGACAGACGAATTTCAAATTGAGATACTCATCGATCCCATATCGTGATCCTTCCCGCCCGAGACCGGATTCCTTCACCCCACCGAAAGGCGCGACCTCCGTCGAAATCAGGCCGGTGTTGAGCCCAACCATCCCATATTCAAGAGCCTCACTCACCTTCCAACTGCGCTCAAGGGATTGCGTGTATACATAAGCCGCCAAGCCGCTGTCCGTGGCATTCGCCAAATTGATCGCCTCATCCTCTGTCTGGAAACGGACGAGGCCGGCAAGGGGGCCAAAGGTTTCCTCCCGACATAGGAGAGCATCCGGCGAAACATCTACGAGAACGGTCGGCTCGAAGAAATGGCCTGCCCCGGGCACTCGTCGCCCTCCGGTCAATATCCTGGCACCATGTTTGACGCCGTCTTCGATATGGCTTTCGACCTTTGCAACGGCACGTTCATCGATCAATGGCCCCTGATCCGCGCCGGTCGAAAGACCCGGCCCGACGGCAAGCGCGCGAACACGTGCCGCCAGCTGCCGGGAAAAGGCTTCATAAACGCCGGATTGGACCAGAATGCGATTTGTGCAGACGCAGGTCTGACCTGAATTCCGGAACTTTGATGCTATTGCGCCTTCAACCGCATCGTCGAGTTTCGCATCATCAAAGACAATGAACGGCGCGTTTCCACCCAATTCGAGGGAAACCTTCTTCACGGTGCTCATACAACGGGCGGCGAGCATCTTGCCAACGCCTGTCGAACCAGTGAAGGTGAACTTGCGAACGCGCTTGTCAGCCGTCAGCACATCGCCGATCGGCGCGGGCTGACCGGTCACGATATTGAAAACTCCCGCCGGCACTCCGGCCTGGTCGGCCAGCCACGCCAAAGCGAGCGCTGAAAGCGGCGTCAATTCCGACGGCTTCAGCACCATGGTACAGCCGGCAGCCAGAGCTGGCGCTGCCTTTCGGGTGATCATGGCGAGCGGAAAATTCCAGGGTGTTACAGCGCCTACCACACCCACGGGTTCGCGTCGCACCAGGAGACGGTGGTCGGCCGCATGAGGTGCTAAGACATCTCCGTTCACACGCTTCGCCTCCTCCGCGAACCATTCGATGAACGATGCCGCATACACCACCTCGGCCTTGGCCTCGTGCAACGGTTTGCCTTGCTCGGCCGTCAGAAGGCGCGCCAGATCATCCGTATGGACGAGCACCAGATCATACCAGCGCCGCAAAATCGCGGCCCGCTGCTTGCCTGTAGCTTTTCGCCAATCGGTCAAGGCACGATAGGCCGCGTCGACGGCACCTTCGGCCTCGCGATACCCGAGATCCGGGACCGAGCCGACCAAGGAGCTGTCTGCCGGATTCAAGACGTCGATTCGCGCTTCGCCGTCGATCCATGCGCCATCGACAAAAGCTTGCGCCCGGAGCAGTTTTGGCTCCGCAAGGCTAAGATTCACGTTTGCTATTTCCCTGAAATCCAGTTTGGCATTCCCTAACAAATCCGGCCGATGGATGCCTTCGCGGTATGGACACTCTCATTTGATGAGAAGCCATCCATTCTGATAGCTGATGCATGTAAACGCCCGACGATACTCGCGGAATCTTGATTGCGCGAAACCAGATGAGAAGCGTTAGTCCGGCGTGATAGCGACCAGTTTCGAGACACGCACCGCGCTTCGAGGGCGTCGCGCACCGCTCATCAAGGCATCGTCTGCGATCGCATGGATGCTATAATAGATCAGCGTTGATAGCGCGTGGGGATCATCCACACACCATGCGCCCTCCAGCGTTCCTTGTGAAAGCAGATCGCTGATATAGCCCACAAGCCCGTCGTTCACGGCCACGGATCTGAGCGGCGTATCCCCACTGAAGAAGATCACATCCCGCAACTCGGGCGTGTCCAGATAACTTTCCACCGCCGTCTCGACCAGAAGATCGATCCGCGTGAAAAAATCGTCGGATTCGCAAAGACTGATCCTGCTTTTGACACGGTTCAATATCATGTTGCAGAAGTTGTCCCGAAGTGCCGCACGCAATTCGGTCTTACTTGAAAAATAATGGTAAAGTGTGCCCTTAGCGAGGCCAGTTTCAACGCAAACGTCATCCATCGTCGTCGCGTCATAGCCTCGCTCAACAAACAATCGCCTCGCCGCTTCCAGAATTTCGACGCGCCGAAGCTGAGCCTTCCTCGGACCGGGCGGGGCACCGGCCGGCCGGCGAACTGCGGCCGCGACCCTGCGTCGCCGGTCCCGAACGACCCGTTTCACCTGAACAGTCTAGCTGGCAAGCGGCTCACCCTCCCAAATCTCGGTACCAATTTGCGATTGGGCTTCCTTTGAATAACGAGGTCCCGAAACGGCGCCAAAAGCGAAAAGGGCGTCCACTTGGTCAAACACGACCTCGGAGATGGTCAACGACAGGGTATCCAGAATTTCATCGAGATGATCAATGTTCGTGGTCCCGGGGATCGGAACGACGAAGTCGCGCTTTGAAAGCAGCCAGGCGAGGCAGAGCTGCGCCGGAGTGCAATCTGCAGCCCGGGCCAACCCAGCCATCTGATCATAAAGCCCGAGGTTCCGCGTCAAATGAGGTTCCTGGAACCGCGGCATCGCGGCTCTCAGGTCGCCTTGCTGGAAACCTGCCGTACCCACACTTCCCGCCAACAAGCCGCGAGCCAGAGGCGAGAAGGCGATAAAGCCAATCCCGAGCTCCTCGCAGCAATCGAGTACGGCAAGTTCCACATTGCGCGTCCAGGGCGAATATTCGGTCTGGACAGCTGTCACCGGATGGATCGCATGTACCGCGCGGATCGTTTCTGCCGATACTTCCGACAAACCGATCGTGCGAATTTTTCCTGCCTCCACTGCCCGCGACAGGGCGCCGACCGACTCTTCCATCGGTACCTTCGGATCGAGGCGGTGAAGATAGTAGAGGTCGATGACATCGGTCCTCAATCGTATCAATGCTTCATCCAATGTCTGCGTGATCGCCGCCGCCGAACCGTCGAGACCGCGTTTTCCATTGATCTCGCCAAGCGCGCATTTGCTGGCAAGGACGAAATCCTTGCGGCGATGTCCCAAGGCACGCCCGATCAGCGTCTCATTTGCTCCGAACCCGTAGAGAGCAGCCGTATCGAAGAACGTGACGCCTCTATCCAACGCATGTAACAGTAGCCGTTCAGCTGCTTCAGCCTCGGGACGCGGCTGATACCCATGCGAAAGGTTCATGCAGCCAAGACCAATTGCTGACACGGAAAACGGGCCTAAAGCGCGCTTTGGAAGGGTCGCGGTCATACTATGCTCTTCCTGCCTGTGGTAGCGCGAAGGGATCAGCGGACAAGCTGCGCTTCCAGTTCGCCAAGCACGCGATAGCAATCGAATACGCCGGCGACTGAGGAATTGGGCTCGCGACCCTCGCGGATGGCCGCGACGAACTCACGATCCTGTAACTCGATGCCGTTCATCGACACATCCACCTGGGAAACGTCGATCGGCTCCTCCTTGCCGTTCACCAGGTCGTCGTAGCGCGCGATGTAGGTGCCGTTATCGCAGATATACCGGAAATAAGTGCCGAGCGGTCCGTCATTATTGAACGACAGCGAAAGGGTGCAGATAGCGCCGGTTTCGCTCTTCAATTGGATCGACATATCCATCGCGATCCCAAGTTCCGCATGGATTGGCCCCTGCAGCGCATGTGCCTCGACGATCTTTCCGGCCTGATAGGCGAAAAGGTCCACCGTATGCGCGGCATGATGCCACAGCAGATGGTCCGTCCAGCTACGCGGCTCACCCTTCGCGTTGATGTTCTTGCGGCGAAAAAAATAGGTCTGGACGTCCATCTGCTGGACGTTCAGTTCTCCGGCCCGGATCTTGTTGTGCACATATTGGTGCGACGGATTGAACCGACGGGTGTGGCCCACCATGCAGACCAGACCCGTTTCCTTCTGCTTGGCCAGGACCGCTTGCGCGTCTGCCCAGCTGTCCGCCAGCGGAATCTCTACCTCGACATGCTTGCCTGCCTCCATGCAGGCAATAGCTTGCTTAGCGTGCATCTGCGTAGGCGTGCATAGAATGACCGCATCGACGTCGTCGCGGGCAAGCGTTTCATCGAGTTCTGTAGTGACGTGGCCGACACCGTATTTCTCGGCTATCGCCCGGGTCGGCTCCAGCTCGCGGCCGACCAGCGAAGTGACGGTCACGCCATCGATGTTCTTGAGGCCATCCAGGTGCTTCTCGCCAAAGGCGCCCGCACCAGCCAGTGCAATCCGCATATGTGACATTTCCTTATGTTGGGTTGCTTCGCGAAGCAGCCAGTTGCAGTTCAGCGAGCCCCTGCTCGAGGTCATCAAAGGCCTTGCGTATGCGTCGAGTAGACGCCTGAAAATCAGTCGCTCTCTCGTCTAGCGCCACCGCCGGCCAGCGAGCTTGATGCTCAGCCAGCGCGGCGCGCAAGACCGACAGGTTTTTGCGAAACCGCGACCAGGCAGCCGAAGCACTCGCGTGCGCTTGCCAGTCATTCGTAGAATTGCTGACAAAGCCCAGCTTGCGCGACAATTCGAGCCTCAAACGAACCACTTCCTTCCGCCAGTCAGGCGGTTGGTCCTGGACAACCGAGGCGATCGATTGTTGCGTCTCACGCAGTTCGATCACTCTGGCCTTGAGGTCTTCGAAGTCCACTAGACCTCCGATGACGAACTCTCAGCCGGCCTCAATATGAGATGTCCGACCGCGGTATTGGACGCCGGGACGTGATAGTGCCGATGCAATGGCTTGACCATGCGGCCCAGCGCCCCGCGCATGATGAGCCACATCACCATTTCGATGCCTTCGGAGCCCGTCTCGCGCAGATATTCGATATGGGGAATGGTACGAAGCGTCTCCCCGTCATTTGTGCTCATCAAATCGAGGAAGCGGTTGTCCCATTCCGCATTGATCAGGCCCGCTCGAGGCCCCTGCAACTGGTGGCTCATACCACCCGTACCCCAGACCTGCACGTTGAGATCTTCGGGGAAGCTCGCCACTGCCCGCGCGATCGCCTCGCCCAATTGCCAGCACCGGTTGCCCGATGGCGGCGGATATGTGACCACATTCACGGCAATCGGAATGACCTTTACCGGCCAGGCCTCGGGCTGACCGAACATGAGACTGAGCGGAACGGTCAAGCCGTGGTCGACGTCCATCTCGTTGATGATGGTCATGTCGAACTCGTCCAGGATCAGGCTTTGCGCAATGTGCCAAGCAAGGTCTGCATGCCCGATCACCTCCGGCACCGGCCGCGGTCCCCAGCCTTCATCACAAATACCGTAGCGATCGGCGCAGCCGATCGCGAAAGTGGGGATTATCCGCATGTCGAAAGCCGACGCATGGTCATTGTAGACAATGATGACTACGTCGGGCTTTTCTTCGGCGATCCATTGCTTCGACCAGTCATAGCCGGCAAATACCGGCGCCCAATAAGGCTCGCCCGTCTTGCCGTTGTCGATCGTGGCGCCGATCGCGGGAATATGGCTTGTCGCGACGCCGGCGGAAATGCGGGCCATCACCTTTTCTCCCGAATCGAGCGGACGCCTTCAGGCGAGCGGCCGCCGGCAATCATCATCGCCTGATAGTCCTGGGGGCTCATGCCGGTCATCGTGCCGACGGCCTGTAGGAAGCTGAGCCCATCCGTCGAGAAGACCTTGGCCAGAAAATAGATATTGCCGCCGAGATCGAGGCAGCGATTATAGTCCCGATCCAGAACGGCCTGCTTCTGATCCTCGGTCATCGGCCATTCATCGATATAGGCACGCTCATCGGCTTTCCAGCGCTCACGGTTTTCGGCTTTCATCAGGCTCATCGCGAACTGGTTCATCCAATAGCCCTGCCGGGCACGTTTTGCCGTATAGACCCGCGTGCCGGGGATATCGTCGAACTCGGCCAAATAGGCGTGAATATCCCTTGTTCGACCAGTCACCGCCCATCCTCCCAGGTATAAGACAAAGGGGCTTCCCGAAAGGCGAACCTGTCGAGATGGCTCTCGATTACCCCCCGCAGGGTTTCAGCCTCTTCCGCGCCTGATGTGCGCAGGACGATACGGATACCCTCCGGATCGCTGGTAAAGCTCGCTGAAGCCACGTCAGAAAAGGGGACTAGGCCTTCTCCATCGGCATAGGACGTCTCGAACCGGTGGCTCCAATGCTTGATGAGCTGCTGGACATATTTGTCACCGGAAGCAGTCGAAACGAAGGCTTTCGAAACGAAGCTCACAGCCCTCTCTCCTTCAATCGGGAATCGAGCCGCGGAAAAACCCGGCGGGCGTTCCCTTCGAAGATCGCATGACGCTCCGCGTCGCTGATCACGAGCGCGTCCACATAACGCTTGGTATCGTCGAAATAATGGCCGGTGGTAGGATCGATGCCGCGCACCGCACCGACCATTTCCGAACCGAACAGGATATTCTTGTTGTCGATCACATCGGCCAACAGGTCGACGCCTGGCTGGTGATAGACGCAGGTGTCGAAGAAGATGTTGTTCATCAGATGCGCATCGAGGGCCGGCTTCTTCAGCATGTCGGCCAGGCCCCGGTAACGCCCCCAATGATAGGGGACGGCACCGCCGCCATGCGGGATGATGAAGCGCAAGGTGGGGAAATCCTTGAACAGATCTCCCTCGAGCAACTGCATGAAGGCGATCGTGTCGGCCGCGATGTAGTATCCGCCCGTGGCATGCATCGCGGGATTGCAGCTGCCCGACACGTGGATCATCGCCGGAACGTCCAGCTCCACCATCTTCTCGTAAAAGGGATACCAGTAACGGTCTGTCAGCGGCGGATGCTGGAAATGGCCGCCGCCCGGGTCGGGGTTCAGATTGCACCCGATAAATCCCATATCGACGCAGCGTTCCAGTTCCGCGATGCTGTTCACCATGTCGGCTGCGGGCGATTGCGGCAGCATGCACACGCCAACGAAAGTTTCCGGATAAAGGCCGACCACGCGCGAGATCAGGTCGTTGCAGCGGATCGCCCATTCCTTCGCGACACCGGCATCACCGACATGCGGGGCCATCGCAGACGCCCGGGGAGAGAAGATCGTGAGGTCGGCGCCACGCTCTTTGATCAGGCGAAGCTGGTTGGATTCGATGGTGTCACGGATTTCATCGTCGGAAATCTCCGGATAGGCCGGCGCAGGCACGCCCGCTTTGAAAGCCGCCTTCTGCTCCTCTCGCCAGGCATCGTGCCCCTTGGGCAGCACGGTATAATGACCATGGCAGTCGATAATCAGACTCATGCGGCGTCAACCCTCCCCACTAGTTTGGATTCCAGATCGGTGATTTTCTCGATTTTCGCGGAAAGCCCTTCCGGCGGAGGTGTGACCCCCAATCGACCCAGACGGCGATGCAGCGCGACAGCCTCGCGAGTCATCCCGCTTGCTGCCCCCAACCCTTCGAGCGTGAGCGCAACTTCTTCCATCTCGGCGGCGCGGCGCAGGCCATGAACCATCATCCGGTCGAGATTATAGTCCGCCTTGGCATCCCATTCGGGGCCGAGCGAGCCGAGCACTTCAGCCGTGACCCCTGCCCTTTCCGCCGCGAGCACGCATTCTGCGGTGAGGGCTTCGATACCTTTCACCATCACCGAACGGATCATCTTGATCGCCGAGGCCTGACCGACCTTGTCGCCCACTACCCGGATATTCGTGAAACCCAACCGCTCCAGTGCCGCCGCCGCGTCGCTCCCTCTGACGCCGCTCAGCAACAGCGGTACGGAGAGCTTGGCGGGATTGACCGGCGCCATGACCGCCACGTCCACATACCACCCGCCGGCAGCTTCAATCGTTTGTGCGGCGATGCGCTTGGTTTCAGGCGCCACGCTGTTCATGTCACAGAACATCGCAGCAGGAGCGACCAGCGAGGCGGCGGCGCGCGCGGCCACGACGGCTTGATCTGCCGTCACCAGCGAAAGCACCAGCGGCGAGCGGCTCACCGCATCGGCAAGCGTGTCGCTTCCCGCAACGCCAGCTGCCAGATACTCACGACGCTTGCGGTCGGCGCTGGCCGGATCATCGGTCAAAACGTCGAAGACACGCGCCGAAGTCGACCAGGACCCTGCTTCCGCAAAGCTGCGGCCCGCTTCTCCGAAACCAATCAAAGCGACAGCAATCTGATCCATTTGCCGAGATTAGCGGCAACCGTCCACGCACCGCCAATCGGATTGGCACCTAATGCATTAGAAATTACGAAGTGTGTTCGTCGCGCAGCACTGCGGCCTGTTCCTCGATAACCTCGATCAGAGCAGCCTGTGCCGGCGTAGGCCGCCAATCCGATCGGACGGTCAAACCGATGGTGCGCGACATCGGACGCACCGGGCCTGCAATTCTCACGAGCCACCCCGCCTCCAGTTCCACACTGACCTGATCGGGCGACAGCAGAGTGAGGAAATCGCTTTCGACAAGAATTTGCCGGACGATCATGACTGAGCCGCATTCCATCGGCACGCGTGGTGGCGTAACGCCGACCTCCTCGAACATCGACTGCCAATGCGCCCTTAACGGCGTACCAGCCGCGGCCACGATCCATGGATACCGCGCGAGCGCCGCAATCGTCGGGGGCCGGCGGGCCTGCGCCAGCGGGTGGTGCGCGCCGGCAAGAATGATGAGCGGATCGTCGAAAAGTTCTCTCTGTGCCATATCTGCCGATATATTTGTCCTCGCCGCACCGACCATCATATCGATATCGCCGTCACGCAGCGGCCCCGTCAGCTCGGCATAGGAGCCCTCCATGATGACGATATCGATATCCGGCTTCGCGCGATGAAACGCTGCGACGGCGCTCGGTAACAGGCGCGCACGCGAAAGCGGCATCGCTCCGATCGTGATGCGCCCTCTTTCGTGGCCTCGCAATGCGGCCAGCTCAATATCCGCCGATCGAAGCTCGGCAAGCGCGAGCCGGAAATTGCGCGCCATCGCCAAGCCGCGCGCCGTCAGGACAACACCCTTGCCGCGCCGCCTCACAAGATCCTGTCCCAAAGCGAGCGAAAGGTCGCTCACCGCCCGATGCAGCGATGCTTCGCTCAGACCCATGGCCGTCGCAGCATTTGCATAACTTCCCGCTCGCGATAAGCCGAGAAAAGCGGAAACCTGCGCCGCCGTCGCGCGCGTTTGCCCCAGAAGCCGAATGATCGCGGTAGCGCGCGGCGCCAGGATTCGTGCCTCATCCGTGGGGATCATGCGGCGCGGCTGCCGTTCGAAAAGCGGCACCCCGAACCGCAACTCCAGCTTGGCGATTCCCTGCGTCACTGCAGGCTGGGTAAGGTGAACCTCACGCGCGGCTGCCGTCACGCTTCCACTTTCCATGATCGCCAGAAAGGCGCGCAGATGCCGCAGATTCACGTCCAGCCGTTCCATGCTGCACGATTAGCAAATTCTTATTCATCGGGCAAAGAACGGATTTGCTGCAAGGACGGAACGGCGCGCATTCTCCCAGTTATCGTTGCCAAGGAGAGCGTTGTGTCGGGTTTAGTCGTCCAATCTATCGAGCGAGCGGAAGCGCCGGTAATCGACGCCCTCGCCTCTTGCGGCGTTGCGACGGTCCATGAAGCGCAAGGCCGCACAGGGCTGCTCGCCTCCCGCATGCGCCCGATCTATGCAGGCGCCCGTATCGCGGGCTCGGCGGTCACCATCTCCGCGCCTCCCGGGGACAACTGGATGGTGCATGTCGCCATCGAGCAGCTGCAGCCCGGCGACATTCTCGTGCTCGCCCCCACCTCGCCTTGCGAAGACGGCTATTTCGGAGACCTTCTCGCCACCTCGGCGATGGCACGGGGTTGCCGGGGGCTGGTAATCGATGCGGGGGTACGTGACGTGCGCGATCTGACGGCCATGGGCTTTCCTGTCTGGTCGAAGGCCATCTTCGCACAGGGTACGGTGAAGGCGACGCTGGGATCGGTCAATGTCCCCGTCGTTTGCGCAGACGCCGTGATCCGTCCCGGTGACGTGATCATTGCAGATGACGATGGGGTCTGTGTGGTCGAGCGCGAACGCGCCGCCGACGTGTTGGCAAAGGCCCAGGCACGCGAAGCCAATGAGGAAACGAAGCGTCAACGGCTCGCTGCCGGGGAACTCGGCCTCGACATTTACGATATGCGTGGCCGCCTCGCCGAAATGGGCCTGAAATATGTCTGACCCCACCCGCGTCATGTGGATGCGTGGCGGCACATCCAAAGGGGGCTATTTCCTCAAAGATGACCTCCCTGCCGATATCGCGGCACGCGACGCCTTCCTGCTCCGCGCGATGGGATCGCCCGATCCCCGCCAGATCGACGGGATGGGCGGGTCGGATCCCTTGACAAGCAAGGTGGCCGTGATCTCGAAATCCGAGCGTCCCGGCATCGATGTCGACTATCTGTTTCTTCAGGTATTCGTCGACAAGCCTATCGTTACCGATGCACAAAATTGCGGCAATATCCTGGCCGGCGTCGGTCCGTTCGCGATCGAACGCGGATTGGTGCCGGCACAGGACAGCGAGACGCGTGTCACCATCTACATGATGAACACCGGCCAGATTGCCGTGGCGACAATCGAAACACCGTCAGGGCGCGTGCGCTATGACGGGGCGGCAAGGATCGACGGCGTACCGGGCACGGCGGCTCCGATCCCGCTAGAGTTCCGCGAAACGGCAGGCTCATCCTGCGGCGCGCTGCTGCCTACCGGAAATGCCTGTGACATCGTGAACGGCGTGCCGGTCACGTTGATCGACAACGGCATGCCCTGCGTCGTGATGAAGGCCGAAGACGTCGGTGCGGCCGGCTACGAGAGTCGTGACGAGCTGGACGGCGCCAGCGATCTCAAGGCACGGATCGAGGCGATCCGCCTTGCCGTCGGCGAACGAATGAACCTCGGCGACGTGCGCGAGAAATCCGTACCCAAGATGATGCTGGTTGCACCACCGCGCGACGGAGGCGCCGTCACGGTACGCAGCTTCATCCCCCACCGCGCACATGCCTCGATCGGTGTTCTCGGCGCGGTCAGCGTCGCCACCGCCTGCTTGATCGAGGGATCGCCCGCCGCGCAGGTCGCGTCAATCCCAGGCGGTGCCCGCAAGACCCTGTCGGTGGAGCATCCTACCGGCGAGATGAGCTGCGTCATGGAGACGGATGCAGACGGCCAGGTCACCAGCGCCGCCATCTTGCGTACCGCGCGCAAGCTTATGGATGGAGAGATTTTCGCATGAGTCGTATCGTAAGCTGGCACGCCGATCCCTCACGCCCGCGGTTTGTACCACCCGCCGGCGCGGTCGATGCGCACTGCCATGTCTTCGGACCGATGGCGCAGTTCCCCTTCAGCGCGAAGGCCAAATATCTTCCCGAAGATGCCGGGCCGGACATGTTGTTCGCGTTGCGCGACAGGCTCGGTTTCTCCCGCAACGTCATCGTGCAGGCCAGTTGCCACGGCACGGACAACAGTGCGACGCTGGATGCAATCGCAAAATCCGATGGACGCGCGCGCGGGGTAGCGGTTGTCGATCCAGCCATCAGCGATGCCGAACTTGAAAACCTGCACCAAGGCGGCATTCGCGGCGTGCGGTTCAACTTCCTGAAACGGTTGGTCGACGATGCGCCCAAGGACAAATTCCTTGAGGTCGCCCGTCGCATCCAGGGCCTCGGCTGGCATGTCGTCGTCTATTTCGAGGCGGATATCCTGGAAGAACTCCGTTCGTTCCTCGACGCCATCCCTACGCTGATCGTCGTCGACCATATGGGGCGGCCCGATGTCACGCAAGGACCGGATGGACCGGATATGCGTGTCTTCCGGGCACTCCTCGACAGCCGCGACGATATCTGGACCAAGGTGACCTGTCCCGACCGCCTCGATGGCAGCGGCCCGCCATGGGATGCTTTCGCACAGGCCGTGCGCCCCCTTGTCGAAGACTATCCGGATCGCGTCCTGTGGGGCACCGACTGGCCGCACCCGAACATGCAAGATGCAATTTCGGACGATGGCGCGCTGGTCGATATGATCCCCCGCATCGCACCGACGCCTGAGTTGCAACATCGCCTGCTCGTGGACAACCCGGCCAGACTCTACTGGCATGATTAAAGCATGGATGCTGTCACCGTCGAAACGGGGGCATGCGCTTCATTGGCATGGAGATCGATAGCCGCCAACCAGTCTGAACCAGGCTGCGGCGGTTCCGCAGTTGAGTTCACGCAGACGGAGGGCGGGCATAGAGGGGGATACCTTATGACCGTCACGACATCGAAAGCCGAAAGCGCAGGCTGGGGCTCAATCTTTCTTGTCTATTGTTACGGTCTGCTTGCCATAGCGTCCGCCGGCAAGATGGCGCCGATCGCAGCGGATATGGGCAAGGCGCTCGGCTCTTCTCCGCAGGAGATCGGCTGGATTATCGGTCTCCTGTTCATTGCTCCCACACTCGGCTCAACCCTGGGCGGGTCAGCAGTCGATAGGTACGGTGCTCGGCCCATGCTCGCTGGCGCATGTGTGCTCATCGTGATCGCAAACGCCATTTGCTACATAAGCGACAGCTTGGGCCTGATCGAAGCGGCACGTCTGATCGAAGGTATCGGCTTTGTAGCGATCACCGCTGCCGCTCCTTCGCTCCTCATCATGACTACATCGGGAAAACGGCAAACCGGGGCCATGGCGCTCTGGTCGACCTATTTCGCCGCAGGCATAAGCGCCGGTCTGCTCCTTGCCGCTCCATTCTCCGCAACCGAACACTGGCGTCTGCCATTCGTCATTCATGGTGCGGCGGCAGCCGGCCTTGCCCTTTCCGTCGGCTTGCTCCCGGTGCCTGGACAGACGTCCCGCGGAACCGCTGGCAACGACGACGCCTTGCGGGCGGTGATCGGAGAATCGGGCGTACTCCGGTTGGCGGCCGCATTCGCGATACTCACCATCGCTGGTTTTGGCGTCAATATCGTCATGCCTCAATACATGGCCAAGACTCTTGGTGTTTCCGTATCCATGGGATCTGCTGCCGTAGCGATCTCGAATATCGCCAGTATCTGCGGAGGGATATTGACCGGCTTTCTTCTCTCCCGCGGTCACTCGTTCAAGCTCGTTGCCGCAACCATATCCGTCTTAGCCTGTATGGCGAGCATCTCTCTTTTCCTGCCTCAATCGAGCGTAACCTTAACGATTGTGAGCTTGATGGTCTGGGGTTTCGCCACGCCTGGTACGATGGTGGCGGTGGTCATGATCATGATTCCACGCGTTCTCAAGAACACCGCTATTGTTGGCCTGGCTAACGGTGTTGTCGTCCAGAGCGGCTCTGCCGCCGCGTTCTTCGTACCCGCAATTTACTTCTCTTTACTGGCCAATGGTATCTGGTGGTACTTTGCCCTTCTCGGCCTGGCCTGCGTCATCTTTGCTTTGATAACACTCCTTACCATCCAGCCGACGGGCGGCATGATCGACGATGGTGCAAATATCCACTAACGCCATCTGAACACATGAACCGCCAGTCGCGGAAATGGTGGGGAGGATTGGAGATGGCTGTGCGGGAATGGGACGGGAGTATGATCGGAAAGGGTAGCGCACCCCTATACGAACCTATCCAACCGCTGGGCGCATGACGTGCTCTCCGGCAATTACTAAAGACGAATGCACATGTGCGTGCGACCGATAGTGCTGGCCGCCGGCCGTTCGAGCCGGATGGGCTTCGACAAGCTCCGGACCAATCTGGGCGGACGGCCAGTGCTGGCGCATATCGTCGATACAATCGAACAGGCGGGTTTACCGCCGCCTCATATCGTAACGGACGCGGATGCCGCTGAACTCAGGGATATCCTTGGGAAGCGCGAACTATGCCAGACCCGAGCTTCCGACGCCCGTCGGGGAATGGCCCATTCATTGATCGCTGGGATCTCCGCGCTGCCGCAAGATACGCGTGCTGCGATCATTTGTCTGGGCGACATGCCATTTGTCCCGGCAAGCCTCTTGCAAAGGATGGCTCAGCAAGCGACCCCATCGACGATTTTGGTTCCTATAAGCGATGGGCGAAGGGGGAATCCGATCACATGGGGTTCTGATTTTTTCCCCGCGCTGCTGAATCTCTCAGGTGATACTGGCGCACGCTCACTTCTCGAAAAATATCGCGCGTCTGTCGTTCCCATCCATATTGACGATCCCGGTATTCACTTTGACCTGGACACACCGGCAGCGTTGGCGGCCGCACAAAGTCAATGGAATCAGAGGCACGATGGTTTAACCAGACTACCGACCAAGCTTAGCGATCAATCACCGGATCGATGAGAATGGCCCGGAAATCGTTGACGTTCGTGCATGTGGGTCCTGTTACGACGAGATCGTCCAGCGCAGCGAAGAAGCTATAGGAATCGTTGCGGCGCAAATAGGCCGCAGCATCCAGTTTCTTCCCGGCAGCGCGCGTCAAGGTCGACGCGAACGCAACAGCTCCCGCATTGTCGCCGGCGCCATCCAGGCCATCGGTATCGACTGCCAGCGCCGCAATCCCTTCCTGCCCCGCTGTCGCCAGCACAAAGCCCAGAAGATATTCGCTGTTCCTGCCTCCTCTGCCTCGGCCGGAGACGGTCACGCTCGTCTCTCCGCCGGACAGAATGCATGCCCTACGCCCCGCTCGAAGCGTTTCGAGCGCCAGCTTTGCATGCGCGGAACCCAATTCACGCGCCTCCCCCTCCAGGTCATCCCCCAGAATGATCGGCTTGTAGCCGACGCTTTCGGCGCACCGGGCTGCTGCAATGAGAATATCGCCCGGCTTGACGATCAGGAACGCACTATCACCTGCCCGTCTTGATCGATCGTCAGGTGAGGGATTATCCAAACCCTTCCGCAGGTGCCGGTTGATGGATTCCGGAACATCTATGCCATATCGCTCGAGAATCGGTGTCGCCGCAACGGCTTCCGCCGCATTGGCAATCGTCGGACCAGACCCGATCTTGCGAATGTCGTCTCCCGGTATGTCTGAGACGGCAAGAGTGAGCAGGCGCGCCTTACCTACCGCATGCGCCAGTCGGCCGCCCTTCACCGTGGAAATCTGCTTGCGCACCGCATTGATTTCGGAAATTGTTGCCCCGCTTTTCAGCAAGGCCTTGTTCAGTCCTTGCTTATCTTCAAGGCTGACGCCTTCGGGCAAGCCGACAAGAAGCGCCGAAGCCCCGCCAGACATCAGCGCGATGACGAGATCATCGTGAGAAAGATCTTTGACCAACTCCATCATGCGGTCCGCAGCCACCACGCTGTTCCCGTCGGGAACCGGGTGACCAGCCTCCAAAATCTGAATTGGACCGGAATAGGAAGGCGATTGATGGCCGTAAGGCACAACGACGGCGCCGGAAAGCGGGGCCGGCCAAAGTCTGGCAAGCTCATTCGCCATCGCTGCCGCGGCCTTGCCCCCTCCGATGACGACGGTTCGACCGAGAGGAACTGAGGGGAGAAAGCGCTCAAGCTTGCCTTCGACGCCGGCAGCGTTCAATGCTGTCGACAGGAGAGCATCAAGCTGTACCCTTTGCCTCGCCTCGAGATCAACGAGCGCGCTCATTTCGAGACACCTACGCCATTTTCGACCGGCCGGCCGGCAAAGAAAGCGGCGATATCGCGCGCCAAGCTTAAGCCCATACCTTCCCTTGCGCGTCTCGTCGCACTTCCGAGATGCGGCAGGAGGAAGGTGTTAGGTGCCTCTACAAGATCGCGGCGAATATCGGGCTCGCCGACAAAAACGTCGAGCCCGGCGCCGCCGAGCTTGCCGGATTGCAACGCCGCAATCAGGGCTGTTTCATCGATCAACCCTCCCCGTGCCGTGTTGATCACGATCGCACCAGATTTCATCGAAGCTATGCGCTCTGCATTGAGCCAGTTTTGCGTCTCCTCGGTCAATGGCAAATGCAAAGATAGAAAATCGCTGCCAGCCAGGACTTCCTCCATCGATGAACAAATGATCGTCCCGGGAGGGGGTGGATCACCCGCGGACGATGAACGGACCGAGGTCAGTATGTTCATGCCAAACCCTGCCGCTCGGCGAGCGACCGCGCGGCCGATCCGGCCAAAACCGAGAATACCCAAGGTCGAGCCGTGAATATCCGTACCGACGAGCTGGTTCGGTTCCCAACCGGTCCACATCCCCGACCGCAACAAAGCCTCCGCTTCGCTTGCGCGCCTGGCCGCTCCGAGGAGGAGGAGCCAGGCTATGTCCGCCGTGGCTTCGGTGAGCACGTCGGGCGTGTTCACCAATGCTATTCTCCGAGCTTGCAGCGCCCTGAGATCGATATGGTCGATACCCACGGAGTAAGTCGCTACAAGCCGGATGGAAGGGGGTAACCGATCGATAAAATCCGCGGTCACCTTGTTCATCAAGGTGCAGATGAGAGCGTCAAAACCGTTGCAATTCTCAAGAACGCGCTCAGGAGCGGACTCACCGGGAAGGATCGAAAGATCGGCGAAAGATTGAATTTCCCCGACAACCCTGGCGGGCATTGCATATGTCGCCAGGACCCTCGGACGAGCCTGCAGCGAACCAACCTCTTGCGACAAGGAAATCCCCCCAACTACTGTGGAATGGCAGCGTAATGCCAACGGCTTGACCACCGGCTAAAGACCGGAAGGAATTGTCCGCCGCATGCCTAATTCTTGCTCTTCACAACATACTTCGATATAGAACCGTTTACAAGAAGGTTGGCCTTTCGCTCGATCGTTTTCAGCCGCGAAATGGAGACGGAAACCGGAAAAAGAAGCAACTGCTCGCTTCGATCGGTGGACCAGCATTCCAGAGCGCGGCGATGCGATCGCCATGGCGTTCAAAAGAGTGTAATCGAGTGGATCAGGCGGATGCCAATGCTGTTTTATCGATCGGACAAGATGGGGTTTTCATAGAAAAGTGGGGAATTCCATCCGCCGAGTTTGCCCCAGCTTCAGCGGCGGGCGCGATCACATCGTTGCGCACCGTTCGTACCCATGCTCTTCATAGCTCCCCCATCACCGGTCCAAGCGGCCGAGCATATCATAGGGGGCTCCTGCGATGGCGGCGTTGGGCTGCGTCAAGCAGAGGGCTTTGGAGGGACCGATACAAGCAGCCATCGGCTGTCAAAGGACCAAGAAGTATAGCGCGTGAATCCTTGGCACGGGGAGGGGCGCATGCAGCTTGAGGGCAATGATTGGCCTACCTTCGGTTGGATTTCCGATATCCGCCCGTGCCTTGAGAGCGCCCGCCGGCAGCATCGCAATGTCGTCCTGGGAACGATCACACGCCTCGTCGGCTTTTCGCCGCGTCCAGCAGGAACACAGATGGTGTTCGATCAGGATCGGGCCGGCGGCTATTTTTCCGGAGGATGCCTGGAAGCGGATGTGGCCAACCATGCCGCTGAAGTGCTCCGCGATCGCACTCCCAAGACACTGCTTTACGGACAGGGAAGCCCCTGGATCGACATCAGGCTTCTTTGTGGCGGAACCATAGAAATCCTCCTCGAATCCATCGATTCCGAGGAACCCGCGGTCGCCGAATTGGGGTCGTGCGGCTGAGCGGAACAGGAAAGTGTCATAAGGCACTGTTTGGCTCGATACAGCGATAGATGGTGGCCGGGTGAACGTTGAAGGTCCTTGCGACGGCGCTAATGGACTTACCCTCGAGAACGAGTTGGCGAGCGAGCTCCGCCTGATCTGGGCGCATTTTCTTTGGGCGTCCGAAGCTCACACCGCGCGCCATCGCCGCCTTTCGCCCCTCCTCGGTTCGGCTCAATATGAGAGTCCGCTCGAACTGGGCGATCCCAGCGAATACGGTCATGATCATCACGCCAGACGGGGACGTGGTATCGGCCCAAGGTTCATCAAGCGATTGTAATCCTGCCTGCTTTTCCTTGATGCGTTCCGCGATGTGCAGGAGTTCGATGGTGGATCGCGCCAAACGATCGAGGCGGGCGACGACGAGAACATCGTCTTTGCGCAGGTGACCCATCAGCTTTTCAAGCTCGGGCCGGCCACGAGCGGCCCCCGATATTTTCTCTTCGAACATCATTTCACAGCCCGCCTCCGAGAGCCGACCGCGCTGGATTTCCAAGTTCTGATCCTCGGTGGAAACGCGCGCGTAGCCGAGCTTCATGCGACTGCTCCAGATATTGTGCGAAAGTTACTGCAAAACAATTTTGTTTCGCACATATGTTTTGCGAAGAAATTCGCCTTGTTTATCGGCATGGGCCGTCCCCTTCGCAAAAGTTGAAAGTTTCGCACGGTATGCCCACCCGTCACCTCACTGACGCCCAGCGTCAGGGCTTTGCCCGCTTTGATGGCGAACCGTCGGCCGATCAACTCGCGCGATATTTCCATCTGGACCAAACTGATCGCGACCTCATTGGAACTCTGCGCGGCGACCACAATCGGCTCGGCTTTGCCGTGATGCTGACGAGCGCCCGGTTTCTGGGCGCATTTCCAGTCTCGCCCGCCGAGATCCCAGCGTCGGTCCTGGCGGCCGTGATCGAACAACTCGCTCTTGAACCCGGCACGGACGTGGACGCCTATTTTGCGGGAAGCCGACGCATCCGGCACCTCGCGCGGCTCTGTTGCAAAGATTGGCGGCAGTCAGAGGTAGGCTGTCGCTCTGCGCCGATCAGGCGGCTGCTGCGAAATGGTGGTTGAGCATGCCCATGGCCTCCGTCAGCGCCGAGGGCCCAATGCCAAAAGCTCTCTCCACAAGGCGCACCTCGCCCCTGATGCCGGGCTGCAGGCACCAGGGGCGAGCCTGTCCTTTGCGCAGGGCTCGCATGACTTCGAATCCCTTGATCGTGGCATAGGCCGTGGGGATCGATTTGAAACCGCGCACCGGCTTGATCAGTATCTTGAGCTTTCCGTGATCGGCCTCGATCACGTTATTGAGATACTTCACCTGCCGGTGGGCCGTCTCCCGGTCCAGCTTTCCTTCGCGCTTCAATTCGGTGATCGCTGCACCATAGCTCGGCGCTTTGTCGGTATTGAGCGTGGCAGGCTTTTCCCAGTGCTTCAGGCCTCGCAGGGCCTTGCCCAGGAACCGCTTCGCTGCCTTGGCGCTGCGGGTCGGCGACAGGTAGAAATCGATCGTGTCGCCCCGCTTGTCGACTGCCCGGTACAGGTAGGTCCACTTGCCCCGCACCTTGACGTAGGTTTCATCCAGGCGCCAGCTCGGATCAAAGCCACGCCGCCAGAACCAGCGCAGCCGCTTCTCCATCTCCGGGGCGTAGCACTGGACCCAGCGATAGATCGTCGTATGGTCGACCGAAATGCCGCGTTCCGCCAGCATTTCCTCAAGGTCGCGATAGCTGATCGGATAGCGACAATACCAGCGCACCGCCCACAGGATCACATCACCCTGGAAATGGCGCCACTTGAAATCCGTCATCGTTCCGTCCGTCCAATCTCCGCCAAGCATGCTCAAGCTTCACGATTTTTGCAACAGAGCCCTCCTGTGACAAATGGCTCTCCCCCAGCACCGGAACCAGCGCGCTGTCCCCGATCAGGCGCAGCGTATCGCACAGCAATTCGATGCTCTTGGCGAGACGGTAGGGCTCGCGCGCGCCTTCGGGCATGTCGCAGTCGCGGATGGCCAGGGCGATCTCGCGCAGTTCGCGGGTGATGTGGAAGGCGCCGTCGCGCCCCTCGGGCAGCGCGCCGAACAGCCGCTCGATCGCCGAGGCGGAGACGATCAGGAGAAGCTGGTCGTCGCCGAGCGTCGCGGCGGAGGGATCGGCATGCCAGCGGACCGTGGCAGGGGTACCGACGCAGCCGAGCGTGTAGCTGAGCGCAACCGGTTCGGCCGGCCAGGGGCGTTGCGGCAACGCGCCCGCGCCTACCATTGCCGCCATCTCGTGGGAGACCTGTACCCAGTCCCGCTCGACCATCCAGCGCATCCTCTCATCCTATCGAGGAAAAGCTAGACCTTCCTGATAGGTTTGTCGAGACCTATCAGAAAGGTAAAGGTCATGTGGCGAGCGAGGTCGAATCGCGCGGCGCGTGGCGCATCGCCAGGGGGAAGGCGAGCGAGGCGATCGCCGTGATCACGACGCCGACGATCGCGAGCGCGGTGCCCAGATGGCTCTCCCCGCCCAGCAGGCCGCTGACCAGCGTGATCAGCGGCGGCGCCACGCCGAAGCCGAGGACGCCGGCCAGCGCCACGAACAGCCCAATGCAGAATCCGCGCAGCTCGTTGGGCAGCAGGACCGTGATGGTGACGCCGACGATCAGCCCGGCGGCTGTGCCGCAGAACAGGAAGAGCCCGAGCATCAGCGCGAAACTGGGCACGTCGGGGGCGAGCGGGAAAAGTGACATCGGCACCGACAGGGTCGTCGCCGCGATCGCGCCGATCAGGATGCCGCCACGGCGCGGAAGGCGATGGCCCCAGTCGGCGACAAGACCGCCCAGGATCGATCCGATCACGCCGGCGGCGAAGACGACCAGGCCCATCCACTGGGCGAACTGATCGGGCTGGAGCCCATAGCTGCGGCTCAGCACCGGCGCGGCCCAGATGCCGGCGGCGGTATCGATCATCGCGACCGAGAGCTGGCCGGCGAACAAGGGAAGGATGAAGGCACGCCGGTCCCAAAGTTCGCGCATCGCGACCGAGAAGGGAGCATCGGCGCCCGCGACCGTCTCGCGCCGGGCCGGCTCGCGGACGAACAGCAGCGGCAGGCACACGATCACGCCGATCGCGGCCACGGCGAGATGGACCCCGCGCCAAGGCGCGACCGGGCCGATCCATGCGGGAAGCACCATCGTGCCGAGCATGCCGAACAGCCAGCCGCCCAGCGCGAACGCACCCGCGCTGCCGCCCCATTTGCCGAGCGTCAGGACCAGCATCGCGCTGCCGCGCTGGGTCGGCGGGCACATGTCGGCCGCGATCGAGATAGCGGCGGTGACCGAACAGAAGCCGCCCACCGCGACGAACATCCGGGCGATGAACAGCCCGGTGACGCTGTCGGCGAAGGCGGTCAGCACCAGCCCGATCGTCCAGCCGAGCACCAGCAGGAGCAGGAGCCGCATCCGGTTGCTGCTGTCGACCAGTCGTCCGATCGGCACCGCCAGCACGGCGAGCGGCGCCGCCGCGCCCACGCCCTGGATGAAGCCGAGCTGGTTGTCTGTCAGGCCCAGTTCGGCCTTGGCGGCCTCCTGGACGATGCTGAAAAGGAAGATCGACATCGTGCCGATGGCCAGCGCCAGCGCCAGGGCGAACAGCGCGGGCAGCGCGGCGGACAGGCGCGGTTCGGCGCGCGTTGGGTCAGGTGCGAGGGGCAAGGAACCTCCTGAGGGCCGACTGGCTGAGCTGCCGCGCCTGCCGGCTGACATAGGCGTCGGCCTGCAGTTCGAAGGCGTGGAAGGCTCCGGGAAAAAGATGGAATTCGATCGGCACGCCTGCGCGGGCGAGGCGGCGCGCATAATCGAGATTCTCCTCCAGGAAGAGATCGAGCGCTCCGGCGTAGAGGAAGGTCGGCGGCAGGCCTGACAGGTCGGTCGCGCGGGCGGGCGCCGCATAGGGCGAAACGTCGGCGCCGCCGGGCGCATGGCCGAGCAGGGCTTCCCAGCCGAAGCGGTTCTTTTCCGGCGTCCAGACATATTCGCCGACGAAGGGATGGGGTTCGGCGCCGCTGCCGTTGCGATCGTCGAGCATCGGATAGATGAGCTGCTGGAAGGCGAGGGGATATTCGCCGCGGTCGCGCGCCAGCAGCGCCAGCGCCGCGGCAAGGCCGCCGCCCGCGCTTTCGCCCATCACGCCGATCCGGGCCGTATCGAAACCCTGTTCGGCGGCGTTGGCGAAGACCCAGGCAAGGCCGGCATAGCAGTCCTCGATCGAGCCGGGAAACACGGTCTCGGGCGCGAGCCGATAGTCGACCGAGACGATCGCGCAGTTCAGCTCGATCGCCAGCGGCCCGTTGGACATGTCCCGCTGATCCGCGGTGCCGGCGACAAAGCCGCCGCCATGGATGTGATAGATGACGGGAAGCGGGGCGGCGGCCGCGTCCTTCGGTCGCAGGACGCGCAGCTGGATGTCGGGGCCCCCCGCAGGGCCGGCGACGGTCTTCACCTCGATCGCCGCGTCGGTCTGCGCCGGCGGCAGCATCGCCCTCAACTGCTCGCGCAGCGCAGGCAGGCTTTCGCGGCTGAGCTCGCTGTCCGGAAACTGCTCCAGAACGGGCAGGAGTTCGGGGTCGACGAGGTGGCGGCTGTTCACGGGCAGATCCTTTCCAGCGGACATGACGGAGGCCCGGACGGAACCGGGCCTTCGTTCAAAGCTGGAATATCTTGCCGGGGTTGAACAGGTCCTTCGGGTCGATCGCACGCTTGATCAGCCGCATCATTTCGACCGCGTCACCCAGTTCGTCGACGAGGAACTGCTGCTTGCCCAGACCGATGCCATGTTCGCCGGTACAGGTGCCGTCCATGGCGAGCGCGCGGGCGACGATCCGGTCGTTGAGTGCCTCGACCTCGATCATCTCCTCCGGCCTTTTGGGATCGATCGCGAAGATCACGTGGAAATTGCCGTCGCCGACATGGCCGAGGATCGTCGAGGGTACCGACGACGTCGCAAGATCTTCCTTGGTCTCGACGATGCATTCGGCGAGGCGGCTGATCGGCACGCAGACGTCGGTGGTCCAGCCGACCGCGCCGGGGCGCTGGTTGACCGCGGCGTAATAGGCCTCGTGCCGCGCTTTCCACAGCCGGTTGCGTTCTTCGGGCAGGTTCGACCAGAGGAACTCGCCGCCGCCATTATAGCCGGCGATCTCGCGCACCGTCTCGACCTGCTCCTCGACATAGCGTTCGGAGCCGTGGAATTCGAACAGCAGGGTCGTCTTTTCGGGATAGTCGAGCTTCGAATAGGCGTTGCAGGCCCGAACCTGCGCATCGTCGAGGATCTCGATCCGCGCGACCGGCACGCCGATCTGGATCGACTGGACGACGGTGTCGACCGCGCCCTTGAGGGTCTCGAAGGAGCAGACCGCCGAGGAGATCGCCTCGGGAATGCCGTGCAGGCGCAGGGTGATCTCGGTGATGATGCCCAGCGTGCCTTCGGCGCCGATCATCAGACGGGTCAGGTCGTAGCCCGCCGCCGACTTGCGCGCCCGGCGCGCGGTACGGATCACCTTGCCGTCGGGGGTGACGACGCGCAGCGACAGGATCGCCTAGCGCATCGTACCGTAGCGCACCGCGTTGGTGCCGGACGCACGGGTCGACGCCATGCCGCCGATGGTGGCGTTGGCCCCGGGATCGATCGGGAAGAACAGCCCCTGGTCGCGCAGATGTTCGTTGAGCTGTTCGCGCCGCACCCCCGCCTGGACGGTGCAGTCGAAATCCTCCTGGTTCACCTCGAGGATCGCGTTCATCTCCGACAGGTCGATCGTGAGGCCGCCCTTGACCGGGGTGACGTTGCCCTCGAGCGAGGTGCCGGCGCCGAAGGCTATGATCGGTACCTCGGCGGCGACGCACAGCCTGACCAGCGCCGCCACCTCTTCGGTCGAGCGAACGAAGGCGACCGCATCGGGCAGCACCGGATCGAAATGGGTCTCGCTCGACCCATGCTGGAGGCGGATCGCCTCCCCGGTGCCGAGCCGGTCGCCGACCACCGCACGAACCTCGTCGAGGAAGCCCGTGGGCAGCGGCTTGCGGTCGAAATTGGGCAGGGGCGCGGTCATGGCCTGTCTCAATATTTGAAGGAGGCGCGGACGCCGTAGCGACGACGATCCCCGATGATGCCCAGGTCGGAAGCCGCCGGCAGGCCCGCGAGCAGGGACGCCGTCTTCTCGATGTAGCTCTCGAAATACTTCTTGTTGAGCAGGTTGTTGCCGAAGATCGCCAGCTCGAACGGACCGGTCTTGTAGGTGATCGAGCCGTTGACCAGCGCATAGCCCTTCAGGAAGGTCGGCGTGGTCTCGTTGAGCGTCCCGGCGAGGCGCTTGCCCTTGCCCTGCACGCCGGCGCTGAAGGTCAGCGTGTCGTCGCCGATCGGCACGGCATAGTCGCTCGACAGGCTGAACATGATGTCCGGCTGGAAGGTGAGGCGGTCGCTCGAAAGCGTGCGGCCGGTGACGGCGGTATAAGGCGAACTGTCCGTCAGGCGGGCGTGCATGTAGGTGAGGCTACCGCTGATCGTCCATTGCTGGGTCGGCCGCACCAGCCCTTCGAGTTCGACGCCGTAGCTTTCGACATCGCCGCTGTTCAGGTCGACCTTGACGAGGCCGGAGGGGAGAGCCGGCGCGACCGAGTTGGGGCCGATATAATCCTTATAGTCGTTGTAGAAGACTGCGGCCGACAGCGAGAGCGCGCGGGTCGAATATTTGGTCCCGGCCTCGTACGTCCAGGCGGAGTCGCCCTTGTAGGTCCGGAATGGCGCGTTGGGGGCGTTGAAGCCACCGCCACGATAACCGCGCGCCACCGAGGCGTAGCTCATCATGCTGGTGTTCCAGTGACGGGTCACGGTCAGCTTGGGCTGGACCTGATCCGATTTGAGGCTGGCATCGGGGAGCGCCGCCCCATTGACGGTGCCCGAAGCCTTGCGGCTTTCATGGTCGTACCGCAGGCCGAGGGCCACTTCCCAATCGATGTTGGGCTTCCAGAATAGCGTGCCGAACGCGGCGTAGGTATTTCCCACGCGCTTGTCGGTCTGCCGTACCACGGCATTTCCGGCGATGACGATAGTGCGCGCCAGCGAGGCCGAGGTCGTTTCGCGGCTGTAGAACAGGCCGAACAAGGTCGAGATCTGGTCGCTCAAGTCGCTGTCGAGGCGAAGCTCGGTCGTTGTCGTGCGCAGGCGGTCGGGGCTGTTGTCGCGGACCGCGTTCAGCGGGCCGAAGTCGGCGTCCGAGTCCGGCGAAACGGTGTTGCGCAGGTCATAGGCTGCCTGAAGGGTCAGCTTGCTGGCGAGTGCTTCGATCGGGGTTTCGATCTTCGCATTGACGCCACGATATTTGTAATTGGCGACACCCAACGCGTTGAACTGGTTGGTGCGCAGATAGTCGGTCGGGCCGGTGACGCGGGCATAGGGGCCATTGGTGCCTTTCACCCAGTCATAATAGCCGCCGATGGTGATCGTCAGGTCTTCGGTTGGCGTCGCGCGGATGGTGGCGTTGATCGAGTCGGTGTTGAACTTGTTCGACTTGCCGCCGATTATGACGTTGTTGATGAAGCCGTCCTGTTCGCGGTGCGACCCGGCGACACGGACCGCCAGCTTGTCTTCGACGATCGGTCCGGCCACCGAAGCGCCGACCTGCCAGGCGTTGTCGGGGCCGGCATAGCTCGCCATGCCGCGCGCTTCGAAGACGTTGCCCGGCTGGCGGGTAATGACGTTGATCGCGCCGCCGAGCGTATTCTTGCCGTAGAGCGTGCCCTGCGGGCCGCGCAGCACCTCGATCCGTTCGACGTCGTTCAGCGGGTTGTTGAGATAGGCGGTGTTGGGACGATAGATGCCGTCGACAAACAGGCCGACACCCGGCTGCACGGTGCTGACGATGGTGACGCCGACGCCGCGGATCGACACGATGGCGCGGCCGGCACCATCGCTGTTGATGTTCAGACCCGGCGACAGAAGGGCTGCCTCGCGGACCGAGTTGATGCTGCGCTTCGCCAACACGTCGCCGGAAACGGCGGTCACCGCGACCGGAACGTCGAGAAGGGTTTCGTTGCGCTTGCGGGCGGTGACGATGATGTCCTGGATGATGTCCTGATCGCCGGTCGCTTCCTCGGCCGCGGCGGGGGCGGCCTGCTGCGCGACGGCCGACGAGGCGGCGAGCGCGACGAACGCACATCCCGAGACGAGCATGGTGGTGAAGCGCATCTGTGGTCCTCTCCTGAAACGCGCCGACCTTTGATGATCTGGCGCCAACCAATGAAGAGGACCTATCCGATAGCTTACCTTTCAGAAAGGTCCTGATGCACCGCCGGCTTTGCCGATCGGCTCGGACAATTGACCGGCCCGATCAAGTGTCTGAAATCAAGGAAGAAAGGTCGCCGCCGGCAGGCGTGGTTCGGAACGGGCGAGTCCGTCCGAAATCGAATAGACCAGCCTTTTCTCGCGGTCGAACGGCGACCAGGGCAGGTTGCCGTCGCGGGCGAAGTCGACCCAAAGCCGATGCATGCGATCGGCGAGCTGCTGCGGCGGGGCTTCCCCGACCAGGCCCTGCGCGCCCGTCGCGGTCGCGAGCGTGTCGAACACGAAGGGCAGTTCGACCGCGTGGCAGGAGCCGAGCTCGCCCTTGAAGGCGGGCGAGCGCCAGTCGAACTCGTACATATGCGTCCGGCCCTGATGCTCCTCGGCGAAACGGCGCGCGGGCCAGCGGAAGACGAGGTCGTTCATCGCGTCGGTCAGCGCCTGTCCGGGCTTCACGCCATGCTTCCCCAGGCCATAGGCCTTGAGCACCCTGCGCGCGCCCGGTTGCGATCGGCTGAGCAGGAATGTCGCGAGCAGGCCACCGATCTTGTCGCGCACCCCGGAGGGGACGAGGAAGAGATTCATCTCCTCCGCATTGGTGCCGATCAGGACCTCGACATCGCTCCCCGCGCCGCGCCGCAAAGCTTCGAGCGGTTGGAGCGGAAGGACGTCGTCGCCATGGACGGGCAGGAAGCGACTGAGGCCGAACATCGGCTCATGCCCCCTCGAATCGCGCAGGTCGATCCGCGCGGTCGGCGCCGATATCTGCTCGACCGCGTCGAGCGCATCGCCCGGCGCCACGCTGGCGAAGCCGGCCCGGTCGGGCGTCACCCGCAGCAGCTTGGCCAGCTTCTTGACCAGTCGCTGCATCACCGGGATCTCGCGGGTCATGCCGGCATGGCCGCTCTGGATGATAGCGCGGCGGAACAGGCCTTTGGCGAGCGGGGAAGCGATCAGGTCGGCGATCGCCATGGCGCCCGCGGACTCGCCGAACACCGTGATATTGCGCGGATCGCCGCCGAATGCCGCGGCATTCGCGCGCACCCACTGCAGCGCTGCGATCATGTCGCGCAGGCCCAGATTGGTGGGCACGCCCGGGATTGGAAGGAAGCCGTCGATGCCCATGCGGTAGTTGATCGCGAAACAGACCAGACCGGCGCGGGCGAAGGCGGCGCCGTCGCTGATCGACACGTCCTTGCTGCCGATCACGAAGCCGCCGCCGTGGATCCACACCATCACCGGCCGGCCGCCGCCATTGGCCTCGGGCGTCCAGATATTGGCCGACAAATAATCGTCGCCCTGAACCCAGCCGCTGCCGATCAGCGGTGTGACGTCGAGGCCGGGGAATGCCTTGACCCGATGGGGGGCGTTGGGGCCGGGGTCGACCGCGTCGCGCACGCCTTCCCAGGGTTCGGCGGGCGCGGGGGCGGCGAAGCGACGGTCGCCCACCGGCGCGGCCGCATAGGGAACGCCGCGGAAGCGGCGAACGCCCGCTTCGATTGTTCCCCGCACCGTTCCAGCGGTCGTGTCGACGATCGCTCTAGCCATCATGATCTCCTGCACATTTTCGTTCTACCTAACGCATATACGCACCACGGTGCCCGCTATTGCAGTGTGCAGACCGGCTCTATCTGGATGCGCCCCGTCTTGCGGGCCGGAACTTCGGACGCTCCCCGGCGTCGAACGGCGGGACGCTAGGCTCGTTTCGGGCACCGCTTGAAATTGCGGGTCCGCGTTTCCTTATTACGGGGGAGCGGCCGTGCCCCACGGCACACCCCCGGCCGCCGAGAGAGGACGTCACATGAATTCTGGCCGATCGCGGGATTGGATGTGGGCGGAAGCCGTCGACCTGATCGACCGCGTGCAGCGCCTGCATCAGCAGGCCTTCGCCCCGTCGCGGGCGAGCGGCGGCGCGCCCAGTTGGGAGCCGCCGGCCGACATGCTCGAGACCGAGGGCGAACTGCTCGTGCTCGTCGCGCTGCCCGGGGTCGACCTCGACCAGACCGAGGCGTTCATCGACGACGGCGTGCTGGTCGTCCGCGGCTACCGGATCCTGCCTCCCGAACTGCGCATCGCCAAGATCCATCGGCTCGAACTCCCGCAAGGCCGGTTCGAACGACGCCTGCCGCTGCCGCCGGGCCGCTATGACTCGGTTCGCCGGTCGAGCGGGCTCTGTTGCAAAAATCGTGAAGCTTGAGCATGCTTGGCGGAGATTGGACGGACGGAACGATGACGGATTTCAAGTGGCGCCATTTCCAGGGTGATGTGATCCTGTGGGCGGTGCGCTGGTATTGTCGCTATCCGATCAGCTATCGCGACCTTGAGGAAATGCTGGCGGAACGCGGCATTTCGGTCGACCATACGACGATCTATCGCTGGGTCCAGTGCTACGCCCCGGAGATGGAGAAGCGGCTGCGCTGGTTCTGGCGGCGTGGCTTTGATCCGAGCTGGCGCCTGGATGAAACCTACGTCAAGGTGCGGGGCAAGTGGACCTACCTGTACCGGGCAGTCGACAAGCGGGGCGACACGATCGATTTCTACCTGTCGCCGACCCGCAGCGCCAAGGCAGCGAAGCGGTTCCTGGGCAAGGCCCTGCGAGGCCTGAAGCACTGGGAAAAGCCTGCCACGCTCAATACCGACAAAGCGCCGAGCTATGGTGCAGCGATCACCGAATTGAAGCGCGAAGGAAAGCTGGACCGGGAGACGGCCCACCGGCAGGTGAAGTATCTCAATAACGTGATCGAGGCCGATCACGGAAAGCTCAAGATACTGATCAAGCCGGTGCGCGGTTTCAAATCGATCCCCACGGCCTATGCCACGATCAAGGGATTCGAAGTCATGCGAGCCCTGCGCAAAGGACAGGCTCGCCCCTGGTGCCTGCAGCCCGGCATCAGGGGCGAGGTGCGCCTTGTGGAGAGAGCTTTTGGCATTGGGCCCTCGGCGCTGACGGAGGCCATGGGCATGCTCAACCACCATTTCGCAGCAGCCGCCTGATCGGCGCAGAGCGACAGCCTACCTCTGACTGCCGCCAATCTTTGCAACAGAGCCGTGGCGCTCAACCGCAAGGCCATGTCGCTCAGCAAATACGCGACCAACCATGGCTATCAGTTCGGCCGCCGGCCGCGCCGCGCCGTGACGCTCGAAGCGCTCTTGGCCACGAACTGACCCGGGCTCGGGCGCCGAGCCATTCGCCCGAGCCCTTCCACGCCCGCCAATCAGAACGTCGCGATGCCGCGCGAAGCGGCCCCGTGACCGGGGATCTCTCATGCCGCCGCAGGATCGACACATCAGGAACGTCCTGAAACTCTTCGATGCGCATTGCTATCGTCACGACCGCTACACGCTCTTCTCCGACTGCATGGAGCTCATAGCGATCAGCATCTCGAACAGCGTCGACAGCCGATCCCGGGAAACGCGCGAGGCGCGCTATCTCGAGATCGTGGGACGATATGAGCAGCACACCATCGAGATGTTCCCTCGCGTCTTCGGAGAGATCACAATGGCACTGGAGGAAGCGCCAGGGGACGTCCTCGGGAGCATCTTCACCGCGCTCGAGATCCACAACAAGAACCGTGGGCAATTCTTCACGCCCTATCCGGTTTGCCAGATGATGGCACAGGTCACGCTTGGCGATGCCAAGGACGCCCTGGCGCTGATCGACGACAAGGGTTTCGTCAGCGCGATGGAACCCGCCTGCGGTGCCGGCGCCATGGTCATTGCTCTCGCCGAAGCGATGCGCGCCGCCGGGATCAACTATCAGCGCCATCTCCACGTGACGGCGATCGATATCGACCAACGCGCCGTACACATGGGCTATATCCAGTTCTCGCTGCTCCACATTCCGGCCCACGTGATCGTTGGTAACTCTCTCAGCAACGAGGTCCGCGAACACTGGTTCACGCCGGCCCACATCCTCGGCGGCTGGGGCGCCAGGCTTGCCAGCCAGGAACGCTTGGTCGAACAACCCCCGCGATTTTTTACTGAAACGACACCGGAACGCACAACCCACGATAAGCAAGCCCAAGAGCCAAGGACCAGAACGGTCGGCGAGCAGTTGACCCTATTCTGAATTGCAATCCCGCCAGCGCGCCTCGGCTCTGGACATCACACTCTGAGGCGGGCTCTGGATCACCAATATACCCGGAACCTCCGGTCAGAGCGATCATAGGGCTGTTCGAAAATCGCTGCCCGCACCTTCTCCGCGATCTCTTTGAGCGTGGCGAACATCCGATTGATTTCGGACAGATCGCTGAGCTGTTCCGGCCCATATCTCACCATGAGATAATCGCGCTGATCGCTCAATCGGACCAGATGCTCCGCGGTACGGCGCCGGAGAGACAATCCCTTCTCGACAGCCAACCGCGTCCGTTCGGCGAGATCATGCTGCAATCCCCGGACCTGCTTTCGATCGACCGAATGAAAGAGCAGAAACGCATTGAGGTAAGTCTCGATCGACTGAATGGCGCACAGCCTAGCCGGGGTGGACGAGACACTCCGGCCTTTCTCGATCTGCGGCAGCAGCCTGTGCGCGGCATCCCAGTAGGCGTCGGCCAAGGTCATGACCGTACCAACCGACGCCTCCGTGCCGGGATAGGACGGGGTGCGAGTCTCGATCAGCCCCGGAGGTGTTGTCGAGCGCCGCGTCGAAATATCTTGATCCGATGGTCCCTTTTCCAAACCGGCCGTCTCCCCAGAGGAAGTCCTATTAGGCGGGCTGCCCTTCGGTGGATTTCGGACTTCCGCGACGAACCGGCGCAGATTTCGTCGCCTTTGCCGATGCGGCAGCGCTGGACCCCTTGGGCTTGCGGCCAAGTCCGATGCTCTTGGCGAGCGTGCGACGCTGCTCGGCGTAATTGGGCGCGACCATCGGATAGTCGGCCGGAAGATTCCACTTCGAACGATAGTCCGCCGGCGTCATCTGATAGTGCGTCATGAGATGACGCTTGAGCATCTTGAGCTTTTTGCCGTCTTCCAGGCAGACGATGTAGTCAGGTTTCACCGAGGCACGCACGGATACCGCCGGCTCCTGCTTTGTCTCGGGCGCCGTTTCACTTTTGCCGAGATTGCTCAACGCTCCGTGAACATTCTGGATCAGGGACGGCAAATCCGCCACCGCCACGCTGTTGTTCGTCACATGCGCCGCGACGATATCAGCGGTCAGGGTAATCAGCGTGCTATCGTTTTCCGATACGTCGCTCATGATGATCTTGCCTTCTCTGGTTGAAGAACCCGGAAGACTATTCGCTACCGGGAACATGGCGCCCTGTGAAGTTCCCAAAGGCTCACAGGAGCACCTATTCACCCGCGCCAAACAGGGACGTACGATATCTGATCGCGTCCAAACCCGAACATTCCGTAAATCCCTTCATGTCGATTCATGTCCAAAGAAGAGGGGAATGGGCCGGGGAGACCGGTCGGAGGCCAAGCGCCTTCGACCCCTTCCACCCGGGAGCCAGGACATGGAGACCTCACGAAGCCAGCGATGGCGGGAACGCCGCGCCTTATGGGCGACGGACTCTCTCATCATCAATCCGAAGGCCTATTCGGTCGACATCATCGATCACGCCGTAGCGCGTACGTTCATCGCCGAGCATCATTATCTGCCGAGCTATCCGGCAGCCCAGGTCGCAGTCGGCCTCTTTGGACTCCGCGCGGTCCTGGCAGGCGTGGCCGTCTTCGCGGTTCCCGCGACCGACGCCGTCATCACCCGGCACACGGGCTTCACCGATCCGGCAAAGGGATGCGTTCTCGCACGCCTGATTCTTCTCGACCGGGTCCCGCAGAACGGGGAAAGCTTCTTTTGCGCACGGGCCTTCCGACTGCTTCGCCAGGCGCGGCCAGCGATCGAAGCCGTCGTTTCCTACAGCGACCCCGAATTCGGGCATACCGGCCGGGTTTACGCCGCTCTTTCCGGGGCGCACCGGGGCACCACGCGCCCGCGTACAGTCCTTCGCGCCGCAGGCCAGACGATCTCCGATCGGACGCTTTCGAAGATCCGGCTCCGCGAACGCGGGATGGATGGCGCCATCGACCAGATCGTCCGCCTCGGTCTACCGGCGCCCGGCCTGCGCGAGAGCCCAGCCGCATGGCTCGCCCGCCTTCAGGCCGAGCAGCTCCTGACCCGCCACCGCCAATCCGGACTCTTCACCTACTGCTTCGAGCTCACCCGCAACGCGCGCCGACAGGGCCGCGCACTCCCGCGGTTGCCCTATCCTAAACTATTGCCGGGGCCGTGATCGCTCTCAGGCCTTGACGCCTTCGACATAGGTGATCGCCTCACCGACCGTCTGGTTCTTCTCCGCGTCGGCATCGGGGATCGCGATTCCGAATTTCTTCCTCGATCGCCATGACCAGCTCGACGACATCCAGGCTGTCTGCCCCGAGATCATCAATGAAATGGGCGTTGGGCATTACTTTCTCGCGGTCGGCGCCAAACTGATGCGCCACGAAATCGCTGACCCGATGGCTACGTCACCCCAAGCGACCCTCCCGCGGAGCGGGCTCGTGCTCTGCGCGCAACCTGTTCCACAAGGTCTACATGCAGAACCTGACAGTTCAGGCGGGCAATAGCGGCCTGATCGTCGGCACTCCGAGCGAACCCCGGCTGATCGGGGTGACTCTGAGGCTGCACAATTAAACCAACCCGTCTCTAAAACGCTCGAATTTCGAGACGCATGCGGCCTACATGAGCTATCCGCTCCCCAGGTTAGGCCGTTACCGCTGGCTGTATTTCAGGTCGATTGCGCCCATCGCCAACGCGGAGGGAGAACCTCCCTCGCGCGCTATCTCCTCGTCAACGCAACGCTGCCTCGGGCTTCGAGTGTCTTTCGGCCGCACAGGCACGGTATAGACCTCGCCGTAGCCCGGCACGATGACCGTGCGCGCAACCGCGCGAGGATCGTCTGTCGGCGCGGGCTGAACAAGAACAGTGCCGCGGCCTGGCAGATATAACATGCGCGGTTGCGGGGCTGCCGGCTTCTGGTCAGAGGACTGCGCGGCTATCGGCGCAGTCGCGCCGATCGTGAGCGCGGCTGTCGCCGCCAAAGCCAATAATTCTATGCGGGCCACAGTGAGGCAAATTGGCCGGGGTGCGGTTTTCATCAAGTTAACGCCCCAATTGCTAGAGGAGTGGCCTGCCCTCTGCGAGGGAGTCCAGAGCAGTACGATCATGGATTAGGATGCGTCGTCCGATACTTGTGAGCAGGCCGGCCCTGGCCCAGGCGGAGAGCATTCGGCTCGCAGTGTGAAGGGTCGTTCCCGAGAACTCCGCCAGGTCCTTACGACGTAGCGGGAACGCTACCTCGTCGCCACCATCGTTACGGATCAGGCGCAGGAGCGCACGGGCGAGACGCTGATCGGCGCGCTGGGTGGCCAACTCGCGGACCCGATCCTGAAGTTCGATAAGCCGCGTCCCGATCACTCGAATGACGTTCAGCGACACCTGCGGATATATGCCGATCAGCACTACTATATCCGCCTCGCTCCAACTGAGGACGACCGACGCCTCCGCTGTGATCGCGTCCGCCGGAAGAAGGTGGTCAGTGAAGAGAGGCACTGTTCCGAACATTTCGCCGGAGCCGATAAAGCGAATGATCGCCTGCCCGCCATCACTGCCGGTCTGGATGATTCTCACGCTGCCCTTCGCCACCGCATAGGCCCGCTCGGCACGGGCTCCTTGCTCGAAAATCCTCGCATGTTTTGGCAATCGTTCGATGCGTGCGCAGGCATGGGCATGCACCAGCGCTTCGTGAGGCAGATCGCGAAATAGCTCCACCGCGCCGATAATCTTCAGGTGTGAAGCAAGGCCTCGGGTCTGAACGATGATTTGCCTCCTGCCTTCTCTCGTTCGGGTCGATCTAGTCGAAATAACAGAGCCGAGTTTGCGCCAGCGCAAACCGGCTCGCACCGACAGCCTCTACAAGCAAACTGTTATCATGAAGAGGATCGTCGTGACCAAAGCATTGTCTCCCCAAACCATGACGTTGGTCAAAGCGACGGCGCCAGCCCTTCAACAGCATGGCGTGGACATCACCACGCGCATGTATCAGCGGCTATTTGTCGATCCCGAGATCAAGGCGCTGTTCGACATGGCCGCGCAGGAGTCGGGCGCGCAACCCAAGCGCCTTGCGGCGGCGATCCTGGCGTTCGCCCAGAATGTGGACAAGCTCGACGTCCTGAAACCGGCGATCGAGCGGATCGCCGGGCGGCACGTCGATACCCATATCAAACCAGAGCATTATCCTGCGGTCGCCAATGCCTTGCTGCCGGCCATTCGCGACATCCTGGGCGAGGCCGCGACGGACGAAATCCTGGCGGCATGGGGCGAAGCCTATTGGTTCCTCGCCGACATTCTGATCGCGCGCGAGGCCGAGCTTTATGACGAGGCCCAGGCCGCATGACGGGGCCGGCGCCCTACAGCTCGTCGCCGGTGTTCGATCAGGACACATTGCCGGCGGCGCTGCGCGCGCGCCATGACACCAAGGCGGGGGTGTGGGGACTGATCCGCGTCCTCGAAGGTGAACTGAAGCTCACCTATCTCGAGCCGGCGTCGGAAGTCATCCTGAAGCCCGGTCATCCCGGTCTGATCGAACCGCAGCAGCCGCATTTCGTGACCCCGCTGGGTCCGATGCGGATGCAGGTCGAATTTTACCATGAGCCGCCCCCGAAGAGCTGATGATCGCGGACGATTTCACTCTTGCGCGCGTGATCCATGTCGTCGCCGTCCTGTTCTGGATCGGCGGCGTCGCCTTCGTGACGCTGGTGCTGATGCCGGCCGTGCGTGCCGGCAATCCGCCCGCTGAGAGGCTGGCGGCATTTCACCGGATCGAAGGCCGCTTCGCGCCGCAGGCTCGGCTGTGGGTTCTCCTTGCCGGCGCTAGCGGCTTCTGGATGACCTGGCGGGCGGACCTGTGGGAGCGTTTCGCCGATCCCCGCCTCTGGTGGATGCAAGCGATGGTGGCGATCTGGCTGGTGTTCGTCGCCATGCTGTTCGTCATCGAGCCGCTTTATCTGCACCGCCGCATGGCCGCTTCCCCCGATCCGGCGGCCGACTTCGCACGCATGGAGCGTATGCACCGTCTGCTGCTGGCGGCATCGGTCATCGCGCTGATCGGCGCCGTCGGCGGCAGTCACGGGCTTTTCTAAAGGAAGAGGGACGGGGAACGATGTCGACGACGAAACGGCTGTGGATCGGCCTGGCTGCCGTCATCTTCGCAGGATTCGCGGTGATGCTGTGGCTCGGGTCGGACCTTATGCGTACCGCGCCGCCGATCCCCGAACGGGTCGTGACCGCTTCCGGGCGCACCGTCTTCACACGCGACGATATCGAGACCGGCCAACAGGTTTGGCAGTCGATGGGCGGCCAGCAGCTCGGCAGCGTGTGGGGTCACGGCGCATTGATCGCGCCCGACTGGTCCGCCGACTGGCTGCACCGGGAGGCGCTGGCCCAGCTCGACGCCGTTGCCCGCACGAAGGGCGCGGCCAGCTTCGACATGCTGTCGCTGGCAGATAAGGCGGCTTTGCAGGCCGAGCTACGTCCCGGCTTCCGTGCCAACACCTATGACGCTGCGACCGGCACGCTGACGATCAGCGACGCGCGCGCTGCAGCGATCGCCGGCGTGGCAAGGCATTATGACAGCCTGTTCTCCGCTGACCCGGCAACGCGCGATTTGCGCGTCGCCTACGCCATGAAGGAGAACACACTTCCCGATCCGGCGCGGCGCAGGGAACTCGCGGCCTTCTTCTTCTGGACAGCCTGGGCGACCGTGACCGATCGGCCCGGCGATATGGTGAGCTTTACCAACAACTGGCCCTCCGAACCGCTGGTCGGCAACGTGCCCACGTCCGGCACCTTCATGTGGTCGCTTTTCAGCATCCTCTTCATGCTCGCCGGCATCGGCCTTCTCGCGTGGCACTATGCGGTCTGGCACGGCAAGGAACCGCCGCTCACCCCGCCCGCGGCCGATCCGCTCAAGGGGATCGTTCTGACACCCTCGATGCGTGCCAGCGCCAAATATTTCTGGATCGTCATCGCGCTCCTGCTCGCGCAGATCGGCCTGGGGGCGGCGACCGCGCATTATCAGGTCGAGGGCCAGCATTTCTACGGCATCAACCTCGCCGACTGGCTACCCTACAGCCTGACTCGAAGCTGGCACACCCAGCTCGCGGTGCTGTGGATCGCGACGGCCTGGCTCGGCACCGGCCTCTATATCGCGCCCGCCATCTCCGGCCATGAGCCGCCGTGGCAGCGCGCCGGTGTCAACTTCCTGTTCGTCAGCCTGATCGTCATCGTCGTCGGCGCGTTCGCCGGACAATGGCTGGCGGTGATGCAGAAGATGGGCCTCACCGAAAACTTCTGGTTCGGGCATCAAGGCTGGGAATATGTCGATCTTGGCCGGTTCTGGCAGATATACCTCTTCATCGGCCTGCTGCTGTGGCTCTTCCTCGTGGGTCGCGCGCTCTGGCCCGCGATCCGGCGCCGGGATGAGATGTCCTCGATCGTCGGCCTGCTGTTCCTCTCCACGGTGGCGATCGGTCTCTTCTATGGCGCGGGGCTCATGTATGGCGCGCGCAGCCACCTGTCCGAGGTTGAGTATTGGCGTTGGTGGGTGGTCCATCTCTGGGTCGAGGGCTTCTTCGAGATTTTCGCGGTCGCCGTCATCAGCTTCCTGTTCGTAAAGCTGGGGCTGGTGCGCGGCCGCACGGCCACGGTCAATGTGCTGTTCGCGACGATCGTCTTCCTGTCGGGCGGCGTGCTTGGCATGTTCCACCATCTCTATTTCGTCGGCACGTCGATGGCGGGCGTGGCGCTCGGCGCCAGTTTCTCCGCGCTTGAGGTGGTCCCGCTCGCGTTAATCGGCCTCGAGGCGATGGACACCTGGTCGCACAGTCGCGCGACGCCGTGGATGGCGCGCTACAAATGGCCGATCATGTTTTTCCTCGCGGTGAGCTTCTGGAATCTGGTCGGCGCCGGCCTGTTCGGCTTCCTCATCAACACGCCGATCGCGCTCTATTACGTCCAGGGACTCAACCTGACCCCGCTGCACGGCCATACCGCGCTCTTCGGCGTCTATGGGATGCTCGGCATCGGCCTGATGCTCTTCTGCCTGCGCGGCCTGCGCGATCATATCCATTGGAACGAAGGCTGGCTACGCGCGAGCTTCTGGTGCTTCAACATCGGGCTTGCCCTGATGGCCCTGCTCACGCTGCTGCCGATGGGCGTGCTGCAACTTCAGGCGGCGCTCGATCATGGCTACGCCTATGCGCGGTCGGCCGCGTTTATGGATCGGCCGCTGATCCATTTCCTCGTGTGGATGCGCACCCCCGGCGATGTGGTATTTGCCGCTGGCGCGCTGCTGCTGACGGCGTTTGTCGCGCTGCAATGGCTTCGGCCCATACCGGAAGTACCCGCCTCTACTGCAAAGGCGAACGAACAGAGCGTTTGACTAACACCTACGTGCCGATTTGTGGATATCAGTCAGCCCGTAAAATGACTGCTGTGGTGTAGAGGGAATGCAATTCCCATCCTAAGGATGCATAGAGACCGCGACCCTCTGCAGTGGCGACCAACACCTCCCGCGTCGCACCATGATGCGCGCGATGGATTCAAGTTTCTTCATGACGGTTCGCGCGAGGCCGCGCCGTCTATGAGCGGCGTTGGTTTCGATCCGATCGTATATGGCAAACTCACCGACGCGAACGACACGTCCGATTGCGACCAGCGCGCCGCTCGGAGTAAGCGCCCGCACGATTACAATGGGGCGAGGTTCAGCCGCATCGAGCAGATAGCCGTCAGGAGGCGCGGAATCGCCGGGCATGATGCGCCGATATTTCATCATGAAGCCCGGTGGCTGTATTACCCAGTGTTCTGGTAAGGCGACGCGCATTGCTGTCGCCGAGACACAAGCTTTCAAAAAAACCCACGGCTCCTCGATCGTGGTGGCCAATTCGTGCAGGGCCGGCGAGATATCGGTAAAGACATAGCGCGTCCGTTGTTGCGGCCATCCCACATCGACTCTGAAACCACCGTGATCTTCGACCGGAGGCGGCGTTTCGCGGGCAATGGTCCATCCTTCGATCCAAGTCGCCACAACTCTTGAATCGGCAACCAACTCATGTTCGTTAGCCATGCCTCATCCTATCAAAACCTGATGCCGGTTGGACGAGCAGATCAGTTTACGGGCGAGGGCGAAAATCGTTGATATATCGCTTGGTCTCGGAAACGCTGATTTTCGAGACAACGCAGCCTGAAAGGCTCAAAAGCGGCAATGAGCATCTCCTCGATTTCGACTTCCGGTTGATGGGCACAGGCGAGTTAGCCAGACAAGTCGTGGTTAGAGGTTCGGACTGCAATAATAGAGTTGTCCAAAGAGCCGGGTCCTCTCTACCGGTCTATCCTAGCCCTTGAACGACCGCTTCTGCGACAATCGAGACGTCAAGCGCCCCAGGTTGACGCAACGCTATCGAGCCGCTTAGCTCATTCTACGTTCAGCGGCTCTGTTGCAAAGATTGGCGGCAGTCAGAGGTAGGCTGTCGCTCTGCGCCGATCAGGCGGCTGCTGCGAAATGGTGGTTGAGCATGCCCATGGCCTCCGTCAGCGCCGAGGGCCCAATGCCAAAAGCTCTCTCCACAAGGCGCACCTCGCCCCTGATGCCGGGCTGCAGGCACCAGGGGCGAGCCTGTCCTTTGCGCAGGGCTCGCATGACTTCGAATCCCTTGATCGTGGCATAGGCCGTGGGGATCGATTTGAAACCGCGCACCGGCTTGATCAGTATCTTGAGCTTTCCGTGATCGGCCTCGATCACGTTATTGAGATACTTCACCTGCCGGTGGGCCGTCTCCCGGTCCAGCTTTCCTTCGCGCTTCAATTCGGTGATCGCTGCACCATAGCTCGGCGCTTTGTCGGTATTGAGCGTGGCAGGCTTTTCCCAGTGCTTCAGGCCTCGCAGGGCCTTGCCCAGGAACCGCTTCGCTGCCTTGGCGCTGCGGGTCGGCGACAGGTAGAAATCGATCGTGTCGCCCCGCTTGTCGACTGCCCGGTACAGGTAGGTCCACTTGCCCCGCACCTTGACGTAGGTTTCATCCAGGCGCCAGCTCGGATCAAAGCCACGCCGCCAGAACCAGCGCAGCCGCTTCTCCATCTCCGGGGCGTAGCACTGGACCCAGCGATAGATCGTCGTATGGTCGACCGAAATGCCGCGTTCCGCCAGCATTTCCTCAAGGTCGCGATAGCTGATCGGATAGCGACAATACCAGCGCACCGCCCACAGGATCACATCACCCTGGAAATGGCGCCACTTGAAATCCGTCATCGTTCCGTCCGTCCAATCTCCGCCAAGCATGCTCAAGCTTCACGATTTTTGCAACAGAGCCAGACCGGCGACCATGGGGCGCTCTGGATGCCCTGCATATTCGATTTTCCCACGTATGTGGCTGGAGACAAGCATGTCTGATTATAAGTTGCTGATTGGGGGCCAACTCGTGGAGGGCGATGGCACGCTCGAGGTCATCAACCCCGCACTCGGCGAAGCGTTCGTGACCGTGCCGCGCGCTTCAGCGGCTCAGGCCGACGAAGCCATCAAAGCCGCCAAGGCAGCCTATCCCGGCTGGGCCGAGACGCCCTTCGCGCAGCGCCAGGCCAAGCTCATCGAGCTTGCCGATGCCATCGCGGCCGATGGCGACAATCTCGCGCGCCTGCTGGTGCAAGAACAGGGCAAGCCCTTTGCCGAGGCCCAGGGGGAAGTTGCGTGGACGGAAGGATATCTCCGGCACTACGCCACTCTCGAGCTTCCCGACCGGGTCATACAGGACGATGAGCAGGCCCATATCGTCGTCAAGCATCGGCCGCTAGGCGTGGTCGTCGGGATCATCGCATGGAACTTCCCGCTGCTCGTCGCCTGCTGGAAGATCGGTCCCGCCGTGCTGGCGGGAAACAGCATCATCTTGAAGCCGGCCCCTACCACGCCCGTCACCGCCCTTGCATTAGGCGCGCTGTGCCGAGACATCTTCCCGGCGGGCGTGGTCAACATCATCACCGACGATAATGACCTGGGGCCGCATCTCACCGCCCATCCGGATGTCGCCAAAATTGGCTTCACGGGTTCGACCGCCACCGGCAAGCGGATCGCGGCGAGCAGCGCTGATACGCTCAAGCGCGTCACGCTCGAGCTGGGCGGCAACGATCCGGCCATCGTGCTGGAGGATGTCGATGTGCGTGAGACGGCGCTGGCGATCTTCAACGGCGCGTTCCTCAACTGCGGACAGGTCTGCCTGGCGGTGAAGCGGGCCTATGTGCATGAATCGATCTACGAGGCGATGTGCGACGAATTGGCAAGGCTGGCGCAGGAAGCCGTCGTCGATGACGGACTGAAGCAGGGAACGAATATCGGTCCGATCCAGAACCGCGCGCAATTTGAAAAGGTGAAGGGATTCCTGGAGGCGGCCCGGCGCGACGGCAAGATCATCGCCGGTGGCGAAGCCATGGAGCGAGCCGGCTATTTCATCCAACCGACCATCGTCCGGGATATCAGCGACGGCCATACGATCGTGGATGAAGAGCAATTCGGACCCATATTGCCGGTCATCGCCTTCTCGGATGTGGACGACGTGGTACGCTGCGTCAATTCCTCCGAATACGGCCTGGGTGGATCCATCTGGTCGAAAGATGTCGAGCGCGCCGCGGCGATCGCCGAGCGTATCGAAAGCGGTCAGATGTGGGTCAACCAGCATATCGCGATCGGCCCGCACATCCCCATGGCCGGCTTCAAAAATTCCGGCCTGGGTGTCGAGCAGTCCGTCGAGGGCCTCGCCGAATATACGCAGCTCCAAGTGATCAACATCAAGAGGTGACCGTGCTCTCAATTGCGAAAGGCGCGGCTGATGTTCCGCTGCTGGAGATGACGCTGGGAGAAGCCCTATCGGTGGCTGCCCGGCGCTGGGGGAGTGAACTGGCATTGGTTTCCCGGCATCAGAATATATGCTGGAGCTGGCAGGAACTGAACCGCGAAGCGGAACGGGTCGCGTGCGGACTGCTCGATCATGGGGTGCGTCGCGGCGATCGGGTCGGCATCTGGGCGCCCAATTGCGCCGAATGGACCGTGATTCAATTCGCGACCGCCAAGATCGGCGCGATCCTGGTAAACATCAATCCTGCCTATCGTGTCAGCGAAATCGAGTATGCGCTCGCAAAGGTCGGCTGCAGCGTGCTGGTGACGGCATCTGCCTTCAAAAGCAGTAACTACATCGCCATGCTACGCGAGATCGGGACGCGTAGTTTACCTGACCTTCGCCTGGTGATTTCGCTTGGTGAGCAGGCACATGACGGTTTCATTCCTTGGGAGCAACTGCGCGTGTCGGCGGATCCCCTGCTGCTGGGCGCGGCATCGGAAAGTCTGCGACCGGACGATGCCATCAACATACAATTCACCAGCGGCACGACGGGTTTTCCAAAGGGGGCAACGCTTACGCATCGCAACATTCTCAACAATGGTTATTTTTCGGGACAAACCATCAATCTCACCGTCAAGGACCGCATCTGCATTCCGGTTCCGCTCTATCATTGCTTCGGCATGGTCCTGGGTAATCTTGCATCCGTGACGAGCGGGGCTGCGATGATCTACCCCGGAGAGGCTTATGATGCGCGGATGACACTTGAGGCGGTGCGAGATGAACGTTGTACGGCGCTTTACGGAGTGCCGACCATGCTGATCACGATCCTCAACCATCCGGACCTCGATCAGTTCGACGTCTCGTCCTTGCGCACCGGGATCATGGCGGGCGCCCCTTGCCCGGCGGCCATGATGGAGCAGATCATGGATCGGTTGAACATGCGCGAGGTGACTATCGGCTATGGCATGACCGAAACCAGTCCCCTGACGACGCAGACGTCGATAGACGATCCCGTCGCAGAGCGAGTGGCGACGGTGGGCCGCGTCCACCCTCATGCCGAAGCAAAGATCGTAGGGTTGAACGGCGAGACATTGCAGGTGAACCAACAGGGCGAATATTGCTCGCGCGGATATGCGGTGATGCAGGGATATTGGAACGATCCGGAAAAGACCGACGATGCCATCGACGCGGAAGGATGGATGCACTCGGGCGATCTCGCGGTGATGGATGAGCGGGGCTATGTTCGCATTACCGGCCGCATCAAGGACATGATCATCCGGGGCGGCGAGAATATCTATCCGCGCGAGCTCGAGGAATTCCTGCTTGGCCACCCGTTGATCGTCGATGTGCAGGTCTTTGGCGTCAGCGACGCTAAATTTGGTGAGGAAGTCTGCGCATGGGTCATAGCGCGAGCCGGCCATCGGCTGAGCGCCGACGATGTGATTGCCCACTGCCGGGGTAAGATCGCCCACTACAAGGTTCCCCGCTATGTCCGCATCGTCGAGGGCTTCGCTATGACGGTCACGGGCAAGGCGCAGAAGTTCGAGATGCGCAAGACGATGGAAGCTGAACTGGGCTTGGTGGCTTGAGTATTCCTCTCCCCTTGAGCCACTATGGTCGGCCAGGCGCATGTGTCGCCTGGCCGACCATTTTTGTGATCGCCAGGCATCGATCTGTTTCGGCACGATCGGATCTTCCAGAGAAGGAGAGATGGTTGTTCGCGTCCGTCGAACAAGCTAGCATGACGGGCGATAAAGATGTTCGAATGGAGAGAGGGATCAGCGCCGTCCGGTCCAGGCGCCGGGCACCCCACCGTTCGGAAAGACAACGGTACGAGAGGCAATCCATGAATCTGGAACAGGTCCGCCAGACAAGGAGGGCACGAGATCTTTTCTTCTCGGGCGAGAGTATCGTGTCGCAGTGGGTGCCCGAGCCGATCACGCGTTCCTGGGAGCGATCAAGACGCCTGGGTTTGAGCGCGTCCGACAAGAGGTTGTTCGACATGGCGGCGCCTGGCGAACGCCGGATCGCCACAGAAAGGGGTGAACGGCTCATTCGCTATGCGATGCCGGAGATGACACGGCTTTACAAAGCGTTTCACACGCAGGATTGGGTGCTGGCCTGCCTTGACGTCAGCGGATTTGTCATTTGCTCGATCGGCGACGCCGAGGGGCCGTGCCGCGAACTGGAGAGTCTTTTCCGGAACGGGGTTTCCCTCAGCGAAAGTGCGATCGGCACCGGAGCGCCGGGATGCGCGCTCGTGGAACAGAAACCCTTTATTGTCCACGCCAACGAGCATTTCCTTGACGAGATTCATGGCTATTCTTGCGCGGCCGTTCCTCTGTTCGACGTTAACGGGGACCTGATCGGCGTCTTGAATGCCACCTGCCGCAGCGGCAGGGATCTGTCATCAGTTTGCGAGGCGTTGCGGGTTGCCGCCCGAGCCATAGAAAATCATATGCTGCTTGACCTTCCGGGCGCTCTGCACGTCTCGTTACATTATCACCCTGACCTGCTTCGCACGCCCTTGGCTGCCGTTCTCGCTTTCTCGGAACATGGGCAATTGCTCGGTGGGAACCAGATCGCGCGCAAGCTGCTTGGGCATACGCGTTCGGCGACAGAGTTCGATCACATGTTCGACCTGCCTTTTGCGCGTGCGGTTGACGAGCTTAGCGGCCGCAATGCCGAACCGATCGTGACAGACACGCCGGCCGGCATCCGCGTCCACCTCAGTCTCGCCCGCCATGCAGATGACGTTATGCGGGTTGGTAAGGCGCTCTTGCCGCCGCCCTCGGGCAAGCGTTCGTCTCATGCCTCTTCTGACATGTTCTGTTCCGATCCCGCCCTGCTGGACACCATTGGCGACGCGAAGCTGGCGTTCGCTCGTGATATTCCTGTTCTCCTAACCGGCGAGACGGGAACTGGAAAGGAGGTTCTTGCGCGGGAGCTGCACGCCTCAGGGCCGCGGCGAAACGGGCCGTTCGTGCCGGTAAATTGTGCGTCCATTCCCGACGGACTGATCGAGGCCGAATTGTTCGGATATGTGGAAGGGGCGTTTACCGGCGCTCGCCGGGGAGGCGCTCCGGGTAAATTTGAGCAGGCCCATGGTGGAACACTCTTCCTGGATGAGATCGGGGACATGCCGCTCTCGCTACAGGCTCGTCTTCTGCGGGTTCTGCAGGAGCGGGCCGTCATGCCGGTGGGCGGATCGAAGGACAGGCCGATCGATATCTCTCTGGTCTGTGCGACCCATCGTGACCTCAAGGCGCTCGTCGCCACGGGCGAATTTCGGGAAGACCTTTACTACCGCATTGATGGACTCTGCGTCACCTTGCCCCCCTTACGCGAGCGAGCGGATTTGTCGGAACTCATAGGACAAATCGTCGATCGCGAAATCGGCGATCGTTTGACACTTTCCCTCTCGGATGACGCACTGGAATGTCTGCGGTCCTTCGGGCTCTGTTGCAAAGATTGGCGGCAGTCAGAGGTAGGCTGTCGCTCTGCGCCGATCAGGCGGCTGCTGCGAAATGGTGGTTGAGCATGCCCATGGCCTCCGTCAGCGCCGAGGGCCCAATGCCAAAAGCTCTCTCCACAAGGCGCACCTCGCCCCTGATGCCGGGCTGCAGGCACCAGGGGCGAGCCTGTCCTTTGCGCAGGGCTCGCATGACTTCGAATCCCTTGATCGTGGCATAGGCCGTGGGGATCGATTTGAAACCGCGCACCGGCTTGATCAGTATCTTGAGCTTTCCGTGATCGGCCTCGATCACGTTATTGAGATACTTCACCTGCCGGTGGGCCGTCTCCCGGTCCAGCTTTCCTTCGCGCTTCAATTCGGTGATCGCTGCACCATAGCTCGGCGCTTTGTCGGTATTGAGCGTGGCAGGCTTTTCCCAGTGCTTCAGGCCTCGCAGGGCCTTGCCCAGGAACCGCTTCGCTGCCTTGGCGCTGCGGGTCGGCGACAGGTAGAAATCGATCGTGTCGCCCCGCTTGTCGACTGCCCGGTACAGGTAGGTCCACTTGCCCCGCACCTTGACGTAGGTTTCATCCAGGCGCCAGCTCGGATCAAAGCCACGCCGCCAGAACCAGCGCAGCCGCTTCTCCATCTCCGGGGCGTAGCACTGGACCCAGCGATAGATCGTCGTATGGTCGACCGAAATGCCGCGTTCCGCCAGCATTTCCTCAAGGTCGCGATAGCTGATCGGATAGCGACAATACCAGCGCACCGCCCACAGGATCACATCACCCTGGAAATGGCGCCACTTGAAATCCGTCATCGTTCCGTCCGTCCAATCTCCGCCAAGCATGCTCAAGCTTCACGATTTTTGCAACAGAGCCCTCGAAGATATGGCCGCCGAGAACCTCGACGACATCCTTCTCGCCGATCTTGACATGGGTGTCGCTGCCCTCGGCGATGCGCACCGCCGCGTGGCGGATCACCTTGCCGATCTCGCGCTCCAGGTTCCGCACGCCGGCTTCCCGCGTGTAGAAGCTGATGATCGCCTGCAGCGAGGCATCGTCGATCTCGACCTGCTCGGCGCTCACCCCGTTCGCCTCGAGCTGGCGGCCGACCAGATAGCGGCGGGCGATGTGGAGCTTCTCCTCCTCGGTGTAGCCGGGGAGCGAGATCACCTCCATCCGGTCGCGCAACGGTCCGGGGATGGTGTCGAGCATGTTGGCGGTCGCGATGAACACGACCCGGCTGAGATCGAAGGGCACGCCGAGATAATTGTCGCGGAAGGTGCCGTTCTGCTCGGGGTCGAGAACCTCCAGCATCGCTGCCGACGGATCGCCCTGGACGCCGCGGCCCAGCTTGTCGATCTCGTCGAGCATCATCACGCAGTCGCGCGTGCCCGCCTTGCGGATCGCCTGGATGATGTTGCCCGGCAGCGCGCCGATATAGGTGCGCCGGTGGCCGCGTATCTCGGCCTCGTCATGGACGCCGCCCAGGCTGACGCGGACGAACTCGCGCCCCATCGCCTTGGCGATCGACTGGCCGAGCGAGGTCTTGCCGACCCCCGGGGGGCCCGCGAAGCACAGGATCGGCGCCTTGCTCTCAGGCGCCAGCTTGCGGACCGCGAGATATTCGATGATCCGCTTCTTGATCTTCTCCAGCCCATAATGGTCGGCGTCGAGCTGGGCCCGCGCCTCGGCGATGTCGATGTCCTTGTGCGCGGGCAGCGCCCAGGGCAGTTCGGTCAGCCAATCGAGATAGGTGCGGATGATGCCGTGCTCGGCCGCGCCGTCGGGCATGCGCTCCAGCCGGCGCAGCTCCTTCGTGGCCTGCTTCTCGACCTCTTCGGGCATGCCGGCTCCGGCGATGGCTTCCCTGAGTTCGGCGATCTCGGCCGAATTGCCCTCGTCCTCGCCGAGCTGGCGCTGGATCTCGGCCATCTGCTCGCGCAGCAGATGCTCGCGCTGGCGGTTGCCGAGCTTCTCCTGCACGCCCTTGCCGATCTCGGCCGACAGGCGCAGCACCTCGAGCCGCTGGGCGAGCAGCGCCATGACCTTGTCGAGGCGCGGCTGCAGCGCGACCGTCTCCAATATGTCCTGCTTCTCGTTGGCGCCGATATCGAGATAGGCCGCCGTCAGGTCGGCCAGCGCGCCGGGCGCCGCGATCGTGCGGATCGCGTCGGCCAGGCCCTGCGGCGCCTGCGGCAGCAGCCCCACCGTCTCCAGCGCCTGGTTGCGCAGGTTGATGAAGCGCGCCTCGACCTCGTTGCCCTCGGGTGCGGGCTCCTCGATGCGCTCGATCCGGGCGACGAGGAACGGCCAGCCGTCGAGGAATTCGACGACGCGGAAGCGTGTCTCGCCCTGGACGATCAGGTGATGGGTCTCGTCGGGCCCGGTGATGTAGCGCAGCACATTGGCGATGGTGCCCATGCGGTGCATGTCGAGCGGACCGGGCTCCTTGGCGTCGGCGTCGCGCTGGGCGAGCACGCCGACGGGGCGGCTCTCGCGAACCGCCGCCTGCGCCGCGTTGATCGACACCGGCCGGCCGATCGCCAGCGGCATCACCACCTCGGGGAACATCACGAAGTTGCGGACCGGCACGATGATCATCGCGTCGGCGGGAAGTTCGGGCAGGCGGGGACCGGCGTCGGTCCGTGCCTCCTGCGCCTCGATCGTCTTGCTGTCGGCCAGGTCGGTCATCGCCGCAGCCCTCCATTCACCTTGTTCAACGTCACGAGCAGGCATCCATGCACGCTCGACCGGCGAACCGAGTCATAGCGGCCCGGCGGCAGCGGCAGGCGTCGTTCGAACCGGCCTTGCGGGAGTTCGAGCCGATGGATCTTGGCGATGCGCAGTTCGGGAGGCAGGATCCGGTAGCCGCGGACGACCAGCACGCCGTCGTCGATGAACGCCTCGGTCTGGTCGAGGTCGACCCCGGGCAGCGCGACGAGCACGAGCAGTTCGCCCTCGGTCTCGAGCATGTCGGCCGGCGGCTCCCAACTGGGCGCGCCGCCGCTCGCCCGCGACGGGGCGAAGGCCTGCTGATGCAGGCGCTGCACGCGGTCGATCAGGTCGACGGCTTCCGCCCACATCCAATCCCGCGATCGGCCAGAATTCATGTGACGTCCTCTCTCGGCGGCCGGGGGTGTGCCGTGGGGCACGGCCGCTCCCCCGTAATAAGGAAACGCGGACCCGCAATTTCAAGCGGTGCCCGAAACGAGCCTAGCGTCCCGCCGTTCGACGCCGGGGAGCGTCCGAAGTTCCGGCCCGCAAGACGGGGCGCATCCAGATAGAGCCGGTCTGCACACTGCAATAGCGGGCACCGTGGTGCGTATATGCGTTAGGTAGAACGAAAATGTGCAGGAGATCATGATGGCTAGAGCGATCGTCGACACGACCGCTGGAACGGTGCGGGGAACAATCGAAGCGGGCGTTCGCCGCTTCCGCGGCGTTCCCTATGCGGCCGCGCCGGTGGGCGACCGTCGCTTCGCCGCCCCCGCGCCCGCCGAACCCTGGGAAGGCGTGCGCGACGCGGTCGACCCCGGCCCCAACGCCCCCCATCGGGTCAAGGCATTCCCCGGCCTCGACGTCACACCGCTGATCGGCAGCGGCTGGGTTCAGGGCGACGATTATTTGTCGGCCAATATCTGGACGCCCGAGGCCAATGGCGGCGGCCGGCCGGTGATGGTGTGGATCCACGGCGGCGGCTTCGTGATCGGCAGCAAGGACGTGTCGATCAGCGACGGCGCCGCCTTCGCCCGCGCCGGTCTGGTCTGTTTCGCGATCAACTACCGCATGGGCATCGACGGCTTCCTTCCAATCCCGGGCGTGCCCACCAATCTGGGCCTGCGCGACATGATCGCAGCGCTGCAGTGGGTGCGCGCGAATGCCGCGGCATTCGGCGGCGATCCGCGCAATATCACGGTGTTCGGCGAGTCCGCGGGCGCCATGGCGATCGCCGACCTGATCGCTTCCCCGCTCGCCAAAGGCCTGTTCCGCCGCGCTATCATCCAGAGCGGCCATGCCGGCATGACCCGCGAGATCCCGGTGATGCAGCGACTGGTCAAGAAGCTGGCCAAGCTGCTGCGGGTGACGCCCGACCGGGCCGGCTTCGCCAGCGTGGCGCCGGGCGATGCGCTCGACGCGGTCGAGCAGATATCGGCGCCGACCGCGCGGATCGACCTGCGCGATTCGAGGGGGCATGAGCCGATGTTCGGCCTCAGTCGCTTCCTGCCCGTCCATGGCGACGACGTCCTTCCGCTCCAACCGCTCGAAGCTTTGCGGCGCGGCGCGGGGAGCGATGTCGAGGTCCTGATCGGCACCAATGCGGAGGAGATGAATCTCTTCCTCGTCCCCTCCGGGGTGCGCGACAAGATCGGTGGCCTGCTCGCGACATTCCTGCTCAGCCGATCGCAACCGGGCGCGCGCAGGGTGCTCAAGGCCTATGGCCTGGGGAAGCATGGCGTGAAGCCCGGACAGGCGCTGACCGACGCGATGAACGACCTCGTCTTCCGCTGGCCCGCGCGCCGTTTCGCCGAGGAGCATCAGGGCCGGACGCATATGTACGAGTTCGACTGGCGCTCGCCCGCCTTCAAGGGCGAGCTCGGCTCCTGCCACGCGGTCGAACTGCCCTTCGTGTTCGACACGCTCGCGACCGCGACGGGCGCGCAGGGCCTGGTCGGGGAAGCCCCGCCGCAGCAGCTCGCCGATCGCATGCATCGGCTTTGGGTCGACTTCGCCCGCGACGGCAACCTGCCCTGGTCGCCGTTCGACCGCGAGAAAAGGCTGGTCTATTCGATTTCGGACGGACTCGCCCGTTCCGAACCACGCCTGCCGGCGGCGACCTTTCTTCCTTGATTTCAGACACTTGATCGGGCCGGTCAATTGTCCGAGCCGATCGGCAAAGCCGGCGGTGCATCAGGACCTTTCTGAAAGGTAAGCTATCGGATAGGTCCTCTTCATTGGTTGGCGCCAGATCATCAAAGGTCGGCGCGTTTCAGGAGAGGACCACAGATGCGCTTCACCACCATGCTCGTCTCGGGATGTGCGTTCGTCGCGCTCGCCGCCTCGTCGGCCGTCGCGCAGCAGGCCGCCCCCGCCGCGGCCGAGGAAGCGACCGGCGATCAGGACATCATCCAGGACATCATCGTCACCGCCCGCAAGCGCAACGAAACCCTTCTCGACGTTCCGGTCGCGGTGACCGCCGTTTCCGGCGACGTGTTGGCGAAGCGCAGCATCAACTCGGTCCGCGAGGCAGCCCTTCTGTCGCCGGGTCTGAACATCAACAGCGATGGTGCCGGCCGCGCCATCGTGTCGATCCGCGGCGTCGGCGTCACCATCGTCAGCACCGTGCAGCCGGGTGTCGGCCTGTTTGTCGACGGCATCTATCGTCCCAACACCGCCTATCTCAACAACCCGCTGAACGACGTCGAACGGATCGAGGTGCTGCGCGGCCCGCAGGGCACGCTCTACGGCAAGAATACGCTCGGCGGCGCGATCAACGTCATTACCCGCCAGCCGGGCAACGTCTTCGAAGCGCGCGGCATGGCGAGCTATGCCGGCCCCGACAACGCCTGGCAGGTCGGCGCTTCGGTGGCCGGACCGATCGTCGAAGACAAGCTGGCGGTCCGTGTCGCCGGGTCGCACCGCGAACAGGACGGCTTCATCAACAACGTCATAATCGGCGGCAAGTCGAACAAGTTCAACACCGACTCGATCAACGCCACCATCCGCGCGACGCCAACCGAAGACCTGACGATCACCATCGGCGGCTATTATGACTGGGTGAAAGGCACCAATGGCCCCTATGCCCGCGTCACCGGCCCGACCGACTATCTGCGCACCAACCAGTTCAACGCGTTGGGTGTCGCCAATTACAAATATCGTGGCGTCAATGCGAAGATCGAAACCCCGATCGAAGCACTCGCCAGCAAGCTGACCCTTCAGGCAGCCTATGACCTGCGCAACACCGTTTCGCCGGACTCGGACGCCGACTTCGGCCCGCTGAACGCGGTCCGCGACAACAGCCCCGACCGCCTGCGCACGACAACGACCGAGCTTCGCCTCGACAGCGACTTGAGCGACCAGATCTCGACCTTGTTCGGCCTGTTCTACAGCCGCGAAACGACCTCGGCCTCGCTGGCGCGCACTATCGTCATCGCCGGAAATGCCGTGGTACGGCAGACCGACAAGCGCGTGGGAAATACCTACGCCGCGTTCGGCACGCTATTCTGGAAGCCCAACATCGATTGGGAAGTGGCCCTCGGCCTGCGGTACGACCATGAAAGCCGCAAGGCTTCGGGCACCGTCAATGGGGCGGCGCTCCCCGATGCCAGCCTCAAATCGGATCAGGTCCAGCCCAAGCTGACCGTGACCCGTCACTGGAACACCAGCATGATGAGCTACGCCTCGGTGGCGCGCGGTTATCGTGGCGGTGGCTTCAACGCCCCCAACGCGCCATTCCGGACCTACAAGGGCGACTCCGCCTGGACGTACGAGGCCGGGACCAAATATTCGACCCGCGCGCTCTCGCTGTCGGCCGCAGTCTTCTACAACGACTATAAGGATTATATCGGCCCCAACTCGGTCGCGCCGGCTCTCCCCTCCGGCCTCGTCAAGGTCGACCTGAACAGCGGCGATGTCGAAAGCTACGGCGTCGAACTCGAAGGGCTGGTGCGGCCGACCCAGCAATGGACGATCAGCGGTAGCCTCACCTACATGCACGCCCGCCTGACGGACAGTTCGCCTTATACCGCCGTCACCGGCCGCACGCTTTCGAGCGACCGCCTCACCTTCCAGCCGGACATCATGTTCAGCCTGTCGAGCGACTATGCCGTGCCGATCGGCGACGACACGCTGACCTTCAGCGCCGGCGTGCAGGGCAAGGGCAAGCGCCTCGCCGGGACGCTCAACGAGACCACGCCGACCTTCCTGAAGGGCTATGCGCTGGTCAACGGCTCGATCACCTACAAGACCGGTCCGTTCGAGCTGGCGATCTTCGGCAACAACCTGCTCAACAAGAAGTATTTCGAGAGCTACATCGAGAAGACGGCGTCCCTGCTCGCGGGCCTGCCGGCGGCTTCCGACCTGGGCATCATCGGGGATCGTCGTCGCTACGGCGTCCGCGCCTCCTTCAAATATTGAGACAGGCCATGACCGCGCCCCTGCCCAATTTCGACCGCAAGCCGCTGCCCACGGGCTTCCTCGACGAGGTTCGTGCGGTGGTCGGCGACCGGCTCGGCACCGGGGAGGCGATCCGCCTCCAGCATGGGTCGAGCGAGACCCATTTCGATCCGGTGCTGCCCGATGCGGTCGCCTTCGTTCGCTCGACCGAAGAGGTGGCGGCGCTGGTCAGGCTGTGCGTCGCCGCCGAGGTACCGATCATAGCCTTCGGCGCCGGCACCTCGCTCGAGGGCAACGTCACCCCGGTCAAGGGCGGCCTCACGATCGACCTGTCGGAGATGAACGCGATCCTCGAGGTGAACCAGGAGGATTTCGACTGCACCGTCCAGGCGGGGGTGCGGCGCGAACAGCTCAACGAACATCTGCGCGACCAGGGGCTGTTCTTCCCGATCGATCCCGGGGCCAACGCCACCATCGGCGGCATGGCGTCGACCCGTGCGTCCGGCACCAACGCGGTGCGCTACGGTACGATGCGCTAGGCGATCCTGTCGCTGCGCGTCGTCACCCCCGACGGCAAGGTGATCCGTACCGCGCGCCGGGCGCGCAAGTCGGCGGCGGGCTACGACCTGACCCGTCTGATGATCGGCGCCGAAGGCACGCTGGGCATCATCACCGAGATCACCCTGCGCCTGCACGGCATTCCCGAGGCGATCTCCTCGGCGGTCTGCTCCTTCGAGACCCTCAAGGGCGCGGTCGACACCGTCGTCCAGTCGATCCAGATCGGCGTGCCGGTCGCGCGGATCGAGATCCTCGACGATGCGCAGGTTCGGGCCTGCAACGCCTATTCGAAGCTCGACTATCCCGAAAAGACGACCCTGCTGTTCGAATTCCACGGCTCCGAACGCTATGTCGAGGAGCAGGTCGAGACGGTGCGCGAGATCGCCGGCTATAATGGCGGCGGCGAGTTCCTCTGGTCGAACCTGCCCGAAGAACGCAACCGGCTGTGGAAAGCGCGGCACGAGGCCTATTACGCCGCGGTCAACCAGCGCCCCGGCGCGGTCGGCTGGACCACCGACGTCTGCGTGCCGATCAGCCGCCTCGCCGAATGCATCGTCGAGACCAAGGAAGATCTTGCGACGTCGTCGGTACCCTCGACGATCCTCGGCCATGTCGGCGACGGCAATTTCCACGTGATCTTCGCGATCGATCCCAAAAGGCCGGAGGAGATGATCGAGGTCGAGGCACTCAACGACCGGATCGTCGCCCGCGCGCTCGCCATGGACGGCACCTGTACCGGCGAACATGGCATCGGTCTGGGCAAGCAGCAGTTCCTCGTCGACGAACTGGGTGACGCGGTCGAAATGATGCGGCTGATCAAGCGTGCGATCGACCCGAAGGACCTGTTCAACCCCGGCAAGATATTCCAGCTTTGAACGAAGGCCCGGTTCCGTCCGGGCCTCCGTCATGTCCGCTGGAAAGGATCTGCCCGTGAACAGCCGCCACCTCGTCGACCCCGAACTCCTGCCCGTTCTGGAGCAGTTTCCGGACAGCGAGCTCAGCCGCGAAAGCCTGCCTGCGCTGCGCGAGCAGTTGAGGGCGATGCTGCCGCCGGCGCAGACCGACGCGGCGATCGAGGTGAAGACCGTCGCCGGCCCTGCGGGGGGCCCCGACATCCAGCTGCGCGTCCTGCGACCGAAGGACGCGGCCGCCGCCCCGCTTCCCGTCATCTATCACATCCATGGCGGCGGCTTTGTCGCCGGCACCGCGGATCAGCGGGACATGTCCAACGGGCCGCTGGCGATCGAGCTGAACTGCGCGATCGTCTCGGTCGACTATCGGCTCGCGCCCGAGACCGTGTTTCCCGGCTCGATCGAGGACTGCTATGCCGGCCTTGCCTGGGTCTTCGCCAACGCCGCCGAACAGGGTTTCGATACGGCCCGGATCGGCGTGATGGGCGAAAGCGCGGGCGGCGGCCTTGCCGCGGCGCTGGCGCTGCTGGCGCGCGACCGCGGCGAATATCCCCTCGCCTTCCAGCAGCTCATCTATCCGATGCTCGACGATCGCAACGGCAGCGGCGCCGAACCCCATCCCTTCGTCGGCGAATATGTCTGGACGCCGGAAAAGAACCGCTTCGGCTGGGAAGCCCTGCTCGGCCATGCGCCCGGCGGCGCCGACGTTTCGCCCTATGCGGCGCCCGCCCGCGCGACCGACCTGTCAGGCCTGCCGCCGACCTTCCTCTACGCCGGAGCGCTCGATCTCTTCCTGGAGGAGAATCTCGATTATGCGCGCCGCCTCGCCCGCGCAGGCGTGCCGATCGAATTCCATCTTTTTCCCGGAGCCTTCCACGCCTTCGAACTGCAGGCCGACGCCTATGTCAGCCGGCAGGCGCGGCAGCTCAGCCAGTCGGCCCTCAGGAGGTTCCTTGCCCCTCGCACCTGACCCAACGCGCGCCGAACCGCGCCTGTCCGCCGCGCTGCCCGCGCTGTTCGCCCTGGCGCTGGCGCTGGCCATCGGCACGATGTCGATCTTCCTTTTCAGCATCGTCCAGGAGGCCGCCAAGGCCGAACTGGGCCTGACAGACAACCAGCTCGGCTTCATCCAGGGCGTGGGCGCGGCGGCGCCGCTCGCCGTGCTGGCGGTGCCGATCGGACGACTGGTCGACAGCAGCAACCGGATGCGGCTCCTGCTCCTGCTGGTGCTCGGCTGGACGATCGGGCTGGTGCTGACCGCCTTCGCCGACAGCGTCACCGGGCTGTTCATCGCCCGGATGTTCGTCGCGGTGGGCGGCTTCTGTTCGGTCACCGCCGCTATCTCGATCGCGGCCGACATGTGCCCGCCGACCCAGCGCGGCAGCGCGATGCTGGTCCTGACGCTCGGCAAATGGGGCGGCAGCGCGGGTGCGTTCGCGCTGGGCGGCTGGCTGTTCGGCATGCTCGGCACGATGGTGCTTCCCGCATGGATCGGCCCGGTCGCGCCTTGGCGCGGGGTCCATCTCGCCGTGGCCGCGATCGGCGTGATCGTGTGCCTGCCGCTGCTGTTCGTCCGCGAGCCGGCCCGGCGCGAGACGGTCGCGGGCGCCGATGCTCCCTTCTCGGTCGCGATGCGCGAACTTTGGGACCGGCGTGCCTTCATCCTTCCCTTGTTCGCCGGCCAGCTCTCGGTCGCGATGATCGATACCGCCGCCGGCATCTGGGCCGCGCCGGTGCTGAGCCGCAGCTATGGGCTCCAGCCCGATCAGTTCGCCCAGTGGATGGGCCTGGTCGTCTTCGCCGCCGGCGTGATCGGATCGATCCTGGGCGGTCTTGTCGCCGACTGGGGCCATCGCCTTCCGCGCCGTGGCGGCATCCTGATCGGCGCGATCGCGGCGACGACCCTGTCGGTGCCGATGTCACTTTTCCCGCTCGCCCCCGACGTGCCCAGTTTCGCGCTGATGCTCGGGCTCTTCCTGTTCTGCGGCACAGCCGCCGGGCTGATCGTCGGCGTCACCATCACGGTCCTGCTGCCCAACGAGCTGCGCGGATTCTGCATTGGGCTGTTCGTGGCGCTGGCCGGCGTCCTCGGCTTCGGCGTGGCGCCGCCGCTGATCACGCTGGTCAGCGGCCTGCTGGGCGGGGAGAGCCATCTGGGCACCGCGCTCGCGATCGTCGGCGTCGTGATCACGGCGATCGCCTCGCTCGCCTTCCCCCTGGCGATGCGCCACGCGCCGCGCGATTCGACCTCGCTCGCCACATGACCTTTACCTTTCTGATAGGTCTCGACAAACCTATCAGGAAGGTCTAGCTTTTCCTCGATAGGATGAGAGGATGCGCTGGATGGTCGAGCGGGACTGGGTACAGGTCTCCCACGAGATGGCGGCAATGGTAGGCGCGGGCGCGTTGCCGCAACGCCCCTGGCCGGCCGAACCGGTTGCGCTCAGCTACACGCTCGGCTGCGTCGGTACCCCTGCCACGGTCCGCTGGCATGCCGATCCCTCCGCCGCGACGCTCGGCGACGACCAGCTTCTCCTGATCGTCTCCGCCTCGGCGATCGAGCGGCTGTTCGGCGCGCTGCCCGAGGGGCGCGACGGCGCCTTCCACATCACCCGCGAACTGCGCGAGATCGCCCTGGCCATCCGCGACTGCGACATGCCCGAAGGCGCGCGCGAGCCCTACCGTCTCGCCAAGAGCATCGAATTGCTGTGCGATACGCTGCGCCTGATCGGGGACAGCGCGCTGGTTCCGGTGCTGGGGGAGAGCCATTTGTCACAGGAGGACAGCCGCCGCATCCTCAATGCAAGGTCGATGATCGACGAGCGCTGGGCGGAGAAGCTGACGCTCGACACGCTGTCGCGCGCCTGCGGTCTCAACCGCGCCAAGCTGACCCGCGGTTTCCGCGACATGTTCGACTGTTCGATCGCCGATGCGCTGGCCGAGAAACGGCTCGAGGGTGCGAAGATGCTGCTCCTGTCGACCGACCTGCCGGTCGCATCGGTCGGCTATCGCTGCGGCTATCTCAACAATGCCAGCTTCACCCGCGCCTTCAGTCGCCGCTTCGGCACCGCGCCGACCCAGTATCGCGCGCGGAGGCTCTGTTGCAAAAATCGTGAAGCTTGAGCATGCTTGGCGGAGATTGGACGGACGGAACGATGACGGATTTCAAGTGGCGCCATTTCCAGGGTGATGTGATCCTGTGGGCGGTGCGCTGGTATT
>NZ_JAPFBJ010000003.1 GCF_030867385.1 Sphingobium sp. DEHP117 | reverse complement strand
GTGATCGAGGAACCGGTCGATAATGCCGGGTGCGGTGGAGCAGCGTCGTCGCTGTCCAACGGTCGGACCACGCCCGCAACCAGGCTACCAGCACATCTTGGCCGAGTTCGGTGTGGCGCGCGGCGACGTCCTGGAAGCTGTAGAGCACCTGTTTGTAATAGGTGCGGCTGTTCTTGCTGCGCAGGCCAAGGTCCGCGAGATAGCGCGCGATCAACAGTCGTTCGGGATCGGGCCATGGCGTCATGACAGCACCTCCGATCCCGGAACGTCGAGCGCGATGGCCCGCAGGTCTTCGGTTGCCAGCTTGAGATACGGAGGCGGTAGATTCCGTCGAACGATGACCCAGCATATCGCCGATCACCTTTTGCGGGACCGAGGCGCGCAGCATCTCGACCGCGCGGGCATGTCTGAAGATGTGTGGCCCACACTTCCCCGGTGGCTTGACCCCGGCATCCCGGATTCGCCGGAAGACGGCACTATGCAGCACCCGGAGCCTTCCATAGGGTGCACGGGTCCGCACGAACACTTCGCGGGCGTCGGTCTGCGGTCGTCCCGAGCGCAGATAGCTGAGGATGGCTTCGCCCCACGGAGCCATCAACGGCAGATAGGAACAGGCACGGGTCTTGGTGTGGAGGATGCGGATCGATTCCGTCCGCCAGTCAATATCCTCGATCTTCAGATTGCGGATTTCGCCGGACCTCAGACCATAAGTCGCCAGCAGTTGCAGGATCGCCTGATCTCTGAGCCCGATAGGCGTTGTGTCTTTGCTCGCGGTTTCCAGAACGGCGGCGATCTGATCGCGCTCCAGGATCGAGGGCACCCCTTCATAGGCATACAATAGCGGGCGATGACGTGCGGCGACAAGTCGATTGCGGTGCGGCGCGTACGGTGCAGATAACGCAACAGCGAGCGAAGACGCTCCGCCACGTCCTTCACCGATTTGCGCGTTTGGTGCGGGCTGCGCATATCCATGTAACGGTCGATGTCGCCGACGCTCATTTCCACCAGGCTGTCGACGCCGCATCGATCAAGCTGCCAGGTCAGGAAGTTCCGACCTTCCCACATCAATGCGTAGATGCTGCGCTCCGCAAGGCCCCGCTCCTCGCGCAGCCAGATCTCGTATTCGTCGCAAATCGTAAAGCGCAGCGTGTCAGCAGCACATGTCGCTTTGGGCGCGGGTGGCCAACGGCCCTGTGCAAGCCGCAGTAGGGCGTGGATTCCAGAACGCGGAATGGAGTGCCAACACGGCCCTGGTGGTCGGCCATGACGTTTGCGGAACATCGTGATCGCATGGTGCAAATAGTACCCCACCTGCGCCTCGGTCACCTCCGCGATCGGGATGCTGCGCCGGGCAAGATAGTCGAGGAACCCGCGCGCATAGGCGCAGTAGTTCCCGGCCACCACCGGGCTGTATCGTTGGCTGGTCAGTACGGATCTGAGTTCGGAGATCAGTTCGCAATCGGTATTCGGCATTGACGGCTCCTCTGCTGGTCAAACGACCGCAGAGGTTCGTCGAGAAATAATGCGGAGCAAAGCCCGTCAGATAACGTCGCAATTCTGCGCATTTCAGACACTGAAACTGCGTTCCTTCACATTATCGACACCTCGCGATTACTCGAGTTATGCTCACCTCGCCATAACCTGGCCCATGATGCCAGATAATCGGCATGGCGCACGGTCGGTTCGATGCCAAGCGCGGCGCAGAGGAAGGCGCTACCCATTTCGGCCACATATCCTGACAGTCCAGCCCCAATCCGGGGTTCGAGGAAGAAAACCATCGGCTGCCTCCAGCACTGCCCAAAAACCGCATCGGCCTCCCCGAGGCGGGGGTGGGCGGCGAGAGCGACCGAAGAGGCCCGTTCGAGCGGCGGGCTGCACCCGCAGGGGCGAAATGAAATGGAGCAGCCCGGCGAAGCCGGGGCTTGCAGCCCGCCGTGGCGGGCCTAGCAGGGAGCGCCGACCACCTCCGCGTCGGAAGGGAGGCCCAAAAAGTAGCGCCGCCGCGTCAGCGGCGTCCGCAGATCAGGCGGGCGACAGCCCGCTATCGTCTTTCGCGACAGGCTGCCGCCCGCCCGCGGGCGAGCACTGGTGACGGATCGTGCGCGGCGTCGCCTAGAGCATGTAGCCGATATCCGAGGCGCCGGTCGGATAGGCAAACATGGTGGAGCGTAGATCGGCCGCGGTGAGGCCGTGGCGGATGGCCAGGCCGAAAAGGTTGATCACCTCGTCGGCGTTCGGCCCGACGAGATGCGCGCCGAGGACGAGGTCCGTCCGCTCGTCGATCAGAACTTTGTGGCCATAGACCGGCTCGGCGAGCCGGCGGGCGGTGAACCAGTCCGGCGTCGAGGCCGCGTTAACCCGGAACTTGAGGCCGCTGCGGCGCGCCGCCTCTTCCGAAAGCCCGACGGCGGCGATCGGCGGCACGGTGAAGGCGACGCTCGGAACACCGCGATAGTCGGGCTCGCGCGATGGACCTTGCAGGAGGTTCGCGGCGACGATCTTCGCGTCGTGGCTCGACACCGGGGTCAGGGGCGGCCCGACGCCGGCGGCGTCACCGGCGGCATAGACCCGCGGGTTGGAAATGCTGCGCAGATGCGCATCGAGCTGCAGTCGTCCGTCTTGCACCGCGACCTGCCCGGTGGACAGGTCGAGGCTGCCGAGATCGGGACGACGCCCGGCAGCATGAATGACGAGATCGCAGGCGACCTCCAGGTCCGGCGCTCCCTGGCGAGAGGCACGCACCTGCAGGCCGTCCCCGTTCCGCTCGACCCGTGTGACCGCGGTGCCGGTCTCGATGCGAATGCCGAGCGCCGTGAACCGCGGTGTGAGCCAGCCCACCAGGTCGGGATCGAAATGCGGCAGCAGCCGGCTAGCGCGCTGCAGGATCGTGACTTCGGCGCCGGCACGTGCGGCCAGATGCGAGAACTCCGCGGCGACATAGCCGCCGCCGATCAGCACGATCCGGCGCGGCAGCGTCTCCAGCTCGAGGAAAGCGTCGCTCGTGCTGACCAGCTCCTCGCCTGGAATGCCGAGCGGGATCGGCCCCGCGCCGGTTGCGATCAGGATATGCTGGGCCTGCAACGTCCGACCGTCGACCGCGACCGCGTCCGGGCTTGCGAAGCGCGCTAGCCCGTGGAAGGCGTCGACGCCCAGCTTGGCGTAGCGGCGTTCCTGCTTGGCGGGGACCGGATCGGTAAAGCTGCGCTTGAACGCCATCAGGCTCGGCCAATCGATCGCCAGGTCGCCGCCGACACCATGTCCGGCCATGCGAGCGGCGGCATCGATCGCCTCTTCGCCGCTGACCAGCATCTTCTTGGGATCGCAGCCCCGTAGCGCACAGGTGCCGCCGAACGGGCGGTGGTCGATGACGGCGACGGACCATCCGGCGGCGCGGACCTGGCCGATCGCGACCTGGGCGGCTGTTCCGCTGCCGATGACGATCAGGTCGTAATGGGCCATGGCAATATCCCTCCGAGCATCGGTGCAAAGATCGCGCGGCCGACCTGGAGGGCCTCGCGCAGGGTCAGGCGAATGCCGTCGCGGGCGGTCACGGAACCGTCCATACGCCAGGCTTCAAGATGATCGGCATGGCAGAAGAAAGCCTGCTGAGTGCAGAGCGAAGACGCTGCACAGCCGCCGGTGTAGCGATGACCGGACCAGACGAGAATCCCCTCGGGCACGACGTCGCCCAAGGTGCAGCCCCGGTCGTGGACATGGATCGCAAGCGAGCGCCGGCATTGGCGGCATGACGAGCGGATGAGGCTGGCGTGCGGTGCGATCGTGCAGATCCCCAGCGCGTCGAGGGCGCACATGGCTCCCATCGTGATACCCGCGGCCTCCACCTGATGCTCACTGGGAGCATCGGTGAAAGGATAGGCGCCGCTCACTCGGCCGTCGCCGTCGAGGACCACGAGATCGCGTCCGGCGAGCCGGTGGAGCGCTGCGGCCACGTCGCCGGGCGGGAGCGCAACCGCGGCAGCGATCTCCACCGGCGCCGGCGCGTGGCCCTGGGTGACATAGGCCCGGAGGATGGCACGCCGCACCTCGTCCTCGGTGCTGTCGATGCCATGCCACCTGCGGCCGATAAATGCCGCGAACAGCGCTGTCAGGGCCGAATGGGCGCTTGGCGCGGTGACCGCAGTCCAGTCCGGGACGACGGTGCCGTCGGGGAATGCAACCGTCGGTTCAGGGGCAGCGTCAGCGGGGTGGCAAGCGTCCACGGCTTGTCTTCAGCCGCAGCAGGACGCGCCCTTGCCCTCGATCTGGATCGGCGGACACGGAACGTCGCCATAGGAACAAAAGGACGCAGCAATCGCCCTGCTTGGGCTTGAGGACCGCGCCGCAGCCCCGGCAGTCATAGAAAAAACTGGCATGCGTTGGTCGGCATCGTCTCGGTCGCCTGATGTCCGCAGTGCGGACAGGTCAGGGTCGAGTGCAGCTCCGGAACGACGTCAGACATAGCTATAACCCGCCCAGAGCAGTGCCGCGCCGACCAATAGCCGGCGAGAGTGAGGATGCGCGTCCAGCGCGGCGTGCACAACGCCGTCCGGGCCGCAGCGCATGGCGGCGAGTTTGCTGGCGCAATAGCAGCGCGGCGCCGGCGACGAGGCATAATGCGCCGATCACGAGGAGCGGCGTGCGATAGGGCGCGGAGACGACGGCCACGCCGCTGAGCCAGGCCGCGCCGATGCGGCGGATGCCAAGAGGATCGGCAGTGCGCAGCAGCAGCGACGCCGAACGCGGCGGCGATCCCCGCCAGGGTAAGCGCGGCGGTACTTATCCCCTTGGGCGGGCTTGTGTCTGGGTCACGGGCGACTCCTTGTGGCGGGCATGCAGCTATCCTACCATCTGTAGCGACTACAGACTCAAGAGGTATTTTGAAGATGGCCGCAACCGCCGCGATCCAGATCGGCGAACTCTCGCGCCGTACCAGCTGCAACATCGAGACGATCCGCTATTACGAGCGGATCGGGCTGCTGCCCGTTCCGCCGCGGCGGGGCCGTTACCGCAGCTACGGTCGGGAGGACGTGGCTCGCCTGGGCTTCGTGCGCCGTGCGAGGGAGCTGGGCTTCACCCTTGACGAGGTGCGCGCCTTGCTCGGACTCGCGGCCGGCGGCCAGGCCTCCTGCACCGAAGTCCGCGAGCTCGCGCGTCGCATCTGCAGGATGTGCGCGCGCGATCGCGGACCTCAGGCGGATGGAACGGGTTCTGGCAGACTCGGTGCGAGCCTGCGATGCCGGTCAGGATCCGGGCTGTCCGCTGCTTGATGCGCTCGGCGCCGAGGTGCGGGCCGCGTGAGCGTCACGGCTGCTGGGCGTGCATCCAATCGGCCGCCGCCTGCGCCTTGCTGGCCGCAGTGAAGATCGCGCGGCTGTCGTTCTTCAGCACCTGAAGTAATCGCGAGGTGTCGATAATGTGAAGGAACGCAGTTTCAGTGTCTGAAATGCGCAGAATTGCGACGTTATCTGACGGGCTTTGCTCCGCATTATTTCTCGACGAACCTCTGCGGTCGTTTGACCAGCAGAGGAGCCGTCAATGCCGAATACCGATTGCGAACTGATCTCCGAACTCAGATCCGTACTGACCAGCCAACGATACAGCCCGGTGGTGGCCGGGAACTACTGCGCCTATGCGCGCGGGTTCCTCGACTATCTTGCCCGGCGCAGCATCCCGATCGCGGAGGTGACCGAGGCGCAGGTGGGGTACTATTTGCACCATGCGATCACGATGTTCCGCAAACGTCATGGCCGACCACCAGGGCCGTGTTGGCACTCCATTCCGCGTTCTGGAATCCACGCCTACTGCGGCTTGCACAGGGCCGTTGGCCACCCGCGCCCAAAGCGACATGTGCTGCTGACACGCTGCGCTTTACGATTTGCGACGAAAATAAGAAAAATATGGCTGCGCGAGGAGCGGGGCCTTGCGGAGCGCAGGCATCTACGCATTGATGTGGGAAGGTCGGAACTTCCTGACCTGGCAGCTTGATCGATGCGGCGTCGACAGCCTGGTGGAATGAGCGTCGGCGACATCGACCGTGTACATTGATATGCGCAGCCCGCACCAAACGCGCAAATCGGTGAAGGACGTGGCGGAGCGTCTTCGCTCGCTGTTGCGTTATCTGCACCGTACGCGCCGCACCGCAATCGACTTGTCGCCGCACGTCATCGCCCCGCTATTGTATGCCTATGAAGGGGTGCCCCTCGATCCTGGAGCGCGATCAGATCGCCGCCGTTCTGGAAACCGCGAGCAAAGACAGCAACGCCTATCGGGCTCAGAGATCAGGCGATCCTGCAACTGCTGGCGACTTATGGTCTGGAGGTCCGGCGAAATCCGCAATCTGAAGATCGAGGATATTGACTGGCGGACGGAATCGATCCGCATCCTCCACACCAAGACCCGTGCCTGTTCCTATCTGCCGTTGATGGCTCCGGTGGGCGAAGCCATCCTCAGCTATCTGCGCTCGGGACGACCGCAGACCGACGCCCGCGAAGTGTTCGTGCGGACCCGTGCACCCTATGGAAGGCTCCGGGTGCTGCATAGTGCCGTCTTCCGGCGAATCCGGGATGCCGGGGTCAAGCCACCGGGAAGTGTGGGCCACACATCTTCAGACATGCCCGCGCGGTCGAGATGCTGCGCGCCTCGGTCCCGCAAAAGGTGATCGGCGATATGCTGGGTCATCGTTCGACGGAATCTACCGCTCCGTATCTCAAGCTGGCAACCGAAGACCTGCGGGCCATCGCGCTCGACGTTCCGGGATCGGAGGTGCTGTCATGACGCCATGGCCCGATCCCGAACGACTGTTGATCGCGCGCTATCTCGCGGACCTTGGCCTGCGCAGCAAGAACAGCCGCACCTATTACAAACAGGTGCTCTACAGCTTCCAGGACGTCGCCGCGCGCCACACCGAACTCGGCCAAGATGTGCTGGTAGCCTGGTTGCGGGCGTGGTCCGACCGTTGGACAGCGACGACGCTGCTCCACCGCACCCGCATTATCGACCGGTTCCTCGATCACCTTGTGCAAACCGGGGCGATCCACCGCAATCCCGTCGTCGTCCTGCGCAAGGAGTGCAACGTCAAGCAGTGCATGCCGGTCTGGCGCGCTCTGGCTTCACGCGATCCAGAACAAGCCCTTGCCGAACTGCATCAGCCCAAACCGTTCGGCAGCGTGCTGGGCGCGATCATGGCCGAGCACGTTACGCTGATGCGCAACAGGGGGTACAAATATACCACGCAGCCTGTGTGGCTTTTGCGGTTCGACCGGTTCCTACAGCTGAACCCGGCGCTGCAGGATGAACCGATCGGGGTGATGCTCGAACACTGGGCGGCGGCGAAGGCCACGCGCAATCATCCTGCCGAATGCGAAAAGCTGAAGCGCGTCCTTGCGAAGATACTCCGCCACCGGGATCCGTCGATCCCACCGCGCCGACCGGACCCACGTCCGGGGAAGGAAGTGGCCAAACAATGGCGCAAACCTCATATCTATACGCCCGCCGACGTGCAGCATATGCTCGACATTGCTCGCTCTTACCCCTCTCCGCGAGCGTCGCTTCGCCCGTTGAGTGTCTACACGATGCTTCTGCTCGCCTATTGCGCGGGCCTGCGGCGCAGCGAGGTTGCCCGCCTTGATCTGGGGGATGTTGATCTTCAGGGCGGCACGATCACTATACGGCAGACCAAGTTCTACAAGACAAGGATACTGCCGCTGCCCGACACTGTGATGGCCGAACTTCGGGCGTACATCGATGTGCGGCGTCGCGCGGGTGCCCCGCAGGATCCGAGGTCAGGTCTGTTCTGGCACGAGCAGCGGAGCGGCCGCTATACGAAGCAAGCCGTCGCCTGGCTGCTCGTTGACGTCATACGCCGTGCCGGGCTGAAGCCACCGCAGGGGCGAACGGGACCGCGTTTGCACGACCTGCGCCACTCGATGGTCGTGAACCGGATCCTCGAATGGTACAGGACGGGCATCAACCCGCAGGACCGTCTGCCATTCCTCGCGACCTACCTCGGCCACCGGGATATCAACTCTACGCTGGTCTACATCACGGTCACCCAGGATCTGCTGCATTACGCAAACGAGCGGTTCCGCATGGTGGGCGCACCTTGCCTCAGCATGGAGCGGGAGGTGCAGACATGAGCAAGGCCAACCCGTTCCCGGTACTGATGCGCGCGTTCTTCTACGAATGGCTGGTCGAGCAGCGCAACGCATCCATCCATACAGTCCGATCATACCGCGATACCTGGCGGCTGTTCTTGCGGTTCGTCGCACAGCGGGCTGGAAGGAAGGTGGCTATGATTACGATGACTGATCTGGCCGCAAGCGAGGTCTCCGCGTTCCTCAGTTACGCTGAACATGAGCGCGGCGGCACGATCGGCACGCGCAACTGCAGGCTTGCCGCAATCCGCAGCTTCTTCCACTTCGTGGCGACCAGGGATCCTGCATCGATCGCGCAATGCGTCGAAATCCTCAACATACCCGTCAAGCGCACGCCGGTATCGGAGCCCTGCTATCTGGATCCGGCGGAAGTGACGGCAATTCTTGCCCAGCCTGACCGTTCGACGCTCGAAGGCATGCGCGATCATGTGCTGCTCTCGTTCCTCTACAACAGCGGCGCACGAATACAGGAAGCGCTCGACTTGTGCCCCGAAGCAATCCGGTTCGAAAGTCCGAGCTGCGTGCGCTTGACCGGCAAGGGACGGAAGGAACGCATCTGCCCGCTCTGGCCTGAAACAGCCTTGCTGCTGAAGAAGCTGCTCGAACGGCAACCACGGGCGCCTGACCAACGGCTGTTCGTTAACCGCTATGGCGAACCGCTCAGCGCGTCGGGCGTCCGATTCAAGCTTGCCGCCTACGTAAAGGCGGCGACCGAAGCCACACCAACGCTGCGTACCAAGCACGTGACGCCGCACGCCTTCCGGCACGCCACCGCCGTGCACCTCATATCTGCGGGCGTCGATGTTACAGTCATCCGCAGTTGGCTCGGCCACGTGAGCCTCGACACGACCAACCACTATGCCAGGGCCAATCTTGAAACGAAGCGAAAGGCCCTGGAACAGGTCGCCGTTCCGACAACACCCGGCGGTCAGCCTTCGTGGAAGCGCGATACAAGCGTGCTCGCCTGGCTCGACACGCTTTGAAATAATGTGAAGGAACGTTGGCAGGAAACCCCAGAACTCGGCCAATCTGGCCGCGTTCCTTCACATTATCGACACCTCGCGATTAGCCAGGTTATGGCGAGGTGAGCATAACGCCAGCCAGGAGGCGATATAGGCGGCATGATCGGGACGCGGATCGTGCGCGATGCCGAGGTCGGCAAGCAGGAACGAGGCGGTCAGCTCGGCGGTCGCTTCCTCCATCGCGAGCGCGTCCTTGGTCCACCTGGCGCTGAAATCCCGGTCGAGCCGATGCGCCGCGCCGCTGGCATGGGCACACTCGTGGATATGGGTGCCGTAGAATCCATGCGCGCTACGGAAGGTTGCGAAGTGCGGCATGTAGATGCGGTCTTCGCCGAGATGGTAATAGGCGCTGCTCGACCCGTAGACCGTGTCGATACCGAGCGCGGCGATGAAGGCCTCGGCGGCCGCAAGGCGCTCGCTCTCGGGCAGGACCGGCCCGGGCTCGGGCGCGTAGCCGTCGACCTGATCGGCGTTGAACAGGCTGAACGCCCGGGCGAAGAGCCGCCGTCCCTTGCCGCCATCTTCGTCATCCTGCTCGTCGTCGCGCCGGCTGATCTCCTTCCAGAGGACGCCGAGGCTGGCCTGCTCGCCCTTGCGGACCTGGGCGCCGCGGTCCTGCCACTGACGATAAGTGCCCCAGACCCCGCTCGCATAGCCGCCGCCATAGGCCGCCGCCCAGAGCGACACCGTGTTGATGCCGCGATAGGGCTTGCCGCTGGCGATGTTGGTCGGCCGGGTGACATCGGCGCCGCTGTGATGCCATGGCATGCGCCAGTTGCCCGTACCGGCTTCGATCGCTGCAAGGATCGCCTCGGTGACCCGAGTATAGACGTCGGCTCGTACCTGAGTTGGCATGATCTGAACTCCGCTTGCCCGTCGGGGGCCATCCCCGGCGGCGGAGCTCGACTAGCGCCGGGCACAAGCGCGGTTGCGCACCCGTAGGGCCGCAGCGAAGCGGAGGACGGCAACGCCGTTGCGCCAGCGCGCCGACCGGCGCAGAGCTTCCGCCGTCAGCCGGGGTTGGCCTCCGGCGGCGCGGGGCCGATGGCGTCGATCACGGTAGTGAGCCGGTTGATCTCGGTGGCGAGTGCATGGCGTTGAAGATCCGACAGACGTCGTTCGCGCAGCAATGCCCTGGCATCATCGGCCGCGCGTTCCCAAGCTGGCCTGTGACGGGCGGTGATGCAGGCGTTGGGACAGCGGGTCGGCTCGCACAGCGCCGTGAGCGGCTGCTTGGGATCGGGGGTGGTCACGCGCTTGAGGCAGAGCGCGGTGGCGGGATCGAAGAAGCAATCCGCGAGGAGGCCGACATGGAGGGTTCGCGCGACGCTGGCGAGCATGACACGTAGCCGGGAGCGGTCGGCGATCATGGCGGGCAAGGGCCCGAGCTGCACGGCCGCATCGTCGAGCGTCCGCGCGATGCGTGGTCCCGCCGGCCCCGCGAGTGAGGCACCGCCCTGCCGCCGGTCGAAATAGTCCAGCAGGTCGCCCTGCTGACCGAGCCGGCGCTGCGCCTCGACCTCGGCGCGAAACCCCGATGCGCTGGTTCCGGCATAGCCCTCGAAAGCGGCGACCGAGGCGTGCTTATACTGGATCATGCCGGCGATGGTGCCGAACGGACGGTTGGCGATGTGCCATGCGATGGTGCGGCGGAACTGCCGCGTCGTTATGCGCCACGGCTTGCCACCGGGTCCGGACGGGATGACCGGCACATCAGGGCTGCCGAAGGCAGCGTTGAGGTGGTCGCGGAAGGCGTTGAGTTGGCGGACCACCTCGCTCGACAGATGCGTCTTGGTGGCGGCGCCGGGGCGTAGCACCGGCCAGAGCGTATCGCTGCCGCTGGCGCGCGTCGGTCTTGCCGACAGGCGTTCAAGCACCGCTATCGCGTCTGCGACCGGCTCGATCGTCACCCAGCTCGCCGCCTCGCCCATGGTCGACCGACGCTTGTAGATGGTCGATCGAATGCGATGCCGCTCGACCAGGCCATCCTCGCTGCGCGCGATCGAGAGGCACCCCCGCCGCATCGCCTGCACCTCGCAGTCGCGCATGCCGGTGAGGTAAGCGCACACTATATAGGCGGCCGCCTGAAGCATCCGTTCCTCTTGTGCGAGCGTCTTCGCATCGAAGCGTGCGCGCCATGGCCGACCGCTATCGGGATCAATCGAGATCGGCGTGTCCATGCCGCCCACTTCGACGCCCAGGTCGGCGGCAGCGGCTTCGATCAGGGCGGAGACGCCCTTGGCGAGTCCGAAATGCATGGCCGGTTCCGCCTCAGCATCGACACCGGCATGAAGATGGAGAAGATGGACGTTGATCGGCGGCGTCGCTTCTCCGGTGCGGGGATCGGTGCGCGTGACGCCGTTATGCGCGGTCGTCCAGATCGGCACGCCGCGGCCTTGCCGGGCTCGACGCGCGATATGGCGCTCGAGGCGCGCGCGCTGCCGCAGGCGGCGCTCTGCGCCAGGCAGTCCGCGCTCGGCGGCAAGCAGCCGGGCGCGGCGCGCCTCGAGCCGATCCAGCGCGGCCCGAGCCGATAGAATATCGTGCGCGAAGACGGTGACGTAGCGCAATGACCAGGCGAGCAGTGCGGCGATGACATCTTCCGGAAACCGCGGGGTACGGTTCTCAACGACGTGCCGATAGCCTGCGACGCGGGCGGGTGCCTGTCCGGCCCAGGGCTCAAACGCGAGGCCTCCGCCAGCGAGGCGGTCACGATAGTGATAGAGATCGGAAACCACTTCGAGGAGGTGGCCGACTATGACGGGTCGCCGGGCAGAATCGTGGCGAAGATGCCTGGCATAGGCATCGGCCAGCGCCTGATCGATGCGGCCAAGGTCGAGCCCTCCAAGCGTCAGGCGCGCGAAGGCGAAGAACCGGCGTGCGCGGTTGAATGCCTGGCGGATGCTCGCCGGCGGCAGCTTCGGGCGGTAGCCGGGAAGATCGACGTTGAGGCGGGCGTAGAGATAGGCACGCATCGCCGCCTGCACATCGGCATGTTCGAGCACGTCGAAATGCACGGTGACATGGCAGCGCCGCGCGTTCTCGCGGAACACGGCGGGACCGAGATCCCAGCTTGAGTCGCCGACCCGCGACAGCTCTTCGCGGGCGTGGCCCGCCTTGAGCGGCGCAGTGGCCAGCACGGGCCGATCGTCGAACGCGGGTGCGCGGGCATGGGCGGGCGTGATCATGCGCGTGCTTCCGGCGGCAGATAGAGCCGCTCGCTCTCCATCTGCCAGCGCGCATCGGCGATAACGGCATCGGAGAAGACCGGCAGGACCTGGGTCGTGATGCGGGAATGGACGCGGCCGAACTTGGCCGCCCAGTCGCTCGCCGGGAGGCTCGGTCGCTGCTCTTCGACGAACGCGAGGAAGGCGAGGATCGCGGGAAGCTTGCGCGCGGTGATGACGGCGTTGGGGCAATCGAGGCAGCCCCAGAAGGGCTGCGCGCAGGGTGAGCCGGCCTCGGAGAAGGGGCTGCTATGGAAGCCCGAGCAGGCGGCGAGCCAGACATCCTGTTCGCCGTCGAGCAACGGCCCCACCGTATCGGCCGACATCAACGGCGCCGCCTGCTCGGGCGCTTCGCGCAGCGCCTGCTCGGCCGTGGGCGCGAGGACGGTCGGCATCGCGGCGGCGACCGCCTCGCGAAAGGCATCGGCGACGGCCGCCTCGTGCAGGGGCCGGAGCGACGGCAGGTCGGCATAATGGCGCGCCGCGACCTCGCGCGTGTGACCGACCGCGAAGCGGGCCATGTGCCCCTCGGTCTTGGTGTACCACAGCGCCTTGTGGGTCTTGCGCAGCCGGGAAAGCAGCAGATGCAGCGGCTTGCCGTTATCGTCGACAATGCCACAGCGGCGAGCCCAGGCGGGGAGCGGATACTTGAGGTCGACTATGCCGGCGCGAAGGCCGCCGACGTTGTGATAGGCCCACAGGCAATCGCCGGGCAGGTGCTCGCGGGCAGCCGCCGTGGCGTCGATCAGGCGGCGGATCAGCCCGCCCGGCGTGCCGCCACCGCCGTCGCGGATGCGCATGCTCTTGTGCTCGGCGCCGCGAGCCCGGCGCTTCAGATAGCGCAGCTCCACCGTGCCGGCATGGGCATTGGCGAGACAGTCCACGGTCAGCGTCTTCAGGCACTCGGGCTCAAGGCCCGTCTCAAGCGTGAGCAGCACGAGCAGCGCCGGCAGGTCGCGCGCGAGCAGATGATGCCGGCCATGCAGGTCGTCGATGAGCGTCGCGGTTGGCAGGTTGCGGCGCATGCGCATGAAATAAAGGCTCTTCAGCTCGGGCTGGTCTGCGACGATAAAGCCCTGCCGCGCGATGATCGCTTCGACATCGGCGCGGGCGGCGGTGATGGCCGGATCACCCTCGTCGGTCCGATCGTCGGCGCCGAGACGGCGGAACATCGCTTCGACATCGGCTCGCGCCGCGTCGCGCAGCGCGCGGGCGACGAAGGGGCTGTAGGCATCGCGCGGGGTCGAGCGGCCCGCCGAAGTGGCCAGCGTGTAGCGCAGCCGCTCATGCAGCTCGGGTGCGATCCGATCGGGCCGGTCTGCTTCGATCGCGCGCAGTGTGTTGATGATCTTGCTGACCGTCATGTGACGGTGGATCGCGCCCATCCCACGCCGTTCGAGCGCGGATGCGAAACCATCGATATGGACCGCGCGCAGGTCGCTGACGCCAACCACCTTCAGTCCTTCGTCGGCAAGCCAGGCGAAGAAGTGACGATAGACCTGGACATACTGCTTGATGACGCTGGCCGCACCGATCGGTCCCCCGAGCGCGGCCGACCGACGCAGCGCACCGGCAAAGGCGATGGCGAGCGGGCGAGGATCGAGCGCGGTCATATCGACCAGGACCGTCCCGCCATGCCGCGCCTCGATGGTGAACTTGAGGCCGAACACCGGATCGGGCTGCGGTCGCTCCGGCGTGATGGGCGCGAAGGCGACAGGCCGGCCCTTGCGGGGACGCTCGCTCATGCGCCCTGCGGTCCCGGCAACAGCGCCAGCAGCTCCTCGACGGCCGCATCCACCGTATCGGCGCGGGTCGCGATATGGTCGAGATAGACATAGGTGGTGGCGAGGCTCGCGTGGCCGAGCAGGCGTTGCACCTGTTGCAGCGGGTCGCCCAGGATCAGCCGATAGGTCTCCACCGGCCCCACCGGCAGTGCGGCCTCGCGCAGTCGCTGCTGGATCAGCAGAGCGAGCATATGGACTGCGAAGGTGTGGCGAAGCTGGTGCGGGCTGATCGACAGCGGGAAGCCGTTCTCCTCGCACCGCTTGCAGGCCCGGGTGAAGATCACCTCCCACGAGTTGGGGCGGACAGGCTGCCCGACCTCGGTCAGCCATAGCGCCACCGGCTCGCGGGGCGTTCCATCCTCGTCGCACAGGATCAGGCGGCATCGTTCCTCCGGGGTGCAGACATCGCGCATGCGGTCGAGACCGGCGCGGGTGACGTGGATCGGTCGCTCGAACCTGGCCGCACCGTCGCGCGCGGCGAACTTGGTCACGCCCGCGGCGCGCTCGACGGCGACATAGGCGGTGATCTGACGAAGGAGCCGGCGCGGGACCAGGACGCTGCGTCCGCGGTCGCCCTTGGTGAGCGGCGGCGGCAGGCGCAGCCAAAGCTGCTGAGCCTGATCGTGGTCGTGATCGATGGCCGCAAGCTCATCGGCGAGCAGGCCCGACGCCTCTTCGAGACGCAGGCCGGTTGTGACGAGAAGATCGGCGAACAGCGCGTTGCGCAGCCCGTTGCGATCGCGAGCGCCGGGGCGTTCCGTACCGTCAAGGGCGAGGCCGCGCAGACCGACGTCGCGGAAAATGCGGTAGTCGTCCATCGTGACGAACCGCACATCCGATCGCTTGGCAGTGCGTTCATAGGCGTCGTTGCGCGCGGCGATCATGCCCCGACGCCCCCCATGCGCCGGTCGCCATATAGCGCGCCGACTGAACGGCGCTTCGGCAATCAGCCCTTGGCTCTTACCCCAGCGGTAGAGGCGATCGAGGCTGGCGACTGCCCGGTTCCAGCTTGCCGCGCTGATCCGCTGGGCGGCGTCGCCGCGCCGCCGCGCGCGGTGATAGGCGGTCACATCGTCGCGGGCCGCGTCCCATATCGTCGTGCCGCAGGCATCGAGGAAGCGAAGCCACACCGCAACGTCATAGGCGTAGGCGCGCAGCGAATGGCGCGAGCGGATCCCCGCTAGCGGCAGGTCGACAAAGAAGCGGTCGAGATCGGGATCATAGAGAGCGTCTCCCCGCAGGATCAGCGGCACATGCGCGTCGAGCCCCCTGGCGTCGCGGCGCTCGCAAACGGTAATGATCGACACCGGCACGAAACCCTCCCCCCCGGACCCCCCACCCGGAAGCTGACCTCACACCGATGCGCCCTATGGCCCGGCAGTTATCAGGCTGGCCTCCGCCAGCTCTTGGGTCAGCGCTACGGCCAGCCTGATAACTGCCTACCGTGGGCGTCCATCGCCGACCTTACTGCAATGTTGCGGGCGGCGCAGACTGTCCAGATAAGGCCACCAGTTCCTCGAACGCATATTTCTTGGAGCCGAACGATCCTGTGAGATCGCGTCCCAGCCTATGGGCCGCGCCGCTGGCATGGGCGCATTCGTGGAGCGCCGTGCGATGCCAGTTGATGGGCTCGAAGAAGGCTTGGGGCGGCGGCACCATCACATAGTCGGGCGAAGGCGCGTAGTAAGCCCGGTCGCCGCCGATGCGAAAGTCGATCCCGCTCGCCCGGATCAGCGCTTCGACCGTGGGCTCGATCAACCCGGGCTCGGGGGGCGGCACGGCCGCCACGAGGTCCTCAGGCAGGCCGTCACACTGCGCGACGTTGAAAACCGTGAAGCGCTTCAGGAACGGGATTGCCTGCGCTTCGTCGCCGGTCTCTCGGGCACGCCGGCGTTCATCGTCCGGCACGAAGCGGTCGGCATAGACAACGGTGGTGCCGCGCTCGCCCTTGCGGACATTGCCGCCAATCGACAGGGCCTGGCGGAAGGTGAGCCAGTCCTGGCTCGGGAAGCCATGAGAGATCACCGCGCCCCAAAGGATCAGCACATTGACCCCGGAGTAGCCGCGCCCGGTTGCAGCGTTGGTCGGCATGGCGAGCGGCGCCTTGGCCGCAGCCGTCCCCCAGGGCTGGACCCAGGGAAGTCGCCCGGCTTCCAGTTCAGCCAGGATCTTGCCGGTGATTTCGTCATACAGGCTTGTCCGGTCGGCGCTCGGCCGGCCGCGTGGATCAATTTTCGACATCGCGGGTCTCCGCGACGGGCGCTGGAAGCCTCTCTCCCAGCCTTCAACCCGTCACGGCACAGCCGGCCTGCACTCTCACTCTCGGGGGCGTTGCGGGGGCTCCCCGCAGAAGGGGTCGGCAGAGACAAGGCTCGGCCGTAGGGGAAGGCTTTCCCCTCAGATCCTGGTGTTGCTCAAGATACCAATCAGCGGATCATTGACTACAAATCTGCCGAGGCTGATAGTGCCAATCAGCCGGCAGTCGGAGATGTCATGTTCCAGCGATTCGTTGAGCGTAGGGCGGAGGAGGCGCTTGCGGACACGCCGGTCGTCCTCATCGTCGGACCGCGCCGGGCCGGCAAGACGACGCTGGTGCGAAAGATGGGAGAAACCGGCTGGACCTACAGCACCCTCGACGACCAGACCGTCCTTGAGGCCGCCCAGTCCGACCCGGCCGGCTTCATCCGAGGTCTGGATCGCGCCATCATCGACGAGATCCAGCGCGCGCCCAATCTGTTGCTGGCAATCAAGAAGACGGTCGACGAAGACTATCGACCTGGCCGTTTCCTGCTCACCGGATCGGCCAATGTGCTGACCTTGCCGCGCGTCTCCGACAGCCTCGCTGGCCGGATGGAAACCATCCGGATGCTGCCCTTGGCTCGGGCGGAAATCGAGAACCGAGTGCCGACCTTTCTCGAACGCCTGTTTGAAGGGAGCTTGCACAGCCAGAGAGACGCGATCGTTGGCGATGAGCTGGTGCAACTGGTACTGCGCGGCGGCTTTCCCGAAGCGATCAGCCGTGACAGCGAACGGCGGCGACAAGATTGGGCGCGGTCGTATCTCACCTCGATCCTGACCCGTGATCTTCGCGATATCGCCGAGGTGGAAAAGCTCACTGAACTCCCGAAATTCGTCCGACTTCTGGCCGAACATTCCGGGCAGCTCGTCAACTATTCCCAGCTCGCGAGCGGGATCAACGTCAACCACAGGACCGGTCAGCGCTATGTCGGTCTGCTCGAACAGGTGTTCCTGATCGCGACCCTGCAGCCCTGGTTCACAAATGCGCTCAAGCGCATCGTCAAGACGCCCAAGTTGCATTTCCTAGATTCCGGTTTGCTGGCTGCAGCGCGTGGGCTGACTTTCGATCGGATCAAGGCGGATCGAGGGGCGTTCGGCGCGCTGCTCGAGAGCTTCGTTTTCTCCGAAGTGCTGAAGCTGATGACGGCCTCAGACCTGCGTCTGACGCCACATCATTTCCGCGATCGAGACATGCGCGAGGTCGACATCGTGCTCGAGCGCGACGACGGCATGATCGTGGGGATCGAGGTGAAGGCGGCCGCAACAGTGAGGTCCGGCGACTTCGCCGGGCTGCGGGCCTTGGCCGAGGCCTGCAAGGAACGGTTCGCCTACGGCGTCGTGCTCTATGACAGCACCGATCTCGTGCCCTTCGGCGACAGGTTGGCGGCGGCGCCATTGTCGTGTTTGTGGGGCTGAGCGCTATGGGGCGGCGCGAAGACACACTGCGTATAAGGAGCTGGCGGGCAATCAAGCTCAGGTCGGGAAGGCAGGGTCTGTCCAAGACGTGCTTGCGCCTGCAAGGCAGCAGATTGGTGAAGCCATTTGGGATGGATGGTTGCAGTACAATAGAAATATTGGGGGGCGAGACAGGCAATGAAGGCGTTTGAATTCGACCATCGTCTTATCAATTCCTACGCCCGGTTCTCGCGGTCGTTCAGCACCATTCGATCTGAAGACCTGAAATCAGAGGTCGGTCGGCAGTACGATGCCGGGCGCTTCTGGCCGGACGCTCTACTGTCGCTGAATCCTCGATATCTTGAGGGCCCGACCGTCGATGATCTGGTCGCCTCGGGTGATCTCGACGAGGCGACTGGCAGGATATTTCGTTTCGGCGAAACGCCTCTCCGGTTTCATCGCCACCAGGCGCAGTCCATCGCAAAGGCCCGCGCCGGGCAGAGTTTTGTCGTCACGACCGGAACTGGCTCGGGCAAGTCCCTTTGCTTCTTCGTGCCGGTGGTCGATGCGATCGTCCGCGCTCGGAAATCCGGGAAGCCGCGTAGGACCAGCGCCATCATCGTCTATCCGATGAACGCATTGGCCAACAGCCAGCTCAAGGGGATTGAGGACTTCATTTCCCAGTCCGGCTTGCCCGAAGACCTGAAGCCGGTCGTGCGGCGCTACACCGGCCAGGAAAGTCAAGAGGAGCGTCAGCGGATCGCAGACAACCCGCCGGACATTCTGCTGACCAACTTCATGATGGCTGAGCTACTCCTGACTCGGCAGGACACCCTCGACACCAAAGTCATAGAGAACGCAATCGGTCTGGACTTCATCGTTCTCGACGAGCTGCACACTTATCGCGGCCGCCAGGGCGCGGATGTCGCCATCCTCGTCCGTCGTCTTCGCAACCGCTGCGCAGCGGACAAGGCGCCCATCTGCATCGGCACCTCGGCCACCATGGCGAGCGAGGGGTCCGATATCAATCGCGCGCAGGCCGTGGCGGATGTTGCATCGCGCCTGTTCGGAACTCCTATTGGCCCCGAATCCGTCATTGATGAGTCCTTGCAACGCGCAACGGACGATCTGCTGAAGCTCGACGATGTGCGGCCGAAGCTCGCCACGATCCTGACATCTGCGCTTCCCGACGTGCTGACAGATGAGGTTCTGAAAAAGCACTCGCTGGCAGTATGGACCGAGCTGGCAATCGGCCTTGAGGACGAGCAGGAGCTCAAGCGCAAGAAGCCCATTCCCTTTGAGGAGGCGGTTTCCCTTCTGTCAATTGACAGCGGCGTCGACCGTGAAATCTGCCGAAGTGGCCTTGAGACCTTCCTGACCCGCGTCAGCCTCCCGGAAGCCGAGCGGGGCGGTTCTGGGGCAGGCGCATTCCTGGCGTTCAAGCTCCATCAGTTCATCTCTGGTGCGGGAGAGATTTTCACCACCCTGACTGAACGACCCAGGAACGTTCTGTTCGAAGGGCAGCTCGAAGACCCCAGCGCGCCGGGCCATCGCCTCTATCCAACCCGCTTTTGCCGGGACTGTGGACATGAGGTCCACGTCGTCACGAAAACCGAGGATGTCGAGGGCATTGCGTTTCTGCCGAGGAATATTGATGACACGCCGCACGACGACCAAGAGGGCGATATTGCGGGCTATCTGACCCCTACGGGCGATGGCGATCCTGACTATGCCTTCACAGGAGAGGTCGAAACGTATCCCGAGGATTGGCGCGAGGAGCGCAACGGCGTCGAGCGGCTTAGGGCAAACAGGAAAGGCAGAGTTCCCCAGATGGTCACAGTGGCCCCGGACGGGCGCTACGATTCATCGGGGAAGAGCTTCTGGTTCATACCGGGCAAGTTTGGCTTCTGCCCGTGCTGTCTCGACCAACCGCATCCCAGCATGCGGGAACGCAGCAAGCTCGCGGGCCTGTCGGGCGAGGGCCGTAGCTCGGCCACAACACTTCTAGTCTCGACAGCACTGGAATGGATGAACGGGAGCGGCAGCGGTGTTCCCAAGGAAAAACGCAAGCTCCTCGGTTTCACGGACAACCGGCAGGATGCCGCACTTCAGGCGGGCCACTTCAATGACTTTCTGTTCGTCAGCCTGCTGCGCGGCGCGATCCTGCGAGCCGTTCTGGATGCCGGCGAAGATGGCATGACAGAGGACGAATTCGGCCTGCGGGTCGTGAAGGCGCTTGGGTTCACCGCGGGCAACAAGGACGCGCGGATCCACTGGATGTTGGACCCTGAGGCAGGTGCCGTGGTCCGCGAAGACGCCCAACGCTCCCTCGCCAGGGTTCTGGCCCATCGGCTCTGGACTGATCTTCGCCGAGGTTGGCGCTACACAAATCCGAGCCTGTCGGTCCTCAAGCTCATCGACGTTGCATTCATTGGGCTTGATGACATCGCGGAAGATACTGAGCGTCTCGCAGCCATCCTGCCGGATCTCGGAACGCTCGATGCCGCGGCACGCAAGGCGATGTTAAAGCAGCTCCTCGGAGCGATGCTCGAAGGCTTGGCGGTCGGGACGGAAGCGCTCGATCTGACCGTGCTCGACACCGTCGCGCAAAAGTCGCGAAATCTCCTGCGTGCCCCCTGGGCTATCGACGCAAAGGAGACGCCGAGAAGTCGCACAACCCTGTTTCTGCAAGCTCCGGGCAAGGACCGGGTGGGGCTGCGGGAGGAACAGACAATCATCCGTGCTGGTCACAATTCCCGTATTGGCCGCCTCATCAATCGCAAGAGCGTTATCGGAACAAAGCTCGCCAAGACGGACTACCTGACGGTGATGACCGGCCTGATGGACCTTCTGGCCCGCGAAGGGCTGGTGTCGCGCGTCGACATAGAGAGGGACCTTCAGGGCTGGCGTCTATCACCCTCGGTGGTTCGTGTCATTCCGGGCGAAGCCATCCGGACGGCGACAGCGCAAGGGAACCGCTACTTTCATGACCTCTACAATGCGATCGCTGCCGATCTGAAAGCGGGCCATAGCAGCTATTGGGGCCTCGAAGGCCGCGAACACACGGCCCAAGTGTCCCAGAGACAGCGTGAATGGCGTGAGTGGCGCTTCCGCTTCGAGAAGGACGATCAGGAAAATCTCGCGGAGAATGCAGCCGATCTCAAGGCCTCAGGAGAGTCAGAACAGTTTCTGCCCGCCTTGTTTTGTTCACCAACGATGGAGCTTGGCGTCGACATCTCGGCGCTGAATGCCGTGTATCTGCGCAACGTGCCACCGACACCGGCCAACTATGCACAGCGGGCAGGCCGTGCCGGTCGCTCCGGACAGGCCGCTGTCATCGTGACCTATTGCGCCGCCCAGTCGCCGCACGACCAGTATTTCTTCGAACGGCGCAATGAGATGGTGGCCGGTATCGTTCGTCCGCCGGCTCTCGACATCACTAACGAAGAGCTCGTGCGGTCGCATCTGCACGCCGTCTGGCTTGCCGAAGCCAAGATCGCCCTGTCGCCGGACATTCCCGAGATCCTCGATCTGAAGCAGCCGGACTACCCGCTGAAGCAGGAGATCCACGATGTCGTGAACCGGCCGGGGCTCGCGAGCTCGGCGCATTCCCCGATGAAGCGCGTCCTCGACCAGATACTCGCGTCAGTGGATGGTCCGAAACCGGTCTGGATGGGTGGGTCGGACGACTTTGTCTCCGACGTCGCCCAACGCGCGCCGCAGGAATTCGACCGAGCCTTCGATCGTTGGCGTGAGCTTTACAACTCCGCCCGAACTCAGCTGATGGAGGCCAATGCCCGTTCCGAGATCACCGGCCTTTCGGGTGCCGACCGCCGACGAATCAAGGCTGCGCAGATGCAGGCCAGCGACCAGATCACCATTCTCGAACAGGGCAAAGCCTCGAATGGCTCGGACTTCTATTCCTATCGCTATCTCGCGACGGAGGGCTTCCTGCCGGGATACAATTTCCCACGGCTGCCGCTCTACGCCTTCATCCCTGGAGAGGGAAAGACGGGTTCATTCCTCCAGCGCGCCCGCTTCCTGGCCATCTCGGAATTCGGCCCCCGCAGCCTGATCTATCACGAGGGCCGTGCTTACAGGGTCATGAAGGCGAAGCTGCCGCCCGAGGTCAGGACGGGAGACGGGTCAGAACTCGCTACCAGGGACATCTTCATCTGCTCCAACTGCGGCGCCTGTCACGACGGCGAGGTCGAGCGCTGCCACGCCTGCAATTCACCGATGGCCGGCGAAGTGCCGGTCCAGCGAACTCTCAGGATCGACAATGTAGAGGCTGCGCCCGCCGACCGAATCACGGCGAACGATGAGGAGCGCGTCCGGCAGGGCTTCGACATTCAGACCGTCTTTTCGTGGCCGAAACGGGATGGTCGAGTTCAGATCACTGAGGCTGAATTCCGCTGCGAAGAAACCTCGATCCTTGCTCTGCAATACGCGAACAGTGCGGAAATCAGCCGGATTAATAAGGGACTGAAGCGTCGCGCGAATCAGACGGTGTTCGGTTTCTACATCGACCCGCGCAGCGGCTACTGGGCCAAAGCCGAGGACGAAGATTCGGATGTCGATGTGCCACCGGATGTCGTAAGGCCGGTTCGCATTGTCCCGATCGTCCGCGATCGCAAGAACGCGCTCCTGTTCCGTTTCAGCGAGCCAGGGGCTTACGCGGCCGAGACGATCGCGACGGTTCAGCACGCGCTGATGCGGGGCATTGAAGTCATCTTCCAACTGGAAGAAGGCGAGATCCTCGGCGAGCCACTGCCCGCTCGCGACAATCGCCGGGCCATTTTGGCGTATGAAGCCACGGAGGGCGGCGCCGGCGTGCTCAGCCGCTTGGTTGAGGACCCGCAAGCCCTTAGCAAGGTCGCCCGCGAAGCATTGACCCTCATGCATTTCGAGAAGGTCGATGAAGCGATCGCAGCAGGCGATGCAAGGCTGCTTGTCAGTCACGAAGGAGAATCCTGCGTCCGCGGGTGCTATCGCTGCCTTCTCTCTTATTTTAATCAGCCCGATCACGAACTGATCGATCGCACGAGCGACGAAGCCAAACAGATGCTGGTCAATCTGGCACGGGGTCAGATCGTGCTCGCCGCTGCGCCAGGCCGACCGGCCGACGGCGCGGGATGGGAAAGCGCCTTCAAAGCGGTAGGCCTTCCGGCTCCCGACTCTTCTGCCGTCAGCTTCTCCGATCAGGAGATGAGCTTTGCCTGGCGCAGTCACTTCGTCGCCGCTTGCATTGCTCCTCTAGCCGAGGCAACGCGCAAGGAAGCGGAAGCCAAGGGCTGGACGCTGTTTGAGTTGCCGGGAGCTGTCACTGCGGGCGTCCCTGACGCGATGATCTCGATGCTGGGGGGGTGATCTGATGACGGTGAGCTTTTCCCCCGGAGATCTGGTTCGCGCCCGCGGGCGGGAGTGGGTCGCCTTGCCGCCACCCCAAGACGGCATTCTAGCGCTTCGCCCACTCTCGGGTAGCGAGAATGATACGGTTGTCCTCGATCCGAGGCTCGAGATACTCCCAGTCGAGCCGGCTCGGTTCGATCTGCCCGCCGACGCCACGATCACGGTCCAGGCGAAGGCCGCGCTGCTTGCGGATGCGATGCGTCTGACGTTGCGGCGGGGAGCTGGCCCCTTCCGGTCCGCCGCGCAACTCGCCTTCGAGCCGCGAACCTATCAGCTTGTTCCTTTGCTGATGGCGCTTCGCCTGCAAGTCCCGCGACTGCTCATCGCGGACGACGTAGGCATCGGCAAGACGATCGAGGCCGGGCTGATCTTGCGTGAGCTGATGGACCGAGGCGAAGTGGATGCGTTCTCGGTGCTCTGCCCGCCGCATCTCGTCGAACAATGGGTGGGAGAACTCAAGGCGCGCTTTGGGATCGAAGCTGTCGCGGTCACATCAGGTACGGCGAGCAGGCTGGAACGCGGCTTGCCGCTCGCTCAGACTCTGTTCGATGCTTACCCGTTCACGGTCGTCAGCCTGGACTACATCAAGGCCGAGAAGCGCCGAGAAGGCTTCGCACGCGCCTGTCCAGATCTCGTTATCGTCGACGAGGCGCATGCCTGCGTAGGCACGCACAAGGGTCGGCAGCAGCGCTTTGAGCTTCTGTCAGGGCTGGCCCGGAATCCGGATCGGCGGATGATCCTTCTGACCGCGACGCCGCATTCCGGGGATGAGGAAGCTTTTGGGCGCCTTCTCTCCCTGGTCGAGCCATCATTTACGTCGATGAACTTCGAGGACGCTCGTTATCGCGAGCGTCTGGCGCGGCACTTCGTGCAGCGGCGCCGGATCGATCTCGTCTCGGGGGATTGGGACGAAGATCGCGCGTTTCCAAAGCATGAGACGACAGAATTTCCCTATCGTCTTTCTCAGGCCCACCTCGAATTCCAGGAAACCGTGCTCGATTACTGCCTCGGCATCGTTTCCCGAGCAGGATCCGGACAGCGGGAGCGACGCTTGGCCTTCTGGGGCACGCTGGCCCTGATGCGTTGTGTCGGCTCTTCGCCGGCTGCGGCTTTGAGCGCACTGCGAAACCGTATGTCGAGCGAGAGCGACCGCCTCGAGCCGCAAATCTATGACGAGGACAGTGACGACGAGGACGCGGTCGATATCGAACCGGGTACAGCCTTCGACGTCGATCCGGAGCTTCTTGCCCTGGTCAAGCGCGCCGAGGAACTTATTGGCAAACCCGATCCGAAACTGACCGCCTTGGTCGATGCTCTGACGCCGCTCATCAAGAAGGGCGCCAACCCCGTCGTCTTCTGTCGCTATCTGGCGACCGCGGAGCATGTCCGCGATGGTTTGCGCAAGGCCTTCCCTAAGCTGATCATCGAATCTGTGACGGGCGTTCTGACCCCCGACGAGCGCCGCGACCGCGTGGCCGACATGGCGCCTGCGGACGATGAAAAGCAGGTCCAACGCATCCTCGTCGCCACCGACTGCTTGTCTGAAGGGATCAACCTCCAGCAGCTCTTCGATACGGTGGTGCATTACGATCTGTCGTGGAACCCGACCCGGCATCAGCAGCGCGAAGGACGGGTCGACCGCTTCGGGCAACCGGCGGAGCTCGTCCGATCGATCATGATGTTCTCGCCGGACAGCGCCATCGACGGCGCCGTCCTCGATGTCATTCTTCGCAAGGCCGAGGAGATCCGGAAGGCGACCGGCGTTACTGTGCCTCTCCCCGATGAACGCGGGCCGGTGACTGACGCGCTGATGGCGTCGGTGATGTTGCGCCGTGGCGTGTCCCGCCAGCTCACGCTCGACCTGCGCCTCGACGACGGTGTTAAGGTCATGGAGGCGCGCTGGCGCGACGCCTCCGAGAACGAGAAGAAGTCACGCGCGCGTTTCGCTCAGAACGCGATGAAGCCGCAGGAAGTCGCTCCGGAATGGGAAAAGGTACGGACGCTGCTCGGCTCCCCGGCGGATGCCAGGCTTTTCATCGAAAGGGCGATGGCACGCTTCGGCGTGCCCTTGGAGCCCCGGAAATCTCTGCTTCTCGCCCATGTCGCCGAACTTGACATCGGCCTGCGCGAGCGTCTGAAGGGGAACGGCCTGAGCGGATCGGTGCGTCTGGCTACGTCCGAGCCAGCGCCGTCGGGGACAGCGCTGCTGACCCGGACGCATCCTTTAACGGCGACGCTGGCCGAGGCGCTGGTGGAGGCCTCGCTCGATCCGGAGTCTCTGTCCAATCTCGGCATCGGCCGGGTCGGCGCCTGGCCGACCGCCGCCGTGCAGCGGATGACCCGCGTGGCTCTGCTTAGGATACGTTTCAAGCTGACCGTCCATGGCCGCAAGGAACAGTTGCTGCTCGCCGAGGAAGCAGCCCTCGTTGTCATTCAGGGCAGTCGGATCGTGGCGGCAGGGGAGGCCGCCCGAGAACTGCTAAATGAGCCAGCGACGGGCGATCTGGCATCCATCGCACGCGACAGGTTCATCGCGAACGCGAAGGAGGATCTGCCCGGCCTGCTTTCAGGAACGATCGACGATTTTGCTCGCTCGCGCGCGGGAGAACTCATGCAGGACCATTCCCGGCTCCGCGCCGCGGCAGGCTCTGCCTCGCGCGTCACCGTCGAGGCTGTGCTGCCCCCAGACGTGATCGGGCTGTTCGTCCTCATGCCGGGCGAGGCCTGAGCCATGGCTCGCAAACCCGTCACCGACATATCGGCGTGGCCCTCACTCACCCTCGAGGGCAATCTCATCGCGCCGGCCACAGTTGCAAGCATCGACCGGAGACAGGCCTCCGAGCAGTCGGAAGAGGACTATCGGATCCGCAAGGGGCTGACGATCCGCGAAGAGATCTCAACCGCCTTCCGTGTCGGCCAGTCGCATTTCGACACCTTCGCGAAGTTGGCGGCACCCTCCGTCGAAACAACCCGCCGCTTCGTGCGCGACTTCCTCGCTGAAACCTTCGGCTTCGACGATCTCGCCCCTGGCGGTGGCGCGATCTCCTTCCTCGCCGGCGGTCGCGTGCCCATCGTTGTCGTGCCGCCTTCCGACGAAAAGCTCGACCGTCGCAGTCCGACGCTATCGGTCGATCGCTCGCGGTCCCCGGCCTTCGCGCTCCAGGACTATCTCAACGACAGCGATCACGCGCTCTGGGGCCTCGTGACCAACGGCGCCGTGATTAGGCTGATGCGGGACAACGCCTCGCTCACCCGGCCGGCGTACATCGAAGCCGACCTTGCACAGATCTTCACGAACGAGGACGCTGCCTCCTTCGCCGTTCTCTGGTCGCTGATTCATCGGACACGGTTCGGCATTGTTGGCGCGCCTACGACCGATTGCCCACTCGAACGATGGCGAGAGACCGGCTCGCGTGAAGGCGAGGCAGCCCGCGACCGGCTGGCTGCGCAGGTGGAAACCGCGCTCAAAGTGCTGGGCTCGGGTTTTCTCGAGGTCAATCCTGACCTTGCCGCCCGCCTGAAATCCGGCGAGGTCAATCTGACCGAGTGGTTCAACGAACTTCTGCGCCTCGTCTACCGGCTCATCTTCCTTATGGTGGCCGAAGACCGGAATCTGCTTCATTCGGAGACCGCAAGACCGGAGGCCCGAAAGCTCTATGTCGAAGGCTACAGCCTCGCTGCGCTTCGGGTGCAGGCGGCACGCGCCGCGACGTGGGACAAGCACCACGACCGTTACGAAGGCATCAAGGTTGTCTTCCGCGCCCTTGCTCATGGGCAGGAAGCGCTTGGGCTGCCGGCGCTTGGTGGCCTGTTCAGCGCCGACAAGCTGCCGCGTCTCGAAACAGCACGCCTGCGCAATCGCGCTTTCATGGAGTCTCTGTACCGTCTGTCCTGGCTTGCCGACAAAGCTGGCATGGTGCCGGTGAACTGGCGCGCGATGGAAACCGAGGAGTTGGGTTCGGTTTACGAATCCCTGCTCGAACTCCAGCCACAACTTGGCGACGACGGTAGATCGCTCGTCTTCGCCTCGGAAGCCGCCGAGCAAAAAGGTAACCAGCGTAAGACTAGCAGTTCCTACTATACGCCCGACAGTCTGGTGCAGGCGCTTCTCGACACAGCGCTCGATCCTGTTCTCGACAAGACCGAAGCGGAGGCCGCCGACCCGGCCCAAGCGCTGCTGAAGGTCAGCATTATCGATCCCGCCTGCGGATCGGGTCATTTCTTATTGGCCGCCGCCCGTCGCATTGCCACTCGTCTCGCCCGCATTCGCACCGAGGGTACGCCGTCGCTCGCCGACTTCCGTCATGCACTGCGCGATGTGGCCCGCTGCTGCATCTATGGCGTGGACCGCAACCCGATGGCGGTTGAACTGACCAAGGTCGCTCTCTGGATCGAAACGGTGGACCCCGGCCTTCCGCTCGGTTTCTTCGACGCGCAAATCCGCTGCGGCGATGCGCTATTGGGCGTTTTTGACCTGAAGGTTCTGCAGGACGGTATACCCGACGCCGCCTACAAGCCCTTAGCGAGCGACGACAAGGACGTCGCAAAGTACTATGCCGCAAAGAACAAGCGGGAGAAGTCTGAGAGGGATCGTATAGCCAAGGGCTTCGGCTTCGATCGCGCGCGTGACTTGTTGCGAGACTTCGAACGCTTGCGCGCCATGCCGGAGGATACGGTGGAGCAGATCGCGCAGAAAGCTGCGCGGCTGCGCGCAATTACTGCTCAAGGCGCTGGCGCATGGTCGTTGGAGCGCGCTTGCGACCTGTATGTTTCTGCGTTCCTGCTACCGAAAGTGAAAGGCGGCCCTCATGATGGGCCAGACGGTCTGCCGCGCCGCGGCGCGGAAACAGTGCCGACCTCGGGTGCATTGTGGGAGTGGCTGCGAGGCGTGTCTCCCTTTGGGCCGATGTTCGGCGCTGCTACTGACGCAGCCCGCAATGCGCGAGCCTTCCATTGGCCGTTGGAATTTCCGGATGTGATGGCGGGCGGTGGATTCGACATAGTGCTCGGAAATCCGCCTTGGGACACCATGAGCCCGGACTACAAGGAGTTTTTCTCCTCCTACGACTCAAGCGTTCGTCATTTGTCGCCGGCTGAGCAAAAGGTTGCATACGAAACCCTGCTGCTCGATCCAAAGATCGCTGAAAGCTGGGAGCAACACTGTGACTCCCTCTATACTGCTGTGCGTTTCATTAAGTCGAGCGGTCGCTACAGGTTGTTTGCCGAAGGCAATCTCGGAAAGGGCGACTTCAACGTCTATCGCATGTTTGTCGAGACTGCGCTTGCCGCTACCCGTGAGGGCCGAGTGGCGGCGCAATTCGTGCCAGAAGGCTTGTACAACGGCGCCAATGCGACAGCTATACGCAAGGAACTTTTCACGAAGTTTCGCCTCGAAAGGCTGGCGGGCTTTGAGAATACAAGAGGAATCTGGTTCCCCGCCGTCGATACACGCATGAAATTCTGCCTCTACGTGGCGTGGAAGGGAGGGCAGACGGAGCGCCTGCCAGCCGCATTCCGCGTTAATACGGCGGAAAAGCTTCATGACCTCATGACCGGACGCACACTCTCGATTCCGGTGGCCATCGTCGAGGAGTTCTCGCCCGATGCGATGGCAGTGATGGAGTTTGCCGCGCAGTCCGAAATTGATGTCTGCGCCAAGATGTATGGTCTCTATCCGAAGTTCGGTACCGAAATTGAGGGCGTTCCCCACCGGCACTACATGCGCGAAGTGGACATGGGAACGGACCGTGGGCTGTTCTCCGAAGGTGACGACGGTTTGCCCGTCTTTGAAGGGCGCATGATCGACGCCTACGACTATCGAGCCAAAGGCTATGTGTCGGGTCGAGGGCGATCGGCCGTGTGGGACGATCTGCCCTTCGGTTCAACAACTAAACGTATTCAACCACAGTGGCGTATCCTGCCTGAGAAGATTCCCGACAAGCTCGCTGGACGCATTGATCGCTACCGGATCGGCTTTGGAGATGTCGCAAGCCCGACCAACCAGCGTGGCCTTATCGCAGCACTATTGCCAGCGGGAAGCGTTAGCGGCCACAAGGTGCCGACCATCGAGTTCATCGATGGTAGCGACGAGTATATGTTGCTTTGGCTTGGCGTCGCTAACTCTCTTGCGATGGACTATCTCGTTCGCAAGAAAGTCTCGTTGACCATGTCTTACACAATCATGGACACCCTACCGTTCCCGCGGGACTTCGAACAAGCTCCGGCTGCCGCTGAAATCGTGCGCCGCGTCTGCGCGCTCTGCGCCGTCGGCCCTGAAATGCAAGCGTTCCGTGAGACCGCTCTAGAAGCTGGAATCCTATCATTCCCCGAGAATGTCGTTGAAGATCCAGATCGTCGTGCGGTGCTGGCTGCGGAGATCGACGTGTTTGTGGCGCGCGAGGTCTACGGGCTCAGCAAGGACGAAATGCTCTACATTCTCGATCCGGCCAACATCCTCGGACAGGATTGCGGGATCGAGACCTTCAAGGCGCTCCGCAATCGCGAGCAGCGCGAATTCAACGAGTTCCGCACTCAGCGTCTGATCGAAGAGGCATGGGATCGGCTGAAGATGGCCGAGGCGAGGCCCGCTATCGCCACTCTCCCCGACGGAGCCTGGATGCGCGCAGCTCAGCAGCCGAATGACGCCGGCGCTGCCCTTACCGCGATTCTGAAGGCTATCGACGCTCCGACGCCTAGCCGCACCATCCGTCTGGCTGCTGCGATGATGTTGGAGCCGCACCTCTTAACGTCGCTTCTTCCAGACGCACGGGCGCGCGAATGGCGACGCGTTGTTGGACGAGAGTCGGAACCACGCACCGGCAACGTGGTCGGCTTCGCCGCGCGCACCAATCAAGGCTGGGGTATTGCCGTCTCCAACCATCGTGGCAACGGACGCCTGATCGAGAACCTGTCGGCGGGAACATGGGCGCCAGGGCCTGGCCTCGATGCGTTCGACACTGCTGGTTGGCCCGATGGCCGGGCTGGGTTCGTGCTGGAAGCGTTGAGCGCGTTGGACCTGGACACAACCGTCACCTCGATGCCGGACGAGGTCCGGGGCTGGATCGCGCATGCCACAACAGCATGAGATGTTCGAGCCCCCCAAGCTCAGCCTGACCGTTCCGGCGGGCGTGAATGAACCGCGCCTCTGGGTGCGGCGGCTAGCGATTTGGGAGGCGCCGGGCGGCCAGAAGATTCGCGACATTTCGCTTCGGCCAGGACTGAACGTCGTTTGGTCGCCGGACGGTTTCGATGACGATAACGCCGCAGCGGGCGTGCGCGCGATCGGTCACGGAAGCGGCAAGACGCTGTTCTGCCGCTTGTTGCGCTACTGTCTTGGCGAGCAGCGCTTTGCCGACGAAACGCAGCGGGAACGTATCGCGCTCGCGTTTCCGAACGGCATTGTCGGAGCGGAGGTGATGCTGGACGGCGTATGCTGGGCCGTCGTGCGGCCATTGGGTATTCGGCGCCGGCATGTCGCGATCGCCGACGGCAATCTCGATGAGATCGCCGCGGGCGATGGCGCGACAACGAGCATCGATCCGCTGATCGAGGCCATTGAGCAGGGCATTGTGACGCCAGGCCTCGCGAGCCTGGCTCGTCTTCATCCCGGCCAAAAGGCGTGGCCGATCGCGCTTGCCTGGCTGACTCGCGATCAGGAATGCCGCTTCGATGACGTGCTCGACTGGCGTTCTCCGGCGTCCGGCTCCGATGCCCCGCTGCCGGCGAGCGGGCGCGAAACTGGGCCACGCCGCGAAGCCCTTCGTGCATTCCTGGCGGCCATCACGGAAGAAGAGCAGCATAGTCGACGCACCGAAGAGACCCTGCGGACAGATGTCGCCAATTCGGAACGCGAGATATCCTATATGGATTGGGATCGTGACCGGCGTCGCAACCGATTGATTGATCAGCTCGGTCTTGCAGAGAATAGCTTGCCGGACATGCCTCTGCTCCTGGAGGTGTTTCAGAAAGCTGCCGACGAGCGGCTCGCCATTGCGGCCGAGCTTCCCACGGGTGACATGGTCGAGCTGGTGCAGGCCCGGAAAGCTTTGCAGGAGGCCCGTGAAGAACTGCGGCGTGCGGACGAAGAGCGCATCCGAATAGAAGCTCAGATACCGGCCGAGAAGCAGGTCCTCACGTTGCTGTCGAGCGAGATACCTGGACTGTCATCCGCTGCGGGGAGCGCAGCCAGTCAGGTATGTCCGATTTGTGAGGTACCCATCGACAGAGCGCTCGCCGAGCAATGCAAGCTGTCCCACAAGCTGCACGATGAAGCGGAATGCCGAGTCCGGCTCACGAAGAAGCGGCAAGAAATCGACGATCAGGCGCAGAAGATCGACAGATTGGAGGCACGTCTGAAAACCCTTCAGCCGACCATCGCTCTGGGACGGCAGTATGTAGAACAGGCCGAAAAACGGGTGCAGGCCATCGAGAGCGTCCGGGACGCGCGCGCATCCGCTTGGCAAACGGCGACACGGCTCAAAGAAGGGGTCGAGCGATTTGCCGAGCTATCAACCGAGCGGGATGCGGCGCGAAAACGACTGCGGAGCCTCGAGGATAAGCTCTCCAAAGAGCGGGAGACGCTCGCAGCTTTTCGCGACAAGCAGGGACTGACCTTCGGCAAGATATCGCAGAAATTCTCGGCGATTATTCGCCGACTGGTCAACGATAGTGCGAGAGGAGCGGTCACGCTGACCGGCAATGGATTGGAAATCGTCGTCGATGTTGATGGCGACCGCCGTACCGCCGCCATCGAATCCCTGAAGGTTTTGGCTTTCGATCTTGCTTGCCTGTGCCTCAGCGTCGAGGGATCAACACGCGTTCCCGCATTCCTTGTCCATGACAGTCCCCGTGAAGCCGATCTCGGCCTGAGCATCTACGACGAGCTGTTCCGCTTGATGCGGGAGCTCGAGGCGCTGACGGAGACAACGGCGTTTCAGTACATCGTGACCACGACGACACGTCCCCCCGACGATCTCCGTTGCGATCCATGGCTCAGGTTGATCCTGCGCGGAGCGCCCGGTTCGGCGCGATTGATGGGGCGTGACCTATAACGAGGAACTGCCTCACCGTGCTTGAAGCGCCCCAATCCTTCATCGTCCGGCAGGAGTGCGAAAAGGCCGCGTCTCAGAACGGCTTCCGCCGCATTCTGGGGGAAGAGGCGGGCTGGGCGGCCTTCGGATCGACCACCGCGCATGGCACGATCTACCTTGCTGCCAAAGGGGCGCAGGGGCCATGGTTTCTCGCGCTCGACCATGCTGGCGTCATCGAGGAACTGAACTTGCCCGCAGGCGCGGTTTCCGGTCCTGGCCGCGCCCGATTTGCCTTCGACGATCTCGGCGCGCTCTACGCAGTGCTGCGTCGTGTCTACGAGCTGGGGGTCAGCCTACCTGACGCGCCGCTGCGGGAGTTTGAGCTTCGAGTTGCAACCCTGCCCCGCATGACGGAGGCCGAGCGACTGGTCGTGCAGAGGGTCGGGCAGGACATTTTTCGTCAACGCCTGATGGACTACTGGCAAGGGCGTTGTCCCCTGACGGGGATTTCCGATCCTGCCTTGCTGCGCGCATCGCACATCATCCCTTGGAGCGAGTGCGAAAGCGATGTCGAACGACTCGACGTGCACAACGGCCTACTGCTGTCCGCGCTATGGGATGCCGCCTTTGACCGCGCTTTGGTGACCTTCAACGACCAGGGAACGCCCGAGTTTTCGTTGGCTCTCACCGAGCGGGCGCGTAGCGAACTTCGCTGGACTTCTCCAATTTCGTTAACTGACGAGCATCGAAAGCGGCTTGTCCGGCATCGCGAGCGGACGCACGGCCAAGTTGAGAAAGCCAGTCGGCATATGTAATTTTCGAACCCGGAGCCGAGACGCCTCTGACTCTGACAGCTACGGCCTAGCCGGAAAAATCATCTCCTCCAGAGATGAACATACTTCAAAACATCTTCGAGAACGCTGTCCAACGGCTGGTCAGCATCAATATGGCCGTTGGCGAACTCGGGGAGCGCGCGATTAAGCTCGGCTTCAACTGGGTGGGCCGACGCACGCGCAAAGTCCGCAGCGTCCGTTCTCGACGTGATCCGGCCGGCGCGCACGGCTTCGCCTGCACCTAGGAAAAGCAGTTTGGCGTCGCTCGGTTGGCTGACCCTAGCGAGGATCTCGAAGATCCCAATGTGCCGGATCCCATCGATAATGAAATCGTCGCCTGGCGTAAAACCGCCTGCGGCAAGAACATCGCGGCAGAACGCATCTGGGTCGGCGTCGACTAACGTTTGCCCGAGGTCCTGTAGGGACTGGCGATCGTTAGGATCGCCGCCGCGCCGCGCAATCGCCGCTCTAAGATAATCACCGAAACCGGTCCGCGGCCAGCCAAGTGCTTGGGCTACAGCGGCACTGACCGACGACTTTCCGCTGCCGATCTGACCAGAAAAGCAGAGCAGCAGGCTCATACGAAGGCGAATGTCATCTGGCGGGACCGCAAAGCCACCCAGCCGCGGCGGTCGCGCTTGTCGCAGGAGACGGGATCGATCGCAGTCGGCGCGTCGAGCTCAATGAGCGTGGCGTACAGCGCGTCTTCGCGGGTAGCCCAGAAATCATCAGCGGCTGCAATGGCTGCACCGAACCGTAGGCGGATGCGCTCGATCGGTTCGCTCGCAAGATCGTAGCACCAGCTTCGTCGCGCCAGCACCAGTCCACAGATGGGGCCAGCGACTTCTTTCAAGAGGATGATGTCGCCGTCGCCGATCTCGCCATAAGGCGCACAACGGTTGCGGCTGAAGCGGGACTCGACCGTCTTCTCGCCCGAAAATACCTTGGAAAGGAAGGGTTCGGCGAAAATGGCCAGATGGATTCCAATCCGGCTTCCCGGTCGCATCGCGTCGGAGAGGTAGCTCAGCCAGAACGGATGGCTGTCGACCCGGTCGAGGATATCGTCGTACTCAATCTCCAAACCGCACTCCGTTCCGTCTCTGCGGGCGCGCCAGTCTCCTCGGCTGCTTCGAGAGCCGCAAGGTCGCGAAGCTCCGCCGCGACTCGTTCGATGGCCTCGCCTCCGCGCAATGTGCCCCAAAGCCACGGTTGGAAGCCAGAGCCCATTGCTTCGCCAGCGCACGAAATCGCCGCCTCGAGGAGAAGTTGTGGATTGTTGGTCCTGAAAACCCGATTTCCGGAGGTCCAGACGTTTGCGGAAGACCGGCGCGGGTCGCGCCGGCTAACCGATGGTAGGACGTCGCCTGCAACGATCGAAACGAGGTCAGCGTCACCGTTATCAGCGTTAGCGCCCATGCTGATGAAAAGGCGCATGCGGCCGATGACGACTTCGGCCCACAAACGACGGCGGTGGGAATGGGGAGCTGGCAGGCATGGAGCAGCTACGCGTTGGAAGACTAGGAGATCGCCACGCCGCCACTGCGGCGGGGTCGCAATCCCAGCGGCGCGAAGCGCGTTGCGCTCGAAGAATGGCGTCTCATACGCGATCGACAGGGGCTGGCGCTCAACGAGGGTGAGCCCCAGTCGCTTGGCTAGGGTGATCGCAGCCTGGCGATCAGTTGCTGCGGTCGGTCGTGCGCCATCCGGCGGCAGGCTGATAAGCACGAAACCGCCAAGGCGACAGGCGTGGGCTGCTGCGGTGAGCATCGGTCGGACGAAATCAAGATACCAGGGTGGATCTAGAAGAACTGCATCGGCGCTGTCCCGCGGAAGGCCACCGGAGCAGAATGCGATCGCGAGCGGCGAACCGGTGGCGCGGTTGAGCGCGACTAAGCGGTCGGTGACACTGTTCGGCTCGACTAGAAGTGACATTCGGCGGCTGATCGGCAGGGTGAGCGCCTCTGCCGCCAGCCCCGGCGTCCCGAATAGCAGGACCTCGCTGCCGTCAGGCGTCAGGTCGGCGGCATGGTTGAGCAAAGCGCGCGAAGCATCGGCGGTGAATCGCCACTCGTAATCGAGCGGATGCGGCAACGGCAGCAGCGAACGGCCCTCGGCGCCGCTCGGCGAAACTGGCTTCGCCTCTTGGCGGGCCGTGGCATACAACGCTGGGTCGATGGCGCGGCTTGCGGCGAGGCGCTCGAGCGACGCCAGTAGCTCTGTCGGATATACGCCTGGCAATCGGCGTAGGAGCCCGGTGTAATCGGCAATTCCGTCGGCCACCGCGTCAGTGATCCAGGTTTCGACCTTGCTACTGAAAAAAGCATGGGACGCCGTGCGTCGAGAGACGATCATGTCGGCCTCGTCTTCAAGGGCACGTCGCAGATTGGGAGTGCGCGCTGCTCGGCCTCAAAGCGCTGCTGCAGCTCGTCAATCCATGCGGCAATCGCCTCCTCCTGTACAGAGAGGCTACGCTCGCGGGCCTCATCTCTTGCTAGTCGTTGCTCAACAGGCGTGAAGACCTGTATCCGCAACGGGATCACGCGAAGGGGGAAGTTGGGGTCGATCGCTTGGAGCCGATCCACGAGGTTTGAGACGTCCTGGCGGACTCCGTCCGCGTGCGGAGAGGTCAAAGTGACATAGCCATAGACGTCGAGTCCTAGGCCGAGCACGCGCCGCAGAATGTCGAATTGCCGGTCATAGTCCTCCGGAGCGGCGCGTGTGTTGAAGGCGAATGACCGGGCGTCGAAGCCCTTGACGCAACAGACCCGGCCGTAGTTTCGATAGCCCTGAACCTGGGTAAGCTCTTCGCGCGAGAGGGAGTCGAACAGATAAGTGGTGCTAAGGTTATCGTCGGTCCACAAATAGGTGCTGTCGGCGAGGCCTGCATCGGTGAGTGCACGCATCATCCACGGCGTCCATTCAGGGACGAGGTCGGGCGAGCCACCCGACAGGTCGATGATCCGCGGTGGGTCGGGGATCTGCTGATACAGGGCGACCAACTCGTCAGCGGTGAACCAAGCCGATTGCTTGGGATCGGCCTTCAGCAGCTCCTCGGGCACGAAACAGTACCAGCAGCGCCAGGCGCAGGCTGCGTTCTGGAAGACGAGCGCCGTCATCATGTCGGGAACCGGCGCGATGCCGAGTGTGCGGCAGGCGGGCGCAATCGGAAGCGGATTGGCTGGCCAACTTTCAGCCGTGGCCATCCGGAAATGCCGCACACGGCCATAACCGTTACAGTTGGCCGGGAGCGTGAGATCCATCTCCTGACCAGATCCCGCCAGGCGGGAGATCAGGACGCGTCGGCCGTCGACATCGATCGCGCGCGCCCGGAGGCGCGCTGCAAAGCGGGGGGTGTCGATCGGCTTGGTCGCGCTGATCACGGATGCGAGCCCTCCGTCTGGGGCGGCAAGCCGCGCCGCCGACGCGGCACCTCGATCGGCTCGTCGGCGAGATCGGGCAGTTTCTCATCGAGAAAGAGGTCGACGAGACTCACGCAATAGTCGAATTCGGTCTCGGACAGCGGTCGGCCCTTCGGGATGTCGTGCCAATATTCGAGGCAAGTCCGGCAGCAGGTGGCGGTGGCGTGCTGGGCGTAACAGATCGCGTTGCCTTCCAGGGGCGTCTGACGGCCATCGCGGGGCGGCTCGGCGACGGCGAGATATTTGCGCAGCCGGTCGCGCGCGGAATCCTTAAGCTGGTCACGACCCTTGCGCTGTGCATGCCTCATCGCCGCGTCATCGACTGGGCGATGGAAGAAGTGATGGCGGATCATCTCGTGCTGGAGCGCTTCAAATGTATGCGCCGCGTCGCCTCTGTCGCGGCGATGCAGCCGCTTCCAGTCAATGAGGTTGGCGCCGCAAGCGCGGCATTTCCCGCGCTGATCCGGCGTCATCTTTTTCAGCTGCTTGAAGCAGTGGAGATCGTTGTCGCAGTCGGTCGACGTGCACTTGATGTCGAGGGGCGGCGGCTTCTGGAACTCGGCCATTTCAAACCTCAATGAAGGGCGCGATCGAGCAGCTGCCGATCGAGCTCGTTGTCGATTTCGTAGGGAAAGCGTTCGACGAAGACGTCGCGCGCGATTGTCCAGGGGTCACCGTCGTCGGCCTGAAGATTGGCCGCCGTGCCCCACCAATTCACGCCTTGCCAGGAGAGCCGAAAGGCGAGGTAGTTTGCGAGTGCGCCGACGCTGACCCCGTTGTTCGCCGCGATGGTGGGAACGACGCTCTTCAGCCGCTCTACGGAATTGCGGGCCGCTTGAACGCAAGCCTGAGCGAGGGTCTCAGCCTTACCGTCGAGCACGACCTCACCGGCAAACTGACTGGCGGCGATCTCCTCATCTGAATTACGCCGCTCGGCAGAGGTTTCGTCTGCCTCGATCACCTCCAGCGCTTCAGCTTCAGGGCGCTGGCCAGCGTGGAAAAGCTCGTGCAGGAGATCAAACAGCCAGCGCGCCTCGTGCTTCGAGGTTTGCTTTAACACGACGACGTTGCGTCCCTCGTAGCGCCAGCATGCGCCGTGGAAGGCGCCGCGGTCGCGGAGCGGCAGCACGACAACGCCCAGGTCCCAGGCGGTGTGAAGTGCGCTTCTGAGATCGACAGTCTCGTGCTGATCCAGGATGCAGCGATGCATAGCCGCCGCGTCGATCGGGATTTCGCTCTTTGGTAGCGAACGCGCACCTTTCAGCGCGACGACCGCCAAGTAGTTGGCGTAGGCGGCATAGAGGCTGGTCGACGCGCGCGCGCGATTAGCAGGCATTTTGAACCGCGCTTCGGCCGCGGCAAAGCGCGGCGCGATGAGCGCCTGTGCTCCAAACATGTTGTCGCGAGTCCAGCCAAACACGCGCTCTAAAACCGCGCCCGCTTTTGAAGTCAGCGCATAGTCGTCATCATCGCTTCCAACTTCGCCACTGGCACGGGCGGCGTCGGGCGAAGGCAGCAGCCGTGATAGTAAAAAGTCGCGTTCGAGCCCGACCTGCCGCAACTTGCTGACCAGCCCGCCAAAGCTGTTCGGCGCAACCGGCAGCAGGATGTCGTTCTTGATGCGAACGCCGAGCGCGTTCGCGATCTCGCGCAGACGCTGATAGCTGGCGGACGCGTAGCGTTCCGCCTCGTAGCGCTGAATCTGCTGCTCCTTCAGGCCAAGCCGGTCGGCCAGCGCCTTTTGGCTTAATCCGCCGGCAATGCGTGCTTTGATGAGGCCATCGGCCAACTCGTCGAACGAGTTGATAGAGATAACCGAAAGATCGGCTGACTTCAGACGATCATATTCAGCGATCTCGGCCTGAAGGTCAGCGAGCTGACTTTCCATTGCCTCGCGCTCAGCCTGCAACAGACGCGGATGCACATCTGCACGCGCCGGCGCCCTGGCAAGTTCGCTGATCGCCTTGCGGAAGCGATCAGCTTCGCTGCGAGTGATCTTGTACTGCCGTTCATTGGTAATCATGGCAGGCTCCCAAGGTCGATGTTGACCACGCCCTTCGGCACCCCGTTGCGGTCCTTCATGAAGAAGTCGCGGTAGAGGATGCCCGGGGCGGCTGACGCAGTCGCCGGAAAGAGCTCGCCCAGATACTTGGACTTCATCGCAGCGCGTGCGTTTGTGAAGTCGAGCAGAACGGGATCGAGTCGGTAGGGATCAACCCCATTGGTATCCCAAGCTCCATCATAGTCCTCCGGCAGGTCCTTTAATGAAACGAAGCTTCCGTCGAGCAGAACCGAACGGCAGCCTGCACCCGCAAGGTTCTGTAGCGCCGCCAGTAAGCCGCCAACCAAGCGTGCGCGATGGCCGTTCAAGCTAAAGCGAGGCGCAACCTCGCTCCAGGAAGCGTCGTGCACACCGAAGGGCAGGTAGCCGGTCAAAGGATCCGCATCGGGAAGCATGACACAACAATATCGTTGTGTCTGATGTTCGTCAAGCGTTCTGGTCGTCGACAATTGGTGGGGTCTAGCCGCAGCCAAACATCTAAACTGAGCAAGGCCGCTCGATCCGACGGCTGAGTCCTGCTACGTATGAATGACGGTCCTTTCGGACATCCGTGTGAGTGATGCCGGGCAGCCAAGAAGCTGGGTCTGCGGGCCGGTTGACCTCGATAGATGCCGGAACCACAAAAATATTTTTCTGGCAGTTTTCTTAAGGAAATCAAAAGCGTAGCATTCTGACGGCCTCTCAGTCGGAAGATGGCCGTCAAAATGGGTGCTTATTATAGGATTTTCAGAGACTTATGAGAACTTCAGACAATCGAATGGGGCAGTGACGAGAAACGGATAAAGGGGGCAGGGATTGGCGGCAATGGCGTAGAATTTCGCAGCGCATCGCCGTGCCATCAGAAACGTTGCCCGCTTTGCAGAAATACTGAAGGATTGTTGCTTCCTTTGCTGTTGCTGACTGGACGCTCACTCAGACTTTACCAAACTGGCTGCAATTTTACTCAGAATCCTGTCCAGCGTTTCCATCTCGTCGTCGGATATGCCTGCCCAGGTTTGATCGTGCAGCCGATCCGCCTCATGGCGCAGCAGCGGCACCAGTTGATAGGCCGCGTCGCGAAGATGCACCTGCCACACTCTGCGGTCAGTGTGATGCGGTCGCCTTTCCACCAGGGCCAGTTCTTCAAGGCGGTCGATCGCCTGTCCGACCGTGGCGCGCTCCAGGTCAAGCAGGCGGGCTAGATCTGATTGGGTCAGGCCCTGTTGCCGGAGAAGATAGGCAATGATCCGCCATTGCGTCCTTGTCAGCCCGGTGTGGGCGATGCGGCGCTCAAAGGCTTGTCGCAGGGCGCGCGTGATCTCCTCCATCCGGAAGATGATGTCGTCACGCGGCGTCAGCAACGGCTGGGCCGGGTCCTGTTTTGTCGAAATCGCACGCAGCGGCATATCGTCATCATGCTCGGGCATTGACGATATGGCAAGGCGCTTTATTGTAAGGCGATATACAGAAAGACGTGTGCTTGATTCAGCGGATCATATTCTCCGGAGCCGAAGGGCAGTTGCTCGCGGCGGATGCTGTTGGGGAGGCTGGCTCACCACCGGTATTGCTGGCGCATGGCGGCGGGCAGACACGGTTGAGCTGGCGCCGCACGCAGGAACGGCTCGCGGCTGCGGGATTTCGAGCCATTGCAATCGATCTGCGCGGTCATGGCGAAAGCGACTGGGCGCCTTCGGGCCATTATCGCATCGAGGATTTTGCAGACGATCTTCTTCGCGTGGCGGACCGGCTGGGCACGCCCCCCGCGCTCGTCGGCGCCTCGCTGGGCGGGCTGTCCGGGCTGATTGCCGAAGGCGAGATCAGGCCGGGCAGCTTTGCCTCGCTCACCCTCGTCGACATCGCGCCCAACATGGAGCCCGCCGGCGTTGCTCGGGTGATGGGCTTCATGGCGGCCCATCTTGAAAGCGGCTTCGCTTCGCCCGAGGAGGCCGCCAACATTGTTGACATCTATCGCCCGAGGGAAGGCCGGCGGACACCGGTAGAGCGGATCGCGCCCTATCTGCGGGAGGGCGCCGACGGGCGCTGGCGCTGGCATTGGGACCCGCGCTTCATCACCTCGGTGATGTCGAGCCGGGGCGAAGCCCGCATGGAGCGGCTTGGCGATGCAGCTGCAGGGCTTTCCTGTCCAGTGCATCTGATCCGTGGCGGTTCCAGCGATCTGGTGTCGCCAGAAGGGGCGGGGGCGTTCCTTGAACTTGTGCCGCACGCCCGCTTCACCGACATCGCCGGCGCCGGCCACATGGTGGTGGGAGACCGCAACGATGCGTTCGCCGAAGCCATCGTGGGTTTTCTCCGCGACGCACAGACTCGATCGGAAACTGCAGATGTCCGTTGACCGGAGCGCCTTGACCACCATCGAAGGGTTGCAGGCGGCGCTGCACATCGCCCCCTTCCATCGCTGGCTGGGCCTAGATCTCGTGTCGGCATCACCGGCGGGCATCGTGATCGCCATGCCGTGGCGCGACGATCTGGTGTCGAATCCGGCGATCGGCGCGGCGCATGGCGGCGTGCTCGCCTCGCTCATCGATCTGGGCGGGCTCTATGCCGTGCTGGCGGCCGGTGGTCTCGCGCAGGCGACAGCTGATCTTAGGGTCGATTATCATCGCCCGGCATTGGCAGGCCGAATTCTGGCGCGAAGCCGGGTCGTCAAGATCGGCAAGCGGCTGAGCGTCGCCGATACAACGGTAGAAAGTGAAGCCGGGGACCTGCTGGCGTCCGGCCGGGGAGCCTATCTTGGTGCTTGATGCTGTGTGGAAACGGAATGCTGCGCGTGCCGCTGGTCTGTGCGCGGCCATTCTGGCGCTAGCCGGCTGCTCGTCGGAGCCCAAGCCGGAAGATGCGCCGGCGGCTGCGCCCCGGGCGATCGAAGTGCAGGCCGCTCCTGCGCGCGCCGAGCAACTGTCCCTACCGGTGCGCGCATCGGGCACGGTTGCTGCGATGCAGACGAGCAACGTGACCGCGCTGGTAGAAGGGCCGGTGGACCGCGTGTTCGTGCGCGTCGGCGACCGCGTCAGCAAAGGTCAGCCCTTGCTGCGCATCAGGCAGGCCGATTATCAGCGCCGTGCCAGCGAAGCCGAAGCGGCCGTGCGCCTGGCCGAGGCCGAGGCGGTGCAGACCGAGCGGGCCTACCAGCGGGTGCGGGAACTGAAAGCAAGCGGATTTGCGCCAGCCGCCCGGCTCGACGAGGCGGAAGCCGCGCGCGACGTGGCGCGCGCCCGCCGCGACCAGGCCCGTGCGGCGCTGGCGACGGCGCAGCAGGCGCTGGCCGACACCGTCCTGCGCGCCCCCTACGACGGCGTCGTCACCCAGCGCATGGTGGACGAGGGCATGTTCCTCAACAGTCGCTTCTCGATGGGCGGGCAATCTGCGGCGCTGCAGCTGCAGGAACTGCGCGTGGTGGCAGCCATCGTCGCCGTGCCCGAAGCCCGAGTGGCGGACCTGCGCAAGGGCCAGCCGGCGCGGCTGTTCATCACCGGCCAGCCCGAACCGCTGCCCAGCGAAGTCTACATCATAAACGATTTCATCGACCCCAAGGCGCGCACGGTGGAGGTGCGGCTGCCGGTGCGCAACCCGGGCTATGCGATCAACAGCGGTGTGTCGGTAGTGGCCGAGATCATCACCGACCCGGTCGAGGCGATCATCGTGCCGCGCCGTGCCCTGCGCGGAGACGGTGCCAATGTGCATCTGTTCGTGCTGGCAGGTGACACGGTCCGGCGCCGCGCGGTCAAGACCGTCGATGTCGATCTTGACCGCGTGCGGATCCTGGAGGGCGTGGCGGCCGGCGAGAAGGTCGTGCTCGATCCGCCGGCCACGCTGGCTGATGGGGCAAAGGTGCGCGTGCGCGCGACAGATGCGCGGCCGGGTCCTGCGGCCGGCAGCGCGCCGGGCGCGCGGTAGGAGGGCGCCGCCATGTGGCTTGCTGATGTCTCGATCCGCCGACCGGTGTTTGCGACGATGATGATCGGCGCGCTGGTTGTGTTGGGCCTGATCAACTTCACTAGGCTTGGCGTCGATCTCTTTCCGCGTGTCGAATTTCCCTATGTCTCGGTCAGCACGTCGCTGGAAGGCGCGGCGCCGGGCACCATCGAAACCGAGGTAAGCGATGTTCTGGAGGAGGAGCTGAACAGCATCTCCGGCATGCGCCAGATGCGCTCGGTGAGTGCCGAGGGGCTCTCCCAGGTGTTTCTCGAGTTCGAGCTGGAGGAAGACGGCGATGTGAAGGCGCAGGATGTGCGCGACAAGGTGAGCATCGCCCTGCGCGGTCTGCCCACCGACGCGGACCCGCCCGTGGTCGAAAAGGTCGACCCGGACGCCAGCCCGATCCTGTCGATCATGCTGTCCGGGGACATGCCGATCCGCGAACTCACCACCTATGCCGACGAGGTGGTGAAGGAGCGCATCCAGCGTGTGCCCGGCGTCGGCTCGGTCACCCTGGCCGGGGGGCGCGAGCGAGAGATGCGGATCTGGCTGGATGCCGCACGCATGCGCGCGGTTGGCGTGACAGCCGACGATGTGGTGCGGGCGGTGCGCGGCGGCAATGCCGAACTGCCCGGCGGCCGCCTGGAGATCGGCGGCGCGGCGCGGGAACTGGGCGCCCGCACCATGGCCGAGGCGCGCGCGCCCGAGGAATTCGGGGCCATTATCGTCCAGTGGCTGCCCAACGGCGCCGCCGTGCGTGTTCGCGACGTTGCCCGGATCGAGGATGGCCAGCAGGACGAGCGCAGCTTCGCCCAGTTGAACGGTGCGCCGGGGGTGGCGCTCGAGGTACGGCGCCAATCCGGGCGCAACACCGTCGAGGTCGCCCGCGCCATCCGCGCCGAGGTGGAGGCGCTGGCGAAATCAGCACCGCCGGGCGTCAGCATGGTTGTCGCGCGTGACACGTCGCGCTTCATCGAATCCTCGATCAAGGACGTGCAGTTCGAAATCGCCGTTGCCATCGTGCTGGTGGTGCTTGTCACCTTCTTTTTCCTGCTGAGCTGGCGGGCGACGATCATCGTCACGCTCGCCATTCCGACCTCGTTGGTCGCCACCTTCATCGCCTTTGGCGCGTTCGATCTCACCATCAACATGATGACGCTGCTGGCGCTCACTGTGGCGATCGGTCTGCTGGTCGACGATGCGATCGTGGTGACCGAAGCGATCCAGCGCGATATCGATGAAGGTGCCGATGCGCGCACGGCGGCCTTTGCCGCGACAAAGCGCGTGGCGCTTGCCGTGCTCGCCGGCACCTTCGCCACGCTGGCGGTGTTCGTGCCCATCGCCTTCATGGAAGGCATCGTCGGCCGCTTCTTCTTCCAATATGGCCTTGCCATCGTCTTTTCGGTCAGTGTTTCGCTACTGGTCGCCTTCACCCTCACGCCGATGCTGGCAGCCCGCCTGCTGAAGGCCGGCGATCATGGCGGGCCGTGGCTGGCGCGCATCGAAGCCTTCCACCAGGGAACGGAGCGCCGCTATGCCCGTATCGTGCGCTGGGCGCTGGAACGGCGCCGGCTGGTGATGGCTATCGCCCTGGGCAGCCTGGTCGTGGGCGGCGTGGCGGCCTCCATGGTGCCATCAACCTTCATGTCGTCCACCGACCGCAGCGAGTTTCTGGCGACGGTGAAACTGCCGCAGGGCACGGGCATCGCCGGGGCGCGCGCGGCGGCGGCGCGGGCGGACGCCGCGCTGCGCGCCATCGATGACGTGAAGCTGGTGTTCGTGACGGTTGGGGCCGGCAGCCGCCAGCGCAGCAATGAACTGGAGTTCTACATTGCCATCACGCCCAAGCAGGCGAGGTCGATCCACCAGATGGAGGTGATGGACAAGGCCCGCGCTGCGCTGCGACAGGCCATTCCCCAAGCCAACGAGATCGTTGCCTCGGAAGTGCCCTGGGTTTCAGGCGGTGGCATCGGGCAGGCTGCGATCGAGCAGGTGGTGATGGGCCGCGATCTGGCTGAGGCCGAGGCCTATGCGGCAAGGCTGGTGGCGGCGATGAAATCGCGGCCGGAGTTCGCCGACGTCCGGTCCAGCTATGAAGGCGGCCGGCCGGAACTGCAGTTGCGCATCGACCGCACGCGGGCTGCCGATCTTGGCGTTTCGGCGCGCGACCTTGCCAACTCGACCCGGATTCTTTTGGGCGGCGTGGAGGCCGGCACGTTTGAAGAAGGTGGCCGTCGTCACGATGTGAGGGTGCGCCTCGAAGAAGCGCAGCGCCAGTCGCCTGACATGGTGGCAACCCTGCAGACCCGCAGTCTTGACGGCCGGCTGGTCGATCTGGGCCAGGTGGCCGATCCGCGCATCGGGACCGGCCCCGTGCAGATTGACCGCCAGGACCGGGGCCGCAAGGTCTCGGTGCTGGCCAACAGCGCTACCGGAGTGTCGCTGGGGGCGGCCGTGAATGCCATGGACGCCCTCATTGCGGCCAATCCGCCGCCGCCTGGGATCGAACTGGTTCTGGAGGGGCAGGCGCGCCGCATGGCGGAAACCGCAACGGCTATCGGCTTTGCCTTCCTGCTGGCGCTGATCGCGCTCTACATCGTGCTGGCCAGCCAGTTCGACCGCTTTGGCCAGCCTTTCCTCATCATGTTGACGGCACCCCTGTCATTCTCGGGCGCCTTTATCGCCATGCTGATCGGCGGGCAGGAAATGAGCCTGTTCGGCCAGATCGGGCTGCTGGCGCTGATGGGCATTGTGATGAAGAATGGCATCCTGCTCGTCGACCGCGCCAACCAGCTTGTGGAGGACGGGCTTTCGCAGGCAGATGCAATGGCGCAAGCTGCGCCGGAACGGCTGCGCCCGGTGCTGATGACGGCTTTCGCCGCCATTTTCGGGATGATCCCGGTGGCGCTTGCTGCGTCCGATGGTTCCGAATGGCGCAATGCCATGGGCTTCATCGTGATCGGCGGCCTCATCACCTCGACAATGCTGACGCTGATCGTTGTCCCGGCCGCCTGGATGCTGCCGGAAGATGTCGCGCGGCTGTGGCGGCGTACGATAACGCGGAAAGATGCGGGCAAGAGCGATGCGAAGTCGGTTGCTACCCCTGCACCGGCCGAAGGCACGGGTCACGATGAGGCCGCCTTGTCTCCTGCACGCGCCCGCGCGGCAGAGACTGCCTAGCGGCCAGCGCCGCCGCAAGGGCAAGGAACCCGCTGGACCGTGCCCGACCGGCGCTGTCGGACGTTGTCCTAATCGACGGGTGACGGTCCTTTTTCAGCATGGCCGAGGTCGCAGTCGGTCCAAGGAATCCGCTTCCGTCGCGGAATAGCCAGCGATAGATGCTGGACTCGCCAAAAAAATTTCGTGCTGATTTTCTCAATGAATTCAATAGTGCAGCGATCTGGCGGACCACAGGCCGGCCAGCAGGGCAGGAAAGTTCAAATAGGCGTTTAAAGACAGACAGTTAGGGCATTGTGGAACAATGGAGTGGGAATAATTTTTGCCCATCCGGGCATATCCAATAATACGCCATGATGCGAAATAAGTGACTGAAATATATAAATAAATATCTCTGAATCTTTCGGCATCTATCGCTGGGTTAGCCTCCGAAATGACGGTATGGCTGACGGTATGGTGCATCTTGTCTCAGCCGAAAATCGCATATACCGTCAGGGTCAAGAGAGCTTCTGACGGTATATTTTTTGGCGTAACATCCTGTAAAAACGGGGAAAATATCCGATCAGAAGGGCCATTTATGGCCTGACTGTTGATTGTCGCTGAGAGTTGACCCGGGAGGGTTATAAATTTCCACTGAGATTTGACCCATGTTGAACTCATCCCTGGCTTTGATGAGCGAGGGATCATGGAGTGTTGGACATGGCGTTATTGAGCATTATTCGGCGCTGGCATTTGCGCGATCATTTACCGATCCGGGAGATAGCGCGACGCACGGGACTATCCCGTAATACCATCCGTAAATATCTGCGTGCAGGGACTGTGGAGCCCCGGTTCAAGGTGCCGGAGCGGCCGAGCAAGCTGGATCCGTTTGCCGAACGATTATCGGCATGGCTGAAGCGGGAGATGGGACGCCCGCGCAAGCAGAAGCGCACGATGAAGCAGTTGCACGCCGATCTGGTCGCGCTGGGTTATGACGGTTCCTATGGCCGGGTTGCTGCCTTTGCACGAGCCTGGCGCGACGATTACCGGCAAGCGCAGCAGATGAGCGGTCGCGGCACCTATGTGCCGTTGGCGTTCGCGCCGGGAGAAGCGTTCCAGTTCGACTGGAGCGAGGACTGGGCGATCATCGACGGGGTACGCACCAAGTTGCAGGTGGCGCACTTCAAGCTCAGCCACAGCCGGGCCTTTCTGGTGCGGGCCTATTTGTTGCAGACGCACGAGATGCTCTTCGACGCCCATAATCACGCGTTCCGTGTGCTGGGTGGCGTTCCGCGCCGGGGCATTTACGACAATATGCGCACCGCCGTCGACAAGGTCGGGCGCGGCAAAGAGCGGACCGTCAATGCCCGCTTTCTGGCGATGGTCAGCCACTACCTGTTCGAGGCCGAGTTCTGCAACCCGGCAGCAGGATGGGAGAAAGGCCAGGTCGAGAAGAACGTTCAGGACGCCCGCCATCGCCTGTGGCAACCTGTCCCTCAGGCTGAGAGCCTTGATGCGCTCAACCTGTGGCTCGAACAGCGCTGCAGGGCCTTGTGGCAGGAGATACCGCACGGGATCGAGCCGGGTTCGGTCGCGGACGCGTGGGCCGACGAAGTGCAAAGCCTGATGCCGATGGGCAGGCTGTTCGATGGCTTTGTGGAACTGGGCAAGCGCGTCTCGCCGACCTGCCTCGTCCATCTGGACCGGAACCGCTACAGCGTACCGGCATCCTTCGCCAATCGGCCCGTGTCATTGCGGATTTACCCTGACCGTATTCTGGTCGCTGCCGAAGGTCAGGTGATATGCGAGCACCAGCGCATCATCGATCGGTCGCATCATCTGCCGGGCCATACTGTCTATGACTGGCGCCATTATCTCGCCGTCGTCCAGCGCAAGCCCGGAGCGTTGCGCAACGGTGCGCCGTTCCTCGAGATGCCCGATGCCTTCCGGCGGTTGCAGACGCATCTGCTGCGCACCCCTGGTGGCGACAGAGAGATGGTCGAGATCCTGTCACTGGTGCTCCATCATGACGAACAGGCCGTGCTGACTGCGGTCGAACGGGCACTGGAGGCTGGCGTCCCGACCAAGACCCATATCCTCAACCTGCTGCATCGGCTGCTCGACGGAAAGCCCACCGCTACGCCGCCGGTGACGGCACCGCAGGCATTGAGGCTGGTCAGTGAACCAATGGCCAATGTCGAACGCTATGATGCGCTGCGTCGGGAGACACGCCATGCGTCATGATCCTGCCAGTGGCGCTATCGTCGTGATGCTCCGAAGCCTTAAGATGCACGGTATGGCACAGGCCGTTACCGATCTCATGGCACAGGGATCGCCGGCGTTCGAAGCCGCCGTGCCCATGCTCTCACAGTTGCTCAAAGCCGAGACGGCCGAACGGGAGGTGCGCTCCGTCGCCTATCAACTCAAGGTCGCGCGGTTCCCGGCCTATCGCGATCTTGCCGGCTTCGACTTTGCCAGTAGCGAGATCAACGAGGCGCTGGTTCGTCAGCTCCATCGTTGCGATTTTATCGACGTTGCCGACAATGTCGTGCTGGTTGGCGGCCCGGGCACCGGAAAGACCCATGTCGCCACCGCGCTCGGTGTGCAGGCCATCGAACATCACAGGAAGCGGGTGCGGTTCTTCTCCACTGTCGAACTGGTCAACGCCCTCGAACAGGAAAAAGCGCAAGGCAGGGCCGGACAGATCGCTAATCGGCTCGTGCACTCCGATCTCGTGATCCTCGATGAGCTGGGCTATCTGCCGTTCAGTGCATCAGGCGGCGCATTGCTGTTCCACCTGCTCAGCAAACTCTATGAGCGCACCAGCGTCGTCATCACCACCAACCTCAGCTTCAGTGAATGGGCCAGCGTGTTCGGCGATGCCAAAATGACCACCGCTCTCCTCGATCGCCTCACCCATCACTGCCACATCCTCGAAACCGGAAACGACAGCTTCCGCTTCAAAAATAGCTCTGCCCAGCAGGCAAAACCAGAAAAGGAGAAAACATCATCTTGACCCACAGGACGTAACCGAAACATATATCCGAGACGGGTCACTTCTCAGTGAAAATCCCGGGTCAACTCTCAGCGACCATCAACACGCTCGGCCTCCTTGGCCATGTCGCCCTTCTTCAGATGGTCGATGAGCTGGGCAGCCCGCTCGCCCGCACCTTCGCGCACGGCTTCGAGGATGCGGGGCTTGGTGACGCGGCCGAGATAGTTGCCGACCGTCGGCCTCCAGCCCGCCGCCACCATGTCGAGGCCGGTGGCTCGTGCCAGCCGGTCAGCCTGCGAGAGGCGCACGTCCAGCCCATGCTGGCTGACGCCCGATCCGCTGAAGGGATTGGGCCGCTCGAACAGGGCGTTCACGCCGTAGCTGACGCAATGGGCGAGCAGATCGAGGCGCGTGCCGGGGTCGAGCAGGGACAGCCAGTCCCACAGAGCCTGGTCATCGTCGGGAACGTGATTGCCCCAGCGCTCCTGTCGCTCGGCGACCTCGCGCGCGGGTGGGCTGTCCTTCAACTCCTCGGACTGTGCCGAGAAGAAGATATGATTGACGCGGGCCTCGAGGCAGCCGGCCGGTGCGGTGCGCCGGAAGGTGTCGCTGACCAGCTTGTGCAGCAGCATGGTCATGGCGACGTCGGGATGTTCCGCAACCGCGTTGCGCAGCGCCAAGGTGCGATGTGCGGTCAGCTCGATGACGAGGCGCTCGGGCAACGGCTTGATGCCGTCCTCCTCATCGTCCTCCGGCTCCGCGGGCTGGCCGCCGATGGTGATGACGGCGCGTTGAACGGCGGGCGCGGCCTGCTGGCCCGCTTCACCGTCAACCTCCTGCGCATCTCTGCCTTCGGTCTCGACGGGACGTTCATCCTCGGGACGGACATAGCCGCGATCCACCGACAGCGAGCCGTCGGCATCGAGGCTGATGAAGACGCCGGCGACGGCGATGTCGGCCGGATCGTAGATCGTCGGGCGCTGCTCGAAGGCGTCGAGGGCCTGTTCGATCTCGCCGAGACGTGCGTCGATCTCGTCCGGCAGCTCGTCGGCTTCGGCATATTCGGCTTCGAGTCGGTCGTATTCGTCGCGCAGCGCTTCGCGGGTGGCGCTCTCCTCCTCGGTCAGGTCGACCGTGACGCCAGCCAGTTCGCGAAGCCCATGCTCGTGGCCGTAGGGAAAGCTCAAGGCGGCCTCGACCCATTTCCAGCCTTCGCTCGCGATCTCGTCGGCGGTGGTCTTCAGCTTCTCGGCCACCAGGCGGTCGAGCAGGGCCGGATCTTGCAGCCAGCCACCATCGTCCGACTGGAACAGGTCGCGCAGCACGACGCCGCCGGCCGCCTCATAAGCCTCGACGCCGATGAAGACGGCCCTTTTGTCGGAGGCGCGTACCGAGGTCTCGGTCAGCATCCGGCGGATCTGATAGGGCTCCTTCTGCCAGCTATCCTTGACTGCCTCCCAGACCTGTTCCTGACGGGCATGGTCGGAGCTGACGGTGAAGGCCATGAGCTGTTCGAGCGTCATGCCGTCGTCGGCATAGATATCGAGCAAAGTCTGCGAGACGGAGGCGAGGCGCAGGCGCTGCTTCACGACATTGACGCCGACGAAGAAGGCTGCGGCGATGGCTTCCTCGGTCATGCCCTTGTCGCGCATGGCCTGGAAGGCGCGGAACTGGTCGAGCGGATGCAGCGGCGCGCGTTCCATGTTCTCGACCAGCGAGACCTCGTCGACCAGGATGTCGCTGTTGGCGTCGCCGACGACGCAGGGCACCGGTGCGGTCTTGGCCAGGCGCTTCTGCTTCGCGAGCAGTTCGAGCGCGCGATAGCGACGGCCGCCGGCGGGCACCTCGAACATGCCGCTCTCGGCGCCATCGGCGTCGAGGACGGGACGGACATGGAGGCTCTGGATGAGACCGCGCCGGGCGATGGACTCGGCCAGCTCCTCGATCGAGACGCCGGCTTTGACGCGCCGGACATTGGACTGGCTCAGCACCAGCTTGTTGAAGGGGATGTCGCGCGCCGACGACAGGATGATCTTCTGAATGGCAGTTGCCATGTTCGTTACTCCGCGACGGGCGGCCGGGAGCCTTTCTCTCGACCTCCAACCCGTCACGAAGCGAAGCGCCGCCCTCTCACTCTCGGAGGGCAGCGCCAGGCGGGCGGCAAGGCGTCAAGCCGGAAGCCCGCTTCTCCGCCTTTCAGGTTTTCAGGCTCGTTACGCCGCCTGTCGTTCGTGGTCGGCTGCATCGACGTCGGCGCCCGGCAGGAAGTCGAGCAGCCAGTCGGCCGCCTTGCTGGCCTGGGAAGCGGCGCGCACGATGGCGCGATTGTCCTCACGCAGCACCTCGAGTAATCGCGAGGTGTCGATAATGTGAAGGAACGCAGTTTCAGTGTCTGAAATGCGCAGAATTGCGACGTTATCTGACGGGCTTTGCTCCGCATTATTTCTCGACGAACCTCTGCGGTCGTTTGACCAGCAGAGGAGCCGTCAATGCCGAATACCGATTGCGAACTGATCTCCGAACTCAGATCCGTACTGACCAGCCAACGATACAGCCCGGTGGTGGCCGGGAACTACTGCGCCTATGCGCGCGGGTTCCTCGACTATCTTGCCCGGCGCAGCATCCCGATCGCGGAGGTGACCGAGGCGCAGGTGGGGTACTATTTGCACCATGCGATCACGATGTTCCGCAAACGTCATGGCCGACCACCAGGGCCGTGTTGGCACTCCATTCCGCGTTCTGGAATCCACGCCCTACTGCGGCTTGCACAGGGCCGTTGGCCACCCGCGCCCAAAGCGACATGTGCTGCTGACACGCTGCGCTTTACGATTTGCGACGAATACGAGATCTGGCTGCGCGAGGAGCGGGGCCTTGCGGAGCGCAGCATCTACGCATTGATGTGGGAAGGTCGGAACTTCCTGACCTGGCAGCTTGATCGATGCGGCGTCGACAGCCTGGTGGAAATGAGCGTCGGCGACATCGACCGTTACATGGATATGCGCAGCCCGCACCAAACGCGCAAATCGGTGAAGGACGTGGCGGAGCGTCTTCGCTCGCTGTTGCGTTATCTGCACCGTACGCGCCGCACCGCAATCGACTTGTCGCCGCACGTCATCGCCCCGCTATTGTATGCCTATGAAGGGGTGCCCTCGATCCTGGAGCGCGATCAGATCGCCGCCGTTCTGGAAACCGCGAGCAAAGACACAACGCCTATCGGGCTCAGAGATCAGGCGATCCTGCAACTGCTGGCGACTTATGGTCTGAGGTCCGGCGAAATCCGCAATCTGAAGATCGAGGATATTGACTGGCGGACGGAATCGATCCGCATCCTCCACACCAAGACCCGTGCCTGTTCCTATCTGCCGTTGATGGCTCCGGTGGGCGAAGCCATCCTCAGCTATCTGCGCTCGGGACGACCGCAGACCGACGCCCGCGAAGTGTTCGTGCGGACCCGTGCACCCTATGGAAGGCTCCGGGTGCTGCATAGTGCCGTCTTCCGGCGAATCCGGGATGCCGGGGTCAAGCCACCGGGGAAGTGTGGGCCACACATCTTCAGACATGCCCGCGCGGTCGAGATGCTGCGCGCCTCGGTCCCGCAAAAGGTGATCGGCGATATGCTGGGTCATCGTTCGACGGAATCTACCGCTCCGTATCTCAAGCTGGCAACCGAAGACCTGCGGGCCATCGCGCTCGACGTTCCGGGATCGGAGGTGCTGTCATGACGCCATGGCCCGATCCCGAACGACTGTTGATCGCGCGCTATCTCGCGGACCTTGGCCTGCGCAGCAAGAACAGCCGCACCTATTACAAACAGGTGCTCTACAGCTTCCAGGACGTCGCCGCGCGCCACACCGAACTCGGCCAAGATGTGCTGGTAGCCTGGTTGCGGGCGTGGTCCGACCGTTGGACAGCGACGACGCTGCTCCACCGCACCCGCATTATCGACCGGTTCCTCGATCACCTTGTGCAAACCGGGGCGATCCACCGCAATCCCGTCGTCGTCCTGCGCAAGGAGTGCAACGTCAAGCAGTGCATGCCGGTCTGGCGCGCTCTGGCTTCACGCGATCCAGAACAAGCCCTTGCCGAACTGCATCAGCCCAAACCGTTCGGCAGCGTGCTGGGCGCGATCATGGCCGAGCACGTTACGCTGATGCGCAACAGGGGGTACAAATATACCACGCAGCCTGTGTGGCTTTTGCGGTTCGACCGGTTCCTACAGCTGAACCCGGCGCTGCAGGATGAACCGATCGGGGTGATGCTCGAACACTGGGCGGCGGCGAAGGCCACGCGCAATCATCCTGCCGAATGCGAAAAGCTGAAGCGCGTCCTTGCGAAGATACTCCGCCACCGGGATCCGTCGATCCCACCGCGCCGACCGGACCCACGTCCGGGGAAGGAAGTGGCCAAACAATGGCGCAAACCTCATATCTATACGCCCGCCGACGTGCAGCATATGCTCGACATTGCTCGCTCTTACCCCTCTCCGCGAGCGTCGCTTCGCCCGTTGAGTGTCTACACGATGCTTCTGCTCGCCTATTGCGCGGGCCTGCGGCGCAGCGAGGTTGCCCGCCTTGATCTGGGGGATGTTGATCTTCAGGGCGGCACGATCACTATACGGCAGACCAAGTTCTACAAGACAAGGATACTGCCGCTGCCCGACACTGTGATGGCCGAACTTCGGGCGTACATCGATGTGCGGCGTCGCGCGGGTGCCCCGCAGGATCCGAGGTCAGGTCTGTTCTGGCACGAGCAGCGGAGCGGCCGCTATACGAAGCAAGCCGTCGCCTGGCTGCTCGTTGACGTCATACGCCGTGCCGGGCTGAAGCCACCGCAGGGGCGAACGGGACCGCGTTTGCACGACCTGCGCCACTCGATGGTCGTGAACCGGATCCTCGAATGGTACAGGACGGGCATCAACCCGCAGGACCGTCTGCCATTCCTCGCGACCTACCTCGGCCACCGGGATATCAACTCTACGCTGGTCTACATCACGGTCACCCAGGATCTGCTGCATTACGCAAACGAGCGGTTCCGCATGGTGGGCGCACCTTGCCTCAGCATGGAGCGGGAGGTGCAGACATGAGCAAGGCCAACCCGTTCCCGGTACTGATGCGCGCGTTCTTCTACGAATGGCTGGTCGAGCAGCGCAACGCATCCATCCATACAGTCCGATCATACCGCGATACCTGGCGGCTGTTCTTGCGGTTCGTCGCACAGCGGGCTGGAAGGAAGGTGGCTATGATTACGATGACTGATCTGGCCGCAAGCGAGGTCTCCGCGTTCCTCAGTTACGCTGAACATGAGCGCGGCGGCACGATCGGCACGCGCAACTGCAGGCTTGCCGCAATCCGCAGCTTCTTCCACTTCGTGGCGACCAGGGATCCTGCATCGATCGCGCAATGCGTCGAAATCCTCAACATACCCGTCAAGCGCACGCCGGTATCGGAGCCCTGCTATCTGGATCCGGCGGAAGTGACGGCAATTCTTGCCCAGCCTGACCGTTCGACGCTCGAAGGCATGCGCGATCATGTGCTGCTCTCGTTCCTCTACAACAGCGGCGCACGAATACAGGAAGCGCTCGACTTGTGCCCCGAAGCAATCCGGTTCGAAAGTCCGAGCTGCGTGCGCTTGACCGGCAAGGGACGGAAGGAACGCATCTGCCCGCTCTGGCCTGAAACAGCCTTGCTGCTGAAGAAGCTGCTCGAACGGCAACCACGGGCGCCTGACCAACGGCTGTTCGTTAACCGCTATGGCGAACCGCTCAGCGCGTCGGGCGTCCGATTCAAGCTTGCCGCCTACGTAAAGGCGGCGACCGAAGCCACACCAACGCTGCGTACCAAGCACGTGACGCCGCACGCCTTCCGGCACGCCACCGCCGTGCACCTCATATCTGCGGGCGTCGATGTTACAGTCATCCGCAGTTGGCTCGGCCACGTGAGCCTCGACACGACCAACCACTATGCCAGGGCCAATCTTGAAACGAAGCGAAAGGCCCTGGAACAGGTCGCCGTTCCGACAACACCCGGCGGTCAGCCTTCGTGGAAGCGCGATACAAGCGTGCTCGCCTGGCTCGACACGCTTTGAAATAATGTGAAGGAACGTTGGCAGGAAACCCCAGAACTCGGCCAATCTGGCCGCGTTCCTTCACATTATCGACACCTCGCGATTAGCCAGGTTATGGCGAGGTGAGCATAACGCCAGCCAGGAGCCGATATAGTCGGCATGGCGGACGGTGGGTGTGATGCCGAGCGAGGCGCAGCAGAAGGCCGCGTTGATCTCGGCCACATATCCTGACAGTCCAGCCCCAATCCGGGGTTCGAGGAAGAAAACCATCGGCTGCCTCCAGCACTGCCCAAAAACCGCATCGGCCTCCCCCGAGGCGGGGGTGGGCGGCGAGAGCGACCGAAGAGGCCCGTTCGAGCGGCGGGCTGCACCCGCAGGGGCGAAATGAAATGGAGCAGCCCGGCGAAGCCGGGGCTTGCAGCCCGCCGTGGCGGGCCTAGCAGGGAGCGCCGACCACCTCCGCGTCGGAAGGGAGGCCCAAAAAGTAGCGCCGCCGCGTCAGCGGCGTCCGCAGATCAGGCGGGCGACAGCCCGCTATCGTCTTTCGCGACAGGCTGCCGCCCGCCCGCGGGCGAGCACTGGTGACGGATCGTGCGCGGCGTCGCCTAGAGCATGTAGCCGATATCCGAGGCGCCGGTCGGATAGGCAAACATGGTGGAGCGTAGATCGGCCGCGGTGAGGCCGTGGCGGATGGCCAGGCCGAAAAGGTTGATCACCTCGTCGGCGTTCGGCCCGACGAGATGCGCGCCGAGGACGAGGTCCGTCCGCTCGTCGATCAGAACTTTGTGGCCATAGACCGGCTCGGCGAGCCGGCGGGCGGTGAACCAGTCCGGCGTCGAGGCCGCGTTAACCCGGAACTTGAGGCCGCTGCGGCGCGCCGCCTCTTCCGAAAGCCCGACGGCGGCGATCGGCGGCACGGTGAAGGCGACGCTCGGAACACCGCGATAGTCGGGCTCGCGCGATGGACCTTGCAGGAGGTTCGCGGCGACGATCTTCGCGTCGTGGCTCGACACCGGGGTCAGGGGCGGCCCGACGCCGGCGGCGTCACCGGCGGCATAGACCCGCGGGTTGGAAATGCTGCGCAGATGCGCATCGAGCTGCAGTCGTCCGTCTTGCACCGCGACCTGCCCGGTGGACAGGTCGAGGCTGCCGAGATCGGGACGACGCCCGGCAGCATGAATGACGAGATCGCAGGCGACCTCCAGGTCCGGCGCTCCCTGGCGAGAGGCACGCACCTGCAGGCCGTCCCCGTTCCGCTCGACCCGTGTGACCGCGGTGCCGGTCTCGATGCGAATGCCGAGCGCCGTGAACCGCGGTGTGAGCCAGCCCACCAGGTCGGGATCGAAATGCGGCAGCAGCCGGCTAGCGCGCTGCAGGATCGTGACTTCGGCGCCGGCACGTGCGGCCAGATGCGAGAACTCCGCGGCGACATAGCCGCCGCCGATCAGCACGATCCGGCGCGGCAGCGTCTCCAGCTCGAGGAAAGCGTCGCTCGTGCTGACCAGCTCCTCGCCTGGAATGCCGAGCGGGATCGGCCCCGCGCCGGTTGCGATCAGGATATGCTGGGCCTGCAACGTCCGACCGTCGACCGCGACCGCGTCCGGGCTTGCGAAGCGCGCTAGCCCGTGGAAGGCGTCGACGCCCAGCTTGGCGTAGCGGCGTTCCTGCTTGGCGGGGACCGGATCGGTAAAGCTGCGCTTGAACGCCATCAGGCTCGGCCAATCGATCGCCAGGTCGCCGCCGACACCATGTCCGGCCATGCGAGCGGCGGCATCGATCGCCTCTTCGCCGCTGACCAGCATCTTCTTGGGATCGCAGCCCCGTAGCGCACAGGTGCCGCCGAACGGGCGGTGGTCGATGACGGCGACGGACCATCCGGCGGCGCGGACCTGGCCGATCGCGACCTGGGCGGCTGTTCCGCTGCCGATGACGATCAGGTCGTAATGGGCCATGGCAATATCCCTCCGAGCATCGGTGCAAAGATCGCGCGGCCGACCTGGAGGGCCTCGCGCAGGGTCAGGCGAATGCCGTCGCGGGCGGTCACGGAACCGTCCATACGCCAGGCTTCAAGATGATCGGCATGGCAGAAGAAAGCCTGCTGAGTGCAGAGCGAAGACGCTGCACAGCCGCCGGTGTAGCGATGACCGGACCAGACGAGAATCCCCTCGGGCACGACGTCGCCCAAGGTGCAGCCCCGGTCGTGGACATGGATCGCAAGCGAGCGCCGGCATTGGCGGCATGACGAGCGGATGAGGCTGGCGTGCGGTGCGATCGTGCAGATCCCCAGCGCGTCGAGGGCGCACATGGCTCCCATCGTGATACCCGCGGCCTCCACCTGATGCTCACTGGGAGCATCGGTGAAAGGATAGGCGCCGCTCACTCGGCCGTCGCCGTCGAGGACCACGAGATCGCGTCCGGCGAGCCGGTGGAGCGCTGCGGCCACGTCGCCGGGCGGGAGCGCAACCGCGGCAGCGATCTCCACCGGCGCCGGCGCGTGGCCCTGGGTGACATAGGCCCGGAGGATGGCACGCCGCACCTCGTCCTCGGTGCTGTCGATGCCATGCCACCTGCGGCCGATAAATGCCGCGAACAGCGCTGTCAGGGCCGAATGGGCGCTTGGCGCGGTGACCGCAGTCCAGTCCGGGACGACGGTGCCGTCGGGGAATGCAACCGTCGGTTCAGGGGCAGCGTCAGCGGGGGTGGCAAGCGTCACGGCTTGTCTTCAGCCGCAGCAGGACGCGCCCTTGCCCTCGATCTGGATCGGCGGACACGGAACGTCGCCATAGGAACAAAAGACGCAGCAATCGCCCTGCTTGGGCTTGAGGACCGCGCCGCAGCCCCGGCAGTCATAGAAAAACTGGCATGCGTTGGTCGGCATCGTCTCGGTCGCCTGATGTCCGCAGTGCGGACAGGTCAGGGTCGAGTGCAGCTCCGGAACGACGTCAGACATAGCTATAACCCGCCCAGAGCAGTGCCGCGCCGACCAATAGGCCGGCGAGAGTGAGGATGCGCGTCCAGCGCGGCGTGCACACGCCGTCCGGGCCGCAGCGCATGGCGGCGAGTTGCTGGCGCAATAGCAGCGCGGCGCCGGCGACGAGGCATAATGCGCCGATCACGAGGAGCGGCGTGCGATAGGGCGCGGAGACGACGGCCACGCCGCTGAGCCAGGCCGCGCCGATGCCGGCGGATGCCAAGAGGATCGGCAGTGCGCAGCAGGCAGCGACGCCGAACGCGGCGGCGATCCCCGCCAGGGTAAGCGCGGCGGTACTTATCCCCTTGGGCGGGCTTGGTGTCTGGGTCACGGGCGACTCCTTGTGGCGGGCATGCAGCTATCCTACCATCTGTAGCGACTACAGACTCAAGAGGTATTTTGAAGATGGCCGCAACCGCCGCGATCCAGATCGGCGAACTCTCGCGCCGTACCAGCTGCAACATCGAGACGATCCGCTATTACGAGCGGATCGGGCTGCTGCCCGTTCCGCCGCGGCGGGGCCGTTACCGCAGCTACGGTCGGGAGGACGTGGCTCGCCTGGGCTTCGTGCGCCGTGCGAGGGAGCTGGGCTTCACCCTTGACGAGGTGCGCGCCTTGCTCGGACTCGCGGCCGGCGGCCAGGCCTCCTGCACCGAAGTCCGCGAGCTCGCGGCGTCGCATCTGCAGGATGTGCGCGCGCGGATCGCGGACCTCAGGCGGATGGAACGGGTTCTGGCAGACTCGGTGCGAGCCTGCGATGCCGGTCAGGATCCGGGCTGTCCGCTGCTTGATGCGCTCGGCGCCGAGGTGCGGGCCGCGTGAGCGTCACGGCTGCTGGGCGTGCATCCAATCGGCCGCCGCCTGCGCCTTGCTGGCCGCAGTGAAGATCGCGCGGCTGTCGTTCTTCAGCACCTGAAGTAATCGCGAGGTGTCGATAATGTGAAGGAACGCAGTTTCAGTGTCTGAAATGCGCAGAATTGCGACGTTATCTGACGGGCTTTGCTCCGCATTATTTCTCGACGAACCTCTGCGGTCGTTTGACCAGCAGAGGAGCCGTCAATGCCGAATACCGATTGCGAACTGATCTCCGAACTCAGATCCGTACTGACCAGCCAACGATACAGCCCGGTGGTGGCCGGGAACTACTGCGCCTATGCGCGCGGGTTCCTCGACTATCTTGCCCGGCGCAGCATCCCGATCGCGGAGGTGACCGAGGCGCAGGTGGGGTACTATTTGCACCATGCGATCACGATGTTCCGCAAACGTCATGGCCGACCACCAGGGCCGTGTTGGCACTCCATTCCGCGTTCTGGAATCCACGCCCTACTGCGGCTTGCACAGGGCCGTTGGCCACCCGCGCCCAAAGCGACATGTGCTGCTGACACGCTGCGCTTTACGATTTGCGACGAATACGAGATCTGGCTGCGCGAGGAGCGGGGCCTTGCGGAGCGCAGCATCTACGCATTGATGTGGGAAGGTCGGAACTTCCTGACCTGGCAGCTTGATCGATGCGGCGTCGACAGCCTGGTGGAAATGAGCGTCGGCGACATCGACCGTTACATGGATATGCGCAGCCCGCACCAAACGCGCAAATCGGTGAAGGACGTGGCGGAGCGTCTTCGCTCGCTGTTGCGTTATCTGCACCGTACGCGCCGCACCGCAATCGACTTGTCGCCGCACGTCATCGCCCCCGCTATTGTATGCCTATGAAGGGGTGCCCTCGATCCTGGAGCGCGATCAGATCGCCGCCGTTCTGGAAACCGCGAGCAAAGACACAACGCCTATCGGGCTCAGAGATCAGGCGATCCTGCAACTGCTGGCGACTTATGGTCTGAGGTCCGGCGAAATCCGCAATCTGAAGATCGAGGATATTGACTGGCGGACGGAATCGATCCGCATCCTCCACACCAAGACCCGTGCCTGTTCCTATCTGCCGTTGATGGCTCCGGTGGGCGAAGCCATCCTCAGCTATCTGCGCTCGGGACGACCGCAGACCGACGCCCGCGAAGTGTTCGTGCGGACCCGTGCACCCTATGGAAGGCTCCGGGTGCTGCATAGTGCCGTCTTCCGGCGAATCCGGGATGCCGGGGTCAAGCCACCGGGGAAGTGTGGGCCACACATCTTCAGACATGCCCGCGCGGTCGAGATGCTGCGCGCCTCGGTCCCGCAAAAGGTGATCGGCGATATGCTGGGTCATCGTTCGACGGAATCTACCGCTCCGTATCTCAAGCTGGCAACCGAAGACCTGCGGGCCATCGCGCTCGACGTTCCGGGATCGGAGGTGCTGTCATGACGCCATGGCCCGATCCCGAACGACTGTTGATCGCGCGCTATCTCGCGGACCTTGGCCTGCGCAGCAAGAACAGCCGCACCTATTACAAACAGGTGCTCTACAGCTTCCAGGACGTCGCCGCGCGCCACACCGAACTCGGCCAAGATGTGCTGGTAGCCTGGTTGCGGGCGTGGTCCGACCGTTGGACAGCGACGACGCTGCTCCACCGCACCCGCATTATCGACCGGTTCCTCGATCACCTTGTGCAAACCGGGGCGATCCACCGCAATCCCGTCGTCGTCCTGCGCAAGGAGTGCAACGTCAAGCAGTGCATGCCGGTCTGGCGCGCTCTGGCTTCACGCGATCCAGAACAAGCCCTTGCCGAACTGCATCAGCCCAAACCGTTCGGCAGCGTGCTGGGCGCGATCATGGCCGAGCACGTTACGCTGATGCGCAACAGGGGGTACAAATATACCACGCAGCCTGTGTGGCTTTTGCGGTTCGACCGGTTCCTACAGCTGAACCCGGCGCTGCAGGATGAACCGATCGGGGTGATGCTCGAACACTGGGCGGCGGCGAAGGCCACGCGCAATCATCCTGCCGAATGCGAAAAGCTGAAGCGCGTCCTTGCGAAGATACTCCGCCACCGGGATCCGTCGATCCCACCGCGCCGACCGGACCCACGTCCGGGGAAGGAAGTGGCCAAACAATGGCGCAAACCTCATATCTATACGCCCGCCGACGTGCAGCATATGCTCGACATTGCTCGCTCTTACCCCTCTCCGCGAGCGTCGCTTCGCCCGTTGAGTGTCTACACGATGCTTCTGCTCGCCTATTGCGCGGGCCTGCGGCGCAGCGAGGTTGCCCGCCTTGATCTGGGGGATGTTGATCTTCAGGGCGGCACGATCACTATACGGCAGACCAAGTTCTACAAGACAAGGATACTGCCGCTGCCCGACACTGTGATGGCCGAACTTCGGGCGTACATCGATGTGCGGCGTCGCGCGGGTGCCCCGCAGGATCCGAGGTCAGGTCTGTTCTGGCACGAGCAGCGGAGCGGCCGCTATACGAAGCAAGCCGTCGCCTGGCTGCTCGTTGACGTCATACGCCGTGCCGGGCTGAAGCCACCGCAGGGGCGAACGGGACCGCGTTTGCACGACCTGCGCCACTCGATGGTCGTGAACCGGATCCTCGAATGGTACAGGACGGGCATCAACCCGCAGGACCGTCTGCCATTCCTCGCGACCTACCTCGGCCACCGGGATATCAACTCTACGCTGGTCTACATCACGGTCACCCAGGATCTGCTGCATTACGCAAACGAGCGGTTCCGCATGGTGGGCGCACCTTGCCTCAGCATGGAGCGGGAGGTGCAGACATGAGCAAGGCCAACCCGTTCCCGGTACTGATGCGCGCGTTCTTCTACGAATGGCTGGTCGAGCAGCGCAACGCATCCATCCATACAGTCCGATCATACCGCGATACCTGGCGGCTGTTCTTGCGGTTCGTCGCACAGCGGGCTGGAAGGAAGGTGGCTATGATTACGATGACTGATCTGGCCGCAAGCGAGGTCTCCGCGTTCCTCAGTTACGCTGAACATGAGCGCGGCGGCACGATCGGCACGCGCAACTGCAGGCTTGCCGCAATCCGCAGCTTCTTCCACTTCGTGGCGACCAGGGATCCTGCATCGATCGCGCAATGCGTCGAAATCCTCAACATACCCGTCAAGCGCACGCCGGTATCGGAGCCCTGCTATCTGGATCCGGCGGAAGTGACGGCAATTCTTGCCCAGCCTGACCGTTCGACGCTCGAAGGCATGCGCGATCATGTGCTGCTCTCGTTCCTCTACAACAGCGGCGCACGAATACAGGAAGCGCTCGACTTGTGCCCCGAAGCAATCCGGTTCGAAAGTCCGAGCTGCGTGCGCTTGACCGGCAAGGGACGGAAGGAACGCATCTGCCCGCTCTGGCCTGAAACAGCCTTGCTGCTGAAGAAGCTGCTCGAACGGCAACCACGGGCGCCTGACCAACGGCTGTTCGTTAACCGCTATGGCGAACCGCTCAGCGCGTCGGGCGTCCGATTCAAGCTTGCCGCCTACGTAAAGGCGGCGACCGAAGCCACACCAACGCTGCGTACCAAGCACGTGACGCCGCACGCCTTCCGGCACGCCACCGCCGTGCACCTCATATCTGCGGGCGTCGATGTTACAGTCATCCGCAGTTGGCTCGGCCACGTGAGCCTCGACACGACCAACCACTATGCCAGGGCCAATCTTGAAACGAAGCGAAAGGCCCTGGAACAGGTCGCCGTTCCGACAACACCCGGCGGTCAGCCTTCGTGGAAGCGCGATACAAGCGTGCTCGCCTGGCTCGACACGCTTTGAAATAATGTGAAGGAACGTTGGCAGGAAACCCCAGAACTCGGCCAATCTGGCCGCGTTCCTTCACATTATCGACACCTCGCGATTAGCCAGGTTATGGCGAGGTGAGCATAACGCCAGCCAGGAGGCGATATAGGCGGCATGATCGGGACGCGGATCGTGCGCGATGCCGAGGTCGGCAAGCAGGAACGAGGCGGTCAGCTCGGCGGTCGCTTCCTCCATCGCGAGCGCGTCCTTGGTCCACCTGGCGCTGAAATCCCGGTCGAGCCGATGCGCCGCGCCGCTGGCATGGGCACACTCGTGGATATGGGTGCCGTAGAATCCATGCGCGCTACGGAAGGTTGCGAAGTGCGGCATGTAGATGCGGTCTTCGCCGAGATGGTAATAGGCGCTGCTCGACCCGTAGACCGTGTCGATACCGAGCGCGGCGATGAAGGCCTCGGCGGCCGCAAGGCGCTCGCTCTCGGGCAGGACCGGCCCGGGCTCGGGCGCGTAGCCGTCGACCTGATCGGCGTTGAACAGGCTGAACGCCCGGGCGAAGAGCCGCCGTCCCTTGCCGCCATCTTCGTCATCCTGCTCGTCGTCGCGCCGGCTGATCTCCTTCCAGAGGACGCCGAGGCTGGCCTGCTCGCCCTTGCGGACCTGGGCGCCGCGGTCCTGCCACTGACGATAAGTGCCCCAGACCCCGCTCGCATAGCCGCCGCCATAGGCCGCCGCCCAGAGCGACACCGTGTTGATGCCGCGATAGGGCTTGCCGCTGGCGATGTTGGTCGGCCGGGTGACATCGGCGCCGCTGTGATGCCATGGCATGCGCCAGTTGCCCGTACCGGCTTCGATCGCTGCAAGGATCGCCTCGGTGACCCGAGTATAGACGTCGGCTCGTACCTGAGTTGGCATGATCTGAACTCCGCTTGCCCGTCGGGGGCCATCCCCGGCGGCGGAGCTCGACTAGCGCCGGGCACAAGCGCGGTTGCGCACCCGTAGGGCCGCAGCGAAGCGGAGGACGGCAACGCCGTTGCGCCAGCGCGCCGACCGGCGCAGAGCTTCCGCCGTCAGCCGGGGTTGGCCTCCGGCGGCGCGGGGCCGATGGCGTCGATCACGGTAGTGAGCCGGTTGATCTCGGTGGCGAGTGCATGGCGTTGAAGATCCGACAGACGTCGTTCGCGCAGCAATGCCCTGGCATCATCGGCCGCGCGTTCCCAAGCTGGCCTGTGACGGGCGGTGATGCAGGCGTTGGGACAGCGGGTCGGCTCGCACAGCGCCGTGAGCGGCTGCTTGGGATCGGGGGTGGTCACGCGCTTGAGGCAGAGCGCGGTGGCGGGATCGAAGAAGCAATCCGCGAGGAGGCCGACATGGAGGGTTCGCGCGACGCTGGCGAGCATGACACGTAGCCGGGAGCGGTCGGCGATCATGGCGGGCAAGGGCCCGAGCTGCACGGCCGCATCGTCGAGCGTCCGCGCGATGCGTGGTCCCGCCGGCCCCGCGAGTGAGGCACCGCCCTGCCGCCGGTCGAAATAGTCCAGCAGGTCGCCCTGCTGACCGAGCCGGCGCTGCGCCTCGACCTCGGCGCGAAACCCCGATGCGCTGGTTCCGGCATAGCCCTCGAAAGCGGCGACCGAGGCGTGCTTATACTGGATCATGCCGGCGATGGTGCCGAACGGACGGTTGGCGATGTGCCATGCGATGGTGCGGCGGAACTGCCGCGTCGTTATGCGCCACGGCTTGCCACCGGGTCCGGACGGGATGACCGGCACATCAGGGCTGCCGAAGGCAGCGTTGAGGTGGTCGCGGAAGGCGTTGAGTTGGCGGACCACCTCGCTCGACAGATGCGTCTTGGTGGCGGCGCCGGGGCGTAGCACCGGCCAGAGCGTATCGCTGCCGCTGGCGCGCGTCGGTCTTGCCGACAGGCGTTCAAGCACCGCTATCGCGTCTGCGACCGGCTCGATCGTCACCCAGCTCGCCGCCTCGCCCATGGTCGACCGACGCTTGTAGATGGTCGATCGAATGCGATGCCGCTCGACCAGGCCATCCTCGCTGCGCGCGATCGAGAGGCACCCCCGCCGCATCGCCTGCACCTCGCAGTCGCGCATGCCGGTGAGGTAAGCGCACACTATATAGGCGGCCGCCTGAAGCATCCGTTCCTCTTGTGCGAGCGTCTTCGCATCGAAGCGTGCGCGCCATGGCCGACCGCTATCGGGATCAATCGAGATCGGCGTGTCCATGCCGCCCACTTCGACGCCCAGGTCGGCGGCAGCGGCTTCGATCAGGGCGGAGACGCCCTTGGCGAGTCCGAAATGCATGGCCGGTTCCGCCTCAGCATCGACACCGGCATGAAGATGGAGAAGATGGACGTTGATCGGCGGCGTCGCTTCTCCGGTGCGGGGATCGGTGCGCGTGACGCCGTTATGCGCGGTCGTCCAGATCGGCACGCCGCGGCCTTGCCGGGCTCGACGCGCGATATGGCGCTCGAGGCGCGCGCGCTGCCGCAGGCGGCGCTCTGCGCCAGGCAGTCCGCGCTCGGCGGCAAGCAGCCGGGCGCGGCGCGCCTCGAGCCGATCCAGCGCGGCCCGAGCCGATAGAATATCGTGCGCGAAGACGGTGACGTAGCGCAATGACCAGGCGAGCAGTGCGGCGATGACATCTTCCGGAAACCGCGGGGTACGGTTCTCAACGACGTGCCGATAGCCTGCGACGCGGGCGGGTGCCTGTCCGGCCCAGGGCTCAAACGCGAGGCCTCCGCCAGCGAGGCGGTCACGATAGTGATAGAGATCGGAAACCACTTCGAGGAGGTGGCCGACTATGACGGGTCGCCGGGCAGAATCGTGGCGAAGATGCCTGGCATAGGCATCGGCCAGCGCCTGATCGATGCGGCCAAGGTCGAGCCCTCCAAGCGTCAGGCGCGCGAAGGCGAAGAACCGGCGTGCGCGGTTGAATGCCTGGCGGATGCTCGCCGGCGGCAGCTTCGGGCGGTAGCCGGGAAGATCGACGTTGAGGCGGGCGTAGAGATAGGCACGCATCGCCGCCTGCACATCGGCATGTTCGAGCACGTCGAAATGCACGGTGACATGGCAGCGCCGCGCGTTCTCGCGGAACACGGCGGGACCGAGATCCCAGCTTGAGTCGCCGACCCGCGACAGCTCTTCGCGGGCGTGGCCCGCCTTGAGCGGCGCAGTGGCCAGCACGGGCCGATCGTCGAACGCGGGTGCGCGGGCATGGGCGGGCGTGATCATGCGCGTGCTTCCGGCGGCAGATAGAGCCGCTCGCTCTCCATCTGCCAGCGCGCATCGGCGATAACGGCATCGGAGAAGACCGGCAGGACCTGGGTCGTGATGCGGGAATGGACGCGGCCGAACTTGGCCGCCCAGTCGCTCGCCGGGAGGCTCGGTCGCTGCTCTTCGACGAACGCGAGGAAGGCGAGGATCGCGGGAAGCTTGCGCGCGGTGATGACGGCGTTGGGGCAATCGAGGCAGCCCCAGAAGGGCTGCGCGCAGGGTGAGCCGGCCTCGGAGAAGGGGCTGCTATGGAAGCCCGAGCAGGCGGCGAGCCAGACATCCTGTTCGCCGTCGAGCAACGGCCCCACCGTATCGGCCGACATCAACGGCGCCGCCTGCTCGGGCGCTTCGCGCAGCGCCTGCTCGGCCGTGGGCGCGAGGACGGTCGGCATCGCGGCGGCGACCGCCTCGCGAAAGGCATCGGCGACGGCCGCCTCGTGCAGGGGCCGGAGCGACGGCAGGTCGGCATAATGGCGCGCCGCGACCTCGCGCGTGTGACCGACCGCGAAGCGGGCCATGTGCCCCTCGGTCTTGGTGTACCACAGCGCCTTGTGGGTCTTGCGCAGCCGGGAAAGCAGCAGATGCAGCGGCTTGCCGTTATCGTCGACAATGCCACAGCGGCGAGCCCAGGCGGGGAGCGGATACTTGAGGTCGACTATGCCGGCGCGAAGGCCGCCGACGTTGTGATAGGCCCACAGGCAATCGCCGGGCAGGTGCTCGCGGGCAGCCGCCGTGGCGTCGATCAGGCGGCGGATCAGCCCGCCCGGCGTGCCGCCACCGCCGTCGCGGATGCGCATGCTCTTGTGCTCGGCGCCGCGAGCCCGGCGCTTCAGATAGCGCAGCTCCACCGTGCCGGCATGGGCATTGGCGAGACAGTCCACGGTCAGCGTCTTCAGGCACTCGGGCTCAAGGCCCGTCTCAAGCGTGAGCAGCACGAGCAGCGCCGGCAGGTCGCGCGCGAGCAGATGATGCCGGCCATGCAGGTCGTCGATGAGCGTCGCGGTTGGCAGGTTGCGGCGCATGCGCATGAAATAAAGGCTCTTCAGCTCGGGCTGGTCTGCGACGATAAAGCCCTGCCGCGCGATGATCGCTTCGACATCGGCGCGGGCGGCGGTGATGGCCGGATCACCCTCGTCGGTCCGATCGTCGGCGCCGAGACGGCGGAACATCGCTTCGACATCGGCTCGCGCCGCGTCGCGCAGCGCGCGGGCGACGAAGGGGCTGTAGGCATCGCGCGGGGTCGAGCGGCCCGCCGAAGTGGCCAGCGTGTAGCGCAGCCGCTCATGCAGCTCGGGTGCGATCCGATCGGGCCGGTCTGCTTCGATCGCGCGCAGTGTGTTGATGATCTTGCTGACCGTCATGTGACGGTGGATCGCGCCCATCCCACGCCGTTCGAGCGCGGATGCGAAACCATCGATATGGACCGCGCGCAGGTCGCTGACGCCAACCACCTTCAGTCCTTCGTCGGCAAGCCAGGCGAAGAAGTGACGATAGACCTGGACATACTGCTTGATGACGCTGGCCGCACCGATCGGTCCCCCGAGCGCGGCCGACCGACGCAGCGCACCGGCAAAGGCGATGGCGAGCGGGCGAGGATCGAGCGCGGTCATATCGACCAGGACCGTCCCGCCATGCCGCGCCTCGATGGTGAACTTGAGGCCGAACACCGGATCGGGCTGCGGTCGCTCCGGCGTGATGGGCGCGAAGGCGACAGGCCGGCCCTTGCGGGGACGCTCGCTCATGCGCCCTGCGGTCCCGGCAACAGCGCCAGCAGCTCCTCGACGGCCGCATCCACCGTATCGGCGCGGGTCGCGATATGGTCGAGATAGACATAGGTGGTGGCGAGGCTCGCGTGGCCGAGCAGGCGTTGCACCTGTTGCAGCGGGTCGCCCAGGATCAGCCGATAGGTCTCCACCGGCCCCACCGGCAGTGCGGCCTCGCGCAGTCGCTGCTGGATCAGCAGAGCGAGCATATGGACTGCGAAGGTGTGGCGAAGCTGGTGCGGGCTGATCGACAGCGGGAAGCCGTTCTCCTCGCACCGCTTGCAGGCCCGGGTGAAGATCACCTCCCACGAGTTGGGGCGGACAGGCTGCCCGACCTCGGTCAGCCATAGCGCCACCGGCTCGCGGGGCGTTCCATCCTCGTCGCACAGGATCAGGCGGCATCGTTCCTCCGGGGTGCAGACATCGCGCATGCGGTCGAGACCGGCGCGGGTGACGTGGATCGGTCGCTCGAACCTGGCCGCACCGTCGCGCGCGGCGAACTTGGTCACGCCCGCGGCGCGCTCGACGGCGACATAGGCGGTGATCTGACGAAGGAGCCGGCGCGGGACCAGGACGCTGCGTCCGCGGTCGCCCTTGGTGAGCGGCGGCGGCAGGCGCAGCCAAAGCTGCTGAGCCTGATCGTGGTCGTGATCGATGGCCGCAAGCTCATCGGCGAGCAGGCCCGACGCCTCTTCGAGACGCAGGCCGGTTGTGACGAGAAGATCGGCGAACAGCGCGTTGCGCAGCCCGTTGCGATCGCGAGCGCCGGGGCGTTCCGTACCGTCAAGGGCGAGGCCGCGCAGACCGACGTCGCGGAAAATGCGGTAGTCGTCCATCGTGACGAACCGCACATCCGATCGCTTGGCAGTGCGTTCATAGGCGTCGTTGCGCGCGGCGATCATGCCCCGACGCCCCCCATGCGCCGGTCGCCATATAGCGCGCCGACTGAACGGCGCTTCGGCAATCAGCCCTTGGCTCTTACCCCAGCGGTAGAGGCGATCGAGGCTGGCGACTGCCCGGTTCCAGCTTGCCGCGCTGATCCGCTGGGCGGCGTCGCCGCGCCGCCGCGCGCGGTGATAGGCGGTCACATCGTCGCGGGCCGCGTCCCATATCGTCGTGCCGCAGGCATCGAGGAAGCGAAGCCACACCGCAACGTCATAGGCGTAGGCGCGCAGCGAATGGCGCGAGCGGATCCCCGCTAGCGGCAGGTCGACAAAGAAGCGGTCGAGATCGGGATCATAGAGAGCGTCTCCCCGCAGGATCAGCGGCACATGCGCGTCGAGCCCCCTGGCGTCGCGGCGCTCGCAAACGGTAATGATCGACACCGGCACGAAACCCTCCCCCCCGGACCCCCCACCCGGAAGCTGACCTCACACCGATGCGCCCTATGGCCCGGCAGTTATCAGGCTGGCCTCCGCCAGCTCTTGGGTCAGCGCTACGGCCAGCCTGATAACTGCCTACCGTGGGCGTCCATCGCCGACCTTACTGCAATGTTGCGGGCGGCGCAGACTGTCCAGATAAGGCGACCAGCTCCTCGAAGGCGTATTTCTTCGAGCCGAAGGAACCCGAGAAATCGCGGTTCATGCGCGAGGGGTGGCCCGTGGCGTGCCCCAGCTCGTGCAGGGCTGTCCTGTGCCAGTTGATCGGCTCGAAATACGCCTGGGGCGGCGGCACCTGCACATAATCGAGCGCTGGGACATAGAAAGCGCGGTCCCCGCCGATGCGGAAGTCGATGCTGGTGGCCCGGATCAGGGCCTCGACCTGCGGCTCGATGAGGCCGGGCGGAGGTGGGGGAGCGACAACGGCGACATCCTCCGGCAGGCCGTCGCATTGCGCCGCGTTGAACACCGTGAATCGTTTGAGAAACGGGATCGCGGCAGCTTCCTCGCCGGCCTCGCGGGCGCGGCGCTTCTCGTCCTCCGGGGTGAAACGGTCGGCATAGACGACGGTGGTGCCGCGTTCGCCCCGGCGGACATTGCCGCCGAGTGACACGGCCTGGCGGAAGGTGAGCCAGCTCTGGCCGGGAAAGCCGTGCTGGATCACCGCACCCCAGAGGATCAGCACATTGATCCCCGAATAATGCCGCCCGGTCGCGGCGTTCCTCGGCATGGCGAGGGGCGCCTTGACCGAGGCCGATCCCCAGGGCTGGACCCAGGGGAAGCGGCCCGCCTCCAGCTCGGCGATGATCTTGCCGGTGATGTCGTCGTAAAGGCTCGCCCGATCCGAGCCGGGGCGTGCGCTGGCGTCTTTCCTGAACATCGCGGTTCTCCGCGACGGGCGCCGGAGACCTCTTCTCCAGTCCTCAACCCGTCATGGAAAACCCGGTCTGCACTCTCACTCTACCCGGGGCGTTGCGGGGCTCTCCCCGCAGAAGGGGTGGGCCGAGACCCCGGCTCGGCCGCAGGGGAAGGCCTTCCCCCCTTATCCGGTCCTGTCCCTTCTGAAGGGTTCCTTGAAAACTGTCAGAAAACCACGTATTTTTCTAACAGGAGAAAGACTATGACTCGGCTGACCGAACAGATTTTGTCGCATGCGACGGGCCTGCCCGAAGGCGCTCCTGTGTCCGCCAAGAGCCTGCTGCACCTCGGAAACCGGGCGGCCGTGGATCAGGCGTTGTCGCGCCTGACGGAGCGCGGGCAGCTCATCCGCGCCGGTCGTGGCGTCTATCTGCGCCCCATTACCAGCCGGTTCGGCACGCGCACGCCTTCGGTCGAGCAGGCTGTCGAGGCCCTTGCCACCCAGAAGGGGGAGGTCATCGTCTCGAACGGCGCCGCCGCGGCGAACGCCCTTGGCTTGACGACGCAGGTGCCCGTCCGCTCGGTCTATCTGACCTCCGGGCGCAGTCGAAAGATGCACCTTGGCAAGCAGGTCGTTGAATTGCGGCACGCGCCGCGCTGGCAACTGGCCTTGGCCAACCGGCCGGCAGGGGAGGCCGTGCGGGCGCTGGCCTGGCTCGGCCCGGAAAAGGCAGAGGCCGCGCTCAAGACATTGAAGCGGAGTATGCCGCCTGGTGCGTTCGGCGAACTGGTCGCCGCCGCGCCGCAGCTTCCGACATGGCTCGCGCAAAGCGTTGGCAGGGTCGCGTATGAACCGAGAGAAATGACGAGATGATGCCTAGAAAGATCGAACTTCGCACGGGAGGGTGCAATGGCTGAAACTCAAATAGAATGGACGGACGCGACATGGAATCCTGTTGCCGGCTGCTCGATCATCTCTGCCGGCTGCACTCATTGCTATGCCATGGAGATGGCTAAGCGCCTTGAGGCCATGCACATCCAGAAATATGCCGGCCTGACCCGCAAGAGCGGGCAGAGATCGGTCTGGAATGGTGTTGTGCGTGAGGATCGGGATGCGCTCGCGATTCCCTACGCTTGGCGCAAGTCGCGCAAGATTTTCGTCAATTCGATGAGCGACCTGTTCCACGAGCAGGTCACGGACGCCTTCATTCTCGATGTCTGGAAGGTAATGCGTGAGACGCCACGCCATAATTATCAGATTCTGACGAAGCGGCCCGAGCGCATGGCGGAACTGGTCGCCACCAAGATCGGAGAGGTGCTGCCGAACGTCTGGCTCGGCACGAGTATCGAAGACGGGGACGTGGTGGGCAGGATCGATGCCCTCCGTGCTGCGCCGGCCGCGATCCGTTTCATATCGTTTGAGCCCTTGATCGGGTCTGTGGGGACCGTCGATCTGCGCGGCATCCATTGGGCTATCGTGGGTGGGGAAAGCGGGAAGTCAGCCCGTCCCATCCGGGAGGAATGGATCGACGAGATTTATGTCCAGTGCCTGTCGGCTGGTACGGCCTTTTTCTTCAAGCAGTGGGGGACCTGGGGCAAAGACAACAAGAAGCGATCGAAAAAGGCGAACGGCCGCGAATATCGCGGTCAGACCTGGGATGAAATGCCCACGGCGGCGCAAGCGTTCGCGTGATCGTCAGATAGGCTCGGGGGGGATGCTATGGTTGAGAAGCGATACGAGTGGGCTGACGGCGCAAAGCTTGAGGAGCATTCGCGGCGCAAACACAAGATTCTCCGTGAATATTGCTTCGATTACCTGACCGTTCGCTGCAAGCTGCCGCAGCAGGAGCGTTTTCGGCTGGCCATCGTCGATGGCTTCGCCGGGGGCGGCCGCTACCAGTGCGGGACATCGGGCTCGCCGTTGATTTTCATCGAAGAGTTGAAGCGAGCCACCGAGGCCGTGAACACGCATCGCGCGGCACAGGGCTTGAACGCGATCGAGGTCGAGTGCCTGCTGGTCTTCAACGATGCCAGCCGTGATGCGATCGAACTTCTAAAAACGCATGTGGCGCCGCTCCAGGCCGACATCGTCGCGACCTGCCCGAAGCTCCATCTGCGCGTCGAGTATCTCAACGAGTTTTTCGAAACCGCCTATCCCAAAATCAAGCGTTTCCTGGAGCAAGGGCGCTATCGCAGCGTGATCTTCAACCTGGACCAGTGCGGCCACAGCCATGTCGAGCGGAATACGATTCTTGACATCATGCACTCGTATCCTGCGGCCGAGATCTTCTACACCTTCGTTATCAGTTCGTTGCTGGCGTTCCTCCAGAAAGACCAGCCGGAGCGCCTGCGTGCGCAACTCGATCATCTCGGTCTCGCCAGCGGCGATGTCCAGGCACTGGACGGGTTGATGAGCCAGAAGGATTGGCTCGGAACCGCAGAGAAGATCGTCTTCGACGCTTTCCGGCTTTGCGCGCCCTATGTGAGTCCGTTCTCGATCAACAACCCTGGCGGCTGGCGCTATTGGCTGATCCACTTCGCCAACGCTTATCGGGCACGGCAAGTTTACAACAATATCCTCCACGACAATGCCAGCCTTCAGGCCCACTTCGGCCGATCGGGCCTCAACATGTTGTCCTATGACCCGCGCCATGATGAGGGGATGCTCTATCTCTTCGACGACAATGGCCGTGCCTCGGCCAAGACCCAGCTTCTTGATGACGTCCCCCGTCTCGTGACTGAAGCTGGTGATGCCATGTCGGTGATGGAGTTCTATGAGAGCATCTACAACGTCACGCCGGCGCATGCCGATGACGTCCATGCCGCGATCATCGAGAACCCCGATCTTGAGGTGATCACGCCAGCCGGTGGCGAGAGACGCAAAGCGAACACGATCGGCGTCAATGACATCATCAAGGTGAAGACCCAGCGCAGCTTCTTCCCGATGTTTCTGGATGCCGGAAGGAGCCCACAGGGGCGGAAGGAATAGTTATCGCCATCATCCTGAGGCCAGCCAGGTTGGCCAGGCACTAGTCAGATTTTGCCTTCTACCGAGAGAATGGTAAGGTATGTTTCCGGTTGTTCCGCGTTCACATGGCCACCATGACCTTGACATAACTCGTCAAATATGACAAATATGGCCCGATAACTTACCAGATTTGGGGCATTGTCATGGGCTCTCCAAAGGTCGGACCAGCCCTCGAAAGGCTTGGCCAGGACATTCGAAATGCGCGGCTACGGCGCAGTATTGCGGTTGCGGACCTGGCCATGCGGGCCGGAACATCGGCCAGTTCTATCGCGCGGCTCGAAAAGGGCGACCCTGGCGTTGCTATTGGGACGCTTGCGGATGTGCTGGTAGTCCTCGGGCTTCTCGAGCGGCTGGCCGATCTGATCGATGTCCGCAAGGATGACCTGGGGCTTGCGCTTTCTAACGAGCGCCTGCCGCAGCGAGGCAAGTCTTTCGCGACGAGGATCAGAAAGCAAAAGGCCAAGTCGGATCCGACGCGCGCGCTCGATGACGTGGTCGATCCTGACGGAGCGTCGTTCTGATGGCGGAGTTTGCTGCCCAGGTTGTTCTTGGCGACAGTCGTGTGCCCGTCGGTCAGCTGCGTTTCACAGCAGCGGGGCCGCGGCAGTTCTCGACCTTTGCCTATGACGCTGCCTGGATAGAAAATCCCCGGGCCTTTGCCGTGCAGCCGGATCTTCCCCTGGAAGGCGGCCCTTTTCATACGTCGGGCCAGCCGGGGAACATGCGTGATGCACTGGCGGGCGTCTTCGCCGATGCCGCGCCGGACAGTTGGGGACGGCGCCTTCTCGAACGTGCCTATGGCAATGGTCTGAGCGAGTTTGAGTATCTGACGCTGTCCGACGACGCTTGTCGTCAGGGCGCACTGCGATTTCAGGGCGACGATGGAGAGATCATTCGTGGTAAAGCGGGTGACGCCGTGCCCCGCCTCCTCGAGCTGGAAGCGATAACGGCCATTGCCCGCGCCTATGAGCAGGGTAAGGAGATCTCTGCTGAAGAGATGCAGGCGTTGGCGGGCGCGGGCGGTTCGGGCGGCGCCCGGCCGAAGGCCAATGTCCAGGACGGCGATACGCTATGGTTGGCTAAATTCACCTCGGTCCACGATCAGCAGCCGATCGAAAGGGTCGAGGTCGCGACGCTTCGGCTAGCCCAGGCTTGCGGCATTCGCACGCCTACGGCCAGGCTGGAACTCGCCGACACTCCCTTTCCGGTCGCGCTGATCCAGCGGTTCGACCGGCGAGGCAGTTCCCGGATTCCCTATATCTCGGCGCGCACGGCACTTGGGAAGACCGGGACGGAGTTGGGCTCTTATACGGAGATCGTCGATTTTATCCGTGCCTATGGCGCCGATCCCAAAGCCGATTTTCGCGAACTTTTCCTGCGCCTGATTTTCACGATCCTCGTGTCCAACAAGGACGATCATCTGAAAAACCATGGCTTCCTTTATGTTGGAGGAGGCCAATGGCGGTTGTCGCCCGTGTTCGATGTGAACCCCGCACCGGATCGAAATCCGCACCTGGAAACTGCTATCCTGGAGGGCGGCGCGCATGATCGGTCCATCGCGCTCGCGCTTGAAGCCTGCGAGTTTTTCGAGCTCCCGCCCGAGGAAGCGAGGCAGATCATTCGCGATACCGCACGGCAGATATCGGAAGGCTGGCGTGAGACTCTGCGTCAGGTGGGCGTGTCAGGTGCATTGGCGCGGGATTACGAACCGGCGTTCATGAACGCGGAGACCGAGCTCGCGCTAGGCATGTAGTCAAATATGACCGACGATCGATCAATATCAGTCAGATATGGGGATTTGAAACGATGCTGCTGTCGGGCCGGCTTAACGGCGGGTTGAAATGGTAGATCGAAGCGGCGGTTTGACGTGCTTGGGAGCCAAGAGCGCTTAAGAAGGAATCCTTCTACGAGGATGGCAAACCGGCTCATGAATCGATACGATAAAGTTGTCGCGAGCATGTTCGCCATTCGTACTGCTCAAATGGCATCGGCTTCGTCACCGGCGATAGATGGCGAAGTCTTTCCCATGCCAATGAGCCGAAAAAAGCCAATGTTTTCATAAGCGGTAGCTTTTCGACGGTAAGGGTGACGGTATAATCATTCTTGAAAAAATTTTTTCGCTTTGTTTTTCAATTAGATAGGCCATTCAGCCGATAATTGAGTGGGAATGACGCGGGGCGCGCGCGATGGCTATCGGGGTAGGCTGATCTTCTGACCTTGGCCTTGCCGCCGCGGTGCGTTAGGATGAGGTTTCTGCCAACCGGACTGCCCCCGTCTTGAAACCGCGCTTGTTTCTCTCCGTAGTCGCTGCCCTTGGTGGGGCACTGGCCTGTGCCGGTTGCAGCGACAGCGATGATCAGCCAGTGCGGGTGAGCGCGATCGGCTCGCCGCGCGAATTTGCCGCGCCGCTGACTCATGCGGATAGCCGCGCAGGTCAGATCATGCTCGCCGCCACCGCGCGCGGGCTGGTCAGCGTCGATGCCGACGGAGCGGTCGTGCCCGCGCTGGCTCAACGCTGGATCGTGGTGGATGACGGGAAGAGCTATATCTTCCGTCTGCGCCGGGCGCGATGGGCCGACGGCGCGAAGGTCGACGCGCGCGAGGTCAAACGGCTGTTGCAGGCGCGGATGCGCCCGTTGCTGCGGCGGGATCCTTATGGGCCGCTCGCATCGATCAACGAGATCCGCGCGATGACGGACGATGTGCTGGAACTGAGGCTCAAGGCGGCTCGGCCCAATGTCCTTGCGGCACTTGCGGTACCGGACATGGCGATCGCGCGCGGTACAGGCGGCTCCGGCCCTTATCGCAAGCGGCAGGAGGATGACGCGGGCGGCTCGGTCTGGCGTTTGCAGCCGATCACCGCCGTAGGCGCGCTGGCGGAAGAGGCGCCACAGCGAGAGATGCGCACCTTGCGCGCGGAGCGGGCGGCCAAGGCAATCGTGCGTTTCCGGGAAGGGGAGGCTGATTTGCTGCTGGGCGGCACGCTTGCAGAGCTGCCCTATCTTTCGGTCGCCCGGGTGAAGGACGGCTTTATCCGCTTTGATCCGGTGCAGGGCTTGTTCGGGTTCGCAGTGGCGAAGGACAGCGCGCTGCTGAGCGACCCGTCGCTGCGCCGCGCGCTGGCGATGGCGATAGACCGGACGGCGCTGGTCAGCCGCTACGCTGTCGCCCGCTGGAAAATCGCAGAGCAGATTATGCCCGCGCAGCTCAATCTCCCGAGAATTCCGACCGCTCCGGACTGGGCGGCGCTCCCGCTGGAGCGGCGGCGGGAACTGGCTCGCGATGTCGTCTCGCGCTGGCGCCTGCAACAGGGCGGCGCGCCCTTTATTCTCTCGATCTCTCTGCCGAGGGGGCCGGGCATGGAGATATTATTCGCAGAACTGCGCAGGCAATATGCGGCTGTGGGCGTGGTGCTGCGCCGGGAAGACAAAGGGGCAGACCTGATCCTGATCGATGAGGTCGCGCCCTATGACAGCGCCTCCTGGTATCTTGGTCGGCTGAGCTGCGCGGCGGGTGTGCAGTGCGACCCGGCAGCAGAAGAACTGTTGCGGGCGTCGCTCGATGCGCCTGACATGGCCGAGCGGCTCGCGCTGCTGGGTCAGGCCGAACCGCTGATCGTCGCACATGGCGGGTTTATCCCGCTAGCGCAGCCGGCGCGCTGGTCGCTGGTGAACGGACGGCTGGATGGCTTCACGCCCTCGCCGCGAGGGATACATCCGCTTGACCGGCTGATGAAATAGCCGCGCTCAGGCTGGCGCTGCGGCCTCGCGCTGGGCGATGAGCGCTTCGTCTATCTCCTTCGCGCGCTTGAAGGTAGGCCGCGCGGTGATGCCCGCAATATAATCCGCAAATGCGGGGCGCGGGGCGAGCATGCCGAACGTGGTGAGGAAGTTGATCATCGAGCCGACATAGACGTCCGCTGCGCTGAAGCTGTCGCCCGCGACATAGGTCTTGCCCGCCACCGCCTTTTCCAGCGTGTCCGTCGCGCGCTCGAACGTGCCATAGCCGAACATCGCCTGCTTGTCCTCGGGCGGAATGAAGCCTGCCGCCTGGTCGGCGAACGCCGCTTCGATCGGCCCCGCGGCAAAGAATATCCAGCGATAATAATCGGCCAGCGCGCCACCCTTCGGCTTGAGGCCCGCCTCGGGATATGCTTCGGCCAGGTAGACACAGATGGCCGCCACTTCGGTGACGATGTTTCCCTTGTGAACGATCGCGGGTACCTTGCCCATCGGGTTGATTGCCAGATAGTCCGCGCCCTTCATCGTCGTGCCATAGTCGAGGAGCACAGTTTCGTAAGGCACGCCGAGCTCCTCCAGCATCCAGCGGACCGTCTGCCCGCGCGACATCGGATTGGTGTAGAACGTCAGATCGGCGGCCATGACTCGGTGCTCCTGTAGGGGAAGAATCGCACCATCATGCCGTTTCACGCGCAAAAGAAAAGGGCGGCCATTGGCCGCCCTTCTGTATTATGCTGAGCGCGGGTCAGGCGGCAGGTTTAGGTGCCGCCTTGCCTTTCGCCTTGGAACCGCCCTTGCCTTTGGCGACGCCATCCTTCTTGGGCTTGCCGGTGCGCGGCGCGGCGGGCGTGACCTCGAACGTGAGCGCGTCGTCCTTGAGGCCGACCACCACTTCGCCGCCGTGCACGAGCTTGCCGAACAGCAGCTCTTCGGCGAGCGGCTGCTTGATCTTCTCCTGCATCAGGCGGCCCATCGGGCGGGCACCATAGAGCTTGTCATAGCCCTTGGCGGTGAGCCACTGGCGCGCTTCGTCAGACAAGGTGATGTGCACGTCGCGGTCGGCCAGTTGCAGCTCGAGCTGGAGGACGAACTTGTCGACCACGCGAGCGACCACCTCGGTCGGCAGATAGCCGAACGGCACGATCGCGTCCAAACGGTTGCGGAACTCCGGCGTGAACAGCTTCTTGACCGCCTCGTCGCTCGCATCCTCCTTGCTGATGACATCGCCGAAGCCGATGCCCTCGCGCGCCATGTCGGATGCGCCCGCGTTGGTCGTCATGATAAGGATGACGTTGCGGAAGTCCACCGTCTTGCCGTGGTGATCCGTCAGGCGACCATTGTCCATCACCTGCAGCAGGATGTTGAACAGGTCCGGGTGCGCCTTCTCGATCTCGTCAAGCAACAGCACGCAGTGCGGGTTCTGGTCGATCGCGTCGGTCAGCAGGCCGCCCTGATCATAACCAACATAGCCCGGAGGCGCACCGATGAGGCGCGAGACCGAATGCCGCTCCATATATTCGGACATGTCGAACCGCTGGAGCGGGATGCCGAGCAGGGTCGCGAGCTGGCGCGCTACCTCGGTCTTGCCGACGCCGGTGGGGCCGGAGAAGAGGTAGTTGCCGATCGGCTTGTCCGGATCGCGCAGGCCCGCGCGGCTGAGCTTGATGGCCGAGCTGAGCACCTCGATCGCCTTGTCCTGCCCGAAGACGACGCGCTTCAGATCCTGCTCGATGGTGGCGAGCACCGTCTTGTCGTCGCTCGACACCGTCTTGGGCGGGATGCGCGCCATCGTCGAGATGACCTGCTCGATCTCCTTCGGGCTGATCACCTTCTTGCGCTTTGAGGGTGGCACCAGCATCTGCATCGCGCCGACCTCGTCGATCACGTCGATCGCCTTGTCGGGTAGCTTGCGGTCGTTGATGTAGCGGGCAGAAAGCTCCACCGCCGCCTTCAGCGCATCCGCTGTATAGCGGACATGGTGATGCTCCTCGAAGCTTGGCTTCAGACCGGTGAGGATCTTGATCGTATCGTCGATCGTCGGCTCGTTCACATCAATCTTCTGGAACCGGCGCAGCAGCGCGCGATCCTTCTCGAAGTGGTTGCGGAACTCCTTGTAGGTGGTGGACCCGATGCAACGGATCGTGCCACCCGACAATGCCGGCTTGAGCAAGTTGGACGCATCCATCGCACCGCCCGAGGTCGCGCCCGCACCGATCACGGTGTGAATCTCGTCGATGAACAGCACCGCGTCGGGCATTTTCTCCAGCTCGTTGACGACTGCTTTCAAGCGCTCCTCGAAATCGCCGCGATAGCGCGTGCCCGCGAGCAACGCGCCCATGTCGAGCGAATAGATCACGGCTGGTTTCAGCACATCGGGCACATCACCCTCGACGATCTTGCGGGCGAGGCCTTCCGCGATCGCGGTCTTGCCGACGCCGGGATCACCCACATACAGCGGGTTGTTCTTGGAACGGCGGCACAGGATCTGGATCGTGCGGTCAACCTCGGCAGTGCGGCCGATCAGCGGATCGACCTTGCCCTCCATCGCCTTCTCGTTGAGGTTGACCGTGAACTGGTCGAGCGCGCTGTCCTTCTTGTCCTTGGACTGCTGCTGTTGCTTCTTGTCTTCCTCGCTTGCCTTGGCTGCCTGCGGCTCGGGCGTGGAGGTGACACCCTTGCCGACGCCATGCGAAAGGAAGGAGACGGCGTCGAGGCGGCTCATGTCCTGCTGTTGCAGGAAATAGACGGCATAGCTCTCGCGCTCCGAAAACAGGGCGACGAGTACATTGGCGCCGGTCACTTCATCCTTGCCGGAGGATTGCACATGCAGGATCGCCCGCTGTACCACGCGCTGAAAGCCGCTGGTGGGCGAGGGGTCCGTATCGCTGTCGACCTTGAGGCTGTCCAGCTCGGTATCGAGATAGTGGGTGACGGCATCGGTGAGCTCGCCCATGTCCACGCCGCAGGCCTGCATCACGCGCGAGGCGTGCTCGTCATCCACGAGCGCGAGCAGGAGGTGTTCCAGCGTCGCATATTCGTGGTGGCGCTCTGCGGCATGGCCCAGCGCGTTGTGCAGCGTGGTTTCAAGGGCGGGGGCAAAGGACGGCATATTCGTTCTCCCGGCATCCAAGTGGGATGCCATTCACCACTATGTCGGCGCACCGGAAGCCAGCTTCAAGTGCCTGGCCGAACGCATTGTCCTCTCCGTGTCGGCGTGTGCGCCATCGGGGAGGAGGCAAGCGCGCGGTCATTTCCTGAATAGGGCCTCTGCGCTTGCCTTATGGTTAACAGATTGGTTTATTTTCGCCCGCGTGCGAATTATTTCGCCTTCCAGCAATGCGATACGGTCATGCAGCTCGGCGACGGAGAGCGGATCGAGATCCTGCCGGGCCAGCAGGGCGAGAGGATCATCCGCCTTTCTTGGAAGATTGTCATCCATATCCATGGGGATGTTGTTGACCCGATCCACGGTCCTGTCAATAAGAGCTTATGACATTGCAAGTCATCACCAAGGAGATGCGCGCCATCGGCTTTGAAGCGCCGGGCGGGCCGGATGTGCTCATCGCAACGAGCGCGCCCATCCCCGTACCGAAGGCGGACGAGGTGCTGATCCGCGTCCATGCCGCGGGGGTCAACCGCCCCGATGCGTTGCAGCGGGCGGGCAAATATCCGCCGCCGCCCGGCGCCTCTCCGTTGTTGGGGCTGGAAGTGTCCGGCGAGGTGGTGCAATTGGGCGCGGAGGCCGAGCAGTCGCTGCTGGGTCAGAAGGTGTGCGCGCTGTGCAACGGCGGCGGCTATGCGGACTATGTCGCCGTGCCTGCCGGGCAATGTCTGCCTGTGCCGGATGGCTATGACATGATCGAGGCGGCAGCGTTGCCCGAGACGCTGTTCACCGTGTGGACCAACCTGTTCGAACGGGCTTACACGGTGGAGGACGACACTGTGCTGGTGCACGGCGGCACGTCCGGCATCGGCACGATGGCGATCCGCCTGTGCAATCTGTTTGGCGTCAAGATCATTGTCACCTGCGGGTCCGACGAGAAGTGTGCCCAGGCGCTGGAATGGGGCGCGGACCACGCCATCAATTATCGTACCCAGGATTATGTCGAGGCGGTGCGCGCCATCACCCATGGACGTGGTTGCCAGGCGATACTCGACATGGTGGGAGGGGATTACCTGCCCCGCAACCTGCAGTGTCTCGATATTGAAGGCCGGCATGTGTCCATCGCCGTTTTGGGGGGCAGCCGGGCGCAGATTTCCATTCCGGACATCATGGCCCGGCGGCTGACGCTGACCGGATCGACGCTGCGCCCGCGCTCGAACACGTTCAAGGCGTTGGTGGCGGACGAGATCGCGCAGCATGTCTGGCCCTTTGTCGAGCAGGGCAAGCTGCGCCCGGCGATGGACCGCGTCTTCGCGCTGGAGGATGCTGCCAGCGCCCACGCGCGGATGGAGGCAGGCGAGCATTTCGGCAAGATCGTGCTTAAGGTGGCCTGACCAGGGTCCCACTCCGCTTCCCCCTTGCCCTGCGCACGGGTTTCGCATAAGATTGTCCATCATGCGGCCACCCTGCCTGGGTGGCCCTTATCATTTCTAGTTCCGGAGCATGGATCATGTCCCACCCGCTGATGCCCCACGCCACCGCCGCCTGGCTCATCGAGAATACCGGCCTCACCTTCCCCCAGATCGCAGAGTTCTGCGGCCTGCATATGCTGGAGGTGCAGGCGATCGCGGATGAAACCGCGAGCACGCGCTACACCCCGCGCGATCCCGTCCGCGCGCATGAGCTGACGCAGGATGAGATCAGGAAGGGCGAAGCCAACCCGGATTACGCGCTGAAGATCGCCAAGGGCAACGAACCGGCCCGCCGCACCAAGGGGCCGCGCTATACGCCTGTTTCCAAGCGGCAGGACAAGCCGGACGGCATCGCCTGGATCCTGCGCAACCATCCGGAGATTTCCGATGGTGCGATCGGCCGCCTGATCGGCACAACCCGCACTACCATTGCCGCAATCCGCGACCGCTCTCACTGGAACATCTCCAACATCACCCCGAAGGACCCGGTGACGCTGGGCCTGTGCTCTCAGCGTGAGCTGGACTCGATCGTCGCCAAGGCAGCGAAGAAGGCCGGGCTTGAGGCGCCGTCCGACACGCGGCTCGATGGTGCGCGCGCCGCGCTGATCGAGGAGTTGCGGCGCGAGCGTGATGACGCCCATCGCCTGGAGGGTGAAACGCAGGGCGAAGTGGCCGACATGCCCGTGCCTACGCCCGCCTCCTCTGCGGTCGATCTGCGCGCCGAGGCCGACCGCCTTTTCGAACGCTGAGCCCTGCCACTGCGGGCAAAAAAAGAGGGCGGGGTTATCCCCGCCCTTTCAGTTTCGCTGTGTTGAAACGTGTCAGCCAACGAGGCTGAGCGATTTTGCGATGCCGTAGAGCGAGGTGGCGGTCAGTACGACGCCGACGAGAAGCAGGAGTCGATTGGCGGGGATATGCTTGGCGAGCATCGCTCCGAGCGGCGCGGCCACCACGCCGCCGATCAACAGGCCGAGCGTGGCCGTGGTGAACGTTTCCCAGCCGAGGTGAAAGAGGAAGGTGAGGCTTATGGACAAAGTCAGCAGGAACTCTACGGTGTTCACCGTGCCGATGGTCATGCGGGGGTTGCTGCCCTGAAGCAGCAGGTTCGAGGTTACGACCGGCCCCCATCCGCCACCGCCCGTGGCGTCTAGAAAACCGCCGAACAGGCCGAGTGGCGTGACGATACGCGGGTCTTCCGTGCGCCGGATTACATGGGTGCTGCGCCAGATCAGCCACAGCCCGATTGCGGTCAGATAGCTCTGTACATACGGCTTGATCGCGCTGCTATCGACATTGGAAAGCAGATAGGCGCCCACTACGCCACCGATGATTCCCGGCACCGCCAATTTGGCGAATAGCTTCCAGTCGACATTGCGGTGGTAGATGTGACTGAGGCCGGAAATGGCGGTGGTAAATGTTTCTGCCGCGTGCGTGCCTGCTGACGCAGCTTTGGGCGGCAAACCGATGGTGAGCAACAGGGTGGTCGAGATAACGCCATAGGCCATGCCGAGCGCACCGTCGATCAATTGGGCAGCGAAGCCTATCAGAATGAACGGCAACAACACCGGCAGATATTCCCAGATCGCGTCCATCAACATCTCCCCTGTTTTGGCGCCGAATCGAATGTCTATCCAATAAATAGAAAATATTGCAGGCGCGAGTCAAATTTCTATCGAAGTGGTAGAGAAGATGGTTATCGAGGAGTAACGCATTGAAATTGAATATATCTATTGTCCGAGACTGGCGCGCGCACGATAAGGCGTGGGGATTATACGCCGCACAGAGGGGTTAGGCCTCACATGAAGCTGTAAGGATCAACGTCGACGCTTACGCGTACACTGTTGGGCCAGCTCGCTTGATCGAGCCATGACCGGATCGCTTCCTGCACATTCACGGCCCGGGCGGCATGGACCAGCAGGCGGTGGCGATAGCGCCCTCTTAGCTGCGCCAGCGGGGCGGGTGCGGGGCCATAGACGTGGAAGCCGTCGTGTTGGGGCGCGCTTTTGCCCAGCCGCCGCGCCGTCTCGGCGGCGGCCTCCGCGCTCTCGCTCGAAACGATGATCGCGGCGAAGCGGCCATAAGGCGGCGCTTCGGCGTGGCGGCGACTTTCGGCTTCGGCGGCATAAAAGCGCTCGGCATCGCCAGAGAGCAGCGCCTTGATCACGCCTGCGCCCATCATTCGGGACTGAATGAACACCCGCCCCGGCTTCTCGCCCCGGCCCGCGCGCCCCGCGACCTGGCTGATCTGCTGAAAGCTCCTTTCCGCGGCCCTCAGGTCTCCGCCCTCCAACCCCAGATCGGCGTCGATCACGCCGACCAGCGTCAGGTTGGGAAAGTGATAGCCCTTGGTGACGAGCTGGGTGCCGATGATGATGTCGACCGCGTGCCCCTCCACCGCAGCGACGAACTCCGCCACCTTTTCGGGTGACCAGAGCGTGTCGGAAGTCACGATGGCGATGCGCGCCTGCGGAAACAGCGCCTTCGCTTCGTCCGCGATGCGCTCCACACCCGGGCCGCAGGCGACGAGCGCGTCTTCCTCTTTGCATTCCGGGCAGGCGCGCGGGCTGGGCATCACATGGCCGCAATGATGGCAAGCGAGCCGGTGCGTGATCTTGTGCTCGACCATCCAGCTCGTGCAGTTCGGGCATTGAAAGCGGTAGCCGCAATGGCGGCAGAGCGTGAGCGGCGCATAGCCGCGCCGGTTGAGGAACAGCAGAGCCTGCTCGCCGCGTTCCAGCGTCTCTTCAATGGCCGAGACCAACGGCGGCGCGATCCAGCGTTGCCGGTCGGGGGGAGTTTCGAGCAGGTCTATGCCGACAATCTCCGGCATCTGCGCGCCGCCGAAACGCGCGGCGAGCTTGATCTCCTCATAGCGGCCGAGGCCCACCTGATGGCGGGTTTCCAGCGCGGGCGTTGCAGTGGCCAGCACCACCGGGCACGCCTCGAACTTGCCGCGCATCACCGCCACATCGCGCGCGTGATAATGGACGCCGTCCTCCTGCTTGAAGCTCGTCTCGTGCGCCTCGTCCACCACCAGCAGGCTTAGCCGAGGGAAGGGCAGGAACAGCGCCGAGCGTGCCCCGACAACGACCTGCGCTTCCCCACGTGCCACCGCATTCCATGCGCGCCGCCGCTCGCTCTGCTTGAGGCCGCTGTGCCAGGCGACGGGCGCGACGCCGAAGCGCGCCTCGAAGCGCTTTAGAAACGGCTGGGTCAGCGCTATTTCCGGCAGCAGGACGAGCACCTGGCCGCCTGCGCGCACCGCCTGCGCGATCCCCTCGAAATAGACCTCGGTCTTGCCCGATCCGGTGACGCCGTCGAGCAGGAAGGTGTGAAACGCCTGCGCGTCCACCGCCTGCATGATCCGGTTGGCGGCAGCGCGCTGTTCCTCATTGAGCGAGGGCGCGGCGTGATCGGGCAGCGGTGCGGGGTAGGCGGCGTTCGCGCTCGCCTCCACCGCCATCAAAGCGCCTGCCTTGATCAGGCCGCGAATGACCGCGACGGAAACCCCGGCCTTGTCCGCCAGTTCGCTGACAGATGCCTGAAATGCGCCGATGCGCTCCAGTGCCTGCGCCCGCTGGGGCGTGAGGCGGGCGGGCAAAGCATCCGAAAGCCGATATTCCGTGATTACGCGCTCTCCCGCTGCTGCCCCGGAAGGCATGGTCATGCGCAGAACGGCGGCGAGCGGCGCCATGTAATAGTCTGCCACCCACTCCACCAGCCGCCGCAGCGGCGCGGGCACGGGCGGCACGGGCAGCGCAGCGATGATCGGCCGCAGCTTGCCTTCGGGTACGGGATTGCCTTCGGGCAGGCGATCCTTGTCCCATACCACGCCAATGATGCGGCGCGGGCCGAGCGGAACCTCCACGATACTGCCCGGTCCAACCCCGTCCAAATCCGGCGGCACACGATAGTCGAGCGGTCCCAGCGCGGCGTTCAGGATCAATACACGGACACGAGTCATCATGCGGTATGTAAAGACTGCGCGCGCAATAAAAACCCGCTTCCTTTTCGGCGGCAAAAGAACGAGACTTGGTGAGGTAATAATGGAGAGTGCTATGGAACGCAGGCAATTCCTCAGTGGTAGTTCGGCGTTGGCGCTATTGCTGCTCGGCGGATGTTCGCAAGGCCTGGGTTATAGCCTTACCGAGGCGATACGGCGCTTGCTTTCGCTCTCGTCACAGCGGGCGCTGGCGCGGCTGATGGCGCCCGGCGGCTTTTACGACAGCCAGGTGGCGCGGATCACTTTGCCCGATCAGCTCGGCGGCAATGGTACCGGGTCGATGATCAGTCGCGTGCTGCTCAATGGACTGGTGCGGGACCGCTTGCTCAGGCAGGTCAACCGCGCGGCAGAGCGCGGGGCTGAGCGTGCCGCGCCGGTTATCGCCGACGCGATCCTGTCCACCTCGCCGCAGGATGCTGCCGCGATCATCAAGGCGGCGGGCACCCCGGCAGCTACCAACCTGTTGCGGCAGCATATGGGCAACACCCTCGTTGCCGCTATCCTGCCCGGCATAGACGAAGGCCTTCGCGTGTTCGACAACGAGGTGGTGACGGAGGCCTTGCGTGCCGCCACCGGCATCAACTTTGCGGGCCTGCGCGACGATGTGACCCGCAAGGCATCTGACGCGATCTATGCCGAGATCGGGCGGGAGGAAATGGCGATCCGCGCCGATCCGCGATCGACCGGTGACCCAATGCTGATCGCAGCGCTGACGGCGGCGAGCGCGTTGTAGCAACGGCCCGCGTCCGGCTATAGGGTGCGGCGACTCGCATTGCCGCAGAGAGAGGGGCGCATCCCATGAAGTTTTTCGTCGACACCGCAGACACCGCAGACATCCGTGACCTCGCCGCCACCGGCCTGCTGGATGGCGTGACCACCAATCCTTCGTTGATCGCCAAGTCCGGGCGGCAGTTTCTGGAGGTGGTGAAGGAGATCTGCGCGATCGTTGAAGGTCCGGTCTCGGCAGAGGTCGTTGCGCTCGATCATGAGACGATGATGAAAGAGGCCGAGATACTGCGCAAGCTGGCCGACAATGTCTGTATCAAGGTGCCGCTCACGGTCGATGGCCTCAAGACCTGCAAGGCGCTGACTTCTGACGGAACGCAGGTGAACGTAACGCTTTGTTTCTCCGCCAATCAGGCGCTGCTTGCCGCCAAGGCCGGAGCGACCTTCATCTCGCCGTTCGTCGGGCGGCATGACGACAATGGGTTCGACGGCATGCAGCTCATCGAGGACATCCGCCTGATCTACGACAATTATGATTTCAAGACCGAGATACTGGTCGCGAGCGTGCGCCACTCGGTCCATATCCTTCAGGCCGCGAAGATCGGCGCTGATGTGATGACCGCGCCGCCCGCCGTCATCAAGTCGCTGTTCAACCATGTGCTGACCGAAAAGGGCATCGCCGGGTTCGTGGCGGACTGGGCGAAGACGGGGCAGTCAATCCTGTAACGCGGTGCGTTAGCCCAGAGACGCGCACCGCGCCGCGACCGCTGCAAGATCGCGCGCGAAGGCGGCTTCCTCCTGCTCGCGAATGGCATCGGGCACGCGCAGCAGATAGCTGGGGTGCACCGTGATCCAGAGTTCACTGCCATCGGCCAGGGCGATGGCGCGCCCGCGTTCGCGCTGGATGCTCGGCGTGCGGCCCAATATGCCACGCGCGGCCGACGCGCCCAACGCCACGATCAGGCGCGGTTTTACGAGCGCGCGCTCCGCGTCGAGCCAAAAACGGCACGTGTCGATCTCGCCCGCCGTGGGCGTCTGGTGGATGTGGCGGGGGCCGCGCGGCGTGAACTTGAAATGCTTGACGGCATTGGCGAGGTAGAGCCGGTCCCGCTCCAGCCCCGCGCGCTTCAGATGTCGATCGAGCACCTGCCCCGCCGGGCCGACGAAGGGTCGCCCGGCCAGTTCCTCCTGATCGCCGGGCTGCTCACCAACCAGCATGACGGCGCTGTCGGCTGGTCCCTCGCCCGGCACGGCGCGGGTGCCGTTGCAGCCGATCGGGCAGCGAGTACAAGTAGAGACCGCGCTGGCCACCGCGTCGAGACTGTCAGGCTGCTCCATCTCGAAACTGTCCTCACCCTGCGCGATCATCGCCAGCTCCCGGTTGCGCGCATCGGCGATCAGCGGGCCGATCAGCGCCGTCTCCGGCATGTTTTTCCAGTATCGGCGCGGCATTTCCTTCAGCATCGCCTTCACCTTCAAACGGGCGGGGTTGAAAATGGATGCGTAATAACGCTTCCACAGATCTTCCAGCGGGTCCCCTTGCGGTGCGTCGCGCGCGCTGGCGCCCGGCCCTTCCAATAGCTGCGCACCATCCCAGTGGATCGACAGTTCGGGGGTGAGGATTGACCAGCGCATCGCGGCGAAGCGATCGGTGAAGAAGCGCGCGTTGGCGCGGACGATGTTATGATCCGGCTCGAACCAGGCTACATAATGCTCGCTCGCGCCATCCTCGCTTTCCACCAAACGAAAGCGGACGAACGCGCGCATCTTGTGAATGTCCCGCCGTACCTCCTTTGCCATGGCGGCCATGCGGCGCACATTGGCGTCGGCCTGGTCTTCCATCAGACGCGGCTGGCGCTGCAAGCGCCAGAGCACCCGGTACAGCAGGGCGAATCGTTCCGGGTCGCGATGGCATATGACGCTGCGTGCCTGCTGGAGGAAGGCGCGGCTGGCGCGCGGTGGCGGCGCATCTGCGGCGGCGGGGAAGGGCGCGCTCGCGAGCAGGCCCAGCAGGTTGCCCGTCTCTCCCGGTTCACTCCACATCACCCGCTCTGGCGCTACCCGCGCCTGCATAAGCGCGCGCGCATGCGCGCGCCACGCCTCGAAATCGTCCGGCGCGTCCATCTGCACCGAGACGGTTGCGTCCGCCTCTCGCGCCGCCGTCATGCAAACAGTTCCAGCTGCTCGCTCGGCTTGGGCTTGACCAGCGAAACCAGATCGGCCCGGTCGGTCAGCAGCGTCGGTCGCCAGTCTGCCGCGACGATGAACGGCCGCAGCTTGGCAATCGAGACGGTAAAGCGCGCGATATCGTCCAGCCGCAGAGTCCGATGGCGGCGCGAGGCGAGGATCGACTGCACCGCCCGCGTCCCCAGCCCTGGCACGCGCAACAGCATCTCTCTCGGCGCGCGATTGACGTCGACCGGGAAATGCTGGCGAAACTTCAGTGCCCAGGCGAGCTTGGGGTCGATATCGAGCGGGAGCATCCCGTCCGTACCCGCCGCCTGCTGCACCTCACTGGCCGAATAGCCGTAAAAACGCATCAGCCAGTCCGACTGATACAAACGATGTTCGCGCACCAGCGGCGGGCGCTTCAACGGAAGGATTGCGCTGGCATCCGGGATCGGGCTGAACCCCGAATAATAGACCCGGCGCATGCCATAGGCGCCGTACAGGCTGTCAGCTCTGGTGATGATGTCGGTATCCGATGCCCCGTCCGCACCGACGATCATCTGCGTCGATTGCCCGGCAGGTGCAAAGCGCGGAGCATGACGAAATCGTTTGCGCGCGTCCTTAGCCTCGACGATCGCGCCATGGATCCGACCCATCATCCCCTCGATCCGGCCGGAGTCCTTGTCCGGCGCCAGGCGGCTCAATCCGGCCTTTGTGGGGAGTTCGATGTTGACGGAAATCCGATCCGCCCACAGTCCTGCATGCGCGACCAATTCCGGGTCGGCCTCTGGGATGGTCTTCAAGTGGATATAGCCGCGAAAGCCGTGATCCTCACGCAGACTGCGCGCCACTTCGATCATCTGCTCCATCGTGTGGCTGGAGGATTTGACGATGCCGGACGAGAGGAACAGCCCCTCGATATAATTGCGCTTGTAGAAGCTCAGCGTGAGGTCGACCACCTCCTGCGGTGTGAAGCGCGCGCGCCGCACGTTGGAGCTTTTGCGGTTGATGCAATAGTGACAATCGAAAATGCAGTGGTTGGTCAGCAATATCTTGAGGAGCGAAATGCAGCGGCCATCGGGCGCATAGGCGTGGCAGATGCCGTTGCCGGTGGTGGAGCCTATCCCCTTGCCATCGCGGCTGGTGCGACGCGCGGTGCCGGATGAGGCGCAGGAGGCATCGTATTTCGCGGCATCGGAAAGGATTTCCAGCCTTTTCGGAAGTGGTATCTCGCGCATTTGTTCTTTTTATGTTCTTTTGCGCATGCGCTCAAGGCGGCGGTAAGTAGTTTGCGACGAACGGAAAAACTCTGCGGTGAAAACTCGCGCTAGAACGGCTATGGAGGGACAACCTCGCATAACAAAGGGTGAGCCATTGCCGCAGAGAGCGCAAAAGCGGGTGGTCCGGCTCAGTCTGGCGGGCGTGATTTCCAGTTTCGTGTTGGTTCTTCTGGCATTCTATTTCGTGGTGCGGGGTTTCGATGCGAACGAGCGCGCCGACGCGCTGGTGGCTCATAGCTATGATGTGAAAGACACGATCTCCGACATAAGCCGGTACATGGAGCGGGCAGAAGCAGCCCGTCGCGGCTATCTGCTCGATCGCAATCCCGCGAGGGTGGAAACGCTTAAGGACAGCGTGGCGCACCTTGCACCCAATATCGAGCGACTGAAGAGCAAGACCGTGGACAATCCGGAGCAGCAGGCGCGTATCGAGGCGCTGCACCCGGTAATCCAGGCACAGCTGGACGATATGCGCCAGACCATCCTCCTCGCCCAGCGAGGTGATATGGAGGGCGCGGTGGCGCTCTTCAGGAAGCAGGCTGAGTTGCAGCGGCTTGGCACGATCCGAAGAATCGCCGGCGAGTTTGAGAATACCGAAAACCGGCTTTTGGCATCGCGGGGCGCCATGGAACAGAGCGCCCTGGAAAGATTACAAACTTATCTGGGCTTGGTGGTCATAGCTCTGCTCTTTACCGGGGCGGCGACGTATATGGTGCTGAGCCGCCACTCGCGGGAATTGCTGGCGAGTCGCATGACGCTGGCGGGGCTGAACGAAGGCCTGGAAGCGGCTGTCGCCGAGCGCACAGCGGACTTGAGGCGGGCAAACGAGGAAATCCAGCGGTTTGCATATATCGTCAGCCACGATCTGCGTTCGCCGCTCGTCAATGTCATGGGATTCACCGCCGAGCTCGCGCGTGCCGACCGGGAGATCTCCGAGTTTGTGGACGAGGTCGACTCCGCACAACCGGGCCTTGTTCCCGACGCCGTCAGGGCGGCGGCTAAGGAGGACATGCCCGAAGCTATCGGCTTCATCCGCTCCTCCACCCAGAAGATGGATCGGCTCATCAACGCGATTCTCGTCCTCTCGCGCCAAGGGCGCAGGGCGCTGGCGCCCGAAATGCTCGATATGGACGGGTTGTTGTCCACGGTGGTTGATACCCTTTCCACCTTGCGAGACGAGAGCAACGCAACCATCAAGATCAGGACGCCATTGCCGGCCCTGAAGCATGACCGGCTAGCTGTGGATCAGATATTTTCCAACCTGCTGGAAAACGCGCTGAAATATCGGCGGCCGAATGTTCCCGGGCGGATCGAGGTGCGGGGCCATGCCAAGGGCGGGCGTGCGATCTTTGAAGTTGAGGACAATGGCCGCGGGATCGAGGAAAAGGACCGCGAACGCATCTTCGAACTCTTTCGCCGCTCAGGCGTGCAAGACAAGCGCGGAGAGGGGATCGGCCTTGCGAACGTCAGGGCGCTGGCATACCGCCTGGGCGGAACAATAGAGGTGCGATCGGTGTTTGGCGAAGGTTCGACTTTCGTTGTGAACTTGCCACTCGAATATGTTGACGATGGAAAGATTGGGGAATGACGAAACATAAGCCGGTCCAGATCGTGATGATCGAGGATGACGAAGGGCATGCTCGTCTCATAGAAAAAAACATCCGGCGTGCCGGCATATCGAATGAGCTCGTACATTTTACGGATGGGACCGCTGCGCTCGACCATCTGGTCAATGCCCCGAATGGCCCGGCCCTGAATGGGCCTGCGCTGGTCCTGCTTGACCTCAATCTGCCCGATATGAGCGGCACGGATATCCTTGCGAGGATCAAGGCTGATGAGCGGCTGCACCGCGTGCCGGTGGTGGTGTTGACGACGACCGACGACAAGCGCGAGATTGCGCGCTGTTATGATCTGGGCTGCAACGTCTATATTACCAAGCCCGTGAATTACGAAAGTTTTGCCGATGCGATCAGGCAGCTGGGCCTGTTCCTTTCGGTTATCCAGCTTCCCGATGCTACAGAGGGCTGATGGATCAGCCACGCCGCATACTTTACATTGATGATGATCCCGGCCTGTGCCGGCTTGTGGAAAAGCTGCTGGGCAGGCGGGGGCATCATGTCGTCACCGCGCCATCTGGTCGCGAGGGGCTGGCCCGCGCTGCCTCGGAAGATTTCGAACTGATCGCGGTCGATCATTATATGCCGGAGATGGACGGCCTGGAGACCTTGAGGGCGCTGCGGGCGCTCCCCGGCTGCCCGCCGATCGTCTATGTCACAGGGTCGGAAGAGAGCAAGGTCGCCGTCGCCGCGCTCAAGGCCGGGGCCTATGACTATGTTGTGAAGTCGGTAGGCAGTGACTTCGTCGAACTGCTGGAACAGGCCTTTGCCCACGCCCTGGCGCGCGTGCGGCTGGAGCGGGCAAAGGAGGAGGCGGAGCGGCAGATGCGCATCGCCAACGATCGGCTTTCCGCCCTGCTGCACGAGGCCAACCACCGCGTTGCCAACTCGTTGCAACTCGTCATATCGATGATCGGGATGCAGGCGCGGATGGTGACGGATCCCGCAGCCCGCCTTGCGCTCGCCGACACCGAACGGCGCATCCGGGCCATCGCGATGGTGCATCGCAAGCTCTACACGTCCGAAAACGTGACCAGCGTGGTGATGAGCGACTATCTGGAGGCAATTGTGGAGGAGCTGCGCAATTCGTGGCTGTCTTCCGATCGCCGCACTCACATCTCGCTCAGCGCCGATCCCATCGAGCTGAAGACAGACAAGGCGATTTCCCTTGGTGTGGTGGTTTCCGAGCTGGTTTCGAACGCCGGCAAATATGCCTATCCGCCCGAGAAGGATGGCGAGGTGCGGGTGCGGTTGTTCGCGCCCGAGCCGGGGCAGTTCCAGCTGGTGGTGGAGGATGATGGCATCGGGATGACGCCGGACCTTGTCCAGGGCACGGGGTTGGGTTCACGGCTGCTGAGCGCTATGGCGCAGAGTCTGGGATCCCAGATCAGCTATGATGAATCACACAACGGATGCCGCGCGGTTCTGACTGCTCCCGTGTAGGCATCTGCTGCGCGGTTTACTCAGGCTCTTACTGTGGATGAGACCATGATCCACGTTTCAGACGATTCAGCCTGAAACGATCACGGTCTAAGGAGTTGAACTCGCCACCGGGATCGCTGCAGGCGCGACCGTCGCCTGAGCGCCATAGCGCGCTTCCCATGCAGAAAGCGCGGTCCGATACTGATCGTAGCTGTTGAAGAAATCGAGATAGAGCTTCTCGATCCGCGCCAGTTCCAGCACAGACCGCGCCTCCAACTCCTTGGACGGAACGGTGCCCAGCGGCGGCCCCAACGCCAGCATTGTATCGCACAAGGCGGGAAGCACGGGCGGAAGCGAGAAATAGTTGTATACCTGCGTCTGAAAGATCTCGCGCTTCCGGATGTAGTCCGCGCCCTGCTCTTTCTTGAACTGCTTGTCGAGGTCCTTGTAGACGGTAGCGAGCAGCTTTTTGTTGCTCTTCAGGAATGCGGCATATTGTGCCGCGATCGGCTGGTGCACCGGTTTCTGGCAGCTGAGCGCGGCGACATTGTAGGCCGAGCGCAGGTTCCAAAGAGCTTGCCCGCCGGAGACGCCATAGTTGATCGTGAGACGCGTGCCATCGGGCGCGAGCGGAGGCACTGCAAGATTGGGTGCGGCGCCCAGCGGAGGCAGCGGCCTCGGCGGGATAAGGACCATCGGCGGAGGCGCGGGCGGAGGTGGGGCGACCGGCTTGGTTGCACAGGCAGCGAGCGCGGCGAGCGTACCGGTCAGGCAGAGTCGGGCTGCGCCCCGGCCCACTATCTTTTGGTTCATTGCGTTCCTTCCCTGGTGGCATCCGCTCATGTCATGCGTTCCGCTGGCGACGGCGCTTGCCGCTCCGCTTAAAAAAGGGCGGTGCCCGGTTCATCTCAAATGCGGTCTGGCATCAGAATAATCAGACGAAGCGGCTGTCGGGAATATGAACAAAGCGCATCGCGCCGCTCCATCCATCGCATCGGCGCTCATCGCCCACCCACATCCTTGCGCTTTTTACCCTTTGATGTGCGCTGCGCCGCCGCCTGCGCGCCTTGCAGCACCGGGCCGCAATCGGCTGCCTTCGCGTCACCGAAATCTACGAATGCGAGGATGCCTGCCAGTGGGGAGAGCCCCAGCCCCAGCCCCAGCGCCGCCCCGCCGCGCGTGAGCAGTTCTGGGCTGATGACCTGCATGCCGGGCGCGGCAAAATAGCCGTTTACCCCGATCGGAGACTGGGCGGAGAACAGGCTGAATTTCTTGGCGTCGGCACGCAAAGACAGGTCGAGGCTCTCATCGCGAAAACTGAAGCCGCCGCGGCCGAGCATCACATTCTTGCTGGTGTCGATAAGGATCGGGTCGGCGACCGCCACCCCGTCCCGCACCGTGAACGCCACCAGGCCGCAGTTGATCTGGATAGGGTCCTTAAGCCGCTTTTGGAACATGCGCTGCACAAACACGCCGATGTCCAGCTCAGACAGCTGGACATTGCGTGCCCACATCGTGCCCTTGGGAATGATGATGGCGATGCGCCCGGTGGAGGTCGCAAGCGAATCGTGGACTGTGTCCCCTCGCCCTTTCAGCTCCACCCGGGCCTTGATGGTCCCGGAAGTGCCGTTTTCCTCCACGCCCCAGCGAGAGAGCAGCTTGCCCATCGGCGTAGGCGAGAGGCGGATGTCGTAATCCGTCAGCACCGGCGTGGAGCGTGCGTTGACGATGATGTCTGACGAGACGAACCCACCGGACATATCGAAGGTGAACGGCGAGAGCTTCATCAGCGAATGATCGAGCTTCAGTGTCAGGTCGACATGCGAGATTGGAACGTTGTCTGCGCGGATGGTGCGCACCTTGTACCGCACGTCCGCGTCATAGCGGGACAGGGCCTCGGCGCGCAGCGGGGCATCGGGCAGCACGCGAGGTGCGCCGTTCACACGGGTGACGACAGCATCTGCACCCATGCTGTCGATACGGTCTGGATCATAGCCGACCATCGGCCCGACATCGCGAATGTCCATCACCTGCGTCGTCAGGTCAGCGTCGATGAACAGCCGGTCATTGGGTGTCGAAATGCGCATTGCGCCTGCGAGATCGCTGTCCCCGAACCGGCCCTTCAACCCGCTGAATTTCCATATTTTGTCTTCATACACTAGCCGGGACGAGAAACGATAGGCGCGTGTTTCCGGCACCGCGATGCCGAGCAGGCCGAATGGCTCGGCGAGATTGCTCCCGCGCAGCCGGAAGGCCAATTGCGCCCCCTCGAACTGTGTGGCGCCGGGGAGCAACCCATCGACCGCCAGCCTGTCACGCGCGGCGCGTGCGTTGAGCAGGAAATGGGTCTTGCCGCCCTGGACGGTCTCGTTGGGTGATAGAATCGCGCCGTCGAGCGTGAAGGGCCGGCGGCGCAGGGTGCCGGAGCCCTGGAACCCCACGGCCTCCGCGATCCTCTTGTCGCGCGAGGCGACCGTGCCCACCGCGATCCTGGCAAAAAGGAAGTTGCGCGGATCGGTGTAGCGCACCGTGGTGTTTGTCACCTGCGCCCGCACGATATCGGGCAACTCCAGCGGTTCGCCACGCTTGTCAGGATCGCCCATCGTCCAGTTGTTGCGTTTTCCGTCAGCCGACCAGGCAAGGTCAAGCGCTGCGCCATCGACGTTGAGCCGTTTGAACAGGCGCTCCCCAAACAGCAGGCGAAAGGTTGCGATGCGCGCATCAACATGTCGGCTGTCAAGGAGATAGCGGCGGCCCACCCAGCGCGGGTTCGCGATCGTCATATCGTCGGCCACGAACTTGATGGTGACGGGATCAAGATAGAGCTGGAAGTCGCCACCCACGCGGACTTCACGCCCGAGCATGCCGCTTGCCACCCGCTGAAACGTTCCCTTGAGGAAACGCCCTTTGGTCACATATTGGAACAGCCACAGCACTGCCAGCACCAGCAACAGATAGACTATCCACCGCAGGGGACGAGGAACGCTTTTCCTGCGATCCCAGAAGCGCGCATGCTTGCGCAGCGGGTGGATGTCGCTTTGGTCGCTCATTTTTACTGAACGATTGCAGTGACAAAATGTTGCGGCGCGCCGCGGAGACAGCCTCGCGTGCAAAGTACAGAGCTTAGCTGATGCTCAGCAACGCATCCCGAATCTGTATCTGGTTGTATGGCTTTTGCAGAAACGGAATCCCGCTGAATTTGGGGTCCAGCCCCTCCTGATTTGGATATCCGGATGCGAAGACAAACGGGATGCCGAGGGTGAGCAGCGTCTCCGCTATGGGGAGGCTTGTTTCCCCCTCCAGATGCAGATCGAGCAATGCGACATCGAAGCTGTTATTTTTGAGGAGGTCGAAAGCCTCCGCCACGGAGCTGGCGATGCTGACCTGCTCGATGCCTATTGCGAGCAGCGCATCCTCCGCATTCATCGCGATCAGCATGCTGTCTTCGACGAGCAGCGCATGAGAAAGGCTGAGACCATTGGTTTCTGTCGTCATGAGCAGGTCTCTGTCAGGCTAGCTGAACCGAAATAGACCATGTCAGGGAACTGACAGGCAGATCGGATTGTTCGACGCGTTGCCAGGCAAAAAGTCGGGGCTGGCGTGCTGACTGACGGATTGAGCATTCGATGAGCACGCTTTCCCGGCGATGACTGGCCGACGGGCCTCGCTCCGCCAAGGGCCAGGGTCCGCCGAAGGCCCTCTTTTGCACACATGGGGCGCCGGGTATGCGCACAAGTGAGCATAACGGGCGCAGGAGAAAAATATGGATCTAGGGAGCAATCTGCTGGCGGCGTTGCGAGAGCAGGATCTTGCCAGGATCGAACCCCATCTCCAGCCGTTGAAACTCTCTGCAGGCGATGTAATCTACGATCCCGGGGACGAGGTGCGCCACGCCTATTTCCCTCTGGGCAGTGCGATGGCGTCCTTTCTGATCCCGATGAAGGAAGGCGAAACCGTGGAAACTGCGATGGTCGGCCGGGAGGGGGTCGTCGGCGGGATCGTGAGCAACGGTCTTTTGCCTGCCTATGCGAAGTGCAGTGTGATGCACGGTGGCGACTTTTTGCGTTTGCCCTCGATTGTGCTCGACGAAGCGAAACGGCAATCGGTGCACATGGGCAATCTCTTCGCGCGCTATGCCGATTGCCTGGTCGCGCAGATTTTCCAGTCTGTCGCCTGCAACGCCCTGCACAGCATCGAACAGCGCGCGGCGAAATGGCTGCTCTTTGCCCTGGACCGCACCGGCAGAGACGAGCTGGTGCTCACCCAGCAGCAACTGGGATCGTTGTTGGGGATCGGACGCAGCTATGTAACGCGGGTGGTCGCGCGCATGAAAGCCAGTGGCGTGATCGAGATCGGCAGAGGGAGGGTGCGAATTCTCGATCGACACCGGCTCGCTTACCTGAGTTGCGACTGCAACCTCCTTGTGGCCGAGCATTTCGATATTGTGTTGCGTGGGGTCTATCCCGACGGTGCGTGAGGCGCCGGGTGGGAAGAGAGCGGAATCGGCTGGGCCAGAAGACCGGTTGCGCCTTCGCTCAGTGCGAGCTTGTTCAGTTCCTCCACCAGCGCGCACTGCCCCGGTATTACGCGCTCGGCGGAAACACGCGCATCTCCCGAGCAGGGAACAACCAAACAGCCGCCCTCCGCGAAGTTGGCCTTCGCCTTATCGGAGAGAGGCCCGTCATAGCGCAGCAGGCGAAACAGGGGGCCATCAACAAGCAGATATTCTCCTCGCTCCGGCACATGACGGTGCCGCGGATCGGCATAGGGCACAGCCGCCGCAACGTCGACAGCCTCGTCGAGATGGAGCTCCCTGGGCCTACCATAGTCGTAAAGACGATAGGTGATGTCGCTGTTTTGCTGGACTTCAATCAGGCTGATACCAGCACCGATGGCGTGCACGGTATTGGCGGGAATATAGAAAAAATCACCCGGCTTCACGTTGCGCCAGACCAGCCGCTGCTCAATCGAACCGTCCAGCGCAGCTTGGCGCAAGGCGGCTGCATCCAGTTGCTCACGAAATCCTATGCCCAATTTTGCACCCGGTTCGGCCCCCAACACTAGCCAGCACTCCTCTTTGCCCTGCCTGCCAAGCCCGCGCTCCAGCGTCTGTTTGTCGGAAGGATGCACCTGCACGGACAGTTTCTCGCCCGTGAAAATATATTTGACCAGCAGAGAGTCGAGCGCTGAGGGCGGCTCGAACCACACTTCGCCGATGCGAGCATCGGCCGCACCGCCGACCCATTTGGGCAAGGCGGTGCGGCCCCACGGCTTTTCCACAGTGCGAACGGGGAGGAGGGCGCTCAAGCGGGTATCGTGGCGCGATCTTCCTCGTGCGCTTGGCCCGCATCCTTGCCTATCAGCTTATAAGCGACGGCTTTGAGGAAACCGCCAGTGCTCGCGCGCCAGACCTCGAACTCCGGCGGAGTGAACCGCAACAGCACCAGATCGGGGTCGGAGCGCCCCTGGTCATAATAAGTGGCGGCCATCGGCGTCCACAGCTTGTCGATCATCGCCTGATCGTTAACAGCGGCGATCGGGCCCATGGCGCTGGCGAGTATGCCATTGTCCTTGGACTGGAAGGTGAAGCAGGCTTGACTGGTTCCGGCCAGCACTTCTCGACCGATGCCTTCACCGCGCGAGGCGAAGAAATAGACGGAGCCGTCCTTGATGTCCTCGTCGGTCTGTGCCGTCATCGGTCGTGCCGGGGCATTGCCGGTGCCGATTCCGGCGAGCATGACGACGCGAGAGTCATCAAGCACTTTCCAAAATTCCTCTGTCAGCTCTGCAATATCTTCGTGATCCATGGGGATGCTCCTTGCATGAGGGTGGCGCCACGGGCGCGTGGCGCGCATGCAAGGGATAACCCGGCGTCGATCCTCCGGTTCCGGCTTTGGCCCCCGGGTTGCGCCGAACCGTGCGTCAGGCGGCCTACCTTTTATAAGGGTCGCTTCCCCACGGAAATGATGCGACATCCGACAACCTCGGCGAACGCACAACGGGCGTGGGTGCCGCCTAATTCAGCACAAACCAGCCGCGTGCTCACCGACTGGCTCGCTCAATCTGCGCAATGTCGATCGGCTGGGCATTCAGAGACAGGCCTCCCGATACAGATGGCCTCAACCCGCATCAGGGCAGGTGCCTCCGGTTATGTCATGAGCTGGAGAAGGTCCGATATCGAGACGGAAGCAAAGCCAACGGCGCTGTCGGAAATGCCGTAGGGCACCAGCAATTTGTCACCGACCTTCATCACGCCGCACGTGTAGACGACATTGGGCACATAGCCGGAGCGGTCCGCATTTTCCGCTGTAAGCACAGGGTGACGCGTACGGCCGATAACCTTCCATGGCTCATCGCGATCCAGTAGGGCACAGCCAAGCGCATATTTGCGCATCGCACCCACGCCATGGGTGAAGAGCAGCCAGCCTGCATCGGTGAGGATAGGCGACCCGCAATTGCCGATCTGGATGAACTCCCACGGATATTTCGGTTCCATCAGGAGAACACCCTCGTCGTCCCAATGATCACAGCGGTCGGATGTCAGTAGGAACAGGTTCTTTCCGTCCTGCCGCCCCACCATCATATAGCGCCCATCGACCCTTTGGGGGAACAGCGCCATGCCCTTGTTGCGCCCGGCCGCGCCGGTGATCGGCTCGAGCACGAAGCTGCGGAAGTCCTTGGTGCGCAGGAGTTCGGAGCGGATCGAGCTGCCGGAATAGGCCGTGTAGGTGCCGATCCACTCGACTTCCCCGTTGTCCTCTTCGAAACGGACCAAGCGCAAATCTTCAAGCCCACCGCGCTGCTGCTCCGTGATCGGGAAGATCACGGTGTTGGACAGGTTGCTCTTGGGGTTGCGGTGGACGGTGACGGCGGCGTCGCTGTCGGTGAGTGAGGCGTCGTCCAGCTCAACAGAGGTCGCGAACGCGCTCTGCGGCCACAGCTCGAAGCTGCCGTCGGGATAGGCGATGCCCTCGCGGAAGGCGATGGTGCTGATATGCCCCTCGCCCACGGCGCGCAAGCTCATCACGAAACGGGCCGCCCCGTCTTCCATGCCGCTCTGGTCCGGATGCGGCACGATCGACGGATTCATCAGCGCCGCGGCGGCATAGGTATATTCATGGCAGAAATAGGCGCCAATCAGCCGTTTGCGGGCGCGGGGCAGCCCGGCATCTTCGAGGCCCAGCATGGTCTCGACCTCTGCGTAACGCTCATCGAACATCGCCTCGGTCTGCCAGTGGCGATCGGCAAAATCCTGAACCACGCGCTCATATTCTTCCCGTGCATCGCTGTCGGACAGCGCGCAGATGTCCTTGACGAGGCGCATGGCGCGGTCGCTCGGCGCACTGGCAGATTGCCAGCCGAGGTGGAACGGGCGCAGCACGACCCGCGAAGGGTCAGCATGCAAGCGGGTCTCAAGAATGCGCAAGGGCGACGGGCTTGCCTGTGCTTCTCTCAATCAACATCCTTTCCAAGCCATCGGTCTTGGCATTGCTCAGCATCTCTATCAGCGAGGCGTAGGCCAGATGGAAGGCAAGAATGGACTCGGCCCCACAATTTTCATTTACCCCCCTTCGATTCACCCCGTCGCGGCAGCGCCCGGTTTTGAGATCGGCCAAGGCCTCTCCCCGGTCGTTCGCTCCGAAATACCAGCGATAGGCAATAAGCCCATGATCGATCCAGCGCCGGTCTCCCGTAGCCAGGAAGGCGCTGTGTGCTGCTTCCACGCTGGCTTGCGCTTCAAGCGGCTGCTGGTCGAACGGATACTGTTCGTATTCCTTTTGAAACGTGTCTGATCCGACCGGACGGAAATGGCCTTGGGCGGCGGTCTGGCGCTCGGCAATCCACGCAAGCGTCTCCAACCCGGCTTGAAGCCAATCCTGCCGACCGAACGCGCTTCCCGCCTCGATCAGCGCCTGCGGGAGGCGCGGATTGTCATAACCCAACACAGCCTCGAACCACGCCCAGTTCGGGCGGCGCGAATGGTGGAGCAGGTGAGCCAGCATGGCGCCCCCGCGCTCCAACAGGGCCTTCGCCCCAACATGGCCAGGCTCCGCGCTCAGCATATGCACCGCGCCCAGCATCGCGAAGGCGATGGCGCGGGGCGAATCGACCTTGGCGAAACCGGGCAGGGCGGTCTCGAACCAGCGGCGACCCCAAGAGCGGATGTCGGCGTCTGCTGCGCATGCGGCGGTGTGTCCTAGCGCCCAGATTGTGCGCCCATTTGAGTCCTCTGATCCAGCGTCTTCGCACCATGCCCGGTCGAAGGCCATGAAGTTGCGGAAAACCTGCTTGTCCGGGTTCCAGGCGTGCTGGATGAAACTCGCGAACACAATGCTCCACCGCGTGCGCTCCGAAGGGATAATGTCCCGCACCTGGTTCATCAGAATCAGCGCACGCGCATTGTCGTCAATGCAATAGCCATGCCGTCGGTCCGGCACGATGCCGATGCCATGCTGTAACATGCCGGTGTGATCGCACATCGTCCAGACTCCGGCCAGCGAAGGCGCGGCAGTGACCGGCGGTGGCGCGACCCGACGGTTTAGCGTGTTGCGGACAAGCCCTGCGGATGCTGCCGCGAAGTGCGGCCAGATCGTCTTGCGCCCCGCAGCAAAGGCACGTTGCTTGGTACCGTTGAGTTCGTCGGCATCGTCCAGCAGGCGGTTGACTGCCTGCGCAATGGCTTCGCTCGATTTAGGCTCCACCAGCACGCCGGCACCATCTGCCAGCAGCTCGCGCGCATGGACATAGGGCGTAGATACCACAGCCTTACCGAGCGCCACCGCATAACTCAACGTACCGGACGTCGCCTGCTGGAGATTGAAATAAGGCGTGAGATAGATGTCGCATGCTTCAAGCTGATCCAGCAGCTCGGGCGTGTCGAGGAAGCGGTTTTCCCATTGAATATGGTCCGCCACCCCCAGCCGCTCGGCCAATGCCTGCAAACCGTCACGATAGCCTTCGCCCTGTTCGCGCACGAGGTTGGGATGCGTTGCGCCAACGATACGATAAATGGCGTTCGGATGGCTCGCGACGATGGCAGGCAGTGCTTCGATCGCGTTTTCCAGACCCTTGCCGGGGCCGATCAGCCCGAATGTCATCAACACCTGCTTGCCGGAGAGGTTCAGCCGCTCCTTCATCAGCTCTTCCCGCCCGAAAGGTCGATCCGGTGCGCCGTGGGGGATGACTTCAACCAACGTTGCGGGAGCATGGAACTGGTCCACAAGCAGATCGCGCCCATGTTGCGACATGACCATGATGCGCGAAGCCCGGGTCACCAGGTGCTCGGTGATGCGGCGCTGGTTGTCTGAAGGCGACTCCAGCACGGTGTGGAAGGTCACTATCAACGGCGCGGCAAGACGGTCCACGAAATCGCACACCATCTCCCCGTCGGGGCCGCCGAAGATGCCAAACTCATGCTGTAGCCAAACGGCATCGTAGCCTGCCGCATTGATACGCTGCGCCGCCTGCGCATAGGAAGCGGGACTGTCGCAGTCGATAAACCCTGTGACCGCTTCATATTGTGCGGCGTTCACTCGTGTATCCAGCGCATAGACCTGCGCAGTGATTTCCGGCTGGTGGATCAGCAGCTGGTCGAAAATGTCCTTGGTGAATGTTGCGATGCCGCATTTTCGAGGGGCAAAGGTGCCAATCAAGGCGATGGCGCAACGGGTATTCGTAGCGCGCTCAACACGTGAAGCAGCAAAAGGGATAACGCGTTCCGTCTGGCTCGGATGGGAGGGAAATCTGCTATCCGGAATGTCGTGCTCCATGATGAAAATCCCGTGCTGGACAGTAACATAGGTTCAAACATTTGCCGGGGATTAAGGTTCCGCCGCAGTGCGGTATAGAACGTGGCACAAAGACGGTTCGCCGCAGCACAGCAGAAAGCAAACCTAAGCCGATGAGCGTGCCGCTCGCCGATCGTCAGCTGCCAACGATCGTTCCGCCGTTGGGATGCAACACCTGCCCGCTCATGTAGCTCGAGTCCTCGCAGGCGAGGAACAGAAAAGCTGGCGCGACTTCATTGGGCTGTCCCGGCCGACCCATCGGCGTACTCTCGCCGAAGTGAGCGAGCTTGTCCTTCGTCGCTCCGCCAAAGGGGTTGAGCGGAGTCCAGATGGGACCGGGCGCTACCGCATTGACGCGGATGCCCTTGTCGACGAGGTTTTCGCTTAACGAGCGCGTGAAAGCCGTGATCGCTCCCTTGGTGCTGGAATAATCCAGCAGCTCCTTGGAGCCTTGATACATGGTGACGGATGTGCAGTTGATGATGGCCGCGCCGGATTGCAAATGGGGCCGGGCCGCCTGCGTCATGAAGAACATGCCGAAGATATTGGTCTGGAAGGTCCGGCGCAGTTGCTCCTCGCTTATGTCCTCAATATTTTCATCGGGGTGCTGTTCCCCCGCGTTATTCACCAGGATATCGAGCCTGCCGAACTTTTCGATGACCTTGGAGACCGCATCTTCGCACATCTGCGCAGATCCGATATCCCCTTTGCACAACAGCGCGTCGCGCCCTTCGGCTTCAATGATGCGCCTGGTTTCTTGTGCATCTTTATCTTCAACGAGGTAGACGATCGCTACATTCGCGCCCTCACGCGCAAACAACGCGGCGACTGCCCTGCCGATACCGCTGTCGCCGCCGGTGATGAGCGCGACCTTGCCCTCCAGGCGGCCAGAGCCTGGATAACGCGGCTGCCACTCCGGTTTTGGTTCGAGCTCGCTCTCGTTGCCGGGGAGCGCGTCCTCGTGAATCATTTCGTCGAGGTCGGCCATGATCAGTTCTCCAATCGGGTTACTTGACGCGTGCCGGCTTGCCCTTGCGCTTGGTGCTGGCCAGCTCCTCCAGTTCTTTCTCGCTCATGGATTTCTCCATCGAGCGCGAGGCGCCTTTGAGGGCGCCCTTCTTCGTTTCGCCGCGCTTGGCGGACAAGGCGGCCCCCGCCGCCATCTGCTCGGCTTTCGATTTTGCGGGCATCCTATTCTCCTGAACCTCGACTATTGCTCTGGGCGGGTTAGGCGGTAACGGGGGGTCTAACGGCAAGTTCCTCGGGATATTCGGAAACCGTGGGCGACGAGACGAACCGGGGGCCTTTGGTGGCCAAGCGTTGCTACCCCTTGTTGCGCTGGTTCTCGGGGTAATCTTCCGGTGTCACCCGTCCGACGACCGGGCGGTCTTCCACATCCTCCTGCGGTTGCCCCCCGCCGGTGCGCGCATCCTTGGTCCTACCCGGAAGGATATCGCCGAGCGGGCCTTCCTTTTCCTTTGCCGGTCGCGCGTTGGCGCGGCCGCTCGGTTTGGAATGATCGGTCACGGTCCATTCTCCAATAATGCCGTTTTTCAGCTTTCAATCGACCAGCCTGACGAAGGTTCCTGCCGATCCGCCCCGGGATACATTCAGACCCATTTTTCCTTCTCATATCCGGAAGGTGGCACCGCAGATAAGCGAGGCGCTCCGATGATCGTCAGATGGTGAGGTAAGCTCCGGCGTTTCACGCGGCGGTCTGGGTGAGGCCGGCGGGCAGCAGCGCCAGCCGACGCAGTGCCTCCATGTTCTGGATGCTCAGCCATTTCGAGCGCAGATCCATTACCCTGTGTTTACGCAGACCCTGTAATACGCGGTTGACATGGACGGATGTGAGGCCGCCGATATCGGCGATATCTATTTGTGTCAGCGGCATCGCACACTGGTTGCCATAGGTGAGACCGGCGGCCTTCATGCGGTCAAACAGATCGCAGAACAGCCCTGCGAGCCGTTCGGTTGCGCTTTTTCTGCCAAGGCTGACGATCCATTCGTTCTGCCGATCGAGCATCGTTACCAGCGCCTGAAGCACCAGAGCGCTTGCGCCGGTGTCACTCATCGGCTCGCTGTAGGCACGCACAGTAGTCAGTGCGACTATCGGTTGGCGCGGCGCCTGACCCAGTCCCCATTGCGGTTCGCAATATTCGCCGGGAAGGAACAGGGCTGTGATCTGCCTGCGTCCATCGGTCAGCAGGCGAAAGCGACACGCCCATCCCTCCACCAGCTTCAAATAGGCATGCGGCGTTTCTCCAGGTTGCACCAGATACTGGTTCGGGCGAAACTGCCTGATCTCGGCTGCGGACGGGGATGGGAAATGTTTCATCGCATGTCCCGTTCACCGGCGATCAACTCCCCGGTCCCCAAAGTGCTACACCGCACTTGAAGCCACTGGGATTTTGAACAGGACGGGTGATGTCGACCATCAGATGAGCGGATAGCTCAGGCCATAATAGCCATAGACCGTACGACCATAGTCATCGGTATATTCCGGGCTGTCGTCGCCATTATAGCGGGGTGCATTGTCGAGCTGATCCCGCGTGAGATTGACGACATAGCCACCCTTATCGGTGTCGTAAGTCAGCATGTTCCAAGGAAGCGGATACCGATCTGTGCCGAGGCCGAACAGCCCACCAAATTCCAGCACCGCATATTCGGCTGTGCCAGAGCGCTTGTCGACCATGAAGTTCCTGACAGTGCCCAGCCGGTCGCCCTGCGGATTATAGACTGCCGTGCCCTCCACCTTGTCAGAGGCGATCAGGCGCTGTGTCTCGTTGGTGTCAAGTTGATCTGCCATGGGTTACTCCTGCGAGGCTTTGAGGATGAAGATGGCCGCCCCTTCAATGACGCAGGCTCATCATCTGTTGGGCTGGTAACGGGGGGGTGGCACGGGGGTTCCGCATCTCGTCTCAAATCGGGACGGTATGCGACGGGCTGTACGATAGCCAACGGCAGAACGCATTTTCACAATGCGGGCCGGTGCCAACGGCCGGAGCAAAATCGCTAAACCAAGTTAAGAAGGGGAAATTTCGCCACCACGTTGCGTTTGCGGTTTCGGTCTCATTTCAACCATAGCGACGCCCAATTCGGGCTGGGAGAGTTTCTGATGACGCATCGATGGAAAACAGGGGCATCGCTCCCGTTACTAGGGCTGGCGCTTTTCACGCTTGCAAACTGCAATGGCCGGGAAAACGAAGAGAACAACAGCACCGTCTCTTCTGCGGGTAACGCAATGGAGAATATGGCGACCGCTGCCGGTAACGCCATAGAGAACACGGGGCAGGCAATGATGACGACCCCAACCGCCCAGGAATTTGCCGATCAGGCAGCAAAGAGCGACGCTTTTGAAATTGCCGCCGCCAAGCTGGCCGCCACCAATGCAACATCCGCTCAGGTCAAGGACTTCGCTCGCATGATGCTCGCGGCGCATACGGAGTCTACCACAAAGCTGAAGGCGGCGGCCTCCTCCTCAAGCCCGGCTGTTTCACCTAGTGCTGAGCTGACCGGTGATCAGCAGGACGACCTGACCGAACTGCGCGGCATGAAGGGCGCAGCGTTTGACGAGGAGTATATCGACGGGCAGGTCGATGCGCACGAAGATGCGCTGGCGCTCATGCGGAAATATGCCGCTGACGGCGCCGAAGGGCCTCTTAAGTCTGCAGCGCGGGAGATGGTGCCGATCATTGAGCAGCATCTTACCCGTGCGCGAGAGCTGGATAAAACCAGCGGCTGACCATTTCGGTCGTCCAGCTTCGTTTGGATGTAGCGGCGAACATTTCCCGATGGTGTGGCGTTGTTTCCGCACCGGTGCATGTTCGGGAGGTGCCTGATGAAGAAATATGCTTATGGCTGGATAACAGCCGGGTTTTTTCTGGTCTCAATTGTCGGCCACTGGGTTTTCGGTTGGTATGCGTTCGTCGACGAAGCGCAAGAGCATCATCAAACGGCGGAGGTATCTGCTTATCTGGTGGAGATGGGGCGAGATACCTTTGAAAACTGGCAGTCGGAATTTCTGCAGCTGCTGTGGCAAGTGCTCGGCCTCGCCTATTTTCTTTATGTCGGCTCGCCATCATCCAAGGAGAACGACGACCGGCTCGAGGCGAAGATTGACGAGCTCATCCGCATGACGGCCGGTGAAGAAAAAGCGCGCGCCCTGATCGGCCAGATCGACGAACGGTATCTCCGGGTAGGTGGCCATGCCAAGCCGCACGGCCATGGAGATGTCGGTCATGAATGAAGGCAGCCTCTCGCTGGCATCGGGTGGGGTGAATCGCATCGTCGACCAGTTGCCTGACGATGTGGAGGCGGCGGTAAAAGACCTGTTGGCAGTCGCATGCGAGCGCGACGTGACACTGGCAACGGCTGAGAGCTGTACCGGCGGCTTACTGGCTGCGCTGCTTACAGATGTGGAGGGCTGTAGCCATGTCTTTGAGCGAGGGTTCGTGACCTATACGGAAGACGCCAAGACCGAAATGCTGGGCGTAGACCGGCAGCTCATCGATGCAGAAGGGGCGGTGAGCAAGGCAGTCGCGTGGGCAATGGCCGAGGGCGGCCTCAAGGCCAGCGAGGCGGACATCGTGCTCGCGGTCACGGGCTTTGCCGGGGAGGCGGGGCCGGAAGGTGAGGCGGGTCTGGTGCATCTTGCCTGCGCCCGGCGTGGCGGCTCTCTCATCCATCGCGAGGAGCATTTCGGCAATGTGGGGCGTGGAAGGATCCGCATCCAAACAATCCGCGTAGCGATTGAGATGATGCGGGAGGCGATGAGATAAGCGGCAGCGCTTAACAGGCCTGCGGGCCATTTCTAACATAGGTTACCGGCTCCACCCATCGCACGGAACGCAACCCGGCCTGCCGCGCTGTAGTGCTTCAACCGAAAGCGGCACATCTTACTGGCCGCAAATGGAGCGAAAACATGAATGATAGCGAGAGAAAAGCTGCCGGCATCGGGCTGGCTGCAGTGTTGACCGCGGGGGCTGCCGCAGCCGCGCTGGCGATGGCTCGCCGCAAGCGCGAGGCGGCGCACGGCAGTCCTGACAGCGCGCCTGGGCGGACCGCGCGACGAAATTTTGGCGATTATGATGTTGAGGGGCGTTCGGTCACGATTGCGCGGCCTCGGCAGGAGCTGTTCGAATTCTGGCGCGATTTCCAAAATCTGCCGACCTTTATGGAAAACATCGAATCCGTTGAGCACACCGGCCCGAAACGCACGCTCTGGCGGATCAAGGCGCCCGGCGATCTCACGGTCGATGTCGAGACCGAGATCGCCCGCGAAATTGAAGGCGAATTGATCGCCTGGCGCTCGGTGCCGGGTTCGGACATCGACACCAAAGGCAGGGTTGAATTCCGCGATGCTCCGGGCGAGCGGGGCACTCGCGTCACCGCCATCGTCGCCTACGATCCGCCGGGGGGAGCCATCGGAAAAGCCATCGCCAAGATGTTCATGCGCGAGCCTGCCATCCAGATGCGGCATGACCTCAAGCGGTTCAAGATGCTGATGGAGACCGGCGAGATCGCCACCTCGGCCCGGCGGCGCGACGCAACACGCGCGGCCAAGCAGGAAGAACAAACCCGTCACCATGAGAAAGAGGAGGCCTGAACGATGCGCGCACTCACCTGGCATGGCAAGCACGACGTGCGGGTCGACACAGTGGACGACCCCGAAATCATCAACCCGCGCGACGCGATCATCAAAGTCACCTCGACGGCGATCTGCGGCTCTGACCTTCATCTCTATGACGGCGTGATACCGGGCATGAAGTCCGGCGACATACTGGGGCATGAATTCATGGGTGAAGTGGTGGAAACTGGCCCCAAGAGCAGCCTCACCAAAGGGCAGCGCGTCGTGGTGCCCTTCACGATATCCTGCGGGGCCTGCTTCTTTTGTGAGCAGCATCAATATTCGGCCTGTTCCAACAGCAACCCGGTGGAAAAGCAGGACCTGGCCGCACCTGTCTATGGCCATGCGATGGCAGGATTGTTCGGTTATTCACACATGACTGGCGGTTATTCGGGTGGGCAGGCGGAATATGTGCGCGTCCCCTTCAGCGACATCGGCCCGGTGGTCATTCCCGATGGCATGGACGATGAAGATGTGCTGTTCCTGTCTGACATCCTGCCCACGGGGTGGATGGCTGCGCTGAATGCCGAGATCCAGCCGGACGACACTGTTGCGGTGTGGGGATGTGGCCCGGTGGGTCTGTTCGCGGTGCAGAGCGCCTTGCACATGGGCGCTGCGCGCGTGATCGCCATCGATCACTGGCCGCACCGGTTGGAGCTGGCACGCGGTCTGGGCGCTGACGTCATCAACTTCCGCGAGACGGACGTGCGCGAGGCGCTGATGGAAATGTCGGGCGGGCTGGGTGTCGATGCGGTGATCGATGCCGTTGGCATGGAGGCACATGGGTTTGCGATCGACAATATGCTCGACACGGTGAAGCAGAAGGTCGGCATTGGCGCAGACAGAGCTTCGGCGCTGCGGCAGGCGCTGCTCGCCGTGAGGCGGGGCGGGCGGGTTTCCATTCCCGGCGTTTATGGCGGGCTGGCCGACAAGTTCCCGCTCGGCGCTCTCATGGAGAAGGGCCTCAGCCTGCGCACCGGCCAGACCCATGTACAGGCCTATACCGCCGAGTTGCTGGAGCTGATCCAGCAGGGCAAGCTCGACACTACTTTCCTTATCAGCCACAGACTGCCGCTGGAGGATGCGCCACGCGGCTATCAGTGCTTTCACGACAATCAGGACGAGTGGACCAAGGTCATTCTGAAACCCGGAATGAAGATGGCCGCCTGAGCGCTTTTCATCGCGGAGCAAAAAGGGGAGACATAGCGATATGTCTCCCCTTTCTTTGGTCGATGGGAATGAGATCAGACCTGGACGGTGTCGAATGTTCTGACTTCAGGGCGCGGCAGTGACTTTTTGTACTGGGCGGTCAGCTCTTCCTTGCGCGCGGCGAGCTGCTTGCCCAGCGCTGCCAGATCGAGGTCGCTCTTGCGCGCCTGCGAGAACATGCCCTTGAGGAACGCCTCTTCCTCGTGGACATGATGCTTGATCATCTCGGAGAGCACCGAAATTTTCGCATCATAATATTCGCCTGAAGGTTTCCCCTGCTTGATCTCCGCGATAAGCACCTTGGCGCTGTCATGTTCGACATAGGCCTCGGGCAGCAGATCCTCTTCGACCTTGCCCTTGCAGGCGGGGTAGAAAATCTCCTCCTCAATCTGGGTGTGCACCGTGAGTTCGAGGCAGATTTTTTCCGCCAGCTTGCGCTTTTCCGCTGCGCCTTCCGCGTTTTCATATTCGGAAAAGAGATTTTCGACCTCGCGGTGGTCTGCCTTCAATAGGGCGATTGCGTCTTGGGTAGCCATGAATGTTCTCCTGCTATGATTGGGAACTGAAACGCATGTGTTCAGAATTCAGCCGTTCGCGGCGATGGCCCGAACAGGCAGCACGCCTCCAGCTTGGCTAAGCACACTCGGCTCCTTGGCCGCAGCAAAGCGTCGCCGATATGTTGCGAGCGCCTGCCCGACCACCTGATCCATATTGTAGTATCGATAGGTTGCGAGCCTCCCCACAAACACCACGTCTGGCCGGGCAAGCGAGAGCGCCTCATATTTTTTGAACAACGCCTGATTTTCCGCGCGGGGGATTGGATAATAAGGGTCACCCTCCGCGCTGGGAAATTCGTAGGTGATGCTGGTCTTCGGCGCGTCTTGGCCTGTCAGATGCTTGTATTCGGTGATGCGGGTATAGGGCACATCAAGGCCGGGATAGTTGACGGTCGCCACTTTCTGAAACCGGGGAGCGTCGATCGTCTCGTGCTGAAACTGCAACGAGCGGTAAGGCAGCTTGCCGTAACGATAATCGAAAAACTCATCGATCGGCCCGGTGAACACCAGCTGGTCATGCGGGTAGGCCGCCTGCGCTTCGCTGTAGTCGACTCCGAGCAGGACATCGATATTCGGATGATCGAGCATTTTCTCGAACATCTTGGTATAGCCGTGCTTGGGCATCGCCTGAAAGCTGTCGGTAAAATACCGGTCGTCACTATTGGTGCGGGTGGGAACACGTGACGTGACGGACTTGTCGAGCTCCGACGGGTCCATGCCCCATTGCTTCCGGGTATAGCCCTGAAAGAACTTGCGATACAGATCCTGCCCGACGCTGGCGATCACGACGTCCTCGGATGTGAGGATTTCCTGTACCGGCTCCGCGCGGGAAGCGAGATAGGCGGCGGCGTCCTCGTCAGTCTTGAGGTCGAGACCATAGAGCATGTTGAGCGTCGTGCGGTTGATCGGCATCGGTACTTCCATGCCATCAACCGCCGCGAGCACGCGATGCTCATAGGGGCGCCAATCCGTGAAGCGCGAGAGATAGCGGACGATCTCGTCGCTATTGGTGTGGAAGATGTGCGGCCCATATTGATGGATGAGGATGCCTGCCTCATCGAGCCGGTCATAGGCATTGCCGCCGATGTGCGGTCGCTTGTCCACCACCAGCACGCGCTTGCCAGCATCATTGGCGAGCCGCTCGGCCATGACGGAACCCGCGAAGCCCGCTCCAACGATCATCACGTCATAGGCTTTGGGCCGTTCCCCTGACCACACCACAGGCGACACGATCGGGTGCACATGGGCTGGGTGGCCCAGAATGGCCTCTATCTGCTCGAGCATCTGGTCGACCGTGCGGTCCCAGCTCAGTTCGGAAAGAACGCTGTCGACTTCCACCAGCCATTCGGAAGCGGGTGCGGCGGAGAGCTGCAGCGCCGCATCGCAGGCGGCGGCAAATGCGTCAGCCGTGTCAGCAATCGCAACCGCCTCCAAGCCACCATAATGGCGGATCACGTCGGTAATCGGCGTCGAAACGACCGGGCAGCCCGCAGCCAGATATTCAGGGGTTTTGGTGGGGCTGATAAAGCGCGTCGCCTCATTGATGGCAAACGGCATCAGGGCGACATCCCAGCCGCGCAGGTAATCCGGCAATTCGGCGTAGCTTTTGCCTCCAAGATAATGGAGATTGGAACGCTGGGGCAGATCTTCCTCGCGGATTTTCACAACCGGGCCGACGATGACAAACGACCAGTGTGGGCGCGCGTCTGCTACTGCTGCCAGCAGCTCGAGATCCATGCGCTCGTCCACCACGCCATAGAAACCGAGACGGGGATACGGAAGTGCTGCCTGATCGGCAGGATCAACACCGGGATCCCGTGCCTGGGCGAAATGGCCGACCTCCACGCTCGAGGGAAACGGATGAATATTGGCATGCCGTTCCTTCTTCGCTTCATAAAGGCTGTAGCCGCCGGTGAAGACGAGGTCTGCCTGCCGGAGCAAGTCCTGCTCCAACGGTATTAGGTCGGCAGGCGCATTCTTGAAGTTGGCCAGCTCGTCCATGCAGTCATAGATGATGCAATCGGCGACAAGATGCTCCGAAAACGGCAGCATCATCGGCGTATAATACCAGCATACCAGCGGATTGTCGGCGCGCCCTGCCATGTAAACATCCAGCTGAGCCTTGAGGATCTGCTGTTCCCGCTCGGTAGTCAGACTCCCCGGCAGATGCGGGGTTGCGACCATCACTCCCGTGGTCGGGCACCTGTGAACCTCCAGGCGGGCCTCGCTCAGGCCATCGGGATAAACCGGTTCCTCCCAGAATGTGACCGCATGTTGCTCTGCGAAACGGCTCATCAGATGTTGCGGACGCTGATAAACGAAGTTCCATCGCAGATGGCTGAAGCAAATCAGGTCGAAAGAGCCAACGGCGTGACTATTTTTGCGGGCACGCGCAGTCGCTGCCCAAAAAATCGGGAGATCATTCATGAATGGAAACCTCTTGGGTGGTGCTAGGGTAACCTTCCACCCGGCCTCGCGGTTCCGCGGCCCGGCGCAAAGGCACCATATTTCGGCGCTTGACGCTGACAGGCCGGGCGGCTCCACGTTAAAACGTCGGAGGATGCAACTATCCGACCCGCTTCTGGTTATGTGCAGTGGGTGGCGCTGCCCGGAAGGGATGCGATGCACGATTTGGAATTATGGGGCGGCCCGGAATGCACGGTCAATCGGGTGGGAGACCGCTATCGGGACCAGATTGTCGCGAGCGGCCATCATGAGCGAGCTTCTGATATCAGCCTTATGGCCGACGTGGGTTTCGCTGCAGTGCGATATCCCCTGCTGTGGGAACGGATAGCACCCTACAACCCTGATGAAAGCGACTGGAGCTGGACCGACGCTCAGCTCGACTTGCTCCGGTCACGCGACATCCGCGTGATTGCAGGGCTGATCCATCACGGCAGCGGGCCGGTTTACACCGATATACTGTCAGATGATTTCGCGCCGGGACTCGCCCGTCATGCGCGGAATGTGGCGGAGCGATATCCGTGGATTGAAGACTGGACGCCGGTCAATGAACCCGTGACCACCGCCCGCTTCTGCGCGCTTTATGGGCTTTGGTATCCCCACGTGCGTGACGAGGCATTGTTCTGGCGCGCGCTGCTGAACCAGATCGACGGTGTACGGATGGCGATGGAAGAAGTGCGTCGGGTCAATCCCGCCGCGCGGCTGGTGCAGACGGACGACCTCGGCCGGACTTATGCCACAGCCGCCTTGCGTGAACAGGCCGCCTTCGACAATTCACGTCGGTGGATGGGGTGGGACTTGCTGTGCGGCATGGTCGTGCCCGGCCATGCTCTGTGGCGGCGCCTGTGCAGCTTCGGGCTGGAAGCGCGCTTGCGGGCGATCGCGGAGGCTCCTTGCCCGCCCGACGTCATCGGCATCAATCATTATCTCACCAGCGACCGTTTTCTCGATCACCGGTTGCAACGTTACCCGGCGCACAAGCACGGCGGCAACGGGCGCCAGCGCTTTGCCGATACCGAAGCGGTGCGGGTGCTGGACCCGCCGCCGCCGGGCCTGCGTGGCGTCACCCTTGAGGCATGGGACCGCTATCAGCTCCCGCTGGCAATAACAGAAGTGCACAATGGCTGCACGCGAGAGGATCAATTGCGATGGACGGCGGAGGCGTGGGAGACAGCCCGAGACCTCCGTCAGGAGGGCGTCGATATCCGCGCGGTCACGAGCTGGTCACTGTTTGGCAGCCATGGCTGGAATACGCTGCTCACCGCCGAGGGGCGCTATGAGGCGGGATCGTTCGACGTGAGCGGTCCCGCTCCCCGTCCTACCGCTGTCGCGGGATTGTTGCGAGGATTGGGTGATGGCCCTGTTGTTGGCCATCCTGTGCTCGAAGGCGCAGGATGGTGGCGCAGGCCGATCCGCCTGCTCCATCTGCCCGCGCCGCGCCCTGCTCCGATCCGCGAGCATCTGAGCGCGCCAAGCTGGGCGGCGAGGACCCGCCGCCCGTTAATGATCCTGGGGGCGACTGGAACTCTCGGTCGTGCGATCGCCGCCGCCTGTCGCCATCGCGACATCGCCCATGTGCTGACCGCGCGCGATCAGCTCGATCTTGAGAGCCCGGGCGGAATTGCGTGCGCGCTTGATGCGCATCAGCCATGGTGCGTCGTCAACGCAGCGGGCTGGGTGCGCGTGGACGAGGCCGAAGCGCATGCAGACGCATGCTATGCCGCCAACGCGGCTGGCGCGCTGCGGCTCGCCGAAGCCTGCGCTGCGCGGGGCATCCCTACGGTCAGCTTCTCCAGCGATCTGGTGTTCGACGGGCAGGCGGAGCGCCCCTATCAGGAGAGCGACGCCGCAATCCCGTTGAACGTCTATGGCCGCTCCAAACGCGAGGCGGAGGAGGCTATTCTCGCCCTTTCAGGAAGCCACCTCATCGTTCGCACAGCGGCTTTCTTTTCAGCGATGGACCCGCATAATTTCGCTGTTCATGCTCTTCAGGCGCTGGCATTGGGTAACAGCTTCAGCGCCGCCGACGACCATGTCGTCTCGCCCACATTCGTACCCGAGCTGGCCGATGCCGTGCTCGACCTTGCCATAGATGGCGCAGATGGCCTCTGGCACCTGACCAACGGCGAACCTGTGAGCTGGGCGGCGTTCGGGCGGAGGCTGGCGGATGCCTGCGGCGTCGGCAGTGAGGGGATCGAGTCGGTCCCCGGCGCGTCGCTGGACTGGGTGGCCCCGCGCCCGCCTTATGTGCCGCTCACGAGCGAGAAGGGCAGGCTGATGGGGTCGCTAGACGATGCAATTGCGCATTTCGCCCATCTGCTGCGCGAGACCCGCCCCGATCTGGTCTGAGCATCGTCTGTGTCAACGCTGCGTCGCTAATCTATAAATAAGGAATTTCAGCTATTTATGCGGTGGACCGTGCTCATTCACCGCAAATACAATATTGCGTGGATAGAATGCGATCCGGTAAAACAGCAATGGGTTAGGTTGGGGATTTTGACCATGAGGATCGTGAAAGACTATATCGAGATTACCGATTACACTTCGCTTGATGCGCTGATCGACACGTTGGTGTCGCTGCGGCAGACGCTGGGCGAGGACGCGGGGGCGGAACTTCGTCTGCGAGGGGATGATGTGTTCGGGCGCACGCTGAGCATCTCTTACATGCGACCGCTGACGGAAGAGGAGGCTGCCTGCGAAGGCCGCTATGCCCATCTGTGTGAGCCCATTGGCAACCGCTTGGATCTGGCGGCTTAATCGCCCCAGACGCTGAGCTGCTGCTCAGGCGGCAACCGTAAGCGGGTCACCCGGCCCGCTTACAGTGCTTCTTGGTGCATGATCAGGTGACAGTGCTGCCCGGCGTTCAGGCAGCGACGTCGTAGGGCACGATCTCGCCTTCGAGATACAGCGTGCGTGCCTTGGAGCGGGAAAGCTTGCCCGAGGATGTGCGCGGCAGCGTGCGCGGTGGGATCAGCTCGACCACGCAGTTCATGCCGGTAATGGCGCGCACCCGGTCGCGTATCTGATCGCGCAGCTTCGCGCGCTCTTCCGCATCAGATGTGCGGCAATGCACCAGCACGGCGGGTGCTTCCTCGCCGCCCGGCGTGGTGATGGCGAAGGCGGCGATATCACCCTGCTTGAAACCGGGGAGTTGCTCTACCGCCCATTCGATATCCTGCGGCCAGTGGTTCTTGCCGTTGATGATGATCATGTCCTTGGCGCGGCCGACGATGTAGAGATAGCCGTTCGACATATAGCCCATATCGCCCGTATCCAGCCAGCCGTCCGCCATGCAGGCTGCCGTGGCTGCGTCATCGCGGAAATAGCCGACCATCAGCGACGGTCCGGTTGTCCAGACCTTGCCGATCTGCCCATCGGGCAGCGGCGTGCCGTCCTCCTCGCGAATCTCGACCGTCATGTTCCGCGCCGGCCTGCCGCAGTTTACGATGGCGCGATAGCGCTGTGGACGCCCCTCCGCAGCGTCTCCGCCGGAAAGATCGGTCTCCCCGACCAGCTCGACAACGATCCCTTCGCCCGGCGGCATGATGGTTACGGCAAGCGTCGCCTCGGCCAGCCCATAGCTCGGCAGGAAGGCGGAAGGCTTAAAACCGGCATCGGCAAACGCATCGACGAAGCTCTGCATTACATCGGGGCGGATCATGTCCGCGCCGTTCCCCGCAAGGCGCCAGCGTGACAGGTCGAACCGCTCTGACGCCTTCATCTGGCTCGACATGCGGCGCGCGCAGATATCGTAACCGAAGGTAGGCGAATAGCTGATCGAGGTGCCCTCGTTGCGGCTGATGAGATCGAGCCATGCGAGCGGGCGGCGCGCGAAGTCCTCGGTCTTGAGATAATCCACCGTCACCTGGTTGGCGACAGGCGAGAGGAAGCAGCCGACAAGGCCCATATCATGATACCACGGCAGCCAACTAATGCAGCGGTCGCTCTCCTGCACCTGCATGCCGTGGCTGTGTGCCGCAAGGTTGGACAGCAGTGCCTTGTGGGTTACGGCGACGCCGTGGGGAAAACGGGTCGAGCCGCTGGAATATTGCAGATAGGCGATTTCGTCGGTGCTTGCCTGCGGCAGGGTGCAGGGTGCAGCGTCACGAGCGATGAAATCCTCGAACGCGATGCCCTCCACGCCGTTTGCGGCTGCCGCCGCCCCCGCCATCTCGGCCAGTTCGGCGGGATAGAACAGGATCTTGGGGTCGCAGCTTTGGAGCTGGACGGAAAGCTGGTCGATGTAGCTGTCCTTGCCGCCGAAGCTGGTGGGCAGCGGAAGCGGCACCGGCCATGCGCCTGCATAGATGACGCCGAAGAACATCTGCGCAAACTCAACGCCGGTTTCAGCCACCAGTGCGATACGATCCTGCGGCTGGATGCCGGCGGCTATCAGCCGATAAGCGCAGGCAAGCGCATCAGAGCGCAACTCGGAATAGGGGTAGGGCCGGGCGAGATTACCGCGCGCATCATGAAAATTGAGGCCACGCGCGCCGGTGGCGGCGTAATCGAGGGCCTCGCCCATCGTGGCGAAGTCTGAGAAGCGGCGGGGCAGGCTGTCATGCGTGGGCAGCGGACGTAGTGCGGTTGCCCCCTTCGAGGCGGCAGCGGCGTCGGGCCGCGTCAATACGGCGCTGTCAGTCATCTCGTTTCCGGCCAATTCCAGTCCCTTCATATGCGACCCCGAACAGCTCATATGGCCATTTCGGCATGCTTTACGCCTCTAGCGCATAACTCAAGTTCAAATTCGGACGCGACTGTGGCACAAAAGTGGCGCATGGCACGATATCGCGCCCAAAACAAGCGACCTGCGCTGGATGAGGCGGCTCTGAGGGAGCTGGCTTTGGCTTATGTCGGGCGGTTCGCGACCAGCGGAGCGCGGCTGGAGCGCTATCTTGCGCGCAAGCTCCAGGAGCGCGGCTGGGCTGAGGCGCGGGAGCCGGATGTCGCGGCATTGTGCACCCGTTTTGCGGAGCTGGGCTATCTCGACGATGCCGCTTATGCGCGGATGAAGGGCGCGGCGATGGCGCGTCGTGGGCTCGGCGCGGGGCGGATCAGGGGCGCGCTGGCGGCGGACGGCATCGCGGAGGATGCCCGCGCCGCCGCGCTGGACCAGGCGCAGGCCGGACGGTGGGATGCGGCGGATACGCTCGCCCGCAAAAAGCGCATCGGCCCCTATGCGCTGGAGTTGGCCGATCGAGCGGTGCGGGAAAAACAGATTGCGGCGTTCGTGCGCGCGGGCCATGACTTCGCCACCGCGCGCGCCTGGGTCGATGCGGCACCGGGTGAATTTCCCGAACGGAGCGAAGAATGAGATTGTCCGCCATCGCGCTGGCCCTGTGCGCCCTGACCCTGGCCTGCTCGCCCGCGCAGGACAAGGGTGATACCGCGCCAGCGCCCACACAGTCGACAGGCGCCGGGCAGCATCTCGATAAGGTGCCGGTGCTGATCCACCACCAGGATGGCCGGGCGCCGACCCGGCTTGCCATAGAGCTTGCGCTGTCCGCAGAGCAGCAAGAGCGCGGACTGATGCACAGAACGGACCTCGCACCGGGCGACGGCATGCTCTTTCCGATGCTGCCCGCGCGGATGCCAGCTTTCTGGATGAAGGACACGCCGACATCGCTGGACCTGATTTTCATCACTATGAATGGCGGCATCGCGCGTATCATTGCCAACGCCCGCCCCTATGACCGCACTCCTCTATTCGCGGAAGAACCGGTGGCCGGCGTGCTGGAGCTGCGCGGCGGCGACGCGGCCCGGTTGGGGATCAGGGAGGGTGATCGCATAAGCTGGGGCCCCTGCACCGACAGGCCGGCCGTCAAACAGGCGACGGTGGATCAGGCCAGTTTCTGCCCCGCCGCAGACTAGAAGCCGCTTGCCAAGCGCCTTTGCGCGGCTTAATCCGCGCCTCATGGGACTGCTCAAGAACATCTTCACCTGGTGGGAAGGCGCCACCATCGGCACCGCGCTCTTTTCGGCCATCAAAGGCCGACGGGTGGGCGAGGATCATATGGGTAATGTCTATTATGAGGGCGGCAGGGGGCTGGACGGCAACCCGCGCCGCTGGGTGATCTACAACGGCTCCAACGACGCGAGCCGCGTGCCCGCCGAATGGCATGGCTGGCTGCACCACAGTATTGAGGGCGCGCCGGAGAGCTTTCTGCCCCCGCCGCGCGTCTGGGAGGCGGATTACACGCCGAACCAGACAGGTACGGCGAGCGCCTACCGCCCGCGCGGCGCTATCGAGGCCGGGGGGCTACGTGCCGCCGCGACCGGAGATTATGAGGCATGGACGCCCGACAGGTGAGTCTGCGGGCTGTGCGTCATGCCGCGCCGCTGCTCGGGCTTATCGCGGCACTGGCCGGTTGCGGCGATGGCGCGAATCAGCTGCCACAGGGGGACGCCTCGCGCCCGGTCGCTGCGGATGGTTCCCCACTTTCTCCTGAAGCCTTGAGCAATATGGCGGGCGTGACCCCGATGGCGCAGCGGGTGGCTGTGGTCGGCCTCTTGAACAAGCGCAACGGCCTTACCCGCGATCTGACGATGAAGCCGGGGCAGGCACTGCGTGTGGGCGATGCCATCGTGCGGCTGCGGGCCTGCGAGGCGACCGCCCCGTGGGAAGGCGAGAAGGAAGTCGGCGCGTTCGTTCAGCTCGATGTGCGCACTCCCCGCAAGGAAGAATGGCGCCGCGTTTTCTCCGGTTGGGTATTCCGCGAACGGCCGGAGCGTAACGTGGTGCAGCACCCGGTCTACGACGTCTGGGTGAGGAGCTGCGCGATGAAATGGCCAGATACCGGTCCCGATACGGTCAAGGTGGGCGACAGATCCGGCGCGAATGCCGATGCCGCCTCAGGCCCCGGCCCTGCAGACAACAGCGTCGACTCGTCGGCGAGCGAAATGCCGGACAGCGCTGTATCCAACAGCGCGCGGTAATTGCGCTGGCTGATCTCGATGGCGCCCAGCGAGCGCAGATGATCCGTCATGAACTGGCAATCGAGCAGGGTCATGCCACCCAGCCGCATCCGCGCCACCAGCCACGCCAGCGCAACCTTGGAGGCATCGGTGCGACGCGAGGCCATGCTCTCGCCGAAGAACGCACGGCCCAGCGCGACCCCATAGAGCCCGCCGACAAGTGTATCACCTTCCCAGCATTCCACCGAATGCGCAAAGCCGAGGGTATGCAGGCGGGCATAGCTCGCTTCGATGGCGTGATTGATCCATGTGGTCGGGCGGTCGGCCGCGGCCTCTGCGCAGAGTTGCACGACGCCGCGAAAATCCTCGTTCACGCTGACGCGGAATCGGTCTGCCCGCACCGTCTTTGCCAGCGAGCGGGAAAGGTGGAACTCATCCAGCGGCAGGACTGCGCGCTGCTTGGGCTCCACCCAGTAGATTTCGTCCGCGTCGCGGTCGTCTGACATCGGAAAGACGCCGATAGCATAAGCGCGCAGCAGCAGAAGCGGATCGATCAGCATGTTCGCCCCGGTGTGGCAGAGCCAATGCGTGCTTCCAAGGGGTATTTCCGGTTGCGCTGGCTGGTTTGCACGGCTAAGGGACGCCCCTTCGCCAGCCGAAAGTGCAGGAGTGTAGCTCAGCTGGTAGAGCGTCGGTCTCCAAAACCGAATGCCGGGGGTTCGAGTCCCTCCACTCCTGCCAAAACTTGCGCTTTTGCGAGTGCGGGGCTAAGGCGTGGCGATCGTCGCGAAGAGGCGGCTTCTATCCGGCCATGAAGGACCGGAGGGAGGCTTGTCGCTTCGCGGTTTGGTGTTTGTGTTGGAACAGGTGGGTTTAGCGTGGCGAAGTCCAGTCCCGGCGAATTTTTCAACCAGGTCAAGGTTGAAGCGCGCAAGATCGTCTGGCCCACCGGGCGCGAGACGATGGTGACGACGGTGATGGTGCTGATCATGACCACGCTGCTCGGCCTGTTTTTCTTCGGGATCGACAGCTTCTTCGGCTGGGTGGTCACGCTGCTGCTCAACCTGGCCTCAGGTCAGGGATGAGCGAAACTGGGGTATTGGAACGGAGCACTATGGCGCGCTGGTATATCATTCATGCCTATTCGGGCTTCGAGAACAAGGTTCGCGACTCGATCCTGTCCGAGGCGGAGCGCCTGGGCCTGTCGCAGCTCGTCGAATCGGTGGAAGTGCCGACCGAGACCGTGACCGAAGTGCGCCGCGGCAAGAAGGTGCAGTCCGAGCGCAAGTTCTTCCCCGGCTATGTGCTGGCGAAGCTGGCCATGAACGATGACGTATATCACCTTGTGAAAAATACGCCGAAGGTGACGGGTTTCCTCGGTTCCTCGGGCAAACCACAGGCGATTAGCGAGGCCGAGGCCGCGCGCATCCTCAACACCAAGGAAGAAGCCGCCGCTGCGCCCAAGCACAAGATTTCCGTCAACTACGAGATCGGCGATCAGGTGAAGGTGACGAGCGGCAACTTCGCCAGCTTCACCGGCACCGTCGAAGAACTCGATTTCGACAAGAGCCGGGTCAAGGTTTCCATCTCCATCTTCGGTCGCGCCACGCCGTTGGAGCTGGCGTTCGAGGATGTCGAACTGGCGAAGTAGTTTAAAGAGATTTCCGGGGTAACAGCCGGGGATAAGCGCGGGAGGATGCCTTCGGGTTTCCGTCAACACCGCTAAACTTGAACCGGGCCAAGGCGTGGCGACGCGCGGCGGCCCACATATAGAGTGAGTGACACATGGCTAAGAAGATTACGGGCTATATCAAGCTCCAGGTGCCTGCGGGCGCCGCCAATCCTTCGCCGCCGATCGGCCCGGCTCTGGGTCAGCGCGGCGTCAACATCATGGAATTCTGCAAGGCGTTCAACGCGCAGACGGAAAAGATGGACAAGGGCACCCCGCTGCCCACGATCATCACCGTCTATGCCGACCGCAGCTTTTCCTTCATCACCAAGCAGCCGCCGGCCACCTACCTGATCAAGAAGGCCGTGAACCTCAAGTCCGGATCGAAGGAGCCGGGCAAGGTTTCCGCCGGAAAGATCACCCGCGCACAGCTCGCGGAGATCGCGCAGGCGAAGATGGCCGACCTCAATGCCAACGACATCGAGGCCGCTACGAAGATCATCGAAGGCTCCGCTATCGCGATGGGCCTCACTGTGGTGGAGGGCTAAGGACATGGCAAAGCTCAGCAAGAAGGCAAAGGCTCTGGCCTCCAGCATCGACCGTGACAAGCTGCACGGCGTTGACGAGGCGATCGCACTCATCAAGAGCAACGCGACCGCGAAGTTCGACGAGACGGTCGAGGTCGCGATCAACCTCGGCGTCGATCCCCGCCATGCGGACCAGATGGTGCGCGGCGTCGTCACGCTTCCGGCTGGCACCGGCAAGACCGTGCGCGTCGCGGTGTTCGCCCGCAACGAGAAGGCCGCCGAGGCAACTGCTGCCGGAGCCGACGTCGTGGGCGCCGAAGATCTGCTGGAGAGCATCCAGGCCGGCAATATCGACTTTCAGCGCGTGATCGCCACGCCGGACATGATGGGCCTCGTCGGCCGCCTCGGCAAGGTACTCGGCCCCAAGGGACTGATGCCGAACCCGAAGCTCGGCACCGTGACGCCCAATGTCGGCGAAGCGGTGAAGGCGGCGAAGGGCGGCCAGATCGAGTTCCGTGTCGAGAAGGCGGGAATCATCCATGCCGGCCTCGGCAAGGCGAGCTTCGCGGAAGGCGACCTACGTAAGAACTTCGACGCGTTCGTGGATGCCATCGTCAAGGCGAAGCCGAGCGGCTCCAAGGGCAAATATGTCCGCAAGATCGCGCTCAGCTCCTCGATGGGCCCCGGCGTGAAGGTGGACGTGGCCCAGGTCGGCGGCGTTGTCTGATCTTGACCCCAGCGGGGTGATCCCCCGCTGGCTCATGTTTCAAACCCCCTCGGGCCGTACCTGAGGGGGTTTTTCGTTGCGTGTGTATTTCGCGGAGGAGCTGTACCGTGCACGGGTCGGTGATGTGTCGGTGGCTGGTCAAGGTCATCCGCACGCTGAAATGAATTGATCTGGCCGACAAATCATGCGCTGTTCCATGCCGGATTCGGCGGGGGAGCGCATGGAGAACCCATCATTCAGGGATATGGTCCGCCTGTTCGGGCGGATCGGTTGCCTCAGCTTTGGCGGCCCGGCGGGGCAGATTGCGCTGATGCACAAGGAGCTGGTGGCGGAGCGCCAGTGGATCGGCGAAGAGCAGTTTCTGCGCGCCTTGAACTTCTGCCATCTGCTGCCCGGCCCTGAGGCTCAGCAGCTCGCAACCTGGATCGGCTGGCGGCTGCACGGTGTGCGTGGGGGGCTGGCGGCGGGCAGTCTGTTCGTACTGCCGGGCGCGGCCGTGATGCTGGCATTGTCGATCATCTATGTTTTGGCGAGCGGGGTCGGCTGGGTCTTCGCTCTGTTCCTCGGCGTCAAGGCGGCGGTGCTGGCGCTGGTCGTGCAGGCGGTGTTACGGATCGCGGGGCGGGCACTCACTACCCCGTTCAAGCGCATACTTGCCGTGGCGTCCTTCATTGCCGTGTTCTTTTTCAATCTACCCTTTCCGGTAGTGGTGCTGGGCGCAGGCGCGATCGGCATGATCATTGCCGCGTGGCGACCTGAATGGCTGGCGCTCAAGGTCGCGTCTGAGGGCGGCGGGGCGTCGGCGCCGACGCGCGTGTCGGGCACGATGCGGATCGCGGCGATCCTGATCGGTGCCTGGGCGCTGCCTTTCGTTGCCATTGCGCTTACAGTCGGCCCGGACCACGTACTGATGCAGATCGCCGCCTTCTTTTCGCGCCTCGCGGTTGTCACATTCGGGGGGGCCTATGCGGTACTCGCCTATATGGCGCAGGAGGCGGTGCAGACCTATCACTGGCTGCGCCCCGGCGAGATGGCCGACGGGCTGGGCCTTGCCGAAACCACGCCCGGCCCGTTGATCATGGTGACGCAGTTCGTCGGTTTCCTCGGGGCCTATCGCCTGCCCGAGCCCTTTTCGCCGCTGGTGGCGGGCATGTTGGGCGCGCTGGTGACGACATGGGTGACGTTCGTGCCCTGCTTCCTCTGGATCTTCACCTTCGCGTCATGGATTGAGCGCCTGGAGCATGCAAAGCGGCTACAGGGCGGGCTGGCGGCGCTGACAGCGGCGGTGGTCGGCGTGATTGCCAATGTCGCGCTGTGGTTTGGGGTGCATGTGCTGTTCTGGCGCGTTGGCTTGGTCCGCTATGGCCCGCTGCGTTTTATCGTGCCGGATGTGCACAGCCCCAATCTCACGGCGATGGTGCTGGCGGCGCTGGCCTTCGGGCTGCTGTTCGTCGGGCGGATAGGGGTGGTGGCGATGTTATGTCTGTGCGGCATGGCTGCGCTGATGCTGCGCGTATTCATGCATATGTGAGCGGCGAGGCGCTCGGTCTTAGCGCTTGGCCAGTCGTCGCTCGATCGCCTGCCAGAGATATGCGAACTGTTTCGCAGCCGGGCTAGTGGGCGCGAACTCGCCGATCGGCTTGCGGCGCGCGGCCATCTGCTCGACCGCGCTTGCCATCGGCACGGCGGGCCAGTTGGGATTCTCCTCCGTCGCGGTGCGATGCAGGCTGCGGCGGCGGTCGACCATCGAATAGACCGGCAGGATCGGGGAATGGCCATCGCCGCGTTGCACCAGATAACGCGCCACCTCGCCCAGCGCGCGCTGGGACAGGGGGGAGGGGATCACGGGCACGATCACGATATCGGCAGCGCGCAACACCTGTTCTGACGTTTCGGTGAGGCCGGGCGGGCAATCGAGGATGATGCGGTCGTATCGCTTGGAAAGGCCTTCGATCAGCTTCGCCAACCGCTTTTTCTTGCCCAGCTCGAAGAAGAGCCGATCCAGCCCGCGCAGCGATGTGTCTGCCGCGATCAGGTCTATCCCCTCCACCGTCGACGGGCGGATCAGCGCCTCGACATCGACATCCTTGCTGAAGATCGCCTGCGCCTCGTCTCGCCCCTTGGCGTTGGCGGAGAGCATCCAGGTCGCGGCCGCCTGTGGGTCGAGATCCCACAAAAGCGTGCGGCGCGCGCTGTTCTTCGCAGATGCCCACGCGAGATTGACCGCGAAGGTCGTCTTGCCAACGCCGCCTTTCAGGGAATAGACCGCGATGGTCGCCAAATCGTCGCCCTTGCTCATGCTGCAGATGCTAACGCGCGAACGGCGCGTTCCGCAAGAGCTAGATCAGGTGAATGTTACCGGCCTGTGACACCGTGTGTCACAAAATCTCGCGCACCACATCCTGCGGGCGGCAGAAGCGCACGCCTTTGTCTGTCTCCACGAACGGGCGGTTCACATAGGCGGGGTTCGCAGCCATTTCATTGAGGATGGCGTCATCCTCCATATCGGGCAGGCCGCGCTCCTCTGCGTCAGTGCCCATCTTGCGAATGGCCTGCGCCGGGGTGACGCCCGCGTCACGGAACAGCTGGACCAGCTTGTCGCGCGTATAGGGGTTCTTGAGATATTCGATGACGGTGAGGTCAACGCCCGGCGTCTCCTCCAGGATCGCCAGCGTCTTGCGCGAAGTGCCGCAGTTGGGATTATGCCAGATCGTCGCTTTCATGCCTTGTCTTCCTTCATGAGCCAGCCGGACAAAGCCACCGCCGCGCCCGCGCCCAGCAGCTGCATCAGGACGAATGCGGGTGCATCGACCGGGCGGATGCCCGAGAAACTGCCGGTCAGCGTGCGCGCCAGCGTGACTGCCGGATTGGCGAAGCTCGTAGAACTGGTGAACCAGTAGCCTGCCGTGATCCACGCCGCAACCAGCGCGGGTAGAGCCTCCGCCCGATAATGCAAGCCAAGGCGGATGGTGAGCAGCAGGCCAAAGGTGGCGACCGCCTCCCCGAGCCATTCGCCCTGAGTCGCTCGGGCATGGACGCCCTGCTGCACAGGCTCCAGCCCGAACATCGCGTGTGCCAGCATCGCGCCCAACACACCTCCGGCCACCTGCGCGAGGATGACCGCGCCGCGATTGTGCCTGCGGTCCAGAAACAGCGTCACTGCCGGGTTGAACTGTGCGCCGCTGATCGGGCCGAGAAGCGATATGAGCACATAGAGCACCGCCGCTGTCGCCGCTGTGTTGCCGAGCAGGGCGAGCGCGTCATTCCCACCGCTGAGCCGGTCTGCCATGATGCCAGAGCCGATGACGGTCGCCACCAGCAGGGCGGTGCCGAGCAGTTCGGAGGCGAGGATGCGTTTCATGGCAGAGCCATTCATCGCAAATGTTACAGTTTGATGACATTTTGTGTTTGGGCAGGCACCGCATATCCGAACGCTGCGAAGCTGCCTGTTTCGGATCAATTATCCTTCGCCAGCCACTCTTCCAGCCATTTGATGGTATAGTCGCCGTTCTGAAATTCGGGATCGCGCAGCAGCTTCTGGTGCAGCGGGATGGTGGTTTTCATCCCCTCGATCACATATTCCTCTAAAGCCCTCTTCAGGCGCATGATGCAGCCCTCGCGCGTGCGGCCATAGACGATCAGCTTGCCGATCATGCTGTCGTAGTAAGGCGGCACCCTGTAGCCCTGATAGAGTCCGCTATCGACGCGCACATGCATGCCGCCCGGCACATGATAGCTGGTGACGGTGCCGGGCGAGGGCGCGAAGGTCTGAGGGTCTTCGGCGTTGATGCGGCACTCGATGGCGTGGCCCGTGAAGCGCAGGTCCTCCTGCGCGACCGAGAGCGGCCGCCCCTCTGCCACCCGGATCTGCTCACGCACCAGATCGACGCCGGTGATCATTTCGGTGACGGGGTGCTCAACCTGAAGCCGCGTGTTCATCTCGATGAAGTAGAACTCGCCGTTTTCCCACAGGAATTCGATCGTGCCCGCGCCGCGATAGCCCATATCGGCCATCGCTTTGGCGACGATGCCGCCCATGCGATCGCGGTCGGCGGCGGAGATGACGGGGGAGGGGGCTTCTTCGAGCACCTTCTGGTGGCGGCGCTGAAGCGAGCAATCGCGCTCTCCCAGATGAATGGCGTTGCCCTCGCCGTCGCCAAACACCTGAAATTCGATATGGCGCGGGTTGCCCAGATATTTTTCCATATAGACGGTGTCGTCGCCGAACGCCGCCTTGGCTTCGCTGCCGGCCTGTTGGATCGAAGTTTCGAGCTGGTCCTCGCTCTGCACCACCTTCATGCCGCGCCCGCCGCCGCCGGACGCGGCCTTGATGAGCACGGGATAGCCGACCTCGTGCGCGAGCTTTTTGGCTTCGGCCAGATCCGTGATCGCGCCATCGGAACCCGGCACGAGTGGCAGGCCGAGCGCGCCTGCCGTGCGCTTTGCCTCCACCTTGTCGCCCATGATGCGGATGTGCTCCGGCTTGGGGCCGACGAAGATCAGGCCATGCGCCTCGACGATTTCGGCGAACTGGGCGTTTTCGGAAAGGAAGCCATAACCCGGGTGGATGGCGTCGGCACCTGAGATTTCGGCGGCGGAAATGATATTGGCGATGTTGAGATAGCTGTCGCGCGCCGCCGGAGGGCCGATGCAGACGGCCTCATCGGCAAGGCGCACATGCATTGCGTCTGCATCCGCCGTGGAGTGCACCGCCACGGTCTTGATACCCATTTCATGGCAGGCGCGGTGGATACGCAGCGCAATCTCGCCGCGATTGGCGATGAGCAGTTTCTCTATGCCCATGGTCAGCCTTACTCAATGACCACGAGCGGTTGATCGAACTCGACCGGCTGGCCGCTCTCGACCAATATGGCCTTCACCGTTCCAGCCGCGGGGGCGTGAATCTGGTTCATCACCTTCATCGCCTCGACAATAAGCAGCGTGTCGCCCGCCTTTACCTGATGCCCGACATGAATGAACGGCGCTGCCCCCGGCTCGGGGGACAGATAGGCGGTGCCGACCATCGGCGATTTGACCGCATTTCCCGCAGATGCCGCAGGGGCAGACGCGGCGTCGGCTTGCGGCGCGGCAGGTGCTGCGGCGGCCTGCGGTACGGGAGCCGGAGCATAAACCGGCGCGCCTGATGCTACCTGAACCTTCCGCGCGACGCGGATCTTGCGGTCCCCGTCTTCAACCTCGATCTCGGTGAGGTTGGTCGAGTCCAGCATATCCGCCAGTTCGCGCACCAGATTGACGTCGATCTGCATTGCGCCCTTGTCTGCTTTGTCGTTCATATGCCCTCTGAATAGGATATTTGGCGATTGCGCCTATTGCGGATTGGCGCAGAGCGCAACCGGTTAAAGCTCCAGCGCTGCCTCAAGTGCCAGCATGTAGGACAACGGCCCAAAGCCCGCGATGGTCCCCTTGGCGCCCATGCCGACATAGGATTTGCGACGAAACTCCTCGCGCGCATGGGGGTTGGAGAGGTGCACCTCTATCACAGGCACGGTGATGCTGCGGACAGCATCGAGCAGCGCCACCGAGGTGTGTGTCAATCCGCCGGGGTTGAGGATCACGGCATGCGCGCCGCTTGCCGCCGCCTCGTGCAGCCAGTCGATCAGATGTCCCTCATGGTTGGACTGGCGAAATTCGAGCTCGACATGCGCACGCGCGGCGACATCGCTCATTCGCTCTGCGATGTCGTCCAGCGTGTCATAGCCATAGATTTCCGGTTCCCGGCTGCCCAGCAGATTGAGGTTGGGCCCGTTGAGCACCCATATTGTCCGGTCTTCTGCCATGTATTCCCCTGTCCGCGTGCAAGAGCGGTTGCGATGCACGCCTAAGCGTCCCTATATGCAGCGTCTTGATATGGCGGTTTTGGCGGAAGGTCTAGAGTTGAGCATTGACGGGAATATTTCGATCCGGATCAATGGCGAGCATCGCCGGGTGCGCGAGGGGCTGAGCCTTGCCGCGCTGGCGAGCGAACTGGGCTTTGTGCCGGAAAAGATCGCTGTCGAGCGCAACCTCGAGGTCGTGCCGCGCTCGACCCTGGCACAGGTCATGGTCGAGGATGGCGACGAGCTGGAAATCGTGCACTTCGTAGGCGGTGGCGACCATGCGGCGGCGGTGACGGAGGACAGCTGGAGCGTTGCGGGCAAGACCTTCCGCTCGCGCCTGATCGTGGGCACCGGCAAGTATAAGAGCTTTGAGCAGAACGCCGCTGCCGTAGAAGCGTCCGGCGCGGAAATTGTTACGGTGGCGGTACGTCGCGTTAATGTGTCTGACCCCAATGCGCCAATGTTGACTGACTATATCGACCCGACGAAGATCACCTATCTGCCCAACACTGCGGGTTGCTTCACCGGCGAGGAAGCGATCCGCACGCTGAGGCTGGCGCGCGAGGCGGGCGGCTGGGAGCTGGTGAAGCTCGAGGTGCTGGGCGAGGCGCGCACGCTCTACCCCGATATGGTCGAGACGCTGCGCGCGACCGAGGTGCTCGCGAAGGAAGGTTTCAAGCCGATGGTCTATTGCGTCGACGACCCGATCGCGGCGAAGCGGCTGGAGGATGCGGGCGCGGTGGCGATCATGCCGCTGGGCGCGCCGATCGGTTCGGGCCTCGGCATTCAGAACAAGGTGACGATCCGGCTGATCGTGGAGGGTACATCGCTCCCGGTATTGGTCGATGCGGGCGTCGGCACCGCGTCCGAGGCTGCGGAAGCAATGGAGCTGGGCTGCGCTGGTGTGCTGATGAACACTGCCATCGCCGAGGCGAAAGACCCGGTGCTGATGGCCCGCGCGATGAAAGCCGGTGTGGAGGCGGGCCGGATGGCTTACCTCGCCGGGCGTATGGGCAAGCGCCTGTATGCTGACCCGTCAAGCCCATTAGCAGGGCTAATCTGACCGGCCGGGCGCGCGGCCAACCGCTCGTCGCAACTGCCGGAACATCGCCCTGACATCGTCCGTTTTCCTTTCGTTCCCAACGAAGGAGACGAACGATGGGTGAGTTGATCGACAAGGCAAAAGGTGCTGCGAACGAGGCCGTTGGCAAGGCAAAGCAGCAGAGCGGCAATCCCGATACGCGCGACCGTGGTGCGGCGCAGGAAGTCAAGGGCAAAGCCCAGAAGGCTGCTGGCAGCGTGAAAGGTGCGTTCGGCAACAAAGTCTGACGGCCTTCCTGTTACTCCCGATGAAGGGCCGTTCCGATGGGACGGCCCTTTCATTAAGATGCTAGGGGCGTTGACATGGCGCGAATATCCAGCTGGCCCGCGCGTTCGAATATGTGAAGGATGAGTGGGTCAGTCTCCCCCGCGCGGATCGCAACCTGAAACTCGACCGGCGGAATGTCCATCGCTCCAGGAACCAGCGCCAAAGCGCCGTCCTCAAGCGCCTGTCGGACCATCGAATGCGGAAATATGCCGATCCCGCCGCCCGCCGCGACAATGTCGATCATCATGCGCGCATTATTGCACAGATTTACGGAGCGGGAAGTGATGCCCGAAGCGGCGATCGCCTGTTTCATAATGTGATAGAGCGGAGAGTGGCTGGAGAGTGACCATATCGGGAAGTTTGTTGCGTTCCCCTGTGCCTCGATCGCGCCAATCGTGGTCGGGCTGGCGAGCAGGAGCAGGTCCACCGCGCCGATCGAGGTGGTCCGAAGCGCTGGATGGGCGATACGCCCCGCTCCGAAGACAAGATCGGTCCTGCCGGTAAGTATCTGCTGGATAAGATCAGCTGTCAGTGCGATCTCTATCTCTAGCGAGAGATTGGGCCATGTCCTTTGCAGCTCTGCTACAAAGCCAGGTAGACAGCTGGCCGCCGCAATTTCTCCCGCGCCGATGCGCACGATACCTGCCGTCTCCGCCGTATCTCCAGCGCTATGCAGCAGGCTCTGGAAGCCCGCCATCAGGGGTTCGCTTTCACGCACCAGTTGCCGCCCGGCGGGTGTCAGCGTCATTGTCCGGCCTTCCCTGCGAAAAAGAGAGGTGCCGAGATGATGTTCCAGCTCACGCACCCGAGCGGAGATGGCGGGCTGGGTCGTCTTGAGCCGCTCCGCCGCAGCCCCGAACGTGCCTAGCCGAGCAATCCATAACAGTGTCTCGATATGGTAGAATGCAATTCTATTGATAGACATTACTTATCAATATCACAAAATATAAATCATTGGTAATGATGATTGTCGTCGGCTATGACAATGTCTGCGCGTGAACCCAAGGATCCCAATGTCAAAAAAACTCTTTCCTGACGCTGCAGCGGCGCTCAATGGCCTGCTCAAGAATGATATTCTCATCGCCAGCGGTGGCTTTGGCCTATGCGGTATCCCGGAACGGCTGCTCGATGCTGTGCGCGACAGCGGAGTGACGGGCCTGACTTTCGCAAGCAACAATGCGGGCATCGACAACGAAGGCATCGGCAAGCTGCTGCGCACCCGGCAAGTGAAGAAGATGATCTCTTCCTACGTGGGCGAGAACAAGGAGTTCGAGCGGCAGTATTTGGCTGGCGAGCTGGAGGTGGAATTTTGCCCTCAGGGGACGCTGGCAGAGCGTATGCGCGCGGGCGGAGCGGGCATTCCCGGCTTCTACACCAAGACAGGTGTCGGCACGCTTGTCGCCGAGGGGAAGGAAGTCAAGAATTTCGACGGGCAGGATTATGTCCTCGAGCGCGGAATCGTCGCCGATCTTGCGCTGGTGAAGGCCTGGAAGGCTGATGAAACCGGCAACGTTGTATTCCGCAAGACTGCACGCAATTTCAACGTGCCTGCCGCCACTTGCGGCAAGGTCTGTGTGGTGGAGGTGGAGGAAGTGGTACCCGCCGGCAGCATCGATCCCGACAGCATTCATCTGCCGGGTGTCTATGTGCAGCGCATGATCGTCGGCGCTCCCTATGACAAGAAAATCGAGTTCCGGACCACGCGTAGCAGGGAGGCCGTTTAAATGACGACGCATGATGGCCTGACCCAAGGTTGGACCCGCGACCAGATGGCCGCCCGCGCCGCCAAGGAGCTGCAGGACGGGTTCTACGTCAACCTCGGTATCGGCATCCCCACGCTGGTGGCGAACCATGTGCCTGCCGGCATGACCGTGACGCTGCAATCTGAGAATGGCATGCTCGGCATCGGCCCGTTCCCGTTTGAGGGAGAGGAAGACGCCGACCTTATCAACGCCGGCAAGCAGACGATCAGCGAGCTGCCCCACTCCGCCTATTTCGATAGCGCCCAGAGCTTCGCGATGATCCGCGGCGGCAAGATCGACCTTACCGTATTGGGTGCAATGGAGATTTCGGAGGGCGGCGACATCGCCAACTGGATGATCCCCGGCAAGATGATCAAAGGCATGGGCGGCGCGATGGATCTTGTCGCCGGTGTCAAGAAGATCATCGTCGTCATGGAGCATTGCGCCAAGGATGGCAGCCCGAAGTTCATTCCGGCCTGCACCCTGCCGCTTACCGGCAAGAATGTGGTGGATATGGTTATCACTGACCTCGCTGTGTTCGCCCGGCCCGATCACAATAGCCCATTCCGGTTGATTGAGACCGCGCCCGGCGTCACGCCCGAGGACGTCGCCGCCAGGACGACGGCCCACTACATCCGCTAGTTTCGCTTGGCCGACGGCCAGGCATACGAGCCTGCACGGGGTCGAGCCGCTCGCAAGGGCGGCTCGACTTTTTGTGCCGCCCGCGCGTCGGCAACACTATATAATATGTAAGACTATCGTGCAGAAAACCCCGCCGTGCGTTGACTCTTGGCCCTTATCCGTTATTGCGCTGCGGCATCGGGTTAACCTGCTTTGACCGCCGGTTGATGGGCGGGGGCGATACAGATCAGGCAAGGCTGCTCCGCGCGGCTCGCCTTCACGGTCGGTCGCTCCACTCATCCTCCCCATCCGGCCCGGCCCAGGCACTTTTTGCGATGGAGAAGCACGCAATGACAGCAATCGGACAGGACTCTCTGGGCACGCGCCAGACGCTTAGCGTCGGCGGCAAAAACTACGCCATCTACTCGCTCAAGAAGGCGGCGGAAAAGCTTGGTGACGTTTCTCGCCTCCCCTTCAGCATGAAAGTCCTGCTCGAAAATCTGCTGCGCTTCGAAGATGGCGGGTTTACCGTTTCGACGTCCGATATCCAGGCGGTAGTCGACTGGCAAAAGAACCCCAGCGAATCTTCCAACGAAATCCAGTATCGCCCGGCGCGCGTGCTGCTGCAGGACTTCACCGGCGTGCCGTGCGTGGTGGACCTTGCCGCCATGCGCGATGCGATCGCGAAGCTCGGTGGAGACACCAGCAAGATCAACCCGCTGGTACCGGTCAACCTCGTGATCGACCACTCGGTCATGGTCGATGAGTTTGGTCACCCCAAGGCGTTCGAGCAGAACGTCGAAATCGAATATCAGCGCAACATGGAGCGCTATGACTTCCTCAAATGGGGCTCCAAGTCGCTCGCCAATTTCTATGCGGTGCCGCCGGGCACCGGCATCTGCCATCAGGTCAACCTTGAAAATATCGCTCAGACGGTGTGGACGAGCGCAGACGCCAGCGGAGAGATCGTCGCCTATCCCGACACCTGCGTCGGCACGGACAGTCACACGACGATGGTGAATGGCCTTGGCGTTCTTGGCTGGGGCGTTGGCGGCATTGAGGCCGAGGCGGCGATGCTGGGCCAGCCGGTTTCCATGCTCATCCCCGAAGTCGTCGGCTTCAAGCTAACCGGCACGCTGAAGGAAGGCGTCACCGCGACAGACCTCGTGCTCACCTGTACCAACATGCTGCGCAAGCATGGCGTGGTGGGCCGCTTCGTCGAATATTATGGCCCCGGCCTTGCCGCGCTGACGCTGGCCGATCGCGCGACGCTCGCCAACATGGCGCCCGAATATGGCGCGACCTGCGGTTTCTTCGGCATTGACGACAAGACGCTCGATTATCTGCGCCTCACCGGCCGCACCGAAGAGAATATCGCGCTGGTCGAGGCCTATGCCAAGGAACAGGGCTTCTGGATCGACCCCGCTGTCGAGCCGATCTTCTCCTCCACGCTGGAACTGGACCTCGGCAGTGTCGTTCCCTCGCTCGCCGGACCGAAGCGGCCGCAGGACCGGGTCGACCTCAACGAGGTGGACGATGTGTTCGCCAAGGACATGGCCGAAACCTACAAGAAGGCCAATGCGCGCGTGCCTGTTGAGGGCAAGGACTTCACCATCGGCGACGGCGACGTCATGATCGCCGCGATCACGAGCTGCACCAACACGTCGAACCCCGGCGTGCTGGTCGCCGCCGGTCTTGTCGCTAAGAAGGCGGACGAGCTGGGTCTCAAGCCCAAGCCCTGGGTCAAGACATCGCTGGCTCCCGGATCCCAGGTCGTCACCGATTATCTGAACAAGGCAGGTCTGCAGACCCACCTCGACAATGTCGGCTTCAACCTCGTCGGCTATGGCTGCACCACCTGCATCGGCAACTCCGGCCCTCTAGCGGACCCGATCAGCAAGGCGATCAACGACAATGGCCTCGTTGCCGCCGCCGTGATCTCCGGCAACCGTAACTTCGAGGGCCGCGTTTCGCCTGACGTGCGCGCCAACTTCCTCGCCAGCCCACCGCTGGTCGTCGCCTATGCGCTGAAGGGCACGGTCATCGACAATTTCACCACCACGCCGATCGGCCAGGGCAAGGACGGGCAGGACGTGTTCCTCAAGGACATCTGGCCGACCAACGAGGAGGTCTTCTCCACCATGGCGGGCTGCATGGACCGCGCGATGTTCCAGGCACGCTATGCCGACGTCTACAAGGGAGACGCGCATTGGCAGGCGATCGACGTCACCGGTTCGGAAACCTACCAATGGCGCGCAGGCTCCACCTATGTCGCCAATCCGCCCTATTTCGAGGGCATGAGCATGACGCCCGCCCCGGTGCAGGACATCGTCGGCGCCAAGCCACTCGCGATCCTGGGCGACTCGATCACCACCGACCACATCTCGCCCGCCGGCAACATCAAGGCGGACTCGCCCGCCGGCAAGTGGCTGATGGAGCATCAGGTGAGCAAGGCGGACTTCAACAGCTATGGTGCGCGGCGCGGTCATCACGAGGTGATGATGCGCGGCACCTTCGCCAATATCCGCATCAAGAACGAGATGGTGCCGGGCATCGAGGGCGGCATGAGCCGCTATGGCACCGAAGTCGCGCCGATCTATGACGTCGCGATGAAGCACAAGGCCGATGGCACGCCGATGGTCGTCATTGCGGGCAAGGAATATGGCACCGGCTCCAGCCGTGATTGGGCTGCGAAGGGCACCAACCTGCTGGGCGTGCGCGCGGTCATTGTCGAGAGCTTCGAGCGCATCCATCGCTCCAACCTCGTTGGGATGGGCGTGCTGCCGCTGCAGTTCAAGAACGGTGAGACGCGGGAGAGCCTCGGCCTCACCGGCGACGACACGTTCACGATCACCGGCGTGGCGGACCTTCAGCCGCGGCAGGACGTGACCGTCGTCGTGACGCGCAAGGACGGCAGCGTATTCACCTTCACCGCGCTGTGCCGGATCGATACGGCCAACGAGGTCGAATATTTCCGCAACGGCGGCATCCTGCACTATGTGCTGCGCAAGCTGGCGTCATAAGCCAGCTAGGCGTCGTTAACGAAACAGGTGGCGGGGCGAGGCTTGGCTTCCCCCGCCATTTTCTTGGAGAGATATATGAGCGGGATAGCTATCGAGGCTGCGGGCTGGATCGGCGCAATCTGCGTGTTCGCGGCTTATGTTGCGCTATCTACGGGGCGCCTCACCGGAAAATCAGCGCTGTTTCACTGGCTCAACATGGTTGGGGCGGTCGGCTTCGTCATCAATACATGGGCGCACCGCGCCATCCCCTCGATGGTCCTCAACATCGTCTGGGCAGGAGTGGGTGCTTATGCACTGCTCAGGATTATGCGTCACAATCAGCCTTGAAAGGGAATGTAATGTCGGTTCTGATCGAGGCGGTAGGCTGGGGCGGGGCTAGCCTTATTCTGAGCGGTTATATCGCCAACTCCAACGGCTGGCTTGACCGTCAGGACTGGCGCTATCAGCTCCTGAACCTTGTCGGCGCCTGCTCCTTCGTCGTCTATACCGCCGCGCACAGCACTTGGGCCACGATGACGCTGAACGGCATCTGGGCCTGCGTGGCTGTCGTAGCGCTGGTCCGCATTTTGCGCGGCGAAAGGCGCAAAGTTTCGGCGGAATAGCCTATTTCTTTATCGGGCAGGTGCTCAGCCCTATCAGGCTGTAAAGCGGGCAGGTGCCGAATAGCCCGGTGACCAGCGGCACGATGCCGATCCAGCTCCACGGCACCAGCTTGCCCGTGACAGCCAGCGCGATCAGCACCAGCCCCAAGATGATTCGCAGCGCGCGGTCTACACCCCCGACATTGCTCCTGAACATATTCGTTCTCCTTCCTGCCGCAACGGTAGAAAGGCGCTGAGGTCGTGCAATGATCTGGGTCAAGAGCGCAGATTGTGGCGCGCTTATCGCTCCTTGGTAGCGCTGAATTTTACCTCAGGGTTGCGCTCCTGCTGATAGCCGACGTCCCAAGCCGATTTCGCTAGGAACACGGGGTTGCCGTCTCGGTCTTTGGCGAGGCTGGAGCGGTTTATGTCAGTAAAGCTCTTTAGCGCCGCATCCGTACCGGACAACCAGCGCGCGGTATCGAACGGCGACGCTTCCAGCACCGCCTCGACCTTATACTCCGCCTCAAGCCGCGAAATCAGCACCTCGAGCTGGAGCTGGCCCACCACGCCGACGATCCACTGGCTGCCGATCTCCGGGTAGAACACCTGGATCACGCCTTCCTCGCTGAGGTCATCCAGGGCCTTTCGGAGCTGCTTGGTCTTGGTCGGGTCCTTCAGTGCCACCCGGCGCAATATTTCGGGCGCGAAGTTGGGCAGGCCGGTTATGCGCACGTCCGCCTTTTCGCTGAGCGTATCGCCCACCCGCAGCGTGCCGTGGTTGGGAATGCCGATGATGTCGCCGGGATAGGCCTCGTCCGCCAGCTCCCGGTCCTGCGCGAAGAAGAGGATAGGGGAGTGCACCGCCATCGGCTTGCCGGAGCCGGAAGGTGTGAGCTTCATGCCGCGCTTGAACCTGCCCGAGCACAGCCGCATGAAGGCGATACGGTCCCGGTGTTGCGGGTCCATGTTCGCCTGCACCTTGAAGATGAATCCGGTGACGTCCGCCCGCTCCGGCGAGATCGGCGCGGGCTCGGCCGGTTGCTCGCGCGGAGGCGGGGCGAAATCGGCGAGTGCATCGAGCAGCTCTGTCACGCCGAAAAGCTTGAGCGCGGAGCCGAAATAGACCGGCGTCAGGTCGCCATGGCGGTATGCGGCAAGATCGAACCCCGCGTAGCCGCCCTGCGCCAGCTCGCCTTCCTCGCGCAGGCGGGCAAGGCCACCGGCCGAAAGCGCGCTCGCCAGCCCACCGTCGTTCAGCCCGGAGAAGGTGGCGGCCTTGCCCTCGAACTCCTTCGAAGCCCCGGTCGGCTGGCGCAAAATGCCGGTCGCAAAATCGAAGATGCCCTCAAACTCGCCACCCATGCCGACCGGCCAGCTCATCGGGCAGACATCGAGCGCCAGCGCATCCGCCACCTCATCGAGCAGCGCGAACGGATCGCGCCCCTCGCGATCCACCTTGTTGACGAAGGTGATGATCGGCACGTTGCGCAGGCGGCACACCTCGAACAGCTTGCGCGTCTGCGGCTCAATGCCCTTGGCTGCATCGATAACCATCACCGCGCTGTCGACGGCCGTGAGCGTGCGGTAGGTATCCTCCGAAAAGTCCTCGTGGCCGGGCGTATCAAGCAGGTTGAATACGATCGGGTTGCCATCCCTGTCCGGCCGCTCGAACGTCATCACTGAACTGGTGACGGAAATGCCGCGCTGCTGCTCGATCTTCATCCAGTCCGACCGAGCGCGCCGGTTCGCCCCGCGCGCCTTGACCTCGCCGGCCAGGTGAATCGCCCCGCCTTCAAGCAACAGCTTTTCGGTAAGCGTGGTCTTGCCCGCGTCCGGGTGGGAAATGATGGCGAAGGTGCGGCGCGAAGCGATTGTCATGGCCCCGCGCCATAGAGGCTGAGGCGCTGGTTTATCAACGCATTTCGACTCTGCGTTTATGGGCTTGGCGATGGGGAGGTATACCCCGCTGTGGCCGGTCGGCGTGAGGAGGCAAGGAGGATGGGGCGGGCTGCGGGTTCGGAGAAATCATAAATCAACTGCGTGCGAACATGGTTCAGCGTCATCAGCGCGAAACCAGGCGGTACACCCGCGACAAATTATCCGCGCACATGATTTCCCGTTTGCAATGCCCGCCTCCCCATGCTACCGGCCCCGCCTCGGCAGCGCAAAGCCGCCGATTGCAGGCCCTTAAGCCGCATATGGACGCATAGCTCAGTTGGTAGAGCAGCTGACTCTTAATCAGCGGGTCCTAGGTTCGAGCCCTAGTGCGTCCACCAAATTTTCAATGACTTAGAGGTGATTTGAGTGCTGTGCCTTCCGGCGGGGCACCAATGGGGCATCACATTGTGCTCTGCCCTCAGCTGGGGCACTTCGCGGCGGAAGCGATCGATCCATCTATCTGCCTATGTCCGGAAGGCACGGTCAGAATCGGTGGGAAACTCCTTCCCCCATTCGCGCCGCATGGTCGTGTCCCAGGTGGTGGTGTAGGAACCGTCGATCCACGGCAGGATCAGGTATGTGTCAGGTGGCCAGTGCTGGCAGGCTGACAACGGGGTTATGGCTCACCGAGCCGATTGTTTCCAGCGTCATGTAGCGGCGCGATACGGCCCACTCGTCATTTTGCTCCAGCATCAGCGCGCCGACGAGGCGGATCACGGCGGCATCGTTGGGGAAGATGCCGATGACGTCGGCTCGCCGCTTGATCTCCTTGTTCACCCGTTCCAGCGGGTTGGTGGAGGCGATCTGCGCCCAATGGTCCTTCGGGAGCGCCATGTAGGCGAGCACGTCCTCGCGCGATGCGTCCATCATGTCGGCCAGCTTCGGGAACTTCTCGCGCAGGGCATCGGCAACCTGCCCCCACTGCTGGTGCGCCGCTTCAGTCGTCTCCTGCGCGAAGATCGTCTTGATCATGGCGATGACGGCAGGTCGCTGTTTGGGTGCAGCGTGTGCCAGCGCATTGCGCATCCAGTGTACACGGCAGCGTTGCTGGCTCGCGGCGAACACCTTGCTGGCGGCGGCGCGCAGCCCCTTGTGATCGTCGGCGATGACCAGCTTCACTCCGCGCAGGCCGCGATCCGCCAGCGAGCGCAGGAAAGCTTTCCAGAAGGGCTCCGCCTCCGAAGGGCCGGTGGCAACGCCCAGCACTTCGCGGCGGCCATCGGTGTTGACCCCGACAGCGATTATCGCCGCCGTCGAGACGATCCGCCCGCCCTCGCGGACCTTGAGGTAGGTAGCGTCGATCCACAGCTAGGGCCACTCGCCCTCAATCGGCCGCATCAGGAAGGCGTTCACCCGCTCGTCGATCTCGGCGACCAGACGGCTCACCTGGCTCTTCGACACACCGCTGGCGCCCATCGCCTTGACCAAATCGTCGACCGAACGGGTCGAGACGCCATGGACATAGGCCTCCTGAATCACCGCCGCCAGCGCCTTCTCGGCCGTGCGGCGCGGCTCAAGAAAGCTCGGAAAGTAGCTGCCTTTGCGCAGCTTCGGGATCGCCAGGTCGATCCGCCCGGCGCGCGTGTCCCAGCCCCGTTCCCGGTAGCCGTTGCGGTGGTTCATTCGCGCCGGGCTGCGACTGCCGGCGGGCGCACCCGTTCTCGCCTCAATCTCCATATCCATCATGCGCTCGGCCGCAAACGCCAGCATCTCGCGCACCAAATCACTATCCGCCCCTTGCTCAATCAGCTCAACAAGGGCCATTCTGTCGTCGGTCATCGTCTTCTTCTCCAGGTTCAAGTTCGCATCCGAACCCTACCAGAAGATCGACGGTGGCCACCCCTTCAGGGAAACCTCCCTACACCACCACCTGGGACACGACCCGCTGCATATTCTCGTGAACACCCAGTCGCTAGGGCATTTTCAAGAGGACCGGAAACGGTCATCGGGTCGGAAAATGCGGCAAAAGACAAGAGCGTTTCCACTGATAGTGAAAACGCCCTCGCCAAACTTACCCTAACCGGAGACCGGAATTAGAACCGCAGTCCCGGGGCGGTTCTAATCGACAGGTAAAGTGGGGGATAAAATCCGCTTAGCAGAGCCGGGAGCCGGAGGCGTGCGCAGCGCGGTTACTTCGAGGGGCTCCTATAAGCAGGTTCTGCTTAGTTACGGATGAAAGCGACAGCGCCTTGGATGATCGTCAGGTCCACTCGTTCCGCCGTAAGATCGCGCAGGACTTCGTGCCATGTACCATTGCATAGGATCAGGTCAGCCGGCCGGCCTGGCGCAATCACTCCTGAACAATAGAGCTTGAGCGCGCGCTCCGGGCTGATGCGCTGGGATATTCCAATCGTCTGTCCCCCAGCGGTCAGGCGGTCGCGCGCCGCTCGCATCGCAATCCACGGATCCAGTACGCCATAAGGTGCGTCAGAACCACCCAGCATAGGAACTCCTGCACGAGCCAGGCTGCCCGCAGGGTAGAGGTGCTCCCAATGCTCTGGTGGAATTTGCGCAAGGTACCGGTCCCCTCGACCATAAATAAAGGACGGGTTCGTCACCACCGTTAGGCGGGCCGCAGCAACGGCCGAAATCAATTCCGGTGTCATCAGCCCGCCATGCTCGACGCGATCTCCGGGGCGGGCGGCACCTGCCTCCTCCAGCGCAGCAAGATAGAGCGCTAGTTCCGCTTCTGTTACGCAATGCGCCGCGACACCCCGCCGCTGTGCACGGGCAATCGCGATAAGCGCCGACATCTCGGACAGCAAAGGCGGATCACGCTCATCAATCATCACCTTGAGAGCGCCGAGCGAGTATCCGTGACCGGCTGCGAGCCTGGTCCCTCCCATCAATACCAGCCGTTGCGGCACTTGGCCCGCAAGATACAATGCCTCTTCAGGCCCGTTGTGCGCTGTCGCATCGGTCACCCCGGTCAGCCCGACGGCAGACATTTCCGCGCCCAAGGCCGAAATGTCCGGCTCCGCCAGCGGCAGAGCGCGGCGGAGCCACGCGTCCTCGCGCCAGAAACGGCCATTTGGCCTGCCCCCCGCATCCCGTTCCGCGCCCGGCGGCAATGTAATGTCGCCAATGAGCCTAAGGGCGGCAGTGTTGAGCACCCAAAGCGCCCCGGTGCGGTCTGTAAGGCGGAGGGGGCGCGACGGTTCCCAGCTGTCGAGCAAGGCGGCATCCGGCAACCCGGCTGCGCGCTCGTCATAGTCCACTGCACGCACTATCGGACTGCCCGATTGTCTCAAGGCCGCCATCACGGCCGACTCGTTGACCAGATTGGCCAAGCTGACGGATTGCCGCCGCGCGGCCGTGGCGGCAAGATGCAGATGATGGTCGTGCAGGCCCGGAAGAAGCGTCCCGCCATGTCCATCGATCTCCTCACCCTTCAGAGACAGGTGACTGGAGATCGCAGCGATCCTGCCGCGGGAAATGGCTATATCCACCGCGTCAACGCCCCAGGGGCGCACGTTACGCAATATAAGCACTAGCGGGCGTACGCAGCTGCGACGCGGGACATCGCCATGTCGATGAGTCCGGTCGCACCGGATAGCACAGCGAGTGCGCCTTCAAGCCCGGTCAACGGATCCGCTAGCGCATCCCCGCGAAAGAGCGGCTGGTCGCCGCGCCAGGTCAACAGCCCGCCTGCTGCTGCACAATCATCCCCAAATCCAACCCGGCACCCTCCACGCCCGGCGAAACCATGCGCGGAAATGGCCACCCACCTTGGTGGGACGATGCCCCGGATGCCTAATCCCAATCGCATCAGTGCGGCGGGCCGCGCGGAGGTTACCAACACGTCTGCATCGGCAACTTCGCGCAGGAGAGCCTCGCGACCCTGCTGGGTCCGCAAGTCCAAGGCCAGGAGCGTCTTTCCCGAATTGATGCGCCTGTCGAGCTGAGGTGAAGCATTCGGGGTCGGGTCCGGCCTTCCCACGCTCAAGATGCGTACCACCTGCGCCCCCGAAAGCCGAAGCAATGCTGCGCAAAGAGGGCCAGCCCAAAGCGCCGACAAATCAACAACTTTGCGCGGAACATAGTCGCCATCAGAGGGGGGAAGGGTTTGCGGCTCCGCCTCGCCGACTACGGAAAGGGGAAGGTGCAGTTCGACGCCGCGATGGAGCACCTCCTCGACATCTTGACCGCAAGCCCAGCTCACGATCGAGCTCCAGCCATTCCCGCCGTTGTTCGTCAAGGCAGGAACGAGATCCCAATCGTCCGGCCTAGAAAGATTCAGCGCGATCCATCCGTCCCGGCAACGCACCAGGCGGCAACAGCCGTTGGACGATATGACCCCCGGAACACCCAGACCTCCCGGGGCATCGCGATCAAGCAGGTCGGCAATCGACCAGCCAAAACGTCCCAGCCGTTCCTGCAATCTGGAGATCAACCGATAAGTCCTTGTATCAAGCCCCAATCCAGCGCTTGCGCTGTGCCAACACGAAAACCTCCCAAGGCCATCCACAGCAGCCTGTGTCGTCCGATCGCGCGCGCAAAAGTTACGGTACCGCCTGCCCCCGGGATCAACCCCATCTGCAACTCCGGCAACTGAAAGTAAGTTTCGGGCGCAGCCAATCGTCGCGCGGCGGCCAAGGGTATCTCGGCACCCGCCCCTATGCAACAGCCGTGCAAATGCACTTCGGACCGGTCGCCTATCAAGTGCAGCGCCCGAGAGCAGCTTCGCAAGGTACGGATCACATGGGCAGCAGCCAAATCCTTGGCCGTGCCGAATTCATAGAGCGCACCCCCGGTGGAAAAGCAACGGCCATTGGCCCGCAAGACAAGACGTGGGCCACTCGGATCCTCCAGAACATTTACCAGAGCCTCGTGAAGCGCGTCACGCATGTGTGCGGTCATTGAATTTTGATTATTAGGTGAGTTCAGAATGAGTGTAACAAGATCATCGTCACGTTGGTAGCAGACGGGGTAGGGGGCCTGGTCGCCCTGGCTAGTGCGCCTTCTTGAAGCCAGCCAGTTTGCAAACTCGCTGCCGCCCAAAAGAACCGAATAGGCCAATGACTCGAGTTCCAGCGCGTAATCGAACGCCAGCCCTTCCCCCGCGCGCAATATTCGCGCGAGGATTGCAGTAGCTATGGGGTTTTGCGCTGCAGTGGTCGTCGCCCTGGCCAGTTGTGCGTCCATGCGCTGCGGAGCCACGCTGACCCACGGTGCAGGGGCATCCGGTAGCGTCGTCACCATCACGTCATAGTCATGAGGATCCAGTTCAGGCAGTCGCGCGCTGCGATCGACTACCAGACGCACTCCTTCTGGCGGTAACGGCTGCTCCGCGGTGAGCAGCACCAAGGGCGATCCCCAAAGAGGCGAGACTATGGAAGGGTCAGTTATGGAACATTCACCTCGTTTCACGGCATATCTTTGCATTTCCGTCACAATGTGCAGTGTGGCCCGAGTGAACCACTGCAAACTGTTCAGAAGTGATTTTATTCGAGACGGACAATTATATCGAGCGCTTTTATGGCGCAGCGGCCTCCGGAACGGTCAGAGCAATTCAGGCAGTGTGCCGCTTCTGTTCATTTCAGCGTCTTGAAACTGTTTGTACGGCGCAATCGCCCCGGCGCTCAGACCAGTGCCATCAGACTGGCATTGCCTCCCGCTGCCGTGGTGTTGATGGAGGTGGAGACTTCCTCGAGCAGCCAGTCGAGCGCGAAGTTCGGATCGGCCGGGGGGAGGACATGGATAGGGACGATCGGCCCGGAGCGATCCGCAATTGCCTGGGCATTGCGTAGTATCTCGGCGTCGTTGCCTTCGACCAACATGGCTGAAACCGGTTCGCGGGTGTCCCGAACACGCTGTCGGACGGTGGCGGGAAGCTCGGCAAGGACAGGGCGCAAATGTTCGTCGGCATCGATGGCGATGGCGTTGCCCGTCGCAAGGGCGGCGGCGATGTGGTGGAACAGACCATGGCGGGTGGCGGGACGCAGCAGGATAGTGCCGCGCGGATGCAATGCATAGACATTGCGTTCGCCGACCGGGCCGGGAAGGTCCACCTCCCACCCAAGCTTCGATCGCGCGCCCAGCGCTCTTGCCTGCGTGGCGAGCCTGTCCTCGCCCTGCGCTTCCAGCCAATCGGCAAGATCCGCAAGGGCAGGGTCGATGCCGGTGCCTCCGGGCTGATTGGGCGCACCCTGCACCAGCCGCTTCAGGTACAGCGGCCCGCCCGCCTTGGGTCCAGTGCCGGAAAGGCCGCGCCCTCCGAAGGGCTGCACGCCGACGATGGCGCCGATGACGTTGCGGTTGATATAGAGATTGCCGGCCTTGATGCGGCGCGTGACATGCTCGATAGTGTCGTCGAGCCGAGTATGCAGGCCGAAGGTGAGTCCATAGTCAGTGGCGTTGACCGCGTCGATCAGCTGGTCGAGGTCAGCGCGCCGGTAGCGGATGACATGCAGCACCGGGCCGAAGACTTCGCGTGTCAGATCGGCGATGCTGTGCAGCTCGATGATGGTCGGCGCGACGAAGGTGCCGTGCGTGGCTTCGGGCGGCAGGTCGAGTTGCTCAACCGGGAGGCCCTTCGCGCGCATCGCATTGATATGCAACTTCCAGATCCAGCAGCACGAGAGCGGCGCCAGCGCGGGCACGATCAACGGTGCAGTCTCGGCGCTGCGCTTCTTCTATACGGTCACGCTGCGACGGCGTGATCTGGCGCGCGGTCTGGTCGCGACCCGCCGCCCGGACAATGTGCGCGAGGTCTTGAGCGTCGAGGAGGCGGCCCGCCTGCTCGAGGCCGCACCGGGCATCAAGTACAAGGCGGCGCTGGGCGTGGCCTATGGTGCCGGCCTGCGCGTGTCCGAGGTCGCGTATCTCAAGGTCGATGACATTGACAGCAAGCGCATGCTGATCCGCGTCGAACAGGGCAAGGGCGGCAAGGATCGCAATGCCATGCTTTCCCCGCAGTTGCTGGAACTGTTGCGGCTGTGGTGGCGCGAGGGCAAGCGGCGTGGCGTGATGTTCCCGCATGGCTGGCTGTTCCCGGGTCGCAGCTACACCGACCCGATCTCGTCGCGGCAGCTGCATCGCGCCGTGAAGGAAGCCGCCGAGGTCGCCGGGATCAAGCGGCGCATCAGCCCTCACACGCTGCGGCACAGCTTTGCCACCCATCTTCTCGAGCAGGATGTGGATATACGCGTTATCCAGGTGCTGCTGGGCCATAGCAAGATCGACACCACCGCGATCTACACCAAGGTCTCCACCCGCACGATCCAGGCGGTCGCCAGCCCGCTCGACCGGATCATCGCGCTGATGGAAGGCAAGCCGCCTCCCGGCTGAGCCGGTGCGCCCCTCGCTCGAGGTCGCCGACATTTTCCGCAGCGCTGGTCCAGCATATCGGACCGCCCATGCCGGGCATCTGAGCCTCAACCAACTGAAGGTGATGACGGCGATCGAGAACTGTCGCACTGCTGCGCTTGGCGGTCATGTCGAGGCCTGCGAGGACTGCGGGCATTGGCGGATCGCCTATAACAGCTGTCGCAACCGGCACTGCCCCAAGTGTCAGGGTGCAGCGGCGCGCACATGGCTGGCGGAACGTGAGGCCGATCTGCTGCCCGTGGGTTACTTCCATGTCGTCTTCACGCTGCCCGCCGAGATCGCCGACATCGCGTACCAGAACAAGGCGGTGGTCTACGATCTGCTGTTCAAGGCGGCATCAGAGACGATGCTCACCATCGCTGCCGATCGCAAACATCTCGGCGCCCGTATCGGGATCACCGCCGTGCTCCACACATGGGGCTCGGCGATGACGCATCATCCCCATGTGCACATGATCGTGCCGGGTGGCGGCATCTCGCCTGATCACATGCACTGGATATCCTCACGCCCTGCGTTCCTGCTGCCGGTGCGTGTGCTGGGCAAGCTGTTCCGCCGCCTGTTTCTCACCCGGCTGCTGGCACTCTATGAGGCGGGAAGGCTCAACTTCCGCGGGAACAGCACGCATCTCGCTGACCGGCGGGCGTTCCTGCTCCATCTTGCGCCGGTCAGGAAGAAGCGCTGGGTGGTCTATGCCAAGCCGCCGTTCGCCGGGCCGCAGGCCGTGCTTGCCTATCTGTCGCGCTATACGCACCGCGTCGCGATCTGCAACCGGCGGCTGATCAGCTTCGACGAGCGCGGCGTCACGATGCGCTACAAGGATTATCGTCGTGCCGAACCCGAGCGGCAGCAGGTCATGACCATCAGCGCCGATGAATTTATCCGGCGGTTCCTCCTTCACGTCCTGCCGCGGGGCTTCCATCGCATCCGCCACTACGGCCTGCTCGCTGCCTCGTCACGCAAAACCAGCCTCGCGCTTGCCCGCACGCTGCTCGATGTCGCGACACCGCCGAGGGATCCGCCCGAGGAGACCGAAGATTATCGCCCACCATGCCCATGCTGTGGCGGCCACATGATAATCATCGAGACGTTCGAACGCTGGCGGCAACCCCGCGCGCCGCCAACATCAGTTATGCTGATCCGGGAGCTTGCGTCATGACCCGGCATGGCTCGCCCAGCAAAACGATCACTGTCACTGCGACTTGGTCGGTGAGGCAGTGCACGCCAATCCCAAACTCGATCCTGACACCGAGCAAAAGGCCCAACGAAACACACACCAATCGCAATCTGACGGTGCTCGACATGGCGATAATCGGATCCCTGACAGCCCTCCCAGCTTGGCAGCGCCTGCCAGGCAGATCCAGCCCAAAGCCCTTTTACCCATAGACCGGTGCATGGGGCCCGCGGGTTCCTCCATGTTAGAATTTCGTACGCCTCCGGCACCCGAAATCCTTCGACATTGCGGTCGTTCGCCAGCCCAAAGCTGGTCGTTGAAACCCGCCCTTGGTTCATCCATCTGTCGGGGCGGAGCGATCGACCAGCGTTGGGACATTACCCCCGACCGGCGCCGCGACGGGCAACATCCGGTTGCTCCGACACCGGCCATTCGTGGATCCGCTTAACGGCTTGGCATGCAAGTTGGAGGGCGACCTTGCTTCGTGGCGTCAAAATGATCAGATTGAGCGAAGCGAACCAAACAGGGGGCAAAGGCTACTAATGAAGTCAGCCATTCGGCAGTTTGTTACCGATTATCTCGGAGAAGTTGTGGCCGGAGACGCCGCTGTGTTTGCGGGCGCCGGTCTTTCAGTTCCTTCTGGGTACGTAGACTGGCGGGAGTTGATACGCCCGCTTGCCGAAGAACTTGACCTCAAGATCGACTTCGAAACCGACCTGATCGGAGTGGCGCAGTTTCACGTGAACGCCAACGGCGCCAATCGAGATCGGCTTCATAAGGCCGTGATCGAAGCAATTTCCCCCACGAATCCACCCACGTCGAATCACGAGCTTCTCGCGCAGCTACCAATTCGCACTTGGTGGACCACTAACTACGATAAACTCATTGAAACCGCCCTGCGAAGCGCCGGAAAAATCGTTGATGTCAAAAGTGCGGTACCGCAGCTGGCAACTAGCCGCCCCGGGCGCCAAGCGACGTTGTACAAGATGCATGGCGATGTTGACCGGCCGGACGAAGCCGTGGCGACTCGCGATGACTACGAACGTTATCAGACCGAGCGAGGTGCCTTAATAAGTGCGCTAGCGGGTGACCTTGTTTCCAAGACTTTTCTTTTCCTGGGTTTCAGCTTCACTGATCCTAATTTAAGTCACGTCCTTACGCAGGTCAGGCTGACCTTCAAGAGCAATCAACGCAGGCATTACGCCGTTTTCAGGAAGCGGACGAAGCTGCCGGATGAGACAGACGAGCAATTCAAGCACCACAGCCTGCGCCAGGATCTCGTAATTGAGGACCTCAAGCGCTTCAACGTGAAAGTCCTTGTGGTCGACGAGTATGCTGAAATAACCGAGTTTCTTGCGGAACTCGTAGCCCGTTATCGCCGCCGGACCGTGTTTGTTTCCGCGAGCGTGGCTAACTTCGAGCCATGGGGAAAAGAGGCGGTTATGGAGTTCGCGGAGACGCTCGGACGTCGACTGATTTCAAGCGGCACTCGTCTCGCAACCGGTATTGGCCTGGGTTTCGGCGATGCACTATTGTCGGGAGCGTTACGGGAGGTCATGCAATCCGACAGCAGTATTGAGGAAAATCTAGTCCTTAGGCCGTTCCCGCAGAGCGGCAACCCAGAGCAGAGAGCTGCTGTCTGGAAGAAATACCGTGAGGAGATTACCTCTCACGCGGGAATCGCAGTTTTCTTGTTTGGGACCAAACAAGGCGACGATGTCGTGGTCCTGGCCGACGGAATGGAAAAAGAGTTTGAGATTGCGCGAGAACAGGGTCTCGCAGTCGTGCCGGTCGGGGCAACTGGAGGCATGGCGAAAGAGCTTTCAGATCGAACGCTCGTCGATCCGGCTCAGTTCATTCCCGAACTCGGTGAAAACGGCCCGTCCCTCATTCAGGCTATAGCGGAACACACTAACGATTTGTCCGGCTTGATCGAACCGTTGATCTCGGTCATCCGTAAGCTACAGGGAGGCAACACCAGCTAATGCGCAAGGTTTTTTTCAGCTTCCACTATGCACGCGATGTGCGTCGTATCCAGCAGGTACGCAATTCGTGGGTCGTGCGCGAACGCGGTGCAGCGCCGCCGTTCTATGACGCTGCCGATTTCGAAGACGCTAAGCGCCGCGCGGGCGGTATCCAAAAGTGGATTGATGATCAGCTTGCTGGTTGTTCCGTGACTGCAGTCCTCTTCGGTCGTGAGACCTACTCCCGCGAGTGGGTCAAATACGAAATTAAGCGGAGCTACGAGCGTAAGATGGGAATCCTGGCAATCGACATCCACAACGTCAAAGACCCCCTCAGTGGCGTTGATTTGCAGGGTCGAAACCCTCTCGAGTACTGGAAAGCGGGCGAGAAACCGTTCACCGCCTTGTACCGAACATATGATTGGGTACGCGACGATGGATACAACAACATAGGCGCGTGGATTGAGCGCGCCGCACGGGATGTCGGCAGGTAGAAATGCCTGACCTGGCAAATGGAACTATCAATCAAAAAGGTCCGCGACGGGTTGCCCGACCGCAAACGGGCGAAGCTGAGGGGAGCTAAGTAGCGATGGCCTACGATGCGAAAGTGCTTGAGGTGATGATTGCATCGCCGTCGGACGTCGTGCATGAGCGAGAGATCGTTCGCGACGTCGTCGCCGAGTGGAATGCCATCCACTCCCGAAAGGACGCTCTCGTCATGTTGCCGTTGGGCTGGGATACGCATAGTTCGCCAGAGTTGGGCGGTCGACCGCAGAGCTTGATCAATGAGCGAATACTCGATCACGCAGACGTCCTGGTCGGCATCTTCTGGACTAAGCTAGGCACGCCGACCGGGGAAGCCGAAAGCGGCACAGCGGAGGAAATCCAACGCCATCATGCCGCGGGCAAGCCGGTTTTACTCTATTTTTCAGAAGTGCCGATCGTGGCAGGCAACCTCGACCTGGACCAATTCAAAGCTCTTAAGTCTTTCAAGTCCTGGGCTTACAATGAAGGCCTTGTTGAAACGTTTTCAACCAAGGAGCAATTTCGTAACGATTTTCGGCGGCACCTGCAGCTCTGCCTACAGGGAAACGAATACCTCCGCAATCTGACAAAAATCGACCCAGACACTACTGTTGAAGCTTTCCCGGGACCGCGAACTGATCGTCCGCGCTTATTAAGTGACGACGCTGTTCGCGTTCTTACGCTGACATGCGCGGACGATAGTGGAGGTCACACTGTGATGCGCCTCCGGCATCTAGGTGGCACCACCATCCAAGCCGGCAGCACAGCTCTATCTGAAGATAGCGACCGTCGGGATGTGGCGCGATGGGAGGCCGCGATTGAAGAGTTAGTCGCAGCCGACTTAATCCGCGATGTAGGCTACAAGGGTGAGATTTTCGAGCCGACCCACAAAGGCTTCCTTGCTGCTGAACACTTTAAGGGTCCGGGCTAATCTTAGGTTCGTTTACGCTAATCGACCAATATGAGGGCGCGTTGCTGCCAGACGGTTTGACGCCGACCGAGCGGCACTTGTCAGCAGTAGCCGCCGTTGGAGACCGCCCCGGCGAACGGCGCATGTCGGTCGGAACCCGCCCTTTTTCTTGAGTGCTCACTACCGTGGCAGGGGCCGCCGACAAAGCGGTCGGTCCTAATTCAATTTGGCGTTGGTAAAACCTGCTCTTCGTTTACCCGGCCATCGCATCGGAATTGATCCACCGTCAATAGTCGTCTGTTGGTCCTCACAACACCAGAGGTCCGATATTTGCTCGCACCGGCAATGCAAGCGGAGTATCATTTACCGCCCGGTTCGATCGGCGCGCGCCTTGTTGTCTGGGCGGCACTTGCCGGCAACGGCAGGTTCTTCGCGCGATCGCTGAACGGCTAGGCCGTGGTAGGAGAGGAGTGAGGGGATGCGTCAGGCGGACGAAAACCGGGAAAGTCGAAGCATCAGGGAGTTTGGCGCTTTCAGGCAATATTGGAGCCAGAGCGTTGAATATCCAGACGACAATTTCGGCAACAATCATGTCTGGATGCCGATTTCTGCTATCTATAGTTGGCCTGCAGTCCGTATGCCTCTGTCATTCCGATCGAATCTACGTGCTTATGTGGGCAGTGGCCCCGATGATGGTCAGATCGATATCGACGAAACAACGCAGGTGACAATCGACGATTTTCACATGCGCTTCCATCCACGATGGCAGGATTATCGCTTCGAGGAGAGCGACCATTCGCTGTTGATCAGCGGATCATCAGGCAAAATGGGCGGTGACTACTCAGTCAGGGTGAGGCCTATGATCGAACGGCCCCAAGACGTTTGACCGAAGGCGCTTCACCTCTCGTCGATACTGACGCTGAGCATATCGCCTGCCGCGGAGTAGATGATCAGCGAAATTGGAGATCAGTCTAGGTGCCTCACTTCGAATACGATTTCAACGATGACGGTACTATCCGCCAGGTCACAAAGGACGGTGTGCCATTAGTTCGTGAAACGACGTTGGAAATGCCGCAGGGAATAGTCCAAACATACTATATGGCGGCCTACCGTCACTTGCAGTCAATGACTTGGGAAGCGGAAGACCACGAGCTCAATCGGCATCATGGCCTCCAATGCTTCATAATGAGCCTTGTCGGCGTGGAGGCCTTCCTAACCCGGCTTATTCATCGGGCTTGGTCAGAAGGGTTGGCGGGAGTGGTGTAAGCGATTGCTTTGATGTAGGAAAATGGGTGTCTAGACCAGTCCTGCAGCGAGGCAATTTATGCCACGGGCCACACCCGCCGGGAGCGATGATAGCGCGCCGGGATTTTCGTTTCCAGCGATCGGGCGCAAGAAGATCACAGCCGCGTTCGACGGAGGTCGGCTCACCTCGGATGGCGGTGTTCTGCTGCTGGCACAGGCCGAGCGCGCGATGGGGCTTTGCCGGCGGCTTGCGGCTTGCATTGCCGATCCGCGGGACCCTGTGCGGGTGATCCATCGCCTTGATGACATCCTGCGTGCCCGGGTGTTCGCGATCGCCTGCGGCTATGAAGACGCCGATGATCTCGACGCTCTGCGCGACGATCCGGGCTTCCGCCTGGCGCTGGGCAAGCTGCCGGGATCGGGCGCGGGGCTGGCCAGCCAACCGACGATGAGCCGGTGGGAAAATGCGCCGACCACACGCGAGCTGGCCAGGATGATGGCCGCGATGATCGACATCTACTGCACCAGCTACCCCGCCGCGCCGGCGGCGGTGACGCTGGATATCGATGACACCTGTGACGTTGTTCATGGCTATCAGCAGCTCTCCTTCTGGAACGGGCATCATGGCGAGCGCTGCTTCCTGCCGATCCATGTCTACGACACTGCCACCGGCCGACCGGTGGCGATGCTGCTGCGCACCGGCAAGACACCGTCGGGCGCCGAAGCTGCCGGCCACATCCGGCGCCTGGTGCGCCATCTGCGCCGGCACTGGCCCGAAACGCACATCACCATCCGCGGCGACGGGCACTATGGCCGGCCCGAGGTCATGGCCTTCTGCGAGGCGGCCGGCGTCGACTACGTGTTCGGCCTGCCGACCAACGCCGCGCTGCGTGCTGATCCCGAAATCGTCGCTGCCGCCGATGCCTGCGCGGTTAAGCGGGCTCAGCGCCAATATCCGGTCCTGCGCAACTATGCCGAGACCCGCTACGGCGCGAAGAGCTGGAAGTGCCAGCGCCGCGTCGTCGCCCGGATCGAGGCCAGCACGCTGGGCATGGACATCCGCTATGTCGTCACCTCGCTGGCCGAAGGTTCGGCTGAGCATATCTACGACACCCTCTACTGCGCGCGCGGCAACGCCGAGAACCTGATCAAGCGCCACAAGACCCAGCTTGCCAGCGATCGTACCTCGTGCCGCTCAGCCAATGCTAACCAGATGCGCCTCATCCTGCACACCGCCGCCTACTGGCTCGTGTGGCGCATCCAGCAGGAAATCCCGAAGGCTGCCGCGCTCGCCACCGCCGAGTTCGCAACGCTGCGCCTGCGGTTGCTCAAGGTCGCCGCCCGCATCATCGAAACCGCTACGCGCATCCGCGTCGCCTTCGCGTCAGCCTGTCCCGATGCCAGCCTGTTCAGAACCATTGCCACCGGCCTCCGGCCGGCACCCACATAACCAGCGCGGCAGTGCCGCCCAAAGCCCGAGCCCTCGTCCTTCAACCTCGAAAAGCCCATCGATCCTGACGCGGTGAAAAAACCGCCGGAGGAGCTTGCTCTGATCACCCGGCGACCGACAAACCATGCTCGCACGAACCCGGAGCGGAGGCCTCATGAATAGTGCGGGCTAAACGTCTTTTTCCATCTGGTTGGGAGAGAGCGCGAGCTGTCCCGCGTCATAGAGATGGCGAACCGGACGAACATGACGATCGAGACAAAGTTAAGCAGCTTACCGCGGCATGCCTATGGAAACCCTCTACCGGCGCAAAAGCGGCTAACCAAGAAAATGCGAGAGCTATATGATCTTCGGTCGCAGATGGTGCATCCCAAATGGCAACCTTCATCGGTCGCCATCCCTGGCGTGACGATCCACGACATGGTTGAGAACGAGCAGAGACTCTTCGAAGATCGATCATTGTGCCACGACGCGTTTCGCTGGTGCCTCCTTGTCGTTGCGCGGGTAGGAAACCATGCGGCGGGCGGTGAGGTGCACCCGCAGTTCGTTTGGCAATGGACGGGGATTCACACGACGAACGTAGAATTGTCGGACGCTCTCGGAATTCCACGGAATGGTGCGTAAGCCCAAATCACAAGATTCACACGGGTCCTATGGATCCAGCAGACGCTAAAGTTGGCTGATCAAAGATAGTATGGAAAAGGTCTTCTGCGCCACAAATGGGACATTTTTCCGCTTCGGAGCGATTGGTTGCAGTGCAGCAAAGGAGTCATCAACTGTCTGGCCAGTTGGTTAGCGAGGCCGAAGTCGTAGATGCCCAGCATGACGCGCTCGTGCTGCATGTCGATATGGAGCGTTGCTATAATGCCGTCATGCCCTGACACGGATACGCTGGCGCAAGCGTTCATAGAGCGGAAGTTCCGCTTCGTGCGAAATTTCAACAGTCACTGCGAAGGACTGGTGGCCCTCATCACCGGCCCAGCCACCGGCACATCGCACCACGAGATAGTAATTGTCGCCGTAGCCCCTAATATTGCGTGAGAAGCTGATACTGGCACTTTGCAGGCTCGATTTTTCCCGCACCGTCGAACTGGGTAGCAGCTTGCAGTCGTAACGGGCTTCCATCTCGGGGAACGGAGCTTCATCGGCTGTACGCCGCCGGAAGTGCTCGAAGATCATGTCGGGTTCGCAACCCCTGATGAGCCGGAAACCCATCGATACGCCATTATAATCGAGGCGACTGTGTCGCACGGGCGGATCGAAAGCTAGGCTCACGCGGATGGTCCGGCGTCCCCGTTCGGTCTGGAACAGTTCGGGGATCGGGATCTGGTAGACCGCGAAATGATCTAACGCGAGTTCATCCTCGGCGTAGAGGATCACTCGCGAATCATCGGAAAAAGCTGCACGTTCCGGATCGACACGTCCATGGCCGAACAGCGCCCGACCAGCTGTATCTCCTAGCGAGGCCAAGCGACGGACGCTCTCGGGCGGCGCGACCGCGCTCGTAACGAGGAGGGCGCGAATGAGGTTGGCAGAAGCGTCAGGAAAGCGTGCCAGAATTCGGCTTGCTTTGAACGCAACGAGAGGCGCGGCGTGGGATGTGCCCGACCGCGCTGCGAAGAGCCGGTCGACAGGACGGTAGTGGAGCGACATCACACCAGCTTCGGGCCGCACTTCGCCGCCTTGGAGAGAGGCTGTGGGGCCATTGTAGATCAGCGTACCGCCAATGTCGGTAAAGTCGGGTTTGATCGCACCGCGCACGCCAGGTCCAGCGCGCGAGAATGGTGAAGGCTCATACGCTTCGGTGATAGGACGCACGCCGACATTGTCCTGCGCGCGGGCGCTAAGACCATTTCCGTGCGCGACAGAACCGACAGTGATGATGTTCATGCCGCCAGCCGGTTCGCACAGCCTGTTCTCCGGCTCCATGAGGTAGTCTGGATACTGGGTGACAGACTCTTCAATGCGCATTCCGCGCCGTGGCTGACGGTTGCCAGCCGCGACGATAATGACGATATCCAGTTCGCGGACCAGTTCATCGAGCGTTTGCGCCCATGGGCCAACTTTGCCGCCTTCGACAACTTTAGTGCGATCGCCCAATGAAATGACGAAAATCCGGCAACCGAAACGCTCGTGAAGACCCGTGATCGCCTCGCGCATCAGTTTTGGCGTCAGGCGGCGGTTTGGGAAATTGCCGGTGTGGTCGATCACCTTGGCTGAACATAGGCGCGCGTGCCGGACCAGTTCGCCTGCTCCCAATTGCGCTCGCAGATCGCCGAAGGTCGCGATACCCCCAACGAAGGTTCCATGCCCATGGTCGTCGGCTGTACCCATCGTATCCGGCACGGCAATCGAGCCAACGATGATATCCTCGATCAACGGATGGTCATTGATCCCGCTGTCAATGATCCCGATGAGCGGCGCATTCTCGTCGAGCTCCTCCACATCCGGGACATCCCTCAGCGAATCGTCGATGTGTTGCGCCGCGAGCAGATCCGGCTCGGGAGGCAGATCGACCTCGGCGATTTCCTCAATCGACAGAAGGGTGCGGGCAATCGCGCCATCGCACTGAAGTCGGACGAGTGTGAGGTTAGGACCGATATGCCGATCGAGTTCCTCGGCGCCCCGCGCCTCCGCGTAGCGAACAATGTCGTCAATCTTGCGCTCGCGCAAGGCCCGGGTGCCAAGATCCCAAAGCTCGATATCAACCGTGTAAGCCTCGCCGACTTGGAAATCATCGACATCGACCAAGCCCGCTTGACGGGCACGCATGCCAATCCGATCGCGCGGTGCAACTTCGGCAATCGTCTCCACATTGGCGATGAACGAGGAAAAGGCCGGGTTCTGTCGGCCAGGCTGAACACCCCGGCCATAGGCATCGAGCTTACGTTGAAACTCGGTCAGTTCATCGTTCGAGGAGAAGAGGACAAGCGTGCGATCCTCGTCGCTCGAAAGAACGGTCAGGCCGACACGATTCCATTCCTCCTCGAGCAAAGGTCCGCTCATCTTGACACGGAGGATCAACGACGGATCGACCACATCGGGTCGGCGACGCTGCCGCTGGGCGGCTACGGCCTGTCCGAGTTCCCGGCCCAGACGATCGCTGTGCCCGCGCGGATTGCGATGGGGAGGAGGCCCACCACCACCATTCTTGCGACGGGGCAAGCGCTCGGGCAGCCGCAATAGCTGCAGGTGATCATAACGCGCCACGAGGCGGGGGTCAGGCGGTCATTCGGCCGACTCTGCGCCGACGGCGGCGCTCATCGGCAATCGCATGAAGGAAATCCTGCTCCCTGACCTGTTTTCGTCTGTCGATCACGGACGCCTTGATCGCCTGGACGCAGATGCGATCCAGCTCGGCATAGGAATAGATCGAAAGTTCTCCGATATGCGCTTGCGGGTCGAAAGCCAGCGCGACATTCTTGAACTTCATCGTGAGGAAACGCGCGATCATCCGGGCATCGGGTGGATCGAACCAAATCACCTCATCGAAGCGTCGCCAGATGGCCGGATCCAGCGATTGATCGAGATTGGTGGCGGCGACCAGAAAGCCTTTGGGCTCGATACGATCAATGAAGATCAGCAGGCTGTTGACGACACGCCGCAGCTCATTGTGCTCGCCCCCGTCTTCACGGGCGCGGGCCAAGGCATCAAATTCGTCGAAAAAGAGGACCGTCGGCTGCTTTCGAGCGAACTCGAACAGCTTGCGGACATTGGTCGCTGTCTCGCCCAGATAGGAGGATATTAGGCGGTCAAGCTTGACGATGTAGAGCGGCATGCCGAGCTCGGCAGCAAATATCTCCGCGCAGAGCGTCTTGCCGCAGCCCGGAGGGCCGCAGAACAAAAGCTTGGAGCGGACCGGCAGGCCGCGACGGCGGACATCGTCGGCCCGCCGAAACTCTCGCATAAGATCAAGGAAAATACGGACATTCTCGCTTGATAGGATAATATCCTGTTTGTTGTGCGTCGGCTCTACCAATTCGATGAAGTCGCCTGCGGCTTCTGGGAAGGGAATGAGCGGGGCAAGCACCTTGGGCTTCGTCGGGCGCGAGGGCGCCGCATCCAGTGAGCGACGAAGAGAGCGCGCGAGTACGCGATTGTTTTTTTTCTCTTCCTCACTGATGATCTGCTCGGCAACGGCGCGGAACTCCTCGTCCTTGCCGTAGCTCGCCAGCAATTTCTTCATCAATTCACCGCGCGCCATGAGTCCGCATACGCCTTTCCTTGCCCTGCAAACATAACTGAATTTCCTTAATCTGCCATGATTTCCTGCATGGAAGCATGATAAATGGTGCTGTCAGTCCTATTTTAGCGACCTCGGCCATTCACTAACATGGCCGGAAGGACGGTAAGCGGTTGCTAGTCGCAGCTAAAGCCGACCTTCCTGAGCGGCAGCTATCCGCAAGTTGCGTTCTAAAACTTGCCGTTCCGGAGTGTCTTACCAGCGGACATTTCCGCTCGACTTCTGGCGCAAACCGAGCATTGGTATTCGCACTAAATCGCGCCGGGCCAGACCGGTGCCTGCTCCGACCGAGTGATCGGCGGGGCTGTGGGTGGTGGGAGCGGCATGTTGTCGCTCTGACAAGGAGACCACCACATGGATAGCATTGAACAGACCGAATCATTCTCACCGACCACTACCGCCGAGGTCGCTGCACCCAACAGCGCTCCCACCGCGTCAGCCTCCCGGTCGACAAAATCAGCGGCGGTGACCAAGCTGCTCTCGCGCAACAAGGGCGCTACGCTGGGCGAGATCATGGCGCTCACGCATTGGCAGCCGCATAGCACGCGTGCGTTTCTGACCGGTCTACGCAAGAGGGGCATCGACCTGCTGCGCGAGACGCGAAGCGGCGGCGAGACCAGCTACCGGATCGACCGCTGATGACGGGCGTGGCTGGCCAGCTTGAAACGCTGGCAGCGATGTCGCAGGCCCAGCTGCGCGCGGAGTGGCGACGCTGGCACAAGGGCCAGCTGATGCCGGTCGGGCTGGGCCGCGACCTCGCCACCCGCGCGATCGCGTGGGCGATGCAGGAGAAGGTGCACGGCGGGCTGACGCCCGCCGCCACGCGTCAGTTGCGGAGTCTTGCGAAGGAACTGGAAGAGACCGGTGATGTCGAAATCAGGAAAGGCCTCTCCCTCAAACCCGGCACGAAACTGACCCGCGAGTGGCATGGCCAGATCTATCATGTGCTGGTGCTGGAAGAGGGCTTCCAGTTTCAGGACCGGCATTACCGCTCGCTCACACCGATTGCGGGCGAGATCACCGGCGTCCACTGGTCGGGCCCGCGCTTCTTCGGCCTCAAGGAGAAGGCCAGTGTCGTCTAAAGCCAAGCGCCGCTGTGCGATCTATACCCGCAAGTCGACCGACGAGGGGCTGGATCAGGCCTTTAACAGCCTCGATGCGCAGCGTGAGGCCTGTGCCGCCTATGTGATGAGCCAATGCCATGAGGGCTGGGAGTTGCTGCCCGATCTCTATGACGATGGCGGCTATTCCGGCGGGAACATGGATCGGCCGTGTCTCAGGAATCTCCTGGATGACGTAAAGGCGGGTAGGGTCGATATCATTGTGGTCTACAAGGTGGACCGTTTGACCCGCAGCCTCGCCGACTTCGCCAAGATTGTCGAGGTGCTCGATAAGCAGGGCGCCTCATTCGTCAGTGTTACCCAGGCGTTCAATACTACCAACAGCATGGGACGTCTGACACTGAACGTGCTCCTGTCCTTCGCCCAGTTCGAACGTGAGGTGACGGGCGAGCGCATCCGCGACAAGATCGCGGCCTCCAAGGCCAGAGGTATGTGGATGGGTGGCTCGGTGCCACTGGGGTATGCGGTCAGGGATCGTAAGCTCGTCGTTGTGCCCGAGGAAGCTGACAAGGTCCGCATAATCTTCGAGCGCTATCTCGCTCTGGGTTCGGTGCTGGTGCTGGCGGAAGACCTCAAGGCGAGGGGCATCAGGAGCAAGGTACGTGTAAGCCGGACGGGTAAGCAATATGGCAACGCAGCGTTCAGTCGCGGCGCGCTTTATCTGATGCTCCAGAACCGTATCTATTTCGGTGAGGTCATGCACAAGGGAAAGGCCTATCCCGGTGAGCATGCCGCGATTATCGACACTGACCTGTTCAATCGCGCCGCCGCCTTGTTGCGGCAGAACCGCAACAATCATGTGAACGGTGTCCATGCGGAAGAGCCCAGCCTGCTCATCGGTAAGTTGCACGATGGCCTCGGCCGCATAATGTCACCCGATCACGCCACCAAACGGGGCAAGCGCTATCGCTATTATGCCAGCCGCACCGAAGGGAGCAGCAAAGAGGCGAAGGCATGGCGTGTTCCGGCAGGCGATCTCGAAGGGCTGGTGCTGAGCCAGCTATCCCGGCGCTTCGATCCCGAGACCACGTCGGCCGAAATCCGCTCGCTCTCCAATATGGCAATGAGCGAGCAGCGGGCACTGATCGGAACCCAGATCGAGCGCATCGACATCCATCTCGACCGGGTAGAAATTCGCTTCGCCAACGGTGAACACACAAGCGTCGCCGCGCCGATCATCCGTCGCGGCAAGGAAACCCGGCTTGCCATATCACCCGATCAGCGATCCCATGCACAACGGGATCCGGCGCTGATCAAGCTGGTGGTGAAAGCCCATCGCGCGCGCCACGCGGTCGAAACCAACACTGATTGCTCCATCGCGGAGCTTACCGAGGCGCATGGATACAGCCGCGACTATTTTGGCGTTCTGTTGCGTATCGCATATCTTGCGCCTGATATCGTCGCGGCGATCCTCGATGGGCGGCAGCCGGTGCAGCTCAATCGCCAACGCCTTGCCCGCACCACCAACCTGCCGCTCGACTGGCAGGCCCAGCGCGCGATGCTCGGATTTGCCTGAGCGCCCATAGCATCAAAACCGCATCTTGCTGCGCATCGCAGCGCCGTGCCGCCTTAAATGCCACTTGGAGAAAAACCCCGAAGTTGCACGCTACACGCCGCGCGAAATGCGTCTCTCGGCTCGGTGGCAGATGCTCCATCTCGCGCAAAGCCCCGGAATGTGGGGGACAATTTCGCATACCGCAAAATGTATCTAAGTTATTGTTTTTAAAGGGAAATTTGTGGTGCCCGGGGGCGGGATCGAACCACCGACACTGCGATTTTCAGTCGCATGCTCTACCAACTGAGCTACCCGGGCATCCTCGCACTTGGGGTATTCCCCGCGCGGTCAGGAGTGCGGGCTATAAGCATCAGTTGCCCTCGCTGTCCACCCCATAATCGCTGCTTTTTTGCAGCTCGTCCTCTTCGGTCGAGCGGGCGGGAATGCGATAGTCCTCGTCGATCCAGCCGATGAGGTCGCGGTCGCGGCAGCCCTTGCTGCAAAACGGCCTGAACTCCGGCACCGTGGGCGCCTTGCATATTGGGCAGCGGGTGGGGCGATGCTCAGCCGGCATGATATTCTCCCATGGCGAGCGCCGGATCGGCATGGAGTGTGACCGTGCCGCCGCGCCGCTTCTCGAGCCGGGCAATCCAGTCCGGGGCGCGGCGGATGCGCTCAATGACGGCTGGATTCGCGCTGAGCGTCACCGGCCCGCCGCCCGCCGCCTTGCCCGGGCCCTGTGCCCGTTCTGCCCGCCGCAGCAGCCCGAGGGCGGCGCTCAGTACCGGGTCTTCGCGCACCAACTCGATCAGAGAGGCGCGCTCGCGCTTGCGGATGATCTGGATGAAGCCGAATCCGTTAACGGCCGTGCGCTCGAAGGGAAGGGGCAGGATCTTGTCGATCTGCGCGGCGGCGATGGCGCGCTCATCCTTGTTGTTCAAAGTCGGCAGGTCGATGCCGATGTTGCCCGCCAAGCCCATGGCGCGGATCGCCTGCGCGGCGAGCTTCGCGCCCTTGGGGCCGAGCTGGGCGGGCGGCAGGCTGCCGTCGACATCGATCAGCACCATCGCGGGCGTGGGGAAAATGCGCAAGGCAGCGTCCTCGCCGCCCATCTCGCCGCGCATCGCGCTGTCGAGCAACTCGCTCCAGCCGTGCGCCTCCAGCCGGTCGTCCTCGTGCGCGGGGCAGGGGGTGATCGGCAGGCCGGTTTCGCGGATGCGCTGGAGCAGGCTGGGGCCGGGATGCGGCTTGGCGCCCGGCTGTGCTGCTCGGGCGAGGGCGAGCTTGTCGCGCCGTTGGCCATCCAGCCCCGCCTCGCCGATCGCCGCGCGACGAACCTCCACCAGCACCGTCCCGCCCTCGGACAGCCTGGGCGGGATCGGTTCGAGCAGCACTTCCTCGCCCGAGAGCAGGCGGACGATGCCGCGCTTTTTGGGGATGAGCACCTTGACGAGCCGCCCCTGCGCCACAGCGCCCGCGAGCGCGGCTTCGCCCTCGCGCTCGATCTGCGCCTCTATGATGCGGCCGGATTTCACCAGTGCGGCGCGGCATTCGCCGATGCCTTCCTCGTAGAGCCATTCCATCAGAGCGGATATCCAGCGGCGAGGAGCAGGGCGCGGGCCTCGTAGAGCGGTAGCCCCACGACGCCGGAATGGCTGCCGGAGAGCGCGCGGATCAGCCCCGCCGCGCGGCCCTGGATCGCGTATCCGCCGGCCTTGCCGGCCCATTCGCCGCTGGCGATGTAGAGGGCTATTTCCACGTTGGTAAGCCTTTTGAAAGTGACGATGCTGTTGGAAATTTTATTGCGCGCCAGCCCATCCGATCCAACAAGCGTGACGGCGGACCAGACATGATGCCGCCGCCCAGAAAGCAGGGCCAGGCACCGCCGCGCCGTGGCCTCGTCCTCAGCCTTGGGCAAAATCCTGCGCCCGCAGGCCACCACCGTGTCGCCCGCCAGCACCAGCGCGCCAGCGTTCCGCGCCGCCACGGCAGCCGCCTTTTCCGCAGCCATGCGCACGGCGTAATCGCGGGGCAGCTCTGCCTTCAATGGGGTTTCATCGATATCGGCGGGGTCGATAGCGTCCGCCACCACACCAATCTGCGCCAGCAGATCGACCCGGCGCGACGAGGCAGAGGCAAGGATGAGGCGCGTCACGCGCGCGCCTTCACTTAAAGCGATAGGTTATGCGACCCTTGGTCAGGTCATAGGGGGTCAGCTCGACCAGCACATCATCCCCCACCAGCACGCGAATACGGTTCTTGCGCATTTTTCCGGCGGTGTGGCCGAGTATTTCGTGGTCATTTTCAAGCTTCACGCGGAACATCGCATTGGGGAGCAACTCCACCACCGTGCCGCGCATTTCGAGCAGTTCTTCTTTAGCCATAAAGTCCTTGAATTTCGCGAATTGGCGCCGCCATAGCGACAAATACTGCAAAAGGGAAGCTTAAGCGCCCAAACGGTCGGCGGCTTCTGCAATCGCATCAAAGATGGTGCCGATCTGGTCGGCAGACGTGCAATATGGAGGCATTGCATAGATGGTGTTGCCCAGTGGGCGGAGCAAGACCCCGCGCTCAAGGCAAAAGGCGCGCAATTGGGGGGCAATGTCCGACAGATAGCCCGCCTTTTCGTTCACCCGCATATCGATCGCGGTGATCGTGCCGAGCTGGCGTGGGTTTTCGAGTGCGGGGTGAGCGGCAAGTCGATCGAGCTGGGCCGCCATATCCGCGCCCAACGCCGCGACACGCCCGCGCACGTCTTCATTCTCCCAGATCGCGATATTGGCGGCGGCGGCGGCGCAGGCGATGGGGTTGGCGGTGAAGCTGGAGGAATGATAGAACATGGTGGCGCGGTCCTCTGAACGATGCGCCTCGAATATCTTGCTTCGTGCGAGCGTGGCGGCCAGCGGGATGCTGCCCCCGGTCAGCCCCTTGGCGGCGCAGAGAATATCGGGCGTCACCCCTGCCTGTTCGCAGGCGAACACAGTCCCGGTGCGCCCCCATCCGGTCATCACCTCATCCGCTATGAACAGCACATCATGTGTGGCGCAAATCTCCGCAATGCCACGCAGCATATCCGCAGCATAAACGAGCATTCCGCCCGCCCCGAGAATGAGCGGCTCAACGATCAGCGCGGCGGGCTTTTCCGGCGCTGTGCACAGACCTTCAAGCGTATCGAGCGTGGCTTGCTCCCGCCCCGCCGCCGGATAGGGGATCGTCTCGACATCGAACAGCAGCGGCGCATAGGCGCGGTTGAACACGCCGCGCGCGCCGACCGACATCGCGCCGATCGTATCGCCATGATAGCTGTGCTCCATCACGATGATCTTGTGCCGCGCCGCGCCGATATTGTGCCAATATCCCAGCGCCATCTTGAGCGCGACCTCGACTGCCGTCGACCCGCTGTCGGAAAAGAACACATGGGCAAGTGGATCGGGCGAGGGCAGGGTGGCTTGTGTAAGGCGGATGAGGCCGCGCGCCACGTCTTCGGCGGGTTCGTGGGTGTAGCCTGCGAAGATAAGCTGATCGAGCGTGGCGGCCTGCGCCTGGATGGCGTTGACGATACGGGGGTCGCAATGGCCGTGCGTGATCACCCACCAGCTCGATATCGCGTCGATCAGTGTCGTCCCATCCGCGCAATGGAGCAACGCGCCTTCTGCCCGCGAAACGAGCGGGATCGGTTCATTCAACCCGTGCTGGGTGAAGGGATGCCAGACCGGGGAGTTTGTTTCGTTGCCGTGCTTCCTTATCGGAAAACCGGTGCCCACTTTTCCGGGAAGCACTTTTGTCACGCGAGCAGTGCCTCGATCGCGGCAATATCGACATGTGCCTGCATCGCGAGGTGCAGCCCGGCGGCGTCGATCCGTTCCAGCCGGGGCAGGCGGCCCAGCGAGGGCACATGGGCCAGCGCGGGTATGATCCGCTCATTCTCCTCATGCGCATCGCCCGAAAAGAGGATGCCGCCTATGGGAACATCGCGCGCGCGCAGGGCGGCAATCGAGAGCAGGCTGTGGTTGATGGTGCCCAGCGCCGTGCGCGCAACGAGGATCACCGGCGCACCCCACCGGGCGAACATATCGAGGTTGAGCAGATGCTCGTTCAGCGGCACCATCACGCCACCCGCCGATTCAACGATGAGCGGTGCGGTGACCTGAGGCAGGGCTAGCATTTCGGCCGCGACCTCGGTGCCGTCCAGCCGCGCGGCCAGATGCGGCGAGGCCGGGGTGGCGAGCCGATAGGCTTCGGGCAGGAAGCGTTCCTCCGGCAGCTGGGTGATGCGCTGTACCGCGTCGGTATCGGTCTGCGGTTCGGTGCCCGCCTGCACTGGTTTCCAGTATAGCGCTTTGGGCAGGCACAGCATCAGCCCGGCAGAGACGAGCGTCTTGCCGACATCGGTATCCGTGCCCGCGATCACCAGCGCGTTGCTCATGCAGCATCCTTGCCCTTGCCGATATGCAGCTTCAATGTTTCGCCGAGCGCAACAATATCCGTTTCTGCGGCATTAAGCGTGAGTGAGAGGCGCAGGCGGCTGGTCCCCGCCGGAACCGTGGGCGGGCGCACGCCACGCACGTCGAACCCGGCGCGCTGACTGGCGTTCGCCACCGCCATCGTGCGGTGGTCGTCGCCCAGTATGACGGGCAGGATCTGGCTGGCAGGAGAAGGGAGGCCCAAGGGGGCGCAGATATACGCATCCGCAACCGCGATGCGGGCACGCAACGCCGCGCGCAGAGCATCGCCATGCTCCCCCGCGATCCGCCCCAGTGCCGCGCCGACCGCCACGGCAATCAGCGGCGAGGGCGCGGTTGAGAAGATGAACGGCCGCGCCTTGTTGACGAGCGTATCTATGAGCGCCCGCGCGCCGCATACCAGCGCGCCCTCGACGCCCAGCCCCTTGCCGCAGGTGTGGAGCGTCAGCAGGTTCTCCGCGCCTTCGAGGTGTGCCGCCAGCCCGCGTCCGTCCGCGCCATAGACGCCGGTGGCGTGCGCTTCGTCCAGCAGCAGCATCGCCTCGTGCCGCTGCGCGATGTCGGCCAGCGCGGCGACGGGCGCGATGTCGCCGTCCATCGAATAAAGTGTCTCGGCGACGATCCACGGCGTGCCGGTGCCGCCGTCGGCCCGCCAGCGCGCAATCGCATCATCAAACGCCTGCGCATCGTTATGCGGCACGAACACACTGCGCGCGCGGGATTGGCGAATGCCGTCATGCATGCTGGCGTGGGCGAGTGCATCCGCGACAATCAAATCGCCCGGCCGGGGCAGGGTGGAGAGGATCGCCAGGTTGGCGGCGAAACCGTTCGCCATGAACAGCGCGGCCTCCGCGCCGAAGAAGCGCGCGGCCTGTTCCTCCAGCGCGGCATGCTCGGCCGCGTTGCCGCGCAACAGGCGCGATCCGCCCGCGCCCACCGGGACGCCGCGCGCGATTGCGTCTGTGATCGCCGCTGCAATCACAGGATCACGGCTGAGCGCAAGATAATCGTTGGAGGAAAAGTCCGCGCCCTCGGCATCGATGAGCCGCCGTGCCCGCCCACGTGCCTCCAAGGCGGAAAGTTGGCGGCGATAGGGATCGAGGAGGGTCATGGGACGAGACTATAGCGTCTCTCCCCCAAAATAAAACCGCCGGACCCTCGTTAGAAGATCCGGCGGCCAGTGGCGACCCGAAATGCTCTCCGGCTTTCGGATTCAGGCGCGCCCCCCACGATGACCTTTCGCGCCTGTTTCCGTATCGCTTACAGCCCCCCGTGAGCCAATGCCGACAAAAGCAGCAATGCGACGATATTCGTTATTTTTATCATCGGGTTCACCGCAGGGCCAGCAGTATCTTTATAGGGATCGCCCACGGTATCTCCGGTCACGGCCGCCTTGTGCGCATCCGATCCCTTGCCGCCGTGATGGCCATCCTCGATGTACTTCTTGGCGTTGTCCCACGCGCCGCCGCCGCTCGTCATCGAGATCGCGACGAACAGGCCGGATACGATCACGCCGAGCAGCATCGAGCCGAGCGCCGCAAAGCCTTCGGCCTGCCCCGCCACCGCCGTGACGATATAATAGACCGCGATCGGCGAGAGCACCGGCAGCAGGCTCGGCACGATCATTTCCTTGATCGCCGCCTTGGTGACGATATCGACCGTGCGGGCATAGTTGGGCTTGGAGGTGCCCTCCATGATCCCGGCGTTGGAGCGGAACTGCTCGCGCACGTCTTCCACCACGCTGCCTGCCGCGCGGCCCACTGCGGTCATGCCGAATGCGCCGAACAGATAGGGCAGCAGCGCGCCCAGGAGCAGGCCGACGATCACATATGGATTGCTCAGCGAGAAATCGACCGCGACATCGGGGAAATATTCCCGAAGGTCGGTCGTGTACGCGCCGAACAGCACCAGCGCGGCGAGTGCGGCGGAGCCGATGGCATAGCCCTTGGTCACGGCCTTGGTGGTGTTACCCACCGCGTCGAGCGCATCCGTGCGGGTGCGCACGTCATCGGGCAGGCCCGCCATTTCGGCGATGCCGCCTGCGTTGTCCGTCACCGGGCCATAAGCGTCCAGCGCAACAACCATGCCGGCCAGCGCCAGCAGCGAGGTTGCCGCAAAGGCAACGCCGATGATGCCCGCGATCTGGAACGTCGCCACCACGGCAACGACGATGACGAGCGTGGGCAGCGCGGTCGATTCAAGGCTGATGGCGAGGCCCTGAATGACGTTGGTGCCGTGGCCGGTCACGCTCGCCTGCGCGATGGACTTGACCGGGCGATAGTTGGTGCCGGTGTAATATTCGGTGATCCACACCAGCAGGCCGGTGACGGCAAGGCCGATCATCATGCACCAGAACAGCGCCATGCCGGTATAGCCGCCATTGCCTTCCAGATCAGCGCCCACAACGGCGTTCATGTCTCCCAGCGTGCGCCAGGTTACATAATAGATGGCGGGAACAGACAGGATCGCCGTGGTCCAGAAACCCTTGTAGAGCGCGCCCATGATGTTGTTCGATCCGCCGAGACGCACCATGTAGGTGCCGACGATCGAGGTGAGGATGCACACGCCGCCGACGATCAGCGGCAGCGACATCAGTGCCGTCAGTTCGGCCGCCGAGGCGTTCACCAGCAGCGCGATCGAGACCATGGTCAGGCCCAGGGTCACGACATAGGTTTCGAACAGGTCGGCCGCCATGCCCGCACAGTCGCCGACATTGTCGCCCACATTGTCCGCGATCACGGCGGGGTTGCGTGGGTCATCCTCCGGGATGCCCGCCTCGACCTTGCCGACAAGGTCCGCGCCGACGTCCGCCGCCTTGGTGAAGATGCCGCCGCCCAGACGCGCGAAGATCGAGATCAGGGACGCGCCGAAGGCCAGAGCGGTCAGCGCGGCGATGATCTCGCGGTCATTGGGCGCGAGGCCCGAAACCGAGGTGAGATACCAGAACAGACCGGCGATCGAGAGCAGTCCGAGGCCCGCCACCAGCATGCCGGTAATCGCGCCGGAGCGGAAAGCGAGCGTCAGGCCGCCCTGGAGCGATCCGCGCGCAGCCTCGGCCGTGCGCACATTGGCGCGCACCGAGATGTTCATGCCGACATAGCCCGCAACGCCAGAAAGCACCGCGCCGATCAGAAACGACACGGTGGAGAGCAGTCCCAGTGTGGGCGTAAGGATTACAGCAACGATAACGCCGACGATGGCGATGGTGGTATATTGCCGCCCGAGATACGCCTGTGCCCCCTCCTGGATTGCGGCGGCTATTTCCTGCATCTTTTCATTGCCGGGCGATGCCTTGAGCACCTGCTGGCTGGTAAAAGCGCCATAGAGTACGGCGATGACGCCGCACACCATGGCAATCGTAACGACTGTCATAAGATCATCCTCTCCCCCCATTCTGTTGGCATTAAGTGCGCTCCGCCGGGGTGATGCGGGCGCTGCCTATTTTTGGATTGGAACGACATAGGGAGGCGCGAATCCGCCCCGGCGCGAAAGCACCACGGCGTTCCTCTCCATCCTTCAGCGTCTTGTTGGCCATGCAAAGCCATCCTGACCAAGGCTGATTGTCGTTGGCCGAGCAACCTATCGGCGCATTTCGTCGCGTCAAGCCGGTTAATCGGGCGTTCAGGCTGGAGAGGGGGTGTGCTCGTAGCCCAGGCGAGGGGGAAGGGGCAGGGGCACACCATCGTGGCTGAGGCTAACGCCCTGGTTTGCAGTGCAGGTTCCGATCCGGGTGAGCGGAATGCCGAGGTCGGGGAGTTGCGCGATGCGCTCGGGATGGATCGAGAAAAGGAGGCGGTAATCGTCGCCGCTGGTCGCCGCGAACAGGCGGCTTTCCTGAGTGTCCTCGCGTGCGGCGACGAAGGCGGGGGAGAGCGGCACGGCATCCAGAGCCACTTCGATGCCACAGCCGCTGGCGCGCGCGATGCGCTGCGCGTCGATCAGCAGTCCGTCCGACACATCCGCCATCGCGCTGACGAGGGGGGCGAGCGCCTGCCCCAGCGCGAGGCTGGGCATCGGCCTGCGATAGGCGTCGATGAGCGCGGCGGGCTCCGCCTGCCCCGCCTGCAGCAGCGCCAGTCCCGCCCCCGCATCGCCGATCGTGCCGCTGACGTAGACGGCGTCACCCGGCTTCGCGCCGGCGCGGGATGGCGCGCCCGCTTCTGGAGCCAGCCCCAACGCGGTGAGGCCGAGGGCGCGCGGCGCGCCGTGCGGCATTGCGATCGTGTCTCCACCCAGTAGGGCTGTATCAAAATGAGACAGTGCGTTCCCCAGCCCGCCCGCAAAGCCGCGGTCCCACGCGTCATCTCCCGCCAGCGCAAAGCCGAGCAACGCCCCCAATGGCCGCGCACCCTTGGCCGCAAGGTCGGAGAGGTTCACCGCCACCAGCTTCCAGGCGACCGTTTCCGGGGGATCATCGGGCAGGAAATGCACGCCCTCCACCAGCATGTCGTGCGTGAGGACGAGCCCTTGCCCGCCAACCTCGATCACCGCCGCGTCGTCATTCAGCCCGCGTGCGCCGGGATGAGTGGCGAGGGCGCGCAGGCGCTCGATGAAGGCAGATTCGTTCACGCGCGCAGCGCTAGCACGAAATGGGGATAATGTCGGCAATGGGGTGTGGGCAGACGCTATAGCCGACTCCGTCACCCCGGGCTTGACCCGGGGTCCCGCTGCTCTTTTGGGTCAATAGATCGTACCGGAGTCACCGACAGCTTTTGACACCTGCCGCCCCGCCACCCTGTTTCTCATCTTAGCATCGCCCCGAGCACCAGAAAGCGGGACCCCGGGTCAAGCCCGGGGTGACGAAGGTGGAAATGTCCGTGAGACAGTTGCCCTAGCTCTCGCGCTTGGCGCCATCCAGCAGCTTGGCAACGCGGGTCTTTTCCAGTGCATCAGCCTGCTTCTGCGCCTTGGTGCGGCCATGGAGTGCGCGGTTGGTGGCGGCCTGCGCCTGCGCCTCCTGGCGCTTTTTCGCCTTGCGGGCCATGCGCAGGTTGACGACTTCGGCCATCTCAGCCACGCGCCGCTTTCGCCACCGCATCGAGCAGGCCGTTCACAAACCCGCTCTCGCGCTTGTCGTAAAACGCCTTGGCGACATCGACATATTCGCTGATGACAGTGCCGGTTGGCACATCCGCCCGCGCGATCAGTTCATAGGTGCCCGCGCGCAGGATCTGGCGCATCGGCTTGTCCAGTCGCTCCAGCGACCAGCCCTCGGACAGGCGCGCGACGATCAGCGCGTCGATCTCGTCCCGCCGCGCATCGACCCCGCTCACGATGTCGTCAAAGAAGCTCTGCTCCGCCGGGGCGTAGGTCACATCCTCGATCGTCGCGCCGAGGCGATGCTGGTGAAATTCATGCAGCAACTGGGCGAGCGGGGTGCTCTCCATCTCCTGCTGATAGAGCGCCTGCACCGCGGCAAGGCGCGCGGCGGAGCGAGACAGTGCGCGGTCGTTGGCCTTGGCGGTCATGCTGGCGCTTTGAGGCGCGGCACGCCGAGAAAATCGCGTTTGCCGATGTCGACGCCTTTGTGGCGCAGGATGTCGTATGCCGTTGTTGCGTGGAAATAGAAGTTTGGCAGTGAGAAGGACAGCAGGAAACTCTCGGCCGTGAAGTCCATTCGTACGTTCATCGCGGGGACCTCGAACACCATATCCCGCCCGACGAAGCTCTCGATCTCTTCAGGCGCGATGGCCTTGAGGGCGGCGATAGTGGCGGACATCTGTTCCCGGAAAGCGGAGAATGTTTCGGCAGGAGCCGAGCGCTCCGGCGAGAATTTGCCCGCGCGCACGCCTTCGATTGCGCCGAGCGAGTGGGTTGTCATCCACTTGAGCTGCATCGCGAGCGGGAGCATGTCGGCCCCGAAATGCTCAGCGAGCAATGCCTCCTCCGCCACATCATTATCGGCGCAAAAGGCCTGTGCCTTGTCGATCAGGCCCAGTCCGGCCTCAAGAATCTGAAGATAGCAAGGGATAGTGGCGTCATAGAGGAATATGGGCATCGTCAGTCTTCCTTGTGTGCAGCCTGATGGCTCAGGCGGTTCGCTACACTATTGGCATGGGCGGGCAGCCCTTCCGCATTGGCCAGCGCCACCGCCGCCGGGCCGATAGCGTTGAGCGATGCACGGTCAAGCGCGAGGAAGCTCGTCCGTTTCATGAAATCCAGCACCGAAAGGCCAGAGGAGAAGCGTGCGCGCCGCCCGGTGGGGAGTACGTGGTTTGGGCCGGCCACATAATCGCCCACGGCTTCGGGCGTCATCCGCCCCATGAAAACGGACCCGGCGTGCCGCACGTGTGCGAAAAGCGCGTCCGGATCATCGACCGCGAGTTCCAGATGCTCGGGCGCTAGGCGGTTGATGAGGGGCATCGCCGCCGCAAGGTTCGGCACGGTGATGATCGCGCCGTTCTCTTCCCAGCTTTCGCGCGCCACCGCCGACGTGGCGAGCAGCGGGATCTGCCGCTCGATCGCGGAGGCGACCTGGCCGGAAAAGCAATCGTCATCTGTAAACAGGATCGACTGGCTGGTGGGATCGTGCTCCGCCTGGCTGAGCAAATCCGCCGCGATCCATTCCGGATCGTTCTTGCCATCCGCGACCACGACGATCTCTGACGGACCCGCCACCATGTCTATGCCGACGACGCCGTAAAGCTGGCGCTTGGCCTCGGCCACCCAGGCATTGCCCGGCCCCACGATGACATCGACCGGCGCAATCCGCTCCGTGCCATAAGCTAAAGCCGCGATGGCCTGCGCCCCGCCGATGCGCCATACCTCGCTCACCCCGGCGATCTTGGCGGCTGCCAGCACCAGCGGGTTGATCTCGCCGCCGGGCGTGGGCGTGACGATGACAATGCGCTCCACGCCTGCGACCTTGGCGGGGATCGCGTTCATCAGCACGGAGGAGGGATAGGCCGCGCGCCCGCCGGGCACATAAAGGCCCGCCGCATCGACCGCGTTCCACCGCGCGCCCAGCCGAACGCCTGCGGCGTCAGTCTCGTCGCGGTCCTGCGGGCGCTGCGAGGCGTGATAGGCGGCGATGCGCTCTGCCGCGAGCTCAAGCGCGGCGCGCAGGTCAGGCGCGAGGCCGGCAAGCGCCGCGTCCATCTCCGCCGCCTCCACGCGCCAGCCGGTGGCATCGAGGTCATGCTTGTCGAACCGCGCGGTCAGATCCTTGAGGGCCGCATCGCCCTCATCCCGCACGCGTGCGATGATGGCGCGCACGGCATCCGCCACGTCGGCATCCGCCTCGCGCCGCGCGTTCACCAGCGCATCGAACCGTGCGGCGAAATCCGCCGCAGCCATGTCAAGCAGCTGCATCGTCCGCCTCCACCGCCCGGCGGAAGGCTTCGACCAGCGGCACAATCTCGCCCGCCCGCATTTTGAACGCGGCGCGGTTGACAATGAGGCGGGCCGAAATCTGCATGATCACGCTGGTTTCGACGAGGCCGTTGGCTTTCAATGTCGCGCCCGACGAGACAAGATCGACGATCCGGCGCGAGAGGCCGAGCGAAGGGGCCAGCTCCATCGCGCCGTTCAGCTTCACGCACTCTGCCTGTATGCCCTGACGCTCATAGTGGCGGCGCGTGAGGTGCGGATATTTGGTGGCGACGCGCACATGGCTCATCGCCGCCTCGTCTTCGCTCGCGGCCTCGACCGGCTCCGCCACCGACAGGCGGCAATGGCCGATATTGAGATCGACCGGGGCGTAGATCTGCGAATAGTCGAATTCCTCGATCACGTCCGAACCGACGATGCCGATCTGCGCCGCGCCATGCGCCACGAAGGTCGCGACATCGAACGCGCGCACGCGGATGATGCTGGTGCCCGCCCGGTTCGTGGCAAAGCGGAGCGCGCGGCTGCTCTTGTCGTGAAATTCCGCGTCCGGCTCAATCCCTGCGCGCGCGAGCAGCGGCAGGGCTTCGTCCAGTATGCGCCCCTTGGGCACGGCGATGATGAGCGGCGCTGTCATGACGGCCCAGCGCTTAGCTTGGGGCGCTTCAAAGGGCAAGGAGAGTCGCTTTTGCATTGCCGGTCGTTTATCGTGCGGGCGCCGGGGCCGAGAAGGAGCATGAGACGATGAAACGCCGCACCAAATGGATCGCCGCACTGGGCGTAATCGCCGCCACTGCCGCGCTGATCATCCCAAGGGCCGCCACCAGCGCCCTGCCCGTAGGTGCGAAGGCGCCCGACTTTACCACGCGCGGCGCAATCGCGGGCAAGGTGTTCACGCTCAAGCTCTCGGACTACCTGAAGAAAGGCCCAGTGGTGCTCTATTTTTTTCCGGCGGCGTTTACGCCCGGCTGCACGGCGGAAGCGCATGAATTTGCCGAGGCTACGGACGAGTTCAAGGCGGCGGGAGCGACCGTGATCGGCATGTCGGCGGATCCGGTCGACAAGCTTGCCCGCTTCTCAAGAGAGGAATGCCGCGACAAGTTTGCCGTCGCCTCGGCTGGCCCTGCCGTCGTCAAGGGTTATGACGTTGCGCTGCCTGTGCCGGGCGGGATGACCAACCGCACCTCCTATGTCATCTCGAAGACCGGGCGGATCGTCTATGTCCACAGCGCGATGAGCTATAAGGAGCATGTGAAAAACACGCTCGCCGCGGTGCGCGAGATGAAGTGAGGGGTCGTTAAAAGCTTGGCCCCTGCACCGGGCCGGACGCTGGCTTCTTGGGCTGCGCGCTCTTGAAGATATCGAGGATAGCCGGGCTGCGGCCATCGCGCACGGCATATTCCCTTGCCGAAAGGCCTGCCATCAGATCCTTCTTGTCCGGGCTCGCGCCTTTGGAGACAAGCAGGCGGACCATCGCCACGTCATTGAGGTGCACCGCGCGGATCAGCGGGGTCTCGCCGCTGCTGTTCGCCTTGTCGACCTGCGCGCCGTTTTCGAGCAGTGCCTGAGCGCCCTCGACGAACCGCAGCTGTGCCGCCAGCATCAGCGGGGTGGAGCCGGTTCCGTCGGTCAGATTGGGGTTTGCGCCCTTGGCCAGCAGGAACTGGATCCAGCTCGCGTCACGCCGGGCGGTGACGATGTGCAGCGCCGTCTGGCTGGTGCTCACGTCGCGGGTGTTGACGATGGTGGAACCGGGCTTGCCCAGAAACTCCATCACCTTGGCGCCATCCTGATCCCGTATGGCCTTGAGGAAATTATAGCTGTCCGAAAATTGCGCCTGCGCCAGCGTGGGCCACAGCAGCAGTGGCGCCAGTGCGGCAAATAGCGCGCGGCGCGATGCGGAAAGGGAAAGCCGGATGGTCATGGGTCTGTTATGCCGCTTTTGATGCACGATTGGCAATTGCCAATCGCTCCCTGCCATTGCAAGGCTGGCCCGATGATGAACAGAGTGATTTTTTCCGCCGTAGTTGCAAGTGCCCTGGCTCTGGCCGGGTGCGATAAGCCGGATACCGGCGCGAACCAGACGGTGCCCGCTGCCGCCGAGACAGACCTGCGCGGGGCAAGCATCGGCGGGCCGTTCACGCTCACCGATCAGGATGGCAAGCCGCGCAGCTGGGCGGACTTCAAGGGTCAGTATCGCATCGTCTATTTCGGCTATACCTATTGCCCCGATGTCTGCCCGCTCGATCTGCAACGGGTGGCGCAGGGGCTGAAGCTGTTCGAGAAAAAGGACGTGAAGCGCGCAGCCAGGGTGCAGCCGATCTTCATTTCGGTCGATCCTGAGCGGGACACGCCGGCAACGCTCAAGACCTATGTCGCGGCCTTCCACCCGCGCCTTGTCGGCCTCACCGGCACGCCGGACCAGATCGCCGCCGTCGCCAAGCAGTTCGTCACCGTCTATTCCAAGGAGCAGCAGAAGAGCGCGACCGACTATCTGGTGAGCCACACGCGCACGCCCGCGCTGTTCGATCCCAATGGCGCGCCGCTGATCATGCTGCCGATAGACGACAACACCACACCGCAGGCGGAAGGCACGCCGCAGCAGATCGCCGACGCGCTCGATCGCTGGGTAAAATAAAGTGGCCGACGTCCTGCGCGCGCGTTTCTGGGAGCTGCCGCTCAGCGCGCTCACCAAGGCGGAGTGGGAGGCGTTGTGCGACGGCTGCGGCAAATGCTGTCTCCACAAGGCGGAGGACGAAGAGACCGGCCGGGTCTATTTCAGCAATATCCGCTGCAAGATGCTGGATGGCGACTGCGGCGGCTGCACGGACTATAAAAACAGGCGCGTCCATGTGCCCGACTGCGTGACACTGACCCCCGAAACCGTGGGCAGTCTCGCCTGGCTGCCGCGCACCTGCGCCTATCGGCTGCGCGATGAGGGCGAGGCTCTGCCCGCGTGGCATTATCTTGTGTGCGGAGACCGCGAGGCGGTGCACGCGGCGGGGGAGTCGGTGCGCGGCTGGACCGTGCCTGAGGCGGAAGGGCAGGACATTGAGGATCATCTCGTTTCGCGCGAAATCTGAGGAGGCATCGCCGCCGCCGGTGCTGCGCGTGGCGGGGCGGGAGCTGCCCGTCATCGTGCTTCGCAATGCGCGGGCGAAGGGATACCGGCTCCGCTACGATACCGCGCGATCTGAGCTGCGCCTTTCCATCCCCGCGCGCGGGCGGCTGCGCAACGCACTCGACTGGGCAGCGACGCAGGAAGAGTGGATAGGGGCGCAGCTGGAGAAGGCGCCAGCACTCGTGCGGCTGGTGCCAGGCGCGGTTGTGCCGGTGGAGGGGCTGGAGCGCGTTATCGTCTGGGACCGAGCGGCCCCGCGCAAACCCCATCTTGAGGATGCGCGCATCGTGTTGGGCGGGCCGGAGGAGACGGTGGCTCCTCGCCTGATCCGATGGCTCAAAGCCCTTGCGCTGGAGCGGCTGCGCGCCGAAACCTATGATATGGCCGACGGGGCGGGGTTGACGGTGGCGTCCGTCTCGATCGGCGATCCACGCGGGCGCTGGGGCAGCTGCGCATCGTCGGGCGCGATCCGCTATAGCTGGCGGCTGATCCTCGCCCCTGCCGAGGTACGCCGCGCCATCGTCGCGCACGAGGTGGCGCACCGGCTGCATATGGACCACAGCCCCGCCTTCCACGCCGCGCACAAAGATATTCTGGGCGAAGACCCGGCACCCGCGCGCCAATGGCTGCGCAAGCACGGCGGCGCGCTGCACCGGTTTACGGGATAGCCTGTTTACGGCTTGGGCTGGCGGGGCCGACCCAGCACATCGTCGATCCAGCGCTGATCGAGGCGGCCCGGCGGCGGTTCGTCCCCTGATGGGTCGATACTGTCAGGATCGCGCGGATAGCGGTCTTGCGGGCCGTTGGGCAGCGGGTTGCCGTCCTCGTCCACATATTGCACATCGTCGGCATTGCCATAATAGGCTTCGTTGTCCGGCTCCAGCTGCCATTCGGGCAGCGTGACCTCAGTCTCGAACTGCTCGACCGGGCGTTTCGCCACTGCCGTGCGCATGAACTGCGCAAAGGCGCGGGCAGGGGCCGCGCCGCCCTGAAGGCCGGGGATCGCCTTCGCCTTGTCGTTGCCCATCCAGACGCCGGTGGTGATGCCGCTGGAAAAGCCGAGGAACCAGCCGTCCTTGTTGCTGCTCGTCGTGCCGGTCTTGCCCGCCACCGGGCGGCCGATCTGCGCGGCGCGGCCGGTGCCGATGTTGACGGCGGTTTGCAGCAGGTCCGTGATCCCCGCCGCCACCCATGGCGCGACGAGCACGCGGCTGGTGTCGTCCTGATGGGTGTAGAGCAGCCGCCCGTCCGCCGTCGTTACCTTGGTGATGCCATAGGGCGCCACCGCAATGCCCTTGCGCGCGACGGACGCGAAGGCGCGGGTCATGTCGATAAGCCGCGCGTCTGAGGAGCCGAGCACCATCGAGGGGTGGGTGTTGACCTCTGTGCTGATGCCGAAGCGGCGCGCCATGTCCGCGATGGTGCCGAAGCCGACCTCCTGCCCGAGCTTGGCCGCCACGGTGTTGATCGAATAGGCAAAGGCGGTGCGTACGTCGATCTCGCCCGCGTTCTTGCCGTTGCTGTTGCGCGGGGACCAGCCGTCAATCTCGACCGGCTCGTCCACAACATGCGTATCCGGGCTGTATCCGCCTTCGAGCGCAGCAAGATAGACGAACAGCTTGAAGGCGGAGCCGGGCTGGCGCACGGCGGTGGTCGCGCGGTTATAGTTGGAGCTGACATAATCCAGCCCGCCGACCATAGCGCGCACCGCGCCATCCCGGTCAAGCGCCACCAGCGCTGCCTGAGCGTTCTTCGGCGCGTTGCGGGTGAGGGACTGGGTCGCCGCGCGCTGCATAGTGAGGTCTATCGTCGTGTAAACCTCCAGCGGCTCAACCGGCTCGTCAATCAGCATATCAAGCTGCGGCAGCGCCCAGTCGGTGAAATAGCGCACGCTGTTCTGCGGCGCTTCGGGCGCGAGCGAGACATGATCGAGCTTGGCGGCTTCCAGCTCGCGCTGGGAGATGACGCCGTTCCTGCGCATGACATCGAGCACGACAGAGGCGCGGTCCACCGCCGCCTTGGCATCCGCCGTCGGGCTATAGTTGGACGGTGCCTTGACCAGCCCGGCGATGATCGCCGCCTCGGGCAGGCTCAGGGTCGTTCCGGGGTGGCCGAAGAACTTGCGGCTCGCCGCATCCACGCCGTAGGCGCCGCCGCCGAAATAGACCTTGTTGAGGTATAGCTCCAGGATCTGGCGCTTGGAGAATTTGCGCTCCATCGCCAGCGCGAGGATCATCTCGCGCGCCTTGCGGCCGAACGAATAGCTGTTGTTGAGGAAGACGTTGCGCGCAAGCTGTTGCGTGATGGTGGATGCGCCCTGCAACCGCCGCCCGGTGCCGCGATGCTGGACCGCAAACCAGCCCGCGCGCGCCATGCCGACCGGGTCGATACCGGGGTGATAGTAAAAGCGCTTGTCCTCGACGCTGACCATCGCGTCCTTCATCACCGCCGGGATCTGATCGACGGAGAGCCAGCGGCCGAAGCTGGGGCCGAGCGAGACGATGACCGTGCCGTCCGCCGCGTGCACGCGGATCATCTGGCCGTTGGGTGAGGATTTGAGGCTCTCGAAGCTGGGGAGCGACTGCATCGCCACAACCACCGCCGCGACCAGCGCGATGAAGCCGGCCGCAGCCGTAATTCCCCCGATTTTCAACAGCCGGACGAGCCAGATTTTCACAGTGTGCGCCTTCGCCATGCCCAACCGTCTCGCACTCTCATCCTGCCAGCGGCTTACCCGTTAGCGGAATCCGCCGCAAGCAGATATGGTCGGCACTATGAACGCGGCTTGAATTCGAGGGCGGCGCTGTTGATGCAATAGCGCAGGCCGTTCTCGCCCGGCCCATCCGGGAAGACATGGCCGAGATGCCCGTCGCAGCGCGAGCAGCGCACCTCCACACGGCGCATGCCGTGGCTGTTGTCCTCGTAATTATCGATCGCCTCGCCATCGACCGGGGCGGTAAAGGCGGGCCAGCCGCAGCCGCTGTTGTATTTCTCGCCGCTGGTGAACAATTCGGAGCCGCAACCGGCACACAGGTAGGTGCCATCCGCGAACAAATGGTCATATTCGCCGGTAAACGCGCGCTCCGTGCCTGCCTGGCGCAGGATGTGATATTGCTCGGCGCTGAGCTTCTCGCGCCATTCTTCGTCGGTGAGGGTGATCTTGTCCATGCGCGACAATATGGTTGCGCATAGGAGAGAGCGCAAGGGATGGCACAGGGCCAGAACACCGTCATCCCCGCGAAAGCGGGGATCCAGACTCCCACGGATAGCGCCCGCTACCCGGGATTCCCGCTTTCGCGGGAATGACACCCAGTTTTATCAGACTTATCTGCTGCGGGCGGCCTGCCGTGTTATCGTCAGCAATTCCTGCCGCACGGCGGCGTCGCCGGGGCCGGTGGAGCTGCGGGTCAGACGCTCGGCCTCCAGCAGGCGTTCGATCAGCCTGCCGGCCTTGTCGCCGCTCCAGATGCGCGCCTGTTTCTGGACCGTGCCCTTTTCTTTCCAGAATACCGCCTTGCCCTCTGTCTCCATAGCCTTGTCCATGCTGCCGCTGCGCTCGAACGCGGCGCCGATCTGCGCGACGAGTAGCGCGCGGTTGAGCAAGGGGCGGGTTACGCTGGCGAGCGGCGTCGCGCTTGCCTGAAGCTGCGCCAGTTCATGATGCAGGGCGGCAGCGTCTCCGCCGAGCACGGCATTGACCAGCGGGCCGACATCGCTCTCGCTCGCCCCGGCGGAAAGGGCGTCGAGCGCCTCGGCCGTGGCTTCGGCGGGGTGCTCGGGCGTGGCGTCGAGATAGAGCGCGATCTTCTCCACCTCGCCCGCCATCAGCGCGCGGTCGTTGCCGCAAAGGTCGGCGATGCGCCGCGCAAGTTCGGTGGAGAGGCGCAGCCCGCGTTCACGCGCCTGGGCCTGCGCGATCTGCGCCGCCTCCCGCTCGTCCGGCGCGTAGCTGGCGAAGGCGAGAGCATGGGGAGAATCGAGGCACAGCTTGGCGAGCTTCGACGTGCCCTTGATCGCGCCCGCGACCGCCACGACCGGGTTACCCGCCTGAGGAGCCTCCAGCAGCGCGGCGATGGCGGACACGCTTTCCTCGCCCGCGCCCATTACGCGCACCCAGCGCTTGTCACCGAACATCGAGAAGGACGCGGCCTCGTCCGCCAGCCGAGCGGGGTCTGATTTGAGCGTCGCGCCGTCCAGGTCTATGCGCTCCGCGCCCTCGCCCATTGCGCGCTCCAGCCGCTTGAGCAGCGCGAGGCTGCCTGCCTCGTCAGGTCCGTAGAGCAGGACGATGCGCGTTTCGGGGGAGGGAGCGTCGAGCGCCTTTTCGATCTGCGCCCGGTTGGCCTTCATGGCGTAGTGGCTTGGGGGGCCGGGGCGGAGGAAGCCGCCTGCTCATTTGCCAGCTTCTGCGCCATGCGCATGACGATCTGGTCCGCGACAATCTCGGACAGGCGTTCGAGCGCGGTGTCTTCCGCCGCGATCGTCGCAAATTCGCTGCTGGCGACATCGAGACCGGCGTCAGACCCTGCGGTTGCGTCCATCACCAGCGCGCCGGTCGCGCCGTCGAACAGCTGATAGCGTGCGCGCAGCGTGCGGCGCTCGCGCGAGACGGTGTCGCCTGCGCGCACACCAAAGCCGGTGATCTGGTCGTCCAGCTCCACATGCAGGCGATAGCTCGGCCCCTCTCCGCCCGAGATGGCGGCGAGGCGTTCATTGAGGGCGTTAGTGACAAGCCAGCCCGCCTTGCCCTCGATCGCATCGACCTGCACCGAGCCGATGGCGCGGGCGACCGTGCCCTGCGTGCCGCTGCCATAGAGCGGGCGCAGGCCGCAGGAGGCAAGCGCGGGCAGGGCGGCGAGAGCCAAGGCGAGGGCGGCGAGGCGTTTCATATCACTATGTTGACCAGCCGGTCCGGCACCACAATGATTTTCTTTGGGGCCGCGCCATCCATGATGCGCGCGACATTGGGCGCGGCAAGCGCGAGGGCTTCCAGCTGATCCTTGGGCAGCCCCTTCGCCACCGTGATCGTGTCGCGCAGCTTGCCCATCACCTGGCAGGCGATGGTCACTTCATCCTCAACGAGCAGCGCGGGGTCGACCTCGGGCCAGATGGCGTCGGCGATGAGGCCTGTCTGCCCCATGTCCGCCCAAGCTTCCTCGGCCAGATGCGGCACCATCGGCGCGACGAGCAGCGCGAGCGCGCGGATCGCGGCGGCGCGGCTGGCGGAAGGCGCGGCTTTCTCGATCGCGTTCGCCAGCTCGTAAATCTTCGCCACCGCCTTGTTGAACGACAGCGCCTCTATGTCCTTCGCCACGCCGTCGATGGTCTGGTGCAGCTTGCGGTCGAGCGCCTTGTCTTCTGCGCCGTCGCCCGTCTCATCCGCAGCGCCGAACAGTCTCCACAGCCGGTTGACGAAGCGCCAGCTGCCCTCGATGCCGCTCGCCGTCCACGGCAGATCGCGCTCGGGCGGAGAGTCGGACAGCATAAACCAGCGCACCGCGTCCGCGCCATATTGGTCGATGATGTCATCTGGATCGACGACATTCTTCTTCGACTTCGACATCTTCTCGACACGCCCCAGCGTGACCGACGCGCCACCATTGACCATCACATAGCCTTCGCCGCGCTTCTCGACCTCTTCGGGCGCGAGCCATTTGCCGTCCGGAGACTTATACGTCTCATGCGTCACCATGCCCTGGGTGAACAAGCCGGCGAACGGCTCCTTCACATCTATCTTGCCGCAGTGGTTCAGCGCGCGGGTCCAAAAGCGCGCGTAGAGCAGGTGGAGGATCGCATGTTCGATACCGCCGATATACTGGCCGACGGGCAACCACTGCTCGGCCACCGCCTTGTCGAACGGCTTGTCATCGGGCTGGCTGGCGAAGCGGATGAAATACCAGCTTGAGTCGACGAAGGTGTCGAGCGTGTCCGTCTCGCGCCGGGCGGGTTTGTCGCACTTCGGACAGGGGGCGTGCTTCCATGTCGGGTGCCGCTCCAGCGGGTTGCCGGGAATGTCGAAGCTCACATCTTCGGGCAGCACCACGGGCAACTGGTCCTTCGGCACCGGCACCACGCCGCACTCGTCGCAATGGATGAACGGGATCGGCGTGCCCCAATAGCGCTGGCGCGAAACGCCCCAGTCGCGCAGGCGCCACACGGTCGTGCCCTTGCCCCAGCCCTCGCTCTCGGCGCGCGCGATGACGGCGGCCTTGGCGACTTCGACATCCATGCCGTTGAGGAAATCCGAATTGATGAGCGTGCCCGGCCCGGTATAGGCTTCGTCACTGACCGGCGCATCCTCGCCATCGGCCGAGACGACGCGCGGCGTGGCGAGCATATATTTGCGCGCGAAATCGAGGTCGCGCTGGTCATGCGCGGGCACCGCCATCACCGCGCCGGTGCCATATTCCATCAGCACGAAATTGGCGACGAACAGCGGCAGCGTGGCTCCCGTGAAAGGGTGGATCACCGAAACGCCGGTGTCGTATCCCAGCTTTTCCTGCGTCTCGATCTCGGCGGCGGCGGTGCCGGTCTTGCGGCATTCGTCGGCAAAGGCGGCGAGGTTGGCGTCGGTCTTGGCGAGTTCGAGCGCGATCGGATGATCGGCGGCGATGGCGGCAAAGCTCGCCCCGAAGATGGTGTCGGGCCGGGTGGAGAAGACCTCAAGGCTGTTTGCATCGCCAACCGCGCGGTCCAGCTTGAACGAGAACTGCAGGCCGACCGACTTGCCGATCCAGTTCTCCTGCATCAGCTTGACCTTGTCCGGCCACTGATCGAGGCTACCCAGCCCATCGAGCAGATCGTCTGCGAACTGGGTGATCTTGAGGAACCACTGGCTGAGCTTGCGCTTCTCCACCGGCGCGCCGGAGCGCCAGCCCTTGCCGTCGATCACCTGCTCGTTCGCCAGCACGGTCATATCGACCGGGTCCCAGTTGACCGCGCTCTCCTTGCGATAGACGAGGCCCGCCTCATAGAGATCGAGGAACAGCGCCTGCTCCTGCCCGTAATAGTCCGGCTCGCAGGTCGCCAGCTCGCGGCTCCAGTCCAGCGCGAAGCCGAGGCGCTTCAGCTGCGCCTTCATGTTGGCGATGTTGGATCGGGTCCAGTCGCCGGGATGGACCTTTTTCTCCATCGCGGCATTTTCGGCCGGCATGCCGAACGCGTCCCACCCCATCGGGTGCAGCACTTCGTAGCCGCGCATGCGGCGAAAGCGCGCCAGCACGTCGCCCATCGTGTAGTTGCGGACATGGCCGATGTGGATGCGGCCGGAGGGGTAGGGGAACATCTCCAGCACGTAGGAACGCGGCTTGGGCGAAGCGTCGTCAGCGCGAAAGCTCTGTTTCTCGTCCCATATGCGCTGCCATTTGGCGTCCGCGTCCAGCGGGTTGAAGCGCCTTTGCATTGTTCGTCATGCTCCCCGCCGGGCGCATCCGCCGACGCCCCGGCTCATTGTAACACTGGTGGATGCTGGCCGATCAGTCCTGCTCGCCGATCGCCATGCGGCGCAGGTCACGCGCCTTGGTGAGGATGATCTCCTCCAGCTTCTGCACCGTGGCGGCCTGAACCGGCACCTCGACCCACTGGCCGTTCTGGTTCACCTGGCGGCTGGCGGCGACGCGCAGCGCATCGGCGCGCAGATCCTGATCGAGGATCGTCACCGTCACCTTCATGCGTTCACCCACCGCATTGGGGTTGGCGTACCAGTCCGTCACGATCACGCCGCCATTCGAATCGGTCTGCACCAGCGGCATGAACGAAAGCGTTTCGAGGCTCGCGCGCCACAGATAGGCGTTGACGCCGATCGTCGTCACCTTCGATGCCGCCAGATCCGCCTTGGGGCGCTTGTTGCCGCCCGAACAGGCGGCAAGCCCGCCGAGCGCGAGGACGATCGCGGCAGAGGCAAGGAGACGGGCGGGGAACTGCAATGTCATGGCGCACTTTCCAGTCTTGGCGGCGGACGCGACGATGCAGCCGCGGCACGGATGTCGTGCTTCTATAGCCACCCTGCGCCATTCGGCAAGATATTCAAAAATATTAGGGGTAAAGCTGGAAATTTTCACGGGAAAGGCATATGATAGCGCCATCAAAGACAATAAGAGTCGGACTGGGAATGGCCGGGTTCAGGGAGCATGTCGGATACACGCTGGTTGCGGGGCTCGCGCTTGTCGCGGCTGTGCCTGCGCTCGGCGCCGTGGGTGACTTGCTCCGTCTGCGCAGCACCGTGCCCGTGTCGCTGGGTGAGCTGGGCAGCATCGCCTCGTTCACGCCCGCGATCCACGATCCCAAGCTCTCCTCCGCTTATGCCCGCGCGGTGTTGAAGCGCGGCGGCAATCAGTTCCGCTTCACGCCGACCAGCGGCTCCTTGAGCGGCCGCCGCTCGATCACCGTGCTGGTGCGCGCGGATCAAGGCGCCGCGCGGGGCGAGGAGCGCGCCGCCGGGCCGCTCAGCATCGCGCCGCTGGCCTTCAACCTCGATGCATCGCGCGGCTGGCGCAAGTTCGCCCTGCCGGACAAGGTGGGCAGCAAGTCTCTGGACCCGGTTTTCATCGACATGCCCGTCGCAGGCAATTTTTCGCTGGAGAGCAAACCATCCCGCCTGAAGGCGGACGTACAGCTTGACGCCAAGCGCGATGCCGGCACCGCGCCGCAGACGCTTGCCGGCGAGAGCAAGCTCAGCGTCGCGATCGGCAGCAGCTATTCGCTCACCCGCAACCTCAACGTTACGGCGGGTGTACGCTATAAGGGGCCGGACAACCGCCTCGCGCCGATCACTGATGGCAAGCAGGATGATCAGGCTGTCTACGTAGGCACCAAGTTCAAATTCTAGGGATTTGGCCCAGGCCGGGCTGCAAATGGCGCCTTTCTGCGCTTCCGGTGCTCACGTACTGAAAGTACGCTCCGCGCCGGTTCTCGAAAAACACCATTTTCGCCACGCCCTGAGCCAAATCTAACACAGCGCATCTATAGCGGCCCAGCCGTGGGCGCCGAGCGGTTTGAGGCGGCGGAAGCGCGCGGGGGTCATGCCGCCAAGTGCGATGACCGGGCAGCGCGCGCGCCTTGTCAGCGTGGCGAAATGCATCGGCCCGAGTGTTTGCCCCCCGGGGTGCGAGCGGGTCGGAAAAACGGGCGAGATGAAGACGATGTCCGCGCCCGCGCGATAGGCGGCGGCAAGCTGGCGCATATCATGCACGGCTGCTGAGACGAGGCCGAGCAGGACCTTGCGGCGGGTGGCCGCGTGAGCCGGGCGGTGAACGCCATGCGCGCCTCGGCCCGGCACATCACCTGCCGCCAGCAGGAGCAGGCCATGCCGCCGCGCCAGCGTCACTACCTTGTCAAACAGGTCACGTCGCGCCTCGCGCTCCAGCCCATAATGCCTAAACACCACGCCTGCCCCGCGCGGCAGCCGGGCAATCGCGCGCAGCAAGTGGGCTTCCTCTACCCGTTCATCGGTAAACAGCCACAGTCGCGGCAGGGATGAAGGGGGCTGGCGGCGGAGCATGTCGCCCTCTATAGCGGCGCGCATGGACCAATCCACTCTCGAAACGCCCGCCCAGACCCCGCTTGCCGAGGTGCGCGGCCGCATAGCGAAAGCCGCCGCGCTCGCCGGGCGCAGCGCCGACGACGTGACGCTGATCGCCATCTCCAAGACGCATGGGGCCGACGCGATCCTGCCCTTGCTGGAGCAGGGGCAGCGCCATTTCGGCGAAAACCGGGTGCAGGAGGCGCAAGCCAAATGGCCCGATCTGCGCGCGCGCTATCCCGACGTTACGCTGCACCTCGTCGGCCAGCTTCAGAGCAACAAGGCGGCGGAGGCAGTCGGGCTGTTCGATGTGATCCATTCGCTCGATAGGCCGTCGCTGGTCGCGGCGCTGGGCAAGGCGATGGCGGCGGCGGGGCGGCAGGTGCCGTGCTTCGTCCAGGTCAATATCGGCGAGGAACCACAAAAGGGCGGCTGCGCGATTGCCGATGTACCCGCCCTGCTGGCCGCCGCGCAGGAGGCCGGTATTCCCGTCATCGGGCTGATGTGCGTGCCACCGGCCGATGTCGAGGCGGTGCCCTATTTCGCGCTGCTGGCAAAGATGGCGCGGGATGTCGGGCTCGAAGGCCTCTCCATGGGCATGTCGGGCGACTATGAGACGGCGGTGATGCTCGGCGCGACCCATGTGCGCGTCGGCTCCGCACTGTTCGGCGCGCGGGGTTAGCCGAAACCGAAAAGGCCGCCCCGATGTCGAGGCGGCCTTCCCAAATCCTAGAGCGCGCTGCGCTAAATCTGGATCGGTCAGCGCGCTCTAAGTTTTTGTTTTACCGCATCGTTTTGGCGCAAAACCGGTCCCCACTTTTGCGCACGATGCTCTATGACGTCAAGTCAGAACTTGCCGCGAATGGTGATGCCATATGTGCGCGGCTCAGCCAGATAGGCGGAGAACAGCTGCGTCGCGCTGGTCGCGCGGCCAGCCTGGACATGTGCGATGGAATTGCTGCCCTGCAACGGGGTGTTGAACGCCACCTGGGTATATTTGGTGTTGAACACGTTCTGGCCCCAGAACTCTACCGCCCAGCGCTGCTCTGGCCCGCGGATGCCGATGCGCGCGTTCCACACATCATAGCCATCCTGCGTTTTCTCGGGGAACAGGTCTGAGCCGGTATTGTAGTCGCCGGTCATACGGCCATCGAAATAGAGCAGGCCGGAAACCCCGCTGGAGCCGATGTCGGGCGTCCACGCAAAGCTCATGGTGGTAACAAATTTCGGTGCGTTGCTGTTGATGCGGCCGGGCAGCAGGAACAGCGCCGAGTCCAGCGGAGTCTGCCCATCGCCGCTGCCGACCAGCCGCTTGGCGAACTTTGCCTCGGCATAGGTCAACCCGCCGCTTACCCGGACATTACGCACCGGCGAGGCATTCAGCTCCAGCTCAATGCCCTGGCTGACGAGGCCGGGCTTCACATCGCCCTTGGCACAGGTGCCTGCCGAGAGCGTGCCGTCGCAGCCGTTGATGTTCTGCACGACGAAGCTGAAGCCGTTATAGGTGTTCAGCTGGAAGTTCTTGAACTCCTGCCTGAAGGCCGCGATGTTAACGCCCCACTGCCGGGTGCTGTATTTCATGCCGACCTCGAACGCATCGACCTTTTCCGCCGCAAAACGGAGCGAGGGGGAGTCTGCGGCGCTGCGCGGGGTGAAATATGTCGCGGGCGCGGTGTTGCCACCATTGGTGCCGTAGTTGCCCAGCTCGAACCGGTCGAGGTTATAGCCACCCGCCTTGTACCCGCGCGAATAGCTGGCGTAGATCAGCATCTCGCGCGTCGGCTTGTAAGACAGCACAGCGGTGCCGGAAAGCTCGTTGTCGCTGATGCTGTCATTAAGGGCGAGGGCATTGAGCGCCGGGCTGCCGTTACCTAGACAGCCGAGGGCGAGAATGCCTTGAGAAAGCTGGGCGGCCGAAGCGCCAAATGCGCCCGATGTCAGATCGACAAGATCATTCGGAGCGCCCGCTACCCTCGTTTGCAGGGCGGTGCACGCCGCGTTGTCATTGTTGAAAGTGGCAGAAAGTTTTTTCTTTTCATGCGTGTATCGCAAGCCGACGGTAAGATCGAGCTTGTTGGTGATATGGACGATGTTGTGTGTGAAGGCGGCGATGCTCTCGCTGTCCTGTTTGTACTGCGCATCGCGGTCTCCAGCAGTGCCTGTCGCGCCGATATTGACCAAAGTACGCAGTGCGCCATTCAATATCGGGTTAGTTGTGACTTGATCAATCACGCCGACCGTCGGTGCCAGGAAGGATGCCCGGCTGTTGCACGGCAGGCTGGCCGCCGGAAGGCTGCCTGAAAGAATTCGGCACGTCGCGAACAGGCCATAATCCGCGCCAAAGCGGATATTGTCGACCAGCGTCAGCTTCTCGTTGGAATAATAGCCACCTACCAGCCAGTCGAGCTTGTTGTCGAACGCCTGTCCCTGAAGCCGCAGCTCCTGCGTGAAGGTCTTGAACTGGCGATAGGTGTTGGGATCGCGGTACACGATGTCCGCACGGTTATAGTCATAGTCGCCATAGTCGCGGGATTTATAGTCGCGGTAAGCGGTGATGCTGGTGAGCTTCGTGTCACCGAAATCATAGTTGATTTCACCCGAAAGGCCCCAGTCCTTAAGCTTTGAAACATAGTCGCGGCCCGGGGTAATGCTGGTGGTGCGGCTATAGGGATCTATGGTGATGGGCACGCCGCTGATCGTCTGAAGGATGGTAGCGATGCGGCTTGTGGGGTTGACCGTGCCGGGCGCGGGAGCGAGCACTTCGCGCTTGGAGATATACACCGCCGCGCAACAGCTTTCATCGCGGTTGGTATAGTCGCCGATCAGGCGGATGGAGAGCGCATCGTTCGGTTCCAGCAATGCCTGCCCGCGCAGGAAATAACGGTCGCGGTCGTTGGTATCGCCCACCTTGTTGCCCGCAGCGTCTACAAGCTTCATGAAGCCGTCGCGCTGGCTCCACACGCCGTCCATCCTCAGCGCGATCTTCTCGCTCACCGGGCCGGTGACGCTGCCCGACACGCGCCAAAAATCATAGTTGCCGTAGGTGATTTCACCCTTGGCGCCGAATGTGAATTCCGGGCCCTTGGAAACGATGTTGATGAGGCCCGCCGAGGCGTTGCGGCCGAACAGCGTGCCCTGCGGCCCGCGCAGCACCTCGATCCGCTCGATCTCGCCAAGGTCGGTCAGGCCCGCGCCGGTGCGCGAGCGGTAGACGCCATCGATGAACACCGCGACCGAGCTTTCCAGGCCGGGATTGTCGCCCACCGTGCCGACGCCGCGAATGCGCGCCGCGCCATTGGCTTCGGAGCCGGTGGAGGAGACCAGCAATGAGGGAGCGAGTTGATTGAGCTGGCGAATGTCGTTCGCGCCGCTGTTCTGCAGGGAGGCGGCGGTGACGGCGGAAACGGCGATCGGCACATTGGCCAGCGGGCTGGCGCGGCGGGTGGCGGTGACGATGATGAGGCCTTCCTCCTGCGGAGCTTCATCAGCGGCGGCAGGCGCGGCCTGATCAGCAGCCGGGGCGGAGTTTGTTTCCTGTGCGTGGGCCGAAAGGCTGAAGGCAATGGCTGCCACCGCAGCGCCGGGAGTGAAAATTTCAAGGCTCTTCTTCATGATGCACCCTTCCATTTTACATGATCTCTGACGGACCGTTGGTTATGAGACAAATATGACCCATTTTAGCAGGAGTGCAACCTTGCTGTCTGAATTTTACAGCATTTTTACTCTGCATTTTCTGCGGAACGTGCAGATAAGCCACACCTGCTCAGGCCATATTGCCAGCACATGGCAATAAGCCGTAACGGAACAGGCATGACAGCAATCGATACGCCCGAAAAGCCGGTAACACCCCCTATCCGCATCGCCGCGCTCTATCGCTTCGCCCGGTTCGATGACCCCACCGCGCTGCGGGCGGAAATCAGGGTCTGGTGCGCTGAGCTGGATGTCCGGGGCACGCTGTTGCTGGCGCGGGAGGGCATCAACGGCACGGTGTCCGGCACGGAACCCGCCATCGACCTGCTGGTGACGCGGCTGCGCACCCTGCCGGATTGTTCGGATCTGGAGGTGAAATACGCCTGGGCGGATGCGCATCCGTTCGGGCGCATGAAGGTGAAGCTCAAGCGCGAGATCGTGACGATGAACGCGGGCGAGGTCGACCCTGCGCGCAATGCGGGGCTGTATGTAGAGCCGCAGGACTGGAACGCCCTGATCACCGACCCGGACACGATCCTGATCGATACGCGCAATGACTATGAAGTTGCGATCGGTTCCTTCGCGGGTGCGATAGACCCGGCTATCCGCAATTTCAGCGAATTTCCCGGCTGGCTGGCGCGCGAGCAGGCGCGCTGGGCGGAGGAGGGGCGGGCGGCGCCGAAGGTCGCCATGTTCTGCACAGGCGGCATACGATGTGAGAAGTCAACGGCGCTGGCGCGAGCCATGGGGCTGGGCGAAGTCTATCACCTCAAGGGCGGCATTTTGCGCTATCTTGAGGCAGTGCCAGAAAATCAAAGCCTTTGGCAGGGCAACTGCTTCGTGTTCGACGAGCGCGTGTCTGTTGGCCACGGGCTGGAGCCGTCGGGCGACCGTATGTGCGCCTCCTGCGGCTGGCCCTACCACATGGGCGAGACGCATCACTGCGCGCCGCAGCATGGCCAAAAAAAAGCCGCCCCGGAGGGCGGCTGAAAGTTTTTAGGAGAGGATGCCTGAAAGGCACTCTCTATGTGCGTCGGGGAGGCTTATTTCGCAAGTGCGAAACAACGCCTCGCGATTGCAAAAAATGCACTCGCCCCGATTTTCTTGCGTTTCCGTAGAGTTATCGCGGAAAAAAATGCGTAAGGCCGACTTAACAAGCCGTTAAATTTCGCACCATTTTGGGGCCGAGCTCGGCTGACACGCGGCCCCGACTCGCGAATCAATGCCCCGCCTGTGGCCCGCGCTTGATGCCCGAAAGGCCAAGCTGCTCGTCTATCTGCGCCATCAGCCGCTCAAGACCCGCCTCGTCCTTCGCCTCGGCCCGTGCGACCAGCACGTCCTGCGTGTTCGACGCGCGCAGCAGCCACCAGCCATCCGCAGTGTTGACGCGCGCGCCATCGGTGTCGTTCACTTCAGCGCCCGCCGCTTTCAAACGGGCCAGCACTTCGTCTACGGCAGCAAACTTGCGGCTTTCGTCCACCTGAAAGCGCATTTCAGGCGTGTTCACCATGGCGGGCATCTCGCCGCGCAGCTGGGTGACGCTCTTGCCGAGCGTGCCTGCCGCCCGAATGAGGCGCACGGCGGCGTAGAGCGCGTCGTCAAAGCCGTAATATTCGTGCTTGAAAAAGATGTGGCCGCTCATTTCCCCTGCGAGGGGGCTTCCAGTCTGCTTCATTTTGGACTTAATTAGGCTATGGCCCGTCTTCCACATCAGCGGTTGTCCGCCCAGCTCCGCAACGCGGTCATACAGCGCCTGGCTGGCCTTCACATCCGCGATAATCGTGGCGCCGGGCACCTCGCGCAGCACCGCCTCGGCATAGATGGCGAGCAGCTGGTCGCCCCAGATCACCCGGCCCTCGCCGTCGATCGCGCCGATCCGGTCACCGTCGCCGTCAAAAGCGACTCCGAAATCGAGTCTTTTCTCCGCGACAAGCGCCTTCAGGTCCTCCAGATTCTTCTCTTCGGTAGGATCGGGATGATGGTTAGGAAAATTGCCGTCTACATCGGTGTACAGCGTGAAATGCTCGCCGGGCAGCAGCTTGACCAGCTTCTCGACCACCGGTCCGGCCGCGCCGTTGCCGGCGTCCCAGCCGATGCGCAGCGCCTGCCCGTCAAATCCTTCGATCAGGCGGGCGACATAGCGGTCCATGATGTCGATCTGGGTCGATCCGGCGCTACCGGAGACCCAGTCTCCCTCCGCCGCCATCTTGCCAAGGCCGAGGATGTCCGCGCCGAAAAACGGGCGGCCCTGAAATACCATCTTGAAGCCATTGTAATTGGCGGGATTGTGGCTGCCGGTTATCTGGATGCCGCCATCCACCTGCTCCGTAGCCTCGCCATAATATAGCATCGGGGTCGGCCCCATGCCGACGCGCACCGCGTGAATGCCGCTGTCGTTGAGACCACGCACCAGCGCCGCCTCCAGCACCGGCGAGCTGACGCGACCGTCATATCCCACTGCCACGCTCTTGCCGCCCGCGCGGGCGATCAGCGTGCCAAAGCCCCGGCCGATGGCATAGGCGTCATCCTCGCCCAGCGTCTCGCCGATGATACCGCGGATGTCATATTCACGAAGGGTGGTGGGGTGGAAATTGTGGGTCATCGAAATCCTGCATGGTCTTGGTGAAGGTTGGCGGATGCGACTTGTCTTTATTGAATGGCGTCAAACGTCTCTCGCGGAGAGATGTTGCAGCAATATGGACCGGGCCTCGTTAATTTTCTCTGCCAAAGCCTCCGTGCCCCCGGCATCGGGGTGGATCTTGGCGATAAGGCGGCGGTGGGCGGCGCGGATATCCTCTGCGGTGGCGCCCACGCCCACCCCCAGCAATGCGCGCGCTTCGCTCACGGCCTGCGGCTCGGCGATCACGGCGCGCGGGCGGACTGCGGACCAGCGCCGCAGCGCATAGAGAGCAGCAATGCCGAGCGGGATCGCGCCCCAGAACTTGCCGCCGCGCGCAATCATCACCGCGCCGACGATGGCCAGCCCCAGCATCATGCCGTCCTTGCCGGTAAGCCGCGCCAGCCTGCCGGTGAAGATCAGCCAGCCCGCAAATCCGATCAGGACCAGCGCGAGGAAACCCATCAGGCGGCGCTCATCCCGGCTTCGGCGCGCTGCTCCACCAGCGGCAGGGCAAGGCCCGTCACCATCTCGCGCAGCTCCTGCCGCGCGGCGAGGTGGCTGAAACCCAGATCACCCAGATGTCCCTTGTCGAGCAGGGTGAGGCCCGAGGGGAACAGCTCGCGGAAGATCACGCGCTCGGACAGGCCGGGGATCACGCGGAAGCCCACGCGCTTCGAAAGTTCGATCAGCGCCTCACCCACCCGGCGCATGTTGCGCGCCTCCAAATGTTGCAGGCGGTTCCTCAGCACGACCCAGTCTATCGTCACGCCATCCGCCTTGGCGCGGGTCTTGCGCGCCTCGAAGATCAGCTCGGCATAGAAGGACAGGCGCTTCACCTTGAAGCTCTCGGCATCGACCTGGCCGATAAGGTCGAAATCGACGAAGCTGTCGTTCATCGGCGTGACGAGCGTGTTGGAGCGCGCGGCCATATATTTGGCGTAGGCGTCGTCGCGGCCCGGCGTGTCGACGATCAGAAAGTCCATGCCCTCGGCAAGGTTCTTGTAGGCCGAATCGAGGTCGTCCTCGCGCGATCCATCGAAAACGCGGAAGATCGGCGTCGGCAGGTCTATCTCGCGGCGGCGCGCGGTTTCGGTGCGGTTTTCGAGGTAGCGCGTCACCGTGCGCTGGCGCGGATCAAGGTCCAGCATCGCGACCTTGTGGCCCATGGCTGATAGCGCGACGCCGGTGTGCACGGCGGTGGTGGACTTGCCGGTGCCGCCCTTTTCATTGGCGAAAACGATGATATGCGCTTGCGGACCCGACATGCTGACTTCCGTCTCCCCCCGGTGATGGCTATGCAGTGCGACGGCACTGTGTCAGACCCTTAACGGAGGCAAATCGCCCGTGCAAATAGTCCGTGACGTTCCCGCGCTCCGCTCGGCTATTTCCGCTCTGAAGGTTGGGGGAGGGCGGGTTGCGCTGGTGCCGACCATGGGCGCGCTGCACGAAGGGCATATGAGCCTTGTACGCAGGGCGCGGGACCATGCGGACCATGTCGTCGCTTCCATCTTCGTCAACCCCATGCAGTTCGGCAAGAACGAGGATCTGGATGCCTACCCCCGGCAGGAGGCGCGCGACGCGGCGATGCTGGAGGCGGAAGGCGTTGCGATACTCTGGGCGCCCACGGTTGAGGCGATGTACCCCGCAGGCTTCGCCACCACGATTTCAGTGAGTGGCGTGAGCGAGGGGCTGTGCGGCGCGGCCCGGCCCGGCCATTTTGATGGCGTGGCAACGGTGGTGGCGAAGCTGTTCAATCAGGTGCGACCTGACGTTGCGCTGTTCGGGGAGAAGGATTTCCAGCAGCTTGCCGTGATCCGGCGGATGGCGACGGACCTCGATATGGGGCTGGGGATCATCGGCGTGGAGACGGCGCGGGCGGAGGATGGCCTCGCGCTCTCATCCCGCAATGCCTATCTGACAGCCGAGGAGCGCGCCCGGGCCGTGGCGCTGCCCGATTCGATGCGCGAAGCGGTGGCCGTGCTGGAAGCAGGGGCGGAAGTGGATGGCACGCTCGTTGGGGTGAAAAACCGGCTGGCAGCGGCGGGATTCGGGCCGATTGATTATGTCGAGCTGGTTGATGCCGGCAGCCTTCAGCCCGTCCGCAGAATCGGCGGACCTGCGCGCCTGCTGGTCGCCGCGCGGCTGGGAACAACGCGGCTTATAGACAACATGGCCGTGAGCGCGCCCGGCATTCGTTCACTTTAATGTAACACTTTCAGGTCATTGCGACGAACCGTTGGGCGTTCACCGTGTCGTTAACCTTATCTTAGCCATGATTCGCAAATCTTCACCTCAATCGGGGTCGAGGAGACGCTTGTGGCAAATAGCATAAAGTCCGCACAGTTCCTGATAGAAAGCCGTCTGGCGGAGGCGGCGCGCGGAGACGCGCAGGCATGTTATGAACTGGGTATCGCATATAGTTGCGGCACCGGGGGGGTCGATATCGACCTCATCGAGGCGCACAAATGGCTGAACCTCGCGGCGCTTGCGGGCAGCGAAGAGGGGCAGGCCATGCGTGCCGAAGTCGCCGAGGAAATGACCGCGCGGGAGATAGCCGAAGCGCAACGCCTCGCCCGCGCATGGCTGGGCGCGACATCGGCCACCCGCTACGCGGCCTGATCTTCTAATCTTCCCGCCGAAACGGCGTTCGCTCTGCCAGCCATTCCCGGTCCTGGCTGACCGCCGCGCGCTCTTGGCGCAGAAACTGCGCCACCGCCCGCCGGAAATCGGGGTGGGGGATATGATGGGCGGAAAAGGTCGGCACCGGCGCGTAGCCGCGCACCAGCTTGTGCCCGCCCTGCGCGCCTGCCTCCACCCGTTTCAGGCCCCGCGCCAGCGCGAAATCGATCGCCTGATAATAGCATAGTTCGAAATGGAGGAAGGGCACGTCCTCCACGCAGCCCCAATAGCGGCCATATAGCGCCTCCGCGCCGATGAAGTTGAGCGCGCCCGCGATCGGCTGTCCGCCGCGCAGCGCGAGGATGAGCAGGATACTCTCGCCCATGCGCGCGCCGATCAGGTCAAAGAAGCTGCGCGTGAGGTAAGGCCGCCCCCATTTGCGGGATCCGGTATCCTGATAAAAGGCCCAGAACGCGTCCCAATGCTCCGGCCGGATCGCATCGCCGGTGAGGTGCACGATGTCCAGCCCCTCCTGCGCCCGCGCCCGCTCCTTGCGCAGCGTCTTGCGCTTGGCGCTGGAAAGGCGGGCAAGAAAGTCGTCGAAATCGGCATAGCCCTCGTTGGTGAAGTGAAACTGGCTGTCTTCGCGGATCAGCCAGCCCGCCGCCTCGAACAGCGGCACTTCCTCTGGCGCGATGAAGGTGGCGTGGGCGGAGCTGAGACCCTGTTGCGCCACCAACTGCTCGGCGGCGGCGATGAGGCCGGAGGCGATGGCCGGCGCGGCGTCATCGCGCAGTAGCAGGCGGCGGCCGGTCACCGGCGTGAACGGCACGGCGATCTGGAGCTTGGGGTAATATTTGCCGCCCGCCCGCTGCCAAGCGTCCGCCCAGCCATGGTCGAACACATATTCGCCCTGGCTGTGGCCCTTGAAATAGGCGGGCAGGGCGCCGAGCGGTGCTCCGGCGGCGTCCTCGATGGCGATGGGCGAGGCTTGCCAGCCGGTGCCGGGGCCGACGCTGCTCGACTCTTCCAGCGCGGAAAGGAAGTTGTGGGAGAGGAAGGGGTCGTCTGTCTTCGCACAGGCATCCCAGAGCGCGGCGTCGAGCGCGGAAACGCCCTCCAGCGTGCGCGCGATGAGGCCGCCTTCGGGGATCGGTTCTCCCTCAGCCATGGCGTGGCTGCACCTCGCCCTCGAAGATCGCTGCGTCGGCATGCTGGCGCACCGTCTGCCACTGCTCCGCAGTGCGCACGGTCCAGCTCAGCACCGGGACGCCCTCCAGCCGGGCGCGCGTGGCGAACGGGCTGGGCAGATCGCGAATATCGTAGGCGAGGAAGTCCGGTTTCGCGTGAAGCATCGCCAGCGCGCGTTTCAGATGACCCCACCAGCCTTTGCCGCCCTCCTCGGTGACGACCAGCCCGCGCACGACCTGCGGCGCGTGGGTGGCGAACCAGCGCCCCACGCGCGGATCGAACGACATGATGGCGACCGGCCCGGCGTATCCGCGCAGATCCGCCTCCACCGCCGCGCACAAGGGGGAGACCGGCTCGACCCCGTCGATCTTGATCTCGATCAGGAGCGGCTGGCGCCCTCCGACAGTTTCCAACAGCGCGCGCAGTGTTGGAATAGTGCCGCCATTTCTGTTGAGCGATATTGCGGCCAGCTCTTGCGCTGAACACCGCCCGAAAGCACCGGTTTTCGCCGTAAGCCGATCCAGCGTTTCATCGTGGAAAACATAGACGATTCCATCCGCAGAAAGGCGCACGTCGCATTCCATTCCGAAGCCCGCATCGAGCGCGGCGGCAAAGGCGGGCAGGCTGTTTTCGATGAGGCCTTGCCCGCCGCCATGCAGCCCGCGATGGGCATAATCGCATTCGGTCAGGAACGCCGCCCGTCCGCTCATGCCGCCGCCCTGCCTTGCGCCAGCCGCTCCCTGATCCAGCCCTCTGCCGCCGCCCAGGAGTCGATCCGCGCATGGGCTGCGGGGGCCGGGGGGATATGGCGCGCCATCAGCGGCTCGCCTACCATATGCAGCCGCCAGGCCTCGGGCGCATGCTCCGCCACTGAGTCGTGATGCTGGGCAAGGTCATCAACGAAGAGCACGGCGCTTGGCGCATATTCATCGATCAGGCGGCGGGCAGGCGCGCCCTTGCCTCCCTGGTTCCAGTACACCGGATGCTCTACGCCGAGCTTGCGCAGCTGCGCGATCCGCCCCTCATGCTCCGCCTCGCCGATATTGGTGAGCACGACGATGTCTGCGATCGCAGACAGACGCGCGAGCGTCTCCAGCGCGCCATCGATCGGATATTGGCGGTGCATCTCAGAGCCGAAGAAGGCGCGCAGCATCGTCCACACTTCCCCCACCTCCAGCACCGTGCCGCAGGCCTTGCGGCGCAGCGCATCGATGAAGCTGTGGTTGGAAAGATCGAAATGGATGTCGTGCACCTCGTCCAGCCAGTCACGGAAGGGTACGACCATGTGGAGCAGCACCTCGTCGCAATCGGTGATGATGAGGGGGCGGGTCATGCCTTCAGTTCCCGCTCGAGGTTTGCCAGCCGCTCTGGCGCGACGCCCAGCTCCTGCGCGCATGCCACCAGATCCGGCTCATGCGCCCGCAGAAAGCCGATAACAGCGCGCAGCGTCGCCGGCTCGCCGGCATGGCGCCGCAGGTCTTCCGCCTCAAGGCCCGTAAGCGCCAGTAGCCGCTGCGCACGCCGATCGTCGCACAAAACCCACCCAAGGGCGCGCAATGCCAGTGTTTCGCCCTCCTCCGCATTGCCATTCCCTATTTCCGCGCGCATGAATGCCTCTCCATCGTGTGGCGTAGATCGCGGCATCGCCGCCTTAATCCGGGTGACAGGTGACGAAACGCATTCTTGTTGTCGAGGACAACGAACTTAACCTCAAGCTCTTTTGTGACCTGTTGAAGGCGCATGGGCACGAGACGCGCGCTGTGTCAGACGGACGGGCGGTGCTGGACGAGGCGCGCTCCTTTCAGCCGGACCTCGTTATCATGGACATCCATCTGCCCCACATCAGCGGGCTGGACCTGATCATCGCGCTGAAAGACGACGCGGAGCTGGCCAGCGTGCCGGTGATGGCGGTGACGGCTTATGCGGGCAAGGGCGACGAAGACCGTATCCGCGCCGCCGGGGCGGAGGCCTATGTCTCCAAGCCGATCTCAGTGATGAAGTTCGTCGACACCGTAGGCGGGCTGCTGAACCTCGTATCATGAAAAAACCCGGCGCGGCGGCCGGGCTTTCGTCGTTTGGCAAGGGGCCAATCCGTCTTACTTGATCTTGGCTTCCTTGAACTCGACATGCTTGCGCGCGACCGGATCATATTTGCGGAAGCTCAGCTTCTCGGTCTGGGTGCGCGGATTCTTCTTGGTAACATAGAAGAAGCCGGTGTCGGCGCTGCTGACAAGCCGGATCTTTACGGTGGCTGGCTTCGCCATGACCTGATTCCCTCTGATAAACCGTTCGAAAAAATAAGGCGGCAAAGCCAGCCGCCCGTTTCAGCGCGGGTCCATGCGGCAGAATCACCGTGATGTCAACCGGCAGACGCTCCGCCGCGCCGATTTGCGAGAAATATTTGCGGTGCAACGCTGCGGTAACTCTCGGACTTTACGGGCCGTTAACGCTTTGGTCGCATTCTGCGAATGGGGCAGGGAGGCAGTGGTGATGCAGCACGATGCGATGAACATGGTCCGGTCCGGCCTGATGGCGCGAATCGACGCGCTGGCGGCGCAGGGCGGGACGATCAGCCTTCCCCGCATGTGCGAGCAGATCGACATCATTCGCCATGATGCCCGCGCTTATGGGCTGGAACCTGTCGAGCGTATTGCCTCCACACTGGAAACTGCGCTGGCCCGTCATGGCCTCGGCCCGGTGGTGCTGTCTTACCTCGACATCATGCGCGACGCGGTCGAGAGCGAGGACACCAGCCCGGAAGCGAGCCAGATATTCCTCGCCGCGCTGTCGCTGCGCATCGGGCATTAACCGATCCTCCTTTCCTCGTTATAGCTGCGTGGCATGGACGCGCTGCTTTTATCCCTGATCCTGTGCGCGCTGGTAGAAGGCGCGGGCAAGGGCGCGAGGGTATATCGCGATCTTAGCGCGGGTGGGGTGCGGGAGAGCCGCCTGATCGCGGGTCTCATTCTCGCCTGTGCAGTCAATGCGCTCATCGCCGCGCTTGCAGGCTACTGGATTGCCCCGATGCTGACGCCCGAGGCGCGTATGCTGTTTTTCGCCGCGGCGCTGGGATTCGCGGGGGGAGGGCTTTTCTTGGCCCCCCGAAGCGGTGCCCGGGCTGGAAGAGCCCCCGGTTTCAGCCGGATAACGGCGGCATTTTTCGTTGCTTGTTTCGGTGGCAGTGCGCCCTTGTTGATCGCTGGCATATCGGTGCTGTTCGCGGATCCTTGGATGGCAGGCATCGGCGGGGGCATCGGCTGTGGGATAGGCTGTTGGGCGGGTAGCTCGATAAGCGAGGTTGTATGGCGCCGCCCTGTAAGCATAGGGCTGGGCAGCGTGATGCTGCTCTCTGCCTTCTTGACGACTATGGCGGGCCTGCGCCTCTTCTAATCGGCCAGAACGATTACAGATACCATTTTAACTCATTTTACCGATGAAACGGTTCGTCGCATAAGCGTGTTCACGCAACGACGCATCACCCCTCATCGCGAAAGGAAGAGCTTATGGCCAGGCAAAAGCGGGCCGCCGTCCCCGAGGCACTGAAAACCCCGACCGATCTAAGCGGCAACGATACGCTGTCAGTCGCCGACGCGCTCAACCGCGTGTTGGCAGACAGCTATGCGCTCTATCTCAAGACCAAGAATTTTCATTGGCACGTGTCAGGCCCGCATTTTCGCGATTATCATTTGCTGTTCGATGAGCAGGCTGCACAGATACTTGCCGTGACTGATCTGATTGCCGAGCGCGTGCGCAAGACCGGCAATGTCACGCTGCGTTCGATCGGGGACATAACACGCCGTCAGACAATCAGCGACAATGATGCTGAGTTCGTCAGCCCCAAGGATATGCTGGACGAGTTGCGGGCGGACAATCTGGCGCTGGTCGAAGGCTTTCGCGCTGTAAAGCAGGCAGCGACAGAAGCCGGTGACAACGCCACCGAAGGCATTGTCGATGACTGGACCGACCAGGCCGAGCAGCGCGCCTGGTTCCTGTTCGAGGCAGGGCGGGGTGCCTGATCACATTTCTTAGAGCGCGCTGCGTTAAATCTGGATCGGTCAGCGCGCTCTAAGTTTTTGTTTTACCGCATCGTTTTGGCGCAAAACCGGTTCCCACCCTTCGACAAGCTCAGGACAGGCTTTTGCGCACGATGCTCTAGTGACAAACAAAAGGGCCGGGACTTGCTTAAAGTCCCGGCCCCTGATCTTTACTTGCCCTTAGAGGCGCAAAGCCTGATTATTCCGAGCGCGCCTGAAGATTGACGGCGGCATATTTGCCGCGCTGATCGACCTCGATATCGAAGTCCAACCGGTCGCCCTCGTTGAGGCTGGAAAGGCCTGCACGCTCTACGGCGCTGATGTGCACGAACGCGTCGGGCTGGCCATCGTCGCGTTGAATGAAGCCGAAGCCCTTCATCGCGTTGAAGAACTTGACCGTGCCGCTGGAATGCTCGCCGGTGAGCTGGCGGCGTGGGCCGCGATCACCGCCGCCAAAACCACCCGGCCGAGGCTCACGCGGTTCGCGCGGGCGATCCACCACCGGGAGCGGTTCGCCGTCGATCTTGAGATCGGTCGCGGAGATCTTGCCGCCGCGATCGACCAGCGTGAAGCCCAGCGGCTGACCCTCGGCGAGGCCGGTCAGGCCCGCCTGCTCGACCGCACTGATATGCACGAACACGTCCTCGCCACCGTCATCGCGCACGATGAAGCCGAAGCCCTTCTGCCCGTTGAAGAATTTTACGACACCGGTGCCTTCGCCCACAACCTGGGCCGGCATGCCGCCACGGGCACCGCCACCGCCACCGCCGCCGCCGCGAAAACCGCCGCCAGCGCCGCGATCACCAAAACCGCCGCCGCCGCCAAACCCGCCGCGGTCACCGAAACCGCCACGGTCACCAAATCCACCGCCGAAGCGGCCACCGCCGTGATCGGGGAAACCGCCAAAATCGTCGCCGCCGAAACCGTCCCGCTTATCCTTGCCGCGTCCGCGGCGTCCCCTGTCGAAACTCATCCCTGATAGTCACTTTCGCTTCGCCCAAATAAAAGCCGGATGAACATGTCGGACGAAGAACATGCAGAATCCGCCGCACAATACGGTCAGAGAATCACTATAAACATGATTCTTGCCAAGAGCGAACTATTTTCTGCACGAAAGCGGCGAGTTATGATGAGAAGACTACGGTCTCGTCTGGCCCGTGCCTCTGACGATCCACTTATAGGTGGTCAGCCCTTCGAGCGCGACCGGGCCGCGCGCGTGCAGGCGGCCGGTGGAAATGCCTATTTCCGCGCCCAGGCCAAACTCGCCGCCGTCGGCGAACTGCGTCGAAGCGTTCCACATCACGATGGCGCTGTCGACGGCGTTGAGGAAGCGCTCGGCAGCCTGCGCGTCTTCGGCGATGATCGCATCGGTATGATGGCTGGAATGCGCGGCAATGTGGGCGAGTGCCTCATCAAGGCCGCTCACCTGCGCCGCAGAGACGATGGCGTCCAGATACTCGGTATCCCAGTCCTCCTCGCTCGCCTGGGTGACGCGCGCGTCCATCGCCTGCACGGCGGCATCTCCGCGTACGGCGCACTTCGCGTCGAGCAAAGCCGCGACGATCTCCGCGCCTTTGGCAAAGCCAGTGTCGAGCAGCACGGTCTCTGTCGCGCCGCAAATGCCGGTACGGCGCATCTTGGCGTTGAGCACGAGCGCGCGCGCCATCTCCGGATCGGCTGATGCATGGACGTAGGTTGTGTTCATGCCGTCGAGATGCGCGAGTACGGGAACACGCGCTTCCTCCTGCACGCGCGCGACGAGCGACTTGCCACCGCGCGGCACGATGAGGTCTATGAGGCCCGCCGCGCGGAGCATCGCGCCCACTGCCGCGCGGTCGGTCGTTGGGACGAGCTGGATGGCGTTTATCGGCAGGCCCGCCGCGCCGATCCCTTCCACCATGGCGGCATGGATCGCACGGTTGCTCTCTATCGCCTCGCTGCCGCCGCGCAATATTGCGGCATTGCCAGCGCGCAGAGACAAGGCGGCCGCATCCGCCGTCACATTGGGGCGGCTCTCGTATATGATGCCAATCACGCCCAGGGGCACGCGCACGCGCTGGAGCGTCATGCCATTGGGCCGCCGGGTCTCGTCGATGATCTCGCCGAGCGGATTGGGCAGATGCGCGACCTGATCCACGCCCGCCGCCGTCGCCTCCACGCGAGCGGCGTCTAGCCGCAGCCGGTCCAGCATCGCAGGGGAAAGGCCGTTGGCGGCGGCGTTTTCCATATCCTGTGCATTGGCGCGCACGATGTCTCCCGCATGATCGCGCAGCGCCTGCGCCGCCAGCTCCAGCCCGCGCGCCTTGTCCGCATCATCCGCGAGGGCGAGGGCTGCCCCTGCCTCCCGCGCACGCGCGGCCATCGTGCCGATCAACATTTCCGGGGTTTGTGTCAGGTCGTTCATGGTGCGCTCGTAATCCTTATGTGGATGCCGCTCTACCATGTCCCGTCCCCAACCGAAAGAGCGCAACGGATGGACATTGTCCCGTTGAGTCTTTCCCTTTGGGCGGATAAGGGGATGGGATGACAGTCCATTTCCACGAAGAAGATCTGCCCGCAGGCGTGCTGGCGGACGGCCCGGTCGCCATCGATACCGAGACGATGGGCCTCATCACCCCGCGCGACCGGCTCTGTGTAGTACAGATCAGCGACGGCAAGGGAGATGAGCATCTGGTGCGGTTCGCGCCGGGTAGCGCTTATGACGCGCCGAACCTCAAGGCGATTATCGCGGATCCCACACGTCTGAAGATTTTCCACTTCGGTCGCTTCGATATCGCCGCAATTCGGCATTATCTCGGTATCGAAGTGGCGCCGGTCTATTGCACCAAGATCGCGTCGCGTCTGTGCCGCACCTATACCGACCGGCACGGCCTCAAGGAAATCGTCAAGGAGCTGCTGGGGCAGGAGATCAGCAAGCAGCAGCAAAGCTCCGACTGGGGTGGGCCGGTGCTGTCCGATGCACAGCGGGATTATGCGGCCTCGGACGTGCGCTATCTCCATGCGCTTCGGGAAGAGCTGGACCGCCGTCTGGTGCGCGAGGGGCGGATGGAACTGGCGCAGGCATGTTTCGATTTTCTCCCCGCGCGTGCACAGCTCGATCTCGCCGGATGGCCAGAGATCGACATCTTCTCGCACATCTGATCCGGTCGTGTCGCGCCTAGCCGATAGCCAGCGCACGATCCGCCAGCAATGGGCGCTGCCCGGCGGATCGCACGACAAGACGGTGCGGCTGCTCAAGAGCGCGCTGCCGATTGCGGTGGGCGTGCTGGCCGCCTTCCTCGTTTCTGCGCCATTTGCGATGCAGGGCGAGGTCAGTTTCCTGCTCGACAAGCGCGAGGTCGATCTGGCGGGTGAGCGCCTGAAGGTGAACGAGGCGCTCTATCGCGGGCAGGACAGCAGGGGCCGTCCGTTTTCGCTCCGCGCCGGGTCCGCCGTTCAGAAAACCTCTCGCGAGCCGGTGGTGGAGATGAAAGACCTCTCGGCCCGTATATTGATGAGCGACGGCCCGGCGGTGATGACGGCCGGGACTGGACGCTATTTTATGGACACGGAGCAGGTCGGTGTTGTCGGCCCGGTGCAGATCGACTCCGCAGGCGGGTATCGGCTGACCACGCGTGATGTGGACATTGACCTCAAGCAGCGGACGATGAACAGCCAGGGCGCGGTCAACGGTCGCATGCCACTCGGTACCTTCAGCGCCAACCATCTCCAGGCCGATCTTGAGGGGCGAACCGTGACGCTAAACGGCAATGCCCGCTTGCGTATAGAGCAAATTCGCCGCAAAGGGCGTTGATCATGCTCAGGTCATTCTCGATCGCCTCTGTCTCGCTTGTGCTCGCTGGCGCCCTGTGGATCGGCCCCGGCGGTGCAGGTAACAACGCCGCGCAGGCGCAGCTCATGCGCGGACATGACAGCAGCGCGCCGGTCGATTTCTCGGCGGACCGCATCGAGGTGCAGGACAGGGCGGACCGGGCTATCGTTTCCGGCAACGTGCATGTGACGCAGGGCAATCTTGTGCTGGATGCCGCGCGCATGACGATCGCCTACACCAACGCGGGCGGGGTCGAAATCCAGCGCATTGACGCGTCCGGTAATGTGCGCGTCACGCGCGGGCAGGACCGCGCGACGGGAGATGTCGGCATCTATGATCTCAACCGCCGCATCATCACCCTCTTGGGCAATGTGCACCTTTATCAGGGCACGAACAATCTCGCGGGCAGCAGGCTGGTGATGGACCTCAATACCGGCCTCTCCAAGGTCGATGGGCGGGCGGCGGGCAGCGGCGGCGCAGGTGGCGGCGGCCGCGTGACCGGCACCTTCACCGTCCCCAAGCGTCAGGAAAACGCACCCAAATAAGCGGCTTCTGTGTCATCTGGCCGCATTCTTTCCTGTGAATCGGGGCGGCGGGGTTGACTGGCTGGCTCAGCCATGCACAAAGCTTGCCAGTTTTCTCAAAGTCCGCAGATTTTTATTTTTCCTTTACCAACTTTATGCGAACAGAGACGCGCCATGGATGATGTTGCAGTGATTGACAGGCTGAGCCAGACGGGTGCGCAGGCGGACGCAGCACTGAAGGCGCGCGGTGGGCTTGAGGTCGTTTCGCTCGCCAAAAGCTATGACCGGCGCCCGGTGCTCGCCGACGTGTCACTAACCGTCGCGAAGGGTGAAGTCGTAGGCCTGCTCGGCCCCAATGGCGCGGGCAAGACCACCTGTTTCTATTCGATCATGGGCCTTGTGCGGCCGGACAGTGGGCGCATAGCACTGGACGGGCACGACATCACCGGCCTGCCGATGTATCGCCGCGCCATTCTGGGGTTGGGCTATCTGCCCCAGGAAACCTCGATCTTTCGCGGCATGACGGTGGCGCAGAACATATTGGCGGTGCTTGAGCTTGCCGAACCGGATGAGGCGGAGCGCGCCCGCAGGCTGGAGGAGCTGCTAGGAGAATTCGGCCTTATCCGCCTGCGCGATTCCGCCGCGATGGCGCTGTCCGGCGGGGAACGCCGCCGTTGCGAGATCGCCCGCGCGCTTGCCGCCAATCCTTCGATCGTGTTGCTTGACGAACCTTTCGCGGGCATTGATCCGCTGTCCATTTCCGACATTCGCGATCTGGTGAAGCAGTTGCGCACCCGCGGCATTGGCGTGCTCATCACCGATCACAATGTGCGCGAGACGCTGGAGATCGTCGATCGCGCCTGCATCATCTATGATGGCAAGGTGCTGTTCGCGGGCAGTCCCGAAGAGCTGGTTGCCAATGCCGACGTCCGCCGCCTGTATCTGGGCGAAAGCTTTTCGATGTAATATGGCGGCGGGGGGCGCTGACCGATGGCTTTGACCCCCCGCCTGGACCTGCGGCAGAGCCAGTCGCTGGTGATGACGCCGCAGCTGCAGCAGGCGATCCGCTTGCTCGCGCTGTCGAACATCGAGATCGAGGCCTATATTGCGGGCGAGCTCGAGAAAAACCCGTTGTTGGAACTGGCGCGCGCCGGCGCAGGCCAGGAAGGCGAGGCGACTCCCGGGTCGGAATCGATCCCGGATCCTGCGCCGTTGAACGCGGAGGCCGCCAGCGACGCGATGATGCGCGACGACGCCGTTTCCGCCGACAATCCGCTCGACAATGACGGCGCCTTCGAGGGTCGGGGCGATAGTGGCGAGCCGCCTGTTCCTGCGCGCGGAGAGGGCGGAGGCATCTCCGCCGCGGGGATGGATGGCGCGTCCCAAGGGTTCAGTGAGGATGGCCCGGACTTCGAGAATTTCGCGGGTGGCGGCATCGGGCTGCACGAGCATTTGATGGATCAGGCGCGGCTGCGGCTTTCCGGCGCCGACCTGCTGATCGCCGGTCAGCTCATCGGCCAGATCGACGAGGCGGGCTATCTGGAGGCAGAGCTGTTGCCGCTGGCCTACGCGCTTCAGGTCCCGCTGGCGCAGGTGGAGGCGGTGCTGGGTGTGATCCAGAGTTTCGACCCCATTGGCGTGGGTGCGCGCTCGCTGGCGGAATGCCTTGCGCTCCAGGCGAAGGAGGCGGACCGGCATGACCCTGCGATGGCGGCGCTGCTCGCCAATCTCGATCTGCTGGCCAAGGGGGCTTTGCCTCAGTTGCGGCGTATCTGCGGCGTGGACGAGGAGGATCTGGCGGACATGATCCGCGAGCTGCGTGGCTATGACCCCAAGCCCGGCCTGCGCTTCGCTTCAGACGAAACTCACGCGGTGGTGCCCGATATCTTCGTAACGCCACAGGGCAAGGGCTGGGCGATCGAGATCAACAGCGCCACCTTGCCGCGTGTGCTCATCAACCGGAACTATTACACCGAGCTTGCGGGCGGGGTGCAGGACAAGGCGTCCAAGGCCTGGCTTTCCGACTGCCTGACCAGCGCCAACTGGCTCGTGAAGGCGCTCGATCAGCGGCAGAAGACCATCATCAAGGTCGCGACCGAGATCGTGCGAAGCCAGGAGGATTTTTTGCGCCATGGCGTCGCGCACCTGAAGCCGCTGACCCTGCGCGCAGTGGCAGAGGCGGTCGGCATGCACGAGTCCACGATCAGCCGGGTCACCAGCAACAAATATCTCGCCTGCCCGCGCGGCCTGTATGAGCTGAAATATTTCTTCTCCAGCGGTATCGCCTCCGCCAGCGGCGGTGAAGCGGTATCGGCCGAGGCGGTGAAGAGCCGGATCAAGGCGCTGATCGGCGCGGAGGACCCGCGCAAGATCCTGTCCGATGACACGCTGGTCGATATGCTGCGCGCCGAAGGCTTTGACCTCGCCCGCCGCACAGTCGCCAAATATCGTGAAGGGATGGGCATCGGTTCCTCGGTGCAGCGGCGGCGGCAAAAGGCGCTGGCGGGGTAGCCCAGATTGAGAGTGCGGGAAAAAGCCCGCCGCGAGGTGACCTGCCGCTTGCCAGCACGCCGTTCACCCGTTAGACGCGCCACTTCCAGTGCGATTTGATGATCGCCTGATTCCTGCCTCTTGCCCTCCGGTACGAAGCAGTCAGGCAATATGCGGAGCGGTGGCCGAGTGGTCGAAGGCGCTCGCCTGGAAAGTGAGTATACGTCAAAAGCGTATCGAGGGTTCGAATCCCTCCCGCTCCGCCAACATCTCAATACGAATCAATGAGATGGGCCTCAAGGCGCCAGAAAATCCCCAGCTTCCGCGCCGTTTTGCCGATGGCATATAAACCCCGGAGACTGGCGGGACCGCCAAAATCAGTCTCCGATCGGCTTTTGTCTCTTTTCACCTAAACCTCGCCCGAAAAGGTTCAGGTCCAGAAAATGGCTGATTTTCAATACTTTTCCGGATCGCCCCACCTAAACATTTTCGGCCATATCCCGGCAGTCAACGCGCCCGGAGAATCCGAGGTTTACGTTCTGGAGCGCAGTTGAGCGGTGGCCTATCTGAACGTGGAATACACGGTGCTCGAAGGCCCCTTGGCCGGTATCACCAATGCCTCGATCACACGACATTCGGCCACGCGGCCGCGGCCGCACTCGCTGACCATGCGACGCAGTTCTTCACGCAATTTGATTAAGCGGGCAATCCGGCTTTCAACTGCTTCAAGCTGACCCTGTGCAATTCGACTTGCGTCATCGCAGGATGCCTCGGTCTGTTCCTGCAAGGCCAGCAACACTTGAATACTCTTCAGGTCAAAACCAAGGTCGCGGGCGTGCCGGATGAAGCCAAGACGGTCTGCGTCGACTGAACCATAAGTGCGCCGCCCGTTCGACTGGCGGGCAGGTTTCGGCAGAACCCCGATGCGCTCATAGTAGCGGATCGTTTCGATGTTCACGCCCGACTGTCGAGATAAATCGCCAATCTGCATTTCTCGTATTGCTCCTGTAGTCGCTACAGGTTGTAACATGGCGGCAATAGGATTTCGAGGATCGATAAATGGCCGCCGCCGCAACCGACACAATTCGCTATCAAGTTACCGGCATGGACTGCTCATCCTGCGCGGCGAAGATCGAGGGTGCAGCCCGCAAGATCGAGGGCATCAACAGCGTGAAGGTGTCGATTGCCTCGCAGATCATGACGCTCGAAGTCGATGATCCCGGGCTGCGTCTTCCCGCCCTGGAATCCGCCGTGACAGGCCTCGGCTATCAACTCGACCGCGTAGGCGCACCGAAAGCTGCGAGCGCTGACAGTGACGACGACCATCATATCCCCGATCTGTCGCATGTGAGCCCTGCCTATAAGCGGGCGCTCTGGATCGTCGTGCTGCTCAATGCCGGCTACGGTATCATCCAGACTGGCGGCTCGATTCTGTCGGGATCGCAAGCCCTACAGGCTGATGCCCTCGATTTCATCGGGGATGGCCTGATTTCCTTTCTCGGCCTGATTGCTGTTGGCTGGGGTCTTGCGGCCCGCGCCAAAGCAGCCTTGCTTCAAGGCATCTTTTTGGCCCTGCTCGGCCTTGGCGTGATCGGCACCACGACCTACCGCGTCTTCGTCGAACATGAGCCGCAAACCCTGCTCATGGGCGGCTTCGCCCTTGTCGCCTTCTTCGTCAATGTGCTGGCTGCCGTGGTGCTTGTTCCGCACCGTAAGGGCGATGCCAACATGCGAGCCGTCTGGCTGTTCTCTCGCAATGACGCCATCGGCAATCTGGCCGTGGTCGCCGCTGCTGTCCTCGTCTGGTGGCTCAACAATCCGTGGCCGGATTTGCTGATGGCTTTTGTCGTGGCGGCCCTGTTCCTGCACTCGGCGTGGTCGATTATAAAAGACGCGCGGCAAGACCTCGCACAGGCTCGCCGTTCGTGAGGGGGCAGCCGCACTGGTCGCCAAGATTGAAGTCAGGTTATGGTCCAAACACAGTCGCAGGCTGCTCTGCCCATGGGAGGTCAGCGATGCGCGCGAGGTCCTTCACCGACACCGCCGGCGCCACGCGATCGATCAGCAGCTTTTCCAGCACGGCCGGTGCCAGCCAGGCCAGCCTCAGCATGCGGCCGACATAGGCTGACGACACATCCTCGGCCTTGGCAATGTCGGAAACGGTCCCCACCGCGCCGCTCTCCATCTTCCGCCGCCAGCTCCACGCCTTGGCGATCGCCTTCAGCACATGCGGATCCACGCCGCCGGCTTCGGGTGCCATGTCGGCGGGCGGCACGATCTTCGGCCGCCCGTTGCGCTTGCGGATGGTGAGCGGGATGAACACCCGCATGATGGTGGGGGCGCTCATGCTGCCAACTCCTGCTTCGGGGTGACCATTTCCCGGATGACCGATCCGAGGCCCTCGGTGCGCAGGTCGACCGCAAGACCGTCGGCGCTGACAGTGACCCGTTCAATCAGCAGCCGGGCGATGCGGGCCTGCTCGGCCGGGAACAGCGATTCCCACAGTCCGTCAAAGCCAGCCAGTGCGGTGACAACATCCTGCTCATCGATGTCCGGTGCCGTTCGGCGGGTCGCTTCCATCGCCCGTGCCGCGATTTCCGGGGTGCGCAGCAGCGACCGGATGTGCTGGACGACAGCGCCCTCGACCATCCCGGCATTGAGCCGGACGAAGCTGTCGCGACCTTCGCAGGTGCGGTTCCGGATCGCATCCATCGAGGTGTAGTAGCGGTAATGCCGGCTGCCCTTTTTCGTCACCGTCGGCGTCATGGCGATGCCCCGATCGGTGAAGATGAGCCCCTTCAGGAGTGCCGGGGTCTGGGTGCGGGTGTTCGCCGCGCGCTGCCGTGGGCTCTCCTGCAGGATGGCATGGACCTGATCCCACAGCGGCTGGTCAATGATGGCCTGATGCTCGCCGGGATAGCTGATGCCCTTGTGCACGGCCTCGCCAAGATAGAGCCGGTTGCGCAGCAGCTTGTAGAGGAACCCCTTGTCGATCGGCTTGCCACGCTTGTTCAGGGTGCCTTTGGCCACCAACTCCCGGGTCAGCAGGGTCGCCGATCCCAGTTCGACAAATCGCTGGAACATATGCCTGACCGTGGCGGCCTCGGCCTCGTTGATGACCAGCTTGCGGTCAACCACATCGTAGCCCATCGGCACGAACCCGCCCATCCACATACCCTTGGCGCGGCTGGCAGCGAACTTGTCACGGATGCGTTCGCCGGTGACCTCGCGCTCGAACTGGGCGAACGACAGCAGGATGTTCAGCGTGAGCCGACCCATGCTGGTCGTGGTGTTGAACGCCTGCGTCACCGACACGAAGGTCACGTTGTTCCGGTCGAAGGCCTCGACCAGCTTGGCGAAGTCCATCAGCGAGCGCGACAGGCGATCGATCTTGTAGACTACGATCACGTCGACCAGACCGGCCTCGACATCTTCGAGCAGGGCCTTGAGCCCGGGCCGTTCGAGCGATCCGCCGGAATACCCGCCGTCGTCGTAACGTTCGCGCATGCAGACCCAGCCCTCGGCGCGCTGGCTGGCGATATAGGCCTCGCAGGACTCGCGCTGGGCATCGAGGCTGTTGAACTCCATGTCCAACCCTTCCTCGCTGGATTTGCGGGTGTAGACGGCGCAGCGCAGGCGGCGCCGGGGTGCCGTATCGGTCATGCCGCGTCCTTCCGTTCCCGCAGGCCAAAGAAGCGGTAGCCGTTCCACTGGGTGCCGGTGATGTCGCGGGCGATGGCCGACAGCGACTTGTAGCGGCGCCCCTGCCAGTCGAACCCGTCCTTCAGCACGGTGATGACGTGCTCCGCCCCGTTCCATTCGCGCACCAACCGGGTGCCGATCACCGGGTTGCGCGGGTCGCTGATCACCGATTTGCGCACCTTCTTGCCCTCGACCTCGTCGGCAAGGGCATCGAGCAGCTGGCGTGCCGGTTTCGACAAGCCGCCGAAGGTCAGCTCCTGGATCCGGTAGGTCAGCCGCTGCTCGAGGAACGAGCGGCTGTTGTTGGGCGCCTCGCTGCTGAACAGCTTCTCCCATTCGGCCTTCAGTTCCCTGACCGTCATCTCCTTCAGCGCCGCCAGCCTGGCCAGCACCTGCGCATTGTCATCCTGTTTGTGCATCATTGTCCTCCATTCCGGGCTCGTGCCCGGGGACGACTGACGCTCCTGGTGGGCAGGATTGCGAGTGAACTATCTCCGCTCGCGGCAGATAAAGGACTGGACTGTTCGCGCATGCGCAGCATGCCGGCGGCGACGATGCGACCCAGTTCTGAAAGCCGGGCGTCTGACGACATCTTGGAGGGGCAGAGCCCATTTGGACTGGATGTATCGCAGGACATGGAGACCGTTCGCAGTAAAGTTGGATTGGCGCGACGGTAAGCGAGGGAATCTCATATAAACAAGCATTATCAAGTAGTTGTAGTATAGGAGCGAAATCATTAGAAAGCGCGAGCCTTCTCGCGTTACGCTTCCGCTTGATTCTTTTGATTTCGTGAACGAAATCAGAACATCTGTGTGTGATCCGATAAAGCGAGGCTGGGAGGTCCGCGCGGTCGCTACCTGTGCGAGGGAGCAGGACGTGATTAAGCTGTTTAGAGCGGACGAAATTTCTTGGTCGAATGTTTGTTTGCAACCAGCGCAATCTGCTGGAGGCTAGGTGCGCGGTGGGACATCAGCGGCTTGGAAAGCTTCCAGCACACCGCCTTCTGCCGGACATCGTCAAGTTTCTGGTTGATGGTGGCACTCCTACCGATGACCTGGTCGACCAGGTGACCGAAGTCGGGCGCGACGCATTGAAACTCGCGCTGAAAGACGACGTCTTCATTGAGGCCCTTTGGCTTCTTGTCAGAATGCCTCAGGCGGTGGCCTCCGACGATTTTCCAGCCAGTCTTGGAGAACTCGGCATGGCGGACATGGCGCCGACCTCGCAATCAAATGTGCTTGTCGGTTACGACCGAGCTTTGGAGACGGTCCAGAGACGACTTCATTCGGGAGCCACAGACCTTGGCGAAATAGCGCGCCGTGCCGGCCTGTCGGCTCTGGGCGAGGCGATGCGAGCATCATTGCCAACACTATGGACGCCCACGGCGATCGATGTGCGTACATCGGTCGCGGCGCTTAAAGGAACCGAACAATTCGCGGCGCTGGCCCATCGTTTTTACGCGAACTTCGTCGAACGCGTGATCCACTATTATGTCGACCGCAATCTCCACAACATGGTCGGTGCCGGTCGGGTCGCCAAATCGGTGCACGATCTCCGGGCTTTCAACGATGCGATCCGGCGCCACTGTGACGAGTCGGCACTCATCATGCGCGCCTTCGCTAAAGATTGGCTGGGTAAGAACCACTACAGGGACGGCAAGCAGGTGTCGAAGGCTGACGTCCGTCGGTTCTCAGCCCATGCGGTCGAAAAAATGCGGATTGAGCTTGAAATGAGGAAGGGGGCACCGTGAAACGGTTTCTGATCGAATGCGGAGTGTCTCAGCCCTCAACTCAAGAGGCTATCGCCCTGGACGTCCATGGCCCATCCAAGAACGTCAATCTACGCATCGACTATATCAGCCGGACAATGCTCGGGAATGTGCCCGATCTGCTGATCGATCTCCTCGAGGTTGCGGCTTACGTTTATTGCGCGGATCAGCGTCTGATCCGTGGGTCTGACAAGCTGACGAATTTCGGGGAGAACTGGCGCCGAAGCCTGCGGTTTTCTATCCCGGTGCGCGAGATCGAGGTCTGGCAGGACCCAGAGGTTCACAAGATCCTAGCGGATACCTTGGGCTTCCTGTCGGATGACAGTTACGAGTTTGATTTTCGAAAGACGGAAGCTCCGTTCCAGCCGGGGGAACTGTACTTTTCCGACCTCATCGACGCATCCGCGGAGCACGACGAGGTCGCCTTATTCTCTGGGGGTGTCGACTCGTTTGCGGGAACCGTCAACGACATCATAACGCGCGGGAACTCGGTCACGCTCGTTGGACACTACTCTTCCACCAAGATACGCGCCGTTCAGGAAAACCTGATCGAAGGCCTGAAACAGAGGGGTTTTGGTCAGAAGGTTTCGTACATACCGGTTTGGGTCAGCAACGAGAATGTACGGGCGCGTGAATTCACGCAGCGGACACGGTCGTTCCTATTTGCCTGCCTCGGACTTGTGGTAGCGAGGATGACCGGCAAGGACAGCTTCAGCTTTTACGAGAACGGTGTTGTCAGCATCAATCCGCCTTTGTCGGGCGATGTTGTGGGTGGTCGCGCCACGCGTACTACACACCCGAAAGTGCTGCGTGGACTGGAGTCGCTGTTTTCACTGCTCTTAGACCGACAGATCGAGATCCAGACCCCTCTGCAATGGTTGACGAAGGAGGAGGTGACCCGGAAAATCGCCGAAGCGGGGGTCGCCGACATGCTCGAGCAGACCGTGAGCTGTACGAGGCCGCGGATCTGGACCGAAAAGCAGAAGCACTGCGGGGTCTGTTCGCAATGCATCGACCGACGCTTTGCGGTTCTTGCCGCCGGCATGGCTGACTATGAGCCATCTGAAAATTACATGCGCGACCTCCTTTTGGCCGATCGCAGCGCAGACGACGATCTGCGGATGGCCTTGGGCTATGTTTCGACATTTCAGCGAATTGCCACGACAACCAAAGAGCGGTTTCTCGTAGACTTTCCAGAGGTCGTGTCCTCGTTGGACTACTTTCCCGGTCTGACGACCGGTGATGCTGGTGATCGGATTTTCGACCTTTTCCAACGCCACGCGAAGGCGGTCGAGGACGTGATCACCGCTGCAGTTTCGTCCCACATCGGGCCGTTGTACCGAAACGAGCTTCCGCCAGGTTCTCTGCTGGCAACCTGCTTCAGTCGAGGACACATAGAAGCGGTCGCGGCTTCCGACTACGATGCACAGGCCAAGGCGTTCATGGATCGCCTTGGCACCCCAGTTCTTGAATTTGCGTTGGATGAAAACAGCCAGCACATCGTGTTCCAGGGCGGCCATCATCTGGACGGTGCAAATTTTCGCGTGGTCGAGGTGCTAATCGAGAACTTTCGGAACGCAAAGAGACAAAGAGCGGATGTTCCGTTCCTGCCGGCAACCGAATTGGCAGACCGGCTTAGCATCAGCGAGCAATCGATGCGCCAACAACTGGGGCGGTTACGCAAGGCCCTCGATCCGCTCGCCGTGATGCTCGGCATCCCAGTGGATCAGGACACCTTCATCGAGACGAAAGAGCGCGCTGGCTATCGCCTGAATCCGGAATGCCGAGAAATCTCGTTGGGCGATATTCAGGCCGAGGGCGCGGCTACATCACAAGCCTGAGTCTTTCGCGTCACGCCATACGCCGCCAGACGTCACAATCAGCCTAGTGTTAGCCCCGGAATCCGGGGCTTTTTCGTTGGCGCATGTCACAAGAAAGATCGGGGCTGATTATATCGAAGTCAGCGTAACCCGTTGAAAATGCGCGCATCCCCAAGGGCCAGCAGGAAGCTGGATGATGGGGAAAGCGCATCAACGGAGTTACGCTCATGTCACTCAGGCATTTGAACCAGATCGATCTCGCTGATCGCTGGAATATCTCCCATCGCACGCTCGAGCGCTGGCGGTGGACGGGCGAAGGCCCGCAATTCATCAAGCTCGGCGGTCGCGTCGTTTATCGCCTCGAAGATGTCGAGGCGTTCGAAGCTGCCCAGGCCCGGCACAACACCGCCCGCGCTGATGCGCAGGCCGTGGCGTGAGGGCGGCCGACATGATCATCCCCAACCACATCAGCGTGGACGACTTCGTTCACATGGCCGTGGGCGAGATCGTCGCCCTGCCGGCCGAGGTGCTCGCCCATCTCCAGCAGGAGATCGAGGAGCGCCTGCGTTTTGCCAAGATGGCCAGCGACTGGCTCAATGGCGCGCTTGCCCTCAAATATGCCGATCGTGCTTCGCAAGCGCGCGGCGATGCCGGTAAGGATTTTGGCGCCGCGCGCTTCGCTGACGGTGACGTGACGATCGTCGCCGACCTGCCGAAGAAGGTCGACTGGGATCAGTTCGAACTGGCCCAGCTGGTCGAGCGCATCAAGGCGGACGGCGAAGATCCCCGCGAATACGTCGACATCAGCTTCAAGGTCTCCGAGCGCAAGTTCGCAGCCTGGCCCAGCCATATTCGCAGCGCCTTCACTACCGCCCGGACGGTGCGCAGCGGCTCCCCCAGCTTCAAGCTCAAGCTGGAGGGCGCAGCATGACTCTCCCGATCATTTCGGCGGATCAGCGTCTCGCGGAAAACCGCGGCATCAAGGGCGTGATCTTCGGCAAATCCGGCATCGGCAAGACCAGTCTGCTCTGGACTCTTCCTGCAACGACGACCCTGTTCTTCGACCTCGAGGCGGGTGACCTCGCCATCGAAGGGTGGACCGGCGACAGCATCCGTCCCCGCACCTGGGAGGAATGCCGGGACTTTGCGGTGTTCATCGGCGGGCCGAACCCGGCGCTGCGCGACGATCAGGTCTACAGCCAGGCGCATTACAATGCGGTGTGCGCCCGGTTCGGCGATGCCGCGGCGATCGACCGGTACGAGACAGTCTTCATCGACTCGATCACGGTTGCCGGGCGCCTATGCTTCCAATGGTGCAAGGGGCAGCCCGAGGCATTTTCCGACAAGACCGGTAAGCCTGACATGCGCGGTGCCTATGGTCTGCACGGCCGGGAAATGATCGCCTGGCTGACCCATCTCCAGCACACCCGGACGAAGAATGTCTGGTTCGTCGGCATCCTCGACGAGAAGCTGGACGACTTCAATCGCAAGGTTTTTCAGCCGCAGATCGACGGTTCCAAGACCGGACTCGAGCTGCCGGGCATCGTCGATGAAGTCCTGACGATGGCCGAGGTGAAGGACGAGGCCGGAAACGCTTCGCGTGCCTTCATCTGCCAGACGATCAACCCGTGGTCCTACCCGGCCAAGGACCGGTCTGGCCGCCTCGCGTTGGTCGAGGAACCGCACCTGGGCCGGCTCATGGCCAAGATCCGTGGTCCCGTCACGCCCGCCAGCGACCGGCTGGAATTCGGCCTGCCCGACGTGCCGGCAGCCAACACCCAATCCCCCCAAAACTGACCTGAACAAGGAGACCCATCATGGGTAGCTGGAACGATTTCAACGACGCCAAACAGACCTCGAACATCATCCCCAAGGGCACTCTCGCCAAGGTCCGCATGACCATCCGGCCGGGCGGCCATGACGATCCCAGCCAGGGCTGGACTGGTGGTTATGCCACCCGTGGCACCACCGGTTCGGTCTATCTGAACATCGAATATACGGTGCTCGAAGGTCCCTTCGCCAAGCGCAAGGTGTTCGGCATGATCGGGCTCTACAGTCCGAAGGGGCCTGACTGGGCCAATATGGGGCGCGGTCTGGTGCGCTCGATGCTGAACTCGGCGCGCGGGATTTCCGACAAGGACAACAGCCCGCAGGCCCAGGCGGCACGCCGCATCAGCGGCTTCGGCGACCTCGACGGACTGGAGTTCGTCGCCCGCATCGATGTCGGCACCGACAGCAACGGCGATGACAAGAATGACATCCGCACCGCCGTCACCCCGGACCACCGCGAGTACTCGGCGCTGATGGGTTCGGTCGCGGCCACGCCGGCGGCTGCATCGCCCCAGTTCTCCTCAGCGCCTGCAACCGGCGGTCGCCCCGCCTGGGCACAGTGAGGAGCACGCCATGATCCTTCGTCCCCGACAGTCCCTTTTCGTCGAGCGCAGCCTGTCTGCGCTCGACACTCACGGCAACACGCTCGGTGTGGCTCCGACCGGCACGGGCAAGACGATTATCCTGTCCGCGGTCGCGGGCCAGATGATCGGCGACAGCCGCGCCAAGGCCTGTGTCCTGGCCCACCGCGATGAACTGACAGATCAGAACCGGGATAAATTCGCCCGGGTCAATCCGGGCATGACCACCTCGGTTGTCGATGCTGGCACGAAGAACTGGAGTGGCCAGGTCACCTTCGCGATGGTGCCGACCCTTTCCCGGCCGGCCAATCTGGATGCCATGCCAGCGGTCGATCTGCTGGTAATCGACGAGGCGCATCATGCGGTCGCCGACAGCTACCGTCGTATCATCGATCGCGTTCTCCACCTCAATCCGATGGCGCGCATCTTCGGAGTCACCGCCACGCCCAATCGCGGTGACCGCAAGGGACTGCGCGAAGTATTCACCAACGTGGCGGACCAGATCCGCATGGGGGAACTGATCGCCTCGGGCCATCTCGTGCGGCCGCGCACCTTCGTCATCGACGTCGGGGTTCGCGAAGATCTCGGCAAGGTTCGCAAGACGGCTGCCGATTTCGACATGGGCCAGGTCGACGCCATCATGAACAAGGCGCCTGTGACCGACCAGGTCATTGCGCATTGGCGGGAGAAGGCCGGCGACCGCCAGACGGTCGCGTTCTGCTCGACCGTCAGTCATGCCGAGAATGTCGCGGACGCCTTCAATGCAAACGGCATTCCCGCAGCAGTCGTACATGGCGATCTGGATGACGCGACACGTCGTGCCACCCTGGCCGCCTATGACGCCGGTGACATTCAGGTGGTCGTCAATGTCGCAGTGCTGACCGAAGGCTGGGATCACCCCCCGACCTCCTGCGTCGTCCTGCTGCGCCCCAGCTCGTTCAAATCGACCATGATCCAGATGATCGGTCGTGGCCTGCGCACCGTGAACCCGGAAGAATATCCCGGCATCGTCAAGACGGACTGCATCGTCCTCGACTTCGGAACGTCGACCTTGATCCATGGCTCGCTCGAGCAGGACGTCGATCTGGATGGCAAGCAGGCCAGCGGTGATGCACCGACCAAGGAATGTCCTGAATGCGGTGCGGTCGTACCGGCCGCCGTTACCGAATGCCCGCTGTGCGGCCATATTTGGGAAGGTAGCGGGCGTGACCCAGCCGAACCGCTCGGCCAGTTCATCATGGCCGAAATTGATCTGTTGAAGCGGTCGAGCTTCGAGTGGGTGGATCTGTTCGGGGACGATGCTGCGCTCGTCGCCAACGGTTTTCACGCATGGGCCGGCGTCTTTTTCCTGAACGGTCGCTGGTATGGCATCGGTGGTCAGCCCAAAAAGCCCGCACATCTGCTGGCCATGGGTGAGCGCAGCATCTGCCTCGCTGCCGCAGACGACTGGCTCAACACCCATGAGAGCGACGAGTCGGCCCACAAGAGCCGTGGCTGGCTGCGGCAACCGCCAACCGACAAGCAGCTGGCCTTCCTGCCGCCGTCTTATCGGACCGACTACGGCCTGACGCGTTACCACGCCTCCGCGCTGCTCTCCTTCCGCTTCAACCAGTCAGCCATCCGCGGCCTCGTGATGGGCGCGGATCCGCATGCTTTGCGGGAGGCGGCGTGATGGATACCGCCCATGGAAAAATCGCCCTCTGCCGAAAAGCGACTGCGGTGCTGGCATCCACGCGGATTGCTGTGTGCAGTCTGCCTTCGTCCAACCTCTGGCTTCGGCTGGTCGGGCCCGCAACGTACGAAACGATCGGGCCCCTCTGTGTGGTTCTGCTCAATCAGCTGCCAGCGCTTCTTCTGGCTGCGGGCGCGCAAGGTGCAGGACATGGTTGATCTGACCGCCCAGGAAGAGGCCGCAATCCGCGTCGCGCTGGAACCTGTCGCAGCCCTGATCGACACGATCGGCTGGCACTCCCCGCCCAGCGAATGGTCGCAGGAGCAGATGCTCCAGCTGATCACCGTCGCGATCGATGGCTTCCAGACCGCGATGCATCAGGCAGCCGTGGATGACTCCATGGAGGTGCCGTTCTGATGTTGGACTTCAATCACCGTCCCGCATTCGGCGAACGTCTGAACGCCCTCGTGGATAGCCATCTCGTGGCAGACAACGCCGCGCGCAGCCCCCGGGATTATCTCGGCGGTTCGCGGGTGGGCGTTTCCTGCGAGCGCGCGCTCCAGTTCGAGTTCACGGCCACGCCCAAGGACGAAAATGCGGAATTCTCGGGCCGAACCCTGCGGATTTTCGCAATGGGTCACGCCCTGGAAGATCTGGCCATAGCCTGGCTGCGCGGTGCCGGCCTCGATCTGTTCACCCGCAAAGGCAATCGTCCGGACGGCGAGCAGTTCGGCTTCTCTGCCGCTGGGGGGCGACTGCGCGGTCACGTCGACGGGATCATCGCCGGTGCTCCTGCGGCGCTTGGACTTCGTGTCCCCGCGCTCTGGGAATGCAAGACCATGAACGCGAAGAACTGGCGGGAGACAGCGTCGAAGGGCGTTGTGCTGTCGAAGCCGGTCTATGCCGCCCAGATCGCGCTCTACCAGGCCTATATGGAAGTCAGCGTGCCGGGCATCTCGGCCGCCCCAGCGCTGCTTACCGCGATCAACAAGGACACGGCCGAACTCCACCACGAACTGGTCCCGTTCGATGCGGAGCTGGCCCAGCGCATGAGCGACAAGGCCGTGCGGATCCTGTCAGCCACCGATGCCGGGGAATTGCTGCCGCGCTTCACCCGGACACGTGAGCATTTTGAGTGCCGCTTCTGCTCGTGGGCTACCCGTTGCTGGGAGATGCCCCAGTGACCGAAGACAATGTCGTCCACTTCAACCCCTGGCGGGATTTCAATGATGCCGCATCGCTGGAAGAGCTGTTCCTGGAGCCAGATCCGGCCCAGATCGTTGCCTTCTTCGACGTCGTCTTCGATTATTGCGACGGCCTGATCCCGGTCCGCAGCTTCATCGACAAGGGTCAGGGCATCGAGGGCAAGCCCCATAACATCTGGATCGATGCGGATGCGTCCGCACCGGAAAAGCTCACGACCTTTGCCCATTGGGCAGGCCGCGAAGGCGCGGCAGTTTACGTGATCCCCGGCACGGTGGCGGAGAGCGGTCAGGCAAAGTCTGCCGACATCACCGCGATGCAGGCGATCGTCGTCGACATCGACACCGGCGATATCGGTGCCAAGGTCGCCCATCTCACCCGGCATCTGGGCGACCCCACTCTGATCGTGGAAAGCGGTGGGCGAACGCCTGAGGGTGCGCACAAGCTCCATGTCTGGTGGAAACTCTCGGAGCCTGCGACCGATGCCGACGTCGAGCAGGTTTGCGCTCTGCGCGGTGCCATTGCCGCCAAGGTGGCCGGCGACACCCATTTCCGCTCCGCGCACCAGCCTATCCGTGTCCCTGGCACCATTTATCACAAGGGTGGCAGCCAGCGCATGGTGCAGATCCTGCAGCACGCCGCCAAACGTGAAGTGGACCTTGCTGATTTTGCCGAGATGGTTTCGGCCATGCCGCCCATGCCGGGGATTGGCGCGGCTTCTGCCTCATCGCCCGAAAAGCCTGCTCTCGCCGATGTGCTGACGACGCCGGTCCATGAAGGCGGGGCTGATGCCTGGTCCCGGTTCGAAGGCGCGAGCGCTGCCATCGGACACTATATCCGCCAGGTCCATGATGGTCGCATCAGCCTGGACGAAGGCTGGGAAGCGATCTGCCAGTACAATGCCGCAATGCTGCGGCCGAGCTGGCCGCTCGATCGCCTGAAGGCGGAATCCGATCGGCTGTGGCGCTTGCATGTCGAGCGCAATGGCCCGCCGCTGCTCCGTTCTGCTGAAACCGCACGCAGGGCAGACATGCCCGCCTTCACCTTTGGCGCGTTGTTGGATGACGCCAGCCCGATGCCCGCTGACATCGTCGCACCCCGGCTTTTGACACCCGGCGGTCTGCTCGTGCTCGGCGGCGCACCCAAGGTCGGCAAGAGCGATTTCCTGATCTGCTTTCTCGCGCACATGGCTGCGGGCGTGGCGTTTCTTGGCTTCACACCGCCGCGCCCCCTGCGGATCTTCTACCTCCAGGCAGAGATCCAGTACCATTATCTGCGCGAGCGGTTGCAGGCCATCCGGCTCGATCCTGCCGTCATTGCCGCCGCCCGCGACAACCTGGTGGTCACTCCCAAGCTGCGTCTTCTGCTCGACGAGCGCGGCGTGGCGCTGGCGGTCGATGCCATCAAATCCCATTTCCCGGACGATCCGCCGGACATCATCTGCATCGATCCGATCCGCAACGTGTTTGACGGCGGGCCCGACGGCGGCGGCGAAAACGACAACAGCGCCATGATGTTCTTCCTGCAGCAGCGGGTCGAGCAGCTGCGCGACGCCGTCGCCCCTGATGCCGGCTTGATCCTCGCTCACCACACCAAGAAGCTGAACAAGAAGCAGGTCGCCGAGGACCCGTTCCAGGCGCTTTCCGGTGCCAGTGCGCTGCGTGGTTTCTATACGTCCGGCATCATCATGTACCGGCCCGAGGAGGACATGCCGGCGCGCAAGCTCGAGATCGAGCTGCGCAATGGTCCAGCGATCGGCCCGATGCTGGTGGACAAACGCAGCGGGCAATGGGTCGAGCTCGACGCAAGCAGCGAACGGCTGATCCGCAAGGACGTCGGCGCCAGACTCGATGCTGAGCGGGTGCGCAAGCATGATGTCATTCTCGGGATCCTGCTCGACGAGGCCGCTGCCGGGCGGCTCTATACGTCACTGCAGTTCGCGGAGAAGTTCGAGAACAAATGCGGCCTTGGCGGGACCTATACCATCAGGGACCGCATCTCGGTCCTGGCGACCAAGGGCTACATCAAGTTTGTCCGCGATGGCTCGCCCTACGGCATGGCCAGAACGACATCGAAGTTCGGCTACCTCTGCACCGAAGGCATGGTCATTCCCGGGAACGGCGAAACGGCGGATCCCGACACCGGCGAAATATCCCCCACGATGCTGGAGGTGCTGCCCAGCCACTTCAAATGCCCCCAGTCAGGCGGGTCCCTGCCGGTCGAGAACCCCCGGGTCTGGGTCTATCCGGAGGACGAGCAATGATCCTCGGGCCGGCCATTCCGGGCTACGCATGGGCACGCACAATCCAGTTGGGGAAGCTGCGGACGATTTCCGCAACTGGGTCCGCACAAACACCCGTGCGCCCGCGTGGATACGCACAATCCAGTTGCGGACGATTTTCCCAACTACCCCCGCATGACTTCGCACGGGCACGCTGTGCCACCCGCAATCCAGTTGCGGAGGGATCGACCATTCCCAACTGCCACAACTTGAATTTCTGGAAGTTTTCCAAGGCGTTGAGATCCACCCCAAGTTGTGGGTGTGAAACCCCCATCCTAAAGGATGGGGACGCACCCCGTGGGGTGTGCGTCCACCTTCAGCATGGGAACCCGCGGGCCGTCGCTCCAAGGCAGCAGCGCGCACCACCCTGATCCCTGATCCCGATCTTCCGCAAACATCATTCAGACATTTCCGAACGGAGACCATCATGGCTTCGAATACCCTCGCTTTGCCTTCAGGTATTGCACCCCCTGCAACAACTCCGGGGCTGATCGCCCCGTCTGCCACCATGCTTGCGCTGGATCTGGGGACCACCACCGGTTGGGCCATGCGCCCGACAGCAGGTCCGATCGTCAGTGGCACCCTCAGCCTCAAGCCTTCCCGCTACGACGGTGGCGGCATGCGGTTCGTCCGGTTTCGCAAATGGCTCGATCAACTGGATGTTGATGCCGGGCCGATTGCGACCGTCCACTTCGAGGAGGTTCGACGCCACCTCGGGACCGATGCTGCCCACGTCTATGGCGGCCTGCTTGCAGTGCTTACTGCCTGGGGCGAGGAATTGGGAATTGCCTACCAGGGCGTGCCAGTTGGCACGATCAAGCGGTTCATTGCCGGCAAGGGCAATGCCGACAAGGCAGCCGTGATCGCGGCCGTTCGCGCCAAGGGTTTTGCGCCTGCCGATGACAACGAAGCTGATGCCATCGCCATCCTGCTTTGGGCTATCGAGACCCGTGGAGGCGTGAAATGAGCGCGGCCAATTTCCTGAAGCGCGTGGCGCAGGTTCTGGAAGATCGCGGTGCTGCCTACGGCGATCCCAAGACCCAGATGGAGGCTATTGCCCGGCGCTGGTCGATCACCCTGGGAACGCCAGTGACGGCGCAGCAGGTTGCGCTGTGCATGATCGACCTGAAGTTGGCTCGGCTCGCCCACGACCCCAATTATGCTGACGGTCCGATCGACGTGATCGGCTACGCGGCGCTCATTCCGGAGATCATCCGTGGCCCGCGGTCGTAAGCGCAAGGCGGGCCGCCGCCACCCCTGCGGCAAGCTGGTCCCTGCCAGCGTGGGCGAGACCCAGCGTGAAGTCGTGGCAACTGTGCTAGAAGCCCGGCAGCGCCATTACGGCGTGACGGCCCGGCAGGCGAAGGACGACCGGTTGGGCACGGCGCTTGGCCGGGTCGCCTTTGCGGGCAAGATCACAGCAGACCAATATGCGGCAGGCGAGATGTACGGTGAAATCATGGCCCGCAATCGTGCGGTCATGGGCCTGCCCATGGATCAGCCGCGCTCTGTCACAGCCCTGCTTATCAACGAGGGTATCTTCGGTGGTAGCGCGCCTGACCATGACCCGGACCTGGTCGAGAAGGTTCGTCGTCGCGCTGCCGCAGCAATCATGATGCTGCGCGCAGCCGACCACGATGCGCCCGGTGCGGTTGGTCGCGAGCCCAGCGTCCTGGTTCATGCAGTGGTTTGCCACGAGGTCGAAGCATCGAACTGGTCGGCAGCAGACCTCGTCAACCTTGGCCATGGTCTGGATGCCCTGTGCCGTCTTTTCCGTATTGGCAGCGACAGTTCGTGACCAGATTCACTCGCCCATCAAGTGAAGTAACGAACTGAATCTATTGTATTATTGCTGAATTTCGCATTGACCGGACTTGCCCGATGCTGTAGACCTTCCGAAATAGAGGATTGAGAACTGCGCCCGGAGCCCACCAGCTTCCGGGCGTTGTTCGTTTCAGGCGTTGCGCATGGCTGAACGGCAACGGGGACGTCGGGCAGTTGCGCAGCGTCTGCGACGATTACGGGCCGAACCGCTCTGCCGGGATTGCGCCGCCAAGGGCATCGTTCGCGAGGCCACCGTCCCCGACCACATCGTGCCGCTCACCAAGGGTGGCAGCGATGACGACAGCAACATCCGCTGCCTGTGCGCCGACTGCCACCAGGCCCGCACGGCCGAGCAGTTCGGGCTTCGCCGGAGGGTCGGCACCGGCCCCGATGGCTGGCCGATCGGCTGATCCCCCGGGGGCGGGTCGAAACTCTGGGGCCTTGGGAGGGGAAACCGCGCCTGGCCCAAACTTTTCACGACCGCGAGTTAGCAACCGGGGGTCATATGATGGATTGGCCGGCAGACAAGGTCGAGCGCAAGAGCGTCTCGGCACTGGTGCCCTATGCCCGCAATGCTCGGACCCACAGCGAGGAACAGGTGGCCCAGATCGCCGCCTCGATCCGCGAATGGGGCTGGACGGTGCCGGTGCTCGTCGATGAAGATGGCGGCCTGATCGCAGGCCACGGACGAGTGCTTGCGGCGCGCAAGCTGGGCCTGACCGAGATCCCCGTCATGGTCGCGGCCGGTTGGACCGAAGCCCAGAAGCGGGCCTATGTGCTGGCCGACAACAAACTGGCGCTAAACGCTGGCTGGGACGCGGAATTGCTGCGTGTCGAACTGACCGACTTGCAGGCCTTCGACTTCGACCTGGGGCTCACCGGCTTCTCCGATGACGAACTGGCTGCGCTGACCGCGGTGAAAACCGAGGGCCTGACCGATCCCGACGAGGCTCCCAACCCTCCGGAAATTCCGGTGAGTTGCCCGGGCGACGTCTGGTTGCTCGGCAAACACCGGCTGATGTGCGGCGACAGCACCAGCGTCGATGACATGGAAAAGCTGACCGCCGGGCAGATGGTCGACATGTGGCTTACCGATCCACCCTACAATGTCGCCTATGAGGGCGGCACCAAGGACAAGCTGACCATCCAGAACGACAACATGGCGGACGACGAGTTCCGCCAGTTCCTGCGCGATGCCTATGTAACCGCCAGCACGGTGATGAAGCCGGGCGCGGTGTTCTACATCTGGCATGCGGACAGCGAGGGCTACAATTTCCGGGGTGCGGCGCGCGATGCGGGTTGGAAGATCCGCCAGTGCCTGATCTGGGAAAAGTCATCGCTGGCCCTAGGCAAACAGGATTACCACTGGCAGCACGAACCCTGCCTCTATGGCTGGAAGGACGGCGCCGGGCACCTGTGGGCCAGCGACCGCAAGCAGACGACCATCCTCAAGTTCGACAAGCCGTCGCGCAATGGCGAACACCCGACCATGAAACCGGTCGCCCTGTTCGAATATCAGATGCTCAACAACACCAAGGGCGGCGACATCGTGCTCGACAGCTTCGGCGGATCGGGCACCACCCTGATTGCCGCCGAGAAGAACGGCCGCATTGCGCGGCTGATGGAACTCGATCCGCGCTATTGCGACGTGATCATCAAGCGCTGGCAGGACTTTACCGGCCAGGCCGCCACCCTCGAAGCCGACGGGCGAACCTTCGCCGACGTAAGCGAACAACCGCGGTAACAACGTGCATGACCTGGCTCTATCTCCCCCCGGATACGATCCGGGGCGCGATGACGCATGCCTGCACGGACTTTCCCTATGCGCCGGCGCTGGCGGGCTCGACCTCGGACTCCACATCGCCTGTCCCGGATACAGGACTGTGGGTTACGTCGAGCGGGAAGCCTTCGCAGCAGCCACTCTCGTGGCGCGGATGGAAGACAAGGCCCTGGATCCGGCACCTGTCTGGGACGACCTTAACACCTTCGACGGCCGACCATGGCGCGGACTCGTGGATATCCTCACTGCGGGCTACCCGTGCCAGCCATTCTCGGTTGCCGGGCGGCGTCTCGGCGAAGCTGATCCGCGCCATCTCTGGCCCCATGTCGCGCGCATCATCCGGGAATGCGATCCCCCGATCGTTTTCCTCGAAAATGTCGCCAATCATCTGCGCCTCGGGTTTCCCGAGGTCGCCCGAGAGCTGGTCGGCATGGGCTACGTCGTTGCGGCAGGACTGTTTACGGCGGCGGAAGTCGGCGCCCCGCACCGGCGCGAGCGCCTGTTCATCCTTGCAATGCGCGAGGGTGACGAGCTGGCCGACGCCGCAGACCGACAGCTTTCGCAGTCGGGGCGGCAACCGGAAACACGAACTGGGTCTGGACCGCATGGCGCGGGACTGGCCGACTCCCAAGGCAATCACGGGCGGAGCGAATTCGAAACGGGCGGAACGTGGTGCGGGCGGCCCGGACCTGCAGGAGGTTGCGGCCCAGTGGCCGACGCCGATGGCCAGCGACGGGAGCAAACCGAGTGCGGGCAACCGCAGGACGGCGGACCTTACCCATGTGGCGGCCATATGGATGACCCCGACGGCCCGGGACTACAAGGATGGGTCGACCAGTCTTGCCAATGTGCCGGTGAACGGCCTGCTTGGCCGCCAGGTCCTGACGACACCGCCGCGTGGGACAGATACCTCGGATACGCGCCGGACCTTGAACCCGCTGTTCGTCGAGGCGCTGATGGGCTGGCCCACCGGGTGGACCGGCTTCGACTTTGCGGAAACGGAGTGGTCCCCCTGGTTGCGGCGCATGCGCTACGAACTCTCGCGTCTGAACTCGTCCGGCATCGGGAAACCCAAGGTATGACGGATGAAACCCGGAACGAAACCAAAACCAACCCATCTGAAGCTGATTGAGGGCAACCGCGGCAAGCGCCCGCTCAACCGCAAGGAGGCCGCTGTGCCTGCGGCACTGCCGGCCCCGCCGCCCCACCTGACCGCCGATGCGCTCGAGGAATGGAACCGGGTCGCCCACTGGCTGCACCGGATCGGCCTCCTGTCCGAGGTCGATCGGGCCGCCCTCGCTGCCTACGCCCAGGCCTATGGCCGCTGGGTCCAGGCCGAGCGCGCGATCGCCAAGATGGCCGAGAAGGACCAGCTGACCGGCGGCCTGATGATCAAGACGTCCAACGGCAACGCCATCCAGAACCCGCTGGTCGGCACCGCCAACAAGGCCGCTGCGGACATGATGCGTTACGCTGCAGAATTCGGGATGACGCCCAGTGCCAGAAGCAGGATCTCAGCCGAGGCGACGTCGGAAGGCGCCGACCCCGCCGACCGCTTCTTCAGCTGACCGGACGACCGATTACGCCCGGGCCGTCATTGCTGGCGAGATTGTTACCGGGCCGCATGTGCGCAATGCCTGTCGCCGGCATCTTGATGACCTGAAACGCACCGACGGCATCCGCTTCGATCTCGAGGCGGCAAACCACGCCTTCGGGTTCTTCGAGGAGGTGCTGAAGCTTTCCGAAGGCCAGTTCGAGGGCCAGCCCTTCCGGCTGGAGCCGAGCCAGGCCTTCATCATCGGCAGCCTGTTCGGCTGGAAACGCGCCGATGGCCGCCGGCGTTTCCGCCGGGCCTACATCGAACAGGGCAAAGGCAACGGCAAATCGCCGGTCGCTGGCGGCATCGGCCTGTTCGGGATGACGGCGGCCGAGGAAGCCGGCGCCCAGATCTATGCGGCGGCGGCCAAGCGCGAACAGGCGGGCATTCTCTTCGCCGACGCGGTGAAGATGGTCCGCCAGTCGCCGGCATTGGCGCGGCGGCTGGAGTTCTCGGGCGGTCCGGGACGCGAATTCAACATCGCGCATCTGTCCTCGGGCAGCTTTTTCCGACCGGTGTCCCGCGATACGGGGAAAACCGGCTCGGGACCGCGGCCGTACTTCGTGCTGGCGGACGAGGTCCACGAGCTGCCCGACCGCTCGATCATCGAGATGCTGGAGCGTGGCTTCAAGTTCCGCCGCGATCCGCTGCTGTTCATGATCACGAACTCTGGCTCTGACCGCAATTCCGTTGCCTGGGAGGAACACGAACACGCCATCCGGGTCGCAGCTGGCAATCCCGACGCGGTGACCGACCCGACTTTTTTGGGCCAAGTCATCGACGACACGACCTTCAGCTACGTCTGCGCGCTCGATGATGGCGACGACCCGCTGACGGATCCCAGCTGCTGGATCAAGGCGAACCCGCTGCTCGGCGTCACGATCACCGAGCAATACCTCTCGGAAGTCGTGGCGCAGGCCAAGGCTATCCCGGGACAATTGAACGGTATCCTGCGGCTGCACTTCTGTGTGTGGACGGATGCCGAGACCGCTTGGATGGCGCGGGCAACGCTGGAACCGCTGCTAGCGGAGTTCGAGCCAAAAGCAGGTGCCAGCACCTGGCTCGGGCTCGACCTAAGCCAGAACCGCGACCTGACCGCGCTGGCAGCCGTCCAGCGCAGCGGCGAGAAGGACGGCAAGCCCTGCTTTGACGCATGGGTCGAAGTCTGGACGCCGGGCGACACACTGGCTGCCCGGGTACTGCGCGACAAACAGCCCTACGACCTCTGGGTCGCAGACGGATTTCTGAATGCGCCAGCGGGCGAGAACATCAGTTTTCGCCACGTGGCGCAGGCGCTGGCCGAAATGGTGTCCGACTACCGCGTCGAGGCCGTGGCCTACGACCGCTATGCCTTCCGCCGGTTCGAGGAGGAGGTCGCCGAACTCGGGCTCGACCTTGCCTTTGTCGAACACCCGCAGGGTGGCACCAAGCGGGCCAAACCTGCGGGCGAGATGACCGAAGGCCTCTGGATGCCGGGTTCGCTCCGGCACCTGGAAGAACTGATCCTCGAGGGCCGGATCCGGCTCAAACGTAACCCGGTCCTTATTTCGGCAATGATGTCAGCGGTCACCGAGACCGACCGCTGGGACAACAAGTGGCTCTCCAAGCAGCGAGCCATCAACAAGATCGACGCAGCCGTGGCGCTGTGCATGGCAGTGGGGGCGGCAATGGCGGGCGACACCACCGGCTCCATCGATGACTGGCTGAAGAGCCTGGCCACATGAACCTCTTCCAGAAGGCATTCGGCTACATCGCGCGCTCCATCGGCCTCACCGACCCGCGGCTGGTGCAGGCCGTCGGCGGCCGTACGGCGACGACCGGCGAAGTGGTCTCGACCAGCTCGGTACTGGGGCTCGCCTCAGCATGGGCCTGTGTCAATCTGCTGGCCGGCACGATCGCCTCACTCCCGCTCATGGTCTACCGGACCCGGGGCGGAGCGCGGACGGTCGCGACCGATCATCCGCTTTACCGGATACTGCACGACAGCCCGAATGCTGACCAGACCGCGGTCGACTTCTGGGAGTTCATCTGCGCGAGCATTGAATTGAACGGCAACGCCTATGCCGAGATCATCCGGGGCAGCAACGGCCGGGTCGTGGCGCTCAGCGTTCCGATCGCGCCGGAATTGATGACGGTTCGCCGTCTGCGCGACGGCAGTCTTGAATACGAATGGTCGGATGACGGCATTCGCAGCATCGTCAGCCAGGACAACATGCTCCACATCCGGGGCTTCGGCGGCAACCCTCTTGGCGGGCTCTCGACCCTCTCGTTCGGCCGCCAAACGTTCGGCCTCGCACAGGCGATCGAGCGCGCTTCGGGCGATACCTTCCGTAATGGGGTGCGGCCTTCGGGACTTCTGAAGACTGCCGACAGCCTGACCCTCGACCAGCGCAAGCAGGCCGAGGAACTGCTGCAGGAGAAGTTTGCCGGTGCGATCAACGCCGGGCGGCCAATGCTGCTCGACCGGGGCATGGACTGGGTCCAGCTATCGATCAGCCCGGAAGATGCACAGATGCTTCAGAGCCGGGCATTCTCGGTCGAAGAGGTCTGCCGCTTCTTCGGCGTGCCGCCGTTCATGGTCGGCCACACCGAGAAGACGACCAGCTGGGGCACCGGGCTCGAACAGCAGACCCTTGGGTTCCAGAAGTTCACGTTGCGTCGGCGCCTGAAGCGCATCGAACAGGCACTGGCCAAACAACTGCTCTCGCCCGCCGACAGGCAGGCAGGGCTTGTTATCGAGTTCAACCTTGAAGGCCTGCTGCGCGGTGACAGCGCTGCGCGGGCCTCCTTCTACCAGCAGATGCTGACCAATGGCGTGATGACCATCAACGAGGTCCGCGCCCTTGAAAACCTGCCGCCGGTCGAAGGCGGCGATGTCCCCCGCATGCAGATGCAGAACGTACCCATCGCGCAGGCCGGTGCCCCTGCTGGAATTCTGCCGCCAACCGGAGCGAATGCCCCATCGGAGCCCCTTAAATGAAACATCTCACCCTGACCCTCAAATCCAGTGACCTTCAGGACACCGGGCAGTTCGAGGGCTACGCCTCGACCTTCGGCAATGTCGACCAGGGCGGCGATCTCATCGAACCGGGCGCTTTCCGGGAGAGTGTCGCCAAGGCCCGTGCCGAAGGCTGGGGCATCCCGATGCTATGGCAGCACGACCAACGCGAGCCGATCGGTGTCTGGCGCGACATCTTCGAGGATGATCGCGGCCTATTCGTCCGCGGCCAGCTGATCCTCGACGGCGATCCGGTCGCCCAGCGTGCCTATGGCAAGCTGAAGCACGGCGCGCTTGGCGGCCTTTCGATCGGCTACACCATCCCCAAGGGCGGTGCCGCTCCCGACCCCTACAAGGCTGGCGTCCTGCGCCTCAAGAAGATCGATCTTCGCGAAATCAGCCTCGTCACCATGCCCATGAACACTGAGGCGAAGGTGACGGCGGTCAAGACCGTCACCGACGGGCAGACGATGCCGACGCTATCCGATTTTGAGAATTTCCTGCGCGAGGCAGGGTTCTCGAAAAGCCAGGCCACCGCAATCGCGGGGAAAGGCCTCAAATCGCTGCTCCGGAGTGAGTCCGGCAGTGAGTCCAACACCGACTTTCTGTCGGCTCTTGCCGCGCAAATCCGCGGCTGAACCCACCTCCTACGGAGCAATCCCATGACCGAGACCAAGAGCGCCGATCAGTTGGCGCAAGAAGTGAAGGCTGCGTTCGATACGCGCCATGACCAGGTAAAAGCCATCGCCGAAGAGGCGCTGGGCAAGGCTGCCAAGGGTGAAGAGCTCTCGGCCGCGACCAAGCAACTGGCCGACGAGGCGCTGACCGCGCTCAATGAAGCCAAGGCTCGCCTCGACGAGGTCGAGCAGAAGCTCGCCCGCAAGAAGCAGGACGACGAACGCTCCGACTATCGGACCATCGGTGAACGCGTCGTTTCGTCCGACACCATCAAGCCGTTCCTGAACAGCAAGACCGCCCGCGGCCGCGCCAGTGTCGAGGTCAAGGCGATCGTCTCTGCCCTCACGACCGATGCCAACGGCTCGGCCGGCGACCTCATCGTGCCCGATCGTCAGCCGGGGATCATCACCCCTGGCCAGCGCCGCTTGACGGTCCGCGACCTGCTGACCCCGGGCCGCACCAACAGCAACGCCGTCCAGTATGTGAAGGAAACCGGCTTCACCAATGCAGCGGCGACCGTTTCGGAAACGGCAGGCGCCACCAAGCCGCAGACCGACATCAAGTTCGATGTCGTGACCAGCAGCGTCACCACCATTGCCCACTGGGTTCTGGCGACCCGGCAGATCCTCGACGACGTGCCGATGCTGCAGTCCTACATCGACGGCCGCCTGACCTATGGTCTGGCGCTCGTTGAAGAGAACCAGCTGCTGAACGGCGGCGGCACAGGCACCGACCTGCACGGCGTTTACACTCAGGCGACCGCCTTTGCGCCGCCGATCACGATCCCAGCGCCTGTCACCCGGATCGATGTCCTGCGCCTCGCCATGCTGCAGACGGCTCTTTCCGAGCTGATGTCGACGGGCGTCGTGCTGCATCCGTCCGACTGGGCGGCGATCGAGCTGCTCAAGGACACGACCGGCCAGTTCATCATCGGCAATCCGCAGGGCAATCTGTCGCCGACGCTGTGGGGGCAGCCGGTAGTGGCAACGCAGTCGATGGCGACGGGCAAGTTCCTGACCGGTGCCTTCCAGCTTGGTGCGCAGATCTTCGACCGCATGGACGCCATGGTCGAGATCTCGACCGAGGACGACCAGAACTTCCGCAAGAACCTGGTGACGGTGCTGGCCGAAGAGCGCCTCGCGCTCGCGGTTTACCGGCCCGAGGCTTTCGTGAAGGGCGACTTCGCGGCAGCTGCCACCGCGGCAACGGCCGCCTGATGATGATGGGGCCGGCTCGTTCCGGCCCCTCTCATCCACCGGAAGGGATAACCCATGATCCTCAAAGCCCTTGATACCCTGCACATCAGCTCGGTCAGCTCCAACAACATTCTGGCCGGCCAGAGCTTCGAGCTCGACGACCACTTCGGCCGCCAGCTGATCGAACGCGGGCTCGCGGTGGAAGTTGCATCCGACGAACCTGCACCGACGGTCACGCGCAAATCGGGATCCACGCACCGCACCAAGGCGGAATAATGTCCGAGATTGCAACGATCGAGCCGCCCCAGGACCGTCCCGTGACGCTTGAGGAAGCACGCCAGCAGCTGCGTCTCGACGCGCATGACGAGGACATGCTGCTGGCTGTCCACCTCGACGCAGCCCAAGCCGAACTCGAACGGCTCGCGGATGTCAGACTTTGTCCGCAGACGCTCGCCATGGTGCTGGAGGACTGGCCTGAGGAATTCACGGTGCCGGTCCGGCCGGTGACGATTGCGGCCATCACCTACACTGCCACCGGCGGTGCGACGGTCACCTTGCCCGAGGCTGCTTATGTTGCCCGGGCACGTCATGGATTCGTGCGCATTCGGCCAGCTGCCGGCACATCATGGCCCACGCTGGCGCCCGATGGGCAGATCACCATCACCTTGTCGGCCGGTTTTGCCGAAGATCACCCGGACCTGGCGATCGCTCGGGCCGCGATCCTCGTGAAAACGGCCTCCCTGTTCGAAAACCGCGAGGGTGCAGGCTGTCTCGCCTTCGATACCCTCGTCAACCAGCTGGCCGCGCGATGGGTCTAGCTTCCCGGCTCGACACCCGGATCCGGATCGAGCGCAAATCCGTCACCTCTGACCCTCTCTATGGGACGGAGACCATAACCTGGGTGGAATTCGCCACGGTGTGGGCGGAAGTGCAAGACGTCCTGCCAAGCCGGGCTGAACGCCTGGCGGACAGCATTGTCGTCGCCAACCGCCCGGCACGGATCCGCATGAGGCATCTGGCCGGGGTCACCCCGGACATGCGGGTGATCATCGGGACCCGCACCCTGCAGATCGTGTCGGGACCGGCGGAAATCGGCCGCCGGGAAGGCACAGAACTCATTGTCGAGCAGCACAGCAGCGAAGGAGCCGCGCCATGACGATCCGGCTCAAGGGCGGCCCTGAACTGCTGCGCCTGCTCGATGAACTGCCCAAGAACCTCGAGCGCAACGTCATCCGCGGCGGGCTGCGCGCCGGGGCCAAGGTCATCCAGCAGCAGGCCAAGGCCAACGTGCCGGTCCGCACCGGCCAGCTCAAGAAGGCGATCGGGATCGGCACCCGGACGGCCGGCAGCAGGCTCAGTTCCTACGTCAAGCTGCGCGGGTCTGGCTCCTATCTCGGCCTGTTCATTGAATACGGCGTCGCGCCGCACCTGATCTCGGTCGCCGAGGCGGACAAGCCGGTGCGCAATACCCGCCGTGGCCCGCGCAAGGTCAGCATTGGCACGATCAACAGGATGGTGAAGCGCGGCAGCCTGAAGATCGGCGAGAACTTCGTCGGTCCAGTCATCATGCATCCGGGCCATGCGGCCAAGCCGTTCCTGCGTCCGGCGCTGGACCAGAAGGCCCAGGAAGCCGTGAACGCCGTGGGCGCTTACATCGCGCACCGGGTCCAGATTGGGAACCTGAAGGCGCCGACACTCGAGGTCGATGACGAATGAACGGAGTGATTGCGGTCCGCAGTCTCTTGGTGGCTGACACCGGGGTGACAGTACTCGTCCCTGCGGTGCGGATTGTCGCTGGAATGCTGCCGCAGGGCACATTGCTCCCGGCGATCTCGCTCATGTCGGTCAGCAGCACCGACCGCAATATCGCCGCGCCCGGTCCGAAACGCAGGGTGACCGAGCGGGTGCAGGTGACGGTGCTCGCCGCCAGCTATCCGGCCGCCAAGGCCATTATCCGCGCGGTCCGGGCAGCAGCGGCTGACCGCATGCCCGCAATCGACGGGCTCACCGACGTCACCGTCCACACCGACTCCGCCGGGCCTGATTTCCTCGACGAGGAGACCGGCATCCACATGCAGACGCAGGATTTCCGCGTCTCATTCAACGAGGCGCGCTGAGGCCTCACCTTCAATAAGGAACCACTGCCATGACCGTTCGGACTTCCGCCGGCACCACGTTGAAGGTGTCGGCCTCTACCCCTGCGACCTTCGATCCTACCGGCTACAATGCGCTGACCATGACGCTGGTCGGCGAGGTGTCGGACCTTGGCGAGTTCGGCCGGGAATACAATCTCGTCACCTTCAATCCGGTCGGCAGCCGCGGCGTCGTCAAGAAGAAGGGCAGCTTCAACCAGGGCACCATGACCATCCAGCTCGGTCTCGATACCGACGATGCTGGCCAGATCCTGCTGAAATCCGCCTCCACCTCGGACAGCGATCACAGCTTCCTCGTGACCACCCAGAATGGCGACAAGTACTATTTCCAGGCCCAGGTCATGAGTTTCAAGGTGAACGTTGGCTCGGTCGACCAGATCACCACCGCCACCGTGACGCTGGAACTGACGACCAATTCCGCCGGGGTCGGCGTGGTTGAAGTTCTGGCTCCCTGATCCCTGCCACGTCCCTGACGGAGACCACTCATGTTTGACATTACCAAGCTTGCCGCGACCGAAACCTCGATCGTCGAACTGGTCGGCGGCGATGACGCCCCGCTGTACGACGACAAGGGCCAGCGCCTCTCCATCACCGTCTATGGCCCGGGCACCAAGGCCTATCAGCGCGCGCAGTCGCGCCAGCAGAACCTGCTGGTCGACAAGATCAAGAAGCGGGGGAAAATGGACCAGACGGCTGAGGAAAAGCTCGCCGAACAGGCCGAGTTTCTCGCGGCCTGTACGGTCAGCTTCAACCATTTCACCTATCCGCCGGCCGAGGGGCAGGAAGGCGCTGCCCTGTTCCGCAAGGCTTATGAAGATCCCTCGATCGGCTTCATCGCGGCTCAGGTCGCAGCGCATATCAATGACTGGGCAAATTTTACGACGAGCTCGGCCGCGAGCTGAGCCTCTTTGTCCGGCAGCTGGCCTGGCTCGGCACAGCGCCGAAGCCGCGCCAGTCTTCGACCAAGACAACGGAAGAGTCTGACCCGCAAACCCGTCTGCAGCGCATGACGGCGGACGGCATCGTTCCCGACATGCCGCCGATCCGGGCTCCATGGATCATCGACACTCTGATGGACATCGGCGCATCCGAGCCGGGCGCCATGGGACCGGTGCCGTTGTCATGGGCGACCATCGCCCAATGGCAGTCGTGCATGGGCGTTGACCTCGCGCCCTGGCTCTGCCGGCTGCTCCGCCGCCTGTCGGTCGAATTTGTTGCCGAAAGCCAGAATGCCCGGGAGCCCGATTGCCCGGCGCCCTGGACTGCCGTCACTGACGGCACCAATCGCCCCACTATATCCCGTAAAGTCTCCCAAGCTTTCCGCGCGCTGATCAACTCGAAGGAGTGAACCGATGAAAGCCGGCACCCTCGAGATCGAGATGATCACCAACATCGCCCGTCTCCAGAAGGAGATGGCCGATATGAAGCGGACCGTGGGCGGCGCGATGAATGATATCGCCGCGACCGCCGGGCGTGCAGACCGGGCCATCGAGGCGGTCGGCACGCGCGGCATCACCCGGATGGGCGGTTCGGCAAAGCTTGCCGGGCACCAGATGCAGAACCTTGTCTACCAGCTGAACGACGTGGTGGTGAGTCTCGCCTCAGGCCAGAAGCCGATGACCGTGTTCATGCAGCAGGGCTCGCAGATCGGCCAGATCGCGATGCAGGCTGGCGTCGGCATCGGCGGCATGGCCCGGGCGGTATTGGGGCTCGCAGCCAGTGCAGCGGCTGCCGCGCTCACCAATCCCTATCTGCTGGCGGCAGCGGCTGCGGCCGGGATCGCCTTCGGCGCGTTCAAGCTGTTCCAGTCGAGCGTGAAGCAGTCAGGCGAACTCGATCGCTATGCCCAGAGCCTTGGCCTCACCGCCAAGGAGATGGAGAAGCTGGGCCCGGTCGGGATCACGGCCGGCGACGTCATGCGCGGGCTGTGGCGCACGATCAGCGACGGGCTCAACCTCGGCCCGGTCTTCTCCAGCCTCAAGGACTGGGCGGTCTGGGCGTTCCAGAAGGTGCTCGAGGTCGGCAAGATCAGCATCGCGGTGATCTATGCCGGCTGGGTCGGCGGGTTCAGTGCGATCCGCACCGTCTGGCAGGCGCTCCCCGGCGTGATCGGCGAGGCCGCCGTTGGTGCCGCCAATCTTGCCATCAGCGGGATCGAGTATCTCGCCAACAAGGCCATCGCCGCGCTCAACTGGCTGGCAAGCTGGGTCAACCCGGTGCTCGATCGGGTCGGCCTCGCCACCATCAGCCAGATCGAAACGGTCGCCTTGCCGCGGATGGAGAACAGCTTTGCCGGCTCGACCGCCCGCATGGGCGCAACGGTGCGCGACGAGTTCACCTCGGCCTTTGGCGATGCCATGGGCATGATGGATGCGTTCTCCGCCCAGTGGCGCGAGAACACCCTACAGGCTGCCCGCGATCGGCTCGCCGCCGACGCTGCCGGCATCCGCGCTGATCGTTCGGACCGGGCGGGCCGCGCCGGAACTGGCCGCAACAGCCGTGAGGAAACCGAAGCCGAGCGCGCCTTGCAGGCTGCGCAGGAGTTTGCGGCCAATCTTGCGCTGGAAACCGCGAAGATCGGCAAGACGCCGATCGAGATCAAGCGGATGGAAGTAGCCATGGCGGCGCTCAAGGCTCCGACTGATGAAGCGCGTATTGCCATTCTCGAAGCTGGCGAGGCCTGGGAGCAGGCCACCCGCGCCTTCGCGACCTCGGAGTTCCTGCGCCAGACGGTCGCCCCGCTGGAACTGCAGGTCTCGCTGCTCGGCCAGTCGGCCCGGGCACAGGCGCTGGCCAATCTCGAGGCCGAACGCGAGCAGATCGTGCTCGAGCGCGGGGTCGAGGCCTGGGAACGCTATCGCGCCGCGCGCACCCAGCTGATCGAGCATGATTTTGGCCTGAAAGAACAGGAGCAGTATCTCGATACGCTCCAGGAAATGGCGGACCAGACCCAGACCGCGGCGCAGGGCATGGCCGAAGCCTTCGGGAGTGTCGGCGGCGCGATCGGGGCAGTCGCCGCCGAGTTTGCCCGCTATGCCGCTGACCAGGAGGCTACCACCCGGCGCATCGCCGAAGCCGAGCGCGAATATGGTCGGTCTTCGTTCCAGTATGCTGCTGCGCGTACTGCGCAGGCGGCGGCCGAGATCAACCACTACGGCAATCTCGCCAGTGCGGCTAAGGGCTTCTTCAAGGCGGGCTCGAAGGGCTTCCAGGCGCTGGAGGCGGCCGAGAAGGCTTTCCGGGCTTATGAACTGGCCGTCGCGATCAAGAATGCCGCGGTAAAAATCGGGCTGATCGGCGCGCAGACGACCGCCAAGGTCGCCTCGGACACCGCCATGGCCGCTTCCGATACGGCGCGCGCCGGTGTCGAACAGGGCAACTCGATCATCACCACCGGCATCAAGGCGGTGGAAGCGGTCGTGAACGCCATCCGTTCGCTGCCGTTCCCGCTCAACATTGCTGCTGGCGCAGTCACGGCCGGTGTCATTGCCTCGCTCGGCGTCGCGATCGGCGGGGCGTTTGGCGGTGGCGGAGCCAAACCCGAACCTGCCAATGAAGGTGGCGGCACGGTGTTCGGCGATACGGAAGCCAAGTCCGAGAGCATCGCCAGGGCCATCGATCACCTGCGCGAGGTCGACACCCTGACCATGCGCTATTCGGCGGCCATGCTGGCATCACTGCGCAGCATCGAAGCCAATATTGGCGGTCTCACTAATCTCATCATCCGCACCAATGGCGCCGAGGATCTCGCTGCCGGCGTGCAGACCGGGTTCAAGCCGACTGGCGTCACCGCCATTCTGGGCGGCGCGATGCAGAAGGTGGGCTCGGTCCTCGACAAGATCCCGGTGATCGGCGGCATTCTTGGCGGTGTGGTGGGCGCAGTCGGCAAGCTGATCGGATCGCTGTTCGGCACCAAGACCAGCGTCGTCGGCCAGGGCATTTACGGCGGCGCCCAGTCTCTCGGCGGCATCATGTCTGGCGGGTTCGAGGGTCAGTATTACACCGACATCCAGAAAAAGAAGAAGTTCCTCGGGATCACCACCAGCACCCGCTACAGCACGCAATATTCCGAGGCGAGCGGCGAGCTCGAGCGTCAGTTCAGCCTGATCTTCACTGGCTTCTACGATGCCATCTCGGCCGCTGCCGGACCGCTGGGTCTGTCGCTGGACGAGGTGCAGGCCCGGCTCGACAGCTTCGTCATCAATATCGGCAAGATCGACCTCAAGGGCCTGACCGGCGCACAGATCCAGGAGAAGCTGGCGGCCGTGTTCGGCGCCGCAGCCGACAATCTCGCCCGCTACGCCATTGCGGGGCTCGACCAGTTCCAGAAGGTCGGCGAAGGCTACTTCGAGACCCTGATCCGGGTCGCCTCCAGCGTCGAGGCGGTCACCAGCGCCATGAGCATGCTGGGCCGCTCCACCAATCTGACGATCGCCGCGTCCATGAACCTCGTCGAGCTGTTCGGCACGGTCAGCGACATGACCGCGGCGACCGGCGAATATTTTGCGCTCTATTACACTGGCACCGAACAGGCCGCCGCGCGCACGGCGCAGATGACCTCTGCGCTCGCCGGCATGGGTCTCGCCATGCCCGACAGCATCGCGGGCTTCCGAGCGCTGGTCGAAGCCCAGGACCTCACCACCGAGGCCGGCCGTGCCGCCTATGTCGCGCTGATCCAGCTGGCCCCGGCCTTCGCGGACTTGGTGGGTGCAGCGCAGGATGCGGCCAGCGCGGCTGCCATTGCGGACGAACGCGCCTCGCTCGAGCGGCGTCTGCTGGAACTGCAGGGTGATACGACGGCTCTTCGCGCGCTCGACCTTGCCCAGCTTGACGCCTCCAACCGCGCGCTGCAGCAGCAGATCTGGGCGCTCGAAGATCAACGGCAGGCGGCCGAAGCGGCAGCCAGTGCCGCCGAGAAGCTGCGCTCGGCCTGGGCAGCGATCACTGATGCACTGATTGCCGAGATCGAGCGGATCCGCGGCGTGATGGGCACGAGGTCAGGCAGCTACGCCGAGGCACTGGCGAAGTTCAACAATGCCTCCATGCTGGCCCGCGGCGGTGACCAGGAAGCCGCCAAGACGCTGCCGGGTCTCAGCCAGGCGCTGCTGTCGCAGGCTGCCGAAACTGCCCGCTCGTCGGAAGATCTGGCGCGACTGCAGGGCCTGACCGCGGCCAGCCTCGAGCAGACGCTGGCGATCATCGCACAGGCTGCCGGCACCAGTGTAGATGCAGGAACGACTGCGACCGCATCCACCGCAAACGACTGGTGGGAGCAGTTCGCCGCCAACCAGATGGGCACGGCGACCATTCCGGCCAATGATGACCAGTCGGCGCTGCTCGATGAGCTACGGGCTCTGCGGCAGGAAGTGGCGGACCTGCGCGGTGAACAGCGGATTGCTTCGGCCGCCATTGCTTCGGGTACCACCAAGACCGCGCGGATCCTCGAGCGGGTGACCCCGGACGGCGACGCCCTGTCGACGAGGACTGCGGCATGAAACTGCTGCGGCCCGTCACGATCACCGACGCCATGCTGACCAGCAGCACCGTGCCTGAAAACGATCATCCGGCCTGGAGTGCGGGCACCGCCTATGTGACCGGCAACCGCGTGATCCTTGCCTCAACCCACCGGCGCTACGAGGCACTGGCGGCCTCGACCGGGGTCAACCCGGCGACCGATCCGACGAAGTGGCTCGATCTAGGACCCACAAATCGCTGGGCGATGTTCGATGCGCGGGTTGGCACGGCCAGCACCCGGGCGGCGTCACTCCAGGCCGTGCTGGCGCCGGGTGCGGTCGATGCCGTGGCGCTGATCGACACCGATGCCGAAAGCGCCACCGTCACGCTGACCGTTGATGGCGTCACCAACTACACGAGCACGCAGAGCTTCAACCTCGGCGGCAATGCCATCGACAACTGGTTTTCGTGGTTCTTCGAGCCGATCGGCCGCAAGTCGACGCTGCTGTTCCTCGACGTGCCGGTCTACGCCAATGGTGTCGTCACCGTCACCATCGCCCGCGACAACCCGGCGGATATCGTGGCGTGCGGGTCGCTGCTGCTGGGACGTCAGCTTTCGCTGGGAGACACCGAGCACGGCGTGGACATCGGCATCATTGATTACAGCCGCAAAGAAGCCGACCAGTTCGGCGTGATCTCGGTGGTCGAGCGCGCCTTTGCCAAGCGCATGACCGCCCGCGTCGTCATGCAGACCGATGCGGTCGACGACATTCATCGCAACCTTGCCGCGCTCCGTGCCACGCCGGTCCTGTGGATCGGCTCCGAGACCTTTGAAAGCCTGACCGTCTACGGCTTCTACAAGGAGTTCTCGATCGACCTTGCCTACCCGACGGTCAGCTACTGCAGCCTGACCATCGAGGGGCTCACCTGATTTTTCTGGCCTAAACCCTTCCGAGGGAGCTCCCATGCCCATCACAGATCTGCCCACGCCGCCGTCCCGGACGGACGCGGCGAACTTCAACGTGCGCGCCGAATCCTTTCTGGGCGCGCTGCCGACTTTCGTCACCCAGGCCAATGCACTCGCCACCGAGACCAATGGCTATGCCGCGAGCGCCGCTGCCAGTGCTGCCACCGCCATCAACGCGCCCGGCACCAATGCCACCAGCACGACCAGCCTCGCGATTGGCACCGGCTCGAAGTCGCTGACGATCCAGACCGGCAAGGCCTTCGTGATCGGCCACTGGGTGACGATTACCAGCACGGCGTCGCCTGCCAACTGGATGCATGGCCAGATCACCGCCTACACCAGCGGCACCGGCGCGCTCGTCGTCAATGTCGGCATGACCGGCGGCAGCGGCACGATCGCGGCCTGGACCGTGGGTCTCGCTGCACCATCGCAGGGTACAAACGCGCTGCTCGCCACTGGCAGCTATGCCGATCCTGCGTGGATCACCTCGCTGGCGGCCGCGAAGATTACCGGCTCCATCGGCATCGCCAGTGGCGGTACCGGCGCCCCGGATGCGGCGACGGCGCGCACCAACCTTGGTCTTGCCATCGGTACCGACGTTCAGGCGTATAATGTGACGCTGACCTCCTGGGCCGGCAAAGCCGTGCCTTCTGGCGTAGTGGTCGGTACGACCGATACGCAGACCCTCACCAACAAGACGCTGACCAGCCCGGCGATCAATGGCGGCACCTTCAATGCGGCCTCGACCGTCAGCGACAGCGGCACGATTGCGACCGGCAGCGTCGGCTTCCGGGGCGTTCCCCAGAACAGCAGGACCGCTGCCTATACCCTGGCGCTGACCGACAACGGCAAGCACATCAGCATCACCACCGGCGGGGTCGTCATCCCGGCCAATGCCTCGGTCGCGTTTCCGATCGGAGCGACCATCGTCATCTACAATGACAGCGCCACGGCCCAGACCATATCGATCACCACCGACACGCTGCGCCAGGCCAGCACGGCCAATACCGGCAGCCGCACGCTCGATGGCTACGGTCTGGCGACCCTCGTCAAGGTCGCCGCCACCACTTGGGTCATCACCGGGGCGGGTCTCAACTGATGGCTGGCGTGCTCATGACCCTGCTGGGCGCTGGCAGCGGCGGGCTGCAGGTCGCGCTGCCGGTCAACTATTACCAGTGGGCCGACAAATACAGCGCGGTCGAGCAGTACGGCGCTGATGGTGGCTTCTTCTCCAACCTGTCCGGTGGGAACTTCGCGCCCGCCAGCTGGCAGGGCCGCGCCATCCGCGCGCTGGTTCACAGCTACGACTTCTACGCCGGGACCTCGACCACGCTGATCGGCATCGACGGTTACAATGCGACGCCGGCCCCGCAGCGCCTGCGCATCAATGGCACGAACTTCACCCTCGGTGCGGGCTCCGTCTCCTGGCTCACCAACGTCACCGGGATCACCTTCAGCCCTTCGCCGACCAACAACATCAACTGGACCTCGCACGGTCTGGCCGTTGGCGATCCGGTCCAGTTCTACTGCACCGGCGGCATGCCCACCGGGATCACGGCGTTCACCATTTACTTCGTACAGTCGGTGGTGAGCGCCAGCGCGTTCAAGATCGCGGCCACTCCGGGCGGCGCGGCGATCAGCTTCACCGGTTCCGGATCCGGCACGCGCTACGGCTACAAGAACCCGATCTCGTCTTACCAGGCTTATGGCGCGCTGAGTGGCAACCCGTTTGCCAGCATGTTGCCACGCGCGGCGACCATCACCATTGCCAGCCCGGCAACGGTCACCGCAACCGGGCACGGCCTCACCAACGGCAAGCGGGTTCAGTTCACGACCAGCGGCGCGCTGCCAACCGGGATTCTCGCCAACACCACCTACTTCGTCATCAACGCCGCGACCGACACGTTCAACCTCTCCGCTACGCAGGGTGGCGGCGCGATCGGCACCTCGGGCGGCCAGTCGGGCAGCCATGTTGTGCGCGAAGTCGTGTCGGTCACGGTCAGCTAGAAGGAAAACTGCTATGCAGGCAGATCGCCGGCCCACGGTCACCGACGAGGTGATCGCCATCAACGACGACCTCGACATCAACTACGGGGTGTTCAGGAACGGGTTCACCTTCCGCCGGGCGGCCAACTCCTGGCGGCTTTGGCCGATGTTGGAGTTCGTGGCCCCGAGGCTGAACCCCACCATCGCCGAGATGTACGATGCGGGCGTCGCCTGGACCCTGTACGAGCATGTCTCGGTCGTGATCAACGGGTGGGCTGATTACGTGTTCGAAGGGCCCAAGGGGCCCATTACCCAGCGCTGGATGCACGGATTGCACAATGTCGAGAACGGGGGCGGCTACCTTCCGGCCGGCGAGTTTACCCGGCGCTTCCATGACGACTTCACGCTGTGCTGCGTGGTGCAGAAGTTCCGGCGGACGCCCGGTGTGCAGTACCACTTCGAGGTGCTGACCGGGCCGGCTGTTCTCGATCGCGAGGCGCTGTTCGTCCATTACGCGACTGGCGCCCGGCAGCGGCAGACGGACTTCGATCTGCCGCCCGGGCACACCCTCGACTTAGCCGCGGGCGACATCGCCATCATCGGGAGGCTCCGCTGATGGCAGACAATCCTGATCGCGATTCCGCCGTGGAGATCGCCCTGATCCGGGCTGATCTCGAGGCCATGCAGGAGGACCTGAAGGCCGTCCGCAAGGAGCTGAAGGATCTGCTCGAGGCCTGGAACACCGCAACCGGCATGGTCCGGTTCGTGAAGTGGCTGTCGACCTTCGCGACCGCGCTCGCCGTCCTCTATGCCACCATCAAAGGCCTGTCCGGCCGCTAACTTCCCGGGAGACATCCATGAAACCGCTGCCACCGGCCTATGGCTGGATCGATGACCTGCGTCCGCTGCCCAGGATGCTGGAAGAGGCCCGGAAGCTCTACGGCACCTTCGAGGTGGCCGGGCCCGCCGACAATCCCGTGATCCTCGGCTGGGCGAAGGAGACGGGACTCGCCAAGTCCTACAATGACGACGCTATTCCATGGTGCGGGCTGTTCATGGCGGTGGTTGCCAAACGCGCGGGCAAGCCGGTCGTCGAGGGTCCCCTCTGGGCGCGCAACTGGGCGAAGTTCGGGAAACCGGCAGAGAGGGCCCAGCTGGGCGATATCCTGGTGTTCCGCCGCGCGCAGGGTTCCGGCCATGTCGGGCTCTATGTTGGCGAGGATTACGGCGCCTACCATGTTCTGGGCGGCAACCAGTCCGACGGCGTGACCATCACCCGGATCGCCCGGGACCGCTGCATTGCCATTCGCCGACCGGCCTATCGCAAGGCGCCTGCAAGCGCGAAGTCGGTCCAGCTCGCGGCCAACGGCGTGCTGTCCACCAACGAGGCCTGACCGGCCACCACCATCAAGAACCGTCCGCCCGCAACTTTCGCGGGCTTTTTTGTGGAGAAACGACATGGAAGATCTGAAACCCTGGTGGGCATCGAAGGCCATCTGGACCGGCGTCATCGGCAGCCTGTGGGGCATCGCCGCTGCGCTCGGCATTCTACCCGAAGGGCTGACCCAGGCTGATGTCCTGACCGTCGTGCTAGCACTGACCGGCATCGGCAGCGTGGTGTTCCGGAAGACGGCCAAGGCGCGGATCGGCTAGCACTCCGGTTCTGGATTGAGCGGAGGAGCGCTGTTTTCAGCCTCCTCCCATTCCGCAAAGGTTCTGCCGTCCGGCAGTCGCCAAAGGATCCGGCCATTTGCTGCGGCCCCGGTCACCGTAGCTGCAGCGGCCGAAACCGATGAAAAGATGTAATCCGAGGTGAACAGAAGCCCTCCGTCCTGCTCTACCAAGATGCCCTTGGCCAGCAGATCGGAGCGCAAGCCGACAGTCCCCTTGGGAATCGTGTTCGTCGTTTTGATACGGGCAACGGATCCCTTCTTCACTACGAACTCGCCGCTGGCCGTGATCGACATCTGGGCGGCGAAGCCCTGACCACGATACGCGAAAACAACATTCGGCGCTGAGACCGAAGCAGGGATTTCCAGCTTGTTACCGTTGGTCAGATCGCCAGATACGACCTTGAAAAGATCACAGCCAAGTGCGCCAACCAGCGTCTTGGTCTGGTCGATGAACTCTTCCATGGCTGCCCGGTCCGGCAACGGGAGCTTGCCCACCTCGCTTGCCTTCTGGGAATTGAGCAGGGTCCAGCGTGGGTTCAGTCCTGCATCCGCGATCAGTCTGGCTTCAACATAGCGGGCATGGGATTTGGTGAGGTTCTCGTCCTTGCTCACCAAAACAATTGTCTCAGTCCAGAAGGGCTTGCTGTCCACGCCCTTGTCGTTCCCGGCATGATATTGCAGCCGGCTGGCCACACCCTCGGACTCCCCGATATAGGCCATGAGGCGGTCGGGCTGCGCCTCATCGAAGCCCAACAACAGGTACACGCCCGGCCGCCCAAGCTCTGGAAATGTCGCCCGCACCTGCTTCATCTGAAGCTTTCGGAACGCGATCGCCTGGATCGTCGACATCGAGATTTGGGCCACCCGGATGCCATCAGGATCACCATCGAGCAGGAAAATGTTGATGGAGCGAGGGCGCATGGAAAATCGCTTTGCATTTGTGGCCACTTTGGCCAAAAGTAGCAGATCGATAGCGGGCGTCAAACCATGCAAACAATATCAGCCAAAGAAGCGAAATATCACTTCGGTAAGCTTATCGACATAGCGCGGGCGGAGCCTGTTACTGTCGAGAAGCATGGGCGAGCAGTTGTCGTGGTTCTGGCGGTTGAAGAATATGAGCGCTTGAAAGCGATCGAAGCGGGGCAGAATGGTTGATCAGGCGGACAAGGACAGGTTTCTGGAAGTGCTGGCCGAGCTTGGCGGCTCTGCGGGCAATGTGCGTCTGCGCGAGACCCTGCAATGGGACGAGGATGCCTATGCTGCCGTAAAGAACGCGCACATAGAGGCAGGCGTCATCCTGACTGGTCGTGGCCGTGGTGGCTCCGTCTTGCTGGCATCCGGTGGAACCGAGCCGCCTCAGGAACGCCCTGCATCCGCGCCCAAGCAGGCAAAGGCAAAAGCTGCCAAGGCAAGCGGCAACACCGGTGGCGACCTTGGCTTCGAGGCGGACCTGTTCAAGGCTGCTGACAAGCTGCGCGGCAATCTTGAGCCTTCGGAATACAAGCATGTCGCGCTTGGGCTGATCTTCCTCAAATACATCTCCGAAGCCTTCGAGGCCCAGCATGCACGGCTGGAGGCTGAGGATTATGCCGATCCGGAAGATCCGGAAGAGTATCTTGCTGCCAACGTATTCTGGGTGCCCCCCGAAGCACGCTGGGCGCACCTGCAGGCCAATGCCAAGCGGCCGGAAATCACTTTCGTCGATGTCACCACCGGTCGCGAAAAGAAGGGCGACATCGGCGGCCTGATCGACAACGCCATGGAGGCGATTGAGCAGGCCAACATCAAGGTCTTGAAAGACGTTCTGCCCAAGAACTATTCGCGCCCCCAGCTCGACAAGACAATGCTGGGGGAGCTAATCGATCTGTTCTCCAACGTCGATATGCGCGGCGATCATGGGCAAGCGCGCGACCGGCTGGGCCGTGCCTATGAATATTTCATCTCGCAGTTCGCGGGCGCCGAAGGCCGACGCGGCGGCGAATTCTACACGCCGCGTTCGGTCGTGCAGACCATCGTCGAGATGCTCGAGCCGACGCAGGGCCGCGTTTATGATCCCTGCTGCGGATCAGGCGGCATGTTCGTGCAGTCCGAACGGTTCATCGAGAGCCACCAAGGCCGCCGGTCAGACATTGCCATCTATGGGCAGGAGCGCAACCACACCACCTGGCGCCTGTGCCGCATGAACCTGGCGGTGCGCGGGATCGACGCCGACATCCGCTGGAACAATGAAGGCAGCTTCCTGCGCGACGAGTTTGCCCAGACGAAATTCGACTTCATCATGGCCAACCCGCCGTTCAACATTTCCGACTGGTGGCAGCCGCAGTTGGACGGTGACGCGCGCTGGACGCATGGCACGCCGCCGCAGGGCAATGCCAATTTCGCGTGGTTGCAGCATATCATCCACCACTTGGCCCCGCGCGGCACGGCGGGCGTGGTGCTGGCCAATGGCTCGATGTCATCACAGCAATCGGGCGAAGGCGAGATCCGCAAGGCCTTGATAGAGGCGGATCATGTCGATTGCATGGTCGCCCTGCCGGGACAGCTGTTCTACTCCACCCAGATCCCGGCCTGCCTGTGGTTCCTCGCCCGCGACAAGAGCGCCAATGGCCTGCGCGATCGCAGGGGTGAAATCCTGTTCATCGATGCGCGCAAGCTGGGCCATTTGGTGGACCGCACCCGGCGGGAGTTCTCGGACGAGGACATTGCCCTGATCGCGGACACCTACCATCGCTGGCGTGGCAGACCGGAAGCGGTCGCGGCGGCGGGCCTGGAACCTTATGCCGACGAGCCGGGCTTTTGCCGTTCGGCGACACTGGCTGAGGTGCGCGGCCATGGTCACGTTCTGACGCCGGGCCGCTACGTCGGCGCAGCGGATGTGGAGGATGACGGCGTAAGCTTCGAAGAGCGGTTCGGTGGTCTGAAGGCTAAGTTGGCGGAGCAATTTGCCGAGAACATTACGCGGCAAGAGATGATTTCCAGTCTTCTGGGATTGGTGTCTGCCAATGATTGAGCGCGTCCGATTCACAGATCTGCTATCGAAGATAGTGGATAATCGGGGCAGGACTTGCCCGACAGCAGATCAAGGCATGCCGCTCATTGCGACAAATTGCGTAAAGAACTCGACGCTGTACCCCGTCTTAGAAAAGGTTAGGTATGTCGATCGGCATACCTACGAGACGTGGTTTCGCGGCCATCCGGAGCCAGGAGACTTGATCTTTGTATGCAAAGGCTCGCCAGGCCAAGTTTGTCTGGCACCTGATCCTGTTTCATTCTGCATAGCTCAAGACATGGTCGCCATACGCGCGGACCCCAAGCGCGTTTATCCCGCGTATCTCTTTGCTGCCCTTAGATCCCCGGAAGTGCAGTTCGACATTGGTAATATGCATGTGGGGACACTGATCCCGCACTTCAAAAAAGGTGATTTCGATAAGCTTTCGATACCGCTGCCCCCTCCTGCGCAGCAGCGTATAATCGGCGATTGGCACCTCGCAATTGAAAGTAAGATCGATCTCAACCGGCGAATGAACGAGACTCTGGAGGCGATGGCGCAGGCGATCTTCCGCGACTGGTTCGTCGATTTCGGCCCCGTCCGTCGCAAGATGGCCGGCGCGACAGACCCGGTCGCGATCATGGGCGGCCTGACCCCCGATCCCACCCGCGCGGCGGAACTCGCGGCTCTGTTCTCGGATGCACTTGGTGACGATGACTTGCCGGTTGGCTGGAGCGATGCTCCACTATCGGCTCATCTTCAGATTATCGGTGGCGGCACGCCCAAAACGAACGTCCCCGAATTTTGGGACGGAGACATACCTTGGTTCTCGGTGGTTGATACGCCTCCTGGAAGTGACGTGTTCGTTTTTGACACAGAGAAGTCCATAACTCCTGAAGGAGTTGCCGGAAGCTCTGCCCGGCTCATTGCGGCTGGCACCACGATCATTTCTGCTCGTGGAACTGTTGGCAATCTAGCGATGGCAGCGCGTGAGATGACCTTCAATCAGTCATGTTACGCGCTTCAATCATCGCGTGGAGACCATGCCTGCTTTGTTTATCTGCTTGCGGCTCATGCTGTTGAGCAGCTTCGGGCCATGGCGCATGGCTCTGTGTTTTCAACGATTACCCGCCAGACCTTTGATGCGATGTCGTTCCCTACCGCGCCATCAACGGTATTATCAGCTGTCGAGTCCCTGCTTAGGACGCTGTTCGATCGTGTAAAGGCGGCCGTCGACGAAAACCGTACTCTCGCTGAAACCCGCGACTACCTGCTGCCCCGCCTGATGTCGGGCGAAGTGCGCGTGGGCGATGCCGCGCTGGAGATTGCCGCATGACCGAGCAGAGCATCGTTTCCCAGGACATGACGCTGAAGCGCCTGTTTCAGGACTTTTATCGCGTGCCCGATTATCAGCGCGAATATGTCTGGGGCGAAAGCGATCCCAAGGGTGATGGCGGCGATCAGGTCAACCAGTTCCTCGCCGATATCCATACAGAATATGAAGGGGCGACCCAGCATTTCGCGCCGGAATATTTCATCGGCACGATCGTGGTATGCGCCGGGCAGGATCAGGTGTTCGAGCTGATCGACGGGCAGCAGCGCACCACCACATCCTATCTCACGCTGTGCGCTATCCGCGATGCTCTGCAGGAGCTTGGCGGCAATCTGCCGGACGATCTCTCCAGCCAGATCGCGGCCAGTTCCACCGACTGGCAGGGTGTGACCACCCACCGCTTCCGGTTGGAGGTCCAGTATGACGATGCCGGCGGCGTGCTGGCCGAATATGCGCAGGGCAATGCCGCGCAGACCGTTAGGGATGGCTCCCGGTCAATCCGCAATCTGGGCGGCGCCTATGACACGATCCGGGAATTTCTTACCACTACGTTCGGAACCGACAGGGCCGCGCTGCTGCGCTTCTATGGCTATCTGACCAACAAGGTGAAGGTGATCCGGATCGAGACGCCGACGATCACCAAGGCACTGAAGATCTTTGAGACGATCAACGATCGCGGCGCCGGGCTTGATGCCATGGACCTGCTGAAGAACCTCTTGTTCATGAACGCCAAGGGGCATGAGTTTGCCGAACTCAAGAGCGTCTGGAAATCTCTGACCGATGAAATCTATGCGGTCGGCGAAAAGCCGCTGCGTTTCCTGCGCTATTATCTGCTGGCGACGTTCGATCTCGATAATCGCCTGCGTGAAGATGCGATCTATGACTGGTTCCAAAAGAACCCCGGCCTGACCGGCCACACCACTGAGCCACTGGCCTTCGCCAAGCGCCTGCAGGCCGCGGCAAAGGCCTATGCCCACTTTGCAAAGGGCAAGAATGCGGCGGGCAGCCCGGAGCCTGGAATCGAAAATACGCGCCTCTTGGGTGGCCAGTCGATCAAGCAGCACTTCATGTTGCTATTGGCCGGGCGCCACCTTCCGGCGCCGCTGTTTTCGCGGCTGGCCGCGGAAATCGAGAAGATCATGTTCGTCTGGCTGATCACCGGAACGCCGGGCAAGGATTATGAGCGCAAACTGGTGGATGCGGCCCACAGGCTCAGGACTGTCAGTCAGGACAATTTCGATGGATTTGTCGACGACGTCTTCGCCAAGGAACGCGCGGAACTGGCGCGCAGCTTCTTCCGCGCCCTCAAGGAGCTACGGGCGAATGATCTGAGGCAGTTCCGACTGCGTTACCTGATCGCCAAGATTACCCAATATGTCGATCTGCAGGCCTACGGTTCCAGCGATTCTCGCGACCGCCTGATGGACTATACTTCTGGCGGCAACGACATCGAGCACATCTTAGCCGATAATGCGGATGCCGACGCGCAGCAGGAGTTCGGTGATCGCGCGCAAGATCAGGAAGTGATCCAGAGCCTGGGTAACCTGCTGCTGATCGAGAAGTCGATCAATCGTTCCATCTCAAACACCCGATATTCGGAAAAGATCAAGGGCTACGGACAGTCCAAGTTCCTTCTGACCCGCTGCCAGGCTGACACGCAGGCCCAGCTTGTCGGGGTGGCAGATCAGATCACCAGGACGGTGCAGGCGCTTGAATGCTGGCCCAACTGGACCGTGACGGATGTGGAAGCGCGTCAGCTTTTCCTGACCAGGCTTGCATGCCGCGTCTGGGACGTCCCGGTGGTTGAAGAGGCCGTCCCTGCATGAGCAGCTTCTCAGAGGATGTGGTTGAACAAGCCAGTATCGAGATCCTGCAGGATCTGGGTTGGAACTACCTGCACGGCACGGTCATTGCGCCAGACGGCGTGGCGGCTGAACGGCAGGCTTTTTCCGATGTTATCCTGCTGCCGCGCCTAGAAAAGGCCGTTGCCGATCTCAACCCAACGTTGCCCGAAGCGGCGCGGTCGGAAGCCATCCGTCGGCTGCTGACAAGCGAGACCGGTTCGCTTGTCGAGGAAAACCGCCGCATCCATCGCTTGCTGACCGATGGAGTCCCGGTGGAATACCGCAATACCGATGGGCGCATTGTCGGCGACAAAGTCTGGCTGCTCGATCTCGATAAGGTAGAGGCCAACGACTGGCTGGCGGTCAACCAGTTCACCGTCGTGGAAGGCAGCCAGAACAGGCGGCCCGATGTGATCCTGTTCGTCAACGGCTTGCCGCTGGCGGTGCTGGAACTGAAGAATGCAGCGGCAGAAAACGCAACGATCGTTGACGCCTTCCATCAGCTGCAGACCTATCTCGCCCAGATCCCCAGCCTGTTTCGCACCAATGCTGTGCTAGTCACATCGGACGGTATCGAAGCTAGGATTGGCTCACTGACGGCTGATCAGGAACGTTTCATGCCGTGGCGGACAGTGACGGGCGAGGACTTTGCCCATCGCGGCCAGCCCGAACTGGAAACTCTACTGCGCGGCGTTTTTACCCGCGAAAACATCCTCGCCCTGATCCGCGATTTCATCGTGTTTGGTGATGCAGGCGCAGGACCATTCAAGATCGTTGCCGGCTATCACCAGTTCCATGGCGCCCGCAAAGCCATCCGCGAGGCCGTCGATGCGAGCGGCCCGTGCGGCGACCGCAAAATCGGCGTCATCTGGCACACGCAAGGCTCGGGCAAAAGCTTCCTGATGGCGTTCTTTGCCGGGCTGGCAGTCAAGTCACCAGAGCTTGAAAATCCAACTATCGTTGTTCTGACCGACCGCAACGACCTGGACGACCAGCTCGCTTCCACCTTCAGCCTCTGCAAGGATCTGCTCAGGCAGAATCCCGAGCAGGCCGAGAGCCGCGAAGACCTGCAACGTCTGCTTGCCCGCAGTTCCGGCGGCGTCATCTTCACCACCGTGCAGAAGTTCTCGCCCGAGCGCGGCGAAGAGAGCTTCCCCATGCTGACGGATCGCCGAAACGTGATCGTCATGGCCGACGAAGCCCATCGCAGCCAGTATGGCTTCGATGCCAAGCTGGACGCGAAAACCGGCGCGCGGCGCTATGGCTATGCCCATTATATCCGCCAGGCCATGCCGAACGCATCGTTCATCGGCTTCACTGGAACCCCAATCGAAGCTGCCGACGTCAACACGCCAGCGATCTTCGGTCAGTACATCGACATCTATGACATCAGCCGCGCCGTCGAGGATGGTGCGACGGTACCGATCTACTACGAAAGCCGTCTCGCCCGCATCGAGCTGGACGAAGACGAGAAGCCGCTGATCGACGCCGAGATCGAGGCATTGGTCGAGGATGACACTCTGACCGAGGCGGAAAAGGCAAAAGCCAAATGGTCAACCGTGGAATCTCTGGTCGGCTCGAAAAAGCGCCTTAAGCAGATCGCCGCCGACATGGTGACGCACCTTGAGGCGCGCACTGACGGCACCGAATACAAGGCGATGGCCGTCTGCATGAGCCGACGGATCTGTGTCGACCTTTACAACGAGATTATCGACCTGCGCCCGGACTGGCACTCTGACAATGATGCAGCCGGCGTCATCAAGATTGTCATGACCGGGGCAGCGTCAGACCCGCTCGACTGGCAACAGCACATCGGGAACAAGCGTCGTCGCGACGGGCTCGCTAAACGGGCCCGTGATCCCAAAGACCCTCTGCGGCTGGTGCTGGTGCGCGACATGTGGCTGACAGGCTTCGATGCGCCGTGCATGAACACCATGTACATCGACAAGCCTATGCGCGGCCATGGCCTGATGCAGGCAATCGCCCGAGTGAACCGGGTGTTCCGGGACAAACCCGGCGGCCTGATCGTCGATTACATCGGAATCGCGCAGAACCTGAAGAAGGCGCTCAGCGACTACACCGACTCCGATCAGGAAAAGACCGGCATCGATGAAGCTGAGGCCGTTGCCGTCCTGCTGGAGCGGTACGAGATCGTCAGCGGAATATTCCACGGTTTCGACTACAAGCCCGGGATCCACGGGGCGCCGATGGAGCGGCTGACATGCCTTGCTGGCGCTATCGATTGGGTCTTGAAATGGGCCGAGGCCCAAGCCAGCAAAGCCCAGTCCCCTGAAGATAAGAAGAAGGCGCATCGGCGCTATCTCGATCTGGTCCTTGAATTGACCAAGGCCTATGCGCTGGCCTCCGCCAGCGACGAAGCCCGCGAGATCCGCGACGAGATTGGGTTCTTCCAGGCAGTCCGTGCTGCCATCGCCAAGAAGACCGCCACGGGCAAGCTCAGCCAGGCTGACAAGACGCTGGCCGTGCAGCAGCTGATCGACCGCGCGGTCGCCTCGGCTGAGATCGTCGACATCCTCAAGGTGGCGGGCATAGACTCGCCTGATATCTCCATCCTGTCCGAAGAGTTCCTGTTGGAAATCCAGGGTATGGAGAAAAAGAACCTCGCTCTGGAGGCCCTGAAAAAGCTTCTGGCTGGAGAGATCACCAGCCGGATGCGGACCAACGTAGTTGAGAGCCGAGCATTCTCCAGGCGGCTGGAAGATGCAGTGGCCCGCTACCATGCAGGCGCTTTGTCGGCTGTTGAGATGATCAATGAACTGATCGCACTCGCAAAGGACATGAAGGCGGCGCAGCAACGCGGCGAGGATCAAGGCCTCTCGCCAGAAGAGGTCGCATTCTATGATGCCCTTGCCGAGAACGAGAGTGCTGTGGAAGCCATGGGCAGCGAACAGCTGCGGCTTATCGCACACGAGCTGCTGGAACAGCTCCGTCAGAACGTCACCGTCGATTGGCACCACCGGGAAAGCGCACGTGCCCGGATGCGGGTTCTGGTAAAGCGCATACTAAAGCGGTTTGGCTACCCACCCGATCTTGCTGACGAGGCGGTCCAAACGGTGCTGGCCCAGGCCGAAGTTCTGCTCAGGGAAGTCGCTCAATGACAAATCAAAGGCGACCCCTCGGGCCACTCGACAGCTTGGATCAGACGCTGGGCTGCCGGCACTCCAACCCAAACATCTGCAAGAATAATGCGACCCCGAACAAATGTGCTTTTGTGCGTGAAGATGGCGTCTGCCTCACACCGCCGAAATCATGGAAGCGGATCTTTCAGGAACTCGGCGGACATCTGGAATAACAGCCTCAGGGGGCAGATCGGATAAGACGCTGATAACTTGCACTCCACCTATAGATTTGGTCAATACTCCGCGGCATCGGGCATTCCGTGTCAATAATTCCCCGGCGGGACATATGTGACGGTGCATTGCCGTTTAGGGTTGTACAGCGCCTCTAGACCTCGTCCGATCGTCAGTTCATGGCGCTTCACCGCACCGCCTGAGTGCCTCACGTCCACCTCGATGAAGCGATCATGGAAATCGTCATCGCGTGCGCGCTTGCTCCGGCGAGCAAGAACGAGCTTGGGCAGTGCGCCGGCGAACTCCGTGGCAAAGGCCGAGCCGAACTCTCTCCTGCAAGCGAGTTCTTCGAGATCGCCGTCGATCTCCGGAGCATATTCGATCAACACATTATCAAGAGCGATGGTGCATTTCTGCAAGTCTTGGAGGAATTGTAGCTGAGATCGCCGGGCTTCGTAGGTGCCCAAGGCATACGGATCACGGATCGAGACCTGAACCAAATGCCGCCCGGAGAAGAGCGCGAGGATTTCCTCAGTTGGGCGCGGCTCTCCAGCTGACCGGCGCCAAATCCTTACCTGAGCTTCAGCCGCGACTTTCGGTAGCGAAAGTCGCGGCCGTTCACGCTTATCCCTTGAGGTTGCTTCCGAAGGCTCTGCACCGCTCGTCGCAACGATCAGATTTTCAGTGTCGGCTGGAGAATCCTTGCTGCCAGCTGCAGGTGTTGCTGCCTCGTCAGTAGCAGGCGCGGTCGGTTCCGGACGGCTCTCGGCTGCTTCTGCATCGTCAGCATCGTCAGCCTCGACCGGCTCAATTGGGCTTTCCAGCGAGACTTCCCTGAACAGCTCCCCGATTTCGCCATCGCTGGCATCGGGCGGGAAGAACAGGTCGCGAGTCAACTTGCGCTTCCGCTCGATGAGGGCGTTTAGGCGCAAATCGAAGCTAGAGGAGGCGAGGTCCGGATCGGGATGGACCGCCATGGGCAGATAAACGTGGACGTCGCGCGTCTGGCCAATGCGGAATACGCGGTCCGTCGCCTGATCCTCGACAGCAGGATTCCACCACCGTGAAAGATGGATGACGTGATTGGCCGCCGTCAGCGTCAATCCAACGCCGCCCGCTCGCGGCGACAGGATCATGACATCGAAGCTTCCGGGCCGGGATTGGAAGGTATCAACCAGTGCCTGGCGCTTATGACCGGGTATCCCGCCATTGATGCGTGTGGGACGTGAGGACAAATCAAAGTGCTGCTGGATGAGCCCAGCCAAGCGGTCCTGCATCGCCAGATCTTCAACGAAGATCAGCGCCTTCTCCTTGGCGTCGGCTATCTTCTGGAGGATCGCCAACGTTTGTGACAGACGTGCCGAGTCCCGCGCATAGGAATCGAGCTCGTTAGGAGCTTCGCGCGGGTCAAGTGGATGAAGCGAGACACCCCGCATATTTGCGAGTGTGCTCAACATCCCACCCTTGCCCAAGGTCCCAGCCGCACCCGCAGCAGCCGCGCGGACAACAAGGTCACGATAGGCGCTCGCCTGGGCCGGAGGCATGGTCATCTCAAGCGGATGCACGTGCTTGACTGGCATGCCGTCAAGTACGTCGCCCTTCATGCGCCGCAGCATATAGGGTGGCCGACCCTTTATCGGATCGGTGAGCTGTGCTTTCAGGTGCGCTAAAGCTTCGACGTTATCGGCAGGATGGCGTTTCTCGAAGTCACGGCTGGCGCCCAAGAAACCTGGCGCGACCACGTCCATGATCGACCAGAGGTCCTGCAGCCGGTTCTCGACCGGTGTCCCGGTCATGCCGAGGGTGAACTCGGCATTCAGCGCCTTTGCCGCTCGGGTCATCTGGCTGCCGGGATTCTTCAGCTTCTGAATTTCGTCGAAGATGATCAGCCCGAAGCGCGTCCTGGCGAAGCTGAAATGGTAGTCGCGAAGGGTTTCATAGGTGGTGAGGACAACGCCAGCATCCCGCCAGTTGGCGGCATCCAGCGATGCTTTCCCGGTTTCGATATCGCGCGCGCCAAAAGTGTCCTCGTCCTTAAGGAGGCGCAGGTTTCCGCCAAATGCCGGGACCAGGGGGCCAAGTTGTGGATCGTGGAGGTGCTTCTCGATTTCGGCACGCCAGGTACCCAGCAGCCCAGTTGGGGCGACGATCAGAAATGGGGTGCGATGACGCCTTCCTGCGTTGGCCTCATCCTGGAGCCATGCCATGAAGGCGATCGCCTGTAGCGTCTTGCCCAGGCCCATATCGTCGGCAAGCAATGCGCCCGGACGTCCGACAAGAGCGTTCTGGGCGAGCCAATTCAGACCATCGACCTGATGTAGCTTGAGCGAGGTGTTGAGCCGCTCCGGCGCAGAAATGGCTTCATAGGGTTCGCCATCGAGAGATTCTGTCAGGCCAAGCGGCGCAAACTCAACCTCTTCGAAATTGTCTCGAACAACGAGGAACAACTTGCCCTGGGTAGCAGCATCCCATGCTTGCTCAGTTTCTTCTGCCTCGTCCGCACCCTCCTCGATCGGGCCCTGGGCAAAAGGCTCAAGACTGGCCAGGGCCGCCCGGCTTTGCTCATTGACGGGAATTCTGTCTGGAGGCGGCGGACCATCATCGTCGATGGGGTCTAATAGCCCTGAGACATCGGCATCGCGCTCGCCAGCGTCAGCTGCCTTATCAACCCGTTTGATGACCTCAGCGATGTTAGGGCTGGAAATCCCGTAGTAGTCTTCGCCCACCCGAAGCCCGAATTTCTCGGGAATCCACTTGTTCTTTTCGGACGGGACGATCCAAGGCATCACGGGTGCACGCCATACGTCCACCCCAGCAACGCGGTCGGAAAACTGCTCGGTTTCGATGAAGAGCTCTTCAAGACCTATCCGCTCAGACGCCTCCTCGCCGATGGTCTCCCGCAACACTTTTCGTGGATTGAGGACGAAGGCGCGTCTTTCTGACTCCGGCGCATCCTGGAGGTGACGCACGGCGCTCAGCGCGGGCCGCAGCGCCTGGTCGATGAACAGGTACTCGCCGTTTCTGAGCACATAAACCGGTCGTGCCTCGCTCTCGCGGCGGAACCGATCGGTGGCAAACAGCTTTTGCGTGGATGGCGACAGGATGCTGTCGGCATCTTCATCGACCGCCTGGCCGCTTTCCCCGGCTTCAGCAATCGCGCGCGCACTGAACAGGACCGGATCAAATTCTGTTCGATCAGGCGTCAGAGTCTTCAGCTTGAGCGACAAGCTCGATGCATAGTGAACCCGAATGTCCTGCAGATAGCCTTCGCTCTCGACGGCAAGCCTCGGGTCCTCAGGCCAGTGCTCCTTCAGCCTGGCGAGTGCCTCGAAGCGCTCCGGTTTCTCGAGCGCGCGTGTCAGGGGTTGCGCCGACGAATAGAGCGACCACAACGGTTCGGGAACGCGCCGTGGGCCTGCGTCCGTCAGCAGCATCGCGCCCCTCATCTGCGCACGCACGGGCTGTCCGCCAGGGCGCACCCAGCGAACGGTCAGACGAAAGTCATCCTGATCGATCCGGTTTTGCGCCCGGAGATCGAGCGCCAAGGGCGTGGGGGCCGGTAGTCCCAGCAATGCAGCCGTGGCCGTATCGAGGCCTGCCAACACCCTCGGCGCAAGCCGGAGATGATCATCCCCGATGGCGAGCGGTTGATCGGCTGGATCGTCATCCAGGTCGTTTGCCGCGCAAAGTTCGCTCAAGGCATGGGCAGCGTCCGGTCTGGCAGTCGCCCAACTGCTGAAGGGCAGTTCTTTGCCTGACTGCGCAAGAGTAATGATGAGATGATCGCCATCCTCTCGCCATGCGAACGTGGGCTGATCCGCTTTGCCGAAGAGACGCTTAAGCACGCTTGGGTTTCCACGTTGATTTGGGGGAGTAGAACGCACGTCCCTCGATTATCTGAGCTAGCCGCTTCTGCCAGGTGTAGGTCGATGGTGACGAATGGCTTTCCTGGATCGGCGCGCAGTAGAGGGCACCATAGGAGTAGCTTGGCCTGAAGAGCTCTGGAATGCGTGGATCGCCGCGTTTCCATACCTGGTATTTTGCCGAGTGGCTCCAATCGACGATCGTGAGATCACCCATTTGCAGGATCAGGGCAGCGTGCTGCGGAGATTTGTCATGTTGCTTGCCGAAGGCAGCAAACGAGCTGTCCCCACTTTCTCTGGCAGCACGTTTGGCCAGCCGCTCGCCTTCGTCGCCGAAGGCAACCCATGCGGCGTCAATTCCCGGCGCGTTGCCATCACTGAGCAAGTAGGACATCCAGAAAGCTCGTCGGTACGCCCACATGAGCTTGGCTGCGGAATCGGGCATCAGACGATCGACGATATCAAGGAATTGCAGGACTGAAGCGCGCGTGAGCCAGCGCATTAGCACCGCATAAGCGCCCGGGGCCTTGTCCATCACCGTGCGCCAGCGCGCCGGTTTGGCGCGCGGGTCTCCCTCGCCAAAACGCTGGAGCATCTCGAGAAGTGCGGACTTGTGTGCCTCGCTGGGCTCGACCACCTCCCACGGGACAAGGCTGGCTTCAACAAATTCGGGCCACGCCCGCTGATAGGCGAACTTACCCGCGTCATCCGCAGCCCATGCGATCAGCGTTCTCTGGCCATCGACTGCCTGCTGCCCTTTCATTCCCATGACGAGACGACATGCGAAACGGAACGCTGCTTCTGCCAAGCCCCCGAAACGGCGTCCGGGGGTATCCAGGCCTGCTTCCCTGAAAACGTCCCGAGGGTGGCTCCCGCTATCGAGTATCCGCCGCGCCAGTAGTTGCGGTGCACGGGTCGGATCAAGGAGCGCAAACTCGCCAATTTTTGCAGGCCAGTGGTCTGCCTCACGCCACGGCCAGGTCGCGGCCATTGTCTCAAGCTTCTTGGCTAGCGAAAGGATCGTTTCATCCTCAGACGCGAACCCATCGAGATAGGCATCGATAACAGCAAAGAACGCCGCTCGCCGCTTGTTTCGTGCAACTACGGCCAATAGCCCGTTCCGAGTAGCTTCGTTGGCTGCCGGTGGATGGGGCGGATGGAGGATCGCCTTGCAGCCAGCGCGCAGGTCTCGGCGGCTGAGGCCGTCTAAGGCATCTTCTGACACAAGGCTTGCAATGCGCTGCTGGAGTTCGGCGACATCCGGGTCCGTGCTTGTTCCTTCAGTTCCCTCCCGCATGTCCAGGGCGGCAACGGCACGGCGAAGCGCAACTGGCTCAACCTGGCCCACCCGCATTCGCGCAGTGAGGGACTTGGGGTCCGCTGCAAGCCTTGCCAGGAAGGTCATTTGCGATTGATCCGATTGGCAACCGCGCGCTCGGCCTCCCCGGAGTCTGGCGTCATCATGATCAGCCGCAGGTCGATGCGCCGATTTTGCTGCTTGCGCTCCTCCTCTGTTCCCTGCCCATCCGGGACTGGTCGTTGCGGACCGTAGCCACTGACACTGAGGATCGGGTCGCACCTTCCCTGCTTGGGAGCACACAGACTGCTCAGACCCGGTTGATACTCGATCAGGGTTCGATAGGTGTTCGTCGCGCGCACTACTGACAGGTCCCAGTTATCCTTGAGGCCACCACTTCCGGCATAGCGATCGCTGTCTGTATGCCCTTCGATATAGACCGATTCGAGCTTGTGCTTGCTTTGGGGGCAAGATGCTGGCTTCGCGATACCGTCGCTGTAGCATGGCAGGATATCGATCAACGCTGCAGCAAGATGCTCGACGTTTGTTCGCCCCTGGGGCTTTAGCTCGCGCTGCCCGCTGTCGAACAGGACTGAGTCGGGCAAACGCAGGACACCATTTTCGCTATCGATGATGACGGGTACGCCCTGTTCCTTGAGCTTGCGCTGAAGTTGCTCAAGGATTTCTGTGCGCGTCTTGTTCGCCCCGGTCAGCTCCTCGGTAACATCCTGAAACTGCAAGGCGAAGTACATGAGAAGGATGATGAAAACGAAAACCAGACCGACCATGAGATCGGTCATGGAGACGAAGTAGTTCTCCTCTTCAGCGACGAGCTCCTGCGCCTCTTCGAGGATCATTCAGCGGCCTCCCGCTGGTTGCGCGTTTGTTCGACGTACTCGTCAAGCGACTCCGCATACTCTTCGATCTGCGTCATGGTGTTGCCGAGCCGGCCAACTGCTGCGGCCATTTCGCGGTCCACATTCTGGGCGAATTCGCGGAACTCAGTGAGGCTGTCGGCCAGCGTCTGGGCCAGCTTTTCCGTGGCCTCGGAAAGCGCTCTGTCCACACCTTCGAAACGCGCGCGATAATCGTGCCAGGCCTGTCCAGCCGCGTCCTGGGTTGCGCGAACCCCTTCAGCCAGCGATTTCATTTCGCCGAGCGCCTGCGTGCCGGCCGCACGATCGGCGGTTATTGTCTGAGCGAGTTGGTTTGCGGCCTGATTGACCGAGCGTGCAGCATCGGCAACCGGTCCAGCCGCTTGGCTAAATCCTTGGGCAGCATCACCGAGCGACGTGGCCACAACGCGGGCGTTGTCGGTAACCGATCGAATAGCCTCGGCGGTGCGCTCGGCGTTGTCGCCGGTCCGGGCAAGTCCGCTTGCAGCTCTCTCGACTTGCTGTGCAGCTTCTCCGACTGCCTGGCTTAGGCTGATGGTCGTGTCCTTAAGCGCTTGCCCCGACTCTTGGATCGCAATCCGGAAGGTCTCCTGACTGGCTTCCACGCCGGACTTGAGCACGCTGCCCACCTCTTCCTGCATCTTGCCTGCAGCACTAACGCTGCCATTTTTGAGGGCTTCCAGGATCTCCGTTACCATGGTGACAGACCTCGTTTGCGCGACCTCAATGCTGCCAAGGATGGTCTCAAGCGCTTCCTTCTGCGCTGCGTTGGCCGCCTCGCCCCGTTCAGCCATACCTTGGCCGATCCCATCGACCTGGGTGGTCAAATTGACGAAGGCATCGCGGATATCACTGGCCGCCTTGGCAAAATCTTCACCAGCCAGACGAATCTGCCGGGCAGCGTCGTCACTCGAACTCCCCACAGCCTGGCCAATCGCATCGAGACGCCCGCGAAGATCGCCCAAGGTTTCGCTGAGGCCGCGCAACTGCTCGCCACTGACCTTCTCGATGGCTTCGCGCGCACCAGCCCCGATTCCTTGCGTTACAGAGGCCATGTTGTCGTTCAGTGCCGTCAGCGATGCCGTCACCGGCGCGATTGCCTGCGTGAACTGAGCTCCGATCCGTTCGGACAACTGCAAGGCCACGTCGGTGTTGAAAAACTTGAGCTGATCGCGTTGTTCGCGCAGCACCTCGAGTTGTTCAACCGCCAAGCGCTGAGGCGAGACGTAGAGCAGTCCGCGTTCGAGAAATTCGCAAATGAGGTCGGTCTCGCGGCGCACTTTGAGACTGAGGCTGTGCTCGGCAAAACGAAGCCATATGGAGGCGCCAAGGCCCGCGACCGACGTGAAGAACTTGGCGCCTGCGACCACCAAGAGCTCCTGGAGCGACTGCTTCGCAACAGACACGTCCTGTCCCGCCATGCCATTGGCAGCCGTATTGAGCGCGACAATCAGCCCCAGAAAGGTGAGAATGAGACCTGCACCGACAAAGATGTTGGAAGCAAATGTCAGCATCGTCAACTTCGGTGCCGCGCGGTTGAAGAAGGCAGCAGGCCGGTTGGTGTTGCGAACCGGGGAAGTGCTCTCATCCACCATAGATTCCTGGAATTCCCGCCATGCGAGAACGAGACTGTGCGCCCCCTTTTGATCATCGCTCATCACGGCTGATACAGGTATGTAATTCTCGGCAAACGCCGAGCGTTCGGCGACAGGGTCACTATCGCTTCCCAGCGCATCCTTGAGTGTCTGAACTCGCCGGCGGGCTGCATCGAGATAGGGCCTGGTGGTGACGATGGCGCGATGGCGCACATAAGCCGCAAGAGCGAACATGATCGGAAGCAGGACGAACGGCGCGACCCAGCGTTCTCCGTATATAATATTGAGTGCGCCGAGGATCAGGTCGAGTATGTCGTTCATCTAGCCCCCTAGAAGGTATTTCGTTCGCAATCGCGCTTCACTGAATCGGAAGATCAGTTCAATCTCCGCGTAGTGAGATTGGATTAATATGCCTCCCAAGAACAGGTCGATTCGTCGCAGGGGTCATCTGGTTTTCGATTCATCGGCCTGAGAGCCGTAAATCCGCTGCTCCACAGATGGCATTTTTATCAATGGGGGGCATTGATCACCTCCAATTTAGGTGATTTGCGGTGCTTCGGACAAGGGTCAATCTCGTCCGCCTTCGAATCTCGCACATCCTGGTCAAACCTGGCCCGGAAGACTAACAATATCGAATGTCTGAAGCCTGGAGCGAAACCGAGATCGATCTGGTCGTCGCTGACTATTTCGCGATGCTCGGCGCGGAGATTGAGGGGCGCCCTTTCAACAAGGCGGAACGGAACCGTGCGCTGCAAGAGCTCCTCCCTCGCAGTCGGGGCTCAATCGAATTCAAACACCAGAACATCAGCGCCGTCATGCTCGGCCTCGGACAACCGTGGATCACCGGTTACAAACCGGCAGCCAATTTCCAGAATGCCTTGGTAGACGGGGTCCTCCGATGGCTCGACGCCCATCCGGATTGGCTGGCGCCCTCTAATCGACCATCGCGGACCGTGCCGCAAAATGCGCTACTCCTGCAGTTCGGTCCGCCGCCAACCCAGCGCAACGAACCATATCCTGTCGATCCTGAATTCATTGCAGCGATGGGGCGGAAGTTCGATGTCGCGGAACGCGACGCGCGCAACCGAGCACTTGGCAAAGCTGGTGAAGAACTCGTCCTGCACAGCGAAAGGCAGGCATTGCAATTGGCTGGCCGGGAGGATCTGGCAGGCAGGGTACGTTGGACATCGGTTCAGGATGGCGACGGCTACGGTTTCGACATTTCCAGCTTCGAACCTGACGGCCGTGAACGCCTGATCGAAGTCAAGACGACCAATGGCTGGGAACGCACCCCTTTCCATATTTCCCGAAATGAACTGGCCGTCGCCGATGCTCGCCGTGACGAATGGCATCTCATTCGGGTCTGGAGCTTTGCCCGTGTGCCACATGCCTATATGCTGCGTCCTCCGCTCGAGGCGCATCTCGAGCTGACCGCTACAAGTTTTCTGGCGGGGCTGCGATAGAAGGCGGCGAGATCGCCTTGGGCGGTTGGGCGTGCCGACAGTCCCGAATATGTCGACACGCCCTTGCCTGACATGCGCAATACTGCGGCATGCAGCCGGTCCATATGACGGCCGGCCTAGTGGGCTACATGCGGGTTCGCCGCCATTCCCACCACCATGCTCGATCCGCCCCACAGTGCGGCTTCTCCCATGGTCCCCGCGCTTATCGGGTCCGGGTCCCCATCATATTCATTCCTGCCCCAGTGCGGGCGGTGACACTGGCGCGATCGTTTCGATCTCGGCGATGCGCTGGAATTCGCCGAGGTATTCGTGTCGGTTCTGAGAGAGCCATCGGACAATCAGGGCGTTACCCAGCAACTTGGCGATGTAGCCCCGGGCTACCGTGAGATGCAGGTTGTCGATGCCGTAGCTGTCCTCGACCGATTTCACCTGGGTCTGCAGCGCCGCCAGTTCGCGCTCCATACGGGCAATCTGCTGGGTGGTCGGGCCATTCGCGTCACCCTTGCGGCCCTTCCTCGGCTGCTTGACGAGCTGATCATCTGGCGTTGCAGCCAGGAGGGCCTTCGCAAACATCAGGGAGAAGTTGTTTTGCCCAACCATGAGGTCGGCGGCCTCAATCTGGCGCATCGTCGACATGCGACGCAGCACCTCGAACACGTTCATCGGGCAGGTGGTGTCTTTGAGAATATCCACCGCTTCCGGACAGATTCCGTCCAGCAGACGAAACTTGCGGTGCACCGAGCCGACCTCCAGCCCCAAGGCTTCGGCGATGACAGCCGGAGCCACCCCTCGCTCTACAGCCCGCGCAATCATGCGATGCTCCTGCACCGGCGGCAGGCGGTTGACCCGCTTGTTGTAGGTGTAGGTCTCGTCGTCCGTTGCAACCAGGCAATCGACGGTCTCGGTCCCGAGCTGTTTCAGGGCCTCGATGCGCAGATGGCCATCGAGCAGGAAATACTGCCCGGGATGCTGGGTGTCGGCGATGACGACCGGCGCCTCGACTAGTCCGATCGCCTCGATGGAACTGACAATCTGGGCGTACTTCTTGCTCTCGCGCACGCCCTCGCGAAGTGATTTCAGAGGGACGAGAGCCGATATCGCAATCGTGATGGTCTGGCGCTCGAAGGCCAGATGAACGTGCGGATCGCCACCCGGTTCGATTGCGTGCTCGGGTTGCCAGTCAGCCATCCAGGCCTCCGGCGATCTTGATCGCGAGGGCACGCGGCATGGTTTCCAACCCCTCGGCCCGCAGCAGGGTGACGAACCCTTCGTCGCCAAGGAGGTCCTTAATCGCCTCGACAACGAACAGCAGGCGCGTCTGGGTAAAATCCGACTTCTTGACAAGGATGCGCTGTTTCTCCGCCTCGCGTTGATAGACCTGCAGCAGGTCGTTTGCCGTGATGCGGCGATTGCCCGCGCGAGGTCCCATGCGGCTGGAGCCGATGCCCTTACTGCGGCTGCGAAGGCGATGATCGAGCAGGCGGCGGACGGAGGCGAGCTTCTTTCCCTTCAGCTTACCGGTCTCGTAAGCCTCCAGCAGCAGGTTCTGGGCTTCCTCGGTTTCGGCGCGAGCGACCTCGATGGCCATGGTGACGGGGATCAGGCCGGTTTCGACTGCGGCCAACAGCCGTTCCTCGCCGCGTTCGAGCAACGACACCACCATGCTGACCCACGAGTTATGGACACCGATCTTCCGCGCGATGTCCGCCTCACTGTACCCGCGCTTCCGGAGCTCACCGATCTCGCGCATGACATCGATGGGGCGCTGCACCCGGCGGGCAATATTCTCGACCAGGCTCATGACCAGGCATTCGTCCTCGGCCGCCTCAATCACAACGGCCGGGATCTCCGTCTGCCCGAGCATCTGAAAGGCCTCGAGGCGTCCTTGCCCGCATACCAGGTCGTACCGGGGGCCGCCGGGCCCCTGGCGCCGGCTTACGGTAATTGGGCGCTTGAGGCCGATCGCCTCGATGTTGTTCACGATCTCCCGGTGCTGACGCTTGTTGCGCGAACGCGGGTTGAGCACGGTGATCCGTGATATCGGGATCATTTCGATCTGCTGGGGGCGTGATTCCGTCATCAGGCGGCCTCCGCGATGCGCACTGGGGCGGCGATGTCATAGAGGTAGTCGAGGGTGTCGAAGCGGTAGGCGTCGAGACTGAGGCCATTGTCTTCGGCCAGTCGCACCCGGTCGGACGCGACATCGAGGCGGGGGAACAGGTAGAAATCGAGCGGCGCCCGGTTTTCGGTGTCCATGCGTACCACGATGGTAATGTCGGGCATGACCGAAGTGTCGAACCGCAGCTTCCAGCGCAGCAGACCCGTCGGCGTGGTCAAACAACGCACGATGACCACCGACAGGCTGAACTCGCCGTTGACGATCACCTGATCGGTCTCGAGATCCTGCCAGGCTTCGCTGCCCTGTTCGCGCAAACCGTCGAGCACTTGCCGCAGGACATCGGGATGCAGATCTCGCAGGGCTCTGTTGATCGCGACGTAACGGTAGTCCCGGTCGGGCGTGAACCCCACCAGGCTGTAGGCGCGCAGGAGGCTGCCGAACCGGGAACTGTATGCGCTGCTCGACGGCAGGCCATCGCATTCATCGATGATGATGCCGGACAGCAGGCCCTTGCTGGCGTAAAGGCCCCGAAGCGCTTCCAGCATTTCCTCGTCGGACAGGCGGAACGAGCGCGCCGTGATGATCGAATGGGCCGCCTCGAACAGGTCCCGCTCGACGATCCCCTCGAATGCGCCCTGTGACCGGATCCACATGTCCGGGGCGTTGCGTACCCGCTTCTTCTTCAGCTTGAACGAGCGGCGGTTCCAGACATTGTCGCCGACATACTTCTCGTTGATCAGGAGCTGGTGGACGGTCCCGCGCGTCCATGGGCGTTCAAGATCGGTGAGAATGCCGCGGGCGTTGAGTGCCTCGGCGATCTCGCGCTCGGTCTGCCCATCATGGACGAAGGCTCGGTAGACCTCCTGCACGACGGCAATTTCCTCGTCCGGCCCGGGAGTCAGGATCACGCGGTCGGTCTGCAGGCACTTTTGCTCTCCGCGGCCGAGCACCGCCTTGGTCGCGCCGTGTTCATCGATCAGCGTCCGGCGCAGGCCGAAGCCGGCGGGGCCGCCCTGGCGGTAGCCTTTCTCGATGAGCCGCCCTTGGCCGGCAAAAACCTTGACCGAGAGCTCTCGGCTGTATTCGCCAGCCATGGCCCGCTTGAAGCCCTTGAACATGGTGCTCATCGGTGAGCCGTCGTTCTCGAACTGCTCGGCGCAATAGGCGATCTGGATCCCGGCCCGGCGGCAGATGTATTCGTAATAGGCGCTTTCGTCGGCGTCCTGGAAGCGGCCCCACCGGCTGACATCGTAGACCAGGATCATCTCGAAATCGGCAGCGCCGGATTCGACGTCGGCAATCAGGCGCTGCAGCGAAGCACGTCCGTCGATCGACAGGCCGCTTTTGCCGTCGTCAGCATAGGTGCTGACGATCTCAATGCCCCGCGAGGATGCATAATGGCGGATCGCATCGGCCTGGTTCTCGGTCGAGTATTTCTGGTGATCGGTGGACATGCGGACGTATTCGGCGGCCCGCACGACGCGGGCTGTCGGGTCATGGTTGGGTTGGTCCTTTTCGTTCTGCCAATCCTTCAAGCGTCGCCCTTTCCGGTTCAGCCGCTGCAGCAGTCCAGGGCATCCACCAACTGCAGCCCGAAGAGCACCTCTGCCTACCGTTCCGCTCGCACGTGAATGTAGCGGTGGAAGGAGCGGAGGATGTTGCCGAAAAAGGGCAGAATGTTGCACCCATGGAACGGGCTGGCGAAGTCGGCGAAGGACTATGCGGAACTCATCGCGGATGCCTTGCGCCGCGAGCATGATGAGACCCACCGAACGGTCAAGACCGTCATGCGCTGGACCGGTGCCAGCGAGCGCAGCGTAAAGAACTGGGTGAGCGGGGTTTCCGGTCCAAGCGGTTATTTTCTAATGAGACTTTGCATGAAGTCTCCGGCTGTTCGCGAGCTGGTTCGGCAGTTCCTGGCTGATATGGATCCATCAACGGCACCGGCTGAGGCACTCCCGAATGGCACGGCTGCGTCTTTCGCGCACGGCCCGGCCGGGTCCGGATCGGGAGCGCAATTGGGCCTCTTCAACGGCGTTAATGGTGACACGAATGGTGACATTAATGGTGACATCCATGTCACCATTAATTTGCCGCTGAACGAGCGTCAGGAGTGGCTGCTGGCGCGAGTCGCGCAGGGCGACCGATGCACCGTTGAAGACGTCGTCGTGCACTGGCAGGTCAGCAGCCGCACCGCGAAACGCGACATTGCCAACCTGAAGGACAGAGGGCTGATACGATATTTGGGCCGCCATCGGCGGGGATTCTATGTGGCAAGCCGACAAACCTAGCCGCGCGCGAACACCGGCGGGCTGACGGAATCGGCACTCTTGAAAAAACACCACAGTGGTGTTATCAAGGGCAATGACCGAGAAGCGAAAGCCGACCTATGACATTGAAGCGGTCAAAGCCGTTTTCTCAACGGTCGAGAAGCTCAATGTCACAGGTTCCGCTCTGAGAGGAGCGGCTTCGCTTGGTTTTGGCCGAAACGAGATCGTTGCAACCATCCAGACGATCGAGCGACGCCATTTTTATAAGTCCATGACATCCTTTGCCGATCATCGGGTCTGGCAGGATGTCTACCACGTTCCCTCGGAACAGGGGGCTTTGTACGTCAAGTTCACGGCCGATGCCGTGACCGAGTTTTTGCTTCTGTCGTTCAAGGAGAAGGGCAATGACTAACCCCACCTGCCCGGAAACGGGCCAGCCGATGTTCCGCGACGTTCGGCCGATGACCATCACCTACAAGGGACACGAGTCCACCTTCGACATGCCCGGCTGGTATTGTGATGCAAGCGACGAGAGCATTCACACCGGCGACGACATGAAGATTTCCGATCGGGCTCTGAACCGGCTCAAGGCCCAGGTGGAGGGCTTGCTCGATCCCGAGGCGGTGCGCCGCATCAGGAAGCGCCTGCACCTCACGCAGAAGGATGCTGGTCGTCTCATTGGCGGTGGGCCCAACGCTTTCCAGAAATACGAGAGCGGCGATGTGGTTGTCAGCCATGCGGTGATGAGCGCCCTGCTGCTGCTCGACAGGGATCCGTCCGGGCTCTCGGTTCTGAAGCAGCGGGTGCACCGGAAGGAAGCCGCATAGGCCTGTTGCGATTGCTTATCCGCAATAGCCGACCGCAACTTTTCGCAGGCTCACTGCCTGTTTAGATGCCCTTCGATGAGAGAGTTCGTCCGCAGGCTCTCTCCCACCGCCATTTAACCCATTGGAATCTTTCTATTCCTTGGGTTTGGCGCCAAAAATCCGGTGTGTTTCAAGGGTTATCGGCAGCAACCTCTCCACTGCTTGTCAGCGAGGTAAGCCAAATTCCGCCCTCTTGCGGCCAATATTCTCTGAAGCTCTCGACCGCACCGCGTTTGGTGGATGAACATATGTACTTGTTTTAGTAGTATTTATTCTACGGAAGGCTATCAGTTCGATGCAGGTCACATCAATCGCAAATGTTCCATCAGCCAACTCGGGTTAGCGCAGGCACTTCAACGTTGGGGCAGATTAGAACTTCCCTATTCCATATCCGGAACGGCCTCAAACTTTCCTGCAAAAGATTGGAAGGGAATAAGAACGCTTTGCCAAATTCCGGCACCACAATCCTTTGCCACGTGCGCATCGATCTCGTCGAGGTGAACAACGGCTAGCAGAACAGCATTCGGGGTTAGAGACCAAAGGTGGAATTGATGAGACAGTGATGAAGTTGCAGTCTCCCACTCGTTTCGGGTTAGATAAAAAGAGGCATGCTCAACGCGACGCTCGCTTGCCTTGACTTCAATTGTCAATCTTCGGCTATCTGACATTGAGATGCGAGACAGCACGTCATAGCCATCTGACGAGCTGTCCAATGCAACCCATTTAGGTTCAAAGCCTGTGCGATTGCGCTCATACCGCAGAGTATGCCGCTCGCCCTGACGGCCAATTTCGGTCAAAACTCCATCCCGCATGCCTCGTGCTCGCGCCGCAAGCCCATCCCAAAAGCGAACAGTTTCGTCATCGTCTCCGTATGCAAGTCCGGCTTCAACGAAAACTTGGCGGATGCTGGGCGGAGCTTGAAGGAGGGTCTCCCTTCGTCCGTATGGAACCAATTGCAGCCATGGAGGCTGATCTATCTCAATATAATCGTTTAGCATCACGCGGAGCCCCGCCTGGGGACTGCCGGCCTGCGTGGCTCGTTCTCCTCGAACTGTTACAGCTAAAAGCCCGTTTTCTCGAACCTCGAGCCAGGACAGATCGTGACATGCTCGATAGATCAAAGCAGATGAAACGGAGCCGAGTGATAAGGAGTGGACCCCGCTCGGCGTCAGCTCGTTCCGGTGGATTACGGCAAGAAGCTCAATGCAACCGAATGCTAGGCCTGGAGAAAGAGGTTGCAAGGCTAACCTCCAAGAGCATCAAGAAGCGCCTGCACATCGCCTTCGTCGAGAGTGCCAGCGCCGTAACCTTCATCTTCTTCATCGGCAGCGATCTGCACAGGAGAAATTCGCAGGCCGGAATCATTCAGCGCGGCCCCCATCTGGCCCACCTTGAACTCCAACCTTTGACGGACGGCCTCATCTACGCTCCCTGCACATTCGACAATCTCGATAGTGGTGTCTTGGTCCTGTGAAAGGCCGAGCCGATGAATACGATCTTCAGACTGGAGATACTGAGCAGCATTAAAATTACGATCTAGATAGATTGCATGATGACAAACGGTATGGAGACTGATTCCTTCCCCTGCCGCCGCAGGATTTGCTACCATGACCATTACGTTGGGATCGTCGTGGAAGAGGCGAATCTGTTGATTGTCGCTGAGAGTTGACCCGGGAGGGTTATAAATTTCCACTGAGATTTGACCCATGTTGAACTCATCCCTGGCTTTGATGAGCGAGGGATCATGGAGTGTTGGACATGGCGTTATTGAGCATTATTCGGCGCTGGCATTTGCGCGATCATTTACCGATCCGGGAGATAGCGCGACGCACGGGACTATCCCGTAATACCATCCGTAAATATCTGCGTGCAGGGACTGTGGAGCCCCGGTTCAAGGTGCCGGAGCGGCCGAGCAAGCTGGATCCGTTTGCCGAACGATTATCGGCATGGCTGAAGCGGGAGATGGGACGCCCGCGCAAGCAGAAGCGCACGATGAAGCAGTTGCACGCCGATCTGGTCGCGCTGGGTTATGACGGTTCCTATGGCCGGGTTGCTGCCTTTGCACGAGCCTGGCGCGACGATTACCGGCAAGCGCAGCAGATGAGCGGTCGCGGCACCTATGTGCCGTTGGCGTTCGCGCCGGGAGAAGCGTTCCAGTTCGACTGGAGCGAGGACTGGGCGATCATCGACGGGGTACGCACCAAGTTGCAGGTGGCGCACTTCAAGCTCAGCCACAGCCGGGCCTTTCTGGTGCGGGCCTATTTGTTGCAGACGCACGAGATGCTCTTCGACGCCCATAATCACGCGTTCCGTGTGCTGGGTGGCGTTCCGCGCCGGGGCATTTACGACAATATGCGCACCGCCGTCGACAAGGTCGGGCGCGGCAAAGAGCGGACCGTCAATGCCCGCTTTCTGGCGATGGTCAGCCACTACCTGTTCGAGGCCGAGTTCTGCAACCCGGCAGCAGGATGGGAGAAAGGCCAGGTCGAGAAGAACGTTCAGGACGCCCGCCATCGCCTGTGGCAACCTGTCCCTCAGGCTGAGAGCCTTGATGCGCTCAACCTGTGGCTCGAACAGCGCTGCAGGGCCTTGTGGCAGGAGATACCGCACGGGATCGAGCCGGGTTCGGTCGCGGACGCGTGGGCCGACGAAGTGCAAAGCCTGATGCCGATGGGCAGGCTGTTCGATGGCTTTGTGGAACTGGGCAAGCGCGTCTCGCCGACCTGCCTCGTCCATCTGGACCGGAACCGCTACAGCGTACCGGCATCCTTCGCCAATCGGCCCGTGTCATTGCGGATTTACCCTGACCGTATTCTGGTCGCTGCCGAAGGTCAGGTGATATGCGAGCACCAGCGCATCATCGATCGGTCGCATCATCTGCCGGGCCATACTGTCTATGACTGGCGCCATTATCTCGCCGTCGTCCAGCGCAAGCCCGGAGCGTTGCGCAACGGTGCGCCGTTCCTCGAGATGCCCGATGCCTTCCGGCGGTTGCAGACGCATCTGCTGCGCACCCCTGGTGGCGACAGAGAGATGGTCGAGATCCTGTCACTGGTGCTCCATCATGACGAACAGGCCGTGCTGACTGCGGTCGAACGGGCACTGGAGGCTGGCGTCCCGACCAAGACCCATATCCTCAACCTGCTGCATCGGCTGCTCGACGGAAAGCCCACCGCTACGCCGCCGGTGACGGCACCGCAGGCATTGAGGCTGGTCAGTGAACCAATGGCCAATGTCGAACGCTATGATGCGCTGCGTCGGGAGACACGCCATGCGTCATGATCCTGCCAGTGGCGCTATCGTCGTGATGCTCCGAAGCCTTAAGATGCACGGTATGGCACAGGCCGTTACCGATCTCATGGCACAGGGATCGCCGGCGTTCGAAGCCGCCGTGCCCATGCTCTCACAGTTGCTCAAAGCCGAGACGGCCGAACGGGAGGTGCGCTCCGTCGCCTATCAACTCAAGGTCGCGCGGTTCCCGGCCTATCGCGATCTTGCCGGCTTCGACTTTGCCAGTAGCGAGATCAACGAGGCGCTGGTTCGTCAGCTCCATCGTTGCGATTTTATCGACGTTGCCGACAATGTCGTGCTGGTTGGCGGCCCGGGCACCGGAAAGACCCATGTCGCCACCGCGCTCGGTGTGCAGGCCATCGAACATCACAGGAAGCGGGTGCGGTTCTTCTCCACTGTCGAACTGGTCAACGCCCTCGAACAGGAAAAAGCGCAAGGCAGGGCCGGACAGATCGCTAATCGGCTCGTGCACTCCGATCTCGTGATCCTCGATGAGCTGGGCTATCTGCCGTTCAGTGCATCAGGCGGCGCATTGCTGTTCCACCTGCTCAGCAAACTCTATGAGCGCACCAGCGTCGTCATCACCACCAACCTCAGCTTCAGTGAATGGGCCAGCGTGTTCGGCGATGCCAAAATGACCACCGCTCTCCTCGATCGCCTCACCCATCACTGCCACATCCTCGAAACCGGAAACGACAGCTTCCGCTTCAAAAATAGCTCTGCCCAGCAGGCAAAACCAGAAAAGGAGAAAACATCATCTTGACCCACAGGACGTAACCGAAACATATATCCGAGACGGGTCACTTCTCAGTGAAAATCCCGGGTCAACTCTCAGCGACCATCAACAGTGTCTCCGCTTACTGGGCCCAGAACGGCGCGCCGCCGTTCGAGGGAGCCATGGCCGGCGCGCTGGCGGCAGGCGCGTATGCGCCGGGCGTGGTGCCCATCAGGGCTGCGTATTCAGGATGCTGGGGGCCGATGGCGGCGACGATAACGTTGCGGCCCTGGTCGCTGGGATCGTTCTTGTCGCGCTCGATCCCGATCTTGGCGATGAAGGTCAGGCCGCTCATATCCCCGAAGCTGCGGATCGTGCGCTTTGCACGGGCCTGGTCCGAGGTGTCGTCGGAGCGGACGCCATGCGCGGACTCGAGGATGCCGCGCAGGAGGGCCCTGCCGCGGTTAGCATAGGTGTCCTCGGCCCCGGTATCAGCGTTGCGACCGCGGAAGCCGATGCGCGTATAGATGCGACGGCGCGCATGCGGGCCTTCTTCGATGACGCCTTCGGTGTTGAGGTAAAGGGCGGAGCTGCTCTTGCTCTGGGTGAGCCAGCCTTCGGGGCCAGCGCCACCAGGGCGGATGGTCAGGTGAATGCGGACCAGCGTGTTGGCGGGAATAAGGGCAAAGGCCGAATCCTGAGTGTCGGCGCTGTTGAAATCCATGTCGATCATGTTGTTACGCTCCAGCTTGCGCGGTGTTGGTGTCGGGAAGTTCGAAGTCGAGGCGGTTCGCCGGCGGCGCGGAGAGCGGGCCGCGGATCTTGTCCATCAGGCGCCCGAGATGAGCGGGTTCGATGGTGGTGAGACGACCGGACCGGTCCTTGGCGGGGAAACCGAACTCGTTGAGGGTCGTGCAGATGAAGGCGCGGTACGGAGCCCCTTCGGCCGGACGGATGTCAGCGAGGGTCACGATCTCATCGACGATGCCGGGGAGCTCGAGACCGGTCTTGCTGCCCTCGATCTGCAGGGAGAAGAACGGACGGTTGAAATCGTCCAGCCGCTTGTCGAGCAGCCCAACCAGCCACACGTTCTTGTCCGGGGTGTGCTGCAGATGGGTCAACCAGCCGATCATCTCCTGACCGAGCAGGCCATAGGCCCCGCGCATGTCAGCCTTGCCGCTGCGATCGGAAGTCGCCTGCGGCTGGCCCTTGGCCCACTGCAGGCAAAGACGCGACGCCACGGTGATCGAGTCCACGAAGATCGTGTCGTACTTGGCGAGGACGTTGGGCGGGCCGAAGGCATTGCACACCCGCGCGTAATCGGCGCGGCTGTAGCTCTGGTCGTCACGCATGGCCGGATTAGGGCCTCCGATCCAGCAGGCCAGGTCGCGTGCACGGTCCCAGTCGCGGATACGGATTTCATCGCCCGGCCAGCCTTGGACGGCGAGTTCGCCGGCTTCGAGGTTCAGGAAAAGCGTCTTGTCCGGGTCGAGCGTCCAGAGCTGCGACGTCTTGCCGATACCGGAGGTGCCCGTAAGCACCCCCTTGATACCGCGACGTTCCTTGAGGCGTTCGTCGGCCGTGATGATCTGGAGCGGCCCGCTGCTGAAGGCGGCGCTCACTTGCCGCTCTCCAGTTCACGCAGCGCCGCCGCGACCGCATTGTCGTAGCCATGAGCCCCCTGGCGACGCGCGAGTTTGATGATCTCGTTAAGTGCGGCAGAGATGCGGTTGAGAGCGGATGCCTGACGGGCCACTGCCACTTCCGCGAATGCCACTTCGTCGAGCGTGGCCTCCTCGGTCGAGACGTATGCTGCGGGTTCGTCACCGATCGCAGGCACGTTCAGAATATCGGGCACGTCGTGAAGCCACATGGACTTGCGAAGGCGCTTGAGAGGCGAAGTCGTAATCATTTCGAGGGTCTCCCCGTTTCGTCGGTGGGACCAGGGTTCGTCAGGCAAACATCTGCCGGGCCCGACGCCGCCCTGGAGCACGCGGTCGGGTTGTTCCCCACTGGGGGTGTTCTATTCGCCCGAAGGCCCGGCATGATTTGGCGAGGTTGCGAGCGGCGCTGCCGTCGTCCTCTGCTGGTCATCTACCGGGGGCGATTCCGAACTGTCGGGATGAGGCCGAGATAATCCGCGAGACCCCAGTCCTCGGCGGCGCGGCGGATCTGTTCCTTCCGTTCGTAGATTGTCGACCGGTGCAGTCCGGCCTCACGCGCGGCCTCGCAGACGTTGTCCGCAGCCAGGATTGCGACGTAGCGCTGCAACACCGGCGGCAGGTCGCCGAGGAAACGAGCGACATCGCGGGCGAGCCCGATCTTCAGTTCGTCGAGGGCACAGGGGTTTTCGAGGTCGTCCAGCTTGTCGATCAGGCTGGCTCCCTCATCCTCTTCGTCATTGGCGACCACGAAATCGAGGGAGATGGTAATGCGTTCGGCACGCAGCTTGTGCGTCGATGCGGTGAGGCTGGCGACGCGGTTGGTGATGACGCGGTCAGCGAAAGTGTCGAAGGATGCACGGTCAGGATCGAACCTGTCACGACGACGCAGAAGGTCGAGCATCAGCTCCTGCTCGATGTCCTCTTTGTCCATGCCGGGCAGCGAGCTGCTGCGTGCCAGCCTCGCGGCCTTGTATTTGATGTTGCGCACGACGCGCGATGGCATTCCGGTGTAACGGTTTTCGAACTCCATGTGTTTTCGCCCAATCCATGTTGGCGGGCACGACGGCCCGGACATGGCGGCGGGTGAAATTTCACGATGAAGCGCTCGGCTGGACGTGGCGCAAACAAGACGCCCCCGGAAAACAGCCGTTTTCCGGGGGCGTCACTGCGAAAAAAATTTTCGTAGTTGTTCTTTTCTAAAGGTGAAATTTCACCAGTTCTGGTCCTCGCGCCCCTGCCGAAGGGCATCCGATCGGACAACGAAGAGTGGACGGTAGACCTTTTCGCGATAGTCGTACTGGAAAGGGTCGCCGGGGATCGGGACGACCTCTTGAAGCGCCTCTTTCAGTTGCTTTTTTGTTTGCTTGAATGCCTCATGGCTTTGCCTGCGAGCTTTGTCATTCAAGGGTCTCAAGATGCCGCCGTTCTCGGGGATTTTGGTGAGCACTTCCCAGCCTGCTTTAGGGCGACCTGATTCAAAATCCCAAAGCCGCAGGTCCTGAGGCGCAATTCTTTTAGGCTTCACGCCGTTATACTGAAGCTCAATTTCTTGCAGTTCACGGAACTCTATGGTGACCTTGGACCAAGTCGCGTCGGCGGGCAGTCGCCACTGCTTGTTGTTATCAGAAGCTTCAAATTCGGCTCGCAAGGCTCCGAGTATCTGTTCCGCTGGGGCAAGTGGTACCAGGCCATTAGCATTGACGCCGACAATGTTGTCGAGATGCATGACGACGGCACCTATCTTGGCAAGGTAGGTCATTGCCGCCGGCCCCAGACTCGCTTCAGTCAGTGTGAGAACAAGCTTGGCCCCCTTATAGGCCTCTACGTCTGTGAAGAGCGCCGCTGCGTCGTGGAATCTGCCGTCGCTCAGCAGCAAAAACACCGGAAAGCCAAGACCCGCATGAACATAGTGATGGCCAAGATTTATTAGGTTTTGTGACGCCGGCGGAAGCTTGCCGTTGGTGAGTTGGAGGGCACCCGCCAGTCCCTGAGCCAGCTTTACCCGATCAACAGCGAGGGCGTCGGTTTCCGCCGCAGTGAGTTTCTCACTTTTGCATAGCGAATCCGTGTCCCCGCAAACCGCGCGGACGTTGTCGACCGAATGCCGGACAATTCGACGAATACAACCGCCTGGTTGAACCTTGAAGCAGGGGATGGTTTCCGCTTCCAGGCCCGTTGCGCGGAGCAGCGGCGAAAGCGCTGACCAGTCAGCGCCTGACATAACCTCCCAGTGCTTCCGGGTAGCCCCAGCCGTGGGGATTGCCTCAATCGCGCGCCAGATCTTCGTCGCCATCATCTTCCCCGCCGGCCGCTTCAGAAATGTCGAAACCACGCTTCTTAAGCCATTCCTCAACAGCCGGACTGTCTCCCTTCTGCGTGTAGCGTGCGACACTGGATGGGAGAATGTTCAATGTTCGTGGATTCTTAGTGTACCTGAACTTCATCTTGAAGCTGGCCCTCGTGAAAGGTGCGCCAGTCGCAAGCATCGCGCTGATGAATGCAGATTCCGTGCTAAATACGTCGTCATGTTTGTAGATCAGGAATCCGCCGCCATGGGGGATTTGGATCTCCGTAAGGCGGACCCACTCAAGTCCATCTACGTCCCCACAGGCTAGAGCACTCGGCCCAAGAGACGCCAAGGGTGCCAAGGTATATTTCTTGGCTGTGTCGAAATAGTACCTGTCACCGAACAGAACCTCACCCATCACCTCGAGGTAGTGGTCCCGCAAAGGACGTGAGCTGCAGTTCACGCCCATTTCATCGTGCTTCCGGTCATAGACCAGAACATCGTGTTCCTGAGGACGATAGAAGGCGATCCCGGTGGTGCCATCCTCGTTATGACTGCCCTCGCGCTGCATGGGCTTCCCGTGCCGGATAACGATCCAGACCTTCTTGTCGTTCTTGAAGAAGAAAACCCTGCTTCCACGCCCCCGACGCTTTTGGGCAAACCAGTCATCGACCTTCGACTGGATAGCCAAATCCTCCTGAGGGGTATGCTTCATCAGGTCGCGACGGTTCGTCTTCTTCCCGGCATAGTACATGAAACTCTGCTGCTTCAGCGCCAGCGTTTCCGCATGGACCTCAATCAAGAGGTCGGGGTTCGCTTGCCAGACCTGGATGGCAGCGTCGGCAGGAGAGCTGTCTTCGGTGACGGTGATTGTGTGGCCGTCATCCTCAGCCCGCTCAAGCAATGCGTCGATTGCGTCATCTCGCGCCATTTCGTCGATGTAGTGGAGCGCATCCACCATATCAGCCGGCATGGTACCGTCAGACGCCAACAGGACTTCAGCCACTTTTTCATAATGCGGCTTGCTGGAAGTCAGGGGCGTCAGGTCAAACGACTTTCCGTCAAAGAATGACTGCCACTTACTCAGGAACTGAAACAGAAGATCCGGAGAAATCGTGCTAAGCCGATCCGGGTTAAGAAAGGTGCGAGGATTGAAAGTAGACATACCGTTGGCCCCCCAGGTCGACGAACAATAGGATCAGCCTATCGCCCCTAATGGACTTGCCAAGGGGATAAGTTCCTTTTCTGTTCTCCCGACAGTCCGGCGCCCCCGCCGGTAAGTGACAGGACCATCTGGAGTCCTGTCAAATGCCCCACTTTTCCGAGCTTTTCAGCAAGCTGCGGGCCCGCACACGGGTCGCAGGCTACCGTCTTGCAATCCACATAAATCGATCCACAGACCCCACCATCATCGTGGTCGGCACCGTCGCGGCGGCGAATCACCTGCCGGCTCTGACGCTGGTCGTCCTGACCGGAGTCGCCGGTCATGGATAATACCGCCGAACGCGAACGCGCGGCCAAGGTGGCTGCGCTCAAATCCATGGCTTCCGTGCTGGGCCAGATCGGCTGGCACCGGCGCTTCAACGAACTCACCGATCAACAGGCGGCGGCCCTCGCTGAGGCTGCGGTCGCCGGTTTCCAGAAGTCGATGTGGGAGAGCGCGCCGGAGGTGCCGTTCTGATGCACGGCCCGCTCGACTTCAATCACAGGGACAAGCCCAACACCTTTGCCGATGTCGTGAATACGCGCATCGACGATGCACTCACCAAGGCCAACGGCGAGCGCGAGCCCCGCTCCTATCTGGGCGGCAGTCGTCTGGGCGAGAGCTGCTCCCGCAAGCTGCAGTATGAGTTCCTGAAGGCCCCGCGCGACCCCGGTGAGGAGTTCTCCGGCAAGACGCTGCGCATTTTCGCGGTCGGTCATATCTTCGAAGACCTGGCAGTCGATTGGCTGCTCAAGGCCGGTTACGATCTGCGGACCCGCAATCGCGACGGCGACCAGTTTGGCTTCTCTGTCGCCAACGGCCGGGTGCGCGGACATATCGACGGCGTCATTGTAGCCGGGCCTGAAACACTGGCCGTTCCCGCCCTCTGGGAGTGCAAGTCAGCCAACGCGAAGAACTGGCGCGACATCGTCAAGCGCGGTGTGACAGTTTCGAAGCCCGTCTATGCGGCCCAGATCGCACTTTATCAGGCCTACCTCGGCCTGACCGAAAACCCGGCCGTCTTCACCGCCATCAATAAGGACACCTGCGAGCTCTGGCACGAACTGGTGCCGTTCAATGGCGCGCTTGCGCAGGCCTGCAGCGACAAGGCGGTCAGGATCCTTCAGGCCTGCGACGCCAACGAGTGGTTGCCTCGCGTGTCGGCTGATCCCGATCACTTCGAGTGCGCATGGTGCCCCTGGAAACAGCGGTGCTGGGCATGATTTCGGCTGAACCGGAAGCGCCGAGCGCACCTGTAACCCCCGATCACGCGATGCTCGCAACCTACGCTGATATCGTTTTCGGCTACTGCGACCACCTCGTGCCCGTCCGCGCCCTCGCCGAAAAGGGCGGCGCCGATCAGGTCCCTCACACCCCATTCATGGAGAACGACGCCGAATTCCCGGCGAAGTTGGCGGTGCAAGCTGGCTGGGCTGCGGACAACGGCATGGCGCTGTTCGTAGTTCCCGGCACCGTCATTGCAGCGGGTGAGGCCAAGGCAGATCAGATTGTTCAGACCCAGGTGATCCTTGTGGATCTGGATCACGGGGACATCACGGCCAAACGTGATCATCTGGCAACCCACCTTGGTGAACCCACGCTCGAAGTCGCCTCGGGCGGGGTGACCGCCGAAGGGCAGCGCAAGCTGCACCTGTACTGGCGCCTGTCTGAGCCTGCCGAGGGAGATGACATCACGACCGTCTGCCGGGCGCGGTATATGATAGCCTGCAAGGTCGGCGGCGACACCTCGTTCCGTTCGGCCCACCAGCCGATCCGTGTTGCAGGGTCTGTTCACGCAAAGTCAGGCCACCGGCGGCTCGTCGAAATCCTCCAGCACCGCGAAAAGGATCATGACCTCGGCGATCTGGTCGAGGCTGTGATGGCCATGCCCCCGATGGAGGGCGAGGTCCCCGATGCTCTGGACTTCAACGATGCCGGTTCCGGGCATGGTGCAGTAACCGAATTGTTCGGGCGGGTTGTCCGGGAAGGCGGAATAGACGGCACCACCCGCTTCGAGGCCCTGACACGGATCATCGGCTACTGGATCCGCCGTTGCCGAGAAGGTCATGTCACCGCGCAGCAGGCGTGGCAGGAAATCGTCGATTACAACAACGCCCGGATCGATCCGCCTTGGGGGGAAGCGCGCCTTCGCTCGGAAGCTGAGAAGATCTGGAAACTGGACGCTACCCGTTACGGCGAGGACTATCTCGATGCGGCTGGAGGTGGAGCCCCGCCTGCAGGCGGCGGTCAGAGCGGAGGCAGCTCAGCACCGGTCCAACTGACCGAGGACGCGCTAGCTGAGACCTATACCAAGCAGCATTCAAATGACTGGCGATACGTCGCGCCGTGGGGGCAATGGCTGACCTGGACAGGTTCTGTCTGGCGCAAGGAAGAAACGCTGCAGGCGTTTGAATTGTCGCGGCAGGTTTGCCGGGCAGCGGCGCGGCAGGCCGCCAGCGCCAAGCTCAAGGCCAAGCTTTCGTCCGCATCTACCATTGCGGCCGTCGAGCGCATCGCCCGTGCTGACCGACGGCATGCCGAAACGACCGAGGTCTGGGATCGCAACCCGTGGCTGCTGAACACACCGGCCGGGATTGTCGACCTGCAAACTGCGGCCGTCGGGGCCCACGATCGCCCTGCCTACATGACGAAGATAGCGGCTGCGTCCCCGCGGGGCGATTGCCCGGTCTGGCTCGCATTCCTCGACACGGTCACCGGAGGTGACTTCGAGTTGCAACGCTACCTTCAGCGGATGGCGGGCTACTGCCTGACAGGCGTTACCACCGAACACGCCCTGTTCTTCCTCTACGGCACCGGTGCGAACGGCAAATCGGTCTTCGCCAACACACTGACCGCCATCGTGGGCGACTACGCGACGGTCGCGGCCATGGACATGTTCATGGCAAGTCACGGGGATCGCCATCCGACCGACATGGCCGGGTTGCGGGGCGCACGGGTCGTTTCCGCGATCGAGACCGAACAGGGCAGCCGCTGGGCTGAGAGCAAGCTCAAGGCGCTGACGGGCGGTGACAAGATAACGGCCCGCTTCATGCGGCAGGACTTCTTCGAGTTCATCCCGCAGTTCAAGCTGCTGGTAGTCGGCAACCACAAGCCCTCGATCCGCAATGTCGACGAGGCCATGCGGCGACGTCTGCACATGATCCCGTTCACGGTCACCATCCCGCCCCACAAGCGGGACAAGCGACTGGCTGACCGGCTGCTGGCAGAGCGCGACGGCATTCTCGCCTGGGCGCTTCGGGGATGCCTTGAGTGGCAGCGCATAGGCCTCAAGCCCCCGGCGTCGGTTGTGGCTGCCACCGAGGAATATTTCGAAGCCGAGGACGCCATGGGGCGCTGGCTTGAAGAGCGCTGCGATCAGGCCGCTCACCTCCAGGAAACGTCCCAGCGGCTCTACGCAGACTGGAAGAACTGGGCCGATGCCAACGGCGAATTCGCCGGCTCGAACAAGCGGTTCTCCGAGACCCTCGCGAACCGCGGATTTGAGCGCGCCAACACCAACAAAGCCCGGGGTTTCCGGGGTCTCGCCCTGCGTCAGGCCCAACCCCAGACCAGCCCGATGGAGTTTTGAAAAATGTCTGCAAAATCAACATCGGTGACGGATGTGACGGATAGTCCCCTTATAGGCGTTACACGCGCACACGCGCGCGCCTCTGGGAGTGATAACGGACAACCCGTCACATCCGTCACCATCCGTCACGGCGCTGTCCTGGCCCTCGATCTCGGCACCAGTGCTGGCTGGGCCCTCCAGTCCCCCGGCGGCCAGATCACGACCGGCACAGTCTCGCTGAAGCACACCCGCTACGACGGCGGCGGCATGCGCTACCTCCGATTCCGGCGCTGGCTCGAACAGCTCGATCTTGATGCCGGGCCGGTTGAGGCGATCTACTTTGAAGAGGTCCGTCGTCACGTCGGCACCGATGCAGCGCACGTCTATGGCGGCCTGCTGGGGATGCTGACCTCGTGGTGCGAAGAGCATCTGGTCGCCTACCAGGGCGTACCCGTCGGCACGATCAAGCGGTTTATTGCCGGCAAGGGCAATGCCGACAAGGCAGCTGTCATCGCGGCCGTTCAGACAAAAGGATTTGCCCCCGCCGACGATAACGAGGCCGACGCCATCGCCATCCTGCTCTGGGCCATCGAGACCCGTGGAGGTGTCCGGTGAGCGCGGTCGGTTTCTTGAAGCGCGTTGCGCAGGTGCTCGAAGATCGCGGCGCTGCCTACGGCGATCCCAAAGCTCAGATGGAGGCCATTGCCCAGCGCTGGTCGATCACCCTGGGAACACCCGTCACGGCACAGCAGGTCGCTCTGTGCATGATCGACCTGAAGCTGGCCCGGCTTGCCCACGACCCGAATTATGCCGACGGCCCGATCGATGTGATTGGCTATGCGGCGCTGATCCCGGAGATCATCCGTGGTTCGCGGTCGTAAGCGCAAGGCGGGCCGCCGCCACCCCTGCGGCAAGCTGGTCCGGCCGGGCAAGGCTGAGACCCTGCGCGAAGTGACCGCGACCGTACTTGAGGCACGCCAACGCCAATATGGGGTGAGCGCGCGGCAGGCGAAGGACGAGCGCCTCGGTTCCGCAATCGGGCGGCTGGCGTTCGCCGGCAAGATCACCCCGGAGCAGCTGGCAGCAGCGGAGCTCTATGGTGACCTCATGGCCCGCAACCGGGCGGTCATGGGGCTACCGCCACTCCACCCGCATTCAGCGGGAGGTCTGCTGCTGGATGAAGGGATCTTCGGGCGCAGCGTCACGGAATACGACCCGGACTATGTGGCGAAGATCCGTAAACGGGCGACAGCGACGATCCTGATGCTCCGGACTGCCGACAGCGATGCCGTAGCTGCGACGGGTCGGCGCCCGAGTGTCCTGGTTCATGCTGTGGTTTGTTACGAAGCCGACGCTTCGGCTTGGGGCGATGCCGATGTGCGCAATCTGGGGCACGGTCTCGAGGCGCTGGTTTCCCTGTTCGGGATCCGCGCTTCTTGCAAGATTTAGTGGTTTGCACTAAATTGGTCCTCATGGAACGCGCAATCAGTGCCAGCGACGCCAATCAGCACTTTTCGGAGATGCTCCGCGATGTGCAGGAAGGCGAGAGTTATGTGGTCATGTCCCGGGGACGTCCTGTCGCCCGGGTCGTGCCTATCGACCGTGACCGTCAGCGCCGATCAGTCGGCGCGCTGCTGGAGTTCGTCCAGAAGCTTCCCCACCGTCATGCCGGTGCCTGGACCCGCGACGACCTCTACAGCTGATGTTTCGTATCGCGCTCGATACCAACGTCCTCGCCTATCTCGCAGGCGTGGACCGTTCGCCGCAGGACGGCGCGAAGATCGACGCAACGCGCGATCTGATCACCCGGCTCAACGATCAGGCAACGCTGATCGCACCAGTGCAGGCGCTGGGTGAACTGTTCGTGGTGCTCTCCCGCGCCGGTGTCAGTGCTGACGAGGCACGCACCATCCTGCTCGAATACAGCCAGTCGCTTGAGACGGCCGACAGCAGCACGGTGATCATGGCGTCGGCCCTCGACCTCGTTGTCGACCACCGCCTGCAATATTGGGATGCGCTGATCCTGTCGGCATCCGCCGAGGCAGGCGCGACGCTCGTGCTAAGCGAGGACATGCAGGACGGATTTGTCTGGCGTGGTCTGACAGTCGTGAACCCTTATGCGGCGACCATGCACCGTAAGCTGGCGGCGGTAATCCAACCCGCCAAATAACGGAATGTTCGATGCCAGTATCTCCCGCCTATCATCTGAATAACAAACTGTTATTAAAAGATAAAAGATCAATTTTGCATTGACGAGAGCCTTGCTCTCATGTAGATGTTTCCGAAATGTAGAGATGCGAGTTGCGCCCGGGGCCGACAGGCTTTCCGGGCGTTTCTCGTTGCAGGCGCTACGCGATGGCTGAACGACTTCGGGGACGCCAAGGCATGGCGCAGCGCCTGCGTCGATTAAAGGCCGAACCACTTTGCCGCGATTGTGCCTCCGCCGGGATTGTCCGCGAGGCGACCGTACCTGACCACATTGTGCCGCTGGTCCATGGCGGATCGGACGAGGACAGCAACATTCGCTGCCTGTGTGCCGAGTGCCATGCCAGGCGGACTGCCGAACAATTCGGCAAACGCAGGACGGTCGCCGTCGGCCCCGATGGGTGGCCGATCGGCTAACCAGGCCGGGGGCGGCTCGAAAGTCTGGGCCCTCGGCGAGGGACACCGCGCTTGGCCCAAAATTCGCGCAACCGCGAGTTAGCGACCGGGGGTCAAACCTCATCAAGGACACTTATGGATCAGGACTGGCCGGCCCAGAGCAGCGAGCTCTGGCCGATAGAGAAAATCACGCCCTATGCGCGCAATTCCCGTACACACTCGGACGAACAGATCGCGCAGATAGCGGCATCGATCCGTGAGTGGGGTTGGACCAATCCGATCCTCGTTGACGACGAAGGTGGCCTGATTGCTGGCCATGGACGTCTGCTCGCTGCCCGCAAGCTGGGCCTGACCCAGATCCCGACCATGGTCGCCAAAGGCTGGAGCAAGGCTCAGAAAAAGGCCTACGTCATCGCCGACAACAAGCTGGCGCTGAACGCCGGCTGGGACCTCGAGCTGCTCGCGGTCGAACTTGGCGATCTGCAGGGCTTCGAGTTCGACCTGATGCTGACCGGGTTCTCTGACGACGAACTCTCGAAGCTGCTGGCTGAGAAGACTGAAGGCAACACCGATCCCGATGAGATCCCGGAAGCACCGATCGACCCCATCGCCAAGCCCGGCGATGTCTGGCTGCTTGGCAAACACCGGCTGGTCTGCGGTGACAGTACCGATGCCGATACTGTCGCCAAGGCTCTGAACGGCGTCTCGCCGCATCTGATGGTCACCGATCCGCCCTACGGCGTCGAGTACGATCCTGCCTGGCGTGAGAAGGCTGGCGTCGCCGCTTCGGGCACTGCCAAAGGCAAGGTGCTGAACGACGATAAGGCCGACTGGCGCGAAGCTTGGGCCCTGTTCCCGGGCGATGTCGCCTACGTCTGGCACGCCGGGCTCTACGCGGGCGTTGTCGGCGATAGTCTTGCCGCCTGTGATCTTATGCTCCGCTCCCAGATCATCTGGGACAAGGGGCAGCTAGTGCTCTCGCGTGGCGATTATCACTGGGAGCATGAGCCCTGCTGGTACGCCGTGAAGAAGGGCGCGAAAGGCCACTGGGCCGGCGATCGCAAGCAGACCACTGTCTGGCACATCGCCAAGCCCAAGAAGAATGAAACGGGCCACGGCACCCAGAAACCGGTCGAGTGCATGAAGCGTCCGATCGAAAATAACTCCAGCCCGGGTCAGGCCGTCTACGAGCCGTTCTCGGGTTCGGGCACCACCATCATTGCCGGTGAGATGACCGGCCGCTCGATCCACGCGATCGAGCTCAACCCGGCCTACGTCGATGTGGCGGTGAAGCGCTGGCAGGATTTCACCGGCCAGGCGGCCACCCTTGAAGGCGATGGCCGGACCTTTGCCGAAATCAGCGAACAGCAGCGGTAACAACGTGCATGACATGGCTCTATCTTCCCCCGGGGGCGAACCGGGGACCGACGACGCATGCCTCCATGGCATCTCCCTATGCGCAGGCGCAGGCGGCCTCGACCTTGGCCTCCACATTGCCTGCCCCGGATATCGCACTGTGGGTTACGTCGAGCGGGAAGCCTTCGCAGCAGCCACTCTCGTGGCGCGGATGGAAGACAAAGCCCTGGATCCGGCGCCTGTCTGGGACGACCTTACAACCTTCGATGGCCGACCGTGGCGCGGCTTCGTGGATATCCTCACTGCGGGCTACCCGTGCCAGCCATTCTCGGTCGCTGGCCGCCGTCTCGGTGAGGCAGATCCCCGCCACCTCTGGCCGCACGTCGCTCGCGTCATCCGTGAGTGCAAAGCTCCCATCGTCTTCCTCGAAAATGTCTCCAATCATCTGCGCATCGGATTTCCCGAAGTCGCCCGAGAGCTGGTCGGCATGGGCTACGTCCTTGCGGCAGGACTGTTTACGGCGGCGGAAGTCGGCGCACCGCATCGGCGCGAACGCCTGTTCATCCTCGCCATTCGCAAGGGTGACGAACTGGCCGATCCCGCGCGCCTGCTCGGGGGCGAGATCGAGTGGCTGCAACCGGACCGAGTTTTTGAGGCTCTGGCCGACGCCGCAGACAGACAGCTTCCGATCCAGGGGTGGCGAGAGGAAGGACGAGAAAGGTCTGGACCGGCTGGCCCGGGACTGGCCGACCCCAAAGGCGATAACCGGCGGGGCGAATTCGAAACGTGCGGAGCGCGGGGCCGGTGGCCCCGATCTGCAGGAGATGGCGGCCCACTGGCCGACACCGATGGCGAGCGATGGAGCGAAGCCGAGTGCGGGCAACCGCAAGACTGCGGATCTGACCAATGCCAGCAGGATGTGGATGACCCCGACGGCACGGGATCACAAGGACGGTGCGACCAGCCTTGCCAATGTGCCGGTGAACGGCCTGCTTGGCCGCCAGGTCCTGACGATTCCGACGGCTGGGTCCGATACCTCGGACACGCGCCGGACCTTGAACCCGCTGTTCGTCGAGGCTCTGATGGGCTGGCCCACAGGGTGGACCGGCTTCAACTTTGCGGCAACGGAGTGGTCCCCCTGGTTGCGGCGCATGCGCTGCGAACTCTCGCGTCTGAACTCGTCCGGCATCGGGAAACCCAAGGTATGACGGATGAAACCCGGAACCAAACCCAAGCCGACCCATCTGAAACTGGTAACGGGTAATCCCGGCAAGCGGACACTGAACCGCAAGGAGGCCAAGACCAGGGCGGCGATCCCGGCACCGCCGCCCCATCTCACGGCTGACGCGGTTGAGGAATGGAACCGGGTCGCAACCGAGCTCTACAACCTCGGGATCCTCTCCGAGATCGATCGGGCAGCGCTCGCTGCCTACGCCATGGCCTATGGCCGCTGGGTTCAAGCTGAACGAGCCATCGCCAAGATGGCCGAGAAGGACCAGCTGACCGGCGGTCTCATGATCAAGACATCAAACGGCAACGCGATCCAGAACCCGCTGGTGGGTACTGCCAACAAGGCGGCGGCGGACATGATGCGTTACGCCGCAGAATTCGGGATGACGCCCAGTGCCAGGAGCAGGATCTCGGCCGAGCCGCCGCAAGAAAGTGGCGACCCCGCCGACCGGTTCTTCGCCTGACCGCACGCTGGCCTATGCCAAGGCCGTGGTGTCGGGCGAGATCGTCGCCGGGCCGCACGTTCGCAATGCCTGCAAACGGCACATTGCGGATCTCGCGCGCAAAGATGGCATCTGGTTCGACCACGAGGCCGCAAACCACGCCTTCGCCTTTTTCGAGGAGGTGCTGAAGCTTTCGGAAGGCCAGTTCGAGGGGCAGCCCTTCGAGCTCCAGCCCAGCCAGGCCTTCATCATCGGCTCGTTGTTCGGCTGGAAGCGCAAGGACGGACGTCGCCGGTTCCGCCGGGCTTACATCGAACAAGGCAAGGGCAACGGGAAATCGCCGGTTGCTGGCGGTATCGGCATTTACGGGATGACCGCCTGCAAGGAGGCTGGCGCACAGATCTATGCGGCCGCGGCCAAGAAGGAGCAGGCGAACATCCTGTTTCGCGACGCGGTGCGGATGGTCCGCCAATCACCGGCCTTGGACAAGCGGCTCAACTTCTCAGGCGGCCCGGGGCGCGAGTTCAACATCGCGCATCTGGCGAGCGGAAGCTTCTTTCGCCCAGTGTCGCGCGATACCGGCAAGACCGGCTCGGGGCCTCGGCCCTACTTTGTGCTGGCAGATGAGATCCACGAGCTGCCCGACCGCTCGATCATCGAGATGCTGGAGCGCGGCTTCAAGTTCCGCCGCGATCCACTGCTGTTCATGATCACCAATTCGGGCTCGGACCGTAACTCGGTTGCCTGGGAGGAACACGAACACGCCGTCCGGGTGGCGGCTGGTAATCCGGATGCGGTGACTGATCCGACATTTCTCGGGCAGGTCATCGACGACACCACGTTCAGCTACGTCTGCGCGCTCGACGAGGGCGACGACCCGCTGACCGATCCGAGCTGCTGGATCAAGGCCAACCCTCTGCTGGGCGTCACGATCACCGAGCAATACCTCACCGAGGTTGTAGCCCAGGCCAAGGCGATCCCGGGACAGCTCAACGGGATCCTCCGGCTCCACTTCTGCGTGTGGACCGATGCCGAAACCGCCTGGATGGCGCGGGCCACGCTCGAACCGCTCTTGGCGGAGTTCGAACCGAAGGCCGGCCAGTCGGTCTGGCTCGGGCTCGACCTCAGCCAGAACCGGGATTTGACCGCACTCGCGGCGGTCCAGCGCAATGGCGAGAAGGATGGCAAACCCTGCTTTGATGCCTGGGTCGAAGTCTGGACGCCGGGGGATACGCTTAGCGCACGCGTGCTGCGGGACAAACAGCCCTACGACCTCTGGGTTGCCGACGGTTTCCTAAACGCGCCGGCCGGCGAAAACATCAGCTTTCGCCATGTGGCGCAGGCGATGGCGGAGTTGGCCTCGGACTACCGGGTCGAGGCGGTGGCTTACGACCGCTACGCCTTCCGCCGGTTCGAAGAGGAAGTCGCCGAACTCGGCCTCGACCTGACCTTTGTCGAGCACCCGCAAGGCGGCACCAAGCGGGCCAAGCCGGCGGGCGAGATGACAGAGGGCCTGTGGATGCCGGGTTCGCTTCGGCACCTCGAAGAACTGATCCTTGAGGGCCGGATCCGCCTGAAGCGTAATCCGGTTCTGATTTCGGCAATGATGTCGGCGGTCACCGAGACCGACCGCTGGGACAACAAGTGGCTCTCCAAGCAGCGGGCCATCAACAAGATCGACGCAGCCGTTGCGCTGTGCATGGCAGTGGGGGCGGCAATGGCGGGCGATACCAGCGGCTCCATCGATGACTGGCTGAAGAGCCTCGCGCCGTGAACCTTTTCCAAAAGGCGATCGGCTACATCGCGCGCTCCATCGGCCTCACCGATCCGCGGCTGGTGCAGGCGGTGGGCGGGCGCACGACGACGACCGGTGAGCTGGTCTCGACGACCTCAGTGCTGGGGCTCGCCTCGGCCTGGGCCTGCGTCAATCTGCTGGCCGGCACGATCGCCTCGTTGCCGCTCATGGTCTACCGGACCCGGGGCGGCGCACGGACGGTTGCGAGTGATCACCCGCTCTACCGCATCCTGCATGACAGCCCCAATGCCGACCAGACCGCGGTCGACTTCTGGGAGTTCATCTGCGCCTGCATTGAACTGAACGGCAATGCCTATGCCGAGATCATCCGGGGCAGCAATGGCCGGGTGGTGGCGCTCAGCGTGCCGATCGCGCCGGAACTGATGACGGTGCGCCGCCTTCGTGATGGGAGCCTGGAATATGAGTGGTCCGATAATGGCGTCCGGTCCATGGTCGGCCAGGACAATATGCTCCACATCCGGGGCTTCGGCGGCAATCCGCTTGGCGGGCTTTCTACCCTCTCGTTCGGCCGCCAAACCTTTGGCCTCGCGCAGGCGATCGAGCGGGCCTCGGGCGACACGTTCCGAAACGGGGTGCGTCCCTCAGGCCTTCTCAAAACTGCCGACACCTTGACCCTCGACCAGCGCAAAATGGCCGAGGAACTGCTGCAGGAGAAGTTTGCGGGAGCTATCAATGCTGGACGCCCCATGCTGCTCGATCGCGGGATGGACTGGGTCCAGCTCTCGATCAGCCCTGAAGATGCGCAGATGTTGCAGAGCCGGGCATTCTCGGTCGAGGAAGTCTGCCGCTTCTTCGGTGTGCCGCCATTCATGGTCGGTCACACCGAAAAGACCACCAGCTGGGGCACGGGCCTCGAACAGCAGACGCTGGGGTTCCAGAAGTTCACGTTGCGGCGGCGTTTGAAGCGCATTGAGCAGGCACTCGCCAAGCAGCTGCTCTCTCCAGCGGATCGTCAGGCAGGGCTCGTCATTGAATTTAACCTCGAAGGCCTGCTGCGCGGCGACAGCGGCGCGCGCGCGTCCTTCTACCAGCAGATGCTCTCGAACGGAGTGATGACCATCAACGAGGTCCGCGCCCTTGAAAACCTGCCGCCTGTCGAAGGCGGCGATGTCCCCCGCATGCAGATGCAGAACGTACCCATTACGCAGGCTGGAAATGGCGCTCCGCCAGCAACGCTCCCGCCTGCCGATCCCGGAGCTAATCCATGAACCATCTCGACTTCGTCCTCGATACCAAGGCCGTCACCGAAGACGGACAGATCGAGGGCCTCGCGGCTGGCTACGGCAATATCGATGCGGGCGGCGATGTCATCGTGCCCGGCGCGCTCGCCCGGTCATTGAAGGGCCGTAAGTCAGTGCCGATGCTGATGTACCACGACCAGACCCGTCCGGCTGGTGTGTGGACTGACTTTGCCGAGAGCCGCGAAGGGCTGGTGGTCAAAGGCCAGCTCTCGCTCTCCTCCCGGATTGGCCAGGAAGCACACGGACTGGTGCGCGATGGCGCGATCGGCGGCCTCTCGATTGGCTACCGGACTATCCGCGAGCAGCTGGTCGGCAAAACCCGTCAGCTTCTCGAACTTGCCCTTTACGAGGTGAGCCTGGTCACCATCCCGATGAACGAGCGCGCGGTGATTACCAGCGTGAAGTCGATCGTCGAGGATGGACGGCTCCCGACGCTTCCCGAATTTGAGAATTTCCTGCGCGAGGCAGGGTTCTCGAAAAGCCAGGCCTCCGCAATCGCGGGCAAAGGCCTGGCACCGCTGTTCCGGAGTGAGTCTGGCAGCACCCCTTCCGACTTCCTGTCGGCTTTGCAGGCGCAGCTTCGCGTCTGAACCCACTCCCACACAGGACAACTACCATGAGCGATACCAAGACCGCCGAGCAGCTTGCCGGCGAAGTGAAAGGCGCGCTCGATGCGCGTCTTGGCGAAGTCAAATCGACCATTGATGCCAAGCAGGCTGAACTGCGCGGTATTCTCGATGCCCGCCACGACGAGATCAGATCCGATCTCGAGGGCAAGCACGACAAGGTGAAGGCTCTTGCCGAAGAAGCCCTAGGCAAGGCGCAGCGCGGCGAAGACCTCTCCAACGCCACCAAGCAACTGGCCGATGAAGCTCTCACCGCGCTGAATGAAGCCAAAGCTCGGCTCGATGAGGTCGAGCAGAAGCTCGCCCGCCGCGTGACTGATGAGGCATCGCCGGAGTTCAAGACCATCGGCGAACAGGTCGTGGCTGACGAAGCGATCAAGGCCTTCCTTGGCAACAACACCGTTCGCGGCCGCGCCAGCGTGGAGGTGAAAGCGATCATTTCTGCGCTCACCACCGATGCTAATGGTTCGGCCGGCGACCTTATTGTCCCTGACCGCGCCCCTGGCATTATCATGCCCGGCCAGCGCCGTCTGACTGTGCGTGATCTGCTGACCCCGGGGCGGACGGCCAGCAATTCGGTGCAGTACGTCAAGGAAACGGGCTACGCCAATTCGGCCGCGACCGTTTCGGAAACCACGGGCCCGGCCAAACCGCAGTCCGACATCAAGTTTGATGTTCTGACCAGCAACGTCACCACCATCGCCCACTGGGTTCTGGCGACCCGCCAGATCCTCGACGATGTGCCGATGCTCCAGTCCTATATCGACGGTCGCCTGCGCTACGGTCTGGCACTGGTTGAAGAAAACCAGCTGCTTAATGGCAGCGGCACCGGCACGGATCTTGCCGGCATTTACACGCAGGCTACCGCGTTCACCCCACCGATCACCATCCCGGCGACGGTGACCCGGATCGATGTGCTGCGCCTTGCCATGCTGCAGACCGCCCTGTCCGAACTCATGTCGACCGGCGTGGTGCTGCACCCGGCAGACTGGGCCGCGATCGAGCTGATCAAGGATGAACAGGGCCAGTTCATCGTGGGCAACCCGCAGGGGACGATTACACCCACGCTCTGGGGCCAGCCGGTGGTGTCGACCCAGTCGATGGCGACGGGCAAGTTCCTGACCGGTGCCTTCCAGCTTGGCGCGCAGATCTTCGACCGGATGGACGCGGTGGTCGAGATCTCGACCGAGGATGACCAGAACTTCCGCAAGAACCTGGTCACGGTGCTCGCCGAAGAGCGTCTCGCCCTCGCGGTCTATCGCCCTGAGGCCTTCGTGAAGGGTGACTTCGCGGCGGCAGCAACGGCAGCCACCAAGGTCTGATTAATGAGAAGGGCGGCCGGCTTCGGTCCGCCCTTCCTTTATTCTGACGTGCTTGCAGCAACTTGGGATCACCTGCATGATCCTTTACGAAATGCTCGTGTCACTCAGAGCCTGGGCGAAAAACCTGAAGCAAGACGTCATCGCCTTGTGGCTGGCTGCGCGTGACCCTCGTGTTCCGCGGCTTGCAAAGTTTTTGGCGGGAGCTGTGGCAGCCTATGCTCTCAGCCCCATAGACCTGATACCCGACTTTATCCCGGTGCTTGGTCTTCTCGACGATCTCCTGATTGTCCCGCTCGGCATTTGGCTCGCGGTACGACTGGTAGAGCCAGGCCTTATGACCGAACTGCGCAGCAAGGCGGCGGGGATGATGGTCACAAGGAGCTGGCGCGCGGCCATAGTGGTCGTGCTGTTATGGCTGGCAGCTCTCGGTGCTGTTGCCCTTCTCCTGTCGCGCGCAGGCTGAACCTTTCCCTTTTTTCCGGAGGTGAGCGATGTTCCTTCGTGCACTCGATACCATTCACGTTAGCTCGGTGAGCTCCGACAACATCACTACCGGCGAGATCTTCGGGATCGATGATCTTGCGGGCAAAAGCCTGATTGAGCGCGGACTTGCCATTGAAGTCGATGGGGCGCCGACCACCAAGTCTAAGCCGGCTGCAGCACCTGAGTCTGAGGCTCCGGAAACCGCTGAACCTGCCCAGCAGCCGCCGATTGCCAACAAGGCCGGCGCCAACCCCCGCACCAAGGCCGAATAATGTCCGAGATTGTCACGCTCGAGCCGCCTCAGGACCGGGCCGTGACGCTCGAGGAAGCGCGCCAGCAGCTGCGCCTTGATGCCCATGACGAGGACCTGCTGCTGGGCGCGAAGCTTGATGCCGCCCAGGCCGAGCTTGAGCAGCAGACGGGCCTGAAGCTGTGCGAACAGACTCTCGAACTGCAGCTCGAAGGCTGGAAAGACGAGATCACCGTGCCGGTCCGGCCCTGCACGGTGGCAGAAATACGTTACATGGCAGCCAGCGGGGCAATGGTTACACTCCCAGAAACGGTCTATGTCACCCGCCGGCGGCATAGGTTCACCCGTATCCGCCCGGCATTCGGAAAATCATGGCCGGAACTGCGCGCAGACAGCCTGATACGGATCACGCTGTCGGCTGGATTTAGCGAGAACGACCCTGATTTGGCGATCGCCCGCGCCGCGATCCTGGTCAAAACCGCCGCGATGTTCGAAAACCGGGAAGGCGGTCCCTGTCTCGCCTTCGATACGCTGGTGGGTCAGCTAAAATGTCGCTGGATCTAGCCTCCAGGCTCGACACCCGGATCCGGATTGAGCGGAAGCTAGTCGCCCACGATCCGCAATACGGCACTGAAACTGTCACTTGGACCGAATTTGCCTGCGTATGGGCCGAGGTGAAGGACATTCTGCCCTCACGGGCTGAGCGATTGGCGGACAACATCCAGATCGGACGCCGGCCTGTCCGCATCCGCATCCGCTATCTCGCCGGTCTTTCGGCGGACATGCGAATTATCATCACTAACCGCACCCATCAGATCATTTCTGGCCCGGCCACACTGGGTCGGCGGAAGGCCATGGAGATCTTGGCCGAAGAACTCTCCAGTGAAGGAGCAGCCCCATGACCATCAGCCTCAAGGGCGGCCCGGAACTGCTGCGTCTGCTCGACGAACTGCCCAAAAACCTGGAGCGCAACGTCATCCGTGGCGGTCTTAGAGCCGGGGCCAAGGTGATCCAGCAGCAGGCCAAGGCCAATGTCCCGGTCCGCACCGGCAAGCTCAAGAAGGCGATTGGGATCGGTACCCGAACAGACGGATCCAAGCTCTCGTCCTACGTCAAATTGCGCGGGAGCGGCTCTTATCTCGGCCTCTTCGTCGAATATGGCGTCGCGCCCCACCTGATCTCGGTGTCCGATGTCGACAAGCCGGTCCGTCAGACCCGGCATGGTCCCCGCGCGGTCTCGATCGGCACGATGAACAAGATGCTGAAGCGCGGCAGCCTCAAGATCGGCGAGAACTTTGTCGGGCCCGTCGTTATGCACCCCGGGCATGCTGCCAGACCTTTCCTGCGCCCCGCGCTCGACCAAAAGGCGGAAGAAGCCGTCAACGCGATGGGGGCCTATATCGCCCACCGCGTCCAGATCGGCGACCTTCGTGCCCCGACCCTTGAGGTCGATGACGAATGAACGGGGTTATTGCCGTCCGCTCGCTCCTGGTGGTCGACACCGGGCTGACGGCGCTCGTGCCGGAGGTGCGGATTGCGGCCGGTAGCCTGCCGCAAGGCACAGTGTTCCCCGCAATCTCGCTGATGTCGGTCAGCAGCGTTGATCGCAACATCCCCGCGCCGGGCCCCAAGCGCCGCGTGACCGAACGGGTCCAGGTGACTGTGCTGGCGCGCACTTATCCTGAAACCAAGGCCATTCTTGCCGCGATCCGCAAGGCGGCCGCCGACAAGATGCCCCAGATCGATGGGTTGAGCGACGTCACCGTGCACACCGATTCCGCCGGACCTGATTTCCTCGACGAGGAGACCGGCATCCACATGCAGACGCAGGACTTCCGCGTCTCATTCAACGAGGCCCGCCCGTAGCCTCACCTTCATAAGGACCCATTGCCATGACCGTTCGGACTTCCGCTGGCACCACGCTAAAGGTGTCGGCCTCTACCCCTGCGACCTTCGATGCCACCGGCTACAACGCGCTCACCATGACAGTGGTCGGCGAAGTGTCCGACCTGGGCGAGTTCGGCCGCGAGTTCAATCTTGTGACCTTCAACCCTGTCGGCAGCCGCGGCGTCGTCAAGAAGAAGGGCAGCTTCAATCAGGGGACGATGCAGATTCAGCTCGGCCTCGACACCGATGACGCGGGCCAGATCCTGCTGAAATCTGCCTCGATCTCGGATGCCGATCACAGCTTCCTCGTCACCACCCAGAACGGGGACAAGTACTACTTCCAGGCTCAGGTGATGAGCTTCAAGGTCAACGTGGGCTCGGTCGACCAGATCACAACCGCCACGGTGGCGCTGGAACTCACAACCAATTCCGCCGGTGTGGGCATCGTGGAAGTGTTGGCGCCTTAAGGTTTCTTGGCTTCAGGCTGCTCGCGGCGCGAAAAGAATGATTGCGGCACCGGCCAGACAAACCAGCGCCCCCATCAGATCCCATCGATCCGGCCTCGCGCCTTCGACAATCCAAAGCCACAAGAGCGAAGATACAATATAGACCCCGCCATAAGCAGCGAAGGCACGACCCGCATAATCACTTTCGACGTGGGTCAGCAGGTAGGCAAACAGACACAACGATGCCACGCCCGGAATGACCCATAGCGGTGATTTGTCCAGCCGCAGCCATGCCCAAAAGGCAAAGCAGCCTGCAATTTCAGCGAAGGCGGCCAGAAAATAGATAGCGGCTGTCATCCTGCAACTCTCTGCCAGAGGTGATGACTGCCCGCAATTGCAGGGCACAACCCGGGATAAAACCAACAGGCAAAGGAACACCAATGTTTGACATCACCACGCTTGCCGCGACCGACACCTCGACCCTGGAACTGGTCGGCGGCGACGATGCCCCGCTGTTCGACGACAAGGGCAAGCGCCTCTCGATCACGGTCTATGGTCCGGGCTCGAAGGTCTACCAGCGCGCCCAGGCCCGCCAGCAGAACCAGCTGATGGACAAGATCAAGAAGCGCGGGAAGATGGACCAGTCGGCCGAGGAAAAGCTCGCCGAACAGGCCGATTTCCTCGCCGCCTGCACGGTGAGTTTCAACGGCTTCACCTATCCGCCAGCAAACGGCCTCGACGGTCAGGAACTGTTCCGCAAGGCCTATGCCGATCCCTCGATCGGGTTCATCGCCACTCAGGTTGCCGCGCACATCAATGACTGGGCAAATTTTACGAAGAGCTCAGGTCTGAGCTGAGCCTTTACGTCCGCCAACTGGCGTGGCTTGGCACGGCGCCCAAGCCGCGCGCTACCAAGCACACCAGGCCGGAGACAGACGCTGAGCCGCTGACCCGGCTGCAGCGGATGGCAATCGACGATCTTGCTCCCGACTTTCCACCGATCCGTACCCCATGGGTAATCGACTGGCTCATGGAGGTCGGGCCAACCGATCCCGGCGGCATGGGCGCAGTTCCCATTTCATGGGGCTCCATCGAGCACTGGCAGCGCTGCATTGGGCACGACCTACCGCCATGGATCGCCAGGCTGCTGCGCCGTCTGTCAGTCGAGTTCGTCGCAGAAACCGTCCGGGCCCGCGAGCCTGACTGTCCGCCGCCCTGGACTGCCACATCCAGTCTCAACCGTGATGAAGTCTCTCGGAAGGTCACCAATGCCTTCCGAGCGATGACGCTGTCGAAGGGAGAACAGCCTTGAAGGCAGGAACCCTTGAGATTGAGATGATCACCAATGTCGCCCGTCTTCAGAAGGAGATGGCCGACATGAAGCGCACGGTGGCTGGCGCGATGGGCGATGTCGCGGATTCCGCTGCCCGGGCAGACAAGGCGCTGAATGCGGTCGGCGGCGGCGGTGTCACCCGTATGGGAGGCTCTGCCAAGCTTGCCGGACATCACGTCCAGAACCTCGTCTATCAGCTCAATGACATGGTTGTCGGCCTGTTCTCGGGGCAGAAGCCGATGACCGTGTTCATGCAGCAGGGCACGCAGATCGGTCAGATCGCCATGCAGGCGGGTGTCGGGATCGGCGGCATGGCCCGGGCGCTGGTGGGCCTTGCGGCAAGTTCGGCCGCGGCTGCGCTGACCAATCCCTATCTGCTGGCAGCTGCCGCGGCTGCGGCGCTGGCATCCGGCGCATTCAAGATGTTCCAGTCGAGCGTGAAGCAGTCGGGCGAGCTCGACAAATACGCCCAGAGCCTCGGTCTCACCAAGAAGGAGATGGAGAAGCTGGGCCCAGTCGGCATCACCGTCGGTGATACCATGAAGGGTCTCTGGAAGACGGTGTTGGATGGTCTGGGCCTCGGCTCGGTGTTCTCGACCCTCAAGGACTGGGCGGTGACCGCCTTCGATGCCGTGATGACGGTCGGCAAACACGCCATCGCCTTCATCTATGCCGGCTGGGTCGGCGGGTTCAATGCGATCAGGATTATCTGGTCCTCGCTGCCGGGCGTGATCAGCGAGGCCGCTGTAGGCGCCGCCAATCTCACGATCAGCGGCGTCGAATTCATGGCGAACAAGGCGATCGCCGCGATCAACTGGTTGGTCGACCGGGTAAACCCGCTGCTCGATCGGGTCGGGCTCTCCTCCATCTCGCGGATCGAGAGCGTTGCTCTGCCGCGCATGGAAAACAGCTTCGCCGGTTCCACTGCGCGCATGGGTGCCCAGGTGCGGGGCGAGTTTGCCTCCGCGTTTGGTGATGCCATGTCGATGATGGACAGCTTCTCTGCCAAGTGGCGCGAGAACAGCATCGCGGCTGCCAAAGCCCGGCTTGCTGCGAAGGCGGACGAGATCCGGGGCGACAAGACTGACAAGGCCGCCAAGGGATCCAAGACCACCGAGGCTGAAAAGGCCCTGAAGGCCGCACAAGACTTTGCCCGCAATCTCGAGATGGAGACTGCCAAGATCGGCAAGACCCCGATCGAGATCAAGCGCATGGAAGTTGCTTTGGCCGCACTCAAGGCGCCGACCGACGAGGCACGGCTTGCCATCCTTCAGGCTGGCGAAGCGTGGGAACAGGCGACCAGGGCGCAGGCTGAGAAGGAGTTCATCCGTAATTCCGTTGCCCCGCTCGAGCTGCAGGTCGCGATGCTGGACAAGTCGACGAAGGCACAGGCGCTCGCCAATCTCGAAGCCGAGAAAGAGCAGATCGTGCTCGAACGCGGGGCCGCTGCCTGGGAGCGATACCGGGAAGCCAAGACCGCACTTATCGAGGCGGATTTCGCGCGGAAGGGCCAGGAGGACTACCTCAAGAGCCTCGAGGACATGGTCTCGGCAACGGAAGTAGCTGCGCGCGGCATGGCCGATGCCTTTGGCGCGGTCGGCGGCGCAATCGGTGGCATCACGGTCGAGATCACCCGCTTTGCCTCCGAGCAGGCGGCGGCCGCCAAGCGCGTGGCCGATGCGGAGCGCGAATACGGCAAGACCTCGTTCCAATATGCCGACGCGCGCACAGCGCAGGCCTCGGCCGAGATCAACCACTATGGCAACCTCGCGTCCGCCGCGAAGGGCTTTTTCAAGGAAGGGTCCGACGGCTACAAGGCGTTGCTCGCCGCCGAGAAGGTGTTCCGCGCCTTCGAATTGGCCATCGCCATGAAGAATGCGGCAGTGAAGATCGGGCTGATTGGCGCGCAGACCGCAGCCAAGGTCACCAGCGACACCGCCATGGCGGCATCCGACACGGCACGCGCCGGGGTCGAACAGGGCAACTCGATTATCACGACCGGAATCAAGGCGGTTGAAGCGGTGGTGAACGCCATCCGCTCGCTCCCATTCCCGCTCAACATTGCCGCAGGCGCCATCACGGCAGGTGTCATCGCCTCGCTGGGTGTTGCGATCAGCGGCGCCTTTGGCGGCTCACAAAAGCTACCGGCGGCCAATGAAGGCACCGGCACGGTGTTCGGCGATGCCAGCGCCAAGTCCGAGAGCATCGCAAACGCCATCGACCATCTGCGCGAGGTCGATACGCTGACCATGCGCTATTCCGCCGCAATGCTGGCGGCGCTCAAGAATATCGAGGCCAATATTGGCGGGCTCACCAATCTCATTATCCGCACTGGCGGGATCGAAGCATCTGCCGCCGGGATCCAGACCGGCACGAAGCTGACAGGCCTGCTGGGAGCGACCAATTCGGTCCTGACCGGCGTCTCGAACTTCCTGGGCTCCAAGACCGGATCGCTGATCGGTGCTGGCATTGGCATGGCCATTGCCGGACCCATTGGCGCGGCAATCGGGTTCCTTGGCGCCAAACTGCTTGGCGGTCTCGGCAAGGTTCTCGGCAGCGTGGTCAATGCGCTGTTCGGTACGAAGACCAGCATTGTCGGTCAGGGCATCTACAGCGGCGCGCAGTCGCTGGGCTCGATCCTCTCGGGAGGGTTTGACGCAAGCTATTACAGCGACATCAAAAAGACGAAGAAGTTCTTCGGGATCAGTGTCGGCTCCAGTTATTCGACCCAGTATTCTGCGGCGAGCGCAGAGCTCGAGCAGCAGTTCGGCCTCATCTTCCGGGGCTTCTATGATGCCATCTCGGCGGCGGCCGGTCCTCTGGGGCTATCGCTTGATCAGGTGCAGACGCGGCTCAACGGCTTTGTCATCAACATCGGCAAGATTGATCTGAAGGGCCTGACCGGCGACCAGATCCAGGAGAAGCTGACAGCGATATTTGGCGCGGCGGCTGATAATCTCGCCCGCTACGCCGTGCCCGGCCTCGAGCAGTTCCAGAAGGTCGGCGAAGGCTACTTCGAAACGGTGGTCCGCGTGGCCTCCAGCATCGAGGCGGTAACCTCGTCGCTGAGCCTGCTTGGCACCTCGGTCGAGGGCCTGTCACTCTCGGCCAGGATGAACCTGTTCGACATGTTCGGTTCGGCCAGCGACATGGCGTCGGCCACCGGAGACTATTTCTCACTGTTTTACACCAAGGCCGAACAGTCTGCTGTCCAGACGGCGCAGATGGCGAGGATCTTCGAAAGCCTGGGACTGACCCTGCCTGACAGCATCACGGGTTTCCGCTCGCTCGTCGAAGCGCAGGATCTCACCACCGAGGCGGGCCGTGCAGCCTATGTCGCGCTGATCCAGCTCGCGCCTGCCTTTGCCGATGTGATCGGCGCGGCGCAGGATGCGGCAAGTGCTGCGGCCATTGCCGATGAACGTCTGTCGCTCGAACGCCAACTGCTCGAACTTCAGGGCGATACGGCCGCGCTGCGGGCGTTGGATCTGGCTCAGCTTGATGCGTCCAACCAGGCGTTGCAACAGCAGATCTGGGCACTGCAGGACCAGCAAAAGGCGGCAGATGAAGCAGCGGCTGCGGCTGAGAAGCTCCGCTCCGCATGGTCGCAGATCACCGACAGCCTGCTTTCGGAAGTCGCGCGAATTCGCGGGACCATGGATGGCGGGACGAAGAGCTACGCCCAGGCGCTCTCCGAGTTCAATACAGCGACGATCGCGGCGCGGGCTGGCGATCAGGAGGCGGCCAAGTCGCTGCCGGGCCTCAGCCAGAGCCTGCTCACAGCGGCCGCAGATGCCGCAACCTCCGCGCAGGATCTGGCCCTTATTCAGGGGCAGACGGCGGCCAGCCTTGAGCAGACCGTGGCGATCATCAACGCCATGGCAGGTCTCAGCACGGACACGGCAACCGCTGCGGCCGCCACTTCCGCCACGCCCTCTTGGTGGGAGCAGTTTGCGAGTACCCAGACCGCGACAGCGACGTCTGCCGCCAATGACAGCGCGACCGTGCTGATCGATGGACTGGCGGCGCTCAAACAGGAACTGTCGGATCTGCGTGATGAGCAGCGGATTGCGTCCGCGACCATTGCCTCGGGCACGAGCAAGACCGCCCGCATTCTCGAACGGGTTACACCGGATGGTGATGCGCTGGCGGTGAGGACTGCCGCATGAAGCTGATCCGTCCGACCACGCTGACGGATGCCATGCTCACCACCAGCACGGCTCCGGAGAACGATTATGTGGTGTGGAATTCGGGCACGGCCTATGCGGTGGGCGCCCGGGTTATCCTGACCACGACGCACCGCAAATATGAGGCCTTGGCAGCTTCGACCGGCGTGAACCCGGCAAGTGATCCGACCAAATGGCTGGATCTCGGGCCGACCAACCGCTGGGCCATGTTCGATGCGCGCGTGGGCACGGCCACGACACGAGCCGGAAGTTTGCAGGTCGTCCTGGCACCCGGTGCAACCGACGGTGTGGCGCTGATCGATACCGATGCCGAAAGCGCGACCGTTTCTCTCACGGTCTCGGGCACGCAGCTCTATTCGAAGACCCAGAGCTTCAATGTCGGCGGGACCGCGATTGATAACTGGTTCAGCTGGTTCTTCGAGCCAGTGGGCCGCAAGTCCAGCCTGCTGTTCCTTGATGTGCCGGTCTACGAGGCTGGCGTCCTCACCGTCACCGTTTCCCGTGACAATCCAGCCGATGTGGTCTCTTGCGGAACGCTGCTGGTTGGCCGCCAGTTCACGATCGGCGAGACCGAGCACGGCGCGGACATCGGGATCATCGATTACTCCCGCAAGGAGACCGATCAGTTCGGCGTCACCTCGGTGGTCGAGCGGGCCTTTGCCAAGCGCATGACCGCCCGAGTGGTCATGCAGACCAGCGCCATTGACGACGTCCACCGCAACCTTGCCGCGCTTCGCGCGAGCCCGGTGTTGTGGATCGGCTCGGAGAGCTTCGAGAGCCTCACCGTCTACGGCTTCTACAAAGAATTCTCGATCGACCTTGCCTACCCGACGGTCAGCTACTGCAGCCTGACCATCGAAGGGCTCACCTGATCCACCCCGAGGGGTAATTTCATGCCGATCACAGCACTGCCCACGCCGCCGTCCCGGACGGATGCGGCGAACTTTTCCGCGCGCGCGGACGCCTTCCTCGGTGCGCTGCCGACCTTCGGCACCGAGGCCAATGCTCTGGCGGTCGAGGTCAACGGCTATGCGACCAACGCTGCCGCCAGCGCCTCCACCGCCGTCAACGCTCCCGGCACCAGCGCCACCAGCACGACTTCGCTTGCGATTGGCACCGGCGCGAAATCGCTGACCGTCCAGACCGGCAAGGCCTTTGTCGTCGGGCAATGGGTGACCATCACCAGCACGGCGACGCCGACAAACTGGATGCATGGCCAGATCACGGCCTACACCACTGGCACCGGCGCGCTGACGGTCACCGTCGGCATGGTCGGTGGCAGCGGCACCATTGCCGCGTGGACTATCGCCCTGTCGGCCCCCTCGGTATCCGGCAATGCCGTGCTGACGACCAGCACCTATGTTGATCCTGCCTGGATCACCTCGCTGGGCGGCTCGAAGATTACCGGCACCGTTGCTGTTGCCAACGGCGGAACCGGTGCAGGCGATGCCCTGACGGCCCGCACGAACCTTGGTCTCGCCATCGGTACCGATGTTCAGGCTTACAGCGCCAACCTTGCCTCTTGGTCCGGCAAGTCCGCACCGTCCGGTGCGGCGGTGGGCACAACTGATACCCAGACGCTTTCCAACAAGACGATCTCGGGCGCGGCGACCGGTTCGAGCGTCAACGACGCCGGTGGCTCAGCCTGGGCGATCGGCTTCCGGGAAGTGCCGCAGAACGCCCAAAGCGCGTCCTACCAGTTGGTCGCAGCTGACAATGGCAAACACATCTATTCGCTCAATTCCGCGTCCCAGACCATCACCGTGCCCCCCAATGGCACGGTCAGTTTCCCGCTTGGGACGACCGTCACCATCGTCAACAATGGTGGTGCAGCCATCACGATCGCTCAGGGCTCCGGCGTGACCCTCTGCCAGGCAGGCACCACCAGCACTGGCAACCGGACACTCGCCGTGCGAGGCCTTGCCACGCTGATCAAGGTCGAGACCAACGTCTGGTTCGTCTCCGGCACCGGGATCAGCTGATGTCGGGCGTGCTGGGCATCCTGCTCGGATCGGGAGGTGCAAGCCGCTACCAGATGGCGGTTGGCCAGTATTCTGACGGCTTCAAAGGTGCCTGGTGGACCTACTACGGGTTTGGCATTGCCAGCGCATACTATCCGATCGGCGGGGCGCTGAGTCCCACGACGTTTAAAGGCCAGACGATCCAGGGCGTCTACTCGGTCGAGGATAATGTGGGCTCGACCTGGCCTGTTACCCTCCAGCTACAGGGCGACCAACCGGCAGGGTTCGCCGCTGCTCTCACAATGGGCGGCACCAAGTACAGCTTCGACACCTGGGCGCAGGACTATGCATCAAGCCTGACCGTAACCATCGCTATCGCGACTGCTACATTCACGGTGAGCTCAACCAGCAGCATTACCAACGGCACACCTGTCCAGTTCACAACCGGAGGGACATTGCCGTCAGGCCTTGTCGCCAGCACCAAGTATTATGCCCGTGATGTAACCGCGACCACGTTCCGGGTCGCCGCCACGCCTGGTGGCGCGGCCATCACTTTGACCGGCAGCCAGTCGGGAACGCACACCGTCTACTTTGCGATCTTCACGAAGTTTTCTGCCGCGACGCCAACACCGAGCAACAAGACCGGCGCGCGAATACCGTTCTATCCCACAATCAACATCGCGAGTCCGGCAACCATCACCAGCAGTGGGCATGGTCTCACCAATGGCCGGCGCGTGCTGTTCCAGACGAGCGGCGCCCTGCCGTCCGGCATTGCGGCAAACACCATCTATTTTATCGTCAACGCAGCCACGAACTCGTTCCAGGTTGCGGCCACTTCAGGGGGCGCGGCGATCGGCACCTCAGGCACACAATCGGGCACACACACCTGCTTCGAGGTGGTCGATGTGACTGTGGAGTAAGCAGATGAATCAGCACATCAACCCGACAGCACGCGAGGACGTGCTGCCGATCAACGACGACCTCGAGATCCGCTACAGCCTGTTCCTCGACGGCACCACCTATGTGCGTCCCTTGGGAAGCTGGCGGCTCTGGACGCCGCAGATGTTCGTGCCGCCGGACACCAACCGTGTGATCGGTGCCATGTATGATGCCGGGGTCGAGTGGGACCTCTATGAGCATGTCTCACTCGCGGTGGCTGGCACGGCCGACTACATTTTCACGGGCTCCGCCGGTGAGATCAGCCAGACATGGCAAGCGGGCTACCACAATGTGGAGAACGGCGGCGGCTATCTTCCGCGCGGCAGCTTCACCCGGCATTTCCGCAACGACTTCGAGCTGTGCTGCGTCATCCGCAGGTTCGGCCGGTCGAGCGGCACCAACTACCGGTTCGACGTCATCACCGAACCGACAGCGCTTTCCGAAGCCGCGCTGTTCGTCCACTATGCGGCCGGCCCCCGGCAGCGGCAGACCGACCTGAATACGATGCCCGGTTACGCCGTCGATCTGGCGGCCGGCGGCATCGCCATCATCTGCACCACGCGCTGAGGCCTGCCATGTCGGAACAGGATCCCGCCATCGAAATGGCGCTCATTCGCGCTGACCTTGAAGCCGTCCAGGAGGAGCTGAAGGCCGTGCGCAAGGAACTCAAAGACCTCCTTGACGCCTGGAACACCGCCACGGGTGTGGTCCGCTTCGTCAAATGGCTCTCAACCCTGGTCGCAGCAATCGCCGTGATCACGGCTGCCTTCAAAGGCTTTGCAGGCCGCTAACCTCCCAGAGGAGAAAATCCATGAACCCGCTACCGCCAGCCTATCGCTGGCTCGATGACCTGCAGCCGCTGCCCAGGATGGTGGCGGAAGCTCGAAAGCTCTTTGGCACTGTCGAAGCGCAGGGCTCAGCAGATAACCCCGTGATCCTTGGCTGGGCCAAGGAACTGGGCCTCGCCAAGGTTTACAACCATGACGAGATTCCCTGGTGCGGACTGTTCGCTGCCATTGTCGCCAAGCGTGCTGGCAAGGCGCTCCCGAACCAGCCGCTTTGGGCGAGGAGCTGGGTAAACTTCGGCAAGGACGGGAGCGCAAAGCCGCAGCTCGGCGATGTGCTCGTTTTCCGCCGCGGTGAGGTCTCTGGCCATGTCGGGCTCTACATCGGCGAGGACTATGGCGCCTTCCATGTGCTGGGCGGAAACCAGTCCGATGGTGTGACCATCACCCGGATTGCACGGGAGCGCTGCATCGCCGTCCGCCGCCCCGTCTACAAGGCTGCGCCCGCGAGCGCGAAGCCGGTCGAACTCGCTGCAACCGGTGCACTCTCCACCAACGAAGCCTGACCCACCCATCCATTGCGCATCGCCGCTGGATCATCCCGCCCGCCTTTTGGCGGGTTTTTTTGGAGAAATGACATGGAAGACCTCAAACCCTGGTGGACCTCGAAGGCTATCTGGACCGGCCTCATCGGCAGCCTCTGGGGCGTTGCCGGCACGCTTGGCGTTCTGCCCGACGGGCTCGATCAGACAGACGTCCTGACCGTGGTCCTGGCGCTGACCGGCATCGGCGGCGTCCTGTTCCGCAAGACGGCCACGGCCCGCATCGGCTGATGCCCCAGGGCGGGGGCTGCGGCTCCCGCCACCCTCTTTTCCAATCAGGTGCAGGCATGACCAGGCTGACCATTCGCCGGGGCGGCACCAAGCGCGTGCGCGCCACCTTCTTTGTCGACCAGAGCGCAGGGGTGGCCCGGGATCTTACCGGGCTTGCGCTCATGGTCATCGACCAGAGTCCGAACATTGCGCCGCCAGCGCTTACCATTCTTTCACCGGCAACGGGTGGACAGATCGAGGTTCTATGGACCGACGAGCAGACTGCTCCGCTTGCACCCGGTGCTGGCCGGGTTTGGCTGACGCTGGGCTTCGAGAATGACACCGGGGAGCGTGAGGTGCTGCCGACCCTCACGTTCGATGTCGAATGACGGCCGCGATCCAGATCGTCGAGGCGGTCCAGACCATCCTCGTCGAGAGCGATGGGGCCAGCTTCGTCCTTGATATCGCCAGCGCGGGCATTGCCGGCCCGCGCGGATTTACCGGGCCTCAAGGGCCGCCGGGACCGCCTGGACCACTCAGTGCTCTGAAGGACCTGTCCGATGTGGCGCTCAGCCTTCCCGAGGGCGGCGACGTCCTCACGTACTCATCCCCCACCAACACATGGATCAACGAGAAAGCGGCCAGACTGGTCGACGGAGGTAATTTCTGATGGCCAATACCCTGCGTATCAAGCGCCGGGCCGCAGGCGGTGCGGCCGGTGCTCCTGCATCGCTTGCCAATGCCGAGCTCGCGTTCAACGAGCAGGACAACACCCTCTACTACGGCACCGGCACGGGAGGCGCTGGCGGCACGGCCACCTCAGTAATTGCTATTGGCGGTTCCGGTGCTTTTGTGGCGACGACCGGCACACAGACCATCGCCGGGGCCAAGACTTTCACCTCGACGATCTCGGGCTCGATCGACGGCAATGCCGGAACCGCGACCAGGCTTGCGACAGTGCGGACCTTTTCGATCACGGGCGACGGCACGGGCTCTGCGACTTTTGATGGCTCTGCCAATGCTGCAATCGCGCTGACTCTCGCCAATAGTGGCGCCACCGCCGGGACTTATGGCTCCGCTACGCAAGTCGGTCAGGTCACGGTCGATGCCAAGGGACGCATTACGACCGCCAGCAATGTCGCGATCACGTTCCCGGTGACCTCGGTTGCTGGCCGGACGGGCGCAATCACGCTCTCGACCAGCGATATCGCGGAAGGTACTAACCTCTACTTCACCGATGCCCGTGTGCGCGCCAACCGGCTCGATCAACTGGCCGCGCCCACCGCAGCGGTGGACTTCAACAGCCAGCGCATCACCGGGTTGGCGGATCCAACCGCTGCGCAGGATGCCGCCACCAAGAACTACGTCGATCTGACTGTTCAGGGGCTCGATCCCAAGGCCTCGGTCAAGGCAGCATCCACTGCCAATATTGCTTCGCTTTCCGGGACCATGACGATCGACGGGGTCGCGCTTGCCGTCGGCGACCGTGTGCTGGTGAAAGACCAGACCACAACTTCGGCAAATGGCGTCTATGTCGTTGCCTCTGGCGCCTGGTCCCGGGCCATCGATCTCTCGACCTGGGACGAGCATGTCTCAGCCTACCTGTTTGTCGAACAGGGCACGGTGAACGCCGACATCGGCTATCTCTGCACGGTTGATACCGGCGGTACGCTCGGCACGACTGCGATCACCTTCGTCCAGTTCAATGGCGCAGGCCAGATCGTTGCCGGCAATGGCCTCACCAAGACTGGCAACACGATCGACGTCGGTGCCGGGACTGGCATTGCTGTGGCTGCCGACGCTGTTGCGCTGAGCGGTCAGGCGCTCGCACTCCATAACCTTGCCGCCAACGGGATCATCGCCCGGACAGCTGCAGGAACTGTGGCAGCACGCACCCTGACGGCCGGCTCGACCAAGGTCGCCATTACCAATGGTGATGGTGTCGCGGGCAACCCCACCTTGGATGTCAACGAAGCCAATCTGACCCTCGGCAATATCGGCGGAACGCTCGGCGTGGCCAAGGGCGGCTCGGGTGCGACGACGCTGACCGGCTACCTCAAGGGCAACGGAACTGCCGCGTTCACCGCCTCGGCCACCATCCCCAACACCGATATCTCGGGGCTCGGTACCATGTCGACACAGGCTGCCAGCAGCGTTGCCATCACCGGTGGCTCGATTGATGGCGTGACGCTGGATGGTGGAACCTTCTGATGCCGAGCACCATCCTGCTTAAACGGTCCTCGACCGCAGCCAGCATCCCTGCCGCCGCTTCGCTGCAGGCGGGTGAACTCGCGGTCAATCTGGCCGACCAGAAGCTCTATTCGAAAACGGCAGGCGGCACCGTCGTGCAGGTAGGCTTTGGCAATCTGACCTCGGCGATGGTGACGACCGCGCTCGGCTTCACGCCCTACAATTCAACCAATCCCAACGGCTACATCACCAGCAGTGGATCGATCACCGGCTCATCCGGCTCCTGTACCGGCAATGCCGCGACAGCGACCAGGTGGGCGACCGGGCGGACCATTGCGCTGACCGGAGACGTAACCGGCACCAGCGCGGCATTCGACGGATCCGCTGCCCTGTCCTTTGCCGCGACGCTGGCAAACTCGGGCGTGGTTGCCGGGACCTACGCCAAGGTGACGGTCGATGCCAAAGGCCGGGTGACGACGGGCGCATCGCTCGCATCCGGAGATGTGACCGGGGCGCTGGGCTTTACCCCTGCCAACAAGGCGGGCGATAGCTTCACTGGCAGCATTTCGGTGTCGGGATCGATCACCGCGACAGGCGACATAACCGCCTATTCCGATGCCCGCCTCAAGACGGATGTTGAGACAATCGCCGGTGCTCTGGACCGGGTCCGCAGCCTGCGCGGAGTTACCTTTACCCGGCGCGACACGGGCAGCCGAGGCCTCGGCCTTATTGCCCAGGAACTGGCGCCAATCGTTCCCGAGGCAGTCATGGCCCACGACGACGGGCTGCTGTCTGTCGCCTATGGCAATCTCGTCGGCGTGCTCATAGAGGCGGTGAAAGATCTGGCGGACAAGGTCGATCGCCTTGAGGCCCGCACATGACCCTTCAGAGCTCAGGGCCGATCTCGCTTGGCAATGTCGCGGTCGAACTCGGGCGGACATCGACCACCACAACTTCCCTTGGCGAGGCTGCCGTCCGGACGCTGGCTGGCGTCGCATCGGGTCCAATCTCGCTCTCGAACCTCTACGGCAAGTCGAACGAGAGCTTTTGGTATGCGACCTTCGGCTCGACCGTGGTCAATTTCCAGATCCTGGGCACTGACAGCAGCGGCAACATCTACGCCAGCGCCTCGGGCGCGGTGTTCAAATGGAACCGGGATGGCGCGCTGATCTGGGCACAGAACGTGTCTGGCCCTTTCATCAACGGCGGCTGGGTCGATACCAGCGGCAATGTCTATCTCGCCGGGGCCTACTACTCGAGCAACTACTATGCCTGGCTGACCAAGCTCGACACCTCGGGAACCCTGCAATGGCAGCGCAGCCTCAACAGTTCGGGTCAGGAACTCTGGTACAATGCGGCAGTCGATGCTGCCGGCAACATCTATGTCGCCGGCTACTCTACCTCGAGTGGCGGTTCCGGCAATGCCGACGCGCTGATCGCCAAGTACAACAGCCTGGGCACCTTGCAGTGGCAACGGTCGATCGGCGGCTCCGGTAACGAATATGCCAACCAGATGGCCCTCAGCCCGGATGGTAGCCTGCTGGTCCTGTCGGGCAACACCTCGACGTCGACAGCCGGCAACACCGATGCCCTGATCACTGTCATCAATACTGCGACCCCGTCCGTCAGCTGGCAGCGCTCGATCGGGAGCACAGGCTACGATTACGGCTATGGCGTTACAATCGACAGCAGCAACACCATTTACTGGCTGGCCGGTATCAATGGCACGCTCAGTCTGCTCAAGATCAGTTCGGGCGCTGTTATCCAGTGGCAGCTGTCACTGCCACCAAGCAATGGCAGTGGGACAGTGAATCTGGGGCCGGACGGTAATCTCCGGGTCTTTGCGCGGATCTATGCCGGGGCGGACATCTATCAGTTTTCGACCGATGGCACCTTGCTCCTGGCACGATCCATAAGCCTCGACACGAGCAATGGGGCAAATTCGTTCAGCCTTACCGGTCTCGCGGTCAGCTCTACGGCCATGACGTTCTCGATCTACACGATGATGGACTTCTCGCCCTACGGGTACACGGATCTGTGCGGCGCCATCTTCAAAGTGCCGATCGATGGCTCGAGGACCGGTACATGGTCTGTGGGCGGTGCCTCGGCCCAGGGCGTGACCTACAGCGCATCCTCGCCGAGCATCAGCTCCTCCTTCTGGTCACTCACCCTCCGCAGCTTCTCGCTGCTGAGCCGAACCCTGTCCGCTGGCACACCGTCCTACGCCCCTGCGGCCGGGTCTTACGCCAATACTACCACCGGGATCTGACCCATGATCATTTCGCATGACCGCCAGACGCTGTTTATCGGCGTACCGAAGAACGGGTCACAGACTGTACGCGCCGTCCTGGGGCAGATTGGGGTAGATCTGGTTGGCGAGATGGGGCGGCATCCAACCGTGCCGGAAGCGATCAGGCTGGCTGAGGCGCGATTTCCCGGAGAAGCAATTGCGCCGACGGCTATCTATGCCTTCAGGCGGGGTCCGGTTGAGCGGTTTTGCTCGGCCTTGGAATTCCACAAGCGGTGCCTACCGAACTCGTTCATTCAGCTGTTCCCGGAGCGGTTCGTCGGTATCGAGCCCCATCCGCGATGGTTTGAGCCTGATCCCGAAGCCATCGCTCCAGCTTTGCGTGCAGTGATCAAGAGCATCCCGCCACTAGATATCATTTCGGCATTGCCTCCGCCGCGCGTTCCCGGTGCATCGTTCCATCCGCGGGGTGGCAATCTCAGCTTTTATCGGTCGCAGTCGCAATGGCTGGATGGCGCTACTGTAACCATGCTGCCGTTTGCCGACTACGTGGCTGGGCTGCGCGAGGTTGTCGATCAGTTTGGCGGCAATGGGGCGTCAGTGGAAATCCCGCAGATCAATGCAGCAACCAGCCCGTTGCCCGTGCTGAGCCTTGATGACGCCGAATTGGTTCAGGCGTACTATCAGAGGGACTTGGCGCTTTAGTGCGGCCATGTTGAAATTTCAGCTAACCCGTTTATCTGGAGTGAGCGGGCCGGGCCCCTCTGGCGACATGGTGTCGTGATGTCGGACCGCATCGGGTGAGCCCGATGCCGGAACTAGAAAGCATACCCGGCGGGCCCACCCGTTTCGATCAAGGAACGGGATATGCCTCCAGTAGTCACTGCCACACCGATCAAGACCGTGATGCTCTATGCGACCGTCGACGCATTCGAATTGTCTCGTGGCCCGGGAGCGCTCGCACTGGCCATTACGGAGACTATCGGCGGGGCACTGACAGGTGTCCTGGCCAACCTCGATGCGAATGTTCCCCCCAGCAAGGAAGGGCGCAGTTATGCGCAGATGGAAGAGGACTTCCGCCTTCGGGAGCAAACCAACCATCGCAATGCGCAGGACATGCAGCTTGAGGCGGAACGTCGCGGCTTAGATTTTGAAGCGGTGACCGAATTTGATCACTCCCGCGGCTTTCTTGCCTGCATTGCCGATCGCGCCCGGCTGCACGATCTGGTTGTCGTCGGCGCTGATGGTGCGGGCATGATGAGCGATCGCATCATTGCACAAAATCTCTTGTTCGAAATAGGCCGGCCTATGCTGGTCACGCCGTCAGATTGGGCGGGCGCATTTCGCTGTACCCGGATCGCCGTGGCCTGGGATAACAGCCGGGTCGCGGCCCGTGCTCTGGCGGATGCATTAGCGCTTTTTCCTTCAGTCGAAGAAGTCGTCCTGCTCACGATTGGCGGCGAAAAGGCCATCAGATCATCCCTGGAAGACGACACCACTACCAGGATCCTTTCGCGCAAGGGCATCGCGACGCAGGTGGTACATCGCGAACTGGACGGACGCTCGATTGGCGATGCCTTGCAGCAGGAGGCCAAGGCGCTCGACACCGACATGTTGGTCATGGGTGGTTACGGGCACTCGCGGCTGCGGGATTTCATTCTTGGAGGAGCAACCCTCGGAGTGGTCGACAAACCGCAGATGCCAGTCCTGCTTTCTCATTGACGACAACCGGGAGGTTTCGCGTTTCGTGTCTGTTCTGTGGCCAGCCTCGACATGCTGGCCACAACAGGATCAATGAACCATCAGGGTCGCCGTCCCGGGTTCATTTAATACGGTCCTGGTGGCCCCGCCCAATACAAACTCGCGCACCCTGGAATGTCCGTACCCTCCCATGACGAGCAGGCTGGCACCATTTTCCTTGGCCCGTTCAAGGAGGACATCGCCCGCATTCCGGCCCGCCGACGGTATCTCCTCGATCGAGCTGATAACCGAGTGATATTCGAGATGGCGTTGGGCTTGCGAAAGGGCAGCGATCGGATCGAATGCCTTGTCCCCCGACACGGCAACGAGCCGCACAGTCTGCGCCATACGGCAGAAAGGCAATGCGCCGGCAAGTGCCCGGCTGGCAGACCGGCTTCCATCCCAACCGATAATTATATCGTCGAACCGGGTCTGCTCCGAATTCGATTGAGGGAGTAGCAAAACGGGCCTGCCGGAATCGAAGACAAGACCTTGTGCCGCTAGTTGCCACGCGAATTCCGGCCAGACCGGCATTACGGTAAGATCATGCGTCCGCGCCAGATGCGCGGGCTCGATCGGGTCGCCGATAGGGCCGTGGTCTATCAGGAACTGCTCCCCAAGCCGGCACGCAGGCAAGATTCCGGCGATCTCCTGGAAAAGTGCCAGGCCTGCTTCCCGGCTTCGCGCATTTTCAGATGCAATCAGGTCATCCGCATGAACAAGCTTGCTGGCCAACCAGTTGCTGACCGGTGGGATATGGGTTTGGCTCAGGACAGTCGACAGGCGAGCATCGCACCATTCCGCGAGATCCCTGGATGCCCGGAGCGCCCAGGAAGGCGTAGGCTCGGGATGGCTGACCATGTACAGAAGTATGTCGCAAATACCGCAAGTCATGGTTCGCTTGTCCCGGGCATTCTATTGATCGTCTCCGGGTGCGGCACCCGTCCAGGTGCGGTAGCCGACACTGCCGGTCGAATTTCAATGTCCATCTCTGACAATGACCGGAGAATCTTGCGCCGCCGAAGCAAGGGCTGCCGTTCGTAAAGAAAGAAGTGAATCGGTTTCCAGTTGGCTACCCAGCCGATGATTAGAAACCCCTCCCGAAAGAAATCGCCGTACGGCTCCGGGACGAAATCCATCGCTATGAGACCTAGACCCCAACAGGCTAAAAGGAACAATACCCCGGTGAGAAGCGATCTCCGCCCATCCTGCATCGCAAGCCGCAGATGCATTTCATAGACTTCGAGTTTGTAGTGGAAATACTGACGAATGGCGTCAGGGATCTGCGCCACTTCAGGGGCGTCAATGGTCCCTGACGGCGCATGCAGCACAAGCTGATAATGGGAACGCGGCGCCTCCAGCGCGCTCTCCAGAATATATTGCTCGACCTCATCGTTGAGATCGCGGCTGACCAGCGGCGAGGGATCGAAGGCGTGAAACAGCTCGGACGGGTTTGCAATATTGAGGCCGATCAGCCCAGGCTCCGGTCTTGGTGGCGGTTTTCGCATCTCCATGTGTTCCCACTGGTGCCCGTGGCACCTCCTACTCAACTTCATCGCATTTGAAACGACAGCTAGCGTCCGACATTGACCGTTGTCACTTACGTTTCGCTCCGATGACGTATAGCTTCCTTATGCAATGCCAGTGCGAGAATCGCATGCACTCGCCGGCAATCATCAGGAGCACGCCATGGCCAGGATGAAAGCAGCGATTTTCGTCGAACCCGGTCGAATCGTTCTCGACGAAAAACCCATTCCCGATGTCGGTCCCCTCGACGCACTGGTGCGTATTACCACGACCACAATATGCGGGACCGATGTGCATATTCTCAAGGGCGAGTATCCAGTCGCCAGGGGACTGACCATCGGGCACGAGCCGGTCGGCATCATCGAGAAGCTGGGCTCTGCAGTGCAAGGTTTCGCGGAGGGACAGCGGGTCATTGCCGGAGCAATCTGTACGTCCGGGCACAGCAATGCTGCCCTTTGCGGTTGTCATTCTCAGGATGGACCGGGCACCCCGCATGGCTGGAAGCCGCTCGGTGGGTGGAGATTTGGCAATACCATCGATGGCACACAGGCCGAATACGTCCTGGTGCCCGACGCCATGGCCAACCTGGCGGCTGTACCCGACGGGTTGTCGGACGAACAGGTCCTGATGTGCCCCGACATCATGTCGACCGGCTTTTCCGGCGCGGAGAGCGGTGCAGTGCGAATCGGCGATACCGTTGCCGTCTTTGCGCAGGGGCCAATTGGGCTGTGCGCGACAGCAGGTGCGCGACTGATGGGCGCCACCACCATCATAGCTGTCGACAGCGTTCCGGCGCGCATGGAGATGGCGCGCAAGATGGGTGCCGATCATGTGATAGATTTCAGCCGGGGCGATCCGGTGGAGGAGATCATGCGTCTCACCGCAGGTCGGGGTGTCGATGTCGCAATCGAAGCGCTGGGCGGGCAGGCAACCTTCGAGGGAGCGCTGCGGATATTGCGGCCTGGGGGCACGTTGTCTTCGTTGGGGGTCTATTCCGACGATTTGAAGATACCGCTCGGTGCGTTTCATGCCGGGCTGGGCGACCATACGATCCGAACAACGCTGTGTCCCGGAGGCAAGGAGCGCATGCGGCGATTGATGGAAGTCATCGCGTCCGGGCGGGTCGACACCCGTCCCCTCGTAACTCATCGGTTCAAGCTCGATGACATCGAGGCAGCCTATGACCTTTTCGCGAACCAGCGAGATGGAGTGCTCAAGGTCGCTATCACACCGTGAACGTTGATACAGGCGACAGCCACGAAAGCTGGAGAGTGCAAGCCAGTCTGGCGGCGCCGAGCCACGCATTGCCCCTCGACCAGATTATCGATGGCTTGTCAGCATCTCCGACCCTGGGCCTGACCGCAGCGGAGGCTGCGCGCCGGCTGGAGCTGGCTGGACACAACACACTGGATGAAGCGCCGCCGCGCGCGGCGCTGTCCGTGCTACTGGCGCAGTTCCGCAGTGTCTTTACCGCAATCCTGCTGATTGCCGCGAGTGTCGCATGGATCACCGGCGATCTGAAGAATGCGCTGGTCATCCTCGCTGTCGTGGTTCTCAATGCCGCGCTCGGTTTCTATCAGGAATATCGCGCGGAACACAGCCTGGCGGCGCTGCGCCAGATGCTGCCGAGAACCGCGCGTGTGCGCCGCGAGGGGCGCATCCAGGAAATACCGGCGCACCGGATCGTGCCCGGGGACATCCTCATGGTGGAGGCCGGGGAGCGCATTGCCGCCGATACGCGTATTGTGGCAGCGCATGGTCTCGAGATCGACGAATCCGGCCTTACTGGCGAATCCGTACCTGTCCGCAAGGACGAAAACGCCCACCTCGTTGCCGAAACGCCGATCGCGGACCGCATCAACGCCGCTTTCATGAATACGGTGGCGACGCGCGGGCGTGGAGAACTGCTGGTCACCGCGACGGGCATGGCTTCGGTGATGGGCCAGCTCTCCCGCTCACTCGAGCAAACCAAGGAGGCACGCAGTCCGCTCCAACGCCAGCTGGACGACGCTGGCCGCCGCCTTGGAATAGTCGCCATCGTACTCGTCGCTGTGCTTTTCACGTTTTCGATTATGCGCGGTGAAGCATTGGCCCACGTAGTCCTGGAATCAATCTCGCTGGCAGTTGCGGCGATCCCCGAGGGTCTCCCTGCGGTGGTTACCGTAACACTGGCCATCGGAATGCGGCGCATGGCGCGCCAACAGGCGCTGATCAAGCGGCTCGCCAGTGTCGAGACGTTGGGATGCACGACGGTCATCTGTTCTGACAAGACAGGAACCCTGACGGTCAACGAGATGACAGTCCGCGCCTTCACCCTCGGTGCGGAACAATTCAGGGTTTCGGGCGAAGGTTATGCCACAGTGGGCGAGATCGCGCCTGCGCCCCGCGCCGACCAGATTGAAGCGTTCGATGCATTTCTGATGGCCGGTGTATTGTGCAATGACAGTCAGCTGCACGACGGGCATTTCACGGGCGATCCCACCGAGGTGTCGCTGCTGGTCCTCGCTCAAAAGGCCGGACGCGACCCAGCTGCCATTCGGGCCCGGTTTCCGCGAATTGGCGAACTGCCGTTCGACTCCGCGCACAAGTACATGGCAACGGCTCACCGCGACGGCGCTGCAATTCACGTGTTCATCAAGGGGGCGCCCGATGTCGTGCTGCCCTGCTGCGCCGGGGAAATTGCGCAGCAACAGGGCCTTTCCGAGCAATACGCCGAGATCGCAGCGCAGGGCATGCGCGGCCTTCTGCTTGCTCATGCAACGCTGAGCGGAGAACAATTCCAGGTCGAGCGTCTGAGAATAGAGCATCTGCCAAACCTTCGGACACTCGGACTGGTTGGCATTGTCGATCCGCCGAGGCCAGAAGCACGCGACGCCATCGCACGCTGCCGGGATGCCGGGATCGAGGTCAAAATGATCACGGGCGATCATCCCGATACGGCCGCCGCCATAGCCCGCGACCTGGGCCTTGCAGGCGGCGTTCTGGCTGGTGGCGACCTCGCACGCCTCTCTGCGGAGGAGCTTGACCGGGCGACCAGCGAAACTGCCGTCTTTGCCCGCGTGGCGCCCGAGCACAAGGTAGCCATCGTGCGCGCCTTGCAGGACAGAGGCCATGTGGTTGCCATGACGGGCGACGGGGTGAACGATGCACCTGCCCTGAAGGCGGCCGACATCGGCGTCGCAATGGGCCGCAAGGGATCGGATGTCGCCAAGGAAGCGGCTGCGATGATCCTGACGGACGACAACTTTGCAACGATCGTTCGTGCGGTACGCGAAGGCCGGGCACTTTACGACAACATCATCAAGTTCGTACGTTTCCAGCTGTCAACGACCATCGGCGCGATCATGACAGTCTTCCTCGCGCCGCTGCTGGGATTGCCGGATCCCTTGACCCCGGTTCAGATTCTCTGGGTGGCCATGATCATGGACGGGCCGCCTGCGGTTGCTCTCGCCCTTGACGCCCCGCGCCCGGGGCTGATGCTCGAGCGTCCCCGCAAAGCGGATGAACCTATCCTTTCACTGCGCCGAATGGGCAGGCTGCTGGGTTACGGCGTAGTCATGACGGCGGGCACTTTGGGAATGCTGCAGTACGGGCTGGCCAAGGGCGGAACCGCCTATGGGCTGACGCTCGCTTTCACCACGTTCGTGCTGTTCCAGGTGTTCAATGTGTTCAATGCGCGGGTCGAGAACAGCACCACGTTCAACCGCAGGTTCTTCAGCAACCGGCTGCTGTGGTCATCCCTTGGGGGCGTGCTGCTTCTCCAGTCGCTTGCGGTCTATTGGCCGCCGGTTTCGATGATTTTCGGCACTGTTGCCCTGGACGGGCGCGATTTCCTTGCCGCAGTCGGTATGGCCTCGCTGATCCTGATCCTTGAGGAAGGGCGCAAGCTTCTTGTCGGATTTGCGTCGCGTTAGTGTTCAAGCGGTTGGGATCAGCCCGGACACTCAGGGTGCGAGTGAGCCAGGAGCAGCATTTGCACCTTACAGCCTGTTTGCGCGGCTCACCAACCCGGCTCCAGAAGCCCCAGCCATGCCACTACGGCGAGGATTGCCAATCCGCCAAATAATTCCAGACTCAGGCTCATTCTGAGCTTGCGACGGGCCGCCCGGATCTGTCCAGATTCCACGGCCGCTTCGAGCCCGGGAGCGAGCCGGAACCGGTGCAGCGCCGCGAGGCCCAACATCATTGCAAAGACGACCAATTTTGCGGCGAGCAGCAAAAGCCAGCGGGATTGCTCAGGCTCCTCGGGATCGGCGGCGACGAGAAGCGCTCCGGTATTGACTGCCCCGGTCAGGACAAGAAGTGCTACCAGCCAGGTTCCAACCGGGGCGAATTCGACCAGGCTTTTGCGTGCCGCAGATAGATCGGCATGGGTGATCCACTGCCGTGTCACGAGAGCGAGCAGGCAAGCAATTGCTCCGAGCCAGGCGCCAGCGGTGAGGAGGTGTACTACGTCGGCGATCAAATGCGGCCACGCCATCCACCCTTCGCTGGCGGCACCATGGCCGTTCCAGGCAAGTGAGCCCAAAGCGGCTCCGGTCAATCCGGTTGTCGCCAGTTTTGCAGCGCTGCTGGTGCACTCGGTTGCGACAACCACCACGGTTGCCAAGCCGAGCGCGGCCATTCGCACGAGGAAGGCTTGGCCGACTGACGTATCTCGCAGGATGGAACGAGCTAGTTCACGATCTATGTCACTGACGGTAGTCCCGGCCATCCCGGCGACCATCAGCGCAAAGCCCGCCATACTGAACGCTAAGGCGAAGAGCGCCATCACTACGAGTAGCCTCTTCGCGTTCCGGACCTGCCGTGCCGGCGAAGAGTAAAGGTTGAACCCCGCAATCCCGAAGAACAGCCCAAGCGAACTGTAAATGCCCCAGCGGACCGCGACGAACGACCAATCTTCCACTTCGTGGCTACCTTACCACGAATTCAAACTGCCCCTGCACGCGGTGCGTGTCAGCGGCCACCGCGTGCCACTTCAGCAGGTACGTTCCGGTCGGCAGTGGAGATGCGAAGACCGCGATGAGCGTCTTGCCATCCCGCGAGTAGCTGGTCCTCACGGAAGGTGTGGGCATGTGATGCCCTGAATGTTCGGCACCGTTGCGCCGGTTCTGCGCCACCGGCGCAACCTCGATGCCGGTGAGCTGTGGCAAGAGGCGTTCAGAAAAGCGCAAGACGACCTGACCCGTAGGCGCTGCGGTAGCCTTTGGTGCTGGCGTCGAGGATAGGAGCCTTGGATGAGCGAATGCGGTTGTGGCGTGTGCCGCCAGTAGCGCCGCAAGGCCGAAGGTCACTGTTTTGTACGGTTGCACGGTCAACTCCGTATTTGTGTTGCTTGATGATACGCAGCGGGAGGCGGTCACCCTCATTCGCCGAGGCTCTAAAATTTTGAGGGCGAGGGCATGATTCCCGCGTATGTGCACGCAGGGGCAGTAAGTAATGGGACAGGAGTGGAGATCTGTAATGGCTGATATCGATGCGCGCCTCGCTGAGTTGCGCGAACTGTCGGTTCCACCGGCTCTAGGAATGATCGACGGTCTCGTACTGGATAAGCTGGACGAGAAGTTGGCGCAAACCAGCGCGAAAGCAGGCGGCGTTTATGCATTCGCAGCGGGTCTGGCGCTTCTAACGGGCTTTCTTGGGGCCGCATTACCGAGTGCAACGGCGCAGGCCGCCTCTACAATGGTCTCGCTGGGTGATGCCGCGAACCTGACACCTTCCGCATTGCTGGTTGGCGCGGAATGAAAAGTGCGAAATTGCCTTTGGTTGCGTTGATAGCGTTTGCTGCGGCGTTGGCCGGGTTGTTTATCGGCAGACATTTCATTCTGCCGGCGCCGCCCGTTGAGTCCGAGTTGCACGAGTTCCTCCATGAGGAATTGCACCTCGATGAGGCTCAGGAAGCGAAAGTCGAGGCGCTTGAGGCCCAGTTCGCTATTCAGAAGCGCGCACTCGAACTGGAACTGCGGTCGGACAACGCGCGATTGGCGCAGGCTATTCAGGCCGAGCATGGCTACGGCCCACAGGTCGCTGCGGCGATTGACGCCTCGCACGCGGTGATGGGACGACTTCAAAAAGCAACGTTGGAACATGTCTTCGCGATGCGCGGTGTGCTCAGGCCCGATCAGACCGCTCGCTTCGATGCCGCGGTGGTCAAGGCTCTTACGTCCGAGCCAAAATGAGTTTCGAGCTTGGCGATTGCACCGACGGAGAGCTTGCTGCCTTGGCCATTGCTGGACGTCAGACGGCCTATGGCGAGCTGATGAAAAGGCATCGCGCAGCCGTCTTCCGCGTGGCGCGTCTGCATACTGCTGACGATGACACCGCCCTTGATATTACCCAGCAGACCTTCATCGCTGCCTTTACTGCCATTGCCCGGTTCGATGTCAGTCGCCCGTTCAGGCACTGGGTGCTCCGGATCGCATTGAACAAATGCCGCGACGAGGCTCGTCGGCGAAAGGTCCGGACCCTGTTCGCCGTCGCCATGCCGCTGGATAGTGCAGCTGAACCCGCCGACCCCCAGGTGAACATCGAACGTGAGGTCGCCAGCCGCGAGGAACTGCTGAGAACCCTGAATGCAATGAAGGCCTTGCCGGTGCGGCTGCGTGAAGTGCTCTTGCTCAGAACAGTCGAAGGCACGTCACAATCGGAAACGGCGGCAATTTTGGGGGTAACCGAGAAAGCCGTTGAAACCCGGCTGCGCCGTGCGCGTAACAAATTGCGGGAAATTTTGAGGTCGATGGAGCGCTGATGCGTATCACCTGAAGTATTGCAGAGGATCCATCCATGACCGTTGAATTTGCCAGTCCTTCCGCACTTGATCGACGCACCTTGCTGCGCGGAGCGGGATTGGCAGGCGGGGCGCTTGGGCTTTCGGCATGGCTGCCGGCCTGGGCCCGGCCAGTTTCGGCCGGAATTGCTCGACCTTTGCCCCAACTGTCCGGCGAAGCGATAACGCTGCGGGTTGCGCACGAAACGATAACGGTCGATGGACGGCCTGCAAAAGCCATCGCCATGAACGGGACGGTCCCTGCGCCGCTGCTGCGCCTGCGCGAAGGACAGACTGTCAGGATTGCCGTTGAAAATGCACTGGACGAGGAAACGTCGGTCCATTGGCATGGCCTTTTGGTGCCCTTCCAGATGGATGGCGTTCCGGGGGTAAGCTTTCCGGGGATCAAGCCGCGCTCGACCTTCACTTACGAATTTGCCCTCGAGCAGTCGGGAACCTACTGGTATCACAGCCACTCCGGTTTGCAGGAGGCGATGGGCCATTATGGTCCAATCGTGATCGACCCGAAGGGTGTCGATCCAATTGCCTACGATCGCGAGCACGTGGTGGTGCTGTCCGATCATAGCTTCATCCATCCCCATAAACTGTTCACGAAACTCAAGCAGGAATCCGGATACTTCAATCGCCAGAAGCAAACGCTGGCAGGATTGGCTGCGGGCAAAGACCAAAGTCATGCGGAACGCCTGGAATGGGCGCGGATGCGTATGGATCCGACAGATATTCTTGACGTCACAGGGTCGGTCTACACCTACGTTACTAACGGACATGGACCTCGCGACAACTGGACGGCGCTGTTCAATCCTGGCGAGCGGGTGCGATTGAGGTTCATCAATGCCTCCGCCATGACAATTTTCAACGTCCGGATACCCGGGTTACGGATGACGGTCGTCGCAGCCGATGGATTGCCGGTGCGACCGATCTCCGTAGACGAATTCCAGATGACGATCGCCGAGACCTATGACGTGATTGTCACGCCAGGGGATGATCGGGCCTACTCCATCATCGGGGAGGCGGCCGACCGCTCCGGGCTCGCACGGGCCACCTTGGCCCCCCGGCCCGGGATGGTCGCGCCGGTGCCCGCGCTACGCGAACGCCCCCTCCTGACGATGAAGGACATGGGCATGGGCGGCATGGGTGACGAGGCGGCAACATCTGCGTCTTCATCTGCCGCAGCCAACCAAGGCGGAGCCCATGGTGGACACGAGATGGCGGGTATGAACATGCCCCATTCAAGTGGTTCAACGGAGCATGGCGGGACGACGCATGGTGAAGCGGCCCGCCATGCAATGGCGATGCGGGACGGTGCTAACGCGCCGCAGGTCAAGCTTGGGCCCGGTGTCCAGTCGATCGCCCCGATGCCCGTGGACCGTACCGGCGAGCCGGGAGTGGGCCTCGAGAATGTCGGCCATAAGGTTCTGGTCTACCGAGACCTGGTCGCACTGGAGCGAAATCCCGACACGCGCGGGCCCGCGCGCGAAATCGAAGTCCACCTGACCGGAAACATGGAGCGATACATGTGGTCGATGGATGGCCAGACCTTGTCTGAAGCAAGGACGCCAATTCCGTTGCGAACCGGCGAGCGGGTGCGTGTCACCCTGGTGAATGACACCATGATGAGCCACCCGATCCACCTGCATGGGCATTTCTTCGAACTCGTAACCGGGCATGGCGCGCACAGTCCGCGCAAGCACACGGTGAATGTCGCCCCGGGTGGAAAGGTCAGTTTCGATGTCACCGGAATTCATGGAGACTGGGCATTCCACTGCCACATGTTCTTCCACATGCATGCCGGGATGATGCGGGTTGTCCAGGTGCGTGACAGTGGAGACCTGGCATGATCCGGCTTGCGCTTCTGGGAGTGTCCCCTTTCGTGCTGGCTGCGCCTGCTCTCGCACAAAACGGGGCCATGGATCACGGGATGCATCACGGCCATTCGATGCCCGCAATGCCAGACGTCGCTCCTCCACCGCAAACTGTGCCGCAGCCTGAACCCGCGCAATCTCCATCAGTGGATGATCCGCATGCCGGGCATGACATGTCGGACATGCCAAACATGGAGACTGCCGCGTCCGAGCCGCAAAACAACGCGGACAAGATGGGAACAGATATCGGGCCTGGATACGCGTCTGTACCGCCGGTTGCCAATGATCGAGCCGCTGATGCGTATTACGACCCTGCGGCCATGGCAGAGGCGCAAGCCACCCTGATGGGCGAGCATGGCGGAATGACCTTTCACAAGGTTCTCTTCAACATTGCCGAATACCAAGTGCGGAACGGCAGAGACGGCTATCGCTGGGATGCCAGCGCGTGGTTCGGTGGCGATATCGACCGTCTGGCCCTCGAATCCGAAGGCGAAGGCAGCTTCGGCGAAAAAAGCCATCATGGCGAAATCCAAGCCCTCTGGTCCCATGCGGTTGATCCTTACTGGAACCTGCAGGCCGGCGTTCGTCAGGATCTGGGGAAAGGGCCGGATCGCACTTATGCCACGATCGGTATCGAGGGGCTGGCTCCGTACTGGTTCGAGGTCGAGGCGGCGACGTTCCTCTCCACCAAGGGCGACGTGCTGTTTCGGCTGAAGGGAGATGTGGACCAACGCATCACCCAGAAGCTGATCCTGCAGCCCCGCCTGGAAGCCAATTTTGCTGCGCAGGATGTCCCGGAAAGCCTGATCGGCTCCGGATTGTCGAACCTCGAGTTAGGGCTGCGCCTGCGTTACGAATGGCGCAAGGAATTTGCGCCTTACGTGGGCGTCTCCTGGGAACGGAAGTTCGGCGATACGGCCAGATATGCGCGCATGGCAGGAGATGATGTGCAATCCACAAGTCTGGTTGCCGGAATCCGCTTTTGGTTCTGAAACACCCATATGGATAGCGCCTCCTGCGCAAGAGGAACGAGCGCTGGTCTGTAATCGCCTTTTAGAAAAGGAAAGGAGGATGAATACATCCTCCTCTGAGGCAGAAGAATAAGAAACGCCGTCGCTCACGCTTGCTCTGGGGCTCGAAACTGCGAATGCCGCCAGATTGCGTAGGCGGCGGGAATGACCAGAAGCGTCAGGAACATGCAGAACCAGAGCCCCCCCACCACAGGGGCGGCTGTACGGGCGGAAAGATCGGCGCCTACGCCTGACTCCCAAAGGAGGGGCATCAGGCCGAACACGGTGGTCGCGACCGTCATCAGCATCGGGCGCAGACACCGTGCGGTCCCCTCCATGATAGCCGTGTCGATCTCCCCGATAGAGCCAAGACGTCCTTGCGCGGAGGCTTCTGAATAGGCCTGGTCGAGATAGACAACCACAACTGTGCCGGTCTGCGCAGCAACACCGCCGACGGCGATCAGGCCCACCCAAACGGCCGTCGACAGGTTGTAATCAAGTAATGCGAGCAGCCAGATGCTGCCCGCGATGGCGAAGGGCAGGCTCAGCATGACCAGCAGAGTTTGCTGCCATCCACCCATCGACAGGTACAGCAACAGGCCAACAAGAACGATCGTCAGCGGAACGACGGTGCGCAGACGCGATGTCAGCTCAGCCATGAACTCGTACTGACCGGTCCATTGCAGTTGATAGCCAGGCGGGACAGTGATCTGATCAGCAACGACTTTTTTCGCGTCATCAACCCACCCGCCCAAATCGCGCTGCGAGGAATCGATATCGGCGAAGACATAGCCTACCAGAGTGCCGTTCTCGTTCTTGATCATTGGTGGTCCGGTAACGACCTTGATGTCAGCCAGGGCGCCGAGCGGGACCACCGAGCCCGCCTGTTGACCGCTGTTCCATTTCTCGTCGCTGGGCGCTGACCCACTCATCGGAACTGCTGCAGAGGCCATGGCGCCACCCGTGCCGCCGCTTCCGCCCCCACCCATCGAATCCATTCCACCGCCGTCACCGGATTGCATCTGGCTGGGCGCATCCGCCGAGGCTCCTGCGCCCGCAGTGCGAGCGTCGGTAAAGGACAAGGTTTTCGGCGCCGGAATAGGCACAAGGAGCTTGCTCAGCGCCTCTGGATCGTTGCGGAAATCAGCTGCGTAGCGAACATTGACGGAATATCGCGCCCGCCCATCAATCACAGTCGAGACCGGCATCCCGCCGATTGCGGCCTCGACCAGGTCCTGAACGTCGCGGACTGTCAGGCCGTAGCGGGCAATCTCGTCTCGTCGCGGTACTATATCGATATATTCGCGCCCACTTTGCCGCTCGGCGAAAGTGCTGCGGGTACCTGGCACGGTCCGCAACTGCCCCTCCAGTTCAACGCTGAGACGCTCGATCCCTTCCAGGTCGGGGCCGAACACCTTGATGCCCACGGGCGTGCGGACCCCGGTCGTCAGCATGTCGATCCGGGTGCGGATCGGGGGAGCAATGGCCATCTGGTAGCCCGGCATGCGCAAGGCTGCATCCAGGTCGCGCGAGAGCTCCCCGACCGTCCGTTGCTGGCGATCCGGCCAGATCGGTCTCAGTCCGGCCTTCAACCAGTCTGGCGCCCAGCTGCTGTACCAGCGGCTAACCGGGATGGCAGGCCACTCGTCGTGAGGCTTGAGCGTGATCACGGACTCGCTCATGTCGAGCTGTGCCGGATCGGTCGCAGTTTCCGCCCGTCCAGCCTTCCCATGCACCATCGCAACTTCACCGAAGCTCATGATAATCTGGTGCTGGGTATTCAGCGCTCTTCTGGCTTCTTCGATGGAAATGCCCGGGAAGGTGGTGGGCATCACCAGCAATGCCCCCTCGTCAAGCGGCGGCATGAATTCCGAGCCGAGGCGGGTGAAGACTGGCACTGTCCCCACCATCACCAGCGCGGCGATGCTGACCACAACGATCCGCCATCGGATGATGAAGCGGACGATGGGGCGGTAGAAATTGGCCAGCCAGCGGTTAAGCGGATTTTCCGCCTCGGTACGGAACCGGCCGCGCAGCAGCCAGATCATCAGTGGCGGCGCGAGGGTAATCGAGAGGATCGCCGCGAAGAACATTGCGAGCGTCTTGGTGTAAGCCAGCGGCATGAACAATTTGCCCGCCTGCCCGGTCAGCGTGAAGATCGGCAGGAAGCTGACCGTGATCAGGAGGAGCGAGAAGAAGATCGGCTTGCCGACCTCCTTGGACGATTCCACGATCACCCGAATGCGGTCGTCCGGGTTTGTGTTCTCGGCAAGCCGCTTGTGCGCGTTCTCGATCATGACGATTGCGGCATCGCTGAGTTCGCCCACTGCGATCGCGATTCCGCCTAGCGACATGATATTGGCGGAAATACCCAGATAACGCATCCCGATAAACGACAAGAGCACCGATGTGGGCAGGATGATGAGTGCGACCAGCGCCGAGCCACCATGCAACAGGAAAACGAGGCAAATTACGGCGATGATCGCCCCTTCGATAATCAGGGTGTCCTTGAGGGTCTTGATCGAACCGGTAATCAGTTCGGATCGGTCGTGCGTCGTGATGATGCGGACGCCGGGAGGCAGCGCCAGCTGACCCATCTGCTTTTTCAGCGCCTCAATCACTTCCTGGGCATTTGAGTCAAGGCGCATGACCACGATGCCACCAACCGCCTCTCCTTTACCGTTGAGGTCGGCTGTGCCGCGGCGAATTTCGGGTCCAAACTGTACGCTCGCAACGTCGCGCACGCGGATCGGCGTCCCACCATCGGCAACCGTGATGACGCTTTGCTCGAGGTCCTGGAGGGTCTTGGCATATCCACGCCCGCGCAGGACATATTCCCGCCCACTCATCTCCAGAACGCGGGCGCCTACTTCGGAATTCGCATCACGCACAGCACGAGACACGTCCGAGGGTGTGATCCCGAAGGCCGCCAATTTGTTGGGATCCAGCGAAATCTGGTACTGCCGCTCGAACCCGCCCATCGTTGCGACTTCGGCGACGCCTTTGACGCCTTGGAGCGCAGGCCGCACGGTGAAGTCCTGCAGCGCACGCAGCTCGGCATCGTTCATCCGACCGGTGGTGTCTTCGAGGACGTATTGGTAGATCCAGCCTACGCCGCTTGCATCCGGGCCGAGGGTCGGGACGACGCCGGGCGGCAATTGCTGCTGGACCCGTCCGATCTGCTCGAACACCCTGGTGCGCGCCCAGTAGATATCCGTGTCATCACCGAAGATCGCGTAGACGAAACTCATTCCGAACATCGAATATCCGCGAACGGTTCTGACGCCGGGCGTGCTTTGCAGAGCCCTGACCAGCGGATAGGTGATCTGGTCTTCCACCAGGTTGGGGCTGCGTCCCATCCAGTCCGTGAACACGATCACTTGCGGATCGGAAAGATCTGGAAGTGCGTCGAGCGGCGTCTTGCGCATCGAATCGATCGCCCAAGCCGCAAGGACCAGCGTAATCGCCAGCACCAGCCAGCGCCGGCGAGCGCACCACTCAATAATGCGCTCGATCACCGCTGATGTCCGCTATGCGCGCCAGCCGAGGCGCCAGGCGAACCTTCACGTGGCGCCTCGCTCGGCATGGCCTTGCCATCTTTCTCTCCGGAAGCGCCACCGCCATGACCGCCGTGGCCAGTGGCTCCGGACGCCCAAAGGCGGCTCTCGGAATCGAGCAGAAACACCCCGGCGGAGACCACCTGCTCACCTGCAGCGAGGCCTTGTAGAATTTCGACGCAATCGGCCGTCTTCGCGCCAAGCTTGACCTGCCGGGGCTCGAAGCGATTGGCTCCAGTTCGCACGAACACGTGTTGGGAGAGCCCTGTATCGATCACTGCATCGCGACCAACGGTAATGGCTTCACGCGGCGCTGCGGAAATCTGCGCGGTCCCATACATGCCCGGACGGAGCGCCCCACCAATGTTGGGCACGGACATGCGGACCCTTATCGACCTGGTTCGCTCGGTCAGGGTCGGGTAAATAAAGTCCACTCTCGCAATGAACGGGGGGCGACCCGAGAGTGGAAACGAGAGGGAGGCGGTCGAGCCAAGCCGCACCCGGCCAGCGTCAGCTTCCGCGATCTCGGCAATCACCCAAAGCTGTCCCGCGTCCGCGATGGACAGGATATTGGTCGAAGGATCGACAGAAATGCCCTGCGTGACACCCCGATCGAGGACAAAGCCGCTTTTCGGCGCAGTAATAGTGACCAGACGGTTGGGGCGCCCCGTGTTTTCAAGACGCCTTATTTCGCCCTCACTCATGCCCAGCACCCGGAGTCGGGTCTTGCCCGCTGCCAGGACAACACTGGCGGGCGCGGTGTTTTTCCGCCGCAGCGCAGCCAGATACTCCAGCTGAGAGGCATAGAGTTCCTGCGAGAATACTGCGCCAAGAGCCTGTCCGGCGCGAACGGTCTGACCGGTAGTGCGCACGTACAGCTGCTCTAGCCATCCCGACACGCGCGGATGGACTTCGACTATCCGGGACTCGTCGATGACAGCGGCCGCGACGCCCGAGACCGTTTCGTCGAATTGCCGCACTTCGGCCGTTTCAAACTTGATCCCAAGCATTTCGGCCTGCTTGCCTGTCAACTCGACGGTCGTCCGCACGGCGCTGCGGTCGGTGGCCTGGCTGCCGGGCGCATGGGATTTGGAATCCAGATCGCTATTGCCAACCGAATGTGTCGGCGCAAATGGCCACTTCTCCCGCTGAGCCTGGATGGCCAGAATTCCCACCAGCAATCCGACAGGAATGACGGCGCTCGCAATCAGTGCGCGCCTCGAATAGGTCTTCATGAGCGCCCCCCGGTTGCTCGTTCCAGCTTTGCCCAAGCCTCACCCAAGGCCGATTCGGCCATGACTTCGTCCCCCTGTGCCTGCCACAGTGCCTGTGCGGCATCGATCACCGTGAAAAGCGTTCCCTGGCCTGACGAATAGCTGCCAAGCGCAGCATCGAATGCGACTTTCGCGCGCGGGAGCACGTCCTGACGGAGCAGATTGACCTGCACCTGGGCGGATACGACTTCTTCACGGGCTGCGAGTGCTTCGCCGGCGACCATTCTGCGCATCGCGGCAAGGTCGGCATCAGCCATGCGCTCCATGGCTTGCGCCTCTGCTACGCCGCTGCTCAGTCGCTTCCGCCAGATCGGAATGCTGACCCCCACCATCAGCATTGCGCCCGGTCCCTCAGCCATGGTCTCGGCATAGCCTGCCTTTACGGTCGCCATCGGCTTGTACATCGATCGCATCACCCGCGATTCTGCACTTGCGCGCCGAACTTCCGCAGTTCCTGCCGCCAGTTCTGGCCGGCCCTCTGCAAGTTCAAGCACCTCGGCAATCGACCCTGGGCCATCCAGGCTTGCGCGATACGCCAGCTCTGGAATTTCAGCGGCGATCGGACGACCGAGCGCTGCATTGAGCATAGCTTCTGCACCCCGGATCTGGGCATCCAAGGCCTGCCGCTTCGACTTGATTCGGGCGAGCTCGGCTTCTGCTCTCAGAACGTCAGCCTGTGTCCCACGGCCACTTGCATAACGACTAGCCGCGACATCAACCAGCAGAGCGGCCAGGTCGATCTGCTCGTCGATAACTGGTTTCATGCGTCTGCGCTCCAGCAGCATGAAAAATGCGCGCTGTGCGCCGAGCACCACATCCAGTTCAGTAACCGCTGTGAGCGCGTTTGCCCTGTCGGCGTCCGCTACGGCTGCGGATCGCCGGTGTGACAAGACGCCCGACAGCGGGAATTTCTGTTCGACGCTGATGCTGCGATCATAGCGACGTCCACCTTCCATCATTCCCTGGAAGGGATAGTGATCAACGGAAACAGAGACCATTGGGTCTTCAAGCGCTGACACGATTGAAGGGCGCTGCGCCAGCGCGTCGGCACGCGCTTTTGCCGCGGTTATTTCTGCGCGATTTTCCAACGCGATTGTGGTGACATCGGAAAGCCGCAACGGGGAGCGCAGGCGGGTTGTAGCGTCATTTGTCGCGGACTGATCCGTGGTCTGGGCAACGGCATCGAGCGGAATGGTCTGCGAAAGCGCGATCGCTATCACTATCGAGAGCCGAAGGAGCGAGGGGGCACAATGTCTGGTCACTTTGGTCTGTACGTTGCTCGCCAAACGCCCAAGACCAGTTGATTTTTTCGAACCGGCCTGCCTCATTGCCCCCCTCCTTCGACAGAAGGGATACGCAAGCATTCGCGGCATCCCTCATTTTCAAGCGCATGCCTTGGAAGATAACAAGAAAGCAGTCGCTGGCATCACGAAATTGCGGCCACCCAACGGCGCAGGGTTGTATGGCCTCGATCGCACCGCTACGTAGACGGCGGACCCTCATTGTGTTTTCTGAATTCAAGCCGGCTCCAGACCGGCCACGTTCGCAGGAGTGAACACTTTGAGAAAGGTGCGACAAATGAAGAAAATCTCGGTTCTGGGTATTGTCCCGGTAATCTTTCTTGGTGCCTGCGCGACGGTTCCGCCAACCAGTGCGGAAATTGAAAGCTGCCGCAAAATGGAGAGCGAGATGGGTGTCGGTCAGGTCCATGATCACAACGAAATGAAAGGTCGCGGGCTCAACCCGATGAACCTCTCGCATGCGCGCTGCATGGAGATCTTGAAGAATTAACTTGGAGCTCGTCGCCGGATTGGAAGTGCACTTGCCATCCCTTCCGGCGACAGGTTTGCTGAACATCCGGCGGCTCGAGGCTCAGCCGACGAACGTCGGACGGCCCAAGCACAGCAGATGTTTCAATCCCGGGCCGGACGTCGGAGTTCTACGATGTCGTGCTTCTTGGGCCGTCCATCAAGCACGCGTACGTGGGCGAAATGATCGTCAAAGACATGCTCGATCTGGACATGTCCCACGAGGTCACGCCGGAAATTGCTCGCGCCCTTGGAGGGGCCGGGCCGCTGGGTCACCCGGTAGACGTCAAGCGTCTGGCCTACTTCGGCGCCGTCTGCACGGCCGATGCACACGACAGTGCCACTTGAATCATTCGCGACAATCGATCCGCGCATGAAAAAAGTATGGCCGATGCCTTGGGCATGAGCATTCACCGATGTTATCAGTGCGGCAGCTGCGAGTGATGCCAGCATGGTTCTTCTCAACATATCGTACACCCCTTCTACGGTTGCTCAGTTAGTGACGCGAATAAATTGCAGGCGCGTTGCTGCCAAACGACAGTACTGCGAAGTTGTGCGGTGCCATTCCAGGAACCTCCATGCCAGGTGACCCGAGCGGCATCCCTGGAACGGCCAGACCACGGACGCCGCGCGGCTTGGTCGCCAGCAAGCGCTTGACGTCAGCGAACGGAACATGACCCTCAAACGCCAGACCGTCTATCAAAGCAGTATGACATGAGGCGAGGTTGGCAGGCATCCCGATCTGGCGATGTAGCGCGGCTCGGTTTGGATCTTCGATTACTCGTATCGGTCGACCGAGTATGCGCCGGGCCATTCCGGTCCATTTTTCGCAGCACCCGCATCCAGGGTCGCGGTGCACAATGATTGGCGATGCAGCTTGCGCCGGGACGGCGACCAGCGCGAGACCAGCCAAAAGGTGCCGACGCGATAATTCAAACCCCATGAAACAGCCTCCGACACATGATCTCACCCTTCCGATACGCGTCAAAAGGCAAAGGCCCTCAAAAAGGTTTCACCGCCCGCCGGGTGCCAGTCGGCCTTTCGAGATTGGGCGGGGAAAAACGGGAGTGATCAGCCAATAGCTCGGGGATCGGATTTTGGTGCCGCGAGTGAGGGGGAACGCATTGCGCCGCGTATCGTCACTGAACGCCTTTCTTTTCAGTGGAGGTTCTTTATGAAAACCGCTCTTTCGACTGCGACCGTAATTCTGCTGGTCGGACTTGCCAGCCCGGCTTTTGCCCAAGCTGCGCCTGACCCCCATGCCGGGCATAGCCATGGCTCCGCTCCTGCGGTTGCTGCGCCTACGGTAACGCCTTCGCCATCCGCCAGCCAGGATGCGAAAGGCTGCGATCCCGCGAAGCCAATGGCGGGCATGGCCAATATGCAGGGGAAAGATGGAAAGCAGATGGACCACCAACACATGTCTGACTGCAAGATGCCTTGCTGTGAGCACATGAAGCACGGTGCCACTCCTTCGACACCGGCACCAACAAAGCCATAGCCTGAGTCACTGCCGGGATGCGGGTCCTGCAGGGTTAAGGTGACAATCGAAGGGGTAATCTCATGTCAGCAAAGCTCGATATGTTTGTGAGGTTCCTGATCGGGGCACTGCTTTCAGCGCTCGCCTTCTGGGTGCTTGAAAATCACTGGCAGCATGCACTTGGTCTTCTTCCTTACGCGCTTTTTCTGACCTGTCCCCTAATGCACTTGTTCATGCATCACGGTCATCATGGCCATCACGAACATAGCGACAGAGCAGGGAAGCCATGAATATGGCCGTGCGCTCAGATGGCGAACGCTTTGACCGCATCCTGCGCCATCATTCTGACGCACCAACGGGCATAAAACCGGCCAGCAATCAGTCCGAGCGGGCGGAACGGCCAGCGCGGCAATTCATAGTCTATGAAAATCGTCAGCAGCGAGCGAGTTCTGTCTGGCTTGATCTCGAAGCCCATGCGGTAGGCTCCGATGACCCAAAGGCGCGGCGTTCCCCGCGTCGTCCAGGTTTTAAGGCGGGGCGGCTCACGCTTGGTCACGACTTCATCGACCTCGATTTCAAGACCAAGAATTCTTCCACGCATGCTGATCCTGGAACCATGCTCACGGCCCCGTCCGGCATCAAAGGTCACGTTCATTGCGCTCCAGCCCATCATGGCCGACGGCTTCATCATGTGCGTGGCAAGGCGGTCGTGGTCGTCGAGCAGTGCGAACAGGGCCGTTGGTGTTGTTGCCACGGCCACGGTCTCGGACATGTGATGGCGGTAGGTCTGCGGGAGCTCGTTAACCATCTCAGCGTCTCCTCACCAGCTTTGACAGGCTCGCCCCTGTTACGCAAACCGGCAATCTATCCCTCTCTTCGCCACTCGCGCCTTCGGGCAAATCCGGGAAGCTCTCGATGAATGACACCCATGTGCATCATCATGACCACGGCCATGCCGACGGCTCAATAGTGGCCACTGACCCGGTTTGCGGGATGAAGGTGAATCCAGCGACAACTCCGCACCATGCCACCCATGAGGGTCGTGAATGGCACTTCTGTAGCGCAAAGTGCCAGGCCAAGTTCGTCGCAGACCCTGAACACTATCTGGTACCGGCGGAACCGATAGATGCACCGCCGGGAACGATCTGGACCTGTCCCATGCATCCGGAAGTGCGGCAGGATCATCCGGGAGCTTGTCCGATTTGCGGTATGGCACTCGAACCGGCGGAAGTAAGCCTGGAGGATGGGCCGAGCCCCGAACTCGCCGATATGTCCCGCCGGTTCTGGATCGGCCTGGTCCTTTCCGTGCCGGTCCTCGTGCTCGAAATGGGCGGGCACATCTTCCCGGTCATTCACAACGTCGTGTCAATGCGGCTGTCAATCTGGATCCAGCTGGTTCTCGCGACTCCCGTCGTGCTCTGGGCTGGCTGGCCATTCTTTTTGCGAGGATGGGCTTCGCTCAAGAGCCGCAACCTCAATATGTTCACGCTGATCGCGATGGGCACGGGGGTGGCTTGGATCTACAGTATGGTCGCCGCGCTTGCGCCCGCTCTGTTCCCGCCCGCGTTTCGTGATGCCGATGGCAGCGTCGCGGTCTATTTCGAGGCTGCCGCTGTTATCACCGTGTTGGTCCTACTCGGACAAGTCCTTGAACTGCGGGCACGCGAGCGCACATCCGGTGCTATCAAGGCGCTCCTGGGTCTCGCGCCCAAGACCGCGCGCCGGCTTCTCGCTGACGGCAGCGATGAAGAGGTCAGCCTCGAGGTAATTAACGTCGGAGATCGCCTGCGCGTTCGCCCTGGCGAGAAGGTGCCGGTGGACGGCAACGTCGAAGATGGACGCTCCTCGCTCGATGAGTCGATGGTTACCGGCGAGTCGATGCCCGTTACCAAGTCGATCGGCGATACCGTAATAGGCGGTACGCTTAATCAGACGGGTGCGCTGATCATTATCGCAACCAAAGTCGGCCGTGACACGATGCTCGCGCGCATCGTCCAGATGGTCGCCGAGGCGCAGCGTTCGCGGGCACCGATCCAACGAATGGCCGATCAGGTCTCGGGCTGGTTTGTGCCAGTCGTCATCGCCATCGCGGTCCTTGCGTTCGCCGCATGGGGCATCTGGGGACCGGAGCCCCGATTTGCTTATGGCCTTGTTGCCGCAGTTGCGGTCCTCATCATCGCCTGCCCATGCGCCCTTGGACTGGCCACCCCAATGTCGATTATGGTCGGTGTTGGCCGCGGAGCCGGCCTTGGCGTGCTCATCAAGAACGCCGAGGCGCTCGAGCATATGGAAAAGGTCGATACGCTCGTCGTCGATAAGACCGGAACTCTGACGCAAGGGCACCCGGCGGTTACAGCCATCATCCCTGCGCAAGGTCAGACTGAAGAAAATATCCTGCGTCTCGCCGCTGCAGTCGAACAGTCGTCGGAACATCCGCTTGCCCTAGCCATTGTCGAAGGCGCGAAGGCACGCAGCCTCACGCTGGCTCCCGTCAGCGAGTTTGACTCTCCTACTGGTCGCGGCGCTCTTGGCACGGTTGAGGGTAAACGCATCGTTCTTGGAAACGCCCGGTTTCTGTCGGAGCAATCCGTCGACACGGTATCACTCGCGTCTGCGTCGGATGAGCTGCGCCGCGAGGGCGCAACGGCAATCTTTGTCGGCATCGACGGGCAGGTCGGCGGCGCAATCGCTATTGCCGATCCGGTAAAGCAGACGACACCCGAAGCTCTCAATGCCCTGCGGAGCGAAGGCATTCGGGTAGTGATGCTTACCGGCGATAATCGCACGACCGCGGAGGCTGTTGCGCGCCGGCTCGGGATCGATGAGGTGGAGGCCGATGTCCTGCCTGATCAGAAAAGCGCGGTGGTGGCGCGGTTGAAGCGCGAAGGACGGGTCGTGGCCATGGCGGGCGACGGCGTCAATGATGCCCCCGCGCTTGCTGCGGCTGACGTTGGCATCGCCATGGGCTCTGGCACGGACGTCGCCATCGAGAGCGCAGGCGTCACGTTGCTGAAGGGCGACCTGACCGGTATAGTGCGTGCCCGCCGGCTTAGTCAGGCGACCATGCGCAACATCCGGCAAAACCTCGTCTTCGCCTTTATATACAACGTTGCTGGGGTGCCGGTCGCAGCTGGGTTGCTCTATCCCTGGTTCGGCATTCTGCTCTCGCCAATGATTGCAGCGGCGGCGATGGCCTTGTCGTCGGTTAGCGTGGTAACCAATGCCCTGCGTTTAAACCGGCAGATACTCTGATGGCCGAAGGTCAGGCTGTAGCGCAAACAGCCCGACCTTCGAAGTGCCGTATTGGTCAGAGCAGTCCGGCAGTCCATCCGGCCGTTTGGGCAAGCACCCACAAGCCGATCAACAGGAACAGACCAGCCGCGATTAGGCGCACAATGTTCAGCGGAACGTACTTCAGCACCTCGTGTCCAAGGAATACCGCCGGCACATTCGCGAGCATCATACCAAGAGTGGTGCCCATGGTGACCGAGAACACATCATGGAACCGTGCGCCCAGCGCGATAGTGGCGACCTGGGTCTTGTCGCCCATCTCCACCAGGAAAAAAGCAATCAGGGTGGTGATGAATGCGCCGAAGCGCGCTGGCTTGTGCTCGTCGTCGTCAAGCTTGTCAGGAATCAGGGTCCACGCGGCCATGGCAATGAAGCTGGCTGCGATGGCATAGCGGAACCATTGGCCGTCAAGGATCGAGGCCACCTGTGAGCCTACGAGCGCCGCGAGGAAATGATTCGCTATGGTAGCGGCAAAGATGCCGGCGACGATCGGCACGGGCTTGCGAAATCGGGTGGCAAGCACGATCGCCAGTAATTGTGTCTTGTCGCCGATCTCGGCCAAGGTGACGACCGCTGTCGACGTGAGCAATGCTTCGAACATGGAAACCTCCGGGGCCGGGCGCAGATCAAAACCAACAGACACCGATCCTGCCGCCCGGCCCGGGCGCAGGTTCGATGCCATTGGTCTCGCCCAAGCGGGTGCCCCGCTTCCTGCGCGCCACGGCCTCTCGACCGAGTGTGTTGACGCGGAGGCTCGTCCTTGCGGACGACTGGCTACTCCCCAGATGACGTTGGCTGGCTAGCCGGATGAAACAGCCGGTGCAAGCACGAACTGCCCCCGCCATTAGGAAATGGCGGGGGAAGCTGGATCAGAACTTGATCCGGGCGGACAAGCGTGCGTTCAGCGGCGCACCCGTCGAGATGTTGTTGTTGTTATGGGCATCGGCGAAATAGGTGGTGTCGAGCAGGTTCTCGACATTGACCTGGAATTGCACCTTTTCACTCGCATTGAAGAACAGCGCAGCATCGACACGGGTAAAGCCCGGCAGGCGCGTGACCGACGCGGTGGTGCGGTTGGCTGCGAACTGGCTGGACTGGTGGATCACACCAATACCGGCACCGACGAAGCGATTGAAATCGTATCGGTTCCACAGGGCGAACTGGTGTTCCGGCACCTGTCCCAGTCGAACGAAGTCGTTACCGCGCAGCTTGGCGTCCTGGTAGGTGTAGCCGCCGCTCATCTGCCACTTGTCGGTCAGGCGACCCGTCAGGGCCAGTTCGATGCCGCGTGTGCGCGTCTCGCCGGCGTTGATAGTCGTTGCCGGGTTAAGCGGATCAGGCGTTGTGGCGTTGGTGCGATCGAGCTGGAACAACGCCACCGTGGCCGACAGGCCGGGGTGGATGTCCCACTTGGCGCCGATCTCGTAGTTGGTGAACTTCTCAGGTGCGAGGTTCTCCTGCGTCGTGGTCATGGTCAGGAACTGGTCGCCCGAGCGTGGCAGGAATGACTGGCTGTAGCTCGCGTAGGCGGAGATGTTCTCGCGCGGTTTGAAGATCAGGCCGATGCGCGGACTGACCTTCTCGTCGACGCGCGCGAAGGGGCGGTCGGGGGTGACGGCAAAGTCGGTGCCCTTGATATCGAAGCGGTCGAAGCGCAGGCCGACGACGAGGTCGACATGCTCGCCGATGCCGATCTGGTCCTGGGCGTAGGCCGAGAAGAACTTGACCTTCGAGGCCGTGTCGCGATTGACTGCCGGGAAGGTAACCGTCGGATAGACGATGTTGGCGAGGTTCAGCGTCGAACTGCTGAGCACAGCATTGCGGCGCTGGTTGGTCGAATCCTGCTCGCCGTACTCGAGGCCGAGCAGGATCTTGTTTTCGATAGCGCCGAGGGCGACGTCCCAGACGAGATTGGTCTGGGCGATGAAGTTCTCGCGCTTGGTCGGATCGATGTAGCCAGCCAGCGCCACGGTGCCGCTGGGCGCGGTGGCGCCGCCGTTTGCATAGACGTTGGTGTAGTACTTGTCGTAATCGCCATAAAGAACTGTGCTCGACCAGTTCAGATTGTCGGTCAGCTGGCCGTCGAGCCGCGCCTTTACGATATGGGCTTCGAGGCCCGTGCGATTGACGCCGGGGACGCCGAAGAAGGTGTCGCGGTGTCCCGGCAGCGGTCCCGGCGTGCAAGGCTGGGTGCAAGCCAGCGAAGGGATGCCCCGGTCTGTCACGCGGTCATCCTTGACGTATTCGTAGGACAGACCGGCCTTCCACCCGCCGCCGAGATCGAAGGCGAGGTAGGGGTTGATCGCATAGCGCTCGCCGTCGAAGTGATCGCGGTGGTTGGCGAGGTTCTCGTAGAAGCCGTTGACCCGCAGCGCGCCGCCAGCGGAGACGGGCAGGTTAACGTCGGCGGAAGCGTCCCACGCGCCGAAGCTGTTCACACTCCCACCGGCCGAGGCGAAGAAGCGCTCATTGCTTGGCGCCTTCTGCACGCGGTTGATGATGCCACCGCCGCCGCCGCGACCGAAGATCAGGGCATAGGGGCCCTTCAGAATCTCGACCCGCTCGATGTTGTAGAGACTGCGGTAGTACTGGACGTCGTCGCGCACCCCATCAAGGAAGAAGTCCGAGGTGGAATTCTGGCCGCGGATGGTGATCTGGTCGCGGTTGCCTTCGCCCTGGCCGACGGTCGTGCCCGGGATGTAGCGCAGGACATCGGCGATCGAGTGCTGGGCCTGGTCGTCGAGTTGCTGGCGGGTGACGACGCTGATCGTCTGCGGCACATCGATCAGCGGGGTGTCAGTCTTGGTCGCGGTGACGGAATCGGTCGCGGCGTAGCCCACGGACTTACCGATCACCAGGATCGTATTGGTATCGTCTCCTGCCGCTTCCTCTGCGGCCGCCATGGTAGGAAACGCCAAGAGGGCTGTGCTGAGCAAAAGTGCGAACTTCATAATTTTCCCCTGTCTGCGGTTTCAGGTTCGGCCGGATTCGGCCGTTAACCTCGCCGGTATCGAGGGATAACCGCTATTGCAAGTCATTCGCAGCTAATTTGATGCAGATCAAATGGGCGCGTCACGCCCCCCGCAATCGTCGAAGCAGGACGCGACAGAGGGTAAAGCGGCCAAGCCCTGACCGCTCAGATGCAAGGGTAGACGTCAAGCTCCCTGCTGTGCTCTGAGGGGTGCAATCTCGTGTACCTAGCGGAGCGCGGGCGCGCGCTATGTCGCTTGCGATTCTTCTTCCGCGACGCTTGGATCGGAACCAACCGCCAGCGACACACTATCATTCCAAACAAAAATGCCGATCAGGCTTGGAACGCCTGAACATCGCCGGGCTTGCGAAGCATCTTGTCCACTTCGTCGAGGTGCATTTCCTCAAGCATGATCATTTCCCGGGCATATTCCTCAAGCAGGACGGAACGATCTGCTGCCAGTTTGAGCAACTCATAATAAAGGCCAAGCGTCATTTTCTCGTGCTCAAGGCTTTCGCGCAGGATGTCACCGATATCGTGCTTCGCCGTTTCAAGAAGCGGCCCGATCTGCAAGGACGGGTGTCCGCCCAGCAGGGTGACAAGTTCACCCGCTTTGCGTGCATGCGCCAGACCTTCTGAAGCATTGCCTTCGAGCCAGGACACGATCGGAATGCGGTTGTAGCCGTAGACCATCAGCGAATAATGCGTGTAGCGGACGACTCCCGCCAGTTCCGCCTCCATGATCCGGTTCAGAACTGCGATAGCCGATTTCTTCTCTTCGTCGGTCATGTGAGCCTCCTGTGTCTGCCGAGGCATGCAACGCCTTCACCGCCACCTTGGCACTGCAGACCATAGCTGAAATGCCCGTGCGAAGCCATTACGATGTCGAAATGCGTGTCTATTTGCGTCAGGGAACGGTCAGTCAGTCCACCGGGTTCAGGATGGCGGCGCTGGCCTCCAATGCGCCAATGATGGCATCCATGACGGCGCGGGCCCGGGGCATGTGGCGCATGTCGCTGTGCACCCCCAACCAGATATCGCGCACCAGCGGTGGCTGGTCTGGGCACAGCCGCACCAGTCCTGGTTCTGTGTCTGCGCGGTAACGCGCAAGTGCGGCGATTCCGCCGCCAGCGAGTGCTGTCTGGAGCTGCACCTCCCGGCTGTTTGACCGGAAGCCAATGGCAGCGTCGGGAAATATCTCGAGCAGCCATTTCGCTTCAGGCAAGTGGGCCTGATCGTCCAGTGTAGAAATCAGTCGAACCTTCTCCTTGCCAATGCGCTCGCGCCAGTCAGGGGTTGCGTATATGCCCATGGCAAGGCGGCCGGCTCGCCGTGCAACGACCTCATTGCCCTCGAACCGCGACATGCGCAGCGCAATGTCCGCCTCGCGTCGTGACAGGCTGAGCGACCGGGTATCCGGCACCAGTTCGATGACAATGCCCGGATGCCTGCGCTGCAGAGCGGCGAGCGCGGGGGCCACAATCCGGGCAGCGAGCGTGTCCACCGTGGTCAACCGCACGACGCCTTCCAAGGCGGCGTCGCGACCGGTAATCGCGCGCTCGGCCGCGAAAACTTCGGCTTCTATCCGTTCGGCATTTCCAAGGACTGCTTCGCCCAAAGGAGTAAGCGCGAAGCGACCCGGATGGCGCTGAAGCAGGCGCGCGCCAATGCGCTCCTCCATCACCGCCAGCCTGCGGCCCATCGTAGGCTGGGACACCCCGAGTGCGCGAGCGGCGGCCGACAGAGTGCCGTGGCGGGCAATCACCAGAAAAGTGCGCAGATCATCCCAGTCCATCTCAGGAATATGCATAAACGCATGGGCGTTCGTCAAGTTTGGAGAATTCCATACATCGATGCGCCAGCCTAAGGTGTGGCCAACGAACAAAGGAACCCGCCATGAACACCATCGACCGAACTGCCATTGCCACCACGGTGCTGCGCGTCACCAGCGGTGGCTTGCTCCTCACACACGGGCTTATCAAGCTCATCGTCTTCACCCCCGCCGGCACAGCCGGTTTCTTTGAAAGCATCGGCTTTCCCGGCATTGCCGCCTATCCGGTACTGGTCGGCGAGATTGGCCTTGGCTTGGCGATGATCCTGGGGATCTACTCACGCCTCGCTGCGCTTGCCGCACTGCCAATCCTGCTTGGCTCGATCATTCCGCACGCCGCCAACGGCTTTACCTTCTCGAACCCCGGTGGTGGCTGGGAATACCCGGTCTTCTGGTCGCTGGTGCTGGTGGTGCAGGCGCTCCTAGGCGATGGCGTCTATGCCCTCCGTCCCCACCCAGCCAAGGACTGAACGTCATGCTGCGCCCGATCTTCCTGTCACACGGGGCGCCGACCTTGCCTTTCGAGGACGTGCCCGCCCGGCACTTCCTCGAAGGCTTGGCCGCTTCAATCGATCGGCCGCGCGCGATCCTGACGGTTTCTGCCCATTGGGAAACGCGCCTGCCTACGGTCAACGCCGTTGCCCGTAACGCCACGATCCACGATTTTGGCGGGTTTGCGCCTGAGCTTTATCAACTATCCTACCCCGCGCCGGGTGATCCGGAACTGGCGACCCGCGTTGTGGAACTGCTTGGCGATGCGGGCCTTGCCGCGGCAACGGACACCGCGCGCGGGCTCGACCACGGTGCATGGGTGCCGCTGATGATCGCCTGGCCGCAGGCCGACATCCCGGTTGTCCAGCTTTCGGTCCAGCGCCACCTTGGCCCGGGTCACCATCTCGAAGTCGGGCGCGCGCTCGCTCCGCTTGCGCATGAAGGCGTGCTGGTGGTCGGCAGTGGCAGTTTCACGCACGATCTGTCGAGCTGGCGCGGCCAGCAAGGCATGGCAGAACCAGAGTGGGTGAGCGACTTTGCCGACTGGTTTGACCGCGCGCTGACCGAACAACGCACCTGCGACCTGCTGGCTTATCGCCACCTTGCGCCCAATGCCGAGCGCAATCATCCGACCGAGGAACACCTGCTGCCTCTGTTCGTAGCGCTTGGCGCAGCGGGAACGGACACGAAGGCGACACGGTTGCACAGCAGCACCACTTACGGCGTCCTGCGTATGGATGCCTACGCCTTCGGTACCTGATTCCGTATCCCCCAAGAAGGAGACACCACATGAGCAAAGTTCTCGTCCTCTACTATTCGACCTATGGGCACATTGAAGCTATGGCCGAAGCCGTGGCGGAAGGCGCACGGCAGGCCGGTGCTACTGTGGACATCAAACGAGTTCCGGAAACCGTTCCCGAGGATGTCGCCCGCGCCAATCACTTCAAGCTCGACCAGCCCGCGCCGGTGGCCGCGATTGCCGATCTGGAGAACTACGACGCGATCGTCGTCGGAACCGGTACCCGCTTTGGGCGGATCTCGTCGCAGATGGCGGCGTTCCTCGACCAGGCGGGCGGCCTGTGGGCGCGCGGCGCGCTCAACGGTAAAGTCGGGGCCGCCTTCACCTCGACAGGCACCCAGCATGGCGGACAGGAAACCACACTGTTTTCCGTGATTACCAACCTGCTGCATTTCGGGATGACGATCGTCGGCCTCGACTACGGCTTTGCGGGTCAATCAGGACACGACAAGGTACGCGGCGGTGCTCCTTATGGTGCGACGACCATTGCCGGGGCGGACGGCAGCCGCCAGCCTGATGAAGACGAGCTCGCCGGCGCCCGCTATCTCGGCGCGCGGGTCGCCAAGACTGCGCAAAAGCTGTTCGGCTAATCACGCGGATCCAGGTGAAGCGCGGGTTGGCTGTGCCGGCCCGCGCTTCGTGGATTTCAGCGCCGTCGCTTCATTGACTGATGCTCAGCTTCGGGCTGGAGCGCATCGCCTGGGCGAGCTCGCTGATGGAACAGACGAGGTCACCAACCCATCCCTCTTCGACCAGGCATTCGAGCGTGCCAGGCAAAGACCTTTCGCAACGAAGCCCTGATGCGATCACTCCAAGAATTATGGCTTCGCCTTCTGCGATGTGATTGCACCCGAGTTTGCAGAATTCGAGATTTGTCAGACCATGGCGGTTCAAGAGTGCCATGATGCGAAGAAATGGATGGAGTCCCCGTAGCATTCCCCAGCGGGCAAATCCCTCGGCTATGCGGCTGCCGGGGCACTGGCGTTCGGCGCAGGCAGCAACCCAGTTCCGCATCGACCAGACCAGAAAGCGGCTACCATTGTCCAAGCTGGTGACCGGCCGGTCGACAAATTCGTACATGGCAAGCCGCTCCTCGTTGGTGTTTCTCTGCTGAATTTTACCTGGTTCGCGCCTCACATATCGAGGCGCAGGGTCGCCATGACCGTCCGTGGTGCCCCCGGCAGGTTGAGGTTCGGGGAAGTCCCGTGCCCGGAGACGATATAGCGTCGGTCGAACAGGTTATAGGCGTTGAGTTGCAGGCGGGCCTTACCGAGCTTGACCCAGGCAAGGGCGTCAATCGTCACATAGGAAGGCAGTGTCACCGTATTTCCGGGGTTGGCGAAACGGTCGCCTACGTAATTGCCGCCGATTCCGAGGCCAAACTGATCAGCGAAGGACTTGGTAATGAACAGGTTGGCGCTGTGCCGCGGTGTGATAGTGGCTCGCTTGCCCTCGACCGGTTGCCCATCGTCAACGGCGACGGAGCGGATAACGCGCGCGTCCAGATACGAATAGCCCGCCACTGCCCGCCACCCGGAAGGAAGATCAAGGTTGGCAGTGAGTTCCAGACCGCGCGTCCGCTGCGTGCCAATCGGAATCAGCGTCGTCGTGCCGGGGACCGCCGACTTGATGCCCGTCCGTTCGAGCTCGAACAGCGAAATTGTTGTGTTCAAATGACCGTCCAGGAACGTGTACTTGGCGCCGACCTCCTTGTTGGTGGTTTTTTCCGGTTCGATCCCGGCGTTGTTGGTTGCAAGGGCAAAGCCTTCACCAGAAGGCTGGAAGGACTTGCTCCAGGATGCATAGTAACTTTGCGTTTCGTCCGGCTGGAACACGACGCCGGCCCGTGGACTCCATTCACTGTCCCTGCGCGCAAGGTTGGGAAGCGCAAGATGCTGGATGGTGCGTTGCTCAAACCAGTCATGGCGAATTCCGACCAGCGCCTTGAAGCCCGATCCGAAGTCGATCATGTCCTGGAGGTAGAGCCCTTCATTCTTGAAGCGGCCTTCATTATCGGTGGCTGGCGAGCCGCCGAGGTCGACAGGCACGGTTGGAAGGACCGGTGCGTACAGATCGACCGTGGCAATGGCGCTTCGCGAATAAAGCAGTTGGCGCTTGATCTGACGGGCAATCTCGAAGCCATAGAGCAGGGTGTGCTTTGTGCCGCCCACTTCGACCAGATGGGTGAGTTCCAGTTGATTCGACCAGCCGGTTTCGTCGCGGAAAAAGTTTGACCGGTTCAACGACACCAGCGGCTTGGGCCGCGTCGCCGTGACCGGAAGGACTGCGCCAGGCAGCGTGTTGCGGCGGTCGAGGTCGTAGTCGTACCGGCGGAAGCCATTGCGTAGGGTCAGATTGTCCGAGAAATGATGGATCAGGCTCACGGCTTGAGATGAAACCTTCGACCGGCTGGTATCGGCATCCTTGGCGTTGGCCGCGCCGTAGTAGGTTTCGGGAGCCACATCGACTGGGCGACCCTGGTAGGCGGGAATGCCGAAGTCCGTGACACGTTCGTCGCGCAGATAGTCGGCCTGGATCAGGATTTCGGTCTGCGCGCCCGGCCGCAGGAGCACGGACGGCGCGATGGTCTCCCGATCGAGGAATTGGTATTGTCGAAAACTGCCACTGCGCTCGAGCGCTCCGGTGAGCCGGAAAGCCACCGCACCATCGCTGATGACGCGGCCCACATCGAACTCACCGCGCTTGGTGTCCCAACTTCCCGCTGTCAGCACGACCGAAGCGACATTCTCGCCCGGCTTACGGGTTACCCGGTTGATCAGTCCGCCCGAGGAGCCGCGACCGTAAAGAACGGCAGCGGGTCCCTTGATAACCTCGATCCGGGCGATGTTCGAAAGGTCGCGGAAGTAGAGAGCATCGTCCCGAAAGCCATCGACAAACTGATCCGAAATCGCGCTGAACCCACGAATGGTGACCTGGTCCCGCTGCCCGTCACCGTGGCTCAGGCCGACGCCGGGCACGTTCTTCAACGCATCCTGAATGGAAAGAGCGCGCTGGTCGCGCAGTATCGCTTCCGGGACAACGTCGACCGTCTGCGGAATGTCGCGCAATTCTGCCGGAATCTTCGCAGCGCCGGTCGATGCGGGGGCATATCCCGACTCCCGGACGCCGGTAACGACAATGGTGCGGCTCTGCTCTTCGGTATCGGACCCGCTGCTCTCGGCTTCATTCGCATGTGCCCCGGTGCTTATCGCGCAGGCAATGCCAATGACGGCGGCGGCGGTCGGTATTCTGATTCGCATGAGGGTCCTTCCTGAGATGTGGGCCCCAGCTATCGATAATGCGAGTGACTCGCAATAGCGTTTTACAGCTTTTGATTTTCCGCTAGGAGATCCGCCTCAAACATGAGGAACGTCCATGGACCAGACTACCCACAAGGGCACCGACCAAGGCATTTGGTTGCGCAAACTCCTGAAAAACGGCCATCTTTGGTTTGGTCTCACGCTTGGTCTTGTCTGGGCATTGCAGGGTCTGACCGGCGCAATCCTCGTCTTTCACCGCGAATTGGATCGCGCGATGCTGGCTTCGTCCGGAGCGGAAACCGTTGGTTCGTCGAAATACCTCCCCCTGAACCAAATTGTCGCGACTGCGCGGAAAAGCCTCTCGGTCGACCCGGAGTCGATCGGGGTGATAGATGGTGATCCGTCGATCCTGGCGCTTAACTACATCGATGCAGGAGGAGCCCGGCGCGGCCTCCTTATCGAGGTATCAGGCGGTCTGATCCTGCACGACCGCAACTGGCGACCAAAGCTCCCCACCGACGGCGATCTGACGCGCTGGATATATGACCTCCATCACCACCTTCTGCTGGGAGAAACTGGTGGCCTTCTGCTTGGCCTGTCGGGTCTGTTCCTTGCTCTGAGTGCCGGATGGGGCGTCTACCTCGGCTGGCCGCGACGCGCGCGATGGAACGAGATATTTGCATTGCACAAATTGCGGAGCTTGCGCCAACGCATGTGGGGCTGGCACCGCTCCACCGGCCTTGTTGTCGGTTGTGTGCTGATCCTCCTGGCCCTTTCCGGAGCAAGTATGGATTTCGGTAAGGAGCTTCGGGCATTCAGCTCCTCATACCTCCCTTATCGCGAGGCGTATGAAGCTGTTCCGGTTAAAAAGATGCCTTCCCCGATCACCCCGCAACGGGCGTTGGAGATTGCCAGCGCGCAATTACCCCGCGCCGCCTTCGTCACGCTCACGCTACCCAGCGAAAAATCGCCGGTTTTCCGTGTGCGGCTCCGTCAGCCCGGCGAATGGAGAAGCTGGTCCGGCACCAGCGTCGTGACAATCGCCCCTGAAGGAAAAGTGCTCGACGTATACGATGCGGCTGCCGCACCCTGGACGAATCGCATCCTTGAAAGTGCATTTGCGATCCATAGCGGAGAAGTGGGCAACATGCCGGGCCGCGTGCTGGTTGCGGTCGCGGGAATTGCGTTGCCGGTGCTGTATGTCACCGGTTTGTGGACATGGCTGCTGCGCCGAAAAAGACGCAATCCAAATTTTCCGAAAGATGCATAGGTGGCTTTCCCGCGCGCCGGGGCTGTTAGCCTCAGCCTCATAAAATCTACGACCGTTATTTTAATATACGCGGCGGGCTTGACTGCCACCGTAATTGCCTGAAATCTGGGCCACTTTATTCTCGGAAGAGCCGCAAAGTCGTCCACCATCGAGTGGCTAATCTCCTGATTGAGCGAGGGGCACATGCAGCATCTAACGACGTTTGACGCGACGCGTTGGGGCCGCACCCCTTTCCAGCGCTCAGTCGTGCAGCTTCTGTTCGGGGTTGGTTGCGCCGCCGTGATGATCATGGTCCGCGCCTTGTTGGATGAAATCGCCCCTACCGCGGGTCCCTTCGCGCTGGTCTATCCTGCCGTGATTGTAGCAACTTTATACGGAAGATTGCATGCTGGACTGGTTGCCCTTGCCATTTCCGTCCTTTGGGCGTGGTGGTGGGTACTTCCGCCCGTGCGATCCTTCGAGACGCCAAGTGCGACAGAGCTCTGGCGGGTGGCCATTAATGTTGCCTCAGCGCTGCTGGTAATGGTTCTGGCAGAAAGTTTTCGCGGCGCCGTGGAACAGGCCGCCCATCAAAAGGGAGAGGAAATTGCCAGGCGGAAGTTGATTTTCGCCGAGTTCGAGCACCGGACCCGGAACAATTTCTCGCTGGTTCTCTCGCTTCTGGAGATACAACGCCGCCGGGAGACTCCGGATGGTATCCGTGCACTTGATGAGGCGAAAGGCCGCATCAGTTGTTTTGGCGACATCTACAGCCATGTATTGCTTGATACAGATGCAGAACAACTGGTCGCTATCAAGCCTTATCTTGAAAACCTTGTCGAGCGCATATCAACGGCGATGTTTTCGCCGGAGGTTCAGATCACAACAGAAATTGAAGAACTTCATCTGGGAGCAAACGTCGCTGCCTCGATGGGTCTTTGGCTGAACGAGGCACTTACCAACTGCGCGAAGTATGCGTTTCCGGAACAAGCCGATGGCAAAATCGCGGTTTCCTTAGTCGCCCGGGACGGGCGGTGGATCCTGACAGTCAAGGACAATGGCATAGGCGACGGGGGTCAACCGATGGCAAAGCCATCTTCCGGCCAAGGCCGGCGGATTATGGACGCTTTTGCGCAGCGCGCTGGCGCCAGCCACCAGATCGCTCTGTCTCCGTCAGGTTGTAGCGCCGAACTTGCCGGTGCGCTTTAAGTAATCCGCAAAAATATGACGCTCAGCCAGAGACTTATAGCGTTTCGCGCGAGAGCGCGTTGACCGCAGGCCCATTAAGCACCTGCCCTTCGGTAGAAAACTGCGAGCCATGACACGGGCAATCCCAGCATTTTTCGAAGGGGTTCCAGTGCACGATGCAGCCAATGTGCGTGCAAAGTGCAGAGCAGACCGAGAGTGCGCCGTTTTCATCCTTGTAGATGGCCAGCTTCTTCGCAGAGCCGTGCCGCATGATCGCACCGCTTCCTGCCGGTATTTCCTCTACCGATTCGACTTCGCTCGGCCCCAGATGTTCGGCAAGGTTTTTGAGCGCTCCCGCCTGACCGGAGGCGAACTCCGACAGAGCGGGTACCCCAAGAGGCTTGCGGTCTGGTCGGACGATATCTGCAAATCGCGCCTCCTGGCCGCAGATCAGGGGCGCTATGACCAGACCGGCAAGGACGCCGTTGGTAATACCCTGACCGGAGTCCCCGGTATGGACATAGATATTGTGGTCACCGGGGTTGCGGCCCGTAAATGGCATGAAGTCGATCGGTTCGAGAACCTGACCCGACCACCGATAGTCGATTTGCATCAGCGACGGGTAGCGTTCGCGAGCCCACGCTTCGATGGCAGCGAGGCGCTTGTCCATGTCCGCCGCTTCGCCCGAGCGGTGATCTTCCCCGCCGACAATCAGCCAATCATGTGCTTCATCTGCCGGCTGGAGGCGGACATAGTGATAGTATTCCAGCGTATCCCACACCAGCGCATCGGCAACGGAACCCTTGGGCACCTTTCCCGCAAGCGCATAAGTGCGGAACGGAACCTGCTTGGTGTGCAGCGCAACCTTGTCGTTGACCGGAGAATTGGTGGCAAACACGGCGTGTGCTGCGCGGATCGTCTGTCCGCCTTCCGTCTTGATCAGGACAAGTTCGCCCGACTTCTCGTGGCCGACATATGCGGTATCGGCAAACAGCCGGCCCCCACGCGCGCTGATGCAGCGGGCAAGGCCAGCCATGTACCTGGCTGGATGCATCCGGGCCTGACGCGGAAAGCAAAGCGAGCGGCCCGGGGTGGCAATTGGGGGCAAATCGGTCCATTCAACATCAACGCCAATTCGGCGGCAGGCGTCGAACTCCCGGGCCAGTTCGGACTGGTGATCCGGTGAAGCCGGGATCAGGAAGCCGTCCAGCCGCGCAAAATCGGCATCGATGCCCTCCTCCTCGCAAATGGCGGCGATCCGGTTGATCGCGGCGACCTGGCTTTCATGATATCTGCGGGCCGTGTCCTCATCATGGGTCCGGATAAGTTCGCTGTAGTAGTCGTCCAGTGCGGAGGCCAGGTGCGCTGTCGTGCGCGAGGTCATACCGCCGCCGATCCGGCCCCGATCGATCACGGCGGTTGAATAGCCGAAACGGGTCAGTTCGTAAGCGCAGGACAGGCCCGCGACGCCGCCGCCAATGACGACCACGTCGCACTCGATGTTTTCCCGCAGGGGAGGCGCCGGGATGTCCGGACCTAAATCCATCCAGATGGAATGGCTGCGCTCCTGACTGACGTTGGACATGCTGGTGGCTCCTTTGAAGAAGAAACAGCAAGCCCGACTTTGTGGTTCCTCCCGTAGGCACTTGGGCAACCATATTAGGATTGTCGCATCAGCTCTTGACCCGGTAGCGTCTACAGAGTGCGGGGCCCCATAGTGCCGTTCCGTAACGGTCGGGGCCTGAACTGGGTGATTCGAGAAGCTGCTTCAACCGCAGAAGGCTTTATGCTGAATGCTGAGGCGCGCTTTCACTGTGGCGGGCACTGGCCAATTCCTGCCTTGCATGCGCGATAATCTGAATCCCGCCGCTGATCCCGAGACCCGAGAGGATCAGGGCGACAATCAGATCTGGCCACAACGTCCCGGTTCCAAACACCCCGAGCGCAGCCAGCATGACGGCGACATTACCAATTGCGTCGTTGCGCGAACATATCCAGACAGACCGGCGGTTGGCATCCCCCCCACGATGGCGCCAGAGCATAACGGCACAGGCCAGATTAGCGACAAGCGCCATTACTCCAACCACGCCCATCGTCTCCGCTGTCGGTACCCGCCCGGCAAGAGCAAGAATTAACGCACTTCCCAGCGCCCAAAGCCCAAGCACCAGAAGTGAAAGGCCCTTCACAAGCGCAGCTCTGGACCGCCAGACCAAGGCCATTCCCGCGACGCCGAGACTGATCGCATAATTGGCAGTGTCCCCAAGAAAGTCGATTGCGTCGGCACGTAGCGACGCAGAGTGCGCCGTGACGCCAGCTGTGATCTCGACCAGGAACATCCCGGCATTAATCAACAGCGCAATCCAAAGAACCCGCCGCCATGTCCGGTCAGTGCTTACAGCGGCCCCGTTGTGATCACCGCAACATCCGCCAGCCATTTAACCTCCTCGATTCTTCAACCATCCAAGCCCATATGGGGCCTGTAGCAACTACAGGGTCAAGGTCATGGGACTGACAATCGGCGATCTGGGCAAGGCAACGTCTACCAAAGTGGAGACCATTCGTTATTACGAACGGATTGGACTTCTGCCGAAACCGGTCCGAACGGCAGGAAACTATCGCGCCTACAGTGAGGCTGACCTTGATCGGCTCTCATTCATTCGCCGCGCTCGCGATCTCGGGTTTCCGCTGGAACAGGTACGGGAACTGCTCAGTCTTTCGGACGACAAAAGTCAGCCCTGTGCGGCAGTTGATCGAATCACCAGCGCGCATCTGCGTGATATCGACCGCAAGATCGGCGATCTCCTCGCCCTTCGCAGCGAGCTGTCGCGAATGCTGACCACTTGTCGTCAGGGCACTATAGCGGACTGCCGGATCATCGAGACGCTCGGTCCGGCACTTCCGTAAAAATCGCTATGACTGAATTGGCTACAGGCTTATTCCGCCGTTGCGCCCGAGGCTCCGCACGCGAAACATCGCTGGCATAGCTAGAGCGCGAAAAAATCAGCTTCTCGCGGCACGATACCGCGCATCCACCACAGTCCAGTCGAGATTGCGCATGAAGGCGTCGATATATTTTGCCGCGGCTGTGCCGTAGTCCATTGCGAAAGCATGTTCGTACATGTCGAGCACAAGCAAGGGCGAGCCGGTTATCGGCCCGTTGGTGTGGTCCCAGGCCCAATAGTTGTGAAGTGAGCGAGTGTACTGGTTCCAGGCGAGGATAGCCCAGCCCGATCCACCCGCAAGCGCCATCGCTGTGCGGCGGAACTCTGCCTCCCATGCCTCAAACGAACCGTGACTTGCGGTGAGCGCATCGCGGATGCTCCCCGAGGGCTGGCCGTTACCACCAAGTTGGTCGAAATAAAGCTCGTGCAGGATCACCGAGCCAGTGCGGTGCAGCTCCTCGCGCTTGAGCCCGCCATAGACCACCGGCGGCAGGTCCTTGTCGGCCATCGCGAGGGCAAGGCGCCCCTCGATCATATTGAGGGCCTTCACGGAACCTTGGTAATTGTTTTCCCAGTGCGAGCGGATCAGCTTTTCGGTGAGACCGGCTAGCTTCGTGGGATCGAACCCGAGCGGTTTGACAGCGTGCCCGCCAGCGAAGGCGGGAACTGGCTCGTTCATCGCGGAACGTCCGGATGCCGGTGCTGCTGCAGTCGCGGCGCCCGGAGCTGCAGTGGCTGCCACACCAAGTGCGATGCTGCCGAGGGCATGGCGGCGAGATATGTCGTTCATGGGATCGAACTCCTTTTAAACGAACTGACCAAGGACGAGGCCCCCAACGGCGCAAACCGTCAGCACGCGAATGACGTTCCATTTCAGCCGGAAGATCAATGTGGCCGCAGTCACCGCCAGAAGCGCTGCGCGCCAATCGAAACTGGCGAGATCGGGGACCGTCAGAGTGAGACCGCCAAAGCGTTGCTCCAGCACTCGCGAGAAGAGCACGTGAAGGGCGAACCAGGCGGACAGATTGGCGATAACCCCCACCACAGCCGCGGTTACCGCAGCAAGGCCGCCCTTCAGGCGATGGGCGTGTTCCAGTCGCTCCACCCACGGCGCGAGTGCAAAGATCCATAGAAAGCACGGAACAAAGGTGACCCAGGTGGTCAAGAGTGCGCCGAGCACCCCTGCGAGAAGCGGGAAAAACGGATCCGGCGCGCGGAATGCAGCGAGGTAGCCCACGAACTGGGTGACCATGATCAAAGGACCCGGGGTCGTTTCTGCCAATCCCAATCCATCGGCCATTTCACGTGCACTGAGCCACCCAAAAAGGTCAACTGCTTGCTGGGCCATATAGGCGAGGACGGCGTATGCGCCTCCGAAGGTCACCACCGCGAGCTTGGAGAAGAACAAGCCAACATCCCAGAGGACATGATCCGGGCCGAGCAGGGCGAGCACTGCCCCCATAGGTGCGACCCACACAATCAGACCGATGCCGACCGCGCGGAAGCTCGCGCCCCAAGGTCTGGGCGCGGTAGGAGGCGGACTATCGTTCTGCCTGAGCGCAAACAGTTCCGGCCGGGTTGCCGCAATCACCGTGCCGATTACACCTGCGCCCAGCACCACCAGAGGAAACGGGAGATTGAAGAGGAACAGCGCCACAAAGGCAGCGACTGCCAGGGCTTTCTTGGATGGCGTGTTAAGGGCTCGCCCCGCTACGCGCAGCAAGGCCTGAACGACAATCGCGAGTACTGCAGCCTTGATGCCGAGGAATATGGCCGCGAACCAGGGAAGCTCAGCCGCATAGCCGTACAAAATCGACAAGGCGAGGATGACCAGAGCCCCGGGAATGACGAACAGTAGCCCGGCCGCAAGGCCCCCGCGCAGGCCATGAAGCTTCCAGCCAATCCAGATTGCGAGCTGCTGGGCCTCTGGTCCTGGCAGAAGGTGACAGAGATTGAGTGCGTGGAGGTACTGGTCCTCCGTTACCCACTGGCGTTCCTCCACCAGTTCGCGATGCATAAGCGCGATCTGACCGACTGGTCCGCCAAAACTCAGGCAGCCAATACGGGCGGAAATCCGCACCAGTTCGCTAAAGCTCGGGTGATTACCTTCATTCGGCACAGCCAATATACACCTTTCCATCCGCAACGCGGACCAAGAAAGGCAACACTTGGGCTGGCGCCTGACCGGGAGGTTGCTCGATCCCGATCAGTTCATAATGCCGCAAGCGCTGATCCCCTGCAACCCGCTTTGCCAAGATGCCAGCGAAGACAGGAGGCAAGCCCCTGGCCCTCGCCAGTATCATTTCTCAGCTTGGAGCGTCGCCTGCGATCTCAGACTACTCGTTTGATCGCAGAATAGGCACCTGATGTTCGGAGCGTGATGACCACGGTGGCACCGGAGCGGTTGCGCCAGTACCAGCCATGCTTGCCGTCGAATGCAGCGGTCAGCGTGCCGCGCTCGCCCTGTGATTCCTTACCTTTGCCATAGCCATGGTATTCAATCCCCGGCGCATCAGCATGAGTGTCGTAGTTGACGTGACCACCGGCGACAGACCAATCGAAGTTGATCTTCGCGCCTTTTGAGGCGGCCAATTTGATCTCGGATGCCTCCCCGGGCTCAAGCGTGACCGTTGTGGTGTCGCTGCGCTCGCCTTGGGGCACGGTGTCGGTGATCGGTTGTGCAGCTTGGGCGGCAACTTCCGTGGGTTTGTCTGCCCCGTCGGCCACCCCATCAGCAGCGATATTCTGTTCGTTCTCGCTGGCCAACTGAACCTTGATCTTGCCCATGTCGGTCAAGCCAAGGACGTGCCCGACACCTGTCGGATCAACCCCGTATTCGGACGGCAGGACTACCGTCGTCAGCAAGGCAGCAGCGACGCCAGCCGCGATCAGAGTGGAACGGACAAGCTGGCGCGATGTTGGCAGCTCTGAGAGCGGCGGCAATTGTGAATTGAACATGCTTCAAGCTCCTTGAGCAATAACGAATCCGGTGAGTTGGTAGCCGACCAGCAGGAACCCGGCGGTCATCAGCGCGACGTTGGCCGCGAAGGCATGGCGTCCGAAGCTTTTGGTCCGGCGCCAGAACCCCATCAGGATGAGGATCGCACTCAGAGCGAGGATCTGGCCGATCTCGACCCCGAGGTTGAACGCGATCAGGTTGGGCAGCAGCCCATCGCGCGACATTTCGAATTCAAGCACCTTCGTGGCCAGGCCGAAGCCGTGAAACAGCCCGAAGACCAGCGTCGCCGCCTTGGTGTTGGGTTGAACACCAAACCACCGACGAAACGCTCCGAGATTGTCGAGCGCCTTGTAGACGACCGACAAGCCAATGATCGCGTCAATCAAGTAGGCGTTTGCCGAGACTCCGGTCAGCACACCGAACAACATGGTCGTCGAATGGCCAATCGCGAACAGCGTCACATAAGTGGCAATGTGCTTGAGGCGATAGAGAAAGAAAATTACCCCAAACAGAAAGAGCAGATGGTCGTACCCGGTGATCATATGCTTTGCCCCCAGGTACATGAACGGGATGAACTGCACCCCGCTCACTTCCTGCACGTAACCTTGGTCGCCTTCCGCGACGCCGTGGGCCTGAGCAACAGAGGAAATGATCAGTGCGAACATGATCGCGCAAAGAGCCATGACTGGACGGGTCCAGGTCTGGCGTTGTGCCAATGTCAGGATGGTCATTCTATTTTCTCATTGCGAAGAGGGGGCAGCGTACGCCGTTTCAATCGGGTCGGCGGACTGAGAGCGACGACCGTGGACCAGCCGGTAAAGCGCGGGCAGGACGAGCAGCGTGAGGATGGTCGAGGAAATAATTCCTCCGATCACCACCGTTGCCAGCGGACGCTGCACTTCAGACCCGGCCCCGACGTTGAGCGCCATCGGCACAAAGCCGAGGGAGGCGACCAGCGCGGTCATCATCACTGGCCTTAGCCGCGTCAGCGCGCCTTCCCGGATCGCTGCGTCGAGCGCCATGCCCCGTTCGCGCAGGTCACGGATGAACGACAGCATCACGACACCATTCAGCACAGCGACCCCGGACAGGGCGATGAAGCCTACTCCTGCCGAGATCGACATCGGGATCCCGCGCAGGGCCAGAGCCGCAACGCCGCCGGTCAAGGCCAGAGGCACGCCCGAGAACACGACGGCCGCATCCCGGGCAGAGCCGAACAGGGCAAAGAGCAGGCCGAAGATCAGCAGCAATGCCAGCGGCACCACCAGCTGCAGCCGCGCGGAAGCCGACTGAAGCTGCTCGAAGGTCCCGCCATAGACGACATAATAGCCCTCCGGCACGGTCACCTGGGCACGGACCTTTTCCCGCAATTCCTCGATGAACGAGCCGAGGTCGCGGCCGCGTACGTTGGCGGTGATCACCGCCCGCCGCTTGCCGTTTTCGCGGCTGATCTGGTTCGGCCCCATCGCCATTTCGATGTCGGCGATTTCGGACAGAGGCACGAAGCCCGCACCTTCCCCGGGGAGCCCGATCGGCAGGTTGGCCAGAGCATCGAGATTGGTTCGGTTGACCTCGGGCAGGCGGACAACCACGTCGAACCGGCGATCACCCTCGAATACTTCGCCCGCCTTGCGGCCGCCCATCGCCGTTGCAACCGCGTCCTGCACGGCAGAAACGTTGATGCCATAGCGGGCCAGCATCTCACGCTTTGGCGTGACCGAAAGCACCGGCAGGCCCGTGACCTGTTCCAGCTTGACGTCCTCGGCTCCCTCGATCGACTTGGCGACCTTCTCGATGGCCTTGCCGCTTTCCAGCAGCTGGTCGAGGTCATCACCGAACAGCTTGATGGCAACGTCTGCCCGAACACCGGCAATCAGTTCGTTCATCCGCATCTGAACAGGCTGGGTGAACTCGTAATTGTTGCCGGGTATCTGCCGGACAGCTGCGTTCAGTTCCTCGACCAGCTGCTCACGCGGCTTTCTGGGGTCCGGCCATTCGCTGCGATCCTTCAGGATAATGTAGTTGTCGGCCACTGAGGGCGGCATCGGATCGGTTGCAATGTCGGCGGTGCCGATCTTGGCAAATACGCGCTCGACCTCAGGGAACTTGCGGAGCCGGTTCTCCAGCCCCTCCTGCATGCTTATCGCCTGGCTGAGGCTGGTGCCTGGAATGCGCAGCGCATGGAGCGCAATATCGCCTTCCTCAAGGTTGGGGATGAATTCCGAGCCAAGCCGCGTCGCGCCGATGGCGCTGATCGCCACCAGCGCCATAGCCCCGCCGATCACCAGCTTGCCGCGCGCCATGACCCAGTCGAGCGCCGGGGCATAGCGGGCGTTGAGCCAGCTCATCACCCGGTTTTCCTTTTCCTCGACCTTGCCCGTGACGAACATCGCGACCGCTGCGGGCACGAAAGTGAGCGAGAGGATCATCGCGGCGGTGAGCGCGAGGACAACGGTGATCGCCATCGGGTGGAAGGTCTTCCCCTCGATGCCGGTCAGCGCGAAGATGGGCAGGTAGACGACCGTGATGATGACGATGCCGAACAGGCTGGGGCGGATTACCTCGGCGCTGGCCTTGGCGACGAGCCCGAAGCGTTCGTCCCGATCAAGCAGCCGTCCCATGCGGTGCTGAGCTTCGCCAAGGCGCCGCAAACAATTCTCGACGATGATAACCGCACCGTCGACGATCAGGCCGAAATCGAGCGCGCCAAGGCTCATCAGGTTGGCCGAGACCCGCCCCTGGACCATGCCGGTCAGCGTCATCAGCATCGAGAACGGAATGACCGCCGCCGTGATCAGCGCCGCGCGGATATTGCCGAGCAGCAGGAACAGCACGGCGATGACAAGGATGGCCCCTTCGACCAGGTTCTTCTCGACTGTGGCGATGGTGCGATCGACCAGTTCGGTGCGGTCGTACAGTGGTTGGGCAATGATGCCCGAAGGCAACGACGCTTGCACCTGTTTCAGGCGTTCGGCGGCTGCTTGCGCGACAACGCGGGGATTCTCTCCCGTGAGCATGACAATCGTGCCCAGCACGATTTCCTTGCCATTCTGGGTAGCTGCCCCGTTGCGCAATTCAGAACCGATGACGACATCGGCAACGTCGCCGACCCGGATCGGTAAGCCTCCCCGCGTGGCAACGATGATCTGCGCAATGTCCGTTTCATTCGCGGCCCGGCCCGGCACGCGGATCAGGATCTGTTCTCCTGCCCGTTCAACATAGCCAGCGCCTCGATTGGCGTTGTTGGCCTCAAGCGCCTCAACGACTTCGGTAAGTGAGATGCCAATAGCAGCGAGCCTGCCGGCATCCGGGGTAACATGGTACTGGCGTGAATAGCCACCAATCGAGTTCACCTCGGCAACGCCCGGAATGGTCCGCATTTGTGGGCGGACCACCCAATCGTTGAGCGTGCGCAGATCTGTTGGGGTCCATTCGCTACCATCGGGCTTCCTGGCACCGACACGGGATTCGACGGAGTAGATGAAAATCTCGCCCAGCCCCGTGGCGATTGGACCCATCGTGGGCTCCAACCCAGGCGGAAGCTGCGACTTCACCGCCTGGATTCGCTCGTTCACAAGCTGGCGGGCGAAGTAGATGTCGGTGCCGTCCTTGAACACCACCGTCACCTGACTGAGACCGTAGCGCGAGACGGAACGGGTATAATCAAGCCCCGGAATACCGGCGATCGCGGTTTCGACCGGGAAGGTCACGCGCTGCTCGGCCTCAAGCGGGGAATAGCCCTCGGCCTCGGTATTGATCTGTACCTGGACGTTGGTGATGTCGGGAACGGCGTCGATGGGCAGGCGCGTTGCGCTCCAGATGCCGAGGGAGGCGAGCATGGCGACAAGCGCCAGCACCATCCAGCGCTGCCGGATGGAGAAGCCTATGATGCGGGCAAGCATGGTTCAGATCCTTCCCGTATCAGTGATCGTGGCTCGCGCCGGACTTTTCGATGTCGGCGCGAATGAGGAAGGAGCCCTTGGAGGCATAGCGCGTGCCCGACTTCAGCCCGCCGAGAACTTCGGTCCATTCCGGCGACCTGCGGCCCAGCTCAAGCATCCGCACTTCGTACGTGTCACCAAAATTGGCGAAGACCACGGTGAAGTCGCGGAACGGTTGCAGTGCCTCGGTCCGGACCGCCAGCGGCACGGTCACGGCATTCACCGTAACCTTTCCGCGCAGCGCCATGCCCGGGCGATAGCGGCCATCCCGGTTGGGCAGGTTGGCACGAAGCAGAGCGGTGCCGGCTGCGGCATTCCCTTCGGGCAGATAGTCGCCCAGGACCGAATCCGCGACAGGCTGTCCGTCTGCCGTTTCGATCGTGACACGCTGGCCCGGGCGAACCGCGGCAAGATCGCGCGGGAACACGTTGAACACCACCGTCGTCTGTGCCGGGTCCGTGATCACGTAAAGCGGTCGATCGAAGGTGACATCGCCGGGGTTGCCGTTGCGTTCGGCGACCATGCCGCTGACGGTCGCATAGACCGGATAGACCTGCAGGCTTTCGCTGGATTCGATACGCGCCAGCAATTCACCCCGGCGGACATAATCGCCCACCGCCTTGGTTACGCTGACAACTCGGCCGGGGAATTGACCCCGGATTTCAGAGCGCGCCGTGCTGGCGAGCTGGACCGTGCCGTAAAGCTCCCGGGTTTCGCCTATCACTGCGGGACCTGCGGTTTCGATCACCACGCCGTTGGCCTTGGCGGTTTCGGTTGGGATCTTCGTTTGTCCTTCCGGATTGGCGTATTTCCACTGGTGTCGTTTGCCATCCACCAGGGCCACTACCTCAACGTTGAAGCTGTGCGGCTCGACAACAGTTCCTTGCCCGTCGAGCGCTTCGCCATTGGGCTTGAACTTGAACACATTCACCTCGCCGTCGAGGCGGCGCAGGGTGACAGTGAGGTCAACCTTGGCCGGATCAAGCTTCTCGCCGGCCATCGTCGGAAAGACGCGGAACATCGGCGGCACGCCATCCTCGAATACGGTCATCTCCAGCGCAAAGTCGCCATCGCGGAGCATCCGGCCATTGTGCGGGCCCTTTTCGGGCACAGCGGCCTCGCCATGTTCACCGGCAGGCTGCTCGGCTCCGCCACCACAGGCGGCCAGAGGCATCACCGCCAGCAAGGCGGTCAGAACAGGGATAAGTGAACTCTTGCGGGTCATTGATCGGTCTCCCCCCGGGCGGGCGCATCGAAGCGTCCCGACAGCCGGTCAATTTCGGTCTGCAGATCGCGCCAGCGGTTGGCGGCGGCGATCCATTGTTCCTGAACTTCGATGATGGCGTCGGCCGCATCCTGCACGTCGCGGAATGTAAATCCGCCGCGCCGGTAACCATCGCGGACCTGATCCAGCGTTCGCACCGTTCGCGGCAGAACCTCGGCTTTGATGGCATCAGCCCGCAAACGTGCTGCATCGGCATCCGCTCTTAGCGCTGCCAAGCGGCGGAGCCGCTCAAGCCTGTCCGCCTCGGCCTCGAATTCGAGACGCCGGCGTTCTGCCTGCGCCCGCTCGATATTGCCCTGGTTCCGGTCGAAGCGACCGAGCGGAATAGTAATTCCGGTTACCACCGCGACATCGCCCGTATCTCGCAGATACCGGACCCCCCCGGATACCGTGTAGTCCTGGACACCACGGGATTGCTCGACCGTGACGGCCGCCTTCGCTCGGGCGACCCTTGCTTCCTCGTAAGCCTCGTCGGCAGGGGCAATGACCAGAGGTTGCCCCGCTTCGATCAGGACATTGCCGCTGACTTCCAGCCCTTCGCCGGTCCCACCCCAGAAAGAAGCAAGGATATTGCGTGCCGAGACCTGCTTTCGCTTGGCTTCCGCCAGATAGATTTCGGCCTGAGCGACCCGGGCAGCCGCGCGTGTTTCGACGAACAGCGGGTCTTTATACCCGCGCACCCGCCGCAGGGCCTCAGCCTGCATCTGGCGCTCGGTCTTGAGGCGGTACTCTGCCGCCCATGCGATCTCATCGGCGATGATAACATCGTAATACGCGCGCTCAACTTGCGCCGCCAGATCCAGCCTGGCCACTTGGGCCGATGCAGATGCAACGCCAATATCGCGCTCAGCCAAGGCGGTACGTGCTTCACGCTTTCCCCCGCGTTCAAGCGTCTGGCTATAGGAGGCAGTGACTTCCGACTGAGACAGAACGTTATAGCGCCCGCTCCCGGCGAGATTTTCACCGGTGACCGTGACGGTCGGATTGGGGCGTACGGCTGCCTGTATGCGGGCTGCGCGCGCAGCGTCTATCGCGGCATCGCCTGCCTGAAGCCGGGGAGCGCCTTCGCTCGCCCGTTGGATAGCCTGCTCGAGCGTCAACGGCTCGGCCAGCACCGGCATCGCCGGCAAATACAGCGCGCCCGCCAACAGGGCCGCTGTCATCAATCGTGACATGGATAATCTCCTGATCGAAACGCGTATGGCGCGCCCCACGGGGGACGCGTCACAAGACGTCGATCAGGCGGCCGGAGGTTCGGGCGGTGGGGCCGCCGACCAAGAGCCCAAGGCGTCTGCATTGCTCAGGCGGTAGGTGCTTGAGACATACTCCATCGGCATGTCCACGTAGGGTGCCGCGACGGTCATGGCAGTCGGCCCATGATGATCGTGGGCGAGCGTCCCACGGTCCATATCAGTCCCACGGTCCATATCGTGGGTCTGGTCGCTGGCCTGCTTCTCGTGATCTGAGTCCGCAGCTTCGCCATGATGGCTGTGCTCTGTCTCTTGCGCATGCAACATCGATGGCGAATGCAAATTGCCAATCGCCAGGGTGAATATCATGCAAAGATGCAGAACTATCCGCTTCATCAGCCGCCGGTTACCATCGGACGTGTCGAAACACAATCTTGCAGCATCTGATCGGGGCCTGATCGAACTGGGCTATCTTGCCCGAGCAATTGAACAGGCGCATCTCGACTAAATGTTATCGATTCTGCGCAACCGAACTTACCGCCATCTGCTGACGGCCCAGATTATCGCGTTGGTCGGGACGGGCCTCGCGACAGTCGCTCTAGGTCTTCTGGCCTATGACATAGCTGGCGGAAATGCAGGGGCGGTGCTGGGAACGGCACTGGCGATCAAGATGATCGCCTATATCGTAGTCGCGCCCATTGTTGGCGCTTTTGCTGACAGGTTGCCCCGGCGAGCATTTCTCGTCGCGATGGACCTGGTCCGGTGCGGGGTTGCCGTCCTGTTACCCTTTGTCACGCAGGTCTGGCAGGTCTACCTGCTCATCTTTCTGCTTCAATCCGCTTCCGCCGCCTTCACGCCGACCTTTCAAGCCACGATACCCGACGTCCTGCCTGATGAACGGGACTATACCCGCGCCCTATCCCTTTCGCGGTTGGCTTACGATCTCGAGAGCCTTCTGAGCCCACTGCTGGCTGCAGCCCTGCTGAGCGTGATGAACTTCCATTGGCTGTTCTCCGGAACGGCGATGGGCTTCATCGGATCGGCACTGATGGTCCTGTCGGTCAGGCTGCCGGCGTCGCCCGCCAAACCCCGCGCAGGTGGAATTTACGCGCACACCACGCGCGGTATCAGGTTCTATCTCAAGACACCGCGCCTGCGCGGCTTGCTGGCGGTAAATCTCGCAGCCGCCGCCGCAAGCGCGATGGTGATTGTGAATACCGTCGTGATCGTGCGCGAACTTCTAGGCTTTGGGCAGCGCGAGGTTGCCTGGGCACTCGCGGCCTACGGCGGTGGCTCTATGCTGGTGGCCTTTGTTCTTCCTCGCATTCTGGATCGTATCGCGGATCGATCGGTAATGCTTGCCGCTTCCGTGATGCTGACGGTTCTGCTTGCAGTGAGCAGTTTCGGATTGTCGCAGGTTGGCGCCAACTTATGGGCTTTCCTTCTTGTTGTGTGGTTCCTGCTTGGGGCGGCCTATTCGATGAGCGTCACGCCTTCCGGGCGCCTGTTGCGGCGCTCGGCGGCGGAAAGCGACCGGCCGGCAATCTTCGCCGCCCAGTTTGCCCTCAGTCATGTCTGCTGGCTGATCGCCTACCCTGTCGCGGGACAGATTGGAGCCGGTTGGGGCCAGAGCGCAGCGTTCGGCGTTCTGGCAGTTCTAGCTGCAATAGGCGTGGTTGCGGCTTACTCGACATGGCCGGTAGAGGATCCAGACGCGCTGGCACATGACCATGCAGATCTGGAGAATGGTCACCCGCATCTTCAGGATCATGGGGCGGGCAGCGAGCACAACCATCCCTATTTCATTGATGACTTGCATCAGAGATGGCCCTCCAACTGAGAGAAAAGGCGGAATTGGGCCTGTGTTGCTGAGGTAGACGGCGCGGGTTGTTGCAAACATCCAAACCATAATAAGTGACACGGGTGGGATTCGACCTCGTCGCGATTACATAGTAATCAAATGCTTACGACCCAGAGAAGGTTCGATGCGGGTCGACTTCCCACCGCCAGCCAGTCCGTGGCGTTCCCATTCTCTGTTGAAAGTGCCTTAAAAGTGGTTCAGTTCTGCGCCGTTCGAAGGGTGTTGTCAGGGTAAATTTTCGAGTGCGCGGTTTTCCTCCGACTGGCGAATTCATGCTGCTGCGACGGACGCGGCGTTCCACTCCGCCATGGCGGCGGTTCGCATGTCTCGCATTGTGTTTCTGGAAGTGAGATGACGCTGGATATTGAAGGTGTTGTATATTGCTGAGTGGGTGGAAACGAAACGTTGGGCCTGACCCTGGGATTTGAAACGCTGCATCTTCCGCTCTCGTCGTCGGACGGGAAGATGTGAGTTTTTGACCCGGTTGTTATCTCGCAATCGACCGGGTTGATGAAGGTGTTGGCAACCTAGGATCTTCAGTGCTGCCTTGTATGATGCAAGACCATCAGTCACAATTTGCTCACGAACTGCATCTTGGTTCTTCAATAGTTTCCGCAGCAATTTCAAAGCTGCGGCTTTGGTTCGGCGCTTCTGGACCAGCACATTTAGAACCTCGCCTTCCTTGTCTACAGCACGCCACATATACATGCGCTCGCCTTTGATGCGCACCACCATTTCATCCAGATGCCATACACGATCTGCTCGTGCACGACGTCGGCGAATGCCGGACCAAACTTGTTTACCCAGCATCGAACCGTCTCATAGCTCACCGAATGTCCGCGTTCCGCGAAGCATATCTTCAACGTCACGAAGACTCGCCGTGAAACGGAAATAGAGCCAAACTGCCAGCCGGATCAGGTCGGGTGTGATGGATGACGCTTGAATGAAATGGGTTTCATGCGGCTCCTTCTATGCAGCAAAATGCCGCATGTGGAGACAAGTTTGCACTAGACCGACAGCACCCATGGCATGTTATCGCGCTTTCGAGGCCTTGTTTCCGTCTACCTGGCGCTTGGCTTCGCTGGCGACATACGCGCGGATGCTTTCCGCAGTCGCTTCATCGAAGTACTTTGCGAACGACACCATACCCAAGTCTGCCAGCGCTCCGCCGATCACTACGGATTTCCAGCCGTCTCGACTACCGAGATATGCAGAGCGTTTGAGGTCCGGGAATATGCCCGCGCTGTAGGTTCCGAACCCGTGACACGCGGCGCAATATTTGCCGAAGCTCTTCTCGCCCTTGGCGATTTGCGCCGCGCTGAAGCTGTTGTCGGGCACCACGATAGAGGCGAGTGTGCGATCCGTCTTTGGCAACGTGCTTTTGGCGCCGAGCGCAAAGACCAGCAAGCGGCCCGGTGGGTGGGCTACGGGTCCGTCAAGCCGACCCATTGCGGGGGTGCCCGCCGAGCCGCCGACCGTCACCGCAACATACTGCGTATCGCCGACCGAATAGGTGATGGCGCCGGCCAGGATCGTGTTCTGCGCGTCAAAGCGCCACAGTTCCTTGCCATTTTCCGAAGCATAGGCGCGAAAGGTGCCATCGGCCAGACCCTGGAAAACGAGGCCGCTGGCGGTCGAAAGCACACCGCCGTTCCACGCGCTTGTGTGCTCTACGGTCCATCGCGGTTTGCGCTTCACCGGATCCCACGCGACCAGCGAGCCCTTGCTCGCGGACTTGGCCGCCGCGATCTGTTCCTTGGTCTCGGGCATGCCGCCATAGGTCGGGTCAATGCCCAGATTCCACAGACCCTCTGTGAATGCGAAATTGGGGTCGCGGGCGTAGTATTGGGGCACCTCCTGCGCGGGCAGAAACACAAGGCCGCGCTCGGGATCGAATGACATCGGGTGCCAATTGTGGGCGCCCGTCGACCCTACGGTGGCCAAAAAGGGCTTGTCGATATAGCGTGCGTCGGGGTTTTCGACCGGGCGACCGGTATCGAGGTCGACTCTTTCCGTCCAGTTGGCGTTGGCAAACTTGTCGGCAGAAAGCACCTTGCCGTCGCGACGATCGATTACATAGAAAAAGCCGTTCTTCGGCGCATGCAGCGCGACCGGCCGCTGTTTGCCGTCTATCTCCATATGGCTGAGCGAAATTTGCTGGGTCGAGGTAAAGTCCCACGAGTCGCCCGGCGTTTCCTGATAGTGCCACTTGTAGGCACCCGTGTCGGGATCAAGCGCCAGGACGGAACCAAGGAACAGATTGTCGCCCTTGTTCTCGGAGCGATAGAACCGATCCCAGGGCCCGCCATTGCCGACGCCGACGATCAGCTGGTCGAGTTCCTTGTCATAGACGATCGAATCCCAAACGGTGCCGCCACCGCCGGCCTTCCAGTAAACGTTGCCGTGCCATGTCGGGCGGGCCAGCTTCTCCAGTATGCCGTCCGATGCGGCCCGGTCGCGTTTGCCCGGCTCCCCGGGGACGGTGTAGAACCGCCAGACCATCTTGCCCGATGACTGATCGTAGGCCGAGACATAGCCGCGCACGCCATATTCCGCGCCGCCATTGCCGATGAAAACCTTGCCCTTGGCTACGCGTGGGGCACCGGTAATGGTGTAGGGTTTGGACTGATCGACCGTGACCTCCGACCACAGCTGCCTGCCGTTCTTCGCATCTACCGCGATCAGCCGACCGTCTAGCGTGGCGAAGAAGATGCGGCCCTTGTCATACGCGATGCCCCGCGTCACAGCGTCACAACAGGCAGAGAGCTGGGTATCGCGCGGAACCTTGGGGTCGAAGCTCCACAGCTGCTTGCCGGTCGCGGCATCAAGAGCGTAAAGCTTGTTCCACGCGCTGGCCACGTACATTATCCCGTCGATCACGAGGGGTGTCGCCTCCTGCGCGTGGGAATTGTCGAAATCGAACGACCATGCCAGCCCGAGCTCGCCGACGTTGCTGGGATCGATCCGGGTCAGCGGCGAATGACGGGTTTCGTCGGCATCGCGGTTGTACGATGGCCAGTCGCCAGCGGAGATACCGTCCGAACTCGAGCCACCGCCTTGTCCGCCGCAGGCGGCCAGCGTGAAGGTTGCAAGGGCGGCCAGTACCGCGGCAAAACCCGATAGTCGTGCCATTATTGGCCCACCGGGCTGCTCAGTGCGACGAATACCGATTTCTTTTCGGTATATGCGTCGAGCACGTCACTGCTCATTTCCCGACCCCAGCCCGATTCTTTCATTCCACCAAAGGGCATGGCCGGGTGCGTGATGCCGTAGGTGTTGACCCAGACGTTGCCTGCGTCGATCCGGCCGGCCAGCCAGTGTACCTTGTTCACATCGCGCGTAAACACGCCCGAACCCAGGCCATAGCGAGTATCGTTGGCCAGACCCACGACGACGTCAAGATCGTCAAACGGGGTGGCGACCAGAACCGGGCCGAAGATTTCCTCGCGTGCGATCTCGCGGTCTTGCGCAACGTTGGCGAAGACGGTCGGTTCAACAAAGAATCCAGGTCCCGTCGGAGCGGTGCCGCCTGTCACGATCTGCCCGCCGCTTGTGCGGCCGCTTTCCAGATATCTTGTCACCTGGTCGCGTTGTTTCCCCGAGATGAGCGGCCCTAGGTTTGTCGATGGATCGAAACCGTTGCCGATCTTGAGACCCTTGGCGAACTCGGCGACCCCCTCGATCACCTTGTCATAGACCCGCGAGTGCACGAACAGGCGCGAACCGGCAAAACAGATCTGGCCGGAATTGGCGAAGATGGCATTCGCGACCGCCGGTATAGCCAGGTCGAGGTCGGCGTCGTCGCACACGATCACAGGCGACTTTCCGCCGAGTTCGAGCGTGACGCGCTTGAGATTGCCGGCAGCGGCGGCGACGATGGCCTTGCCGGTCGCGGTCGAGCCTGTGAACGATACCTTGTCGACGCCGGGATGCGCTGCGAGGCGTGCGCCTGCCTCGCGCCCGGTACCAACAACCACGTTGACCACGCCTTCGGGCACACCCGCTTCCAGGCACAGCTGTGCGATGATGGTCGAGGTGAGGGGGGTCTCTTCGGCCGGCTTGATGATAACAGAGCAACCCGTGGCCAGCGCCGGGGCAAGCTTGATCATCATGTTACCGGTCGGTGCGTTCCACGGCACGATCAGCGCCGCGACACCCACCGGCTGTACACTGGTATAAGCGTGAATGTCGGTGCCGCCGCCGCTAAGCGCCGCAGAAGCATTGATGCCATGTATCTGTGCCGCCTGGCCCGCGAAGTGGCGCAGCCATTCGGTGCAGGCACTCATCTCCCACTTGGCAAAGGCCAGCGGCATTCCATTGTCGAGCACATCCAGCTCGGCCAGTTCATTTGCGCGCGCCGCGATAAGATCGCCCAGCTTCCACAATATATCCCGCCGGGCCTGCGGCGCGAGGCCGCGCCAGCGCCTGTCATCGAAGCTGCGACGCGCCGCCGCGACCGCGGCATCTACTTCCTTGGCGCCCGCAGCCTCGATCGAAGCCAGCTCCTCCTCGGTTGCGGGATCGATGACGACGATCGTTTCACCGGCGGTGCCGCGAACAGCTTTTCCGTCGATGAAAGACCCTGGCTCGCTCATAAGGAAGGCGTCGACCGCTGCGCTGCGCTGCGTAAAAGGCATATTCTCTCCTGTCATAGTCACCGGCGTACAGACACATTCGGCAAAGACGTGTCAGCTAGCTCCAATTTAGCTGTTGATTAATATAATGATCATAGATATGAAGGCAACTGTCGTTGTGATCAAACACAGAAAAATCAGGAGAGATGAAGATGACAGGGGCTGAATTCCAAGATTCGTTGATCAATGAACGTGTGTCCGCTGCCGAAAAGGGCGCGCGCTTCACGAAATTTCGGGCCAGTGCCCTCTGCGGTGCCGCCCTTGCGATGTTTCTTCCGGTTGCGGCCATGGGGCAGAGCGCCGTTGAGGCTGATACGAATCCGGCTGCGCGCACCGGAGGTCTGGAGGAAATCATTGTTACAGCGCGCAAGAAAGAAGAAAGCATCCAGAACATTCCGATCGCTGCAGAAGTCTTGTCGGCAGAGCAGGTCGCGAATTACAAGGTCGACTCGATCGAAGCAGTTTCTACGCTGGCCCCGCAGCTGATCGTCGGCCGAGCCGGGGCGGGCAATGGTGCAAGCATCGGCCTGCGCGGTGTCAGTGTTCCAAATACCTCCGTCAGCCTTGAACAGTCGGTCGCTACGATCGTCGACGGGGTTTATATCTCGGGTGGCCACGCGATCAACGAAGGCCTGTTCGACATTGCCCGGATCGAGGTTCTGAAGGGCCCGCAGGCGTTGTTCTACGGTAAGAACACGACCGCCGGTGCCATCTCCATCACTACGGCAGACCCGGCCCGAACCACCGAAGGCATGATCCGGGCCGGCTACGAATTCAATGGCAGTGCGCCCTCTATCGAGGGTAACCTCTCACTGCCGCTCAGCGATACGCTGGCGGTGCGCTTCGCTGGCTTTTACAGCAAGCAGTTCGGTTCGCTGTTCCGCAATCAGTCCGTCGATCATATCGACAGCACGTTCGATATTGCGACAGGCCAGACGACGCAGCGGCTGGTGCCCGCCGAAGACGGTGACTCGCCGGGCGAGCGCAACATCATGGCGCGCACCACCTTGCTGTTCGAGCCCAGCAGCGATCTCACCGCGCGCGTCAAATTCACCTTCACAGATTTCCACAACCTGTCGCCCGCAGCCAATCTGGTGACTTATTTCTGCCCTGTCGGCGGTGTGGCGCAAAACGATCCGACCCTGTCGTGCGGGAAGAAGTTCAAGATCTCCCAGAGTCCGATGGCCGCTGCCGAGGCAAGGACGAACCCTCTGTTCGGTCGTCACGGAGGTTCGACCTATCAGGACTACAAGTCCTACAACGTCAGCGGCGATCTGGAGTGGAAGGGGGATGCCGTGACGCTGAGCATCGTTCCCGCCTACGTTCGCTGGGACAACTGGTTCATGGGCGACTTCGATTATACATCGAACTTCCTGTCGCCCGGCGGCAAGGGCAACCATAGCGCCGAACACACCACACTCAGCGCCTTTTCGACCGAAGCGCGCCTGCAGTCCGACTTTGACGGTCCGCTCAATTTCATGATCGGCGGCTATTTCCAGGACCAAAAACTCGACTTCTATCAGGAAGTTCTGTTTCCTGGCGGCCCATCGGACAGTTCGGTCCTCGATCCGACAGCAGAATTCGTGACGGTTCGCAAGGAAAGTTTCTCGAACGGCAAAACCTACGCCGGCTTTGCTCAGCTGCAGTTCGACGTGACCGACCAGCTGAATATCACAGGTGGCGCGCGCTATACGCATGAGAAGAAGGAATCCGAGTTCGCTCAGAGCTACGTCAACGCGGCGTACCAGGCTGTTTTCCTGCCGACGTCGATCGGCGCGAAGCAGTCGTTCAACAACTTCTCTCCTGAAGTGACGTTGACATACCGGCCCAGTACCAACGTGACCGCCTACGCCAGCTTTCGTACGGCCTACAAATCGGGCGGCTTCGACATCTCGGGCTTGATCACGCCGGGCACCACGCCCCAGGGTGCGTCCTACAGGCCTGAAAAGGTCAAGGGTTTCGAAGGTGGCGTGAAATCCATCCTAATGGATAACCAGCTGCGCCTGAACGCCGACGTGTTCTGGTATACCTACAACGACCAGCAGATCAATTTCCTGGACGCAGCGTCGCTCCGCTACTTCACGCTCAACGCAGCCCGTCTGCGGACGCGCGGTGCGGAACTTCTGTTCGAATACGCGCCCCGGTCCGCCAGCGGCCTGACCGTGAACGGGTCAATCGCCTACACCGATGCGAAATACACGAAGTTCCCATTTGCACCGTGCTTCACCGGCCAGTCGATCGCCGAGGGCTGCACCGTCGGGCAGACCGATACGATCGTGCGTCCTTACCAGAATCTGGCGGGCCAGCGCCCGGCCCAGGCACCGGAATGGACCGCGAACCTGCAGGTGAATAAGGAGTTCGAGGTTGGCAACGATCTTCTGCTCACGCTCTCAGCCAACGGTCGCTACAGCTCCAGCTACTTTGGCAACGGGTTCGTTTCGCTTTCGGGGAACGAATATAAGCAGAGCGCATTTGCCACGATCGACGCCGGTGTCCGCTTCGGCCCAGCCGACAAAAGCTGGCAGATCGGTTTGCTCGGAAAGAACCTCACCAACAAGTTTGTGTTCACCGATGCGCAGGCCGTTCCTTTCAACGGCGGTGGAGAGGGAACGCTCGCGGCCGCCCCGGCTGACGTCTACGGCGCAGTCAACGATCCCCGCACGGTTGAAGCGCAGGTTACCTTCCGCTTCTAAAGGTTGCGCATAAGGAATAGCCCCGTCACCCGGCTTCGGGCCGAACCTCCCATGGTGACGGGGCACCTGCCGATCGAGGGAGAAGCGATGTCATGAATGTCGAGAACCAGCCACGTGGACTTCATCCGGTCGCCAGCGCGTTCAGGGCCATACTGCTCGATTCGGACATGGCATTTGAAAACATGTCGATCGGCGAGGCCAGGCAAGCGGCCAAGGCCTTTGCAGATGCCTTTCCCGCACCGCGCGAGGAAGTCGGCAAGGTAATCGATGAAACAATCGATACAGGCGAAGCATCGCTCGCGCTGCGCTGGTACCATCCGGCAACGCCGGACCCGGAGGTAGACGGAGCGGTTATCCTGCACCTGCATGGCGGTGGCTGGGTGATGTGCGATCTCGAAAGTCACGATGCGATCTGCCGCGCGCTGGCCAATGCCAGCGGGGCGACGGTGCTGGCTGCGACTTATCGGCTCGCGCCCGAATATCCGTTTCCCGCAGCGCATAACGATGCCGCCGCTGTTCTCGATTGGCTTGCGAGCCAAGCAGACGCCCGCAGGATTGATCCAAACCGGATCGCAGTGGCGGGCGATAGTGCCGGGGCCAATTTGGCGGCTTCCTTGGCGCTTGCGGGTGCGGTCAGGGCTGGGCCGGCGATTGCCTGTCAGGCCCTGTTCTACCCGGTTACCGACCTGTCGGGAGAGAGCCCATCCTATGCGCGCTGCGAAAGCGGGCTGCAACTCACGGCGCCGGCGATGCGCTGGATGCGGAACTTGTACGTAGCTGGCGAAGCCGACCGCGCGGACCCGCGCGTGTCGCTGCTGCACGCAGAAGGAATGTCCGGAATGCCGCCGACCTTCATCCTGACTTTGGAGCACGATCCGCTGGCCGACGAAGGCAAGACATTGGCGGAGCGGCTTTCGCAGGAAGCCGGGGCGGTGACTCATGTGCACATGTCCGGACACATGCACGGTTTTCTTAATTATGGCCCCGCCTGGGCGGAAGGGCGCGCAGTCATCGCGATGGCTGCCGCGTTTCTCAAGGCATGGTTGCATAAGAACGACTAAGGAGTACCAACAGGATGGCGCGGCAAGAAAAGTTCGATGCGGTGGTAGTGGGTGCGGGCTTTTCAGGCCTCTACATGCTGCATCTGCTTCGCCAACAGGGCCTTAAGGTCGTCCTGCTCGAAACGGCGCCCGAGGTGGGCGGTACCTGGTATTGGAACCGCTATCCGGGTCTGCGCTGCGATATCGAAAGCATGCAGTATTGCTACACCTTCGATAAGGGACTGGACGAGAAGTGGCGGTGGAGCGAGCGTTTCCCCCGTCAGCCCGAGATTCTCGAATATCTCAAGTTCGCGGCCGATCATCTCGACCTGCGCCGAGATATCCGATTCGAAACCCGCCTTTCAGCCGCGACCTGGATTGAAGACGAAGGCGTCTGGCGGCTCGAATCCGAAAACGGTGACACGATCGAATGCCGCTATTGTGCGATGGCGACCGGGCTTCTGGCCGAACCGGTCCTACCCGATATTCCAGGGGTGGGGGATTTCGAGGGTCAGTCAATCCATTCGGCGCGCTGGCCCGAGGGACTGAACGACTTCACCGGCAAGCGCGTCGGCCTTGTCGGGACGGGATCTTCCGGCGTCCAGCTTGTGCCCGAGCTGGCCAAGACAGCGAAGTCGTTGCACGTACTCATCCGCACGCCACCATTCGCGCAGGAATCGCACAATCGCTCCCTTGAAGAAGAGGAAATCGCATCGGTCCGCGCCGAGATCGATGTGCTGCGCGAGCGTGCCCGTCACAATGCGACCGGGGTGTGGTTTCGCCGGTTCAGCGACGCCTATCCCTACAGATCTGTCCCTCTAGAAGAGCGCCAGGCCGAATTGAGCCGTTGCTGGGGCGAAGGTGGGAACTCGGTTCTCAATCGGTTCAACGACGTATTGATAGATCCTGATGCGAACGCGGAAATCGCCCAGTTCATGCGCGACCGCATTGCCGAAATTGTCGACGATCCCGAAACTGCCCGCCTGCTGAGTCCGCACGGGGTGTTCGCGGCCAAGCGCTTGCCGATCGGTACCGGGTATCATGCGGCGTTCAATCGCGACAACGTGCATGTCGTCGCGTTGAAGGAAGAGCCGATCGAGACGATCCATGCGGGCGGTGTACGCACGACCAAGGCGGATTATCCGTTCGACGTGCTGGTCTATGCCACCGGTTACGATGCCGGCACAGGTGCGCTGTCGAAAATTAAGATCAGCGGCCGAAATGGCGCGGACATAAACCAACGCTGGGCTGATGACGGTCCAGGCGCCTTCATGGGCATTATCGCCGCAGATTTCCCGAACTTCTTCATCCTCACCGGGCCGGGAAGCCCCGGCGTTCTATCCAACGTCGTCGTGATGATCGAGATGCACTGCGAGTGGACCGCCGAATGCATCGACTGGATGGAAAGGAACAACGTCCGCACCATCGACGCCCGGCAGGAAGACCAGGACGCGTGGATGGATGACATCCACAGCATGGCCGAGGGGACGCTCGTGATGAAAGAGGACAACTGGTATACGGGGTCCAACATTGCCGGGAAGAAGCGGGGCATGATGTTTTACATGGCTGGCCTCGGCACATATCGTAAGGCAATCTACGACGAGGCGGCGAAAGGTTACTCGGACTTCGTGCTCGAACGCGGCGAGAGCTGATCGGGCCGGAAACCGCCATCCTCATCAAACAGGAAGAGCCGCGCCGATCCATTTTGAACGGCGCGGCCTTTTGTGCATTTGGTATACTGGAGGGAGCGGAACAGTTCAGGCGAGCTTGCGCTTTAGGGTATTCGCCATTGCACGTGCTGCGGCTCCAGATATTCCATTAGCCCGAAATCGCCGTATTCGCGGCCAATACCGCTCTGCCCAAGGCCGCCCATCGGCGCATCCATTCGGATCGTGCCGCCGCCGTTGACGTAGACGGTGCCGACGCGCAGATCCCGGGCGACTGCCATCGCCTGCTCGTGCGGGCCGAACACAAAGCCAGACAGACCCAGTTCACTCTCGTTGGCCATGGCCACCGCTTCGTCGGGCGTGTCGTAGGGGATGACCATCGCGACCGGCGCGAAGAGTTCCTCGCGCGCAAGTTCGGAATGGTTGTCCGCGCCGATCAGCAGCGTCGGGTTCACATAGTGCCCTGTGGCATGATCGGGGGCGCCGCCGCCAGCGGCGATTTGGGCGCCATCAGCTACGGCGCGTTCGATACAGGCCAGCACGCGCTTCTTGTGCGCTTGGGTGATCAGGGGACCGACCAACGTGCCTGGGCTGGCCGGATCGCCGGTTTGCACGCGTGCGAAATACGCTTGCGTCGCGGCGACAAAATCGTCGACTCGCGACCTGTGCACGAAGATGCGCGTGGGCGAGGCGCAGCCTTGTCCGGCATTGCGCAGATAGCGGATGTGGCAAGCCTCGATCTCGTCCTCAAACCGGAATTCGGGCAGGAGGATCATGGCATTCTTGCCGCCCAGTTCCAGCGTTACGCCCTTGATGCCCGCCGCTGCCTGACGCATCACCAGCTTGCCGATGTTGACCGATCCGGTGAAACTGACCTTGTCGACCTGCGGATGTTCAGTCAGCGCCCTAGCTGCCGCGGCATCGCCGGTTAGGATGTTAACCGCCCCGGCGGGAGTGCCCGCCTCATCAAGGATTTCGCCCAGCAGTAGCGTTGCAAGAGGGGTCAGCGGAGACGTAAAGGCGACGACCGTGCAGCCTGCGGCAAGCGCCGGGGCTACCTTCAGCGCGAAAAGAAGCAGCGGATAGTTGTAGGCCGTGATCGCAGCGATGACCCCGGCGGGCAGGAATCGGACCAAGCTCTCGCTGGGGGCGAGCGCATTGTTGTCTGGGCCGAGTGAGATCGTACGATCCTTGCGGGCGCGTGCCGCATAGTCGCGAAACAGGGCGATGGGAGCGCCGACCTGAAGCGGATCGACGAGATCGACGGGCGTGCCAACCTCTGCCACCAGCAGGGCGCCGAGTCGTTTGCGATGTGCCTCGATCCGGTCGGCAATATGGTCGAGCAGGTTAGCCCGCAAGTCGGCATCTGCCCACGACCGGTCGGCGAATGCCTTGCGCGCTGCGGCCACCGCAGCGTCGACCTGTTCCGCAGTCGCTCCGTTCAGGCTGGCGATGACTTCTTCTGTCGCCGGGTTCTCAACTTCGAAGCGCTCACCCCCGCCGGTAACGTAGCGACCGTCGATGAAGAGCTCGGTCCTGCCAGTATCCATCATGTCGCCATCCGTCATGCGGAGGCCGGCTCCCGAGCCGCACGGAACGCGATGTAGCTTTCCTGCTGGTCGGGTACGTCGGCCCTCTGCCAGTTGCCGTTACGGAACACCCGCTCGCTTGATGAGAGAGCCTCGCTGAGCCGCGCAATGGGCAGGAAGTACATAAATTCGATGAACCGGCGCGCGAACTTCCATTCGTCCGCGACGCGGCGATACGTGTCGGTATAGCGAAGCGCGGTGATCCACGTCTGGTCATCGATCGCCATCTCGCAGTGCCCCTGTACGATGCCGGTGGCCAGATTGTGATCGTTTTCATCCACGTTGATCATTCGATCGTGCGACCAGTGATAGGTCGCGCCCATTTTGGTGAGCGTGGTGTTGAAATGCTTGAACAGGCCTACGCTACCTTCGATCGTCGGGACACCGTTCATCTCGATTGTCGCATCTTCCGTGAACAGCGATGCCAGCTCGTCGAGCTTGCGATCATCGCACGCCATGCAATAGCGGGTAATGAGGTTTTCGATTTCGTGGCGCGCCGAAAGGCGCACCCAGGTCGCTTCATCCAGTTTCATTGGGCTATCTCCTATGGGGCCGCCCCGTGGGGGCCAGTAGTGTTGCGCTCCAGAATTAGGTCGGAGCCTTTTTCCGCAATCATCATGGTTGTCGCGGCGGTGTTGGCGGAAACTATGGTGGGCATGATGGAGGAATCGATCACCCGGAGGGCCTCTAGGCCGTGAACGCGCAGCTCCGGGTCGACGACCGCCATCGTGTCACCCTTGGGCCCCATCTTGCAGGTGCCGACGAGATGGTAGCTGGTCGCGCCTTTTTCGCGGGCGAACTGCAGCAGCTCCTCATCAGTTTCGCAACCGCGGCCGGGGAATATCTCGTCATCGATCAACGAGGCAAGCGGATCGGTCGCATAGATATTGCGCGCAGCCCGCAGCGCCGCAAGCACGACCTGCTGGTCGCGCTGCGCGCTGAGCCAGCGGGGGTTGACGCGCGGGACGCTGTCGAAGCTGGGCCCGGTGATGCGAACATAGCCAGTGCTTTCGGGTCGCTGCTGCCACACGCCGCAGGTCATCCCTGGAAAGTCGTCGAGGACGCCGACCAAGCCAGCCTTGAAGCTCGCGGGTGCGAACATCATCGCATAGTCCGGGTGGGACATGGCTGGATCGCTCTTGCCGAACAGATGGATGCGCGCCGGGCTTGTGGCCAGCACGCTTGGCCTACCCAACAACCACAGCGCCAGTTGTTTCAACAGCGGAACGCCGGTGACATGCAGGTTGATCGAGTTCACGCCCTTTTTCGCGCGCGCGACAATGCGCGGGCTGTAGTGGTCGCGGAAATTTTCACCGACACCGGGCAGCTCATGAGATACCGGGACACCCGCCTCCTGCAGCACTTTGCCGGGACCGATCCCGCTCGATTGCAGTAGACGCGGCGAGTTGACCGCACCGGCACACAGGATCACCTCGCGGCCGGCCTGGACGGCATATTCCGTTTCGCCCCGGCGATAGCGGACGCCGGTAGCGCGCCCGTTCTCGACTACGATGCGGTTGACGGTGGCGCCCGTCATGATCTTCACGTCGAACTGGCGGCTCGCAGGGTGCAGAAACGCGGTAGCGGTGCTGACGCGTCGTCCATTGCGAATCGCGCTCTGATACTGACCGACACCTTCCTGTGTTGCGCCATTGTAGTCGTCGTTGCGCAGGTGTCCGGCGTTGACGGCGGATTCGATGAACGCGGTTTCCAGCTCATTGGGCCAGGGTGCGTTGGTTACCGTCAGCCTTCCGCCAGAGCCGCGATATTGCGGGTCTGGCGCAACAGTGGGCGCGATTCGGTGCTCGGTCTTGCGGAAATACGGAAGGACTTCGTCGAAGCTCCACCCGCGGTTGCCCATCTGGGCCCAGCTGTCGAAATCCTGCGGTTGGCCACGGTTGTAGATCATCCCGTTGATAGAACTCGACCCACCCAGCGTTCTGCCCTGCGAATAGGGTGCCGAACGATTGCCGGTGGCCGGGTCCGGATCGGTCTTGAACTGCCAGGTCAAGGTGGGATGAAATAGTGTCTTGCTGAACCCAGCGGGAATGTGGATGTAAGGGTGGCGGTCGGACGGCCCGGCCTCCAGCACGCAGACGCTGTGCCCGGCCTCGCCCAAGCGGTAGGCGACGATCCCGGCGGCGGTGCCGCCGCCCACAATTACATAGTCAAATCTCTCGGCCATAACATCGCCTCTGAATTTGCAACTGATAGGCGAACGAGCTGTCCGTCTGACGGGCCCGAAACTCTCAGACCACTTCGGCCCGCCTTAGCATCATGCCATTGCGCACTGCGGTCATGATCACCTCGTTGCGCTGATTATATCCGACGTGGCGGAACGTCACGATGCCTGCTTCGGGGCGCGACTTGCTTTCTCGGCTGGCGACGATCTCGGTTTCGCCATGCAGGGTATCGCCGATCAGCACCGGACGGGGGAAGCGTACCTCCTCAAACCCGAGGTTGCCCAGGGTCGTGCCCGATACAATGTCGTGCGTCTGCAGCGCGAGGATGAAGTTCATCGTCCACATCGAATTGACGATGCGTTCCCCATAGATCGTGTTCTTGCAGAATTCCATATCGAGGTGGAGCGGTTGCATGTTGCAGCCCAGCGCCGTGAACAGGAGATTGTCCGTTTCGGTGACCGTGCGGGTGATGTCGTGTTTGAACACCATTCCGGGCTGCAGGTCTTCGAAGTATTTGCCAGCCATCCGGCATCATCCTCTGTATATATTACTATCATGAGCATAGATGAGCGTCTCGCTTTGTCGAGTCAAGTGTGATAATCATATGCTCGGGGCGTGTTGACGCCCGTGTGGCACGGATCGCTGAGAGGACAATGGAAGTAAGTGCGTAAACTGAAACGTGGGGCAAAGATTGCGGAGGATGTCGCGCGAGATATCCTTTCGCAGATCTGTGAACAGGGGCTCGAAGTCGGTACGCAGTTGCCGAGCGAAGCTGCAATGCTTGCCGAATATGGCGTTGGCCGCGGATCGCTTCGTGAGGCGCTGCGGTTGCTGGAAAGCCACGGTATCATTCGCATCAAGGCGGGGCCGCGCGGCGGACCTGTGATCGTCGGCGCGACGACGCAGGATTTCGGTCGCATGGCGACCCTTTTCTTCCAGGCTGGCGGCATGACTTTCCGCGAAGTGATCGAGGCGCGGCTGCTGTTGGAACCGATGATGGCACGCCTGGCCGCGAACAGGCGAGACCCGAAACTGATCGACGAACTGATGCAGGTGCAGACGCTGACTGACAGCGATGCATCTTATCTGAAGAGCAGTTCGAACTTTCATTACCAGGTCGGATCGATGTCGGGCAATCGCATCCTGAACCTGATCAGCCATGCGTTGGAGGACATTTTCCACGCCCGCGTTGTTGGCCTTCTTTTCCCGCCCGAACGGCGCGACGAGGTAGTCAAGGCGCACGATGCGATAGCGGAAGCGATTGCCGCAGGCGACGGCGACCTTGCCGAAAAGTTGATGCACGGACACATGGTGGAATACGCCCGTTATGTCGAGGAACGTCACCCTGCGTTGATCGACGAAGTGGTGGAGTGGCATTAGAGGGCGCTGCGTTAATCTGACGCGAGACGCGCTCTCGATCTTATTTTGGTGTCGCGTTGTTTTTGCCAAAAAACTAGTTCCCACTTTTTTGGCACGATGCTCGAGGCACGTGCTTCACGTGCCGCTGACCTGACCGGTTTCCCAATATGTACCGACACCACCGGCACACGTCTGCCGGAACGAGTGCTTGCGACCTTTCAAATTAGATGATAACTATACGCATATTAAGGAATCGATCTGCATTGGCAGAACGGCCCGGTGATAAAAAGCAATGCGGAGAGTTGTTCTGTGAAAGATGGGGCTGTGAGCCTGGAACCGGTTCCAAATTGGGCGACCAGAAGCACACCAGCCACCATCGGCAGGCGCTCGCTCGTTACGTATTCTCCTAAGGTTTTCATCCCTTTAACCAGGCTGTGTCGCGACGTCTGCTCGTACTGCACATTCGCGCATCCGCCTCGCAAGGGCGAGCGTTGCTTCATGCATCTTGAGGAGGTGCGCGCGGTCGCGCGCGCGGGTGCGCTTGCGGGGTGCAAAGAGGCATTGTTTACGTTGGGAGACCGGCCCGAGAAGCGCTATCGGCTCGCCCGCGAGGAGCTAAAGTCGCTGGGATGTGAAACAACAGTTGATTACCTTGACAAGGCTTGCCGCGTCGTTTTGGAAGAGACCGGGCTGCTTCCCCATATCAACGCCGGTGTGCTGACCTACGATGAAATGGCCCGATTGCGCGCAGTTTCTGCGTCTCAGGGTTTGATGCTGGAATCGCTATCGATGCGTCTGTGCGCAAAGGGCGGTCCGCACTACGGCTCGCCTGATAAGAATCCTGAAGTGCGGCTGCGCTGCCTTGAGGATGCGGGGCGGCTGGCGATCCCGTTCACCACCGGAATCCTGATCGGCATTGGCGAAACGCGCCACGAACGCTTGGAGGCACTTGTCGCGATCAACGAAAGTCATCGCCGGTACGGGCATGTGCAGGAAGTCATCATCCAGAACTTCCGCGCCAAGCCCGGAACGCGGATGGCCGATGCGCCTGAGCCGGATGCGGAAGACCTGCTGTGGACAGTGGCCGAGGCACGTCGCATCCTTGACGACGATGTGGCGATCCAAGTGCCGCCCAATCTCAATCCCGATGTCCTTGTCGAGCTCATCGGTCAGGGTGTGACCGACTGGGGCGGCGTGTCGCCCGTTACCCCCGACCACGTCAATCCTGAGGCACCCTGGCCCGAGCGCGAGCGTCTTCGCGAGGTGACCGGCAAAGCGGGACATGTTCTGCTCGAACGGCTAACACTGCACCCCCGCTACGCCCGCGATCCTGAACGCTGGGTCGATCCGGTGATGCAGCCTTTCGTGCTGCGCCTTTCGGATGCCGAGGGCTATGCGCGAAAGGGCGCGTGGACCCCAGGCAAGCCGATCGCCTTCCCTGGCATCGGTGACCGGTACGGCGGTATTGGTGCCGACCTGCGCGAGATCGTCGATCGTGCGTGGGATGGAGAGCGGCTCAACGAAGCCTCTATCACGCGCCTGTTCGGGTCACGGGGCGACGAGTTTGCCTACGTCTGTGCGACCGCCGACGAAATGCGCGCCCGTATAGCGGGCGAGGCGGTGTCGTGGGTGGTGACCCGTAATATCAACTATACCAACATCTGCGCTCACCGCTGTACTTTCTGCGCCTTTTCCAAAGGTCGGGGGCGTACCTCGCTGCGCGGCCCGGCCTATGATCTCGACCGCGAAGAAATTGAGCGCCGCGCAGCCGAGGCTTGGGCGCGCGGGGCAACCGAAGTGTGTATGCAGGGCGGCATCCACCCTGCCTACACTGGCGACACGTATCTCGACATCGTGCGCGCTGTGAAGTCGGCTGCGCCGGAGATGCACGTCCACGCATTCTCGCCGCTTGAAGTTGCGCATGGCGCGCGGAGCATGGGCCTGTCGGTAGCGCATTATCTGGAACGTCTGCAGCAAGCGGGGCTGGGCAGTTTACCGGGTACAGCGGCGGAAATTCTTGACGAGCGGATCCGCCCGCAGCTTTGTCCCGACAAGCTGACGACTGCCGAATGGATCGATGTTATCGAAACCGCCCACCGGGTGGGCCTGCGCACCACATCGACCATCATGTTCGGCCATCTCGATCGGCCAGTCCACTGGGCCAGCCACCTGCTGGCTCTGCGCGATCTGCAGGAACGCACAGGCGGAATCACAGAATTCGTGCCGCTGCCCTTCATCCATGACGAGGCGCCGCTTTATCGCCAGGGACTGGCCCGACGCGGGCCGACCGCGCGGGAGGCGATTCTGATGCACGCGGTGGCGCGGATCGTGTTCGGGGCGCTGATTCCCAACATACAGGTGTCGTGGGTGAAGCTGGGTCCCGACGGCGCGGCACGGGCCTTGCGCGCCGGGGCCAATGACCTGGGGGGGACCTTGATGAACGAGAGCATCTCGGCCGCCGCAGGCGCGGCCCACGGGCAGGAAATGAATCCTGCCGGTATGCAGGCGATAATCGCCTCACTCGGTCGGCCGTCGCGTCAGCGTACGACGCTCTATGGCGATGTCACCAGCGAGAGGGCAAGGGCAGGCACGATTGCCGATCCGCTCGAACCCCTGCGGTTCGGCTTGCAACGAGAATCCAGAAGTATCGACCTGAGAGAGGCATTCGCATGAGCGAGACTATGATTATTGGCGTAATCGGCGGCACTGGGAATGAAGGCGGCGGCCTTGCCATGCGCTGGGCCGCAGCCGGTCACAGCGTCCTCATCGGCAGCCGCGACGCCGCCCGTGCGCGGGAAGTTGCTGCTGAGATGAATGCGGAGTTGGGGAGCGCCAAGGTGTCTGGCGGGGACAATGCCGAAATCGCCAGGCGCGCAGATGTCGTCGTTCTGGCCGTCCCCTACAAGGCGCAGCAGGCGACCGCGATGTCTGTGGCGGCTGAGCTGGACGGCAAGATCCTGATCGACGTAACCGCGCCGTTGGTGCCGCCGAAGGTTGGCACAGTACAGTTGCCCGAAGGTGGTTCTGCCGTGGCCGCGTTGCAAAGGGAGCTTGGCGCCAGCGTGCGTGTCGTCTCCGCATTCCAGAACATTTCGGCTCATCACCTGCGCGATCTGTCGCATGAGATGGACTGCGACGTGCTGGTCTGTTCCGACGATGCCTCTGCGGCGCAAGTGGCGATCGGTTTGGTCGAGGATGCGGGTATGAAGGGCTGGCACGCGGGCCCCCTGGCGAACTCGGTCGCGTCTGAGGCGCTGACGTCGATCATGATCACGTTGAATCGCAAGTACAAGATCGATGGCGCGGGCATCCGCATCACCGGTATCCCTGCCGGAGAAACCAAATGACAGACAAGCGCGAGCGCCAGCTTGGCCAAGGCTTCTACTATCAGGAGATCAGTGTCGGCGACCGTTTTCGCACTCGCCGCCGCCTGATCACCGAGAGCGACCTTGTTGGCTTCATAAACGTGACCGGCATGCTCGAGGAGCTGTTCGTCGATCCCGGGCATGGCGGCATCATCGAAGGGCGACTGGTTCCGGCGGCGCTGACCTATGGCCTGATCGAGGGGCTAATCTTCCAGACCATGATCCAGGGGACTGGTCTGGCGCTGCTCGATGTGACGATGAAGGCGTTGAAGCCCGTCCGTGTCGGCGACGTGGTCAGCGCGGGGATCGAGATCACCCTCGTCAAGCCAACGCGCGACGGAACACGTGCCGTCGTTGCCTCTCGCGTCACGGTGGAGAATGGCGAGGGCGAGGCGGTTTTGACCTATGATGTGACCCGCATGTTACAGGGCCGTCCCGATGACCGGAGCTGAAGCGACGCGGCCTCCCGATGTCCGTGCCGACATTCCGCCTGACCTGACCGGCCCACCAGCGTCGGAGGGCGGCGCGCCCTGGATGGCGCTCCTTGTCCTTACCATGTGCTTTGCGCTGGCCTTTACCGATCGTCAAATCCTGAATCTGGTGGTAGACCATATGAAGCGCGACTATTTGGTTTCGGACAAGCAGATCGGATTCCTGCTCGGCCCCGCTTTTACAATCACCTATGTTTCCGTCGGGCTCTTCGCGGGGTTTTGCGCCGACCGGCTCAACCGCCGCAACCTGCTGGTGGTCGCGGGACTGATATGGAGCCTGGCGACCTTCGCTTCGGCGCTGGCTCCCAACTTCGAAACAATGGTGGCCACCCGCATGCTGGTGGGCGCGTCAGAAGCGTTCCTCTTCCCCTCCGGCATGTCGCTTGTCGCCGACCTGTTCGACCGGCGGCGGTTGCCGTTGGCGACGACGATATTTCTGACCGCGCCCTATATCGGAGGCGGTATTGCGTTGATCCTGGGCGGCATTGTCATCGGCCAGACTGAGGGCATGGCTCCCATCAGCCTGTCGTTTGGTGTGATGCGCGACTGGCAGGTCGCCATCGCGCTGGTCGGCGTGCTGGGCGCAATCCCGATTCTGTCGTTGCTGCTGCTGCGCGAACCGGGACGGGCCGAAAACGCGGTGGCGGGCGAGGACCTGAAGACCTTCGGGTTCTGGGAAGGCACCATCTACATGTTCAAGCGTTGGCGGTTCTTCATCGCTCTGTTTATGGCGGTTTCTTTCAACTCCGTCCTGCTCAATACCGTTCCCGCCTGGGCGCCCACCATGTTCATCCGGCAATACGGCATGGATGCGCAGGGGATCGGGGTGATTTACGGCACCATGATCCTGGTGCTGGGCATCGTGGCGGGGCTGGCATCGCCAGCGGTCAACAGCATTTTTGCACGCAACCATGCGGATGCCCCGATACGCACAACGCTGATTGGCCCTGCGATTCTTCTGGCTGCGGGCCTGGGGCTGGTGCTGGCCGGGTCGCCCACGCTGGCGCTGGTGTGCATCGCCATCATTACCTTCGGCTACGTCTTCCCTCTGCCGATGGCCGGAACCGCCTTGCAATTGGCCTCGCCGCCGCGCCTGCGCGGGATGGCTTCCGCCTATTACTTCGTCATCGTCAGCGTGATCGGTGTGGGCATCGGCCCCACGCTGGTGCCCTTCACGGCAGACAATTTGCTGCGCGATGCCGACAACCTCAACACCGCGATCGCGATTGTCACGATCGTCTGCGCCATCGTTTGCTTCGTCTTTATGCGCGTCGCGCTGGGGGGCTTCCGCATCGAGCGTGGGCTCGCGGGCAAGACGGCCGCGAGCCGAAATGAAACGGGAGTGATCAAGTGAATCTCAAACTGCAAGATAAGGTTGCCATCGTTACCGGGGCGAGCCGAGGCCTAGGCTACGCCGCCGTGCTTGCCTTGCTGGAGGAAGGCACGCGGATCGTCGCGACCGCCCGCTCGACTAAGGATCTGGAGGAGCTGGCCGCCCGCGCGCCCGATCGCATCCTGCCGGTTACCTGCGACATGCGGGACATGGATGCGGTCGCTGCGCTGGTGCCTCAGTGCATTGAGCGTTTCGGGCGCATCGATATCGTGGTGAACAACGCCGGTATCGCACCGGCCGGCGCATTCCTCGACCAGACCGTGGAGGGGCTGGAGGAGCTGATGGCCGTCAACGTCATCGCGCCGGGCGTATTGTCGAAGGAAGCGGGGCGCCACATGATCGAGCAGCGCAGCGGCAAGATTATCAACGTCGCGTCGATCTCCGGCCTGCGCGGCAAGCCGGTGCTCGTCGGCTATTCGGCATCGAAGGGCGCGCTTATCCAGATGAGCAAGGCGCTGGCGGCGGAGTGGGCGCGCTACAACGTGCAGGTCAACGCCATCGCACCCGGTGGCTTTGTGACCGAGGCGCAGGCCGCCGTCGTCAACAACGAGGACGTGTTCAAAAAGCGCGTCCGCAAGATCCCCGCCGGTCGCATGGCTGACCCGACCGAGATCGGACCGATGGTCTGCTACCTTGCCTCGGAACTGTCCGATTTCGTGACCGGCGCGGTGCTGGTCATCGACGGCGGCGAGACTGCCAAGATCTGATCCGTCGCCTATCCCGTTCAAGGAGTTCCCATTATGCAATCGCTGCGCAATCCCCAGCAATCCGCCTACATCGTCGACGCCATCCGCACTCCGGTTGGGCGGGGTCATGCCGACAAGGGCATGTATCGCGACATCCACCCCGCTGATCTGCTGGGCCGCACATTTGTCGGCCTGCTGGATCATGCTGGCCTCGATCCTGCGGCAGTCGATAACGTCATCGCCGGTTGTGTCCACCAGGTGGGCGAACATTCGAGCGGGATTACCCGCACGGCATGGCTGATGAAGGGCCTACCGATTGAAACCGGCGCCACCACCGTCGACATCCGCTGCGGTTCGGGTCAGCAGGCAACCAACTACGCCGCGCTGACAATCGAGGGCGGGATCAACGAAATCGTCGTGTCCGGCGGGGTCGAGAGCATGACCCGCGTGGGCTTTCGCGTGAACGAGGGTTCGCAAAAGCAGTATGGTCAGGCTTTCCCGCCCGAACTGTTCGAACGCTTTCCGATCGGGTCGCAGGGGCTGGGTGCGGAAATGCTCGCCGAGCAATGGAAGCTTTCGCGCGAGGATCTCGATTCATTTTCTGCCCGTTCGCATGCGCGTGCCGCCGAGGCGACCGACAGCGGTGCTTTCAAGCGCGAAATCCTGCCGATCGAAACCGCAGAGGGCATGATGACGGAAGACCAGGGTATCCGCCGCGGTACCAGCGTCGAGACGCTCGCGAACCTCGCGACAGTGTTCAAGGAAGGCGGCGTCGTCACTGCGGGCAACGCCTCGCAGATTTCAGACGGCGCCGCTGCCATCCTGCTGGCCAGCGAGGCGGCGGCGGCGAAACATGGTCTGAAACGGCGCGCGCGTATCGTCGATCAGGTCGTGCTTGGCGTCGATCCGGTTTCGATGCTGAGCGGACCGATTCCGTCGACGCTGCGGCTGCTGGAACGCAACGGGCTGACCGTTGCGGACATTGACGCATTCGAAGTGAACGAAGCATTCGCCTCCGTCGCGCTGGCCTGGGAACGCGAGCTCGGTGCGGATCCCGACAAGGTGAACCCGCGCGGCGGCGCCATTGCGCTCGGCCATCCACTTGGGAGCACCGGAGCTCGGCTGATCACCACATTGCTTCACTACCTTGAAGACACCGACAAGGAATTGGGTGTCGTAACCATGTGCTGCGGTGGTGGCCTTGGCACTGCGACGCTGATCCAGCGTACCTGAGCTCTACGACGCATGCTGCCCCCGAGGCCCGGTCGCAAAAATGCCGGGTCGCGTTTAGGGGGTCTTGCGTAACCGTGCGAACTATGCATATAATTATCTCAATTAGAATCTGAGGGGATAGACAGGTGAAGTACGGATTATTGTTGACCGCAGTATGGAACCGCAACGATCCACCACAGGAACAATTCGCCCAGCACCGTGAACTGCTGCAGGAAAGCGAGAAGCTTGGCTTCGGCCTGATGGTTGCCGGGCAGCATCTGCTCGGCAACGAGCTGCGCTATTACCAGCCCGTTCCTTATCTAACGTACATGTCGCAGTTCGCGCCTTCGATGGAAGTGGCCACCGGCATCGTCCTCATGTCCTTGGTCAATCCGGTCGAACTGGGCGAGCAGCTGCTGTTCCTTGACGCCGTCACCAACGGCAAGGCGATCATGGGCGTGGGGCTTGGTTATGCCGAGCATGAGTTCCGGGCATCGGGCATACCGCACAATACCCGCGTAAAGCGGTTCGAAGAAGGCTTGGAGCTGATCAAGGAGCTTTGGTCCGACAAGAAACATGTCAAGTTCGACGGAGAGTTGTTCAAGGTCGACGGGCCACAACCCTCGGTCGCACCGACGCGCAAACCTCGCCCTCCAATCTGGATCGGAGGGCAGGGCGAAAAGGCGATCCGCCGCGCCGCGCGGATGGCCGATGCCTGGTACGCGCCGCCGTTTCCGACCCATGAGGGGCTCGCCCGGTTGCGTGAGGTGTTTCTGGAGGAGCGTGAAGCCCGCGGCATGGACCCTCTCGCAGGCGGTTTCCCGCTACGGCGTGAACTGATCATAGCCGATACCAAGGCAGAGGCGCGAGAGTTGGCGAAGCAGCGCAGCGCCGCCCGCTACGACGTCTACCTGAAATGGGGTCTGGGGGCAAAGCTCGATTCCGACAACTCTGGTTTCGGCAGCCAGGAAGACGAGGACATCGACGCCCGCTTCATTCTGGGCAATCCAGAGGAAGTGGCGGAAGAACTCGATGGTCTACGCCGCAACCTCGGTATGGATACCTTTGTCTTCAAGCCGCAGTGGCTGGGCCTGCCCCATTCCGAGGCCATGAAGCAGGTCGAACTGTTCGGTGACCGGGTCATACCCTTAGTCGAAAAGGCAGAACGAGGCTGAGCCGTTTGCATGCGCCACCCTGACCCGCAAGCGTTGAGATTTCCGGAGTAAGTCGATGAAAAGTGTAAAACTCGGTACGGGACTGGCGTTCTGGGGCGATTCCATTCGCCCCGCGATAGACATGATCGAACGCGCCGATATCCAGTACATGTGCTGCGACCACCTGGCCGAACTGACGATGTCGATCCTCAACAAGCAGAAGTCGCGCAATCCCGACCTCGGCTATACGACCGACATCATCCCGTTTCTGCGCGGTGTTTTGGTCAAGGCACGCGAACGAGGCATCAAGATCATCTCCAACTCGGGCGGTTCAAACCCTGAAAGCTGCACGCGGCAGGTGGTCAAATTGTGCGAGGAGCTCGGGCTTTACGGTACCAAGGTCGCCTGCGTCACCGGCGACGACATCATGGACCGTATCGACGAACTGCTCGAACAAGGGATCGCGCTAGAGAACACGGATACCGGCCAGCCGCTTGCGGAAATCCGCGACAAGGTGACCCACGCCAATGTGTACATCGGCTGCGAAGGCATCGTCGAGGCGTTGGAAAGGGGTGCGGACATCGTGATTTGCGGCCGTGTCACCGATGCCGCGCTCTATCTTGGCCCCATGCGTCACGAATTGGGGTGGGCCAAGGACGACTGGGATCTGCTGGGCGCGGGTACGGGCATTGCCCACTGCATTGAATGTGGCGGTCAGGCGACCGGCGGTCTGTTCTCGGGCGGCTGGCAGGATCAGCCGAACCTGCCGTCGCTGGGTTACCCGGTGACCACCGTGTTCGAAAACGGCGAGGCGATCCTGTCGAAGACCCCACAGACAGGCGGTTCAGTTACTCCGGGCACGGTTTCGGAGCAGCTTGTCTACGAAGTAATGGACCCGGCCAATTACCTGACTGCTGATTCCACTGCCGACGTCAGTCAGATAAAGCTGGAGCAGGTCGCCGCCGATCAGGTGAAGATCAGCAACATCACAGGCAAGGAAGCGCCCGCGACGCTGAAGGTCAATATGGGCTATCGCGCCGGTTTCGTCGGCGAGGCGCAGTTCACCTATACTTGGCCCGATGCCGTCAAGAAGGCGAAGGCGGGTCTGAAGTTTCTCGAGGAGCGTCTGCGGCAGGTCGACTTCAAAGCCAGCGACACGCGAGTGGAATATATTGGCCGTAATTCGATGTGGGGTCCCGAATTGGTGCCCGACCCGACAGAAGGCGAGGAAGACCTCAAGGAAATCGTCGTTCGCTTCGCTGCGCGCTGTCCCACGAAGGAAGATGCTCGCAAGGTCTTCACTGAGAGTGTGCCCCTCTACAACAACGGCCCCGCTGGCGCATCGGGCATCGGCACACGTCCGCCGATCAAGGAGCTTTATGGCATCTGGCCCTGCCTGATCCCGCGTGAGCTGATCACGCAGAAAGTCGAAATCACCGAAGTTGTCAGGAAGGATGAGGAGCAGCCGGCATGACCAGAGTCTGGGATCTGGCCCACGGTCGTTCGGGCGACAAGGGCGACGTCTGCAACATGGGCGTGATCGCCCGCACTCCCGAGGCATGGGAAGTGCTGCGCAAGCATGTCACGGCCGAGCGCGTGAAGGCGCATTTCGGAGATATGATCAAGGGCAGCGTCGAACGCTTCGAACTGCCGAACATCCGGGCGCTCAATTTTGTGTGCCGCGGCGCGCTCGACGGCGGTGGTACGCTGTCACTGCGGTCCGACCACCTCGGCAAGGTGATGTACACCTGGCTGCTTCACATGGAGATCGACGATGAATGAGGCCAGTACGCCCATTCCCGCAGGCCTCGGTGCCTCCCGCGAGGAGCTGAATTCCCTGCGCGACGTGATGCGTTCGTTCGGACAGAACGAAATCCGCCCCAATATCCAGCAGCTGGAAAAGTCAGGCGAATTCCCGCGCGATATCTATCGCAAGCTGGGCGAGCTGGGCGCCTATGGCACGATGTTCCCCGAATCGATGGGCGGCTCAGGAATGGGCTTTGAGGCGCTGGCCATCGTTTCCGAGGAGCTAGCCTATGCCTATCCGCCGCTTTCGGCGGGCATGAACCTGCAGGCGGCGACGGTACCGCTGACAATCCGCAACTGGGGGTCGCAGGATCAGATCGACAAATATGTCGCCAAGTTGATCAGCGCCGAGATCCTGGGTTGCAACGCCATGACCGAACCAGACGGCGGCACCGATTTCCTCGGCGCGATGCGCACGACGGCGGTTCGCGAGGGCGATGACTATGTCATCGAGGGCAGCAAGATGTGGATCACCAACGCGAATGTCGCCGACATCGCTGTGGTCTACTGCAAGACGGATCCCAAGGCCGCACACAAAGGCGTGAGCGCGTTTCTCGTGCCCACCGACACCCCTGGATTTCGCGCCAGCCGCGTGAAATGTCGGGCGCTGGGCAATCTGATGCCCACGAACGGCATCACCTTTTCCAACATGCGCGTTCCAGCCGAATACATGCTCGGTAAGGAGGGCGAGGGCTTCAAGGTCGCGATGACTGCAATGGACTTCGGTCGCCTAACGGTCGCAGCACGCTCGCTGGGGCTGGCTCGAGCCTGCCTCGATGCTTCGCTCGAATATGCAGACATCCGCACCGCCTTCGGGCAGAAGATCGGGTCGTACCAGATGATCAAGCATCAGCTTGCCGACATGGTGGTCGAAGTCTCGGCCGCGACCGAGCTCGTCTACAAGGCCGCGCGCATGTACGATCAGGGCAACATTGCCACGCGCGAAAGCTCTATCGCCAAATACTTCGCAGGCGAGGTTTGCAACCGCGCGGCGCAGGCCACGTCGGAGATATTCGGCGGATATGCCTTTTCGGACGAACTGCCGATCTCGATCTACCTCAACTATGCCAAGCTTTGGCAGACCGGCGAGGGTTCGGCCAACCTTCAGCGCATTCTGATTGCGGACGATGCGCTGGGTTGGAAGTCGATGGATCGTCATGCTCAGAAGGTGCGAAATGGATAAGCTCCTCGGCTCCGAGGACGCGGTCCTGCGGATGTTCAATCCCAAATCGATTGCCGTCGTCGGCGCATCGTCACGCGAAGGTGCGCTCAGCTGGTGGCCGCTGCATCTGGTAGCGACGAAGGGTTTTGACGGCGAGATTTACCCGGTCAATCCTTCGCGTGATGAGCTCGAAGGGATGAAGTGTTATCCCGACATCGCGTCCATTGGAAAACCGATCGACGTTGCGGTTGTGGTTCTGAATGCCACAATGACGCCCGCTGCGGTCGCCCAATGTGCGGAGGCAGGGGTTAAGACCGTGGTGCTTCCGACGCAGGGCCTGGGCGAGATGGGCCCCGAGGGCGTGGAGATTCAGCGCCGCATGGTGGAGAACGCAACCGCCAGGGGCATGCGCATCGTTGGCCCCAATACCGACGGATTCGCCAACCTGACTAATGGCGCGATCGGTTCGATCCAACCTCTTTATGCCGATGCGATGGCACCCGGGCCGGTCGGGCTGGTGACGCAGAGCGGGGCTACCTCGAGCTCGCTGATGATCCGGCTCAAGCAGGAGGGTATCGGTTGCCGCATGGTCGTCAGCGGCGGTAACGAGGTCGACCTTGGCCTTGCCGATTACATGTCGGTCATGGTGCAGGACCCCAACATCAAGATCATCCTCTCGTTCGTGGAGTCGATCCGCAAGCCGGATGATTTCCTCAAGGTCGCCGATCTGGCTGCCGAACTGGGCAAACCGATCGTCCTGATCAAGGTCGGCCGGTCACAGGAAGGCGCACGTCGCGCCGCTGCGCACACGGGCGCCCTTGCTGGGGCTGACGCGCTGTACGACGCGATGTTCGCCGCGCGCGGGGTGATCCGCGTGAGTGAGCTGAGTGAACTCGTTGCCGTGGCTAAGCTGTTCCTGAGCCAGGGCGCGCCGCATACCGCGGGGGTGGGAATCATGTCGGTGTCGGGCGGACAGGCCGGCACTCTGGCTGACAAGGCAGGCGAGGTGGGCGTGCCCGTTCCCGCCATCAGCGATGCTGTCGAACAACGGTTGACCAGTGCGCTGCAGTTCGGCAAGGGCTTCAACCCCTGCGACCTGACCGGCGAGATAGCCAGCAACCCGGGTCTTGCGCTCCAGGTCTACGAAGGCTTCAGCGAAGAGGACGCGCTGGGAACCATCGTGTTTGCGCGCAAACATCTGACTGCGCGGGCCAGCATCGAGGCGGCGCGCATGCTGGGTGAAGCATCGCACAAGGACTGCAACAAGCCGCTCGCCATCTATGCGATGGACGGTGAGATCGTCGGCGAGGAAGCCGCCGCTTACGCAGCGCACAATATTCCGACCTTCGCGAACCTCAACGATCTCTACAGTGCTTGCCGGAAGCTGGCCGACTGGTCAGCTTTCCAGCAGGCGCGCAAGATCCGGAGCCGCGAACCAACTCCCGCGCGCAGCGATCGCAGCTTTACGGGTGTCGTTCCCGATGCCGCAGGCAAGGCTATGCTGACGGACGCGGGGGTGCGTCTGGTCGGAGAAGCGTTTGCTGCAACCCGAGAGGAGGCAATTGCGGCGGCCGGACGGATCGGTTTTCCCGTGGTGCTCAAGGTCGTGTCGGAACGTATCGCGCACAAGACCGAGGCGGGCGGAGTGAAGCTTAATCTGGCCGATGGCGATGCTGTGGGCAAGGCCTTCGATGAGATCATGGCGAGCGCGCGCGAATATCTTGCCGATGCCGATGCCGACGGTGTGCTAGTCCAGGAACAGGTCGTGGGCGGGGTGGAGATGATCCTCGGCGCTCAGGTCGATCCCGACATGGGTGCCTTCGTCGTGGTCGGCGCGGGCGGCATCTTTACCGAACTGATGAAGGACGCAGTCATCCGGCCGTGCCCGGTGAGCGCAGGGGAAGCGCGCGAAATGATCGCGTCGCTCAAATCGGCGGTGATGCTCGACGGCTTCCGTGGAGCGCCCAAAGCCGACAAGGAAGCCTTTGCGCAAACCATCGCCAGCTTCTCGCGCTTTGCTGCGCAGGAAGCCGGTTGGCTCGCCGAGGCTGACCTCAACCCGGTGCTGGTGATGAACGAGGGACAGGGCGTTCGCGTGGTCGACACCCTGCTTATCGGGCGGGGCTGAACAGATGACGATCCATCGTAACATCATTGTCGATCGTCAGGGGACGCTGGGGCGGATTATCCTGAATCGCCCGGAAGCCCGCAACCCTATGGACAAGGTGACCTCGGGCGAAATCCTTGCAGGGCTGAAGCATCATTTTGCCGATCCGGAAGTGCGGTCGGTCGTGATCAGTGGTGAGGGCGACGCCTTTTGTGCAGGTGGCGACCTGAAGCAGATGGCTGCATTTCAGGAAATGTCACCGGTCGAGGCGTGGCACTGGCCTGCCGCCATCGTCGAAATGCACCAGCTTATGCTGAAGGCCGACAAGCCGGTGATTGCGGCTGTGAACGGCCCTGCGTCGGCGGGCGGCATGGGCCTGGCGGGGATGTGCGACGTAATCGTCGCGCTGCGCGGCGCGACCTTTGCGGTACCTGAGGCCAAGGTCGGCCTGTTTCCCATGATCATCGTGGCGCATCTGGCTCGGGCGATCCCGCGCAAGATCCTGCTCGACATGATGCTTACGGGCGATCCTATCGACGCCGACGAGGCGTGGCGCATAGGTTTCGTCAACCGCGTTGCTGTCGACCGCGAGGAGATGTGGGCCGAAGTCGAGCGTTACGCCAAGCGGTTCGCCGCAGTCGCGCCCACCGCCATAGCGCTGGGCCGCCGTGCCTTTACACTCCTGTCCGACATGCCCGCCCATCAGGCATTGGATGCCGCGCAGTTTCTCAATCTGCCGTTCTTCTTTGGCGACGATATGAAAGAGGGTGCGAACGCCTTCCTCGAACGTCGCCGTCCGGAGTGGTCGCAATATCCGCCTACGGACGACTGATGAAAGCGGCTGCCCCGCACCGTGCCGACGCACTCGATTGCGATGCGCTGGCCGCTTGGCTGGCCGACATTGGCGCGGGCGCAGGCGACATCCGCGAAGTGCGCGTTTTAACCGGGGGCACCCAGAATCTGATCCTGCGGTTCAGCTTCGACAACCGCAATCTTGTGCTCCGCAGCCCGCCGGTTGGTAGTGCTGCCGCTGCCAAGCTGGTCGCGCGCGAGGCCAAGGTTCTTTCCGCACTGGCGGGCAGTGATGTGCCACATCCGCGCTTTGTGGGGTTCAGCGAGGACACGGCGATCATCGGCGGGCCTTTCGTGGTGACCGACGAGGTGGACGGGTTCAACGCCGTCGAGGAGATGCCGGGTGCGGCCGGCACTTCACCCGAGTATCGCCATGCGATGGGGCTTGCGCTGGTCGACGGGATCGCCGCCATCGCGCAGGTTCCGCCGGACGGGCGATTGGAAGGGCTGGGCAGACTCGACGGCTATCTCGAACGTCAGGTCGAACGCTGGGCTTCGCAGCTGGAAGGCTATGCCCAGTATGATGGCTGGCCCGGCCCTGCCGAGCTGGGCCCGGTCGATCGGATCGGTCGGTGGCTCGACGACCACCTGCCGGACGATTTCAAGCCCGGTCTGATGCATGGCGACTATCACGTCGCCAACGTACTTTACCGCCGAGACGCGCCGGGCCTGGCCGCGATTCTCGACTGGGAGATGGCGACGCTCGGCGATCCGCTGCTCGATCTGGCGCGGCTGACCACGGCCTGGCCCGATGCCAACAACATCGGCCTGCTCAGCCTGAAGGTCGAGCCGTGGGACGGCTGGCCTTCGGCTATTCAGCTGGTTGATCGCTATGCCGAGCGCACCGGGCGGTCGATGGATGCGCTGCCCTGGTTCGAGGTGTTGGCCTGCTACAAATTCGCCCTCATCCTTGAGGGCACCTACGCCCGCGCCTGTTCGGGGCTGGCCGAGATGACTGTTGCCCGCCGTCTCCACGCATCTGCCGTGGGGCTCATTGCGCGGGCTGCCGCAACAGTTGGCGCGAACTGACAATGACGACTTCCTAACGAGGACCGAAGATATGACGTGGAGTTTCGAAACCGACCCTGATTTCCAGCAGGAACTCGACTGGATCGAGCGGTTCGTCGAGGAGAAGGTTGCGCCACTCGATTTCGTGCTCGAAAATCCGTTCGACGTGACCAATCCCGCCAACCGCAAGCTGGTGCCTCCGCTTCAGCACGAAGTGCGCAGGCGCGGCCTGTGGGCCTGTCATCTTGGCCCCGAACTGGGCGGCAAGGGCTACGGCCAGGTCAAGCTGGCCCTGATGAACGAGATCATCGGTGCGGCCAAGTTCGGTCCCATTGTCTTCGGCAATCAGGCGCCCGACAGCGGCAACGCCGAAATCCTCGCCCGCTTCGGCACCGAAGATCAAAAGGCGCGGTATCTCCAGCCGCTGCTCAATGGCGATATCGTATCGTGCTTTTCGATGACCGAGCCGCAGGGCGGGGCTGATCCGCTTCTGATCGACACGACCGCCGTGCGCGAGGGCGACGAATGGGTGCTGAACGGTGAGAAATGGTTCTCCACCAACGCAAGCACCGCCGAGTTCTTCCTGGTCATGGCGAAGAGCGAATTCGACGCCAAGCCGCACGACTCGATTTCGTGTCTGATTGTGCCCGCCAGCACGCCGGGCCTGACGGTGATGCGCGATGTGGGTTATGGGAATGCACATCCGACGCATGGCTATGTGCGCTACGAGAATGTGCGCGTTCCGGCAGACCATATGCTGGGCAGTCCGGGGCAGGGCTTCAGGGTGGCGCAGACGCGACTGGGTGGCGGGCGTATCCATCATGCGATGCGCACGATCGCGAAGGCCCGCAAGGCGCTCGACTATATGAAGCGGCGCGCCGTGTCGCGGACGACCAAGGGCGAGTCGCTGTCGCGCAAGCAGCTGGTGCAGCAAAAGATCGCTCAGTCGTGGGTGCAACTGGAACAGTTTCGCCTGCTCGTGCTGCAAACCGCGTGGAAAATTGACAAGGAAGGCGATTACTACAAGGTCCGCAAAGACATTGCCGCAGTGAAGTTCGCCATGCCCAAGGTGATGCACGACATCGCCGGCAACGCACTGCACATCCACGGTTCGCTGGGCTTGTCGACGGAGATGCCCTTCGCCCAGTGGGTGATCGAATCCTATTATTTGGCGCTGGCCGACGGCCCGACCGAGGTGCATGAAATCACGGTGGCCCGCGAGCTACTCAAGGGCGTGGAGCCCGACGAGGTGCAGTTCCCCGACTATCACCTGCTGCGGCGGCGCGAGGCTGCCATGGCGCAGTATGGTGAAGCGCTTGCCGAAGTGAAGGGGGAGGCGTGATGCAGGTTGCAGGCAACGTCACCTTGGTTACGGGCGGTGCTGGCGGGTTGGGCCTCGCCACGGTACGCCGCGTGCTCGATGCAGGCGGCAAGGCGGTGATCGTCGACCTGCCGAATTCGGCGGGCGAGAGCTTGGCCGCAGAATTCGGCGACACCGCTGCTTTCTGCGCAGCCGACATACAGGACGAGGTGCAGTTCCGCACCGCGCTAGACACCGCAGCCTCTCTGGGCACGCTGCGCGCGATGGTGCATTGCGCCGGGCGTGGGGCAACCCTGCGTGTGCTCGACCGCGAAGGCAAACCCGGTTCGCTCGAGACATTCGAGAGCATCGTCCGGCTCAACCTGATCGGGACCTTCAACGTGCTGCGGCTGGCGGCCGAACGCATGGCCACCAACGAGCCCGATGCGAACGGCGAGCGTGGCTCGATCGTGCTCACCGCGTCGGTCGCGGCGTTCGAGGGACAGATCGGGCAAATGCCCTATGCATCGTCCAAGGCAGGAATCGTGGGCATGACCTTGGTCGCCGCGCGCGATCTGGCGCAGCGCGGCATCCGCGTGAACGCGATTGCGCCGGGCATCTTCGACACACCGATCCTCGATCGGCTGGGTGACGAGATCAAGGCCAAGCTGGGTGGAAATGTGCCGTTTCCCCCGCGTCTTGGCCGACCTGACGAGTTTGCGATGCTGGCCACGCACATGCTCGAGAACCCAATGCTCAACGGCGAAACGGTCCGCCTCGACGGCGCGATCCGCATGCCGCCGAAATGAGGGAGCGGATTATGGCAGGCATCGACTTTACCATAGCCGACGGCATTGCGACCATCGCGATCAACCGGCCCGAGGCGCGCAATGCGGTCAATGGCGAAGTCGCCCGCGGTATCCGCGCGGCGGTCGACGAGATCGAGAGCAATGATGAAATTCGAGTGGGCATTCTCACCGGAAATGGTGGCACGTTCTGCGCCGGTCTGGACCTCAAGGCTTTTCTGAACAACGAGGAGGTCAAGTGGCCGGGGATCGGTTTCGCCGGACTCGTCGAACGCACGTTGACAAAGCCGATGATCGCTGCGGTCGAGGGTTTCGCCCTTGCCGGCGGGTTCGAGCTTGCCCTGTCTTGCGATCTGATCATCGCCTCGCGCGAGGCCAAATGCGGATTGCCGGAAGTGAAGCGCGGACTGGTCGCGCGGTCAGGTGGGCTGGTCCGACTGCCCCGGCAGATGCCACAGCGCATTGCCGCCGAACTGGTGCTGACCGGCGACATGGTATCGGCCGAGAGGCTGGCCGGGTATGGGCTGATCAATCGCATCGTCGACGCCGGAACCGCTCTCGCCGAGGCCCAGGCGATGGCACGCACGATTGCCGCCAACGGGCCGATGGCACTGGCTGCATCAAAGAAGGTGCTGGCCGAGGCGCCGGGGTGGACTCTTGCAGAGATGTTCGACCGCCAGCACCCGATCTGCGACCCGGTATTCGCTTCGCAAGACGCACGCGAGGGTGCTCGCGCATTTGCCGAGAAGCGCGCGCCGGTGTGGCAGGGAAGGTAAGGATTTGTGACATGAGCGAAACGCTTGACCTTCTGACCGATGCCGCCGCCCGCCTGTTCGGCAGCGATAGCGAGGACAAGACTGCGCGCGCTGCGCGCGACGGGGGTAACGTGGCCGCGATCTGGGAACAGGTCGTCGATATGGGGCTGCCGCTCGCCCTTTTGAGCGAGGAAGAGGGCGGCTTCGGTCTTTCCGCCTACGAAGCGTTGCAGCTGATACGCATTTCCGCGCGCAATGGCGCGGCTGTGCCCCTGGGCGAGACGATGGTGGCCAACTGGATTATGGCGCGCGCCGGGCTGTCGGTGATGGAGGGGATGGCGACGCTGGCTGTACTGCCTGCCGAGGCGATCGGCGAAGATGGCCGCCTGTCCGCGACCGGGCACTGGGTTCCCTGGGGTCGAGATGCCGAGACGCTGGTCGTTCTGGCCGGGGATCGTGTCGCCTCGCTGGCTAAAGGGTCATTCGAGGCCAAGGCAGTCCAGGATGGGAACAGGCTGCCCCGCGCTGACCTGTCGATCGATACAGTGCTCGAGGATGGATCCGTAGCTGCCCGACCCGCCTCGCTCGATGACGTGACGGTGCGCGCCGCGATGGCGCTGGTCCGCGCGCTGGAGATGGCCGGCGCGATGGCCGCCATCCTCGAAATTGCGGTCGACTATGTGAACCAGCGTACGCAGTTCGGACGCCCGCTCGGCAAGTTTCAGGCGATCCAGCAACAGCTCGCCGTCCTTGCCGACGAGGCCGCCGCCGCCAACGCGGCGTGCGACCTTGCTGCCTCGCAATGGGGCGCAACTGTGCCCGTCTTGTCCGCCGCTGTCGCCAAGGCGCGTGCCGGAGAGGCGAGTGCCCCGGTTACTGCCATTGCGCATCAGGTGCTGGGTGCGATCGGATTCACCGAGGAACATCGGCTGCAGCTGTTTACTCGTGCGATATGGACCTGGCGCAACGAATATGGATCCGAGCGCGAGTGGAACCGGATGCTCGGCCAGGCCGCGTTTGGGGCAGGTGGGACGCTGTGGTCATGGCTGACAGGCCCGGCGCTGTCGCGAACCAAAAACGCGGGAGAAGCCGCATGAACGCTCTGGTCACCTATCCCGCCACGCCCGAGAACGAAAAGGCCGAGGCGCTGCGCAAGGAGATCCGGGCCTTTCTTGAAGCTGAACTGGCTGGTGTGTCCCCGGTGATCCGCGCGAGGTCGTGGACCGGATACGATGCCGAGTTCAGCCGGAAACTGGGCGAGCGTGGCTTCATCGGAATGACCTGGCCCAAAAAATATGGCGGCCACGAACGCTCCAATGCGGAACGCTATGTGGTGATCGAGGAATGCCTTGCCGCAGGTGCGCCGGTCGCTGCGCACTGGATCGCCGACCGGCAAAGTGGGCCGCTGTTGCTGCGTTATGGTACGGAAGGCCAGAAGCAGGAATTTCTCCCGCGCATCGCGGCGGGCGAGTTTTATACCTGCATTGGCATGAGTGAGCCGGATGCGGGATCGGACCTCGCCGCCGTTCGGACCCGAGCCGAGCCGGTCGAGGGTGGCTACCGCGTCAATGGCACAAAATTGTGGACCACCAATGCCCATAACGCGCATGCCATGCTTCTGTTCTGCCGTACGAGCGGAACCCCTGCAGACCGGCAGAAGGGGACGAGCCAGCTCCTCGTTGACCTGTCGCTACCCGGGATCGAAATCCGCCCAATCACCGACATCGCGGGCGACCGCCATTTCAACGAAGTTACCTTCCAGGACGCCTTCGTTCCTGCCGATGCGCTGGTTGGCGAAGAGGGCAATGGGTGGGAGCAGGTGATGAACGAGCTTGCGTATGAGCGCAGCGGCCCTGAAAGATTCCTGTCTTCGATGGCTTTGATTGAAGGACTGGCCGATTTGCTGCGCACCTCTGCGGGCGAGGCGGCCGAGATCGCCATAGGTCGGTTGGTCAGCCACATCGCGACGCTGCGCTTCATGTCGCGCGGCGTTGCGGCAATGCTGGAGAACGGCGAAAACGCAAATCCGCATGCGACTATCGTCAAGGATCTGGGCGCGGTTCTCGAACAGTCGATCCCCGACGTGGCGCGCAGCCTCGTCGATATGTCGCCAGATGATGTGACGACTCGCGACTTCCTGAGCCTGCTGGCCTATACCGAGGCTATTACCCCGGCATTCTCACTGCGGGGCGGAACGCGGGAAATCCTACGGGGGATTATCGCCCGCGGGCTTGGGTTGCGCTAGGCCGACATCGATAAAGGACAGGTATAATGGGTGACAGATCCGGCGTTGTCGTGACCGGCGCGGCACAGGGCCTTGGCCGCGCCATTGCGGAACGATTCATGGCCGGCGGATGCCACGTCGTGGGCGTGGACCTCGCCGCGGAACCCTTGGCTGCGATGGCGCGGGGCCGTGAGGCTTTCACCGCGATGCATGGTGATGCGGGCGACCCGGAGCTGATCGCGGAGGCTTGCCGTATCGCCTGCGTGAAAGGGCAGAAGTTGCGCACTATCGTGCTCAATGCCGCGATCAGCATAGTCCACCCGACCGACGAATACCCCCTCGACGACTGGGACAAGGTCATGGGCGTGAATCTGCGCGGCGTATTTGCCGCTGCCAAGTCCGCGCGTCCATTCCTTGCCGCAGGGTCGAGCGTGGTTCTTCTTTCGTCGATTGCGGCGAGCCACGCGCTGCCTGGCAGGGTCGCCTATTGTGCGTCGAAAGCGGGAGTGGATGGATTGATGCGCGCGCTAGCCATCGACTGGGGGCCGCACGGCATACGCGTTAACGCGGTTGCGCCCGGCACATTCCGTACAGAGATGCTGGCCAAGCTGGTGGAAGAAGGCAAAGCCGACATTAGTCGCTACATCTCACGCATACCGATGCAGCGAGCTGGAGAGGCCGAAGAACTGGCGAACGCCGCGTTTTTTCTCGCCTCGGATCAAGCGTCTTTCATCAACGGTGTGGTGCTGCCGGTCGACGGGGGCTGGGCGGCGGCGGCGCTCTCCAATGTCTGACAGCGTTGCTCAGCCGAAATAAGTGCCGCCGTTCACGTCGATCACGGCGCCCGCGATGAAACCCGCGCCGGGCGAGCAAAGGAACGCCATAGTTGCGCCCATCTCCAGCGGGCGACCGGCGCGTCCCTGCGGATAGATGAGAGGGTCGATCTGCATCGCAGCGGCCATCGGCGTAGCGATCGATCCAGGCGCGACCATGTTGACCAGCACATTGTCGCGGATGCCTCTCTGCGCCAGCCAACGGGTCAGTGACTGGAGCCCGCCTTTCGACACGGCATAGTGGGGGCCGCACTTGATCCCACCCATTCGGCCGGCGACCGACCCGGTCAGCACGATGCGCCCGCCACCGGCTGCGATCATGCCTGGCATGAAGGCACGTGCCAGGTTGATAGGTCCGCGCGTGTTGATGTGCAGCACCTGATCGAAAGCAGCATCCCAGTTCTCATCGGTCCAGTCGTCGAGCGGCGAGATACCTGCCGCGTCGATTACCGCCCAGACAGGACCGATGCGCGCGGCCAGTGCGTCCACGGCTGCGCGGTCCGAGGCATCGACCCTATGATAGGGAACAGAGGCCAGTTCGGGCTGGCACCCGCTGCGCCATTCCGATTCGCAGACGACGTCGGCCGCGATCACATTGGCTTGCTGTTTCACACATATGGTGGCTGCTGCGCGCCCGATCCCGCCAGCGGCGCCGGACACAAGAACGGTCTTGCCTGCGAGCGAGAACGGGTCGGCGAGGGCGCGGTCTATGGCATCAAAATCCAACGACAATCTTCAATTCCTTTCTCGTCCATATTTACCGTTGTCAACGATAATAATTATGCATATAATTATCCCGCAAGAAAAATCGGGCAGCCGGGCCCAGAGTAAGGGAGAGTTCAAATGGCATTTCTGTTGCATAGAGCAGCCACGCGTATCGCACTTATCAGCGCCACTGCGCTGATGCCGGTCCATACTGCCATTGCACAAAGTGCCAGTGAGGCTGACGAAGGCGCAGCGCAGGGAACCGGCTTGGAACAGATCATTGTGACTGCGCGCAAGCAGGAAGAAAACCTGCAGAACATTCCAGTTGCCGAAACCGTCATTTCCGCCAAGCAACTCGACACTTACGGCGTGACGTCGATCGAGAAGCTGACCAACATGGCGCCGCAGCTGATCGTTGGCCGCGCGGGAGCGGGCAACGGCGCCAGCATCGGCTTGCGCGGCGTCAGCGTCGCTAACTCCAGCATCAGCATCGAGCAGTCTGTCGCCACCGTTATTGACGGGGTGTACTATAGTGGCGGCCGTTCGCTCAACGAGGGTCTCTTCGATCTGAGGCAGGCCGAAGTGCTCAAGGGGCCGCAGTCGTTGTTCTACGGCAAGAACACGACTGCCGGGGTCATCTCACTGAACACTGCCAATCCGACCTCAACCTTCACAGGTCAGGTCAAGGCGAGTTACGAATTCAACGCGCGCGAGCCCGCATTGGAGGCGTTCATCGCCGGTCCGATCAGTGATGTCCTGGGCTTTCGCCTTGCTGGCCGCTATTCCAAACAGTTCGGATCTCTGTTCCAGAACGTGACCATCGCACACACCGACTATACCTACGATTCGGCGACAGGGGCTGTGAACCCGCATCTCGTCCCCGCGATTGACGGCGATATGCCCGCGGAAGAAAAGGGCATTGTACGCGGCACCCTGCACTTCGAGAATGATTCTCCGTTCAAGGCCACCGCGAAAGTGACCTACAATTCCTACAGCTCGGCCTCACCCAACAACAACATCATCATCAGCAGCTGTCCGGCGACCGGCGTTCCATCCGACCCCAGCGCGCCATGTGGACGCAACTTCAAGCTCGTCCAGAATGCCGTTCCCGCCGATATCGCGGCCACCAACGCTATGATCGGACGTCACGGCGGCGATCCTTACAACGACTATCGCTCGATCTCCGCGATCACGCAGTTCGAGTATTCGGGCGACCAGGTCGATATCAACGTTGTTCCTGGTTACATCCACTGGACCAACCGGTTTCTTGCCGATTTCGACCATGTGAACTTCTATCCGCTGGCGCCCAATGCGCTTGGCGGACAACAAGGTTCGTGGACCGCTGAAAAGAGCCAAATGGATGCCTTTTCGGTGGAGGCACGCGCTCAGACGAAGTTCGACGGCATGCTGAACTTCATGGTCGGGGGCTACTACCAAAAGAGCAAGCTGGACTTCAATCAGGATACTAACGCGCCGACGGGCTATGAGAACTCTGCGGCAACGGACCCTGCGTCGCGCTATGCCTCGGTGCGCAAACGGTCGCATACCAATGGCGAGACCCTGTCCGCGTTCGGTCAGGTGATGATCGACATCACGCCAGAGCTGAACATCACCGGCGGCTTGCGCTATACGCACGAAACCAAGAAATCGCAGTTCGACCAGTATTATACGAATCCGACAATCCGGGCGACGTACCCCCAAAGCGTGATCGGTGCAGACCAGACGTTCAACAACTGGTCGCCCGAGGCGACGGTTACCTACAAGGTCTCGCCCCATGTCACGACCTATGCGAGCTACAAGACGGGCTACAAGTCGGGTGGCTATTCGGTCAGCGGCCTGATCACGCGCAACACGAAAAACGACGACCCAGCCTTCCTTCCCGAAAAAGCCAAAGGCTTCGAGGCGGGCATCAAATCCACGCTTTTCGACAACCAGCTGCGCCTGAACCTTGACCTGTTCACATACAAGTACACCAATCTTCAGGTGGACTTCCTGGATGGTGCGCTGCTTCAGTTCTTCACTCTGAATGCCGCATCGATGCGGACGAAGGGAGGTGAACTTCAGTTCGAATTCGCGCCGCGTGCCGCAGAGGGGCTGACCCTGCGCGGTTCGATCGGTCACATCGACGCAAAGTATCTTTCGTTCCCGTTCGCCCCGTGCTTGTCGGCTCAAACGGCGGCGCAAGGGTGTGTGTTCGGGCCGACCCCGCTGGGCAACCGGTCATACCAGGACCTTGCGGGCAAAACTCCGCAGCAGGCGCCGAAGTGGACTGCCTCGCTAGGCGTCGACTACGACATCGCGATGTCGGGCGACATGGGCCTGCAGCTGGGTGTCAATACGCGCTACAGCAGCAAATACGCCACTAACCCCTTTGTGAACGACGCGCAGCAGGGCCAGTTCTATCAACCGAGCTATGTGATGATTGATGCCGCCGTGCGGCTCAAGGGACCGGACTCGCGCTGGGAACTGGCGTTGATCGGGCGCAACCTGACTAACAAAATCGTAGCGACCACAGCCTCGAACGTTCCGTTCACTGCGGCTTCTGTGCGCAGTGCGGTGCTCGATCCGCGCACCATCGCGTTAGAGGCTGTATTCAACTTCTGATCTCTCCCGCTGGGGCTGCCGCCTGACGGGGAGGCCGCCCTTCTCGTCACATCCCATATGGGTGAGGGCTCTGCTACAAGTGCGGCGCGCCCGACAACAGCCGATAACGGGCAAGCGGGTCGGAATGCAAAGATAGGAGGATTGCAAGGCGATGACTAAAAAGCTCGACGGATGCGTTGCGTTGGTCACGGGCGGTGTGCGCGGGATCGGGCTTGGCGCTGTTAGGGCGCTGGCGGCCCAGGGTGCGAAAGTCTGGATGACCGATCTTGCTGAAGTAGAGAGCGACGCGGTGGCTTCCGCATTGGCAGAGGTTGATGGAACGGCGCAATATCAGCGCCTCGACGTGACCGATGAAGCGTCTTGGGCGGACGCTATCGCCCGGGTCCAGGCCGAGGACGACCGGCTCGACATTCTGGTCAACAATGCCGGCATCGACGGCACGGGCCGTATTCAGGATATGACCCTCGATCTGTGGCGGAAGGTTCAGGCGGTCAATACCGACGGTGCGTTTCTCGGCGTAAAGACTGCCTTCGAGTTGATGAACAGAAGCGGAAAATTGCGCGAGGGGGGCGCAGCGATCGTCAATGTCAGCTCGGTGATGGGCTTTGTCGCCTTTCCCGAAAGCGCGGCCTATTGCGCGTCTAAGGGAGCGATCCGTACGTTCACAAAAGCATGTGCGGTCGAGTTTGCAGCGTATGATGTGCCGATCCGCGCCAATTCGGTGCATCCCGGCTTTGTCCAGACCCCGCTCGTGGACGAAGGGTTCGAACGCCTCGTTGCGCGGGGCATGGCTAAAAGCGTGCAGACATTGAAAGACCAGATTGCCGACATGACCCCCGTCAAGCGCCTTGCCCATATCGATGAGATCGCGAAGGCGATTGTTTTTCTGGTGAGCGAGGACGCCAGCTACATGACTGGATCCGAGATGGTCGTGGATGGCGGCTACCTCGCCCGCTGAATCATTTACGAATGTCGAAACAGAGATGGCTTGCGCGGTGAATTGAATCGAGGAAGGCTGTCGGGTTGGCGATCGCGACGGGCGCGTGCTCGGGGTGACCCAGATTGCGCTGTCAGTGCTATAACGTTACGTCTCCAAAAAGCGCGATAAATCCGCAGCTTTGAAGTTTTTGAAGAAGCCTTTGAAACGTCACGGTAGAGCTGAGAAGATCTTTAAGTACGGTCTTCGATCCTACCCTGCCGCGAGGCGGGAACTGGGCAATCTTGATCGTCGCGAGGTCGGTGGTTGGCTGAATAATCGTGTGGAGAACAGCCATCGCTCGTTCCGACGAAGGGAACGGGCGATGCTGTTATTTCGACAGATGAAGTCACTTTAAAAGTTTGCTTCAGTTCATGCCTCCTCCAGAATCATTCCAACTTGGAACGTCACCTCGCCAGCAGAGAAATATACAAGGAAAAACGCTTGGCCGCTCTGGCCGAGTGGCAGGATCTTGCGGCTTGACGCCTCTCGCTCCCTGGCGGAATTCCGCCCAATGGAGAACAGTTCGCATCAGTCTGGCAGCGCCGACTACGTAAATCACTTATTCTTGGTCTGACCAGTCCCGAGGAGCGCGAAGGCGATTGCAGTCGCACAAGTGCGACAGCCAAACCCAAGCATTTGCGCGGTATCGCTTGTTCAGAGCGCGCGGCAGATTTGCCAAGCATCGCCAAATGCGCGGCCGATTGTCGCCGGCTCGGCACAGTCGCCGATTGAGTGGCATTCAATGCCCTTCCCGGTGAGCGCCTTCGCGAGACCCTGCTGCGGAATGCGCCCGCCGACGATGATCACCGAATCGATACCGTCTCGAACGGAAATCTGTCCTGTCGTGCTGTCCATCAGTTCGACCCGCATCCCCTCGATCGAGCAAATCGAAGTATCGACACGGGTCACCACGCCAGCCGTTGCCAACCGCTGCATGATGAAAGGCCTCTGGTAGGTGAACTCGAGCGTCGTCGAACCGACGCGCGGATAGGGGGTCAGCAGTTCGACGCTTTTGCCGGCGGTGGCCAGCATCTCGGCGATTCCCGGCGCCTGGACGAACCCAGTGAGATCGAGCACGATGACGGCGTCTCCAATTTCCGCGCCCGCCATCACATCTGTCACCGAAAGGACGTTCGCCTGCGTCGTTCCGGCGATGGGGAGATAGCTCAATGCCGCCAGCCCGCTCTTGTCCCAGTCAGATCCGGTAGCGACGATGACGACGTCAGGCGCGTCGGCAACGACAGAGTCGACGGTGGCCTCCATGCCCAGGCTGATGCGAACCGGCAGGTTGCCGAGCTGTCGCTCCTGCCACGGCAGGAATTTCCCGATATCTGCACGGCCCGGCAACTGCCGCGCAAGCAGCACCTGCCCGCCCAGTTCCCCAGATCGTTCGATCAGGTGGACGTCATGCCCGCGAAGCGCGGCGATCCGCGCCGCCTCCATCCCAGCCGGCCCGCCGCCGACGACCGTCACCCGCCGCTTCTCCGCTGCGGGTTGCAGGGTGCCGATGCCCCACTCGCGCTCGTTGCCCGCCGCCGGATTCACCGTGCAGCCCATCGGCAGGCCCAGGATCGCACGTCCGATACATTCCTGATTGTCGCCAAGGCACGGGCGGATGTCGGCGGTCCGTCCTTCGAGCACTTTGTTGGGCCATTCCGGATCGGCGATCAGCGCCCGCGCCATCGTCACGACGTCGGCTCGCCCGGCCGCGATTATATCTTCTGCGAACTGGGGATCGACGATCCGCCCGGCAGTAAAGATCGGTAGTTCGCGGACGACGCGCTTGACCGCTTCGGCAGCATAGACCTCGTAACCCTGCTCGACGTACATCGGTGGAATGATGTGCTCGAGCAGTTGCGGCTCGATTGAGGTGTCGATATTGAGATAATCGATCCAGCCGCTTGCGGCGAGAAGACGCGCGACTTCGACCCCTTCTTCCAACGGCAGCGATCCGGGTAGAAGGTCGTAGACGCTGAGTCTGGCGCCCAGGACTCGCTCCGTCCCGATCACACCGCGAATGACACTGGCTGCTTCCAGGAAGAATCGCAGACGGTTTTCACGGCAACCGCCATACTCGTCTTCCCGCCGGTTTATCGCGAGGGAGAAGAAATCGGAAAAGAAATCGCCGTGGCCGTGCATTTCGATACCGTCGAGCCCGGCCTCGGCGATGACTTCGGCGCAGCGAGCGTAACTGTCCATCAGATCGGCGATATCCTGCTTGGACATTTCGGGTGTCCAGTCGAGCCCGTTGCCGAGGTGCGGCAGGGCCGAGACCGCCAGCTTCGAGCGGAAGGCGCTTTCGCCAAACTGGAAGAACACCCGTGCACCATGCTCGTGGATCCCGGCCACGATCACGCGGAAATAGGGGATGTTGCGCTTATCCCAGGTGGCGACCATGCCGCCGAACATCGAGGTCGCGACGTCGGGTCCCTTGTGGTTCGCCACCCCGAACGACATGATTACCAGACCCGCCCCGCCCTTTGCCTTCTCGATCTCATAATCGACGTATCGCTGGGTCAACACTCCCTTGTCGGCATAGAAAGGCCCGTGGGGAGCCACCGCCATACGGTTCTTTAGTGTGAACGGCCCGACATGGATCGGCGCGGCGAGATGGGGAAAACTGGTCTGCATCGAAATATGGTCCCAGGAAAAGTGCTGCCAGGTCGGTCGCCCGCTCAAGGCGCCGGATACCGCTTCAGCCCGGATAAGCCCGCTCTTTCTTCATCATGAAATACGCGGCTGTCGCGAGTGTTGATGAGACGTTCATCCGGCCGTCCGACGCTCGGGCTTGGAGATCATCGAGAACCGCCTGGGGATCGTCGCTGTCGATTTCATAGATCGCGGCGTAACGGTACTCTTCGCCACCGCCCAGACTGACGGCTACGTCCCCCCTTACCGCGGAACTGATCCCGTTGATCGCGACGACTTCCTCGAGGTGCACATCATCGTACCAGCGGTTGAATTCCTCGTCCGAGCCAGGGGTGCAGTTGGTCAACACGATGAAAGAATAGGCGGCCATGGCATCTCCCGTTCGCTCGGCTCGTTTTATTCCACCAGCGTAATGCCCGGAGCACCGCAAAAAGCGGTCGAGCAGCCAGCCGACCATCGTCCTCCACCCACACGTGCCGCGTCGGTCTAGCCTCGGCGTCGAACAATTTACAGACTCGGGCTGCGTTTGTGTTTTGTGAAGGCCGGATCCGTTCTTCGTTCGAACGATTGTCACGACGAGAAAAAAGAGTCAACTATTTATACTATTTGGATGGTTCGGGACGGTTAGGTCAGGGTAGCTTTTCGAGCGTCCGGTTTTCCTCCGACCGACGAATTTATGCTGCAGCAGCGGACGCAGCATTACACTCGGCCATGGCGGCGTGGCGCATGTCCATGCAGCAATGGAGGGATGCTTGGGCCGAGTTCTTCACAGGAGCGCCAGCGCGACAGCGGTAACCACGAGCCGCGCAAAAAGGCCGGATAGATGACAGCACCATTCAGTTTCCGCGATATCCTCTGGGATAAAGGGGTTTCACATCGTCATCGGGTTTGGCGGGATCCTGGTTCGTCACCGCTTGCATGCTGCTTGGCAGGTTAAACGGAAGGCGCCCCTCCGCTTTGGCCTTTCCTACCAACACATCGAGGACGGCTCCGTCGCTTGCGCCGAATGTGACCAAAAGGACGGCGGCCTTGTCCCGAATGTCCGTGAGGACCGCAGGCCTGTCTATGTTCACGGATACGATCGTTCGCGTCACGGCAGCAGCCCTATTGATTGCTTCATAATCTGCGTCGCCGTTTCGAAAATCGAGCCTGCCCTCATTCTGGCGCGAGCCAAAGAAGTGGTTGGGATGGAGTATCTCAGATGGCGTTTCCACGCGCAGGATGGCAAGCTCAGCCTCTTCCGGGGTCGCGACCACCGTCAAGCCACGCCGTCGCGCTTCCTCTGCATCCATTTTATAGAGCCAAACCTTGCGCGGCCCCACGACCGGAACAAGACCGCCGCGATTTTCCAATATGATCTGGGCTCGGCGCTGCGCCAGCTCCGCTTGTGCGTGGTTCTGTCCGCTGCCGACAATCTGGGCCGCTTTGGCCTCGTCGACATAGGGGTTTTCGAATAGCCCCAGTTCAAACTTAACCAGCAGGATGCGGCGCACGGCATCGTCGATCCGGCGAACAGACACCTTTCCGCTCTTAACGGCTTCGAGCAGCACCTTGCTCTCGGTCACGCCGCCGAACTGGTCTATTCCAGCATTGACCCCCTTTGCAAAGCGATCGACTTTTGACAGCGCTTCGACGCCCCACGGCATTGCGATAGCGGATGGAGTTTGCGGCCTTTCTGCAGTGGGAGCCGAGCATTCGATCGGACAATCATTGGTGATCGCCCAATCGGACAGGATGAATCCGTTGAAGCGCTTCTTTGTGCGCAGCAGATCGAGGAGAAGTTGACGGTTGAAGCCGGCACCCACCTGCTCAAGCGGTTTGCCATTAAGCGTCACGCCAGCAATCATCGGATAGGTCGGCATGATGCCAGCGGTCTGTTTGGCAAGAACACCATCGAATGCCGCGACATGCTGGGCAAAGTCGGCATTGTTGAGCTTTGCAACGCGGCCGTAATAATTGTGCGCGTCAAAGCCGTCGGGTTGGGCGCCATAGCCGACCCAGTGCTTCGCGACGGTCGCGACCCCGTCTTTGGTCAGGCCCTTGTCGCTGCCCTGGAATCCGGCGACATAGGCACCGGCAAGGCGCGAGACCTGAAGCGGATCCGCCCCGAAAGTGGCGGTGACGCGGGGCCAGCGGGGTTCGGTGGCGAGGTCCGCCTGCGGCGAAAGAGCCATTTGAATGCCAACAGCGCGATATTCCATCCGGGCGATATCGCCAAAACGTCGGACGAGCGCCGGGTCGCCGATTGCCGCGAAGCCGAGCGTTTCTGGCCAAAGGGAAAATCCGCCACCCTTCGTGCTAGCGCCAAATACTGCCTGAAAATGATTGCGCGGATCGGAACTGATCGTGATCGGAATACCCAGCCTGCTTTTCTCGGCTATCCGCTGCACAGCGTTGTTCTGGGCGGCGAGATCGCTTGGAGGTACAGCAAGCCGCGTAATGAAGCTGGTGACCTTATCGGTGTTTATGTAACGCTCTATCAGCGGAAGATCATAGCGCACGCCAGCATGCCCCAGCACGTCGCCGGAGGGCAGGCTGCCGTGCATCATGGTGCCCACTTTTTCCTCAAGCGTCATGCGTTTCAGTAGGTCATCCACACGTTTCTGGTTGCTGAGCCGCGGGTTTTCATAGGCGTCCATGCGACCATTATGGTTTAGATCGCGATACGTCTTGTCCGTGCTCTGCGCATTTGCGGAATGCGGGATGAAAGCCAGACAGATCGCTACCGAGGCGCGCAGTGTGACGGTGAAGACCAATCGGTTGGAAGAGAGCATGATGGATCCTTGCTTGGAAGCCTTATGATTTGTGGGATCGGCTTGATTGCGCGGACGCGCGCGAAGTGCGGATGATGCAGCGAAAGCCGATATGACTGGTGGAACTGTCAATGGCCTGAGGATGACGTGCCGCTGGCCGGTAACGCTGGCAGTAGCTTTCCGCACATAGATGAGAACCGCCTTTGAGGACCTTCCGGGGTATGGACATCCAGGGTGTCGTAGGATCAAGACTTTCCCGTTTCATCGCTCCGCGCGGATTGGCCGGAATGCAGCAACTGCCGCGGCGCTTTTGTTCGATCCTGGGTTGCGCGAACCAGTCGGACGTCCATTCCCAGACATTGCCGATCATGTCGTACAAGCCATATCCATTGGGTGGATAGCTCCGCACTGGTGATGTGCGCTCATAGCCGTCATCCAGCGTGTTTCCATGCGGGAACGGCCCTTGCCAAAAGTTCGCGAGGATATGGCCCTCGGGTGCCAGCTCGTTACCCCAGGCATATTCCGTGGCGCTGCCGCCGCGCCCGGCAAATTCCCACTCGGCTTCGGTGGGCAGTGTCTTGCCGGCCCACCGCGCATAGGCCACGGCATCTTCATAGGCTACATGCACGACGGGATGGTCTTCGAGCCCGTCCAGATTGCTGTCCGGCCCATGGGGATGTCGCCAGTCCGTGCCAAAGCTGAACGTCCACCACTGGCTGTAGTCGGACAGGTCGACAGGGCCGGGTGTGGGCACGAACAATAATGATCCCGCGATGGCCATGGCAGGGTCCATGTTCGGATACTCTTTTGGATCCGGCGGAATCTCCGCAAGCGTCCGATAGCCGGTCGCATCCACGAACTGGCCGAATGCGCGATTGGTGACAGGTGTTTCGTCGATCCAGAACCCATCGACATGCACCGGGCGCGCGGGCGCTTCTTCCGGATAGAACCGATCCGATCCCATTTGGAAGGTGCCGCCATCCACCCAGCGCATGTCGATTTTTTCCGTCTGGCTCACCGCAGATCTCTCCGCTTAGCGCCCTGAAATCCGCACCGGGACACAACGGAATACAAACATGGGCACCATTGCTTATGTGCCGGCATATCAGCCCCCACGGACAGCATTGCCTAGTCTCCGCCCTTCCAGTCAAACACCGCTGCAGATGGTGTGTACGCACCCGTCAGCTTCAACACGAGGTACCGCGCCGCGCTCTTGATAAACACCTTGCTGTCGTTCGATGCCGCCATTGCTGTTTCGAGCGCGGGACGTGCGCGGTCGCCGATAAACGTCAGAACATTGAATGCGTGGAGACGGATCTGCCAAGGGAGGTTTGCCTCACACAGAGCAATCAATGTGGCGACTGGACGCCCGACCTCGCCAAGGTTCGCCAGCGCTTCGCTCAATTGGATCCGCACGTGGGGAGATGTTTCCCGGTCAAATTGCGCGAGTATATCGTCCCGGGCAGACGCTGCGTTGCTACCTTGAATCACCAGACCCATCGCCGCCCAATATCGCATGATCTCGATTGGGCTTTGCAGGGCGCGGAGCAGGATGGGGAGTGCATCAGCTCGCCCGGATGCAGCTTGGTGCGCAAGCTCCATCACCTCCTTGAGCGGATAAACCCGTTGGTCGCGCGAAGCGACCCAGCCTTCGCCCGCCATGGCTTCGGGAATGAAACCATTGTCATGAATCGCAATCATATGTTCGTCGAGGACGCGACGCATCTTGGCCAGCATGGCTGCGTGCACCGGATCACGTGCAAGATCAGTTATTTGGTGAGGATCGTTTGCGAGATCATACAGCTCTTCGTAAGGCTTGGGCTGAAAGAAGCGATCCTGGACGGCACTGAGCTTACCGTCGATATGGGCCTGCTCCCACTCCTGATATCCTTTGGCGAGCCATTCAAAGGCCTGATGTTGGCCCCAGGGGCGATGCGGCATGTAGTTGCGGATGTAGCGCCAGCGGCCGTCGGTCACGGTACGCTGAAAATCGATGCGTTCGTCCATGCGATTGCGCATTCCATAGGCATAGCGCTGCGGCCTCGCGCCGCTGCCCAGGAAAGGCGTCCCACGCATCTGCTTGGGCTTCTTCGCGCCAGCAAGGGAAAGGATGGTCGGCGCAAGGTCGATCAAGCTTACCGGAGTCCGGATCTCGCTGCCCGGTGCTGCCGGCATTAAGTGGCGCCACTTCGGCGGCACATAGACGACCATTTCGCAGCGCAATCCCTCATCGTAGCAATAGCGCTTCGACCGGCCGAGTATCCCGCCATTGTCAGAATAATGGAACACGATCGTATCGTCGGCCAAACCGTCGGCCTCCAGCTCCGCAAGTCGTTCGGCGAGTTGCCCGTCCATGCGTTCCATGAGGTTGTAGTAACTGGCGAAATCCTGCCGGATTCCGGGCGTATCAGGAAGGAAAGGTGGCAAGTTCACCATCTCCGGACTCACGTGTCCCGGGGTTGGCTTGAACAGGCGCGATTCATGTGTAGTCTCGTAGTTGAAGACCGCCATGAAGGGCTTTCGGGCGTCCGTCCTCGACCGCCAGTGGGCATCCTTGCCATGGACATCCCAGATCGCGGCGGGGTCAACATCGCAGTTGTAGTCCGTCTTGGCATTGTTGGTGCAGTGATAGCCTGCTGCGCGCATCAGTTCTGGATATGTTTGAATGCCCCGGGGCAGGTGGGCAGCTGCGCGCATTTGGTTGGCAGGGGCGCAGCTCTCCGGATAGACGCCGGTTAGAATCCCGAACCGCGAGGGCGCACACACAGGCGCGGTGGAATAAACATTTCGGAACAGCAATCCCTTCTTCGCCAAGGCGTCGATCGTTGGTGTGCGGGCAATCTTATCTCCATACGCACCGACATAGGGATTGTTGTCCTCACTGACGAGCCACAAGATATTGGGGCGCTCGCTGGCAGCATGCCTGACGGCCTTCACCGGGTGGGCTACGACAGCTGCCAGGCCCGCTGCCGAACTTAGGATTGCCCGACGTGTCGCCATGGCGCTCATCGACAAGCCTTTGCGCATTCGCTCCATGCGAAGCCGACTGTCACCTGTGGCGCCATTGTGCCTCTCCGTAAAACTGTTCCGTGGGTTGAGTCGGAGTCATGTTCTTTGTCGTTTCCAGCTCGCTTCGCCGGCCTGCATGTTGGCGCAACGCCCGAGAAAGAACGCCTTCTCCTCAAAGGAATAACCAATTTGGCAGCGTTGTCAAATTTGTCGTGACAGCGGATTTTTTTTGTGCATGCTCATGTCTGAGAGATGAGCGAACCGATACGCGCATCCGGCTGGAGGATGGAAATGGCAATCGTGTCTGCGAGCGGCGCCGGTCAGCAAGGCAATACTGTTGGCGCAGGCGGGCATATTGACGCGCCCGGACTGCGGCCGTTCGTCATGGCCCTGTTTTTCATCTTCGGCGGTATCACATCACTTAATGATGTGATCATTCCGAAGCTGAAGGATTTGTTCACGCTCAATTACATGCAGGCGATGCTGATTCAGACGGCCTTTTTCGCTGCCTATGCGATTGTGGGCCTGCCGGGAGCGGCGCTCGTCAAACGTGTGGGCTATATGCGCGGAACTGTCATTGGCTTGCTGACCATGATGGCGGGATGCCTTCTTTTCATACCCGCTTCCTCCAACGCAATCTTTGGGCTTTTTCTCCTGGCTTTATTTGTGCTGGCGAGCGGCGTCACGATTGTCCAGGTTGTTGCGAACCCGCTCATATCCCTGCTCGGTCCGCCCGGCACCGTGCATTCTCGCCTGACCTTTGCCCAGGCGTTTAACGCGCTTGGGACGACGGTCTTTCCCTATTTCGGCGCAATCATCATCCTGGGTGGCCTTGCCAATGTCGACTCCAGCGCGTTGGAGGGTGTGGCCCTCGACGCCTATCGCGCCGCCGAAACGCAAACCGTCGTACGTGCATATCTCGGCCTGGCCTTGGCACTGGCAACCGTTGCGCTAGTGGTGTGGATCAATCGCCATCGGCTAAAGAACGAGCAACATGACCAAGGGTCGATCCTGGCAATATTCGACCTCCTGAGGCAGCGCCGTTTCGCGTTCGGCGTGCTATCCATATTCCTTTACGTGGGTGCAGAAGTCGCGATCGGTTCCATTATCGTCAGCTATCTGAGCGAAGAGCGGGTTCTGGGGCTGACGGACAGGGCCGCCGGCCAGCTGATCCCGCTGTATTGGGGCGGTGCGCTCGTTGGCCGCTTTATCGGATCGGCGCTCCTGCGTGCCATCAGTCCCGGCAAAGTGCTGGCGTTCAATGCCATGGGGGCGGTTGTTCTGCTTGCCATATCCGTCAGCACAACCGGCACAGTCGCCGGCTATAGCTTGCTCGCGATCGGCCTCATGAATTCCATCATGTTTCCAACGATCTTCAGTCTTGCAAGCGAAGGACTGGGTGCTCGCGCTGCAGATGGCTCCGGTGTTATTTGCGTAGCTATCGTCGGCGGCGCGATCATCCCGCCGCTGATGGGCCACCTTGCGGACGTGAGCGGCAGCCTGGCCATCGCGATGGCGTTGCCGGCATTTTGTTATGTGCTGATAGCGGCCTTTGGCATCTATGCCCGCCGGGGAGTGGCCGCTGCCGTGGAATAGCGGGCCGGAAGAGACAGCCGCCGGAAGGCGGAGTTGCAGCTGGGTTTCGCGACCTAATGAAACCGCAACACGCGCTGTTGCTGGCGGAGGCATTATGTTCAAGCCGTGAAAGGCAGTATAATGGATAGACGGAAAGTTTTGGCCGGAGGGCTTGGGATCCTGACGGGCGGACTTGCACATGCAGCCGTCCCGAGAATGAAACGGCAACCGAATTTTATAGTCATTTACTGCGATGATTTGGGATATGGCGACATCGGACCGATGGGTGGCCGCGACATCGCCACTCCGCATTTGGACCGCCTGGCGCGCGAAGGCGTGACACTTACAGATTATTATGCGCCGGCCAACGTCTGCACCCCATCGCGCGCCGGACTGTTGACGGGGCGCTACCCTATCCGCACCGGCCTATCGAAGGTGTTGCTCGCCGGGGACAAGGCGAACATGCCCCGGTCCGAGGTTACGATCGCGCAAGCGCTCAAACCGGCTTACACCTCCGCGCTGATTGGAAAATGGCACCTGGGACATAGTGGGCCGGCATGGGCACCAACTTTCTACGGGTTCGATCTGTTTTACGGCATACCTTATAGCCATGACATTGCGCCGCTGAAGGTGTTTGAATTTGATCGGGCCGGGCAGACTGGGGAGTGGGATCCCGATTATCCCCGCCTGCAGCAACATTTCTGCAGCCGAGCAGAAAAGTTCATCGAAGAGCAGCGCGATCGGCCATTTTTTCTCGAGCTGGCGCTGAGTTCGCCCCACCTACCAAACTTTTCGGCTCCAGGATTCGAAGGCAAATCGCGCGTGGCGGGGGCATATGGCGACACTGTCATGGAAATAGACGCTATCGTCGGTCGCTTGCTCGACAAGTTGAAGGCGCTCGGTATTGATCGCGATACCCTGCTGGTGTTTACCTCGGATAACGGCCCGTGGTTTGAGGGGTCTACAGGTGGCATGCGCCAGCGCAAGGGCGGTGGCGGCTATGATGGCGGCTACCGCGTTCCCTTCATCGCACGGTGGCCAGGGCGGATCCCCGTCAATCGTCGGTCTGGTGCCATTGCGATGGGTATAGACCTGTTGCCGACATTCTGTGGCTTGGCTGGCATTCCACTGCCTTCTGGCGTAGAAATCGACGGGAAGGATATCACGTCGGTCCTGACGCGTGGCGGAGCCTCGCCGCATGCTGATCTTCTTCTGTTTCAGGGAGAGGAGATCGTTGGCGTGCGCACCCAGGCATGGAAGTATGTGAGCGCCGATTTCTACATGGAAAGGTTGATGCTGCTCGAAGGGCGCGGCTATCCCCAACTTTACGACATGGCGAGGCGCGACGAGCAATATAGCGTTGCATCGCTGCATCCGAAAATCGTTGAGGCTATGCAACATCGGCTTCGGGCAGCCCAGGCGCTGTTTGCGCCTCTAAAAACGGGCCCAAGTCCCCTCGACAGCCAGCGCGCCTTGCCACCCAGACGAAATGTGCCGAAACAATGGCAGCTCGACTGACAACGCTGCTGCGCGAGATCGAACTATTCCATGGGCAGTTCGGCACTCGCGATCCGGCAACATCCATCTGATCTAAGCCAATTGACAACGCTGCCAAAAGCCTTAGGTCTAAACAGGTATATATGGGAATCGAGCACTTCGGGTCGCTTCGGGTGCGAGTGCCGCTGGCGGGAACGGGCGTAGGCACACACGTCCGCATGTCGGTTGTTTTGCTTAATAAAGCGGTACCGAGCGTGCCGAAAACTAGGAGATAATGTCATGGCAAAGCTGTCGAGAGCCATTGTCCGGATTGCCATGACGGGCGCCGCCACGTTCGCAGCTTTTGCTGGCACCGCGACGGCCGGAGAGCGCGCGAAGCCTGTCGCCGCGTCGGCGGTCCCAGTCGTCCAAACGCCGCGCAACATCATTTTTGTTCTGGTCGATGACCTTCGGTACGATGGCATGGGCTTTTTGCAGCCAGGTCTGCTGAAAACGCCCAATATTGACCGCATGGCGAAAGAGGGATCCTATTTTCCCAATGCGGTAGTGACATCGTCGCTGTGCAGCCCCAGTCGTGCTACGATCCTCACCGGGCAAACCGCGCGAAATCATCGCATTGTCGACAACAACGACAGTAGCGAAGCGGCGCTGACGTTTTTCCCGAGCTATCTTCAGCAGGCTGGATATCAGACCGCATTTTTCGGCAAATGGCACATGGGGGCCGCAACTGACGCGCCCCGTCCAGGCTTTACGAAATGGGTTAGCTTCAAGGGGCAGGGCACTTACTGGCCGCAAAAGGGCGCAAGCGCCGAGTCGGGCGACGGTGCAACGCTGAATGTCGACGGGAAGGAAGTCGCACGAACCGGCTACATTACGGATGAGCTTACCGATTATGCCATGAACTGGCTGACGAAGGAGCGCGACCCCAGCAAGCCGTTCTTCCTCTACCTTAGCCACAAAGGCGTGCATTCCGATCCGTTGCCGCCGCCCCGCTATGCGCATCAATACGACAATGTAAAATTCTCACTTCCAGCCAGTGCCGCCGACACACCGGCCAACTACGCCGGCAAGCCGCGCTGGGTTCACGATCAGCGCAACACATGGCATGGCATCGAGTTTTTCTACAACTCCGATGTACCTATGACGGAATATCTCAGATATTATTATGGAACCTTGTCGGCGATAGACGACAGCCTCGGGCGCATCATGGATTATTTGCGCAAGAACAAGATGGACAAGAATACGCTCGTCGTGTTTACCTCCGACAACGGCTACATGATCGGCGAACATGGCTTGATAGACAAGCGTAACGCCTATCAGGCTTCAGTCCGTGTGCCTCTCGTGGTGTGGGAGCCGGGGACGGTTCCAGCCGGGAAGGTCAACGACGGCCGCGTCCGCAATCTCGATTTCGCTCCCACTTTTCTGGAGGTCGCCGGCGTAACGCGGCCGCAGCACTTCGAAGGACAGAGCGCCTGGTCGCTTTGGAACGGCACAACCCAGGTCGCCGACTGGAAACCGGGTGACTTCGTCTACGAATATTTCTGGGAGTATAATTTTCCGATGACGCCAACAACCTTCGCGATCACGCGGGGGGACCTCAAATATATTCAATATCACGGCATTTACGACATCGACGAACTTTACGATCTGTCCAAGGATCCTGAAGAGATGGTCAATCTCGCCGATGATCCCAGCTACTCAGAATCGAAGCGGACGCTAAGAGATGCTCTGTTTCAACAACTTGCCAATCGACAGGGCGAGCATCTCATCCCCTATATGAACCGGCGGTCAATCGGCGCGGTTCGGCGGATGAAGGGGGGAACGGGAGCTGCTCCCTTTCCCGATTCATGGTATATCAAACCGAATCCGACCGACCGCTTCGACAATATCGTGCCGGATAGTGCGGCGAAAGATGCGGCCCATGCGGCGGGCAAGCCCTTGACTTACACTCCCCCTTTGAATGAGGAACTCAGGCGCCAGATGACGGATAGGGGGCATTAGATCCAACGGCTTCCGAAGCGTCTGGCGGCAAGGGCCAGCCATTTTCAGAAAATGGTCAGCTGAGCACGACTGTTAGGGTGAAAGGGAACTGATGACCAGGGGGGGGAGCGTTTCACAGGCCACTGGCAATTCCACGATTGCCGACGTCGCTCGACGCGCGGGGGTTTCGCTCAAGAGCGTTTCTCGGGTCATCAACAAGGAACCCCACGTTTCGCCCAAGCTGCTGGCGAAGGTCTCGGCCGCTATTTCTGAGCTAAACTACGTGCCGGACCCTGCAGCCCGCTCATTGGCGGGGCAACGATCGTTTACAATCGGCCTGCTCTTCGACAATCCCAGCCCACATTACACGATGAAGGCCATAATCGGCGCCTATCGTGCTTGCGTGGCGCAGGGTTATCATATGCGGTTCGATACGTTGAATTCGCGGTCAGGTTCGGCGCTTCTTTCCAGTCAATTGGATGCCGTGGTACGCAATGGACGGACCGATGGTTTTGTATTGACGCCCCCTTTGACTGATAATCGAGAGGTTCTTGATTATCTTGAACGCCACAATATCCAGTATGTCCGGATTGCTCCTGCTATCGATCCTGGACGCTCCGCCGCCGTATCTATCGACGATGTAGCGGCGGCGGCGCAGGCGGCGCAATATTTGTGCGATTTGGGGCACAGGATCATCGGGTTGGTCAATGGCCCCCCGGACCATGGCGCCGCCATCACGCGGCGGCAAGGGTTCATCGAGAGACTCAAATCCATAAGCCCGGATATCGTTCTGCACGAGGCCAAGGGCGATTTCCTGTTCGAGAGCGGTATTTCCGCCGGCGAGGCCCTGCTCTCAGAAGATCCTCGGCCAACTGCCATATTCGCGACCAATGATGATATGGCGGCGGGCTTGCTTGTGGCATGTGGACGATGTCGGCTCGTGGTGCCGGACGATGTTTCCCTCGTCGGTTTTGATGACAGCTGGATCGCGACGTCCGTATGGCCTTATTTAACGACCGTGCATCAACCCATAGAGGATATGGCGGCCGAAGCGGTACAGCTACTGCTGGCCCAAACCAAGCATGGTCAGCCATACGAAGATCATATGCTCGATTACCACCTTGTAGTGCGGGAGTCCTCCTCACCCCCGGCTGAGGTTACGTCCGACGAACGGACGGCGCACCGGTGAGCGAATGCGGCTCGCTGGCAGTGCCAAGTCAGCCAATCGATTGACTCCCGGCTAGGGCGGAACTGAGGCCGCCCCGCCAGGGGGGGGCAGCTCCAGCCAGTTCGGCTTTAATCGCTAATGCAGAACAAAAGACAGCGATGTCAGAATCTGTTTGACAGCGATGTCAGTTTAGCTATGGATGACGGTGCTTGCGGGCGATTTCGTCTCGTATTTTGAAGCATGTTTATTGCCAGAGGATCGCCGGGCATCGGCGGCGTGATAGGGAGGACGCTATGACTCAAAGGACTATCGGTCATCTCCGTACAGTTTTGTTAATTTCCGGCGCGATGATCTGCCATCCATTTGCGTCATACGCGCAGGAAAAGCCGGAGGACAGCGCCGCGACGGCGGAAGCGACATCTGAAGTAGGTGAAATCGTCGTCACCGGTTCCCGTCTGGCGCGCTCGGGTGTCGACATGCCTACGCCCGTTACGGTAATCGGGCAGGATGTCATCGCCCAGACCGGCGCCACGCAACTTTCCCAGGTTATCAACGATCTGCCGGTTGTGCGGGCGGATGTTAGCTCCACGACGGCCTTCGTCGGCGGGGGCGGCAATGGGCCGGGCAACAACCTGATAAACCTTCGCGGCCTGGGCGCGGTGCGAACCCTCGTTCTTGTCGATGGTTTCCGCTATCCTGCAACGACGTTCACAGGGCTGTTCAACACGGACCTGATACCCAGTTCGCTGGTATCGTCCCTTGATGTTGTAACCGGCGGTGCGTCTGCCGCCTACGGAAGCGACGCGGTTGCTGGTGTTGTCAACATCGTGCTCGATCACAATCTGAACGGAGTGCGCGGGTCCGCCCAATATGGTGTTACAGACGAAGGGGATGGCCAAGAACAGAAATACTCTGTCGGTATCGGTCATCGCTTCGCCGACGATCGCATCCATGTGATTGGTGGTCTGGACTATTCAGACAGAAGGGCAGTCGGCAACTGCTACACCCGCTCCTGGTGCGCCGAAGAATGGGGCGTGATGTCAAACGCAAATTCCGCTACCAATGGGCTTCCCGCGCTCATCATTTCTCCTGATGTGCGCTGGTCGCAAAACACGCCGGCCGGACTTATAGTCAGCTCGAAGCTCACGAATGCCTATGGTGGCCAGCAGGTTTCCGATGATGGTTTGACTTTGCTGCCCTTCACGTTCGGGCAGCTTTACGCACCCAATAACAACCAAATGATCGGCGGCAGCCGCCGGGGCATCAACCCTGCCGCGGGTGCGTTTGATTTGCTGGCTCCGCAGACAAAGCTGGCAACCTATTTCCGGGCCGAAGCGGACGTAGCCGATTCTCTGCAGCTCTGGGTCGATGCCTCCTATGGCGAGACGGAAACCACCGGCACTTTTGCCCAGTTGCGTTCGGGCAATCAGAACGCAGCCGGTACGGCGCGCTCGGGGCCGCTGAACACCGGCGCGATCACCCTGTCGATCAACAATCCGTTTCTGCCGAGTACTCTTGTACAACAGATGCAGGCCCAGAACATGACGACCGTGAACATCGGCAAGTCCGGTGACGGGCTGCGCGTCCCGATCGTCGACTATGACGTAAAAACCTATCGGATCGCCGGTGGCGTGAAAGGCAAGATCGGCAACTGGGACTGGGATGCAACCTATCTCCACGGGCAGAGCAAGATCGACAACGTCGCCAGAAACATCATCAACCAAACCAACTTCACCAACGCGGTCAATGCGGTCAACGGAACCGGCGCCAATGCCGGCAAGATCGTGTGCGCTATCAACCGGACCGCAACCGTCGATCCCGCTTGTCAGCCGCTTAACCTGTTCGGTGTCGGCACCGCCAGCACCGCTGCACTCAATTATGTCTATGGCACAGCAACTCAGAATTCCAAGGTGACGTTGGATGACGTCAGCTTCAACATCCGGGGCGTGCCGTTCAGCACCTGGGCAGGTGAAGTACCGATTGCCGTCGGCGCTGAATATCGGGTCGAAAAAATCGCCGCAGATGTCGATGCTGTCTCTCTGACGGGCGCTTTCGTTCAAAACTACAGCCCGCTGCACGGTCGTAGCAAAGTGCTGGAGGTTTACGGCGAGGTGAGCGTGCCGCTGTTGGCGAACGTTCCGCTGGCTGAATCCCTTGAGGTGAACGGCGCGGTTCGCCACGCCAGATATAAGCTGGCCAGCCCGGAAGCCCCCCTCGGCAACAGCGTCGGTCCTGCCCGCTCCAGCTTCAACGCGACGACCTGGAAGGCCGGAATCGTCTACAAGCCACTCGACTGGCTACGCTTTCGCGGTACAATCTCCCGCGATTTCCGGGCGCCAAATATCAACGAGCTCTTCGTTTTGCCAAACACTCAGAATAGCGCCATTCTGGATCCGCAGACCAATACGAGCACCCAGGTGGCTACGCAGACCAGCGGAAGTCCCTTCCTGAAACCTGAAATCGCGCACACCAAGACGGTGGGCTTCACGATCAAGCCGAATGGCGCTTTGCGAAACTTTCAGCTGTCGGTCGACTATTACAACATCAAGGTAACCGGCTATATTGCTGCGGTCGGCGGTCCGACGCTGGTCACGCAATGTTTCCAGGGAGTTCAAGCAGCGTGCGCGCTTGTTACGCGCGATGCGAACGGTGTGCTCACCTTCATTCGCAACCCCCAGGCTAACGCCAATGAACTGCAGGTTGCTGGTACTGATGTGGAAATCGGCTATCGCAATCAGATCGGCGGTATTGGCAATCTGGACATCAGGGTGTTGGCCACGGCCTATTCCAAGCTGAAATACGTAAATGGCGGTTCGGCTGTGAGCGGCAAATGCCAAAACGGCACCGTGACGCAACAGGCCTTCCCCAGCATGCCCTGTTACGAAATCAGCTCACGCGTTACACTGAAAACCGGGCCGGTCATCCTCGGCGCGCAGGTTCGCTATATTCCCAGAGGCAAGTTCGGCAACATCTATGTCGGCCCGCAGGATAAAGGCTACAGCCCGACGCTGAGTAACAGCATCAACAACAACCGCGTTCCGGCGATCACCTATGTCGACGTGAATGGCAGTTTCCGGGTGCTGGAACGCAACAAGTCTTATCTTGAGGTGTTCGGCTCGATCAAAAACGCCTTTGACAAGCGTCCACCCAACGCGCCGGCCAACAATATTGGTACCAACGCAAATCTTTATGACGTGGTGGGCAGGATTTTCCGTGTCGGTGCGCGGTTCGCGTACTGACCGGACCAGTTGGCGGCCGGGTTGCGGAAGCAATCCGGCACGTCGGGGATAGGCACCGATCGGTTCGTTCTATCCTAATCGGGTGATACTCGCGCGGATGAATGGTAGCAGTAGTTTAGATGATCCGGGAGGAAGCTTGAATGGCACGTCCTTTTTGTTCCATGTCTTTGCCATTCCCTTGGATCAGCTAGCATGAGAATTCGGCCCATCTTTATCACAGCGCTGCTGAGTGCCACGGCCGCAGCTTCTATTGGTGCAGCCACGCCCACGCAGTCTCCTAAATCCCCCCGGGTTGCGCCGCAACGGCACATTGTGGCGCAACCGACCGGGGCGCAACCGAATGTCATTGTCATATTGGTGGACGATCTAGGTTGGCCTGACGTCTCCACCTATGGCCGTGCGGAGGTGCCAACGCCCAACATTGACCGGCTCGCACGCACCGGCGTTGCATTTTCCAGCGGATATGTGACGGCGTCGGTATGCGCGGTCTCACGTGCCGGATTGTTGACCGGCCGTCGCCCCGCCGAAATCGGGTTTACATACAACATCACGGATCGGGGCAATGCGGACGCCGGTGCCGGCCTTCCGGTGGGGCAGGCAACCATGGCGGATCGACTGAGAGCTGTTGGCTATCGCACAGCGGCCTTCGGCAAATGGCATCAAGGGGCCGAACGGCAATTTTATCCAACCAATCGCGGTTTTGATGAGTTTTTCGGTTTCCTGTCAGGCGAGACGATTTACGTCGACCCAAAGACGCCAGGAATAGTAACCACTCCTACCAAGTCAGACCGTTATCCGATCGACAAGCGCGAAGGCAACGCCCAAATCGTGGAGGGACCAGAGGCGAAGGCAGTCGATAATTTCGACAAGTATCTGACAACGGAAATTACCGACCGGGCCGTCGACTACATCGGGAGGAACCATAAGACAGGACGCCCCTTTTTCGCTTACTTGGCCTATAATGCGCCCCATTGGCCGCTTCAGGTGCCACAGCGGTACTATGATCGCTTCAATAACATCAAGGACCCCGTCAGGCGAACCTACATTGCGATGATTTCCGCCTTGGATGACGGGGTTGGCCGCATTATCGATACGTTGGACGCGACCGGCCAGCGCGACAATACCCTGATCGTTTTCCTGTCAGACAACGGTTGCCCTGAACAGTTCGGGTTCTGCGCTACCGATCACCCCTGGTCCGCAGGCAAGTTCACGTATCTGGAAGGCGGAACCCGGGTGCCGTTTGTCGTATCCTGGCCAAAAGGAATCAAGGCGCGGGGTGTGATCGACACGCCCGTTACTTCGCTCGATATCCTGCCGACAGCACTGCGTGCAGCAGCGCCCGGCCGCCCTTTGCCGAAAGATCTGGATGGCGACGATCTGGTTGCCCTCCTCAAGGACGGTGGTAGGACGACGCGGACGCTGTTGTGGGGGCAGGAGCCTGTCTTCGCGGTGCGCCAGGGGCGCTACAAGCTCTGGCGGTCGAATGACTGGAACCAGACCTATCTTTACGATCTGACCACGGACCCGGGGGAACGCAAAGATCTGAGCGCAGCAAAACCCAAGGTGCGCGCCACTCTGGAAAAACACATGAATGAATGGCGCGGTACACTACCACCACCGCTCTGGCCGCTCCATCAGACCAGAAAGGTCATGATCAACGGCAGAGAGACCCAGTGGGTCTACTGATACAGTGTCGGGCGTACAATTGGCACCCGGCCAGGAGGGTTGAATGAGCTCGTTTTCCATTCGTAAGCGAGAGTTTCTACTGGGCGGCGCAACGACGGCGCTTGCGGGATTCCTTCCGGGCCGAACATTGGCCCAAGCCGCAGTATCGATAATACCACGCAAGCGGATGAATTTGCTGCTCATTACAGCCGACGATCTCGATTGGTCGCTTCCGGGGTTCATGGGCGGCAAACCCAACCTGATGCCCAATCTTGACGCGCTGGCGCGACGGTCTCACCGGTTCGTGGCTAACCGGACTGTCGCGCCGATCTGTATGCCTTCGCGCGAGGCGATGATGACCGGGCTGGTTCCGCATCGCAGTGGTGGCACTGGTTTCACACCAGTCAACCTGGGTACGCCGACGCTTGTCACCCTGTTGAAGGATCAGGGCTATTACACTGCAGCAATCCACAAGGTCGATCACATGCTGCCGCAGGAATGCTTCGCCTGGGATTACGTCCAGCAGAGCAAGGACCGCAGCACGCTCGTTCATGCCAACGGATTTCGCGTAGCATTGGAGGAAGCCAGAAACGGCAAAAAACCGTTCTTCATCAACTGCAACAGCAACGATCCACACCGCCCGTTCTACGGTAGTCCCCAAGCGGACAAGGTGGACCACAACCACACTGGCGCCTACAAGGTCGAGCGGGAGGTGCGTCCGGATGAGGTTGTTGTCCCGCCGACACTTGAGGACCTGCCGGACATTCGCCTCGAGCTTTCACAATATTGGAACAGTGCGCAGCGACTGGATATCGCAATCGGCAACATATTGCGCGCGTTGGATGAAAGCGGTGAGCGCGACAACACGATCGTGATGTTCTGTTCGGATCACGGTATGCCGCTGCCCTTTGCAAAGGCGACCTGCTACGATCATGGAAGCCGTGTACCTGTGCTTATTTCATGGCCGGGCATGGGCGAGCCCCGCGAGTTCACGGATCTGACGACGCATTGCGACATCTTGCCAACTCTTCTTGACCTTCTCGGCGTGCCCGCTCCGAGCGATTTGGACGGACAGTCCTGGCTTCCGCAGATCGAAGGGAAGGCAACGGAGAGACGTGAATTTGTTGTTACCTATGTCAACACCTTGTCGAGCGGTTTCTCCTATCCCATGCGGGCTATTCAGGATCAGCGCTACGCACTGGTCTTTTCCTCATGGGCAGACGGCAAGCTGAAGTTTCGCTCTGAAAGCATGTTTGGCTTGACCTTCAACGCCATGGTCGAAGCAGCCAAGACAGATCCGAAGATTGCCGCCCGGGTCGAGCAATACACTCTCGGCATCCCGATGGCATTTTATGACCTCAAGACCGACCCCGGGCAGCGACTCAATCTGGCGTCGGACAAACGCCATTCCGCCCGCATCAGGCGGATGACTGAAGCCTTGCTCCAGGAAATGGAGCGGACCAAGGATCCCGAGCTGGCGAACGTTAGGGCTATACTGGACGGCAAACCTACGGTGGTCCCCCAGGATCCAGAGCGGTATCGCCTAAGGGGCGGGGGTGACTGACACTGTGTCGTCACCCACGTCGACCATGCGCTCCATTCTCCTCTTGTCCGCCATGCTGAGTGTGACGTCGCCTTTCGCCACGTTGCAGGCGCAGACATTGCCGGCCATCGCGCGTTGCTACGACGTCGACCGGAATGGTCCCTTGGTCGAACTCCGGCCGGAGCGGGACCGATTGTCAGCCGTCATTGCGCCGGGACTGGGCGGGGCGCTGGTAGGCCTGAGCGTCAAAAGCAAAGGAATTTCGCGCGAGCTGCTTTACAGGGGCATGGACTTCTGCCCGCACCAAGGTTGGGATGGCAAAGCTCCGATCCTGTGGCCGGCTACGGGACGGAACTTCGACAAAGCGGTGCCGGGGGGCCAGGGTTGGTCTTGGCAGGGGCGTCCGTTGCCTATGCCTATTCATGGATTCGCCCGAGACATGGCCTGGCGTGTCGTGTCGCATTCTGCCAATCGCGATTCGGCCGCTGTCACATTGCGGCTTACGGACACAGCTTCGACGCTGGTGAGCTATCCTTTCGGTTTTGAATTCACGATCACCTATCAGGTAACGGGTAGCCTGTTGTTGATCAGGCACAAAATAGTGGCTTCCCCTCGGAACGAAACCGCGATGCCGTTTTCCATCGGCAACCATATTACGTTCCGTCAGCCACTGGCGGGCCAAGGCACAATGACGCTGACTACATCGGCTCGAAAGCGCATTTTGCTGGACCCATCCGGCAGACCGACCGGCATCGCAAGGCAGCCCAAGCTGGTCCGATACCCTGTTGCGGCACTGGGGCGGGAAAAGGCGCTTCCTCTCGCGGACTTTCCGCAGTCGCCATCTGTGCGCCTCGACGATTCAAGCGGATTGAAGGTGACGCTATCGCACTATGCCAGCGGGAACCCGACCGGCCAACCAGTGCTGTTCAATCTGTGGGGCAATGCCGAAGCGGGCTTCTTCAGCCCAGAACCATGGGTTGGCAGGCAAAACTCCCTGTCAGATCGCAAGGGGCTGATCATGCTGCCCCCGGGGCGAACGTTTACCTGGCTCATCAAGATACGCGTTGACGGGTAGGAGCGGCGAAGCGGCCTGGCGAATGGGCGTCAAAAACGGGTGCCGAACGCTGCGGCCGCGCCAAAAAGCCCGATATCATCATGTGCGGCGAAGCGGATGGGGATGCCGCGCATCAGATTTTCGTAGCGACCCTTCGCGATAAAGCGGGCGTGAAAGTTGCTGGTCAGAAGCAGCTCCTTCATCCGCGCGGTCAGGCCTCCGGCCAGCACGACAGCGCTGGGCCCATGTGCAAGGGCGAGGTCGCCCGCAACCGAACCATAACACATGCATAATCGATCGAGTGCCTGTCTCGCCAAGGGGTTGCTGCCATCCAAGGCCGCTGCCCATAAAGCGGCATCGTCCAGCATGTCGATGTTGGCCCGCGTGATAAGCGCCAGACCACGATAGATTGCGTTGAGCCCCGGTCCTGAAACCAGCCTTTCCGCGGAAACGCGTCCGTGCTCGGCGCGCAATTGCTCCAGCAATCGCGTCTCGATGGCATCTAGCGGGGCGAAATCCATGTGTCCGCCTTCTGCGGCGATCACGATAGGTCGACTCTGGGCAAAAGCGATGAGCGCAACGCCTAACCCGGTTCCCGGGCCGATCACTGTTACGGCGCCGTGGGCAGGAAGCGGGATATCCGGACCGAACAACAGCTCCATTTGGTGCATCGGCAGGCGCGAGATTGCGTGACCGACCGCCTCGAAGTCGTTGACAAGTGTCAGGTCGTCAACGCTCAGTTCTTGCGCGAGGGTCGCAGGCACGATCAGCCAATTGCTGTTGGTGAGCTTGATCCGTTCGCCTCTCACTGGCGCGGCGAACGCTATACTGGCTGCTGTGGGCAACGGCATGCCGTCATCAGCTGCGAACCGCCGCCAGCAATCGGGCAAGCTCGGAAAATCCGCAACCTTGTATTTATGCACCGGTCCGAGTTGTGGTGTATTAGCGGCGTCCAAAGACGCTCGGCAGAAACGCACATGCGTTCCGCCCACATCGACGGCAATAATGTCTCGCATCATATCAAAGTCAGGTCCATGGCAGCGTGTATGGGGACCCGGGAGCTGACATCGGCTCGATGCGGGAGGATGACTATCGCCCGCTGGTCGGTGCAGTGACCAAGCGGGCGATAGTCTCCAGTCCGTCTCGGGCGGGCGAGACGGTGGGTTGCGGTGTGCGTAAAATCTTGACCCGGGGCCGAATGGGTGTGGATGTAGGCTGCATTCCTATGCGCGCGACCTTTGTCGCCGGAATTGTCGAAACAGACTGATGTGGCGGCAATATGGCCTGACAGCTGCCGAACCGACGCAAGTGGATGCGAGGAGCGTAACGGTATGCGCTTTGCCCAAAAGCCCATCACGCCGAGACCGGCGAGAGTTGCACTTCGCGAGCCAGTCATGCGCGTGTTTCTTGCTCTCCGCTCACTTCCGCGCGCCATCTTGCAAGGCCCCCTCGAACTCATGTTCCCGTTCCTTCCGAACGGAGTATTACGCCGAAATGCCAAATTATGACATCGCTGTCAACGAGGTATTGAGGCCTGTCGATCTGGTTCCTGGCCTTGCCACTCACAGCCCTGACCTCAACCCGGTTGGAAGCGAAGCTGAATGGAGGCCGAAGGCCGCAGGGCAAATGGCCTTTTCCCAACTCAAGGCGCATCTGCGCTCCGCCAAAGCCCCGGCTCGCCGGCCGCCCAAGCGCGCATCCAGCCAGTCTTGCGGGGACTCGTCTACCAACATCCCGAGGGTGTCTCGATCGATGCGCCCGCCAACAAATATGCGGCTGTGATGATAGGGTCGCACCCTCCATCCAACGAGATAAGCGGGGGCCCACTCTGGGCGCTATCAGGGTAATTAGAGCCGTCTGCTAATTCTCCCCGCCGGTTACAGCGCTTCTTTCGTCTGACGACATCAAGGCACGATATCGGCGCGGCGGCTGGCCGATGTGGCGCGTGAAAAAGCGTGAAAAATAGGCGGGATCCTCAATCCCCACCGCATAGCCAATCTGGGCGACTGTCAGGTTTGAATAAAGCAGCAGCCGGCATGCTTCCAGCAACGCGCGATCGTCGAGCATTGCCGCCGGGCTGCGGCCCGCCACCTTGGCGCAGGCGACCCGCAGCACGGTGGGGCTGACGCCCAGCGCGACGGCATAGTCGCCCACGGGTTCGCGCAGGCGAAAGCGTGCGTCGATCCGCTCGCGCAGGCGTGCGACAAGGGTGGCGTGCTGGGCGGGGGGCGTGGGCGCTTCAGCAAGCGATCCCATCAGGCGCAGGCTGCATGTCATGATCGACAGTAGCTCGGTCTCGATCGCGGCGCGCTGGCCCGGCGCTTTCCAGCCTAGTTCACGGTCCATCTCGGCGATCGCGCGCTTGATCCTGGTATGATGTTCAGAAGACAAAAGGACGACGTGTGCAGTGGCGAAGAGGGGGGCAAGATCGGCATGGCGCGCCAGCAGATCGGCGAGATAGCTCACGGCAAGGGTTATGACGAACCCGCTCGACTCCGAAACCCAGCGGAAGCCATGGACAATGCCCGCCGGCACGAAGAGCAGGCAGGGCGCGTCGAAAAGCATATCATATCCCTCCGCACGCATCGCGCCGCCTCCTTCGGCGATCAGGATGATATGCGCCAGCTCGCGATGGACGTGCGGTTCGATCGTCCATTCACTGGGGCGTGACCGATCCTCGAGGCTTTCCACATGGACAAACCCTTTGTCCACGTCCCGCTGCGGTTCGCCATAGAGATAGAAGGCCGGAACCGGCAAGAATGAGGCGGGGGCGGGAGGAGAGGCGGCTGGTTTCATATCCGTTCAATTATCCAAGTAATCCGTTCGAGCCGCCATGTCCAACGCTGCGTAGGCCAAGCAGGATGACTCTAATTGAATTTTCCCGGTTCGAGTGGAGAGGAACAGACCCATGCGTACCCAAGTCGCCATCATCGGTGCCGGTCCTGCCGGCCTGCTTCTGGGCCACCTGTTGCGTGCGGAAGGTATCGAGGTAACTGTAGTCGAGCGTGCTACGGCGGAATATGTACTGGGGCGCATCCGGGCCGGCGTGCTTGAGACGACGCTGACCGACCTGCTCCACCAGCTTTGCATCGACCAGCGCCTCAATGCCGAGGGACAGCTGCATGATGGGTTCAACCTGGCGGATGGGGAACGGCTGATCCGTATCGATGTCGCTGCGCTGACCGGTCGTAACGTGACTGTCTACGGTCAGACCGAGGTGACGCGCGACCTGATGGACGCGGCTGAGGAGCGCGGGCTACAGGTCTTCTACGGCGCGGCAGATGTAGCGTTGCACGATATCGAGAGTGACGCGCCCTATGTAACCTTCACGAAGGACGGCGTTGAACACCGGATTGATGCACGCTTTATCGCAGGTTGCGACGGGTTCCATGGCCCGTCGCGCCAGGCGATGCCCGCGAGCGTGGCGCGGCCGTTTGAGAAGGTCTATCCGTTCGGCTGGCTCGGCATTCTCGCCGATGTGCCGCCCTGCAATCATGAGCTGATCTACGCCAACCACGCCAACGGCTTTGCGCTGGCTTCTATGCGCTCCCATGTGCGTAGCCGCTATTATATCCAGGTGCCGCTCGACGAGAAGATCGAGGACTGGCCAGATGATCGCCTGTGGGACGAGCTGGCCGTGCGCCTCGGGCCCGATGCGGCGGCACACATCACGCGCGGCCCTGCGATCGAGAAGTCGATCGCGCCCTTGCGCTCCTTCGTATTCGAGCCGATGCGCCATGGCAGCCTGTTCCTTGCTGGGGACAGCGCACACATTGTGCCGCCAACGGGCGCGAAAGGGCTCAATCTCGCCGCTTCGGACGTGGCCTATCTGACCAACGCGCTGGTCGCTTTCTTCAGAAAGAATGACAATGATGCGATCGCGGGATATTCGGACAAGGCGCTGAACCGCGTCTGGAAGTCCGAACGCTTCTCCTGGCAGCTCACCACGCTCATGCATCGGTTCCCGGGTCAGACGCCGTTTGACCGACGAATGCAGCTCGCTGATCTGGACTATATCGCCTCATCGGTCGCGGCGCAGACCGCGATCGCGGAGAATTACGTCGGACTGCCACTCTAGGGCGGATCGACATTCAGCCCTGACGGCCTGCAAATGCCGGTCCCCCGCGCTTCCGGTGCTCACGTACCTTAAGTACGCTGCGCTCCGGGTCACGGAAAACCGACATTTTGTCCTGCGGTCGTCTACGACTCCGGCACGTCATCATCTGAATGTCGATCCGCCCTAGTGACCCGAATCTGAAGTCCGCCACATTATCTGGATGGCGCAGAGCGGACTTCAGATTCAAAAAGGTCACTAGCAACTCTTGATTCTAGTGGGGTTTAAGGATTTGAAATTCGTTCTGCTCTCGCCCCATTATGTAACGAATTTCAAATCCACCCCACTAGGCGCTCGCCGAATCAGTCCTCTTCGGTTGCACCAGGATACGGTCGCGAGCTGCACGAAAATCGCCCGTTTCGACCTGCTTGTGCAGCCGCTCGCGGTCACGCGCGCGATACATGTCTTCCGCCCGGTCAATGGCTTCCTCGCTCACAGCCACTGCATCCAACGCCATACGCGCCATCTTGATCGCAGATTCCATGACTTCACGGACCATATAATTCGCGGGAGTAGCCTGCAGCTTGATCACGGCCCTGCGGTCATAGGCGCGGATGTAAATTGCCGCGTTAGGAAAGGCTTCATGGATGCTCTCCACAAACTCGGCCGATAACTGATCGCCATCGATGCAGAACAGGATCAACTCGGCTTCATCCGCCCCTGCCTGCCGCAACAGCTCGATCCGAGTGCCGTCTCCAAAATAGACCTTAGCGCCGAAGCTGTCCGCCACGTCGATCATTTCGATGTCATTGTCTATGAGGGTGACGGGAATGTCGCTGGCGATCAGCATCTGTGCGACCGTCTGGCCGAAGCGGCCATAGCCCACAATGATCGCGTTCGCACCGTCTACGCTGGGCCCATCGCGCGCTTCGTCTGGTTTTGCCGGTACAGAGCGCAGATTGCGCGTAGCCGCCATCAGAAATGGGGTTGTCGCCATCGATAGCGTCACGACAGCCCCGAACAGGCTTACGCTCTCCGGCGCGATCAGTAAGGCAGACTGCGCCTGGGCAAACAATACAAAGCCGAATTCACCGCCCTGGCTGAGCAGCAGGCCAAGCGCCAGCCCACTGCGCCAGGGCATTTTTGCCAAACGGGCGATAGCGAAGATCACCAGTGTCTTCACGGCGATAAGCAGGAAGGCCATGCCGATGACGAATAGCGGCCGCGCGGCGATCACGCCAAGATCGAGCATCATGCCGACAGTGAGGAAAAACAGGCCGAGCAGGATCGATCTAAAAGGCTCTACATCTGCTTCCAGTTCATGCCGGTAAGGCGAGTCCGCCAACATCACGCCGGCAACGAATGCCCCCAGCGCCGTCGAGAGCCCCAAAAGCTCCATCAAAGCGGCGGAACCGATGACGGTAAACAGCGCCGCCACCACGAACATCTCGCGTTCACCCAGATTGCCAATCAGGCGGAACAGCGGACGGATAACGAAACGACCGGCGGCGATCAGCCCGGCTATGGCCAGCACTGTATAGATAGCGAGCTGCCACCCCGGTGTTCCTGCGGTGTCCGCAGGATTGCGGCTCAATGCTGCTATTATCGTGATCAGGGGAATGATCGAGAGATCCTGGAACAACAGGATCGCAAAAGCTCGCTCGCCAAAGGGTGTGCGCAGCCGACCGGACGAACGCAGCATCGGCAAGACCTGAGCAGTCGAGGACAACGCCAGTGGTAAACCAAGTGCAACCGCTGCACCAGCGGAATACCCGACAAGGGCTATCACAGCGGATACCGCCAGCCCGCATGCTATGACCTGCACCAGACCAATACCCAGGATTTCCTGCTTCATCCGCCAGAGCCGCGAGGGATTCAACTCAAGGCCTACTATGAACAACAGGAGAGTGATGCCCAGCTCGGCGACACCCATTTTGGCGTGGGCGTCACCAACAAGTCCCAGCACTCTTGGACCCACAACAATACCTGCGATCAGGTAACCCAGCGTTGCGCCCAGGCCCAGGCGGCGAAACAGAAGAACGAAGCCCAGCGCGAATCCGAGCAGAAGGACAGCTTCACCCAGCAAAGACGGCTCGGATGCTGCATGCATGGTACAAGGCTCTCCGGATGATGAAGGCGTGGATGTCGGAACCACACTTGGGCGTTATAGATCCATGTACCATAAAGCCATCATTGTTTGAATGCACCGTCCGCAAACTCGCTGATACAATATAATAAGGGTCTGATATCCAACGTAATCGAGATGGACGAAGGGCAGGGCAAGATGCACTCCCGGCGAAGTTGGCGTTCGGCTTGTCAGCATTTGTTGAAGTGGAGCTCTTCTGCTTTGCCTGCATCTTCGGTGATGGGTTAGACGGGGTACGGCAGAATGACGTTGTCGCGTCATTGAGCGGTTCAACCGACTCCGCGCGAACCGCCGCCATGGCGAAATGGACAGCCGAACGTCAAAATCAAACTTGCAGGCTCTGCAGATGGTTCAGTCTGATTGGTCGACGAAGCGATGCTTTACCATCTTCACCGACAGCCAGATGATGAGAAGAACGATAGGCACCAGCGCTGCGGTGACATGGGTCTTGGTTTCTTCCGACAGGCTGGTCAGGCCATGGAGAATATAGTGCAGAAGGCCGACCGCATAATAGCTGAGGGCGAGGATCGAGAAATTCTCGATCAACTCCTGCAGGCGAAGTTGCCGTCTGGTGCTGCTTTCCATCGAGCGGAGCAACCGGGCGTTCTGGTTTTCGATGCGGGTTTCGACCCTGGTGCGCAGAAGCGAGGTAATTTGACCTGCCCTGGCGGACAAGGTCTTAACTCTGCTGGTTAGAGCCGCGCATGTCCTGACCGCGGGGCGGAATCTTCTCTGGGTGAAGTCCACCAGTGACGCGTGGCCTTCAATCGAGCTCGACGCCAGCTCGTCCAGACGCTCCTCTACCAAAGTCGCGTAGGCAGCGGTTGCGCTCATGCGAAAGTTCGTTGCGGTTGCGACCGCAGTCAGCCTGCCCTGTATTTCGCTGATCTCCATTAACAGGCTGTCGTCGGTCCGGTCTGGGTCTGAGAGGTGGCTCGATATCTCCTGCAGCCGTGTTTCGATCTCGTTGAGCTTGGGCCAGTTCTCCTGCGCTATCGGCAGCCCCAAGAGCGCGCGGTTGCGATAATTGCCCAGTTCCTGCAGCCGTTGCAGCGACCGGGACAGGTCTCGTGGATCAGCTCCGTTCGCCGCGATAACGAGCGAACCATAGCCGTCGGCGTGGATCCTGAAATCGGACCACAGCCGTGCGCGGTTCGCGATCATGCATGATACCAGTTCGTCAGATCCAATCCCGACCGCGCTCACGGCCCTTTCCGCGTCCTCGTCATTGTCGGCGACCCAGATCCGAGTTGCGCGAACGACGCGTCCCGGGAAGTGTTCACCCCAATGCACCAGCTTTTTCCACTGCGGCCCGAGCGCCTGATCGATGAAGAAGTCCATCCGCGCGTTTGGAATGAACAGTGTCAGGCTGCTGCCTTCGCTTTGCCGCTCCCACGCGAACATGATGCCGTCCTGCAACATGCCCTCCAGAAATGAGGGGCGCAAAGAGGTGTCGGCCTTGCCGGAGTGCTGATGGAGGTGCAGAGCTTCTTCGTCCCGTTCCTCTGGCAATACGGATCGAACCCACTGAATAACAAGGCTTGGAGGTTGGACTACCGGCCATTTCCGCAGATGCATTTCGGTCACCACCCGGCGGCGAAGTTCATGCTCGATCATGCAGGCATCCCCTATATCCTGCCCCCAAAGAGAGGGCCGCAACCGCCGTGTCAGCCCAACAGGCAATTATGGAAATAGACTGAAGCACCTATTGGCGCTCGCCCCTATCGGCCAATGGTATAATGTCGCCGATCAACGGGATTGGGCATAAACTTCCCAGTAAAGATCGGGAGGATGCCGTGAAAACCACAATGAATTTATGGGCTTTGAGTCTGTCCGTGCTCGCCGTCGCCTGCTCAGGTTCCGAGAAGGCGCAGCCGCCGCAAGGCAGCGAAAGCTCGTCCGAAGGGCAGGTTCCCGCTGTCAATGTATCGAATCTCGACGCGGGGGATGCAGCGAGCAATGCCGCCGCGCCAGCCAAAGCCGCGCCCGAGGAAGCGACCAAGAAGGAGGAAAAGGCCGCTGCCGAGAGCAAGGACGCCACAAAGCCTGCAACAGCCATCGCGGCAGCTGCCCCCGCTCCGGTGGCCCCGGAACCGCCCAAGGCGGAGGTGGCGCCACCGTCCACCTTCGCGCGTTGCGCGGTCTGCCACGATGCGAGCAAGGGTGGCGAAGACAAGCTCGGTCCAAATCTCTATGGCGTCTTCGGCATGAAAGCCGCCAAGCATCGCCCCGGCTTCAACTATTCCGCCGCACTGAAGAATTCCGGCCTGGTGTGGAATGAGGCCAATCTCGACAAATGGCTGACCAAGCCGATGGAGATGGTCCCTGGCACTACGATGAGCTTCCCTGGACTCAAAGACCCAGCGAAGCGCCAGGAACTTATCGATTATCTGAAATCGCTGAAATAATCTGCGGGCGGACGGGGGCGAGGGGCATGCCCGCCTCTCGCCATCCGTCGACACCCTCCGCCAGCCACCAGACATTGCTGTAACCGGAAGACGCGAGGCGGCGCGCGGCGTTCCAGCTCAGCCAGCAGTCCGCCTTGCAGAATAGGACGATCATCTTGCCTTTCTGCCCTCGCGTCAGGCTGGCAATGCCCCTCGCGAACCAGAAGGTGATTGCCGTCTGGGGTTCGCCTGCCCCTGCGCCCGGAAACCAGAATGCACCCGGAATAGAGCTGTGGGGCTCGGCCAGCCGCCATCGGCCAGTCTTCGGATCAGCTGCGCCACCTTCTGCCGGCAGCACATCAATGAAGATCGCTTCCCGTGATCGCCAGATGTCGGCCGCCGCCGGCACGGCGATTCGAGCGGTTCCATCCGGCGCGCGGCTGACGGGCGAACGAACATGCGCAGTGCGATATCCTGCTGCGTTGAAGTCACCATCGGCGTTCCCGGCCAGCAGGAACAGCATGGCAGCGAGCGTGGTTGCGCGAGCGGGCATGGAACGGCATCCTTCCAAAGTTCTATGTTAGCGCCAAAGCAAAGAGGCTAAAAACTGGACTTTGGGAGAATAGGATGAGGACGCTTTCGGGCTTGGCACTATTTGCCGCGAGCTTGGCGGGTTCCGCATCCGCGCGCGATTTTCCCGCTGACCCGCTCAACTCTCCGATGTGGGATTATCGCGCGACGCGACTCTTTGGCGCAGATCCGGTTCGGTTTGACCCGAGGGTAAAGATCATCGTGCCGGTCATCGCTGAAGATCAGCACCGCTTCCCGGTCGCGGTGGACGCGCGCGGCATAGAGGGTGTCCGACGTATCCTGATTTTCGCGGATCTCAACCCGATACCGCTAGCGGTGGATTATCGGCCCGTCGGAGCCCAACCCTATATCGAAACGCGCATTAAGCTCGATCAGCGCACACCGGTGCGCGGTGCTGTGCAGATCGCCAGCGGCGAGTGGCTGGTCTCCGGCATATGGGTCGATGCCGCAGGAGGAGGGTGCTCAGCCCCGCCGTTGAGCAGGGTCAGGGGCGACTGGGCCGATCGTCTGGGCGAAATGCGCGGCGGAGCCTGGTCGATTCAGGGAAAATCCGATGCCGCCCGGCTGAGAGTTTCCTTCCGACATCCGATGGACACAGGTCTCGTCGAAAACACCGCTTCTTATTACATCGACCATCTGTCCGTGCGAAACGCCCGAGGCATGGAGCTGGCCACGCTGGAGATGCAGGCTGCCATATCCGAAGATCCATCGATCACGGTGCTGCCCAATGCCTCAGCGGGTGAGCGGCTGATCCTTGCGGGGAGAGATACGGGGGGACGGACCTATGCGGCGATTGTTACGGTAGAGAGCGGGGCAATCATTCCCCCCGGTGGTGGCAGTCAGTGACTCTCGCCACTAGACGAACCATGCTTGGCGCGCTCGCGCTTGCGCCTGTTGCGGCAGCTATTCCAGCTTATGGGCAAAAACCCTTCATCTATGCGCTCAAGCCTGAGCGCATCGCGGATCAGATTTGGGTGGTGCGCGGCGACGATGCCCCGATCGCGATGGCGAACGGAGGCGCAATCGCCAACATCGGCATCATCGGCACCGCCGAGGGCGCGGTGCTGTTCGATAGCGGTCCTTCCCTGCGCTATGGAGACGCTTTGCAATCGCTGGCGACGGAGCTTACCGGCAAGCAGGTCGTGCGTGTGTATGTCAGCCATCTGCACCCGGATCATGGCTTTGGTCTTGGCGCATTTCCCGCTTCTGTCACAACCGCACTGCCGGAAACGATCCGTGAAATTGAGCGCGACAGCCCCGGGTTTTCGGATGGCATGTATCGCCTGCTCGGAGACTGGATGCGGGGCACGGAGGTCAAGACGCCGGCCCAGCCCCTCACGCCGGGGGTCGAGGTTATCGGCGGGCGCCGTCTACGCACTATCGCGTTGTCCGGCCATAGCGGCGCGGATCTCTGCGTTGTGGATGACACGAGCGGCGTCTTGTTCCCGGGCGATCTTGTCTTTCACAATCGCGCTCCGGCGACGCCGGAGGCCGATTTCAGCAAATGGCGTGCCAGCCTAGATGCACTGATTGGCCTGTCTCCAGTGATCACGGTGCCCGGCCATGGCCCGGTGGACAGCACAGGAACGGCCGCGATCCGCCAGACGCGCGACTGGTTGGAGTGGTTGGAAACCAGCATCGGGGATGCAATCTTGCGCGGGCTGGACATGGTCGAGGCCGGCAACATGCCGATACCGGACCGCTTCGCCGGAATGGCGGCCGCGCGCTATGAGCTACAGCGCAGCATCAGCCATTTCTATCCCCGCATGGAAGCCGCGCTGCTGCCTCGCATCGATGTGAGCGAGAGCGCGACGCAATAAACTTCGCTCAGAACACCGCCTTCATGCCGAGACGCCAGCGACGCGGCGCGCCGGGGCCATAAGCGCGCGGGTCGCTCGCATTGGGTGCCTCGTCGAGTGGCACCTCGCCCACATCCATGAAAGTGCCGAACGTCGCATAATGCTTGTCGAACAGGTTGTGCACTTCTCCGAACAATGTGAGGCCTGGAAGGATATCGAACCCTCCTCGCACATTGACCACCGCATAGCCCGGCGTGCGCCCAATGAGATTGGCCTCGTCACCGACATAATATTGGCCTGACCTTAGCTGAACATCGCCACCGATAGTCCAGCCCCGGCCTTGATAGTCGGCCGAAAGCGTTGCGCTGTGGCGCGGTATGCCGGGGATGTGGTTGCCACGGCTCACTGCTATCTCGCCATTTGCATCAGCGGCAGGATTCGCTGGGCTGGATACCGTGAAAGGGCTGCGGAAGCGGGCATCGGTGAACGCATAGCCCGCCCGGACCGCAAGCGCGCTCCGGCTGATGTCCATCGTCAGCTCAAAGCCCTGCCTCCGGGAGGTTCCGACGTTGCGGAAATAGCCTCTGCCCCGGATTGAGGAGGCGATGAAATGGATGTCGTTGCTGCTGGTGGTGCGATAGCCGGACAGCAGCCAATGCAGTTTCCAGCCGCCTGTGGTGATCCCTGCCGAAGCGCCCAGTTCCCAGTTTTTGGCGACAACCTGCTTGAGTGGGGGGTCGGCGACGAAGAAATTGGCGAGGCTGCACGGGGCGCCCTCATCGGCGCAGGAGAGTTCGGCCGGCGTGGGCGCACGGTTGCTTTCGGCATAGCCAGCGCGCAGCGTCAGGGCGTTGGAGATTTCATAATCCAGTTCGATGCCGGGGTTTAACCGCTTGAAATGATGCTTGCCGTTGAGGGCTGTGCCGATCCGGTCCCGCAGGCGTATCCGCGCATCATTGTACCGCAGGCCGATTTCTGCTGACAGCCGCTGGGAGATGGGCAGCGTTTCAGAGAGGAACAGGCCGGTATAACGCGTGGTTGCCTTCAGCGAGACCGGCGCTATGGACCCGCTCGGCTGAATGATGAAGGGCCCCAGCGCATTCACCGCCCGGTCGTCATCGATGAAGCCGAGCTCTGCAGAGCTGGCAAAACCCGTGCGGCTGCGGTCATGGCTGAGGCCGATGGCGAGATGGTTCTCGCCCCCCAGCAATGGCCGCTCGTCAATAAGCTGTACCAAAATTCCCGCGCTGCGTGTGCGGGCCGTGCCACGGTTGAGGACGCCGTAAAGCTCATCGCCCGTATCCGTGATCGGCGCCCCGGCACTATCGGTGAGCAACTCCTCGGGTTCGCCGTCTATCTGGCTTTCCAGGCAAAGCATGCCCGCATTCAGCGGATCTTCGCACGCCTCAATGTCGGCCGCGTCGCCATTGACTGTCCGCTGCCGAAGGTGCTGCGCATAGATGCTTGCCTCGATGTGGCTTTGCTCGGACAATTCTACCCATGGGTGCACGCTCGCGCGCCAATAGCGGCTGCGCGCTCGGTCCGGCACAGTGAATACCGCGTTCCAGTCCGCGGCGAGCAGCTCTACGGGTGCAACGCCATTGCCGCGCAGATCGGTGTCCGCGCCCACGAGCTTGATATGGACGCCTACCTGTTCGCCATCGAACCCGAAATCGGCATAACCGTTATAGAGGGTGGACTTGCTCTCATAGCGCCAGCCGCCGTCATGCCGCAGGCTGCCCGCCAGGAATGTGCTCCACTGTCCGGAGGCCCAACCTGCACTGCCCTCTATGTCATAGGCGTCGTAGCGCCCGCCCGCAGCGCCCAGCATGACGCCGGGCGCAGAATGCCCAGTCTTGGTTTCGATCGCGATCGCGCCGCCCAATGCGTTGAGGCCATAGACCGCGCTGCTATCGAAAAGATGCATCTTTTCCACTGCCGCATCGGGCAGAAGATCGAATGGGACGGTGTCGCCGAATGGCTGGTTAAAACGCCCGCCATCGAGATAGACCGCAAGTCCCTGTGCCTGACCCTGAAGCGGGGAGGCGACGAAGCCGCGATACACAAGGTTCGGCTGCCAGGGATTGCCCTGCGAGTCCTGAAGGGTGATCCCGGCGATCGAGCGCGTGAGGCTCGCTAGCAGGTCGGGCTGCCCGGTCTTCGAGATTGCTTGCGTGTCGATTTCCAATGCGTCGTCACGATCCGCGCCGCCACCCGGGGCGGTTACGATGATGGTGTCGATCTCGTCAGCGCTTGCCTTCTGCAGCGTGGCTGTTGCACCCAGAACCAGTCCAATGGGCGTAGCGCACAGCATGAAGCCTTTCACCGCTCCCTCCCTCTTTTGCTCTGTTTGAGGCAAAGCCTAAAGGCACAGGGTGGGGAGTAATATTGGACCTTAGGCCAGTGCCGTCGGTCAATGCGCGAATCGAATGCCGATCCAGAAAGTCTGGGGCGTACCGAGGTCGATGGAGCCTCCGGCATTGCGGGTGTACACTGCCTTGTCGAACAGATTTTCCACCCGTCCGACCAAGGAGGCGTGATGGCCCAGCGGTACACTTGCCGTGGCGTCCACCGTGAGAGCGTGGGGCAATGCGTCGGTCTGCAAATCGTCCTCATATTGCCTGCCGACGTAGCGCAGCGTAGTGGACAGTGACGGGCCGCCATTGGGCGCCCAAGCGAGCGTGCCGCTGGCGCTGTGACGCGGCGTTTGTGCCGGGCGGAGATGATCGAACAACTGTCCCGGCGCTTTGACCGTGCTGTCAGTATAGGCATAGCTGGCCGACAGGGTGAAATCCTGGAGCTTCGCGCTTGCGTTGAGCTCAATACCTTTGGCTACGATCGAATCGACGTTTTGGCGTTTGCGGGTGGTTGCGTTGATCGTCGCGTTGGCGATGGCGTTGCCCAGCCGATTATAGAATACGGTCGCGGAGAATGTGAGGCCCACAGCGGGCTGCAAGTCGAACCCTGCCTCCACGCCTTTGAGTTTCTCGGGCTTGAGCCCCGGATTGGCCTGCGTGGCGATCGGGAAAACAACGAACGAACGATACAGTTCATTCAACGTGGGCAGGCGGAAGCCGGTATAGGCGGCGGCGCGCAGGGCCATGCCATCATTCACCTGCAGGAGCGCGCCAGCGCGCCCCGACACCTGCCAATCAGAACGGCTCGCGCAGGCAGTAGCGGCGGCGCAGGGATTGACCGGGGCAACCCCTGAGAGAACAGTCACATGGTAGAAACCATCGCTGATCTTCCAGTGATCCGCGCGCACGCCTCCGGTCAGCACCAGCGAACCAAGAGTCCAGTCATCTTCCGCAAACAGGCCCAATGTAGTCTGCCTCGCGCCAGCATGCCGCAAATTGGTGCGCGGGTTGGTGGCGAGTGTGGCGTTGTATGCATCCTCGAACATATCACCAGTGCTAATGCGCAGATCCGAGCCGAGCCGCAGCACATGTGCATCGTTTAGCGGTGGGCGCAGCTCGATTTTGCCTCCGACGCCGGTGGATGGTGTCTTGCGCTGATCGAGAGATTTGCGAAAGGGTGGGTTGGACGAAATAACTACATTCCCGAAATCCCGCGCCTGGACATAAGCGAGCGCATCGATCTTCCACGCGCCGCGACCGATAAGGCGGATGCTGGCGTCCTCGCCTTCGCTGAAGCTGTCCGCCCCGGCGAAGCGCAAAGTGCGGTTGTCGCGAAATACCGTGGCTCGCGCCTGAATTTCCAGGTCGGAGCCGAGGGGTGCTACTGCGCGTATCGAGGTGGACCAGCTTTCATAGCGTGCCGGCACACTGGCGCTGACCCGCTGGCTCTTGGGCGTGGTCCAGAACCCGTCGCCACGATCCCATCGCCCTGAAACGGACAGGAACCCCGCCCCAAGATCGGGAGAGAATGCTGCCGAAAGCTCGCTCGAATCCCGGCTCCCGTAAAAAGCACCTGCGGATAGCAGGGGAAGATCGGCGCGGGTGGCGCTGCCCAATTCTATGGTTCCGGCAACCGCCCCGGCACCAAAAGCGCCGACGCCGCCACCGCGCGTCACACGGATCAAGGACAGCCGCTCAGGGACCAGCGCGTTGAAGGGAATATATCCGAAAAAGGGATCGGCTACCGGAACGCCGTCGAGCAGCACGAGCGTACGGCTGGAGGCATTGCCGCCCAGAGCCCGCAAAGTCGCACCCTGGGCCGACGGATTGGCCGAGCGGCTATCCGAACGCCGGAACTGCTGAAACCCCGCAACGTCGGTGAGGACATTTTCGATCCTGCCCGAGGCGCTGTCCGTCAAACGGCTGCGATCAATCGTGACCGAGCCATAAGCGGGCGTTCCCGGCGGGAGCGGCAGGACGCTGCCCAGCACCACGATCGTGTCATTTTCCTGTGCGGCGGCAGGTAGCGCGAAGCCGAGCGCGGCCAGAGTCAGCAGATGTTTTTTCATGGGAACAGCCGTCTAGGCGCAAAACAAAAGGTTGGGAAGACCGATCAGCCAATGGAGGCTGACCGGTCCTTCCTGCTCAGCTCAGGGTCAGAAGAACAATATGGCGCCTGCGGCGATCGCGTCCGACTCAGCCTTGTTGCCATTGTGTGCCTTCGCGCTGCTGCTGACATACTCGCCGATCAGCGTGACCCAGTTGTTCAGGCCATAGCGGAGCTGACCCACCCAGCTGCTGTTCTTGTCAACCAGCGCGGGGTTGGCGAGAGCGTCGGCCGCATTGGCATAATCCAGCCTGCTCTCACCATAGCTGCCGCCGACCGAAAACTTGCCGAAGGTTGCCATTGCCTGACCATAAAAGCCGTGGCTGTCGCGCTTGCCGCCCGCGCCATCGGAATCGAACAGGTTGAGCACCGTGGTCCCGAGCCCGCTGCCGTCGTAATAATAGCCGGTGAGGGTGAGGGGCCCAACGCCGATCTTGGCACCCGCATCAAAGCCGCTGCCGGTATAGCTGGTGCCCGGCGCAACGCCGTCATGCTTCTGGGTGATGCCCGAAAGCCATAGGCGCGTGCTGACGCCGCCGAGTTTTCCATCATAGGTGACTTTCGCCTGAAAGCCGGGGCTGCTGTTGTTCTCGGCGGGGCCAGTGAGCGAGCTGAGTGGCTGGAACACACCGACTGAGAGCTGCGCACCGCCAAAGTTAGGCGAAGTATAGGTGATCTGCGGCTGGAAATCGGTGTAGATATAGCCGACCCCGATGCGGCCCAGCGTCGTATTGCCCGGTGCGACATTGCCGCCCGGCGTGCCCGAGGACAGCAGGGTGATGTCGTTCAGGATACCTTCTGAGCCAAACAGGCCGATGTCGCGGCCGATCTTAAACTCGCCGAGCTTGGTCTTGCCGAAAGTCAGATAGGTCTGGCGGAAGTCGATACCAGCGGTGGCAAGAGCCGTCGGCTGCCCACCGTTGTTGGCCCCAAGAGCGCCCCACGCCGTGCTGTTGATGCCGGGATACATGCCGAAATGCGCGCCGACATCCCATCCGCCCTGTGTTGTCGTCACGTCGACCTTGAGGAAGCCGGGCAGCAGCCCGTTGCGAACGGCGGAACTGTTCTTGGTGCCTACGCTCGCCACACCGCCGACCACGGCCGTGTTGGCCCCGGGGGTGTCCGGATTGTCATGCACATAGAAGCCATTAACCGATCCGGAAAATTTGAGCGCGACGTCGCCGATTTGAAGGCCCACGCCGCTGTCGGTCATCTTGACCAGATGCTTGTCATCCAGCGCACCTTGCGCTTGTTGCATCGCAGGGGCGGGGGCCTGGGCCTGCTCCTCGCGCATCAGTTCGTTATATTCTTCGTCTGTCAGTATTCCCTTTTCGTGGAGCCGTTTAAGCAGACCCTCGGAAGTGCCGGCAAAAGCCGGAGCGGCGGATAGCGCCATAGTGGCGGCGATTGCTGAACTGAGCAGCAAACGTGCTGATTTCATTGCATCCTCCCTTATGCAGAATTCGGCCCGTTTCGGGCTCGGGGAAGAATGCGACCTGCTTTACCTGAGGGAAATTAGACTAAGGTTCTTGTACCAATGGCCGAAAATTGGCGAGGTGACGACTGCGCAACGTTCACGGAGTGACGGCAATTCCCCATGGACCTGCACCTATTCCGATGGTTTGCGTCACTTTTTCCGTAGCGAGATCAACCACGCTCACATTGTCCGAAAGTCCATTAGCCGTATAGACACGCTGGCCGTCTGCCGAGATCGCCAGGTGCCAGACGCGCCTGCCGACAGGCACGTAACCCCGCACCTTGCGGGTTGCGACATCGACCAGGGCGATGTGATCTGAACGGCCCAGCGCAACAACTGCCGTCTTGCCATCCGGCGTGAAAGCGATGCCACAAGGCAGTATTTTGTAAGCCGGAACGCCTTCGATCGAGAAACTGAGCGTCTGGACCACCGCCTTAGATGCTGATTCGACGATCTGCACCGTTCCACCTATCTCCGCAGCGACCCACAACTCCTTGCCATCCCTTGTGAACTCCACATGGCGCGGCCGCATGTCTGTCTCGGTGGTGGCTACCTCGGTCCGGCTCGATAGATCAATCCACGACAGGCGATTGTCTTCCTCAGATGTGACGACCACCATCCTGCCGTCAGGGCTTTGCGTCACGCCCTCCGGCTCTCCACCTACCGCAACCTGGAAAGCCACCGTGCCCGAGGCCAGATCGATTGCGGTCAGTGCCGCGTCATTTTCATTGGCTACGAACAGAGTTGCGCCATCGCGCGATAGAAAGAACTGTTCGGGGTCTTCCCCGGAAGGCAGCTCCTTGAGTATCTGTCCGGTCGCTCGGTCAATGATCTTCACACTATGCTCGTTGCTGACGCAGACATAGATGTAGCGGCCATCACGAGAGAGCGTGATGCCGCGGGGACGGGCTCCGACCGGCCACTGCGCGATTTCAACCCCCCGGTCCAGATCGACGACGGATATGTTGTTGCCACGCTCGTTCGATATATAGGCCGTTGCTGCATGCGCTGCTGCGACCGGGATTACGGCGCAAGTGCAGAGTGATGCGAAAAATTTTTTCATGACAGCGTCGTATACCCTGCGCGGTCTGCCATAGTCATTAGACCAATGGCCTATAGGAATAGCACGCCCGGGCAATCATTATTGATGGGGACAGGGATAAACGATCAGCGCGGCGCCGGCTGTCGGCCATGCCTGAAATCGGGATGTGCAGGATGAGGAACTTTTCAAAGGTAACGTTTGTTGTGGCTGCGGCCGCGTTTTCACTGTCGCTCGGGACCCGCCTGTCTGCTCATGGCGATGTTACGCCGCAGCCGGTCGATACGACAGCGCTTCCTGACATCCAGCCCAACAACGATACGTGGCTTGAGCACAACCCTTATCGCGGCAACGCCAAGGCCATAGAGATCGGGCAGTCGGCCTATGCCCAGAACTGTGCGCGGTGCCATGGCCTCGGTGCTGTCTCCGGCGGCATAGCTCCAGATCTTCGCTATCTTGAACTGGGTGATGAGGGGGACACATGGTATCTGGAGCGCTACCGCCATGGCTCGGTGCGGGATGGCAAAGTCTATATGCCACCGATGGCAGAGGCGCTCGGCCAGAAGGCCGGTTGGGCCATTCGCTCCTGGCTAGAGACGGTGCATGCGGACGACTGATCGTCGTGCTTTCCTCCTTGGTCTGAGCGGTGCTGCGCTCGGCGGTGCCCTTGGCGTCTGGCCCGGCGCACTCTCAGCCGCCCCGCTCGACAAGGTCAGGCAAACTGGTGTGCTCCGCGTGGCCGTCTACAAGGACAACAAGCCCTGGTCCTGGGAAGAAGGCGGCCAACTTCGCGGCATAGACTCGGATATCGCGCGCGCACTGGCTGAAGCGCTCGGAGTGCGGCCTGATCTGGCTGAACTGATGGCTGATGAGAGCGTGGAGGATGACCTGCGCAACGGCGTCTGGAAAGGCGGATTGCTCGGTTTTCAGCCTGCCGATGTGATGATGCATATTCCGTTCGATCGCACCTTTGCGGCACGAAACGATCAGGTTGCGATTGTTGCGCCCTATTATCGCGAGAAGTTCACCCTTGCCTGCGCATCGGGCAGCGGCATCGATTGCGAAGCCGTGCCGCGCGAATTTCGCGGTCGCAGGCTGGCCGTTGAACTGGACAGCATTCCCGACAACTATTTCCTTAGCGTCTTTGGTGGCCTGCTGGCCAAGGATGTCGTCCATTATCTGAGCGGCAGCGCGGCTGTGCAAGCCATGACCGAGGGGAAGGCGGATCTGGCTCTGACCACCGCAGCGCAAATGGAAAATGGCTTGAGTGAGGTCGGCGCTGAGCGTTTCGTTATCCGCAAGTCCGCATTGCCGCTGATGATGTCGCCTGGCTGGGACATAGGCCTGGCGGTGAAAGAAAACAGTCGCAGCCTTGGCGATGCTCTTGAGGACAGCCTCGGCAGGATGGCCAGCAGCGGCCGGTTGGCGGAGATTTGCAGCCGTTACGGAGTGCACTGGGTCGCGCCGCTCGCGGGTGGATGACCCGACCTAAGGTCCAATTGCCCACAAGAGGCAGGCGCATAAGTTTCGATTTGAGCCGATGCCGCTCAGGGGGCCGGCGAACAGGTTTTCAGTCGTATAACGGGAGGATGAGATCATGAAAGCACGATATTGGTGTTCTGCTGCGGCGCTGGCGACGTTTGTCCTGGCGACCCCTACACTGGCGAAAGGCCCGACGGACGCGGACCTTATGGCGGACGCAGCCAGCACGGGCGACGTTCTGACTTATGGCATGGGACCACGTGCCCAGCGTTTCAGCCCGCTAACCGCAATCAATGCCGGCAATGTATCGCGCCTGGTCCCGGCCTTTTCCGCATCGCTTGGTGGAGAAAAGCAGCGCGGGCAGGAGGCGCAGCCTATCGTGTATGACGGCACGATCTATGTGACAGGCTCCTATTCGCGCCTGTTCGCGTTCGATGCGCGCACCGGCGAAGAGAAGTGGCAATATGATGCCCGCCTGCCCGACGGCATCATGCCGTGCTGCGACGTCGTGAACCGCGGCGCGGCGATTTATGGTGACAAGATCATCTTCGCGACGCTTGATGCGCGCCTCGTGGCGCTCAACCGCGAAACCGGCAAGGTGATCTGGAACAAGGAGATCGGCGATTACAAGGCGGGCTATAGCGCCACCGCCGCTCCGCTGATCGTCAAGGGCATGGTCATCACCGGCAATTCCGGCGGTGAATTCGGTATCGTAGGATCGGTTCAGGCGCGGGACGTGAACACTGGCGAGCTGATCTGGAACCGCCCGATGATCGAGGGCCACATGGGCACCTTCAAGGGGCAGGACAACGGCATCACCGGCAAGACCAACGCCTCTTGGCCGGGTGACCTTTGGAAGACGGGCGGCGGTGCGACCTGGCTCGGGGGCACATACGACCCCGAGACGAATCTGCTGTATTTCGGAACTGGCAACCCTGCGCCGTGGAACAGCCATCTGCGCAAGGGCGACAATCTCTATACCAGCTCTACCGTCGCGATTAACCCGGATACCGGCAAGATCGTGTGGCATTACCAGACCACCCCCCATGACGGGTGGGATTTCGACGGTGTGAACGAGTTCATTCCGTTTGATGCTACCATCAACGGCAAACCGATGAAGCTTGGGGCCAAGGCAGACCGCAACGGCTACTTCTTCGTGCTCGATCGCACTAACGGCAAGTTCATCGGCGCGCATAAGTTTGTGATGCAGACGACCTGGGCCGATGGCTTCAACGCCAAGACCGGACGGCCCAACTACATCGAAGCCAACCGACCGGGCATGCCATCAGCCGACGGCAAGGGGTCGCAGGTTTTCGCGTCGCCCTCGTTCCTTGGCGGCAAGAACTGGATGCCGATGGCATACAGCAACGACACCGGCCTGTTCTATATCCCGTCGAACGACTGGGGCATGGACATCTGGAACGAGCCGATCGCCTATAAGAAAGGCGCGGCCTATCTGGGTGCAGGCTTCACGATCAAGCCGATCGCGGAAGACCATATCGGTGCGCTTCGTGCCATGGACCCCAAAACAGGCAAGATCGTCTGGGAGTACAAGAACAAGGCACCGCTGTGGGGCGGAGTGCTCACTACTGCGGGGAATCTCGTATTCACCGGTACGCCCGAGGGCTATCTGAAGGCATTTGACGCTAAGACCGGCCAGGAACTGTGGAAGTTTCAGACCGGCTCCGGCGTGGTCGGCTCGCCTGTAACCTGGGAGCAGGATGGCGAGCAGTATATCGCCGTCATGTCCGGCTGGGGCGGCGCGGTGCCGCTCTGGGGCGGCGAGGTCGCCAAGACCTTCAAGGATATCAATCAGGGCGGTGCGCTCTGGGTCTTCAAACTTCCGAGGTAAATATGATAGTCAGGGGACGCAGTCTAAGTTGGGATCCGCTGCGTCCCCGCCCACCTGTATCTATCACACAGACCAGAGTTGCCATGATCGATCACCCAACACTGGACAGAATTCTCATCGTAGACGACCATCCGCTGGTTCGTGATGGCCTCCGTAGTCTGATTGCAGTGACATTTGACGAGTGCGACATTCTCGAGGCTGCTAGTATCGAGGAAGCACTGACCACACTTTCCCGGCAGGACGAGTTCGATCTTGTCCTGCTGGATTTCAACGTACCCGATACGTCGCGGCTCGAGGGTTTGAAACGCATTCGATCCGAATATCCGATGGTGCCCATCGTGATGGTGTCGGGAGAGTTCGACCGCAATATCGTGCGGGAAGCCGTCGCTATCGGCGCGGCGGGCTTCATTCCCAAGTCGCTCAAACGCAGCGCCATCGTCGATGCGTTGCATCGCGTGATCTCAGGGGAAATCTACATTCCTGACATGGTAATGGAAAGTACCGCCGAAAGTCAGGAAGAAGACGACATACTCCGCCGCATCGAAAGCCTCACCCCCCAGCAGCGCGTCGTGCTTTCGCATCTCGTTCGCGGGCGGCTGAACAAGCAGATCGCCCATGATCTTGATGTTTCCATGACCACGGTGAAAGCCCATGTGTCGGCAATATTGCAGAAATTGGGTACCTATAGCCGGACACAGGCGGTCATTCTGGCGAACCGCGTCCATTTCGAAAACCCCTGAGGTCCTGCCCCTCAGCCATTCAAAGTATGAAGCAGGGCACGCAGCTGCGCGGGTTTGACCGGCTTACGGAGGACGGCGAGGTTCTGTTGTTTGAGATGAGCCTTGAGGTCGTCGCTGCGATCGGCGGTGATGATGATGGCAGGAATTTTTGCACCCAAATGGTCGAAGATCGACCGGATAGCCTGCTCGCCGGTCAGCCCATCATCCAGATGATAATCCGCCAGTATGACATCCGGTACGAAGCCTTGGTTCAAATGCTCCAGCGCCGTATCAGCGTCGACCGCTGTAGCCACCTCACACCCCCAGCCGGTGAGCAGCGTCTGCATCCCGACTTGAATTTGCGGTTCATTGTCGATCGCCAGTACACGGCGCGCGCGGATTGAATTCCCTCGAGCGACGCGGGTATCCTGTGTTTCCTTCGACATCGGCTCGCCTAGCGGAACCGTGACCGAAAAACTGGAGCCCTTTCCAAGCGCCGACACGAGCTCGAGCTGGGATCCAAGCTTTTCAGCCGCCCGCTTTACGATGGCAAGGCCAAGCCCCATGCCCGGTGTCGTCCGGTTCACGTCCAGCCTGCGAAATTCCTCGAAAATAGCTTCGCGATGCTCCGGCGCTATGCCGGGCCCTGTGTCGGTCACGGTAATTTTCACGTCTCCGCCGACTACCGTCGTGCGGATTTCCACTGAGCCTCTGCGAGTATATCGGATGGCATTCGAGACGAAGTTCTGGAGGATACGGCGCAGCAGCCTAATATCTGAATATACCCAGTCGCCGCGATTGGTGACCAGCAATTCCAAGCCGTTTGACTGAGCGATGGGCAGAAACTCCGTTCGTAGCGGGTCCAGCAACCAGTCGAGGTTGAAGTGTGTCCGCTCGGGCGTGACCGCCCCAGCATCCAGCCTTGAGATTTCCAGCAGCGCCTCGAGTAGATCATCCACGGAGTCCAGCGCCGTCGAAGTCTGGTCGATCAGGGTCCGGTTATGGGCGCCATGCCGCCGCTCGCCGAGCGAACCGATGAATAGGCGCGCGGCGTTCAGGGGTTGCAGAAGGTCGTGGCTGGCCGCAGCGATGAAGCTTGTCTTGGAGAGATTGGCTTTCTCCGCGGCCGTCTTGGCTTCCAGAAGTTGCGCCTCGATCGCGGTCTTTTCGGCGATTTCCGCCTCCAGCCGGCGGTTGACATGCATGAGTTCGGACGTTCGCTCCGCGACGAGGCGTTCCAGCACGTCTGCGGTCGACTGCAATACTTCGCGCGCGCGCAGCGCCTCGGTCACGTCGATAAAGACGACCACCATCCCGCCCCTTGCCAGCGTTGTAGTACGCACCTCCCATCTGGAATCGCCGACGGCGCACAATTTTATGTGCGGCTCGGCCGTATCCTCTTCGCGCCAGCCCAACACGTCCAGCGGTTCCATTCCTAGCGTATTGCGGCAATACTGGAGCAGGTCCCCGTGCGTTGCGATATGTGGTTTTGCATCGCCCGTAACCCCCAGCAGGCGTTGGAGCGAGCCGTTCCAGGCGGTCAGCTTCTTGTCGGCGTCAAACATGCAGACGCCCTCGGAAAGATTGTCGAGGATGGACTGCAAGGCTAGGTTCTGGGAAGCGAGCTCGAGCGTGCGCTGCAGGGCGTCCTGAGCCTTCACCTCCGTAATGTCGGTATAGATGCCGACTATGCCGCCTTCGCTTGTGCGCAGCTCGTTGATCTGTAGCCAGCGGCCGTCGCTGAGCGCCTGAACGTGTACCCCCTCGGCGATATTGTGTCGCGCCAGTCGATCCGTCACCCATCGGTCCGGAGCAACCAGTGCTCCGATGGGCCGCTGGCGCATGGCGATAAGGTGGGCGATATCATGAAAGGTTGGCCGTTCATGAATAACCTCCGCGACTTCGGGCCAGAAGCCGATATAGGCCTTGTTGCAGAGCACGAGCCGGTCTTCGGCATCGAACAGCGCAAAACCTTCCTGAATGGATTCGATCGCCTCGCGCAGGCGCATGCGCGCAGCGTCGGCATTGGCATGAGCTTCGGCCAACTGCACATTGACCGTTGCCAGCTTGGCCAAGGCGTCTTCCAGGGCGTGGGTGCGCTCTCGGACGAGCTGTTCGAGCGAGATTGCCGTTTCGAACATCGAGAACGCGCTGCCTTGCATGTCGGTCGAACGCTCGACGCGATCCATGAGGACGCTGTTAATCTTGCGAAGCTTGCGGACTTCCTCTCGCAAGTCTTCCAGCTCAGAAGGTGCGCTTGAGAGAGGCACGGCGCTCATCGACCGATTGCCAGCCCGCTGAACGTCTGGTTGACATGCAATGCGTGATATTGCTCGCCATAGGTGCTGAAGCCGACCACCCGATGCTTCTTCATCATTGATGAGACTTCTCTCGATATCTGCCGCTCGGAAGCGACGATACGGTTCAGCACACAGTCGAAGCCGACGATATGATCGATCCCGCCGACGCTGGAATCGATCTCGTTCAGCAGCGAGTTCAGATTTGCTACAACGTCTATCGGCTCGCCGATCGTCAGCACGATGCCCTCGTCGATCGCGCAATAGAAGGAAAGGCTGCCATCTTCATGAGCCGCCTGAATCGATCGAACATGATACTCGCCGCCCGCCCGCACCATGGGAGGATGAGCGGCAAACAGGGAGGTGCTCAGATCTGCAGGTGACCGGCCTGCAAGGCGGCAATATTCCTGTACCGCTGGTTCTGCGTTGATCTCGATGACGCGGCGCTCGGCGGGATCGGCCTCGGTCACCACCATTTTTGTCGAGCTGGCGCGGTAATGCTGCGCCTTGAAAGCCCGCAGGGGCCGCGTGGTCGAGAGAATCGCGACGACTGCGCTCGACGAGTGGAAATAGCCATCATGAAAGACGCTGGTTTCGCGGAACAGCAGCCCGTCGCCAGAGGACCCGCCGATCAGCGGAATTTCGCCCAGCGCCTCCTGAATGGTCATCGTCAGCAGTTCCTCTCGGTGCGACAGACCATCGACCAGGAACAGGGCAGCATGATTGACATTGCCCTCCAGCGCGCGCGCATCGCTCTCGGCCTGCGCCGACAGGGATCTGACCGCTTCTCTCGCCGAAGCGGGTTCGAACGCTTCGATGTCCGGGAACCTGTGCGTCAGAAACTGGAACACCGAGGACTTGAAACCGATGAACGCGATGCTGTTCTCGTCATAACCGGTTTCGGTTAGTTCGCCTGCGCTGGTACAACCGATTACCGGCAGCGCGCCGCACACGGTGCGAATGGCGCTCGCCAGAGCGTCCTTGTCGAAGCGGTAGGAGCAGAACACGAGTGCCCCTGCCAGCGCCGAAAGGTCCAGTTGCGCGGCAATCGCCTTCATCGCCTCCAGCGGATCGGCATCGTGCGACGACGCAAAGGCCACGCCAGATGTGCTTGCTTTCATTGAGCCGCTCTCCCGCGTCATCCATAATCTTTTTTTGACGCTACTCCAATCCGGATTGTAGTGCTGGCAGTCACGCGCCCCGTGGCGGTTCGCCTTTTTGATCGAGCAGTTGTGCTTCCGCATCGGTGAACACGCGCGAGCGGACGATAAACCTCAATCCTTCAGGACTTTCGAGCGACATGCCTGCCCCTCGCCCCGGCACGCAATCTATGGTCAGCTGTGTATGACGCCAATATTCGAACTGGGCTGCGCCCATCCACACCGGGATATCTCCCGCGACATGGCCCAGAAAGACATCCTGTGCTCCGACCCGAAACTCTCCGACAGGAAAACACATCGGGGATGACCCATCGCAGCAGCCTCCCGACTGGTGAAACATAAGCGGCCCATGAAGCGCCTTCAGTCGCTCGAGCAGGGCATCGGCGGCGGCGGTTGTCAACACGCGAGGCGGAGCTTCGGTCATCGCAGTCTCCTAAAGCTGGTACGCAATCGGGGCGATTATCCTCTTATTGCGAAAAGAAAGCGGGCGCCTGAGGGAAAGAGGCGCCCGCCATTATATGATCGATCAGCGGGTTCCGAGCTGTCGATCAGAAGAAGCCAAGCGCCTTCGGGCTGTAGCTCACCAGCATGTTCTTGGTCTGCTGATAGTGATCGAGCATCATCTTGTGGGTCTCTCGCCCGATGCCGGACTGCTTGTATCCGCCGAACGCGGCATGCGCTGGGTAGAGGTGATAGCAATTGGTCCACACACGGCCCGCCTGGATAGCCCTGCCGAACCGATAGGCGCGTGTCCCGTCGCGGGTCCACACGCCCGCTCCCAGTCCGTACAGCGTGTCATTGGCGATCGCGAGCGCCTCGGCGTCATCCTTGAAGGTGGTGACGGAGAGGACCGGACCGAAAATCTCCTCCTGGAAGATCCGCATCTTGTTGTGACCTTCGAGCACGGTCGGTGTCACATAATAGCCGTCTGCAAGCTCACCGCCGAGCGAGGCCCTGCCGCCGCCGGTCAGCACCTTTGCGCCCTCGTCCCTGCCGATGTCGATATAGGAGAGGATCTTCTCAAGCTGATCGTTCGATGCCTGTGCGCCGATCATTGTTGAGGGATCGAGCGGGCTGCCCTGCTTGATCGCCTGGACGCGGGCAATGGCGCGCTCCATAAACTTGTCGTAGATGCTTTCGTGCACCAGTGCACGGCTGGGGCAGGTGCAGACCTCACCTTGGTTCAGCGCGAACATGGCGAAGCCCTCAAGGCTCTTGTCGAAGAAGTCGTCATTCTCGTCGAGCACATCGGCGAAGAAGATGTTCGGGCTCTTGCCGCCCAGCTCCAGCGTGCAGGGGATCAGATTCTCACTCGCATACTGCATGATCAGGCGGCCGGTTGTCGTTTCGCCGGTGAACGCGATCTTGGCGATCCGCTTGTTGGTCGCCAGCGGCTTGCCCGCCTCGATACCGAAGCCGTTGACGATGTTCAGCACGCCCTCGGGCAGGATGTCGGCGACCAGCTCGGCCAAAATCATGATAGACATCGGCGTCTGCTCTGCCGGCTTCAGCACGACGCAGTTGCCGGCAGCAAGTGCAGGCGCGAGCTTCCATGCCGCCATGAGGATCGGGAAATTCCACGGGATGATCTGGCCGACGACGCCGAGCGGTTCGTGGAAATGATAGGCCACGGTGTCATGGTCGATTTCAGCTATCGAGCCTTCCTGCGCTCTCACGCAGGCAGCGAAGTAGCGGAAATGATCGATCGCCAGCGGAATATCCGCAGCTGTGGTTTCGCGGATCGGCTTGCCGTTGTCGATCGTTTCAACCATGGCGAGGAGGTCGAGATTGTCTTCCATGCGCTGCGCGACCCGGTTGAGGATGTTCGCGCGCTCCGTGGTCGACGTGCGGCCCCAAGCGTCTTTCGCCTTGTGGGCAGCGTCCAGCGCAAGCTCGATATCTTCGGCCGTCGAGCGCGCGATCTTGCAGACGCTGGCTCCGGTCACAGGCGAAATATTTTCAAAATACTGTCCGCGCACCGGCGCGACCCATTTGCCGCCGATGAAGTTGTCGAATTTCTCCTGGATCAGGGTCTTGCCGCTAAACTTGGCCATGGCTTGCTGAAGCATTTTCACTCTCCCGTGCCGAAATACCTATTTCTCGTCGCGAATGATGGTTCTCTGCGCGATCAAGGACAATTGGACTTTAGGCCAGTGAGAGGGGAAGGGCTGATCAGCTCGCTGGATCTGGTGATGGGGAGACGGCTCTTCGAGGGGCCACGACCGGTTGAATCATGCCGTATCAGCGGACGCGGCGCGCCTGTCCCCAGCAGCGGCGCATCGCTTGGCTTGGCTGGCTCATTACGTAAGACGTAGAGAAAATATGTGGTCGGGGAGAGAGGATTCGAACCTCCGGCCCCTGCCTCCCGAAAACGGCGATCCTGCGCGCACATGGCGGAAAAGCTGCACACAGCTGTGCACACAAATGCCGATCAGGGCATGATGTTCCCGCTTTGAGCACGGTGCGAGGTTCAAGGCGAACCTCTGGCCCCTGTCTACACACCACCCCCAAGCAAGTGATGGAGGGTTGTGATGGCGTTCTGTGATTATCACGCCTGCGATAACTGCGGCGAACGGAAGACGTTTTACGATGCCGACCACAACATCACATGCGCAGATGGCGATTGGCTGTACGACTACAACGCTCCAACATATCCAGGCTATCGTGTCTATGCGCTGTGCCATGAGTGCGCCAAGACGCATCGCATAGCTATCCTTCCCACCACCCCCGGAGCGCCGCTGTGATGGGCGCTCTAATCTACCACGGCACGCCAATGACGCCACGCGCTGCGCTAGAATCAGTGCTTCCCGGCAGGGGGGCATGCGTGTCGTTTTATCACCCTTATGATGTGGAGGCAGTCGAGGGCGTATGCCCCGACATAATGTTTCGACAATGGCGCTTATTCAGAGTGGCAAGCAGCAGTGAAACGCGGCGAGGAATGGTTCGTCCGCGACGATTGGACGCCGTATTTCCGTTGGCTCGAACCGAGAATTTACCATCCCGGCAGATGGGCGGTGATACCAGACGCACCCGGTGCTCCGTCCCAGCTCAACGATGGCCTGCTGAACGATTGGCCCTTCGGTCAGAAGGGTGCGCCGCTATTTCACTTCTCAGCCGAGGAGTTGAGGTTAGATCGCCTGCTCCGGTTATGCGAGCGATACGACCGGGTATGTCTGGGCTGGGTCGGCCACAAGAAGCTGGAGCCGGTAGGGTGCTCTGCCTATCATCGGCAGATGGCTCATATCGCCCACGCGCTCGGCAACAGATGGCCGGTGCTTCACATGATGCGCGGCGTGGCGGTAGCGTTCGATTATCCCTTCTTCTCCGCCGACAGCACCTCTCTGGCGCAGAACGGTCATCGCTATGACTGGCTCGATGCACAAGGCGACATGTTCGCACCGGCGGGCAGGTGGCGGGGGCGGAACCTGTATGCAGACCGGCTTGAGCGGAAATACCATGAAGCGATTGCGGCGTGAGATGTGTCGGTTGCGATTGGCTCAGCGATTGGCTGTCCGAATGAATAAGGCTGATGCCCGAAAGGGCTTCGGCATTCCGCATGGCGCATTAGTGCGCGCCTCCCACCCCAACGAGAGGAGAGGGTAGATGCCTGACATAGCCATGTGCAACGCGCAATGCCCGGTTTCCTTATCCTGTCGTCGCCATACGAACAGCGGAACGAAGCCGAGCTATCGGCAATCGTGGATGATGTTTGAACCTGAGAACGAGCGGGGATGCGGCGACTATTGGCCTACCCGCCCCACCAACGAAAGGACCACCCGTGGATAAGTTGAGCGACGAAGAATTGGGCAAGGCATTAGCGCCGGATTGGCCGCTGGATGCTCAACTGAAGCTAGTGGCCGCCATCCCGCCTGAAAAGCGCGCTGGGTACGAAATGCTGGTGTGGGTTGGAAACGAACTCAATGAGGGCCGGATACCTCCCGGCGTAATGGTGGACTGATGGATAAGTTGAGCGACCGCATAGGAAGGAATGGATGATGAGCCTACCACAATACATTCGCGGAACGGCTTTAGCTGCCGCTATTGACGCTTATGATAACGCGCGTTGTGCATTTCATGCGAGTGAGCATCAAATGTCAGACGCTAATAAAAACACGATTGCACCGATGATCCTTGAGGCAATTGCCGCTTGGGAGAAAGCAACCCAAGGATCAACAGAATTGCGCGGAGGGTTGATAACATGACCCGCCTATCAGACAAGCTGGAAACCGCGATGAAGGCCGGGACGCAGGGGGAGTGGAAATTTGTCCCGTGGCACATTGAAGAAGGTCCGCCAGCGGTGCGAGCAGAGGCTGGGTGGATAATCGCTACAACATCGAGTGACGCCGACGCGCAGGCTATTGCCCTGTTCATGAGCAACGCCACCGCCATCATCGCCGCACTTCGCGAGAGAGGAGAATAGGGATGGAAGAAGGATACGGCTGCATGATTGTCCTGCTACTTTTCATCATCGCTCTGAACACATGTCATGGAGGTTAAATCCAATGACTAATCAACCAATGACCCCCGAAGCTTTAGACCAATGGCGCTGTTTCCATTGCGATGAGGTATTCACCGATCGCTTCGAAGCCGCTCGACATTTTGGGGCAGACGAAAGCGCAACCACTGCATGCCAGATTAAAGGGGCTGAGGGCGGGCTGGTGCGCGCGCTGCGGGACGCTGAAGCTGAAACGGAGAAGGCTTATCGGTTAATGCATGATGAAAGTAACGACTTCGCCAAGGCATTTTATGCTGCGCAAACGCGTCATCAACAAGCATTGCTTCGAGCGGAGGAGCTTGGTTACGAGCGCGGACTTGACGACGGACGCCGCCTCGTCCGCGAGGATGTTAGGCCTGAGGTGGAAGAGCTGGAGATGTGCGACCAGTGCGATGGGTCCGGCTCCGGCGTGGCTGATACTATCTGCTTAAAATGTAACGGTAGTGGCGGAATACCGCAGGGGGCCGATGGTCGGCAAGCCCCTAGGCCACCGTTTCAGGATCGGGTAGCGCCGTGGATGCTGGAATGCTTCAATGCCGAGATTGCGGCAGATCAGATCGAGCGCACTGACCGCGCAACAGAAGAAATGCTTGAACTGTCTCAGGCGATCTGCGCTGCTAATGGCATTGACTTCGCGCCTCGCGCCCATGCGCTTGTGGACTATGTGGCGGGCAGACCAGTTGGCGAACCGGGGCAGGAGGTTGGCGGAACGATGGTGACGCTTGCTGCCCTGTGCTTAGCTTGCGGCCTCAGTATGGATGCTGAGGCTGAGCGTGAACTTGCTCGGATCATGCAACCAGAGATCATCGAAAAGATTAGAGCCAAGCAGGCTGCGAAGCCGACAGGATCAGCACTGCCTATCGCCCCCTCTCCAGAGACAGCCTTACCACAATCAAAGCGCAACAAGGCCATCATCCGAAAGATTGACGCATACACAGAGCAAATGGTGTTGCGTAATACCAAGCCAGAGACAGCGGAGCCGGTTGCTTTCCGCCTTGGCGACAATGTGCGCAAGAAGAAGGGCTCTTCATGGACCGGAACCGTTGTCGGCACCTATGCGACCGCTCTTACACCAGAAGGATACGCGGTCGAAAGCTACTATGAGAAAGGCAGTGTGCAGATATATCCTGCATCGGCGCTGGAGCCTTGGGAACCCGGCCCACAACAGACTGAGGTGGTGGAGGTTTTGGAGAAGGCGGACGCGGCCATCCGTGAAATGTTTCGCTATTACGATGGAGGCGAGACACGCGGCTCTTATGACGGGAAGCCGGAGCGCGCTCAATTGCGCAAGGCAGGCTATGCCACAACTAAAGCCCTCGCCGCCCTCAAAGGTTCGCGCCCATGACAGAGCCTGTTGAAGACGAAGCCATGTCCATCATTAGGCGAGCCGCTATTCTTCTTAAAGAAAGAGGCGATGGGTGTTGCACGCCCGGCGCGCATTACGAAATCAACCTTTCGCTTCCCAATGAGATGTCGATCAAGGTTACGCTGTCGGAGGAGCAATCTGCTCGGCTGCAAGAGCAGATCGAAAAGCACCCCTATCGTGTACCTTACATGGACAACGCGCTGCACGACTATTTTCAGGTGGCAGTCGCCAAGATTCTCGCCGGAGACATCATATGACCCAGATTACAGACAGCGATCGTGAGGCGATGGCCTTGGTCCTGAAAAATTCAGTCATAACCTTCGGCGGGGTAGTGCAAACCAACCTCGGAGAGGAAGCGGCAGAGGCTATCCAATCAACCACAGCCATGGCCGCCGAGATCGAGCGGTTGAAGGGGGTTGCCGCTAAGGCCGATCACGCACGAACATGCTACGCCCGTGCCCTCGAAAAGATGAGGATTGCGCTAGTCAATATCAACGATGGCTTAGAGGATGAAGGCGACCGCATATATCTCGGCAGCACTAATCATGCCGATGATATAAGGGCTGCGTGGCAGATTGCAGACAGCCTAAAATGGGATGAACTTTTAGAGCATACCCAACCTGAAACGCCTATCGCTGACACCAACCTGAAACTGCAAGCCGAGCTAGATCAACTGCGCCGCGAGAAGGCGGCGGCGGTGACGCTGCTTGGCCGGTCACTGGCCTATCTTCAATCTACCCTCGGCGTGACACAAGATATTCGCGCCTTCCTCGGCAAGCAGGAGCAGCGGACGTGAAAGAGAAGCAAGTATGGATATGCCCTAAATGCGGGCGCGCGTGGTCACCTTTTGTACAGGGGTGCGCCCCGTGCAGCAACAACTCTCCGCTACCGGTTGCGCCCAATACGGGGACGCCGCTTGGGCCTAGGGGAACTGCTGTTGTCACAGCACCTCGGCGGCGGATCATTCAATCATGACCGACCCCGCAACCATAGCGAGATCGCTGAGCGACAAGCAACGAAATGCCATCCTTTATGTCGGCGATAGTATCTGCTTATATCGCGAAGTGCACGGCAAAATCCGTATGTCCCTATTCAGAAAAGACATATTTATGTGCGCCCAGACGATTCCCGCAATGATGATGCTCACTGAGCTTGGCCTCGCCGTGCGCGCAATATTGCAGGAGGAGCAGAAATGACCGAAACGAAGTCGCTACAATTTTCGAGTATTGGGGTCGGCAAGTTAGGTGCGTTTATCACCGGCTTCGGAGACGGCGTTGAGCCTACAATGCTCAGAGCCGCGCAGCTTGACATGATCGAGTGCCGTATCCTGCGTATTGAAATGGCGCTGAGGCAGGCGGGTATCGAAGTCGAGGCCTTGGAGTTGCCGAAATGAAGGTGTCTCAGGAAGCGCTGATCGAACTAATATCCCGCGCGATCCAAGGCGAAATCCGCAGGCAGGGTGAACTGTACGAGCTTGAGGAAGGCGTAGAGGATCTGAACCGCCTCAGGATGTCAACAGGGGCTTCTGTCGATTTGCCACTGGTATCCAAGGCGGTGCTTGATGCGATCCGTGACAAGGTGAAGGAGGAAGCTGCGGGGGTGGCGGAGAGGCGTGTAGATCTTCTCGCAAGACTCGACGGGGCGAATGCTGACCAAAGACGCATGGAAGCCGCACACATCGCCGCCGCCATCCGGCAGATAGGGGAGTGAGGATGGCACCATCCCCGCAAACATGCTATGGAGGAAATCGACGATGTGTATAATCTGTGACGTTGGAAATGAACTCGGCGGCGAGTTCCTCGGAGCCGAGCTCCGTGCCCAGCAGGCGATGCGCGAGGCTGAGGCTGCGATGCTCAAGATCACAAAGATGTCGCCGGCGCTGAAGAAGAAATACGACCACTTCCACAAAGCGCTCGTCAGGGCTCGCAAGGAATATAATCGGGTTCAGTATCTCAGGGAGATACACCAACTTGAGGGCGAGCGAATTGCGCCTAAAGGCTGGTCACATGGGGACACCGTTCAGATCCCGGTGATCCGCGGCGGCGCGACTTAGTAAGCGTATGAGCAGACTTCCAAAGCAATTTTTGCCGCCTCTGTGCGGCATTTTTTTGTGTTATTCTCATACCACTGACTAACGCAAAGTATAAAATACAACACACGACAGAAAAAAGCGGTTCCTCAGCGCTTGCATCTTTCCATTTGCCTAGGTAGGACCCGCATTTATTTTGCATATATTTGCACTATTCACTTGCATTTAACGATTGCCCGCATATTTATAGTGCATCAGCAACGATGGACTGACCGGCCAAGCGGTCATTGAGTGGAGACATTTATGCAATCAGTCACAATCATGAAGGCCGGGCCATATGAGCTGATCAGCTTAGGCAATGGCCTTGCTTATGAGTTGAACAACCACGGCAATGAGAACGGCGCGCCGTGGTCATTATTCGTGCAAGGCGATGACGCCGCGCAATTCCGCCAGGAGATTGACGCCATGGAAGCCGCGCACCCCTCTATGCCGTCCCGTGACGTGCTAGGCTATATGTGGGCGACATACTGGCAGGGGGCGGAATGATGCACGTCAATGTCAAGCCGCCCAAAGGCGCGATATATGAGACGCCAGCACAAGCTATTCAGCATATATGGCTTTATGGCCTATTCCCGCAACGGCATTGGCAAGATGTCAGTTTTGGCCGCGACATAGCCGCAATCAGGCGCGTGCATGAAGCTATGAAGGCAAAAGACTATGGCGCATTCATCGCCCATAAGCGGCGCGGCTTTTGGCGCGTGGAATTGGCGCAATGACTCGCCCGCTATCCCTAGCCCGCCATGCCCTACGGCATGACTTCCCCGCATTCATCGGCCTTGCCGTCATCATCATAGGAGCTTGCTTGATATGATCGCGCAATCCTGCACCATATATTTCCTTGGCGCCTATCGCCCCTGCTACATCGAGGCAGAAACATCGCTGGAACTGGCGCGAAAGATAAGCGCCGCTATCGCCTCCATGCCGGAAGATCTGCGCGCGTTTCTGGCGCAGGCGTGGCAGGACATAACCAAAGAGATTCAGCGCAAGAACTATGCCGCGATGTCTATTGAACATTGCAACAAGGGGATAAGCTGGCAGTCTAAGCCAATCGACGATTGGACACGCGGCCTAGCCGCCTCGCTGGGCGATATGCCTGCCGCTCCCGGCCTAGACTATGATCAAGGGATTGTCTGACGTGATACCTATTAACCGCAACACATTCGCCGTTGGCACGGTGGCGTTCTGGCGTAGTGCCGCCCCTCATTACGGCGTCCGGTCATGGCGTAGCGCAATGGACCGCTTTGCCGTTCAGCACGGCAAGGCAATCGCCATGCTCGCCAATGACGGCGCCGTTATCGTGGAACGCGGCCCTATGCGCCGCAATGGCACATTCCAGCTTGCCCGCCATGAATTTAGCCCGGCCGATGTCTTTTGGCATGAAGGCAATTGCGGCGATGTCTATGCACGGATCACCGAACGGGAAAGGGCGCAAGCATGAAGCGCATTGATCCCGCCACACTATCCCGCGCCGATGCAATTGCCTTCCGCGAAAGCGAGATGGCCCGGCTGGAAAGCGCCCGCCTTGTCGCTGGCATAGCAGGCGGCCCATTGAAGCGGCGCGCCAAGCAAGCCGCGTCCGCTCATCATGCGAACGTCATGGCCCTAAGCGCCCGGATTGACGGCCCTATCCCGCCGGACGTGCAAGCGATGACCGATGACGAATTGCTGGCCGCGCTGGCCTGAACCCTCTTTCATAGGAATAACGACGATGACCGTATACAACCCCATAGAGGCCATGAACCGGCTTAAGGCGGCGGGCCTGCCTGCCAAGCAAGCGGAGGCATTGGCGAACGAGCTGCATGGCGTTATAAACGACCTTGTGACGACCGAGCAGCTTAACCACGCGCTGGCAAAACAGGCGCTTTACATCATCGGCATTCTTGGCACGATGATCGTGGGAGCTGCCACTGTGCTGGGCGTCATCCTCTCCAAATAAGCCGAAACCTACCCCCTTTGATGGAAATAAGGGGGTAGGTCCGGGCGCACTCGCCGCGCGTCCGCTGATGATGGCAGGCGATTGAATGGAATGAGACATGCAACAGGCAATCGAAACGAAATATCATGGCCCTACAAATAGCAGCGGATCGCGCATTAGCGCCAAAGCGTGGGCAGGCTCTACACGAGTGCACTACAACCATGCACTTAACGCGGACCAAAATCACTTGGCCGCAGCTAAAGCCCTCGCTGAGAAAATGGAATGGCGCGGTCTTTGGATTGGTGGGGGCAAGCCGGACCAGCGCGGTTACGTCTTTGCCTGCCTGCCCGGTTCCTACAGCCGTGAATGGCTTGAGAAGTATATCAACGGCGTAGAGGATGTGGACTGGTTCTGCATCTAACCCCCTCCCATAGCAAGCCGCCCCTTTCGTGGAAAAGGGCGGGCAGGACAAGGAATTGAGACATGACAAAGTGGAAAGTGATTTGCGCCGCACGCGCAACGATACAAGAGGTTTGGCACGTTGACGCCGACAGCGCCGAAAGCGCCCGCGAGATCATGGAGGATTACGCGGCCAACGGCGGCGAAGGCGTGGAATTTATCGGCCAGGATGTTGACGGAGAGGAGGAGGGGCGGGAAGTCCGGTGTGTGCTGGAATTGCCGGAGGATTTTGCGCCCACCCCTTGCCCTGAATGTAACGGTTTAGGTGCCAACCCTAAGACCGGAGAAATGTGTGACCCCTGCCTAGGTGGCGGCGAGCGCAGGCATACGCCCGATTGCCCTGCAACTGACGGCTTCGGGTGCCGGTGTGATGATCTGCGCGCCGCGCCTAATCTATTAGCCGCCGCACAAGCTGTGCTCGATGGCGGCTCATGGAACGACGACGGATCATTTGTCTATTGGCCGCCCGATGGCGCTGCCGATGATGATGAGGGCGCGATAGGCGATTTATCGGCGGCGATTGCCAAGGCGACCGGCGCGGCAACGGTGAAGGGTTGAGCTATGTCCGAACCGATAAAGATTGCCGTCATCATCGAGGGCGGGCTTGTGCAAAGCGTCCTATCGGCTGGCGTTCCGGTTGAATATGTCGTGATTGACTATGACACGGAAGGCGCGGACGACGCGGACTTGCTGGATGTGCCCCAGGACGGCGGCGGGACGGTGCGAGCCTTTGCCCATCGCCGCGATGCTGAAATTGACGGGCCGTTCGTTCTGGCCGCATGGGACGCGGCGCGCGATCTGGCGTAAGGCGAAACACCACCTTTCCCGGTTTAGGGCCGGGGGAGGGGCAGCATAGGCCCGCTCGTGGGAATAGGAGGAAGATATGATCGTGTTGTCCGCGCGTGAAGAAGTTGCCGATCTTGAAGGAGCATGCTTCCAAGTCGTTGATCTGTGCAATCGCCTTGGTGTTGGAATCGATCTGGATTTCAAAGGAAACCTGATAGCAGCGCGACCGGGCGCACATCCGTACAATTTGGTGCAGACGTATAAGCGCGAGAATGGATTATGACCCCCCATCCCGCTCTTTCACGCCGCCCACGCGAGCTGGTTGCGCTCGCCGGCGAGTGGCGCGGCAGCCTGCCCGATGGCGGGGCGATGGTCGAGGAAAAGAAGGACGGTGTCCGCGCCCATTACATTGGCGGCACACTGCGCACCCGCGAGGGGATCGAGATCGGCGGGGCAGGACATATCTTGCACCGCCTCGCCGGGATCGAGCGGGTATATGGGCGGCCTCTCATGTTTGATGGGGAATTCATCGCGCCCGGCGGCTATCTGGCAACGCTCAGGCACATAGGGCAGGGGCTACGCGCGCCGGAGGGTGGCACTCTCCACTTGTTCGATTGCCTTCATGCATATGAGTGGCAGACTAACGATTGCGACCGCCCCCTGTATGAGCGGAAGGCCATGCTATCCTCTCTCGTGAGAATACAGAGTGATTCCGATGACGGGTGGACGTGGAGGGCCGGGACGTATGGGAAAGAGCCTGACGGGCCTCCTGTGGCCATTATACCGGATACATGGTGCGCGACCCAGGCCGAGGTGGAGCAGATGGCATCCGAGATATGGGCGCGGGAAGGGGAGGGCGTTATGCTAAAGGATGCGGAATCGGTTTACCGGCGCGAGCGGTCGAACGCCTGGCGCAAGTACAAGCGCAACGGCTGGGCAACGCGCAAGGTCGCGTGACCCCCTTTCGGGAGTGAGACAGTGGAATACGAACTGCAGGAGATCGAGGCCCACCAAGGCCCAGATGTCACCTTTGAGGGCCGCCTGCTGGGCAAATATTCAGCGCGCAGCAAAAGCTCGACCCGCTGGACCGATTACGAGGTGTGGGAGACGCGCGGCGGGGCTTGGATCGTGGTGATCATCGGCCGCACGAGTGAGGAGAGCGAGCAGGACTATTACAGCGTCAAGGTGCTGGCGCCGGGCGACGATCAGGCTCGCGTCATCGAGGCGATGGACTTCATGCGCTGGGGCTATGGCCCGCGAGCGCTGGCGAAGAAGCTGGGGTGGAATTTGAAGGTGAGGGTGGATTGATGTCTATACTATTGGAAGCAAGATTGGCCCCGGAGAATGCCTTGCGGGCTGCGCTTGATAAGATGAAAAGCGCTGGCCCTTGGTCTGAGCGCGACGTTGAGGCAATGGAGATATTGCGGGATGCATTACGCCAATTCGATATCTGCCAAGATATTGACGAAGCGAAGCTCCAAGGGGGCTCATTGAATGATGTCCGGATCAGGAAGGGCAAAGACCCATTGTAATGAGGGTTAATTAATGACCGGGCTTTGGGCTGCGTTCTCTCTGATATATCGGCTTGTGCCTATCCGGAGATTCACCGGCCCCGCTGCCTACTCACCCGTTTCGTCTGTCAGTCCGGTTGCCAGAATCCTTAGACCGCCTCGGTGGCAACACTGTACGGATTTGGTAAGGCGCCGTCCTCTACATCCGGGGATGCAACACGCGCCGCCTCCTGAACAATATATCCCCCTTTCGTGGGAAAGGGAATCCCTCATCGGCGGAAAGCACTGACGAAACGTCCGACACTGGCGCAATCTCTGCACGCACATGGAGACGCATTATCCGGGAAAGCGCAGATTTGCGCCATTCCACTCAACTGACGTTTCTTATATAACTGACACTAGCGGGCGCTGGGCCAGCCGTGACCCCAACCCAGCGCCCTACCGGCCCGGAGCGCCGGATCTCAGATGAGAGACAATATTGAGAACGAGCGGCTATAGGTGCCCGGCTTGCTCTGACCGCCGACCGCAAACGGGTTTGTCCGCACCACGCCGAAGTAGGTTTTGGCCTGACGATAGACCGTGGACTCAGGGTCGAAGCACCAGAGTGCAGGATTGCGTGTCCCCAGCTTCTTCATCAGCGGCGCGAACATTGTCATCTCCTCAGCCTCGGTCAGCCATTCGAGATCGAACTTGAGCGTGCGCAGGATGACGCCGCTTGTCTGGTCGGCAACGCCCCAGCGGCCGAAGTCGATTTCGCCCTGATCCTCCACCCCCATCTCGAAACCTGCTGAGTAATAACGGCTCGGAGTGACCTTCTGGCCGAGGATCAAATTGGCGGCTTCAAAGTCCCCGGTGTGGGATCCGATGTCGATGCGCCACCATTGCTTCGTCTGGACCGACGGCAGCGACCAGTGGGAGTGATAGAGGCCATCGTCGCTGGTGATTGACGGGCTGATGAAAGGCTGCGCGCTGCTGTCATAGTCCGCGGTTCCGTCCACCTCGGCCTGAGTGTCGCCCAGCCGAATGCGAATGGTCGTTGCGGATATTGCGTTTGCAGCCTGCATCTGCACGAAATCGACCGGCTTTGCGGAGCCAAAATTACCTCGCACCCAAAGATTGGTGTTGCCGTTCGACTTCCACGTCATCCCAATGTCGACGAACTCATTGAGGTGCGCCGCGGGCTTCGCGCTGATCTCGTTACCTGTGGTTATCGTCCCCAGCGGTGTGGGCACGACGACGAATGGCAATTGCGGCATATGTTATCCCCAGGTCATGACGGATGACTTCTCCGCCTCGAAATCAATCCCCAGCTCGACGATCGCGGCCGACAGGTTGGCCATCCGCTCGGTGTCCGACACTGTGACGGCCGGAGTGGTCTGGTTGTAGGTGAGCCCGAGGGCAAAAGATTCGCCGGATATGCTCTGCTGAAACCTGCGGCGGTCTGCGCTGAGCAGCGCCTTGCGGGCGTTGCACACGGATTGCGCATCGGCCACGTCGTCGAAATACGTCTCCAGCGGCGCATCCGTCTTGCGCGCGAGTTTGCCGTACTTCGTGTCGACGGTGGAGTCCGGCCCGGCGGTGACGGTTCGGAACTCCTGCGTGATGAAGCCGATGCGGGAAGCGGTGGCGGGCATCAGTCTTTCCTCTCATTCCACTCGATCGCGTCGGCGCGCGCATCGGCATGGGCATTCACCGCGTGGGCGTGCTTGATCGAGCAATCGTCGAGCAGCTTGATCGCCTCCTTGAGCTTCAGCGCCATCGCCATCAGATCAAGGGTCTGGAGTGGGGTCGGTCTTGAGCACGGCGCACGAAATTCCGCCTCGATCGGTGCTGGCACAGGCGAGAGCCGCGAGGGCGCGGTTGATTTCGGCGCGCACGCCGGGAGGGTAGCCAAGAGCAGGATCGGTATAACGGACCTCATGGGTCATCTCCTTGATGATGCGCGCGTCTCCGGCGGCGGTGTTGGCGGCGATGGTGGCGAGGGTGGCGCGGTCTTGCGCAGAGCGCCGGTTCTCGCGGGCGATGGCGCGGGCTTCGACATCGCGCACAGCGACCAGCACCCGCGTCGTGAGCCGGGCGGTGCGGGCATCGGCGGCACGCTCCGCCGCGTCATGCCCCGAATCGTAAATCCACCACACGCCGAACAGAACGGCGCAGACGATGCCGATATGGGGCAGGTAGCGCAGGAGGAGGGCGGGCATCAGCAACTCCGCCACTCGCCAGCGGTCAGAAAGCCGTGCCATTTGCAGGGTAGGCCGCTGTTGTAGACCGATGGCGTCAAGGTTGGAGATTCCTCGTTGCCATCCCATTCCCACTCCGAGGTCTGCGTACGCCCCTCACCCTTGGCCCTGATCGGCAGATAGCCCTCCTGCCCACACCCGCAGGGGCAACGAAAGCCAATACCCGCTATCCCTTCGGAGCGATAATGGAGGCGCATCTCGATTGCGCCGGGCGTCTGCCCCGCATCGCTGTCAATGTCGTCAACAACAACTGCTTTCAAACCGGCCATCACAAATCTCCTTGCTGCTTTTCAGTGGTGACGGGCACCGGATCGCCGGGCGGATTGTCGATGCGCACATGCCCACCCGAAACGATCGTCTCTATCTTGCCGATCATCTCGCGGATGGCGAGAAACGTGGCCGTCATCCACCCGGCCTCGGTCTTGCCGATCCCCTCGTTGCCCGGCCAGAACACCATCCACAAAAAGCCAATCAGCGCCGCGCACAGCAGGGCGAGCAGCCACACCGCCGTGTGACGCAGGCGGGTGCCGGTCATCGCGCCCACTCGCCCGTCTTGCCATGCAGCCAGGTCAAAAACTGCCCCACGGTCTTGCCCTGCAATATCGAGGGATTGGCGCGCGTGGCCGCCTCACCAGCGATCTGGTCCGCCCGCGCGCTCACATCCGCGCCGATCACCTGCGCCGCCATGCCAGCGCCGAAGAAATGCGCGGCATAAAGCGAGGCCTTGTTGATGGGGATGCCCTTGTCCCGCAGCACGGCGGCATTCTTGGCGGTGAATGTCTTGGCGCGGGCAATCTGCTCCTCGCGCGATGGCAACAGACCGCCGAACGCCTTGGCCGGGTCATTGCCCCATTTTCCGCCCTCGGCAATCCATGTCGTGCGGATGAACTGGAACAGGCCGGAGGCGGACGAGCTGTTGGCCTTGACGTAAGGCCGGTCGCCACTCTCGATCTTGGAGAGCATGGGCCAATAGTCATCCGGGATCTCGGTGGATGGCGCTGATGCGGTCATGCCCAGCGCCTTGGCGATAGCCTCCAGCGTCGCCGGGCCGGGCACGCCATCGGCGTGCACGCCCACCCGGCGCTGAATATCAGCCCAGCTCGTCATATTACCTCCATTTCGGTGTATCCGTCCCGAAGCGGGACAGATTTCGGGGATGGACACTCCGCTGCACCGCAGCGCATGGTGCGCGCGGGCATGGAGGAGAATGTTATGCGATTCGTCAAAGGCTTGGCGGCGATGGCCGCGTTCGTGTGTTCAACGGTGGCCGGGCAGGCCGGGGCGGTTACGATTTACCGATACACCTACACTTCTGGGCCGACTGCGGCCGCCCCTGTCAGTTTCTGGTTCGAGTATGCCCAACCCGGCGTTCCCAGCGGCAGGATCGATCGTTACAGGATAAAGGGTCCACAGAGACCCGCCCTCGTTTATGCTTTTACCCATACCAACGGTCCAATTGAAGCGCACATCACCAACATCAGCTATGAGTCTTACACGAGCGCAGGCTATATCTTTGGGGGCGGAACTTTTCCCAAGATAGATACTCTGGCACCCGGCGAATACATCGACCCTAAAGCAGGCTCCAAACTCAAGCTGGAGACCACCTCCTACGTCCCAGAGCCCGCCACTTGGGCGCTTATAATCCTAGGCTTCGGCGCGACGGGGATGGCATTGCGCACCCGCCGCCGCGCCGCCCCTGTTATGGCGTGATCGTCAGGGTGCGGGTGGCGCTCGCACCCGCGCTGTCCTGTATCGTTATGGGGTGATACTCGGTCGCCCTGCCGCCTGCGTTTCCGCTCAGTGGATGCATGATCTTGGCGAGGTCGGAGATCACTACGTCGATCGGGTTAGTGCCATCCTCCACCAGTGCAAAGCCATAGCTGCCGTCTGACCGCTGGGTGAAAGGCCCGGTGAGCAAATCGGTCGGGCGGCGACCGTTAGCTGTACCGCTGGTGAAGTCCACGATGAGGTTGCCCTGGTGAGCAAAACCCCCGCTCCCGCCGCCGTTGAGATTAAGACCGCCGGGAGTTGAGACCGTTGGGCTGTAACTCAACACATTGTTGAAAGCGCGCACCGTCCCTGCATCGATGTACTGGTTTGACAGTGTCACCGCTACGCCCTGGACTATCGGGCGCTCCGCAGGACCGACGAGTGAAGTCAACTCGACGTGCGCGACGCCATCGCCCCCAGCATCTATGCCTCTTCCGGCGCCGTTCGCATAGATGCAGTTGATGACGACCGCCTCGATCGGGCAGAGCATTCCCACGTTGCTAGCGATCATGAGCTGATGGCTTGGGGCGATGATGTTGGAGAGGGCTGTATCGGCCGAGTAGGACATTCCGTCGTCGTTCGCGAACTCGTTCTCCATCAGGATGTTGAAGGGCCCCTCGTGGTAGTAGTCCGTCTCGTACCGCCAGGTCACGCCCCCGTCGACGATGTCCCCTGCTGCGGCACCACCAGACGGGCCGGGATTACCCTGGCCACCGACAGCAACTCCCGCAGCGTATCCGCCATTTGCCGCTCGCGCCACCACCTTGTAGATCTTCTTCTCAACCTTGTTGAGGCACCGTGTCTGCGGGCTGATGGTCCAGGACGAGCCGGTGTTGCCATTTGGATAAGCTGAGTAGGGATACAGATAGCCATCGCCGGCGCGGCCCACCTGAAGCTTGTCGCCGTGGTTGATGCTCTGCGCGCCCGGAGGAGGGTTGGTTCCGTACTTTCCGGTGAATGTGTCGGGGTTATTGATGAGCCGATTGCCGCTCATATCGACCCAGCTCTCGTCGTCCGCGAACACTCCGCGCGGCACCTGAAGCGGTACACCGCGGGAGGTACGCAGCAGGTCGGCTACTGGCCACATGACGAAGTCATTGTCTCTGATGGCGGTTATGCGGCCACCACTCGCAAGTGCAAGGAAGTTAAGACCCCAGACCGTGTTATTCCGTATCGTGATCTCCTCATAGAACCGATACAGCAGGAAAGTATTCCAGTTATCAAAGTTGGATGCCAATTCCCCAGGCACAAACATGTGACCGATGCGATTGCCCTCGATGAGGATGCGCGCATAGCTCGAAGCTGTCGATGCCAGCGTGCCGTTGAAGCAATAGTTGCCTAGCGGCACGAGGATCGAATTGCGCCAGTGGATGCCACGGCCGACAAGATTGTCCCACTGCGCCGCGATAATCGGATCATGCCCTGCGTCGGGCTCTACCAGAAGACCGCCCGCGCCAAAATCCTTATACCCAGAGACATCCTGGATACCGGTCCACATCGTGCTGCCCTGCAATCGGATCCGATACCAGCTTACCCCGTCCGGTGTAATGGCCTGATAGGCTGCCTTGAATTCGGCAGGGGTCGCAGCAGCAAAGTCCCGCGCGGGAGCTATCGCCTGCCCCTGATAGCCCGCCCAATTGTTGACCTGAGTCACAGCGCGAATGCGCTCGCGGCGCAGCCACGTCCTCGTCGTGAGCAACGCGAGGCGGCCCGTCGTCGGCTTGGTGGGCGCGGTGACGAACGTCGGCAGCGGGATCACTGTGTCGCGCGTCTCTGCCGTTGTCGTCTGCCGGATCGTGATGCTCGAGAGCAGCGCGGGCAGGTTGTCCGGCATCGGCGTCCCGGTCGCGACCATCCAGGCCTCGCCGTCGATCTGGGCTGTGGTGAGCCATGTGGCCGCCGGGCCAACAACAGAGAAATTCTGTGCGCCGATCGTCGAATATATCCTGCCGATCTTCTTGCCCTGCGGCTCCTTGGCGTAGAGGGTTGAGAGCGTCCCGGTCCCGTTCTCCTCGGAGATGACAGCATTGACGAGCGGCGTGACGACATATTCCAGCTCGATGCAGGCGAGGTCCATGCGGCTTGATGGGCGCTGAAACTTGAGCGCGGTTTCGGTGGTGGTGAACTCGAAATAGCCGCCACCGCCATCGCAGATGCTGTAGCCGCTGGTGGCATCCGGCGCGGTCGTCCATGCGCTGCGCACGGTCGCCTGCCTGCTCGCGCCGTCGTAGGCGGTGATTTCCTTGTACTGGCCCGAGCCGGTGCCGGAGGTGAGCAGCACCGTCTTGCCGACATAGAAGCCATTGACGGCACTTGCTCCCGCCGCAAGCGTGATCGTGGCGATGGCGCCCGCCTGCGCAGTGCCGGTGGCGCTGACATTGGATTGCAGCCATGCGGCGACGCTCATCACCGCGCCGGTGGCGTCCATGACCTGGTTCGCCGCCACGCTTGTCTGGGGAACGATGTGCAACTCGCTGTCATCGCTGGCGCGCAGCACGCGGCAGCCAGGTGTCGATGATCCGGTGATGCGCCCGATGCCGAGATAGAGCCGGTAGGTGCCCGGCCCGTCGTTGAGGTCAATCCGCACCGTCTGTCCGGCGCTCGTCGCCGCGATGCTGCCAGAAATGCGCGCGCTGCCCGATGCGGAACTGTCGTTCGCGCTGCTGATCGTCGCCGCGCGCCCGAAGGTCAGGCCGTTGCGGGTGGTGGGATAGGCATCGGTGTTGAGCACGTAGGTGTGCGGATTGGCCTCGGCCCATGCGCCTGCGCTGGCGCGGAAGTGATAGGAATAGCGTGCCATCAGCGGGGTGTCCCTGTAAATGAGATGGTGCCGCCGGAAACATTGGCGGCGGGGGCGTAAGGCGGAAGGCCGGAGACCGAATAGGGCGGCGCACCGCCTGAGACGGTGAGGCTGTCGGAATAGGCGGCGTTGAACTGCGCCGGGTCGAGCGTGCCGGTGACCGCGAACGAAAGGTTCACATGCTGCACGTTGATGATGAGGTCGGTATCCTTGGGCGCAGGCGCATCGGGATGGGTCTGCCGCACCGTTACCGTGAGCGTCGGCGTGGCCTGCCCGTCAATGTCGGTCGGGCCGACGACCAGCGTATCCCCGCTGAGCGCGATGCGGCCTCCGGCATTGTTGAGCAGGCTTGTGGTGACGCCCGCGGTCAGGCCGCCCAGCGTCCCTATCAGGCTGCCCTGCGCCGCCGTGTCGAGCACGCTATTGCTGTCCAGCACCGCATCCGAGAGCGCGGTATCGAGGAGGTTCACGACATCGACATGCAGGGTGGACTGCCGCCCGGAGTTGGTCGCTGTGGGGTGGATCTGCTCAACTATGAGGTCATAACCCTGCGCCGCCTCATAGTTGGTGGGCACCAGGCCGGTGACGATGCCGGTGCCGAAACTGTTCAGGGCAAAACGGCCGCCGCCATCGTCGAGCAGAATGAGGGTAGACCCCGGCGTGCGCCCGGCCACCAGGCCAACGGCAACGCCCGGCCCGGTGTTTTCCGGCACCGTGAAGCTGGTCAGGCTCAGCGGTTGCAGCGTTGGAGCAGGAGGAGGTGCTGGCGTGCCGCTGCGCGCGAGGCGCAGGAGGTGCGCGACAAGAAACGTCATGAAGGAGTCCACTTCGGTCTTGAGTTCGTTGATCCAGGCTTCGTCGATCATGCAAAGCCCCACAGGCCCACGCGAAAGGTGTCGGCGTTTGGCGTCGGCGCGATAATCCTTGCGCTGAGCCGCGAACCTGCCGGGATACTTTTGCGGATGACCGGCGGAACAGCGGAAGCCAGATAGGGCGAAGACGTAATGACGTTCAGGATTGTACGATAAAACTCCACCTCACTGCCCGCTGCCCCGGTTGCGAGACATAGGACCGAACGCTGCGCGGTGGCAGGCACAGAGTCGTTGCAGGCGGAGGTCATAATTGCGCCGTAATCTGCGGCGGTACTGGCTATCAGTTCGGTCCAAGCGTGGCCTGATGTTCCGTCGCCATTGCCTACCGGCTGCGCGTGAGGATAGGTGCCGCCGGTGCTGACGCTGAGGCCGGTCGCAGCGGCGAAACCCGGCGCGGCTAGGGAGTTGGCGCGGATTGGCACCATGGCGGCGCGCATGGCCTGACTAGCAGCCTGACAGCGCAGGGCGACCTCGACGGTGTCGTTTGTAGCAAGCGCAAGTGGAAGGTTGATACGGTTCCAGCTATTGGTGCCGGGGTTGATGTGCAGGTCTGGCATGAAGACAGTCGAGCCATTCTTGCGCAAGCTCCACTGGCACCGCATGGTCGCCGTGCCGACTCCGCCGACCTCCAGGATAAGGCCGGAGCAAGCCTGATCTATGTCGCCAAGGGAGACATAGTTTCCCAGCGCGTGCGAACCACCGCCGCTGGTGACGGCGATGGCATCCGCGACGAGATCATCCAGTTCATAGCTGTGATTGGGGTTGCCGGGCTGAGAGGCGCCGCCCTTGCGAGAGGGGAAAAACAGCATGGATCAGGCCTTCTTGATGTAGGCCCAGCCAGTGACCTGCACCGCCGCGCTGTTGGTGATGACGAGGTTTGCGTCGGCGGGCAGGGTGAACCAGGGGCGGCCCTGTCGCGGCAATCCGCCTCCGGCGCCGCGCAACAGCATGGTCAGGTCGCCCGTGGTTGCGCCGGTGAGGATCACGTCCTCGAACGTGATGTTCGTATCCGCCGCATTGGTGAAGATGAGGCCATGCACGCGGATGGTCTGCCCGCCACCGCCAAGCTTGATCGTGTGGGAGGTCGCCGTGCTGAAATTGAACGGGACAATTTCGAGGTCGAGCAGGTCGTCGAGTTTCTCGTGCGGCATGCTATCCAGCGGGACGCCCATCAGCCCTTCCATATTGGAGAGCGAAGACGCCATCGCGGCGGAGTTCGGATCCTGCACCGGCAGCGGATGCGCGCCGTCGACATAGGTTGCATCGCCGCTTTCGGAGCCGAACGCCACGGCGCGCGGGAGCATAAACTTGGGCATGTCGCATTCCTTTCGTTGCAATAAAAAAGGCGCCCCGGAGGACGCCCTGAGATTGTGTGTCTGTGCGCGGACTCAGCCGTCGCTGGTCTTCATGTCGATCACGGCGCAGGTGGCCGCCATGTCCTCCGGCACATCGAGGTGCAGCGGGAAGGCCTCGGCCAGAATGTCGCGCGCCTCGCGCAGCGCGGCGTTCTTGCTGTCGCGGCGGAACAGCTCACCCGCCACGATGCCGAAAGCCCGGCGATATTTATCGACCTGATGGGCAAACTCAGCCATCTGATCCCGCATCATATCCATTTGCTGCGCGATATCGGCCTTGAGCGCGCGTTCCCGCTCGGTCAGCTCCTCGTGCCATTTGTCGAGCTTGGCGGAGCGGGAGCTGCCGGTGTCGCGCACCGCCCCCCATAGCCATTGCACCGCCCTGCCGAGCGCCGCGCCGATTGCCAGCGCGCCCGCCACAATCCCGCCGACTTCGCCCGTGCTCAATCCCCCCGTGTCTGCCACCGCCGCGGTCTCCTCGTGTCAAAAAAAATCAGTCGGCAAAACCGGCGTAGCGGTTCGCCATCAGGATACAGTGGCTCTTGCCCATCACCGCGTCGATCACCCTGGCGGCTATGCGCGCCCAGCGGTGGCCGTTCAGAGCCGCGCGGCCGACATAGCTGCTGATCATCTGCCGCCCGGTCGGCCTGTCGGCGAGGCCGACAAGGTAGAGCGGCGCGAGCCAGATGTAGCACACCGCAATGTCGATCACGATCAGCAGGCCTTGGACGACATCGCCGATACGGCGGAGCAGGGCGGGGATCATGGCCAGCCCACCTCGATGTCGATCACATCAATCGCCGCCTGGTCCGCCGCAGTTGCAACCGAATCCTTCAAGTCCCAACTGTTCCGCATTATAGCCTGCCCCCAAGCCGCCATTTCCATCAGTACTGCAAAGCCTTCTGAATAGCTGATCGTGTATGTGTTGTTCGTGAGGGTACGGAACTCTGCGCCCAAAACCGCCCCCTGCCCCGCCGAAACAGCAGCGGCATAGGCGGCCTGGCTGGTGAGCCAGTTGGTGCGATCTTCTGCATCGCGAACCTGCAAAATCTCGTTCGCCGTGCCCAGCGCGCCGATCGTAGGCGCGAAGCCCGCCGCGAATACTGCGTCCCGACGCTGGTCGATAAGGCTGCATTTCGACGCTTTCAGGTCATCCAGCGTGCGCGGGTCTACCCATGCGCTGGAGGGATAATCCCAGATATGATGCGGGGATGGTTGTGGCGGAAAGGCTATCGCTACGCCGCCGAAGACATAGTGACTCAACCAGCTTATGCTTCCCTCGATAAAGCCCTGCGCATTGTTCGCAACCATGTTGGCTTCAATCTCGGTATCATCACATGTCACGTGGGCCAGGATTTTTCCCTGCCCGTCATGAAGGGTGAAATCTTTCCTCATTTGTAGCTCGCAAGTAATATGATGGTGGCGTTGAACCCCTGGACATTGTCTGTGGAATAACATTGAAAATCATAGGTTCCTGCCCCCAGGTCGGTGCGGTACAGCATAGCGGGAATAGACCCTCCGATCACGCTCTCGGTCCTCACATTGACGCCATTGATGGCAAGAAACTGATTGAAGCCCGTCCTTGGGCATGAAACACTTCCGATCATGGCGATGGACGCTGGCTTGGTCAGCGTAACCGTAACCACTGCGTTGTTGCTCGCAGAGAAGGCCGATCGCTGCATCGTCGCGCTTTCATCGACCATCGAATTGGTAATCACCTTGTCGTTCTTGATCGTGCCATCCGAATTGACGCCTGCGTTCGCCGCGTTCGCGCCGCTTTCCACCGTGGTTGCCGCTGTGCCGCCCACGTTGGTGCCAGCCGGCGCGCCGACCGTGGCATTGTCGGCGGGCTTGCCGGTGCCCGAAATCTGCGACCAGACGTTGACGTTCGCCGCCGCGATGCCGTTTACCGTGCCCGTCACATTCCCGCCAAAGGCAACGCTCGCCGATGGGCGATAGGGGTTCTCCCCGCTGCCCGTCGCCTTCACCAGCGTCGATTTGATCGCGCCGGCGGCGTTGATATCCTTGTCGACCGAGCGATAGGCCTGCACCGCAAAGCTGTAATATTGGTCCGGCGCGGTGCCGAACAGGATGAAGGCGCGTTTGCTGGCAGGCAGGGTGAAGACCGTCTCTGCCGCAGGCGTGGTGCCGAAGCTATAGGCCGCGCTGCTGCTGCTCTGGTAGAGATAGACCAGGAAGCCGTCGATATCGCCCTCGGCTCCACCCCAGCTCCATTCAAAGCTGATATCGGCCGAACCGTTGGATTGCAGCGTGTGATCCACCGCCGTGCCATCGGTGGCCACCGTGGGCGCTGCTACCGCCGCGCTGTTGCGGTCGTTGCTGGCGTTGAAGTTCGTGGTGGCTGTGGCCACCGTGCTTGCGGATACCCCAGCTACCAATGTTCCTACGGGCGCGCCATTGGTGGCATTGAGATCCCCAGAATATCCCAGCCCGGTGATCGTTACCTGCCCGCCGCCAGCACCAGAGAGGGTTCCATCTGCCGCGATTGCCACAGCCTTGTTGTCGGTCGAGGAGTCGAACAGGCCGAAGCGGATATCGCCGAAGATCACGTCGCCGGTGAAAGAACCGCTCGGGAATGCGGTCCAGCTCGCCATCGCGTAGATGCGGATGCCGTAGATCTGCTGCGTCGAACCGACCCGAGCGGTCCAAGGCACACGCTGCCACGCTACTGTCGTTGTGCCGGGCTGCACGGTCGTATCGACAAAAGTAGTTCGCGCGGAGTTTGTGTACAGCCGCACCAATATGCCGGGCAATCCGGAGGTTCGCGCCGCGAGATAGAAGTCGACTGCTCCGGAGAGAAACGTTCCCACCGGAAACGGCGTCGAGGTGAAGCTGATCGCGTCGCACTGGATGCCGCGATCCGATCCCGAGGCCGTCATGCGCACCGCGTTGCTGCCGACGCGAACAATGCTCGTTTCTTTGGTCGGCGCACCACCGGTCCAGTTCGACCAGTTATCCGGATAGAGGCCGCTCCACGCCGCGAAGACAGGGTTAAAGCCCAGCGTTACATCATCGTCGGAATTGAAAATCTCGTCATAGGGCACGCCGTTGAGTTGCGACCAGTCCGCCCGCTTCGCCGCCTCCGCCGCGATCTTGTTCAAGAGCGCCTGCCGCGCCGCATACACATCGAGGAACTTCTGGCGGAATGTCGCACCCACGATCGTGGTGTTGCCGGTCAGGTTAGACCACAGCACCGGGCTGGTCAGCGTCGCCAGATAGGTGGTGAGCGCCGAAACGGCGGTGTCGTAGGTCGTCTTCTCGGTCGTGATGGAAAAGGCGCTGGCCTGTGCATCGATGCCCGCCTGCTCCGCCACGATGGCGTCGCGATCCTGAATGACGCGCGGCTTCTCATCCGGCGTCAGCAGGCTATCGGACGCGATGTTGGTGAGCGTCGTCAGCGCTGCGTCGGCATCGGCCTGCGCGGCGTCTGCTGCTGCCTGGGCGGCGGCAATAGCTGCGGACTGCACCGCATTCGTCATCCGCGCCCAATTGGTGTTCACGTCTGTCGGGGCCGACCCCGCAACCGGCGTTGCGCCCACGAACAGCCAACGCGAGCCATCATCGAGCGAAACGATATTGCCGTCCCGATAAACAACCGAGGCCGAATAGAGACCCTTGTCGATCAACTCGGCCCCGAACGCGATCTCGTCGAAGGTATGCACCCTCCAACACTTCTGCGCGCCCATCTGGATCTTCGTATAAGGCGGAGACACATCCGCCTCTATGCAATCGGTCACGCGCGGCAGGCGCTTCTGCTGCGAATCCAGCGTTGCCACCGGGCTGCCAATCGCGGCGCGCGTCATGAACAGCTTTCCGGTCCACGATATCCCGGCTTGCGCGTTGAATGTGAGCGCAAGCTTTTGTGCCAGATCCAGAAAGGTCAGCTGCTCGGTCAGGTAGAGGCTGATGTTGCCGCCAGCGGGGAGCGTAGCCGCGTAGGTGTCGATCGCGCCCAGCGATGTGCTGTCAATCACACCAGAGGATATAGACAGGGCCGTTGCGATGCGCTGGAGGATGGCGCCGGGCAGGCGTGTCCACACCGAGCCGTTATAGTCTCCCTCGATATCGGCCGTTATCAGCCCGTAAGGCGGCGCGCCCAATCGGATGAGACCAGAGGCGAGGCACGTCGCCCAACGCCCGGCGGGGATGTTGGCGGCTACAAGCGCGGCATAGTCGGCATAATTGCCGAAGGATGCGCTGAACGGCGCTCCACGCTCATAAAGGGCTGTGACCGCCTTGATCCCGCTCCCATAGGCGCTGACCTGAAACACCGAGTTGAGGCTGTCGATAAGCACGGGCTCGACATTCTTCGGAGCGCCAAACGCCCACGGCTTGGGCTTGCCCTTGATGTCTGCGCCGCCCTCCAGCCCGCCAGTGCCCGCATAGGTCGCCGACGGCACCTGCACCGAGAATGGCTCATCATCGACCGTCGCAACGACCGAGAGGCGACTTGCCGCCGCGCGGAAGGTCTTGACCTTGCCAGCAAACACCGTTGTCCACGGCCACGCCTGTCCGCTGGTCCCGGCGTAGATCGTGATGGAAGCCCCGGCCCACACGAACCGGCGCGCGTTGCTGTTGAGCTTTTCCAGCGCCGTCAGCGACAGTTCGAGACTTGCCTGTCCCACATCAATGCTCGAAGAGAAATCCCCATCAAACAGACTCATCGAAAGCGAGGGCTTGCGGATGATGCCCGGCCACCAGCGCACGCCATTGAGGTCGGCTATTGTCCTGTCCTGCGCCGATGACAGGCGCAACGTCGTTCGCGTCCCCGCGACAGGATCTAGGGGGGTGAGCTCAATAAGGACGTGCATCAGAAGTTAAGCCGACCCAGAGAACCGCGCGCGCCGAGCGCTTGCAAGGCGGCCAATATGCGGGCGGCGTTGTCGTTGGCCGCTTGATTTTGCGCCCCAAGCGCAGTGACAATTGCATTGGTCTGCTGCTGCGTAGCGTCGACGATGGGCTGCGTATCGAACGGAGAGGCGGACCCGGCCGCACTCGAATACAGCGCCTTCTGTCGATCGAGCTCGCCCTTCGTCAGCGCCGTGACCTGATCCAGCACCGCGAAATATTCCGGCGCAGAGCCGCTATACTCCCGCTGCAATTCGATCAGCGTCTGCGCGGCGGCGGCGAAGTCGTTATAGGCCGTGCTGTCTCCCGCGGCCACGCGCGCAGCCAGCGGGTCATAGTTCGCCCGTGCGTTGCTAAGGCGGGTGCGGACTGAGTATCCGTTGTCGCCGATGGTCAGGTTCTTGTAGAGATCGTCCAGGCTGCCCGTGAGTGACCTCAAAGCCTCCTCGGTCGCCGACTTGCGCTTGATCTGGTACAGTTCCTCCAACTGCCCCCATTCCGCAGTAGTAGCCCCGGCCTGCGTGAAAATGTCCTTGAGCTTGTTGTACTCAAGGTTGAGGTCGTTGATCGCCGAGCCGACAGGATCCTTGAACTTGGCCAGATCACGGAACACACCCTCGAAACTAAGCGCCTTGCTCAGCTTCTCCTGCATGTCGCCCGCCGCCTTGAGCAGATTGTTCGTGCCGTTGCGCAAGCCCGTTACAGCACCCCGCTCAAGCGCAATCTGCACCGCATACGCAATCGCCGCCTCGCCATCGCCGTTGAAGTCGGTTGCGCCCTTCTTGACCTTGAGGCTGGTGCCGCCCGTGTTGACGCGCCAGTCTCCATGTCGCTGGCCAATGGTGATGTTGCCGAAGTCGCCGATCTTGCCACCCAGGGCATCGGCAATCTTGCGCAGCTGGCTATCGAACGCGCCACCCGCCTGCACTGCCGCGCCGATCGCGCTGCCGCTGTTGCCCGAGCCCTGGGACACGCCGCCGGAGTTGACCGTGACGGCGCCCCATTTCGTCTTCTTGAGCATACCGCCGACCGTGCCGCCGAGCACACTGCCCACCACTGCCCCTAGCGGGCCTGCGACCGCGCTACCCAGCGCGCCACCAAGCTGCGCTCCCAGCGTGCTCTGCTTTACGCCGAGCGACTTGAGGACGCCCGATGTCATCGTGCCGACGGCGGCGCCCTGCATGGCAGCGCCCGCCACCTGCCCGAACTTTGCGGCCCCCTTCTCTCCGAAGATCGCCTTGCCGATGTCCTTGAGGCCATCTTTCAAGGTCTGGCTGACTGTGCGGCGCGCGGTCGCAGTTATGGTGTTGGAACCGTTGTCGTTTGCTGCCGTCGGCGTAGTAGGAGCGTCGCTTATCTCGCCCGCCGCCGTGCTGACCGACTTGGTGAGCGAGTCGAGCGCCTTCTTGAGTTCATCGATCGAGCTCGCCATCCGCTTGCCCGCGTCGCTCAGATGGGTCTCGCCCTTGATCCGGTCGGTCTGCTTCTGAAAGAAGTTCGCGGTCAGGCTGTTGGTGATCTCGTCCGACAGCGCGCGCAGGTAATTGTTGAACACGCCTTTGACGAAGCCGCCGACCGAGGAAAGCCCTTTGCCGCTCAGCAGGTTGTAGACTAGGTCATTCACCGCCTCGCGCTGCGCCTGCACGAAGTTCAGCAGGTTGCGCTGGTAGAACTGCTGCCGCTCGAGCTCGCGCGTCTGGGCGCGTAGCGCGACATTGCTTTCGAGGATAGCGTCCTTCTGCGCTTGAGTTAGCGGGCCGCGATCTTTTTCCTTTTGGAGAATTTGCTGCAAGGCCGCCGCCTCGGCTTCGCGACCGCGCGCCTGCAAATCGTTGATCACCAACTGCTGCTGCTGCGCCTCCAGCAGATCATTGACCGGCTGATCCAGCCCATTCTCCTGGATAGCCTTGCGCGCCTCGGCGATCATCGTGACGATCTCACCATAATTGGGCGGCTTCTTCTTCGAGAAGTCGTCGGCAAGATCGTCGAGCTCGCGCAGCGCCGCATTCACGCTGCGCACCTGCGGCGGCATATCGGAGAAGCGATCGGTGATGTTGGCGATCTTCTTGGCCACATCCTCCCCACGCTCAGCGAGGGTCGCCAGTTCCTTGGAGGTGTCCTTCGGCTTGTCGGGCTTGAGCAGTAGCTTCCGGTCGGCTGCGGTGCCCTTGCCGCTCAATAGCCTCTCAGCCGCTTCCAGCGACTTTATGTTCGCCGTTTCAAGGTTGAAGTTGGCAACAGCTGCGGCGGCCTCAGCGAACGCCTCTTTCGTCATCCGTCCGTTGTCAGCCAGCAACTTCAACCTGTTGATGGTTTCCTCCGCGGAGGATTTGCCGGCAAGGAACTCGTTTGCGAACTGGCCCCGCAATCCGGCAGGCCGCCTCCCCACGTACAAGCCGCCGCCCATACCGCCGCCATATTCCATGGTGGGTTTGGCCAGGTCGCCAACCTGGCCGCGAGCAGCATCGGCGCGCGCCCGCGCCTGCAACTGGGCAACCAGCAGCTGCGCCTTGGCGAGATCCAGCAGCTCCTGCCGCTGGGTACTGATCTTGCCCGTGGTGATGTCCATCACGTTGCCGAGGATGCCCTGCGCGCTCTGGACGGCATCACTGGCGAACTTGACCTTGCTCAGCGCGTCCTCGAGCTGCAACGCCTTCTGCGAACTGTTCATCAGTGCAGGAATCAGCTGCCCGACCAGAGCGACGCCGGCGAAGACAATTGCACCCTGCCATCCGGCTAGCGCGCGCGCGACCGCGCCGACCTTGCCCTCAGCCTCCGTCAGCGCGAACGCCATCTGAGAACCCTGCTGGGCAAGGATGACGAAAGCATTGGTGCCCATCTGCGCCTGGATGACAACGTCCTGCAACTGCTGACCAAGCTGGACCGAGGCGAACCGCATCTGGCGGGTGGAGGCGGCGTTGAGAGCCATTTCGCCGCGCAGGAATGCGAGGCGCTTGGCGTATTGGTCCGCCGTGATGTCACCCGCCCTCAATGCCTGATCGGCGAAGGCCAGTTCCTGATTGAACCGCTTCTGAGCGAAATAAGCCGGGTCCACCTGCTGGCGGATGTTGAACAGCGCCTGCTCATATTCCTTGGCGAATTGCGCCGCCTCGCGCATCTTCTGCACGTCGCGGAACGCTGCCGACATTCTGCTTTCGGCCGACGAGGCACCATCCATCGCCTGCTGCAACCGCGCATAGGTGACAACCTGAGCCTCCGCCTCCTCGCGCGCACGTTGGGCCTCGATCGTCTGCGCGGAGAGCGCCTGCACATAGCTGGTGGTTGCCCTGCTGGTATCACCGACCTCCACGGCAAGGCGACTCGCTGCGGTGTGCATCTCGCGCAGCGTTTCCTCATAGAGCCGCGCTTCCGCCGCAGCCATCTTGAACTGACCCACGCCCAGATCCAGCCCGCCAGCATTCGAGACGCCGCCAGCAATCGCCTTGGAGGCGACCCGGCCAACCTCCTCAAAGCTCCGGGTGAACTGACGCAGTCTCCCTTCAACCTGACCAATGCTCGCATTGGCAGCGCGTTCGAACGCAGGAAAGCCGTCGCCGCGACCGTCATATTCAATGCTGAGGAAGGCGGGGAACTGGCTGGGTGCGCTCATGGCTCAGATGGTCCCTATTGCTTCGTGCCAGTAACGGGGCAGCAGCGCCTGCTGTTGACGGTGGCGCGCGGCGGGGTCGACGCGCTGGGTGCGGCTCGTGCGGCGGATGCCGACGAACATGACGATCATGTCCTGCACCTCGCGTCCGGCGCGCGCCCGACCACTGCGCGGCAGGCGGCGCGGATTGGACCGGCCAGACAGTCGCGTGGTGACATTGCGCACCACCAGCAACGCCTCGCCACTGTGCCGCCCCTCAATCTGCACAAGCGGGCCGATCGAGGAGGCGAGTGGAGATGCCATGTAGCGCTTGGGCGTCATCTTGTAGCGGCCGACGCGCTTGGGCACATTGTCGGTCGGCATCCAGAGCCAGCCCTTGCGGGGAAGAATCTCGCCGCCCTCGGTATAAATCTGGATGGTGCCAAGGGTACGCTCGGAACGGGAGCGCACGAAGATCCAGCCTGAAGCCCGGAAGCCGCTTGCGCCGAAGCGATGGACTTGCCCATTCTTCTGGAGGTCGGAGCCGGAGCCGAGCGCGAAGCCGAGACGCCCAAGCCCAGCACCAGCCATATCCTGTCGGTCTCCCACTTTGCCGGCAGATGACGCGCGATCGGTGGCAATAAGCGCCGCGCGCTCCGACCGCTGGATGGCAAAGCGGCGATAGTCCTGAAAGACGCCGGGGCTGGGCCGGCGCAGCGCGGCGCGCATCATGTCTTGCGCACCTTAGCCACGGCGTCAGCAATCACGGAAAACGCGCGCACCAGTTTCACGGGCTGATCAAGCAGCGAGCCGCCATCGGGCCAGATGCGGCCCGCCATCCCCATGTCGCATCGGTGGAACATGTGCACGATATCCATGTCTTCCTCGTCGATCAGTTCGCGAGGGTTTCGCTGGAATTTTTCGCCGCCGATGACCCAGCCTTCTGTTCCTTCCCACTCGCCTTCGAAGTGTTCGGGGTGGTGGAGGACTTCGACGGCGATTCGGAGTTTTTTTCCTCGGCCTTGCTCACGCTGAACAGGCGGATGCAGCGCACGATAAGCTGGCGGAATGCCGTGCCGTGGCCGATAACTCCGTCGACCTGATCGGTCATTGCCTGGGCTTCGACGGCATCCAGCGCCTTTTCCATCTCGTCGAGGCAGTCGAGGCCCACAATGCCCTCGCTGCGCTCATAGCGGGCGTCGAGATCGCGCCAGCCGGCAACGGTGATCGACGCGATGAGCTTGGGCCACGTCTCGTCCCACTCGTTATTGTCGGCCACCATGCGCAACAGCGGCGCCCATGCGCGCGTGATGCGCTCGCTGAGCTCCATCATCGCGGCTTTGTCGGGGTGCTCGAATGGCTCGGGATCCTCCTTGCCCTCCTGCTCCTGCTCGTGCTGGTCATAGGCATCCCAGAAGGCGCGCAGACGGCCCTCCTGCTCAGCAAACACCTGCTCCGACCAAAGCTCGCGAAGACCGTTCAAGGTCTCCTCGCGCAGTTTGGCGACATCGTGGCTGCGCAATCCCTCCTGGATGGCGAGCTTGCGCAGTCGGCGGCGCTCCCGCTCGGTGACGGGACGCAGGAAGAATTTGGGAGGCTCAATCAGGTTGACGAGGGAGTCGGGCGTATATTCGACCAACTCCCCGCCTTCGACCGGGTATTTTGTCACGGGAAATCTCCGGGGTGAGGGAAGGTTCAGTACGGAAAGATGAGATTCAGAGCCTTGTCGGAATCGTCGATCAGCATGTCGATCGTCTGACTGATGAACTCACTGCCATTGTCGACATTGGCGTAGGCGAAGCGACCATTGGGGATGATGAAGCTCACCATGTTGCCAGCGACATAGCCATACTGTGCCCAAAGCGCGTGTTGTGCCTGAGCCAGTGCCAGCGCCTCGAAGTCGATCGTCGCCTTCAGGTTGTGGTTGAGCGTGATCTGCGCGGTGCGCTTGGTCATCGTGATCTGCGCCGCGTCGTTGCCAGACGCCTTGTTGGGGTTGGGCGCATAGCCGACCTGAATGCCCATGTCGGCGGAGAAGCTGCTGCCGCCCAGCGCCTTGCCGGCAATCCAGAAGTCGCCGTCCTTGAACGTCGGAATGCCGCCAAGAGCACCAACCAGGGGTGCTGCCTGATCTGCGAAGGCGTAGAGGTCGCCGTCGAGCGTCAGTTCCATCATCGGATATTCGGTCGAGTTCCGGGTCGAGACCGGGAAGTTGAACTTCAAACCCGATACCGTCATGTTGATGAGGTCGTACCGCACCGCGTCGTACCAGACGCTCAAGGAAAGCACCGGCGGCGTGCCCGATGCGCCACTCTGATAGGCGAGCTGCTTGGGGATCTGGTAGTTCGCCGCAGGAGCGCCACCCAGAGTTTCCGCGATCGTCGCGAGTTTTGCGGCGCTGTAATCGCGGATCGCTGTCATCTGGCGGTTATAGCCAGTGCCGTTGTCGGAGAGGGTGAGCGCCAGCCCCTTGTAGAGGTTGGCCGTGCCTGTGGCCGATGAGCCGAGCTTGGCCGCGGTGGTGGTGGACCCTGAACCGAGCGCTTCCGGCGAGGCCGGTATAGCCGAGGAAATGATGTTCTCAGTCCATCCGGCGGCGCGCAGGAAGCGGCCCGGAATGAACGCGCCGGCAGACGGCGGCGAGGCACCACCCGGAGCGCGCAGCGGGATCGAGAGTGTCAAGCCGACCTTCTGGCCGAGCACGAAGTCGCCGGGCTTGTCGACCGTGCCTAGATATTCCGGGTTCTCGGCAAGGATAGACTCCTTGGACAGCTTGACGTTGGCGCAAGGGAATACGTCGGTCGTGGACGAAGGGGATCCCCATGTGTCGACGGACGACTGAACCGCAACCGCCACAGACGTGAATTGCGAGCGAAATGCCATGATAAAGGCTCCTTATTCGGGCTTGGTGGCCGGGACGGGCTCGTCGACCAGCTTTTCGTTTTCGGGCACGATGACGACGCCCTTGAGCGGGTCGGCCACGCCCTTGGCGCAGTTGTCGTGCAGCTTGTTGAAGTCGACGCAGCCCACGGGCAGCGCCGGAGCAGTCTCCAGAGCAGGCATATGCAGATTCCTTTATGTTGAGGTCAGAAGTGCGCGCCGGTCAGTCCGACGATCACGAACGGATCATCTCGCAGCGTGAAGAATACGATTTCGGTTTCGAGGATCGCGGTGCCGACATCGGCGCCATCCTGTTCCGAGCCGGAAACGGCGGCGGCCTCCCAGCGATGGACCATCCCGCCAAGCGTGCGGTCGCTGGCCATGCGCTTCATCGTGTCCGCCACGTTGCGCTGGTTCTCCTGGTCGATCGTCTCACCGGCCGAACCGGAGCTGCAAAAGTCGAAGTGCAGCGTCGCGCGCACCATGTCGCCGCCTTGCGAGCCGTAATCCTCGAACGCCATGTGCGGCACCCGCACGATGACGCCGGGGAGCTCGCTCTCATCCAGCGGGTTGTCGTCGGTGCGATTGATGTGGAACGTCAGGGACGGCGTCTCGACCAGCGCCTTGATCGCGGCGAGAACTTTGGTGATGGCTGCGTCAGCCACCTTTCAGTTCCTTCAAGCCAAATTCCCAACGCCGCCCGCTCTCGTCGCGCTGGACATCGCGCGGCTCGAATGTCTTGCCGGGGACGAGGGGTAGGGTGACGGTCCAACCAGAGCCGGGTTTGCCGGGCACCTGTGCCATGTCGATGTCAAGCATCGCGTCCTGCACGGTGGCGGCGGACATGCCGAAGTCGGCGCGGCGGTCGCGGTGCGAGGCATGGACCTTGAGGGTGACAGGTGACGCGCTGGGCGGCGTGATAGTGATCGTGTCGCCCAGCATGGCGTCGCAGGTGGAAAAGAGATTGGAGGTCAGCGCCTCCAGATCGACAGGCATCAGATCGGGGCGTCTTCATCGGCGGGCGCTGCGTCCGCGATGCGCTTGCGCAGTTCTTCGGCGCTCCAGCCATTGAACGGGGCTTTGCCGATGGTATCCTTGTAGAGCTTGCGCAGGGTGGCAATATCGTCGCCGGTGGCCGAGATGGAACCCCCAGGATGGCCGTCGCCGTCATGATCGAGCTGGGGAAGACTGTCAGGATCGACTGGCTCGACCTTACCCTCGGCAGCTAGTTTTGCGACCGCTTCCTCTGGGACCATCGGGAACCGAGCTTTTTCGTCGGAGCCTTCGGGGTTGCCGTGCACCATGCCAAAATTCGACACGAATTCGGTGAACACGCGAATGGCTTTGCATTTCACTAGGGGCATCACGGTATCCTTGTGAAAAGAGAAGGCCGCCCGGTGAGGAGCGGCCTTTCAGGTTGGGAGGATTACTTGTTGCCCTGGAGCAGCGCGTCGGGGCGGGTGCAGATCGGGAGACGATGGCTCTCGATCTCGATCTCGGCCCATTCCTCGCGATCCTTGTCGACGATGATGCGGCTATACCATTCCTGGCCCATCGTATTGACGAGCGAGAAGGTCGGGGCCGGGGCGAACGCTTCCTGAAACAGGCCGCGCACGCCGATGGGGAGGAACTTCACCTTGTCGACGCCGATCGCAACCTTGGAGTTGTCATCGGTGCCGCGGTAGTTCAGCCAGGTAACGCCCCATGCGTCGACCGCATCGAACACGCTGTCCTCCAGCAACTTGCTGGCCTTCTCGGTGTTCTTGAAGGTGTCGCGATACTCGCCATTTTCCTGCATTTCGTCGTAGAAGTCGTCGCCGCAGAGGGCGAGGATGCGCATCCCAGGCGCCGCCCGTCCGCCCAGCGCACGAAGAATCGGGCGCTTGACGTTGTTGGCAACGAACTGTTTGCACTTGGTCCGCGCCGCCCAATTGAAATCGATCTCGGCGGGCTGGGAAATGCCGAAGGTCGCGTAATAGTCGTAGATCGTGGTGTCGTCGGCATCGAGAAGAACGCCGTTAATGCAAGACAGGCGCAGGCGTTCGACCGTGGCGGACATGTCGTCAATGCAATCCTGCTGACGCTCGGCAACCTCGGTCTGGAGGGTTTTCAGTTCCGTCTCCGAACCGAAGGCGCGGATGCCCTGCAACTGCTCTGCGGTGATCGTCGAGGACTCCTCGATGCGACGCACGCGCAGATCGCGAATGTCAGCCTTGTTGTTCGCGCGACGGGTGCGAGGCGCTCCCGGCTCGCTGGTCTGGATGATATTGAGCGTGTTGCCCTTCACCTCAACCGCAACCGTGCGGGTCCGCACAGGCTTTGGGGTAAAAATGCCGAGAGAGCCGATGAGACCGGGGATGGTCTGGGATTTGCGGACAGCTTCGGTCAGCGAAATTGCCGAGAAGGCGTCCTGCTTGAATACGTCCATGGTCAACATGGTGGGATTGTCCTTTCAAATGGGCACGAGAAAGGGCGCCGGAGCAGTGCCCCGACGCCCTTGCGTCGTGTCGTGATGGGTTATCAGCGCAGGATGATGCCGCGCCGCTTGAGGTCGGCTGTGCCTTTCGCCTTCTGGGTCGCGGTGATCCCGGACTTCCACACCACGATGTCGGCGTTGTGCTCGCAATCGCGCTTGTAGGCGACGCCGCGCGTGTCGGCGGAGGTGGCGTTGATCGCGCCGTAGAGGATGCCGGTCGCAATCTGCGAGCCATCAGTGCCCGCAGGGTTGTATTCGACCTCCTTTTCGGTCGCGACAGTTACGGTGATGTCGAAGCCGTCTCCCACAACGAAGTCGGAGGAGCCGTCGGCCAGAGCGCCTTTGATCTGCTCGGCAACGGTAGCCGCGCCAGCCGCCATCACGATATCGCCGAGCACGAGGCCATCCGGATCCTCGAGACGGAATGTGCCGTTATTGGCTGCCGCCGCAGTGCAGCGCAGGGTATAAACGCCCAGCTTTGCGCCAAGCAGGAGCGGCGTGGTGCCGTCGAGCGTGAAGGTGCCGTTGCCGGTATTTCCCCCCGATTTGGCTGCCGAAGCGACGGTGCCGGAAACGATGGTAGCGAGAACGGCGCAGGCCTTGAGGTTCTGGCCGGATTTGACAACGATAGCTTCACGCGAGCGATCGCCCGGCGCTTCGCTGATAAAGGACTCAGTGGCGTAAATGCCTTCGGTGAGAGTGGTCATGTGCAGTACCTTTCAAAGGATGAGTGGGCGGCCGATCAGCCGCGACGGGCGCGGATGTCGGCGTGGATCGCGTCCCATCCGTGGTTCGGTTCAGCCGACTTGCCGCCCGCATCGGCATCGACACCGCTGTTGCCCTGCTGGTTGAGCTGCTGGAGCATTTCCTTGCGTCCAGCTTCTTCAGCAGCGGCGCGCTGCTGATCCTCGGTCAGCGCAGCCGGCTCGACCTTTGGCATCTCGGCGAGCACTTCGACAATATCATCTGCCGACATCGCCTCTTTGCCCAACAGCTTCGCCGCCGCGCCTTCGCGCCCGGTGTAGTGCTCGCTGGCGAACACGGCATTCATGCGCTCGTTTGCGGCCTTGAAGCCAAGCGCTTGACCTTCCTTCTTCGCGGCCTCGATAGCCGCGGCATGGTTTTCGGCTTCCGCCATATCTGAGTCCTTTCGTTTCGATTTGGACGGAGCAGGAGCGCCGTCATTCTCAATGGTTTCTTCGTTGTCTTCGTCGTCGTCGACGGGCGCCTTGGCACCCTTCGCTGCCGCACGAATTGCTGCAATCCGGCTCATTGTGGTTTCCTCTTTTCGCGCTTGATGCGATCGACTTCGTCCTCGAGCAGAGCCCAGGCATCGCGTTCGGACACAATGGCATCGACGAGGCCCAAGCTCTCAGCCTCATCTCCTTCGAACCAATCGCCGCCCATCTGATCGATCGCGTCGAGGGTCAGATCGCGGCCAGCTGCAACAATGGCCGCCATGATATCGTCGGCCTCGTCTACGCTGCGCTGGATGCGCGCGCGCGTCTCATCGTCCATTGCCTCGAAGGGGCCGCCGCGCGCCTTGCGGGGACGTGACCGGAATATCTCCACGTCGACGCCGGCTTGATCGAGTGCACGATTGATCGTCCGCAAGGTTGCGACGCATCCAATCGAGCCAACCATCGCTGATGTGGGAGCGTATGCTTTGTCGCAGATACTCAGGATGACATAGGCGGCACTGCAAGCCTGCTCATCGACCCAGGCATAAACCGGCTTGCCGCCAGCTTCCGCCGTCATCTGTGCCATTTCCTCAACGAACTGAAACAGTCCGGCGACGGCGCCCCCCGGCGAGTCGATCACTACCCAAATGCCCAGTACGTCGGGGTCATGCATCGCTGCTTCGAACATGGAGAGCAGATAATTGTAGCCCACGAACCCGCAGGCTGCGTCTATCCAGCCACCTTTGTGAACGAGAACTCCGTCGATCTCTATCACCGCGATATTGCCGGTCATCCGATAGGGCTTGCGGTTTTCCGGGTCGAACGTGGCGTCACGTGCCATGGCGCTGCGCTCGATTTCCGCGACGCGCTGAGCGATAGCGCGGGCTTCTAGCGCAACGCCGTTGACGGCGGTCGAACTGACAATGCCCATTTTTTCATCAAAGACGTGCGCCAGAATCTCCGCGTGATGCTCGGTGATGGCAAGCGGTCGTCCGTAGAGTTGCGCCGCGATACGGGGGAAGCCTTGTGGTCTGGTCGTTCTCATACAGCCAGCTTCCCGTGGTTTGGGTGAAACCCGTACCGCTTTTCGGCGGCTTTTCGTGCACGCGCGGCATCAGCAATATTCGTGAAAAGGCCGAGGTGAATCTTGCGCCTATTGACTTTTATCTGCGCGGACCATTTCCCCCGGTGAGAAGCCCAGCTGACCCCCATTACTCCACTCGTGTTCGCTTTTGAAAATCGCTGGTTTTTCATATTCTCCGCCATCGTAGCCAAGCGGAGATTGAGGATCCGATTGTCAGCCCTGTTACCGTTTATTTGGTCTATTCCTGTCTCGGGCCAAAAGCCGTAGTGGATTGCCCAAGCAACCCGATGAGCCTTGTATCTCTTGGCTAAAATATCCCCGTGGCCGTAACCCTGCCGCTCCCTTGAGGCGAGCGCCGGCTTACCTGCGTAGCGAGCGTTCCAAACGCCTGCGCGATGAGCAGAACTGTGTTTGCCATCGATGAAATATTCAGGCTTGCGCGGAAGCCATGTCAATACACCAGTTTCGGGGTCGTAGGCAATGATCTCCCGCAGGAAGTCGATCGAGACACACTCTTTGCGTATCTGCGCCATCACGCACCTACCTTCTGTTTGCGCGCTTCGTTTGGAGCATTGTCACCAGATGCATCGGGGGCAGTCTTCACATCATAGTTTGGCGTGGGCAGCCCCCGTTTTTTACGCTCCTCCAGCCACCAGGCTTCTTCAGCCATAACGTCAGAGGGATCACGTCCCCGCTCGAGGATGTGCTCAACTGTGGACGCTCGACCAGCCGCCGCGTCAGCATTGTTGGCCGAACTTTCCTTAAGCGGATCCACCGAACCACGCCCGGGACCAATCCATTCAGCCATGCAGATTGCGGTTTTGTTTCGGTAGAAATTCACCGGCCCGCCGGGCACCTTCACCGTGCCCAGCGCAACCTCCATTTCCAGCCACGCTGCGTAGATCGGTGTCAGGAAATGCTGGGTGAAATAATGACGGTCCTCCAGAAATGACCTCCAGATTTCGTTCAGTAGTGCGCGCGCGCTCGAATAGTTGATCGCTGACCAGTCTCCGGACAGCTGCGGCGTAGCGACGCCCAACGAGCCGGCAATCTTGCGCAGGATGAATTGCGCGAATTCCGCATAGTTGGTGTTCGGGCTCGATCGTTCCGGCGTGACGACATCTTCGTCAGGCAGTAGGTGGTTAACCTGCGCGCCTTCGACCCGAACAGGGTTTTGCTTCCGCTGGTCGATGTAAGCCTGAATCCACGGATCCAGCGTGGATCCGCTACCCGATGGAGCAAGGGCTGCTTCGAGATCTTCTGTGGTTCCCGGCGACTTGATGAACAGCGAAAAGATTGCTGATTTCAGCGCCGCGTTGACCTCTGCCCGGTCGACCCGGTCAAGCATCTTGGCCGGCAGCATCACCTCAGCAAGGCGCGAGATGCCGCGGTTCTGTTCAACCCGCCGAGGAGAATAGATGTGTACGAACTTGGCGCGCCCGGTCTTCCCGCGTGCTGGTATGTAGTCCCACCGCAGGATCTGATTATCGGGCACAGGATCGTTCTGGTTGCCGCTGCGGACGTAATACCCGATCGCCGCGCCATTCCGATCGTAGCGTATGCCGCGGCGGAGCGTCGAGCTTTCCGCCTGGTTGTTGGGCTGACAGACTCGCTCGGGCTCGATCAGCAACACGTTGGTGGTGTTCTGGATACCACGCGCGTCATCGCGGATTTCCGCGCAGGCTTCGCCATCCCGCACGTAGGTCAGGTAGGCGAGTTTTGCCTGCGCACCGAAATTGAGACGCTGACGGGCATCATTACGATGCTCAATATCGTTCGCCCACGACTTGAAGCGGGCCTGCACGTCAGCGGTCCAACCCATCCGCCATTCATAGTCGCGGTTGAGCAGTTCATGCTGAGGCTGCGCGCTCAGGCGTATCTGGCCACCGATGACGGATTCGACACGACGGTCGATACCCGCGTTGACCCAGCCATTATTCTGGTCGAGGTCGCGCGCGCGCCCGGTGATGATGTCCCATTCCCCGAACAAGTCGGATCCAGCGAAACCCAGGCTCGGGTTCCAACCGCTGAATTCAGTCAGATCATACCGGGATGCATCACGGCGCGAGCCGGCGTAAGCCTGCTTTGAGGACACGCCGAACATCGAACGAAGCCCGTCCATGATACCCATGTCAGTTCGCCCAATTCAATGGAATGGCCCTGCGGCGCTGCCAACCGGCCTCTGCGGCGGTGGCGGCCTCCAGGTCGCTTTCGTAGATTTTGATCAACTTGTTGATCTCGTCCATACTGATCTCTGAGAAGATCAGCCGACGCCCATCTCGCCACACATCCTTGATGCGTTCACCCTTCGCCAATGACATGCGCGCGGCGCGCAGATCTACAAGATCAGCAGCGATTTCGGCGGCAGTTGCCATAGGTTGACTATCCTTCGTTGCGATTGAGAGCGTCGAACTGCTCAAAGATGTTTTTCCTGGTCGGAGGCGCTTCTACGGGCGCGCCCTCGCGCCCAACCGCAGGATCACCTCCTTCCACGTTGACGGGGATCGGTCGCGCCCAGGGCGGCAAAAGCCCTTCGTGCCAGCGGTGCCCCGTCGGCATGGCTGACTGATCCCATTTGATGTCCTTGCGGTCAGGCGCCAGCATAAGCCGCACCGCTTCCTCATAGCCGAAGAGGTCGAGGGATTCGTTCGGCTTGCCGCCGTCCCATTTCCCGTCGATCAATTTCTCGTTGAAATACTCTTCGAAATAATTGCTGTTGATGCCATCGGCGAACAGACACTGCCCCGGCCCGCCGTCGTTCACCGCAAGCCGCTCGATCGCGAGTTCTTTGAGCTTGTGCACGCCCAGCGTGTATTCCCTAATCTCGGGCAGCAGCGTCTGGCCCTTTTCGTCCCGGCTGATCTTCGTCGGCACAAGAGGCAGTTCCGGCGCCTTCGCGCTCGGGCTGCCCTGTATCGGTCGGACCCGCGCCCACGGATTGGAGGGCGGTCCCCAGTAATGCCCGGCGACGAGGCAGCGGCGCGCAAACTCGCGACCCTTCCATGTCACGTTGCCGTCGCCAACATCGATCGCCACCGCAGCGACCGGCATCTCCCATCCGGGGCGTCCGATCATCGGGAAGGTGCGCAGAATCACATTGTCGATCAGGATGTCCCAATCCTCAATGCGTTCCCGCGTCCTGATGTCGCGCCACTGGCCATCGGGCCATCGCCTTTGCCGCATGGTCAGGCGATCGAGCCACCAAGACCGGGCCTCCAGATCCCACGCCCGAAAGCTGACATCGAACTTGCCCGAACCCACGTCGACCGCAGCGGTAATGAATTTCGCGCCTTCCGGGAACTGGCCGATTTCCAGCACATTCTCTGTTCTGGCGCGCTTGATAAGCGCCGCGCTGTCGAGCATCCCCGAAGCGCCGGCACCCTCGAACACCTGCCCGAAGATCTTGGCCAGCACCTCGCGCAGCTTGTCTGTCTTGCGCGTCCGTTCGTAAACGATGGTGGCCGCTTCAAGGTCGCGCGCCAGTTCGGCGTTCGTCACCATCATACTCATCAGGCCGTGGATCCAGAAACCCATGGAGGGATTGGCATCCGGCAAACCGATGGGCCCGGCCTCGATATCGAGGCTTTGGCCGCGGTGCATCCATTGCCCGATGAGCGACATCGCCTTGCGCTGCTCGTCGCTGAGAAGCGCACCGCAATGCGGGCACTTCATCGCCGCCGTTTCCATCGCCTTTGCGATCCTTTCGTCCCGCCCGGCGTCGACCAGTTTCCGATACCAGAGTTCGGTTCGCGGCACGTCCGGCCAGTGGCTTGTCGGCCAGGGTGACGACCAGGACGAACATTCGGCGCAGGGCCAGACATAGATGCCGCGCGAACTGTCGACCCATGCCGCCGCGATGCCATCGTTCCACCCCGCATCAGGGTGGCTCGTCATTCCGACCTTGCGCTTGTTGCCGAGCGCCCGCCCGCGAACGCGCGACTGCTCCAGAAAGGTCGCCCTGATCCGCTTCGGGAATGTGTCGATCTCGTCGCCGATCATGTAGCCGAACTGGCGGCCCGTGATCGTCTTGTTGCTCGCGGCCAGATATTCGAGGAATCTCCCCGAAACCTTCTTGCGCGCGATCATGTTGTCAGACCGGCCGGAACCCACCTTGGCGGCGATTTCCTTATGATCCTCAAACATGGGTGCGACCTGCTTGTCGCAGTAGGATTTTACTTCGTCGGGGCCGCCCAGATACCAGCCCACATCGGTCATCGGGCCGAACATCATCCGCTTGAACAGATGATTCTCGAACGCCACCGTACCGCCGGTACGTCCCGGCTTGGGGACGATGACCTCCTGCACGTTGGGATCATCGAGCGCGTCCTGCGGCCCCTTGAGATAGGGCGTGAGCGCCAGCGACCAGTATATGTGCCCGGACCCTTCAACGGTCCTGATCTTGCGGAACCGCTGCGCGCAGTCCGTGGTGGAAATATCCTCCGGCGGCGTCAGCAGGTCCAGCGCGTCGAGCGCGATTTGCGCGGCGTCGGCGCAGAAGGCGTTGCTCGCTATGGCATCCAGATCCTTGCGGACCTCGTTAATTCTTTCGCGCAACCAACGGTCTCAGCGCGCGGTCAAGTGCATCTTGCACCGACAGCAGGACGTTCTTCAGTTCCGTCTCGATCTGGCTGCGAATGTCCGGGGGCAGGGCGCCGGTCGGGTCGATGCGCGCCGCCGCTGCCAGCGTTTCGGTCTGCATTGTCGACATGACGGTCGCCAGCACTTTCACATGGGCTTCGGTCCCGACGAACTCCCCCTGCATCTGCTTCAGCTTGTGCGTCGCCATCTGGGCCTGCGCGAGCAGGGAGACGCTGCGGGCCGATGCGGCAAGGTCTAGCGGGTCGTCGACTCCACCATCCTCAGTATCAACAGAGGTCTGGTCGGCAGCATCAAGCCCGCTCTGGAGCCTGACCCGTCGCGCTCTACCAGCGCGCTTCGTCATCTGCTTTTCCAGATCAGCGATCAGATGATTGATCGCCTTGGCGGCATCGAACGTCCACGGCTTGCCATTTGCGCCGCGTTCAATGACCGGGAACGCCTTATCCCGCAGGATACGCTGCTTGAGGATGCGCCAGGTTGTCCCGATTAACCGCGCCAGCTCGGTGCCGCGTATCTGGCTACCATCCGCTATATTCGCCCGCGCTTCGTACATGACGGGCAGATACTGCGTCAGGTCGGTTGTGATGCGGGGCATGGGGATACTCTCAGCGCGCGACGACGCATAAGCGGGCGCACAAAAAAGCGGTCCGGACCTATTTCCGAGTCGCTAGTGGAACAATCGCAGATTTCGGGGGTTTTGCCGCAGAGGCAATTCTTATCAATTGCATGTCCGTATGAGTCGACTTTCATTTTATGTCAATAGCGTTCTGGCAACATTGACTTCACCGGCGACACCTTCAACGAGATCAGCTAGCAGTTTCGCTGTTTCTACGATCGTTTTACGTATTTCGATGTACCGGATTTTATAGATGGCTCTCACCTGTTTGATCGTAAGATCGTGCAATGCGACAAGTTCGAAAGCGGTTGCATCACATATTGAATACAGCTGACTTCTAACCCTTAGAAATTCAGAACGAGCAAGCAATGCAGGATCAGCATTTTTTCGAACAAATAAAATCTCAGGAACACCCAAATCACAATCTGTAATTGTGCGCCTGTCAAATAATTCTGAGCTTGAGTTGTATTTGCTCCGATACCACATGCAAGCCACGAAGGTCTGCTCATCAATTGTATTTCTGATCCGCATCAGGGCAAGCGGCATAATGCTTTTGCGAATTTTCGGATAAACCATTGAAATCTCCGTCTAGACCTTCAAACGGTGCGATACGCCCTCAAAGAGCATGTGACAGGCATGAATGAAGGCGGCACGCACGTTGGCATATGGACCACGATAGCGCTTTGCCACTTCGGTTATGCCGACATCATGGAGCACCACTTGCTCGAACAGGCTGACGATGTCCTCGGGAATAAAGCCCCGAGCCCATCGAATATCGGTGCGCGCTTCGGCGGCCCATTCAGTTCGCGGCAGGTGGCCATAGACCGCATCCCCGCGCACGGTCTCACCATATTGGGCGACGGGAGCGGTCGGTTCCATCTCGGCCGCCTCATACCGATCGCGATACCATTTGCAGGCAGCGAACGTCTGATCGTCCAACACCCCCCGGCTGAGCAGGTAGGTGATCTGGTCGATGTGAAGGCGCCGATACCCGGTCAGCCCGCCATCGGCCCAATGCTTAGCCGCCACCTTGCGGGTGATGAACGCCGGGTCGCGCAGTTGCTCCGGCGTTGGCTTTACCAGCACATCGGCCATGTTTGTTTCGATACCGGCTTCGAAATCGGCAAGGGCGATGCGCCGGCGCTGCTCCTCCTCACGGTCCTTCGCGTCGCGCTCCAGCAGGGCGAGCAGGCGCTGCTCACTCACCGACTTCGCGACCCGCGCTTGCACCATTCGCGCCAAGAGGGAATTATAATCTTCGACATGGCCCAAATAGTCCAATAACCCCTCGGATATCGCACTCGCCACCACACGATCCGCTCCCCGCAACCCCTCGATCGGCATTCTAAGTCCTCCTTTTCCCATGCACCTTGTCGGCTACCATTTGGACGAATGCCCGATCGTCCCATGAAGTGATCCAGGCTGGATCAAGCGCTATAAATCCTGTTTCATGATATGCCTTGGCAGCGCGCTTGCGGGCGCCGTCAGGGTCCGGCTCATGGTTGAGGTGGGCGTATCGGGCGAGCGGGCTGTTCATGCGGCCTCGGACGATTTGTCAGGCTCGGCCGACGGATAGTTCTGAGCCTTGAACTCGGCGGCCAACGCCTCCAGTTCCTCTTTCGTGGGCTGCCGCAGATTCGAGCAGTCACGGCCAAGCTCAAGGTCGCGGCCTACGGGCTCGTCAAAGCCGTATTCCTTCACAATGGCGGAAGCTTCCTCAGGCTTGCAGCGGTTGGCGGGGTCGAAGTTGTCTTCGCGGGCTAGTTCCCATGGATACTTCTCGCGCTCGGGCTGCATTCTCGCCGCCAACTTGGCTCGCTCGACCTTCCGATAATTCCAAGCCTCGTCGATCTCCTTGATGATTGCCGGAACGATCTTGGCGGGATGGTCGGCCTTCATGCGAGCCGCTGCACAACCTCGCTCCAGTAGGTCGTAGGGGATACCCCTCAAGGTTGCCGCCGCGGCTGTAAACCACGCTTCCCGCTCATCGGGCCCCATCCCCGACCCGGCGCAGAGGTCCAGGCACGGGGTCATCTGGGCGTAGAACTGTTTGCGACTGGCGGAGGTCAGCTTCGTTTCCATATCCGCCAGAACCGCCTTCGCGTCCTCCATCAGCGTCGGAGGGATCCGGCCAGAATCGTGCAACGCGATCCATCGACCGACGCGCCGCGACTGCTGTTCGAGACTGTCCGGCAGAGCCAATGGGGCTTGGTTGGTTTCGGTTAAATTGCTCATCGTACTTGCCTTCCAGAACCTTGATGATTTGGTCGTGCGACCGGATCAGGAAATCGAAATCCCACCATCGCGGTGGATCGCGGCCGAGCATTGCGGAACGAGACGCGCGCTTGACCGCCGCCCGCCAACCATCAATTCCGTGCTCTTTCAGGCGAGCAGACAGCTTCTTGCGCCGATCTGGCGTCAGCTTTTGCGGAATGGACCAACCGCATTGCTTGGCGGCTGACTTCCACACTTCGATCGCTTCACCGATGAGGCTGGCGGAATCACGATCAACAATCTCTGATGACCGTCCTGACTCGCCGCCTTCGCGGGCGCTATCCGAAGAAGCTTTAGCTTCTGAGGATATATCTGCTTCTGTCTCTGCTTCTGGGGCCGTTTCGTCGGAACGTTTCAATCGTTCCCTGTAACGTTTCACCCTGTCGGTTGAACTGTCTGATTTATATTGCCTTTTTGCCCATGAGTGTGGAGCGTAATGATAACCGTTAGGGCCACCGTTGCGCTTATCGATAAGCCCAACGTTAAGCAGGCGTTCGATCAGCGTTAGCACCCCCGTTTCTTCAATCCGTAGCGCGAATGAAATGGCTGAAACGTCAGGTAGGACACCATCATATTTGGACGCCAGACACAGGATATTGACCCACGCCTTGAACTCGACAGCTGGAAGCATCTGAACTTTGGGATCATCCAGAACTTCGGCATAGAAGCGGAACCATTGGGCGCTCATAGTGAAAGCGCCTCCGGGAAGAACGGCTTCAGGAAGGCTGGGTCGGCAGTGGCGAGATAATCTTCATCGGTTACTTCTGGGTTTGGCGAGCGCCCAGCGAGGATGACATCATGAACCGCGGCTATAATATCTTCGCGCGATATAAACTTTTGTGTTCCCTCGCTCTCCAAATAGCCGAGAAAGTGCCGTAATTTTCCCTCAGCTAAGAACCATTCTCTGTGGGACCTAAGTTCAGCAAAGGCATTATGAAATGCATTCTCTAAGTCGGGTCCACCCTCGATATATGCGTGTACCTCCAGAAGGACTGGCGACCCAGCTTGGAGCGCAGTTAATCGTTTCTGCGGATTGGATTTGGTGTACCCAATTTTGACCATGGGCGCTTCCAGATCGCGGCGGTAAAGCACGGCCTCTGGCGTAATAAAATAAACGTAACCTTTACTCACCGCCCACTCCTCCAAGCCTTAACCTGATCAGCCGTGGCCCCGACATAAGCCGCTGCCAGCACGTCCAGCGCATGGTCGGACATGGCCACACCATCGGCCTTGGCGGCTTCCTCCTTGCGCGCGCGGTGGGCGAGGGCGGTTTGCTTCTGCCAGGCGAGGCGGTCGGTCATGCTGCCTCTCCTGCGAACATGTCGCTCTGACGTTGAGCTTGTTCAATTCGCTTGCAGGCACGCTCAAAGTAGACAGGATCGCTCTCGATTCCGATAGAAGGGCGGCCGAGACGGGATGCAGCGACTAGGGTAGAGCCAGATCCCATAAAGGGGTCTATCACGGTTCCTGCAGGCAGCTTCTCGAGCAGCCTGCACAAGAGCGCAACAGGCTTCTCATTTGGGTGCTGCCGGCCATTCTTTGCCATGCTCTGCACGGGCGGGCAGTAGATTACGGAACCACAGTCACGCCTCCCCACGAAGAGTGCGGGATCACCAAGGACATAAACCTCCTCGTGATCAGGCTTCCATGGCAGCCGCAAATCGCCCATTCCAAGAGCGCCGCCCTTGTCCCATATCAGAACCATGCGGGTCCCAACTGGTGCCTCCTTCGACCACTTTCCGAAGCAGAGCGTGGGCACGTCACCGAGCAGGCGCAGGCAGGCATCGCGGACGCTGTTATCCTTGTCGCCACGAATATTGCCCTCAGACCAAAGGGCATCTGTGGCGTGGCCACTGCGATAATCATCGCCATATGGGCTATCTGTCAGGCAGCACGAATATCCGTCGACCATAGGCAGGATATCTCGGCAATCGCCCAGATAGAGCGTGGCATTTCCAATGACGACAGGATCGCTCATACCGCCTCCCGGTTCATCTGATACGCCGTCAGCCCAATCTCGATCAGCGCGGTCACAAAGTCGGGCAGCGGGCGGCCATCGTCTTTCGCGGCCTTCAGAACGGCGGCGGAGAGGCGGTGCTTCGGCCCATCCTCGGCGCGCAGGAGGCGGATGTATTCCTCCAGCAGCTCCTTCGCGTAAAGGTCGAGCGACAGAGGATCGCGGTGGCCGTCCAGCCGTTCGCACAGATATTCCATGTCGTCGGCGTCGAGCACGAACGTCACCGCGACCGGCATCGTTGGAGCGGGAGGCATAACCTCGGCGGCTATCGCCTGCACCACGTCCACATAGTCGGGCTTCACGGGAATGAGATCGGTGATGGCGGGCGGCAACTCCTTGCCCGGAGTGCTTTCCACCTTGAACACAGGCACCGGCGCCATGCCCAGCACCAGCGGCTTCTCAAGCGGGAAGCTGTGCTTATAATTGCCCTTAAGGATGACGATCGCGGGCCGCTCGCCGCCGATGTCGATGCGGATGTGCTCGCTGTGCTGGAGCCGGTTGAGCGCGTCCACCACTTGCTCGCGATCGGCGAAGTCGAGAGTGTTCTGCCATGTGGTGAGAGTCAGGCCGGAACGGCCGTCTTGCGCGCGCTTGAGCATGGCATTGAACAGGCGGATTGCCTGCACGGATGTGGATTTTGTCATGCGACGCTCCCAAGGGGCTGGTGCAGGATCTCATGGGCTTCCCATGAGGGGATGATATTCTCCATTGCGCACATGTATGAAAGGATGCCAATCGCCTCTGCCTCGTCGTGCTTCTGAGGTCGGAAACCAAGCTGCGCGCACCGTTCCATTGCGTATTCCTTGAGCTGCTTGGTTTTGGTCCCGCGCTTCATCGAACCGATGAAATGGCGCCGCCATGATGACTGATTGACTGAGCGCACCTTGCGGACTCCCTTCGCCTCGCAATAGCTGTCGACGTGCGCAGCGAGGCCCATCAGGGCGAAGATTGTGTCCTTGTTCGTGACACCGGCACCTGGGCCTAAGTTGAGTGGCTCCTCGTATATGACGATCTCGAACGGGTGGATCTGGTACAGGTCGTTCATGCACTGGTGCAGGCGCAGGAACGACCGCCCGGCCGACGTGAGTTCACTGCCGAGCGACCATGTGCCGGACACCGGCTTGGACATCTCCGGACTCCAGAGTGCCCAGCCGGTGGACCGTTTGCTGAGATCCATCGCGAGGATCGTCGACATGGATCAGTTGACCGTGTGCAGTTCGACGGGTGCCTTTTTCCGGGTCGGCATGGATGGCGCGTCGTCACCTTCCATCTGGTCGACCAGATCCTCGCTGATGCCGATGCCGGCTGCTTGCATACCGCCGTAGAGCGTGCGCAGGTAATCATCGCGCAGCTCGGGATCCATGCGCATTAAGGCGTGAACCGCCTTCATCGCCTTTTTATTGCAATTACAGTCCTTTTCTATGGTCTTCCACGCCGCAGCCTGGTCGCCACGGATCTTCGCGCCTTCTTCCGTGAGGGGGTTGAGATCACCCTTCAGAATTTTGATGGCGCGATCGAAATCGGGCTTTTTGACGATCTCCACCTCATCGTCCTTCTTTTTGGCATTTCGTGCCATTTCACAGTCCTTTCGTGCTGAGCCAATCAGTTCGTATGCGTCGTCCTGCGGTGGATTGGCGGCATCCGCGGCGATGGTGAGCCTGGCTTCGGTGAGCGACAGCCCGGACTCGGCGCAGGCTGTCATCAAAGTTTTCCCTTCACGGATCGCGCGCCGAAACAGGCGCAATTGCATCGACCCGCCGCTCATGAGTGATGTCCGGTGGAGGGGGATTGAACCGGCGCGGTTGCTGTCATGCAGAACAGCAGGGCGGGAGTTGCCCCCCGCGTTCCCTCCGGCGAATCGGTGTTCATCGTGTGACCGATCCCCCCTGTTTCGGCGCCACCGGACGCCGGGGTTTTAACTGTCCGTGTCAAATCATCGACCGGAACGAAATAAAGCGGTGCACCTTCTGGGCTCCGTGGGATGGCCAAAGGCTGCACGACCCTGATGGCTCTGGCTTTGCCGACTGTCCTCTTAATCGCGCCACGTTCAACAAGAGCTTCGATACGGGCGTGGAGCAAGCGTCGGCCAGACATCCCGCATCCTTTTCTCATTTCTTCGAATGTTGGCGATGCGCCGTCGTGAGCTTCAATGTAGCCAGTTATGAAACGCATAATTTGGGACTGGCGCTTGGTGAGGCTTATCATGCTGTCACCTCGGGGTTTCTTCTGTCTTTCCGCTTAAATTGGACGCTTGCCACCACCTCGTCGCGCGGCGCGATCGGCGCGCTGCCGGGCATGAGCTGGGCGGCCTTGATCTGGGCTAGGCGAAGTTCGTTGCGGCGCTTCACCACAGCAGCCTCATGCGCGCGCTTGGCTTCCTCGCGGCGGGTGATGGCGGCGGGGTGGCGCGAATGGCGCTGACGGGCAAAGAGGGAGCGGAGGAGGGTCATGCTGCTTCTCCGAACTTGTCGATTTCATTGCCGAAGACATCCCAGCCAGTGCGTTGCTGGCGGCCGAACACATCGATGTAGGGGCCATCCCAAAGCGCCTCGATGTCGCGGTAGATTTGATCAGGCTTTCGGCTATGTTCGCGGCGAGGCTCGACAATAAGATTGCGCACCGACTTCGATTTCTGCCGGGGCTGTCCGATGGTGCCGACGATGTAGAACTCGGCGGCGCCACGGAAGATATACCCCGTGCCGAATGACCACGCCTTTCCGGTTGGCGATTGCTTGGCCCATGCGCCTCCAGTCTTATACTGGAAGCCGTAATGCGCCATGAGTTCAAGCGCTTCGGGCATCATGGGGAAAACACCCCACATCACCATGACCGCATCCGGCGCGGCAAGATCACCGACCGGGTAAGATTTCAGTTCATCGATCGACATGCAGTCGTAGTGCGCGTGGGGACTCTTGGCGTGGCCCTTCTCGGAATACATCTGATACGACCAAGCCGGGTCGATATGGAGTACCCCATATCCGAACATCCGGAGATCCCCGAAAGGCCAGCCCCCGCCCATGCCTCACTCCGCCGTTTTGCGGGACGCGAAGGGCTGCAGCGTCGCGATGACGTTGGACGCGATCGGCTCGAGCTGCGCCCGCTCGCGATGGTCCAGAACGCCATCGGCGGCCATCTCGGCGATTATGGCCGAGGCGCCGCACAGCGTCGCGATCACCGCGCCGGGCCGCTCGTGCTTCACCACGAGGTCATGCGCGCCCATGCCGACCGCGCCCAAAACCTTTGAGGCGAACTCGGTGCCGAAGAAATGGATCAGCACCAGCAGCTTGTCGGCCGCCGGGGTGCGCCGCTCCTCGCCCGAAGCGATGTAGCTGGAGAGCGTGCGGGAGGGTATGCCGGTGCCCAGCGACACGTCGGCCACCGAGTATTTCCGGCCCGCACCCATGAACAGGCCAATGGCCCGCGCAATTTGTTGCGATGCACAATCCTGCTCAATCAGTGAGTTATCCGACACAGACAGTTGCCTCGTGATGGTGGATGGTGGCGCCATGAAAGAAGGTTTCCACAGCATGATGATTGGGGCTGGCATCGACCGGGTGGGCAATGGAGGAGCCAGCCCCGCAGGCGCGACACGTTGGGGCTCCTGCATGGCGTGCGGGCGCGAGGCCCGAATAGTAAAGGTCCGCGTGGGGGCAGACAGGGTTGCCACAGAGCGCGCAAGTCATGCGGCGGCTTCCGAAGAAGGCAGGGTGATCCCTTTAACTTCGGCGAGCAGCTTCAAATGAGCCATCCGCGATTTGGGAATGCCGATCGTCCGCCAGCTATGGACGGTGGATACCGGGGCTTCTATCTGCTTCGCGACGGCACTGGTTCCACCGAGGGCGTCGAGAATAAGTCCTGCTTCTGTCTGCATACCGACAATAATGCGATATTCGCAACATCATTTCAAGGGGAAAATTGCGATAATGGCAATGGTATATTTCGCCGACGCTGTTTTGATGGCGGCATGACGCAGGATGAGATTCGTGCATTGATTAGGGCGCAGAAGGCGGCTGGAAAAATTAAGTTCAATGCCATGGCCAAACTGTGCGGTATGCCTGATCCGACCTATTTCTCGAAGTCCATGAGCGGCAAGCGAGACTTTACACTAGAAGAAATGGATATTTTGCTCCGGTTCTTCGGATACGATGTCGTGAAGCGTGACGACCGTCTCCGACTTTTGCCCGTGGTAGGCCTTGTCTCTGCTGGCCAGTGGCGAGACGGTTTTGAGCATGTGAGAGAACACGTGGTTTCGCCAGATCAAACTGTCGGCAAAAATGCCTTCATCGTTATCGTGGACGGCGACTCAATGGATAAAGTTGCGCCCGATGGAAGCTACGCCATTGTAGATCCCGACGATAAGCGGTTGTCGACAAAGCGGATGTACGTAGTTCGGAACGGTGGTGGTGAGACCACATTCAAATGTTACAAGGATGATCCGGCTCGACTGGAACCCCTATCGTCAAATCTCGAGCACAAGACTATTTATCCTGGAGAAGAGGGCTTTGAAGTGGTGGGGCGTGTTGTTATGACCATGCAGGTGAATAAGCACTAGCCAGGACGGGTGAATGGATTCGCAGGATTACGCGGGGCTCTCCCGCACAGGCGAGCAAGAGTGGAAGGACGAACGGGGAGGTAGCCCCGTGATCCGCTCAGATGGGGGAATGCTTATCATCAGCGCTTGGATTTGTGCCGCTGCTGCTGTTTCAGGCTTTTTCGTTGCCTTCGTCTTGCCGGCAGGAAATGCTGTGGGAGAGATGGATCCCTTCGCTGCGCAATTTAAGCTTTTACTGGCACTGCTATCAGGCTTCCTCGTGACGCTGTCTGCAATTTTGTACGGGGTTGGTAAGATCGTGAGAGCCATCTACTTTATTCCCGGCCCGTCGATCAAAGTCTGTGGCGACACGGCGGAAGTCAGGGCAAAAAGCAAACTGTAATGCTATCTAAAAGCCTTTGATCTGACGCAAACGTCAAACAGCGGCCGTCCTCGGCGGTCGCCAAAAAGAGCATAAAATGCTATAATCGCAAATTCTGCCTTGACGCGGAAATGCGAATATCGCAATATACCTCTATCACCCCAGATGGAGGTTCCCGTGTCGAAACCCGAAAACCAAGAGCAGTTCCAGGTCGATCATCACGTTGATGACGGCGGATGGAAAGCGACCGTCGCGATCATCGCCGCACTGCTGGTCTACCTCTGGATTGGGTCGGCCATCATCGAAAAGCTGCTTCCCATCGCTCCCGTGGCAGGTGGCCAATGACCGCGCCCGCGATCCGTGCATGGAATGACTGCCTGCTCGTGGCGCGCATCTGCGCTGCGATGATCCAAGCCGAGAAGCTGGGCATGACCATCTCCGCCACCGCGCCGTTCGAGCGTGGCGTGGCGGAGGAATGCCGGAACGCTTTCGGCAGCTTCAAGCGCGAAGATGTCAAGTCGGTGTTCGACGCCGCGCAGGACACAACCGCCCTGCGCCCATCGGGAGGGTTGCTGACCAGCTTGTGGGACAACCTTGCGAACGTGCGCGCCGAGTGGATCACTCTGCGCATGATCGAAGCGGGCTTCAAGAGGAATTGGGCCGACTTCGGCGGCGACGTTGGGCGGCGCGCGTTCGAGGAATATGCGCGGCTTGATGCCGCCGCCCCGACGATTGAGCAGGCAATCGCGCATCACCGTGAAATGGTGCGGCAGGTGGGGAGTCTGGCGGCATGAAAAAGCTGCGCAGAGCCATCTCCGTCCCCTTCATGTTGGTAGGCCTCGTGTGCGCCGTCATGGCTGGCCTGTTCTACCTGATCGACGATCTCATCATCGGGGAAGGTGAGCCATGACGCCGCTCATCACCAAGCCGGGCGCGTTCGAAGGCATCCCAGCCGAAGCCTATCATGGCGCGGAAATCTGTCCGGCACCGTCCATTAGTTCATCCGGCCTGAAACTGATTAACGCCCGCTCGCCTGCGCATTTTTGGTGGCAGTCTCCTATGAACCCGGATCGTCCGGTACAGAAGCAGAGGCCTCACCTCAACCTTGGTTCGGCGCTGCATGATGTCCTGCTGCTCGGCAACGGGCGCTTCGAGAAGCATTACTACGTCCTGCCGGAAGGCTTCGACCAGCGCGCCACCCGGCAATGGGCCGATTATATCGAGGCGCGCGACTATGCGATCAGGAAGGGCCGGATGGTTCTGACCAAAGCGCAGTTCGACACGATGCAGGCGATGGCCGAGGCTGTGTCTAAGCATGAATTGGCTGGGGCATTGCTGACCGCCGGAACACCGGAAATGACGCTGGCCGCGGTCGATCCTGAAACCGGGTGCTGGCTTCGCGCGCGCCCCGACAATCTTCCGTTCAACATGGAGATTATACCGGACATCAAAACCGCCGCTGATGCCTCTATTGACGTTTACGAGCGCGCCGCGACCAGGTTCGGCTATTTCATGTCAGCGGCCCATTATCTCGATGTGATCGACCTCATTTACGGAGAGGCCAAGCGCAGTTTCGTTTTAATCACCATTGAGAAAGAGCCGCCTTATCTGGTGACAATCGACCAACTGGATTCAGTCGACATCGACATGGCGAGGCTGCGCAATAGGGCTGCCCTCAACAAGTTCGCGGACTGCCTGAAAACCGGAATCTGGCACGGATACAACACGCCAGAGCGGCCGATCCGCACCCTGCAAATGACCAATTTCGAACGCGCTATGATTAATCAGGCGATTGATCGCGGCGAACTTTCCTACGCCTGACTGGAGACGACAATGATCCTCTTTTATGACAGTGAGACATCGGGGCTACCCTCTTTTGGCGACCCGTCCGATGCACCCCACCAGCCCCACCTGCTCCAGCTCGCCATGCTGTTGCACGACATGGATGGGAATGAGGTCGATCGCTTCGTCAGCATCGTTCGCCCCGGTGTCCATGAATGTGTGATCGCCCCAGAGGCACTGGAGGCCCACGGGATCACGCTTGAGCGTGCGATGGACGAAGGCTGCGACCCCTTGGTTGCGCTGGATGCGTTCATGGCGTTCGTCGAAAAGGCCGCGCTGCGAGCGGGCCACAATGAATCGTTCGACCGTCGCATCATGCGCATCCATTCCGCGCGCCACAGGTCGGTCAAGTGGGAAGCCGAAGCGCCCAGCTTCTGTACCATGTGGAAGTCAAAGTTCATCATTAACTTGCCGCCGACGCCGCGCATGATTGCGACGGGGATGCCGGGACCGAAAGCGCCGAAACTGGAGGAGGCTTACGAGTATTTCTTCGGCGAGCCGCTGGTTGGCGCACACGACGCTCTCGTCGACATCACAGCTACGGCCCGCGTGTTCTACCATCTGGTGAATGAATGCGGGGTAGCCATGTTCAAAGCGGGGGGTGCCCGCCCGCGCGTATCGACAAAGGCTATCCGTGGCAACGGCCACGCGGCCGATCCGTTCGCAGCCGCCGCCGCGATTATCGGAGGTGCACAGTGAATACCGTCACACCCAACGCCATCATGCGCCAGTCACGACAGGAACCCGCCAGTCAGGCCACCAGCATCGAAATGTCGCGTGCCGTGGCCGAAGTGCAGGCCGCCGTCACCGTCGCCCAGGCACGTCCCCGCGATGAAAGTTATGCCCTCAAGCGGGCCGTGGAAAGCTGCCGGACATGGGAAGTGGCCGAAGGGGCATTCTTCCGCTTCCCGCGCGGCGGCGAAACTGTCTCAGGTGAAAGCATCCATCTGGCTGTCGAGTTGGCCCGGTGCTGGGGCAATATCGATTATGGCATCATGGAACTCGATCGCGACGATACCAATGCGGTTTCCGAGATGCTGGCATTCGCATGGGATCTGGAGACGAACACAAAATCGCGCATGACATTCTTGGTTCCTCACCGCCGCGACACGCGCAGCGGGCCAAAGATGCTCACCGACATGCGCGATATTTATGAGAACAACGCAAACAACGGCGCTCGCCGGTTGCGTGAGTGCATCTTCCGCGTGCTGCCGCCTTACCTCAAGGAGCAGGCCAAGCAGGCGTGTCGAGAAACGCTCGAAAAAGGGCAGGGTGAAAAATCTCTACAAGTGCGGATTGCCGAAGCCATCAGCGCATTCGAGAAGATCGGGATTAATGCAGACAGGATAGAGGCGAAGCTTGGAAAGTCCGCAAAATGGACTGCCGTTGACGTTGCCAATCTGCAAGTGTCCTACCGCTCCATAAACCGCCAGGAAGTCTCTGCCGACGATGAATTCCCTCGGATCGGAACGGAAGAAACAGTCCAAAAGGCGCGCAAGATTGCCGACAAGGCAAAGGGACACCCCGAACCCGAAACCGGCCGCTCCGACGAGCAGCATGGCGACCAGCACGATGGTACGGACGGAAGTCCGGAAGAGCGCGCGGTATCCGAATTGCTCTACCTCATTTACGACGCAAGAGCACAGGAAGAACTCGACGCCTGCATGTCGAAAGTGGCCGCCCTGCGCGGCTCGCTGCCCTCCGACAAAATCACCGAACTCGATGCGGCGCTAGACGCTGCCGAGGCCCGCATCCTTCGTAGCCAGGGAGAATGAACATGGCCGCACGTGCCCGCCGCATTGAAGAAGAGCCCACCGAACCCGCCAATGATGTCATCGACATCGTGCGCAAGGTCGAAGCTGATCCCGCACTCGCTCTGACCGACGAGAAGATGTTTGAGGCCTACTACGCACACGTGGAGCAGCAAGCCCTCAGCGTGAAGGTTGACCTGTCCACCAGCGCTGGGCGCGACCTGATCCGGTCGGCGGCGAGCGAGATTGCCCGGAAAAAGACCGCGTTCGATAGGACGCGCAAGGAGCTGACCGAGGACTACCGCCGCAAGACGGCCACCATCAATGCCGTCGGCAAGCTGGTGGTGGATCGATTCGCCGCCCTGCAACTTCGGGTGCGCCAGCCGCTCACCGACTATGAGGAGCGCGAGCAAGCGCGCAAAATGGAGGCGGACCTTATCCTCACCAACCTGCGCGACGCCGCCATTGTCCGCGCGGACGAGACGGCTGAGGATGTGGAGCGCCGCTTGGGGCGCATTCGCGGCATCAACCTGAATGACGAACTGTTCGGCCCGCGCATCGAGATGGCGGTCGACCTGCGCGACGATGCGGTCAAGGCGCTGGGTGAGGCTCTTGCCCGTCTCAGGCAGCAGGAGGCCGAGCGCGCGGAACTGGAGCGGCTGCGTCGGGCCGATGCGGAGCGTCAGGAGCGGGAAGCGCGTGAGCGACAGGAGCGCGAGGATCGCGAGGCCGAGGAGGCCCGGCAGCGCGACGAGGCGGCTCGTATCGAGCGCGAGCGTCAGGAGGCTGCCGACAAGGCGCGCCGGGATGCCGAGGAGGCGGCGGAAGCCGAACGGCGCGCCGTCGAGGCCAAGCGGAGCTATGCCCGCGACATTATTCAGCACATCAAGGATGTCGGCCTCGGCATGATCGGCGGCAAGACCTACCCCTACGCCATACTCATCCGCGAACTGGAGGAGAAGATCGTCATCGACGATGCGATGGGCGACATGCAGGACGAGGTTCGCGCTATTCGTGATGCGACGCTCACCAGTGTTCGCTCTGCCATGGAATTGGCAGCAGCTCGGGCCGCGAAAGAGGCGCAGGACGAAGAAGATCGCCGCGTTGCTGCCGAACGGGCTCGTCGCGAGGCCGACCAGCAGCACCGTTCCGCCGTCCGCACTGCCGCCAAGGAGGCCATCATGACCTGTGGTGTCGACGAGGACACTGCCCGGAAGATCGTGCTGGCTATCCAAGCTGGAGAAATTCCAGCGGTCCGCATCGAATTTTAAGCTCACCCCCGCGCCCCGGCGCGCATCGCCCGTCAGCCGGGGACAATGGCGGGCAGAAGGGATAGAACATGACTAAACCCATGACCATCGACGAGTTCGCAAAATATCTCGACAACCGTGGATATGTCTACGATCGCACCGAGACCACGATTGACGTAAAGAGCTTTCATAACGTCGATCTGAGGGGGCTGACCACGCTGCCCGAGGGCGTGACCTTCTCCAACGGCGGCTCCGTCGATCTGAGGGGGCTGACCACGCTGCCCGAGGGCGTGACCTTCTCCAACGGCGGCTCCGTCGATCTGAGGGGGCTGACCACGCTGCCCGAGGGCGTGACCTTCTCCAACGGCGGCTCCGTCGATCTGAGGGGGCTGACCACGCTGCCCGAGGGCGTGACCTTCTCCAACGGCGGCTCCGTCGATCTGAGGGGGCTGACCACGCTGCCCGAGGGCGTGACCTTCTCCAACGGCGGCTACGTCGATCTGAGGGGGCTGACCACGCTGCCCGAGGGCGTGACCTTCTCCAACGGCGGCTACGTCGATCTGAGGGGGCTGACCACGCTGCCCGAGGGCGTGACCTTCTCCAACGGCGGCTCCGTCGATCTGAGGGGGCTGACCACGCTGCCCGAGGGCGTGACCTTCTCCAACGGCGGCTCCGTCGATCTGAGGGGGCTGACCACGCTGCCCGAGGGCGTGACCTTCTCCAACGGCGGCTACGTCGATCTGAGGGGGCTGACCACGCTGCCCGAGGGCGTGACCTTCTCCAACGGCGGCTCCGTCGATCTGAGGGGGCTGACCACGCTGCCCGAGGGCGTGACCTTCTCCAACGGCGGCTCCGTCTATCTGAGCAGCCTGACCACGCTGCCCGAGGGCGTGACCTTCTCCAACGGCGGCTCCGTCGATCTGAGGGGGCTGACTGAGGAGATTCAGACCTATCGCGGCGAACGCATCCGGCTGAAAAATGTCGACGGCTACACCATGCTCATTCGCTCCGAACGAGTGCTTGGCGACGCCACGATCTACAGCGCCTCCTACTTCGGCGGCGGCGAGATCGCCGACCTCGAGGCCTGCTATGTGGCGGCCCAAGGCGAATATTTTGCCCACGGCGACACGGTCGAGCAAGCCATGCGCGATGTTCGCTTCAAGATGATGGAGCATGATTTCGACGAGGAGGAACTCGTCAGGGAAATCAAGGAGCGTGGCACGGTCCATATCAACGATTTCCGGCTCATCACCGGGGCGTGTGAGTCCGGGACACGTCAGGGCATGGCGGAGGCGGGCCTTCCTAGCGATGCCGACGAGCTTCCGCTGGATACCGTGCTTGGTGCGGCGTTCGGAAGCTATGGCGAGCGGTTCAAATCACTGTTTGAGCGGGCGACGGCATGAGACAGGAAACCGAAAGCGCGCAGTATTGGCGTAACGTCCACCTCAAGGGCGACAGGTCTCCACCCATTAACCTCCCTGATCGGAGAGTCCGCCGCTCCGTCGGCACCGCGACAATAGTGAGGTGTCACGGCAAGGATGCGGGGGCAATCTATGAATAATATCCCCTCCCGATCCCCTATGTTGCTCGATCACCTGACGAAGCTCGTGAACGAGAGCCGACCCTTTACTTACGAGGGCGCCATGCAGGCCTTGAAGTGCACCGACGAAGCTATCCGCTACCACATGCGGAAGCTGAGCGCGGCGGGCTCAGTCACGTTCACCACGATGCGGGTTGGCAACGACTATGACTACAGCGTCACCGTCACCGGGCTGGGCTCCACCCCTTGGAATGACCTCAATGGTCGTCTGGCGAGGCGCAGCGAGCAGGTCCGGCAGAATCTGGTGGCGTGGCGCAAGCGTAGCGGATGGTCTCTCAATCAGGTCGCCAGCGCGGTGAGCGCGCTCAACGATCAGGTGCTCAATAGCTGCCAGATCAGCAGGCTTCTCGAGGGTGCCACCATGCAGGTTGATTTCCTGCGCATGGTCTCAAAGCTGATCGACGATTACCGCAATCCGGGCAGCTTTGAACAGTGGCAGAACATGATCGCGCGCAGGGCAAAAGCGCGCAAGCTGGACGAGAGCGACGAGATCCTGCGGCGGGTGGAGCAGGTCGAGCGCGAGCGCGATGAACGCCGGCGCGCGTTGCTGGCGGCCGAGCGCGGGCCACGCAAGGTCCAGCAGCGGGATTATCTCGACAAGGCGACGCTCGCGGCGCTGTCGGGGCAGGTTGTGGGGCAGGGGAGGGTTTATGGCTGACAACACCGCCATCGAATGGACGGACGCGACCGTCAATTTCTGGTGGGGCTGTACTAAGGTCGGGCCGGGGTGCGATCATTGCTATGCCGAAACGTTGTCGAAGCGGACTGGCGAAAGCATCTGGGGCGCGGGCGTCCCGCGTCGCAAGATCAAGAGCGCAGTTGCTACCATCTATCGGCTTCAAAACGGGGCATCATGGTGGGCCGCCGATGCAGAGATCGGCAAGCTCCATCCGAACAGTCGCCGCCGGGTGTTCGTGCAATCCATGTCTGACCTTTTTGACAAGGAAGTGCCGGAAGAATGGTTTGCGGAGGCTTGGGACGCTACCAGTGCGTGCACCAGCCTCGACATCCAGATCGTCACCAAACGGGTATCGTTCATCGAAAAGCGTTTGAACGGTCGCATCTGGCCGAACCATGCTGGTCTGATCATCAGCGTCGTCAATCAAGAGGAGGCCGACCGCGACATACCGCGCCTGATCGAATTGAAGCATCGCCTCAGCATCCCATGGATTGGCCTTTCCATGGAACCGTTGCTGGGCGCTGTGACGCTGCGACCCGAGTGGCTGGTGCACTTGAATTGGGTAATTGTGGGTGGCGAATCCGGCCGTGGTGCTCGACCGATGCACCCAGATTGGGTCCGCAGTCTGCTCGGCCAATGCGTAGCAATGGATGTGCCGTTCCTTTTCAAGCAGTGGGGCGAATACGGGCCCTATGATCCAGAGCGTCCTCAATGCGATGTATTCTGGCTGGGAATTGATGGTCATGTGTACGGAGTTATCCCTGATGGTGCCGCTCCCATGGTTCGTTGGGGCAAGAAAGCCGCTGGGCGCTACCTCGACGGCGCGACGCACGACGGATACCCGGAGGTGGCTCATGGCTGAATGTGTCCACCTCATCGGCGCTGAGGATGTCGTCCGGGCAGGCTCGGCAATGTCGTCAGCTGCTGATCAGATGCAGCGCGCGGCCAGCAGCATTGAATACAGCCTCGAAATTCATCGGCAGTTCCTGAATGACTGGCTCAGCAGGCTTGACGGGCTGCTGACAGACCGAATTTCCGATCTTGGGCAGACGATGTCATGACCGAACTCCGCACCGCCCTAAACGCCCAGCGCGCCGGCATCATCACCCACCTTGAGGCCGAAGCATCCCGCCGGCCGCGCGCCAGAGCGTTCACGCGCGGGATCAGGCACGCGATCGATGAGATCAGGAATCGCTTTGATGAGGTGGATGAGGAGGCCGAGAAGTGAAGACTGAGCCGGTCGATCTTTTCGGGAATGCCATCATTCAGCGTCGCGCTGATTTCGATGGTAAAAATCGGCTTCGTCTCATTCGGAAATGGGGCCCGGGCCCCATAGCATGCGTTATTGGGCACAATCCTTCCGCCGCGGACGGCAGCCAGGACGATCCCACATCTCGATGGTGGAATGATTGGTTTCAGCTTTTCGGCTTCGGTGGGTATGTTGCGGTCAATCTGTATCCTTGGTGCAGCGCCAAGCCTGCAGATGTCTATGTCCGTGTCGACGGTATCTACAGGGGCGATTGGGCAGCGCGCGACGAATTGCACTTCGTCAATTTGCCAGCTGTCGCTGCCGAGGCGAAGAAGGCTGATCAGGTTTTTGTATGCTGGGGCGCAATTGCTCGTGACTGCATGTGGATCGACCATGTGATTGAGGAAATTCAAAGGGGAGAAGCTCCATATCCCGATCTCTGGTGCTGGGGAAAGACCATTACCGGCGCGCCCAAACATCCAATGGCGCGCGGAATTCATCGCATCGCGAAGGATCAAAAACCTATCCTGTGGAGAGCAGCATGACAGCCGCCGCGCGCAACATCCATGATGAACGCCCGTTCTCCGCTCAGCAGCTCGCCGAGCGCTGGGATTGCAGTAAGAGCATGATCTACAAGCTCGTGCGCCAGAATCGGTTGCGCCCGTTCTATATCGGTGAGCTAATGCGGTTCAGCGCAGCCGAGGTCGAAAGGTATGAATCATGTCCGCAGCCAATGACGACAGCTATTCCGTCCAGCGCTTTCGCGGAGGGTTTGCCCTCGTCTGGTGGGAGCGCGGAGCAGACGGAAAGCGAACCCGCCATCGCCACACCCTCACGTCGTGCGATCGCCAGAGCGCCGAGGCGGAGGCCAGCGCCCTCTGGCAAGGATCGGACGATAGTCCATGGACCGTGGGCCGGATCATGACCGCCTATCTGGCGACGATGGACGGCAAGCGCTCCGAAGCCCGGCGCGCCGCTGCGTGGAAGGCGATGCGCGGATACTGGGAAAAGGTGATGCCTGCGGGCGTGAACGATCAATCCGCCCGGGCATACCGCGCCACGCGCAAGGTAGGCGATGCCACCGCGCGCTATGAGCTGATGATGCTTTCCACCGCGCTCAACTGGGCGGTGAAGACCGGCAAGATCGCCGCGCGCACACCCTTCTGGCTGCCGCCGGTGCCGGAGCGGAAGGAGCGCCACCTCACCCGCGCGGAGTTCGCGAAGTTTCTCGATGGCATGCGCGCCAACCACGCCCGGCTCTATGCGCTGATCGGAATCTACACGATGGCCCGGCCCGGCGCTATCCTTGAGCTGACGTGGGACCGAGTCGATTTCATGCGGCGCCGCATCAACTTCACGCCCGAGGGGCATGTGCGCACAGCCAAGCGCCGCACCATCGTGCCGATCGGCGACAAGCTGCTCCGCGCATTGCAGGAGGCCTATGAGGGGCGCACCAGCGCGTTCGTGATCGAGCATGGCGGCAAGCAGGTGCACAGCATGAAGAAGGCGTTCCAGCGGGCGAGCGAAAGGAGCGCTGTCCACGCAACGCCATACACCCTGCGCCACACCGGCGCGGTCTGGGCAGCGGAGGAGGGTATTCCCATGCCGGAACTGGCTCAAATGATGGGCCACGACGACGACAGGACGACCCAGGCGCACTACGCCCGCTATTCTCCAGACTACCTCGCCCGCGTCGTCCGCGCGGTCGAAGGTTCAATATGAACCTCCGGCCCCTGTCCGAAAGGCCTCTAAACTATGGCTAAACCCTTGAAAATATGTGGTCGGGGAGAGAGGATTCGAACCTCCGGCCCCTGCCTCCCGAAGACAGTGCTCTACCAGGCTGAGCTACTCCCCGACCGGGCCGGAATCACGCGATCCCGGCAAGGCAGGCGGCAGCCTATAGGGGGGCGGTGCCGGTGTGGCAAGGGGAAGCGCAAGCTTTTCTGAATGGTTCAGCAAGCCCGCCGCGCGGAAGCTGAAATAGTGGTGGGGCGCGAGGATGATATGATCATAGAGCGCCATGCCAGCAAGCGCGAGGTCAGCCTCCAGCCGGTGCGTCAGAAGGATATCCTGCCTGCTGGGGCGGGAATTGCCGGAGGGATGAGTGTGAAGCAGCAACACCAAGGCCGCCCGCGCCTGCGCGGCCCGCCGAACGATCTCGCGCACTGGAAGGGACACACGGTGCCGTTCGCCGTGCAGGGTTACTGCCCCTATGGCCTCTGCCAGCCGATTGATGAAAAGCGCGGCCAGCACTTCCTCCCCGTACGGGCGTGGCTCCAGCGTATCGATAAAAGCGGCAAACCAGTGGGGCGCATGCATCGTGGGAAACTGAGCGGCACCGGCAGTGCTTACCAGATATAGCATGATCCGTTATGTTGTATTTCTTGTGTTTTTCTCACCGTTATGGACCAATTCGTTCGCCTCTTGACGGTGCCAGGTCCATGCGCGAGGAATGGCGCCGTCTTCCTGCTTCAAGGATTCCTCCGCGCGATGCCCCGGCCCGATCATTATGAGTTCCAATATCTTGACCTGATGCGGCGCATCTGGACCGAAGGGCACGAACGCACAGACCGCACCGGCGTGGGCACACGCGCACTGTTCGGCGCAACCATGCGCTTTTCGCTGGCAGATCATGCCGTGCCGCTCCTCACCACCAAGCGGGTGTACTGGAAGGTGGCGGCGCGCGAGATGCTGTGGTTCCTTACCGGCAACACCAATATCCGCCCCCTGGTGCAACAAGGCGTGCATATCTGGACTGACTGGCCGCTGGACAAATATCGCAGAGCCACGGGTGACGAGATCAGCCGGGATGCTTTCGAGGCACGGATCGTGGCGGATGAGGGGTTCGCCACGCAATGGGGCGATCTCGGCCCAGTCTATGGCGCGCAGTGGGTCAACTGGCCGCGCTACGAGCCTGCGGGCGAAGGGGACGGCTTATACCGCCGCGCTCGCCAAGGCCACAATCAGATCGCTGCGCTGGTCGAGGGCATCCGCAACAATCCCGGCTCGCGCCGGCTGCTGTTCACCGGCTGGAATGTCGACGATGTAGACGATATGGCGCTGCCGCCTTGCCATATGACCTATCAGTTTCATGTTGCCGACGGGAAGCTCTCGGGCCTGCTGTTTCAGCGCAGCGCAGATTTTGTGCTGGGTGTGCCGTTCAACATATTCGGCCTCGCGCTGTTGACGCGGATGCTGGCGCAGCAATGTGATCTGGAGGCGGGCGAGATCGTCTGGCAGGGCGGGGATGTGCATCTTTACCTCAATCATGCAGAGCTCATTGAAACACAGCTCGCGCGCATGCCGGAAGGAGCGCCGCGACTACACATCAATCGACGCCCGGCCAGCATGTTTGGCTACCGGATTGAGGATTTCGATGTGGTGGATTACGCGCCCCAGGCGCACATTGCCGCGCCGGTAGCCGTGTGAGCGAATGCTCTGGCCCGCTGTGCGGGCGAGGCCGCTCAGTCCTTCAAGCTCTCGAATGCGCCGTCGAGGTAGAGCAGGGGGTTGATGTCCTCACGCACCACCACATCCAGCACCGAGCCGATGACGATGGTGTGCGTTGCGAACGCAAGCATCTCGCTGCGCGCGCAGATGATCCCGACCTGCGCGTTGGCGAGCAGCGGCGGGCCGAGCCGGTGCTGCTGCCACCCCGCATCGGCAAAGCGCATGTCGCGCATGCTATTGTCGGAGAACAGTCGCGCGGTTTCGACCTGGTCTTTGTGCAGCACGGTGACGCTGAAGTGCTCTGCCTCCACAAGCGCGGGGTGGAGCGAAGCGGACTTGTTGACGCAGACGAGCAGGCTGGGCGGGTCCATCGAAACCGAGCATACTGCTGTGGCGGCCATACCCATGGGCGTGCCGTCCTGCGTCAGGCTGATGAGGTTCACCGTCGCGGCTAGCCTGCGCATCGCCTGCCGAAAGGCTGCTGCTGTCTCGAGGGTCATCGGCGCGCGTCTCCCTGTGCTCACTATGAGGACATCTAGCGGATTCGTGCCGCATAGCAGCCGCCTTTGGGGCAGGCCAGCCCCAAAGGGCTGGCGCGTCGTACCGGGCGGGATATAATGTGGCCATGCCTGTTAATCTGCAACGTCCTCGTCTCGCCGTCACCCTCGCCGGGGCGACTGCGGCGGCAGTCCAGGCGCTGTGCCTGCTGCTGATTTTCGGGCCGTCCTGGCCGGTCCTGATGATGCTGTCTCACGGTGTGCAACTCTTGCCGATGCTCGGGGCCGTGGCGATGATCATTTTAGCGTGGATGGCGGGCTGGCAAGCCACGCGCTTTCCGATCATCCTTTCCGGCCTGATCTGGATAGCGGCTGTCGCCTGGTTGATGACGCAACGCACGGCCTTCTGGCCTAAGCCGCCAGCGGCCCCGTATCCTGATCGAGGTGTCATCCGCATAGTCACGTTCAACGCGTGGTTCGCCAACCACGACCCGGAGGGTGCGGCGCGTTGGATACTGGCACAACAACCGGAAGCCGTAATTCTGCAGGAGGTAGGCTGGCGCAGCCGCGTTTTGCTGACCCAGCTTGCGCTCCAATATCCCTATGTGGTCACATGCCGGGGATCGCGGCCTTGCTCCACGGTGATGCTTTCACGTCGAAAGCCGCTCGATATGCGAGGTCTGGCGCACGGCGATGCCGACAACCGTCATGCGCTCTCGGCCGCCATCATGCGCTTCCCCGAATATACGCTAGTCGGTGTCCACCTTTCTCAACCATGGCCCATGGGCGCTCACAAACGCGAACTGAGATGGCTTGCCAGCGAACTACGCGGCGTGCCACGCCATCGGCTGGTCGTCGCGGGGGATTTCAATGCGACGGGCTGGTCGATGACGATGCGCGATGCTGCGTCCATGCTGTGCTTGACGGCCGCGCCGTCAGACCGGGCGAGCTGGCCCGCGCCGTCTTCTGGATTGCGGGTTCCTGCGATCTTAGATATCGACCATGCATTGCTGGGCCGGGGCTGGGGGGCGGCGCGAATGGAGCGGGGGCCGGATCTGGGGTCGGATCATTATCCGTTTGTGATTACTCTTAACTTAGGTTGATGATGGACCCGTAAATGCGACCTCCATCATCCCCTAAACCGCCGTTTCATTTGTTTGAACGACCTTTTCACCTTTTTCCAACGCAGCCGCACTCGCTCATATCGCGCTAGTGGCAAATAGGCCCAATGACTAGCCTGAAACGGGTTTGGATAGCGCTCATGCAGGTACGGCGCCTCCCTATATAGACGCCTTATGTGTTTTTTTATCTTCTTGCCGTTGGCGAATGTCCCAAAGTGCCACCAGTCATTTGGTATGGTCGGAGCCGTGCTCTTTTCAACTTCATCCTTATACCAGTGCCACAACTCATAAACTTCCACATTGTCCTTGGCATATCGGCTGGTCATTTTGTCGCCGATCGGGCCAAGTTTTGTGAAATGGAAAAATTTGAGCGGGCTGCCGTTGACCCGCGCCATGCCCTTCTCATCAAATGTTACCGTCCGCTGGCTCAGATTCCAGCTGGCTACATTCAACCCCGGATCGCGGAGGATTTTGACGGAATCGAAATAGCACGGGACCAGATTGCACCATTTCTGATCGACGAACAGGCCAATATCCAGCCGATCATGGCACCAGTCGGTAAGGCGTGCATCCCACCATTTCGCGAACCGTCGGCCTTCATCGGTATTGGAGACGCCCACGAAGCCAAGGTTGAACGAGCCGTAGTGAAGTGAGCAAATCTCGTTGTCGATGATCGCACGTACGTCCTCTGGAGGCTCGGGGTCAATTTGATGCGGAGTGAGTACGATGCTGTACGTATCCAACGTGTCTAACACGTCGTCCATGGGGTTGAATAAAGCGGTGTCAGGATCGAAGAAAAACACCTTCTCACAATCGCCTTGTTCGAGGATATAAGTAAGGGCACGGCCCTTCACCCCTGTGCAGGCCTCGATTACGTCATGGCCGAATATCCAGCTTGCGGATTGATCTCCGAAAAGATCTTCAAGGTAAAGAACGCGGTCGAAGGCCTCCTGCTCCAGCTCAAACCTGAAGGACGGAGGCGCGTGATCTGAAATGACAGCCCATGTCACCCAGTCAGGGTGGATTCGTTTGATTGAAGCAGCGAGTACGCGAGCCCTGTTGAGATAGCTAAAGCTGAAACTCGTGAATGCGTGAACAGCCATTTCCAGTTACTTCCCCACCACTTCATAGGTCAACATACTATTCTCGATTATTATTCTACTTTTTGAACGCATTGTCCGAATGAATTCCACAGCATCGAGCAAAGAATCGGATGACAGAAAATCAAGTAGTTCCGAATGCGAGTTGAGTACAGTACCCCTGGAATGCATCTTCACGAGTTGGGCGACATTCCCGGACCAGCTGTTTGTTACGATATAGGCCCCCCCCGCTATAGCTTCGCAGGTGGTCAACGAGAACGTTTCCGCCCAGCCGGGCCAGATTATCACAATGTCGACATTGTGGCTCTCCAAAGCGTCGATCATCGCGCGGGGCGCCTCAGCGGTAGTATGAACGGGCACCCATCGATAATTACCAGGTACTGGCGGCTTGGTCGAAAAAACCAGAAACTTTAATGTTCCCTCCGGGTCATATCGTTTTGCTAAGTCCCAGAAAACGTCCCAACCCTTGAGGTGCGCAGGCGTGCCGATGAAGGCAACGGTGATATCATCAGAGCCGTGAAATGATGGATTTCGCTCCGCATATACTTCTTCCAAGGTGATGTGTGGCAATATTATTGAATTGTCGAAATCCAGTTTATGTCCTGCTTTAGCAACAACCTCGCGGCTAACATTTGACGGAAACACCGCTATGACATTGTCCTGGGATAACAGCTCAAGAATGCGAGTCGTATGGTCTATCCGGTCCTCGCCATAAATACAGGTCATACAAGCATTGGAGGAGGCATCAGGCGCGTGGCAGAAGTGAATGCCATTGCGTAGTAAGGTATAGGAACGACACAGGCTAACCCGGCTTATTCATCGGGCTTGGTCAGAAGGGTTGGCGGGAGTGGTGTAAGCGATTGCTTTGATGTAGGAAAATGGGTGTCTAGACCAGTCCTGCAGCGAGGCAATTTATGCCACGGGCCACACCCGCCGGGAGCGATGATAGCGCGCCGGGATTTTCGTTTCCAGCGATCGGGCGCAAGAAGATCACAGCCGCGTTCGACGGAGGTCGGCTCACCTCGGATGGCGGTGTTCTGCTGCTGGCACAGGCCGAGCGCGCGATGGGGCTTTGCCGGCGGCTTGCGGCTTGCATTGCCGATCCGCGGGACCCTGTGCGGGTGATCCATCGCCTTGATGACATCCTGCGTGCCCGGGTGTTCGCGATCGCCTGCGGCTATGAAGACGCCGATGATCTCGACGCTCTGCGCGACGATCCGGGCTTCCGCCTGGCGCTGGGCAAGCTGCCGGGATCGGGCGCGGGGCTGGCCAGCCAACCGACGATGAGCCGGTGGGAAAATGCGCCGACCACACGCGAGCTGGCCAGGATGATGGCCGCGATGATCGACATCTACTGCACCAGCTACCCCGCCGCGCCGGCGGCGGTGACGCTGGATATCGATGACACCTGTGACGTTGTTCATGGCTATCAGCAGCTCTCCTTCTGGAACGGGCATCATGGCGAGCGCTGCTTCCTGCCGATCCATGTCTACGACACTGCCACCGGCCGACCGGTGGCGATGCTGCTGCGCACCGGCAAGACACCGTCGGGCGCCGAAGCTGCCGGCCACATCCGGCGCCTGGTGCGCCATCTGCGCCGGCACTGGCCCGAAACGCACATCACCATCCGCGGCGACGGGCACTATGGCCGGCCCGAGGTCATGGCCTTCTGCGAGGCGGCCGGCGTCGACTACGTGTTCGGCCTGCCGACCAACGCCGCGCTGCGTGCTGATCCCGAAATCGTCGCTGCCGCCGATGCCTGCGCGGTTAAGCGGGCTCAGCGCCAATATCCGGTCCTGCGCAACTATGCCGAGACCCGCTACGGCGCGAAGAGCTGGAAGTGCCAGCGCCGCGTCGTCGCCCGGATCGAGGCCAGCACGCTGGGCATGGACATCCGCTATGTCGTCACCTCGCTGGCCGAAGGTTCGGCTGAGCATATCTACGACACCCTCTACTGCGCGCGCGGCAACGCCGAGAACCTGATCAAGCGCCACAAGACCCAGCTTGCCAGCGATCGTACCTCGTGCCGCTCAGCCAATGCTAACCAGATGCGCCTCATCCTGCACACCGCCGCCTACTGGCTCGTGTGGCGCATCCAGCAGGAAATCCCGAAGGCTGCCGCGCTCGCCACCGCCGAGTTCGCAACGCTGCGCCTGCGGTTGCTCAAGGTCGCCGCCCGCATCATCGAAACCGCTACGCGCATCCGCGTCGCCTTCGCGTCAGCCTGTCCCGATGCCAGCCTGTTCAGAACCATTGCCACCGGCCTCCGGCCGGCACCCACATAACCAGCGCGGCAGTGCCGCCCAAAGCCCGAGCCCTCGTCCTTCAACCTCGAAAAGCCCATCGATCCTGACGCGGTGAAAAAACCGCCGGAGGAGCTTGCTCTGATCACCCGGCGACCGACAAACCATGCTCGCACGAACCCGGAGCGGAGGCCTCATGAATAGTGCGGGCTAAAATAATCATGGATCCAAAAATAAGCGGGTGGATTGCCACACTGCCGGAGCATCTCACCTATCATTTCGGGCGAGTGGCCCATGAGATGATGAAGGGCGAAAACCAGCTCATAGTTTTCGTTGGCGAGTTGGCTCATCAGTTTGAGAATCCCGGACATCCGCGCCGGTGGTAATTCCTGTCCATTGAGAGATACGCCGACAAGAACGTCTTCTCCCTTCTTCGCCAGTCTGGTCACAGGAATTATCGGATAAATATGTAAATAATCTAGACCCGAAGAATTGAAGTGTCCTAATTCTTTGTCCACGCAAAGTTGGATTCCTCCTGATACTTTCTTGAAATTATCATGACTGATCGAAATCGCTAGGAATTGAGACGATGTTTTATTTTTGATCAATTCATATAAGGAATCATGAGCCCGAGATACATCTTCATTGTTACATATGTATATAGATGTTTCATATTCCTTATTATAACGCGTCATGTGAAGAATGTTAATTTTTTTAACAGTAACATTATCTTCGTTGATTGTTTGTTCTAGATTTAAAAATTTTTTCTTTATCATTCCGTTTTTTTTGTGCGTTATTTTTCGGAAAAAATTTCGCGCTTTCATATCTTTGTCAAATAACATATGCCGAATAATTGAACGAAGACGGCCCGTCTCCTTAGAGAACAATATTGAATTAATAAAGTATTTCGGCAATATTCTCATGAGATAAGACTGACATTCTATTTATTTGAAAAATCTCAATTTTTTGGATCCCAGTTTATGCTGCAATTCCTCATTTTTCTTTCTAAGTTGAGAAAGTGCATGACCCTCTTCATTCATAGTCCAGAATTTTGATATATATTGAATCTGCCCTAGAGCCATCGCAACAATGTCTTCTGTCTGTGTGATCCGTGTTATCACATTTCCTGCAACCATTGCGGGCACATCCGCCGCTCTCTCTTCAGGTACGAACAACAGTGCGCATTCAGAGGCGTCGCCGAAAACATCCATTGGATTTTTTAGGAAATTATTCTTGTTAGCTGCGAAGCTTCGAATACCCATGACTTCGTAGCGCTCCAGCGACCAGCACTGGTACAGCGCAAAACCCGCAGAAATCGAGTTCATTTCGCAGAATACTATTGGTCGGCATCTTTTAAGCGTTTGACCGCCCCCGGCAAGTACCTGAATCTCATGTCCTTCAACGTCAATTTTCAGCAAGTCCACTCGCGGTAAACAAAATTCGTCTAAGGTTGACGTGACGGCATTCCCGCCTTGGGTGGCATCCTGCCCTATGGTTACAATGTGCGTGGCCCCGCGGTTCGCATGCGCACCGGCCATCGAGATGGTGCGACCGGAGATGGAATCCAAGGCAACCCTATGCATTTCTATGTTGGCGATGGGAGCGATTTCTATGTTCTTCCTCAGAAACTCTCCTGTCTGCTCGCACGCCTCGAAGCTGATGACTTTTCCCGTTTCTCCGACTGCTTGGGAGAATGCGCGAGTGTGGGTGCCATAGCACGCACCTATATCGAGCACCGTATCTCCGGGACGGATCATGGTGCGGAGTAAAGAAATCTCGTTCTCAGCCCACTCTCCATAGGTTTTCAATGTATCCGCTATCAGATCATTTTCATCTGGGACAACAAAGGCGCCATATCGTGTTTGAAGTTCGCAAAGCATATCGGGCGTCGATTCGTCTAAGTCCATTCGATATCCCCCTCGATCCCTGCTATGGAGCCAGCGTTGCCTGTTGGCGAGACCAGCGCTGAAATGCAAACCAGTGCAATTTATGATATATGTGCCTTTTGCGTAGATGTACTCTCAATCGCGAATAGGCCAATTGTTCCTCCGTCGTCATCTGATTAAGGAAGGCACGTTTTTGTTCGCGCGCGTTGGCAGAGGAGTAGCCGCGGGAAATGGGGTGCCGCACGGTAATCGCTTCATCGGAAATGGCGGTCATTCCGCGAGCGTAGGCAGCACAGAGAAACAGCCAGTCAATGCCGAGGCCATAAAGATTACCACTATAGTCCGCGCGTTTCATCCGGGGATACAAGGCTGGGCTGAGCGCGAAAACCAGCCCGTCCGTATGCGCGACGATGCTGCAGTCGCTGCCCACGATGCGTTGTATCCGGGTCCGCTCGAGCCGCCACGGCGTTCCAATGATCCGGGGGGTCCAGATGCCAAGCTCGGCAAAACGAGCAAACCCTGCCTTGCATCGGGTGACTATGCGTGGCCAGTCGTCGCACCGGCAGTCTGCATGGATGATGAGCATGATGTCATCGGGTGCGCACTGCTCGAGACAGGCCTGGAACTTGTCTGCCCAGAATAGACGATTGTCCCGCTCAATGACGGGAAGCCCCTCCAGGCAGGCCGGCCTTCCCGAAGGATCGGAATAGACGATCGAGAGTTTATCCGCCGAGGTGGCAAGCGATCGAGCGATGGCTGCGGCTCGTTCGTGCTGGCCGCGCCAGGAAATAATGAAAACATGGATGGCGGGCATTCACAAGCCACTCTATCGTTGGACAGGCGTTCGCTATAGGCGGGTTCTGCTGTGCGGGAAATGGCTTTTCGTCATCGGGACGGTCAAAGGCACCTTTAGTACGCCTCGAGCGGGTGTGCGGTTGTCTATTGAAGTCGGCGGATCAAGGCGCTAGCAGGCACGCAACGGCTAAGGAATTTTCAGGCATGGCGACTTTCACGCTTCCGAAAAACAGCAAGATTACGGGCAAGGGCAAGGTCCACAAGGCGGACGGCGCGGCCAATGTGAAGGCATTCAAGGTCTATCGCTACGACCCCGATTCGGGTGACAACCCCCGATATGACACGTTTGAGATCGATCTGGACGATTGCGGCCCGATGGTGCTCGACGCGCTTATCAAGATGAAGAATGAGCAGGACCCATCGCTGACATTCCGCCGCTCCTGCCGCGAGGGTATTTGCGGTTCGTGCTCGATGAACATCAATGGCAAGAACGGCCTCGCCTGCACTACAGCTATCGAGGATTGCAAGGGTGAGGTGCGTATCACGCCCTTGCCGCACATGGACGTTATCAAGGATCTGGTGCCCGATTTCACGCATTTCTATGCGCAATATGCCTCGATCCAGCCTTGGCTTAAGACGGTATCAACAACGCCTTCGGGCAAGGAGCGGCTGCAATCGCCCGAGGATCGCGAGAAGCTGGATGGCCTCTATGAGTGCATCCTTTGCGCCTGTTGCTCAACCAGCTGCCCCAGCTACTGGTGGAATTCAGACAAGTTCCTTGGTCCGGCAATCCTGCTGCAGGCCTATCGCTGGCTGGCGGACAGCCGCGATGAGTTCACCGGCGAGCGGCTGGACGAGCTGGAAGATCCCTTCCGTCTCTATCGATGCCACACGATCATGAATTGCGCCAATGTCTGCCCCAAGGGGCTTTCGCCTGCCAAGGCGATCGCAGAGACCAAGAAGATGCTGGTCGAGCGCCAGCTCTGACGGTGACTGGCTCGTGCAGCGTCGATTGGCTGACAGGGGCTTATAGCGGCCCGGCGAGTGGCCGGAGAAGTGGTCTCCGGTGCGCTTAAGCCGTATTAGCGAGCATCCTGTTCTACCGGGGCCGGGCACACGCAGCATGCTTGGCGGGCTGCACGGCGGCTTTCTGAGCTCATATGCAGAGAATGCCCTTAGCATTTTTGGGGTGCCATTCGAGCCGCCGGTTCAGCCCGTCACGGTCTCGCTCTGTTTCGAATACCCCGCAGGTGGACGTACCGGAGTGCTCATCGAAGGTGAGGCCGAGGAAATCCGCGAAGCCGACAGGGTGCAATTTGTGCGCCTGACGCTCCGCCAGGAGGGGCAGCAGATCCTGATCGGCAGCGGCGTTGTGCGTAAGGTTCCGCAATGACCGATCTGCTTGCTCGCTATAAGGCACTGATTGCGGCTGGGGAACTGCGTGCCGATCCAGATCAGGCGCGGGCGGCCGAACGGGTGGCCCGCTTGCAGGCGGAACTTGAAGCGCAACCTCCGCGCGGCTCCACGCTGTGGAAACTGTTGCGTAGGGAGCCGGAACCTCCGCGCGGCCTGTATTTGTGGGGCGGGGTGGGGCGCGGAAAGTCCATGCTGATGGACCTGTTCTACGAATGCGTACAGGTGAGGCGGAAGCGGCGGGCGCATTTCCATGAGTTCATGCTCGATGTCCATGCCCGGCTGCGTGAGGCCCGCAAGTCCGAGAGCGGCGATCCGATCCCGCCGGTTGTCGCTTCGCTGGCCGAGGAAGCGCGGCTGCTGTGTTTCGATGAGATGGTCGTCAACAATATGGCAGACGCAGCGATCATGTCTCGCCTCTTCACCGGCCTGCTGGAGCGGCGGGTAACGATCGTAACCACCTCCAACCGGGTGCCCGACGATCTCTACAAGGATGGTCTCAACCGCCAGCTATTCCTGCCGTTCATCGCGCTGATGAAGGAGAGGCTCGATGTGATGAGCCTCAACGGCCCGGTGGACTATAGGCGCGACCGCTTGGGCGACGCGCAGCTGTGGCATGTACCCAATGGCCCGGGGGCCACGCAGGCGCTGAGCCAGGCCTTCTTCCGCCTGACGGACTTTCCACCCGAAGACAAGGCTCATGTGCCCAGCGAGGAGCTGGTCATCCCTGGCGGCCGTACCATTCATGTGCCAAAATCGCTCAAAGGCGTGGCGGTCTTCTCGTTCAAGCGTTTGTGCGGGGAGGCACGGGGCGCGAGCGACTACCTCTCCATCGCGCGCCGGTATCACAGTGTGATCATCGTTGGCATTCCGGTACTGGGTCCGGAAAACAGGAACGAGGCGGCGCGGTTCGTCACGCTGATCGACGCGCTCTATGAATACAAGGTCAAGCTGCTCGCAAGTGCGGACGCTGGGCCGGACGCACTTTATCCCACCGGGGATGGAGCTTTCGAATTTGAACGCACGGCGTCCAGGCTGATGGAAATGCAATCGGACGAATATCTTGCAAAAGGGCACGGTGAGTAACAGCGGAGCCAATATTGCAACTACTTCGCAATATCACAAATAAGTTGCACTGCAGCGAAAACCGGTGTTGAAACCTTAACCAAATGGGCCTAAGCGGGCACAGTTTATCTTGCCGGCGGGGGCCGGTGGCACAAGGAGACTGACTGCAATGGCTCGCAAGAAGATCGCGCTGATCGGCGCTGGCAATATCGGTGGCACGCTCGCGCATCTGGCCGCGCAGAAGGAACTGGGCGATGTCGTCCTCTTCGACGTGGTCGACGGTGTTCCTCAGGGCAAGGCGCTTGACCTTTCGCAGTGCGGCCCGGTCGAGGGTTTCGACGCGAAGATCACCGGTACTAATGATTATAAGGACATCGCCGGCGCGGATGTCATCATCGTGACCGCAGGCGTGCCCCGCAAGCCGGGCATGAGCCGCGACGACCTGCTCGGTATCAACCTCGGCGTCATGAAAGCCGTGGGCGAGGGGATCAAGACCTATGCCCCCAACGCGTTCGTCATCTGCATCACCAACCCCCTCGATGCGATGGTTTGGGCGCTGCGCGAATTTTCGGGCCTGCCGCACCACATGGTTGTCGGCATGGCGGGCGTGCTGGACAGCGCGCGGTTCAGCCACTTCATCGCCGATGAGTTCCAGGTTTCGATCCGCGACGTCAACACCTTCGTGCTCGGCGGCCACGGCGACACCATGGTGCCGGTGGTGCAATATTCGACGGTCAACGGTATTCCTGTGCCCGACCTTATCAAGATGGGCCTGTCCACCAAGGAGCGCATCGACGCGATCGTCCAGCGCACCCGCTCGGGTGGCGGTGAAATCGTGGGCCTACTGAAGACCGGCTCGGCTTTCTACGCCCCCGCTGCATCCGGCATCGCGATGGCCGAAGCCTATCTCAACGATCAAAAGCGCATCCTGCCCTGTGCTGCCTATGTGAACGGGGAATATGGGGTGAAGGATCTTTATGTCGGCGTGCCGGTGATGATCGGTGCGGGCGGCGTTGAAAAGGTTGTCGAGATCGAGCTGGACGATGAGGCCAAGGGCTTCCTCCAGGTATCGGTCGATGCGGTGAAGGAACTGTTGGTCGCCTGCAAGGGCGTTGAGCCGAGCCTCGCCTGAACGGTCTGCACTCCCTCCCCAGGAAAAGTGTGCAGCCGGCGAGGGAAAATATGAAGTGCCACACCACCTGAAGAAGGGGTAAGCATGTCCATACTCGTCAACAAGAATACAAAGGTGATCACCCAGGGGATGACCGGCGCAACCGGAACCTTCCACACCCAGCAGGCGCTGGCTTATGGAACGCAGATGGTCGGCGGCGTGACTCCAGGCAAGGGCGGAACGACCCATGCCGAGACCAACCTGCCGATCTGGAACACGGTTGCGGAGGCCAAGGCAGCGACCGGCGCCGATGCTTCCGTCGTCTATGTGCCGCCGCCATTCGCGGCGGACTCGATCCTCGAAGCGATCGATGCGGAGATCCCGCTGATCGTCTGCATCACCGAAGGCATTCCGGTGCTGGACATGGTGCGGGTAAAGCGCGCCCTTTCGGGCAGCAAGTCCCGCCTCATTGGTCCCAATTGCCCCGGCGTGCTGACGCCCGACGAGTGCAAGATCGGGATCATGCCCGGCAACATCTTCAAGAAAGGGTCTGTCGGCGTCGTCTCTCGCTCCGGCACGCTCACCTATGAGGCGGTGTTCCAGACATCCAACGCTGGTCTTGGTCAGACGACGGCCGTCGGCATTGGCGGCGATCCTGTCAACGGCACCAACTTCATCGACGTGCTCGAGCTGTTCCTTGCTGACGAAGCGACGAAGAGCATCATCATGATCGGCGAGATCGGCGGCGACGCCGAGGAGCAGGCTGCGCAGTTCCTGATCGATGAAGCCAAGAGGGGCCGCAAGAAGCCGATGGCCGGTTTCATCGCGGGCCGTACCGCCCCTCCGGGGCGCCGCATGGGCCATGCCGGCGCGATCGTTTCGGGCGGTAAGGGTGATGCCGAGAGCAAGATCGCGGCAATGGAAGCGGCCGGTATCAAGGTTGCGTCCAGCCCCTCGGAACTGGGAACGACCTTGTTGGAAGTTCTTAACGGTTAACCATGTATGAAAAGCTTGCCGGCGCGCTGCACCGCACCGGAAAGCGATGCGTCCCCCGACTGCACGCGGGACACAAGGACGAAGGAGTCACTCATGGGCTTCGAAGGCCAGGATTTCGACGGCGGCAACGAGATTGAGCGAGGCCCGAGCTGGGCGCGTTCCGGCTGGCCGCTCAACGCTACGGACGATCTGACGTCTGCGCTGGACCCCACGCAGATGGAAGTTGCCGTAAAGGCGGCGGCGAAGGGCTCGGTCAAGCCGATGTCCGACGCCGAGATCAAACAGGCGGCCTCAGACAGCATCCGCGCGATGATGCTGATCCGCACCTATCGTGTGCGCGGGCATCTTGCGGCCAACCTTGATCCGCTCGGCCTGTCGCACCGTGATATTCCGGCGGATCTTACGCCCGAATATCATGGTTTTTCCGGTGAGGCGCTGGATCGCAAGATCTATGTCGGCGGCACGCTGGGCATGGAATGGGCGACGATCCGCGAGATCGTGAATATCCTGCGTGCCAACTACTGCGGCAGTGTCGGCCTCGAATATATGCACATCTCGGATGTGGAGGAGCGCCGCTTCCTGCAGGACCGGATGGAAGGCGCGGACAAGGAAATCGAGTTCACGCCCGAGGGCAAGAAGGCGATCCTCTCCAAGGTCATCCACGCCGAGCAGTATGAGAAGTTTCTGGGCCGCAAATATGTTGGCACCAAGCGCTTCGGGTTGGACGGCGGCGAGTCCATGATTCCCGCACTTGAAGCCGTCATCAAATATGGCGGCGCGCGCGGCGTGCGCGAGATCGTCTATGGCATGGCGCATCGCGGACGGCTGAACGTGCTCGCCAACGTGATGGCCAAGGGATTCCGCGTGATCTTCCACGAGTTTTCCGGCGGCACGGCTAATCCGGAGGATGTCGGCGGATCCGGTGACGTGAAATATCACCTCGGCACCAGCACCGACCGCGAGTTTGACGGCGTCAAGGTGCACATGAGCCTGGTGCCCAACCCGTCGCACCTCGAAACGGTCGATCCAGTCGTGCTCGGCAAGGTAAGGGCGCAACAGGTGTTCCGCGACGACCTTGAAAAGCACGAGCAGGTTCTCCCCGTGCTGATCCATGGCGACGCGGCCTTCGCGGGGCAGGGCATCGTCTGGGAGTGCTTCGGCTTTTCCGGCGTGCGCGGTTACAACACCGGCGGTTGCATTCACTTCGTCATCAACAACCAGATCGGCTTCACCACCAGCCCGCAGTTCTCGCGGGGCTCGCCTTATCCCAGCGACGTGGCCAAGGGCGTGCAGGCACCGATCATTCATGTGAACGGCGACGATCCGGAGGCGGTGACCTTCGCTTGCAAGCTCGCGGTCGACTACCGCCAGACCTTCCATCGCGATATCGTGATCGACATGTGGTGCTATCGCCGCTTCGGCCACAATGAGGGCGACGAGCCGGGCTTTACCCAGCCGTTGATGTACAAGGCGATCCGGCAGCATCCGCCCGTGAGCGAGGTCTATGCCTCGCGCCTGGTGGCGCAGGGCATGATCGACGAGGGCTTTGCCGCAGCGACCACCAAAGCGTTTACCGATCATCTCGAAGAAGAGTTCGAGGCAGCCAAGACCTACAAGTCCAATCACGCTGACTGGTTTGCGGGCCGCTGGTCCGGCCTGCATCAACCGGCGGACATCGAAACCGCGCGGAAAAATGTCGAGACAGCGATCTCTGGCAAGCTGTTCGACAGTCTGGGTCGTACGCTGACCACGATCCCCGAGGGACACGAGGTTCACAAGACCCTGCGCCGCGTGATCGAGGCCAAGGCCGAGATGTTCAAGAGCGGTGAGGGGTTCGACTGGGCAACCGGCGAAGCGCTGGCATTCGGCAGCCTGCTTTCGGAAGGCTATGGTGTGCGCCTGTCGGGGCAGGACTCCGGGCGTGGCACCTTCAGTCATCGCCACGCTGTCTGGCTCGATCAGGAAACGGAAAAGCGCTACATCCCGCTATCGACGATCCCGCACGGCACTTTCGAGGTGCTGGATAGCCCGCTGTCCGAATATGGCGTGCTTGGCTTCGAATATGGCTATGCGATGGCCGATCCCAAGAGCCTCGTGATCTGGGAGGCGCAGTTCGGCGATTTCGCCAACGGCGCGCAGATCATGATCGACCAGTATATCGCCTCGTCCGAATCCAAATGGCTGCGCGCCAACGGTCTCGTGCTGTTGCTGCCGCATGGTTATGAGGGGCAGGGGCCGGAACACAGCTCGGCCCGGCTGGAGCGGTTCCTCCAACTCTGCGCCGAGGGCAATATCCAGGTCGCGAACTGCACGACGCCGGCAAACTATTTCCACATTCTGCGCCGTCAGATGCTGCGTCCGTTCCGCAAGCCGCTGATCATCATGGCGCCCAAGTCTCTGCTGCGGCACAAGCTGGCCGTGAGCAAGGCGGAGGATTTCATGGGCGCGCATCACTTCATGCGCATCCTTTCAGACACTAATCCGGCCCCAGACAAGGAGACCAAACGCCTCGTGCTCTGCACCGGCAAGGTTGCCTATGACCTCATCGAGGCGCGCGACGCGGCGGGAGATAAAGGCACGCAGATCGTTCGCATCGAGCAGATCTATCCTTTTCCGACCGAGGCGCTCGCCGTTCGTCTGGCCCGGATGACCAATCTCGAAGAGGTGATCTGGTGTCAGGAGGAGCCGCGCAACAATGGCGCGTGGTTCTTTGTCGAGCCTTTTATCGAGCAGGCGCTCGATGCTGCAGGCAAGGCGCCGATGCGCGCGCGCTATGCGGGACGCAAGGCGTCCGCCTCGCCTGCGACCGGCCTCGCCAAGCGCCACCTCGCGGAGCAGGGCGCGCTCATTGCCGATGCACTCGGCCACAGCGTCCGCACCGAAATCAAACGTCAGCAGAAAGGCTGATCCATCATGGCTACCGAAGTCAAAGTTCCCACGCTCGGCGAATCCGTTACTGAGGCAACCGTCGGCGCGTGGCTGAAAAAGCCGGGTGATGCGGTTGCGCTTGACGAGCCAATTGCCAGTCTCGAGACAGACAAGGTCGCGGTGGATGTGCCGTCTCCGGTCGCGGGCGTGCTCGGCGAGCTACTGGTGAAGGAAGGCGACACCGTCAATGTCGGCGCAATCATTGCGACGGTCGAAGCCGGTGGCAAGGCGGCGTCGGCTCCTGCTTCCGCAGCTGCCTCGGCTGCGTCCGCGCCAGCCGCCGTGTCCGCTCCCGCCTCTGCCCCAGCACCAGCGCCAGCGAGCGCCGACGACGCTGCTGCCGTGACCCTTTCTCCGGCTGTTCGTCGGCTGGTGCTGGAGCATGGTCTTGACCCGAGCAGCATCAAGGGTACCGGGCGCGACGGGCGCCTGACAAAGGACGATGTGATGGCCGCCGTGGCTGCCGGCACGGCAAAGGCCGCGCAGAGCGCGCCTACGGCGTCCGCAGCTGCCGCCCCTGCTGCTGCACCAGCCTCATCTGCCCGCGCCGAGGAGCGGGTGAAGATGACACGCCTGCGCCAGACCGTCGCCAAGCGCCTCAAGAGCGCGCAGGAAACCGCCGCGCTGCTAACAACCTTCAACGATGTCGATATGTCGGCCGTGATCGAGGCGCGCAACAAATATAAGGATCTGTTCGAGAAGAAGCATGGCGTGCGCCTTGGTTTCATGGGCTTCTTCACCAAGGCGGTGTGCATGGCGCTTAAAGACGTCCCTGCCGTCAACGCCCAGATCGAGGGCGATGAGATCGTTTATTACAATTATGCCGACATCTCGGTCGCGGTGTCCGCGCCCAATGGTCTTGTCGTGCCTGTTATCCGCAATGCGGAAGGCATGAGCGTGGCGGAAATCGAGAAAACCATAGGTGACTTCGGCAAGAAGGCCAAGGACGGCGCCTTGACGATGGAAGACATGAAGGGCGGCACCTTCACGATCTCCAACGGCGGTGTCTTCGGTAGCCTGATGTCAACCCCGATCATCAACCCACCGCAGAGCGCGGTTCTGGGTTTGCACCGTATCGAGGATCGTCCGGTAGTGCGGGACGGCCAAGTAGTCGTAAGACCGATGATGTATCTGGCGTTGAGTTACGACCATCGTCTGATTGACGGGCGCGAGGCTGTGACATTCCTTGTCGCGATCAAGAACGCGATCGAGGATCCCACCCGCCTGCTGATCGACCTTTAAGATACGGAGAGCCCGACATGGCCGACTATGACTATGACGTCCTCGTTATCGGCGCCGGCCCCGGCGGCTACGTCGCGGCGATCCGTGCGGCACAGTTGGGGTTGAAGACCGCTTGCGTGGAAAGCCGCGAGACGCTGGGCGGCACCTGCCTCAATGTCGGCTGCATTCCCTCCAAGGCGCTGCTCCATGCGTCGGAAAAGTTCGAGGAGGTGAACTCTGGCATGCTCGCCAAATACGGCGTGAATGTCTCCGGCGCATCGCTCGATTTGCCGACAATGATGGGCGAGAAGGACAAGGTGGTCTCGGGGCTCACCGGCGGCATCGCGTTTCTGTTCAAAAAGAATAAGGTCGACTGGTTGAAAGGTCACGCCAGCTTCCAGGATGCCCACAGTGTTGAGGTTGCAGGCAAGACCGTGACCGCGAAGAACATCGTCATTGCCACCGGCTCGTCTGTAACCCCGCTTCCCGGTGTGGAGATCGACAACGCCAAGGGTGTGGTCGTTGATTCCACCGGGGCGATTGCGCTGGCGAAGGTGCCGGAGCATCTTGTCGTGATCGGCGGCGGCGTGATCGGGCTGGAGCTGGGCAGCGTATGGCGGCGCCTGGGTGCGAAGGTGACAGTGGTCGAATATCTCGATCAGATCCTGCCGGGCATGGACGACGATGTCCGCAAGGACGCAGCGAAGATCTTCAAAAAGCAGGGTTTCGAGATCAAGACCGGCACCAAGGTGACGGGCGTCGCCGTGAAAGGCAAAAAGGCGACTGTGAGCATCGAACCAGCTACGGGCGGCACGGGAGAAAGCATGGAGGCCGATGTCGTGCTCGTCGCGATCGGCCGCAAGCCGAATACCGATGGGCTTGGGTTGGACAAGATCGGCCTTAGCCTCAACGCGCGCGGGCAGATCGAGACTGATCACGAGTTCGCCACCTCGGTCGCCGGCGTATGGGCGATCGGCGATGTGATCCCCGGGCCGATGCTCGCGCACAAGGCGGAGGACGAGGGCGTCGCGGTGGCGGAAAACATCGCTGGCCTCACCGGTATCGTGAATCATGACGTGATTCCGGGCGTGGTCTATACACAGCCGGAGATTGCCAGCGTCGGGCTCACCGAGGAGCAGGCCAAGACCAAGGGAGCGATCAAGGTCGGCAAGTTCCCGATGATGGCGAACAGCCGTGCCAAGGCGAACGATGAGCCGGACGGTTTCGTCAAGATCATCGCCGAGGCTGATACGGACCGGGTGCTGGGCGTGCACATCATCGCGTCGCTTGCTGGCACGATGATCGCCCAGGCGGCTCAGGCGATGGAATTCGGCGCGTCATCCGAGGACATCGCCTACACCTGCCACGCGCACCCGACGCACAGCGAAGCGGTGAAAGAGGCGGCGATGGCGGTGCAGGGCAAGCCCATCCACATATGATGACGCGTCGCGGCCGCCTAGGCGGGCGGTGCCTCGTTATAACAAGGCAGGTCGTCCGCAAGAGTGAGCCAGGCCTGTTTTTTCGACACCCAGATATGCTCGGTCGGGTGGAATCGGTTCGGATCATTCAGGCTGCCCATGCAGAGGCCGATGCTGTTGGCCGAGGCGCGTTCCGAAAACAGGCTGGTCCCGCAACGTGGGCAAAAGCCGCGCCGCAGATCGGGCGAGCTGTGATACCAGCCCACTGGGCCGTTAATGGTCACGCTATCCAGCGGAACCCGAACGCGGGCGTAAAAGGGCGCGCCCGTCGCTTTCTGGCACAGTGTGCAATGGCACGCGCGGATGTCGATCGGCCTGGCCTCGGTGCTATAGCTGCAGGCGCCGCAAAGGCATGATCCGGTGATTGTTTGAGCCATGCTCCGCTCCTTAACCCAAAAGCCGAGAGAGAAGCGCCAGTAGGCCGTTCTCGCCCGCGCGCTGGGTGGGCGCCGGTGCTTCGAACGTGCCGCACTCCAGGCAACGCGCCTGGATCGATCCCCCTTCAGCCATCATGCGCGCATCGGCTAGCATACGGAATAGCATCGTCCGCTGTCTTGCCACCTGATAGCCGACAAGATCACGTGAAGCGGCTCTGGCGTGCGTGCGCGCCTCGCCCTCGCCGGTCATGCGTGCGATGAAGGCAGTGAACGGGTCCGGCTCCGGATCGATGTAGAGCGGCCGCGCCATGGCAGGGTCAATCTTCGCCAGCCGGGCGGCCTCGGCAACTGCGTCTTCTACCCCGCCGAACCGGTCGACCAGGCCGAGTTGGCGCGCGGTGCCGCCATCCCACACCCGGCCCTGCGCAATGCGGTCAATCTGTTCGGGCGTCTTCCTGCGCGCCTGCCCCACCAGCGTAAGGAAACGGCGATACATGTCTTCCACGCCGAGCTGGGAGATACGGCTGAAATCCTGACCGATGCCGCCCAACACATCCGGCTCGCCTGAGAGCGGGGTCGTTTTAATAGCACTGGTAGTGATGCCGATGTTGCCGAGCATGGTTTCAAAGCTCGGGAGGATGCCGAACACGCCGATCGAACCGGTGATGGTCGAGGGCTCGGCGACAATACGGTCCGCAGCCGTAGCGATCCAGTATCCGCCGCTCGCCGCGACGTCGCCCATCGAGGCGACGACAGGAATGCCCTTTGCCCGCGCGGCGGCAAGCGCGGTGCGAATTTGCTCCGATGCCAGCACCGACCCGCCAGGGGAGTCGATCCGCACCACCAACGCCTTCAGATCGTCATTTTCCAGCGCATCGTCTATCAACGCTGCTATGCTGTCGCCCCCTGCGGTGCCGGGGCCGGCTTCGCCGTCCATAATATCGCCGGCGACCGTGACGACCCCAATCTGGCCATCCCGTGCATTGCGATGCGCGCGCGCATAATCTGCGAGGGTGATAGCGGCGAAGGCCGGCCCCTCCTGCATGGAGGGCGCTTCCCCCGCGAGCGCAAGGACTCGATCTTCAAAGGCGCGCTCGTCGCCCAGCTTGTCGATCAGCCCGGCTGAGACCGCCGCTTGTGACAGGTCACCTTTTGCGGCTTCTACCAACTGAACGGGTGCGGCGGCATAAGTGGCAATCTTCGCGCGTGGGCGGGCCTTGGCGACATCGGCCTGCCAGTTGGCCCACAGCGTATCGGCCAGCGCCTGGCTGGCGGCTTTTGCTTCGGGCGAGGGGGCGCTGAGCATGAATGGCTCGACCGCGCTCTTATAGGTGCCCACGCGATAGATGTGCGCAACGATGCCAAGCTTGTCGATTAATCCCTTGAAATAGGGCATGGAACCGCCGGGCCCGCTCAGTCCCACAGCGCCCAGCGGATTGAGCCAGACTTCGCTGGCATGCGCGGCAAGCATGTAGCTGTCGTCAGTGTATAGCGTGGCATAGGCAAGCACGGGCTTCTTCGCGGCGCGCAGGGCATCGAGCGCCTTGCCTACCCGCATGAGCGCCACCTGCCCGCCGCCTGAGAAGCCATCGAGATTGAGTACGACGGCTTTGACCTTCGCATCCGTGCGGGCCGCGTCCAGCGCGCTCACGACATCGCGCAGCCGATATTCATACACCGGCGCATCGCTGCCCATCAGCGCCGAAAATGGGTCCGTCTCCTGGGGTTGTTCGACCAAGCTGCCGTTGAGGTCGAGCAACAGCGCCCCCTCATGTGTATGCAGCGGACGTTCGCCCGGTGCCATGCTCAGTATCGCATAGAGACCGCCGAAGAACAGCAGCAGGAAGCACAGGACGAGCACATCCTTTACGCCCATGATGATGCGCCAGATGGCTTTCAGGAAGGTCATGCGGTGGCTCCGGCGATAAATGGTCGCTTCTGTGCGGCTCTACCGTGTCGCGGCGTTGGCCGCAAAGGAAAACCCGCCGACACGCAAAGGTCAGACCTTGCGCATCGACGGGTTGAACTACACTGTTGTGCTGATCAGAAGCGATAGCCGATCGTGAGTTGCAGGATCGGATAGACCTTGTAGCCATCAATGTCGTCGTTGACGCTCTGGCGTTCGGCTTCGAGGTTGGTGAGAACTGTCGCGCATGCCCCGGAGCTTGAGGTCGCGCAGGTGCCGGTGATGGTCAACGGCTTGATCTTCACCCGACCCTGGAACAACGCGCCCGCCTCAACACCAAACACGAGCCCGCTGGACAGGCCACCGCCATATCCCAGCGTGAGCGCGGGGGCGACGTCCTTGATGTCCGTATCCGCGCGCACCGACGAGATTTCGGTCGTGGTGTAGGTCTGACCGTTGATTGTGTAGCTGGCGCCATTGTTGGCGATGCCGATGCCGCGTGCCTTGTTTCCGTTGAGCCGCAGGCCGCCAGACAGGCGGAAGCCGCCACCGAACGGATAGACATCAACCATGACGCCGCCCGACTTCAGCTTGACCTTGCCATCATAGGTGATGTTGTCGGAATCAATATTGTGGCTGACACTGAGGAACGTAGCGTTGGCGCGCACGCCGAACATTTCTGAGACGCGATAGCCCACCTCGGGGCCGACGCCGAGCGTGCCGCCGGTGACGCCGACGCTGAGGCGCGCGTTGTCGCCATCGGCTGCATAGGCCGCAAACGAGGTGGTCGCCGCCAACATGGCGGCGATGAATGCCAGTGATTTCTTCATGAACTTCCCTTTTGATGAATGCTGTTACGCTGGATGATTGTTACCTTATGCGTCCCGGGACGGGGCATAATCGCCGGACCTCCAAAGGTAAAGCATAGAAATCGTCCTCGTGAGACAAGTCGTCTAAGCAAAATCAGTGACTTGTTGTCCATCCACATCAATGGTCCCAATAACCGCAACGCTGCAAAAAATTCCTAACCCGCCCCTTGATAGGTTGGAAAGTCGCCCCATATACGGGCCGCTAGCACTCTCAGGCCGAGAGTGCTAATCGCAGTTTGTCTGGGGGTCCGCTCCGCCCGGCATCGCCTTTGGCAGGTGGATGGGTGACAGGAGGTTAGGGGTCTCCATTGGAAAGGGAAAGGCAATTATATGGGATTTCGTCCTTTGCATGACCGCGTTCTGGTCCGCCGCGTAGAGGCGGAGGAAAAGACCGCAGGTGGTATCATCATCCCCGACACCGCCAAGGAAAAGCCGCAGGAAGGCGAGGTTGTCTCCGTCGGTTCCGGTGCAAAGTCCGAGGACGGCAAGGTTACCCCGCTGGACGTCAAGGCCGGCGACCGCATCCTGTTCGGCAAGTGGTCCGGCACCGAGGTCAAGGTTGATGGCGAAGACCTGCTCATCATGAAAGAGTCGGATATCCTGGGCATCGTTGGCTAAGGCCAACGGCCTCGCCATCCTGGGCTGAACTAAGCTTAAACCCTCATAATTCAGAAAGCAGAGGTTATAACCATGGCTGCAAAAGACGTAAAATTCTCCCGCGACGCCCGTGAGCGCATCCTGCGCGGCGTCGATATCCTCGCCGACGCGGTGAAGGTAACGCTTGGCCCCAAGGGCCGCAATGTCGTCATCGACAAGAGCTTCGGCGCTCCCCGCATCACCAAGGACGGCGTTACCGTCGCCAAGGAAATCGAGCTGAAGGACAAGTTCGAGAACATGGGCGCGCAGATGATCCGCGAAGTCGCCAGCAAGGCGAACGACGCGGCCGGTGACGGCACCACGACCGCCACCGTTCTGGCGCAGGCGATCGTGCGCGAGGGCATGAAGTCGGTTGCTGCGGGCATGAACCCGATGGACCTGAAGCGCGGCATCGACCAGGCAGTTGCCAAGGTCGTTGAAGACCTCAAAGGCCGTTCCACCCCGGTTTCCGGCACCAACGAAATAGCCCAGGTCGGCATCATTTCGGCCAATGGCGACAAGGAAGTCGGCGAGAAGATCGCCGAGGCGATGGAAAAGGTCGGCAAGGAAGGCGTGATCACCGTCGAGGAAGCCAAGGGCCTCGAGTTCGAACTCGATGTCGTTGAGGGCATGCAGTTCGACCGCGGCTATCTCAGCCCCTATTTCATCACCAACCCGGAAAAGATGCAGGTCGAACTCGCTGACCCGTACATCCTGATCCACGAGAAGAAGCTCTCGAACCTCCAGTCGATGCTGCCGATCCTTGAGGCGGTCGTGCAGTCGGGCCGTCCGCTGCTCATCATCGCAGAGGACATTGAAGGTGAGGCCCTGGCCACGCTCGTCGTCAACAAGCTGCGCGGCGGCCTCAAGGTTGCCGCTGTCAAGGCTCCCGGCTTCGGCGATCGCCGCAAGGCGATGCTCGAGGATATCGCGATCCTGACCAAGGGCGAGATGATCTCCGAGGACCTCGGCATCAAGCTCGAGAACGTCACCGTCGGCATGCTCGGCACCGCCAAGCGCGTTACCATCGACAAGGACAACACCACCATCGTCGATGGCGCGGGTGATGCAGAGTCGATCAAGGGTCGCGTCGAGGCGATCCGCAAGCAGATCGAGATCACCACGTCGGACTATGACAAGGAAAAGCTGCAGGAGCGTCTTGCGAAGCTCGCTGGCGGCGTTGCCGTTATCAAGGTTGGCGGTGCGACCGAGGTCGAGGTGAAGGAGCGCAAGGACCGCGTCGACGACGCGCTTCATGCTACCCGCGCTGCGGTTGAGGAAGGCATCGTCCCCGGCGGCGGCACCGCGCTGCTTTATGCCACCAAGGCTCTTGAAGGCCTGAAGGGCGCAAACGACGACCAGACCCGCGGTATCGACATCGTCCGCAAGGCGATCCTCGCCCCCGCACGCCAGATCGCCGAGAATGCCGGCCATGACGGTGCGGTCGTTACCGGCAACCTGCTGCGCGAAGCCAAGGAAGAGCAGGGCTTCAACGCCGCGACCGACACCTACGAGAACCTGAAGGCTGCCGGCGTTATCGACCCGACCAAGGTTGTGCGCACCGCGCTTCAGGACGCTGCTTCGGTGGCCGGTCTGCTCATCACCACCGAGGCGACCATCGCCGACGCGCCGGAAGACAAGGCCCCGGCAATGGGCGGCGGCATGCCCGGCGGCATGGGCGGCATGGGCGGCATGGACTTCTAAGTCCTTTCGCAGTCATCTGAAAGAGGGGGCCGGGGATGCGCACAGCGTCTCCGGCCTCTTTTTTTTGGCAAGCGCCGCCACCGGCATTGACTGCGCGCGCTGCCTTTCGCATCACGCAAGCCCATGATCGTTTTTGGCTGAAGTGCTGAATGCGAGAATCATGGGGCTCATCGAAGTGAGCGGCAGTCGGCAGGAGTGCGCCATGATGAACCGTCGTTTCGAGGACCGCGTGTTTCTGGGGCTGGTCTTCGGTGCCACGCTGTTGTTCCTGTGGCTGGTGGCAACATTCTTTGATGCGATCCTGTGGGCGGTAGTCGCGGCGATCATGCTCACGCCCATGCAGCGCGCACTGATGCGTTGGCGGCCGGATCGTCCCAACAGTATGGCCGCCATCAGCCTCATAACCTTGATAGCCGTGTTCATCGTGCCGTTGATGGTCTTGATGAGCTTTTTGCTCCAGGAAGCGGCGCTCCTTTATCAGGGTATTCAGACTGGCAAGATCGACTTCACCTACTATTTCGATCAAGTCCGTCATGCGCTGCCACGCTGGGCGCGCATTCAGCTCAACCGTGTGGGCTGGGGCAATCTGGATGGGATTAGGGAGCAACTTGGCGGATTACTTTCCAGCAGTTTTCAGACGCTGGCGGCGCAGGCCCTGAGCGTCGGTCAACGCGCAGCGTCTTTCCTGCTGGCGCTGGCGGTGATGCTTTACCTCAGCTTCTTCATGCTGCGCGACGGGACGCCCATGTCCCGCAAGGTGATAGATGCAGTGCCGCTCCACCCCTCCCGCCGCGCAGCGCTCGCGGAGAAGTTTGCGGCAGTGGTCCGAGCCACCATCAAGGGCAATATGGTCGTGGCCATCGTGCAGGGTGCCCTCGGCGGCATCATTTTCTGGGCGCTCGGCATTGGCGGCGCGCTGCTCTGGAGCGTGCTGATGGCGTTCCTCTCGCTGATCCCCGCATTGGGTACCGCCGTGGTGTGGGTCCCGGTGGCGATCTACCTGTTTGCGACAGGAGCCGTGTTGAAGGGAGGCATATTGGTATTCTGCGGCGTGTTCGTCATCGGACTGGTCGACAACCTGCTGCGCCCCATTCTTGTGGGGCGGGATACGCAAATGCCTGATTATATGGTGCTGATCTCGACGCTTGGCGGACTGGAACTGTTCGGGATGTCGGGACTTATCGTTGGTCCGGTAATCGCGGCTTTCTTCCTGTCGGTCTGGGAAATATTCATAGCTGATCGGGCGCGCACTCCAGCGCCCGAGGCAAGAGGTGAAGGGTGAAGGCGATGCGTGGGCGTTGGATGACTGCAATCGCACTCGTGCTCGTGAGCGCCGCGCAGACGCAGGCGCAGACCCCGCCCGCCGCATCGCCACCGCCTGCCGTTGCGCCCCAGCCCAAACCCGCCGTGGTGCGGGTCGCGCTTCAGACCAGCGAGGGTGCAATCGTGCTTGAGCTGGAAAAGGACCGCGCTCCCATCACAACCCGTAACTTCCTGCGCTATGTCGATGAGCGCCGCTATGACGGGCAGACCTTCTATCGCGCCGTCAATATCGCGGAGAATTTCGGCCTGATCCAGGCGGGCGTCAGGGTGATGAAGCCCGGGCAGAAAATCATTCCGCCGATTGCACACGAGCCGACTACGCAGACCGGCCTTTCACACCAGACGGGGACTGTTTCGATGGCTCACCGCGCGCTCGGCACCGCGCAGTCCGACTTCTTCATCGTGGTAGGGGACATGTCCAGCCTCGATGCCCAGCCGAGCAAACCAGGTGACAATCAGGGCTTCGCCGCGTTCGGCCGGGTGGTGGAGGGGATGGATGTGGTCATGAAGATCTTGAGCGGACCGATCAACCCCGCGCTGGGCGCGAAGGATGGCATGCCGGGTCAGATGCTGGCCAACCCGATCCGTATCACCTCGGCCCGGCGGGTCGAGACGACACCCAAACCATAGTGCTGATTATGGGGAGCTTATCCCGGCTCCTCACGCACCAATGGGTAGCTGCGTCGTCACCTTTATCTCCGACAGGGTGGTGAGGGAGTTGATCTCCTGAACGCCCGGGACCTGCGAAAGCTTTTCGAACATGAAATGTTCATAGGCCTGGACATTGCTGGCGACGATGCGCAACAGAAAATCCGAATTGCCCATCACGACATAGCATTCGAGCACTTCAGGGAATTCGCTGATTTCTCTTGCGAAATCGGAAAGGTTTGACCGCCCCACCGCCGTTAGCTTGATGAGAGCGAATACCTGGATGTTCAGGCCCAGCTTCTCGCGGTCGAGCAGGCTGACCTGCGCCTTGATGTACCCCTCCTTTTTGAGCCGTTGCACCCGCCGCCAGCACGGTGCCTCGGAAAGACCGATGGCGCTTGCGATGTCAGCGTTGGAGCGGGAGGAATCGGCCTGCAGGAGCGAGAGAATGAGGCGGTCGTACGAATCCAGTTCTGGAAGCATGATTCCTTCCTCATGTTATCTCAGAAAGAAAGAAGCTTTCGCATGAGCACTTTTTCAAGGCAACCTTGGCAATTTTTCTCAAACGTCTTTGTGATACATTCGGCTATAAGGAGATGGAGGAACCTATGGGCCGGAGCCTGAAGCCGTCATCTGAAGTAGTGCGAGGGTTACCCATGCGGGGTGACGAAAAGCGCATCGAGGGCTTGATGGCTACCCATTTGAGTGCGCGCAGTTCAGTCTTCGTAGATGACCTAACTGCGCACACTGCGGAGGGCCTCGCATCATGATCCGTAACAGCACGGGCCTGCATATTCCGGAGCCGGCGCATCGGCCGGGCGAACAGCCGGACTTTTCCCACATCACGGTGCCGCCCGCGGGCAGCGTGGGCAGGCCGCCGGTTGACGTCGATCCGCGCGCCATACGCGACTGCGCTTTCCAGATGATCCGTGTGCTGGATGACGACGGCAAGGTGTGCGGCCAGTGGGATCCCGGCCTATCGGCCGCTGAGCTGGTGGCGGGACTGCGTGCGATGATGCTGACCCGCGCCTATGACACGCGGATGGTGCGGGTTCAGCGGCAGGGCAAGACCAGCTTTTACATGAAGTCGACCGGGGAAGAGGCCGTAGCCGTCGCCGCAGCGATGGCGCTGCGTCGCGACGACATGTGCTTTCCCACCTATCGTCAGCAGGGCATATTGATCGCGCGGGATTGGCCGCTGGTCGAGATGATGAACCAGGTCTATTCCAATAGCCGCGATCGCCTGAAAGGGCGGCAGATGCCGATCATGTACTCAAGCCGCGAGGCCGGGTTCTTTTCGATTTCCGGCAATCTGGGAACGCAATATAGCCAGGCGGTCGGCTGGGCGATGGCGGCGGCGGCCGACGGCAATGACCGGCTGTCTGCCGCATGGATCGGCGAGGGCGCGACAGCCGAGGGTGATTTTCATTATGCGCTGACGTTCGCCAGTGTCTATCAGGCCCCCTGCATCCTCAACATCGTCAATAATCAGTGGGCGATCTCGTCGTTCTCGGGCATCGCTGGCGGGGAAGTGACAACCTTCGCGGCGCGCGGTCTGGGCTTTGGCATCCCCTCGCTGCGGGTCGACGGCAATGATTTCCTGGCCGTCCATGCCGTCACCTCCTGGGCGGCGGAGCGGGCGCGATCCGGCCTTGGCCCAACGCTCATCGAGCTGTTCACCTATCGCGTCGAGGGGCATTCGACTTCTGATGACCCCACGCGGTATCGTCCCGCCAGCGAGGCGAGCGTCTGGCCGCTGGGTGATCCCATCGAGCGGCTCAAGCAGCACCTTATCGTCTCGGGTCACTGGTCCGAAGACCGGCATGAGGCGTTGAGGAAGGAGCTGGACGAAGAGGTGCGTGCAGCCGGCAAGCTGTCGGAAAGCTATGGGACGCTGAAAGAGGGCGACCGTTGGCCCGCAGCGACGATGTTTGACGATGTGTATCGCGAAATGCCGCCGCATCTGCGCGCGCAACGTCGGCAGGCAGGAGTGTGACATGCCCTCGATGAGTATGATCGAAGCGATCAACAGCGCGATGGACGTGGCGCTTGCGCGTGATCCGGATGTGATGATCTTCGGCCAGGACGTCGGCTTCTTCGGGGGCGTGTTTCGCGCCACCGAGCATTTGCAGCAGCGTTACGGCAAGCAGCGCGTGTTCGATGCCCCAATTTCAGAGGGCGGTATCATCGCGACGGCGATCGGCATGGGAGCCTATGGCAAGCGCCCGGTCGTCGAGATTCAGTTCGCGGACTATATCTATCCCGCCACCGACCAGATCGTCTCCGAGGCCGCACGCCTTCGCTATCGCACGGGTGGGGAGTGGTGGTCTCCCATCACGATCCGCTCGCCTTATGGCGGCGGCATCTATGGCGGGCAGACACACAGCCAGAGCCCAGAAGGCATTTTCACCCATGTCGCCGGACTGAAGACGGTCATTCCGTCCAACCCTTACGACGCCAAGGGTCTGCTGATCGCGGCGATCGAGGACGATGACCCTGTGCTCTTCTTTGAGCCGAAGCGCCTCTATAACGGACCGTTTGACGGGCACCACGACCGCCCTGTCCAAAGCTGGGCCGGGCATGTGGACGCCGAGGTTCCGGCCGAGCATTATGCGGTTCCGCTCGGCAAGGCGCGGACGGTACGCGCAGGGGATGAAATCACGATCCTCGCTTATGGAACGATGGTGCATGTGGCGCTGTGCGCAGCGCAGGAAAGCGGAATCGACGCCGATATCATCGATCTGCGAACGCTGATACCGCTCGATCTCGATGCTATCGTAGAGTCGGTGTCGCGCACGGGACGCTGCGTGATCGTGCATGAGGCGACGAGGACCAGCGGCTTCGGAGCGGAGCTGGCGGCCCTGGTGCAGGAGCATTGCTTCTTTGCACTCGAAGCGCCGATCGAGCGGGTGACGGGGTGGGACACACCCTATCCGCATGCGTTCGAGTGGGAGTATTTTCCGGGGCCGCAGCGTGTTGGCGAGGCTCTGAAGCGCGTGGTGAGCATCTGATGGCAGACTATATTTTCAGGCTTCCCGATATCGGCGAGGGTATAGCGGAAGCGGAAATTGTAAACTGGCATGTCGCAGTTGGCGACATGATCGGTGAGGATCAGCCGCTGGTAGACATGATGACGGACAAGGCCACCGTCGAGATCGAGAGCCCCGTCGCGGGCAGGATCGTGCGGCTGGCAGGTGCTGTGGGTGATCAGGTGTCAATCGGCTCCGAACTCGTGGTGATAGAGGTCGAGGGGGATACGCAGGAAGTTGCCGCCGAGCCGGTGGCAACCGAGCAGCCCGTGGTGTGCGATGCACCTGCCCTGCCACCGAACGCTTCCACGAATGCCGAAGCAGCGAACGCGCCGGAAGCGTCGCAACCTGCGCCCCAGTCTGCGCCGCCTGGAGACTCTGGAGCCAGGGCCAAGGTTCTGGCTGCTCCTTCGGTGCGCGCCCGCGCGCGCGATCTGGGTGTGGATCTCTCGCAGGTGAAGACGGCCGATGGCCGCGTCCGACATGGCGATCTCGACAGCTTTCTGCTCTACCACGGCGCCCAGGGCTATCGCGCACCTTCCGCAGGCGCTATCCGGCCTGACGAGACCGTCAAGGTTGCCGGCCTGCGCCGCCGTATAGCCGAGAAAATGGCTGCGTCGAAGCGCCACATCCCGCATTTCACCTATGTCGAGGAAGTTGACGTCACTGCACTGGAAGCGATGCGCGTCGAGCTGAACGAGGGCAGGGGAGATCGACCGCGCCTGACGGTCCTGCCGTTCCTCATTGCCGCCATTTGCGACACGCTGCCCGACCACCCGATGCTCAACGCGCGCTATGATGACGAGGCGGGGGTGGTGACGCGCTTTGGCGAGGTCCACATGGGCATCGCCACACAGACGGACGCGGGCCTCATGGTTCCTGTCGTACGCAGCGCGCAGGCGCTCAATCTCTGGCAGCTCGCCACCGAGATCGCGCGGCTGGCGGAGGTTGCACGCACCGGCAAGGCACGTTCGGAGGAGCTTTCCGGCTCGACGCTGACCATAACCTCGCTCGGCCCCTTGGGCGGGATCGCGACCACACCAGTCATCAACCGCCCCGAGGTCGCCATCATCGGACCGAACAAGATCGTCGAACGGCCGATGTTCGTGCCCGATGGTTTGGGCGGAGAGCGCATAGAGAAGCGCAAGCTTATGAATATCTCGATCAGCTGCGATCACCGTGTGGTCGATGGCTGGGATGCGGCCAGCTTCACGCAAGCATTGAAGACGCTGCTGGAAGCCCCTGTCCGGCTCTTCGCTCGCTGAATTCAGCTCGGCGGCGCCCGGTCATGAAAGCCCGCACCGTATTTGCGCGCTACAATCTGCATAATGCACCGCCAAAACAGGCTCGATAACGTTGCCGCATCAACGAAGCGAAAATGGATCGAGACCAATCGAACGTCGCCCAGAACCCGGCGGAGGGAGAAGAGGCAGGCCGGACGCGCAGCCGGAGACATTTGCCCGTCTTTAGCTGACAATCGATTGGCCTCGGAACTTACCAGGGCGTTTGCCGGTTTCCCAATCTCATCCCAAAAGGAGAGTAGGCATGGCGCTGAGAGCGATCGGCCTCAATTGTACGTTGAAGGCCTCCGGCCAATCGTCCACCGACAAGATGATCGCGCTTATCGCCGATGCGCTGGAGCGGCAGGGCGTCGAGTTTGACGAAACGATCCGCGTGGCTGGACTGAACATCAAGCCCGGCGTCACTTCGAATGAAGGCGAGGGCGATGACTGGCCCGAGCTTCGCAGCCAAATTCTTGAAAATGACATACTGATATTCGGGACGCCGGTGTGGCTGGGGCAAATGTCCAGCATCGCCAAGCGCGTGCTTGAGCGCATGGATGCCTTCCTCGATGAAACCGACGATCAGGGGCGGATGCCGAGTTTTTCCAAGGTCGCGGTCCTTGCTGTCGTCGGCAACGAGGACGGTGCGCACGGCATCACTGCGAATGTGTTTCAGGCTCTGAACGATACCGGATGGACGATCCCCGCCACCGCTGTGTCCTACTGGGTCGGCGAAGCGATGGGCAGCACGGATTTTCAGGACTTGCCCGAAGTGCCGGAAAAGGTCTCGCAGGCCGCAGCCATGCTCGCCTCCAACGCCGCCCATCTCGCGCGATCTTTGCAGCAGAGCCCCTATTCCGGAACCGTTGGCTGAACCCGCAGGACCGGACCAGACATAACACCCCAGAAAGGAGACGGTATGAGCGAAGTCGTCACCCCTGTCCTTGGCGATTTCGGCGAAGCGGTTATCACCGGTCTTTCGCAGGCGCGTAAGACGATCCCGGCCCGCTATCTTTATGATGTTCGCGGCTCGGAGCTGTTCGAAGAGATCACCCGACTGCCGGAATATTACCCTACGCGGACCGAGACCGCGCTGTTAAAAGGCCATGCGAACGACATTGGGCGACTGGCGGGGAAGGGGCGTCCGCTCATCGAATTCGGGGCGGGGTCAGCGACCAAGACCCCGCTGATCCTCGACGCAACATCGGCCCCCATCTACGTTCCTATCGACATTTCAGGAGAGTTTCTTGAGGAGTCGATCGCTGCCCTGGCGGCGAGCCGACCCGCTCTTCGCATCCTTCCGATAGCAGGCGACTTCACCCAGCCGCTGACCCTGCCGCCTCTCGATGGTCCCTTGACCGGCTTCTTCCCCGGTTCGACCATCGGCAACTTTGATCATCGAGCGGCAATCGACTTGCTACGTTCGTTCCGCGCGACGCTCGGGTCAGGCGCGCGGCTGGTGATCGGCATCGACATGCGCAAGAATTCGCGCCTTCTGGAAGCGGCCTACGACGATGCGGCGGGCGTGACTGCTGCCTTCAACCTCAATTTGTTGCGGCGGATCAACCGCGAACTGGACGGGACGATCCCCGTCGAAGCGTTCGAGCACCGGGCAGTGTGGCATGACGGTCTGGGACGGATCGAGATGCATCTGGCCGCAACGCGAGCGATCGGATTTTCGGTGGCCGGAAGGCGCTTTTCCATGCGCGACGGTGAGACGATCCACACTGAAAACAGTTACAAATATGCGCCTGGAGAAGCGCGGTTGCTCGCCCGGGCATCGGGGTGGGAGCCATTGGCTTTCTGGACAGACCCGGATGCCTTGTTCGGCTTACATGTGTGGACAGCGGTTGCGGAAGAGCTTCAACCATGAACGCATATGCCGCCATCGATCAGGGAGCCGAGGTCGCGCCATCGACGCGCTATCGCACGGTGCGCGCCGAGACCGAAGCATTGATCGCCCCGCTTTCTCCGGAAGACTGCCAGATACAGTCGATGCCGGACGCCAGCCCCGCCAAATGGCATCTCGCGCACACGAGCTGGTTTTTCGAGACCTTCCTGCTCGAGGCGTTGCTTCCTGATTACCGGCCGTTTCATCCAGCCTTCGGCATGTTGTTCAACTCCTATTATGTGGGGGTGGGCGAGCGGTTTGCGCGTCCGCAGCGTGGCATGTTGACGCGGCCGACGCTCGAGGAGGTCTATGCCTATCGTCGGCATGTCGACGCGGGGATGGTCCGGTTGATGGAGACCGTGGAGCAGACGAGATGGTCCGCGCTGCTCGAACTCGGGGTGCAACACGAGCAACAGCATCAGGAGCTGATCCTGATGGACATTCAGCATGCATTCTCGCTCAACCCTCTGCAGCCTGCCTACAGATTTGAGGCAGGGCTAGTCCCAGAGTCCACCGCACCCTGTTGGCTCGATGTGCCGGGCGGGCTTTACGAAATCGGGCATGCGGGAACCGGCTTCGCTTTCGACAATGAGGGGCCGCGCCATCGTGTGTGGCTTAACCCGTTCTCGATCTCGGATCGCTTGGTGACGGCGGGGGAATATAACGCGTTCATGGAGGACGGCGGTTATCGGCGCCCGGAATATTGGCTGTCAGACGGCTGGGCAGTGGTGGAGGCGCAAGGGTGGACCGCGCCCCTTTACTGGCAGCAAGATGGCGGCTCATGGACCCGCTTTTCGCTCAATGGGCGAGTGGCTGTCGACCCTGAGGCGCCTGTGCTGCACATCAGCTATTATGAGGCGGATGCGTTCGCGCGCTGGGCCGGTTTCCGCCTGCCGACCGAGGCGGAATGGGAGATTGCTGTGGCCCATGCCCCGCTCCATGAGGTGGACGACAGGGCGTGGCAATGGACTGCCTCGTCCTACAGCCCTTATCCTGGCTTTGCTCCAGCAGCAGGCGCGGTAGGCGAATATAACGGCAAGTTCATGGTCAACCAGTATGTGCTGCGGGGCGGCTCGCTGGCGACACCTGCGGGCCATGCGCGCCCTACATATCGCAACTTCTTTCCTCCTTCCGCGCGATGGGCTTTTACCGGGATACGGTTGGCGCGCAGCTAGGGCGTGAGCGCGAAGTCGATACAGGCCATGCATTGCAGCTGCAACGGGTCGATCAGCGGGATCGTCGAGATATCCTGCGTGATGACGAGGGGAAGCTCGCTGCAGCCTGCGATCACGGCCTCGCAGCCATTCGCAGCCGCGCGTTTGATAAGATCCGCAAAATAGGGCGCGAACGCTGCATCCATTTCGCCGTCAGCCAGCCGGGTCTGGATTGCGCCTATGTGCTCGCGGTCTGGTTCCTCCGGGATGACGACCTCGATCCCTGCCGCCTCAAGCGGTTCGTGGTAATAGCCATCTTCCATCGTGAAGCGGGTGCCGAGGAGCAGCACGCGGCCCACACGCCGGGATAATAGATGCTCGCGCACCAGCGTGATCGCGTGCATCATCGGGGGATCGGGCGGTATCAGATGTGCGATCTCCGCATGGAATTTGTGCAAGGTATTGTTGGCGATCATCCAGCAGTCTGGCGAGAAGCTGAGCAACGTGCGGATTTCGGCGAGCAGCAGCGCGGGGATGCGCGATGCATCGCCCGAAAAGCTCGCTCTGATCTCGGCATAATCAACGCTGTAAAGCGCGATCCGGGCCGAATGGTGCGGGCCCAGCCGCCGCTGCACCTCCTCGTTGAGCATTCGGTAAGGTGGGATGGTAGAGGGCCAGCTCGTGCCACCCAGAACGCCGATCAGTTTCATGTCCTGCATTTCTTCCGGAACATCGAGACGCCTCTGGCTGTAACGGCCAGCATGTAGCGCCTGTTCCCACGCCTTCACCTGTCGCTCGGCCTGAGCGACCGCGCGGATTCCCAGCTGTTCGAACCTATCCTTCGGAACCAACAACCCGTTGGGTGGTTTCCCAGCCAAGTGAAGGGATCGACTAGGCGGATTGATGGCGGACGGCGGATTTCATGTTGATCTCACCAATTGCGATCGCGAACCCATCCACCTCCTCGGGGCCATTCAACCGGTAGGGTTTCTGCTCGCGCTGAGCGCCGACTGGATCATCTCGCGAGCTTCGGAAAACGTGGCGCAGTATTTCGGGCACGAGCCGGAAACTCTGATCGGCAACCCGCTGTCGGATTTCATTGACCCCCGGCTTTTGCATGATTTGCGCAACCGCGTAGCCTATCTTGTGAATTCGGACACGGTGGAGCGGGTCTTCGGCTGTCATTTGCGCAACGACGAACAGCCGTTTGACGTGGCGCTGCACTTCTCCGCCAATCAGATCATTCTTGAGGCTGAACCAGGCAGTGACCTCAACAGCGATGCCACGGGCAATGTGCGGTGGATGATGGCGCGGCTGGATGGCCAGACCACGCTTGACGCATTTTATCGGGAAGGGGCACGTCAGATACGCGCATTGCTGGGTTATGATCGGGTGATGGTGTACAAGTTCGCGCCCGACGGCCATGGCGAAGTGGTTGCTGAGGCATGCAAGCCGGGGATCGGCAACTTCAAGGGGTTGCATTATCCCGCGAGCGACATTCCCAAGCAGGCGCGCGCACTGTATCTTCGCAACCTGATCCGTATCATCCATGATGTGGATGCCGAACCGGTGCCGGTCGTGCCGCCGCTGGACGAAAACAAGCAGCCGATCGATCTTTCGTTGTCGGTGCTCCGGTCGGTGTCGCCGATCCACCTGGAATATCTCAGGAACATGGGCGTGGCCGCGTCCCTGTCGATTTCGATCATCGTCGACGACAAGCTATGGGGGCTGTTCGCCTGTCATCATTACGCGCCGCTCTCGCCGGACTTCCATAAGCGCTCGCTAGCGGAGCTGTTTTCCCAGATGTTCTCGCTTCGGCTGGAAAGCCGCGAGCGGCGGGAGCTGGTAGAGTATGAACGCCGCGCGCGTGACATTTCCGATCAGCTCCTCGGAGCGGTGGCTTCGGATGAGACCCTGCTCAAAGACCCCGACTGGCTGGCCGACATATTGACCCGCACGATCCCCGCCGACGGCGTCGGGGTGTGGATCAACGGCTCTTATGCTTTTTCGGGCACCACGCCGCCGACCGACGACTTTCGCCGCATCGTCCGCGCGCTGAACGCGACGGCGGCCGGAAAGGTCTTCGCCACCGATCACATCGGTTCTCTCGTCGATGGGGCCGAAAGTTTCGCGCGCGAGGCGGCGGGGCTGCTTGCTATCCCGATCTCCCGGTCTCCACGCGATTATGTCGTGCTGTTCCGCTCGGAGATGAAGGAATCGGTACGATGGGCGGGGGACCCCTATAAACCTGTCGAATATGGTCCGAACGGCCCGCGCCTCACCCCCCGGCAGAGCTTCGCCGAATGGCAGGAGCAGGTCGAGGGCAAGTCTGCGGCCTTTACGCCTTCGCAGTTGCGCGTGGCAGAGACGTTGCGCGCCACATTGATCGAAGTGGTGCTGCGCCTGGCTGACGAGGCGGCGTCCGAGCGGCATCAGGCGAACGCCAGGCAGGAACTGCTGATTGCTGAACTCAATCACCGCGTGCGCAATATTTTGGGCGTCATACGCGGTCTCATCAGGCAATCCGAACCGGATAAGGAGGCAGTCAAGGAATTCGTGAAGGTCGTCGATGGCCGCATTCACGCCCTGGCCCGCGCACACAACCAGATTACGGACGACCATTGGGGGCCTGCTCCGCTGGAAGCGTTGATCGAGGCGGAAGCCGCCGCCTTTGCCGTGCACAAGCAGAACTCGATCATCTCCGAAGGACCGGCCGTACTCCTCAATCCACAAGCCTATTCGACCATGGCGCTCGTCATTCACGAACTGGTCACCAACTCCACCAAATATGGCAGCCTTTCTGCCGATGGGCAGGTCAGCCTTACATGGGCGTTGGACGACAACCGCGATCTGGTCATCGACTGGCGGGAATCGGGAGGGCCTGCTGTGCGCCAACCCACGCGCAAGGGTTTTGGCACAACGATCATCGAACGCTCCGTGCCCTATGATCTGGGAGGCGCGGCGAAGATTGTTTATGAAGTCGGCGGGGTGCATGCGCGTTTCTGCATCCCCAAGCGGCACGTCAGCGAACCGCCCGCAGGCTTGAAGTCGCGCATTCGCCTTCCCCATGCTCCCCACAGGCAGGACGTGCCGGTGCAACCCGAGCTGCTGGCAGGGCTTTCCGTGATGCTGGTGGAGGACAGCCTGATCATCGCGATGGATGCCGAGGATATACTCCAGCGCTTTGGTGCGTCCCTGACCACGGCATCGACGCCTGACGCCGCGCATGACCTGCTCGACGACTCACAGCCCGATTTCGCCATCCTCGATATCAATCTGGGTGATCAGACCAGCTTCGGCATCGCCGATCGCCTGAAGGACATGGGCGTGCCCTTCTTCTTCGCGTCGGGTTATGGCGAGCAAGCCAATCTGCCGATGGAGCACCGAGCGCGGCCCGTGGTTCAGAAGCCCTATACCAGCGGAAATCTTTTGCGGGCGGTGGAAGATCTGTTGGGCGTCAGCCCCGCTGGGCGCTGACGATGAATCGGCCTGTTGCCCTTCTAACGGAAGACGAGGTTGCCACGGACGACGTGTCGGCCCTCCAGACTCTGCGCATTGCCACGCGCGCCGATCACGAGGCGGTGGACGCTGCGTTCTCGCGATTTTCGCTCGCCACGCGCGCTGGATATGGGGATTTCCTCACAGCGCATGCGCGCATTCTCCCCGTGACCGAGCGCCTCATCGCGCCGCATGGACTGATCAATGACTGGCGGGGGCGGGCCGAGGCGCTGCTTGAAGACCTGAAAGAGTTGGGACTCGACGCGCCGCAGGACATGGATCTCGTGCTGCCGGACGGGGAGGCGGCACGCTGGGGCGCGCTCTATGTGCTTGAAGGCTCGCGGTTAGGGGGTGCCGTTCTGGCGAGGCGAATAGCGCCGGGCCTGCCGGTTGCCTTCCTGAGCGCGGTGCATCGGCAGGGCGGATGGGCCGCGTTGCTGGCGCGGCTCAACGCGGCAGACACCGGCTCCGCCTGGCGCGCGCAAGCGATACTGGGCGCCAAGGCGCTTTTTCGTGCTTATCTGACTGCGCCATCCCGAGCGGCGTCACCACCCAGCGCGCGATAGAGGCTCACCAGATTGCTCGCCCGCGTCAGCTGGGCGAGCGCCTCATTGCCGCCGGAAATTACTTCGCCGGAGCAGCTGCGTTGGCGGGAGCCGCAGCATTATCGGCCCCTTCCGCTGCATTGGCGGCGTTGCCTGTGCCCTCGGCAGCGGCGGGCGCATCGGCTGCAGGCAGCGGCAGGTTCGAGCCCTGCGTGTTGAGCCACGCGATCAGGTTGGCGCGATCGACCGGGTTACCAAGGCCTGCGAAGGTCATCTTGGTGCCGGGCGCATAATCACGCGGGCTGGTAAGCCATTTGTCGAGCGCAGCAAAATCCCAGTTGCCGGGGACTTTCTTCAGCGCGTCGGAGTAAGCGAAACCCGCGACATGGCCGTGCGGCTTGCCGACCGTGGCATAGAGATTGGGGCCAATGCCGTTTGCGCCACCCTGGTTGACGGTGTGGCACGCGGCGCACTTGGCGAAGACCTTCTCGCCCTTGGCGACGTCTGCGGAGGCGAGCAGGGTGTTGAGCGATGGACCGGCCGCGCCGCCTTCACCCTCGGCCTCCACGCCCTCAATGGCGTAGCCCATCTCTTCCGGGCGCTCGGAGTGGAACATCTTGCTGGCTACGATGCCTCCGCCGAGCGCGATGATGCCCGCGAACAATGCCCAACCCGCAAATGTATTGAAACGATCATCCATGCGCCCGCAATCCTTCTTCAAACCCTGGCCGCCCCCTTGCCCCCGACTGCGCGGCGCGGCGGTGCCAAATTCCTGCCATTCATGCCGAAAGAAGCGCTCCGGGCATGGTGCACCCCCCTCGTATGCGCGATGCCATAATGGGAGGATCGCTCCTGCGCAAGCTAAGCTTGCATGGATTCTCGACTGCCCTTAAGCGCGACGGCGGAGGCGCAGTCACGCTATGGAAAGCTATCCCGTTCCCGCTCGCACGCTGGTGGAGCAGATGAGCGCTGCGGCGCTGGCCGATCCAGCGCGCGCCATCGCCTTTCAGGGTGCGCCGGGTGCCAATTCGCATCGAGCGGCGCTTGAATATAGCCAAGAATGCGCGCCATTGCCCTGCTTTTCATTTGAGGATGCGCTTGACGCCGTGATCGAGGGTAGGGCGGACCGGGCGATGATCCCGATCGAAAATTCCCTGCATGGGCGCGTGGCGGACATGCACCATCTGCTCCCGGAATCAGGCCTGTCGATCGTCGATGAGCTGTTCCTGCCGATCCACCACCAGCTGATGGCGCCTGACGATTCGCCGGTGCGCGAGGTGCTGAGCCACGTGCAGGCTCTGGGCCAGTGCCGCCATTATCTGCGCGAGCGGGGCATTCGTGCGATTTCGTATGCAGACACGGCGGGTGCGGCTGCGCTGGTCGCGGAGAGCCGGGAGCAGGGCGTGGCGGCAATCGCACCGACGCTGGCGGCGGAGTTGTACGGCCTGAAGATTCTCGCGCGCGACATAGAGGACAGCCCCGACAACATGACCCGGTTCGTCGTGCTCGCGCGCCACGCCGTCACGCCGCCCCCGGGCACGCCGACGATGACCAGCTTTCTGTTCGAGGTGCGTAATATTCCTGCCGCGCTCTACAAGGCGCTGGGCTGCTTCGCCACCAATGGCGTCAACATGACCAAGCTGGAAAGCTATCAGCGCGGGGCCAGCTTTGCCGCCACGGAGTTTTACGCGGACATCGAAGGCATGCCCGGCGATGCGGCGGTGGACCGCGCGCTGGAAGAGCTCGGATATCAGGCGAAATGGGTGCGCATTCTGGGCAGCTATGCGCAAGCCCGGCCGCGTACCCCTGCCTGACGGGCCGGTCTCGCCGCGCCCGGCATATTTCGCGCGACAGAGGGTTCAGCCGGATTGCCAAGCGGCCGGAGCACCGCTATAGCCCCTCTCGTTCAGCCCGCCACATGCCAGTCTTATGGCGAATTCTTAGTGCGGAGACGTGGGTGAGTGGCTGAAACCAGCGGTTTGCTAAACCGTCGTAGCCTTAAGGGGCTACCGAGGGTTCGAATCCCTCCGTCTCCGCCAACTTTTTCAAAATCGATGTTCATGCGCTGAGAAGCCGAAGTCGCGCGGCCGAGACCAAGAGCCGCTACCCAAGCCCCCAACACATCGTGTCAGTTTTCGGTTTTCGAAACGAGAGCCAGATCGCCTAGTGGTTCATAATCTTGCATGATTGTGTGTATGCATCATCGCATATGGTATTGACGATATTGATCTGACCCTCATCCAAAATGATCGGGGATTTCTGCGCGTTTTCGACAGAAACTCCGTAGTTTTTGGATATCCAGGGACTTTGCTCGTTGAAAGCATGGAAAAATTTAGATTTCCAGACATCTGCATTATTGATGGTGATCGAATTGCTTATTTTCGAGAATTTATGCCCGATATTGCCTGACATGATCTCATCATAATGCACTATCGTCAGCCTATCAGCATGATTTTGGTGTAGCGCAATGAGGAAATCGAAATATTTCACAAGCTCGGAAGACAAGTTTATCATGACGTTGTCATCGACCGTTCTTCCATATTTTCTTTCAACCGAAACCCGTGAGGAGATGACCTCCGCAGGGTCACGAATGGTGAAAACATAGTGCACTCTCGGGAAAGCCTGATGCAGCCAGTCCATATGCGCGTACATATTGGGGTCTTTGAGGCAGAGGAATTCTGGACTCTCGAACCGAAGCCATGAGTGCATGATCAAAGTGGCGATCTGCTCCAGGCCGTAGTCGATGAAATTTTGCTTCGAACCGAAATAATCGACATTGTGCTCGTCGCTGTTGAGGCCCGTAACAAAATTGTTCAGAATGCCTGTGAGGAATGAAGACTCCGGCACATAGTCATTCACATTCGGAGATGTGCACAACAGGGCATGGCATATCGTCGTCCCGCTGCGCGGGCAGCCGGAAACGAATATGGGGTTGATGTGGTTCTGGACAAAATCCAGATAATTCGTGGATGGTTTCATGCGAATTCTCCAACTATCTGTGCAGTGTCCATGCTCAGGAATTTACTGGTTTGCGGGCTGAAATGGCAATTTCGGCCGCATTGTCAGGGAAGATCTTTCCGAGACTGTTGAGCCCGTCAACAACATCGTCGCCAATTGTCTTGAGGATGGCCGCCATCTGTCCGTTCGAAAAGGGCTTGAACATATAGCCGGAAAACTGCTCCGGCTGGAATCCGGCGTCTTCGATCACTTCGGTCAGGCTTTCCCGGTTGTAGACGACCGGGTGACCAAGCTCCAGGTTGCGGTCCGATAGCTGCGTGGGGCTGTCCATCATGCCCATTTCCACTGCCAGAAGGCGGTGAAAGGAATTGGCATTGGGGACGCTGACGAAAAGATGCCCGCCGTCTCGCAGCAGATCATGAGCAGCGTTCAACATGTTGGCGGGCTGGGTGGTCTCATGCAGCAGGCCAGACAGGAGAACCGCGTCAAATCCGCCCGGCAAATGATCTCGCAAAACAGGAACCTGATCCTCCAGATAGCCGCGCGTCAAAGCCAGCTTGTTCGAATGCTTGATCCGCCGTTCAAAGTCGTCTGCGTAGGACGATGGTTCGACTACGACCCATTTGCGAATTGCGGAGCCGGCAAGATCGAAGCGGTCAATCAGCAGGTCTGGCCCGCAGCCAACCTCAAGAACCGTATGCGGCTGGCAGTCTGCGAGGAACTCCAGGCAACAGTCCTGTCGCGCCGTGATGAGATTATGCTCAAACCCCATGTCGGCGAGGTATTTCTGGGCATAATCCTCGGCCGAGATGAGCTTTGATGCGTTGGATGATGCTGCGCGCATGATCCGCTCCCTTTCCTGTTCGGTCAGTGCCATATGTGACGGTTCGTGGATCTGCGGGTTCATTGAAAGCCGGCATCGATGGCGGCCAGTCGTTCAAGATCGACATCGAAATGCCAGTGAACGGTGACGCCGGACCCAAATTGCAATTTCTGTTTCAGTAGGCCCTTGTTGATGGAAAATCCGTCTTTCAGAGTGTTGACGCCGAAGGAGAAAATTCCAAAGCCCGCTTCGGCATACCGGCCGATCAGATTGGCGAGCAGGAAATCCACGGCGCCCAGCTTCCGGCCCTGCTCGGTCGAAGCGATATATTGGGTGTGCGCGGTGCTGCTGTTGTAGGCAAGGCACCATGTGCCCGCCAGGATTTCGCCGCCGGGGCCGATGGCCAGCCAGAGCCTGCTCCCGTCCTCAAGCCGACCGCGCAGCGACAGCAGTTCGTCGATGCTGTGCACGGGCGCCACGCCATGGCGTGCCGACAGATTTTCCGTCAGCATGGAATAGAATAGCCGCCATTCCGCTTCGCCCTGCGCTTCGCGGACCGTAATTTCCTTGCGCCCGGCAGCCTTGACGGATGAGCGCCGCTTTTCGGAGAGGGCGTGGGCCCGGTCGAGACGGATGAAATTCCAGAGGTCGGTGCGGTGCACTGACGCCACCCGAATCATCAGACGCAAGTCGCTTTCATCGAACTGCTGCCCGAAAATGGCCGGTTGCGGCTTGTATGTCATCCGACGAAAGCCACGATCCAGCAGATGCCGCGCACAGGCGGAAAGCAGCGTAGCGCGCTTTTCCGGGTCGATCCCGTCTTCGATCAACCCGCCAAAAGTGCTGCCGGGATGTGACACGATCGTATCGGGCGCACTTGGCGAACGGGCCAGCGGCAGTGCCGCTTGCAACCTTACCCCCGGATCGCTCCACAGGCACAGGCTTTCATCCTGAAAGCGATCTCCATGATAGGCCAGAAAGCGCCGACTGTGCATGATGGTCCCGCCATGGCTGCGCGCTATCAGCGCGTCCCATGGCGCGGCAAAGCGATCCTCATAGCGGGTGATGCTATGCGACATGGCACCTGTCGTGATCCTGCTCCAGCGGGGCGTTCTCGTCAGAAGGATCGAAGGCGGCGGCGATGGTGCGCAGATGGGAGGCCTGGCTGGTCTGGCCGGTGGCATCGAGAACACGCGCCATGAGCAGAAGCCATTGCGGAAGCGATTCCTGGCCGATCCAGTGTATCGACATGATGTCGCCCGGTTGCGCCATCATCAGGCCCTCGTTGAAATCGGCATTGAGCGGCGCGCCGGACAACAGCCAGACGGCCCGCCGTACCGCGACGTGCGGGGTCGTGGGCACATAGGACAGCAAGCTGCTGCAGAACGCGACATCGTCCTGAATGGCGCCGATGCACAGCAGCATGGCAAGTTCGCAGGGATCGAGCAGGCCCAGCTCAAACTGGCCTGCAGCAACTTCGCCTTTGCCGAAGGAAATGGGGCGGCGGCCAATGCCCTCGACCGCGGTATCCATATTGCCTTCCAGCATCGCGATGACGCCTAGCAGGAAGTGCGGCTCGGCGATATGGCCGATCCATCGCACCGCCTCTTGCAAGCCTGCCTTCGCCTCGATCAGCGCCCGACCGGAGAGGATGGCGCTCGCGGCATTTCGCAGCGCGGCCGACATGGGCGACGGCCCGTATGACAGCCCGGCTACCGACGCCGTGGCGGTTTGTGCGGGCACATTGCGGAACTTGCCGAAGCGGCCGTTCTGCTGGGTGACTTCATCCGGGCCACATGTCATGCGGCACTCGAACCAGTCGAGCATATATGTCCAGTGCTTGCGGGTATAGCGCCCGTGAACGAGATCATGCCCGGCCTTGCGGATGTGCTCGTAAAGCGCCGTGTCGGCGGCGACGGATCTGATCCGTCGATAGAGTTCATCGCCTTCGCCGAGCAGGCAGTTCTCCATGTCTACGAAGCCCAGCGCCTCCACTACCTCCGAGCGGGGCGCCACCAGCACCGCGCCTGCGGCCGGGATTTCCAGATGCTTGCGCACGACATAATCGAGGCGCGTCGTGTCCGAAACGGAGAAGTAGCTAGCGGACAGCAGCCGGGCATATTTCTCGTTACGCGCTTCGAATGGATTGGGTTCCTTCAGCGTATAGCCCGGATGGGGATAGACCAGCGTCGGGATCAGACGCTGGATTTCTTCCAGAAACTTCGCTCGCCACGCGTAAAATGTCGGGAAGAGATGGCCGCCGAAAACGCTGACGGGGATGGTTTTTTCCAGCCCATAGTCGCGGAATATGTCACTATCGATGAACTTCGGGATCACGAAATGGTCGCGCAGCGCCAGCTCCGGCATCTGCTGGAGATGCTCGATGCCGCAGAAGATCGTGTCGACGCCACATGCCTCCAGCAGCGGCATGAGATACGGCCGCATGGGTTCGTGGGGATCGCAATCATAGTAAAGCGCGCGCGGAATCTCAGGGAATGCTCGCGGGTTTGTGATGTTCAACGCAGGCGAGCGGACCCAGTGCACGGAATCGAAGATCACGAAATCTGGCTTCAGGCGCTCGCATGCCTCGGCAAAGTCGAAATCCTGCTCGATGACGGTGACATCGCAGTGCAGGGCGAGGGTGGCGACCCACTCGTCAGACGCCTCACGCGGGAGCGCCGACGCTGCGGGATTGGGATATGGCCTCACGCACAGGACGCGGCGACGGGGAAAGATGCGTGTGTTGATCATGAGCGGCTCCCCTTGAAGAAATCATGGATAGCGTCGATGACTTGATCCTGCTGCTCCGCCGTCATCCCGGCGAACATGGGCAGCGAAAGGCCGTTGGCTGCCCAGTCCTCTGTCACAGGAAAGGGCGCGGTGGCGTGCGATGAAGCGATGCCGGAGAGGCAGGGCTGGCGGTAGAGCGGGACGGGGTAATGAAGGCCCGTCTGAACGCCTCGCGCATCCAGAAATGCCTTCAGCGCGTCGCGCTGCCGCGTGCGCACCACATAGAGATGATAGACATGATCGCCGTGCGCCGTGACGGGCAGGCGAAGCGGCGTTCCTGCGAGCGCCTCCGCATAGCGCGCGGCGACGGCGCGACGCTGATCGGTCCAGCCGTCCAATCGCCTCAGCTTGTGCGACAGCACCAACGCCTGAATGCCGTCCATGCGGTAGTTATAGCCGACACGCTCATGGACATAGCGCTCGCCCTGACCGTGATTGCGCACGGCGCGCATCAGGTCGGCCTTGTCGCCGTCATCGGTCACGACCAAGCCGCCTTCGCCCGCGCCGCCGAGATTTTTGCCGGGATAGAAGCTGAAGCAGCCCATTGCGCCGAAGGTGCCGACCGACCGCCCCTGATGGCACGCGCCGATGGCCTGCGCGCAATCCTCGATCACGGTAAGGCCGTGGCGTTCGGCAAAGGCGAGGGTGGCGGGCAGGTCAACCGGCTGGCCATAGAGATGCACGGGGATGATCGCCTTGACGCCCGGCTCCATGCGCCGCTCTGCATCGGCGAGGTCGATGGTGCCGGTGGCGTCGTCTACGTCGCAGAATACCGGAATGGCGCCTTCGTAGATCAGGCCCCAGATCGTGCCGATGAAGGTGTGGGCGGGCACCAGAACCTTGTCGCCGCGACCGATGCCGGCGGCTATCGTCGCGACATGGAGCGCGGAGCTGCCGCTGTTGACCGCAACGGCATGTTTGGCGCCGAGATAATCGGCAATCTGCGCCTCAAACGCCGTTGCCCATGGGCCCTGGCAAAAGGCGCTTTCCGCAAACAGCTTTTCGAGGTCGGCCATCGCCGCCGGTCGGATCTGATCCCACTGGATGGAAAGATCGGCAAAGGGGACAGGCGTGTGGGCCATGTCCTCCAGCGGCTCGTACCGCACGCTCGCGTTCATCCGCGTGGCCACGGCGTTCACGCCGCTTCGATCGAGAGAGGAATTTCCGACATAGCCGTTCTCACCTGTTTCAGACTTTGATCGAGGATGACCTGCGCGCGCTCCAGCGTGCGGACGACCCGTGCCCCCAGGCGTCCGTCCGAGCGGGCGATCTCTTCGCCCAGCACGACGCGCCGGAAATGCTCGATGATATCCGCCAGCGGCTCGTTCTCCGGCAAGCGCGGCGAGGTTACCGATCCGATCCGGTAGTTGGGCAGGATGATGTCGCGGTCCTGCCGGGGGTGGGTGGTGATGCCGCTGTCATAGATCTTCAGCGGCTCGTTGCGATCGAGATCGTCCCACACCGCCATCTTGTCACTGCCGCCAACCGCGATGCGGCGCACCTTCACCGGCGACATCCAGCTGAGGTTGAGATGGGCGACCATGGCGTTGGGATAGTGGAAGGTCAGATAGGCAATGTCCGGAAAGCCGGCATTGACGTGGCAATAGCCTGACGCCTCGATGTGGATCGGCTCGCCGTTGAACAGATAGTCGATGATCGACAGGTCATGGGGCGCGAGATCCCACAACACGTTCACATCCGGCTGAAACAGGCCGAGATTGATCCGCTGGGAGTCGAAATAGCTGACATGCCCCAGCTCGCCGGAGCGAACCAGCTCCCGCAGTTTCGTCACCGCAGGATGGAACAGATAGGTGTGATCGGTCATCAGGGTGAGACCGTAAAGCTTTGCGCGGGCGTTGAGGTCTTCGGCTTCCGCGCTGTCCGTGCAGAGCGGCTTTTCGACCATGACATGCTTGCCGTTGTCGAGGGCAGCCTTCGCCTGCGCATAATGAGAAGCCACCGGCGTGGCGATGCAGACCGCGTCGATATCGGGATCGGCGATCAGATCCATCGCATCCGTATATCGCCGGATGGCGGGGTGCGTCAGGGCCAGGCGGTCGAGCACGTCTGCCTTCGCATCCGCGACGGCGACGAGCTGAATGGCGGGGTTGCCGGAGAGGGCACGGAACAGGTTTTTCCCCCAATAACCCAAACCGCAAAGGCCGATCTTGATCATGAGGGAAAAAAGTAAAGAGAAGTGGCTAATGAAGCGTTAACGACAAGGTATGGGGGGCGGACGGCGGGGTGTTGGAGGGGGGCGCACAGGGGTGTTTACCCCGGAAAAACGAAGGATTAATCGGTCCCGCCCATTTCGCTTGGGAAATGGGCCAACACAAAAGAGCCGACCGATTGAACGGACGGCGGGGTGTTGGATGCGGGCGCACAGGGGTGCTTACCCCGGAAAAACGAAGAAAATCGGTCGGCGTGTCCCTGCCTCGGACACCCGGGGCTCGACAACATTGTGGTAACGCAAGAAATAATGCGTCGAGACTTTTAATGGCTCGCTCTTGGGTTCTGCTCTTCCCGCATTGAGCGTTGTTGCGCTCCCGGCGTAGCTAGCGCGCGGAAGTGCGGGGCTGAGAGGCAATTATGGTTAGCCGCTGGCCAAGCCCTAAACGCCGAGTGGGATAATCGCGGGGGTAAAGCATTTCCTCTCATCCCCGCTCCTCAGCTTCAGGCCCGCCGGCAACGTCCCCTACAGAACACGTCAAGGCGATGCCGGGTTATACGCGGATCCATACGTTCCCGGATGACTCCACGCCGACCGACCCCTTGCCAGCATTTGGACGGAGTGAACCGCCCGCGTGGACTGACAAGGGCTTTCCATCCGAACCCCGAGCTGTGGCCTGCAGACAGGAAACGGACGGGTGGGGGCGTAGCAAAGGGTGGGGGCTGTAGGACAGGGGAAATATCGACTATCTTTCACTCCTATTCCCTTTAATTTTCTCCAAGAATTTTTGCTTGATGATGCTACTATCTTCAATCGACTCAAATATTTTCTTAAGATCTTCAAAAAATACACGCTCCTGCAAGCAAAGATCTATCTCTTTGTTAGAGCTGTATTTTTCATCAAACTTCTCAAAATGAGGTTTGCCTTTTTGTATCAGATCGCCAGAACTCAAGTGGTCAGAATAATTAGTGTAAATTAAACCTTGGCTTTCTGCAACTATTTTTGCAGCTTCGTCAACTACATCTAAGGTCAAAAAAGAAATCTTATCACGTAGAATTTCATAAAAGCGGGACATGACATAACAGAAACCATGATAAGGCCCGGGTTTCAAATTCCAAAATGTAGCGCGCCCATCTGCGATTCTAATCTCAAGGCCATCCCAACGAGCAAGTAGCGGGCCCAGGAGCGTGCCAGTTCGCGAATTAAATTTCTCTACAAAATCGATGTATGCTTTAGCTTTCGGGCGCACCCAAGCGGCTTCCAGTCGGTCCTTCGTCATATCAAAAAGCATAATCAGAACTGAATCCCACGGACGGAAAGTCATGCTTTCCAAAAATTCATCTCTCAATTCATCCGGGCAATGACAGAGGAATAAAGCTGAAAAATATTCCTGAAATGAACGATGTATAAAAGAGTAAAATAAACCCTCTTTTTGTACTAGACATACCGACTCAATAAGATCGAATAAGAAATTATCTGCTGAAGTGGTGTATCCACAATAAGATATCGCGTCGTCTATAGCTTCTAAAATACCAACATGCGAAAACTCAAAAGTCTCAGTAAGATAAGTATTCATACAAAATGTTGAGAAAAGTTTTGAAAACTCGTCAATACGTAAACCCGATTTGGTTTTTCTTTCATACTGTTCTTTATAAGTGTCATGTTTCTCAAACAGCGTTTCGAAAGCTCTCTGATAAAATAGATGCATCTTATCAGGAATATTTGCGTTTTGTTCATAAGTGAGCATCATTAAAGTTGCAAGTAATGGTGTTGATAGAAAACTAGAATGATTTTCGTAAAGACCGTCATCCAGTTTGTCCAAAAATCTCTGCTTTACTCCTTGGTCATATTCAATTTTAGTAATTAGGGATTTAACTTGATCCAGCTTCATCGGTTCTATTGAGAACCTGTGAAAATCTTTCCATGAATCAAACTTTTCGTCAGGACGACCAGATACAAAAAGCGATATATCAGGGAAATCTTGAGAGATTTTTATAATCTCTTGTTCAACTAAGGAACGTTTATCAAAATTTATCTCATCGAAGCCGTCTAAGAATATAGAAAATATTCCTTTTTCTAAAGCTTTGATCAGTACTTTTGAGTCAAGTTCTGATTGTTGTCGATAATTGAGGTGTATATATTCGATAATGTCTATTTTCGAAAGTCTGTTAAAATCTCTCAATTCTACAAAAATCGGAATTTTTCCAGTTGGTTTCTCGTACAGGCATAGCGCCATATATCGCATTAATATACTTTTTCCAAAGCCAGCAGAGGCTGATATTACTACTCTACAATTTTGATTCGATTTCTCTAGAAGATCTAAATGATCGATTTCCGCGTCGTTATTGCTTCTCAAGAATATATCGACAAAATGGTCACTCAGTGGAACTGGTCTTGTTGGAGCGGCGAAGGTTTTTATCGTAGAGACGCGCTTATTAGTTTGGACAAGATAACTTTCGTAACTTGTCAGTGCGGTGACCAGCTCAACCAATGTCTTGTAGCCAACATTTTTTAATCCTTTTGCTGAAGCAGCAAACGCGGCTACGAAAAGTCTTCGTACTTTTGGTTCAGCGATTAGTGAATCTAAAAACGATGGTTCTGATTGGTTGCCCATCTAGTAATCCTTGAAGCTGACGTTGTCTCTACTCCGCCGCCACTCCAGCGCGGCTGAACATATCCTCGCCCTCGTCGCCTGCGCTGCTGTCTTCGTTTGCGACCTTGCGCTTCCTCCGGTCGAAGCTGTCCCACACCTCGTTCCAGTTGCCGCGGGTCGCGGCCTTGCTGTATTCGGTCGCGCGGGTTTCGAAGAAGTTGGCGTGCTCCACGCCGTTCAACAGCGGCGCGAGCCAGGGCAGGGGGTGTTCGTCGATCATGTAGATCGGCTGGAAGCCCAGCTGGCCGAGACGCCAGTCCGCGATGTAGCGGATGTACTTCTTGATCTCCTTGGCGGTCATGCCCGGCACCGGCCCCATCTCGAACGCGAGGTCGATGAACGCGTCCTCCAGCCGCACCGTCTTCTGGCAGCAGTCAATAATGTCTTCCTTCACCGCCTTGGTCAGGCAGTCCCGCTCCTTCACGAAGGCGTGGAACAGGCGCGTGATGCCCTCGCAGTGCAGGCTCTCGTCCCGCACGGACCAGCTGACGATCTGCCCCATGCCCTTCATCTTGTTGAAGCGCGGGAAGTTCATCAGCATCGCGAAGCTGGCGAAGAGCTGCATCCCCTCCGTGAACCCGCCGAACATGGCAAGGGTGCGGGCGATGTCTTCATCAGAGTCCACGCCGAACTGCTGCATATAGTCATGCTTGTCGCGCATTTCCTGATATTCGAGGAACATGCTGTACTCGCTCTCGGGCATACCGATGGTATCGAGCAGGTGCGAGTAGGCGGCGATGTGGATCGTCTCCATGTTGGAGAACGCCGTCAGCATCATCTTGACCTCGGTCGGCTTGAACACGCGGCCATATTTGTCGTGATAGCAATCCTGCACCTCGACATCCGCCTGGGTGAAGAAGCGGAAGATCTGGGTCAGGAGGTTGCGCTCATGCTCGGAGAGCTTTTGCGCCCAGTCCCGGCAGTCCTCGCCCAGCGGCACTTCCTCCGGCATCCAGTGAACCTGCTGCTGGCGCTTCCAGTATTCATAGGCCCAGGGGTACTCGAACGGCTTGTAGACCTTGGAGGCTTTCAAAAGAGACATGGGCTTAACTCCGGTTAAGAGAGATGCTGGAAACGGACCGGTGCGCAACGGGCGCGCGCCGGACGGGTGAAACACGGATGCCTGCGCCTGCGTTTCGGGAACGGAGTCCCCAAGCAGGAGATACACTATGTTGAGCAGAAACGACATCCGCGAACATGCGGACATCATTGGCGCGGATGGCGTGCATGTGGGCACGGTGGATCGGGTCGACGGCAAGCGCATCAAGCTCACCAAGGCAGACAGCGGCGGCGCGGGCTATGGCGGCGGGCATGAGGGCCATCATCATTATGTGCCGATGGGCCTCGTTGCCGACATTGAGGAAGATGGCAGCGTGCGCCTCTCCGCCAATGGCGACGTTGCCGTTACCTTTGAGGAGGAAGAGGGCGGGAGCGACATCGCGGCGGACGGGCCTGCTGGCGGCGGTATGGCTGCTGCGGCTTCCGGCGACGAGCTGGAGGACGAGGACTCTGAGGAGGATGAGGATCTGGACGAGGACGATCTGGACGAGGACGAGCTGGACTTCGACGAGGACGACGAGGAGCTGGAGGATGACGAGTTCGACGACGAAGATGAGGAGGAGGAAGACAGCCTGACCGCCCTTGACGCCGAGGACGACGTCGGCCGCGAGTTTGTCGAGGAGCATGGCGACATGGGCGACGGCAACGCGACCGACCCGGCGGAGAGATACACCCGCCGCCGGGCTGACTGAGCCTGCTTCGCGCCGCCTCGGCATCCGGCCAGGGCGGCGCGACGAAAAGAAGGTTAAGCGCGCATTGGCAATGCCCCGCGCGGAACCGAAGCTGCCCCTGCCCGTTCCCGGCAGACACGATATCCAAGGAGAGGACACATGATCGACACAGCAAGGATCAGGGAACATATGGAAGTGATTGACAGCCAGGGCCGTCACATCGGCACCGTGGACCGGATCGAGGGCGCGCGCATCAAGCTGACCTCGCGCGATGCGACCGACGGGCAACATCATCATGTCGATACCGACGCGATCGACCGGGTCGACGGCGACCGGCTGGTGCTGCGCGAGGGCGCGGCGACTACGATGAGCGAGGCGCAGATCGCGGCGGCCAGCGCCTATCACGCCGGCCAGAGCCCGCTCTCCGGCGCGCAGGACCGGCCCTTGTTTGGCACCAGCGGCGAGGGCACCGGGATGGGTGGATCGGGCAGCGGCCAGCACTGAGTTCTGGGAAAATTCGGCTCGGGCGGCCTGCGAATTCATCTCAGGTCCGCCAGCCGGTTTCCGCCTGCGACGGAGCGAGGAACGACGAAAAGCGCCGGTGGTTTTATTCCTGTTCGCATCTGAATCAGGAGACGCAACATGTTCGAGAAATGGCGCATCAAGGAACATATGGAAGTGACCGACTCGTCCGGCCAGCACCTCGGCACGGTCGACAAGGTTGAGGACGACATGATTGTCCTGACGCGCAGCGACTCGTCCGACGGGCAGCATCATCGCCTGCCGATCGACGCTGTTGAAAAGATCGACGACAACCGGGTCTATATGAAGACGGGCACCTTCGCCTCTACGCCGCAATATTGACCCACGTTCCCCCCGCGACAGGCGCATGCGCCTGACGCCTCTAGTCCCGGTGCCGCAAGGCGCCGGGACTATTGTTTGGGCTGAGAGGATATCAGCGCACTTCATTTGAGCGTGGCCCCGTTGCCCACGGGGGCGGCGTCAATCATGACGCAGGCAAGAAACGCGGGTTCGGTTCCGTCATTGCGCCAGCCATGCATCACGCCGCGATCTACAATCATGTCGCCCACGTGGCAGGTCGTCTCGCCATTCTCAGTGACGAGCACGGCTTCGCCTTTGATCACCACCAGATAGTCGATCGTATCCGTGGCGTGCATGCCAGGGCCAAACAACTCGCCCGGCGCCGGTGGGATCTCCACCATCAGGAACTTGCTGCCCCCGCGCGGCATGGCAACGTAAAACTCCCCGCCCTGATCCTCAACTCCGCTATTGTCTACCGGCGTTTCCGCCGTCGCCCACGCAACCATCTCCGCCGCGCCATCAAGGATGATGGCGGAGCGGCCAGCGGCATCAAGGCCGGTGACGATGCGGCGGTGGGGCATTGCTATGCCTGTCGAGCACTTACTGGCACGCCAGGCATTCGTCATAGTCCGTCGATCCGCCGATCTCGAACTTGGGCGCTTCGGCCGTGTTGTCGGCCTCGACGCCGCCGGCAAAGCCCGCGCGCTGGACCGATTTGGAGCGGAGATAATAGAGCGACTTGATGCCCAGCTCCCACGCGCGGAAATGAAGCATCAGCAGGTCCCACTTCTCGACATCCGCAGGAATGAACAGGTTCAAGGACTGCGCCTGATCGATATAGGGCGTGCGGTCCGCCGCGAGTTCGAGCAGCCAGCGCTGGTCGATCTCGAAGCTGGTCTTGAACGCGTCCTTTTCCTCCTGGCTCAGGAAATCGAGATGCTGGACCGAGCCGCCGCGCTCGAGGATCGAGTTCCAGACGTTCTGGCTGTCCTTCGCCTTCTCGATCAGCAGCTTTTCGAGATAGGGGTTCTTGATCGAGAAGCTGCCCGAGAGCGTCTTGTGGGTGTAGATGTTGGCCGGGATCGGCTCGATGCAGGCCGAGGTGCCGCCGCAGATGATGCTGATCGACGCGGTCGGCGCGATCGCCATCTTGCAGCTGAACCGCTCCATCACGCCCATGTCGGCGGCATCGGGGCAAGGGCCGCGCTCCTGCGCCAGCATCATCGACGCCTCGTTCACCTTTGCTGAAATATGCTTGAAGATGCGCAGGTTCCAGCTCTTGGCCATCGCGCTCTCGAACGGGATCGTGCGCGCCTGCAGGAAGCTGTGGAAGCCCATGACGCCGAGGCCGACCGAACGCTCGCGGCTCGCGCTATATTTGGCGCGGGCCATCTCGTCCGGCGCGCGGTCGATATAGTCCTGCAGCACATTGTCGAGGAAGCGCATCACGTCCTCGATGAACTGCTTGTCGCCGTTCCACTCGTCCCAGGTTTCGATGTTGAGCGAGGAGAGGCAGCACACCGCCGTGCGATCATTGCCCAGATGGTCGCGACCCGTGGGCAGGGTAATTTCCGAGCAGAGGTTGGAGGTGGAGACCTTGAGGCCAAGATCGCGGTGATGCTTGGGCATCATGCGGTTCACCTGATCGGAGAACACGATATAGGGCTCGCCGGTGGCGAGGCGGGTCTCGACCAGCTTCTGGAACAGCGCGCGCGCGTCCACGCTGCCGCGCACCGAGCCGTCCTTGGGCGACTTGAGCTCAAACTCCTGCCCATCGCGCACCGCCTCCATGAACGCGTCGGTCAACAGCACGCCGTGGTGGAGGTTGAGCGCCTTGCGATTGAAATCGCCGCTGGGCTTCCGGATTTCGAGGAACTCCTCGATCTCCGGGTGCGAAATGTCGATATAGCAGGCGGCGGAACCCCGGCGCAGGCTGCCCTGGCTGATCGCGAGGGTGAGCGAATCCATCACCCGCACGAAGGGGATGATGCCTGACGTCTTGCCATTGAGGCCTACCGGTTCGCCGATGCCGCGCACCGCGCCCCAATAGGTGCCGATGCCGCCGCCCCGGCTGGCGAGCCAGACATTCTCGTTCCAGGTGTTGACGATGCCCTCCAGGCTGTCGTCCACCGAGTTGAGATAGCAGGAGATAGGCAGGCCGCGCCCGGTACCGCCGTTGGAGAGCACCGGCGTTGCGGGCATGAACCACAGGCGGCTGATATAATCGTAGATGCGCTGGGCGTGATCGGAATCGTCGGCATAAGCGCAGGCGACGCGGGCAAACAGATCCTGATAGCTCTCGCCGGGCAGCAGATACCGGTCCTTCAGCGTCTCCTTGCCGAAATCGGTAAGCAGCGCATCACGCGACGCATCGGTCACGACATCGAAGCGGCGTGCCGCGACGCTCTTCGAATCAGGCACTGCCTCCTTCGCCGGGGCATTCGCCGTTTCGCTTGCCTTGGCCGCCTGGGGCCGTTCCATTTCCATTACCGCCATATCGCCTGCGCCCACCTGTTCGTTTTCTCTGAAGTCCATCTGCACCGGCCCCTGATGTTCACTGTCTGTTCGATTCGGTCAAGGGTATGAGGAGCAAAAATCCATCATACACCATCTGAACGCGATGGGCACCGGAATCGCTCCCCCTTATGGCTCGGAAAACGGCACAAAAACAACCCTTCGCCGAAAGTATCGGCGTTTCCGAACCACAATCTGTTGGGTAACCCCCGTTGTCCCTACACAAGGGATAGTGCCACAGTGGTGGCGCGATGCAAGAGGGTAAATGACAGTTCAGGGACTCCGTTCGTCGCTGATGAGATTCGGTTCGTCGACGATGCATCCTCGTATGGGGCAGCGACGCGCGGGAAAAGCTGACCTCTAAAAAAGGCAAGAGAACGGAGCGCGAATGAAAATAAATATTGGCGGACAAAACTATGCCCGACCTCGGAGGCTGGACAGCTTGTGCCAAGTTCGACATAGCGGCGCCAAATCTCATCCCATTCCGCCGGAAGGACATCATCCATGACCGTCATAAAGGCCGCAGACCTGATCGAGAGCGTCGCCGACGCGCTGCAGTTCATCAGCTATTACCACCCGATGGATTATATCCGTGCGTTGGGCGAGGCCTATAAGGCGGAGCAAGGCCCGGCGGCGAAGGACGCGATCGCGCAGATCCTCACCAACAGCCGCATGTGCGCGGAAGGGCATCGGCCGATCTGCCAGGATACCGGCATCGTCAACGTGTTCATCAAATGGGGCATGGACTGCCAGCTGGACGATACCTCGCGCCCGTTGCAGGACATTGTCGACGAGGGCGTGCGCCGCGCCTATCTGCATCCCGAGAACCGGTTGCGCGCATCGATCCTGAAGGACCCGGCGTTCAGCCGCGTGAACACCAAGGACAACACGCCCTGCGTGCTCAACGTCGAGATGGTGCCGGGGTCGAAGGTCAGCGTCGATGTTGCGGCGAAGGGCGGCGGCTCGGAAAACAAGTCCAAGTTCAAGATGATGAACCCGTCCGACAGCATCGTCGACTGGGTTCTCGAAATGGTGCCGCAGATGGGCGCGGGCTGGTGCCCGCCCGGTATGCTCGGCATCGGCATCGGCGGCACGGCGGAGAAGGCGGTGCTGCTCGCCAAGCAGAGCCTGATGGAGCCCATCGACATGGCGCAGCTCAAGGAACGCGGGCCGCAGACCGACATCGAGCGCCTGCGCGTGGAGATTTTCGACAAGGTCAATGCGCTCGGCATCGGCGCGCAGGGGCTGGGTGGCCTTTCCACCATCCTCGACGTGAAGATTTATGACTATCCCTGCCATGCGGCGGGCAAGCCGGTGGCGATGATCCCCAACTGCGCCGCCACCCGCCACGCGCACTTCGTGATGGATGGCTCCGGCCCCGCCTATCTGGAGCAGCCCAAGCTCGACGAGTGGCCCGATGTGCAATGGGCGCCGGACAAGGAGGCGATCCGCGTCGATCTCGATACGCTCACCCCGGATGTGGTGCAGAGCTGGAAGGCGGGCGACCGGCTGCTGCTCAACGGCAAGATGCTGACCGGGCGCGACGCCGCGCACAAGCGCATTCAGGACATGCTGGCCAAGGGCGAAGCCCTGCCGGTCGATTTCAAGGGCCGCGCGATCTATTATGTCGGCCCGGTCGACCCGGTGATGGGCGAGGTCGTCGGCCCCGCCGGCCCGACCACTGCCACGCGCATGGACAAGTTCACCGACATGATGCTCGACCTTGGCCTGCTGACGATGATCGGCAAGGCGGAGCGCGGCATGGGCGCGGTCGAGGTGATCAAGAAGCACAAGGTCACCTATCTGATGGCGGTGGGCGGGGCGGCCTATCTCGTGGCGCGCGCGATCAAGGGCGCCAAGGTCGTCGGCTTCGAGGATCTGGGCATGGAGGCGATCTACGAGTTCGAGGTGAAGGACATGCCGGTCACCGTTGCGGTGGATAGTGAGGGCAACAACGTTCACCACCTCGCGCCTCTGGTGTGGCGGGACAAGATCGCCAAGGAGGGTCTGCTGGCCTGATCAGGTAAAGGGGGGATCACATGCGGTACTGGGTCGGAATTTTTGCGGCGGCGGCATTGTCGTGCCAGTCTGCCTGGGCAAAAAAAGAAGAAAGCGTGATTGTGGGCGGCAAGCCGATGCCGATATCGGTCTACTTCCAACGCATGATGGGAGGAGGACCGATCCTTGACGAACCGGACCTCAAGGCTGCTGTCGCCAAGGCGGAGGCTTTTCCGCTCGGCACAAAAGAGAACCCCGTGCGCGCTGAAAGCCCGGCGGGGCAGCGTGCCTACCTTTCCAGGCTGAAATGCCCGGACAACAGCACGCCCTCCTTCATGCGTGCGGGCATCTCGGCCCGGGTATTTATGGCTCTATCATAGACGACTATGTCGTGAGCTGTGCGTCGGCGAGCACGGAGCCCAAACATGTGGTCATGGACATGTACTTCAAAGGCTATGTCGAAGCGCGGGCGGTGCCAGGCTTCACCATTGACCCTGTGATTTAACCGATAGCTTGTGTGCGTATCGTGCCCGCCGACACGGTGGGCAGCACTTGCTTGCGCAACCAAGCGCGGACATGGACGTTGGCTCCTTCATGAAGGAGAACGCCACCATGGCATTTACGCAGCTAGACCCGCCCATTCCGCTGGAGGTCATCGACAAGGGCAAGGGCCTGGCGATCGGCATGATCGACTATGGCCCGGAGCATAATCTCATTTGGGTCACCGCCATCGACGACACCGGCGAAATCTGGTGTGCGCCCAACCCCAAGGTGCGCATGCAGCAGAACTGGACTTTGGGCCGCCCGCGTCCGCTCAACGGCCCCAGCCCCGCTTATGCAGGCGATCATCTTTGCGCGGGCAGCAATGACGTGCAAAAGGTGATCCAGAACTGACAGGCGCGCGGGTTGCCATGGTGCGCGTGTCCGGGCTTTGAGGAGGAAGGCCATGAACGATGCCGTCAACGCGCTGTCTGTAGAAATTCTGATCGACGCGCCGCCCGAGAAAGTATGGGATGCGATGACGCGCCGCCAAGCCGAGTGGTGGTGTCCGCGCCCGTGGCGGACGGAGATAATCGCGCAGGAGTGGAGGGCCGGAGGGCGCTGCGCAATGGTGATGCGCGGGCCGAACGCGGGCGAGGAGCACGCGTCGGAAGGCATATTCCTGGAGGTCACGCCCGGCGTGCGGTTCGTCACGACCGACTGCGTGTCCACGGTGACGGGTGCGGGGGACTGGACGCCCCAGCAGCCGTTCATGATCGGCATATGGGAGCTGATACCCGAGGGCGGTGCCACCCGCTACCGCGCCAGCGCGCGCCACTGGAGCGCCGAGGCGCGGAAACAGCATGAGGATATGGGATTTGTAGAAGGATGGCAGGCCTGCGCCCGGCAGCTGAAAGAGCTGGTCGAAACGGCCTAGGCGCGGGCGGATCAAGAGAGACTTGGCATGCCGTTTGAGCGCGAAGAGGCTGCCTCACTTTGGAAACGTCGGACAGGAGAACGGCTATGGCATATGTGGACGGGTTCGTGATCGCGGTGCCGACCGCGAACAGGCAGGCGTTTATAGACCACGCGCGCGAGTTTGATCAGATGTTGATGGACGAGGGCGCGCTGCGCATCTGGGAGTGCTGGGGTGAAGATGTGCCCGAAGGCAAGCAGACCGACTTTCGCAGGGCGGTACAGGCTGGGGAGGAAGAGACGGTGTGCTTTTCCTGGATCGAATGGCCGGACAAACCGACGCGTGATGCCGCCTTCGCCAAGTTTGAAGACATGATGAAAACCGACCCTCGCTTCGACCCCGCGAAAAACCCTCCGCCTTTTGATGGGAAGCGCATGATCTTCGGCGGGTTCGAGCCGGTGGTGATGCTGGGGGATTAGTAAGGCAGAGATATCTGAACCTGTCTGATTACCAGTAAAGCTGATACTCTCGCATCACGATCGTTGCGCTCGCCAAAGCCAGAAGTTCCCTGTTTTGTCGAGCGCCGGACGTGAACACGCAACGGGCAACTTTGGAGCGAAGCGATGGCGAACAAGCATGGCGATTTCATCTGGTACGAGCTGATGACGAGCGATGCGGATGCGGCTCAGAGCTTTTATGGCTCCGTGCTCGGATGGACGTTTGCGGGCAGCAATACGCCCGGAATGGATTATCGGATCATCAACGCACCCGAGCATAGTGTTGGCGGCGTGATGCAGCTGACGCCCCAGATGATGGAGGGCGGCGCATGTCCGGCGTGGGTGGGCTATGTCGCGGTAGATGATGTCGACAAATGCGTCGAGAGCATTGCTCATGGTGGCGGCAGGATCCTGATGCCGGGCATGGACATCGCTGAGGTGGGTCGCATCGCGATGGTGACCGATCCACAGGGTGCGCCTTTTTACATCATGCGCCCTTCCGGCGAGGGTGAGAGCCTGGCCTTTGCCCATGACCGCCCCCGGATCGGCCACTGCGCCTGGAATGAGCTGATCACGTCTGACCAGAGCGCGGCGTTGCATTTCTATGGTGTGCGGTTCGGTTGGGTGAAGGACGGGTCCATGGATATGGGACCGATGGGATCCTATGATTTCATTCGTCACGGAGCCATGATCGGCGCGATCATGACCGGCACCGACCAGATGGGGCCGCCGCACTGGAACCACTATTTTCGGGTAGCGGATATCGATGCGGCGGTAACGGCCATAGACAGCGGCGGCGGCAAGGTGATCAACGGCCCGATGGAAGTTCCGGGCGGCGACTTCGCGTTGCAGGGTATAGACCCCCAGGGCGCACATTTCGCGCTGGTAGGGCAGCGTCGTTGATCAGGGTTTCAGTGCGTATTGGACCGTGCGTGGGGTAGGGAGCGGGAAGGTCGACCATGAATATGGTGGCTTCCTCACCCCTTGTACAACCCATCCAGCCTTTCCTGATACGCCCCGCGTATCACATGCCGCCGGATCTTGATCGAGGGGGTGAGCATCTGGTTCTCGATGGTAAAGGGGGCGTCGGCTATGATGAACTGGCGCACGCGCTCGGTCACTGAGAGGTCCGTGTTCACCCGGTCTACTGCCGCACGCAGGGCGGTGTGGAGCGCGGGGTCTGCGGCGAGTTCGGTCAGGGAGGCCTGTTCCTTGCCGTTTGCCTTTGCCCATTCGGCCAGCCACTCCGCCTCCGGCACGATCACGCCGACGAGATAGGGCCGCCGGTCGCCGCTCACCATCGCCTGGGCAATCTCGTCCTGCAGCGTCAGCATGCCCTCGACCTTTTGCGGCGAGACATTGTCGCCCTTGTCGTTGACGATGATGTCCTTCTTGCGATCGGTGATCTTGAGGCGGCCGCCCGCATCGAACTCGCCGATGTCGCCGGTGTGGAGCCAGCCATCGCGCAGCACGCGGGCGCTTTCCTCAGGGTTGCGCCAATAGCCGTGCATCACCAGCTCTCCGCGGACGAGGATTTCGCCGTCCTCGGCAATTTTCACCTCCACGTGTTTTAGCGGCGTGCCGACCGTGTCCATCTTCATGCCGGTTCTTGGCCTGGTGACGGAGACGACCGGTCCGGCCTCGGTCTGGCCATAGCCCTGCAGCAGAGTGAGGCCGAGCGCGTGGAAGAAGCTGCCGACGTCGGGATTGAGCGGCGCGCCGCCTGACACCAGCGCCTTGATCCGCCCGCCGAAGCGCGCCTGCACCTTGGGCTTGATGGTGCGGTTGAGGAGCGCGCGCACGGGACGGTCCCACAACGGTAGTCTGCCCGCCGCCATCTCCTTCGCGCCGAGGCGCAGCGCCTGATCGAGCAGGATCTGCGCGGCGCGGCCTTGGCGTTCGATCGCCTTCATCACGCGGGCGCGCAGCACCTCGAACAGGCGCGGCACCACGACCATGATCGTGGGGCGCACCTCCTCGATATTGGAGGCGAGCTTGTCCAGCCCCTCGGCATAATAGATCTGCCCGCCAAGGCCGATGGGGAGGAACTGGCCGCCGCTATGCTCATAGGCGTGGGAGAGCGGGAGAAAGGAGAGAAATATTTCATCGCCCCAGCCGAAATCGCCTGCGATCACGTCGATGCAGCCCTCGACGTTGAGGAGGATCGCGCCGTGATGCTGCTTCACTCCGCGCGGGGCGCCGCCGGTGCCGCTGGTGTAGATGAGGCAGGCGAGGTCATCGCGCTGCGCGGTGAGGGAGGAGGCGCAGGCGGCGGGATCGGCGGCAGGATCGCCGGTATGGGCGGCGATCAGCGCGTCCCACTGGCGCAGCTCAGCGACGCCCGCCTGGGCAAACTTCAGCGGCTCGATGCCGATCACGAGGCTCACGCAGTTGGAGTGGATGACGGCGGGCATCAGCGCCTTGGCGAGCTTGGGCGTAGAGACGATGACGGCGCGTGCCCCGCTGTCGTTGAGGATATGGTCATGGTCGCGCGTGGTGTTGGTGGTGTAGGTAGGCACACTGACCGCGCCCGCTGCCATGATGGCAAGGTCCGCGATGCAGAACTCCGGTCGGTTTTCGGACACGATCATCACCCGGTCGCCGGGGTTGATCCCTTCGGCGCGCAGGGCGGATGCGAGCGCGGCGACCTGACGCGCTGTCTCGGCCCAGCTGATCGACATCCATTGTCCCGCTTCCTTGCGCCATAGGAAGGGTCGCTCGCCCTGTTCGCTCGCGCGGGTGAAGAACATGGTGACGAGGTTCGGGAAATGCTCGAACTGGCGCATGGCCTCTCCGGTTTTGTTATCTGGAGCTTCTATATCCCCCTCATTCCGTAAGGGCCACCCCCACGCTGCGCGGGTCGGCGGCGCCCTGCCAGCGGCCATCGGGCAGGCGCTCCGCTGCGTTGGCCTTGAGGCGCGCGGTGAGAGTTCCGACATGGTGACCCATGGCCTCCAAGGCTGGCTTCATCGCCTCCAGCTTCGTGCCGGGCTCCAGCGTGAGCCCGTCCCTGTCAAAGAAAATCAGGCCGAGGCCGAGGCTGTCGCGCGCGCTCATGCCCCAGTCGAGATGCGCGATCAGGGCCTTTGCGACCTGCATGATGATCGTGCTGCCGCCGGCGGCTCCGACGACGAAGACGGGCTTGCCACTCGCATCGTAAATAATGGTGGGCGTCATAGACGAGCGGGGGCGCTTGCCCGGCTCTACGCGGTTGGCGACGGGCGCGCCGTCCTTCTCCGGCGTGAAGTCGAAGTCGGTCAGCTCGTTGTTGAGGAAGAAACCGTGGGCGATAAGCTGGCTACCGAATGGTCCTTCGACTGTAGAGGTCATCGTCGCGATATTGCCGATGTCGTCTATTGCGACGAAGTGGGTGGTGCCGGGTGTTTCCGGCCCCTTGGCCGGAGTGCGAAGGGGCGCGCCCGGCGGCGTGCCCGGTTCGTAGCTGCCGCGCGCGGCGCCGGGTGCGATCAGGGTGGAGCGGCCCTGGATATAGGCGCGGTCGATGAGGCCGTTGACGGGCACCGCAATGAAATCGGAGTCGCCCAGATATTTGCCCCGGTCGGCAAAGGCCAGCCGCATCGCTTCGCCGATGAGGTGCCAGCTCTGCGGGCTGTCCGGCCCCAGCGCCTTCATGTCGAACCGCTCCAGCATGCCGAGGATCTGGACCACCGCCACGGTGCCGGAGGAGGGCGGGCCCATACCGCAGATTTTATAGACGCGGTATTGCCCGCACACCGGCGGGCGGCTCTTTGCGCGATAGGCGGATAGGTCTGCCCTGGCGAAGGGCGTCGGGTTGCGTGGGGCGTTAGAGACGGCCGCGCTAATGGCGGCGGCGCCCTTGCCCTTGTAGAAGGCGCGTGGCCCCTTGCGTGCGAGTTTCTCAAGGAAGTCCGCCAGCGCCGGGTTTCGCAGCATCTCGCCTTCGCGCGCCGGGCGGCCGTCGATCCAGTAGATTGCGCGGGCGTCTGGAAAATCCGCCCAGAGCGGCGCGGCGCGTTGCAGCGCCTCGGCGAGTGGCTTGCTCACGGCAAACCCCTCTCGCGCAAGCCGGATGGCGGGCGCGAACAGCGCGGCCCATTTCAGGCGGCCCCAGCGATCATGTGACTGCTTCATCAGGGCGATATTGCCCGGCACGCCGACTGACTTGCCTCCGGGCACCGCCTGCGAGAAGGGCAAAGGCTTGCCGTCTGCGCCAAGGAAGAGGGCGGGCGTTGCGGAACGGGGCGCGGTCTCCCGCCCGTCTATCGTCGCAAGTTCACCGCTCTTACCGTCATGATGCAGCAAGAAGCCGCCGCCGCCGATCCCGCTCGATTGCGGCTCGATCACGGTGAGGGCAAGCATCATCGCCAGCGCGGCGTCGGTGGCGGACCCGCCCTTGCGCAGCATTTCCATGCCCGCTTCGGATGCGCGCGGATCGGCGGAGGAGACTGTACCTGCGGCCAGCGCCTGCGTGGTGAAACTGAGTAGCGCCAAAAGCGCCGCGAGGAATGCGCGCACGGGAGCCCTACGGCGCATCGACACCCACAGCCTGCGAAATATTGGTGAATCCGTCGCGCATCAGTAGTTCCTTCAGCCCCTTGTTGATCCGTGCCGCGAGCCACGGGCCTTCGTAGACCATCGCACTATATATCTGCACCAGAGATGCGCCAGCGCGTATTCGCGCATAGGCTTGATTGGCGCTTGCGATACCGCCGACGCCGATAAGCGGCATGGCAGCGCCCAGCGCCGCGCGGAAGTCGCGCAAGCGTTGCAGCGCAAGGTCATGCAGCGGCGCGCCGGAAAGGCCGCCTGCCTCGCCGGCGTGGGAAGAGCATAAAGCCGGGCGACTAATAGTGGTGTTTGACACGATCAGCGCATCGACCTTGTGGTCGGTGATACTGGCTGCAATGTCGTCTATGTCGGCGGGCTCAAGGTCCGGCGCTACCTTGAGGAAGATGGGCGGGCCTTGCTCGCCACGCGCCGCCATCACCGCGCCAAGCAACTCGTCCAGCGGTCCGCGTCCCTGTAAGGCGCGCAAACCGGGCGTGTTGGGAGAGGATATGTTGACGGTGACGTAATCCGCCAGCGGAGCCATGGTCCTCACGCCAGTGACATAATCGGCAATGCGATCCGCGGCGTCCTTGTTCGCGCCAATGTTGATTCCGATCACCCGGCCGGCGCGTGGCATGGCAGCGATCCGCCGTGCGGCGTCGGCCTGCCCGCCGTTGTTGAAGCCCATGCGGTTGATGACAGCGCGGTCTTCTGTCAGGCGAAACAGGCGCGGCTGGGGATTGCCTGCTTGCGGTTGCGGCGTAAGCGTTCCCAGTTCCGAGAAACCTAATCCAAAATGGTGCATTTTGTGGGCTATCAACCCTTCCTTGTCGAACCCTGCGGCGAGCCCGACGGGGCTGGGGAAGGCTATCCCCGCCACGGTCGTCCGCAGCAAAGGGTCCGCCTCTCCCGGCATGCCGGACGGCATCGCGCGGATAGCCGCGAGCGCCAGATGGTGAGCTTTTTCGGCATCCAGACGGAAGAGAAGTGGCTTGAGCAGGCGATAGAACATGGCCGGGCTTTATGGCAGCGGGGAAACCGATCGTCAAAGCGCCGAAAAATTTCTCCCGAGCGATGAAACTGTATAACATTACGCGTGCATGTCCATTTCATACAAGCGTGGGCGCATTGTTCTGAATAAACAGGCGCCGCGACCCGAAGGGCTCTCTGGTTATACCAAGAGACCTTTACACCTTAGGCCCGGTAGCAATGTGCTGCCGGGCCTTTTTTTCCAGCGTCGTCGTTCTTAGTTGACAGCAATATTGTTGCCGGAGCAATTATCGATCTGTAAAGACGATCTGCTCGGACTTGGTTAAGGTTCCGGTTCGGCCCCCTCAACAGAACGCACGGCAAGGGCAGCACGTCGTCATGGATCATGCATTTTCGGGTAAGGACGAGGGCGCGCAGGTTGAGCTGAACTATTGGGAGCCCTCCGAAAAGCTGCGCTATTTTTTCGGTTCCATATATCGATTCACCACGAACACGTCCCGCTATAAGGACATGACGAGAGCGGATATGCCGCAACTTCGGTTCATGGTTTCCGGCCACGGCAATTACGAGTTTTGTAATGGCGAGGTGCAGCCGACGCCGGAGGTTTGCATGGTCGGCCCCACGATGGGCGCGACGAGATTCCTGCTGCAAAGCCCGGCCATAGTCTATGGCGTGTCTGTATTGCCGCTGGGCTGGCTGGCAATGTGTGGGCCGGACGCGAGTGAGGCGGTCGACACGCTGTTCGATGTCGGAAAGCGCATGGGTGAGAGGTTTCACACTGAGCTGGAACGGTTGCGTGCCGAGGCGGACGCCGACGAAGCTGTTGCGGGGCTATGGACGTTTCTCGAGAGCGAACTGAAACCGGTTGATGATCAGATGATCCGGCTGGTGTCTGCGATTGACGAGTGGCTGAGCGAGTCGGATTCGCCCCAGATCGAGGATATCGTCGCGGCCACCGGCCTCTCGGCGCGGCAGCTCGCGCGCTATACCAACAAGCTCTATGGCGCGCCGCCCAAGCTGCTCGCCCGCAAATATCGGGCGCTGAGGTGCGCGTCGCAGATCGTGATCGACAAGAAGAACTGGACGGAGCTGTGCGACGAGGGGAATTTCTATGACCAGTCGCACTTCATCCGCGAGATCAAGCAGTTCCTAGGTCACACCCCGCATCAGCTGCTGCATGACCCGACGGCGGTGGCGCGGTTGACGGTGCAGCGGCGGGCGCTGACCGGGCTGTCGAAGATCAACCGGATCAGCTGACTTTCTAGGGCTTTTTCCACGTGGAAAGGCGCTGCGGAGGCTTGATTTGTAGGATCACCGCGCCCACATGCGTTTAATCGGAGTGATTCGCTCCGAATTAGCGCACGTCTCTCTGACATGCGCCCAAATAGGTCGGGATTTGGGATTATGCGGCTTTCGAGCCTGGCGGACTATGCGGTGGTGATGATGGGTGCGGCTGCGCGGCATTGTGGCTCGGCGTCGCTTGTCGATGCCGAGGGTCGAAAGCGCGCGCGCACCAGCGCGACAGAGCTTGCTGCCGAGACCGGCATCCCGCTGCCCACCGCGCAAAAGCTCGTCAGCCTGCTTACCCGCGCGGGGCTGCTGAAATCGGTGCGCGGCGCGGGCGGCGGCATCAAGCTCGCGCGTCCCTCCGCGGCGATCAGCCTTGCGGACATCATCGAGGCGATCGAGGGGCCGATCGCGATGACCAACTGCACCACGCACACCACATGCAGCTGCACGATCGCGCCCGATTGCAGCGTGAAGCCGCACTGGAACGCGGTGAACAGCGCGATTCGCGGCGCGCTCGGTGATGTCAGCCTTGCCAGCATTTCAGCGGGAGCGCGGATATGAACCCGCGCGAAGCGCATTATCCTTTTTCGCTCGGCGTCCTCTGCGCCTCGGCGCGCAAAATTTTTGTTCGCGCAGAGGCCGCAAAGAGCGCAGAGAGTTTTGAGAGCCGCCTCGCGGCGGGGGTGGTGCGGTGAACAGCGCGCCCGTAAAGGATGCCGCCGCCCATGCTGCCGCCGCGCGCGTTGCGGAGTATGAGCATGGCTGGGTGGCGGACATCGAGCAGGAATATGGCCCCAAGGGCTTGTCCGAAGATACCGTCCGCTTCATTTCGGCGAAGAAGAACGAGCCGGAATGGATGCTGGAATGGCGCCTCAAGGCCTATCGCCACTGGCTGACGATGACGCCGCCGGACTGGGCGAAGCTGAAGGTGCCGCCCATCGACTACAGCCAAGCTTACTACTGGGCCGCGCCCAAGGCGAAACCGAAGCTCGGCAGCCTGGACGAGGTCGACCCGGAAATCCTGCGCGTTTACGAGAAGCTCGGCATTCCGCTGGAGGAGCAGAAGGTGCTCGCGGGCGTGGAGGGCGCGCGCAAGGTTGCCGTCGACGCGGTTTTCGACAGCGTGTCCGTCGCCACCACCTTCCGCAAGGAGCTGGAGGAGGCGGGGGTCATCTTCCGCTCGATCTCCGAAGCGATCCGCGAATATCCGGAGCTGGTGAAGAAGTGGCTGGGCAGGGTCGTGCCGATGCACGACAATTACTTCGCCACATTGAATTGCGCGGTCTTCAGCGACGGCACGTTCGTCTACATCCCCGAGGGCGTGCGCTGCCCGATGGAGCTTTCCACCTATTTCCGCATCAATGCCGAGAATACCGGCCAGTTCGAGCGCACGCTGATCGTTGCCGACAAGGGCAGCTATGTGAGCTACCTCGAAGGGTGCACCGCGCCGCAGCGCGACGAGAACCAGCTCCACGCCGCTGTGGTCGAGCTGGTGGCGCTCGATGATGCCGAGATCAAATATAGCACGGTGCAGAACTGGTTTCCGGGCGACGCGGAAGGCAAGGGCGGCATCTATAATTTCGTGACCAAACGCGCGCTGTGCCAGGGGCGGAACAGCAAGGTGAGCTGGACGCAGGTGGAGACGGGGTCTGCCATCACCTGGAAATATCCGAGCTGCGTGCTGAATGGTGAGAACAGCGTTGGCGAGTTCTACTCGGTCGCGGTGACGAACAATTATCAGCAGGCTGACACCGGCACCAAGATGATCCACAACGGCAAGGGCAGCCGCTCCACCATCGTGAGCAAGGGGATCAGCGCGGGCAAATCGAGCGGCACCTATCGCGGCTTGGTGCGCGTGGGGGCGTCGGCGGATGGCGTGCGCAATTTTACGCAGTGTGACAGCTTGCTGCTGGGGAGCGAATGCGGCGCGCATACCGTGCCCTACATCGAGGTGAAGAACCCGACGGCGACGATCGAGCATGAGGCGACCACATCCAAGATTTCCGACGACCAGCTGTTCTACGCCATGCAGCGCGGGCTGGGGCAGGAGGAAGCGGTGGCGCTGATCGTCAACGGCTTTGCGAAGGAAGTGCTGCAACAACTGCCGATGGAATTCGCGGTGGAGGCGCAGAAGCTGCTGGGGATCAGTCTTGAGGGGAGTGTGGGGTGACAGGCCTAACACCTTCGGACCAAGCGAAGCGCCTCAACACCCCTCCCCAGATGGGGAGGGGCCGGGGGTGGGGGCTGTCGGCAGGGCGCCTCGAAGAATTGCATCGGCGCGCCGCCGAGATGCGCCGTAATCCGACCGAGCCGGAGAGGCGGCTGTGGCGGCATCTGTCGGCTTCGCAACTGGACGGGTTCAAATTCCGCCGTCAGGCGGTGATCGGCGCGAGCATAGCGGATTTTTACTGCCCGGCGGCACGCCTCGTCGTCGAGGTGGATGGCGACACGCATGACGCGAACAAGGACCAGTTGCGGGATGACCGTCTGGGCGCGATAGGCCTGCGTGTTGTGAGGGTTTCGAACCATGATGTCATGACGAATATGGAGGGCGTTTTGCGGATGATTGCCGCTGCGTTGCGCCAAGGTGATGGCCCCCACCCCAACCCCTCCCCTGAAGGGGAGGGGCTAGAGATGGTGGAGGCGCAGAAGCTGCTGGGGATTTCGCTTGAGGGGAGCGTGGGGTGATGAGATCGCACGTCCCTCATCGTCACCCTGAACTCGTTTCAGGGTCCATCGCGCCTCATTATCCTTCGCTCCCGAAGGCGGGATGGATGCTGAAACAAGTTCAGCATGACGGTTTCTCTTTTTCCTCTGCGGCTCTGCGTCTCTGCGCGAGAAAGATTTTGTTCGCGCGGAGGCGCGGAGACGCGGAGATTCTTTGGGGGAGGGTGGGGTGATAAAAAATATCTTCGGCATAATTCTGGCTGTTTCGACTCTTAGCGTAGCACGCGCCCAAGACCCATCTCAGCTAACGACAATGCAGGTGGCCATAATCTACGATCAGTGCCTGGCTCGGGCAGCACAAAGAGCATCTGAAACCGAGGTTCCACCCGAAGCAATTTTTGGAATAGCTAAAGCTGCCTATTCGCAGACGAGAACAATGCTCGTAGGCGACCTAGGCCCGGGGTCGGAAAAAATAGTCGTGCTGGACAAGATAGATACGGATCGCGAAGCGACGTTCCCTGAAAGCACGCGGAAGGTTCGTGAAATGCGGCGGCAGTTTGAGGAAAAGTGGGGAAAGCGTGACAATGCTCCAAATCAATAACCTCTCGAACACCGTCGGGGACAAGCCGATCCTCAAGGGCCTCTCGCTCAGCATCAACGCGGGGGAGGTTCATGCGATCATGGGGCCGAATGGCGCGGGGAAATCGACGCTGGCTTATACGCTTGGTGGGCGGCCGGGCTATGAGGTGACGGGGGGTGAAGTGCGCTTTGCTCCCCTCCCCTTCAGGGGAGGGGCTGGGGGTGGGGCTGCTCCGTTGGACCCGGCGTTGCATGAAACTGCCTCCCCCACCCCTAACCCCTCCCCTGAAGGGGAGGGGGATTTAATCGACCTGCTCTCCCTCGCGCCGCATGAGCGCGCGGCGGCGGGGTTGTTCCTTGGCTTTCAGTATCCGGTCGAGATACCCGGCGTGTCGAACCTGCAGTTCCTGCGCGAGAGCCTTAACTCCCAGCGCCGCGTGCGCGGGGAGGAGCCGCTTTCGGGGGCGGAGTTCATCAAGCTTGCCAAGGAGAAGGCGGCGCTGCTCGGCCTTGATATGGAGATGCTGAAGCGGCCTGTGAATGTCGGCTTTTCGGGTGGCGAGAAGAAGCGCGCCGAGATGGTGCAGATGGGCATACTCGACCCCAAGCTGGCGATCCTCGACGAGACAGACAGCGGGCTGGATATCGACGCGCTGCGCGTGGTCGGCGCCGGGATCAACGCGATCATGCGCAAGCCCGACAAGGCGGTGCTGCTCATCACCCACTATCAGCGGCTGCTCGATTATGTGAAGCCCGATTTCGTGCATGTGCTCTCCAAGGGGCGGATCATCAAGACCGGCGGGCCGGAGCTGGCGCTGGAGCTGGAGCGCGAAGGCTATGCAGAGGTGGTGGCCGCGTGATCTTGTTGCTCGCCCTGGCTTCGGCCACGACTTTGGCCACGCCGCCGGTGCTGGACGAGAGCACGGCGACTTTGCTGCGCCAGCGGCTGGAGCGTGCGCGCGCTGTGATCAGCCGCGATGCGCACGGCAAGGCGGTGTGCGCCGCCCGCCCGACGACGGATGAGGACCGGCTGGACGAGATGCTGTGCGACGAGGCGCTGCGCTGTGTGGCGCGGGGGGCCAAGGGCGTAGGGGCGGTCAACGCCTGCGTCGCTCCGCGCAAGCCCGAAATGCTGCTCGCGATGCGCCGTCTGCGGGAATATTCGCGATGAGCGCGCTCGCTCTTCCGACGCGCCGGGCCGAGGACTGGCGCTATAGCAACATCGAGGCGGCGGCATCCGTGTGGCCGGTGCCCGCGCCGGAGCGGATCGTGCTGGGGCCGGGCGAGCAGGGCGCGCGCGCTCTGTTGCAGGATGCGGCGGACGATGCGGTGGTGGTGCGGGACTATGTCATCACGCTGGCAGAGGGCGCGCGGCTCGATTTCCACCTGCTCAACAGCGGCGGGCGGCTGGGCCGGGTGACGTTCGACGTGCGGCTGGAACGCGGTGCGCATTTCGGGCTGCATGCGGCCGTGATCGGCGGGGGCGAGCAGACGCTGGAAGTCGTCACTACCGTCACCCATGCCGAGCCGGATGCCACCAGCGAGCAGGTGGTGCGCACGGTGCTGGGCGGGCGGGCGACGGGCAATTATCTGGGCAAGATCGGCGTCGCCAAACATGCGCAGGGCACGGACGCCAGCCAGTCTGTCAAGGCGATGCTGCTCTCGCGGCAAGCAAGCGCCAACGCCAAGCCGGAGCTGGAGATTTTCGCCGACGATGTGAAATGCGCGCATGGCTGCGCGATCGGCGAGCTGGACAAACAGGCGCTGTTTTACATGGCGGCGCGCGGGCTGGACCCGCAGACTGCGCAGACGCTGCTCCTACGCGCGTTCGTTGCGGGCGTGTTTGACGGGATCGCGGACGAGGCGGAGCGCGAGCGGTTCGAGGCGGCGGCGCTTTCCAAATTAGAGACTTTGGCCAAGCTGGAGGGGTTGGCATGAGTGGGGCGACAAAATCTCCCCTCCCCTTCAGGGGAGGGGCCGGGGGTGGGGATGAGGTTGTGCCGGACGCCCCCACCCCAACCCCTCCCCTAAAGGGGAGGGGCTTTATCAGGGGAGATTTTCCCGGCCTGCTGACCGCCGATGGGCAGCCTTGGCATTATCTCGACACCGCCGCGACCGCGCAGAAGCCGCGCGCGGTGATTGACGCGATGGCGCGGGCGATGGGCGAGGATTATGCCACGGTGCATCGCGGCGTCTATGCGCGCTCGGCCAACATGACCCTGGCGTTCGAGGCTGCACGGCGGCGGGTGGCGGGGTTTATCGGCGCGGCGGGCGCGGAGGAGATCGTGTTCGTGCGCGGCGCGACCGAGGGGATAAACCTCGTTGCGCAGAGCTGGGGCGGGACCAACTTGCAGGCGGGCGACCGCATCTTGCTGAGCCAGCTGGAGCATCACAGCAACATCGTGCCGTGGCAGCTGGCGGCGGAGCGGGCGGGGGCGCAGATCGATGTCGTGCCGCTCACAGAGGATGGGCGTATCGACGTTGAGGCCATGGCCGCGATGATCACGCCTGCGCATAAAATGGTCGCGCTGGCGCATGTGTCCAACGTGCTGGGATCGACGCTCGATGTCGGCCAAGCGGCGGAGATTGCGCATTCGGTCGGCGCGCTGCTGCTGATCGACGGCTGTCAGGCGGTGCCGCGTTTGGCCGTCGATGTCGGCGCGTTGGGCTGTGATTTCTATGTGTTTTCCGGGCATAAGCTCTATGGGCCGACCGGCATTGGGGTGCTGTGGGGCAGGAAAGAGCTGCTCGATGCGATGCCGCCCTATCAGGGGGGCGGCTCGATGATCGACCGCGTGACCTTCGCGAAGACCACTTATGCCCCCGCGCCGACCCGGTTTGAGGCGGGGACGCCCGCGATCGTCGAGGCGGTCTCGCTCGCGGCGGCGGTGGACTATGTGGAGGGCATCGGCCTTTCCGCGATCCACGCGCATGAGGCGGCGCTGGTCGCCCAGGCACGCGATGCGCTGTCGCAGATCAACTCCGTGCGCTTGCTTGGCCCTGAGGACAGCGCGGGCATTATTTCCTTTGAGGTGCAGGGGGTGCATCCGCACGATGTCGGCACCATATTGGATGAGGAAGGCGTCGCCATCCGCGCCGGGCATCATTGCGCGCAGCCGCTGATGGACCATCTGGGAGTGCCCGCCACCGCGCGGGCGAGCTTTGGCATCTATAGCGACGAGAGCGACATCGCGGCGCTGGTGCGGGGAATAGAAAGAGTAAGGAAGATCTTCGGATGAACGAGGAACGCAAGATCATGACCGAGGAAGTGGACGCGGTGGCCCCTCCGCCCAAGGCGCGGGTCGAGGACGCGGGCGAGCGCGCGGCCGACAAGCTGGAGCGCAAGCGCGACTATCTCGAAGGTTTCCTCAGCCAGCAGCCCGCAGAGGCGGCGCCGGGCGAGCCGGGCGGAGACGTGTATGAGGGCGTGATCGCGGCGCTGAAAGAGATTTACGACCCGGAAATCCCGGTCAATATCTATGACCTCGGCCTGATCTATGGCGTCGACGTGACCGACGGCCATGTGGTTGTGACGATGACGCTGACCACGCCGCACTGCCCGGTGGCGGAGAGTATGCCCGCCGAGGTGGAGCTGCGCGTCGGCGCGGTGCCGGGGGCAGGTGATGTGGAGGTGAACCTCGTCTGGGATCCGCCGTGGGATCCGCAACTGATGAGCGACGAGGCGAAACTCGAACTAGGGATGCTGTAGCCACGGCTTAAGGAACGATTATGACCGTAGAGACCAAGACCCCGCGCGCACGGCCTGCCGCCGTTACGCTGACGCCGTCGGCCGAGAAGCGTATCGCGGAGCTGATGGCACGCGCGCCGGAGGGGGCGATCGGCGTCAAGCTCTCCACCCCGCGCCGGGGCTGCTCAGGCCTTGCCTATTCGGTCGATTATGTGACCGAAGAGGCGAAGTTCGACGAGAAGATCGTGACGCCCGGCGGGGTGTTCTACATCGACGGCGGATCGGTGCTCTATCTTGTCGGCAGCGTAATGGACTGGCGCGAGGATGATTTCACGGCCGGGTTCGTGTTCGACAATCCCAATGCCAAGGGCAGCTGCGGCTGCGGCGAGAGCTTCACCATCTAAGGCGGGATTGAAATTCAATCCATACGGGCCTGCAAAGCCCAATTTTCTGTGCTTCGGTGCTCACGTACCTTGAGTACGCTGCGTTGAATCGAGTCACGTGCCTCGATTCAAGATGCTCGAAAATCAGACTTTTGCCCTGCGGTCGCCTGCGGCCCCGGCTCCATCTGAACTGAATTTCAATCCCGCCCTAGCATGTGCCATGATCGGCGGCTAAGAATTGGCCATGCGGACTCATCCAAGTATGTTCCTTGCCCTGCTTCTCGCCCCCGCTGCATGTGCAGGGCCGGTCGAGACGCATCTGCGCTCGGCAGGGGCGGGGGTGGCGAGCGATACGGCGCTGATGTGGGCGCCGCTCCCTGTGGAAGTGCAGGCACAGACGGCAGACGCGCGCGCTGCTTTGTCGGATGCACTTCGAGAGAAGGGGTATCGCATCGTGGATGACGCGCCATTGGCGCTTTCGATGGGCCTTGCCGAACGACCGGCGGGTATCGGCGTGACCAAGGGGCAAGGCGAGGCGCTTTCGATGGGCCTTGCCGAACGACCGGCGGGTATCGGCGTGACTAAGGGGCAAGGCGAGGCGCTTTCGCCTGCCAAGCAGCGCCGCCCGTTGCAAAGCTGCGCGGACAGGATGCTGCGCGTGAGCATCAGCATTACGGACCGGACGAGCGGGGACACGCGCTATGCCGGATCTGCGGAAGAGGCGCATTGTCATGCCAGGCTGGCTGAGGCGCTGCCCCGGCTTGCGCGGCTGGCGGTCGCGGATATGGCGCGGCCAGCGGGCGCGCGGCTGGTTCAGAGCGCGGGCAGGGATTAGGCTTCATCCTCCTCCCAAACCGGCAGGCGCAGCGTGAACTGCGCGCCGCCGGATGGCCCCTGCGCATACAGCGCCTCGCCGCCGCATTGCCGGGCCGCGGCCGCCACGAAAGCGAGCCCCAGCCCCGAGCCGCGCACGCCAGACGCCGCGCCGCTATAGCCGAAGCGGGCGAAGGGATTGGCCTGGCGTTCGGGCGGCAGGCCGGGTCCGTCATCGCTCACGCAGGCGAGCGCGAAATCGCCTTCGCGCGAGAGGGCGCAGCGGATGACGCCGCCGCCGGGCGAGGCCTGCACCGCGTTTGCGAGCAGGTTGGTAAAGGCGCGCACCAAAGTGGCGTCCTCGCCCAGCACCCAGCATTCCACGCCGTCCATCGCGCTGCGGTCTAGGCGGACGCCATGGGGCTGCGCCTGCGGCCAGATCAAGTCGATCGCCTGCGCCATCGCGTCGCCCACGTCCACCGGGACGCATTCCGGTGGCTGGCTTTCCAGCCGCGCGAGCTGGACGAAATTGTCCGCCAGCGCCAGGGTCGTTTCGGCGTGGCGGCGGATGCGGGCGCGGGTGGTGCGGCGCTGCTCCGGCGATTCACCGGCGTTTTCGCTGTCGAGCAGGGCGATGATCGCCGCCTGCGGCCCGCGCATGTCGTGGCTGAGAAATTGCAGCATCTCCTGCCGTTCGGCAGCGTTACGCTGCATCAGTGCGATGATCTGCGTCAGGCGCTCGGTGCGGCGCGCGATGCTATCTCCGCCCTGTCCGCCCAGCATTGCGCGCGAAAGTTCGGACTGCGCGAGCAGCGCCTCAACCTGCGTGTCGATGAAATGGGTGACGGCGCTGAGACGGCGCCAACTCCAGAGTGGATAGACGATCGCTATCCCGATCAGCGCGGCTACTGGCGAAACCCAATGGCCCGTCCATGCCAGCGCGGCAATGCTGCCGACCACCAGCGCGCCTGCAAGCGTAAACGTGACGACGAGCGCTTGCGTCGGCAGGAGCCGCCAGTAGGCGAGCATCAACAGCCAGAGCGGGACGAGCGACCACGCTGTCCCCCAATCCCGGCTCACCGGTGTGATGAGACGGTCATTGAGCAAGCTGCTCAGCAGATTTGCCTGCACTTCCGCGCCGGGCATCAGGTCCGCGCTGCCCGGCACGGCGTAATGATCGCTGAGGCCCGTGGCGGTTGCGCCGACGATCACGGTCTTGCCCTTGAGCAAAGCAGTTGGCGTTTCGCCATTCAGCAGTTGCGCGAAGCCGATGGTGCGGAAGCTGCCGGTGGGGTTGAAGGGCACGTACACTGACGGCGTTGCGGCACGTTCATCTGGGTAGGCGGGCGAGGGCCTTTTCCGCATCTCGCGATAGGCCAGTTCCGCGAGTGCGGGGAGCCAGTGCGCCCCATCCCGCGCCTTCATCTCCACCCGCCGGGCGCGGCCATCTCCATCCAGCTCCAGATTGACGATGCCTACGCCCGCCGCCGCTTTGGCCAGTGCCGGCTGCGGCTGCTCGACTGCATAGGGCGCGCCATTGGGGCCGGGAATATCGAACAATACCGGCAGGAACACGGGTGGGCCTTCGCGCATCGCGCTGGCCAGCGCCGCGTCGTGCGGCGAAGCCTCGACAAACAGAACGTCATAGAGGATGGCCTTCGCGCCCGCCGCCTGAAGCCGCGCCAGCATGCGCGCGTGAACATCGCGCGGCCATGGCCATCTGCCAACCTGTTCGAGCGAGGCATGATCGATGGCGACGATGACGATGGCGTCATCGGGCGGGGCGGCACGGAGCGGCGCGGTGGCATCGTAAAGCAGACGCTCTGCGCGCTCGAACAATCCAGCCCGCTCGCCCAAGTACAAGGTAAGACTGGCCACCAGCCCGATCAACAGCCATTCCAGCCAGAGGCGGCGGGACTTCACGGCTTGCCGGTCGTATCCGGAGAGACGATCAGCCGCTGCGGCGGCAGCCAGTTGGTTACGCGGTCTCCATCTTCATATTGGGTCAGTCCCACCCGCCAGACATAGACGCCCGGCGGCAGGTCTGAGAGCGTGATCGAGTCTGCCTCCAGCCCCGGTTCATCGACCAGCGGCGGAGCCTGCGCGCGCTCCGGCCTCAGGATGAAATGATAGAGCCGCTTGCCTGATCCACTACCCGACCAGGCGAAGCGCCAGCCCTCCGTTCCTTGTTCGGCGGAGGCGGATATCCCGGCGAGCACGCGGCGCATCGTGTAGTTTTGCGGCATGCCCTCAAGGCCGCTTGCCGCGATGGCGGTGGCGCGCACGAACCAGCGGCCGTTGGGTATGTCGGCAAAGCTCAGATCGGGTGTGGGCGATGTCGCCTCGCGCTCCAGTTCGACGAATCCGGCGTCGCGCGCGATCTGAACATGATAGCCGCGCGCGCCGCTGACGGCCGAGAGGCGGAGGGTCACAAGCGGGTCGGTATGCACCTTGCCCGGTTCGATCAGCTCCGGAGGGGGGAGCAGCGCCTCCTTTTCAACCGTGCCGTTCGCCGAGGCACTGGCGCCGAAGCCCTGCTCGATCGCCATGTCGGCCGTCGCCTTGCCTGCCGCGAGGCCGACGGTGCCTTCCGTCACTTCGGTGAGCGAGGGTGCGTCGCCGCCTTCATAGCCGACGCGGAAGTTCGTGCCGCGCACGGCGGCGGTGGCGATGGGCGTGCGGATGCGATAGCTATCCCCCGCGCCTTTCAGCGGCGCAACGCTGGTCTCGATCCGCCCCTGTTCGACGAGGAAATCGAAATCCACCGACCCCGTAAGGAGGATGCGGCGCATCGCGCGAACGCGGATGCGGGTGTTCGACGGCAGGGCGATGCGCGATCCGTTGGACAGCTCCAGCGTGGCGAAGCTCGATGCGCCGGTCTCGATCAGCGCGCCGGGCAGCACCGCCATGCCCCTGGCGAGCGGCGCGCCCGGTCCGGCTGCGGGGACAAGGGTTGCTGCTCCCTTGAAAGCAATGATACGCGCCGTGAGCGGTTCGCCCTTCAACAGGCGGGTGGGAATGGTGAGGCGGGTGCCGGGCGGGATCCGATGCGGGTTGCCGACGCGGTTGAGGCGCTGGACGATGCGCCAGTCATCCCGCCGCTCCATATAGCGCTGGCCAAGCGCATAGAGGCTGTCGCCCTTGCGAACGGCGTAGGAAACGGTGTCTTCCGCCAGAGCGGGAGTGGCGACGGCGAGCAAAACCGGGGCGAGGGCGCGCAGGCAAGCAGCCGCTATCCCCGGTCCCCACATCTCACCCCTCCTCGTCGAACACCTCCAGCCGATACCCATGACCGAAGATCGTCTGAAGCCTATAGCCGTTTTCCGGCCCGAGGCGAAGCTTTGATCGGATGCGCGAAATGTGCATGTCGAGCGTGCGGGTGGGCAGATCCGGCACGCTGTTCCACAGGGTTTCGAGGATGTAGGCGCGCGAGAAGGCGCGGTTGGGGTTGAGGAAGAACAAACGCGCCAGCGAGAATTCCCGCGCGGTGAGGATGATCTCCTCGCCATCGAGCAGCACGTTGTGAGTCATGCGGTCGAAGCTGTAGCGGCCGAAATCTTCCACCCGGCTTTGCTTTTCGGGATGATGGGTAGTGCGGCGCATCACCGCCTCGACGCGGGCAAGGATCACATTCTTGGATTCGGGTTTGATGATATAGTCGTCCGCCCCGGCATTGAGGGCCTCGGCTACGTCCGCCTTGTCCGAGCGGCTGGTCAGCATGATGATCGGCGGGCAGGGGGAGAGCGTCTCACGCGCCCAGCGCAGGATTTCGAGGCCGCTCGACGTCGGCATCATCCAGTCGATGATGACGAGGTCGAACGTGTCGCGCATCATGGCGTTCATCAGGTCTCTTCCGTCACGGAAGGTGCTGCACTTGTGCCCGCCGTCGCTTAACAGCGAGACCATGAATTCACGGATCGTTTCTTCGTCGTCGGCAATGGCGACCCGCATTAATCTCTCCAACTATGGGCAGAATTTCCGCGTGGCTTTATGGTTCTATTATGTCCGTGTCATTGTGTGTTTCGGGAATTTTACACTTGTTTACTGAGTTATTAGTTGCCGACGGGTATCGGTTTGTCAGAGCATGCGCTTCAACACTTTGTCTTTAAGGCGAAAGTGATGATAGAGCGCGGCCCCGACATGAAGCAGGAGCAGCGGCAGAAATAATGTGCCCATGATTTCGTGTCCCTCGTGCGCGGCCTCCGCCAGCAGGCTGCCCTTGACCACGGCGAGCTTCGGGATGTCGAACAGGCCGAACCAGTTGAGCGGATATGGCCCGGCGGATGTGAAAATCCATCCCGACAGCGGCACGCCGATCATCATGACGTAGAAGAGGATATGCAGCCCTCGCGCCGAGACCGCCTGCCAGTGCGGCGTATCTGCGGGTAGGGCAGGGGGCGTGTGCTTCAACCGCCAACCCAGGCGAAATAGCGTGAGCATCAATATTGTGAGGCCGATGGACTTGTGAACGCCGGGGGCCCAAGGATTGGCTTCCCATGCGTCGCTGGTAAGGCCCAACCGCAGTTCGATGATGATGGCCAAGGCCATGACCCAGTGCAGCGCCCGCGCGACGCCGTCATATTTCACCAACCCCTGATCACTCATATCCAGCCCCCCGGCTGACTAAAGCGGCCCCGCGCCGCCAACGTTAGGTTCTTCGCGTCCCCGTCATCGCCATCGCGCCGAATGCGCCTGCCTGAATGGTGCCGGTGAGGCGGTCGCCCTCTACCACGGCTTCGCATTCCAGCGTCATCGGCATGGGCATGATCATGTCCATCGTCCATTTGAGCATGTTGCCATCGACCGTGCCGTTCTTCACATCGAGCGAGCCCAATGGCCCGGCATTGGTGCCGTGGAAGGTGCCGCCGTTGCTGATGACGGTGAACACGCTGGGCTGATCCCCCATCGGCGTCTTGGTGGTGCAGTCATAGGCGCCATCGACGGATGCCATGCTTATTTCCTCTCTTCGTGCGCGGCGGGCGCAGGCGCGCTGCCTGAGTCGTTTGGTTGCCCAGGCGCAATCTCTACCGGAAGGCCGAGCTTTGCAAGCTGTGGCATTACGACGGCCTTGTCACCCACCACGACCCAGAAAAGCGAGGCGGGATTGATGGCGGCGCGGGCGGCGGCATCGAGCGCGGGCGCGGTCTGCGCCTTGTAGCGCGTGGCGAGGCTTTCGACATAGTCAAAGGGGCGCCCCAACAGCGCGTCCCGCTGCATCTGGCTGAGAACTGTGCCCGATGTCTCATAGCCGCCGGGTAGCTCGCGGATCGAGCCGTTCACCGTGCGCTCCAGCTCGGCCGAGGTGATGCCCTTGCCGCCGAGGAAGTCGGTGATGTTGGTGCGCAGGGCGGCGATGCTCTCTCCGGTCTTGTCCGCCTGCACCGGCGCGACGACGACATAGGCAATATTCTCGGCGTTGCGCTCCACCACCGAATAGGCGCCATAGGACCAGCCCTTGCTCTCGCGCAGGTCCATGTTGATGCGGGCGAGGAAATTGCCGCCCAATATGTCGTTGGCTGCGACGAGGTCGGTGATGTCGTCGCGACCCTTGCCGGGCAGGATCATGCCGCCATAGATCATCGACTGCGGCGATTGCGGGCGGTCTACCAAGATGATGCGCGGGCGGGCGGCGGGCGGCGCGGCGCTGAAGTCCTTTTTGCCGGGCAGGTCGCGCGTCATCGGCCAGGGGCCGAAGCGGCTTTCGAGCTGGGCAGTGAGATCTGCGAGCGTAATGTCCCCTACGGCGAAGATTTCCGCCGTATCCGCGCGCAGCCATTTGCGGTGAAAGGCGGCGAGGTCGTGGCTGGTCAGCCTCGCCACTACGGCGGGGTCGCCGGTGCCGCTGCTGCCTACGCCATAGGGATGCTCCGGCCCGTAGAGCGCCGGGAAGAAGGTGCGCCGCGCGAGGCTGCGAGGGTCTGTCCGCTCCTGCGCGATTGCGGTGAGCAGCCCGGCGCGCACGCGCTCCAGCTCCTTGGCGTCGAACGCGGGGTGGAGGATGACATCGGCCAGCAGATCGAGCGAGGGCGCGAGATTGGGGGTGAGCGCATAGAGCGAGACGGTGGTGCGGTCGAGCGACGCGCCGACGCTGATGTTCGCGCCCAGGCGCTCCTGCTCCTCGGCGATCTGGATGCTGGTGCGGCTGGCCGTGCCCTCCTTGAGCATGGCGAGGGTGAGCGCCTGCGTACCTTGCGCGGTTTTGGGATCGGCCGCCTTGCCCGCATCGAACGAGACGGAGAGGCGGAGCGTCGGCAGGCCGGTGCGCCGCGCGAGGTGGACCTTGATGCCGTTAGAGAGCGTCGTTGTTTCGACCGCCGGGAAATCGACATTGGCGAAGCTGCCCACGGTGGGAAGCTGGCTGCGGTCGACATCCTTGGCGAAGGGCTTGGTGGGCGCCGGGCCGGTGGTAGGCGCCGGCGCTGCTTCGGCGGTGGCGCTGGCGGGTGCGGTGGTGCCGTTGCCCGCTTCGGCATAGGCATCCCGCTCACCCGGCACGACCGAGAGCGCAAAGACGGGGCGGGAGAGCCACTTGCCCATGGCGGCACGCACCCGCTCCGGCGTGGCGGCGGCGATTTCGGCCAGTTCCTTCTTATAGTGGCCGGGGTCGTTGGAATAGAGCAGGCCCTGGCCGAGCACCGCAGCCTTGCCGCCGCTGTCTCCCACCTGCTCCAAGGAACCGATGCGGGCGGAAACGTCGCTCATCGCCACACGGCGCACCTCGTCTGCGGTGGGGCCTTTCGCGATATAGTCGGCGAGGATTTCATCGAGCCGTTTGGCGAGCACGGCCGGGTCGACGCCGGGCTTGACGTCCGCCGTCACCTCGAAAATACCGAGCTGTGCGAACTGCTGAACCTGCGCGGTGACGGAAACCGCGAGCTGCTCGCCCTTCACGAGCTGGTTGTCGAGCCGGGAGGAGGCAAGGCCGCCCAGCACATGCGCGCCGATGGCGAGCGGGGTCGCTTCCGGGTCATTAAGGCCCGGCACTGCCCACCAGCGATAGAGCCGCGTGGTGGCGACGTGATCTTTCAGCGTCACATCCTTGCGGGCAGGCAGCGCGGGAATATCGACCTTCACCGGCGCGACCTTCGGCCCGCGCGGGATCGCTCCGAAATATTTGGTGACGAGGCGCTTGGCAGTCTTCGCGTCGATATCGCCCGCCAGCACCAGCACGGCGTTGTTGGGGCCATAATGCCCCACGAACCAGCTCCGCACATCGTCGAGCGTCGCGCCATCGAGATCCTTCATCGAACCGATGGTCGTGTGGCCATAGGGATGATCGGCGGGCAGCAGGCCATCCAATTGCGCATATTCGACGAGGCCATAGGGCTGATTGTCACCCTGCCGCTTTTCGTTCTGCACCACGCCGCGCTGGTTATCGAGCTTGGCCTGATCGACCCCGCCGAGCAGATAGCCCATGCGGTCGCTCTCCAGAAACAGCGCGGTTTCCAGCGCACCGGTCGGCACCGTCTGGAAATAGTTCGTGCGGTCGAACCAGGTATTGCCGTTCATGTCTGTCGCGCCGATCTGTTGCATCGGCTCGAAATAGTCGCCGGGCGCATGCTCCGAGCCGTTGAACATCAGATGCTCGAACAGATGGGCAAAGCCCGTCTTGCCCTTCGGCTCATGCTTGGAGCCGACATCATACCAGATCGAGACGGCGACGACCGGCGCCTTGCGATCGGTATGGACGATGACGCGCAGGCCGTTGGGGAGGGTGAACTGCGAATAGGGGATGTCGACTTTGGAGACGAGATCCGCCGCCGATGCCTGCGCGAAGGCCGGGACGGGTGCGAGCGCGAGCGGGGCGAGGGGCAGCGGTGCGAGGGCGAGGAGCAGGGGGAGTGCGCGGCGGACGGGACGGGCAGGGGGCATGAGCAGCTTTCGGGTGCGGTGATGGTGATGGGGCACGAGCATAGCCGCCCGCGGCGCCGCTGCAACGCAAATTGGCGGGATGAGATGAAGCGGGGATGAATGGGGGGGGCCCAGTTCGTCATGCTGAACTTGTTTCAGCATCCATCGCGCCTCAAGGGCGCAAGCCCGAGCGAGGGCGCTAGGTCGGCCCAATGCGGATTGTCGCTCTCAATGAGATTGATTTTCCATTGTCTGTGCCAGCGTTTCAGCTGTTTCTCACGCAGGATTGCACTTTCCATAGCACCGAACATCTCATAGCGAACGAGCAGGTGAACCGAATAGCGGTTGGTAAAACCCGGAACCGCATGAGAGCGGTGCTGATACAGCCGCGTAACGAGATCGGATGTGACGCCGATGTATAGCGTTCCATATGGCTTACTGGCGAGGATGTAGACGCAAGGTTGCTTTTCGATCACATCGCGGAGCCTGCCGCGAAATGGATGCTGAAACAAGTTCAGCATGACGAAGGAGGAGGGGGCACTACCCCCGCATCTTCTCCGCAGCGGCGCAGGCGAGTACGTCGGCGCGTTCGTTTTCCGGGTGGCCGTTGTGGCCTTTGACCCAGCGCCAATCCACCTGATGCGGGGCGGCGGCGGTGAGGAGGGCTTGCCAGAGGTCGGCGTTTTTCACCGGCTTCTTGTCCGCCGTTTTCCAGCCGTTGCGCTGCCAGCCGTGGACCCATTTGGTGATGCCGTCTCGCACATAGACGCTGTCCGTCGTCAGCACAACCTTGCACGGGCGCTTGAGGGCCGAGAGCGCCTGCACTGCCGCCATCATCTCCATGCGGTTGTTGGTGGTGTCGGCTTCGCCGCCGGACAGCTCCTTTTCATGCGGGCCGGAGCGGATCACCGCGCCCCAGCCGCCGGGGCCGGGATTGCCCTTGCACGCGCCGTCTGTGAAGATCTCGACTTTGGTGAGGCCGGTCATGCGCCGAGCAGGTCCGCCGGGTTGGCCTGCGCATAGAAATCGAGGCGCTTGAGGTAGGCGAGCGGATCCTTGCGCGTCACCAGGGCGTCGGGCGGCGTGTTGATCCAGTCATAGGCGCGGGTGAGCAAAAAGCGCAGCGCAGCGCCCCGGCACAGGACCGGGAAGGCAGCGCGCTCGGCGTCGGTCAGCCCGTGGGCCTCAGCATAGCCGCGCACCAGCGCCGCGCCGCGCGCGGCGTGATACGCGCCCCCGTCCGCCGCAAAGCACCACGCGCCGTGCATGATTGCCAGATCATAAGCGCGGATGTCCGTGCAGCTGAAATAGAAGTCGATGAGACCGGTGACGGCGTCTCCGCTCATCAGCACATTGTCCGGGAACAGATCGGCATGGATCACGCCGCGTTCCAGCGCGCTTGGCCAGCGCGCGTCGAGGAAGGCGAGCTCCTGCGCCACCCGCGCGGCGAGGCCGGGGGCGATGTCATCCAGATGCGTGCCGCATTTGTCGGCAAGGTCGTGCCAGCCGTGGAGGTCGAGCGCGTTGCTCCGCTCCTGCGCGAAGCCCTCGCTCGCGCGGTGAAGCTCGCCCATGGCGCGGCCAGCGGCGAGGCACTGGGCGGGGGTCGGCTCCGTTACCGAGATGCCGGAGAGGAACTCGATCAGGCAGGCGGGCCGGCCGGCGAGCTGTTGCAGCTTGTGGCCCTCCCGGTCCGCGATGAAGCGGGGCACCTTGCAGCCGTTCGCGCCGAGATGATCGAGCAGGTCCATGAAAAAAGGCAAGTCCGCCTCATCCACGCGCTTTTCATAGAGGGTGAGGATGAAGCGCTCCGACGCGCCGTTCGCCCGGCGGGTTTCGAGCATGTAATTGCTGTTCTCCACCCCTTCGGCGATACCCTTGGCGGAGACGAGTTCGCCGGTGTCGTAGCGGGTCAGAAACTGCGCCATGTCTTCGGCGGGGACGTGGGTGTAGACAGCCACTCTTACGCTACCTCCAATCCCTTGGGCAGCTTGAAGGCGATGTTTTCCCGCGCGGTCTCCACCGTGCGCTCGGTGACGGCGAAGCGGGCGGCGAGGGCGTCGACGACTTCGCGCACCAGCACTTCCGGCGCGGAGGCGCCCGCAGTGATGCCCAAGGTGCGCACGCCTTCCAGCCAGCCGAAGTCAATCTCCGCCCCGCGCTGGATCAATTGCGCCTTCGCTCCCGCGCGCTCGGCGCATTCGACGAGGCGCAGCGAGTTGGAGCTGTTGGGGGCGCCGATCACCAGCACGGCATCGCAATCCTGCGCCATCGCTTTCACCGCCGCCTGCCGGTTGGAGGTGGCGTAGCAGATGTCTTCGCCTTTGGGCGCGATGATCTCGGGGAAGCGCGCCTCCAAGATGCCGATGATCGCGGCGGTATCGTCGACCGACAGCGTGGTCTGCGTCAGATAGCCGAGATTGGCGGGGTCTGCGGGCTGGATTGCGCGCGCGTCGTCCTCGGTCTCGATCAGGGTCATCGCGCCGTCGGGCACCTGGCCGAAAGTGCCGACGACTTCCGGGTGGCCCTTGTGCCCGATGAACAATATGTGCCGCCCGGCCTCGACCTGCCGCTCGGCCTGGCGGTGAACCTTGGAGACGAGCGGGCAGGTGGCGTCGAGATAATCCAGCCCGCGCTCTTCCGCCGCCGCCGGGACCGACTTGGGCACGCCATGGGCCGAGAACACGACCGGCACGTCTGCGGGCACTTCGTCCAGCTCCTCAACGAAGACCGCGCCCTTGGCCTTGAGGCTATCGACCACGAACTTGTTGTGCACGATCTCGTGCCGCACGTAGACGGGCGGGCCATATTTCTCCAGCGCGCGCTCGACGATGATGATCGCGCGGTCGACGCCCGCGCAAAAGCCGCGCGGCGCGGCGATCAGCAGGTCAAGCGGCGGGTAGGGCGATGCGGCGTCGGTCATGCCCTGAGCCATTAGGCAGGATTGGCTGCGAACGCTAGTGGGGGCGGCACATTACGCGCGCTTTGTGTTGCGCGGTTGGCAGAGGGTCGATAAGAAGCCGGTTCTTACCGCCGAAGGAAATTCCGTGACACCAGCTCGCCACCCCTTGAGGACTTTCTCGATTGCCGCCGTCGCGCTGCTCGCGCTCGGGGCGTGCTCCAGGAAGGGCGATCTCGATGAAACCGGCGGCATCATTGCGGTGCGCAGCGCCTGCCCGGTGGCGGCGATCCCGGCGCAGACCGGCGACGTGACGCTGTTCAACCCCGCAGGCAGCACCGATGCCGCCGCCATCGACGTGGTGGCGAGCATGACCAATCTGCGCTCGACCTGCTCGGAAACGGCGGACCAATATTATACCGAGGCGACGTTCGACGTGCAGGCGAGCCGCCGCGATGCTTCTGCGGCACGCGATGTGGACCTGCCTTATTATTCGGTCGTGGTGCGCGGCGGCAACGCTGTGATCGCCAAGCGGGTGGGCACGGTGCGCGTCAGTTTCGCGGCGGGCCAGTATCGCGCGCAGGCTTCGGCCAAGGCGGCGTCCTATGTCGACCGCGCGCAGGCGAGCCTGCCGGCCGATGTGCAGCGCAAGATCACCCAGAAGCGCAAATCCGGCGAGGAAGATGCGGCGATCGACCCGTTCACGCTCCCCGAAGTGCGCGCGGCGTTGCAGCGAACCAGCTTTGAGCTGCTGGTTGGATTTAATCTCACGCCCGAGCAGTTCAAATATAACGCGACGCGGTAAGCGGCCTGATATTCGGCCCATGCGGGCCTGCAAAGCCCGATTTTCTGCGTTTCGGTGCTCACGTACCTTGAAGTACGCTGCGCTCCGATACTCGAAAATCATGCTTTTCGGCTCCACCTGAACCAAATATCAGACCGCTTCGATGTTCGTTTTTCGATGTTCGTTTAATGCGATTACAGGAAGAGTAAGGTCCGAGCTTTGACACTCTACGTTCGTTTCGCCGCGCACATGGATGCGCTGCTCGATGGCATGATCGCGAGCGGGGAGCTGCCCGCTGACATCAACCGCAAGGCGGTGACGGTGGAGCCGCCGCGCGACGCGAGCCATGGCGACCTCGCCACCAATGCCGCGATGGTGCTGGCCAAGCCCGCCGGGCTGAACCCGCGCGCGCTCGCTGAAAAGATCGCCGCACGGTTGGACGCGCTCGAGGAGGTGGAGAGCGTCTCGATCGCCGGGCCGGGCTTCATCAACATGACCCTCACGGCCGCGACATGGGCGGGGGAGCTGCGCGCGATCGAGCAGATGGGCGCGGACTACGGCAGGTCAAGCAGCGGCGCGGGCGTTACCGTCAACGTCGAATATGTCTCGGCCAACCCCACAGGGCCGATGCACATGGGCCATTGCCGGGGGGCGGTGGTGGGCGATGCGCTCGCCACCCTGCTGGAAGCCGTCGGCCACAAGGTGATCCGCGAATATTATATCAATGACGCGGGTGGGCAGGTCGATGTGCTCGCGCGCTCGGCCCATCTGCGCTACGCGCAAGCGCTGGGCGAGGACATCGGCGAGATACCGGAGGGGCTGTATCCGGGTGATTATCTGGTGCCGGTGGGGCAGGCGCTGGCTGAGGAATATGGCGAACGGTTCGTGGGCGCGCCGGAAGCCGACTGGCTCGTCCTGTTCCGCACCCGCGCGGTGGCGGCGATGATGGAGATGATCCGGAGCGACCTCGCGCTGCTCGGCATCCATCATGATGTCTTCGCCTCCGAGGCCGAATTGCAGGCGGCGAAGAAACCGGAAGCCGCCGAGGCGTGGCTGCGGGACCATGATCTTGTTTATGACGGCGTTCTGGAAGCGCCCAAGGGCGAGACGCCGGAGGATTGGGAGCCGGTTGAGCTGCCGCTGTTCCGCTCCACCAAGTTCGGCGACGATCAGGACCGGCCGATCAAAAAGTCCAACGGCAGCTGGACCTATTTTGGCGCGGACATGGCCTATCATTTCCAGAAGGCGCAATCGGCCGATCAGCTGATCGACATATGGGGCGCGGACCATGCCGGAACGGTAAAGCGCATTCAGGCGGCGGTCGCGGCGCTGACGGAAGGCAAGGCGCGCTTCGACGTGAAGCTGGTGCAGATGGTGCGCCTGCTGCGCGATGGCGAGCCTGTGAAGATGTCCAAGCGCGCGGGCAACTTCGTGACGCTCGCCGATGTGGTGCGCGAGGTCGGCAAGGATGTGGTGCGCTTCACCATGCTGACCCGCAAGGCGGACGCGCAGATGGACTTCGATTTCGCCAAGGTGGTGGAAGCCTCGAAGGACAATCCGGTGTTCTATGTGCAATATGCGCATGCGCGGATCGCATCGCTCGGGCGCAAGGCGGCGGAGGCGGGCATGGCGCTGCCCGCGCCAGACCTGTCCCGCCTTGGGACGGAAGAGCTGGCGCTTGTCAAGCTTGCAGCGCAATATCCGCGCATTATCGAGGCGGCTGCACAGGCCCGCGAGCCGCACAGAATCGCCTTTTTTCTAGGGGATTTGGCGGCCTCCTTCCATAGCTGGTGGAACATGGGCAACGATGATGCAGCGCGGCGAATAATCGTGGTTAACGACGCTCATATCACCGCTGTTAGGCTTTTCTTGGCGCAGCAAATCGGGCAGATTGTGCGCAACGGCCTTGCCCTCATGGGAGTGGAGGCACTTTCGGAGTTGCAGTGATGGCGAACAACGGCATGAACGACACCCTCGCCCTTGACGATGAGGACCGTCTGCCGTGGCTGGAACCTGCCTATGAGGACGACGGCGAGGATGAAGTCTCGCTGGTTCGGCTGGGTGCGCTGATCCTCGCCGGGCTGGCCATATTGGGCCTGGTGGTGGGCGCCGTCTATATGATCCGCAATTATTTCGCCGAACAGGAAGAGCCGCAGGTCCTGTCCGCGCCGAAGGGGGCATACAAGATCCCGGCCAAGAGCGCCGACGCCAAGAAGTTTGCGGGCGAGGGGGACGAGACCTTTGCCGCAAGCGAGGGCAAGGAGCGGGGCGGCGTGATCGACCCCTCCAAGCTGCCCGAAGCGCCGATGACAACGACCGCCGCCAGCGCCGACGCAGCGGCAGGCGCCAAGACAGCCACGCCCGTGTTGACCGGGCCGAAGGTCGTCATGCCGGTCTCAAAGCTGGGGCAGCAGCTGGCAGCGCCCAAGGCTTCCCCTGCCGCAGCGCCCGCAGCCAAGACCAGTGGGCCGATGATCCAGCTCGGCGCCTATAACAGCGAGGCGCTGGCACGATCGAGCTGGACGCGGCTCTCCAAGCGCTTCGACTATCTCGGCGCGCTTACCTATCATATCGAGCCGGTGACGGTGAACGGCACGCAATTCTTCCGCCTCCGCGCGGCAACCCCGCAGGCGGGGATACTCTGCGGCAAGCTGAAGGTAGCGGGCGAGAACTGTCTGGTGGTGAACTGAGGCGGTCTGTCCGGACACTGCATCATTGCGGACATCTCCTCCTTCGTCACCCCGGGCTTGACCCGGGGTCCCGCTTTTTTGATGTTCCGAAGATATGTGACACCATACAGGGCGGATGGGTCTATAAGCGCTGGCGGCGCCAGTGGAAGTTTGACCGGATCGAGGGTGGCAGTCCGGAATGGCGCGATCTGTTCGATCTGCTGGCCTGACAGAACAGCGGGACCCCGGGTCAAGCCCGGGGTGACGGTGAGGATCAGGCAGCTATCCACACCATAGCGCCTTCCGTATTTTCCCTTTCGCATTATGCTGGCCGCCGCTAGTCTCCGCCCATGAAGCCGGTGATTTTCGGAATGGCGGGGGAAAGCCTCAGCGCGGAGGAGCGCGCGTTTTTTCGCGAGGCGGAGCCTGCGGGTTACATCCTGTTCAAGCGCAACTGCGTGGGCAAGGCGCAGCTGCGCGCGCTGACGGACGATCTGCGCGCGCTGCACGGCCGCGACGACCTGCTCATCATGATCGATCAGGAGGGCGGGCGCGTGGCGCGGATGCAGCCGCCGGTTTGGCCTGCCTTCCCGCCGATGCAGCGGTTCGATGCACTTTATGACGTTGCGCCCTCATCGGCGATGATGGCGGCGCGGTGGAATGCGCGCGCGATTGCGCAAACCTTGCGCGAGGTAGGCATCACCGTGGATGCGCTGCCGCTGCTCGATGTGCGGCAGGAGGGGGCGTCCGACATCATGGGTGACCGCACGCTTGGCGCGGAGCCGATGCGCGTGGCGGCGCTGGGCCGCGCGGTGCTGGAGGGGTTGGGCGAGGGCGGCGTGGTCGGCATCGTCAAGCACATGCCCGGGCATGGCCGCGCAATGGTGGACAGCCATCATGACCTGCCGACCGTTGCCGCCGACGCGGCGACGCTGGAGAGCGACCTTGAGCCGTTCATCCGCCTGAAGGCCGCGCCGATGGGGATGACCGCGCATATCATCTATACCGCCTGGGATGCGGAGCGGCCCGCGAGTCTCTCGCCCGTGGTCATCGAACAGATCATCCGCCAGCGCATCGGGTTCGACGGGCTGCTGATTTCCGACGATCTCGACATGAAGGCGTTGCAGGGGGATATCCCATCCCTTGCGGCGGGTGTCGTGGCAGCGGGGTGCGACCTTGCGCTCAATTGCTGGGCGCGAATGGAGGATATGGCGGGGATCGCGAACGTGCTGCCCGATATTTACGAGATTTCGCGCGCGCGGCTCGACCGGGCGATGGCGGGGGCGGGTAAGGCGGTGGATGACATGCCGCTGGAGGAGATGCTGGCCCAGCGGGACGCGCTGCTGGGGGTGATGGCCTGATGGCGGGGCGCGAGGAAGCGTTCGATCTGTTCGAACCGCCCCGCGCGGCCGACGATGTGCTGACCTTGAGTTTCGAGAGCTGGGAAGGGCCGCTCGACTTGCTGCTCACGCTCGCGCGCTCGCAGAAGGTGGACCTCAAGCAGATTTCGATCCTCGCGCTCGTCGAGCAATATCTGGCGTTCATATCCGGCGCCAAGGCGCTGAAGCTGGAGCTGGCGGCCGACTATCTGGTGATGGCGGCATGGCTGGCCTATCTCAAGTCCGCGCTGCTGCTGCCCAAGGCGATGCAGGAAGAGCCCTCGCCCGAAGAGCTGGCGCTTCGGCTGCACCTGCGGCTTCAGAGGCTTTCCGCTATGCGCGATGCCGGTGCGCGGCTGCTCGCGCGGGATCGGCTGGGGCGCGATGTGTTTGCGCGCGGCGCGCCCGAGGGGCTGCGCGTCGACAAAAAGGCGCTGTGGCAGGCGAGCCTCTATGAGCTGGTCGCGGCCTATGGGCAGGTCAAGGCGCGCACCGCACCGGTGGTGCATGTGGTATCGCGCCGCCCGGTGATGACGCTCGACGAGGCGATCGAGCGGGTGGGGCGGCTGGTCGGCGCGCGGCTCGACTGGGCGCGGCTGGAGAGTTTCCTGCCCGAGGGCGTCGGTGGGGCGCTGGGCCGATCGGCGCTGGCGTCGAGCTTCGTCGCGATGCTGGAGCTGGCGCGGCAGGGCAGGGTGGACATCCGGCAGGACGGTATTTTCGAGCCGATCTTCATGCGCGTGGCGGCCGGCGCGGAGGCGGATGCGCGCGAGGAGGCGGAGGCATGAGCATGGACGCGCGCGACGAACCGGATGACCTCTCCCGCGCGCTGGAGGCTGCCTTGTTCGCCGCGACCGAGCCGATGAGCATCGCGCAGCTGCGGCAGATACTGGGCGATGCGCCGGATATTGCAGGCGCGCTCGCCGCGCTTGCGGCCGCCTATGCGGGGCGCGGCGTCAATCTGGTGGAGCGGGGTGGGCGCTGGCATTTCCAGACGGCGCCGGACATGGCGCACCTGCTGCGGCGCGAGAAGGACGAGCCGCGCAAGCTGAGCCGCGCGGGTATGGAGACGCTCGCCATCATCGCCTATCATGAGCCGGTGAGCCGTGCGGAGATAGAGGCGATCCGCGGCGTGCAGGTGGCGAAGGGCACGCTCGACGTGCTGATGGAGGCGGGCTGGATCCGCCCCGCCGGGCGGCGCGAGGTGCCGGGCAGGCCGCTGATCTACGCCACCACGCCCGATTTCCTGACGCATTTCGGCCTTGCGAGTCGCCGCGACCTGCCGGGGATCGACGATCTGCGCGCCGCCGGGCTGCTCGACCCGATAGACCTGGCCAGCGAAGGGCTGTTTGAACGCGACGAGGGCGATTCCGCGCTGGAAAATGAAGGCGAAGACGCCTAGACTCGCATGCTTGAAGGGTTTCGCCCCAAGGAGATTTTAAATGGGTTCGTTTTCGCTGATGCACTGGGTTCTGGTGGTGCTGGTCATCGTGCTGCTGTTTGGCGGCGGCCGGATTTCCGGGCTGATGGGCGATGTCGCCAAGGGCATCAAGGCTTTCAAGAAAGGCATGGCCGACGACGATGATGCGTCGATTGCGGCGCGCCCGGCCACCCGCATCGAGGGGCAGCCCGCGCCAGATGCGCCCGCCCCGTCCGCAACCAAGGATGAGCAGAAGCAGGCTTGAGCGCGCACCGCTTCACACGCATCGCGGTTTGACCCATGTTTGACGTTGGCTCTTCCGAGCTGTTGCTCATCATCATCGTAGCCGTTGTCGTCATCGGCCCCAAGGATCTGCCGCGCGCGCTCTACAAGGTGGGGCAGGTGGTTGGGAAGGCGCGGGCGATGTCGCGCCATTTCCGCTCCGGCATCGACGCGATGATCCGCGAGGCGGAGATGGAGGAGCTGCAAAAGAAGTGGGACGCGGACAACCGCCGCATCATGGCGCAGCATCCGCAGGCCGATGCGCTGCCGGAGCCGGAATATGACCCATCGACGGTCATTGGCGCTGGCAGCCTGCCGCCGCCGGATAGTGACGCATCCGCCGCGCCGGAGTCCGCGCCTGCTGCGCCCGCTTCGGAAAAGCCGGCATGAAGGATCTGGACGACACCAAGGCGCCGTTGCTCGATCACCTGATCGAGCTGCGCGGGCGGTTGCTCAAGTGCGTGATCGCGCTGGTGCTGGGCTTTGCGCTGTGCTTCTATTTTTCCGACACCTTGTTCGCGATCCTCGTGCATCCGCTGAAAGACGCCTTCGGCCCGGCGGGCGGCAAGCTCGTCTACACCAAGCTTTACGAGGCCTTTTTCGTGCAGGTGAAGGTGGCGCTGTTCGGCTCTTTCTTCCTCTCCTTCCCGATCATCGCCAACCAGCTCTGGGCGTTCGTGGCGCCCGGCCTTTATGCCAAGGAAAAGCGCGCGCTGCTGCCGTTCCTGCTGGCGACGCCGGTGCTGTTCATCGCGGGCGCGAGCCTCGCCTATTTCGTGGTGATGCCGACCGCGTTTCATTTCTTCCTGCAATATCAGGGGACGAGCAGTGGCTTGCAGGTGGAGGCGCTGCCGAGCGCCGACGCCTATCTCGGGCTTGTGATGCAGTTCATCCTCGCGTTCGGCATCTGCTTTCTGCTGCCGGTACTCTTGATGCTGCTCAATCATGCGGGGCTGGTGACGCGCGCGCAGCTGGTGGGCCTGCGCCGCTATATGATTGTGGTGGCGTTCGTGGTGGCTGCGGTGCTGACCCCGCCGGATGTCGTCTCGCAGCTGATGCTCGCGGTGCCGCTGGTGCTGCTCTATGAGCTGGCGCTGATCGCGATGTGGTTCACCGACCGCAAGCGTGGGGCGGACGAACAGGCTTTGGCGCTTTCGGAAAAAAGTTGAGCCCGGAACGCGGGGTTGGGGGGGATGCGTTCCGGGCTCTGGTATCGGATGGCTCTGCGGGGGGCAAAGGGTCGCCATCCGAAGAACAGAACCCGGCACCACGCACATGGTTCCAACGCGACGCAAAAAATTTTCAATTTTTTTCGCGCTGGTCCGAACGCCGCATTCTGCCTTTACCGCGCTAAAGGATCGCTCGCTTGGCACGGGCCATGCCGTGCGCTATTCGGCAGAGCATGACCACGATTACCGACACGCTTTCGCTCATCGGCAACACACCGCTCGTTCGCCTCGCCGGGCCATCCGAGGCAAGCGGCTGTGACATTTACGGCAAGTGCGAGTTCGCCAATCCCGGTGCCTCCGTGAAGGACCGCGCCGCGCTTTTCATCGTGCGCGATGCCGAGGAGCGGGGCTTGCTCAAGCCCGGCGGAACGATCGTCGAAGGAACCGCAGGCAATACCGGGATCGGGCTTGCGCTCGTTGCCAATGCGCGCGGCTACAAGACGATCATCGTCATGCCGGAGACGCAGAGCAAGGAGAAGATGGACACGCTCCGCGCACTGGGGGCGGAGCTGATCCTCGTGCCCGCTGCGCCATATTCCAACCCCGGCCATTTCGTGCATACCTCGCGCCGCATCGCCGAGGAAACGCCCGGCGCGGTCTGGGCCAACCAGTTCGACAACATCGCCAACCGCAAGGCGCATATCGTCGGCACGGCGGAAGAAATCTGGACGCAAATGGACGGCCGCATCGACGGATTTACCTGCGCGGCGGGGACGGGTGGCACGATTGCGGGCGTGGGCCTCGGCCTCAAGGCGAAGGATGAAGACATCACGATCGCGCTGTCGGACCCCTATGGCGCGGCGCTCTATAACTATTACGCGCATGGCGAGCTGAAGGCCGAGGGGTCTTCGGTGGCCGAGGGCATCGGGCAGGGGCGCATCACCGGCAACCTCGACGGCGCGCCGATCGACACGCAGTTCCGCATCTCTGACGAGGAAGGGCTGGAGTGGGTGCGCCGCCTGCTGAGCGAGGAGGGACTGTGCCTAGGACTTTCCAGCGGCATCAACGTTGCGGGTGCGGTGGCGCTGGGTAAACAGCTGGGGCCGGGCAAGCGCATCGCCACGATATTGTGCGACACGGGCTTCCGCTATCTCTCCACGCTCTACAACCGCGAGTGGCTGGAAATGAAGGGCTTGACGGTGTTCCCCTGGCTCATGCACAAGGTGGACGCCTGAGCGACCCCGCGATGGGTCGTGAGTTAAGCGAGGCCAATGACCGAAGCAGCCACACGCCGCAAGGAAGCGATGCAGCGGATTCAGACCGGATTGACCGGCCTGGTCGGCATTGTGTTGCTGATCGGCCTTGCCACGGTGGTGGTGGACACGGTGCGGCGCGACGACGTCACCGAAGCCGATCCGGCGGTCGCCGCCAATGTTGCGGAGGCCGATGCGGCCAATGGCGCACCGAGCGAGCCGCTGGCTGAGCTAGGCGTGACGCCGTCAGCCGATGAGGAAACGGACGAGTCCGTCGTTGCCGATCTCAAGCCCGATCCCAACCTCAAGAAGCGCATGGATCGCGCGCCCGCGCCGGATGGCGGCAAATAGCTGGAGAAACATCTGCGACGAGTGGAGGCTGGCGCGGTTTCATCGTGGCGGCGGGGGTTTTCCTGTTGATTGCGGCTGTGCTGTTCGCCGGGATGCTGCCGCTCGTCATGCCGCTCGGCTTGGCGGCGGGCGGGGTGCTGGAAACGGGGCAGATCGCGCCGACGCGCTGGTGGCTGGCGGGCAGTATCGCCGTCGCGCTCTACGGGCTGGCGAGCTGGCGGATGGGCGCGCGGGCGCGGCGCTGGTGGCTGGGTGTGCTGGTGGGTGGAATGGTGAGCGCGGTGCTGCTGTTCGGCTGGCGCGGCGCGCGGGATCAGCCGGAGTTCGGGGCGCGAGGCGCGTTGAGCGGGGCCGGTACGGTTGGCCTGATAAGTGCGCTGCCCTTGTTCTGGGCCGAGGGCGCCGGGCCGGGTGGGGCGATGACGGGCACGGAGGGCGGCGGGCGCTCGCCGCTTGTTGACCTCCTCAAGCCCCGGGCGGTCGATCATATCGACGCGGCCTCCTTGCGCGGCCTCGACTCACTTGTTCTCGCGCAGCCACGGCTGTTGCAGCCTGCCGAGCTCGTGGCGTTTGATGCCTGGGTGCGGGGTGGCGGCAGGGCGGTGATTTTCGCCGATCCCTTGCTGGCGTGGCCGAGCGAGCTGCCGCTGGGCGATCCGCGCCGCCCGCCGCTTACCAGCCTGCTCGATCCGCTGATGCTGCACTGGGGTCTCGCGCTGGCGCCGGTTCGGGAGGGCGGGGGTGGAGTCGAGCGGCGAATGCTTGGCACCGGCCATGTGGTGATGCTGGCGGGAGCCTCCCGCTTCCTGCCGCTGGGCAAGACGGCGTGCGCGCTGGAGGAGGATGGCCTGATGGCGCTGTGCCGCATCGGCAAGGGCAGGGTCCGGCTGATCGCGGACGCGGACGTGCTGGACGATCGGCTGTGGCTGGCGGACCCGGACCATCCTGGACGCAGGGAGGCGCATGCCTCGGACATCATATCGTTGCTCGCAGGTTGGGCGGCGGATCCGCTCGCGCCGCCGCGCGACACCGCGCCGCGCAGGGTAACAAACGATGCTGCGCTGATCGCTGCGTTGCGCTGGGGGCTGCTGGCTGGTTTGGGCTGGGCAGGGCTGGGATGGTTTGGGTTGCATGGCCCTTTTGCACGGAAATCAGCCAAAAACACGACATAGGGTACACACGGAGGTGGCCGGTGACAGTCCATGTCCCTTACGAGGAAGCGCGGAAAACGAGATAAAACGAGTCTTTTCCCACAATTTCCCAAAATTTCCCCTTTTCTCCCAAGTCGACCCTTGATACACAATCCGCACTAGGGGCTGTTCATCCTGTGTGATTCCGTGGCGGATCGGCGCTCCCCAATGCGCTTTTCCGGGCGGCGTCGTGCGGCCTTCGAACGGCGCAGAAATTGGGGATTTGTGCACCGGTGTCCGAGGGCGTCTTCTTTTCAGGGCACGACATCAGCGTCGCGGACGGCAAGGGCCGTTTCGTACTGCCGCTGGACATGCGCAAGGCCACCCGGCAGAGCAGCGGCGACGCCAACAAGCTGTGCATCACCCTCCACCCCGAGCATGACTGCGCCGTCGGTTTTGGCCTGGCGCACAAGCAATGGCTTGAGGATCAGGTGACGGCGGACCAGCAGGCGGCCCGCTCGCGCGGCGAGGTATTCGATGATGAAGCCGCGCGCGAGAAATTCTTCCCCGATCTCGAAGACCTGAACTTCGACGATGGCGGCCGGTTTTTCATGCCGGAGGACATCAAGGGCATGATGGGCATTGGCGATGTCGCGCTGTTCGTCGGCACCGGGCGTCATATCCAGATCTGGGCGCCGGAAAAATATCTGGAGTACAAGGGCCGCAGCCGCCGCGTCGTCTATGCGGTCGAGCAGTTCCTGGCAGGCAACGCGCCGACCAAGGGCAAGGGGGCGGCCAAATGAGCGCCTCCACTGCCGCCCCGGCGATGACGAACGCGCCGCACATCCCCGTGCTGCTCGATGAAGTGCTGGCCGCGCTGGGCATCCGGCAGGGCGAAACGCATGTAGACGGCACCTATGGCGCGGGTGGCTATTCCCGCGCGATGGCGGCGGCGGGCGCGCATGTGATCGCGATCGACCGCGACCCGGATGCTGTATCCGAAGGCCGGGAGCGGATCGCGCGCGAGGGCAGCGATATCCGTCTTGTCGAAGGGCCGTTTTCCGCCATGGCCTCGCTGGTGGAGCAGGCGGGCGCAGCCCAAGTGGATGGCGTGGTGCTCGATATCGGCGTGTCCTCGATGCAGCTCGACCGGGCAGAACGCGGTTTTTCGTTTCAGGCCGATGGCCCGCTCGACATGCGCATGGCTCAGGCGGGCATGACCGCCGCCGAATTCGTCAACAGCGCGGATGAGGAAGAGATTGCGGACGTGCTCTATCGCTATGGCGAGGAGCCGCGCTCGCGCCGGGTCGCCCGCGCCATCGTCGCCGCGCGGCCGATCACGCGGACGAGCGAGCTGGCGAACGTGGTCCGCCGCGCACTCGGCCACAAGCCGCATGACAAGAAGGATCCGGCCACACGCGCATTCCAGGCGATCCGCATTCACCTGAACGGCGAGCTTGATGAGCTGGAGCGCGGGCTGGAGGCGGCGGAAGCGATCCTCGCGCCGGGCGGGCGGCTCGCGGTCGTGACGTTTCACAGCCTTGAGGACCGGATCGTGAAGCAGTTCCTGCGGCGGCGCTCCGGCAGCGAGGCGGCAGGATCGCGCCACCGGCCGTTGACGCAGCAGGCGCAGGCTGCCGCTTTCGCCAAGCCCGCCAAGGCCGTGCGCCCCTCCGACACAGAGATCAGCCGCAATCCGCGTGCGCGCTCCGCCACATTGCGCAGCGCCGTGCGGCTCGATGATCGCATCACCCCCGTGCAGGAGACCCGAGAATGATCGCCGTCAAGCGTCTGCAAAGCCTGTTCTGGGTGCTGTTCGTGGCGTTCGGCGCGCTGTCCGCCTATCTGGTGTCGCTGAAGGTGGCGACGGAGCGCAACGAGCTGATGCGGGTGCGCGCGCAGATCGCCTCGGCCCGCGCGGATATCCGCTATCTTGAGACAGAGTTCGCTGCGCGCGCCAATATGCGCCAGCTGGAGCAATGGGCGAGCCGGGATTTCCATTATTCGGCGCTAGGGGCGGACAATTATCTGTCCGACGAGCGCCAGCTCGCGCATTTGGATGGATTGCAGCCCAATGGCCCTGACTATGTGCCGCAGCCGGTGCTGGTGGCGATGATCGAGAGCGGCGACCGGGCGCCTGCGGCAGATGAGGCTGCGCAGCCTGTGAGCGTGGCCGCGCCCGCTGAGCAGCCCAAGCCGATCACGCCTGCTATCGTCAAGGCGAAGCCCGAGAAGGTGGAGGTAGCGCCCGCGCGGTTGGCCAAGGCGGAGAAGCCCGCACGCGCCGAGGCTGCCACCCGCAAGGCTGAGCGCAAGGCCGAACGGCTTGCCATGCTGGATGCGCAATTGCTCGATAGCAGCACATTGGGCGAGCTGGGCCGGAGGGCCGCCTCCGAAGGCCGGAGGGGCGCGCGCTGATGGCCACCATCGTCGTCCGGCATGACAGACCCCCGATCCGGCGCGAGCGGCTGAACCTGACGGCGGTGGCGCATCAGCGGCTGATGCTGGTGCTGTTGATCCTGATTGCGGTGTCGGTGATTCTGGTGGTGCGGCTGACGTGGATCGGTGCGGCTGCGGGCGGAAAGGGCGGACGGGATGGCGCGCTCGCCGGGGTGCCGCCGCGTGCGGACATCGTCGATCGCAACGGTGTACCGCTGGCGCGGATGATGGACGCCTATGCCATTTCGGTGCGGCCGCACAAGCTGATCAGCGACCCTGCCGAGCTGGCGCGCAAGCTGCACGAGATTTTCCCCGATACGCCTATGGCCGAGTTCTACGCCAAGCTGACCGGCAAGGGCTGGGCCTATCTGCGCCACCGTGCGCTGCCCGAGGAGGTGGCGGCGGTAAACGCGCTGGGCGAGATTGGCATCGAGTTCCCGCGCGAGAAGGAACGCTTCTATCCGCAGAGCACGCTCGCCGCGCATGTGCTCGGTTTTGCACCGGTGAAGGACGGGGACACTTTTTCGGGCGGCATGGGTGTGGAGGCCGCGTTCAACGACCGGCTTGTCGACCCGGCGCAGCGCGGCGAGCCTTTGGTGCTGGCGCTCGATGCGCGCGTGCAGGGGGCGCTGGAGAGCGAGCTTTATTCCGCTATGGTCGACCAGAAGGCCAAGGGTGCGACCGGCATCGTATTGAACGCCAATACCGGCGAGGTGGTGGCGATGGCGTCCTTCCCGGTGTTCGACCCGAACAAGCTCGGCAGGGATGCCAATGCGCGCAGCAACAATGTGGTGCAGGCGCGCTATGAGCTGGGATCGACTTTCAAGCCGCTGTCGATTGCGGCGGCGATGGATGCGGGCGTAGTCACCTCGATGGCGCGCACCTATGATGCGACCGCGCCGATCCAGGTGGGGAAATACAAGATCAAGGACGATCACCCGCTGGGCCGCTGGCTCAACGTGCCGGAGACGCTGATCCATAGCTCCAACATCGTCACCGCGCGCATCGCGGACGAAATGGGCTCCGGGCCGATGCAGACGCTCTATCGTGCGCTGGAGTTTGACCGGCGGCCGAGCATCGAGCTGAAAGAGCGCTTCCCGACGCTGTGGCCGCGCGACTGGGGCCGCATCACCAACATGACCGTGTCCTACGGCCATGGCATCGCCGTTACGCCGATGCATCTGGCGAGCGCCTATGCCGCGCTGGTCAATGGCGGCATCTGGCGCCCCGCGACGCTGCTCAAGCTGGAGGCGGACAAGGTGCCCGAGGGGCGCCGCGTCTTTTCCGCCGCGACCAGCGCGCGGATGCGCCAGCTGCTGCGCCTGATCGTGATGTATGGCACCGGCCGCACCGCCAATGCGCCAGGTTACCGGATTGGCGGCAAGACCGGGACGGCGGAAAAGCCGTCTGCGGGCGGCTATGCGCATCATGCGAATATCACCACCTTTGCCTCGGCCTTTCCGATGGACAATCCGCAATATGTCGTGCTGGCGATGATGGACGAGCCGCAGGGCAGCAGCAAATATCCCGGCGTGCGCACGGCGGCCTATACCTCCGCGCCGGTGGTGAAGCAGGTGGTGACGCGCATCGGCCCGATGCTCGGAATCCTGCCCGATCAGCGCCGCGATGTTGACATCTCCGAACTTATGCCGCTCCTGTCCCAAGACACAGGAGAAGAGTGATGCGCCTCGATATGCTCGCCAAGGGTCTGGCGGGAGAAGTGCCCGAAGTGGAGGTGAGCGGCTTTGCCCTCGACAACCGCAAGGTGGCCCCGGGCTGCGTGTTCGGCGCGTTCGAGGGCGCGCGCGTCAACGGCGAGGACTATATTCCGCAGGCGGTGGCGGCCGGGGCGGTTGCGGTGGTGGCGCGGCCGGAGGCGAAAGTCGAGGGCGTTTTCCACGTAGCGGATGCCAACCCGCGCAGGCTGTTCGCGCAGATGGCTGCACGATTTTATGCCCCGTTTCCAGATACTTGTGTGGCGGTTACGGGAACCAATGGCAAGACATCGTGCGTTGAGTTGACGCGCCAGCTCTGGCGCGCTTTGGGCCACTCCTCGGCGTCCATCGGCACGCTCGGCGTCACCACCTCGGTCGATCAGGTGTCGACCGGACTGACGACGCCGGACATCGTGACCTTCCTATCCAACATGGCGGGCCTCAAGAAAGAGGGCATTACCCACGCCGCGTTCGAGGCATCGAGCCACGGCCTCGCACAATATCGCACCGAAGGGCTGCCGGTGAAGGCGGGCGCGTTTACCAACCTCTCACGTGATCATCTCGATTATCATGGCACGATGGAGGCCTATTTCGCCGCGAAAATGCGCCTGTTCGACGAGGTGATCGAGGACAATGGCGCGGCGGTGATCTGGACCGATGACGCATATTCAGACCAGGTGATCGCGCGGGCGAAGGCGCGGGGACTCCGGCTGGTCACCGTCGGTGAGGCGGGTGAGACCCTGCGCCTCGTCAGCCGTGAGCCGACCGCGCTTGGCCAGAAGCTCGTCATCGCGGCCGAGGGTGTGGAGCACAGGATCGAGCTGCCGCTGATAGGCGCTTATCAGGCCGCCAATGTGCTGATTGCCGCCGGGCTGGTGCTCGCAACCGGCACGCCGTGGGCGCAGATCATGCCGCATCTTTCCCGCCTGATGCCGGTGCGCGGGCGGCTGGAGCGCGCGGTGCTGAGCAAGACGGGCGCCCCGGTCTATGTCGATTATGCACATACGCCCGATGGCCTGCGCGCGGCAATCGAGGCGCTGCGCCCGCATACCAGAGGCCGCCTGATCGTGCTGTTCGGCGCGGGCGGAGACAGGGATGCGGGCAAGAGGCCGCTGATGGGCAAGGTGGCCTCGGAAATGGCCGATCATGTGATCGTGACCGATGACAATCCCCGCTCCGAAGACCCGACCGTCATTCGTGCGGCGATCATGGCGGGCGCTCCGCAGGCGCAGGAGATCGGCGGGCGCCGCACCGCCATCGCCGCCGCCATCGCGCAGGCAGGGCCGCAGGATATCGTGCTGCTTGCCGGCAAGGGGCATGAGCAGGGGCAGATCATCGGTGAGCGGGTGCTGCCGTTCGATGATGTCGAGGTGGCGCGGGAGTGCGCGCGATGAGCGATGCGCCGCTGTGGACCGCGCAGGAGATTGCAGAGGCGACCGGAGGCAAGGCCTCGGCGGATTTCGATGTCTTTGGCGTCGCATTCGACAGCCGCGAGGTCGGGCCGGGCGACCTGTTCATCGCCTTGAAGGGCGAAGCGACCGACGGGCACAAGTTTCTCGACAAGGCGTTCGGCGCTGGCGCGGCGGGGGCGATCGTCTCGCAGCCGATAGACCAGCCCCATGTGCTGGTGGCCGATACCACCGAGGCGCTGAACGCGCTCGGCCGGGCGGCGCGGGCGCGGATGAAGGGCAAGGTAATCGGCGTCACCGGCTCGGTCGGCAAGACCAGCACCAAGGAGGCGCTGTTCGCCGCGCTGGAGCGGGGGCGGCGCGGGCCGGTGCACCGCTCGGTCAAGAGCTATAACAATCATGTCGGCGTGCCGCTGTCCTTGGCGAGAATGCCGCGCGATGCGGCGTTCGGCGTGTTCGAAATGGGCATGAACCATGCGGGCGAGCTGGCGGCGTTGACGCGGCTGGTGCGGCCGCATGTCGCGATCGTCACCGCGATTGCCCCCGCGCATATCGAGTTTTTCGGCACGGAGGAGGCGATTGCCCGCGCCAAGGCCGAGATCTTCGAGGGGCTGGAGCCGGGGGGCTTTGCCATCGTCCCCTATGACAGCCCGCATCGTGACCTGCTGGTGAAGGCGGCGGAGGACCAGGGCGCGCGCGTCGTCACCTTCGGCCTGAAGCAGGGCGCGGACGTGCGCGCGGCGGAAGCCGTTCCCGCATCGTCGGGCGGCACGCTGGTGGCGGCGCAGCTGCCCGAGGTGGAGCTGTGCTACACGGTCTCGACCCCGGGCGATCATAATGTGGCGAACTCGCTCGCCATCATCGCGGCGGTGGAGGCAGTCGGCGGTGATCTGGCGGCGGCGGGCCTCGCGCTGGCGGAGATGCCGGGGCTGGCGGGGCGCGGGGCGCGGCACACCGTTCCGCTTGAGGATGGCACCGCGCTGCTGATCGACGAAAGCTATAATGCCAACCCGCTCTCTATGGCGGCGACGCTGGGTCAGCTGGGGCGCGAGCAGGCGGCGCGGCGCATCGCCGTGCTCGGCGCAATGAAGGAGCTGGGCGATCAGAGCGAGCGGCTGCACGCCGGCTTGGCCGATCCGGTCGAGCAGGCCGGTGTCGATTGTGCCATATTGGTGGGGCCGGAGATGGATCCGCTCGAACGCAGGCTTGAAGGCCGCCTCGCTTTGGCGCATGTGGCCGATGCGGAAGCAGCGACGGCGACGCTGCGCGATATGATGCGCGCGGGCGATGCTGTCCTTGTCAAGGGTTCAAACAGTGTCGGCCTGTCGCGGCTTGTCGCGGCGCTGGCGGGCGGAGAAAGATAGACCGATGCTTTACTGGCTGGCGGCGCAGCTCGACTTTCCCGGCGTTCTGAACCTTATTCGCTACCTTACATTCCGGGCGGGTGCGGCGGTGATGACGGCGCTGTTCCTCGGCCTCATCATCGGCCCGCGTTTCATCGGCTGGTTGCGGGTGCGGCAGGGCAAGGGCCAGCCGATCCGCGACGACGGGCCGCAGAGCCACCTCGCCAAGAAGGGCACGCCGACCATGGGCGGGCTGATGATCCTCACGGCGATGATGGTCTCCGTGTTGCTGTGGATGGACCTTAGCTCCACCTATGTCTGGGCGTGTATCGCGGTGACGATGGGGTTCGGCGCGATCGGTTTTCTCGACGATTATGACAAGGTGACGAAGGCGAGCCACAAGGGCCTGTCCGGCAAGTTCCGGCTGCTGGCTGAGTTCATCATCGCAGGGATCGCGGCGATGCTGATCGTGCAGCACAATGGCACCGCGCTCTATGTCCCATTCTGGAACGGACCGGCGCTGGACCTTGGACCGCTTTATTATGTCTTTGCCGCGTTCGTGATCGTATCGTTCGGCAATGCTGTCAACCTCACCGACGGGCTGGACGGGCTGGCGACGATGCCGGTGATCATCGCCTGCATGGCATTTACGGCGATCACCTATCTTGCCGGGCGCGCGGATTTTGCCGCTTATCTCGGCATCCCGCATGTGCCGGGCGCGGGCGATCTCGTGATCCTCACCGGGGCGATGATCGGCGCGGGTCTGGCGTTCCTGTGGTTTAACGCGCCGCCCGCCGCCGTCTTCATGGGTGACACCGGCAGCCTCGCGCTGGGCGGCACCATCGGCGTCATTGCGGTGGTCAGCCATCACGAGATCGTGCTCGCGATTATCGGCGGGCTGTTCGTGGTGGAGGCGCTGTCGGTCATCATCCAGGTGTTCTTCTACAAGCGCACCGGCAGGCGCGTGTTCAAGATGGCGCCGATTCATCATCATTTCGAGCAGCTGGGGTGGCCGGAGACGCAGGTGGTGATCCGCTTCTGGATCGTCTCGTTCGTGCTGGCGCTGGCGGGCCTCGCCACGCTGAAGCTCAGATAAGGGGGCGCGGGTGGGGATCGTCTCTTCCGTCTTTGCTGGCAAACGCTATGCGGTGCTGGGGCTGGCGCGCTCCGGCCTTGCGACCGTGGAGTGTCTGCTGGAGAGCGGCGCGCGGGTGCTGGCATGGGACAGCCGAGAGGATGCGCGCGCGGAAGTGGAAGGCAGGGCGGAGATTGCCGACCCGCTGCTGGTCGATCTTGCAGGGTTTGACGGCGTGGTCGTCTCGCCCGGCGTGCCGCTCAACAAGCATCCAATTGCCGAGCATGCGCGCAGCTTTGGCGTGCCGGTGATCGGCGATATCGAGCTGTTCGCGCTGGCGCGACCGACGCTGCCCGCGCACAAGGTTGTCGGCATTACCGGCACCAACGGCAAATCGACCACCACCGCGCTGGTGCATCACATCATCGAGACGGCCGGCATACCGACGCGGATGGGCGGGAATATAGGGTTACCCATCTTGGGGCAGGAACCGCTGCCCGAAGGCGGCATCTATGTGCTGGAGCTGTCGAGCTATCAGATCGACCTGACGTTCAGTCTCGATTGCGATGTGGCGGTATTGCTCAACGTTACGCCGGATCATCTCGATCGCTATGACGGGTTTGCGGGCTATGTCGCGTCCAAGATCAGGCTGCTTGAAATGCAGAGCTGGGACCATGTCGCGATTGTGGCCAGTGGCGAGAATGGCCTCAAAGAGGCGGTCATGGCTCTGGAAGGCGGAGCGGAGCTGACCCAGTGGTTCGGCGGCGATTATGCGAGCGATTTCGCGGACGAGCAACGCAGTTGGCCCGCATTGCAGGGACCACATAACGCGCAAAACGCATGGGCAGCCCGCATGGTCTGTCTCGCGCTGGGGCTGGCGCGCGATCAGATCAATCTCGGCCTCCAGACCTACGCCGCGCTGCCCCATCGGATGCAGCGGGTGGCGGAGCGCAATGGGGTGCTGTGGGTGAACGACAGCAAGGCGACCAATGCCGCGTCCACGGCGCCCGCGCTTGGCGCTTATCCGCCGGTGAACGGCAAGCCACGTATTCACTGGATCGTCGGCGGTCTCGCCAAGGCCGATCATCTGGACGAGTGCGTGCCATATTATCCCAACATCAAGGCGGCCTACACCATCGGCGAGGCAGGGCACAAATATGCCGAGCTGCTCTCCCCCCACATGCCGGTGGACGACTCGGAGATGCTCTCCGCCGCCGTGCGCCGCGCCGCGCGGGTGGCGGAGCCGGGCGATGTCGTGCTGCTCTCGCCCGCCTGCGCGAGCTTCGACCAGTTTCGCGATTATGAGGCGCGCGGAGAGGCCTTTGTAGCCGCCGTCGCCGCGCTGGACGAGAGCGAGGCCGCAGCCGATGCGTGAGACCCGCCCGCGCCGCATGTTCTCTCGCCCCGGCGAAATGGTGCGCGACTTCCGCAGCCGCACCGTGCCGCGCGAGCGCACGCCATTGGGCGTCTGGTTCTGGGAGATCGACCGTGTTCTCCTTTCGCTCATCGTCGTGCTGATCGCCATCGGGCTGGTGGCGGTGGCGGCAGCGTCTCCGGTGGCGGCGATCGACCGCTCGACAGCGAAGGTCAGCGTCGATCCGCTGATCTATTTTTATCGCCAGCTTTTGTGGGTGGGCCTCGGCGTGCCGTTGATGCTCGTTATATCGATGATGCAGCGCGATCAGGCGCGCAGACTTGCGATCGGTCTGTGCGGATTTTTCCTGCTCACGCTGGTTCTGGTGCCGATATTGGGCAGCAGCATCAACGGTGCGAAGCGCTGGATCGAGCTGCCCGGCATGCGCTTTCAGCCCTCCGAATTCCTGAAACCCGCCTTTGTGGTGACGATGGCGTGGCTGCTTTCCCTGCGCGAGCGGGATGCGGCGCTGCCCGTGGTGCCGCTGACCGGCGCGATCACGGGGATCATCGCGCTGCTGCTGATGCGCCAGCCCGATTTCGGGCAGACGGTGATCTTCTGCGTGTGCTGGGGCGTGCTGCTGTTGCTCGCGGGGGTGAGCTGGCGGCTGATCGGCGGGCTGACGGGCGCGGGCGTGGCGGGGCTCTTCGCCGTCTATCTGTTTTACGAGAACGGGCGGCAGCGCATCAACGACTTCCTCGGGCTGGGCATTGTGGCGGACACGGGGCCGGACCAGGTGGAGCTGGCGCATCGCACGATCAGCAACGGCGGCTTCGGCGGCGTAGGGCCGGGGCTGGGGCAGGCCAAGTTCCGCCTTCCGGAAGCGCACACGGATTATATCTTCTCGGTGATCGGCGAAGAGTTCGGCCTGATCTCGTGCATTGCGGTGGCGCTCGTCTATCTCGCGATCATCGTGCGCGTGCTGCTGAAGCTGCTCGACGAGGACAATCTGTTCATCCTGCTGGCGGCGGCGGGCCTCACGATCCAGTTCGGCCTGCAGGCGATCATCAACATGGGTGTCAATGCACAGATTTTTCCTTCAAAGGGCATGACGCTCCCCTTTATCAGCTATGGCGGCTCCTCTATGCTGGCGCTGAGCATCGGCGTGGGGCTGCTGCTCGCCTTCACCAGGCGCAACCCGTATCTGGATGGCAAGCCCCGCGCGAGCAAGACAAGGTGGAGTGGCCGATGAGCGTTACCCGTCACTTCGTTCTCGCGGCAGGCGGGACCGGGGGGCATATGATTCCGGCGCATGCCGTGGCGGAGGAGCTGATGGCGCGCGGCCATCATGTCGCGCTGGTGACGGACGAGCGCGGCGCGAAGATCCCCGGCATTTTCGAGAAGGCGGCGGTGCATGTGCTGCCCGCCGGGCGGATGCAGGGCGGGCCGCTGGGCTGGCTGAGGGGCTTGAAGGGCATCCGCGACGGGCGCGACATGGCGCGGCGCATGTATGACAATTTCCAGCCGATGGTCGTGTGTGGCTTTGGCGGATATCCGGCGCTGCCCGCGCTGCTCGCCGCGTTGAAAGAGGGCATCCCCACCGTCGTGCACGAGCAGAACGCCGTGCTGGGGCGGGTGAACCGCTATCTGGCGGGCAAGGTCAACGCCATCGCCACCGCCTATCCGCATGTCGAGCGGCTGAAGGACAAGTTCGACCACAAGGTTCACCTCGTCGGCAATCCGGTGCGCGAGGAAGTGTTGGCGCTGAGGGGAGAGGAATTCCCCGCGCTGACCGACGAGAGCGTGTTCCGCCTGCTCGTCACCGGCGGTAGCCAGGGCGCGAGCATCCTGTCCGACGTGGTGCCGGAGGGGCTGTCGATGCTGCCTATCTCGCTGCGGCGGCGCTTGCAGGTGACGCAGCAGTGCCGCGCGGAAGATATAGAGCGGGTGCGCGCCACCTATGCCGAGCTGGAGATACCGGCGGACCTCGCGACCTATATCACTGACATGCCGGAGAAGCTCAACTGGGCGCATCTGGTGATCGCGCGGGCGGGGGCGTCGACGCTGGCGGAGCTGACGGTAGCCGGGCGGCCCGCGATCCTGATCCCGCTGCCCAGCGCCATGGACGACCACCAGACCGCCAATGTGCGCGAGCTGGTCGAGGCGGGCGGGGCGCGCTCGATCCCGCAGGCGCATTTCACGCCGGTCGAGCTCGCCAAGCAGATGCAGAAGATGGCGATGGAGCCGGGCGCACTGCAAAATGCGGCGAAGCGCGCATGGAATTGTGGCCGACCGGACGCCGCGCGCGATATGGCCGACCTGCTGGAATCGATAGGAAGTGCTCCCCTGATGAATGACCCGTTGCCCGTGAAACCCCGAATTGCTTCGCCCTCCGCGCTCAACCTTGGCGGGGCGGCGGCATGAGGGGTGTTGCGACCGACATCGGCACGATCCATTTCATCGGCATCGGCGGTATCGGCATGTCCGGCATTGCCGAGGTGATGCACAATCTCGGCTATAGCGTGCAGGGGTCTGACGTTGCCGAGGGCTATGTGATCGAGGGCCTGCGCAAAAAGGGCATCAAGGTGATGATCGGCCACAAGGCCGAGAATCTGGGCGATGCGGCGGTTGTCGTCACCTCCACCGCAATCAAGCGCGGCAACCCTGAGGTCGAGCTTGCGCTGGAGAAGCGGGTTCCGGTGATCCGCCGGGCGGAGATGCTGGCCGAACTGATGCGCCTCAAATCCACCGTCGCGGTGGCGGGCACGCATGGCAAGACGACGACGACCAGCATGATCGCGGCGCTGCTCGATGCGGGCGGGGTGGACCCCACGGTGATCAACGGCGGCATCATCAATGCCTATGGCTCCAACGCGCGGCTCGGCTCTTCCGAATGGATGGTGGTGGAGGCGGACGAGAGCGACGGCAGCTTCCTGCGCCTCGACGGCACCATCGCCGTGGTGACCAACATCGACCCCGAGCATCTCGATCATTATGGTGATTTCGAGAAGGTGAAGGACGCGTTCGTCGAGTTCGTGGAGAATGTGCCCTTCTATGGCGCGGCGATGCTGTGCCTCGATCATCCGGAGGTGCAGGCGATCCTGCCGCGCGTGCAGGACCGGCGGATCGTGACCTATGGCTTTTCCGCGCAGGCGGACATTCGTGGCGAGCACGTGCAGCCCATTCCGGGCGGCAACCGCTTTGACGTGCAGGTGCGCGCGCGCGATGGATCGGTGCGGCGGATCGAGGGGATCGAGCTGCCGATGCCCGGAAGGCACAATGTGCTGAACGCGATGGCCGCGATCGGCGTCGCGCTGCATATGGGCATATCCGACGAGACGATCCGCACCGGCTTTGCCAAGTTCGGCGGGGTCAAGCGGCGCTTCACCAAGGTGGGTGAGATCGCGGTTGCGGGCGGCGGCATGGCGACGGTGATCGACGACTATGGTCATCACCCGGTCGAGATCAAGGCGGTGCTTGCGGCAGCTCGCGAGGGCGCGAAGGGCCGCGTCATCGCCGTGGTGCAGCCGCACCGTTTCACGCGCCTGCGCGATCTGATGGATGAGTTTCAGCAGGCATTCAACGATGCGGATGTCGTTTATGCCGCGCCGGTCTATGCGGCGGGCGAGCAGCCGATCGAAGGTGTGGACAGCGCGGCGCTGGTGGCGGGGTTGAAGCGGCGCGGGCATCGCGCGGCGGCGGAAATCGCGGGTGCCGACGCGCTTGCGCAGGTGATCGCGGGCGATTGCCAGGCGGACGACATGATCGTCTGCCTCGGCGCGGGCGACATTACCAAATGGGCGGCGGGGCTGGCGGCGGCGGTTTCGTCCGAGCTGGAGACGCAGGCGGCATGACGTTCGCCGGTCAATTGTTTACCCGTCATGCTGAACTCGGTTCAGTATCCATTTCGCCGCCTTGGGCCTGGCTCTGTCGGGATGGATGGATCCTGAAACAAGTTCAGGATGACGTCGGTTTTGAACAGGCGATGTGAAGAATGAGAAACGCCGCACTTTCGTTCTCTCATGCTCTACCTTCCGTGCGCGGCAAGCTGACGCCGGACGCTGCGCTCGCGCCGCTTGTGTGGTTTAAGTCCGGCGGAAACGCGCAATGGTTGTTCGAGCCGGAGGATGTGGCGGATTTACGCGCGTTTCTCTCCGCGCTCGATCCGGCCATGCCGGTGATGGCGCTGGGGCTGGGCAGCAACCTCATCGTGCGCGATGGCGGGGTGCCGGGCGTGGTGGTGCGGCTGGGCAAGGCGTGCGGCAAGGTGGAGTTGGCGGACCCGCTCACCCTGCGTTGCGGCGGCGGGGCGAGCGGCATTGCGGTGTCTTCGGCCGCGCGGGATGCGGGCATCGCTGGGCTTGAATTCCTGCGCTCCATTCCCGGCACGGTTGGCGGGTTTGTGCGCATGAACGGCGGCGCTTATGGCCGCGAGGTCAAGGACATATTGGTCGAGGCCGAGGTGGTGCTGCGCTCCGGTGAGCAGGTGACGGTGAGTAACGCCGAGCTGCATTACAGCTATCGGCATTCGGAGCTGCCCGAGGGCGCCATCGTCGTTTCGGCGCTGTTCCGGGGCGAGGCGGGCGAGTGTGAAGCGATACAGGCGGAGATGGACCGGATCGCGGCAGAGCGCGAGGCGAGCCAGCCGCTGCGCAGCAAGACGGGCGGATCGACCTTCAAGAATCCGGATGGGCACAAGGCTTGGGCATTGGTCGATGAGGCGGGATGCCGGGGGCTTAGGCAAGGCGGCGCGCAGGTGAGCGAGAAGCACACCAATTTCCTCATCAACACTGGCGACGCGACCTCGGCGGACATCGAGGCGCTGGGCGAGGAGGTGCGGCGGCGGGTGAAAGAGAAGAGCGGCGTCGAGTTGCAGTGGGAGATTCAGCGCGTCGGGGTGGCAAAGTGAGCCGCGGACCCTGGCATGTCGCCGTCCTGATGGGCGGCTGGTCGGCGGAGCGGACGGTCTCGCTCTCCAGCGGCGAGGGGGTGGCGAAGGCGCTTGAGTCGCGCGGCCACCGCGTTACCCGCATCGACATGGGCCGCGATGTCGCGCAGCGGCTTATGGAAGCCGCGCCCGATGTCGTGTTCAATGCGCTGCATGGCGTGCCGGGCGAAGACGGCACGGTGCAGGGCATGATGGACCTGATGGGTCTCAAATATACCCATAGCGGCCTTGCGACCTCGGTCATCGCCATCGACAAGCAGCTCACCAAGCAGGCACTGGTGCCGCATGGCGTGCCGATGCCCGGTGGCCATATCATCGAGAGCGAGAGCCTGTATGCGGGTGATCCGCTGCCCCGGCCTTATGTGTTGAAGCCGGTCAATGAGGGCAGCTCGGTCGGCGTCGCTATCGTGACGGCGGAGGGCAATTATGGCAACCCGATCAGCCGGGATAGCGAAGGGCCGTGGAAACATTTCAAAGAGTTGCTGGCCGAGCCTTATATCCGTGGGCGGGAGCTGACCACGGCGGTGCTGGCCGACGAGGCGCTGCTGGTAACGGAGTTGCGCCCAAAGTCGGGCTTTTACGATTTCGACGCCAAATATACCGACGGCATGACCGAGCATGTCTGCCCCGCCGAAATCCCGGAGACAATCGCGCTTGCCTGCAAGGATATCGCGCTCAAGGCGCACCGGTTGCTGGGCTGCAAGGGCACATCGCGCTCCGACTTCCGCTGGGATGACAGCCGGGGCGTTGAGGGGCTGTATCTGCTGGAGGTCAACACCCAGCCCGGGATGACGCCCTTGAGCCTGGTGCCCGAGCAGGCGGCGAAGCTGGGCATCGACTATCCCGAGCTGGTCGAGCGGATCATCGAGGAGGCATTGGCGCCATGACCAAGGGTGAGCGCATCCGCCGGGGCGGCACGTCCAACAGGCTGTCGGTAAAGGACGCGCCCCGCGCCGCGCGGCAGGTGAAAAAGGCTGCGGGCAAGACCGCGCTCGGCCGCTCGGTCGCGCGCCTGCCGATCAGCGCCGAAGCGATGCAGCGCGGCATGACATGGGGCATCGTGGCGCTCTCGCTTGCGGTGCTCTGGGGCGTGGCAAGCTTCTTTGGCCTGCCGGGCATGGCGCGCATGGAGCTTGCGGAAGTTGCCGCGCATTCGGGCTATGAGGTCGAGAAGGTCGAGGTGCACGGCACCAAGCGCATGGACGCCAAATCGGTGTACGACATCGCGCTGGGGCAGGTGGACCGCTCGATGCTCAATGTCGATCTCGCGGCGGTGCGCGCCGAGATCGTGCGCCTGCCCTGGGTGAGTGACGCGCGCGTCTCGCGGCGTTTGCCCGATACGCTGGTGGTGGATATCGTCGAGCGCACGCCCGCCGCCGTGTGGCAGCATCAGGGCAGGCTGGCGCTGATCGACGCGAATGGCGTGGTGCTAGAGGCGGTTTCCCCGCAGGCGATGCCCGACCTGCCGCTGTTGGTGGGCGAGGCGGCGAACGGGCAGGCGGATCGGCTGGCGAAGCTGATGGAGGCGGCGCCGGCGCTCAAGTCCCTGCTCGCGGGGGCGACATGGGTGGGCAACCGGCGCTGGGACCTGCGCTTTCAGTCTGGCGAAACGCTGGCCCTGCCGGAGGGGGACGCGCAGGCGGCGGCCGCGCTGGTGAACTTCGCGCGGCTGGACGGGGTCAATCATCTGCTCGGGCGCGGCGTGTTGCGCTTTGACCTGCGCGACCCTGCGCGGATGGTGATGCGCATGCCGGAAGGGCGGGCCGCGCCTGCCGTGCCTGCGGACAATGCCGCAAGCCCCGCGCAAGGCGATGCCGCCAAGACGACCAAGCCCGAGGCCGCGCTGCCGCAGGCGCTGGCGAGCCGGGAAGAGGGCTGATCGGCATGGCGGCACCGGGCAAGCGGACCCTCATCACGGCAGTCGACATCGGATCATGGAAGATCTCCGCCCTTATTGCTTGCCTGAATGATGCGGGCGAGCTGGAGGTGCTGGGCACCGGCCAGCGCGAGAGCCGGGGTGTGCGGCGCGGCTTCATTGCCGACATGGAACGCACCGAGATGGCGATCCGCGAGACGGTGGAGCAGGCGGAGCGCGTTGCGGGCAGCAATATCGAGGACGTGTGGGTCGGCTTTTCCGGCGGCAATCAGGTGAGCGACGTCGTCTCGGTCGAGCGGGCGCTCGGTGGGCTGCGCGTGGAACAGACCGACATCGACGACCTGCTGGAGCTGGGGCGAGACAGCATCGACCCGGGCGGCAAGGTGGTGCTGCATGCGCAGCCTGCCTGCTATACGATCAACGGCAACGAGGGCGTGCGCAAGCCCGAGGGCATGCATGCGGACCGGCTGGGCGTGGACATCCATGTGGTGATGGCGGACGGCGCGCCGCTTGCGAACATGGAAGCGTGCGTGCGCGGCGCCTATCTTAACGTCAATGCCATTATCGCCGCGCCGCTCGCGACCGGGATGGCGTGCCTGAGCGAGGAGGAGCGCGACCTCGGCGTGGCCCTGGTGGAGCTGGGGGCAGGGGTGACCAACGTATCGGTCTATGCCGGTGGCGTGCTGCTCGGCATGCACAGCATCCCGATGGGCGCATCCGACATCACGGACGATATTGCCTCGGCGTTCGGCATCCGCCGCAGCCAGGCGGAGCGCGTGAAATGTTTTTACGGCTCCGCCATGCAGAACCCGCGCGATTTCAGGGAGATGATAGAGATCGTTCCCAATGTGGCGGAGGGAGAGCGATCGGACGGCGGAAAGATTACGCGGGCGGCGCTGGTCGCCGTCATCTGCCAGCGGCTCGATCAGATCCTCTCCCGCGTGAACGAGGCGCTGAAGGAACTGGGTTTCGGCGCGCCCGCGGGGCGACAGGTTGTGCTGACTGGCGGCGGCGCGGAGATGAAGGGCATTGCCGACTATGCGCAGGGCGCGCTCGGGCGCACGGTGCGGATCGGGCGGCCGCGCGGGCTAGCGGCGCTGCCCGAGGCGCATGCCGGCCCCGCGTTCGCCACGCTGGTCGGGCTGGCGCTCTATGGCCATATCAAGCCGCTCGACATTGGCGGGCCGGGAAGCGCTGGCGGATCCAAGGGATCGGGCGGCGCGAAAGGCGGCCTCTGGCAAAGGCTTATGCACGCGCTCAAGACGAATTATTGATCCTGGGCGATGAAGGATGGGGCAAACGGTAAAAAATGGTTAAAAAAGGGGTGAATTGCCGATCCATCTCGTGCATGAAGCAAGTGTGAGACGCGCAGCCGCTTCGCGCGGGAAGTATAGGCAAGGTTGAGGGTGGGGAATGCCCCAGGGAGCAAGCATATGAGCATCGAAATCGGACCGCCGCTTGTGGATGAACTGAAGCCGCGCATCAGCGTGATCGGCGTTGGTGGGGCAGGGGGCAACGCCATCGCCAACATGATCGCGGCGCAGGTCGAGGGGGTCGATTTCATCGTCGCCAATACCGACGCGCAGGCGCTCAACGCTTCGCCCGCAGAGCGGCGCATCCAGCTCGGCCCGCGTATTACCGAGGGGCTGGGCGCAGGCTCCCGCCCCGAGATCGGCCGCGCGGCGGCTGAAGAGACGATCCTCTCGGTCGAGCAGGCGCTCGAAGGCGCGCATATGGTGTTCATCGCCGCAGGCATGGGCGGCGGCACCGGCACCGGCGCCGCCCCGGTCATCGCCAAGACCGCGCGGGAGAAGGGCATTCTCACCGTCGGCGTCGTCACCAAGCCGTTCACCTTCGAAGGCTCACGCCGGGCGCGCTCTGCCGAGGCGGGGATCGAGGAGCTGCAGAAGCATGTCGACACGCTGATCGTCATTCCCAACCAGAATCTGTTCCTGGTCGCCAACCCGAACACCACCTTCAAGGAAGCGTTCCTGATGGCGGACGAGGTGCTGCAGCAGGGCGTGCGCGGCATCACCGACCTGATGGTCATGCCCGGCCTCATCAACCTCGACTTTGCCGACGTGCGCTCCGTGATGGGCGAGATGGGCAAGGCGATGATGGGCACCGGCGAGGCAGAGGGCGATGGACGCGCACTGGCCGCAGCCGAGAAGGCGATCGCCAACCCACTGCTCGACGGCGTATCGATGAAGGGCGCGAAGGGCGTCATCGTCTCGATCACCGGCGGCGAGGACATGCGCCTGATGGAGGTTGACGAGGCGGCAAACCATATCCGCGAGCTGGTGGACCCGGACGCGAACATCATCTGGGGTTCGGCGTTCAACGACAATCTCAACGGCAAGATCCGCGTGTCGGTCGTCGCGACCGGAATCGACAGCGACGGTTCGGCCGCCGCCACCCAGCCGTTCAGCTTCTCCAGCACCGCCCGCTCAACTGGTGCAGCGGCAGCGCCCGCAGTGGCGCCAGCGGCCGAGGCGGCGCCGCGCATGTTCGACGCACCGGCGGAAGTCGCCCCCGAGGCCGACGGGTCCATGGATCTCGCCGGAACGGAGATCATCGAAGAAGTCGAGGCCGAGGTGGTGGAGCCGACGGCTTCGCCGATGCCGCTTCCCCCGCTCTCGCAGTCGACACCTGTTGCCCGGTTCGATGATATCGACGGCAATGATGAGCTGCTGCTCGGCGCGGAGGCGAGCGTGGAGCCGGAAGCACCTGCTCCCGCCCCGGCAGCGCCGACTCCCGCCCCTGCATCAAAGCCCGCAGGCGGAACCTTGTTCGAGCGCATGTCCGGCCTGTCTCGCGGGCTGGGGCGTGGATCGAGCAGCGATGACGATGACGACGACGATAGCGGCCCGCCGGTGACCAAGTTCCCGCAGTTCCTCAATCGTCAGGGCAATCAGTAAGATTGGTTCCGCTTCGGGGGTGCGGATCCGTTGGAGCGCGTGGTGTTCAACGTTGATCAAACAGCGCGCTTCAAGCTTTTGTATTCGCATCGCTTTTGCCAAACACCGGTTGCCATGTTTTGGCGCGATGCCGCAAGCTCTCGCTAGGATATTCGATGAGGCCGTATAGCATTTCGCGATCAATGCCCGCGGTGGCCGCCGGGCTGCTCTGGGCCGTGGCGCTACCCCCATTGGCGCAGGCGCAGATGATGGCGACGCCGTCCTCGCAGTTGCAGCTGAAGCCGACCGATGCCGGCACGGCGCTCGCCACCGCGATGACGCGGCTGGCCGCCAGCCCGCGCGATCTCGATGCGTTGATCCGCGCGGGCGAGGCCTCGCTGGAGCTGGAAGACCCGCGCTCGGCGCTCGGTTTTTTCGGCCGGGCGGATGATGTGGCACCCGACAATGGCCGCGTGAAGGCGGGGCTTGGCCGCGCCATGCTCCAGCTCGATCAGGTGGGCGATGGCCTCCGGCTGATGGAGCTGGCGGGCAATCTGGGATATAGCGATTTTGGCCTGCTTGCCGATCGTGGCCTGGCGCGCGACCTTGCCGCCAATCAGTCGGGCGCGCAGGCCGACTATGCCGCCGCCCTGCGGATCAACCCGGACGATGCGCGGGTGATGCGGCGGCAGGCGGTGTCTTACGGCATATCGGGGCAGGTGGACCTCGCCGACAAGGCGCTGCAACCGCTGCTCTACAAGAGCGATCGCGGCGCGTGGCGCGACAAGGCCTTCATCCTCGCGATGAACGGGCGGACAAGCGAGGCGATCTCGATCGCGAACAAGGTGATGCCGACCCAGCTGGCCGCGGCGATCCGCCCCTATCTGGAACGGATGACCGCGCTCAGCCCGGCGCAACGCGCGGCCGCGGTGCATATGGGCCGCTTTCCGCCGGGGCTGGTGAATGTGCAGGTGGCGTCGGCAGCGGGGAGCACGCCCGCGCGCGCTGCGCCCACGCCAACGCCCGCACCCGCGCCCCGGCAGCAGAGCCAGCCGCAGCCCGCACCCGTGCAGGCGCCGGTCGCCCGGACACAGCCGGTGGCCAAACCTGTCTCGCCGCCACCGCAACGGCCCGCGCCAACACCGACAGCGACGCAGCCCGCCCCGACGCAAAGCCGGGCGCCGGTGGCGCAGGTGGCGGCAGCCACTCCAGCTACCCCGGCTGCTCCACGCACAGTGCAGGGGCCGCCAGCACCCGCCGCCGCTGCGCCAGCGCCTGCCCCGGTGAGGGCTTCGCCGCCGCCAGCCGCACGGCCCGCGCCGACACCGGGAACGTCTACGCGCACCCTTGCCGACATCATGGCCGAGGTGGAAATTCCGCAGTCTGAACTCGCCCCGCGCGTTGCAGCCGTGGACCTTTCCGACGTCGCCTCGATGAGGGCGGCGCGCAAGAAGGCGCAGGAGGCCGCTGCAAAGAAGAAGGCGGAGGCCGAGGCGAAAGCCAAGGCGGATGCCGAAAAGAAGCGCCTTGCCGCCAACCCGGCGCGCTATTGGGTGCAGATCGGCACCGGGCGCAACAAGAGCGCGCTCGCCTTCACGCTGAAGCGCATGAAGAAAGAGCATGATGCGCTCGCCAAACAGGATGGCTTCTCCGCCGCGTGGGGCGCGACCAACCGGCTGGTCGTCGGCCCGTTCAAGAACCTCGACCGCGCCAAGGCGGTGGAGGCAGACCTCAAGAAGGGCGGCAGCGATGCGTTCGTCTGGCGGTCTGACGCGGGCGAGGAGCTGGAAGCTCTCGGCGGCAACTGAGCGATGGCAGCATCGCTCGCGCCCTATGCGTGCCTGCCGGAAGCGAGCCGGGGCAGGCTCCACCCCGAGGGCGGTGGCGAACAGCGCGGCCCGCGCGATGTGTTTCAGCGCGACCGGGATCGCATCATCCACTCGATCGCCTTTCGCCGCCTGCGCCACAAGACGCAGGTGTTCATGGCGCCTGACGGCGATCATTATCGTGTGCGCCTCACCCACAGCCTCGAGGTTGCGCAGATCGGCCGCACGATTGCCCGCGCGCTAGGGTTGAACGAGGACCTGACCGAGGCGCTGTGCCTTGCGCACGATATCGGCCACCCGCCGTTTGGCCATGCGGGCGAACATGCGCTGGAGGAGGCGATGGCCGAGGTCGGCGGGTTCGATCACAACGCGCATTGCCTGCGCGTGCTGATGCTGCTCGAAAGCCCCTATCCGCGCTTCCCCGGCCTCAATCTGAGCTGGGACATGCTGGAGGGGCTGGCCAAGCACAATGGCCCCATCACCGATCCAACATGGGCAATGGCGGAGCTGGATGCGCTCTATCCGCTGGAGCTGGAAAGCTGGCCTTCATTGGAGGCGCAGGTCGCGGCGGTGGCGGACGACATCGCCTATGACAATCACGACATCGACGACGGCCTGCGCGCCGGGATGCTGAGTATCGATCAGATTTGCGCAGTGCCGTTGGTACGCGAGGGGTGGGACGCGGTGCGGGCGCGCTATCCCGATGTGGCGGAGGACCGCCTCGCGCGCGAGCTGATCCGCGACCAGATCGGCCGGATGGTCAATGACGTGATCGAGACGAGCGCGCGCGCGATTGCGGAGTCGGGGGTCGGCAGCGTTGCCGATGTGCGCGCGTGCGGCAGGCGCCTGGTTGGCTTTTCGGGGCCACTGGCGGCGGAGGAAAAGGCGCTGTCCCGCTTCATGTACGACAATCTCTATCTCCACGAGTCGCAGCTTGCCGAGGCGGAGCGGGCGCGCGCGATCGTCGCGAGCCTGTTTGCAGCCTACAGGGATGACCCGGCGCTGATGGGCGCGGCGTGGCAGGGCGCGACGGCGGAGGACGAACCGCAGCGCAGCCGCCATATCGGCGACTATATTGCCGGCATGACGGACCGCTATGCCGAGCGGCAATATGAAGTAATCTTCGGGAAGCCTTCCACCACTGATTGACAGCTGCCGCCGTTAAGGCCAAGGCTCTGCCTGTCTCCGCGCCGAGGATTCGGTGCGGGCAGGATGCGGGAGAGCGCTGAGCCGGGGGCAACCCCAAGCAAAGCCGCCGAAGGAGCAACCGCCCCGGAAACTCTCAGGCCACAGGACCGCATCCTGAACGAGGCACTCTGGAAAGCGGGCGGGTCACCGCCCCACCGAAGGGGTAAGCCGCGTATGTCCAGCCGGGCATCATGCGGTCAAAACTCTCAGGTTCCGTGACAGAGGGGGTAGCCGGGCAGGCGCGCTTGTTGGCGCGTCGCGCGTGGCTGCACTCGAGTCAAGGAACCAGAAGATGAGCGCCGAACCCGATATCGACATTGAGGAGGAACTGCCGCCGCAGGAGCTGGTGCTCGACGGCTGGCATCGGGCGCGCGGCGCGCGGATGGTCGAGTTCGCGGGCTATATGATGCCGATCCAGTATGAGGGCATCATGGCTGAGCATCTGTGGACGCGCGCACATGCCGGGCTGTTCGATGTCAGCCATATGGGGCAGCTGTGCTTCACCGGAGACGGGCTGGATGCGGCGCTGGAGGCGATCATCCCCGCCAGTGTCACAAGCCTCGCCGTAGGGCGGCAGCGCTACTCGCTGCTGCTCGACGAGGAGGGCGGGATATTGGACGACCTGATGGTCTCCCGCCGCCCGGACGATATCTACATGGTCGTAAACGGCGCGACCAAATATGACGATATCGGCTGGCTGATCGAGCATCTGCCCGACGATGTGACGATGAACCTGATGGATGAGCATGCGCTGCTGGCGCTTCAGGGGCCTGAGGCGGTGGTGGCGCTGTCGCGGCTGGTGCCGGGCGTGGAAGGCTTGTTCTTCATGCAGTGCGCGGGATTTGCGTGGCAGGGGCATGATCTGTGGGTCAGCCGCTCCGGCTACACCGGCGAGGACGGGTTCGAGATCAGCCTGCCGGCGGAAGCGGCGGAAGCCTTTGCCGATGCGCTGTGCGCCCAGGCGGAGGTGAAGCCCATCGGCCTTGGCGCGCGTGACAGCTTAAGGTTGGAAGCTGGCCTGCCGCTCTATGGGCATGACCTCTCGCCCGAGATCAGCGTGATCGGCGCGGATCTGGGCTTTGCGATCCTGAAGAAACGCCGCAAGGCGGGCGGCTATATCGGCCATGAGCGCGTGGCGCGCGAGCTGGCCCAAGGCGCGCCGGTGAAGCGGGTTGGCCTCAGCATCGAGGGCAAGCTGCCCGCGCGGGAAGGGGCGGAGATTTACGCAGGCGGGGCCAGGGTAGGCACCGTGACCTCAGGCGGCCATTCGCCCAGCCTCGGCGTGCCGATCGCGATGGGCTGGGTCGCCGCCGCGCACGCCGCGACTGGCACTGCGCTGGAGATCGAAGTGCGCGGCAAGCGCCTTGCCGCGCGGGTCGCGCCCATGCCGTTCGTGCCGCATCGTTATCATCGCCAACCGTCCTGACAGAAAGGAGCCACCTTTTATGAGCCGTTATTTCACCGAAGACCATGAGTGGATCGATGTCGAGGGCGAGGTCGCCACGGTCGGCATCACCAACTATGCGCAGGAGCAACTGGGCGATATCGTGTTTGTCGAGCTGCCTGAGGAGGGCAAGAGCTTCGACAAGGGTGACGACGCGGCGGTGGTCGAGTCGGTAAAGGCGGCGTCGGATGTCTATGCGCCGGTTTCCGGCGAGGTGATCGAGGCCAATGCCGCGCTGGAAGGCGAGCCTGCGCTGGTCAACTCCGACGCAGAGGAGGATGGCTGGTTCTTCAAGCTGCGCCTCACCGATGCGAGCGAGTTGGAGTCGCTCATGAACGAAGCCGCATACGCCAAATATGTCGACGGGCTGTGAGCTGAGCGCCTGGCAATGAAAGCGCCCAACCAGTCGAGCCAGTGGAACGCCGCCGATTATGGCCGCAATGGTGCGTTTGTGCCCGCGCTCGGCCTGCCAGTGGTGGCGCTGCTCAATCCCGGGCCGGGCGAACATATTCTCGATCTGGGCTGCGGCGACGGCACGCTGACGCAGGCGTTGGTGGACGCGGGCGCGATTGTTACCGCGGTGGATGCCTCGGCGGATATGGTGGCGGCGGCGCGTGAGCGTGGGCTGGATGCGGCGGTGGCTGACGGCGAAAAATTGAGCTTCGTCAATGCGTTCGATGCCGTTTTTTCCAACGCGGCGCTGCACTGGATGCTTGATGGCGCGGCGGTAGCGGCTGGCGTGTTTCGCGCGCTCAAGTCCGGTGGGCGTTTCGTGGGCGAGATGGGCGGCGCGGGCAATGTCCGCGCAATGCGCGCCGCGCTCAATGCCGAGCTGGAGGCGCGGGGCTATGAGCTGCCAGCAGGGGACCAGCAATGGTACCCGTCGCCAGAAGAATTCGGCGCGATCTATGGCGCGGCGGGGTTCGGGAACATTGACGCGCGGTTGATCGACCGGCCGACGCCGCTGCCCGCCGGACCGCAGGGATGGTTCCGCACCTTTCGCAGCGGTTATTGCGATGTCGTCGGCGTGGCCGAAGCGGAGCGCGAGGCGCTGTTCGATGCTGCCGCCGCGCGCCTGCCTGCCGCGATGCAGGGCGAGGACGGCGTGTGGCGGGCGGACTATGTGCGCCTGAGATTTTCAATGAGGAAACCGTAACTTATGCGTTATCTTCCCCTGACAGACACAGACCGGCGCGCGATGCTGGACACCATCGGCGCCGCGAGCATCGACGATTTGTTCGTCGATGTGCCTGCTGAGGCTCAGCTCACCGCCAAGATCGCGGGCCTGCCTGATCATGCGAGCGAGCTGGCGGTGGAGCGGCACATGGGTGCGCTGGCACGGCAGAACCGGGCGGCGGGGGACGGGCCGTTTTTCCTCGGCGCGGGGGCCTATCGCCATCATATCCCCGCTTCGGTGGATCACCTCATTCAACGCGGCGAGTTCCTCACCGCCTATACGCCTTATCAGCCGGAGATCGCGCAGGGCACGCTCCAGATGTTGTTCGAGTTTCAGACCCAGGTTGCGCGCCTGCTCGGCTGCGATGTCGCCAACGCCAGCATGTATGACGGCTCGACCGCGTGCTGGGAGGCGGTGGCGATGGCCGCACGCATTACCAAGCGCAAGAAGGCCGTGCTCTCAGGCGCGCTGCACCCCCATTATGCACAGGTCGTGAAGACCATGTCCAAGGTGACGGACTATACGATTGCCGACTCGCTGCCCTCGATCCAGCCCAAGCCCGACAATGCCGGTCTGATCGCGCGGATCGACGGGGAGACGAGCTGCGTCGTGGTGCAGTATCCGGACATATTGGGTCGCCTGCCCGATCTGGAAGAGATCGGCGCGGCGGCGCGGGCGCAGGGCGCGCTGCTGGTCGTGGTGGTGACGGAGCCGGTGGCGTTGGGCGCCATTCGCTCGCCCGGCGAGATGGGCGCGGACATTGTGGTGGGCGAGGGGCAGTCGCTCGGCGTCGGCCTGCAGTTCGGTGGGCCGTATCTTGGCCTCTTTGGCTGCAAACAGAAATATGTGCGGCAGATGCCGGGCCGCCTGTGCGGCGAGACGGTGGACGCGGAAGGCAAGCGCGGTTTCGTGCTGACGCTCTCCACGCGCGAACAGCATATCCGGCGCGAGAAGGCGACATCGAATATCTGTACCAATTCAGGGCTTTGCGCGCTGGCGTTCAGCATCCACATGACCTTGCTGGGCGAGAGGGGGCTGCGCGAGTTGGCTGCGCTCAATCATGCGCTGGCGGTGCGGGCGGCGGACAAGCTCGCCACTGTGCCGGGCGTCAGGGTTTTGAACGACAGCTTTTTCAATGAGTTAACGGTGATCCTTGAGAAGGATGCGCGCGAGGTTGTGCGCACGCTGGCAGCGCGCGGGATTTTGGCGGGCGTCTCGCTCGGGCGGTTGTTTCCGGGCGAAGAGGGGCTTTCGAACGGCCTCGTCGTCGCGGTGACGGAGACGACGACGGACGAGGATGTCGATGCCTTGTGCGCAGGTTTGGAAGCGGTGATCCAATAATGATGGATGACCGCTTCCAATTTTTTTGTTTGACCGCGATTTCCGAGTCAGCAGGCAGGCGCCTGCTTCGAAATCGCTCTGAGGAGGTGCTGGCATGAGCGGCAAGGCAATTGGCAACCAAAGCGGATGGAAGCCCGAAATGGCTGCTTCGGATGCGCTGATCGCTGCGCCGACCGCAACCGGCAACCGCGCGCTGATGCTTGAAGAGCCGTTGATCTTCGAGATCGGCAGCACGGACCGCACCGGGGTGGATCTGGCCGATGTACCCGCCGCGCCGAGTCGCCTCGGTGGCATGGAGCGGGCAACGCCCATCGGCCTGCCGGGCCTTTCCGAGCAGGAGACGGTGCGGCACTATACCCGCCTGTCGCGCCAGAATTACGCCATCGACCTAGGGCTGTTTCCGCTCGGCTCCTGCACGATGAAGCACAATCCGCGCCTCAATGAAAAAGTAGCGCGGATGCCGGGCTTTGCGGATCTGCACCCCCTGTCACCCCAGTCTGAGGTGCAGGGTGCGCTTGCTGTCATCCATGAGCTGGGCCAGTGGCTGAAGACCCTCACCGGCATGGCGGCGGTGGCGATGAGCCCGAAGGCGGGTGCGCATGGCGAGCTGTGCGGGCTGCTCGCGATCCGCGCGGCGCTGGAAGCGCGGGGAGACGCGCGTTCCGTCATCCTTGTGCCCGAAAGCGCACATGGCACCAATCCGGCCACGGCGGCCTTCTGCGGCTATGCGGTGGAGGATATTCCGGCAACGCCAGAGGGGCGGGTGGACCTTGAGGCTTTGGAGGCGCGCCTCGGGGTGGGCGGGCCGGACTGCGACGTCGCGGCGGTGATGATCACCAACCCCAATACCTGTGGCCTGTTCGAGCGCGACATGAAGAAGATCGCCGACGCCGTGCATGCGGCGGGCGCGTTCGTCTATTGCGACGGCGCGAACTTCAACGCGATCGTCGGCCGGGTGCGCCCCGGCGACCTCGGCGTCGACGCGATGCACATCAACCTGCACAAGACCTTCTCCACCCCCCATGGCGGCGGCGGGCCGGGCAGCGGGCCGGTGGTGCTGAGCGAGGCGCTGGCGCCGTTTGCGCCGCTGCCGATTGTTGAGAGGCAGGCGGACGGCAGCTTCCACCTCGTCGAGGAGGAGACGGCGGGTGCGGACCATGGCCAGGCTTTCGGCCGCATGGTCGCATTTCACGGCCAGATGGGCATGTTCACCCGCGCCCTCGCATACATCCTCTCGCACGGTGCGGACGGCTTGCGGCAGGTGGCGGAGGATGCGGTGCTCAACGCCAATTACATCCTGCGCAGCCTGGAGGATGTGGTGGATGCACCGTTCGGCGGGACCGGCCCATGCATGCACGAGGCGCTGTTCTCCGACAAAGGGCTGGCAGAGGGCTTTTCGACCCTCGATGTCGCCAAGGGGCTGATCGACGAGGGCTATCACCCGATGACGATGTATTTCCCGCTGGTGGTACATGGCGCGATGCTGATCGAGCCGACCGAGACGGAGAGCAAGGCAGCGCTCGACCAGTTCATCATGGCGCTGCGGTCTGTCGCCGAAAGGGCGAAGGCGGGCGACGAGTCGCTGAAGGGCGCGCCGTGGTTCGCGCCGCGCCGGCGGCTGGACGAGACGCTCGCCGCGCGCAAGCCCCGGCTGGCGTGGGAGGAAGCGGGCGGGCTTGCCGTGCAGGCGGCGGCAGAATAAGCTGCGCCCCGCCTGACAGGGGTGGGGAGCAAGCCGATGAAAGCCGACGACGACAGCGCGCATGTCACGTTTCCGCCGCCGTTTGTGTATCTGGGATTTCTGATGATCGGGCTGGCGGCGGACAGGGCGATTGGCCAGCCGCTGGGCCTGCCGCCGCTGACGCGCGGCGTGCTGGCGATTGCGCTTATCGTGCCCGGCGCGGGGCTGCTGCTGGCGGCGAGCGGGCTGTTCAGGCGGGCGGGGACCGACGTAAAGCCCTGGAAAACCGCAACGGCGCTGGTGGACAGCGGCGTGTATCGCTTCACGCGTAACCCCATGTATCTGGGCATGGCCCTGCTCTACGCCGGGCTGGGGTTTGCATTTGCAAGCGCCGGTGCGCTTTTGCTGTTGCCTGTGGTGATCATCGTCATCCAGACTCAGGTGATTGCGCGCGAGGAGCGGTATCTGGAAACCAAGTTCGGCGACGCCTATCGCGCATACAGGCAGCGGGTGCGCCGCTGGATGTAGCCTTTGCTTTCAGGGCACTGTGACTTCCCGGTCGATCGATTCCCGATGCTTCACACGCTCCCGCCACAGGATGTAGAGGCTGCTGCCCGCGATGATAGCTGCTCCTGCCCAGGTCGAGTTGCCGGGCCATGTCTGCCAGACCAGCCAGCCGAGCAATGTGGACCAGAGCAGGGACGAGTAATCCATCGGCAGCACCAGCGACACAGGCCCCCAGCGCAACGCGGCGGTCATGAGCAGCTGGGCTATGCCGCCCATTGTTCCCAGCACGATCAACATGGCCCATGTCGCAGCGTCGTGGGCCTGCCCGAACCACAACATCGCCAGCCCCAGAAACGGCAGCGGCAGCAAGGTGAAATAGAAGACGATGACGGAGGAATGCTCCTTCTGGCTCAGCTGACGCAACAGCAAGGAGATGCAGGCGGTCACTACCGCCGCACTTACCGCAACGATGATCCCCAACGTCGTAACGCCTGCATGATGCCCCGGACCGACGATGACCAGCACGCCGAGGAAGCCCATAATAACCGCCGCCCATCGATGGATGCCCGGCCGCTCCCGGAGCAGCATGACCGAGAGCAGGGTTGCGAAAATCGGCATGCTGAAGCCGATCGTCGTGGCCTCAGCCAGCGGCAAAAGGATATATCCTCCGAAATTCAGCACCATGCCCATCGAGCCGAGCGTGGCCCGGCTGACATGTCCGCCGAGATGCCGCGTCTTGAGCGCGGCCAGCCCTGGCCCCATCATCACGCCCGCCAGCGCGATGGGCATCCCCCATAGTTGGCGATAGAACAGCGATTCAACGATGTTCACGCCATGTTCGCTCAGCCATTTCACGCTGGCGAACATGATCGAGACGGCCAGCATCGAAAGCAGCCGCAACGTCAGCGCATAGAGCGGACGTGAGGGGGGCGGGGAGGTGGGCGGAGGCATGGGCCTCCATTAGCACGAATGGTCTTTAGTGCAATGCCTTGACCCCGCCCTTGGTGACGCGCGGGTTGGTCAGCTCTTCGGCTTGCGGAAGCGCAGCGTCATGCGGTCACTTTCCCCTATGGCGAGATATTTGTCGCGATCGACCGCGCCGTTCGTCAACGTGGGCGGTAGCGTCCACACGCCCTTCTCCCAATCTGCGCTGTCCTTGGGGTTGGCGTTGATCTCTGACTGTGCCTCCAGCACGAAGCCCGCGTCCTCCGCCAGCTTGCGCACGGTCGATAGCTTCAGATAGCCGCTGGTCTTTTCCATGGCCGAGTCGCGTGTCTCAGGCAGGCGGTGATCGACCACGCCCAAGGTGCCGCCTGGCTTCAGCAGCTTGAAGAAGGTCGCGAAGGCGGCGGGCGCCGCGTCCTTCATCACGAGATTATGGACGTTGCGGAAGGTGAGGATGGTATCGACGCTGCCTGCCGGGATCACGTCGCCTACGGGCCAATCGACAAAGCGGATGTGCGCGCCGGTGAACCGGGCCTTGAGCTTGTCCAGCCCTGCGCCGGGCGCCTGCGTGCCGATATAGTGGCCATGGCCAGCCACGACCGGCGTGAGAATCTCGGTATACCAGCCGCCGCCGGGGTTGAATTCCAGCACGGTGTCGCTGGGTTTGACGCCAAAGAAGGTCAGGGTCTCGGCGGGATGGCGATATTTGTCGCGCGCCATGTTCTCCGGCGTGCGGGCAGAGGACGCGACGGCAGCGGCGATGGCCGGGTCAATGTGCGCGCCGTGATGTTGCGCCGATAGGGGCGCAACCGAAAATGCGAGCGGGAGCATGGCGGCAAGTGCGAGGCATTTGGGAAGGCGCGGCATCGACGGTTCTCCGGCAAGAGGGGGGAGCGCCGAAGACTATAGGCGCGCCGCAGCCCGCGCAATGCACTGTTGTGAGATTATGGGATGAGTTGACGCTCGCCGTTTACAGGCAGGCGTCCAGCATCGCCTGATCGAAACCGAAACCGCGCGCCTTTTCCAGCGTATAGGGGCGCAGGCCCATGGAGCGGTATTCGCCGATGATCTTGCCGCTGGGGTCTTCGGAGAGATATTCAAACTTGAACAGCTCCTGCGTCACGATCACCTCGCCCTCCATGCCGATCACCTCGGTGATGTTGGTGACGCGGCGGGAGCCGTCACGCAGGCGCTTGACCTGCACGATGAGGTCGACCGAGTCGGCGATCTGCTTGGAGATCGCTTCCTTGGGGATTTTGATGTCGCCCATCAGGATCATGTTCTCCATACGGCCCAGGCACTCGCGGGGCGAGTTGGAGTGAAGCGTACACATGGAGCCGTCATGGCCGGTGTTCATGGCGGCGAGCAGGTCAAAGCACTCCGCGCCACGAATTTCGCCGAGGATGATGCGATCGGGGCGCATACGCAGGGCGTTCTTGACGAGATCGCCGATGGTGATCGCGCCTTGCCCCTCAAGGTTCGCGGGGCGGGTTTCGAGCGGCAGCCAGTGCGGCTGTTGCAGGCGGAGTTCGGCTGCGTCCTCGATGGTCAACACGCGCTCGCCGGGGTCGATCATTTTGGACAGCGCGTTGAGCATCGTCGTCTTGCCCGAGCCGGTGCCGCCCGAGATGACGATGTTGAAGCGGCAGGCGCCCGCGATCTTCAGTGCGGTGCACATCTTCTGGCTCATCGCGCCCCATTCGGCGAGATTATCGAGCGTGATCGGCTTGGCCGAGAATTTACGGATCGAGATGGCGGTACCGCGCAAGGACAGCGGCGGCACGATCACGTTGACGCGCGAGCCATCGGGCAGGCGGGCGTCGGCCAGCGGCGTCGTCTGGTCGACACGACGGCCGACCTTGTTGACGATGCGCTGCGCGATCTGGAACAGATGCTCCTCGTCGCGGAACTGGATCGGCGCGATCTGGAGCTTGCCCTTCTTTTCGATGTAGGTCTGGAGCGGGCCGTTGACCATGATGTCCGAAATGTCCGGATCGTTGATCAGCTCTTCCAAGGGGCCAAGGCCGAGCAGCTCGTCGACCAGCACCTTCTCGAGCGCGAATTGCTCGCGCCGGTTGAGGGTGAGCTTGAGTTCGGCGAGCACCTCCATGATGATCGGGCGGAATTCCTCGGCCAGCTCATCCTTGGTCAGCGTCGCGGCAGCCTCGGGGTCGACGCGCTCGAGCAGGCGGGGCAGCACCTGCTCCTTGATCTTGTGAACCGAGGCCTCGAAGCCTTGCGGGCCTTCCTGCGCACTGTGGTCCGCGTTCATGCGGTCCTGCAGCCGCGCCATGGCCTCGGCGTTCTTGGTCTGCTGGGGCGACAGCTCTTCACCGTCGAGCGGGGGCAGGGTGGTGGCGTCTATCGGCGGGAACTGGGCGCCGCCGATCGGGTCCGCAGGGACGGCCGGTCTGTCCGACGCGGCGGACTGCGGGGTAACAACCTGCATGGGCTTGGCCACGCCGAAGGCAGGCCGCATGGCCCCGGGGCCGTTTTTCCGTCCAAATGCGCTCATTTTCTGCCCGATTTGCCCAATCTTCCTGGGTTCAGAATAGGGCGCAAACTTTTACAAACTGCTAATCGCCGGGCTGGCGGTGCTCGGCCGGGGCGGGGGCGAGTGCGTCTGGGGCCTGGCCGCCGCGTACAAATTGCGGGTCAATGTGTAACGCGTCGGCGACAGTGCGCGAGAAGCGGACAAACGCTCGACCGCGCTGGGTCATGACGATTTTTCCGTTGTCGATCCGTATGTTGCCGGAGCGGATCTGTTCATGGATCCTGCGGTCGACCTGCCTCAAATCGTGAACATAGCCGTTGACGAACAGCGTCTGCAGATCGTGTGCGGTCAATTCCCCGTCGTTCTTCTCGATGCTGGCGAGCAGAAATATGCTGACGGAGCGGTCTATCGTCACCGGGATCACGATGAGAAAACACAGGTTGACGCTGAGTGAAAGTGCGGCGGCGGCGATGATGCTCTCAACCCCGAGTGTGGTGCGTCGCCTTGTCGCCAGCCCCAGCGCGAAGATGCCTGCGGAAATCAGGATACAGAGCAGGGTGCCACGGTAGAACAATATGTCGACACTGGCGAGTAGCGGGCTGCGGATGAGCGCGACGAGGCCGAGCAGCCCGAGCACCGGGACGATCGCCATGAGGCCGACATGCTTTGCGAGCGAGCGGATCATGGGATCGCTTTCACCAGGGCGACGCAGGCCCGGTCGTCCCGCCATGCGCAGGGAACGCCGGCAGGCGGACCGCGCCTTGAGCGCCAGACCGGGTCGAGATCCGTGAACAGCAGGGAGTCGATGCCTTCCGACCGCGCGATCGACTTGATGCGATCGGCCGGCATGGGCTGCTCGAATATCGGGCGCAACCGCGCTATCCGCTGCTGCACCTGGGCACGCGAGGCGCCGAACAACACGGCATCGCGATCGGCCACGCCTGTCCTGAAATGCCCATAGAGGCCGAAATCAAAGATCCGGCGCGCAGTGGCCGGATTATGTTGGATGACCGAGCTGGGAGGAAGATGGGCATTGGCCCAACCATAAGCGGCGCGCTGGCTGTAATCGCAGTAGGGGTGCGGCCTGAAGAGGCGGATGGACGTCTGCACGCCGGAGTAAAAGGCGATGCGCGAACTCACCAGATTCCACAGGTTGGGCAGAAAGCCGAGCACGAGCAGGGCGGTGAACATACGCCCCATCCTGAGCGCGCGGGGCATGTTCTGCATCACGGCCGCGGTCCAGATCATTGCGGGCAGCTGCGCAAACCAGGGCGCGCGCCAGCCCAGGTCGTTGTTGATGATCGTCGATTTGAAGAAGCTCATCACGATCAGGCCGCCGATGGCGGAGGCAACGAGCAGCGAGCGCATCATTGCGCCAAGATCGTCGCGCACCGGAGGGCGCGCCCGGAAATACATATAGCTGCCCAGCGCGAAGACGCCGAATTGCAAGGCGTATTGGAATGGCATGAACAACAGCAGCGGCAGGATCAACTCGGGGTCGTTCTGCCAGGCGGTTCCCATGAAGGGGCGTATGGTGAGGCCGACGGGGAACGGCCCCGGTGCGCGCCCCGCCAGCAGATCGAGGATTTGCGCCGACGCCAGCAGCGCGCCGACCATGCCGCAGATGGCGAAGATCCCGATCATCCATGGATCGCGCCTGACACGCGCTAGCGCCCAGATGGCGAAGATCGCGACGGCCGTCAGCATGATCCACACCGACGATCCGAACGCCGCCGCAAATGCGCCGCCCGCGATGATCGTCCAGAACACAGCCTGACGCCCGCTGCTCGCCCTGACCCTGCCGACCGCGAGCAGCGCGGTGAAGACGGACAACAGACTCATGATGTGATGGGGCGTCCACAGGACGGAGCCGGATGCGAAGCGCACCTCCTCGGTCCAGTATTCCGCCTGCACGATCCATGTTTCAGCGGCCCAGGAGCGGAAGATGACCAACGGGAAGTCCGCACCGCTGACGAAGAACAGCAGGGTGCAGATGCTTAAGAAACGCGCCTCCCTGCCCGGCCGGATGAGGTGGGCCGCCCGCGCCGTCTCCCACATAACCGCGATGAAGGGTATCGCCGTCCAGAATGCCGTGGCGGTGAAGGCCAGCCTCCCGCTCGCCAGCCCGCCGCTCAGATATTCGGTCTGCGCGCCCCACAGGTAGAAATAATAATAATAGCCTGCGGGACCCGGCCTGTTGAAAAAGGGGTCCGACAGCGGCAGTCCGCTCCGGACGATAGCCTCCACCACCGCGCCATGCTTGACGAGATCGAACACAAGCGTGCTTTGGTAAAGAGCGCCCCCCATCGCGACATCGACGGTGAACAGGGCGACAAGGCACCACCATAGCAGGCCTGCCCATACCCAGTGGGATAGGGGAGGCCATGACAGGCGCAGGCAATAGGCGAGGCCGAGAATGCCGCCTGCGGCATGGAGGAGCGACACAGACCCGAGGCCGATCCAGCGGATCGCCAGCGCATCGAAAGACGGCAGGACGCACAGGCCGGCAATGGCGCCGAGGCCGAATGTGCGCGGGCCGCTCATCCGCGCAACCCACCCGGCGCGTTCTCCCAACCAGATGATCGCGGCTCCGGCAAGCGGACCCGCAAAAGGCGCGATCAACGTCGCCACGAAAAGCTGGAAGAGATCGTCTGCGGTTACATGCATGGCCTATCCTACCGGGCAGGCCTAGTCGACTATGGTTAACAAGGGATTATTGGCGGAGCTGCACCGGCTGTGGTGAGCGGCGCCGGATCATGGGCCTGCACATACCGGCAGTTCGCTCGACCTAGGGGCTGTGGGGATTCAGTCCATATAGGCCTACAAAGCGCTATTTTCTGCGCTTCGGTGCTCACGTACCTTTAAGTACGCTGCGCTCCGATGCTCGCCAATCCCCCTTTTGCCCTGCGGTCGCCTGCGGCCCCGGCTCCATCTGAACTGAATCCCCACAGCCCCTAGCGTGGTCATAAGAAAGTGTTAACCAGCTGCCAATAGAAGTCATACCGGTTTTTCGCGGTAGCATAGGGCGAGCGCCCAGCGTGAAGTTCGTGGCTCATGCTATCGCCAGGAGGCGGCATGTCGGTAATTTCCCCGTCACAGCAATTCGTTGCGGACAGCGAGCTCTATCTGCTCGACGTGTCCATCGTGATGCCCTGCCTCAACGAGATCATCAGCCTGAGGCATTGCATTGCCAATGCGCAGGACGCGCTGGACCAGATTTTCGAGCGATATGGGCTGACCGGTGAAATCGTCATTGCCGACAATGGCTCGACCGACGGCAGCCAGGCGCTGGCCAGCAGCCTTGGTGCGCGCGTGGTGCCCGTGGCCGAGCGTGGCTATGGTGCGGCGCTGATCGGCGGATGCCGGGCCGCCGCCGGGCGCTATATCCTGATGGGTGATTGCGACGGCAGCTATAATTTCGTCGACGGCGTAGCAATGATCGGCCGGCTGGATGACGGCGCGGATATCTGCATGGGGTCGCGCTTCAAGGGCGGAATCGAGCCGGGCGCGATGCCCTGGAAAAACCGATACATCGGCAACCCGGTGCTGACAGGCATCCTCAACCTGTTCTTTCGCAGTGGCGTTTCCGATGCGCATTGCGGCCTGCGCGCGATTACCAAGGATGCGTTTCACGCATTGGGCCTCACCGGCAGCGGGATGGAGTTTGCCAGCGAGATGGTCATCAAGGGCGCGCTCAAGCGGCTGCGCATGGATGAGGTGCCGGCGAGCCTCTCCCGAGACCTGAGAGACCGTGCGCCCCATCTGCGGCCATGGCGCGACGGCTGGCGTCACCTCCGCTATCTGCTGATGCTCAGCCCGCGCTGGATCTTCGGGGTTCCCGGTAGCGTCGCGTCCTTGTTTGGGCTTGCGATGCTGGCGATGGCGATCAGCGATGCCCTCGTACCCGGTACCTTCCCCGCTGTTGGAAACTATTGGACGATATTGGGCGCCGCTGCGCTCAGCACGGGCCATATGGCGCTGATCCTAGCGATTTCGGCGCAGCTTTATGGAGCAAGGCAGGGCTATCGCCTGATGACGCGGCGCACCCGCTGGCTGGTCGAGCGACTGTCGCTTGAAAAGCTGCTCGGCATCGGCGCACTGCTGGGCTGCAGTGGTGCAGCAACGCTTGGCATGGTGTTCTGGCAATGGACCGAGCGCGACTATGGCGCGATCTACACGATTCTGCCCGCTGTGTTGGGCACCACCTTGATCACGCTCGGCCTGCAAGCGGGGATGGCGGGATTTCTCCTCGCGATACTCGGCGGCAATATTGCCCGTTTTCGGGATTTCCCGGTCGAGGGGCGCTGAATGTCTGCTCAAGGCGCGGGCGCTCTGGCAGATGCGGCCGGCGATCGCCCGTGGCTGACTGTGGTCATGCCGGTGCATGAGGGCGAAGACTATCTCGAAGCCACGCTGGAAAGCGTTGCCGCGCAAGAGGGGGCGGGGATCGAACTCATCATCCTCGATTCCAGCGGGAATGGCCGTTGCGGTCAGATCGTCGACCGGTTCCGCACGCGCCTTGCAATCCGCTATCGGTTTTGCCCCGACATCAAGCCATGGACACAGAAAACCAATCTTGCGGTTGCCCAGGCCAGTGCACCTCATGTTGCGATGCTCCATCAGGATGACCTTTGGCTACCCGGCAGGCTGGAGGCAGTGCGTCAGACGATCGCCAGCCATCCGCACGCAGCGATGCATCTCTTTCCATCGCGCCTCATAGACGGCAAGGACAGGGATATCGGCGGCTGGCATTGTCCGCTCGACGGTGGGCGAGCTTGGGCCGGTTCGGACGTCGCGGAGCGGCTGATCGTGCAGAATTTCGTGGCCATTCCCGCGCCCGTCATCCGGAGGGATGCTTGGCTCGCCGCCGGAGGGCTGGACGAAGCGCTGTGGTATACTGCGGACTGGGATCTCTACCTCAAGCTGGCGGCGATTGGAGAAGTGGCGTGCAATTCGCTCGCGACAACGGCCTTCCGGGTGCACGGCCAGTCTCTCACCGTGCAGGGCAGCCGTGATCTTCACGCCTTTGAGGAGCAGCTGCGCATCGTCGTGGAACGCCATGGCCGTGGCATCGCCGCGGATCGGCGCCCTGCTGCACTGAGGCTGGCGCGGGCGTCCATGGCCGTTAACGTTGCACTTGCTGGCGCCCTTTCCGGCAATGCGCGATCGATGCCTCGCGCGATGGCCGAGCTGCTGAGCCTCTCCCCAGCGAAGCTGGTGCGGTTCTTTCGCTATTCGCGGCTGTGGGAACGGGTGTGGCCCCGGCTCCGCCTGCGACTGTCGGGCAGCCTTTGACATGGGGGCGCATGTGCAACGGGCGATGCGGTTCGTCCTGTCGGGCGCGGTGGTGACGAGTAGTTGCTATGCCGTCTATCTGCTCCTGCTGGCGGTTCATACGCACTATCTGCTCGCCAACGGGCTGGCATGGCTGTTCGGCCTGAGCCTGAGCTACATCCTCAACAAGAATTTCACCTTCGGCGATACCCAGCGGAGCAGCATGAGGATGCTGTCGTCGTTCGCGCTGATCTATATCGGGCAGTTCATCGTCGGGACGATCGGCCTTGCGGTGCTGGTGGAGATATGTGGCTTTGGCGCGCGCATCGCTTACGCAATCAACCTGCTGTTCACGGCGTCGTTCAGCTTCGTCTTCCTCAGCCGGCTGTTTGCCGCGAGGCCTGCGCCGCAAACGGAATGATCTTGCACCCCGCTGCCTTAAGGCGCGTGTCGACGGACTGGATAGCGGTCTCAGTGGGTTGGTGCGCACCCGTCTCGAAAAGGGCGCGCACCGGCGCGAGCGCATCTGCCCCGACTATCAGCGTTGTATCACCCTGAGCGCAGAGCCGCGACAGCGGCACTTTTGCCAGCTCGCTCTGCATCAGGCGGATGGGGCGTGTGCCGAGATCGGGGCTGTTGATCACCAGATTCTCGGCAAAGGGCGCGGCTCTGTCGTCGACGATTGCCCAATGCGCCGGGCTGGCCTGAATGGCCCTGTCGATGGTCGCATAGTCACCCGCCATGCGCCACGTCTGCCAGCCATGCATTGGGATGAGCACGAGGCAAGTCGCGGCAGTGGCCGTGACCATGGCATTGCGCACGCCCGCCTCGTGCTTGAGATATTGCCACCCGAAAACGCACAGCAAAACGGCGTTGCCCAGCACGCCGTGCAGATAGCGATAGCCCCAGCCATGGCCCTGATAGGGCAACAGGATGAGCAGGACAGGGAGCGGGAGTAGGCAACCGAGTGCCAACGCGCGGCCTAGGGGCTGTGGGGATTCAGCCCATATAGGCCTGCAAAGCGCTATTTTCTGCGCTTCGGTGCTCACGTACCTTTGAGTACGCTGCGCTCCGATGCTCGAAAATCCCCCTTTTCGGCTCCATCTGAACTGAATCCCCACAGCCCCTTGGGCGGATCGACATTCAGCCCTGACGGCCTGCAAATGCCGGTCCCCCGCGCTTCCGGTGCCCACGTACCTTAAGTACGCTGCGCTCCGGGTCACGGAAAACCGACATTTTCCGCACGTCATCATCTGAATGTCGATCCGCTCTAGATCATTTCGTTCACGCCAAACGCGCACCATGCCGACGACCAGCAGCGGCAGGAAGAGCGCGTGCTGCCATGAGATGAGGCGCAGGAGGTTGAGCGCCATCAGCCACAAAGCGCCGGGGCCGGGCAGGGCCGCGATGCGCAGGATGCGATCCCAAAATCCGATCCCATCACCCGGATTGCTGGCTTGGTGTAGGCCATGTGCGCTCAACCATAGCGGCCACGCCAGCCAGAAAAGCGCTATTGCTGCATAGCTGGCGCCATAAGCGCAGAGCAGTTTCCAGCGCCTGTCGCGCAGGAGCAGCAGCATGAATGGCGCGACGAACAGTGGGTGAAAGATCGGCTGATGCAGCCCGGTCGCGACAAAGCCGACCATGACGGCCATTACGTGATATCTTGGCCGATCTGCGAGGTATAGCGCCAGCCAGATTAGGTTCAGCGCCAGATGGGCGCTCATCGCATAGGCTGTCATAGCGGTGAAAAGGACCTGCGATGATGTGGCGAGGAGGATCACCGCCACGGCGGCATTGTCCGGCTCGTCCGGCCACAGGCGGCGGGCGATTTTCCACAGCGCGATGGCGGCAGCTCCAGCGGCAAGCGGGCTGGTTAATGCCGGATCCGCTACCACGCCCACCAGCGTGCGCAGCGCGGCATTTCCCGGAAGATAGTTGGAAACCCAGGCCTCGTGATCGCCGATCGGCAGGATGAACAACTGATGGAGTGCGGCTGCCTGCGGCCCGCGCCAGAGCTCCGGCAACTCCCATAGCAGGCGACCATGCGTGAATATCCAGGCGTCGAAATTAGCCATCTGCTCGTCGCGGCTGAGGTCATATCCCTGAAAGACGAAATAGTGGCCTGCCCAGCACGCTAGGACGAGCAGCGATGCTCCCGCCCAAAGCATCCAGCGCGGCGGAGTGGCCCTCAGCAGGGCGAACGCGCGCTTCCCGGGTTTCCCGCCGGGAGTTGCGCTCTGACACATGATGAAAAGGATGAGGATGACGCCGATGGCCGCGATGTCCTGACGAATGAACAGGAACCAGCTCAGGCCGCCCCCGGGGTCGCTCATTCCAGCGACCTGCACGAGCGTTGCGAGCGCAAGAAGCGCCAGCATCACATGGATGCTCATCGCCACCGAACGATTAAGGGCAGAAGATGGCGGGCGCATGATCATGCTGCCCGCTTACCGCACAAAGTGCTTATTTGTCGTTAGCGCGCTTCCTGTGCGTATCGCGCGCGAATGAGCTTACCCCGCCTTTTCGGCCAGCACCGTGAGGCCGTTCTCGTTTACTTCGGCAAAGCCGCCGACCACGGGGATGCTCTCTGGTGCGGAATTGGCGCTTTCGAACACCTGGATCGCGCCATCGCGAATGGTGGACATGAACGGCGCGTGGCCCTCCAGCACGCCGAAATCGCCTTCGGTGCCGGGCACCACAACCTGATAGACCTCGGCCGAGCGGACGAGCTTTTCAGGTGTTACGAGTTCGAAATGCAAAGCCATAATCTTGTTTCCGTTTCTTGAGGGCGGTCCGGAACCTTCAGATGCCGTTCGCCCCGGACCAAACGCCTAATATATCAGGCGACAGAGAATGAAGTCGATTATCAGAGAGGCTGTGATCACCGCACACATTATCCCGACGAGTGAGACAATATCGCGCTGGATCGAGCCGCTGTTCGTCCTTAGTCCATTCCGTCCGGCCCTTCTGGCCGCACCCAGCTGTCTGCTCTCCATATCCTCTCCCCATGCCCCGCTTGTGCGGGTGCATGAGGGATATGCTAACTCACTTTGCCGTGCGAGATCAAGCGGCTTCGGCAGCCAGCTTCTTGCCCTTCTCGATGGCCTCGTCGATGCCGCCGACCATGTAGAATGCGGACTCTGGCAGGTGGTCGTACTCGCCGTCGACAACCGCCTTGAAGCTCTTCACGGTATCCTCAATCTGCACGAACTTGCCGGGGATGCCGGTAAAGACCTCCGCGACGTGGAACGGCTGGCTGAGGAAGCGCTGGATCTTGCGCGCGCGGGCGACCGTGAGCTTGTCCTCTTCGCTGAGCTCGTCCATGCCGAGAATGGCGATGATGTCCTGCAGCGACTTGTATTTCTGCAGCGTTTCCTGAACGCGGCGGGCGGTCTCATAGTGCTCCTGGCCCACAACGGCGGCGGTGAGCACGCGCGAGGTGGAGTCGAGCGGGTCAACCGCCGGATAGATGCCCAGCTCCGAGATCGCGCGGTTAAGCACCGTGGTGGCGTCCAAGTGCGCGAACGAGGTTGCAGGCGCAGGGTCGGTCAAGTCGTCCGCAGGCACGTAGATTGCCTGCACAGAGGTGATCGAGCCCTTGTTGGTCGAGGTGATGCGCTCTTGCAGCGCGCCCATATCCGTCGCGAGCGTCGGCTGATAGCCCACCGCCGAGGGAATACGACCCAGCAGCGCCGACACTTCCGAGCCCGCCTGGGTGAAGCGGAAGATGTTGTCGACGAAGAAGAGCACGTCCTGGCCTTCCTGATCGCGGAAATATTCGGCCATGGTGAGGCCGGAGAGAGCGACGCGTGCGCGGGCGCCCGGCGGCTCGTTCATCTGGCCGAACACGAGGGCCACCTTGGAGCCTTCGCTGGTGGCGTTGCCGTCCGCGTCCTTGGCAATAACGCCCGCGTCTAGGAACTCGTGATAGAGGTCGTTACCCTCGCGGGTGCGCTCACCCACGCCCGCGAACACCGAGGTGCCGCCGTGGCCCTTGGCGATGTTGTTGATCAGCTCCTGGATGAGCACGGTCTTGCCGACGCCCGCGCCTCCGAACAGGCCGATCTTGCCGCCCTTCGCATAAGGGGCGAGCAGGTCGATCACCTTGATGCCGGTGACGAGAATGCTGGTTTCGGTCGACTGGTCGACGAACTCCGGCGCCTTCGCGTGAATGGGGGCGGAAGCCTTGGCGTTGACCGGGCCGCGCTCGTCGATCGGCTCGCCGATGACGTTCAAGATGCGGCCCAATGTTTCGGGGCCGACGGGCACGGAGATCTGCGCGCCGGTGTCAGTCACTTCCTGGCCGCGAGTGAGGCCGTCGGTCGAGTCCATCGCGATGGTGCGGACGGTGTTCTCGCCGAGGTGCTGCGCGACTTCCAGAACGAGCTTCTGGCCGTTGTTGCTGGTCTCCAGCGCGTTGAGGATCGCCGGGAGCGCATCCGGGAATGTCACGTCGACGACGGCGCCGATGACCTGAGAGATGCGGCCAACATTGTTGGTGCTTACCGTGGCGGAGGTGGGCTTACGGGCCATGTCTGTGCTTCCTTGCCTGCTTGTCCTTAGAGCGCTTCCGCGCCGGAGATGATTTCAACGAGTTCGGTGGTGATCGCGGCCTGACGGCTGCGGTTATATTCAATGGTGAGGCGGTTGATGAGATCGCCTGCGTTGCGCGTGGCGTTGTCCATCGCGGTCATCGATGCGCCCTGCTCGGAGGCTTCGCGCTCCAGCAGCGCGCCGAACAGCTGCGTCTTCACATAGCGGGGCAGCAGCTCTTCGAGGATCGACTCCTCGTCCGGCTCATATTCCACCACCGCGCTCGATGCCGCAGCATTGGCGGGGGCGGGGACGGGGATGAGCTGGGTGACGGTCGGGTCCTGCGCGAGGGCGGACTTGAAGATCGGGAAGATCAGGTGCGCGACATCGAACTTGCCCGCCTCATACATGGCGACCAGCTCGGCCGAGATCGCCTCCGCCTCGGCAAAGCCGGGGTTGCGCACGGTGCTCGTGTCGAAGCCTTCGCCGACGCGGTTGGCATAGTCGCGGCGGATGGGCGCGCGGCCCTTCTTGCCGACGAGGTAGAACTGCACGTCCTTGCCTGCGCCGATCAGCTCTGCCGCCTTGAGCTTTGCTGCCTTGACGATGTTGGAGTTGAGTCCGCCGCACAGGCCCTTGTCAGTGTTGACGACGACGAGCAGGTGGCGCTGGTCCGAACCGGTGCCGGCGAGCAGCTTGGGCGCGCCATCGCCGGAGACCTTGCCCGCGAGGCTCGCCATCACCGCGCCCAGACGCTCGGCATAGGGACGCGCGGCCTCGGCAGCGGCCTGCGCCTTGCGCAGCTTGGCCGCGGCGACCATCTGCTTGGCCTTGGTGATCTTCTGGGTCGATTTGACCGACCCGATCCGGCCCTTGAGTTCCTTCAGACTTGCCATCTGTCCTGACTTACCCTTCCTTCGTCATGCTGAACCTGGTTCAGCATCCATTTCGCCCCACACTCAGTGCCATCTGGATCAATGGACCCTGAAACAAGTTCAGGGTGACGATGAAATTAACCCCTGTCTTACGCAAACGTCTTACCGAAGCTGTCGAGCGCGGCCTTCAGCTTCGCCTTCGGCTCGTCGCCCAGATCCTTGCTGTCGCGGATGCTCTTGAGCACATCGGCGTGATCGCTGCGCAGATAGGCGAGCATCGCGGCTTCGTAGCGGGTGACATCACCCACCGCGATGCCATCGAGATAGCCGTTGGTGCCCGCGAAGATCGACGCGGTCTGCTCCTCGAACGGCAGCGGCGAGAACTGCGGCTGCTTCAGCAGCTCAGTGAGGCGCGCGCCGCGATTGAGCAGCTTCTGCGTCGAGGCGTCAAGGTCCGAACCGAACTGGGCGAAGGCCGCCATTTCGCGATACTGCGCCAGCTCCAGCTTGATGCTGCCGGACACCTTCTTCATCGCCTTGGTCTGCGCGGCGGAGCCGACGCGCGACACCGAGAGGCCGACGTTGATCGCCGGGCGGATGCCCTGATAGAAGAGGTTGGTTTCGAGGAAGATCTGGCCGTCGGTGATCGAGATCACGTTGGTCGGGATATAAGCCGACACGTCGCCCGCCTGCGTCTCGATGATCGGCAGCGCGGTGAGCGAGCCGCCGCCATTGGCGTCAGACATCTTCGCCGCGCGCTCCAGCAGACGGCTGTGGAGATAGAACACGTCACCCGGATAGGCTTCGCGGCCCGGAGGACGACGAAGCAGCAGCGACATCTGGCGATAGGCGACCGCCTGCTTGGAAAGGTCGTCATACACGATCACGGCGTGCATGCCGTTGTCGCGGAAATATTCGCCCATGGTTACGCCGGTATAGGGCGCGAGATACTGAAGCGGGGCGGGCTCGGACGCGGTCGCGGCGATAACGATGGAATATTCCATCGCGCCATTCTCTTCGAGCTGGCGGACGATCTGCGCCACGGTCGAGCGCTTCTGGCCGACGGCGACATAGATGCAGTAGAGCTTCTTGCTCTCGTCGTCGCCCGCGTTGACGCCCTTCTGGTTGATGAAGGTGTCGATGGCGACGGCAGTCTTGCCGGTCTGGCGGTCACCGATGATCAGCTCGCGCTGGCCACGGCCAACGGGTACGAGCGCGTCGATCGCCTTGAGGCCGGTCTGCACCGGCTCGGAAACCGACTGGCGGGGGATGATACCCGGTGCCTTCTTTTCGACGCGCATGCGCGCTTCGGCAACGATCGGGCCCTTGCCGTCGATCGGGTTGCCGAGGCCGTCAACGACGCGGCCCAGGAGACCCTTGCCGACGGGAACGTCCACGATGGTGCCGGTGCGCTTCACCGTGTCGCCCTCGCGGATTTCGGCGTCGGAGCCGAAGATCACGACGCCGACGTTATCGGCTTCGAGGTTGAGCGCCATGCCCTGCACGCCATTGGCGAACTCGACCATCTCGCCCGCCTGAACATTGTCGAGGCCATGGATGCGCGCGATGCCGTCACCCACGCTCAACACCGAACCGACTTCGCTTACCTGCGCTTCGGTGCCGAAATTGGCGATCTGGTCCTTGATGACCTTGGAAATTTCTGCGGCGTTAATGTCCATGTTCAGCCTTTCATCGCCTGGGCGAGACTATTTAAACGAGTGCGGATGGAGGAATCGATCATCTGGCTGCCGATCTTGACGACCAGCCCGCCGAGGACCGCGGGATCGACCTTGAGATCAACCGCGACATCGCGGCCGACCCGGGCCTTGAGCGCCTTTTCCAGCGCCGTGACCTGAGCCTTGGCGAGCGGATGGGCGGAGGTGACTTCGGCGCGGCTCTCACCCTTGTGGTTGGAGAGCAGCGTCTCGAACGCGCGGATCGCGGCGCCGAGCTGGGAGAGGCGGCGGCCCTGAGCCATCACGCCGAGGAATTTCCTGGTGAGCGGATCGAGGCCCATTGTCTCGCCGACGGCGGCAACGGCCTTGGTGGCTGCCTCGCGGCCGATCACCGGGCTGGTGGTGAGGGTGCGCAACTCGGTCGATTCGCCGAGCGCACGCTTCAGCGCCGCGAGGCTCTGTGCCACCGAATCGAGCTGATTGCTGTCACGGGCCAGTTCGAACAGCGCCAGCGCGTAACGCCCGCTCAAGCTAGCCTGAATGCCGCCGGAATTCTCCACGCGCCCTTTTTCCTCCAGTTCGATATGCCGCGTTCGGGAACAGGGGAAAACGCATGCGCCACCCCGTCAAACGTGCGCGCCGGTTAGCAGGGGTCTTTCGCGGTTGCAAGATGGTGGTGGAGATTAGTTTGGACTCGGCTGGTCGGCGGCGCCTGGCTCTCGCCCCTTGCGCCCGCATCGATAGATCAGCCGCTCATTGGGCTGGGCGGTGAGGAGCGCGCGAATCTGGCTCTGTGCCTGTTGAAGCCGTGCGAGGAGCGCGGGGTCCACCGTGCATCCCTTCACCGAAAGCTTGGCGTCGATCTTGCGCGCCTGTTCCATAGTCGCGGCGTCGGGCAGAAAGCGTTCGATCTGGTAGGAGCCGTCCGAAGGATCGAAGTTTGCCACCGAAACGCTCTGGTCGTCATGCAGCGACAGGCGGCTCCAGCCCTTGCTTGCCTGCACGAACTGGTGGGAGCCATCGGCACAGCCTTCGGGCGTCCAGGCGAGGTTGGTGTTTTGCGTGTCGGAAAAGATGATGCGGCTGCGCGCTTCGTCGATGCGGCAGATATTGTCGCCGTTCGCGTCATAGCTTGGGCCAGCGACCGGGAAGGTGGCGTTGTCGGCCGGCAGTGTGTCGGCCATGCGGTCTTCGATGCCGGAGAAGGAGGGGCGCAGCAGGAATGCCGCCACTGCGCCGGCGATCAGTACGCCGCCGCCGATCATCGCCCATTTGCGCTGGCGCGGCTTGTGTTCGGCGTTGAACATCATCGCTCCGCCGAGGCTGAGGCCGCCGAGCACCAACAGCACGGCGGAAAGCGCCATCATGTTTTCACGCGCGGAAACGATATCCTGCGATGCGCGCTCACGCGCGGCGGACAGCGCCTTTTCCCGCGCCATTGCCGCCTGTTGTTCCTGCTGTTGCTGCTTGAGCAGGGCGTCGGACTGCATCTTCGCGTTGAGCGCCTCCATCTCGGCCATGCTGCGGCAGGGCACGGTGGTGCGTCGGAACTGCACGCCCGCCTGCCGGAGGAAGGAGGCGATCTCCCGGTTCGAGACGGCAAAGCCGAACTCCGCGTCGGCCTGCGTTTCCGCAACCGATCCCATGCTGTTGAGGCCAAGAATCCGCCCACAATCGTCGGCCAGCGGCCCGCCGCTGTTGCCTGCCGCGATGGGGGCCGTGTGGAGGATGGTATCGAACGCCTGGCTTGACCGCCCGGTGGACACCGAGCCGCCGGTCTTCACCGGCTCGAGCGGGCGGATGATCTCATTGAGGTCCAGCCCCTGCGCGCGATCGACCGTTGCCGGGTAGCCGATGGCGGTAACATGCTGGCCGTCCGTCACGCCGCCCGCGAAGAACGTGGCGACCGGCAGGCGCGCGTCCTTCACCTCGATCAGCGCAAGGTCGTTGCCGGGCGAAAAGGCGATCAGCTTGCCGCCATAGCCGCGCGTACCCTCGGGCGGCACGATGCCAATGGTGAGGTTGCGCTCTGTGCGCAGCAGCTCGACCACGTGCGCATTGGTCAGCACCTTGTCCGGCGCGACGACCAGCCCGCTGCCGTGGCCGACGAAAAAGGCCTGATCGCCATTGGTGGCGATGATGACGACCCGCACAGCCGAACGCACCGCGACGGCAACGTCCTGCTGCTCCGCCCCGGCCTGGCTGGCAGGCGTCATTGCGAGGGCGCAGAGCGAAAGGACGAGGCGCATCAGGGTCTTCATGGCTGCGATATGTATGCGCCGCCTTGGCGAAGTAAACGGCTAATATGTCTGATCGCAAGAAACGCGGCCACGGGGCGCCCGCGACAGAGAGCCGAATGGTTAAAGGCCGAATTGATTCAGCACCGATATACCGCTAGGGGGCGTGGCATGACACAGCCACGCACCTTGTATGAAAAAATCTGGGACGCCCATATTGTCGAGCGGCAGGATGATGGCACCTGCCTCGTCTATATCGACCGGCATCTTGTCCATGAAGTGACCAGCCCGCAGGCGTTCGAGGGGCTGCGCATGGCGGGGCGTAAGCTGCGTCGGCCCGATCTTACGCTTGCCGTGCCGGATCATAACCTGCCCACCACAGCGCGTGTCGATGCGCAGGGCAACCGCCTGCCGATCGCCGACCCGGAAAGCGCGCAGCAGCTTGCGGCGCTGGAGCGGAACGCGCCGGAGTTTGGCGTGAAATATATCGGCGCGACCGATGCGGAGCAGGGCATCGTCCATGTCGTCGGGCCGGAGCAGGGCTTCACGCTGCCGGGCACCACTTTGGTCTGCGGAGACAGCCACACGGCAGCGCATGGCGCGCTGGGAGCTTTAGCGTTCGGCATCGGCACCAGCGAGGTCGAGCATGTGCTGGCGACGCAGACACTGTTACTCAAGCCCAGCAAGACGATGGAGATCCGCGTTGAGGGTCAGCTTGGCCCCGGCGTGACGCCCAAGGACGTGATCCTCCATGTGATCGGCGTGATCGGCACGGCGGGCGGCACTGGCCATGTGATAGAATATCGCGGCAATGTGTTCGAGGAGATGTCGATCGAGGGACGGCTGACGGTCTCGAACATGTCTATCGAGGGCGGCGCACGCGCAGGGCTGTTCGCACCGGATGAAAAGACGTTCGCGTATCTGAAGGGCCGCCCGATGGCGCCCAAGGGCGCGGACTGGGATGCGGCTGTGGCCTATTGGAAAACCCTTGTGACAGATGCGGGCGCGCGGTTCGATCGCACGGTGGTGGTCAATGCCGCCGACATCGTGCCGACCGTCACCTGGGGCACCAGCCCTGAGGATGTCGTGCCGATCAGCGGTGTGGTGCCTGCGCCCGAGAGTTTCGCCGATCCGTCCAAGCGCGCGGCGGCGGAAAAGGCGCTGGATTATATGGGTCTTTCCGCCGGGCAGCGGATGGAGGACGTCACCGTGCAGCATGTCTTCATCGGCAGCTGCACCAACAGCCGGATTGAGGACATGCGCGCCGCCGCAGCGGTAGCGAAGGGTCGCAAGGTCGCGCCGGGGATCAAACAGGCGCTGGTCGTGCCCGGCTCTGGCCTGGTCAAGCGTCAGGCCGAGGCCGAGGGGCTGGACAAGATCTTCCTGGAGGCGGGGTTCGAGTGGCGCGAGCCGGGCTGCTCCATGTGTCTGTCGATGAACCCGGACCGGGTGCCCGCAGGCGAGCGTTGCGCGTCGACATCCAACCGCAATTTCATGGGGCGGCAGGGGCCGGGCGCACGCACGCACCTCGTCTCGCCCGCGATGGCGGCGGCGGCGGCCGTGACGGGCCATCTGACCGATGTGCGCGCACTGACAGGAGAGATGGCATGAAGCGGGCGTTCTGGGTGCTGGCGCTCGGCGCTATCGTGAGTGCCGTGATGGCGGCGACCATCGGCCGGGCGGAAGATGCGCAGGTTCCTGCGTCGCATGTCGAAGGGGCGCGCTGATGGAACCGATCAATGTGGTCGAGGGACGCGCCTATCCGCTGGGTGTAAAGAATGTCGACACCGACATGATCATCGCCGCCAAGTGGCTGAAAGGCATCACTCGCGCGGGGCTGGGGCAGGGTGCATTCGAGGCGTTGCGGGCAGAGCCGGGCAATGTGTTCGACGATCCCACCTATAAGGGCAGCCCGATCCTGATCGCGGGCGACAATTTCGGCTGTGGGTCAAGCCGCGAACATGCAGCCTGGGCGCTCACCGACATGGGCGTCAGGGTGGTGATCGCGCCGAGCTTTTCGGACATATTCTCGGGCAATGCCTTCAAGAACGGCATATTGACGGTCGCGCTGCCGCAGGAGGCGATCGACCGGCTGATGGAGGTGGCGCAGACCGACCCCATCCATGTCGACCTCGAAAGCCAGACCGTCACCACCCCGTTTCAGGACCGCTTTACCTTCGAAGTCGATCCGTTTCGCAAATCCTGCCTGCTTGGCGGGCTGGACGAGATCGGTTTGACACTGTCACGCACCGATCGCATCGGCGCGTTTGAACAGGCGCGCGCGAATGACCAGCCGTGGCTGGTTCCGGCGCTTGCCTGAGGGCGCGGGCGGCCCTATCTAACTCCCAAGACCAACACTCTATCTCAGGGCAACCATCATGACCGACTTCAACGACCGGGAACGCGCATTCGAAGCCAAATTCGCGCATGACGAGGAGCTTCAGTTCCGCATCATCGCGCGCCGCAACCGGCTGCTTGGCGAGTGGGCGGGGGCCAAGATGGGCCTGACGGCGGCGGAAACGGACGCTTACGCCAAGGCCGTGGTGCAGGCGGACTTCGAGGAAGCGGGCGACGAAGACGTGATCCGCAAGCTGGTGGGTGACCTCACCAGCGCGGGCGTCGAGATCGACGAGCCGACGGTGCGCACCGCTCTGGAAGAGCAGGAAGTCATCGCGCGGCGCATGTTCATCGAACCGCAGGGCTGAGGCGCGCATCATGCCGATGGCCGCACAGGAAATCGAGGCGCTGATCCGCGCGGGCATCCCCGATGCGCAGGTGGAAATCACCGATCTGCGCGGTGACGGCGACCATTATGCGGCGCGCGTCGAGGCGGAGAGCTTTCGCGGGATGAGCCGGGTAAAGCAGCATCAGGCGGTGTATGAGGCGCTTGGCGGCAGGATGGGCGGAGTGCTCCATGCCTTGCAACTCACCACCGCCGTCCCCAACTCATAATATATGAGCCGCCAGCAACCGAGGAACCGATCATGAGTGACGTAAATAGCCGCATCGCGCAGATCGTGGGCGAGAATGATGTTGTGCTGTTCATGAAGGGGTCGCCGTTGTTCCCGCAATGTGGCTTTTCCAGCCGTGCGGTTGCGATCCTCAATCATCTTGGCGTCGAGTTTGAAAGCGTGGATGTGTTGCAGGATCAGGAGATCCGGCAGGGCATCAAGAGCTTTTCCGACTGGCCGACCATCCCGCAGCTTTATGTGAAGGGCGAGTTTCTGGGCGGTAGCGACATCATGATGGAGATGTACGAGGCGGGCGAGCTGCAACAGGTGTTTGCCGAGAGTGGCCTTTCCAACGCGGGCTGAGTACCGCCCGCTCACTCCGCTCCGACGAACCGCGCCAGCTTGCCGAGTGTCTGTAGGCCCAGCGCCTCGGCACCAAATCCTTTTGCTTCCCGCCATTCGGCAGCAGTACTGAATGTCATCGCCAGCGTCACTCTGGTCGATTTGCTATCCACATCTTCGATCGACACGCGGGCCTCCGCGTGCTCAGGACCGTTCTCGCCCCATAGCAATGTGTAGGCGATATGCTCCTCCGGCCGGACCTCGGTGTAACGATGGTGGTTGGGGAAGACTGTGCCGTCAGGGGCGATCATGTCGAACACCCATTCCCCGCCTGTGCGCAGGTCGATCCGCTTCGTGCGGCAGGAAAAGCCGTCTGGTCCCCACCATAATGGCAATGTCTCGGGGTTTATCCATGCATGCCATACGGCTGAACGGGGTGCGTTGATAATCCGGTGCAGCACCATGGTGCGTGCGGCCGCTTCGGGGTCGTGGGGGTGCGGGACGCCTTCACGCGTGGGGTCGGTCATTGTTCATCGTCCTTCATCATCTGCATCACAAACGCATCGAGTCGATCGAGCCGGGCCTCCCATTGGGCGCGTTGCTCATCCATCCAGGATTGCACGGGTTCCAGTGCGTCCGGCACGAGGGCGCAGGTGCGGGTGCGCCCGTCCTTGAAGCTGGTGATCAGCCCCGCTTCCTCCAGCACCGCGAGGTGCCGCATGACCGTAGGCAATTTAAGGTCTGTGGGCGCTGCAAGCTCCTTCACCGGCGCGGGTGAATGAGCGAGGCGGGTAAGCGCCGCGCGCCGCGTGTCGTCTGCGAGAGCGTGGAAAAGGCGGGAGAGCGATGGATCATACTTAGCCATATGACTAACTAACAAGCCAGATGGCTACGCGCAAGCAGATAGTTTGCCAGTAAGCTAAGTGTTGTAACCGCGGGGATGGGGAAACCGGGTGGGGGATGCGCGGCGGAGACAAGGCCTGCGAGCATCCCCCTGAAGGTCAAGCTTGGTAGTACCGATATATAAGCATGCTCCGTGCCAGGCGGCATAAGCGGCGCTCCGGGGCCGAGCTTGATGGTTAATGCCATCTTCATTCCACTTCGCTTTGTAAAAAAATCCGACAGATCGTGGCGCTCTCGGTTTATTTCTTTTCGAACGACTTGCGTGAGCCATGCGGATGCGCACATGAGGGGATATGAACCCACCTTTTGACATGGCGTCCCTGCCTACCGGCGAAGCGATGCGCCTTTCGCCTTTGGTCGCGCGGGTGCTGGCGCCGAATCCTTCGCCCTTCACCTATACCGGCACGCAGAGCTATGTCGTCGGGCGTGAGGATGTGGCGGTGATCGACCCCGGCCCGGCAGAGGACGCGCACCTCGATGCGCTGATAGCCGCTGTTGGTGGGCGGCCGGTGCGGGCCATCGTCTGCACCCACACCCACCGCGATCACAGCCCGGCTGCCGTGCTGCTGGCGGAGCGGATGAAGGCGCCGATCATCGGCTGCGCGCCCCTGATGCTGGAGGATGACGGCCCACGCGCCGATGCGGCCTTTGATGCGGGCTATCAGCCCGACGACGCGATGACGGATGGGGCGCTGATTGCGGGCGATGGCTGGACGATCGAGGCGGTGGCGACGCCGGGGCATACCTCTAACCATCTGTGCTATGCGCTGCGCGAGGAAGGCGCGCTGTTCACCGGCGATCATGTGATGGGCTGGTCCACCAGTATCGTCTCTCCGCCCGATGGCGACATGGCCGAATATATGCGCTCGATGCAGAAGCTGCTGGAGCGGGACGATGCGGTCTATTACCCGGCGCATGGCGAGGCTGTGGAAAGCCCGCAGCGGCTGGTGCGCGGGATGATGGGCCACCGCAAGCATCGCGAAGGGCAGATTTTGCGGCAACTGGGCAAGGGCGACGAGGCAGGGCGCAGCATCGCCGATATGGTGCCTGAGATGTACAAGGGCACGGACGTGCGGCTTCATCCTGCCGCCGCGCGGTCCGTGCTCGCACATCTGCTTGACCTGGAGCAGCGCGGGCTGGCACATCATATCTCAGCAGACGTGTGGAGGGTGGCGCCGCGATGAAGAAACTGATCGTCCCGATCATCATCGGCCTGGTGATGTTTGGCGCAGCGTTTGGCGGGGCTTTCTATTTCTTCCGATCGGACAAGGCGAGGCAAGAGGCCGCGATCAAGGCCGTCACCGCAACAGTGCTGGAGACGCTGCAGAAGCAGGGCAAGGCGGTGGTGTATACCGGGCGGGTTGTAGCGGTGGCCACGCCGGAGGCTGCCGCGCCTGCGCCAGCGCCCGAAACTGCGGCGAAGAATGCTGGGGAGGCTGAGGCCCCTGCACCTGCCGCGCACAAGGGGCAGGCGGCGCATGCGCCTGCTGTCGCCCACTCCGAAGAAGTGGCGACGCATGAAGCAGCGCCTGCGCCCGCCGCGGTGTCAGCCGGCGCGTACGCCATCGTTCCCGCCACGGTGCGCTATGAGCTGGATTTCAAGGCGCTGCGCAACAAGGATGTCGTGTGGGACGAAGAGGCGCAGGCGTTGAAAGTCACGCTTCCGGCGCTCAGCATAGCAGAGCCGGCGATTGACGGCGCCAATATCCGCCACATCGGCGGGGCCGCGCCCGAAGACGCGGTGCGGCGGGGTGCGCTTGGCGCGCTGCTGGAACAGGCGCGGGAGGACGCTGCGCTGGGGCAGGCGCGCGAGACGGCGCGCCAGATGGTGGAGCGTGCCTTTGCCTTGCCGCTGCTGGTGGAGGGCGTCAAGAAGGCGAAGGTGGTCGTTCGCTTCGCCGACGAACCGGTGGACGAAGATGAGGAAGAGGAAGGCGGGGCAGGCGGGCATTAAGCCGCCAAGCGCGTTGAAAACCGGCACCGATCTTCATATGTGAGCATAGCGCCGCAAGGCCGCACATCTCGACCCTCGTTTCACGCGGCCCGATCGCATCGCGCCCGCCCAAGGAAGGACCTGCAATGACCGCGCAACCCGTTGAATCCCTTGCGGGGGTCGATCTGTTGGCAGAGATCAACCGCCTGAGGAAAGAGCGCAATGCGGTCATCCTCGCGCATTATTACCAGAAGCCGGAGATTCAGGACCTCGCCGATTTCGTGGGGGACTCGCTCGAGCTGTCGAAAAAGGCGGCGGCGACGGACGCGGACGTGATCGTCTTTTCCGGAGTACGCTTCATGGCGGAGACGGCGAAGATCCTGTCCCCCAACAAGATCGTCGTGCTGCCGGATATGGACGCTGGCTGCTCGCTTGAGGACAGCTGCCCGCCGGACAAGTTCGCCGCCTTCCGCGCGCAGCATCCGGATCATATCGCGCTTACCTATATCAACTGCTCTACGGAGGTGAAGGCGCTCTCCGACATCATCGTGACCAGCAGCAGCGCGGAGAAAATTCTGGCGCAGATCCCCAAGGACCAGAAGATCATCTTCGGGCCGGACCGGCATCTGGGAGGCTATCTGGCGCGCAAGACCGGGCGGGACATGCTGTTGTGGCCGGGCGTGTGCATCGTGCACGAGGCGTTCAGCGAGACGGAGCTGTTGAAGCTGAAGGCGCAGCACCCGAGCGCCCCGGTCGCCGCGCACCCGGAATGCCCGGCCTATATCCTCGACCATGCCGATTATGTCGGCTCGACAAGCGGCATCCTGGAATTTTCCAAGACGATGCCAGGCGACACGCTGATCGTCGCGACCGAACCACACATCATCCACCAGATGCAAAAGGCGATGCCGGAGAAGAACTTCATCGGCGCGCCCGGCGCGGACGGGAACTGCAACTGCAACATATGCCCCTATATGGCGCTCAACACGCTGGAGAAAATCTATCTCTGCCTGCGTGATCTGACGCCGCGGATCGAGATGGACGAGGAGCTGCGCGTGCAGGCGAAGAAGAGCCTCGACCGGATGCTGGAAATGGCGGCAGGGACCGTGGGGCAGGGGGATTTGGGAGCGCGGTAGCCCCTAGCTCGCGATCACCCGCTTCACCACTTCCGGCTCCGCCTCGATCACCTTGAGATAGGCGCGCACGGCGGGCGGAGGCATATAGCGCCCGATTTCATATTGGCGCAGGCTCGACGCCGGGATGCCGTATATACGCGCAAACTCTTCCTGGCTGAGGCCGAGCCTGTGCCGCAATATTCTGAACCGGCGGCCGATCCTCGCCCGTTCCAGCCCGGCCACACTGACAGGAAAATCTTCCGGATCATCCGGATCAGCCGGAATGGCTATCATATTCTCTTTGTTCATGTGCGTTACTCCGCCGTAGCGAGATCATGCGCCGTCTTTCGCCGCGCCAGACGAAAACAAGGGTATATAGCTTGCCATCAACTTTCCCTATCGCCTTGTATCTGTCTTCGCCGTCTTGTGGCCGGAAGGAAGGCAGAAGGGCATGGTAGGGATCATCAAACACCCGCCTGCCGAAGGACAGTGGCAGTTTGTGCTTGAAGCGGTTGATCGCGTCCTTGTCTGCGTCGAACTCGATCTCCATTGAGGTGGAATATATGTGATTCACACAGTCATTGCAATGAAAACAGAATCCGCTAGTCAGCACTGATGACCTTCTCTCTCCCCAATTTCGACCTCCCCGCCTTCATCGCGTCCACACTCGCCGAAGATCTTGGCGGGCCGCTGGGCGCGGGTGGGCGGGACGTCACCAGCGAGAGCGTGATCCCGGCGGATGCGCGTTTCAGCGGGGTTATGGACAGCCGCGATGCGGTGACGGTGGCCGGACTGCCGCTGGCCGAAGCGTTTTTTCGTGCGCTCGATCCCGAGGTGACGATCAAGATTTTGGTGGAGGAGGGCGAGAGCGTCCCCGCCGGGACAGACCTGATGCGGCTTTCGGGCAATGCGCGGGCGCTGCTGACTGCGGAGCGGTCTGCGCTCAACACGGTGCAGCACCTTACCGGCATCGCGACGATGACGCGTGCTTATGTGGACAGGATCGCGGGCACGGGCGCCACGCTGCTCGATACGCGCAAGACCATTCCGGGCCTGCGCGTGCTGGAAAAATATGCGACGCGGCAAGGCGGCGCGACCAATCATCGTATGGGTCTCTGGGACGCGGCGATGATCAAGGACAATCATGTCGCAGTGGCGGGTAGCATCGGCGAGGCGGTGCGCCGCGCGGCAAGCGCCGGGATCGAGCGCATCATCGTGGAGGTTGACCGCGTCGACCAGATCGAACCGGCGCTGGCGGCTGGCGCGACGCATCTGCTGCTCGACAATATGGACCCGCCCACACTGCGCGGCGCGGTGACTTTGGTGGGTGGGCGTGTGCCGACCGAAGCGAGCGGCGGCGTGAGGCTGGAGACGATCCGCGCAATTGCCGAGACCGGCGTCACCTATATCAGCGTTGGGCGGCTGACGCAGAGCGCGCCTGCGGCCGACATCGGGCTTGATTTTGCGGCGGAGTAAGGCGGCGCTGGCTGTCGGCCTCGGGCTGGCGGTGGCACCCTTGGCCGCGCACGCTCAGGCAAGCTCCTGCGCCCTGCCGGAGCGGATCAACCCGCCGCGCGCGGGCACCACGCCTCGCCCGGACGAGGTGCGACGCATGGAGGTGGGCGGCTATACGCTGGCATTGAGTTGGACGCCGCAATATTGCGCCCGGGCGCCCAAGGGCGACACACAATGCGACCCACGCAATGGCCGGTTCGGCTTCGTGCTGCATGGCCTGTGGCCCGATGGCGTGGCGAAGGACGGGCGCAGCGGCGGCTGGCCGCAATATTGCGCGCCCGCCGCGCCGGTGAGCCGCGCGACGATCGCCGCCACGTTCTGCATGATGCCCTCGGTGCGGCTGATGCAGCATCAATGGGTCAAGCACGGCACCTGCATGGCGCGCAGCCCGGAGGACTATTTTGCCCGAGCGCGCGCCGCCTATAAGGCGCTGCGCCTGCCAGACATGGGCTATTTCGCGATCCAGTATCGCGTAACCGCCGGGCAGATCGCGGGCGCAATCGCGCGCAAGAATCCGGGGATGACGATCGACATGATCCGGGTGCAGACGAGCGACTATGGCTTGCTGAATGAGGTGTGGATCTGCCTCGATACCGGTTTCCGCCCCACGCGTTGCGCGTTGGGCAAGACAGGCGTTTCGACCAATGCGCGCATTCGCGTTAGGGGCGGATATTAGCCTCTACAGCGCCATGCCCGCCGCATGGCCGCTGGCCCACGCCCACTGGAAGTTGTAGCCGCCGAGCCAGCCGGTAACGTCCACCGCCTCGCCAATGGCGTAGAGGCCAGGCACTGCCTTCGCCATCATGCTCTGGGAAGACAGCGCGGCGGTGGAGATGCCGCCCGCCGTCACCTCCGCCTTGGCATAGCCTTCGGTGCCGCTGGGGGTGAAGGGCCAGTCGGAGAGGCGCGCATGGGCGGCGCGCAGCGCCTTGTCGCTCATGGTGGCGAGTTCACCGCCGGTGCCGATCCGCTCCAGCAGCACCTGGCCCAGCCTGTCCGGCAGATGCTCCGCCAGCACCCGGCGCAACGGGGTGCGCGGGCGGGCGCGCTTTTCGGCTAACAGCCAGTTGGGCGGGGCGTCGGGCAGGAAATTGACGGAAATCGGCGTGCGGTGCTGCCAGTAGGAGGAGATTTGCAGCATCGCCGGGCCGGAGAGGCCGCGATGGGTGAACAGCGCCGCCTCGCGAAAGCGCACCTTGTTCCAGCGCACCTCAACGGGCGCGGACACACCCGATAGTTCGGTAAACAGCGCGTCCTCGGCGCCCAGCGTGAACGGCACCAGCGCGGGCCGGGGCTGGACGATGCCGAGGCCGAAGCGGCGGGCGACGTCATAGGCAAAGCCGGTCGCGCCCATTTTGGGGATCGACGGGCCGCCTGTCGCCAGAACGAGCGCGGGAGCACTATGCTCCCTGCCGCTGATCTGGACGCGGAAGCGGCCGTCGGCATGGGCGATGTCAGCGACCGGGTTTCCTAGCGCTATCGTCACGCCAGCGGCCGCACATTCGCTTGCCAGCATGTCGACGATCTGGCGCGCGGAGCCATCGCAAAAAAGCTGACCCAGCGTCTTTTCATGCCAGGCGATGCCGTGACGCTCGACCAGCGCAATGAAATCCTGCGGGGTATAGCGCCCCAGTGCGGACTTGGCGAAATGCGGATTGGATGAGAGATAGCGATCCGGCGTGGTGTGAATGTTGGTGAAGTTACAGCGCCCGCCGCCCGAGATCAGGATTTTCTTGCCCGGCGCATCGGCATGATCGACCAGCAGGATGCGCTTTCCGCGAGCGCCAGCCGTCATGGCACACATCATTCCCGCCGCGCCCGCGCCGAGGATGATGGCATCGTGATCTGAAGGGGGCAGGTTGCCCATCTCAACCACGGCCGTCACCCTGAACTCGGTTCAGGGTCCATTTCTCCCCACGCCCCTGCGTCGCCAGCGGCAGCATGCGCAGACGAGTCGCGCTCCTCGACTGCGCTGAAACAAGTTCAGGGTGACAACAGGGGGAGGCCGTCACGCGGCCATCATGCTGGCTGCAACAGCTTCGGCCACCTTGATCCCGTCGATCGCGGCGGAGAGGATGCCGCCGGCATAGCCCGCGCCTTCGCCCGCCGGGAACAGCCGCTCGGTGTTGAGGCTCTGAAAATCCTTGCCGCGCGTGATCCGCACCGGCGAGGACGTGCGCGTTTCGACGCCGGTCATCACCGCATCGGGGTGGTCATATCGCGCGATCTGGCGGCCGAAGACGGGCAGCGCCTCGCGCATCGCCTCCACCGCGAAGGCGGGCAGGCAGCGGGAAAGGTCCGTCATCGTCACGCCGGGCTTGTAGGAGGGGGTAACTTCGCCCAGCGCGGTGGAGGGGCGCTGGCTCAGAAAATCGCCCACGCGCTGCCCCGGCGCGGAGTAAGTGCCGCCGCCCGCTTCAAAGGCAAGTGACTCCCAGTGCCGCTGAAACGCGATGCCCGCGAGCGGCCCGTCGGGATAATCGCGCACAGGGTCTATTCCGACGACGAGCCCGGAATTGGCGTTGAACTCCGCGCGGCTATACTGGCTCATGCCGTTGGTGACGACGCGGCCTTCCTCGGAGGTTGCCGCCACCACCCGCCCGCCGGGGCACATGCAGAAGCTGTAAACCGTGCGACCGTTGGCGCAGTGGTGGGAGAGGCTATAGGCCGCCGCGCCCAGATCCGGGTGACCCGCGCAATTGCCAAAGCGCGCCTTGTCGATCCAGCTTTGCGGATGCTCGATGCGCACACCGATGGAAAAGGGCTTGGCCTCGATATGCACGCCGCGCGCGTGCAGCATCTCGAAGGTGGGGCGTGCGCTATGGCCGATGGCGAGCACGACATGATCGGCCTCGATGAAGCTGCCATCCGCCAGATGCAGCCCGCGCAGGCGTTGGCGGCCATCGGGCAGGAGATCGAGCGCGAGATCGTCCACCCGCGTCTGCCAGCGATATTCGCCGCCCAGTTCCTCGATCGCGCGGCGCATGCTCTCGACCATCGTCACGAGGCGGAAGGTGCCGATGTGGGGGTGCGCCTCCCAGAGGATATCGTCTGGTGCGCCTGCCTTGACGAACTCCTCCAGCACCTTGCGGCCGAGGAAGCGCGGATCCTTAACGCGGCAATAGAGCTTGCCGTCAGAGAAGGTGCCCGCGCCGCCCTCGCCGAACTGCACGTTGCTGTCCGGGTTCAGCTCCGCACGGCGCCACAGGCCCCATGTGTCCTTGGTGCGTTCGCGCACCACCTTGCCGCGATCAAGGATGATCGGGCGGAACCCCATCTGCGCGAGGATCAGCCCGGCGAACAGCCCGCATGGCCCCGCGCCGATCACGACCGGGCGCAGACCGTTCCACCCTTCTGGCGCGCGGGTGGGGAAGGTGTAGGCCATGTCTGGCGTGGGGCGTACATCCTTGTCACCTGCCAGCCGCGTGAGCATCTCCGCCTCGGTCTGCGCATCCAGTTCGATGTCGAGCGTATAGACGAGCAGGATAGCCGTGCGCTTTCGCGCATCGTTGCCGCGCTTGAAGACGCTGAACCCGCGCAGTGCCTCGGGCGCGATGCCGAGGCGGGCGCAGATTGCGGGTGCGAGCGCATCGGACGCGTGATCAAGAGGCAAGGACAGGCCGGAAAGACGGATCATCAGCGCAGCTTTGCGATTGTCAGTCCGTCTGCGCGCGCACGTTCTTTCACCGACTCCTCGCTGCGAGTCAGGGCCTTGGCGATGGCTTTCAAGGCCATGCCCTTTTTGGCGAGGGTGTGCAGCTTCTGGACCTCGGCTGAGGTCCAGGGCTGGCGATGTCGTTCGAACTTGTCGGCCATGGACGGCCCTCTAGCCCATCCGCCGCAATCGCACCAGCGCCTCGTCCAGCGCGGAGAGGAAGCGCGAGCGGTCGGTCTTGCTGAACGGGGGTGGGCCGCCGACGATGTCTCCACCAGCGCGCAGATCGGCCATGATCGCCCGCGTGGCGATTGCGCCGCCGATGGACGATGTCGTGAACGGCTTGCCATTGGGCGCGAGCACGATCGCGCCTGCCTTCAGGCACCTGTCGGCCAGCAATATGTCGGCGGTGATGCATACGGCGCGCGCGTCCGCCCGTTCGGCGATCCAGTCATCCGCGGCGTCGAACCCGTCCGAGACCACAACCCGCTCGATCAGCGGGTGGGCGGGAATACGGATCGTGCTGTTGCTGACGATGGTGACGCGCACCTCATGCCGGAAGGCGACCTTGTAGATCTCCTCCTTGACCGGGCAGGCATCGGCATCGACGAGAATATGCATGGCTCAGGGGCGGGGCGGCTTTTTGCCGAACTTCTTCTTGCCCGCAGGCCGGGCGCGCGCAGGGGCGTCACCAGCGCCAGCACCAGCTCCAGCGCCGGGCCGGGAGGGTTTGAATGGCTTCGCCTGATAGGGAGGCTTTGCGCCACGGGGCGGCGGCCCGGCGCGCTCGTCATCCTTGCGGTTGCGGCGCGCATTATCGCGTGGCTGGCCCTCCACCGGCACGATTTCCAGCCCATCGTCCTCATCTGTCGCCGTGCGCTTGACCGCCGCGAGGAAGCGCGCGGCCACCGCCTGTTGCACCTCGAACAGGGTCTCGTGCGTGGTGATGCGGATTGCGCCGATCTCGCCCCGGCTCACATGCCCGCGCCGGCACAGCAGCGGCAGCACCCAGCGCGGATCGGCATTGTGCCTGCGCCCGGCGTTCATCTTGAACCAGGCGCTGCCCTCGAACCCGGCGCGCGGGGCGCGCGGGCCCGGCGCGGCATCGGCGGCGAGCAGTTCCTCCGGTTGGGGCAGGGCGGCGCGATGTACATGCACCAGCGCGGCCGCAATATCCTCGGGGCTGCGCTGGGCGAGCACCTGCTGCGCCAGTGCGCGGTCGTCGTCATCGAACTCTATGGGCGCGAGCAGCTTTTCGAGCAGGCGGGCGCTGTCCGCCTCGCGAATATCGGCGGCAGACGGAGCCTGCATCCATTCCGCCGCGATGCGCGCGCCACGCAGCATGCTTTCCACCCGGCGGCGCTGGGGGTAGGGGACCAGCAGTACCGCAATCCCCTTGCGCCCGGCGCGCCCGGTGCGACCGGAGCGGTGTTGCAGCGCCTCGGCGTCGCGCGGCGTTTCGACATGGACGACGAGGCTGAGGCTGGGCAGATCGATGCCGCGTGCAGCAACATCGGTGGCGACGCAGACCCGCGCGCGCCGCTCCCTCAATGCCTGCAACGCCTGGTTGCGCTCGCTCTGGCTGTGCTCGCCCGACAGCGCGACGGCCGCAAAGCCGCGCTCGATCAGGCTTGCGTGCAGATGCCGCACCTTGTCGCGTGTCGCGCAAAACAGGATCGCTGTCTCCGCCTCATGATAGCGCAGCACGTTGACGACGACATTCTCGATTTCAGACGGCGCGATCGCCATCGCCTGATATTCGATGTCGCTGTGGCCGCGGTCTTCCTCGCCGGTGGCGATGCGCAGCGCGTCCTTCTGATAGCGGCGGGCCAACGCGACGATCGGCTTGGGCATGGTCGCCGAAAACAGCAAGGTGCGGCGCTGCTCCGGCATCGCGTCGAGCAGCTCCTCCAGGTCTTCGCGAAAGCCCATGTCGAGCATCTCGTCCGCTTCGTCCAGCACCACGGCGACGAGCGCGGAGAGGTTGAGGTCGCCCCGCTCCAGATGATCGCGCAGGCGGCCCGGCGTGCCGACGACGATGTCCGCGCCCTGCCTCAGCGCCTTGCGCTCCACCGACGGGTTCATGCCGCCGACACAGGCGGTAACGCGCGCGCCTGTGCTGGCATAGAGCCACATCAGCTCGCGGCTTACCTGCATCGCCAGCTCGCGCGTGGGCGCGATGATGAGCGCGAGCGGCCCCCCGGCTCTCTGCACCAGCCCCTGCTCGTTCAGCAGATCTCCCGCGATGGCGAGACCGAAAGCTACGGTCTTGCCGGAGCCGGTGCGCGCCGAAACGATGAGATCGCGCGCCTCCGCTTCCGGCTCTAGCACGGCGGATTGCACGGATGTCGGCGTGGCATAGCCGCGTTGGCCAAGCGCCTCGGCAAGAAGCGCGGGAATATTCTGGAACGTCATGGTCTCACACTATCGGGAAGCCCTGCCGCCGGGCGGCTATGGCTTTATCCTAAGGCATCATTGCCTGTCCGCGCGGCTGATAGGCGCTTATGCGGCGCACCGCAATGGTCATGTCCATGTGCTGCTCTTCCGCGCCGCATCTCAGGAAGCGCGCGCCGTGATAGAACCCCGATTGCGTGGTTGACCCTGCCGCCAAGGCTGCGTATAGCGCCCGCACCTTCCGGCGGCTGACCGCTGCCGGAGCCGTGGTGCAAGCACCCTGACGGGGCTTTGCCGACAACGGGGCGGAGTAGCTCAGCTGGTTAGAGCAGCGGAATCATAATCCGCGTGTCGGGGGTTCAAGTCCCTCCTCCGCTACCATCCCGGATTGTCCACCGGTGGCCCACTGAGGCCACTGGCAGACATTTTTCGAGGAAAATCAAATATTTTTCGCGTCCCGTTGCGTACGCCGGCGTCCCGGTGCGACCCGCTGCGGCCACCCACGGCGATTTGGATTGGGGGTATTTTGGGGGTATTTTTCGGCTGTCCCCAAAACAGGCGATACCCCCAGATGGCTTTGAAAGAACTTGAGGTCAAATACGCCACCAAGCGGCAGCGCCCCTACAAGCTGTCCGATGGAGAAGGCCTGCACCTGCTCGTCCAGCCGAACGGATCGAAGCTCTGGCGCCTGAAATACCGCTTCGACGGCAAGGAAAAACTGCTGAGCTTCGGCAAATATCCGACCGTCACGCTGGCGATCGCCCGCGAGAAGCGGACCGAAGCCAAGCGGCTGCTCGATCAGGGTGAGGACCCCGCCGAGGCCAGGAAGCGGGCGAAGAAGCAGAGGGCCGCGCTCAAGCTGTTCGAAGAGATTGCGCGGGCCTGGCACGCCAATCGTATTGAAGGGCTGGACTCGGCCCATGCCCTGCGCGTCATCAACCGGATGGAGCGCGACGTCTTTCCGGTCATCGGGAAGCGTCCGATCACGGAAATCGACCCGCCCGAGATTCTCGAGATGATCCGCGCGGTCGAAGCGCGCGGCGCCCTCGATATCGCCCGTCGCCTCAAGCAGAACGTCAGCCAGATCTATCGCTTCGCGATCGCGAGCGGCTGGGCGACCATCGATCCGACGCTCGGCCTCAACGATGCGCTCAAGCCCAAGCCGCCCGTCAGGCACATGGCGCGCGTGCCGCTCGCGGAGTTTCCGAAGCTGGTGCGGGCGATCTTCGCCTATGACGGCGAGGACACGCCGCGCCGCCGCGAGATCACCCGTGACGCGCTGCTGTTCACCTTGCTCACATGGGTCCGAACCAGCGAAACCCGCTTCGCGGCCAGGGACGAGTTCGAGGATCTCTATGGACCGAACCCGCTATGGCGTCTGTCGCCGGAGCGCATGAAGATGGAACGTGAGCATCTTGTTCCGCTGTCCCGCCAGGCCGCAATGATCGTTCAGCGCCGCTTGCAGGCGACGAACGATGCGTTCCTCTTTCCCGGAGCCAAGCCTGGAAAGCCTATTTCCGAGAACACCATGATCTATGCCTGCTACCGCATGGGCTATCTTGGCCGGCAGACGGTGCATGGGTTTCGGGGGCTCGGCTCGACCTGGGCGAACGAAGCCGAACGCTACAAGCCCGACTGGATCGAGATGGCGCTCGCCCACGAGGATGAGGACGAAGTGCGCGGCGCCTATAACAGCGCGCTCTATCTCACCCCGCGAAGGCGGATGCTGCAAGATTGGGCCGACGTGATCGACGCGGCAACCGCAGTGTCGGATGTCGAGAAGGATCCTATCGAGTTCTCACAGCTCACGGGCTGTTCTGCGCCCATCCAGCGCTTGCCGCCGAGCGACCGGAGACAGCCGTATTGGCAGCGCCCTCGTTGGGCGGCTTCGCGATAAGCGTCACGGCTCGGAACCGCTGATTAAGAGCGCGGCTTTCCACCATAATTATTATAAACGTCAGTTACTTAGATGCATCCGTGAATAGTGGGACTGAACAATAAGAAGCAGTATCGTATCATATCCTACCATGCCCTACGTCACAAATTCACCTACGTCGGAAGAGCGCCCTCATGGCGGACATTCGTTCAATCAAGCAGGCAATCACGGTGAGCGGCATCAACCATCGAGCTTGCCAATGCCCTGTACCCTAAGACACGATAACAATCCCCCCACGCAAAAGTCCTCCATGGCCTTCAGGGTCACCGAGATGTTCCGTGAAGAAAGTCGCCCACCCGACATGTGATCGATCCGGCGATTGTCGGCGAATGTGTACAGCGTACAGCTCAGAATAAACTGATAGGCCTGCAAGGCATCATCGCGCGATGACTTTGGTTTGATAGATATCATCGCCTCGACATATCGGCGAGATATTTCATCAAATAGCGGTGCAACTATTTCGTCCATCCAGAGTTGCACGCCTGCTATCTGTGAGATGAGGCGACAATAATTCATCCACCCCGGCTCACCGGATTCAAAACGGCTCAAGAGGGGGCCGTAAAATGCGCGGATGAGAAGTCGAGCCGATGCTTCCGGGCGATCTGGATCGAGGTCCAGCTCCGCAAGCCTTCGCAGCCGCTCTTCGTTCAACCACGCGCTGCGGCGTTCTATGACTTCCGTGAACAGCGCTTCCTTGGTTCCAAAATGATAATTCACAGCGGCGAGCCGTGTGGACGCTGCATCCGTTATTTCTCGCACCGAAACGCCGAAATAGCCCCGGTCCGCGAACAGCGACTCGGCGGCGTCCAGGATCTGCTCGCGCAGATCCGGTCGTTCCGTTTGCGGCTTGGAGATTGCCTTTTTTGGCTTAATATCTGGTAATTTCAATCATCTTCTCCCCCAAAAGCGCCCCGAATTGACATGTGAGTGGAACGTTCGTATCACTCGATCAAGGACGCGCAGCCTACGCTGGCTTCCGTCACAAAAATAGATGGTAGGGGAACGAAACTGTGAGACCGATCCTGATCCGTAACGGCTATGTCATCACCGGCGATCCTGCGATCGGCGACGTGCCCAGTGGGGATGTTTTGATCGTGAACGGACGCATCGCTGAGATCGGTCAAAACCTTCACCATGATGAGGCAGAGGAGATCGACGCGACCGGCACGATTGTAATGCCAGGCATGGTCGATACGCATCGGCATACTTGGCAGACTCAGCTACGCGCGATTTGCGCCGACATGAGCCTCATGCAGTATATGCGCTGCATCCGCTTCAACATCTCGCCCGTCTATACGCCAGAAGATGTCTATGTGGGCAATTATATCGGCGCCCTAGAAGCTCTGAACGCCGGGATCACGACGCTCTATGACTTCTCACATACGTCGCACAGTCCGGAACATGCCGATGAGGCCATCCGCGGCCTGCGGGACGCCCGGATTGCTGGCCTCTATGCCTACGGCTTCTATCCAGCACCGGTCGACCGGCCTTATTTTACGAGCGTCGACCAACGCATCGCCGATGCGGAACGGATAAGGACGCAGCATTTTTCGTCGGACGATCAGCGGCTGGGCATGGCGGTCGCGATCACCGAGGTCGGGATGTATCCGTTCGATTCGACGCGTAAGGAGATCATGACAGGCCGCCGACTTGGCGTGCAGCAAACAATTCACACGAACTGTTTCTGGGGCTCCGCTTTTTGCAGCGGTATAGAGGAACTCGCGGCGGCCGGACTCCTTGGACCCGACCAGGTCCATGTGCATTGCAATTCCGTGACAGACAACGAACTTCGCCTGCTCGCCGATAATGGCGCCAAGGTTTCATGCACGCCCGATACGGAACTGCAGATGGGCATGGGCCACCCCTTGATCGGCCGCGCCCACGATGTCGGCATCAAGCCTACACTTGGGGCCGACGTTATCTCCTGCAACGGTGGCGACCTACTCACGCAGGCACGCCTCGGTCTTCAAGACGCGCGCGTCCTGGCCAACGATCCGGTCAATGCGCAAGGTCGGATGCCTGAGGATATCCCATTCAAGGTACGTGACGCGATCGCGTGGATGACGATCAACGGCGCGGAAGCGATGGGTCTTGATCATCGCACGGGATCGCTCACGCCGGGCAAGGATGGCGATATCGTTCTCATCGCGCCCAACGACTTCAACCTCATGCCGCTGAACGACATGGTGGGCGCGGTCGTGCTGCAGGCTAACGTTTCCAACATCGATACGGTGGTCCTGCGCGGCGAGGTCGTGAAGCGCCACGGTCGCTTGACTGGCGTCGACTTCAAGCAGTTGCTCCGCATGGCGGAGGGCTCGCGCGAGCGGATCATGGAGCAGGCCCTGCGTCGCGGTCCGCTCGTTCCGCCGCCCAACACCACGGCAATGGCAGAGATGGAGGAGACCGCGCGCCAGAACCTGGCCGCATAGCGGGGTAGGAAACCAAAGGCGCCGCATGAACCGCGTCGGCGTCCAACGAGGAGGGGATTACGAAATGGATAAGCTTTGGCCGCGCGCCGCGCGGATCGGACTTCTTTTGCCTGCGGTCGTTGGCACAAGCGCTTACGCACAGACTGAGCCGGCTTCATCGGCTGCGAGCACTCCGCAGCCGGAGGCCGTATCGACGCCCGCCGCACAGGATCAGGGCGCCGGTCTTCAGGACATCATCGTGACTGCGCAGAAGCGCAGCGAGTCGGTGCAGAAAATTCCTCTCGCGGTGACGGCCCTATCCGGCAATGACCTCGCGAAGGCGGGCATCAACAGCATCGAGGGTCTGCAGGCCGCCGTCCCCAATCTCAACCTCGGCCAGCAGCTCGGCGTCGCGAGAATCTCGCTGCGCGGCATCGGCCTCGACAACCTCAGCACCGGCGCCGAGGGAAGTATCGCTTTCCACCTCAACAGCGCGTTCATTTCGCGCGGCGCCGCAGCGCTCAGCGCATTCTACGACGTCGATCGCGTGGAAGTTCTGCGCGGGCCACAGGGCACGCTCTATGGCCGCAACGCGACCGGCGGCTCAATCAACCTCATAACGCGCCAGCCCACCGACACGTTTTCGGGTTATGGCGATGTCACGGTCGGCAACTATGGTCGTTTGGCGTTCGACGGCGCCGTCAGCGGCCCGATTGTCTCTGATAAAGTGCTCGCGCGGATCGCTTTCTCGACGGACGACCGCAACGGCTATGGCCGAAACATCACGACCGGCACTAGGATCGACGACACCAATGCCCGTTCGATCCGTGGTACGCTGAAGCTTTTACCCGCCGACGATCTCACCATCACTCTGATCGCCGACTATCATCGAGAAAATGACAACGCGAACGGCTATCATTATTTCGGACCCGCGGGCCAGACTGCCAGCGGCCAGACAATCACACCTTTCGGCATTCAGTTCGGCGGCGTCACCGCAAGCAATCCGCGCGATATCGCAAACGAAGCCGATCCGTTCAACCGGCGCACGATCTGGGGTGTCAGCAGCGAGATTGCATATCGATTCGGCGGCGTCACAGCCAAGTCGATCACGGCCTATCGCAGCACGAAATACATTACCGGATCGGACCTCGATTCCACCAGTTTTCGTCTCGCGCCGATCTTCCAGAACGAAGACGACAAACAGTTCAGCCAGGAGTTTCAGCTCTCGTCCGAATCCGACCGGTTCCGATGGCTGCTGGGGGCATTTTATTTCCACGAAAATGACGCCGGCGCGATCATCATTCCCTACAATGATATTGGCTTCGGCGGTCCCGGCGTCATCCGCCAGGGCTATTATGCCGGCGGGCGTCTCGAGACTGATGCCGGCGCCATCTTCGGGCAAGCGACCTACAATCTGACCCCGGAGATTCACCTCGTCGTCGGTGGCCGTTACAGCATCGAGCGAAAAGGCATTTCCGAACAGCTTCAGTTCGACCTCGCGCGACCCTATTCGCCCGCCAATCCCGTCGCGCCGCTCGCCCAGTGCGGAGCCGATATCCCATCGGTCCCGACCTGCCAACCGCACAAGACCTTCCGATCCTTCACGCCGAAAGTGGCGCTCGAGTATCAAATCACGCCCGACGCTTTGCTCTACGCCTCGGTTTCGCGAGGCTTCAAAAGCGGCACCTACAATGTCGGCGGCGTGCAGCCGCCCGTGAAGCCGGAGAAGGTCACGGCCTATGAAGGGGGCCTGAAATCGGAATTCCTCGATCGGCGGCTCCGCATAAATCTTGCCGGCTTTTATTATGATTACAAGGATCTCCAGGTCGGCAAGGTGGTCAACGCGTCACTCGCGCTGGAGAATGCGGCGACAGCGACGATCTACGGTGCCGAGCTCGAGTTGCGCGCGCGCCCCACGCCCGACTTAGAACTGGGTCTGACCGGCTCCTATCTCAACGCCAAGTTCGACAGTTTCATCAGTATCGATCCCGCGCGACCCGGAGGTGACGGGCGCACCGTCGACCCGGCGACCGGCGCACCGGCTTTCAACAACGCCGGCAACCGCCTGCCGCAAGCCCCCAAATGGACGGTCGACGCCATGGCACAATATACCGTGCGCTCGGACCATGGATCCTTTGCCCTTCGCGGAGAGGTCTTGTGGGTCGATAAGGTCTATTTCAGTGCCTTCAACGTTCCGCAGGTGTCGCAGCCGGCAAAGACCAAGCTCAATGCCTCGCTGATCTACACCGATCCGGGCGATCGCTGGAGCGTGACCGTCTACGGCAAGAATCTCGCCAACAAGACGTACATCTCAAACGCCTTTGTCAGCTCCAGCATCGTGGGATTTGGCGTCAACGGCTTCCTCGAGGAGCCGCGAACCTATGGCGTGACCATCGGGTATAAGTTCTAGCCGGGAATATATTCTCATGATCACGATTCCCACCGCCGAGTCCATCATCGACATTTCGATGCCCATCGAGAATGATATCGTATCGGATCCGGCGGCCTTTCGTCCACGGGTCCGATATTTCGGGCACGATGATACACGAGAACAGATGCTGGCCTTCTTCCCCGGAATGACGGCCAGCGACCTGCCCGATGGCGAGGCCTGGGCGATCGAGCATGTCGAGCTGATCACGCACAACGGCACGCATCTCGACGCACCTTACCATTTTCATTCGACGATGGATGGGGGCAAGCGGGCGATCACGATCGACGAGGTTCCGCTCCACTGGTGCTGCCAACCAGGCGTCAAGCTCGATTTCCGGCATTTCCCCGATGGCTATGTGGTGACCGCCGAGGATGTTCGGGCTGAACTCGATCGGATCGGCGTCAAGCTCAGCCCGCTGACCATCGTGGTCATCAACACGCGGGCCGGTTCGGCCTACGGCACGGATGACTATGTCAACGCGGGGTGTGGAATGGGCCGCGAAGCCACGCTTCACCTGCTTGAGCGCGGTGTCCGGGTGACAGGGACCGATGCATGGTCATGGGACGCGCCGTTCACTTACACGGCGCAGAAATATGCCGAAACCGGGAATGCCGACCTGATCTGGGAGGGGCACAAAGCGGGTCGGGAAATCGGCTATTGCCATCTGGAGAAGCTGCATAATCTCGAAGCGCTTCCATCCTCCGGATTCACCGTGATGTGTTTCCCGACCAAGATCAAAGGCGCTTCGGCAGGCTGGACCCGCGCGGTCGCCGTCCTCGACGATTGAATGGAGTCTGGCCATGAGCAACAAGGTCATCATCAGCTGCGCGGTGACGGGATCGGCGCACACGCCGACGATGTCGGACGCGCTCCCGGTCACGCCCGAGGAGATCGCCGAGCAGTCGATCGCCGCCGCCGAAGCGGGCGCGGCGATCCTGCATCTCCATGCCCGCATCCCCGAGGACGGTAGGCCGACCGGCGATCCCGAGGTCTATGCCCGCTTCCTGCCCGTGATCCGGCAGCGCACCGACGCCGTCATCAACATCACGACGGGCGGTGCGGCCACCATGCCGGTCGCCGAGCGCCTCGCCGCCTCTGCGCGTTTCAAGCCCGAGCTTTGCTCGCTCAACATGGGCTCGCTCAATTTCGCCTTCTTCCCCGCCGCGAAGCGCATCGCCGACTGGAAATACGCGTGGGAGAAGGACTATGTCACCGGCTCCGACGACTATATCTTCCGCAACACCTTCCGCGATATCGAGACGATCCTCACGACGATGGCGGAGGCGGGTACCAAATTTGAGCATGAATGCTATGACGTCGGCCATCTCTACAATCTCGCCCATTTCGTCGATCGCGGCCTGGTGAAGCCACCCTTCTTCGTCCAGATGATCTTCGGCATATTGGGCGGCATCGGTGCCGATCTCGAAAATCTTCATTATATGAAGGAAACCGCCGATCGCCTCTTCGGACGCGGCAATTACCGCTGGTCGGTGCTCGCCGCGGGTAGGCACCAGATGCCCTTTCTGACGCAGGCGGCGTTGCTCGGCGGCTATGTCCGCGTCGGGCTCGAGGACAGCCTTTTCATCGAACGCGGCGTCCTTGCGGCTTCGAATGCCCAGCAGGTCGAGAAGATCAAGCGCATCCTCGCCGAAATGGGTCACGAACCCGCGAGCCCCGCCGAAGCGAGGGAAATCCTCGGTCTCAAGGGCAGTGACCGCGTCGCCTTCTGAGCCGTGCACAGGAAGCAAGCGAATGAGGGCTTCGGTCATCGACCGATTCGGCCGTCCAGACACGGCCCTTTGGCGTGCCTGAGAATCCGTATCGCCAGATGAATTCGTACCTCATCTTCATGATCCAACAACGGCACAATGCACAGCCCGTATACGCGGATGTCGACGGGGCTGCTTTCAAGGCGCGCTGTCGCCGCTCACGGCGACAGAGATGGTGCATTCACGGTCACCCGAATAGCTGATTTCCTTTGCTACTCGGCAAGGGAAAACCGTTGGCACCGCCGATTACACCGATACACCGTTTGGAAAAGCTGGATTGGAACGCCTCGCGCGCGCGCATCCGTCCCGCTGGGCGCGCTCAGCGTGACTATTCCAATGAAGTGTATGGGGTCATTTGCTCCGCCACGAGACGTCGCCGGTGCAGGCTCAACAATCCTCAATCAATGAGTGGAAGGAATAGTTCGCCAACAAATTGAATTGGACGATGAGCCCCAAGGCGCGGCAAATGGCGCCAAATCAACAAATGCCGTGGGGAGGACAGTCATGGTCACAGCCTTTAGGACAAATTTGCTTTGTGCCACCGCGCTATCGATCGCGTGTGCGCTTGCAGTGCCGGCACATGCCCAGGACGCTGCATCGCAGGGCGAAAAGCCCGAGGCGCAGGAAGGTGGCCTTGAGACAATCGTCGTCACGGCGCAGAAGCGCGAACAGAATTTGCAGGATGTTCCGGCCGCCGTTTCCGCCATAGGCGGCGAGACGCTGCGCACGCGCGGCATCACGGAGACCTCAGACTTGATGGGCGCGATCCCCAGCCTGCAAGTCACCACTCCCTATGGTCGCACCCAACCGAATTTCTCGCTGCGCGGGATTTCAGTGGCGAACGAATTTTCCGCCTCCACTGCGTCGCCGGTTGGCGTCTATGTCGATGAAGTCTATCAGAGCTTCCGGGCGAGCCATGGCCTGCAACTCTATGACATCGACCGGGTCGAGGTACTGCGCGGACCGCAAGGAACACTCTACGGTCGCAACACCACGGGTGGCGCGATCAGCTTCTTCACGCGCAAGCCGGATCTGGGAGAGGCCAATGGCTATCTGACCGCCGGCTATGCCAATTACGACACTTTCACGGTGCAGGGCGCCGCTGAAGCGACGCTGGTTCCCGACATCTTGGGCGTCCGCGTCGCCGGTACTTTTGCAAAAGGGGATGGTTGGCAGCGCAATGTACTGCCTGGGAATGAGCGCGACCTAGGGACCACCGATACGATCGGCGGTCGCATCTCGATCCGCTTCCGGCCCGATCCCGATCTCGACATCAATTTGAAGCTCTATGCCGCGAAGGACGATCCATGGGGCACCGCGCCCTATGCAGGTGGTCAACTCGCGGGCGGGCAGGATGCGCTCGGCTATTCGCGTTACGATCCGCAACCTTTCCTAGGCGGGCGGTTGCTGCGTGACAATGAGGTCGCAGTTGATCGGGTAGGTAAGAACATCAGCAAGTCGAAAGGGATAGCCCTCAACATCAAATGGGATGTCAGCGACCAATTCTCCGTCACCTCGATTACCGGCTACGACACCGGCGACTATATCAACAATCCTGATGATTGCGATGGCGGCCCAGCCGATCTCTGCTCGATCGGCCTCACGTCGACGAGCAAGAATTTCAACCAGGATCTGCGTTTCAGCTATTCGAACGACCGCCTCGATATCATTGCCGGCCTTTATTATGGCAGGGACAAGGTCAAGACGGTCAACTACCCGGACTTTTTCGGGGCGCTGAGGCCGCTGCTGCTTAGCGCCGGTCTTCCGGGCAGCTACAATAACGCCGCAATCGGAACGCCCGACGCGATCCGCTATATCCCAGCCTTTGCCGCCAATCCGGCGTTGGGGCCTGGCGATGCCGGATTCTGCGACGCGATCGAGATCAATCCCAACGGCTTCCTTGATGCACGCTCGCTGATTGCACTCCAGACCGACATCGCGATCAATAATACGGGCAATGGCGGCATGGGGGGTAGCTTTTCGGCGGGCTGCGCCGGGGCAGGCGCGCCTCCGTTCACCCCGATCCTCGGCGAACAGCGTTTTGACGTGTCGCGCCCCTCGAAGGCGATCTACGGCGACGTAACCTGGAAAACGACCGAGCGGCTGACCGTGGCGGTGGGTGCACGCTACACCCAGGATAAGGTCAATTACCTTAACGGCAGCACTTTCCTCTATGCGCTCGACGGTACGACGCCGGTTGTCAACCTGATCCCCTACAGCAATCCATACAACCCCAATCTCGCGCCGCTTGAGCAGCGCGAAAAGGCAAACAGGCTAACCGGCCGTATCAATGTCAGCTATGAGTTCGCCGATGATATCATGGGCTATCTCCAGTACAGTCGCGGTTACCGCAGCGGCAGCTTCAACGGGCTTGCCTATCAGGGCGTCAATCAAGTCTATTATATCCAGCCTGAAAAGCTGAATGCATATGAGGCGGGGCTCAAAACCCGGCTGTTCGATCGCCGCGTCCAACTTAACCTCGCGGGCTTCTACTACGAGTATTCGAATCACCAAGTAACGCAGCTGGTTGGCGCTACAACCTTCACGCGCAGCGCCAATGGTCGCCTGTTCGGTGGCGAGGCCGAACTCGCCTGGCAGGTGGCCGATACGTTGCGTTTCGATGCTTCGCTGGGCTATCTCAACAGCAAGTACAAAGGCAATGTGATCGATCCGGCAAACCCGGCAAGCCCGACATTGAACGTCAACGGCAATCCCTTCCCGAACGCGCCGGAGGTTACGTTCCAGGCCGGATTCGACTGGGATATGATCGATGACGGCACCAACAAGCTGACCTTGCGCGGTGATGCGTCCTACATGGGCAAGTACTATTTTGATCCGTTCAAGAATTATGGGCAGACACCGTGCGATACACCCCCAGCGGGATCGAACATAACGCTCGCGGGTAAGGCGATTACATGCGCAAATCCGGGCTACTGGCTCGCCAATGCGCGATTAACCTATGCGCACGACAATATGTCGGTTAGCTTGTGGGCGAAGAATCTGTTCGACAAATATTACTACACCTACAGCCTCAACATGAACGTGTTCGGCTACGATTATCTGAACCGCGGCATGCCGCGCACTTATGGCGTCGAAGCGACAGTCAAGTTCTGATCGCTGCTGCGACGGGGGCGGCGGGCATCCTCTCCCGCCCGCTGCCCCCGATTTTTCGACCTGACTTTCAGACCGAGGAGTATCCATGATGCGTTCCACCGGCAACGGTCCCTCATTCATCGGCACGGCGTACAGAATCGAGCGCGCTGCGATCACTGAGATCGGCGCAGCTGAAAGCACCGCCCAGGCGAGCAGCGCCGAGCGGCCGGCGCGCCTCCGGACGATTTAACGTGGATGCGTCTTGGAACAGAACTGAGCTGGAACGAATTTTCGCGACCCAACGCGAAGGGACGCGTGAGCAGGTTTCGCGCAGCTACGAAGAACGCATGGACCTGCTCGGGCGCCTTGGCCGGATATTTGAGCAGCACAGAGACGAATTGGTCGATGCCGTTGCCGCCGATTTCGGCATTCGATCCCGCTACGAGACTATCCTGCTCGACCTGATGCTTGGCATATCGGAAATTAAATTTGCGCGCCGCAATCTGAAGACGTGGCTGAGGCCGCGGCGGGTGAAGACTGACATCTTCGGCCTTCCCGGTTCATCGCGCCTGGTCCCCCAGCCCCTAGGTGTGGTGGGCGTTCTCGGCACGTGGAACTATCCGCTCGGCACCATATTCGTTGGCGCGGCCGGTGCATTGGCGGCCGGCAACCGCGTGATCGCAAAGCCGAGCGAAGTTTCCGCCAACGCCGCCGAAGCCAGCGAGCGGCTTGTGCGCCGGTATTTCGCCGAAGAGGAATTCGCGATTGTCCAGGGCGGGCCCGACATGGCACAGGCGATGACGGCCCTACCTTTCGACCATATTCTCTTCACCGGTTCACCCGCGGTTGGCCGCAAAGTCTATGAAGCGGCGGCTGCCAACCTTACACCTGTTACTCTGGAACTTGGCGGCAAATGCCCTGCCATCGTGGGCAAGGGTGCATCGCTTGCACAAGTCTGTGAAAGCTTAGTGTTCGGCAAGCTGCTCAACGCCGGCCAGACCTGCATCGCCGCTGACTATGCCTTCGTCCATGTCGATCAGATGGAAAGCTTCGTCGCCGCACTCCGCGCTCAGGTTGCCAAATGCTACCCCAACGCGGCAAGCAACCCCGATTTCACCAGTATCATCAATGACCGACAGTTCGCGCGGCTCCAAGGTTTGCTCGATGATGCCGAAGCCAAGGGCGCGACGGTGCTCAACCTCTCGGACAACGGCGATGGAACGCTTCCTGAACGGCATCGGATCGTGCCGTTGGCGGTTCTCGACGTTACCGATGACATGGCGATGATGCAGGAGGAGATTTTCGGACCGATCCTGCCGATCATGCCATATCGCTCCGAAGACGATCTCATTCGCTACGTAAACCGGCATGAGCGCCCGCTGGCGCTCTATTATTTTGGCGACGAAAGTGAGGAACGGCGCAAGATCATTTCCGAAACGCACGCTGGCGGCGTGACTCTCAACGGCACGGTCATGCACGTCTTCCAGCGCCGGCTGCCTTTCGGTGGCATCGGACAGAGCGGCATCGGTGCCTATACCGGCGTCGCCAGTTTCGAGCGCTTCACTCATTACAAGCCGGTGTTCTCTCAGCCGAAACTCAGCCTGCTTGGTCAACTTCTGCCACCCTATTCGAGCAAGACCGAAGGACTACTCAACATCTTCGAAAAGATCCTCTGACGTGGCTGCGGCGGTTGATGCTGGCATGTTGCATGACGCCGGGTCGCCAGCATGGGTCGAATGACAAGGGAAGCAAATGGCTGACTATGTAATTATTGGAGGTGGGTCGTCGGGCGGCGTTATCGCCAGCCGGTTGTCCGAGGACCCCGATGTCACCGTTTGCCTGCTCGAGGCAGGCGGCCCAGGCACCTCGCCGCTTGTGTCCACGCCCGGCGCTTTTGCGGCGCTGATCCAAGACTATCGGATCAATACGCTCAACTGGCGGTTCAACACCGACCCTTCAAAGGCGCTCAACGACCGCCGCCTCTACAATCCGCGCGGGAAGATGCTGGGTGGATCGAGCGGTATGAACGGGATGGTCTATATCCGCGGCGACCGGTCGGATTTCGACCACTGGGCCGAACTCGGCAACGACGGCTGGGGTTACAACGATGTCCTGTCCTATTTCCGCAAGGCTGAGAATAATGAGCGCGGTGAGGATGAGTTTCACGGCTCGTCGGGACCGCTTCACGTATCCAACGGCAAGCGCGAATTCGATGTCTATGATGCTTTCATCGAGGCGGCGACTGGACTGGACCATCAAGCCAATCCGGACTTCAATGGGGCCAGCCAGGAAGGTGTCGGCATCTATCAGTTTACCGTGAAGGACGGGAAGCGCGCCAGCGTGAAGGCGTGTTACCTTGATCCGGTGATGGGCAGGCGCGGCAACCTCCGCGTCGAAGTACATGCCCGCGTCCATCGTATCAGGTTTGAGGGCAACCGCGCGGTGGCAGTCGAGTATTCCCAGGACGGGCAGTTGAAGACGATCCCGTGCGAAAAGGAAGTCATTGTCAGCGGCGGCGCCTATAATTCGCCCCAACTGTTGATGCTTTCCGGTATCGGACCGCGTGATGAGTTGGAGAAGCATGGAATCGAAGTGATTCATGATATTCCCGGTGTCGGCCAGAATCTTCACGACCATCCTGACCTGATGCTGAGCTACCAGTCGAAGAAGCGGCTCGGGATCGCACTCAATGTCGTTGGCGCGATCAAGACCGTGCGAGACCTATTCCAGTATCTCACGCAAAGGAAAAGCTGGCTGGCATCGCCGCCCACGGCTGCAGGCGGTTTCTTGCGATCCGCGCCGGGGCAGAACCGGGCGGATTGCCAGGTCCATGTCGTGCCGCTCGCCTATCGCGACCATGCGCGCGACTACAAGCTGATGACGAAATGGGGCTATACGATCATTCTCAATATTGGGCGCCCAAAGAGCCGCGGCTGGGTTGCCTTACATGACTCAAACCCCGAATCCGATCCCAAGATCGACCTCAATCTCTTGAGTCATCCCGACGACCTCAAGACGTTGCGCAATGCCTTCCGTGTCGTGCAGGAGATCATGCATTCGGATCGCATGAAGGCGATGATGAAACGGCCTCTCTATCCTGACCGCTACCTTGAAACTGATGAAGAGATCGACGCCTATATCCGGGCAGAAGCCAATCATGCTTATCATCCGGTGGGAACATGCAAGATGGGCACCGACGAGATGGCGGTGGTCGACAACCGCCTGCGCGTTCACGGCCTCGCAAATATCCGCGTGGCCGATGCCTCGATCATGCCATCAGTCGTCAACGGCAACACCAATGCAACCTGCATCATGATCGGCGAGAAAGCCGCCGACATGATCCGGCACGATAATATGAGCAGCAAGAATAGCATCGCAGAATATTGAATTGGACGATTGGATCAATGCTGCAGACACAGATGCTTACGAAAAGAAGTCCGGAGAGGCCTATCGCATGTCAGTTTATTATGTGTCGACTGCGCCATTGTGGGCGAGCGCCTTAGAGGAGCGCGGCTGATGGACGTCCGTACGCAAATACGTCGCGCCGCACGTTATTTCGCCCAGCAAGAGGCTCTCGTTCACGGCCACAGGCGGTTGACTTTCTCGGAAGCCTGGTTGCGCGGCGTGAAGCTCGCAAATGCTCTTGCGGAGTGCGGCCTTCAACCGGGTGACCGGATTGCTACGCTGGAGAAGAACTCCATCGAGGCCGCCGACATCATACTGGCGGCTGCCATTGGAAACTATACGCGTGTTCCTCTCTATGCGCGCAACCGATGTGAAGCGCACGCCCATATGATCGCGAGTACCGGATCTCGGTTGGCGCTGGTCGATGAGGCATTGGCTTCGGAGTTGGCGGGGCTGGATGCCCAAGCTCCGACGCTTGAGCGGATCATTATCCGCGATCACAACTATGAGAATTGGTTGGCGACAGCCTCGGACCGGGATCCCGATCCCGTCGTCGCGCCGGAGGACTATTGTGTCATCCGCCACACCGGCGGCACGACGGGCAAACCCAAGGGCGTTGCCTATCGGCACCGTTCATGGATGACGATCTCCGCCGCATTTTTCAGCATCGGCCCCCAAGTGGCTCCAGGGGATGCCATTCTGCATGTCGGCCCGTTGTCCCATGCATCGGGCTTCCTGTTCGTGCCGGCCTGGTATTGCGGCGCCCGCAACGTGATGATGGACGGCTTCGATCCAGCGTCCTTTCTTGACACTCTCGAGCAGGAACGGATCAGCCATGCCTTTGTAGCCCCCACCATGCTCAATGCCATAGTGCATCACGACGGGGCATATGGCCGCCACTTTCCGAATTTGAAGTTTCTGCTGAGTGCTTCAGCGCCGATCTCCGAGCCGACGCTTCGCAAGTCGTGCCAGATATTCGGGAATCATGTTCTTCATTCGGGCTATGGACAGACCGAAATCCTGCCCATCGCGTCTATGGGGCCCAACGAGTGGTTCGGCGAATTTGAAGGTTCTGCCCCAATTCGGGCGGTCGGACGTCCCATGAGCGGCGCCGATATCGAAATCCGTAACGAGGACGGAAAGGTGCTGGGACCAAACGAGCCCGGCGAGATCGTCGCACGGTTCGAAAATGGCCAGATGGAGGAATTCTGGAACGATCCGGAGGAAACCGCCCGGCGCATGGAAGATGGCTGGGTCAAAACCGGCGATGTCGGCATGATCGACACAAACGGATTTTTGTATCTGCTCGATCGCAACAACGACATGATCGTGTCAGGCGGCTTCAATATCTATCCCACCGAAATCGAAAACGTAATTGCCGACCATCCCGGTGTACTCGAGGTCGCGGTCTTTGGCGTGCCCCATGAAAAATGGGGTGAAACGCCGCTTGCAATGGTGCGTGTCAAGCCCGGAGCACAAATCACGGAGACCGAGATAATAGATTTGGTGCGCCAGCGTCTGGGCTCCGCAAAAAAGCCAAGCAAGGTCGTTTTTACCGCCGAGCCACTGCCGTTGAGCAATGTCGGAAAGGTGCTTCGTTCAAAGCTTCGAGAGCCCTATTGGGCGGGCCAGGACCGGCGCATTTCGGGGGCATGACCGACGCAGCCATCCTAGCCACATCCTCTATTCCGGTGACCGCCTGCCGGCGCGCGGGAGACTGCAATGGATTATGAATACATCCTGGTTGAGCAACGCGGCCCAGCGCTTTGGGTGACCCTCAACCGGCCGGCAGCGTTGAACAGTCTGTCGTTGGCTTTGGCCGAGGAACTAGCCGCAGCGATCGAGGCAGCGGAAGCAGATGCGACGGTGCGCGCTTGCATTCTTACCGGCGCCGGACGGGCGTTTTGCGCTGGCGCGGATCTGCTCGCAATTGGCGATGGAACAGGCGGACAAACTCTCGCCGAACGCTTAAATCTGTTTCTGCCGCGGCTCGGTCAGGCTTTTAACAGGATCGAGACGTCGCGCCTTCCGATAATTGCGGCGGTCAACGGCCTTACGCTCGCCGGCGGCTTGGAACTGGTGTTGTGCTGTGATCTCGTCATTGCCGCGCACCCGGCCAGATTTGGCGACGCCCATGCAAATTACGGCCTGTTGCCCGGCGGTGGAGGGTCGGTTCGACTCCCTAGGAAGATCGGCGAAGCGCGTGCGAAACATCTGATGATGACCGGCGGGACCATCTCGGCTGCCGAGATGAAGGAAGCCGGACTCGTGACCCAACTGGTTGCTCCCGAGGATCTCATTGCGGCAGCGCAAGCGCTGGTAGAATCTCTTGCAGAAAAGAGCCGGCCAGGGCTCGCCTACATGAAGCAGCTAGTCCGCGCTGCGCAGGATAGCTCGCTCGAAGTCGGGCTGCGTCAGGAACTCGAAGCCATGGCTGCTTACGCCTTGTCCAACGACATTGTCGAAGGACTGGCGGCATTCCGGGAGAAGCGGAAGCCCGATTTTTCCGACCGGTGAGACCTGATCGGATGCGGAACACATTGGAAGAATGGATCAACGAATGACCGACATATTCGTCATGGGGGTTGGGATGACCCCGTTCGGAAAACAGTTCGACAAGAGCCTGAAAATGCTCTGCGCCGAAGCTTCGTCGCAGGCCTTTTCCGACGCAGGATGCACCGCCGGCGATGTCGAAGCCATCTTCTTCGGCAATTGCGTCCAGGGGCATATGGAGGGCCAGGACATGATCCGCGGCGAAATCGTGGCGCGAGCGATGGGCATCTCAAGCGTTCCCGTGGTGAATGTCGAAAACGCATGTGCGACGGCTTCCACGGCCTTGCACATGGCCGCCGCCTATGTTCGATCGGGGGCAGCGGATGTCGTACTCGCGCTCGGCGCGGAGAAGATGTACTCGCCCGACAAGGCGCTCATGTTCAGTGCATTCGATGGCGCTTGGGACGTGCATGAAACCGAGTCGGGCCGCGCGCAGCTGCTGGCCATGGGCAATGGCGTCGATGTTCCGGAAGGAACGACATCGAGTCAGCCTTACAGCGTTTTCATGGATGTATACGCCGCGATGGCACGCGCGCACATGAAGACCTACGGCTCGACGCAAGCGCAAATCGCGGCCGTCTCGGCGAAAAATCACATGCATTCGACGCGCAATCTGCTTGCCCAGTATCGCCTCCCATATACCGTCGAAAGTGTACTCGCTGCGCCTCCGATCGTTTACCCGTTCACACTGCCGATGTGCTCTCCGATCAGCGACGGCGCCGCCGCTGCGATCATCTGCAGCGAAGCCGGTCGGCGCAAACTGTCGGCAGCCCCGGACAGGGCGCTAAGAATCCTGGCGTCTGTGCTGCAAACCGGCGCCGCGCGCGATCCCTTTGATTATGACCACCATGTCAGCCGCCTTGCGGCGAACCGGGCCTATGCGATGGCCGGCGTGGGGCCAGAAGATATTGGCGTCGCGGAGGTGCATGACGCCACGGCGGTTGGCGAGATCATTGAAATCGAGGCGCTCGGCCTGACGCCGCCTGGCGAGGGCGGACTCGCGGCAGAGCGCGGTGAGACGGCGCTGGGTGGGCGTATTCCGGTAAACACGTCGGGCGGGCTTGAATGCAAGGGACATCCGATCGGCGCCACCGGGCTCGGCCAAATCTACGAGCTTGCGCTGCAATTGCGCGGCGAGGCGGAAGATCGACAGGTTCCGAATGCCCGGTTCGCGATCGCGCAGAACGGCGGAGGTGTCATCGGGGTGGAAGAGGCGGTGGTCGCCGTCACGATCCTGGGCCGGTAGTTGTCAGAGCGCGCCTAGGGAAACACGGGGTCACGATATGAACTTTGAGCTGTCCGATGAACAACGCATGGCGGTGGAAACCGTCCGCCGCTTTCTCGACAACAAGCTTGAGCCGGAAATCCGCCGGCATGGGGAGCGGTTCATCCCCAAACCGCTCATGAAGGAATGGACTCAAGCACTGACCGGCTATGGCCATATTACCGCACCGCATCAGGAGCAATGGGGCGGGCTTGATATGGGATGGCTCACTCATCTGCTCATTTTCGAGGAGATCGCCTATTCCTCGCTCGATGTGGCCATACCCGGCTTCATCAACGCGGTTGGCGCAGAACTCATCCGCCGCTTCGCCCCGGAGACGATCAAGCAACGCTATCTTGCCGACCTCGTCGCGGCCGAGAAGTTCGTTTCGCTCGGCATCTCGGAGCCCGATGTCGGCTCGGACGTCGCCGCCATCAAGACACGCGCCGTACGAGACGGCGATTTCTGGGTCATCAATGGCGAAAAGACCTGGATCACCAACGGAGCCTACTCGGACATCTTCATCTGTACGTGCAAGACTGGCGAAAATGAAGTCACTCACATCCTGGTCGATCGTGACGAGAGTGAGTATGAGGTGCGCGATATCCAGAAGATGGCGCTCAACGGCCAATCGACTGCACAGATATTCCTGACCGAATGCCGCGTACCGGTGGCAAACACGATCGGCCGGGTCGGCGATGGATTGCGCAATACGTTGCAAGTGTTCGAGATTGCCCGCTGCCATATGGCGATGTGGAGTATCGGCATCGCACGGCGAGCAATGGATGAGGCGATCGCGTACGCTCGCGATCGCGCGCAGCATGGCAAGAAGATCGCCGGCCATCAGCTGATCGCCGACAAGATCGCCATCATGGCGACCAAGATCGACGCAGCCCGTCTGTTGACGCACCGGGCAATATCCCTCGTCCAGGCGGGCACGCGCGCAGAGACGGAATGCTCGATGGCCAAGTGGTACGCCACCGAAATGGCGATCGAAGCGACGCGCGATGCGCTTCAGATCCATGGCGGCAACGGCGTCACCCGCGAATTCATCGTCGAGCGGCTGGTGCGTGAGGCGATCATTTGCCCCATCCCCGATGGCACGACGGAGATTCAAAAGCTTGTTGTTTCGCGCGCCCTGACCGGCATTCAAGCCTTTCGGTAAGGCTCAGACGAAAACGACAGCGTCGACGGAAATGGAGCCGCGTGCCTGACTCGCACAGGATCAAATGCGCAGATGCGTCGCTCAGGTAAAAGAGGCAGACAAGCGATGGACGAAGAGCTTCGTTTCGATGGCAGGGTAGTGGTTGTGACCGGAGCCGGAGGCGGACTTGGGCGCCAGTACGCGCTGATGTTTGGCGGGCGCGGAGCCAAGGTGGTGGTGAATGATCTGGGTGGCGACGAGAAAGGGAGCGGCAGCTGCTCCACAGCCGCTGACAATGTGGTCGACGAAATTCGAGCCACGGGCGGTCAGGCGGTGGCAAATTATGCGTCGGTCGAGGAGGGCGCGCTGATCATCCAAGCCGCGCTTGACAACTTCGGAACCGTTGACGTCGTCATCAACAATGCCGGCATCCTGCGCGATGTGAGCTTCCACAAAATGACCGACGAAGACTGGACACTGCTTCAGCGGGTCCATCTGAATGGGACGCGGGCAGTGACGCAGGCAGCATGGCCGATACTGCGCGACAAGGGCTATGGCCGCATCGTCATGACCACGTCTGCAGCCGCAATCTACGGCAACTTCGGTCAGGCCAACTATGCCGCAGCCAAGCTCGGAATATTGGGGCTTGCGAACGCGCTGGCGGAGGAGGGGCGGTCCAGAAACATCCAGGTTAATACGATCGCCCCAATCGCCGCATCGCGTATGACCGCGACCGCCTTTCCACAAGAGTTTCTCGCCAATCTCAGAGCGGAAGCGATCAGTCCATTGGTCGGTTGGCTTGCGCACGAGAATTGCAGCGAAACCAAAGGGCTTTTTGAAGTTGGAGCCGGCTATATCGCCAAGCTTAGGTGGGAGCGCGCGCTTGGGCACGCCTTCGGAGCGGACAGGGCGTTCACGCTCGATGATGTCGCCCGGCACTGGGGTAGAATTGTCGACTTCACGGATGCCGAGCACCCGCTCGGGCTGAATGACAGCCTTGAGGCGGTAGAACGGGCGCTGAGAGCGTAATCAACCCAATGAATTACCATGATATTTTTGAGCGGCCGTCGGGCTGCCGATGGCGTCGTGCCGCCGCCAGATATCGATGAGCAGCAGGAATAGTTCTGCAGCGAATTGAATTGGACGACGGCCCTCAAATGCCGCCAAACGGCATGAACTACACAATATCTCCTGGGAAGAGAGGATCAGCCATGAGAGGATGTCTATTGGCGTCTGCCGCGTTGTTGTGCTCGGGAACAGCATTTGCCCAGGAAGCAACGCCCCAGGCGAACGACCAAACCGGGAGCGCCACGGAAGCGCTGGCTGAGGACATTGTCGTTACCGCCACCAAAAAGGGCTATGGCGAAAGCGTGCAGAAAGTACCGATGGCGGTCACGGCTTTTGGTGAAGCGCAGTTGGATGCCAAGTTCGTCCAGAATCTTCAAAGTCTGAGCTACGACGTTCCCAACGTCCAGCTCGAGGATGTGGGTACGGCACCGGGCTATGCCAATTTCACTATCCGGGGCCTCGGCATCAACAGCACGATCCCATCGATCGACCCCACCGTAGGCGTTTTCACTGACGGTATTTACCTCGGCATCAACGCTGGTGTCGTGCTGGACAACTTCGACCTTGAGGGGCGGCCTTCTACAATCGCATGAAGGACCTGCAGCGCGAGATCAACCTGCCCGGACCGCTTGGCGTCAGCCAGGTCATACGGAACACCGCCGACGCCACAATCAAAGGCGTCGAGGCCGAGGGGCAGTTTTTTCTTTTGTCCAACCTCGTGATTTCGGGTCAGCTCGGCTACGTGAATGGCCAGTATCGCAACGTCCAGTTCGACCTCAGCGGTGATGGCGTCATCAACGATGTGGATCGTGCGCTCAAATTGCCAAGGCTGTCGCCATGGACCTATGGCGTGGGGCTGACTTATGATCAGCAGCTTGGCGAATTGGGGACAGCAACGGCGCGTGTCAGCTTCACGCATCGCGACAAGGCGGCATTCACCGACAACAACGTCGGCTTCCTTCAGGGCGCCGATATGCTCGATGCGAGCCTCACATTGGCGACCGACAACAAGCACTGGCGCTTCTCCATCTATGGCCGAAACCTCCTGAATGAGGTGACGATTGGCGGCGATACACCTTTGCCGGCGGCCTTCGGGGGCACGGGTGCAAGCCTTTCACCGCTAAACAGGGGGCGCGTCATCGGCGGAGAAGTGGCGATTAGCTTCTAGGCCATTTTCGAGGCGAGTGGAATCACCCGCCAACTCGGAAAATGCCCAAGATCAATTTGCTAGGCTGTGGTGACATTTTAGGGATTCACACTGAGGGGGAAGTCTGATTCAACGCTGGCTTTTGGGGGCTGGTGTGGAAGGCGAGGTTCTTCGGGACGATCAGTGGGATCGGTTGCGTGAGTTTGTGCCGGGTGGCCGCAAGGGCAAGCGCGGTCCGCGCAGTGACGGACGGCGGTTTCTTGATGCGCTCTTGTGGTTGGCACGATCGGGCGGTCGTTGGCGCGATCTTCCGGAGAGGTTTGGCTCCTATCAGACGGCCAAGCGGCGCTATTACCGCTGGGTCGAGCAAGGTGTGATCGACCGGATTTTCGAGGCGGTATCGGATGATCCCGACATCGAATGGCTGGCGATCGATGCGACGGTGATCCGCGCTCAGGCCCAGGCGGCGGGAGCACGGGTAAAAAGGGGGGCGTTCAAGCCCAGGCTCTCGGCCGCTCCAGAGGCGGCTTCGGCACCAAGGTCCACGCCGTAGTCGACGCTCTTGGTCTGCCGATCCGCTTCATCCTCGGTCCCGGCCAGCAAAACGACATGGCGCCAGCTTGCGATCTGATCCGGGGCATACCGGCCGGGATGGTTCTGGCCGACCGCGCCTACGATGCCGACAGCCTGCATGACCTCATCTACGAGCAAGGCGGCGAGCCGGTCATCCCGCCCCGTCGCCATCGCACATATCAGCACCGCTACGACCGTATCGCCTATCGCCAGCGATGGGGCATCGAAGGCTTCTTCGCCAAGCTCAAGCAATGGCGGCGCATCGCCACACGCTACGACAAACTCGCCGCCAACTTCCTCGGCTTCATCAAACTCGCCAGCATCATGCTCTGGATCAAATGATTAAATCGTCACCACAGCCTAGAGCATTTCCTGCCGGAAAGCCGGTTCCCACTTCTGCGCGAAATGCTCTAGCTGATCGCGACGGATGCAGCGGATTTCCGATCGCACCCCGCCCCCTTGCCGTTAATCCGATGGTGCGGTGCGCCATGCCTGACGAACAAGGCTGACGAGCGCACGGCCAGCCGGTTTTACCTGCCAGCGGCTACGCACAGCATAACAAAGCGTCAATGGATCGAATAAACCGATTCCCTCCAAGGCCACGAAATTGGCGCGAAACCATGAGTTCTCGGTGAACTGTTTTGCAACCATCCCGATAGCATCGGATGTGGCAACGATCCGTCGAACCAATTGAAAATAGTCTGTCATGTGGATCCAGTCAGCGGGACGCTTACCGCTTTTTTCGTACATCTGCTGAATGATCGATGTGTAGGGTTCGGAAGATGAGGGCACTACGAATTCGAACTGGACCAGCGGCTCCTTGCTGGTCGGGTTTATCCCCAGAATGGGATGATTGTTCCGCACAAAAGGCAGTATTTCGATCGAGGCGACCCGCTCGCACTTGAATTCCGGCCAGCGTGCAAAGGCCGCTTCAAGTCCAAAGGCGACATCGATATCGCCGCGCGACAGGAGTCGCACGCCCCTTTCGCTGTTGCCCGAAACGACTTCGACGCGCACTGCCGGATGGCGCCGCAGCAAAGAAACCAGAGGTTGGGTGAGCAACCAGTCGATTGACCCTGGGAACAGTCCGATTCGAAGCGGGCCCGCATAGGCGTCGGCGCGGCGGGCTGTATCTCCGAGTAGTTCAGCTGCGTCGGCAAGCAAGCGCGCTGCGCGATCGATAAATTCGCGTCCCTCCTCTGTCGGCATCGCGCCCCGTGAGGTCCGATGGAAAAGGGAATAGCCAAGATACCGTTCGAGTTCAGCGACACTCTTGGTCACCGCCGACTGCGTGACACCAACCGCATCCGCTGCCCTGGAGAAGGAACGAAGCTGACCAACCGCGACGGCATGCTTGAGGCGAGAATCGAGCATGGACATGCCCCACAGGAATAATTGCTCCAGAGAATGAATTAGGCGAATCAAGGTCATTTTGCCAGTCTTACTTTCGACACTGCCGCCCAGCACGACTGCAACCCGTCTCGAAATCTGGAGCGGCGAAACGGCCTGGATCAAAGCGCCAAGGTCTCAGACGCAGGTATGCCTGAATGACGAAAACTGGTCCGCTTGCAGGCCTCAAAATACTCGAAATTGCGGGCATCGGCCCGGCGCCGTTTTGCGGAATGCTGTTGGCCGACCTTGGCGCCGATGTCGTCGTCATTGAACGCGTAAGCCCTAACTCCGAAAATATCGATCTTGGCAGCGGCGCCATTGTGAACCGCGGGAAACGTGTAATTGCCTTGGATCTGAAGTCCCCCGAAGGCGTCGCGCATGTCCTGGATCTCGTCCAAAGGGGCGATGTACTGATCGAAGGCATGCGGCCTGGGGTGATGGAGAGGCTCGGCCTTGGTCCCGAGGTTTGCCTAGCGCGTAACCCCCGCCTTGTATTCGGTCGCATGACGGGTTGGGGGCAGCAGGGACCTCTCGCCCAAGCGGCCGGCCATGACATCAACTATATCGCGCTGTCAGGAGCCCTTTGGTATGCTGGGCATCCTGGTGAACCGCCAATGGCGCCGCCAAGCCTGGTAGGCGATATTGGGGGTGGAGCGCTTTATTTGGCCATCGGCGTCCTCGCAGCGGCAATGCACGCCCGGGATACCGGGAATGGGCAAGTGGTTGACGCCGCGATCGTCGATGGGAGCGCTCACATGATGAACTTGCTCCTGAGCCTGAAGGCCGCCGGCCAGGTTGCCAGCATACGCGGCTGCAGCATCCTTGACGGCCCTCACTGGTACTCGACCTATCGGTGCGCCGACGGGAATTTCATCTCAGTCGGATCACTCGAGCCCAAGTTCTATGCGCTGCTTTGCAAAAAGCTGGGGTTGGCCGGCGATAGCAGTTTTGACGACGGCTATGATCGTGATGCCTGGCCCGAGCTCAAGCAGCGTTTTAGCGAGATATTCGCCATGCGGACACGGGAAGAATGGCGCGCACTGCTGGAAGGCAGCGATGCCTGCTTTGCCCCCGTGCTTGATCCGGACGAAGCGGCGCGCCATCCTCATATGGCAGCGCGAGGCGTCTATCGGGAGATCGACAATATCCTTCAGGCAATGCCGGCGCCACGTTTTTCGGGCTCGTCACTACCGATCCCCGGACCGATCCCGCTGCATCATGAAGATCCGAGTACAATTCGGCGGGGCTGGAGCAAACCGGACCGCTGCGGGATTACCGCCAGAACCGACTGTTGCGAGTAGTCGGTTGGCATGGTGGGCGGCCAGCGGCCCGACACGAACGGTGATTTCATAACTATGAACCAATGCGACGCTCCGCTTCGCTGCATTCAAATCAAAGGAGACAACGACACACAGGCACGTCAAACTATCCGATGATTCCTGTACGCCACGCCGGAACGGCGATTGCGGACGTGTCCACGGGACGTTGTTCGCATCGTGATTCGCTCGGCGCTTGAAATCAATGCTCGCCCCGGATGTGACGACGCCGATGGGATTTCCACTGCGGCGGCCACGGCCAATGTCCTGGCGTGAGGGCTTCGGTCATCGACCGATTCGACCGTCCGAATGCGGTCTTTTGGCGCGCCTGAGAATCCGCATCAGAGTTGAGTGCGCGTTGTTCGGGAATCTCATTTAAATATTTGTAAAAACGTAATAATATAGATAATAACTCCAACCTGTATCCAGTGTGGAGTAATGGTCGCAGGGCGTGAACTTACGCCCTTATGGATGCGTCGAAGTCCTTCAGTTTGAATCTCAGGAAATTGCGGCTTGCGATGCGCATCACGCAAGAAGCGCTCGCCCATGATGCGGGCACGAGCAGCTCTTATCTGAGTGCGATCGAAAATGGCCGGTCGAGCCCGACGCTGAAAGCAATGGAGCGGCTCGCGAAGGCACTCGGCGTCAATGCCGTCTATCTCTTGTCCGGCCGGATATCGATCTCGATCGTTTCGGACGACGAACTGGAAATCGGCGCGATACTGGCGCGCCCGGCGGTGACGCTCCGGCGCCATCCGCACAAGCCGACGGGGCGGCCGAGCAAGACCAAGTAAATCATCGGGGGCTGCACGCGCGTGGGCTGGAACCACGCGCCCGATAGACGCGCCCGCAACGCGCGCGTCGAAAGGAGTGCCCCTCGGTGCCGTTTCGCGACCTCGATGCCTATATTAAGCAGGCCAGGCGCGCGAACAGTGATCGCGAGCTGTTCAGTTGCAGCGAGGCCGCCGCACGCCAGCTCGGCCTCCCATGGCTCGCGATCGTCCAGAGCATGGCCTTCTTTCAGCCCGGTGGGCGATATTTCCGCATGGACAATTTCCAGAGCTGGGGCGACGTTTTCGTCGCCGAAGGCTATTACCGCGACGATCCCGCCTTGCTCGCGGCGCGCTCGACAAGCCGGGCGTTCGGCTGGCACGAAATGGAGCGACTGCTGGGCGGCTTCACGCGGCGGCAGGCGCGCATCGTGCGCGAAGCCGCGCGTCATGGCCTGCGCAACGGCCTCACCGTTCCGATTGGCGTCGCCGGCGAGCCGCCCGGATGCTGTACGTTCGCAACGCGCGACGGGCAATTGCCGCCATCGCATATCTGCCGGATCGCGACGCTGATGGCGAGCGAGGCTTTTACCGAGGCGCGGCGCTTGCACGGCTTTCCGGCGCGCCGCCTGGAATTGCCCCATCTCAGCCCAAAGCGGCTCGAATGCTTTCGCTTGGCGGCGATGGGCAAGAGCGACGTCGAGATCGGGATCATGATGCACATCGCGCCAACGACCGTGCGCACCTACATGCGCGACCTGCGCGAGCATTTCGGCATCTATTCCCGCGCGCAGCTCCCGGCGATCGCGCTCGCCTGCGGGATCGTCTGCATCGAGGAGATCGTCCCGCGCTTCTGAGTAGGATCGCCGCATCCTCAATATTGACGACTGTTTGAACTCCGCATCTCTGCTCCTTTTGCGACCGTTCACGTTGAACGGGAGCTACTGCTATGATCCATATTGTCCAAGGGTGCTCGCTTACCGATGCGCGCGCCGCCTCGATGTTCGAGGACCGCAAGACCCTGTTCGTCGATCTGCTGGGCTGGGATGTTCCGGTCGTCGGCGGCCGCTATGAAATCGACAGCTATGACGGCGACAAGGCGGTCTATCTGATCGCCACCGACGATGGCTGCATTCACCAGGGGTCGATGCGGCTGCTATCGACAGAGGGCGCGCATCTGCTCGCCGATCGTTTCGCGTCGCTCTGCGAGTGCGATGCGCCCCGGGGGGAGCAGGTTCGCGAGATTACGCGACTTTGCCTGCCGCAACGATTGGGCGCCCCCGGACGCCTGCGTGTCCGCAACCGGCTCATCTCGGCGATGGTCGATCATGCGCTCGGCAGCGGAATCACCATGCTAACCGGCGTCGTGACCGCTGCTTTTCGCGAGGAGGTTTTGGCGATGGGCTGGCGCGCAGCGCCGCTCGGCCCCGCGCGCCGCATCGATGGCGCGTTCCTTGGAGCGTTCCGCATCGAGATCTGCGCCGGTACGCCTGCGCTGCTGGCGTCGAACGGCATCTATGTGCCGGGTGCGATCACTCCCGATGCGGCGGCAAGAGCCGCGTGAAGGGAATGGCGATGCACGACCCCGCCCGCCTAGCCGCGATGCTGCTCGCCGACGGTTATGTCATTGTCGATAACGCCGTGCCGACCGAGCTAATCACCGCGCTCGAAGCCGAACTCGCACCGCGCTTCGTCGCCACGCCCTTTTGCGAAGGCGGATTCTACGGAGCCCGCACCAAGCGCTTTGGCGCGTTGTTGCGGCGTTCACGGCATATCGCCGGCCTTGTGCTGCACCCGATCATCTGCGGTATCGCCGAAACGGTGCTCGGGGAATGGTGCGATCGTATCGTTCTCAACCTCACCCAGGCGATCGAAATCCATCCCGGCGCGCTCGCGCAGGTGCCGCACCGCGACCAGGATCTCTGGGGCGGCGTCAAGACCGGGATGCACTATCAGATCAACGTCATCTGGCCGATCGATCCGTTCACGCTGGAGAGTGGCGCGACGCTGGTCTGGCCGGGCAGCCATCACGATGCGGCATCGCAACCGGGCGATGCACGTCCGGTCGCCGCCGAAATGCCACCCGGCTCCGCGCTGCTGTTCCTCGGATCGATCCTGCATGGTGCCGGCGCTAACCAGTCCGATCATGTGCGCCGCGCGGTCATCACCTCCTATTGCCTCGGATGGCTGCGGACGTTCGAGAATCAGTATCTCGTCTACCCGCCCGCCATCGCTCGAGCGTTCGATCCCGATCTGGCCGCGCTCATCGGCTATGCCCAGCATCGCCCCAATCTCGGTAATGTCGAAGGCCAGTGCCCATCGGTGCTGCTTTACCGCGACGATATTGACGGCCTCCCGGCGATCGACGCGCTGCTTCCCGGTCAGGCGGACATGTTGGACGCCTACGTCGCGGATCAGGAAGCGGCGCGTGCGGGCCTGATCGGCGGGTAACGCGGGTTCGTCGGACTAGACGCTGCATCCATGACACACGATCCGAACGACAAAGCAGGCGGCGGCGCACGAACACCGACCGAGGTGGCGCCGCCCGCTGTGAACGGTGGAGCTGTATCTTCGACCGCGGAGCGCGCCCGGCGGGCACGCGAACATTGCCCGTTCCTGACAACCAAGCAGGCCGCGTTCCATCTCGGCCTCGCAGCGGACACGCTCAAGAAGATGCGCCGCGAGCGGCGCGGTCCGTGCTGCCGGAAACACGGCACCGTCTGGCGCTACCATATCGACGATATCGAGGCCTGGTCGCGCGCGAACATGCGGGATGGCGGAAATGGCTAGGCTGTTACCCTCCCGTCTGCCGGTTCGGGCCTCCGTGCTGATCAGTGTTGGCGTCGCCGCGCTGACGGCGACGATCGCGCTGCCCCCGACGCCGCGGCTGGTCTGGAACGTGTCGGCCAGCGCGCCGATCGGCCTCTATGCCGTTGGCGGCCGTCACGACATCGCGGCTGGCGACATGGTGCTGGCCCGCGTGCCCGACCGCTGGCGCCGGCTCGCCGCCGAGCGGCGCTACATTCCGATCAACGTCCCTTTGGTGAAGCGCGTCGCGGCCGTGCCCGGCGACCGCGTTTGCGCCCGTGGTCGCGATATCTCCGTAAATGGCCGCCCAGTCACTGATCGCCGCGAAGCTGACGGCCGCGGGCGGCCGATGCCGCGGTGGAGCGGATGTGTGACACTGAGAACCGGTGCGCTGTTCCTCCTGATGGACAGCCCGGATTCGTTCGACGGGCGTTATTTCGGACCGACATCGCGCGGCGACGTCATCGGCGAGGCGCGGCTGTTGTGGCTGGGCTGAGGGTCGCCATCACCGCCTTGGCGCTGCTAGCGGCGGCGCCGGCTGGCGCGCAGTCGGTCGTTCACTGGCGGCCTTATATCGAGGCAGCCTCGGCGCGTTTCGGCGTGCCGGTAGAATGGATCGAGCGCGTCATGCGCGCCGAGAGCGGCGGACGCACGATGCTGGACGGTCGCCCGATCACCAGCCACGCCGGCGCGATGGGGCTGATGCAGCTCATGCCCGGCACCTGGTCCGAAATGCGCGCGCGGCTCGGGCTCGGGTCCGATCCACATAGCCCGCGCGACAACATATTGGCGGGGACGCTCTATCTTCGCCTGATGTATGACCGCTTCGGCTATCCCGGTCTGTTCGCAGCCTATAATGCGGGACCGGCACGCTATGCCGAGCACGTGCGGACCGGCCGCGCGCTGCCCGGCGAGACCCGCGCCTATCTCGCGAGCGTCGCCGGAGTGCCCGTCAATTCCCAGTCGGCTGTCGCGGCCGCCAGTGCAACGCCGCGTACCGCCAATGCCATCTTCTTCGCGATCGGCGACCGGCCCCCTGCCGGCCGGAGCGAAGCCGGCGCGGCCACGCTGTTCGTCGTGCTACGCGCAGGGCCGCCCGAGACGGCTGCGCCAGGCCGTCCGTAGTGAGCACCGATCCGGGCTTCATGCGGATTCGTGTTTCTGCTATGTTCCGAGGCTATGGAGTTGGTCGTCATGCTGCTCGGTCTGATCCTTTCCGCCACCGGCATCGTCCTCTTCGCCTGGGCGATGTTCCGGCTCGCCGTCTTCGCGCTCCCGGTCGGGCTGGGTGCGGCCACCTTTCTGTGGGCGGCGGGTGGCGAGCTGGGGCTGTTGCTCGGCCTGCTTCTCGGCCTCGTCGTCGGCGTCGCGGCCTTGCTGATCGGACGCATGCTCATCGCGTCACGGTTGCCGGTTCCAGTTCGCGGGGCGGTCGCTTTTCTCTTCGCTGTGCCCGCCGGGATCGCCGGCCACAGCGTCGTCTCCGGCCTGATGCATCTCGGCGGCGCGCGGCCGACCGCGACCGGCATCGCCGCGGCGGTCGGCGCGATCATCATCGCCAGTGCCGCCATGATGAGCCTGTTGCCCGCGATGACCGCTCGCACCGGTTCGCACGGATCCCCGCTGCACGGTTGATCCGCGGCGGGTCAGTCGGCCGAGTGCTCGCCTCCGCGTCACCGTCGCGTAAGGCGACCATGGCGAGAGTGCGTCAAGACGGCAGGGTCTGACCTGACGCATCCGGGTTTTTGGGCGCCTCGCGCCTGCGGCGCGACCGCCGCTCTATTCCGCTAGGCTCACATCCGTTCGCCAAGCTCCACCGGGCCACGCTTCGCGCGTCCCGGCCAAAGGTGATGATCGGACTGGCGGGATGCCGGAGCCTTGCTCCGGCCTGTCGTCGCCGCGCCTGACCGGCGCGGCGGCGTTTTTCGTTGGGCCTTCCCCTCGTCGCACGGGTGGACGGCGCTCCCTTCTGGGCCCGGCCCGGCGTCCCGCAAGCCGGCCCTCGACTGCGCTCGGGCTCGGCTCCTCCATTGCATTGCGGCCCTGCGGGTGCGGACCGCCTTCTGGCCGCGCCCGGCAGGTCGCAGTTCGCCGCCCACCCCCGCTCCGGGGGAGGCCCTGGGGTTTTTGGGGCGGTGCAGGAGGATAGCCATGCGCCAGAGCGGCAAGCATCGCGCGCGCGGAGAAGCTGGCAGGAGCCAGCCCCCGGCAGAGCGCGCCAATCTTTACGACGAGGTGACGAACCGGATCGTTGCCGAACTTGAGGCGGGCCGCGTTCCTTGGGTCCAGCCTTGGGGCCGCCCCAATGGTCAAGGCTTCTCCGCCGCCCCCGGCCTTCCGCGCAATGCGCTCACCAGCCGCAATTACAGCGGCGTCAACGTGCTCATTCTCTGGGGCGCGGTTATCGAGTGCGGTTATCCTTCGCAATCGTGGCTGACCTTCCGCCAAGCCCTTGAAGCAGGCGGCAACGTCCGCAAGGGCGAGCGCGGGACCACCGTTGTCTATGCCGACCGCTTCACCCCCGAGGCCGAGAAGGAACGCGCACGCCTGACCGGCGACGAGGCCCGCGCCGTGCCCTTCCTCAAACGCTTCACCGTGTTCAACGTCGCGCAATGCGAAGGCTTGCGCCCCGGCCTTGCCGCCGGCCCCGCGCCGCTCCCCGAACGCCAGATCGTGCCCGTCGCCGAAGCGGTTATTGCCGCATCGGGCGTCGATTTCCGCATCGGCGGCAACCGTGCCTTCTATGTACCCGCGCATGATTATGTGCAGGTTCCGCCGCAACCCGCGTTCTTCGAGCAGATCAACTATTATCGCACCGCGCTGCACGAACTGACCCATTCGACCGGCCACGCCTCGCGCCTCGACCGCAAGATTCTCAACCCGTTCGGCAGCAAGGACTACGCCCGCGAGGAACTGGTCGCCTTATCTGGACAGTCTGCGCCGCCCGCAACATTGCAGTAAGGTCGGCGATGGACGCCCACGGTAGGCAGTTATCAGGCTGGCCGTAGCGCTGACCCAAGAGCTGGCGGAGGCCAGCCTGATAACTGCCGGGCCATAGGGCGCATCGGTGTGAGGTCAGCTTCCGGGTGGGGGGTCCGGGGGGGAGGGTTTCGTGCCGGTGTCGATCATTACCGTTTGCGAGCGCCGCGACGCCAGGGGGCTCGACGCGCATGTGCCGCTGATCCTGCGGGGAGACGCTCTCTATGATCCCGATCTCGACCGCTTCTTTGTCGACCTGCCGCTAGCGGGGATCCGCTCGCGCCATTCGCTGCGCGCCTACGCCTATGACGTTGCGGTGTGGCTTCGCTTCCTCGATGCCTGCGGCACGACGATATGGGACGCGGCCCGCGACGATGTGACCGCCTATCACCGCGCGCGGCGGCGCGGCGACGCCGCCCAGCGGATCAGCGCGGCAAGCTGGAACCGGGCAGTCGCCAGCCTCGATCGCCTCTACCGCTGGGGTAAGAGCCAAGGGCTGATTGCCGAAGCGCCGTTCAGTCGGCGCGCTATATGGCGACCGGCGCATGGGGGGCGTCGGGGCATGATCGCCGCGCGCAACGACGCCTATGAACGCACTGCCAAGCGATCGGATGTGCGGTTCGTCACGATGGACGACTACCGCATTTTCCGCGACGTCGGTCTGCGCGGCCTCGCCCTTGACGGTACGGAACGCCCCGGCGCTCGCGATCGCAACGGGCTGCGCAACGCGCTGTTCGCCGATCTTCTCGTCACAACCGGCCTGCGTCTCGAAGAGGCGTCGGGCCTGCTCGCCGATGAGCTTGCGGCCATCGATCACGACCACGATCAGGCTCAGCAGCTTTGGCTGCGCCTGCCGCCGCCGCTCACCAAGGGCGACCGCGGACGCAGCGTCCTGGTCCCGCGCCGGCTCCTTCGTCAGATCACCGCCTATGTCGCCGTCGAGCGCGCCGCGGGCGTGACCAAGTTCGCCGCGCGCGACGGTGCGGCCAGGTTCGAGCGACCGATCCACGTCACCCGCGCCGGTCTCGACCGCATGCGCGATGTCTGCACCCCGGAGGAACGATGCCGCCTGATCCTGTGCGACGAGGATGGAACGCCCCGCGAGCCGGTGGCGCTATGGCTGACCGAGGTCGGGCAGCCTGTCCGCCCCAACTCGTGGGAGGTGATCTTCACCCGGGCCTGCAAGCGGTGCGAGGAGAACGGCTTCCCGCTGTCGATCAGCCCGCACCAGCTTCGCCACACCTTCGCAGTCCATATGCTCGCTCTGCTGATCCAGCAGCGACTGCGCGAGGCCGCACTGCCGGTGGGGCCGGTGGAGACCTATCGGCTGATCCTGGGCGACCCGCTGCAACAGGTGCAACGCCTGCTCGGCCACGCGAGCCTCGCCACCACCTATGTCTATCTCGACCATATCGCGACCCGCGCCGATACGGTGGATGCGGCCGTCGAGGAGCTGCTGGCGCTGTTGCCGGGACCGCAGGGCGCATGAGCGAGCGTCCCCGCAAGGGCCGGCCTGTCGCCTTCGCGCCCATCACGCCGGAGCGACCGCAGCCCGATCCGGTGTTCGGCCTCAAGTTCACCATCGAGGCGCGGCATGGCGGGACGGTCCTGGTCGATATGACCGCGCTCGATCCTCGCCCGCTCGCCATCGCCTTTGCCGGTGCGCTGCGTCGGTCGGCCGCGCTCGGGGGACCGATCGGTGCGGCCAGCGTCATCAAGCAGTATGTCCAGGTCTATCGTCACTTCTTCGCCTGGCTTGCCGACGAAGGACTGAAGGTGGTTGGCGTCAGCGACCTGCGCGCGGTCCATATCGATGGTTTCGCATCCGCGCTCGAACGGCGTGGGATGGGCGCGATCCACCGTCACATGACGGTCAGCAAGATCATCAACACACTGCGCGCGATCGAAGCAGACCGGCCCGATCGGATCGCACCCGAGCTGCATGAGCGGCTGCGCTACACGCTGGCCACTTCGGCGGGCCGCTCGACCCCGCGCGATGCCTACAGCCCCTTCGTCGCCCGCGCGCTGCGCGACGCGGCGCGAGCCGATGTCGAAGCGATGTTCCGCCGTCTCGGCGCCGACGATCGGACCGACGAGGGTGATCCGGCCATCACCGCCGCCCGCGCCGATGTCGAAGCGATCATCGCGCGGCAGGGCTTTATCGTCGCAGACCAGCCCGAGCTGAAGAGCCTTTATTTCATGCGCATGCGCCGCAACCTGCCAACCGCGACGCTCATCGACGACCTGCATGGCCGGCATCATCTGCTCGCGCGCGACCTGCCGGCGCTGCTCGTGCTGCTCACGCTTGAGACGGGCCTTGAGCCCGAGTGCCTGAAGACGCTGACCGTGGACTGTCTCGCCAATGCCCATGCCGGCACGGTGGAGCTGCGCTATCTGAAGCGCCGGGCTCGCGGCGCCGAGCACAAGAGCATGCGCATCCGCGACGGCGGTGGCGGCACGCCGGGCGGGCTGATCCGCCGCCTGATCGACGCCACGGCGGCTGCCCGCGAGCACCTGCCCGGCGATTGCCTGTGGGCCTATCACAACGTCGGCGGCCTTCGCGCCGGCATAGTCGACCTCAAGTATCCGCTCCCCGCCTGGGCTCGCCGCTGTGGCATTGTCGACGATAACGGCAAGCCGCTGCATCTGCTGCTTTCCCGGCTGCGCAAGACCCACAAGGCGCTGTGGTACACCAAGACCGAGGGGCACATGGCCCGCTTCGCGGTCGGTCACACGCGCGAGGTCGCGGCGCGCCATTATGCCGACCTGCCGTCGCTCCGGCCCCTGCACGAGGCGGCCGTCGCCGATGCCTTTCGCGAGGCGGTCGCCGCCGCGATGCCGACCGTCCTCGCGCCCACGGCCGAGCAGGCGCTGCGCGAAGCGCCCGAGCAGGCGGCGCCGTTGATGTCGGCCGATACGGTGGGGCCGTTGCTCGACGGCGAACAGGATGTCTGGCTCGCCGCCTGCTCGGGCTTCCATAGCAGCCCCTTCTCCGAGGCCGGCTCACCCTGCGCGCAGCCCTTCTGGGGCTGCCTCGATTGCCCCAACGCCGTCATCACCGCGCGCAAGCTTCCCGCGATCCTCGCCTTCCTCGCGTTCGTCGAAGAGCAGCGACCGAGCCTCCCGGCGAGCGACTGGGCGGCCAAGTTCGGCCGCGTCCATTCCCGCATCACGACCCAGGTCCTGCCGGTCTTCTCCGATGCCGTTATCGCCGATGCGCGCTGGCAGATGGAGAGCGAGCGGCTCTATCTGCCGCCGGAAGCACGCGCATGATCACGCCCGCCCATGCCCGCGCACCCGCGTTCGACGATCGGCCCGTGCTGGCCACTGCGCCGCTCAAGGCGGGCCACGCCCGCGAAGAGCTGTCGCGGGTCGGCGACTCAAGCTGGGATCTCGGTCCCGCCGTGTTCCGCGAGAACGCGCGGCGCTGCCATGTCACCGTGCATTTCGACGTGCTCGAACATGCCGATGTGCAGGCGGCGATGCGTGCCTATCTCTACGCCCGCCTCAACGTCGATCTTCCCGGCTACCGCCCGAAGCTGCCGCCGGCGAGCATCCGCCAGGCATTCAACCGCGCACGCCGGTTCTTCGCCTTCGCGCGCCTGACGCTTGGAGGGCTCGACCTTGGCCGCATCGATCAGGCGCTGGCCGATGCCTATGCCAGGCATCTTCGCCACGATTCTGCCCGGCGACCCGTCATAGTCGGCCACCTCCTCGAAGTGGTTTCCGATCTCTATCACTATCGTGACCGCCTCGCTGGCGGAGGCCTCGCGTTTGAGCCCTGGGCCGGACAGGCACCCGCCCGCGTCGCAGGCTATCGGCACGTCGTTGAGAACCGTACCCCGCGGTTTCCGGAAGATGTCATCGCCGCACTGCTCGCCTGGTCATTGCGCTACGTCACCGTCTTCGCGCACGATATTCTATCGGCTCGGGCCGCGCTGGATCGGCTCGAGGCGCGCCGCGCCCGGCTGCTTGCCGCCGAGCGCGGACTGCCTGGCGCAGAGCGCCGCCTGCGGCAGCGCGCGCGCCTCGAGCGCCATATCGCGCGTCGAGCCCGGCAAGGCCGCGGCGTGCCGATCTGGACGACCGCGCATAACGGCGTCACGCGCACCGATCCCCGCACCGGAGAAGCGACGCCGCCGATCAACGTCCATCTTCTCCATCTTCATGCCGGTGTCGATGCTGAGGCGGAACCGGCCATGCATTTCGGACTCGCCAAGGGCGTCTCCGCCCTGATCGAAGCCGCTGCCGCCGACCTGGGCGTCGAAGTGGGCGGCATGGACACGCCGATCTCGATTGATCCCGATAGCGGTCGGCCATGGCGCGCACGCTTCGATGCGAAGACGCTCGCACAAGAGGAACGGATGCTTCAGGCGGCCGCCTATATAGTGTGCGCTTACCTCACCGGCATGCGCGACTGCGAGGTGCAGGCGATGCGGCGGGGGTGCCTCTCGATCGCGCGCAGCGAGGATGGCCTGGTCGAGCGGCATCGCATTCGATCGACCATCTACAAGCGTCGGTCGACCATGGGCGAGGCGGCGAGCTGGGTGACGATCGAGCCGGTCGCAGACGCGATAGCGGTGCTTGAACGCCTGTCGGCAAGACCGACGCGCGCCAGCGGCAGCGATACGCTCTGGCCGGTGCTACGCCCCGGCGCCGCCACCAAGACGCATCTGTCGAGCGAGGTGGTCCGCCAACTCAACGCCTTCCGCGACCACCTCAACGCTGCCTTCGGCAGCCCTGATGTGCCGGTCATCCCGTCCGGACCCGGTGGCAAGCCGTGGCGCATAACGACGCGGCAGTTCCGCCGCACCATCGCATGGCACATCGCCAACCGTCCGTTCGGCACCATCGCCGGCATGATCCAGTATAAGCACGCCTCGGTCGCCGCTTTCGAGGGCTATGCCGGAACCAGCGCATCGGGGTTTCGCGCCGAGGTCGAGGCGCAGCGCCGGCTCGGTCAGCAGGGCGACCTGCTGGACTATTTCGACCGGCGGCAGGGCGGTGCCTCACTCGCGGGGCCGGCGGGACCACGCATCGCGCGGACGCTCGACGATGCGGCCGTGCAGCTCGGGCCCTTGCCCGCCATGATCGCCGACCGCTCCCGGCTACGTGTCATGCTCGCCAGCGTCGCGCGAACCCTCCATGTCGGCCTCCTCGCGGATTGCTTCTTCGATCCCGCCACCGCGCTCTGCCTCAAGCGCGTGACCACCCCCGATCCCAAGCAGCCGCTCACGGCGCTGTGCGAGCCGACCCGCTGTCCCAACGCCTGCATCACCGCCCGTCACAGGCCAGCTTGGGAACGCGCGGCCGATGATGCCAGGGCATTGCTGCGCGAACGACGTCTGTCGGATCTTCAACGCCATGCACTCGCCACCGAGATCAACCGGCTCACTACCGTGATCGACGCCATCGGCCCCGCGCCGCCGGAGGCCAACCCCGGCTGACGGCGGAAGCTCTGCGCCGGTCGGCGCGCTGGCGCAACGGCGTTGCCGTCCTCCGCTTCGCTGCGGCCCTACGGGTGCGCAACCGCGCTTGTGCCCGGCGCTAGTCGAGCTCCGCCGCCGGGGATGGCCCCCGACGGGCAAGCGGAGTTCAGATCATGCCAACTCAGGTACGAGCCGACGTCTATACTCGGGTCACCGAGGCGATCCTTGCAGCGATCGAAGCCGGTACGGGCAACTGGCGCATGCCATGGCATCACAGCGGCGCCGATGTCACCCGGCCGACCAACATCGCCAGCGGCAAGCCCTATCGCGGCATCAACACGGTGTCGCTCTGGGCGGCGGCCTATGGCGGCGGCTATGCGAGCGGGGTCTGGGGCACTTATCGTCAGTGGCAGGACCGCGGCGCCCAGGTCCGCAAGGGCGAGCAGGCCAGCCTCGGCGTCCTCTGGAAGGAGATCAGCCGGCGCGACGACGAGCAGGATGACGAAGATGGCGGCAAGGGACGGCGGCTCTTCGCCCGGGCGTTCAGCCTGTTCAACGCCGATCAGGTCGACGGCTACGCGCCCGAGCCCGGGCCGGTCCTGCCCGAGAGCGAGCGCCTTGCGGCCGCCGAGGCCTTCATCGCCGCGCTCGGTATCGACACGGTCTACGGGTCGAGCAGCGCCTATTACCATCTCGGCGAAGACCGCATCTACATGCCGCACTTCGCAACCTTCCGTAGCGCGCATGGATTTCTACGGCACCCATATCCACGAGTGTGCCCATGCCAGCGGCGCGGCGCATCGGCTCGACCGGGATTTCAGCGCCAGGTGGACCAAGGACGCGCTCGCGATGGAGGAAGCGACCGCCGAGCTGACCGCCTCGTTCCTGCTTGCCGACCTCGGCATCGCGCACGATCCGCGTCCCGATCATGCCGCCTATATCGCCTCCTGGCTGGCGTTATGCTCACCTCGCCATAACCTGGCTAATCGCGAGGTGTCGATAATGTGAAGGAACGCGGCCAGATTGGCCGAGTTCTGGGGTTTCCTGCCAACGTTCCTTCACATTATTTCAAAGCGTGTCGAGCCAGGCGAGCACGCTTGTATCGCGCTTCCACGAAGGCTGACCGCCGGGTGTTGTCGGAACGGCGACCTGTTCCAGGGCCTTTCGCTTCGTTTCAAGATTGGCCCTGGCATAGTGGTTGGTCGTGTCGAGGCTCACGTGGCCGAGCCAACTGCGGATGACTGTAACATCGACGCCCGCAGATATGAGGTGCACGGCGGTGGCGTGCCGGAAGGCGTGCGGCGTCACGTGCTTGGTACGCAGCGTTGGTGTGGCTTCGGTCGCCGCCTTTACGTAGGCGGCAAGCTTGAATCGGACGCCCGACGCGCTGAGCGGTTCGCCATAGCGGTTAACGAACAGCCGTTGGTCAGGCGCCCGTGGTTGCCGTTCGAGCAGCTTCTTCAGCAGCAAGGCTGTTTCAGGCCAGAGCGGGCAGATGCGTTCCTTCCGTCCCTTGCCGGTCAAGCGCACGCAGCTCGGACTTTCGAACCGGATTGCTTCGGGGCACAAGTCGAGCGCTTCCTGTATTCGTGCGCCGCTGTTGTAGAGGAACGAGAGCAGCACATGATCGCGCATGCCTTCGAGCGTCGAACGGTCAGGCTGGGCAAGAATTGCCGTCACTTCCGCCGGATCCAGATAGCAGGGCTCCGATACCGGCGTGCGCTTGACGGGTATGTTGAGGATTTCGACGCATTGCGCGATCGATGCAGGATCCCTGGTCGCCACGAAGTGGAAGAAGCTGCGGATTGCGGCAAGCCTGCAGTTGCGCGTGCCGATCGTGCCGCCGCGCTCATGTTCAGCGTAACTGAGGAACGCGGAGACCTCGCTTGCGGCCAGATCAGTCATCGTAATCATAGCCACCTTCCTTCCAGCCCGCTGTGCGACGAACCGCAAGAACAGCCGCCAGGTATCGCGGTATGATCGGACTGTATGGATGGATGCGTTGCGCTGCTCGACCAGCCATTCGTAGAAGAACGCGCGCATCAGTACCGGGAACGGGTTGGCCTTGCTCATGTCTGCACCTCCCGCTCCATGCTGAGGCAAGGTGCGCCCACCATGCGGAACCGCTCGTTTGCGTAATGCAGCAGATCCTGGGTGACCGTGATGTAGACCAGCGTAGAGTTGATATCCCGGTGGCCGAGGTAGGTCGCGAGGAATGGCAGACGGTCCTGCGGGTTGATGCCCGTCCTGTACCATTCGAGGATCCGGTTCACGACCATCGAGTGGCGCAGGTCGTGCAAACGCGGTCCCGTTCGCCCCTGCGGTGGCTTCAGCCCGGCACGGCGTATGACGTCAACGAGCAGCCAGGCGACGGCTTGCTTCGTATAGCGGCCGCTCCGCTGCTCGTGCCAGAACAGACCTGACCTCGGATCCTGCGGGGCACCCGCGCGACGCCGCACATCGATGTACGCCCGAAGTTCGGCCATCACAGTGTCGGGCAGCGGCAGTATCCTTGTCTTGTAGAACTTGGTCTGCCGTATAGTGATCGTGCCGCCCTGAAGATCAACATCCCCCAGATCAAGGCGGGCAACCTCGCTGCGCCGCAGGCCCGCGCAATAGGCGAGCAGAAGCATCGTGTAGACACTCAACGGGCGAAGCGACGCTCGCGGAGAGGGGTAAGAGCGAGCAATGTCGAGCATATGCTGCACGTCGGCGGGCGTATAGATATGAGGTTTGCGCCATTGTTTGGCCACTTCCTTCCCCGGACGTGGGTCCGGTCGGCGCGGTGGGATCGACGGATCCCGGTGGCGGAGTATCTTCGCAAGGACGCGCTTCAGCTTTTCGCATTCGGCAGGATGATTGCGCGTGGCCTTCGCCGCCGCCCAGTGTTCGAGCATCACCCCGATCGGTTCATCCTGCAGCGCCGGGTTCAGCTGTAGGAACCGGTCGAACCGCAAAAGCCACACAGGCTGCGTGGTATATTTGTACCCCCTGTTGCGCATCAGCGTAACGTGCTCGGCCATGATCGCGCCCAGCACGCTGCCGAACGGTTTGGGCTGATGCAGTTCGGCAAGGGCTTGTTCTGGATCGCGTGAAGCCAGAGCGCGCCAGACCGGCATGCACTGCTTGACGTTGCACTCCTTGCGCAGGACGACGACGGGGATTGCGGTGGATCGCCCCGGTTTGCACAAGGTGATCGAGGAACCGGTCGATAATGCGGGTGCGGTGGAGCAGCGTCCGTCGCTGTCCAACGGTCGGACCACGCCCGCAACCAGGCTACCAGCACATCTTGGCCGAGTTCGGTGTGGCGCGCGGCGACGTCCTGGAAGCTGTAGAGCACCTGTTTGTAATAGGTGCGGCTGTTCTTGCTGCGCAGGGCCAAGGTCCGCGAGATAGCGCGCGATCAACAGTCGTTCGGGATCGGGCCATGGCGTCATGACAGCACCTCCGATCCCGGAACGTCGAGCGCGATGGCCCGCAGGTCTTCGGTTGCCAGCTTGAGATACGGAGCGGTAGATTCCGTCGAACGATGACCCAGCATATCGCCGATCACCTTTTGCGGGACCGAGGCGCGCAGCATCTCGACCGCGCGGGCATGTCTGAAGATGTGTGGGCCCACACTTCCCCGGTGGCTTGACCCCGGCATCCCGGATTCGCCGGAAGACGGCACTATGCAGCACCCGGAGCCTTCCATAGGGTGCACGGGTCCGCACGAACACTTCGCGGGCGTCGGTCTGCGGTCGTCCCGAGCGCAGATAGCTGAGGATGGGCTTCGCCCACCGGAGCCATCAACGGCAGATAGGAACAGGCACGGGTCTTGGTGTAGGAGGATGCGGATCGATTTCCGTCCGCCAGTCAATATCCTCGATCTTCAGATTGCGGATTTCGCCGGACCTCAGACCATAAGTCGCCAGCAGTTGCAGGATCGCCTGATCTCTGAGCCCGATAGGCGTTGTGTCTTTGCTCGCGGTTTCCAGAACGGCGGCGATCTGATCGCGCTCCAGGATCGAGGGCACCCCTTCATAGGCATACAATAGCGGGGCGATGACGTGCGGCGACAAGTCGATTGCGGTGCGGCGCGTACGGTGCAGATAACGCAACAGCGAGCGAAGACGCTCCGCCACGTCCTTCACCGATTTTGCGCGTTTGGTGCGGGCTGCGCATATCCATGTAACGGTCGATGTCGCCGACGCTCATTTCCACCAGGCTGTCGACGGCCGCATCGATCAAGCTGCCAGGTCAGGAAGTTCCGACCTTCCCACATCAATGCGTAGATGCTGCGCTCCGCAAGGCCCCGCTCCTCGCGCAGCCAGATCTCGTATTCGTCGCAAATCGTAAAGCGCAGCGTGTCAGCAGCACATGTCGCTTTGGGCGCGGGTGGCCAACGGCCCTGTGCAAGCCGCAGTAGGGCGTGGATTCCAGAACGCGGAATGGAGTGCCAACCACGGCCCTGGTGGTCGGCCATGACGTTTGCGGAACATCGTGATCGCATGGTGCAAATAGTACCCCACCTGCGCCTCGGTCACCTCCGCGATCGGGATGCTGCGCCGGGCAAGATAGTCGAGGAACCCGCGCGCATAGGCGCAGTAGTTCCCGGCCACCACCGGCTGTATCGTTGGCTGGTCAGTACGGATCTGAGTTCGGAGATCAGTTCGCAATCGGTATTCGGCATTGACGGCTCCTCTGCTGGTCAAACGACCGCAGAGGTTCGTCGAGAAATAATGCGGAGCAAAGCCCGTCAGAATAACGTCGCAATTCTGCGCATTTCAGACACTGAAACTGCGTTCCTTCACATTATCGACACCTCGGCGATTACTTCAGGTGCTGAAGAACGACAGCCGCGCGATCTTCACTGCGGCCAGCAAGGCGCAGGCGGCGGCCGATTGGATGCACGCCCAGCAGCCGTGACGCTCACGCGGCCCGCACCTCGGCGCCGAGCGCATCAAGCAGCGGACAGCCCGGATCCTGACCGGCATCGCAGGCTCGCACCGAGTCTGCCAGAACCCGTTCCATCCGCCTGAGGTCCGCGATCCGCGCGCGCACATCCTGCAGATGCGACGCCGCGAGCTCGGCGGACTTCGGTGCAGGAGGCCTGGCCGCCGGCCGCGAGTCCGAGCAAGGCGCGCACCTCGTCAAGGGTGAAGCCCAGCTCCCTCGCACGGCGCACGAAGCCCAGGCGAGCCACGTCCTCCCGACCGTAGCTGCGGTAACGGCCCCGCCGCGGCGGAACGGGCAGCAGCCCGATCCGCTCGTAATAGCGGAATCGTCTCGATGTTGCAGCTGGTACGGCGCGAAGAGTTCGCCGATCTGGATCGCGGCGGTTGCGGCCATCTTCAAAATACCTCTGTGAGTCTGTAGTCGCTACAGATGGTAGGATAGCTGCATGCCCGCCACAAGGAGTCGCCCGTGACCCAGACACCAAGCCCGCCCAAGGGGATAAGTACCGCCGCGCTTAACCCCTGGCGGGGATCGCCGCCGCGTTCGGCGTCGCTGCCTGCTGCGCAACTGCCGATCCTCTTGGCATCCGCCGGCATCGGCGCGGCCTGGCTCAGCGCGTGGCCGTCGTCTCCGCGCCCTATCGCACGCCGCTCCTCGTGATCGGCGCATTATGCCTCGTCGCCGGCGCCGCGCTGCTATTGCGCCAGCAACTCGCCGCCATGCGCTGCGGCCCGGACGGCGTGTGTGCACGCCGCGCTGGACGCGCATCCTCACTCTCGCCGGCCTATTGGTCGGCGCGGCACTGCTCTGGGCGGGTTATAGCTATGTCTGACGTCGTTCCGGAGCTGCACTCGACCCTGACCTGTCCGCACTGCGGACATCAGGCGACCGAGACGATGCCGACCAACGCATGCCAGTTTTTCTATGACTGCCGGGGCTGCGGCGCGGTCCTCAAGCCCAAGCAGGGCGATTGCTGCGTCTTTTGGTTCCTATGGCGACGTTCCGTGTCCGCCGATCCAGATCGAGGGCAAGGCGCGTCCTGCTGCGGCTGAAGACAAGCACGTGACGCTTGTCCACCCCCCGCTGACGCTGCCCCTGAACCGACGGTTGAATTCCCCGACGGCACCGTCGTCCCGGACTGGGACTGCGGTCACCGCGCCAAGCGCCCATTCGGCCCTGACAGCGCTGTTCAGCGGCCATTTATCGGCCGCAGGTGGCATGGCATCGACAGCACCGAGGACGAGGTGCGGCGTGCCATCCTCCGGGCCTATGTCACCCATGGGCCGACGCCGCCGGCGCCGGTGGAGATCGCTGCCGCGGTTGCGCTCCGCCCGGCGACGTGGCCGCAGCGCTCCACCGGCTCGCGGACGCGATCTCGTGGTCCTCGACGGCGACGGGCCGAGTGAGCGGCGCCTATCCCTTTTCAACCGTGCTCCCAGTGAGCATCAGGTGGAGGCCGCGGGTATCACGATGGGAGCCATGTGCGCCCTCGACGCGCTGGGGATCTGCACGATCGCACCGCACGCCAGCCTCATATCCGTCTGGAGTCCATCGCCGCAATCAGGGCCGGCGCTCGCTTGCGATCCATGTACCACGACCGGGGCTGCACCTTGGGCTGAAGCGTCGTGCCCGAGGGGATTCTCGTCTGGTGCCGGTCATCGCCTACACCGGCGGCTGTGCAGCGTCCTTCGCTCTAGCACTCAGTCCAGGCACTTTCTTCTGCCATTCCGATCATCTTGAAAGCCTGGCCGTATGACGGTTCCGTGACCGCCCGCGACGGCATTCCGCCTGACCCTGCGCACGAGGCCCTCCCAGGTCGGCCGCGCGATCTTTGCACCGATGCTCGGAGGGATATTGCCATGGCCCATTACGACCTGATCGTCATCGGCAGCGGAACAGCCGCCCAGGTCGCGATCGGCCAGGTCCGCGCCGCCGGATGGTCCGTCGCCGTCATCGACCACCGCCCGTTCGGCGGCACCTGTGCGCTACGGGGCTGCGATCCCAAGAAGATGCTGGTCAGCGGCGAAGAGGCGATCGATGCCGCCGCTCGCATGGCCGGACATGGTGTCGGCGGCGACCTGGCGATCGATTGGCCGAGCCTGATGGCGTTCAAGCGCAGCTTTACCGATCCGGTCCCCGCCAAGCAGGAACGCCGCTACGCCAAGCTGGGCGTCGACGCCTTCCACGGGCTAGCGCGCTTCGCAAGCCCGGACGCGGTCGCGGTCGACGGTCGGACGTTGCAGGCCCAGCATATCCTGATCGCAACCGGCGCGGGGCCGATCCCGCTCGGCATTCCAGGCGAGGAGCTGGTCAGCACGAGCGACGCTTTCCTCGAGCTGGAGACGCTGCCGCGCCGGATCGTGCTGATCGGCGGCGGCTATGTCGCCGCGGAGTTCTCGCATCTGGCCGCACGTGCCGGCGCCGAAGTCACGATCCTGCAGCGCGCTAGCCGGCTGCTGCCGCATTTCGATCCCGACCTGGTGGGCTGGCTCACACCGCGGTTCACGGCGCTCGGCATTCGCATCGAGACCGGCACCGCGGTCACACGGGTCGAGCGGAACGGGGACGGCCTGCAGGTGCGTGCCTCTCGCCAGGGAGCGCCGGACCTGGAGGTCGCCTGCGATCTCGTCATTCATGCTGCCGGGCGTCGTCCCGATCTCGGCAGCCTCGACCTGTCCACCGGGCAGGTCGCGGTGCAAGACGGACGACTGCAGCTCGATGCGCATCTGCGCAGCATTTCCAACCCGCGGGTCTATGCCGCCGGTGACGCCGCCGGCGTCGGGCCGCCCCTGACCCCGGTGTCGAGCCACGACGCGAAGAATCGTCGCTCGCGAACCCTCCTGCATAGGTCCATCAGCGCGAGCCCGACATATCGCGGAGTGTTCCGAGCGTCGCCCTTCACCGTGCCGCCGATCGCCGCCGTCGGGCTTTCGGAAGAGGCGGCGCGCCGCAGCGGCCTCAAGTTCCGGGTTAACGCGGCCTCGACGCCGGACTGGTTCACCGCCCGCCGCTCGCCGAGCCGGTCTATGGCCACAAAGTGTCTGATCGACGAGCGGACGGACCTCGTCCTCGGCGCGCATCTCGTCGGGCCGAAAGCCGACGAGAGTGATCAACCTTTTCGGCCTGGCCATCCGGCCCACGGCCTCACCTCCCGCGGCCGATTCTACGCTCCACCATGTTTGCCTATCCGACCGGCGCCCTCGGATATCGGCTACAGTGCTCTAGAGGCGACAGCAGGCCGCGCCACGATCCGTCACAAGTGCTCGCCCGCGGGTCGGGCTGGCAAGCCCCTGTCGCCGAAGGTACGTGATAGCACGGGAGCTGTCGCACCGCCAGGTGATCTGCGGACGCCGCTGACGATGGCGGCGCTACTTTTTGGGCCTCCCTTCCGACGCGGAGGTGGTCGGCGCTCCCTGCTAGGCCCGCCACGGCGGGCTGCAAGCCCCGGCTTCGCCGGGCTGCTCCATTTCATTTCGCCCCTGCGGGTGCAGCCCGCCGCTCGAACGGGCCTCTTCGGTCGCTCTCGCCGCCCACCCCCGCCTCGGGGAGGCCGATGCGGTTTTTGGGCAGTGCTGGAGGCAGCCGATGGTTTTCTTCCTCGAACCCCGGATTGGGGCTGGACTGTCAGGATATGTGGCCGAAATGGGTAGCGCCTTCCTCTGCGCCGCGCTTGGCATCGAACCGACCGTGCGCCATGCCGATTATCTGGCATCATGGGCCAGGTTATGGCGAGGTGAGCATAACTCGAGTAATCGCGAGGTGTCGATAATGTGAAGGAACGCAGTTTCAGTGTCTGAAATGCGCAGAATTGCGACGTTATCTGACGGGCTTTGCTCCGCATTATTTCTCGACGAACCTCTGCGGTCGTTTGACCAGCAGAGGAGCCGTCAATGCCGAATACCGATTGCGAACTGATCTCCGAACTCAGATCCGTACTGACCAGCCAACGATACAGCCCGGTGGTGGCCGGGAACTACTGCGCCTATGCGCGCGGGTTCCTCGACTATCTTGCCCGGCGCAGCATCCCGATCGCGGAGGTGACCGAGGCGCAGGTGGGGTACTATTTGCACCATGCGATCACGATGTTCCGCAAACGTCATGGCCGACCACCAGGGCCGTGTTGGCACTCCATTCCGCGTTCTGGAATCCACGCCCTACTGCGGCTTGCACAGGGCCGTTGGCCACCCGCGCCCAAAGCGACATGTGCTGCTGACACGCTGCGCTTTACGATTTGCGACGAATACGAGATCTGGCTGCGCGAGGAGCGGGGCCTTGCGGAGCGCAGCATCTACGCATTGATGTGGGAAGGTCGGAACTTCCTGACCTGGCAGCTTGATCGATGCGGCGTCGACAGCCTGGTGGAAATGAGCGTCGGCGACATCGACCGTTACATGGATATGCGCAGCCCGCACCAAACGCGCAAATCGGTGAAGGACGTGGCGGAGCGTCTTCGCTCGCTGTTGCGTTATCTGCACCGTACGCGCCGCACCGCAATCGACTTGTCGCCGCACGTCATCGCCCGCTATTGTATGCCTATGAAGGGGTGCCCTCGATCCTGGAGCGCGATCAGATCGCCGCCGTTCTGGAAACCGCGAGCAAAGACACAACGCCTATCGGGCTCAGAGATCAGGCGATCCTGCAACTGCTGGCGACTTATGGTCTGAGGTCCGGCGAAATCCGCAATCTGAAGATCGAGGATATTGACTGGCGGACGGAATCGATCCGCATCCTCCACACCAAGACCCGTGCCTGTTCCTATCTGCCGTTGATGGCTCCGTGGGGCGAAGCCATCCTCAGCTATCTGCGCTCGGGACGACCGCAGACCGACGCCCGCGAAGTGTTCGTGCGGACCCGTGCACCCTATGGAAGGCTCCGGGTGCTGCATAGTGCCGTCTTCCGGCGAATCCGGGATGCCGGGGTCAAGCCACCGGGGAAGTGTGGGCCACACATCTTCAGACATGCCCGCGCGGTCGAGATGCTGCGCGCCTCGGTCCCGCAAAAGGTGATCGGCGATATGCTGGGTCATCGTTCGACGGAATCTACCGCCTCCGTATCTCAAGCTGGCAACCGAAGACCTGCGGGCCATCGCGCTCGACGTTCCGGGATCGGAGGTGCTGTCATGACGCCATGGCCCGATCCCGAACGACTGTTGATCGCGCGCTATCTCGCGGACCTTGGCCTGCGCAGCAAGAACAGCCGCACCTATTACAAACAGGTGCTCTACAGCTTCCAGGACGTCGCCGCGCGCCACACCGAACTCGGCCAAGATGTGCTGGTAGCCTGGTTGCGGGCGTGGTCCGACCGTTGGACAGCGACGACGCTGCTCCACCGCACCCGGCATTATCGACCGGTTCCTCGATCAC
>NZ_JAPFBJ010000002.1:225000-1116002 GCF_030867385.1 Sphingobium sp. DEHP117 | reverse complement strand
GGGCCGCGCTGGATCGGCTCGAGGCGCGCCGCGCCCGGCTGCTTGCCCGAGCGCGGACTGCCTGGCGCAGGCGCCGCCTGCGGCAGCGCGCGGCCTCGAGCGCCATATCGCGCGTCGAGCCCGGCAAGGCCGCGGCGTGCCGATCTGGACGACCGCGCATAACGGCGTCACGCGCACCGATCCCCGCACCGGAGAAGCGACGCCGCCGATCAACGTCCATCTTCTCCATCTTCATGCCGGTGTCGATGCTGAGGCGGAACCGGCCATGCATTTCGGACTCGCCAAGGGCGTCTCCGCCCTGATCGAAGCCGCTGCCGCCGACCTGGGCGTCGAAGTGGGCGGCATGGACACGCCGATCTCGATTGATCCCGATAGCGGTCGGCCATGGCGCGCACGCTTCGATGCGAAGACGCTCGCACAAGAGGAACGGATGCTTCAGGCGGCCGCCTATAGTGTGCGCTTACCTCACCGGCATGCGCGACTGCGAGGTGCAGGCGATGCGGCGGGGGTGCCTCTCGATCGCGCGCAGCGAGGATGGCCTGGTCGAGCGGCATCGCATTCGATCGACCATCTACAAGCGTCGGTCGACCATGGGCGAGGCGGCGAGCTGGGTGACGATCGAGCCGGTCGCAGACGCGATAGCGGTGCTTGAAACGCCTGTCGGCAAGACCGACGCGCGCCAGCGGCAGCGATACGCCTCTGGCCGGTGCTACGCCCCGGCGCCGCCACCAGACGCATCTGTCGAGCGAGGTGGTCCGCCAACTCACGTCCTTCCGCGACCACCTCACCGCTGCCCTTCGGCAGCCCTGATGTGTCCGGTCATCCCGTCCGGACCCGGTGGCAAGCCGTGGCGCATAACGACGCGGCAGTTTCCGCCGCACCATCGCATGGCACATCGCCAACCGTCCGTTCGGCACCATCGCCGGCATGATCCAGTATAAGCACGCCTCGGTCGCCGCTTTCGAGGGCTATGCCGGAACCAGCGCATCGGGTTTCGCGCCGAGTCGAGGCGCAGCGCCGGCTCGGTCAGCAGGGCGACCTGCTGGACTATTTCGACCGGCGGCAGGGCGGTGCCTCACTCGCGGGGCCGGCGGGACCACGCATCGCGCGGACGCTCGACGATGCGGCCGTGCAGCTCGGGCCCTTGCCCGCCATGATCGCCGACCGCTCCCGGCTACGTGTCATGCTCGCCAGCGTCGCGCCGAACCCTCCATGTCGGCCTCCTCGCGGAATTGCTTCTTCGATCCCGCCACCGCGCTCTGCCTCAAGCGCGTGACCACCCCGATCCCAAGCAGCCGCTCACGGCGCTGTGCGAGCCGACCCGCTGTCCCAACGCCTGCATCACCGCCCGTCACAGGCCAGCTTGGGAACGCGCGGCCGATGATGCCAGGGCATTGCTGCGCGAACGACGTCTGTCGGATCTTCAACGCCATGCACTCGCCACCGAGATCAACCGGCTCACTACCGTGATCGACGCCATCGGCCCCGCGCCGCCGGAGGCCAACCCCGGCTGACGGCGGAAGCTTCTGCGCCGGTCGGCGCGCTGGCGCAACGGCGTTGCCGTCCTCCGCTTCGCTGCGGCCCTACGGGTGCGCAACCGCGCTTGTGCCCGGCGCTAGTCGAGCTCCGCCGCCGGGGATGGCCCCCGACGGGCAAGCGGAGTTCAGATCATGCCAACTCAGGTACGAGCCGACGTCTATACTCGGGTCACCGAGGCGATCTTGCAGCGATCGAAGCCGGTACGGGCGAACTGGGCGCATGCCATGGCATCACAGCGGCGCCGATGTCACCCGGCCGACCAACATCGCCAGCGGCAAGCCCTATCGCAGGCAATCAACACGGTGTCGCTCTGGGCGGCGGCCTATGGCGGCGGCTATGCGAGCGGGTCTGGGCACTTATCGGTCAGTGGCAGGACCGCGGCGCCCCAGGTCCGCAAGGGGCGAGCATGCCAGCCTCGAGCGTCCTCCCCTGGGGGAAAGGAGATCAGCCGGCGCGGACGACGAGGCAGGATTGACGAAGATGGCGGCAAGGGACGGCGGCTCTTCGCCCGGGCGTTCAGCCTGTTTCAACGCCGATCAGGTCGACGGCTACGCGCCCGAGCCCGGGCCGGTCCTGCACCGAGAGCGAGCGCCTTGCGGCCGCCGAGGCCTTCATCGCCGCGCTCGGTAATCGACACGGTCCTACGGGTCGAGCAGCGCCTATTACCATCTCGGCGAAGACCGCAATCTACATGCGCAATTCGCAACCTTCCTTAGCGCGCATGGATTCTACGGCACCCATATCCACGAGTGTGCCCATGCCAGCGGCGCGGGCCGCATCGGCTCGACCGGGATTTCAGCGCCAGGTGGACCAAGGACGCGCTCGCGATGGAGGAAGCGACCGCGAGCTGACCGCCTCGTTCCTGCTTGCCGACCTCGGCATCGCGCACGATTCCGCGTCCCGATCATGCCGACTATATCGCCTCCTGGCTGGCGTTATGCTCACTCGCCATAACCTGGCTAATCGCGAGGTGTCGATAATGTGAAGGAACGCGGCCAGATTGGCCGAGTTCTTGGGGTTTCCTGCAAACGTTCCTTCACATTATTTCAAAGCGTGTCGAGCCAGGCGAGCACAGCTTGTATCGCGCTTCCACGAAGGCTGACCGCCGGGTGTTGTCGGAACGGCGACCTGTTCCAGGGGCCCTTCGCTTCGTTTCAAGATTGCCCTGGCATAGTGGTTGTCGTGTCGAGGCTCACGTGGCCGAGCCAACTGCGGATGACTGTAACATCGACGCCCGCAGATATGAGGTGCACGGCGGTGGCGTGCCGGAAGGCGTGCGGCGTCACGTGCTTGGTACGCAGCGTTGGTGTGGCTTCGGTCGCCGCCTTTACGTAGGCGGCAAGCTTGAATCGGACGCCCGACGCGCTGAGCGGTTCGCCATAGCGGTTAACGAACAGCCGTTGGTCAGGCGCCCGTGGTTGCCGTTCGAGCAGCTTCTTCAGCAGCAAGGCTGTTTCAGGCCAGAGCGGGCAGATGCGTTCCTTCCGTCCCTTGCCGGTCAAGCGCACGCAGCTCGGACTTTCGAACCGGATTGCTTCGGGGCACAAGTCGAGCGCTTCCTGTATTCGTGCGCCGCTGTTGTAGAGGAACGAGAGCAGCACATGATCGCGCATGCCTTCGAGCGTCGAACGGTCAGGCTGGGCAAGAATTGCCGTCACTTCCGCCGGATCCAGATAGCAGGGCTCCGATAACCGGCGTGCGCTTGACGGGTATGTTGAGGATTTCGACGCATTGCGCGATCGATGCAGGATCCCTGGTCGCCACGAAGTGGAAGAAGCTGCGGATTGCGGCAAAGCCTGCAGTTGCGCGTGCCGATCGTGCCGCCGCGCTCATGTTCAGCGTAACTGAGGAACGCGGAGACCTCGCTTGCGGCCAGATCAGTCATCGTAATCATAGCCACCTTCCTTCCAGCCCGCTGTGCGACGAACCGCAAGAACAGCCGCCAGGTATCGCGGTATGATCGGACTGTATGGATGGATTCGTTGCGCTGGCTCGACCAGCCATTCGTAGAAGAACGCGCGCATCAGTACCGGGAACGGGTTGGCCTTGCTCATGTCTGCACCTCCCGCTCCATGCTGAGGCAAGGTGCGCCCACCATGCGGAACCGCTCGTTTGCGTAATGCAGCAGATCCTGGGTGACCGTGATGTAGACCAGCGTAGAGTTGATATCCCGGTGGCCGAGGTAGGTCGCGAGGAATGGCAGACGGTCCTGCGGGTTGATGCCCGTCCTGTACCATTCGAGGATCCGGTTCACGACCATCGAGTGGCGCAGGTCGTGCAAACGCGGTCCCGTTCGCCCCTGCGGTGGCTTCAGCCGGCACGGCGTATGACGTCAACGAGCAGCCAGGCGACGGCTTGCTTCGTATAGCGGCCGCTCCGCTGCTCGTGCCAGAACAGACCTGACCTCGGATCCTGCGGGGCACCCGCGCGACGCCGCACATCGATGTACGCCCGAAGTTCGGCCATCACAGTGTCGGGCAGCGGCAGTATCCTTGTCTTGTAGAACTTGGTCTGCCGTATAGTGATCGTGCCGCCCTGAAGATCAACATCCCCCAGATCAAGGCGGGCAACCTCGCTGCGCCGCAGGCCCGCGCAATAGGCGAGCAGAAGCATCGTGTAGACACTCAACGGGCGAAGCGACGCTCGCGGAGAGGGGTAAGAGCGAGCAATGTCGAGCATATGCTGCACGTCGGCGGGCGTATAGATATGAGGTTTGCGCCATTGTTTGCCACTTCCTTCCCCGGACGTGGGTCCGGTCGGCGCGGTGGGATCGACGGATCCCGGTGGCGGAGTATCTTCGCAAGGACGCGCTTCAGCTTTTCGCATTCGGCAGGATGATTGCGCGTGGCCTTCGCCGCCGCCCAGTGTTCGAGCATCACCCCGATCGGTTCATCCTGCAGCGCCGGGTTCAGCTGTAGGAACCGGTCGAACCGCAAAAGCCACACAGGCTGCGTGGTATATTTGTACCCCCTGTTGCGCATCAGCGTAACGTGCTCGGCCATGATCGCGCCCAGCACGCTGCCGAACGGTTTGGGCTGATGCAGTTCGGCAAGGGCTTGTTCTGGATCGCGTGAAGCCAGAGCGCGCCAGACCGGCATGCACTGCTTGACGTTGCACTCCTTGCGCAGGACGACGACGGGATTGCGGTGGATCGCCCCGGTTTGCACAAGGTGATCGAGGAACCGGTCGATAATGCGGGTGCGGTGGAGCAGCGTCGTCGCTGTCCAACGGTCGGACCACGCCCGCAACCAGGCTACCAGCACATCTTGGCCGAGTTCGGTGTGGCGCGCGGCGACGTCCTGGAAGCTGTAGAGCACCTGTTTGTAATAGGTGCGGCTGTTCTTGCTGCGCAGGCCAAGGTCCGCGAGATAGCGCGCGATCAACAGTCGTTCGGGATCGGGCCATGGCGTCATGACAGCACCTCCGATCCCGGAAACGTCGAGCGCGATGGCCCGCAGGTCTTCGGTTGCCAGCTTGAGATACGGAGCGGTAGATTCCGTCGAACGATGACCCCAGCATATCGCCGATCACCTTTTGCGGGACCGAGGCGCGCAGCATCTCGACCGCGCGGGCATGTCTGAAGATGTGTGGCCCACACTTCCCCGGTGGCTTGACCCCGGCATCCCGGATTCGCCGGAAGACGGCACTATGCAGCACCCGGAGCCTTCCATAGGGTGCACGGGTCCGCACGAACACTTCGCGGGCGTCGGTCTGCGGTCGTCCCGAGCGCAGATAGCTGAGGATGGCTTCGCCCACCGGAGCCATCAACGGCAGATAGGAACAGGCACGGGTCTTGGTGTGGAGGATGCGGATCGATTCCGTCCGCCAGTCAATATCCTCGATCTTCAGATTGCGGATTTCGCCGGACCTCAGACCATAAGTCGCCAGCAGTTGCAGGATCGCCTGATCTCTGAGCCCGATAGGCGTTGTGTCTTTGCTCGCGGTTTCCAGAACGGCGGCGATCTGATCGCGCTCCAGGATCGAGGGCACCCCTTCATAGGCATACAATAGCGGGGGCGATGACGTGCGGCGACAAGTCGATTGCGGTGCGGCGCGTACGGTGCAGATAACGCAACAGCGAGCGAAGACGCTCCGCCACGTCCTTCACCGATTTGCGCGTTTGGTGCGGGCTGCGCATATCCATGTAACGGTCGATGTCGCCGACGCTCATTTCCACCAGGCTGTCGACGCCGCATCGATCAAGCTGCCAGGTCAGGAAGTTCCGACCTTCCCACATCAATGCGTAGATGCTGCGCTCCGCAAGGCCCCGCTCCTCGCGCAGCCAGATCTCGTATTCGTCGCAAATCGTAAAGCGCAGCGTGTCAGCAGCACATGTCGCTTTGGGCGCGGGTGGCCAACGGCCCTGTGCAAGCCGCAGTAGGGCGTGGATTCCAGAACGCGGAATGGAGTGCCAACACGGCCCTGGTGGTCGGCCATGACGTTTGCGGAACATCGTGATCGCATGGTGCAAATAGTACCCCACCTGCGCCTCGGTCACCTCCGCGATCGGGATGCTGCGCCGGGCAAGATAGTCGAGGAACCCGCGCGCATAGGCGCAGTAGTTCCCGGCCACCACCGGGCTGTATCGTTGGCTGGTCAGTACGGATCTGAGTTCGGAGATCAGTTCGCAATCGGTATTCGGCATTGACGGCTCCTCTGCTGGTCAAACGACCGCAGAGGTTCGTCGAGAAATAATGCGGAGCAAAGCCCGTCAGATAACGTCGCAATTCTGCGCATTTCAGACACTGAAACTGCGTTCCTTCACATTATCGACACCTCGCGATTACTTCAGGTGCTGAAGAACGACAGCCGCGCGATCTTCACTGCGGCCAGCAAGGCGCAGGCGGCGGCCGATTGGATGCACGCCCAGCAGCCGTGACGCTCACGCGGCCCGCACCTCGGCGCCGAGCGCATCAAGCAGCGGACAGCCCGGATCCTGACCGGCATCGCAGGCTCGCACCGAGTCTGCCAGAACCCGTTCCATCCGCCTGAGGTCCGCGATCCGCGCGCGCACATCCTGCAGATGCGACGCCGCGAGCTCGCGGACTTCGGTGCAGGAGGCCTGGCCGCCGGCCGCGAGTCCGAGCAAGGCGCGCACCTCGTCAAGGGTGAAGCCCAGCTCCCTCGCACGGCGCACGAAGCCCAGGCGAGCCACGTCCTCCCGACCGTAGCTGCGGTAACGGCCCCGCCGCGGCGGAACGGGCAGCAGCCCGATCCGCTCGTAATAGCGGATCGTCTCGATGTTGCAGCTGGTACGGCGCGAGAGTTCGCCGATCTGGATCGCGGCGGTTGCGGCCATCTTCAAAATACCTCTTGAGTCTGTAGTCGCTACAGATGGTAGGATAGCTGCATGCCCGCCACAAGGAGTCGCCCGTGACCCAGACACCAAGCCCGCCCAAGGGGATAAGTACCGCCGCGCTTACCCTGGCGGGGATCGCCGCCGCGTTCGGCGTCGCTGCCTGCTGCGCACTGCCGATCCTCTTGGCATCCGCCGGCATCGGCGCGGCCTGGCTCAGCGGCGTGGCCGTCGTCTCCGCGCCCTATCGCACGCCGCTCCTCGTGATCGGCGCATTATGCCTCGTCGCCGGCGCCGCGCTGCTATTGCGCCAGCAACTCGCCGCCATGCGCTGCGGCCCGGACGGCGTGTGCACGCCGCGCTGGACGCGCATCCTCACTCTCGCCGGCCTATTGGTCGGCGCGGCACTGCTCTGGGCGGGTTATAGCTATGTCTGACGTCGTTCCGGAGCTGCACTCGACCCTGACCTGTCCGCACTGCGGACATCAGGCGACCGAGACGATGCCGACCAACGCATGCCAGTTTTTCTATGACTGCCGGGGCTGCGGCGCGGTCCTCAAGCCCAAGCAGGGCGATTGCTGCGTCTTTTGTTCCTATGGCGACGTTCCGTGTCCGCCGATCCAGATCGAGGGCAAGGGCGCGTCCTGCTGCGGCTGAAGACAAGCCGTGACGCTTGCCACCCCCGCTGACGCTGCCCCTGAACCGACGGTTGCATTCCCCGACGGCACCGTCGTCCCGGACTGGACTGCGGTCACCGCGCCAAGCGCCCATTCGGCCCTGACAGCGCTGTTCGCGGCATTTATCGGCCGCAGGTGGCATGGCATCGACAGCACCGAGGACGAGGTGCGGCGTGCCATCCTCCGGGCCTATGTCACCCAGGGCCACGCGCCGGCGCCGGTGGAGATCGCTGCCGCGGTTGCGCTCCCGCCCGGCGACGTGGCCGCAGCGCTCCACCGGCTCGCCGGACGCGATCTCGTGGTCCTCGACGGCGACGGCCGAGTGAGCGGCGCCTATCCTTTCACCGATGCTCCCAGTGAGCATCAGGTGGAGGCCGCGGGTATCACGATGGGAGCCATGTGCGCCCTCGACGCGCTGGGGATCTGCACGATCGCACCGCACGCCAGCCTCATCCGCTCGTCATGCCGCCAATGCCGGCGCTCGCTTGCGATCCATGTCCACGACCGGGGCTGCACCTTGGGCGACGTCGTGCCCGAGGGGATTCTCGTCTGGTCCGGTCATCGCTACACCGGCGGCTGTGCAGCGTCTTCGCTCTGCACTCAGCAGGCTTTCTTCTGCCATGCCGATCATCTTGAAGCCTGGCGTATGGACGGTTCCGTGACCGCCCGCGACGGCATTCGCCTGACCCTGCGCGAGGCCCTCCAGGTCGGCCGCGCGATCTTTGCACCGATGCTCGGAGGGATATTGCCATGGCCCATTACGACCTGATCGTCATCGGCAGCGGAACAGCCGCCCAGGTCGCGATCGGCCAGGTCCGCGCCGCCGGATGGTCCGTCGCCGTCATCGACCACCGCCCGTTCGGCGGCACCTGTGCGCTACGGGGCTGCGATCCCAAGAAGATGCTGGTCAGCGGCGAAGAGGCGATCGATGCCGCCGCTCGCATGGCCGGACATGGTGTCGGCGGCGACCTGGCGATCGATTGGCCGAGCCTGATGGCGTTCAAGCGCAGCTTTACCGATCCGGTCCCCGCCAAGCAGGAACGCCGCTACGCCAAGCTGGGCGTCGACGCCTTCCACGGGCTAGCGCGCTTCGCAAGCCCGGACGCGGTCGCGGTCGACGGTCGGACGTTGCAGGCCCAGCATATCCTGATCGCAACCGGCGCGGGGCCGATCCCGCTCGGCATTCCAGGCGAGGAGCTGGTCAGCACGAGCGACGCTTTCCTCGAGCTGGAGACGCTGCCGCGCCGGATCGTGCTGATCGGCGGCGGCTATGTCGCCGCGGAGTTCTCGCATCTGGCCGCACGTGCCGGCGCCGAAGTCACGATCCTGCAGCGCGCTAGCCGGCTGCTGCCGCATTTCGATCCCGACCTGGTGGGCTGGCTCACACCGCGGTTCACGGCGCTCGGCATTCGCATCGAGACCGGCACCGCGGTCACACGGGTCGAGCGGAACGGGGACGGCCTGCAGGTGCGTGCCTCTCGCCAGGGAGCGCCGGACCTGGAGGTCGCCTGCGATCTCGTCATTCATGCTGCCGGGCGTCGTCCCGATCTCGGCAGCCTCGACCTGTCCACCGGGCAGGTCGCGGTGCAAGACGGACGACTGCAGCTCGATGCGCATCTGCGCAGCATTTCCAACCCGCGGGTCTATGCCGCCGGTGACGCCGCCGGCGTCGGGCCGCCCCTGACCCCGGTGTCGAGCCACGACGCGAAGATCGTCGCCGCGAACCTCCTGCAAGGTCCATCGCGCGAGCCCGACTATCGCGGTGTTCCGAGCGTCGCCTTCACCGTGCCGCCGATCGCCGCCGTCGGGCTTTCGGAAGAGGCGGCGCGCCGCAGCGGCCTCAAGTTCCGGGTTAACGCGGCCTCGACGCCGGACTGGTTCACCGCCCGCCGGCTCGCCGAGCCGGTCTATGGCCACAAAGTTCTGATCGACGAGCGGACGGACCTCGTCCTCGGCGCGCATCTCGTCGGGCCGAACGCCGACGAGGTGATCAACCTTTTCGGCCTGGCCATCCGCCACGGCCTCACCGCGGCCGATCTACGCTCCACCATGTTTGCCTATCCGACCGGCGCCTCGGATATCGGCTACATGCTCTAGGCGACGCCGCGCACGATCCGTCACCAGTGCTCGCCCGCGGGCGGGCGGCAGCCTGTCGCGAAAGACGATAGCGGGCTGTCGCCCGCCTGATCTGCGGACGCCGCTGACGCGGCGGCGCTACTTTTTGGGCCTCCCTTCCGACGCGGAGGTGGTCGGCGCTCCCTGCTAGGCCCGCCACGGCGGGCTGCAAGCCCCGGCTTCGCCGGGCTGCTCCATTTCATTTCGCCCCTGCGGGTGCAGCCCGCCGCTCGAACGGGCCTCTTCGGTCGCTCTCGCCGCCCACCCCCGCCTCGGGGGAGGCCGATGCGGTTTTTGGGCAGTGCTGGAGGCAGCCGATGGTTTTCTTCCTCGAACCCCGGATTGGGGCTGGACTGTCAGGATATGTCGCCGAGCTGGGCGCTGCGTTCCTGTGTGGCGATCTTGGCATATCTGCCGAGCCGCGTCCCGATCACGCCGCCTATATCGATAACTGGCTGGCGTTATGCTCACCTCGCCATAACCTGGCTAATCGCGAGGTGTCGATAATGTGAAGGAACGCGGCCAGATTGGCCGAGTTCTGGGGTTTCCTGCCAACGTTCCTTCACATTATTTCAAAGCGTGTCGAGCCAGGCGAGCACGCTTGTATCGCGCTTCCACGAAGGCTGACCGCCGGGTGTTGTCGGAACGGCGACCTGTTCCAGGGCCTTTCGCTTCGTTTCAAGATTGGCCCTGGCATAGTGGTTGGTCGTGTCGAGGCTCACGTGGCCGAGCCAACTGCGGATGACTGTAACATCGACGCCCGCAGATATGAGGTGCACGGCGGTGGCGTGCCGGAAGGCGTGCGGCGTCACGTGCTTGGTACGCAGCGTTGGTGTGGCTTCGGTCGCCGCCTTTACGTAGGCGGCAAGCTTGAATCGGACGCCCGACGCGCTGAGCGGTTCGCCATAGCGGTTAACGAACAGCCGTTGGTCAGGCGCCCGTGGTTGCCGTTCGAGCAGCTTCTTCAGCAGCAAGGCTGTTTCAGGCCAGAGCGGGCAGATGCGTTCCTTCCGTCCCTTGCCGGTCAAGCGCACGCAGCTCGGACTTTCGAACCGGATTGCTTCGGGGCACAAGTCGAGCGCTTCCTGTATTCGTGCGCCGCTGTTGTAGAGGAACGAGAGCAGCACATGATCGCGCATGCCTTCGAGCGTCGAACGGTCAGGCTGGGCAAGAATTGCCGTCACTTCCGCCGGATCCAGATAGCAGGGCTCCGATACCGGCGTGCGCTTGACGGGTATGTTGAGGATTTCGACGCATTGCGCGATCGATGCAGGATCCCTGGTCGCCACGAAGTGGAAGAAGCTGCGGATTGCGGCAAGCCTGCAGTTGCGCGTGCCGATCGTGCCGCCGCGCTCATGTTCAGCGTAACTGAGGAACGCGGAGACCTCGCTTGCGGCCAGATCAGTCATCGTAATCATAGCCACCTTCCTTCCAGCCCGCTGTGCGACGAACCGCAAGAACAGCCGCCAGGTATCGCGGTATGATCGGACTGTATGGATGGATGCGTTGCGCTGCTCGACCAGCCATTCGTAGAAGAACGCGCGCATCAGTACCGGGAACGGGTTGGCCTTGCTCATGTCTGCACCTCCCGCTCCATGCTGAGGCAAGGTGCGCCCACCATGCGGAACCGCTCGTTTGCGTAATGCAGCAGATCCTGGGTGACCGTGATGTAGACCAGCGTAGAGTTGATATCCCGGTGGCCGAGGTAGGTCGCGAGGAATGGCAGACGGTCCTGCGGGTTGATGCCCGTCCTGTACCATTCGAGGATCCGGTTCACGACCATCGAGTGGCGCAGGTCGTGCAAACGCGGTCCCGTTCGCCCCTGCGGTGGCTTCAGCCCGGCACGGCGTATGACGTCAACGAGCAGCCAGGCGACGGCTTGCTTCGTATAGCGGCCGCTCCGCTGCTCGTGCCAGAACAGACCTGACCTCGGATCCTGCGGGGCACCCGCGCGACGCCGCACATCGATGTACGCCCGAAGTTCGGCCATCACAGTGTCGGGCAGCGGCAGTATCCTTGTCTTGTAGAACTTGGTCTGCCGTATAGTGATCGTGCCGCCCTGAAGATCAACATCCCCCAGATCAAGGCGGGCAACCTCGCTGCGCCGCAGGCCCGCGCAATAGGCGAGCAGAAGCATCGTGTAGACACTCAACGGGCGAAGCGACGCTCGCGGAGAGGGGTAAGAGCGAGCAATGTCGAGCATATGCTGCACGTCGGCGGGCGTATAGATATGAGGTTTGCGCCATTGTTTGGCCACTTCCTTCCCCGGACGTGGGTCCGGTCGGCGCGGTGGGATCGACGGATCCCGGTGGCGGAGTATCTTCGCAAGGACGCGCTTCAGCTTTTCGCATTCGGCAGGATGATTGCGCGTGGCCTTCGCCGCCGCCCAGTGTTCGAGCATCACCCCGATCGGTTCATCCTGCAGCGCCGGGTTCAGCTGTAGGAACCGGTCGAACCGCAAAAGCCACACAGGCTGCGTGGTATATTTGTACCCCCTGTTGCGCATCAGCGTAACGTGCTCGGCCATGATCGCGCCCAGCACGCTGCCGAACGGTTTGGGCTGATGCAGTTCGGCAAGGGCTTGTTCTGGATCGCGTGAAGCCAGAGCGCGCCAGACCGGCATGCACTGCTTGACGTTGCACTCCTTGCGCAGGACGACGACGGGATTGCGGTGGATCGCCCCGGTTTGCACAAGGTGATCGAGGAACCGGTCGATAATGCGGGTGCGGTGGAGCAGCGTCGTCGCTGTCCAACGGTCGGACCACGCCCGCAACCAGGCTACCAGCACATCTTGGCCGAGTTCGGTGTGGCGCGCGGCGACGTCCTGGAAGCTGTAGAGCACCTGTTTGTAATAGGTGCGGCTGTTCTTGCTGCGCAGGCCAAGGTCCGCGAGATAGCGCGCGATCAACAGTCGTTCGGGATCGGGCCATGGCGTCATGACAGCACCTCCGATCCCGGAACGTCGAGCGCGATGGCCCGCAGGTCTTCGGTTGCCAGCTTGAGATACGGAGCGGTAGATTCCGTCGAACGATGACCCAGCATATCGCCGATCACCTTTTGCGGGACCGAGGCGCGCAGCATCTCGACCGCGCGGGCATGTCTGAAGATGTGTGGCCCACACTTCCCCGGTGGCTTGACCCCGGCATCCCGGATTCGCCGGAAGACGGCACTATGCAGCACCCGGAGCCTTCCATAGGGTGCACGGGTCCGCACGAACACTTCGCGGGCGTCGGTCTGCGGTCGTCCCGAGCGCAGATAGCTGAGGATGGCTTCGCCCACCGGAGCCATCAACGGCAGATAGGAACAGGCACGGGTCTTGGTGTGGAGGATGCGGATCGATTCCGTCCGCCAGTCAATATCCTCGATCTTCAGATTGCGGATTTCGCCGGACCTCAGACCATAAGTCGCCAGCAGTTGCAGGATCGCCTGATCTCTGAGCCCGATAGGCGTTGTGTCTTTGCTCGCGGTTTCCAGAACGGCGGCGATCTGATCGCGCTCCAGGATCGAGGGCACCCCTTCATAGGCATACAATAGCGGGGCGATGACGTGCGGCGACAAGTCGATTGCGGTGCGGCGCGTACGGTGCAGATAACGCAACAGCGAGCGAAGACGCTCCGCCACGTCCTTCACCGATTTGCGCGTTTGGTGCGGGCTGCGCATATCCATGTAACGGTCGATGTCGCCGACGCTCATTTCCACCAGGCTGTCGACGCCGCATCGATCAAGCTGCCAGGTCAGGAAGTTCCGACCTTCCCACATCAATGCGTAGATGCTGCGCTCCGCAAGGCCCCGCTCCTCGCGCAGCCAGATCTCGTATTCGTCGCAAATCGTAAAGCGCAGCGTGTCAGCAGCACATGTCGCTTTGGGCGCGGGTGGCCAACGGCCCTGTGCAAGCCGCAGTAGGGCGTGGATTCCAGAACGCGGAATGGAGTGCCAACACGGCCCTGGTGGTCGGCCATGACGTTTGCGGAACATCGTGATCGCATGGTGCAAATAGTACCCCACCTGCGCCTCGGTCACCTCCGCGATCGGGATGCTGCGCCGGGCAAGATAGTCGAGGAACCCGCGCGCATAGGCGCAGTAGTTCCCGGCCACCACCGGGCTGTATCGTTGGCTGGTCAGTACGGATCTGAGTTCGGAGATCAGTTCGCAATCGGTATTCGGCATTGACGGCTCCTCTGCTGGTCAAACGACCGCAGAGGTTCGTCGAGAAATAATGCGGAGCAAAGCCCGTCAGATAACGTCGCAATTCTGCGCATTTCAGACACTGAAACTGCGTTCCTTCACATTATCGACACCTCGCGATTACTTCGCATCCTGAAATCCGACCGCAAGGCGATCTTCACTGCTGCAAGTGCCGCGAACAAGGCCGCCGAATATCTGGCATCTTTGTCTATCTCTGAACGCAGAGAGGCGGCCTGATGGCCGCCTTCATTTCGACTTTTGCGAAGGTCGAACGGTGTCGCTGGATTACGGCAGCAATCGCCAAAGCCTGCCTTCGAGGCCGCATTTTTCAAACGCCACGACATTTTCCAACCCGTAAGCAATCAGAATGCTGTCGGCATTGTTGCCCCGCGCGGGCCGTTGCGCGACCGGATCAATGAAGGACACGCGACCTTTCAGAAACAGGATCGCATGGGCTGTCGAGAGAACGACATCATGGAACCAACGCGCACCGACACGCGGCGGAACAAGAGCAACGCCATTGCCGTGTCGCGCCAGCTTCATCAGCCAGACTTTCGCGGGAGTCGCGCCGCCATAGGGCGGATTCAGCCATACTCTGCCGTGCCATTCTCGCGACAGGCCGTCCTGTTCGATGGTGAATCCCGTTGAGCCGCAGCGCGTCGGATCGTCATTATTGGCGCATGGGTCGAGATCGAAATGACCGAGTGCGGAAATGATATGCCGGGGCGTTTGCCAATCATCGCGGGTTGCGGCTGTGCGACTGAAAAAGCTGGTCATGTCCAGCGTGTGCCAGCATCGCCATCGTCAATCGGGGGCATAGGCAGGCGCGGTTCTGATTGGTGCCGTGGTTCTCAATGATTTCTGGCAGGATCATTCGTCGGTTTTTGTCATGGGTTTTGGACCGGACGCGCCAAGGTTCAAGCCCGCTCGCTTCCTTCGTGCAGCTCCGCGCCAATGGTCGTGCTGCGCACGAGCCTTTGATCTCCGTCTTTTTCGTCCGTTCCGCACTCTCCCCATGAACCGAGGGAATGGTCCTTCGGAAAACATGAAGGAGAACATCATGTCAGATATCAATCAGAACCGCCCCAGCCATCGCCTCTTCACCGTGAACGGCGACGGCGAGAACGCCCGCTGGACCGATATCGGCGTTGCATGGGCCACCCGCGACGGGAAAGGCTTCACGATGAGCCTCAATGCTCTTCCGCTCAACGGTCGCGTCGTCATGCGCGTCAACGACAGCAAGGAAGAAAAGAAGGGGCGCGGATAGCGCTCCTTTATCGTCGCTATGGCGATGGACGACGGTTCGCGCGTTCGGCTTGGATCATCGCGAGCAGCGACTGCACCGTCGCGAGGTCCGACTTGGCGGCTGAAAGGCCGAGCGTTGTTTGCTGAAACAGCGCGGCAAGCTGCGCGTCGGATTTCTTCGCCAGATCGCCTTTGGTCATTTTGAACATGGATTCCTCCTGTTGTTTTGCGCCGCCCCCGATGGGCCGCGTTGAGGACGAGGAATCAGTCCCGCATGAATGGGGTGCATTGCCCCAATCGCAATGGAATGGAGAAGGCTGACAACGCCTTGCACCGGATCGCAATCATCGGACAGATACACCGATCACAACCGCGCCCAGCGGGCGGCGGAAATCAGCACGAGAATTCAGAAGAATGATGAAGCGATGGCCAAGCCGATGTCGATTGCCGCGCCAGCAAGCAATGACCTTTATCGCCCAAGCTCAGGACCGCGTGGTGTAACGGGACGCACCCGTTCCGAACCGTCACGCTCGAACTGACCTTCACGCACCATGCGACGATATTGGGCTGCATCGCGATACAAGCCCAACACCTGATATGCGCTTCTTTCGCGCAAGCGTATAATTTCCCGTTGCAGGGCTTGCCGTTCTTTCAACTGCGCTTGCACGAGATCGTGTCGCTGTGCCCTGTCACGCTGAACGCCGAAGAAGGCTTCAATCTCATTCTGTTTCCGCACCTTGAAATAGCGTCCGGTCATAATGTCCCAGACGCCTTTCGCGCCACCACGGACCCGCGCGGAACGCGCTTTTTGTTCCGACAAGTGCCGCTCGCGCTGCTTTTCGGCGAGCAGCTTCCGCTCTTGCGCGTGGGAATTTTTCATGGTCTGCTTCCGCTCGTTGAGCGGCTTCATCGCATTGTGGGCAATACGCTTGGCCTCGGAAATATAGCGCGAAAGGCGCGGTGCAACTGCTTCGCCAATGTAGCGCACTGTATCAGAAACCGAGCGCAATGACTTCGGATCGCCGAGCCTTGCCGCGACCTCTTTCGATTTCTTATCCACCATCCGCGCGATGGCAAAGACCTCGCCTTCAATGGATACGGCGACATGGCCGCGTCTATCGCCTTGCGCCAGAAACAGCCCGCGATCTTCGAGCGCCTTGGCGAATGCGGGTCCGTTGTCCGACATCTCCCAGCATTCCTGTATCGTGGCCCTGACTTCCCGCGCATCAAGGCCCGTCCGCTTGGCCTGCTGCCATTCGTCGAGCGTGAAATTGCGCGGATCACGCAGATTCGCATCCCGAAAACCGTCCGGCATCTTCCAACCGTTTTCGAGATAGAGTTCTTTGGCGATGGCGTTCAACGTCCGCTTGAAGAATGGCAGCGGCTTTGCCGTCATGGTTTCCGCGTCGATACGCGACCACACGACATGGGCATGGCGACGCCCTTCCTTCTCGTGGAAGACGATCATGCGCGGCTGGCCTTTCAGGCCCAGCCGTTCTTCGATCACGTCGCACGCTCGTTCGAAAACTTCCGCGCGGACGGACTCGGTGGATGGCGGATTGAGCGACACGGAAAACAGGAACTGCTTGCACTTCGTTCCAAGCGATAGCGCATGGGCTTCCTTCATTGCCGCCATGAGATCGTCGGACACGAAGCCGCTGACTTCGTGGATTTCGACGTGTTCGTTTTCATCGGTCTTCATCAGGTGAAGGCCAAGCTGTTTCGCGCCGCTGCGTTGGGAAGCCTTGAGTATCACGGCTCGACCTCAAGGTTCAGGGCGGCAATCAGGAGGCGGCGGATTTCGTGAATTTCGTCCAGAGCTTCCAGCAACGCGGCTTCCGTGTCCGGCGTCACGGGCAAACTGCCCGTATTCGCCGCACGGGCGAGCTGGTTCAGATTTGAAGATATGCGCGATTGGCCCAGCAGGCCGATGGCTTGGGCCAGAGCTTTGTGATCCTTGACTGGATTCTTGCTCCGACGGCGCGGAGTTGCCCTTGCATTCTCGTCATCTAGCATACGGGATCGAATATGATCCGATACCGGGATACTTGCCGCTTCCGCCTTCGCCTTTATGTGCGCCGCTTCCGCGAAAGTAACGCGGAATGAAATATGTTTTGTCGGCGGCACTCTCTCCATGTCAGCTTCCTATTCGGGAGGCTCGCTTGGATCGGGGGGATTGGCGCGGCTTCTGTTTGCGGCGGGGTGTTATGTCCGCCTCGTTGCTGTTGGAGGGCACTCCCGTCCCTAGGGACGTAGTTTTGAGAATATCATTCCATTGGGCTAAAATTTCGAATAATTCGTTCGAAGGCACTCCTCTCGGGTGCGCCAAAAAGTGTTTACCGCCAGCCGCCAAGGAACCCTGCTTGACCCAGCCCCAGTATGATGTCGTCGCCATTGGCAATGCGATCGTCGACGTGATCGCGCCGAGCGACGATGCCTTCCTCGCTCTCCACGCGCTGCCCAAGGGCGGCATGCAGCTGATCGACGCGGAAACGGCCGATTTCCTGTATGCCGAGATGGGCGCAGGCCGCGAGACGAGCGGCGGTTCGGCGGCCAATACGCTGGCGGGCCTCGCCGCGCTGGGCAAGGCCTGCGGCTTTATCGGGCAGGTGGCAGACGACCAGCTCGGCAAGATCTTCGCGCATGACATCAAGGCGCTGGGGGTTGACTATCACACGCCAGCGTCAGGCGGAGGCATGCCAACCGCGCGCTGCCTCGTGATGGTGACGCCAGATGCGCAGCGGACGATGAATACCTTCCTCGGCGCATCCCAGCATCTGCCCGCCAGCGCGCTCGATCCCGAGATGATCCGTGGCGCGGGCATCCTTTATCTCGAAGGCTATCTCTGGGATCCGGAAGAGCCGCGCAAGGCGATGCGCAGCGCGATAGAGCTGGCGCGGGCGGCGGGGCGCAAGGTTGCCTTCACTCTGTCAGATGGCTTTGTGATCGAGCGGCACCGCGCAGACTTCATGGCGCTGATCGACGGCGGAGTGATTGACATTCTTTTCTCAAACGAAGCGGAAATTCAGGCGCTGGCCCAGGTCCAGGATTTCGAGCAGGCCGTGGCGGCGATAGCGCCCAAGGTGCCGGTGCTGGTGTCAACGCGTAGCGAGCAGGGCGCGATAGCTGTGGCGGGCGGGCAACGCTATGCGGTTCCCGCCGCGCCGGTCGAGGAAGTGATCGACACCACCGGCGCGGGCGATCTGTTCGCCGCCGGCTTCCTCGCGGGTTTGGTCGAGGGGCAGGATCTCACCGCCTGCCTCAGCCTCGGCGCGCTGTGCGCGGCGGAAATTATCTCCCATTATGGAGCGCGCCCGGAGGCGGATCTCAGGGAGCTGCGCGCGACATCTGGACTATAACGCCCGGGTGAGTTTATTCCTTCCGTCATGGCTCGTAACCGGACTATCGCAAAAACCCGTTCCACCTTGTCGCTGCGCGATCTCATTCGCTGGCCGGTGCGGATCATCGGCGGGTTCCTCATCCTCTCGGTGGTGATGGTGGTGATCTACCGCTTCGTGCCGCCGCCGGTGACGCTGACCATGCTGTTCGACAAGAACGGCATCACCAAAGACTGGATGAGCCTCGACGACATGGACCCGGACATGGCGCGGGCCGCGATAGCCGCGGAAGACAGCAAGTTCTGCCTCCATCATGGCTTTGACGCCGAGGCGATCGAAAAGGCCTTCAAGCACAACGCGCGCGGCGGGCGCATTCGCGGTGGCTCCACTATCAGCCAGCAGACCGCCAAGAATGTGTTCCTCTGGCAGAATGGAGGTTTCTTCAGAAAAGGGCTTGAGGCCTACTTCACTCTGTTGATCGAGGCGCTGTGGGGCAAGCACCGAATCATGGAAGTCTATCTGAACGTCGCGGAGACGGGCATCGGCACTTACGGCGCAAACGCAGGCGCGATGCGCTATTTCAACCATGATGCCAGCACCCTTTCGCGCGCGGAGGCAGCGCGCATTGCTGCCGTGCTGCCTTTGCCAAAAAAGCGCGAGGCGGTCGCCCCCTCCGGCTTTACCCGGCGCTACGGCAACAGCATCAGCCGCAGGGTGGGTGTCGTGCGTGATCAGGGGCTGGATAGCTGCCTCAAATAAAGTGTCCCTCTTGCGTCGGCGGCGAGCATAGGGGATATGCCCGGCGACTGACGCCAATCCGGGGAATAGCTTCATGAATGACCATGCAAACCTGATCGCCACGCTAGACGCCGCGTGGGAAGACCGCGCCAACATCTCTACAGCCACCACCGGCGAGGTGCGCTCGGCCGTGGAACGCGCGCTATCCTTGCTCGATGCCGGTCAGATCCGCGTGGCCGAGCCGAAGGGCGGCGGATGGCAGGTCAACCAATGGGCCAAGAAGGCGGTGCTGCTGTCGTTTCGACTCAACGACAACCAGTTGATCCCCGGTGGGCCGGGCGCCAGCTTCTGGTGGGACAAGGTGCCGAGCAAGTTCGCAGGCTGGGGCGAGGCTGAGTATCGCGCGGCAGGCTTTCGCGCTGTGCCGGGCAGCGTCGCACGCGCGGGGGCACATATTGCGAAGAATGTGATTCTGATGCCCAGCTTCGTCAACATCGGCGCTTTTGTGGATGAAGGTACGATGGTCGACACCTGGGTTACGGTCGGCAGCTGCGCGCAGATAGGCAAGAATGTTCACCTCTCAGGCGGCGTAGGCATCGGCGGCGTGCTCGAACCACTTCAGGCCGATCCCGTGATCATCGAGGACGACTGCTTCATCGGCGCGCGGTCCGAAGTGGTGGAGGGCGTGCGTGTGGGGCGTGGAGCCGTGCTTGCGATGGGCGTATTCCTTTCCGCCACCACCAAGATCGTCGACCGGACCACGGGCGAGGTCTTCGTTGGAGAGGTTCCGCCCTATGCAGTCGTGGTTCCTGGTTCCCTGCCTGGCAAGCCCTTGCCCGACGGAAGTGAGGGGCCAAATCTCGCCTGTGCCGTCATCGTCAAGCGCGTCGACGCCCAGACTCGGGCAAAAACCGCAATCAACGATCTATTGCGGGATTAACTTGCCGTCGGTGCAGTAGTACTGACGCGTCATGGTAATTAACTAAAATAATTGCTTTTTTTGTAATTTTCAGTCTTGCGGCAAACTCGCTGGCATGACATCGAATGGCCCACGGCGCAGCCTCCAACCCCACTCGGGGGCTGAGTCGCTGGGCGGCCTCGGCTGCCTGCCTGGGCCGGATATGGTGAACCCCACAGCAGCCATGTCCGGTCCGGGCGAACCGCTGGCTTGGCATTCATCGTTCCAGCGCCTAAATGGCCACCGATGCCACCCGATACTCCCGCCGCCCCAGATGCGCCCACCCCGCCCCTCTGGGCTACGCTGAGGCGCTTCCTGCCTTATCTCTGGCCCGCAGACGCGCCCGCGCTGCGCGCGCGCGTGGTCATCGCCATGCTGCTGGTGCTCGCCAGCAAGGCGGTCACGCTCGTGATGCCCTTCGCCTACAAGGGGGTGATCGACCGGATGGCCCCCGGCCTGCAGAGCGGCGCCATGCTCGCCGTCGCGCTGGTCTGCGCTTATGCTGGAGCGCGTTTTGGCGGCGTGCTATTCGACAATCTGCGCAACGTCACATTCGAACGTGTGGGTCAGGAGGCGACGCGCAGGCTGGCCGAACATGTGTTCGTGCACCTCCACCGCCTTTCGCTGCGTTTTCATCTCAACCGCAAGACAGGTGCGGTCACCAAGGTTATCGAGCGCGGTACCAAAAGCATCGACACGATGCTCTATTTCCTGCTGTTCAACATAGCGCCGACGATCATCGAACTGACAGCCGTCTGCATCATCTTCTTCGCGAAATTCGGCGCGGGTCTGGTCGTTGCGACACTGATGATGGTCGCGCTCTATATCTGGTTCACCCGCACCGTCACGGAATGGCGCAACCAGCTTCGCCGCGACATGGTGGACCTCGACACCGGGGCTATGGCGCATGCGGTGGACAGCCTGCTGAACTTCGAAACGGTAAAATATTTCAGCGCCGAGGACCGGGAGGCGAGGCGCTACGCCGATGCGATGCAGAGCTATGCGCGCGCGGCCGTCAAATCCGAAAACAGCCTCGCCGCGCTCAACATTGGCCAGTCGCTGATCACCAACCTGATGATGGCGGGTGCGATGGGCTACACGGTGTGGGGCTGGAGCCGGGGGCAGTTCACCACCGGCGATGTCGTGCTGGTGAATACGCTGCTGGCTCAGCTGTTCAGGCCGCTGGACATGCTCGGCATGGTCTATCGCACGATCCGCCAGGGTGTGATCGATATGGAGGCGATGTTCGCACTGGTGGACACGCCGGCGGAGATAAAGGACGCACCCGGCGCCCAGCCGCTTCAGGTTCGTACCGGCCATGTGCAGTTCGAAGATGTGCGGTTCGGGTACGACGCCGACCGGGAGATATTGCATGGCCTTAGCCTGACAATCCCTCCCGGGCATACGCTCGCCATCGTCGGCCCGACCGGCGCGGGCAAATCGACAATCGCTCGCCTGCTCTATCGCTTCTATGATGTGCAGGCCGGACGAATCCTTATCGACGGCCAGGACATCGCTCGGGTGACGCAGGCCTCGCTGCGTGCGCAGATCGGCATCGTGCCGCAGGATATGGTGCTGTTCAACGACACGATCGGGTATAATATCGCCTATGGCCGAGAAGGCGCATCCCAGTCAGAGATCGAGGCGGCGGCGCGCGGCGCGGCTATCCATGATTTCATTGTGTCTTTGCCCAAAGGGTATGACACGCGCGTCGGCGAACGCGGCCTGAAGCTGTCCGGTGGGGAGAAACAGCGCGTCGCTATCGCGCGCACGCTGGTGAAGGATCCGCCGATTCTGATCCTCGACGAAGCCACCAGCGCGCTAGACAGCCGCACCGAAGCCTCGATCCAGCAAGTGCTGCGTGATATGGCGCAGATGCGCACCACGATCATCGTCGCGCACCGCCTCTCTACCGTGATCGATGCCGACGAGATCATCGTGCTCGATCAGGGCCGTATAGCGGAACGTGGCACCCATGGCGCTCTGGTCGCGCGGGGCGGCCTCTATGCCCAAATGTGGACGCAACAGGCACAGGAGCGTGATGGGGACGACACGCCGGAACCGCTCGACGCTTGAACTTGCGCACGCACAGCCTATGAAAGGCGGCTCGCAAAGGAGATAAGTCATGTTCCGCCAGCTCACCGAGACAGTCCTCGTATCGCCGCAAATCAGCGTGGAGGACGTGGCACTGGCGAAGAGCATGGGCGTCAGCTTCATCCTCAACAACCGGCCCGAGGGAGAGTCGCCCGATCAGACGCCCGGAGATGAAGTCGCACGCGCTGCGGAGGCTGCGGGCATCGGCTATGCCGCCGTGCCAGTGAACCATAGCGGCTTTGCCCCCTGGCAGCTTGACGGGATGGACGAGGCACTGGGCCAGCTCAGCACGGGCGGCAAATTGCTCGCCTATTGCCGCTCCGGCACCCGCTCCACCCTGCTTTGGGCGCTGTCCCGCGCCCGCGCGGGCGAGGATCCCGATCAGCTCGCCGACGTCGCCTCGGCGGCGGGCTACGACCTCTCGCCTGTCCGCCAGATCATGGACACATTGGCCGCCGCCCCCAAGTAAACAAAATCGGGCCGGTACATTGCTGCACCGGCCCCAGGTGTGTTCGCAGGAGGAACATCGTTCAGCCATTTTCGAGGAGGCGAAGCCTCTGGCTCGGAAAATGGCCAGATAACCGAGGCGGGCGGCGCTTGAGGTTTCCCCCGCGCCGCCCTGCCAATTCTTACATGTTGTAGGCGCGCTCGCCGTGGCTGGTGAGGTCCAGGCCCTGCTGCTCGGCATCGGCGCTCGGACGCAGACCGATGGTCTTGTCGATGACGAAGTAGAGCACTGCGGAGCCGATACCGGACCACAGGATCGTGACCACCACTGCCTTGATCTGCGTGATGACCTGCGCACCCATGTCATAGACGCCGACAGCGGCTGGGAACTGGGTGTAGTCGAAGAAGCCCTGACCGCCCAGCGCCGGATCGGCGACGATGCCGGTGGCGATCGCGCCTACGATACCGCCGATGCAGTGCACGCCGAACACGTCGAGGCTATCGTCATAACCGAACATGCTCTTCACCTTGGTGACGAAGAGATAGCAGATCGGCGAAACGACGAAGCCCAGCAGGATCGAAGTCATCGGCGCTGCGAAGCCCGAAGCCGGGGTGATGGCGACCAGACCGGCCACCGCACCCGTTGCGGCACCCAGCATGGAGGCCTTGCCGTGATGAACCTGCTCGATAAGCGCCCAGGAGACCGCCGCCGCACAGGTGGCGACCATGGTGTTGATGAACGCAACTGCGGTCACGCCATTGGCTTCCAGGTTGGAACCGGCGTTGAAACCGAACCAGCCGACCCACAGCAGCGAGGCACCAATCATGGTCATGGTCAGCGAGTGCGGAGCCATCGCTTCCTTGGGGAAGCCGATGCGCTTGCCGACCATGAGGCAGCCGATAAGCCCGGCAACACCCGCATTGATGTGAACCACGGTGCCGCCGGCGAAGTCCAGAGCGCCCATGCCCCAGAGAAAACCGTAATCGGTCGGCGCGTCGGCCAGGAAGTCTGGTCCGGCCCAGTACCACACCATGTGCGCGATGGGATAATAGACGATCGTCGACCAGGCGATGACGAACACGATCAGCGCCGAGAACTTGATGCGCTCGGCAAATGCGCCGACGATCAGCGCGGGGGTAATCATCGCGAAGGTCATCTGGAAGACAACGAACACCAGTTCAGGCAAATAGAGATTGTTGCTGAATGTTGCGGCGTAGGTGCCGCTGGTCACACCGGTGAGGAACGCCTTGGAGAAACCACCGAAGAAGTGGTTGTCCCCACCGCTGGTGAAAGCCATCGAATAGCCATAGAGGCACCAGAGAATGCCAGCGACCGAAACGATCATGAACACCTGCATCAGCACGGACAGCATGTTCTTGGTACGCACGAGGCCGCCGTAAAACAGTGCGAGGCCGGGAATCGACATCATCAGCACGAGGGCGGCCGAGACGAGCATCCACGCGATGTCGCCCTTGTTCATCATCGTCGCCATCTGTTCGACGGTAGGATTTTTCACCATATCCTGCGCCCACACGGGCGTCGCGGCGGCAAGGGCGGCCATCGCCCCGGCCACACCGCAGAGTTTTCTGGAAATGCTCATTATTTCCCCTTTCATCACAGCGCGGTGTCGCCGGTTTCGCCGGTGCGGATCCGCACCGCTTCGCCGACATCGAGAACGAAGATCTTGCCATCACCGATGGCGCCGCTGTTCGCGGCCTGCTGAACGGCCTCGACCACGCGCGGAGCGAGCGCGTCATCGCACACGACCTCGACCTTGATCTTCGGAACCATGTTGGTGCTGTATTCGGCGCCGCGATAAATCTCGGTCTGCCCCTTCTGACGTCCGAAGCCCTTGACTTCGCTGACCGTCATGCCCGCTACGCCGAGTGAGGACAAAGCGTCCCGCACGTCGTCCAGCTTGAACGGCTTGATGATTGCCATGACTAGTTTCATGCTACCCCCTTATTCTGGTGTGCGGGGAGCAATACGCAAAAGCCGTGCCAACTTCTTAAGAACGGGTTAATGCGGGGCTCAAGGGCGACCGCTCATGCTGAGCCGCTACAAAATTAGGCAGCCACCGTGCAGTGCACAATAAATGGGCATTTATTCAGAAACTGCGTTCTGAGCGTTATCTGTCAATGCGGACGCTGCGTTGGCGGCGCGGGCGTCAAGCATCTCTGCCGCCTCGTTGAGGGCACGGGCTTCACCGGCGGTCACGCCGCCCGGCCCCTCCGCGCTGTCATTGTCGCCACAGCCCGTCAGCGCAAGACCCGTCATCAAAACGGCCAATAACCGCTTATGGAAGAGAACCGCTGTCACGCCGCTCATGCTTCATACCCTCGCCCTAAAACAGAAAAGGGGCGCGCACCCAAAGGTCGCACCCCCATTCTTTTTGCTGAAATGCCAGAAATTACTGAGCGTTCGCAGCGTTCTCGGTCGCGTTCGCGGCGTTCTCGGTCGCGTTCGACGCGTTCATCGCGGCATTCATGGTGTTCTCGGCTGCGTTGGTGACGTTTTCGGCAGCGTTGTTCATGGCGTTGCCTTCTTCGCTCTTGGAGCATGCGGCGAGGCCAAGCGAGGAAGCAATTACGAGCGAAAGTGCGATAGTCTTGGTCATGGGTAAACCCTTCTCTGAGATACTGACAAAGCAGGCTTCTCTCGGAGAAAAGCTCACCCCCTATTGAGCCTGCTGCGCGCATAAATACTGTCATGATTCGGCGAACGCAAGCGCCTGATTGTCGGAATTGTCGGTTAGTGCCCCGAAAAGCCGGGCCAGAATATCATGGCAAGCCGGGTTGACCTATATAAAGAATTCTTTATATACGATCACGCAATGGCAGAATTGCTCGACATTTTCCGCGCTATGGCGGACCCGACGCGGATGCGCATCATGCACCTTTTGGGTGCGATGGAGCTTTCCGTGGGCGAGCTCGCGCAGGCCGTGGGCCAGAGCCAGCCGCGCGTCTCACGCCATGTGAAAATTCTGGCCGAAGCCGATCTCATCGACCGGCGCAAGGAAGGAAACTGGGTGTTTCTGCGCCTCGCACCGTCTCCAAGTTGCCGCCAGTTGATGGAAATGTTTGCCGATATTCCCGCCGAGGCCAGCGAGGGCCTCTGGCTCAAGGCCGATCTCGCCCGCCTCGCCGCGATCCGTGCGGACCGCATGCGCGCTGCCGACGACTATTTCGCCGCCCATGCCGAACAGTGGGACGCGCTTGGCTCGCTCTATGTGCCTGAGGCGGAGGTCGAGCAGGCCATCGTTCGCGCGCTGGGGGCCGAGCCGTTCAGCCATCTGCTCGATCTCGGCACCGGTACCGGGCGGATGATTGCGCTGCTGGGCGAACGCGCGCGCCATGTCGACGCGATCGACCGCAGCCCCGACATGCTCCGCCTCGCCCGCGCCAAGCTGCCGCAGGAGGGAGCCGACAAATACAACCTGCTGCTCGGCGATTTCTGCGCCCTACCCTTTGGCGACGCTGCCGCAGACCTCGTCACCGCGCACCAGATCTTGCACTATAGCGCCACGCCCCAGCGCGCGATTGCCGAGGCCGCGCGGGTGCTGAAAGATAACGGTCGCCTGTTGATCGTGGATTTCGAGGCGCATGACCGCGAAGAACTGCGCACGCGCGATCAGCATGAGCGCCTCGGCTTTTCGGATGACCAGATCGCAGACTGGTTTGCCGAGGCGGGGATTGCGCTGGAGCGGACCGACACGCTGCCCGGTGGTGAGCTCACGGTAAAACTATGGCTGGGGCGGCGCAAATCCGCCAATGTCACGCCTATCAGGGAACGACAGATATCATGAATGCCGAACGTAGAGCGCTCGAAGAAGCGCGCCGCATCCTTGACACCCCGCTCTACGCCGATCTGGGCGGAGACGCCGAAGTGAGCTTCGAATTCTTTCCGCCCAAGACGGAAAAGATGGAGGCCCAGCTGTGGGAGAGCATCGAGACGCTGGCGCCGCTTGCGCCCCGTTTTGTCTCGGTCACCTATGGCGCGGGCGGATCCACCCGCGAGCGCACGCACAGCACGGTCGCGCGCATCGCGAAGGACACCTCCATCCCCGCCGCCGCGCACTTGACCTGCGTCGATGCCAGCAAGGACGATATTGCCGAGGTGGCCGATGCCTATTGGCAGGCCGGAGTGCGCCACATCGTAGCATTACGGGGCGATCCGCCGGAGATGGGCGCGAAGTTCGAACCGCATCCAGACGGCTATGCCAGCGCGGCGGAGCTGGTGGCGGGCCTGCGCGCGCTGCATGATTTCGAGATTTCCGTCGCCGCCTATCCCGAGACACACCCGGAGGCGCAGTCCGCACAGGCCGACCTGGATAATCTTAAGCGCAAGCTCGACGCCGGGGCGGCCCGCGCGATCACACAGTTCTTCTTTTCGCCCGAAGCCTATTTCCGCTTCGTCGACAAAGCGCGCGCGGCGGGAATCGAAGCTGAAATCCTGCCCGGCATCATGCCGGTCACCAATTTCGCGGGCATCCTAAAGATGTCCGCCATGTGCAACACCGAGGTCCCGGCATGGATGGCGCGCCTGTTCGAGGGGCTGGACGATCACCCCCCTGCGCGCCAGCTCATCGCCGCCACCATCACCGCGGAGCTGTGCCGCAAGCTCTATGCCGGTGGCGTGCGCAGCTTTCACTTCTACACGTTGAACCGCGCCGAGCTGAGCTATGCGATCTGCCACCTGCTCGGCCTGCGCCCGCAAGGACATGCCGCATGACTAATGCCGAAACCCTGTTCCGCCAGCGCGCTGCGCAAAAGGTGATGATCTTCGATGGCGGCTATGGCACCTCGATCCAGAAATATGGCCTGAGCGAAGCCGACTATCGCGGCGACCTCCCGCTGGAAAAGGACCAGAAGGGCAACAACGACCTGCTGTGCCTCACCCGGCCGGACATCGTGAAGGCGATCCACACCGCCTATCTCGATAATGGCGCGGACATGATCGAGACGAACACATTCTCCGGCACGCGCATCGCGATGGCGGATTATGGCTGCGAGCATCTGGTGCATGAGCTGAACGTGACCGCAGCCCGGCTGGCGCGCGAGTGCTGTGACGCGGCCGAGGCGAAGGACGGCATCAAGCGCTTCGTCGCCGGCTCCATCGGCCCCACCAACAAGACGCTCTCCATCTCGCCGCAGGTCAACGACCCCGCCTTCCGCGAGGTCGATTACGACACGCTGAAGGAGCAATATCGCGAGCAGTGCGCCGCGCTGATCGAGGGCGGCGTCGATTTCCTGCTCGTCGAAACCTGCTTCGATACCTTGAACGCCAAGGCGGCGGGCATGGCGGCGAAGGAAGCCGAAGTGGCAAGCGGCCGCTCCGTGCCGCTGATGATGAGCTTCACGATCACCGACATGTCAGGCCGCAACCTCTCTGGCCACACCATCGCGGCGTTCTGGTATTCGCTGCGGCACTTGAAGCCGCTGACCATCGGCGTCAATTGCGCGTTCGGAGCAGACAGGCTGCGGCCCTATCTCTCGGAGCTCTCCAAAATCGCTGACACGCTGATCCTCGCCTATCCCAATGCGGGCCTGCCCAACGAGCTGGGGCAATATGACGAGCTGCCGGAGCAGACCGCCGCGCTGATCAAGGTGTGGATCGAGGAAGGACTGGTCAACATGGTCGGCGGCTGCTGCGGCACCACACCGGCCCATATCGGCGCGATTGCGAAGGCGCTGGAGGGTGCGGCTCCGCGCGCCATCCCCACCCTGCCCGTAATCACCCGGCTTGCAGGCCTGGAACCAATGCATATAGCGGCATAACCTGAAACTCCCCTCCCCTTCTGGGGAGGGGCCGGGGGTGGGGGTGGTGAAGACCGCCGCAGGCCAGCGCCTCGATCCACCCTCCCAACCCTCCTCTGAAGAGGAGGGGTTTTTGGAAAGAATGAATATGACCACCCAATCCTCCGCCACCTTCGTCAACATCGGCGAGCGCACCAACGTCACCGGCTCCGCCGCGTTCAAGAAGCTCATCATGGCGGGCGACTATGCCAAGGCCGTGGAGGTCGCGCGGCAGCAGGTCGAGAACGGCGCGCAGATCATCGACGTCAATATGGACGAGGGGCTGCTCGACAGTCAGGCCGCGATGGAGCAGTTCCTGAAGCTCATCACCGCCGAGCCGGACATCAGCCGTGTGCCGGTGATGATCGACAGCTCGAAATGGAGCGTGATCGAGGCGGGGCTGAAATGCGTTTCCGGCAAGCCGATCGTCAACTCGATCAGCATGAAGGAGGGCGAGGCACAGTTTCTGGAGCAAGCGCGCAAATGCATGGCCTATGGCGCCGCCGTCGTCGTCATGGCGTTCGATGAGGTCGGCCAGGCGGACACCAAGGCGCGCAAGGTCGAGATCTGCGAGCGCGCCTACAAGCTGCTCGTCGGCATCGGCTTTCCGCCAGAGGATATCATCTTCGATCCCAATATCTTCGCGGTGGCGACCGGGATCGAGGAGCACAACAACTACGCCGTCGATTTCATCGAGGCCTGCAGGGAAATCCGCGCGCGCTGCCCCTATGTGCATATTTCGGGCGGCCTCTCGAACCTCAGCTTTTCCTTTCGCGGCAACGAGACGGTGCGCCGCGCGATGCACAGCGTGTTCCTCTATCACGCGATTCCCGCCGGGCTCGATATGGCGATCGTCAACGCAGGCCAGCTCGATGTCTATGACACGATAGACCCCGAATTGCGTCAGGCGTGCGAAGATGTGGTGCTGAACCGCGATCCCGATGCGGGCGAGCGGCTGGTCAATCTCGCGGAGAAGTACAAGGGCAAGGATGCCGCCGCCGAGAAGGCAGCCGAGGAATGGCGCGGCTGGCCGGTCGAAAAGCGGATCGAGCACGCGCTGGTCAAGGGCATCGATGCCCACGTAATCGCCGACACTGAGGAAGCCCGCCTCGCCATCGCCGCGCGCGGCGGCAGGCCCATCGAGGTTATCGAAGGACCGCTGATGGACGGCATGAACGTGGTGGGCGATCTGTTCGGCTCCGGCAAGATGTTCCTGCCGCAGGTGGTGAAATCCGCGCGCGTGATGAAGCAGGCGGTCGCCCACCTCTTCCCCTATATCGAGGCGGAGAAGGACGCGAACGCGAAAGGCAAAGGCCGCATCGTCATGGCGACCGTCAAGGGCGACGTGCACGACATCGGCAAGAACATCGTCGGCGTCGTCATGCAGTGCAATGGCTTCGAGGTGATCGACCTTGGCGTGATGGTGCCATGGGCGACGATTTTGGAAGCGGCGAACGAGAATGACGCGGACATGATCGGCCTCTCCGGCCTTATCACGCCCTCGCTGGACGAGATGGTGACGGTGGCTGAGGAGATGCAGCGGGCGGGCATGACGATGCCGCTGCTCATCGGCGGCGCGACCACATCCAAGGTGCACACCGCGCTGAAGATCGATCAGGCCTATGACGGCCCGGTCGTGCATGTACTCGACGCGAGCCGTGCTGTCGGCGTCGCGACGGCGCTGGTTTCGGATACGCAGAAAGACGGCTTCGTCGGCCAGACGGCGGCGGAATATGAGCATATTCGCGAGGTCCGCGCCGGCAAGGGCCAGAGCGCGCTCATTTCAATCGAGGACGCACGCGCCAACGCCTTCACCATCGATGAGACGATGAAGCCCCACGCCCCGAAACAGCCCGGCCTTCATGTGTTCCCGGACTGGGATCTTGCGGACCTGCGGCAGTATATCGATTGGACCCCATTCTTCCGCGCGTGGGAGCTGGCGGGTAACTATCCCGCAATCCTGACCGACCCAGTGGTGGGCGAAAGCGCATCCAACCTGTTCGAGGACGCGCAGAAGATGCTCGATCAGATCATCGCCGAGAAGTGGATCGTCGCCAAGGGCGTCGCCGCCCTCTGGCCCTGCCGCCGCGAAGGTGATGATGTAATTATCCACCTTAATAAGCCCCTCCCCTTCAGGGGAGGGGTTGGGGTGGGGGATGGCGTGAACAGTCAACCCCACGCCCCGGCCCCCTCCCCTGACGAGGAGGGGGAGCTTTATCACATCCGCATGCCCTTCCTGCGCCAGCAGATCGCGAAGCGCGAGGGCCGCGCGAACATGTGCCTCGCGGATTTCATAAGCCACGACGGCGACTGGATCGGCGGCTTCGCGGTAACAGCGGGCCATGGCATCGAGACCCATCTGGCGCAGTTCAAGGCGCGGCACGACGATTATAACGACATTTTGCTCAAAGCGCTGGCAGATCGCCTTGCCGAGGCCTTTGCAGAGCGGCTGCACCATCATGTCCGCACGGAATTGTGGGGCTATGCAGAAGGCGAACAGCTCACAAACGAGGCGCTGATCAAGGAGGAGTATCGCGGCATCCGTCCGGCGCCGGGCTATCCCGCCTGCCCGGATCACAGCCAGAAGCAGCTGCTCTTCCCCATGCTAGATGCGCCGCATCACACCGGCATCACCCTGACCGACAGCCTCGCCATGTGGCCGACGGCCTCCGTCTCAGGCTTCTATTTCGGCCACCCGCAGTCCGAATATTTCGGTGTGGCGCGGATCGGGCGGGATCAGCTGGAAGACTATGCCCGCCGCCGCGACGTGGATATCGCGACGGCGGAGCGGTGGTTGCGTCCGAACCTCGACTAGCTGGCGTTCGGGAGGGCCGGCGCACGCCCGCCCTCCCGTGTCTTCCACAGCGACCAGCCGATGCCTGTCGCGAGGATCGCGAAGGTAATGCCGAGCGAAAGCATCGGCGGGAACTTCGCCAGCCCCAGCATGTCCGCCACGAAGATCTTCGAGCCGATGAAGATCAGCAGCACCGCAAGCGCCTGCTTGAGATAGGCGAAGCGATCGACCATCGCCGCCAGCGCGAAGTAGAGCGCGCGCAGGCCCAATATCGCGAATATGTTGGACGTATAGACCACGAACGGATCGGTCGTGATCGCGAAGATGGCGGGAATGCTGTCTACAGCAAAGACGACGTCGACAAATTCGATCATCAGCAGCGCCAGCAACAGCGGCGTCGCAAAGGTGCGCAACTGCCCGGTGCGGGGGTCTGCCTGACGCACCCAGAAGCGTTCGCCGTGCAGCCCGTCCGTTATTGGCAGCCGCGCGCGCAGGAACCGCAGGATCGGGCTGCCTTCGACATCATAGGCCTTGCCCGACGCGCGCCACATACCGATGCCGGTCCATACCAGGAACGCGGCGAACACATAAAGCACCCACGCATAGTTGGACACCAGCGCCGCGCCCATGCCGATCATGATGCCGCGCAGCACCACGACGCCCAGCACGCCCCAGAACAGCACCCGATGCTGCAGATGCGCGGGGATGGCGAGCGCGGTGAAGATCATGGCGATGACGAAGATGTTGTCCATCGCCAGGCTTTTCTCGATGACGAAGCCGGTGAGGTACGCAAGGCCCGTTTCCTGCCCGAGATACCACCAGACCCACGCGCCGAAAGCCACGCCAACACTGATATAGAAGGCCGATAGAGCAAGGCTTTCCTTGACGCCGATAACGCGGGCGCCGCGGTGAAACAGGCCAAGATCAGCAACGAGCAGAACGATGACGAGCGTAAGAAACGCGCTCCAGAGCCAGATCGGCGTGCCTAGCCAATCCTGAAAAATAAAGCTGAAATCCATGAAATATCCTGTGCACCAAGAGCCAAAGGCGGAACACCGAAACCCCGGTTTCCCGAAGTTTCGGTGCGCGCGCTTACAAAGGCCGCAATATGCGTCTGCCCCGCACAGCAGCAGCCAGCCGGTCCTTGATGCGCAGTTTGAGGCGCTTCAGCCGCTGGAGCTGGGCAAAGTCGGGAAACGGGCGCCGCTGCTCGGCGCGCAAGGCTTCATCGAGCCGCTGATGCCTGACCAGCAATCGACAGAAACTGTCCTTCATTCTAATGGCACTCCTCGATTGGAATTGATCCAAATCGGGTGCCCGGAGCGATGCGGCATGGCTGAGGGGGGAAGAGGAATGCCAAACATCGCACCGGTCACCCGATGCGGTCCGACATCACGATCATGGGAGCATGATCGCCAGAGGGGCCCGGCCCGCAGTGCTATAATATGACCGATTCGATCCGATTTGCAAGTGCAGAAGAAAAATTTCACGCTGGGATGATTCAGGTCCGCCAAGCTGCTACGCTCGAGCGATGCGTCATATCCGCCCTGCTCTGCTGCTTGCCGCCGTGCCCGCCTTGCTCGGCGCCGCACCGAACCAGCCCAACCCCTTCTCGATCATGGAAACGGGCCGCACCTATCGCACGCTGGCCGACGCGGTCGCGGCGGTAGGGGATCGCTCCGGCACCATCGTCATAGCTCCGGGCACCTATCGCCAGTGCGCGGTGCAGCAGGCGGGCAGCATCACCTACCGCGCGCAGCGGCCGGGCAGCGTGGTGTTCGATGGCGTCACCTGCGAGGGCAAGGCGGCGCTGGTGCTGCGCGGCCGCGCGGCCAGCGTGGAGGCGATCATCTTCCAGAACATGCGCGTGCCCGATGGCAATGGCGCGGGAATCCGGCTGGAGCGCGGCAACCTCACCGTCTCGGCCAGCCTGTTTCGCACCAGCGAGGAAGGCATCCTCACCCATGACGACCCGCAGTCGACGATCCGCATCGACCACAGCATCTTCGGCAAGCTCGGCCGCTGCGACCGCGATCTCGATTGCGCGCACAGCCTCTATGTGGGGCATTATGGCCACCTCATCGTCACCGCGACCCGCTTCGAGGCGGGGCAAGGCGGGCATTACGTAAAGAGCCGCGCCGCCCGCGTCACCATCACCGGCAACGTGTTCGATGACCGCGCCGGCCACCTCACAAATTATATGATCGACCTCTCGAACGGCGCATCCGGCCTCATCGCCAACAACATCATGGTGCAGGGGCGCGACAAGGACAATTACTCCGCGTTCATCACCATTGCGCCCGAGGGGCGGGAGTGGGACAGCAACAGCCTCCAGATCCGTGACAATCAGGCGAGCTTCGGCGGCGATTACGGCCGCACCAGCACCTTCGTGGCGAACTGGACCAATGACCGCCCCCAGATCATCGGCAACCGCATCACCACAGGGATCAAGGTGACGGACAGGCGCTAAACCCCGCTGCCTCAGTGCGGCACATGCGGGATATGCGGCACCCCAAGCGGCACGTGCGGCGGGTCGATATTATATGTGACCGACAGCCAGGTGAGTAGCGCGATCGCCACTATCGCCCCGATGAGTATCACGAGCGCCGAACGCCACGCGGCAAACTTCCCCGTAACCTGCACCGAAACGGGATGCTCCTTGTCCCCCCGATAAAGCGTGCTCGCGCGCGCACTCGCCTTCTCCCACCACACTTCCAGCCGGCCGCTCACGTCCTGAAGCGGGCCCACCTCATCCGGCTCCTCCAGCGCATCCAGCGCGATGGCGTAGCGATCGGCCGCGAGATCGAACTCCACAAACATATACCCCGGCGCGCGATAGCGGCGCAGGCCGAGCCAGACATAGGCATCGCGCGGATAGGCGACATGCGCGTCCCAGTCCGACCCCAGCAGATCGCACAGCACCTGCCCATCTGACGTCCGTACCACGCGCGGAGTCGCCGCAAACTGGCTCTGCGCCCACTCGACCGGCTGAATGTCGACCCGGATGGCGCCGTCCGGCGAAAACTCCTGATGCGCTGGTTGAGACATCTCTGGCGGCACGAGGGCAGGCGCCGGGCGGGACAGGACAGTCTGTGGCGGTGGCAGCGCGGCAACATCGGCAGCCACCTCCGTATCGACCGGCACAGGCTCTGGCGGCGGATAGCGGCGCCTCAGCAGCGCGCCTATGAAAAACCCGAAAGTACATGCTGCCATCCACGGCAGCACTGCAACCATGCCAATAAGCATTATCCCGAAGGCAACATTGCCAAAACCCGAATCATGGCTGGGCGAAAATATCGCTCCCAGCATCAGCACGGCGGCCATCAACAGCAGCGGAAAGAGCGCCAGCACCAGCAGATAGATCTTTTGCCTGCGCCCGTGCATGCGCCAGACGATCGCCGCCGCGCCTGCAATCAAAGGCGCGGCAACCATGATCAGCGCAAAGAACTGACTTGCGAGCTCCATCCCCCACCCCCCGGCTTGTCCGCACTGCATCGCTCCAAAGCGCGTTCGGGTCAATCATGCCGCCCGCCCGTTGACTTTTCACCCGGCTTTCCCTATCGGCACGCGTCTGTTTGGCGGCGGCTGGCGGGAATCCCCGTTCTGGCGGCTTCGCCTTTGATGATTCGATTTTTGAGGAATGAGCGATGAAGCGCACCTTTCAGCCGAGCAACCTGGTCCGCAAGCGGCGGCACGGCTTCCGCGCCCGCATGGCGACCGTCGGAGGCCGCGCGGTGCTGCGCGCCCGCCGTGCACGCGGCCGCAAGAGCCTCTCGGCCTGAGCCAAGCCTCTGCCGACGCCCCCACGGGGGTGCCGCCCGTTTCCACGATTCGCAAGCGCGCCGATTTTCTCGCGTGCAACAAGGGCAGGCGCGCGCCCATGCCCGGCTTCGTCCTGCTGGTGCGCGAACGCCATGATGGAGACCCCGCCATGCGGCTGGGCATCACGGTAACCAAGAAAATCGGCAATGCCGTGGTGCGCAACCGCATGAAGCGCCGCTTCCGCGCGCTCGCCCGCGCGATCCTGCCGACGAGCGGAATCACCGGCGCGGATCACGTGCTCATCGGCCGCGAGGGAGGGATAGAGCGGGACTTCGCGCTGCTGGAGGCTGAGCTGGCGAAGGCGCTGCGCAAAGTGCGCAAGGCATGATCTCCCGTCTCCTCATCGGCATCGCGCGGCTGTGGCAATGGGGGCCATCGCGGCTGATGCCGCCTACCTGCCGATATCACCCGAGCTGCTCTCACTACGCCGTCGGAGCGATCCGAAAATATGGGCCAATCAAGGGTAGCTGGCTGGCGCTGAAACGGCTATTGCGCTGCCATCCGTGGGGCGGATCGGGGTATGACCCCGTCCCCTGAAGGACCAAACTACACACGCCGAGCGGCGGGGAGCATTGACAGGTGGACGACAAGCGCAATCTGATACTGGCCGTGTTGCTGACGGGTCTGATCCTGTTTGGTTGGCCGTATGTGGCGGAGCGGCTGTTCCCCGGCTCGATGAAGCCTGCGCAATCGGCCCAGCAAAGCGCCCAGCCGGCGCCCTCCGCACCCGGCGCGCCTACGCCCGGCATCGCGCTGCCCGCCGCGCCGCAGGACCGCGCCAGCGCCCTGCGCCAAAGCCCGCGCGTCATCATCGAAACGCCCAAGCTCACCGGTTCGATTGCGCTGAAAGGCGCGCGGATCGACGACATCACGCTGCCGACCTATCGCCAGACGATCAAAAAGGATTCGCCGCCGATCACCCTTTTCTCCCCGGCTGGAACGACGGACGCGCAGTTTGCGGGCTTCGGCTGGGCAGGCGAAGGCCTGAAGGGGCCGGACGCCAACACAGTATGGCAGGCCTCGGGCAGCAAGCTCACGCCCACGACCCCTGTCACCTTGCGGTGGGACAATGGTGCAGGCCAGCTGTTCGAGATCGCGCTCTCGGTGGACGCGAACTACATGATCACCGCGCGCCAGAGCGTGACCAATCGCGGGCCAGGCGCGGTTGCGGTGCGCAGCTATGGTTTCATCAGCCGCGTGGGTCACTCCAAGGATCCCTCGACCTGGACGATCCATACCGGGCCGATCGGCGTGTTTGACGGCGCGGCAAATTATGACATCGAGTTCAAGGATCTGGACGAAAGCGGCGATTCCGCCCGCCTGCCCTCCTCCGGCGGCTGGATCGGCTTCACCGATCATTACTGGCTCTCCGCGCTGGTGCCGGACCAGAAGGCGCGGTTCGAGGGGCAGTTCCGCAAGGGCGCTGGCGAAACCTATCAGGCCGACATGAGCCTGCCGCCGGTTGTGCTCGCCCCCGGCAGGTCGCTCAGCCAGTCCAACCGTCTGTTCGTCGGCGCCAAGGAAGTGAAGGTCCTCGAAGCCTATCAGGACAGCGGGGTCACGCTGTTCGACCGTGCCATTGACTGGGGCTGGTTCTATTGGTTCGAGAAGCCGATCTTCGCGCTGCTCCATTGGCTCTTCACGCAGATCGGCAACTTCGGCGTGGCGATCATTTGCCTCACGTTCGTCGTGCGCGCGCTGATGTTCCCCATTGCGCAAAAGCAGTTCGCCTCGATGGCGGCGATGCGCGCGATCCAGCCCAAAATGAAGGCGCTGCAGGAGAAGCACAAGGACGACAAGCCCAAGCTTCAGCAGGAACTGATGGACCTCTACAAGAAGGAGAAGGTCAACCCGTTCTCCGGCTGTATGCCGATCTTCCTTCAGATCCCGATCTTCTTCGCGCTCTACAAGGTGCTCCAGCTGACCATCGAGATGCGGCATCAGCCATTCGCGCTGTGGATCAAGGATCTCTCCGCGCCCGATCCACTGCATGTACTCAATCTGTTCGGCCTGCTGCCTTTCGAGGTTCCAGCCTTCCTTGGCGTTGGCGTGCTTGCGATCATCCTTGGCATCACCATGTGGCTCCAGTTCAAGCTCAACCCCGCTCCGATGGACGAGGTGCAAAAACAGATCTTTGCGCTTATGCCGTGGATGATGATGTTCATCATGGCGCCGTTTGCTGCCGGGTTGCTGATCTACTGGATCACCTCCAACATCCTCACCATCGCGCAGCAGAAATGGCTCTACAGCCGCCATCCACAGCTGCAACAGGCTCCGGCCCAGTAATGGCGTTTCTTCCCTCCGTTCGGTTCGAGCCGCTTTCGAGCGAAGCCGGGAAAGCAAGTCGAGAACTGGCTTCTCGACACGTGTCCTCGGCAGGCTCGAAGCGAACGGGGAAGAATAATGACTGACGACTCTGGGGCTGACCGGAAAGAACAGGCGCGGCGCATCTTCGCCGGGCCGATCGCCTTTCTGCGTTCCGCCCCGTCGCTGAACTTTCTGCCCGAACCTGATGTCAGGGAGGTCGCGTTCGCGGGCCGCTCCAATGTCGGCAAGTCCTCGCTGCTGAACGCACTTACCAACCGCAACGGCCTGGCGCGCACCTCCAACACGCCGGGCCGCACGCAGGAGCTCAATTTCTTCGACGTAGGCGAGCCATTGCTGTTCCGCCTCGTCGATATGCCCGGCTATGGCTATGCCAAAGCGCCCAAGGATGTCGTGAAAAAGTGGCGCTTCCTCGTGAACGATTACCTGCGCGGGCGGGCAGTGCTGAAGCGCACGCTGCTGCTGATCGACGCGCGCCATGGCATCAAGGATGTTGATCGCGACATCATGAAAATGCTGGACGATGCGGCAGTCAGCTATCGCATCGTGCTGACCAAGGCGGACAAGATCAAGGCGTCGGCGCTGGCGGATGTAACCGCGCGCACCCTGGCCGAAGCGCGCACCCGCCCCGCCGCCCATCCGGAGATCATCGCCACCTCATCGGAAAAGGGCATGGGGCTGGCGGAGCTGCGCGCGGCGGTTATCGAGGCGGTGGAGTGAAGGAGCAAACATGCTGAAAATCATCATCGGCAACAAGGCCTATTCCAGCTGGTCGCTGCGCGGCTGGCTTGCGGTCAAGCAGACCGGCCTGCCTTACGAAGAGGTGGTGGTGCCGATGTATGATGCCGACTGGCCTCAGCGCAAGACGCAGGCTGATCTCGCGGTGTCTGCGGGCAAGGTGCCTACCCTGTGGGATGGCGATATCGCGGTGTGGGACAGCATAGCCATTGTCGATTACCTCAACGATATCACCGGCGGCACGCGCTTCTGGCCGAAGGACAAGGCGGCGCTGGCGTTGGCGCGGTCAATGGCGGCAGAGATGCACAGCGGATATGTGCCGCTGCGCAAGGCATGCAGCATGAACGTGCGCAAGGTTTTCGACGCCCAGCCCATGAGCGATGCCGTGGCAGAAAACATCGCGCGGATCGATGCGCTGTGGAGCGAGGCGCGGTCTCGCTTCGGCGCGGGGGGGCCTTATCTGTTCGGAGAGTTCGGCGCGGCTGACATCATGTTCGCGCCGGTGGTGTTCCGAATTCAGGGCTATCAGCTGCCGGTAAGCGAAACGGCGCAGGCTTATGTCGACGCGATGCTCGCGCACCCATGGATGGTCGAATGGTTCGAAGGCGCAAAAGCGGAAAGCTGGGTTCTGGATCAATATGAAGGCGGGCCGATTTACGAGTAGCTCGGCCCTCGCCCATCACACATCCAGATTGGCGACATTCAGCGCATTGTCCTGAATGAACTCGCGGCGTGGCTCCACTACATCGCCCATCAGGCGCGTGAAGATTTCGTCCGCCACGTCCGCCTGCTCGATGCCCACACGCAGCATCGACCGCGCTCCGGGGTCCAGCGTGGTCTCCCACAGCTGCTCCGCGTTCATTTCGCCCAGTCCTTTGTAGCGCTGGATCGCCAGCCCCTTGCGCCCGGCGGCAAGAATCGCGTCGAGCAGCTCGCTCGGGCGGCTGATAACCGTCACACCTTTTGCGGGCGCTGCAGGCAGATCTTCTCCATCCTCTGACGCAGCGGCAGCATTAGCGGCATCTTCTGCTGCCATTGCCTTCGCGGTGATCAGGCGGCTTGGCTGGCGATAGGTCTCAACCTGCTCCGCCACGGTGGCGTGCAACTTGCGCGCCTCCGCGCTTACCAGGAATGCCGCCTCGACCACCATATGGTCGGTCACGCCCCGCCAGTTGCGCTGGAAATGATAGCCGCCTTCCTCGCTCATGCTGCCGCTCCACGCGCCTTCCGCGTCGTGCGTGTCCATCCAGCGGACGGCATCCGCCAGCGCAGCCGTGCGCGCGGCTTCCGTAAGCTCGACATCGAGCGCCCCGTTCAGCGCCAGCGCTTCGATGATGCGCGGGTCATAGCGGCGGGGCACATAGCGCATCACCGTGCGCATCCTGCGCGCATGATCGATCAGGCCGCGCAGGTCCTCGCCCAGCCGCGTGCCCTGATGCGTCTCCAGCGCCATAGTGTCCACGCCGTTGTCGACAAGATACTGGTCGAGCGCGGCATCGTCTTTCAGATACACCTCGCTGCGCCCGCGCGTCGCCTTGTACAGCGGCGGCTGAGCGATAAAAAGATGTCCGTTTTCAATTATTTGCGGCATCTGACGGTAGAAGAAGGTGAGCAACAGCGTGCGAATATGCGCGCCGTCCACGTCCGCGTCCGTCATGATCACGATCTTGTGATAGCGCAGCTTTTCTACATTGAAATCATCGCGGATACCGGTGCCCATCGCTTGGATCAGCGTGCCGATCTCGCGGCTCCCGAGCATGCGGTCGAACCGGGCGCGCTCGACATTCAGAATCTTGCCACGCAGGGGCAGGATCGCCTGAAAATGCCGGTCGCGCCCCTGTTTGGCCGAACCGCCTGCCGAGTCACCCTCGACCAGAAACAGCTCGGACTTGGCGGGGTCGCGCTCTTGGCAGTCGGCGAGCTTGCCGGGCAGCGAGGCGATGTCCATCGCGCCCTTGCGCCGGGTCAGCTCGCGCGCCCGTTTCGCCGCCTCGCGCGCGGCGGCGGCGTCGATCACCTTCTGCACGATCATCTTGGCGTTGGCGGGGTTTTCCTCCAGCCACTCGGCCATCTTGTCCGCCATCAGGCTTTCCAGCGGCTGGCGAACTTCGGAACTGACCAGCTTGTCCTTGGTCTGTGAAGAGAACTTCGGATCGGGCAGTTTGACCGAGACGATCGCGGTCAGCCCCTCGCGCATATCCTCGCCGGTGAGCGCCACCTTCTCTTTCTTGAGCTGACCGGACTTCTCGGCATAGTTGTTGAGCGTGCGGGTCAGCGCCGCGCGGAACGCGGCCAGGTGCGTGCCGCCATCCCGCTGCGGGATGTTGTTGGTGAAGCACAGCACATTCTCGTAATAGCTGTCGTTCCATTCCAGCGCGACGTCGATGCCGATGGAATCCCGCTGGCCATTGATCGCGATAGGCGCGGGCATCAGCGGCGTCTTGTTGCGATCCAGCCAGCTGACGAACGCGGCGATGCCGCCCTCGTAGAACAGCTCGATCTCCTTTTTCTCCTCATGCCGCGCGTCGACGAGGAACAGCCGCACGCCGGAATTGAGGAACGCCAGCTCGCGATAGCGGTGCTCCAGCTTCTCGAAATCGAACTCGGTGATCTTGAACGTGGCGGGGCTGGGCAGGAACGTGACCTTGGTCCCCTTCTTGCCCGCAGGCGCATCACCCATCACTTTGAGGGGCGCAACCGCGTCGCCATGGGCAAAACGCATATAATGCTCCTTGCCTTCGCGCCAGATCGTGAGGTCCAGAAACTCCGATAGCGCGTTCACCACCGAGACGCCCACCCCGTGGAGACCCCCGGAGACCTTGTAGGCATTGTCATCCGACGTATTCTCGAACTTTCCGCCCGCGTGCAGCTGGGTCATGATGACCTCGGCGGCGGAAACGCCCTCTTCCTTGTGGATGTCGGTGGGGATGCCCCGGCCATTGTCCTCAACCGAAACCGATCCATCGGGATTGAGCGTGATGACGATCTTGTCGCAATGCCCGGCCAGCGCCTCGTCGATCGCATTGTCCGAAACTTCAAACACCATGTGGTGCAGGCCCGAGCCGTCATCGGTATCGCCGATGTACATGCCGGGCCGCTTGCGCACAGCATCCAGCCCCTTCAGGACCTTGATGCTATCCGCGCCATATTCGTTGGTGTTTGGGGTGTTTTCTGGGGCTTCGTCACTCATGGCGAGTGTATAGAGAGACGGGCGCAAAAGGGGAAGCGAAAGATGAACCGAGCCGCGCTATCGGCCCGCTGATGCGCCGGTGAAGCCTGCGACCCGAGACTAGCTCTTCACCCAGGCGGCCACGTCAGCAGCGACCTTGTTCGCCGCTTCGTTGATTGGTGCCGCAACCCGATCCGCCTCGATCTTGCGCACCGGCACGCGCGCCGTAAAGCGTTGGCGGGTCGCTTCGCCTGGGGTCGCGCTCGTCATCGTCGCATCAAAGGTGACCACCGCCTCCCTGGTCCGCGCATCCAGCCCAAACTCGACAAGCGTGCCGGACAGGCGCCGTGCTCCCAGCACCACGCCCTGCTCCCCTTCGGCGACGAACACAGCGCCATCCGCCGCTATCGTCTCAGCCAGCACACGGCGAAACATCTGCCGGGGGGTCTCCGCCCATTGCGCCTTCTTCACATAGGCGATGCTGGTGGCATCCTCAAGCACCGCCACACGCAGGCTTTCGAGCGAGCGCGGCACATCGGGCGCGAAAACGCTGATCACCGGCTTGCCTGTGCTGTTCATGACCTGACCCGCAGTCGGCGCGGTCGTTGCGGCGATGGTAAGCAGCTGCGGCGGGGGCTTGGCTCCAAACTTCACGCACCCGCCAAGCGCAAGGCTCAGCGCGAGAAGGGGGAGGAGGCGGGCGGTGGTGCGGCGGTGCGCTCTCATGGTCAATTGCCCTTGTAGTCCGGCAGAGCAGGCGCGCCGAGCAGCGCCCCACCCCCCTGTTGGTCGAGCTTTTCAGAAATCCCCCGCAAAGCGCGCGACATTTCGCGCAAATCGCGGATCAGCAGGTTGAGTTCCGGCATCGTATCGCGCGAGAAGCTGCGGACGCCCGGCTGCGCCTCGGACACGGCCTTGTCGAAAGAATCGAGGCTGCGGTTCGCGGACTGCAGCGTCTTGCGCAGGTCAGCAATCATCGGCCGCCCCTGCTCATCCAGCAGCGTGTTGGTGGTGCCGACGAGCTTGGCGATCTCGTCCGCCGCCAGCCCGGCCTTCTGCATGGTGGTGCGCGTTTCGGCTATGCTCGCGCGGATTTCCGGCCCGCTCGCCGCCAGCGTGCCGGTCAGGCTGTCGACATTCCTGAGGATGCCGGAAACGCTTTTCTGGTTCTGATCGTTGAGCAGCTCCGTCAGCCGCTCGGTCAGGGTCGAGAGCCGCTCGATCAGCTGCGGCGCGTTGGTCAGCAGTTCGCCCAGCGCGCCCGGCTTGGTCGGGATCACGGGCACGCCATTGGGGCAGGAGGCGAGCGGGTTCTCCTCAGGGCAGGCGATCGGCGGCGCACCCTTGACCGCGCCATCAAGCACGATTTCCGAAACGCCCGTGAACCCAACGCCCTGAATGGTTGCAGTGGTGCCCTGCAAAATGGGCGTGTCATCCTTCACTGCGATGCGCACGCGCACGAAGCCGGGATCCTTGTCCCACAGCTCGATTTCCTTGACCTGGCCTGAGGGCACGCCCGAGTAGGATACGCCCGACCCCTTGGCCAGCCCGGTTACGGACTGTTTGAAATAGATGTCATAGAACTCGTCCTCGCCATCGGCGATGCGCGAGAACCAGAACGCCGCCACCATCACCGCCAGCAGCAGGATCAGCACCACGCTGCCCACCAGCACATGGTTGGATCGCGTCTCCATCTAGCCTTCGTCCTTTCCGGCTTTATGCGGATGTGCCGCCCGCCCGCGCGGTCCGTTGAAATATTCCTGTATCCACGGATGATCGGTCGCCAACAGATCGTCAATAGTGCCGACCGCGATCACGCGCTTGTCCGCCAGGACGGCGATACGGTCGCAAATGGCATGGAGGGTGTCGAGATCATGCGTGATGAGAAAAACGGTCAACCCCAGCGTTTGTTGCAGCTGGCGCGTGCGCTCGTCAAACGCGGCGGCGCCGATCGGGTCGAGCCCGGCCGTAGGTTCATCGAGGAAAAGCAGATCCGGGTCTATCGCCAGTGCGCGGGCGAGGCCGGCGCGCTTCTTCATTCCACCTGAAAGTTCGGCGGGAAACTTGGGTCCGGCGTCCGCCGGGAGGCCGGTCATGCGGATCTTGTATGCGGCTATGTCATCCCGCAGCTTGGGCGAGAGCTGCGGATAGAATTCGCGCAATGGCACTTCGATATTTTCGGTCACGGTGAGGGTAGAGAACAGCGCGCCGCCCTGAAACAGAACGCCCCACCGCCGCCGCAGCGCCAGCGTGTCCTCATCATCCCTGTCGAGCGTTGGCTCGCCGAAAACGCTGATCTCGCCCTCGTCAGCCGGTTGAAGACCGATGATGGCACGCATCAAAACGGATTTTCCGGTGCCGGACCCACCCACGACGCCCAAAATCTCGCCCTTTCGCACGTCGAGATCGAGCCCCTCATGCACGACCTGATCACCGAAGCTGGTGCGCAGACCGCGCACGCGGATGGCGATATCCCCATCCTTCGTATCGTGCGTTTGCTCTTTCTGCTCCGCCACGCTCATACCCAGCCCACCCAGGTGAAAAATACCGCGAAGAAGGCATCGAGCACGATCACCATGAAAATCGCCTGCACCACCGCTGCCGTGGTTCTTATACCCACCTCCTCGGCATTGGACTCGACGAGCAGCCCCTGAAAACAGCCGCTCATGCCGATGATCAGGCCAAACACCGGCGCCTTGATCAACCCGATCCACAGGTCATGCAGTGGCACGACCTCCCGCAACCGCTGAACGAATGTCACAGGTGGGATTTCCAGCGAGATCGCGCACATGAAGCCACCGCCGATGATCGCCAGCACCGAGGCATAGAACCCTAGCAACGGCATCATCACTACCGCTGCCATGATGCGCGGCATTACCAGCGCCTCCATGGGGGAGACCCCGATGGTGCGCATCGCGTCGATTTCTTCCGTCAGCTTCATCATGCCGAGCTGCGCCGCGAAGGCCGAGCCGGACCGGCCCGCCACCATGATCGCGGTCATCAGCACGCCCAGCTCGCGCAGGGTGAGGCGCCCCACCAGGTTGACGGTCAAAATTTCCATGCCGAACGCGCGCAGCTGCACCGCACCCTGCTGTGCGATAACGATACCGATGAGGAAGCTCATTAACCCGATAATGCCGAGCGCCGATACGCCCACCACCTCGAACCGCTGCACCACCGCGTTCCAGCGAAAGCGCGAGGGATTGCGGATCAACGACCAGCTCGCGACCATCACCGCGCCCAGAAAACCGACAAGGCCGCCCAGCGTTTGCCAGGCCACCACCGTCGACGCGCCAATCTGGTCGAGCACGCGCACCACCGGCGTGACCTTTTCAGCATGGAGCGCGGGTGCCGGGCCGGCATCGGCATCAGGCTTCACCGCCTCCAGCAGCCGTTCGGCGTCCTCGTCTGCGCCGTTGATCGGGCAACCCCACTTGGCGGACAGGCTGCTGATCAGCCACGCGCCGATCGTGTCGATATGCTTTGCGTCGCTGATGTCTATCGCGCTGAACGGACCGGCTTCGGCTTCCAGTGCGTTCGGCATATCGCCGAGGCGGGCGATGGTGAGCGGCCCGGAGAGACGCAGCACCGGCGCGGCGCCCTCGCTCGCGTCCTCGATAGAGAATGATGCTGCCTCGCTCATCAGGCGCGATTACTGATCCATAAAATGTTGCACGGCAAGCCGAAACGCCCCAACGGTGCGATATGTCCATGCCTGTTCACAAATTGGCGATCTACGACATGGATCGCACCATCACGATCCGCGGCACCTACACGCCTTTCCTGCTCCACGTTGCCGCGCGAATGGCGCCGTGGCGGCTGATCCTGGCGCCGATAGTCTTGCTTGCCATGCTGGCCTATGTGACCAAACTTATCCGACGTAAGACGTTGAAAGAACTCAACCAACGCCTGATGATCGGCGGGCGCGTTAGCCGCGCGCGCCTCGCCCCCCATATTGAGAGTTACGCTGACGGGGTGATGGCGAAGAACACCCGCGCTGGCGCGCTGGCCCGCATCGCGCAGGACAAGGCGGAAGGCTACACCCTCGTGCTCGCGACCGCATCCTACCGGCTCTATGTGGATGCAATAGCAAAGCGGTTGGGGTTCGACGCGGTGATCGCGACCGATCATCTGGGGCAGGATCTGGACTATGTGCGCGCGAAGATCGCCGGAGAGAACTGCTACGACGCCGCCAAGCTGCGGATGATTGCCGACTGGATGGCGGGCGAAGGCATCACGCGCGAGGCAGCGCACATCCGCGCCTATTCAGACCATGTCTCCGACGCGCCGATGCTCGAATTCGCCGACGAACCCTATGCCGCAAACCCACACAAGCCGCTGGCGATACTGGCGCAGGTGCGCGGGTGGAAGCGGGTGGACTGGGTGTGAGACAGGCCATCCAGGCCCTCCCCCACCCTCATTTGGGATAATAGCCCACCCCGACGATATGGCCGTCCACCAGCTCTATCAGTGAGACCTTGCGTTCGATGTGATTGTCCGCGCGGTTGAGCCAGATATTGCTGATGTTGCCCTTGCCGGATGCCTTGGCTATCTCGATCATGTCGCGCACGATCGGCTTGCCCTGCGCATCGGTCAGATCGCTGACATCGGCACCCACCAGTGCCGGATTGGCGCCATAGGCTTCGTATACGCCCTTCTCGTCGAACACGAAAACATAGAGCTCGCCGTTGTGAAACTTGCCGTTGGGCTGGTTGAATTCGGCGAACGCGGCCTTGGGGCCCACACTCTTGATCTCGGCCACTGCGCTTTGCAGCATCGCACGCGCATCCGCGGCGGTTGCATGCGGCTCGGCGTAGGCGGTTCCGCACAACAGCGCGAGGGCCAGAGCACCGACGAAAACCGGACGATATATGAACTTCATTGCACAATCTCCTTCCGTCGCCGACGCTCGCTCGCGCGCCAGCACCGATCCGGAGGTGCTAGCTCAGTGTTGGTCGCGAGACCCGGCGTGCGGCGGGGCTAGGCCGGGTTTTGACCGCAGTCTTGGACCCAGATCAAAACGACCTTTGGTATAATGCGACGGAGAGTGAGGCGCTCAGGGAAGCCAGAATTACAGCGGCCTATGGCACGCCAATCACCGAAATCTGCCGCCCATATCCCGGCTCGCCTTTGTGGCATGAGCGGCGATAGCTGTAGAACTGCTCCGGCTGCGCATAGGTGTCCTGCCCCAACAGCTCGACCTTGCCCACGCCCGCGCTCGCCAGTTTTGCTGCGACATAGGCCTCTATGTCGAACTGCGCGTGACCGGTGCGGCCATCGGTGAAGAAGCGTTCGTTGGCGGGATCAGCTGCCGTGAACCGCTCGACGAAGCCCGTGTCCACCTCGTAGGATGCGCGGGCGATGCACGGGCCGATGGCGCAGGCGATCCGGCTGACCTTCGCGCCCAGCGCCTCCATCGCCACGATCGTGCGGTCGGTCACGCCCGACAGGGCGCCCTTCCACCCCGCATGTGCCGCGCCGACGACACCTGCCTCTTGGTCCGCGAACAACACCGGCACGCAGTCCGCCGTCAACACGCCCAGCAGCAGGCCCGGCGTCGCGGTCACCAGCGCATCGGCGGGGGGCCGGGAAGCGTCATCCGCAAAGGGCGCGGAGACGCTCACCACATCGGGCGAATGGACCTGATGCACCGTCACGAGGCTTGCACCCGGCATCACCGCCTCGACAACGCGGCGGCGATTTTCCGCTATCGCGTCCCTGTCGTCATCAGACCCCAGCCCTACATTCAGCCCGGCATAAAGGCCCGTCGATACGCCCCCGATCCGCCCGAGAAACCCGTGCGGCGAACCCGAAAGCAGATCGCTTTGCCACAGCGCGACGCCATTATCCGCCAATTTCATGCAAACCCCTCCGGCGTCGGCCAATCGGGGTGGGTCACACCCAGCACCCGGAACAAGCGTCCCATCTGATCCGGTGCGGAAAGGCGGCGGCGCGCCTGCTCGATCTCCCCCACACGGTCCGGCGCGGCGTCGCTCAGCATCCGCGCGCGCGCGCCCAGCCCCAGCCGTTCAAGAAACTCCCCCTGCCCCGCGCTGCCATGCACCCGCAGCCCCTCCTGCCGCGCAGCGTTGGCGAGCAGCGTGAAATCGACATGGGCGGTCAGATCGTTCTCGCCCGGATCGGCATAGGGGTCGGCATATTCATGCGCGCGCACCGCCTGCAATGTATCACCCAGCGCCGGGCCTTCATAACCATAGTCGATCATGATCATCGCTCCACCCTGACGCGCGATGCGCCGGGCGAGCGTGAGCATGATCGTCGCGCCGACCGGACAGCTTTCGTGCACCGCGCCTTCCTCCGCATCACGCAGCGCCTCCGGCACGCGCGCATCCACCCGCCGCTCGCCGATCACCGGCGCCAGCGCCCTGCCCCCGCCGCCCAGCCCGACCATCAGCTCGCGCCAGCCGCCGTCCGCCACCTTCACCGACTGCGCGATGGGCAATGCATCGAAAAACTCGTTGGCGACGATCAGCAGCGGCGCGTCCGTCGGCAGGCTCTCGACGTCGTCGTGAAACTGCGCGTGGGCGACAGCGGCGCTCTGATGCGCGCGCAAGGCGGGGCTGGTCTCGACCAGATGGACCTTGGGCGCTAGCCTAGCCTGCTGCATCGCGCGCAGCGCATCCTTGGCGAGCGTGCCGCGCCCCGGCCCCAGCTCTACATAATAAGGCGCGCCGGCCCGGCCGGCACGGTGCCAGATGTCCGCCAGCCATAGGCCGATCAGTTCACCGAACATCTGGCTGATTTCCGGCGCGGTGATGAAATCCCCATCTGCTCCCAGCGGGTTGCGCGTGGCATAATAATGGCTGTTCGCCTGCGCCATATAGTTCGCCAGCGAGATCGGCCCGCCCGCATGGATGCTGCGCACAAGCCGCTCGGCAAAGCTCAACTCTTTGCGGCCGAAAGACTTGGCGGGGCTAACTTCAGGCAACGCTGGCCGTGCCCGCCGTCGCCTCCACGCGCACGCGCCGCCGCTTGGCCGTGGCGATCAGGTACACCCCACCGACAATCATCGGCAGAGTCAGGATCTGGCCCATGTGAATGTGGGTGTACAGGAAGGTACCCTCAAACTGCGCATCCGCCTCGCGCACATATTCCACGCCAAAGCGGAATACGCCATATCCGAGCAAAAACAGCCCCACGAGCTTGCCCGGCTCATAGCGCGCCTTCGTCTTCCAGAAGGCAAACCAGAGAATGAGAAACAGCACCACACCCTCGAGCGCCGCCTCGTAAAGCTGGCTGGGGTGCCGCGGAATATCGCCGCCGGTAGGAAACACGATCGCCCACGGCACGTCCGTCGCCTTGCCCCAAAGCTCTCCGTTCACGAAGTTGGCGAGGCGGCCGAAAAACAGGCCGAACGGCACGCAGCAGGCGACATAGTCGTGGATCCTGAGCCAGTTCAGCCCCTCCTTGCGCGCCATAAGAATAAGCGCGGTGGTAACGCCGATCATCCCGCCATGAAAAGACATGCCGCCGTTCCACAGCTTCAGCACGTCGATGGGGTTTGCCCAGATTTCGGGGTCGTAAAAGATCACATAAGCGAGGCGGCCACCCAGTATGATGCCGAGGGTAGCATAGAAAATCATGTCATCTGCATGGCGGCGGGCCATCGGCGCGCCGGGCTGGGCAATCAGCTTCAGCAGATACCAATAGCCGATGAGTATGCCGGACAGATAGGCGAGGCTGTACCATTTCAGAGTAAAAAAACCGAGGTCGAGTGCAACCGGATCCAGTCCCAGAGCTTCAAAGCGCAAGGGAGAGCTTGCAGTTGCGACAGCGGCGGAAATCAGGGACTGGGTCAGCATGGTTGCATGCCTTATCGCACAACTTCACCGGATGAAAGGCCGATGCCGCGCTCGCGACCTTCCCTGAATGCTGCACTGCACATTAACGGTTGATTATAATAAGTATAGATATTATATGTGGCTGATGGAATCGAATCTCGCCTTTTTGTGCTATGATATCGGCCGCTTGTTCCGCAAGCGGTTCGGGGAGCTCGCCCGCCAGACCGGCCCGACTGGAACGCAATGGCGCGCTCTACTCGTGGTACAGCGTTATCCGGGCATCAATCAGGGTATGCTGGCGGAGCATCTCGATGTTGAGCCGATCACCGCGTGCCGGATGGTGGACCGCCTTGAACAGGCCAACCTGGTTGAGCGGCGGCGCGACCCCAATGATCGGCGCGCCTGGACCCTGTATCTGACCGACGCCGCCGTCCCCGCCGTCAATGACCTTAAGGCCCATGGGCTCAAAGTGCTTGAGTGGATGACCTCCGATCTCACCCGTGAGGAGGTTGAGATGCTTGGCCGCTATCTGACCAGAATACGTGAAAAATTTGCTACCGCCGATGACACGAGCGGATATTTGGAGGCGCACAATGGCTGAAGCCGACCCCATCGTTAAGCAGTCACGAAGCGCCTCCGCCCCCTACGCTCCGCCCTTGCAGCCCACAGAAGAGAGCAGCAAGCGCCAATGGAGTTCCGCGCGCCTGTTCGCGATGATTTCGGTTCCGTTGCTGCTTATTGCGGTCGGCGTGGGCTATTGGCTGATGACGCGCGGCACCGTGAGCACGGACAACGCCTATGTTCGCCAGGATGTTGTCGCCGTCAGCTCCGACGTGTCGGGCCGCATCGTCGAGGTCGCGGTGCGCGAAAACCAACAGGTAAAAGCGGGAGACCTTTTGTTCCGCGTCGATCAGGAACCATATCGCGTGGCCTTGGCCCAGGCGGATGCTCAGGTCGCGGCGGCACAGGTGAATGTCGGCGAGTTGACCTCGAAATATCACGGCACGCAGGCTGACATAAACAAGGCGCAGGCAGACATCGGCTTCGCGCAAAAGGAATATGAACGACAGCGGGAACTGGCCGCGAGCGGCTTTACGACGAAAGCACGGCTCGACGCGGCCCGTCATACGCTGGAGGTGGCGGAGGCTGACCTCGGCTCTGCGCGTGCGGACGCCGCCGAAGCGCGTAGCGCGCTGGCGACCGGCAGACAGGTGCCGGGCGTCAACCCACGCCTCGCTGCCGCGCGCGCGCAACGCGCCAAGGCCGCGCTCGACCTCAGCCGCACCGAGATCCGCGCGCCTGTCTCCGGTAAAATCAGCAATGTCGACCGGCTTCAGGTTGGCCAGATGCTCGCGCCCGGCCTGCCCGCCGTCAGCATCGTCGCCAACAATCGCAGCTGGGTGGAGGCGAATTTCAAGGAAACGCAGCTGGACCGCATCCGGGCAGGCCAAAAGGCGGTTGTCTCGTTCGATGCCTACAGCAACTTGAAACTCAAAGGGCACGTCGCCAGCATCGGCGGCGGCACCGGCTCCGAATTTTCGGTCTTGCCCGCGCAGAACGCCAACGGCAACTGGGTGAAAGTAACCCAGCGCGTGCCGGTGCGTATCGCCATAGACGAACCTTCGCCTCGCCCGCTGATCGCCGGGTTGAGTAGCGAAGTGACGATCCATGTCGGCGACTGAAATCCCCGCGGCGGCGGCATCGGCCAAGCCGGACGCAGCCCTGCCGATCCCCCGGCATCCGGGATGGCTGAAGGCGGCGGCGATGCTGGCCACGCTGGTCCAGGTGCTGGACATGACCATCGCCAATGTAGCGCTGCCTCACATGCAGTCTGCGCTGGGCGCCAATCAGGACAATCTGAGCTGGGTTTTGACCAGCTATATCGTCGCCTCGGCCATCGCCCTGCCCGCAACCGGCTGGCTCGCAGATCATATCGGAAGGCGGCGGCTCTATCTGGCTTCCTTGACTGGGTTCATCATTGCGTCGGTGCTTTGCGGCCTTGCCGCCAATCTCCAGTCGATGGTTATCTTCCGCGTGCTGCAAGGGCTGGCGGGCGCCTTCCTCTCGCCGCTCGGGCAGACCGTCATGCTCGACAGCACGCCGCCGGAGAAGCGGGGTCAGGCCATGGTATTATATGGCATGGGCGTCGTCATCGGGCCGATCATCGGGCCAGTGATGGGCGGCTGGCTCACGGAAAATCTAGACTGGCGCTGGGTTTTCTTCGTCAACGTGCCGCTCGGGCTGACCGCCCTTTTGGGACTGCTGCTGTTCCTGCCGGACGTGAAGCGCCCTTCCCGCTCGCTAGATGTGATGGGGCTGGCAATGCTGGCCATTGGGCTGGCTTCGCTGCAATTGATGCTGGATCGCGGCCAGCATGTCGACTGGTTCAACAGCCTCGAAATCTGGGCAGAGCTGGGGTTGGCGATTTCCGCCCTATGGATGTTTGCCGTACACAGCCTCACCAGCCGCAATCCACTGTATCCGGTGGAGATGATGCGCGACAGCAATCTTCTCGTCGGCTCAGTGCTTATGTTTATTTTAGGTTTTGTGCTCACTTCGGCCATGGCATTGCTCCCCGTGATGCTCCAAGCGCTGATGAGCTATCCGGTGATGGATGCCGGTTGGCTGCTGGCGACCCGCGGCGGTGGGGTCCTTCTGGCAATGGCGATTACCGGGCGCGTTCTGGCTCGGGTCAATCTCAGACTTTGGCTTGCCACCGCTCTCGCCATAGTGTCGCTATCCTTTTGGGATATGACAGGCTGGACCCTGGAGATCAGTTGGGGAGCGATGGCATTGAATGGCTTTATCCAGGGTCTGGGGCTTGGCATGATGTTCGTGCCGATCTCGGTAATTTCCTTTGCCACTCTGTCGCCTGAATATCGCACCGATGCATCCGGTATTCTCAATCTTTGCCGGTCGGTGGGCGCCTCGGCGGGTATTTCCCTGGTGATGGCGCTGCTCGCCCGCAACAGCGCGACGAGCCATGAGGATTTCGCGAGCCATCTGACCGAATATAGCCTGTGGGCCGACCCCCGCCTGTTCGCTGCGCCTGTGGATGCCGTGCAGGTCGCCCTGGCCGCACTCAACGCCGAGGTCACCCGACAGGCGACGATGGTCGCCTTCCTGGACGACTTTTATCTCATGATGCTGGTGGCGATCGCCGCCATGCCGTTTGTGCTGCTCATCAAGCCGCCAAGCAACGCGTCTTCCTCGCAGGAACCCATACTGATCGACTAGGGGCTGTGGGGATTCAGTTCAGATGGAGCCGGGGCCGCAGGCGACCGCAGGGCAAAAGGGGGATTTTCGAGCATCGGAGCGCAGCGTACTTAAAGGTACGTGAGCACCGAAGCGCAGAAAATAGCGCTTTGCAGGCCTATATGGACTGAATCCCCACAGCTCCTAGAGTATCCGTGATGGTCAAGGGAGGGATTTGACCCATACGCGGTCTGCCTTGATGAGAGCGTTAGCGGTGACGATGAGTTTTCGCATGACGGTTGTGATGGCGACCTTTGCGGGTTTTCCGGCGGCGATGAGCTGTTTGTATTTGGCGCTGAGGTCTGGGTTGAAGCGGGCGGCGACGAGGGCCGGCATGTAGAGCGCCTGTCGGACGTTAGCGCGCCCTCCGCGGATGAAGCACTTGCCTTTCCATTGCCCTGACTGCCTTGCGACGGGGGCGAGGCCGGCGAGCGATGCGGCCTGCTTGTTTTCGAGGCTACCGAGCTCGGGCATGGTTGCGATGAGCTGCGCTGCAGTGAGGATACCGACGCCGCTGATGCTGGCGATGATTTCCTGCTTGCGGACGAGTTCCGGATCGGCCTGGATGATTTTCTGAGCCAGGGCATCGATCGCATCGATATGGCGGGCAATCTGTTCGAGCCTTTGCTTGGCTTGACGCTTCAACAGGGGGAGGGTGAGGTTCTTTTCGCGGTTCTTGAGCGCGGTACGATCGCGCACCAAGCCATCACGGGCGTTCACAAGTTCGGCCAACTGGTTGAGGTTTTGTGCTCGTTCTGGGCGGGGAGCGGGCTTGAGTGCCTCGGCCATCAGCGCGAGCATGGCGGCGTCGATCGTGTCGGTCTTGGCAAGCGTACCTGTTGCCTGAGCAAATCGTCGCGCGCGTTCGGGGTTGATCCGCACGAGCGGGCAGCCCACCAGAGCCTGTTCGAAGGCACGGTGGTAGACGCCGGTTGCCTCGTAAGCGATGCGTTCGACGTGCCACTGTGCGATCCATTTGATCAGTGCAGCATAGCCCTTCTTCGTATTGGCGAACTGCCGGCCAATTCCAGCCGGGCGGGCATGGCAATCAAGGCTCGCTTTGGAGATGTCGATGCCGATGTTTTGTGGTAGAACTGAGTTCATCTTTTCCGCTCCCATGCTTGTCATCCGGGCCGAAAGCCCCGGTATCCGTTCGGGCCTGATGGAAAAGAAAGGGGCGATCCAACTCCAACCCGGTCCTGCTGACCGGCATCGATGCGCGATCCGTCCCCTTCCGCCCGATCCGGGGTGGCCACCCCGGATCGGGCAAATCATTCTGGCCCAAACGGACCACAATGTCATAAGACAAGCATCGTGCGCAAAAGCCTGTCCTGAGCTTGTCGAAGGGTGGGAACCGGTTTTGCGCCAAAACGATGCAGTAAAACAAAAACTTAGAGCGCGCTGACCGATCCAGATTTAACGCAGCGCGCTCTAACTGCGCATTGTAAATTTACCGGCCGGTCATTTTACATCTCATTTACCAGTTATTGACCATGTCTCGTTAGGCTGGCGCCCGTTAATGACAAAAAGTCGTGGGGCAATAGCAGATGACAATAAAACAATATGCGCGCCGGGGCACAGGCGTGCTGGTCGCACTTGTCGTTTTGGGTATCGTAATCGCGGGCATCGCCATTAGAGAAATCGGCTTTGGCGGACCGATCTTCCGCGCCAACCAACTCCATAGCGATCTGGTGGCGGATATATTGCCACCTCCGCAATATGCCATCGAACCCTTCCTCGAAACGACGATCATTATCGAGGATCAGACGCTCGAGGGCCACACCGATACCTTGGCCAATCTCCGCAAATCCTATGAAGAGCGCAAAGCCTACTGGCGAAATGCCGATATTTCGGATGAGCTCAAGGCGCAGTTGGCGGTGACCAACAAGAGCGCCGATGCGTTCTGGACAGATGCCGATGCGCTGGTCGCCGCAGCGCAGGCAGGCGACTGGGTCGGCGCAAAGCTGATTCACGACACACGCATCACCCCTGAGTTCGCATCGCACCGAGCGGAGATCAACAAGCTCGTGGAGATGGCCGCTCAGGAGAAGGCGAAACTGGACGAGCGCAGTGTGTCACTCCTTTATGTTTCCCTTGGGGGGCTGCTGATTTCGGCCAGCATGATCATCGGCGCGCTGCTGTTCGCCACGCGCCAGATCAGCAGCCGCGTCATCGAACCCGTCAACGAAACCGCATCGGAAATGCGCGCCATGGCGAAAGGGAATTACGACATTGCCATATCCGGGCAGGGTCGTGACGACGAGATCGGCGACATGGCGCAAGCCATGCTGGTCTTCCGCGCCGCAGGCATCGCCAAGGCCGAGGCCGAGGCCAAGCAACGCCATGTGGTTGCAGAACTCGGCGCGGGGCTGGAACAGCTCGCGGCCGGAAATATGACCCACCGCATCGCCCAGCCATTCGCCAGCGAGTACGAGGCGCTGAGGGAAAGCTTCAACCGGACAATAGCGAACCTTGGCGGCATATTGTCTCAGGTCACCACATCAGCGACCAATGTCGACACGGGCGCCACGCAGATCCGCGTCGCCGCCGATGACCTCTCGCAGCGCACCGAGCACCAGGCCGCCTCGCTTGAGGAGACCGCAGCGGCCATGAATACCGTGACAGTCATGACGCAGGAAACGGTCAAGGCGCGCAACAGCGTGCGCGAAGCCATCGACGAGGCACATCGCGAGGCGCGCAGCGGTGGGTCGGTCGTGAACAATGCAGTTCATGCCATGGGCGAGATCGAATCGTCGGCGCATCAGATCAGCCAGATCATCACCGTGATTGACGGCATCGCGTTTCAGACCAACCTGCTCGCCCTCAACGCCGGCGTCGAGGCGGCGCGCGCGGGAGATGCGGGCAAGGGCTTTGCTGTCGTGGCGAGCGAGGTCCGTGCGCTCGCCCAGCGCAGCGCCGACGCCGCGCGCGATATCAAGGATCTCATCACCACGAGCACCCATCAGGTGGAGCAGGGCGTTGGTCTCGTCGGTCAGACGGGCGAAATGCTCGGTCGCATCGTCGGCAAGGTGAGCGAGGTCAGCGAGCTCATCACCACCATGGCGGCGGCCACCGACACGCAGGCGCAGAATATGGCGCAGGTGAACGGCACAGTGAACGAGATGGACAAGATGACGCAGCAGAACGCGGCTATGGTGGAACAGACCACCGCAGCAGCGCGCAGCCTCGCCACCGAGGCGCAAGGCCTGCGCCAACTCGTTTCGCGCTTCCGGCTCGATGGGGTCCAGGCCTCGTCCGGCGCGGCCCAGGCACCTAAGAGCGCAGCTCCGGCGGCCAGCGCCGCGCCGCGTGCCGTATCGGGCAACCTGGCCCTTTCGACGGACGCGGACGACTGGAGCGAATTCTGAAGGCCATCACGGCTCAGATACGCTCCGTTAACCAATTTCTTATAGCAGTATCAGGGTAATTACAGGGACCGATGGCGTGAGGGGTTCATGTCGTAGAGAGTCCGGGGAGAACTAACATGTTTGATTGGTTCAAGACGCAGGCCCCGATTCGGGTCAAATTCAAGGCACTTCTGGTTATTCACGCGATGTGGGGCATGTGCGGCGTGGCGGCTACCGCCCTTGCCGCCATGGGCATGACGGGTGCGGGCTATGCGCTGGCTGCAGTCGCGCTTGCAGGCGCCGTGATCACGATCACCCTCGCTGGCAAGCTGATCTGCGATCCCTATGTCGACACCGTCGTGCGCATGGAAGGCCTGGCAGCCGGAGACCTCGACAGCCCGATTGCCTACTCGGACCACACCGACTGCGTCGGCCGCATGGTCGCCGCCATGGGCGCGTTCCGTGAAAATGCGCGTTCTGTCGCGCAAAGCTCCAACCAATCGCATGAGGTGGTCGAAGCCATCGGCGACGGCCTGGCTCACCTTGCCGAGGGCGACCTCGCCTATCGCATCACCAAGCATGTACCCAAGGAATATGAAAGCCTGCGCAAGGACTTCAATCGCGCCATGGAGAGCCTGGCCGACGCCATGAGCTCGGTAACGCAGACTTCGCGGGCCATTCATGCCGGGGCGAATGAAATCCGCTCTGCCACCAACGATCTTTCCCAGCGCACCGAGCAGCAGGCGGCCTCGCTCGCCGAGTCGGCTACGGCGATGAACGAGATCACCGGCATGGTGAAGGAAACCGCGCACAGCGCGTCGCAGGTGACATCCGCGATCAGCGATGCCCATCGCGAAGCGAGCGAAGGCGGTGTCGTCGTAGACAAGGCGGTAACCGCCATGGGCGCGATCGAGAAAAGCTCTCAGGAAATCAGCCAGATCATCACCGTGATCGACGGCATCGCGTTCCAGACCAACCTGCTCGCTCTCAACGCGGGCGTCGAGGCGGCGCGCGCGGGTGACGCGGGCAAGGGCTTCGCGGTCGTCGCCAACGAGGTGCGCGCGCTGGCGCAGCGCTCGGCCGAAGCCGCGCGCGACATCAAGGATCTCATCACCACCAGCGCTCAGCAGGTCGGCGAAGGCGTCAACCTCGTCGGTGAGGCGGGCACGATGCTCGGCCGCATCGTTACGCGCGTTGGCGAGATCAGTGCGCTGATTTCATCCATCTCCGAATCGACGGAAACGCAGGCGGCCGGCCTCCAGCAGGTCAACTCTTCTGTCAGCGACATGGACAAGATGACGCAGCAGAACGCAGCGATGGTGGAGGAATCGACCGCCGCCGCACGCAGCCTCGCCACTGAAGCGGAAGACCTCAACCAGCTCATCGCTCGCTTCAAGCTGGCTGGTGGCGCCAGTTCCTCTTCCGCTGCGGCGCGCAAGCCTGCTGCCAGCACTTCGGCCCCGCGCCCTGCCGCCCCGCGCGTCAGCGGCAACCTGGCCCTGTCGGCAGACACGGACGACTGGTCGGAATTCTGATCCGCACAACAGGGAAACAGACGAGCACAAGCATGATAATACTTCCGGCAGTGATTGATCGCACAACGGCAAGCGCCCTGATTTCCCAGATGGATCAGGCCTTGCAACCCGGCCAGGACGTCCTCGTCGAAGGGCGGGACGTGAGCCGTATCGGCCAATCCGGCCTGCAACTCATGCTCAGCGCACAACAGACTGCCGTGGCGCGCGGCGTTTCCATGACGGTCCATGCCTCGCCGGCGATGTTCGGCGCGGCGCAGATCGCCGGGCTCACCAGCGCATTCAACTGGATCGGACACAGCGATGACCAATGACGAAATCCAGAATATCTTCTTTCTCGAATGCGAGGAAGCGCTGGGTCAGGCCGAGGAAGGTCTGCTCGCCTGCCGCTCCGGCACTGCGGACGCCGACACCGTAAACGGAATTTTCCGCGCGGTTCACTCGATCAAGGGCGGTGCAGGCGCATTCAGCTTCACGTTGTTGCAGGCGTTCACCCACAAGTTCGAGACCGTCTTGTCCTATGTGCGGGATGGCGAGCTGGGCCTGAGCGAGGGGCTGAACACGCTGATGCTCCGCGCGTTCGACATATTGGCCGACCATGTCGCTGCCGTGCGGGGCGAGGGCAACCTGCCCGACGACGCCGCGATCAGCGCGCAGCTGGAAGAGGTAGCCGAGAAGGCCGCCGCAGGCCTGCCTGTGTTTGATGCGCCGACTGCCGCATCAAATGCCACCGAGGAAGCGGCCGAGGAAGCGCCCTCTGCCACCGCCGAGGAGGCCGCCGCGCCTGCGGACGACCTGGGTCTCGATTTTGATCTCGATGCGATGATGGGCGATCTCGCCGTCGACGAGGCGGAAGCCGCAGCGATGGAAGCCGCCGCCGCCGAGGTCGAGCGGAATATGGAAGAGCAGGAAGCCGCCCGCGCCGCCAAGGCCGAGGCCCGCGATACCGCGCCCGTGGCCGCCGCTACCGGCGAGCATCATGGCTGGCGCGTATCCGTACGCTTCCTCGATGGCGCGCTCGGCAACGGCAGCGAGCCGCTGCTCATGCTGCGCGAGCTGGAGGAAATGGGCGCCGTGTGCATTGCCACGGACGCCAGCAATATCCCCGCGCTCGATGCGCTGGATGTTGAAAAGGCCTATCTTTCCTGGACCTTCTTCGCGCCGCCTCATGTCAGCAAGGACGCCATAGAGGAAGTCTTTGATTTCATTGGCGATGAGTGCGATCTGGCCATCGACTCGCTGTCCACACCGATCGCGCGCGAGGGCGTGGAGATCTCCATGCCCAAGATCGCGCCCGTCAAGGCCAAGGGCCAGCCGAAAGCCGAGCCGGCCGCACTGCCAGCAGAAGTCGACGCAGTCGCGCCGCAGGCTCCCGCTGCGGCCGCGACGCCTGCCGCGCCTGCCGCCGTGCCTGCAGTCGTGGACACGCCTGTCGCTCCCGCCACCCCGGCGGCCGCGCGCACGGCCAATTCGGTCGGCCAGACCGTCCGCGTCGACCTCGCCAAGCTCGACAAGCTCATCGACACGGTGGGCGAGCTTGTGATCGCGCAGGCTATGATGGCGCAGCGCCTTGCCAGCCACGGCCTCAATTCGATCGACGAAATGGGCATGCTCGACCTGCTGACGCGCGACATCCAGGAAAGCACGATGTCAATCCGCGCGCAGCCGATCGGCTCCGTGTTCTCGCGCGTGCCGCGCATCGTGCGCGAGCTGGAGGCCGACACCGGCAAGCGCGTGCAGCTCACCATGAGCGGCGAGGCGACCGAGCTGGACAAGACGGTGGTGGAACGCCTCGGCGAGCCCCTCACCCACCTTATCCGCAACGCGGTGGATCATGGCATCGAAAAGCCCGACGTCCGCCTCGTCAATGGCAAACCCGCCGAAGGCAAGCTGCACCTCTCCGCCGAGCAGCGGTCCGGCCGCATCGTCATCTCGCTGTCGGACGACGGCGCGGGCATCAACCGCGAGGTGGTGCTGAAGAAGGCGATCGAGAAGGGTCTCGTTGCCCCCGGCACACAGCTGTCCAATGAGGAAATCGATCACCTGATCTTCGCGCCCGGCTTCTCTACCGCCGCCACGGTGTCGAACATCTCCGGCCGCGGCGTCGGCATGGATGTGGTGCGCCAGAACGTCAAGGATCTGGGCGGCCGCATCTCGATCGAATCGCATCCCGGCAAGGGCTGCACCTTCACACTGGCCCTGCCGCTCACGCTTGCGATCGCCGACGGCATGATCGTCACCGTGGGTGACCAGACCGTCGTGATTCCGCTGACCCACGTGCTCGAAAGCCTGCGTCCTGAGCAGGCCGAGGTGCAGCACATCGGCAAGGACCTGATGGTCCTCAACAACCGCGGCAAGTTCCTGCCCATCGTGCGGCTTGACCACGCGGTCGGTGCGCTTGGCGCGGCTGACACCGCGCAGGATGCCGTGCTGATCGTCGTCGACACTGAAAGCCACGGCCAGGCCGTGCTGATGGTCGACAGCATCGTCGATCAGCGCCAGTTCGTCATCAAGAGCCTCGAGGCGCATTACCAGCCGGTGATCGGCGTTGCGGGTGCCACCATATTGGGTGACGGCAAGGTGGCGCTGATCCTCGACGTCGACTCGCTGGTGGCTGACAATTTCGCGCATCACGGGAGCGCGCTCGCCGCATGAATCAGCTCGCTCAGGAGAGTTTCACGCCATTTCCGGGGATCAGCGCGCAGGTCTATTCGCGCGCTGACTTCGAGGCGGTGCGCGATATCGTGTACGAGATCGCGGGCATCGTGCTCCCTGCGGGCAAGGCCACGCTCGTCTATTCCCGCCTCGCACCGCTGGTGCGGGACAGCGGACAACAGACCTTTTCGCGCTATATCGACTTCATAAAGAAGGACGACACCGCACGGCGCAAAACCATCAATGCGCTGACGACCAACCACACCTTCTTCTATCGCGAAAGCCATCACTTCGAGCATCTGGCGAGCCAGGTGCGGCCGATGTTGCTGGATAAGATCCGCTCGCGCCAGCCGGTGCGCATCTGGTCAGCCGGATGCTCGACGGGAGAAGAGCTCTATTCGCTGGCAATGACCCTGATGGGGCCGGACAAGGCGGACGCCCGCGCGCTGCTCGATGGCAATCTCGCGATCCTCGCCACTGACCTTGCTGATCATGCGGTCGCGGGTGCGAAGGCGGCGACTTATCCGGTTGAAGCGCTGAAAGATGTACCATCCGCCCTCACCAATACCTGGGTCAAGCGCGAGGGCGACATGGCGAAGATCGCGCCGGAGCTGTGCGCGAAGATTCACGTCAAGCGCCTGAACCTGCTCGGCGAATGGCCAATGAACAAGCAGTTCGACGTCATCTTCTGCCGCAATGTGATGATCTATTTCGACCAGCCCACCAAGGACAGGCTCGTCGCGCGCTTCGCCGACCAGCTTCTGCCAGGCGGACATCTCTACATCGGCCACAGCGAGAGGGTGGCCGGCCCTGCACAAGTTGTTCTCACCCTGGTGGGCAGCACGATCTATCGAAAGGACAGGATGTGAATACACGGGTTCTTATAGTCGACGACTCTGCGACCATGCGTGCAATCCTGTCGCGGCTGCTGGGCAGTGAGCCGGATATCGAGGTGATCGGCGCAGCCAAGGACGCGATGGAAGCGCGCGGCATGATCCGCGAGCTGAACCCCGATGTCGTGACGCTGGACATCGAAATGCCCGGCATGAACGGCCTCGATTTCCTTGAAAAGATCATGCAGCTGCGCCCCATGCCGGTGGTGGTAGTCTCCGGCATTACCCGCAAGGGGGCGGATACGACGATCCGCGCACTGGAGCTTGGTGCGGTCGATTGCTACGCCAAGCCGGACGGCTCGGTGAACGCGCTGTTGGAGAATGACGGCGGCACGCTGGCCAGTATGGTACGCGAGGCCGCGCGCGTGCGCTTCGTCCGCGTGGCCAGCAAGCCCTCCGCTCCGGTCAGCCCCGTTGCGCAACAGACCATCGTCGCCTCGCGTTCGGCCAACGCTATCACCAAGCTCATTGCCATCGGCGCCTCGACCGGCGGCGTGGAGGCGCTGCATCATCTGCTTCCCGCCTTCCCGACGACCTGCCCGCCCACGGTGATCGTCCAGCATATCAGTGCCGCGTTCGCGCCTGCGATGGCCGAGCGCCTCGACCGGCAGTGCAACGCCACGGTCAAGCTGATCGAATCGGGCGAGATCCTGAAGCCCGGACATATCTACATCGCCCCCGGAAACGAGAAGCACGCGATCATCGGCGGAGCTGGCGATTCCATCATCGCCAAGATGATGGACGGCGAGAAGGTCTCCGGCCATCGCCCCAGCATCGACTCGATGTTCGAATCGGTCGCGCAGCGCCTTGGCCCCGCAGCGATCGGCATCTTGCTGACCGGCATGGGCCAGGACGGCGCGCGCGGCCTGCTCGCCATGCGCCGTGCGGGCGGTCGCACCATCGCGCAGGATGAGGCGACCAGCACCGTCTATGGCATGCCGCGCGCTGCCGCGGACCTCGGCGCCGCCGAAAACATACTTCCGCTGCCTCGCATCGCGGAGCGCGCCCTTTCGGCTGCCGGCCTCCAGTAAATGCGGCACGATCCCGATCTTGCTCTCGGCAGCCCTACCCGCATCACGGTGATGCAGGGTCAGGTGTATGTCGGCACCGGTGCGCCCGAAATACTGACGACGGTACTCGGCAGCTGCATCGCGTGCTGCCTGTACGATCCCATCGCCCGGGTGGGGGGGATGAATCATTTTCTGCTGGCCGAGCCAACACCCGGCAGCGGCACCGTCGCCGATCAGAATTACGGAATTTTTCTGATGGAGCTTCTTATTAACCAGATGATGACACGTGGCGGTGTAAAGTCCCGCATGAAAGCGCACATCTATGGTGGAGGCAACATGCACGCGGGGATGACCCGGATTGGGGATGCGAATGCGCGTTTCGCGCAGAACTTCCTCGCGGACGAGGGAATACCCGTAATGCGCCAGGATATTGGCGGCGATACGGCGCGTCGGGTCGATTTCGACCCCGTGCTCGGCCGCACCCGGTGCCGCCATGTCGAGAAGGTGGCGGCGCCAGTGTCAAAACCCGTAAGTCAGCCAGCCACGAGTGGCGGCGAGCTGGAACTGTTTTAGGTAAGAAGAGGCCTAGTGTATGTCTGAGACTATTCGTGTTCTGACCGTGGACGACAGCGCAAGCATGCGCGCGTTACTGCGTTCTGCCCTATCGTCGCGTGGCTATCAGGTCTCGCAGGCGGAAGATGGTGTGGCCGCGCTCGAATGGCTGGCCGACAACGGCAGCGACATCGACGTGATCGTGACCGACATCAACATGCCCCGCATGGACGGTTTCGGCCTGATCGAGGCGCTGCGCGGACAATCCCGTTTTCGCGACTGCCCGATCCTGGTGCTGTCCACCGAAAGTTCGGACGAAAAGAAGGCCCGCGCCCGCTCTGCCGGCGCGACCGGCTGGATCGTCAAGCCCTTCGACGCAGACAAGCTGGATACGGCGCTGCGCCGCGTAACACACTGAGTTTGGCATCAGGGGGACTGGAGAAGTAACATGGCACGTCAGCTCATCACATTCCATCTCGGCACCCAGAGCTTCGGCCTGGACATCATGGCGATCCGCGAGATCCGCGCATGGTCGCCTACCACACGCCTGCCGCATGTTCCGCATTATGTCGCCGGTGTCGTCAACCTGCGCGGCACGGTACTGCCGGTCATTGACCTCGCGGCGCGTCTTGGCTGGGAAGCCACCTCGCCTACCGACCGCCACGTCATCATCGTGGCGCAGATCGGCGGTCAACTGCGCGGCCTGATCGTCGACGCGGTGAGCGATATCGTGACGGCGCAGGATGAAGACATCCAGCCGCCGCCCGCAACCAGCACCGACGCGGTCGTTCCTTACCTCGAAGGATTGGTGGCGCTCGAAGACCGTATGGTCATGGTGCTCGATCTTCCGGGCCTCACGACCGATGTGGATCTGCCCGAAGCGGCATGACCTCATCACCAACATAACAAAAACCACACCAGGCTGACGACATGAAGAAGTGGGGAAGGTAAGGGCATAATGGCTGCAATAAAAGTTCTGGTCGTCGATGACTCAATCACGATGCGCGCCCTGTTCTCGAATGCGCTCGAACAGTCGAGCGATCTGATGGTCGTAGGCGCCGCCGCCAATGCGGACGAAGCTCGCGAGATGATCGAGGAGCTGAAGCCCGACGTGGTTACGCTCGACATCGAAATGCCCGGCATGAACGGCATCGATTTCCTGCACGAAATCATGACGACCAAGCCCATGCCGATCGTCATGCTCTCGACCTTGACGCAAAAGGGCGCGGAGGTGACGCTGAAGGCGCTCGAGCTTGGCGCGGTGGACTGCTTCCCCAAGCCCACCAAGGCCACGCCCGATGAATTCGCCAAGATTTCCGGCAAGCTCTGCAAGCTGGTGGCGACTGCCGCCAAGAGCAAGGTCAAGAAATATGACCCGGAGGCAGCTGCGACTGCGGCGGCGAAGGCGGCCGAGGACCAGTCCACCCTCAACGCGGCAAAGCCATACAAGTGGAACGGCTCGGTCGTGGCGCTGTGCGCGTCGACCGGCGGCGGACCGGCTGTGATAGAGCTGCTGTCCGCATGGCCGGTGAATTGCCCGCCCACCATCGTGCTGCAACAGCTGGAAGAAGGGCTTGCTGCGCCGTTCGCCGCACGACTGAATGAAGCGATCGCGCCTGAGGTCAAGCTTGCCGAAGACGGCACCATGCTCCAGCCGGGACATGTCTATGTGCTGTCCGCGCCGGACAAGCATGGCCTCATCGATCGTTGGCCCGGGGGCGCGATTCGCCTCGTGGCGCGCGACCCGGTAAACGGCATGCGGCCCTCGGCCGACCTGCTGCTGACGACCGTAGCGAAAGCCGCGCGCGACAAGGCCGTGGGCGTGATCCTCTCCGGCGCCGGCACCGACGGCGCGGCAGGCATGGGCGCGGTCAAGCAGCTTGGCGGGCTTACGCTTTGCCAGGACAAGGAAAGCGCGATGGTGTTCGAGGCGTCAGCTGCGGCAATCGCCAAGGGCGCGGTCGAGGCGCAGCTTTCGATCCCGGATCTGGCCAAAGTGATACTCGCCCGTTGTGAGGAGCGGGAACTTGCGGCCTGAAGCGATCCCCTCTCCCAACCCCGATATCGCCGCGCCTATCATCGCTCCTCTTGGACTGAGGGGCAAGATAGCCGACGAGCTGGACCAGCTCCGCGAGGATCTGGAAGAAATCGGTGTGCAGCTCTGCCTCGACGAGGAAGTGATGTTGCGCTGCATGGAATACCTCCAGCGGCTCGATGAGATGGGCCAGCGCAGCAACTGGCTCGCCGCCATCGTGCGTGCGGAGGACCCGATCGGCGTCCTCCCGGACATAACGCTTCAGGCGCTGGCTGATCGCCTCAAGGGCTGAGAAAGAGGGCGGGGCTGACCCCGCCTTTTTTATGAGCCGCCATAGGGCGGGCAATGAAGCCCTTTCGGGCTGAGGGTGAAGATTTCGCAGCCTGTTTCCGTAATGCCGATGCTGTGTTCGAACTGCGCGGAGAGCGTGCGATCACGCGTTGTCGCCGTCCACCCGTCCTCCAGAATGCGAACCCCCGGCTTGCCGATGTTGATCATCGGTTCGATGGTGAAGAACATACCGGGTTTCAGCTCCGGCCCCGTGCCGGGCGTGCCCACATGCACTACCTCGGGGCTGTCATGGAACACGCGGCCAAGCCCGTGGCCGCAGAAATCACGCACCACGCCATAGCGGTGCTTTTCGGCATGTTTCTGGATCGCGTGGCCAATATCACCCAGGTGGTTGCCCGGCTTGGCCTGCTCGATGCCCAGCATCAGGCATTCGTATGTGACTTCGATCAGCCGCTTCGCCTTGATCGGCGCGTCTCCGGCGATGTACATGCGGCTGCTGTCGCCATGCCAGCCATCGACCATCGGCGTCACGTCGATGTTGACGATGTCGCCCTCCACCAGCTTGCGATCGCCAGGAATGCCGTGGCAGATCACATGGTTGATCGAGGTGCAGCAGCTGTGCTGATAACCGCGATAACCCATGGTCGCGGGCACGCCGCCGCCATCGATGCTCATGCGGCGGACGATGTCGTCCAGCTCGCCAGTCGTGACGCCCGGCACCACATGGGGAACAAGCGCGTCGAGTATTTCCGCAGCGAGGCGGCCCGCCTTGCGCATGCCGGCAAAGCCGCTCTCGTCATAGAGTTTGATTGCGGTGGAGCGCGTTGGCGGGCTATCCGCCGTCATCGTCATGTAATCGGTCATGGTGTCAAGCATAACCGACTATGGTCAAGAAGACGAGAGACTTGATTGGTCCGGCAGTTCGGCGCAAGGTCCGCGCCAACACAAGGAGTGCGCAATGGTTGGCGAGGTTCGAAGTGGTGGCTGCGCTTGCGGCGCCGCGCGTTACGAGATCAAGGACGAACCGATTTTCGTCAATAATTGCCATTGCCGGCAGTGCCAGCAGCAAACAGGTTCGACCTCGGTGCTCAACATGTTTGTCGAGATGGAAAAGCTCGCCTTGGTTTCCGGCGAAACCACGCGCCATGTCGTTAAGGCGGGGAGCGGCGGAGATCATGTGATCGTGCGCTGCGCGCTTTGCGGCACGGCCTTGTGGAGTCATTATCCGCGCCTTGGAGAGCTGGGAGCGGGCGTGCGGGTGGGAACACTGGACAATCCGGCCGACATCAGGCCCGACGCGGTGATCTATACAGCCGAAAAAATGGAGTGGCTCGCCCTGCCGCCCGGCATCCCTGCCTTTGAGGCAAATTATAATCCCGCCGAACTGCTGCCGCCCGATCGGTTCGCGCGGTTGAAGGCGCTGGCGGCCAAGGCGCGCCCGGCATGACCCCGCGCATCTGGACCGCCGCGCTGCTCGTCATTGGCGACGAAATCCTTTCCGGCCGCACGCAGGACAAGAATGTCACGCAGATCGCCTCGTGGCTCAACGTGCAGGGCATCCGCCTGCGCGAGGTGCGCGTCGTCGCGGATGTGGAGGAAGACATTATCTTCGCGGCGAATGCCTTGCGCGCCCGCTACGACTATCTTTTCACCACCGGCGGCATCGGCCCGACGCATGACGACATCACGGTCGACGCACTCGCGAAGGCACTCGGGGTCTCGGTGGTAGTCCACCCTGACGCGCGCGCGGTGCTGGAGAAATATTACGAAACGCGCGGCGGCCTCAACGAAGGGCGCCTCCGGATGGCGCGGGTGCCGGAGGGCGCAGAGCTCATCCCCAATCGCTATTCCGGCGCGCCGGGCATTCGCATCGGGAACGTGTTGATCATGGCCGGCGTCCCTCAAATCACCGCCGGGATGCTCGACGCGCTGACCGGCACGCTCGAGGGCGGCGAACCGGTCCTCTCCACGCAGGTCGGCTGCTGGGTGGCGGAGAGCGAGATCGCGGCTCTGCTCATCAATGCCGAGCGTGCGCATGAGGGGAGCCAGATCGGCAGCTACCCCTTCTTTCGCGAAGGGCGGGTGGGTTGCAACTTCGTGATCCGCTCAACCAGCCAGCAAGTTCTGGATGCCTGCGCCGCAGACCTGGCGGCCGCGCTGGAAGCGGGCGGCTGGCCAGCGGTCCTCGGCGGGATATAGTCCTAAGGGAACAGCACCGCCGTAACCATGGCGAGGTCCGCGGGCGCGACAGCATCGAGCAGGATCGTCTTTTCCGGATTGCTGCTGTGGCCGATCAGCCGCCCCTCCCGGTCTGTCGAGAGCGCGAGTACGCGCAGCCCCACCCCCTCCCTGAGCACAGCCAGGCCGACCGACGCAGGTATGCGTTCGGGATCTACGATCAATACCGCCCCACCCGGGATTGCCGCACCGAGCGAGGCACGGCACATGCGCAGGGCATAGGCTTCGACCCCGGTGCCCGGCGGCGGTGCGATGTGCTGCGGATTGGGAAACGGCTCGATAAGCCCGTCCCCTAACGGCACGCCCAGCACCGGAAGGTGGCGACCAGACGTTCTTTGCCCTTCGCGCGGCACAGAGGGTGCAGCGGCATCAGGAAGCTGCGATCCGACTGTGCGCCCGTCTTTCTTCATTCGTGCGAGTTCGGTCCGCAGCGCGGCGATCCGTTCCCGCGCCCGCGCCTCTCGCTCGCTTGCGCCGGGTATGCGCGCCAGCCACTCCTCCAGCGTCCCGGTCTCGAACTCACTCCAAAGCAACGCGATCAACCCGGTCTTGTCCGGCACCCCAAAAAGCGCGCAGAGTGCGCCGATCGTCTCCGCGTTCCAGCGGTGAAACGGCTTTATCGCATTCTCCATTCGAGAGATGGTGACGGCGGGCAGGCGATATTCTTCAAGCAGTCGCGCCAGCGTGAGCGCAGGCTGCCCAGCGCGCAAGCGCCGCACCGCCGCCGCCAGCAGCATAGCCAGCTCCCCTGTCTCGCGCGCCAACGCGCTGGCCGCCACACGCTCGCCCGCCCACGCCTCGATCGAAAAGCCCGGCGCATCGATATCGATCAGCAGGTCCGCCGGATCGTCAAGGCCCAGCGCGCCGGCGATGGCCCAAAGCTCCGTCGCGCGGGCGAACACCTCTCCACGCTCGATCTTGGACAGGCGGATATAGGCGAGCTGGGGTAACCGGGTGCACAGCTCCATCTGCGAGGCGATGCCCGCCTCCAGCCGCCTCTCGCGCACGGCATTGGGAAACAAAATGGTCCGATACGGGTCGGAAACGATGGTGGCACGCCTTCGCGCACCGCGGCTCCGGTGCACCGCCCGCTTAAAATCTTTCTGCTTCGCGTCCACCTTCGAGGCCATAACTTATGCCTATTTTCGACTCCGCACTCTCGCGCAGTTCCTCCCACCGGTTCGCCATTAGCATGTCCAGTTTATAAGAAACATAACCCCACTCCAAATTGTATCGCTTATGGACAAAAAAAGCGCCCCCTCCGGGAAGGAAGGGGCGCAGGGGTGCCGTGGGTACGGAAAGGAAAGAGGGCTTAATGCCTGATTATGGCGGGCGAGGTTGCCAGCCCGGCGGTGGGCAGCGCGTCAATCGGCTCCATCTCCGGCTCCGTGACCCTCACCGATTCCGGGTCGGCTGAAGACAGGCTGGCTGCGGGGAGCAATCTACCGGATCCTCCTGCGGCATCGCCATCGAAACGGCGATTGGTGGCGGCAAGTTCGCTCATCAGGCGCGCGGCGCGGCGGGTAATCTGGCGAATACGCTCCCGCGTCAAACCCAGCTCCAGCTCCTCGGCAACGCCTTCGCCCTGGCCGAACAGGTGGCGGCGCACAATGTCGCAATCGCGCGCGATGCGCTCTTCGAGTTTGCGCAGCTCTTCGGGGTCCAGCTTCGGCATACGGCTCTGAACATAGACCGGCAGCGCGCTCGACCGTTCGCGCCGGGTGGCGAGCGGCTTTGCGCTGGCCGCCTTGCGCTTCAGCTGCGCGATGCCGACGCTGCGCAGGTGGCGTACATATTCATCCATCAGTGCGGCGCAGGTCTGCTCCGCCAGATGATCGGCCGCCGCCGCCTCGGTCCGCTCTTCGGCAAATTCGTCTTCAATCATGTTTTCGAGCGCCATGTCCTCGCCATCCGCGCGGCGCTCCATCGCGTTTAGCGATATGGTCGTCGCCTCAACCTTCTTGGCCGAGGGGCGTTGGTCATCCATCAGGCGAAAGCGCAGGCCCTGCAGCTCGCCGCGCAGCTGCCAGTTGACGAAAGTCGTGAACATCGCCTTGGCGGGGTCGTAAGCCTCGATCGCGCGGTGCACGCCGATGGCGCAGACCTGCTCGGCATCCTCCCAATGGGCGGTCAGGCCATATTGCTTGATGAAGTGCCGGATGCGCGGTGCAATGATACGCAGCACGGTGGCGAAGGCGCGGTCGGCGGTGATGCGCTGGCGTGCCGTCTGGCGCTCGCCCTCGGCCGGTCGGTTGGCGATGACTTCGGCCACGGCTGCCTCGAGAAGTTCGGTAGACTTCGACATTGGTTATCCCCTGAGCAATGCGATCGGCAGCTCTTGCCGCCGGGGAGCACCATGGCTGATAGGGCTTCTACTTATCCTGAACTATCCTATAAGTAGGAATACTTATCCTATATTTCTGGCGATATACTCCATCAGCCAGCCGCGATGGGCCTGAGCGGCATCGCCAGCCCGCGCGATGCGAAGCTCCGCCTGTTCAGCGCCGATCTGCGCCGAAAGCAGCGAGCGGGCGCGGGCGGAAGTCAGCTCGCCCCTGTAGAAGCGCAGCGCATCGCCCGGACCCAGATGGTGGCCAATATAGGCGGCACGGGTCACTTCAGCCGCGCCTTCGCCAACCGCAACGCCCGCCGCTCGCAACCGCGCCACGGTGGCGCGAGCATAATCCGCCACACTCTCGATCGCGACTTGCGGCTCATAGCGCAGCGCCAGCAGCGCAGGCTTGGCGCCCGGAACAACGTGCCCGGCGGCATCGGTCCACCCGCGCTCCCGCGCATAATGGTTGAGCCAGCTGTCCTTCTGCCGTGCCAGCCCGAGCCATGTGCCCGAGAGGAACTGCCCCAACCCTGCGGCGCTGGAGCGGGGATTGCGCGAGAGCGGGTTCCACCCTCCATCCGCCCGTCGGCCCGCCTCCGCACCGATTATGGCGGAGAGCGTGGACGCGGCGATGCCAGTGCGGGCCGCCGCAGCATCCAGCATCCCGCCATAGCGCGCATTGGCGGGAGCGAGCGATACCGTGCTGGCCGCCTGAGGCTGGGCCGTGTCGACGCGCTCGATCTGACGCGGGGGTTCGTTGAGGGCAGGCAGCGTGCCCACCGTCTGGCGCAGCAGCGCATCCAACCCCTCGGCTTGAGGAGTGTATGACGCGGGAGCGGTAGCTGCGCTTCCTCCTCCCGCTTCACCCAGCGCGGCGCGCCACAGCCTGCCGTCCATTTCCGACCGAGCGGCAGAGACGAGCGCCCGCGTCCGATCCCCGACGGAGAGCGCCGCAAGGTCAGGCCGCATCTACCTGCTCTTGGGATTCTGAAGGGCCCCGCGCCCGCGTCCAGCGTTTCAGCTGCAGCAGACGCCGCGCCGCACCCAGATCATCCGCCTCGGCTTGCTCCTTGCGCTCCGCTTCTGCCTGTGCCTTGTCGATATAGGCGCTCGCGGCCTTCTCCGCCGCGCGCAACTTGCCATAGGCGGTCAGCGCCTGCTCGCGAAGCTGGACCAGCCCGGCCTCCGCATCGGCACGCTGCTGCGCGATCTGCTCTGCCTGTGCCTTTCTCGCGCGCACCCAGCCATCGGTGCGCAGCGTTACATCCAGCTCGGCCAGGCGGCACTCTTCCCGCACATGCTGCGCCAGCTTGGCGGCCTCATGCACGAGTCCAGATACCCGCACCATCTCCTGTCGCAAGGCATCGCGCAGCCGCTCTACGTCACGCGTGCCGATGCGTACCACGGGGTCAAACGGCGTCTTCATGACATGGCTCTCCTGCTTCCAATATGTCCGCCAGCGCAGCAAATGCAGCCTGCGCATTGCCTGGCTCGTCCTTGCCCTGCCCCAGCATGTCCTCGATGCGCGGACCGAGCGCGATGGCGCGATCAACCTCCCCATTGCTGCCCGCCTGATAGGCGCCCAGCCGCACGATCTCCTCCATGTCGCCATACAGCGAAAGCAAGGCGCGCGCCTGTGTGCGCAGGGCGTTCTGTTCCGGCGACAGGCAATGCGGCAGCGTGCGCGACACCGATTTCAGCAGGTCCACGGCCGGATAGCGCCCCTGCTCGGCAATGTGGCGCGAGAGGATGACATGCCCATCCAATATACCGCGCACCGCATCCGCCACCGGCTCGTCATGATCCCCGCCATCGACCAGCACCGTAAATAACCCGGTGATCGAGCCCTCCCCCTCGCGCCCCGGCCCGGCGCGCTCCAACAGGCGGGGGAGCTCGGCAAAGACCGACGGCGTATATCCGCGCGAGGCGGGCGGTTCGCCATTGGCGAGCCCGATCTCGCGCTGCGCCATGGCAAAGCGCGTCACCGAATCCATCAGGCACAGCACATGCAGCCCGGCATCACGAAAATATTCCGCGACCGCCAGCGTGGTCCACGCCGCCTGCCTGCGCATCAGCGCGGGCGCGTCAGACGTCGCCACCACCAGCACCGATCGGGCGAGACCATCCTGCCCCAGATCGTCCTCGATGAACTCCTGCACCTCGCGCCCGCGTTCTCCGATAAGGCCGATCACCGCGACATCGCAGACGGTCCAGCGCGCCAGCATCGAAAGCAACACCGATTTGCCGACGCCCGATCCGGCAAAGAGGCCGAGCCTTTGCCCCACACACAAGGGCGCGAACAGATCGAGCGCGCGGACCCCGGTATCGACCCTCGCGCCGACCCGCGCCCTTGCCGCAGCAGGCGGAGGCTCGGCCCGCATCGGCCGTGCCGCACCGCCCATCGGCAGCGGCCCCTTGCCGTCCACCGGCCGCCCCAGCCCATCGACCATCCGCCCCAGCCACGCGCGCGATGGGCGGATCGTCTCCTGCCCCGCGCACAAATGCGCGCGCGCCCCTACCGCCAGCCCGCGTGGCTCGCAAAAGGGCAGGCAATGGGCGACATCGCGGTCCAGCCCCGTAATTTCGGCATCGAGCAGATCGTCGTCCGCCTCAATGCGGATATGCGCGCCGATGCTGGCATGGCGCAGCAGCCCCTCGACCTCGATCAGCGAGCCATGCGCCGCCGCGACCCGGCCATAGACGCGTGTCGGAGGCATCTGCGCGATGATGCGCGCGGCATCGGCCAGAGAGGGGCGCATCAGTGCTTCACGCTGCCCGCCGCAAGCCCGAGCAGAGCGGCTTCATACTCGATCAGCGTGCGGCAGTGCGCCAGCGCGCGGTAATAATGTCCGTTCGCGGCATCGCAGGCGAGCGCCGCGCAGGCGGCCTTGGCATGTGGGCTTTCGAGCGCACGCAGCAGGTCGTCGAGCAGGGCGACAAGGTCGTGCTGATGGTGCTGCCTGCGTGCGGGATCGAGATAGGCCATCATGCACGAAAAATAGAGGCGTCGGGCGGGAGTATCGGCCTCCTCCGGCCGCATGACCTCCCGCCCGCGCAATATCGCCGCGTCATTTTCGAGCCAGAGCGTGGTCGGCGCGCCTGCGCGCAACACCGCGCCGTTCACCACCATCTTCTCTCCCTGACGCAGACGTATCTTCAGCATGTCCATCCCCGAACGGTGCGTGAAACCATTATAGGAGGGCGGGGCGGCAAAAATTTCCGGGCGTCGCGAAAAACGCGGCAAGACTTGCCGGTTTTGGGTGCACCCGCGCGGCTTCCTATAATGGCCTAGCGGGAGTGTGTGGTGCGCTCGCCGCCTTTGAGGAGGGTTTGAGGTGAGCCTATATTCCGCGCTCTACGCTGGCGTTTCCGGCCTTTCGGCGCAATCGAGCGCGATGGCGACGGTGGCCGACAACATCACCAACATCAACACCGTGGGCTATAAGGGCGTGGAGGCGCAGTTCCGCAGCCTCGTTACCGACGGCACTATCGTCACATCCTATTCCGCAGGCGGAGTGGCCGCAGCGCCGCACGCGATGATCTCCAAGCAGGGCCTGCTGCAGGCGTCTTCCAGCACCACCGATCTCGGCATAGACGGCGCGGGATTTTTCGTAACGCGCAGCGGCATCAACCCGACAGACCAGATCGCGTTCACCCGCGCAGGCTCGTTCCGGCCCGATGAGGAGGGCTTTCTGCGCAACAGCGCGGGCTATTATCTCCAGGGCTGGGCGCTCGACAACAACGGTAATTATGTCAACACCGGCAATCTATCCGCGCTTAGCCCTGTTAGAGTGGGCGAGCTGACCGGCACCGCCACGGCGACCACCCGCCTTCAGATGCGCGCCAACCTGCAATCGACGACAGGCGCCTTCACCGGCGCCTATGCTGCGGGCAACATGGCGACGGGTGCGGTGACGCCCGCCTTCTCCCGCTCGCTCGACGTGTTCGATGCGCAGGGCGGTCCGCACCGCCTCAACCTCTCCTTCCTCAAGACTGCGCCCAACGTCTGGCAGGCGGAAATATACGCTTCTCCCGCGAGTGACGTCACCGCCGCCAACGGCCTGCTGGTAAGCGGCACGATCACCTTCAACCCTGACGGCAGCCTCAACGTGGGGGCAAGCAGCCCCGCCTTGTTCGGCACCATCACGCCGGTCTGGACCAACAGCGCGGCGGCAGACCCGATCCAGCTCGAACTCGGCACGCAGAACGGGCTTGATGGCCTCACTCAGTTCGGCAGCACCAGCGCGATGATCAGCTCGATCGTCAACGGTGGCCTGCTCGGCAACATCGCCTCGGTCGAGGTAGACAAGCAGGGCCGCCTCTCCGCTATCTTTGAAGACGGCACCGCGCGCGAGCTGTATCAGCTCCCCCTCGCGACCTTCCCCAACCCGGACGGCCTTACCCGTCTGCCGGGCAATGGCTTTTCGATGTCGGACGGTTCCGGCGCGCCTGCGCTGAACGAACCGACCGTGTTGGGCGCGGGCGCGATTTCATCCGGCACGCTCGAGGGGTCGACCGTCGATCTGGCGGAGGAATTCACCAACATGATCCGCTTTCAGCGCGCCTACAGCGCCGCTTCGCGCATCATTACGACGGTGGACGACATGCTTCAGGAAGTGAGCAACCTCAAGCGATGAGGGATAGGTCATGATCCCGACTGAGCGCGCAACATTCTCATCCCCTCCTCTTCAGGCGAGGGGACCGAGGGGTGGGGTCGATTCATGTCGCTGACGGATATCTTCAGCTCTGCCCGATCCGGCCTTTCCGCCGCTCAATCCGCGTTGAAAACCGTGTCTACGAACATCGCCAATGTCGGCACGCCCGGCTATGCGCGCGAGGCGGTGAGCCTCACCACGGCGGTGGTGCAGGGCCGCGTGACGGGCGTCAATGTCGGCGAGCCGAGCCGCATCGCCGACCAGTTCCTCGAAGACCTCGTCTATGGCCGCGCGGGCGAAGCCGGGCGGGCGGAGGCGGAGGCAGGCTATCTCGACCGGCTGCAATCGCTGCTCGGCCAACCGGGAGCGGAGGGCGGCATTCCTGCGCGGATAGACGCGCTCTCCGCTGCCGCCACGGCGATGACCGGCCTGCCCAACTCGCCGCAGACAGTCGGCAATTTCGTGGCGCAGGTGCGCGACGCGATCGCCTCGCTTCAGCAACTCGGGCAGGATGCCAATCAGGTGCAGGCTGATGTCGAGGCCGAGATCGGCTATGATGTCGAGCGCGCCAACAGCCTGCTACTGCGCATCCATCAGCTGAACGGCGAGGTCGCGCGGCTGGACGGGCTGGGGCGCAGCGCGTCGGGCGCGGCAGACAGGCGGATGCAGGCGGTGGAAGAACTCTCCGGCCTCATCTCCATCAGCGTGCGCCACCAGACCGACGGGCGCATCACGATAGACAGCGCGGACGGCAAGGTGCTGCTTGATCGGCAGCTGCGCCAGCTGGATTACGCGATCCCCGGCGGCGGGGTGGCGCAGGGCAAATATCCACCCATCGCCATCCGCTTCGCCAATGACGTGGGCACGCCCGGCGCATCGACCGGCGACCAGCTCTCCGGCGCGGCAAGCGGCGGCGCGATCGGTGGCCTCGTCAACATGCGGGACAGCGTGGTCCCCGGCTTCACAGACCAGCTCGGCCTGCTGTTCGGCGGCCTGGCCGAAGCAGTGAACAGCGCCTCCAACGCCGCTACCGCCATGCCGCCGCCCAACGCACTCGGCGGGCGGCCTACCGGGCTGCTCGGCACGGACAGGCTCGGCTTTTCGGGGCAGGCACAGTTCGCGGTAACGGACGCGCAGGGCACGCTTGTCGCCAGCACTACGATCGATTTCGGCGCCCTGGGCGCGGGCGCGACCGTCAACACAGCCATCGCCGCGATCAACACCGGATTGGGCGGCGCTGCGACCGCGAGCATAGACGCGCAAGGCGTGCTCAGCATCATAGCCACCGCACCCGGCAACGGCCTTTCCATCGGGCAGAGCACGCCGCCGTCTGACCGCGCGGGCATAGGCTTCTCGCAGTTCTTCGGGCTGAATGACGTGATCCAGAGCGCAAACAGCGCACTTGCCCCCACCGGCTTCGTCCCTACTGATCCGCATGGCTTCATCACCGGCCAGACTGTCGAGCTGATGCTGCGCGACGCCACCGGGCGCGAACTCGCCAGCGCCTCGCTCAGCCCGCAGACGGGCGGCACGTTCGGCGCGCTCGTCACCAGCCTCAACGCCGGCGCGCTCTCCGCCTATGGCAGCTTCAGCATGGATGCGAAGGGCCGCTTCGTCTTCACGCCCCAGCCCGGCTATGCGGGGGCGCGCCTCTCCATCCCCTCGGACTCGACCGATCGCGCAGGCACCGGGCGCACCTTCACTACGCTTTCGGGCCTCACCGGCGCATGGGCGGGGATCGAAAGCGGCGCCGTGCGCAAGGAGCTGGTCGGCAACCCCAGCCGCCTGCCGCTCGCCACGCTCCAGCACGGCATCGCCATCGGTAGCCGGGCGTTGGGCAGCGGGGACGTCAGCGGCGCGCTCTCCATCGTCAATGCGCTCAACGCAGTGCGCGATTTCTCCGGCCATGGCATGGCGAGCCTGCAACGCTACACCAGCGATCTGGTGGGCGGCATCGGCTCCACCGCGGCGCTGGCGCAGGACCGCATGACCGACGCCGCCGCGCGCAAGGCCGACGCCGTCAACAGGCGGGACAGTTTCTCCGGCGTCAATCTCGATGAGGAACTCTCGCAGATGGTAGTGCTGCAAAACAGCTATGGCGCGTCCGCCCGCGTGATAACCGCCGCCAGCCAGATGTATGACACGCTGATCGAGATGATGCGATGACCCGCGTAGCCTCCATCCCGCTGCAAGTCACGATGGCGAGCGCGATCCAGCGCGCGCAGGCCGATCTCGCCGTCACGCAACAGCGCATATCCACCGGCAAGAAGGCGCTCGATTATGCGGACCTCGGCTCGGTCGCGCCGCGCATCCTCTCCGCCCATGCGATGCTCGCCCGCGCCGACGCGCACGCCGCCACCGGCGATCAGGTCTCGACGACGCTCTCGATCTACGACGCCAGCATGACGACGATCGATACGGCCACCGGTTCGCTGCGCCAGACGCTGATGCAGGCGATCGGCACCGGCCAGACGACCGGCCTTCAGGCGGCAATCGAGGGCGCGTTCCACAGCTATCGCACTAGCCTCAACGCCAGCGAGCGCGGCGTGGCGCTGTTCGGCGGCGGGCAGACGCTCGATACCCCGTTCAAGGTCGATCAGCTCCCCAACCTCGTCGGCACCACGCCCGCCAGCGTCTTCACCAACGATCAGGTGAAGGCCACCGCCGAAGTCGCAGAGGGGCAGCAAATCCAATACGGCCTGCTGGCGAGCGATGTGGGGAACGATCTCTATCTCGCGTTTCGCTCGCTCGCCGAAGCAGGGACTTTCGGTACCACGCCGACAGCAGCCCAGAGCGCCAAGATGAACGAGGCGCTGACCTATCTCGACAGCGGCCTCACGCAGCTCCGCACCGCCCAGGCCGATAATGGCCTCCGCCTCCAGCAGATCGACACCCTCACCCAGCGCGCGCAGGACCGCAGCCTGCTGTGGCAGGACATCGTCTCGAAGAATGAAGACGCCGATCTCGCGCAGGTGGCGATAGACCTCACGCGCCAGCAAATGGTGCTCGAGGCAAGCTATTCGATCTTCGCCAAGCTCTCGAAACTGAGCCTCAACGATTATTTGTGAGGGGGTGGAGCGGGCGCGGGAGGCAATGCATCCAGCAGCGCGTCATCCTCTCCCGCTACTGAGACAGCCGGAATCGCCGCCATGGCGCGGGTTATGCCATCACTCGTCATCGCGCTGGCCGGGCCTGTCAGCAGCGCAAAGGCGGGGCCGGAAGGCAGGCGCGCGAACGCCGCCCCGTAGCGCCCCCGTAACGCAGCCACGCCCCGCTCGTCCCCCAGCATTGCGAGCGCAACCGCGCGCCGCAGGATCAAGGCCTGATCGACAGCGGACAACGCGCCTTTCATGGGCAGCGCGCCCGCCCCCGCCGCCAGTGCGCGCCAGTCCCGCCGCCGCCACAGCATCTCGGCGCGAAGGGCATCCAGCTCCGGCTGATCTTCGGTCAGGGCCAACGCCTCGCCGATCCGCCCCAGCTGATAGAGCGCCACCGCCTGCACATGCCGCCGCGCGGCGAGGCTCGCTGGCGGATAAGCCGGCTGCTCGCTCTCCCGCAGCGCGAGGATCGCCTTGCCCGGCAGTCCGCCGAGCAGATAAAGCCGCGCTACCTGCGCTGAAATGGGGCCTTTTTCCACATCCTTGGCGCGCGCGCGCATCTGATAGCTCAGCAGATCCGCCGCGCGCTCATAAAGCCCCGCCCCCGCCAGCCGCCCGGCCAGCAGGTCCAGCATCCGGTCGCCCTGCGGCCCGGTTGGCGCAAGGTCGCGATTGTCCCAGAACAGCCCAGCCGCGTCCGCCAGTTTCAGCTTGCTCGCAGGGTCGAGAATGGCGAACATCCGTTGCTGGCACGCCGCCAATATCTCCACCGCACGCTCACCCGGCTCGCCATAGCGCAGCAGCATGCCGCCAAAGCGCAATGCGGCTAAGGCATCCCGCTTTCGTTCGGCCAGATCATAGCCCAGCGTGAGCGCGCGTTGCTCCACTTCGCCGCCGCGCCACAGGAACAGGATGCGCTCGGTTCGCTTCAGCGCCTCGGGAACCGGCATCTGATGGCGGGCGACGAGCGACTCCACCAGCGCCAGCTCCGCTTCGATCCGGTGCTCCGGCCCGCCACCCTGCCGCACCCGGTCCAACCGCAGCCGCCCTTCCGGCAGGTTTCCCAGCGCAATCAGCGCCTCACCGCGCAGGATGTTGGCCGCGTCGTCATGATCCGACAGTTGCGCCAGCCAGTCGAGCGCGGTGCGGGCATTGTTGGTGCGGATTGCCGCCCACGCCGCCGCGCGGATGAAGGTACCCGCGCGCTCTAGCCGCCGCGCATTCACCGCCGGAATCGAGCATTTCAGCTCCGCCATCGCCGCACCTGCCCTCTGCGCCTGCACCTGCGCCAGTAAGCGCCACAGGCACGCCTCCGGGTTGCGCGCCAACATCGGGTCGGTCAGCATCGCCAGTGCCTCTGCCGGGCGCGTGAGCATGGCGAGCGCGACGCCCCGCGCCAGCCGATAGCCGGGCACCAGCGCCATGTCGGCATCATCCGCCAACATCGTATCGAGCGCGCCGAGCGCTTCTGCCGCGCGCCGCGCGCCGATCTGGCCCAGCGCATAGTCCCACCGCGCCGCCTGCCGCTCTGAGGTAGGAGCCAGCGCCAGCCGTTCCAGCGCATCCTCGGGCAATGGTCCCGCCCACAGTTCCGGCCCGCGCGGCAGCGGGCGGTTGGCGAGTTTCGCCGCAAAGCCGGGCAGGCGCGCGCTGCTGAGCGGGATTACAGGTGCCGGGCTCGCAAATGCCGGAGGGGCGACAGGCACCGAGTGGTCCGCCTCGGGCGCCGTCGATCCAAGCATCAGTGGCAGCGCGGCTGCCAGCAATCCCGCGCGCCTCACGGCCTGTTTCCATAGAGCGAAGCGGCCAGTTCCGGCATCTGATGCGGCAGTGCAGTAAGCGCCGCGCCGCCGAGCGCGCAGCCGATCAGGAACAGCAGGGCGGGAATGAGCGGGAAAGTACTGGCTCGCCGAGGCGCATGGTCGGCCGCGCCCTGCTCTGCCGCATCATCGCCCACATCATCGGTCGCAACCGCGCCTCCTTCGCTGCCATCGGCAGGCGCGCCGCTGCCCGCCATGGTCACCGCCCTTACCGGCTTGGGCTTCTGGTCCTGGCTCATATCCGCATTGCCTCCGTGCCGGCCTGCGGGCGCAGGCATTTCCCTCCTATTATAGGAAGATGCCCGCTCTCCGCCGCCGTTCCGTCCTGCCCCGCCGCCCGCTGTTCATCGGCATGATGGCCGCGCTTTCGGGCGCTGGGCTGCTCGTCGGCCCGGCGGAAGCATCCGAAGGCGGTGGCAAGAGCGGCAGCGCGACGCTGGTGCCGATGGACGAGATCGCGGTGCCGATCATCGACGGCGCGCATATGGAGGGGATCTTGCGCTTCACGCTGGTGCTGCGCGCGCACGATCCGGCGGCGGCGGCGAGGCTGGGCGCGTCGATCGCGAAGCTGCGGTCCGTGGCAATGGTGGCGGGGATGGACTTCGCCCGCTTGCGCGCCTCCCCGTTCAGCGCGGTCGACGTCACCCACCTCGTCCGCTCGCTCGACAAGGCGCTGAAGGCGGCCGACCCGGGTGTCAGCCAGGCGCTGGTGGTACGAGTAGGCGCCGCAGCGCGTTAGCTGATCCGAAACGCGCTTGCTGCGCAGCGTTTCGGATAGCGGCACCAGCCCTCTCCCCCTCCCAACCTCCCATAAGATACCCTGTCGGGAGGTTGGGAGGGGGAGAGGGCCGGAGCGGCAACAACAAATACGCTCTTTTCCCCTTCCCAATTTCCAACAGCCACCCTATATGGTGTTGGAACGCGGGGCCTCCGGGCACCGCGCCTCTCCTTGTCCGGGCCACGGTCTGAATGGCGATCAGACCGCGACGAATGGGGCAAAAACGGGAGGTTCCCAATCGCTGACAGTGCGGATCGGACAGCCCCGGCCCGCACTTTTTTGCGTTGTTGCGGCTTCCGCTCGCGCGCCGAATCGGCTGAATTTTCGCTGCGATGCGAAAGATTTTTTTGATTGGCACCCGTCCAAAAAGGCGAACGAGACTATGGCGACCAAAGCTGCCCCCACTTCGACAGCAAAAAAGCGCATCCGCAAGGTTTTCGGCAACATCCACGAAGTGGTGCAGATGCCGAACCTCATAGAGGTGCAGCGCGAAAGCTATGAGCAGTTTCTGCGCTCCGATCCCAAGATCGGTTATGTCTCCGGCCTCGAAAAGACGCTGCGCAGCGTTTTCCCGATCCGCGATTTCGCCGGCACCGCCGAGATGGACTTCGTCCACTACGAGCTGGAAGACCCGAAATACGACGTCGAGGAATGCCGCCAGCGGGGCATCACTTTCGCAGCGCCGATGCGCGTGACCCTGCGCCTCATCGTGTTCGAAGTGGATCAGGATACCGACACCCGCTCCGTGCTCGATATCAAGGAGCAGGATGTGTACATGGGCGACATGCCGCTCATGACCGAGAACGGCACCTTCTTCATCAACGGCACCGAGCGCGTGATCGTCAGCCAGATGCACCGTTCGCCCGGCGTGCTGTTCGATCATGACCGCGGCAAGACGCACTCTTCCGGCAAATATCTCTTCGCCGCCCGCGTGATCCCCTATCGCGGCAGCTGGCTCGATTTCGAGTTCGATGCGAAGGACATCGTCAACGTACGCATCGACCGCAAGCGCAAGCTGCCCGTCACGGCGCTGCTCCACGCGCTCGGCCTCAACAACGAGGAAATCCTCGGCGAGTTCTATAACAAGGTGACGTTCCTGCGCGGCGAAGGCGGCTGGCAGATCCCGTTCACGGTCGAGGCATGGCGCGGCCAGAAGCCCGCGTTCGACATCATCGACGCCAAGACCGGCGAGGTCGTGTTCCCCGCCGGGCAGAAGATCAGCCCCCGCGCCGCCAACAAGGCGGGCAAGGACGGCCTTGAGACCCTGTTGATTCCGACCGAGGAAATCTTCGGTCGCTATTCCGCCTATGACCTCATCAACGAGACGACGGGCGAAATCTACATCGAGGCGGGCGACGAGGTATCGCCTGAGAATCTCGAAAAGCTCGACAAGGCGGGCATCGACCGCATCGAGCTGCTCGATATCGACCATGTGACGACCGGCCCGTGGATCCGCAACACGCTGAAGGCCGACAAGTCCGAGGACCGCGACCACGCGCTTGCAGATATCTATCGCGTGATGCGCCCCGGCGAACCGCCGACCCGCGAAACGGCCGAAGCGCTGTTCGCCGGCCTGTTCTTCGACGCCGAGCGCTACGATCTCTCGGCTGTGGGCCGCGTGAAGCTCAACATGCGCCTTGGCCTCGACGCTGAGGACACCATCACCACCCTGCGCCGCGAGGATATTCTTGCCGTCGTCAAGGAACTGGTGAACCTGAAGGACGGCAAGGGCGAGATCGACGATATCGACAATCTCGGCAACCGCCGCGTCCGCTCGGTGGGCGAGCTTCTGGAAAACCAGTATCGCGTCGGCCTGCTGCGTATGGAGCGCGCGGTGAAGGAGCGCATGTCGAGCGTGGACGTGTCCACCGTGATGCCGAACGACCTCATCAACGCCAAGCCCGCAGTGGCCGCCGTCCGCGAGTTCTTCGGTTCCAGCCAGCTCTCGCAGTTCATGGACCAGACCAACCCGCTTTCGGAAGTCACCCACAAGCGCCGCGTTTCGGCGCTCGGGCCGGGTGGCTTGACGCGTGAGCGCGCAGGTTTTGAAGTGCGCGACGTGCACCCGACCCATTATGGCCGCATCTGCCCGATCGAGACGCCGGAAGGCCCGAACATCGGCCTGATCAACTCGCTGGCCACGTTCAGCCGCGTCAACAAATATGGCTTCATCGAGACGCCCTACCGCCGCATCGTGGATGGCAAGGTGACGGGCGATGTCGTCTATCTCTCCGCCATGGAAGAGGCGAAGCACACGATCGCGCAGGCGAACGCCGAGCTGAACCCGGACGGCAGCTTCGCCGAGGATCTCATCTCCGCGCGTGAGGCGGGCGAGTTCCTGATGGCACCGCGCGACCATATCACCCTGATGGACGTGTCTCCCAAGCAGCTCGTCTCGGTCGCGGCATCGCTCATTCCGTTCCTGGAGAATGACGACGCCAACCGCGCGCTGATGGGATCGAACATGCAGCGTCAGGCCGTGCCGCTGGTGCGCGCCGAGGCGCCGTTCGTCGGCACCGGCATGGAAGAGACGGTGGCGCATGACTCCGGCGCCGCAATCGCCGCGCGCCGCACCGGCGTCGTCGATCAGGTCGATGCGACCCGTATCGTTATCCGCGCCACCGAAGATGTGGAGCCGGGCAAGTCCGGCGTCGACATCTACACGCTGATGAAGTTTCAGCGCTCGAACCAGGACACCTGCATCAACCAGCGCCCGCTGGTTAAGGTGGGTGAGCTGGTCCGCGCCGGAGACGTGATTGCCGATGGCCCGTCGACCGAGCTGGGCGAGCTGGCACTGGGCCGCAACAGCCTCGTCGCGTTCATGCCGTGGAACGGCTACAACTATGAGGACTCGATCCTCATCTCCGAGCGCATCGTGAAGGACGACGTGTTCACGTCCGTCCACATCGAAGAGTTCGAAGTGATGGCCCGCGACACCAAGCTCGGGCCGGAAGACATCACGCGCGACATACCCAATGTCGGCGAGGAAGCGCTGCGCAACCTCGACGAGGCGGGCATCGTCTACATCGGCGCCGAAGTTGAGCCGGGCGACATTCTCGTCGGCAAGATCACGCCTAAGGGTGAAAGCCCGATGACACCGGAGGAAAAGCTGCTCCGCGCGATCTTCGGCGAGAAGGCAAGCGACGTGCGCGACACCTCGCTGCGCCTGCCGCCGGGCGTTGCCGGCACGATCGTCGAGGTGCGCGTGTTCAACCGCCACGGCATCGACAAGGACGAGCGCGCGATGGCGATTGAGCGTGAGGAGATCGACCGTCTCGCCAAGGACCGTGAGGACGAACGCGGCATCCTCAACCGCGCCACCTTCAACCGCCTGCGCGAGATGCTGCTCGGTCAGGTCGCCACCGCCACGCCGAAGGGCGTGCGCAAGGGCGAGCAGATCACCGACGAGCTGCTCGAAAGCGTCGAACGCTATGAGTGGTGGAAGTTCGCGGTGGCGGACGATGCCGTTCAGTCGAACCTCGAGGCGGTGAAGGCGCAGTATGACGACGCCGTGAAGCTGATCGTCGAGAAGTTCGAGGACCGCGTGGACAAGCTCCAGCGCGGCGACGAGCTGCCGCCGGGCGTACTCAAGATGGTCAAGGTGTTCGTCGCGGTGAAGCGCAAGCTGCAGCCGGGCGACAAGATGGCCGGCCGCCACGGCAACAAGGGCGTCATCTCGCGCATCCTGCCGGTGGAAGACATGCCGTTCCTTGAGGATGGCACCCCGGTCGACATCGTCCTGAACCCGCTGGGTGTGCCCTCGCGCATGAACGTGGGGCAGATCTTCGAGACGCATCTGGGCTGGGCCGCGCGCGGTCTGGGCCAGCAGATCAAGGCTGCCCTTGAGGACTGGCGCGAGGCCAATCCGAATCCGGAGGCCGCCGCGCCGCCGGAAGCGGTGAAGGAGCGCCTGCTGACCGTCTATGGCGACAAATATGCTGACGAGATCCGCGGCTATGACAATGATCAGATCGTCGAGCTGGCTTCGAACCTCGTCACCGGCGTGCCGATGGCAACCCCGGTGTTCGACGGCGCGAAGGAAGCGGACGTTGCCGACATGCTCAAGCTCGCTGGCCTGCACGAGAGCGGCCAGTCGGACCTATATGACGGCCGCACCGGAGACAAGTTCGACCGCAAGGTGACGGTGGGCATCATCTACATGCTCAAGCTGCACCACCTGGTCGACGACAAGATCCACGCCCGCTCGATCGGCCCCTACTCGCTCGTCACCCAGCAGCCGCTGGGCGGCAAGGCGCAGTTCGGCGGCCAGCGCTTCGGTGAAATGGAGGTCTGGGCCTTGCAGGCCTACGGCGCTGCCTACACTTTGCAGGAAATGCTCACGGTCAAGTCCGACGACGTTGTCGGCCGCACCAAGGTCTATGAGGCGATCGTCAAGGGCGACGACACCTTCGAGGCCGGCATTCCGGAGAGCTTCAACGTGCTGGTCAAGGAAATGCGGTCGCTCGGCCTCAATGTCGAGCTGGCGGCGCTGGAAGACCTCAGCGACGAGGGACCGGACGAACTGCCGGAAGCCGCGGAGTAACCAATCCTCCCTCTCCCGTTCGCGGGAGAGGGTCGGGGTGAGGGGCGAGCGCAGAGAGCGGCGCCCTCACCCTCCCACCGCCTGACGGCGGCGGGTCCCTCCCTCTCCCGCACACGGGAGAGGGTTTCGAGGAAGGAAGAATTATGAACGAACTGACCAATTTCGCGAACCCGATCCAGAAGCCGGAAACCTTCGACCAGATCCAGATCGGCCTTGCTTCGCCAGAGCGCATCCGCAGCTGGTCCTTCGGCGAGATCAAGAAGCCGGAGACCATCAACTACCGCACGTTCAAGCCGGAGCGAGACGGCCTGTTCTGCGCGCGCATTTTCGGCCCGATCAAGGATTATGAGTGCCTGTGCGGCAAGTACAAGCGCATGAAATACAAGGGCATCGTCTGCGAAAAGTGCGGCGTTGAGGTTACCGTATCGAAGGTCCGGCGTGAGCGCATGGGCCATATCGAGCTCGCCGCCCCGGTCGCGCACATCTGGTTCCTGAAGTCCCTGCCCAGCCGCATCGGCCTGCTGCTCGACATGCAGCTGAAGCAGCTGGAGCGCGTGCTTTACTTCGAGAGCTACATCGTCATCGAGCCGGGCCTGACCCCGCTAGACCGCTATCAGCTGCTCACCGAGGATGAGCTGATCGACGCGCAGGACGAATATGGCGAGGACGCCTTCACCGCCGGCATCGGCGCCGAAGCGGTCAAGCAGATGCTCATCAACCTCGACCTTGAGGGCGAGAAGCAGGCGCTGCTCGAGGAACTCGCCACCACCAAGAGCGAGCTGAAGCCCAAGAAGATCATCAAGCGTCTCAAGGTCGTCGAAAGCTTCCTCGAGTCCGGCAACCGCCCGGAGTGGATGATCCTCGATGTCGTGCCGGTAATCCCGCCGGAGCTGCGCCCGCTGGTGCCGCTGGACGGCGGCCGCTTCGCGACGTCCGACCTCAACGATCTCTATCGCCGCGTCATCAACCGTAACAATCGCCTGAAGCGCCTGATGGAGCTGCGCGCGCCGGACATCATCGTCCGCAACGAAAAGCGCATGCTGCAGGAGGCGGTAGACGCCCTGTTCGATAACGGGCGCCGTGGCCGCGTCATCACCGGCGCCAACAAGCGTCCGCTGAAGTCGCTGTCAGACATGCTGAAGGGCAAGCAGGGCCGCTTCCGCCAGAACCTGCTCGGCAAGCGCGTCGACTATTCCGGCCGTTCGGTGATCGTGACCGGGCCTGAGCTGAAGCTGCACCAGTGCGGCCTGCCCAAGAAGATGGCGCTGGAGCTGTTCAAGCCGTTCATCTACGCCCGCCTCGACGCCAAGGGTCTGTCCATGACCCTGAAGCAGGCGAAGAAGTGGGTCGAGAAGGAGCGCAAGGAAGTCTGGGACATCCTCGACGAGGTGATCCGCGAACACCCGGTGATGCTCAACCGCGCGCCGACGCTCCACCGCCTCGGCATTCAGGCGTTCGAGCCTGTGCTGATCGAGGGCAAGGCGATCCAGCTGCACCCGCTCGTCTGCTCGGCGTTCAATGCCGACTTCGACGGTGACCAGATGGCCGTTCACGTTCCGCTGAGCCTTGAGGCGCAGCTGGAAGCGCGCGTGCTGATGATGTCCACCAACAACATCCTTTCGCCCGCCAACGGCAAGCCGATCATCGTCCCCTCGCAGGACATGGTGCTGGGCATCTATTATCTCTCGATGGAGCGCGAAGGCGAGCCGGGCGAGGGCATGATGTTCGCCGACATGGCCGAGGTGCATCAGGCGCTGTTCACCAAGTCCGTCACGCTGCACAGCAAGATCATCGCGCGCGTGCCGCAGACAGACGAGAACGGCGAGCAGATCATGAAGCGGTTCGAAACCACGCCGGGCCGCATGCTGCTCGGCGAGTGCCTGCCCAAGAGCCACAAGGTTCCGTTCCCGATCGTCAACCGCCTTCTCACCAAGAAGGAAATCGGCGACGTGATCGATCAGGTCTATCGCCACACCGGCCAGAAGGACACGGTGCTGTTCGCCGACGCGATCATGAGCCTTGGCTTCCGCCATGCGTTCCAGGCCGGCATCAGCTTCGGCAAGGACGACATGGTGATCCCGGCCTCGAAGGAAGCCACGGTCGATGAGACCAAGGCGCAGGTTGCTGACTATGAACAGCAATATCAGGACGGCCTCATCACCCAGCAGGAAAAGTACAACAAGGTGATCGACGCCTGGTCCCGCTGCGGCGATCAGGTGGCAAACGCGATGATGGACGAGATCCGCGCCCAGCCGAAGGACGAGAACGGCCGCATGGCGCCGATCAACTCCATCTACATGATGGCGCACTCCGGTGCGCGTGGTTCTCAGGCGCAGATGAAGCAGCTTGCGGGCATGCGCGGCCTGATGGCCAAGCCGTCCGGGGAGATCATCGAAACGCCGATCATCTCGAACTTCAAGGAAGGCCTCACGGTTCTCGAATATTTCAACTCCACCCACGGCGCCCGCAAGGGCCTCGCGGACACGGCGTTGAAAACCGCGAATTCCGGCTATCTCACCCGCCGTCTGGTAGACGTCAGCCAGGACTGCACCATCGTCGAGGAAGATTGCGGCACCGACCGCGCGCTGGAAATGAAGGCCATCGTGCAGGGCGGCAACGTCATTGCCTCGCTCGGCGAGCGCATCCTTGGCCGCACCACGGCAGAGGACATCGTCGACAGCAAGGACGGCAGCATCCTCGTCGCCGAGGGCACGCTGCTTGACGAGGCGCTGGTCGCTAAAATCGAGGCCATCGGCATTCAGGCGGTCAAGATCCGCTCGCCGCTTATCTGCGAGAGCAAGATGGGCGTGTGCGGCAAGTGCTATGGCCGTGACCTCGCACGTGGTACGCCTGTCAACATCGGCGAAGCTGTCGGCGTCATCGCCGCACAGTCGATCGGTGAGCCCGGCACCCAGCTGACGATGCGAACCTTCCACATCGGCGGCGCGGCTCAGCTCAACGAAACCTCCAACCTCGAAGCCGTTTCGGATGGCACCATCGAGCTGCGCGACATGCCGACCATCGTCGACAGCCGTGGCCGCCGCCTCAGCCTCGCCCGCAACGGCGAGCTGGCGATCATCGACGACGAGGGTCGCGAGCGGGCGATGCACCGCCTGCCTTATGGTGCGGTGATCAGTTTTGCCGATGGCGCCAAGGTCAAGAAGGGTGACCGGATCGCGGAGTGGGATCCGTACACCATGCCGGTGATCACCGAAAAGCCGGGTGTCGTGAAGTATCAGGATCTGATCGACGGCAAGACGCTGACCGAGCAGGTCGACGAAGCGACGGGCATCGCCCAGCGCGTCGTCACCGAGCATCGGGCCTCGTCGCGCACCAAGGAAGACCTGCGCCCCCGCCTCACCCTGCTCGATGACGCGAGCGGCGAGTCCGCGCGCTACATGCTCGCTATCGGCGCGATGCTCTCGGTCGAGGATGGCCAGGCGGTTCAGGCGGGTGACGTGCTCGCCCGTGTCAGCCGCGAGGCCGCCAAGACCCGCGACATCACCGGCGGTCTGCCGCGCGTGGCCGAGCTGTTCGAGGCACGCAAGCCCAAGGACAACGCGATCATCGCCAAGGTCTCCGGCCGCGTCCAGTTCCTCAAGGACTATAAGGCGAAGCGCAAGATCGCCATCCAGCCCGAGGACGGCGGCGAGCCGATCGAATATCTGATCCCCAAGTCCAAGGTGATCGACGTTCAGGAAGGCGACTATGTGAAGCGCGGTGACAACCTGATCGGTGGCTCGCCCGACCCGCACGACATTCTGGAAGTGCTCGGCATCGAGCCGCTGGCCGAATATCTGGTCAGCGAAATCCAGGAAGTCTATCGCTTGCAGGGCGTGAAGATCAACGACAAGCACATCGAGGTGATCGTTCGCCAGATGCTGCAGAAGGTTGAGATCACCAACGGCGGCGACACCACCCTGTTGCCGGGCGAGCAGCTCGACGCCGAGGAGATGCACGAGATCAACGCCAAGCTCGAACCGGGTCAGCAGCCCGCCGAGGGCAAGCCTGTTCTTCTGGGCATCACCAAGGCCTCGCTCCAGACGCGCAGCTTCATCTCCGCCGCTTCCTTCCAGGAAACGACGCGGGTGCTCACCGAAGCCGCCGTTCAGGGCAAGAAGGACACGCTCGTCGGCCTCAAGGAGAATGTCATCGTCGGCCGCCTCATCCCGGCGGGTACCGGCGCGGGCATGAACCGCCTGCGCGTGACGGCGAACAGCCGAGACGCCGCCCTCCGCGCATCACTGCGCAGCATCGAAGCGCACCTCATCGCGCCGCAGTCCGCGGCCGAAGAGCATGCTTATGAGCTGATGCAGGGTCCGGAAGCCGCAATCGGCGACGATCCGCTGGCCAAGGTGCAGGGTGACGACTTTACGACGGAAGACGTGGAATAAGTTCACCGCTCGCTTGAGCAGAAATTACAGCCCGCCCGGAGGTTCGCTTCCGGGCGGGCTTTTTGTTATGGGGTGATAATGCAGATCAGCGCGCTTGCCATCTATCCCGTAAAGAGCCTCGGCCCGGTCGCGCTTCAAGAGGCCGAGGTCACGCCGCGCGGGCTGGCGGGGGATCGGCGCTGGATGATCGTCGATGCGCAGGGCCGCTTCGTCACCCGGCGCGAGTTGCCGGTGCTGGCCCGGATCGGGATGAGTCTCGACCAAGGCGGCTTCCGGCTCCACGCGCAGGACGGAAACGCGTTCCTGCCCGCAACCTTGACGGATGGCGTACTGGCGACTGTAACCGTGTGGCGCGACACGGCGCCCGCCTATGTGGTGGAGAATGACGCAAGCCGCCTGATTTCGCAGATCGCGGGCCGCACGCTGCGCCTCGCCTATTTGCCCGAAGAAACCAACCGCCCCGTCGACCCCACATATGCCCGCGCCGGCGATACGGTGAGCTTTGCCGACGCCTTTCCTGTCCTCATTGCCACCGAGGCGTCGCTCGCCGCGCTCAACGCCACGCTGGAGACGCCGGTCGAGATGGCGCGCTTCCGGCCCAACATCGTTCTATCGGGCAGCGAGAAAGCCTGGGCCGAACGCGGCTGGAGCGCGCTGGAGGCCGGCAATCTGCGCCTCCGCCTCCCCAAAGCCTGCATCCGCTGCATCGTCATCACGCAGCAGCCAGATACCGGCGAGCGACAGGAAGGCAATGCCGTGCCCACGGCGCTGCGGCGGCTGGGCCAGTTCGGCCCGCAGGGGGCGCTGTTCGGCATGAACGCCGTGCCGGAACTAACGCCCGGTCGGTTATCTGTCGGCGATCGCGTCGTCTCGGCCTGACGCGAAAAGGGGCGAACCTCGCGGCCCGCCCCTGATTTCCACTATATATTTCGATTATCGGGCCGAAGCGCCCGCACCCACGCTCGCACTGGCGCTGGCGCCGCTGGGCGAAGCCGAAGCCGAACCGCCCACCTTGGCGTCTCCGCTCACGCTGTGGTCGGAAGTGAGCGCGTCAGTGGCTTTCTCCTTTGCGACGGTCGCGGCGTCAGCGGCCTTATCCTTGGCTTTGGCCGCGCGTTTGTGCGCAGCATGCGCTGTGTCCCTGGCCTTGTCAGCCGTCTTGTCGGCGGCGGTGTCTACGGTCGATTTGGTGGCTTCGGTGGTGTCTTTCGCCGTCTGCGCCGTGTTAGACACCGTGTCGCCTACGCGGGTCGTGTCAGCATTGACGCCACCTGTGACCGATCCTGCGCCGTTCAGCGCGCCACCGGCCGTGCTTCCCAAGCCGCCAGTCACACCTCCAGTGACGCCGCCCGTCACACCGCCCAGCTGGGCCTGCGCCGCAGGGATCGCCAGCGTGAGCGCGATAAGGGATATAGTTGCCTTCAACATGATATTCTCCTCGACATAACTGTGCCGAAAGAGACAACACGCTGACAAAGATGAGAGTTCCTCACCGTCTCCAAATAAGACGGTAAAAACAATACATTAAAGCATCGCGCCAAAAGTGGGAACCGGTTTTTGGCGAAAGCGATGCGACAACAAAAAGATGGAGCGCGCGTCTTGCGTCAGATTTAACGCAGCGCGCTCCAACAAATATTCATCTTGAGTTGAGCGTCACCCGCACTGCGCGCGGTGGAGCAGTTTCTGGTCCGCCAGCACCAGCGCCATCATCGCTTCGACCACCGGCACGCCGCGAATACCGACGCAGGGGTCATGCCGCCCCTTGGTGATGATCTCGGACGCATCGCCGTCTCGTGTGATCGTCTCGACCGGGATCAGGATCGAACTCGTCGGCTTGAACGCCACCCGCACCCGGATCGGCTGGCCGGTGGAGATGCCACCTGCAATACCTCCCGCGTGATTGGCAAGGAACTGCGGCGATCCGTTTTCGCCGGGCCGCATCGGGTCGGCATTCTCCTCGCCGCGCAGCGCCGCGGCCGCAAAACCGTCGCCGATCTCGACGCCCTTCACCGCATTGATGCTCATGCACGCACTGGCAAGCTGCGCATCGAGCTTGGCATAGAGCGGCGCTCCCCATCCCGCAGGAACGCCGGTCGCCACACATTCGACCACCGCACCGAGCGAGGAACCGTCCTTGCGCGCGGCATCGACAAGCTTTTCCCACCGCGCTGCGGCCTTTGCGTCCGGGCAGAAGAAAGGATTATTGCCGATCTCGGCCGCATCGAAATTGGCGGGGTCGATCGCGTCTCCACCAATCGCGCTGACATAGCCGAGGATCGACACCTCCGGTATCACCAGCCGCGCGACCGCGCCCGCCGCCACGCGCGAGGCTGTTTCGCGCGCACTGCTGCGCCCGCCGCCACGATAATCGCGAAAGCCGTATTTCGCGTCATAGGCATAGTCGGCGTGACCCGGCCGATAGGCCTTGGCGACATCGCCATAATCTTTCGAGCGCTGGTCGACATTCTCGATCATCAGGCTGATCGGCGTGCCGGTCGTCTTGCCTTCAAATACGCCCGAGAGGATGCGGACCTGATCCGGCTCCTGCCGCTGCGTCGTGAATTTGGAGGTGCCGGGCCGGCGCTTGTCGAGAAAGGGCTGAATGTCCGCCTCGCTCAGCGGCAATCCCGGCGGGCAGCCATCCACCACTGCGCCGATGGCGGGGCCGTGGCTCTCCCCCCATGTGGTAAAGCGAAAGACGCTGCCGAATGTGTTGAAACTCACTCGGCCTTGTCCAATGCCATATCGGGCGCGTCCTCGGCCTTCATGCCGATGACGTTATAGCCCGCATCGACATGGTGGATCTCACCCGTCACGCCGCTTGCCAGGCCCGAGAGCAGATACAGCCCCGCGCCGCCGACATCCTCGATCGTCACATTGCGGCGCAGCGGCGAGTTCAGCTCGTTCCATTTGAGGATATAGCGAAAGTCACCGATGCCGCTTGCCGCCAGCGTCTTGATCGGCCCGGCGGAAATGGCGTTCACGCGGATATTCTCCGGCCCCAGATCCATCGCGAGATATTTTACCGACGTCTCTAGCGCAGCCTTCGCCACGCCCATCACGTTATAATGCGGGATCACCTTCTCCGCACCATAATAGCTGAGTGTCAGCAGGCTGCCGCCCTCGGGCATCATCGCCCGCGCCCGCTTCGCGACCGCTACGAAGCTGTAGGCAGAGATGTTCATGGTCAGCAGGAAATTCTCGAGGCTGGTGTCGACATAAAGGCCGCGCAGCTCGTTCTTGTCCGAAAAGCCGATGGCGTGAACGACGAAGTCGATCGTCGGCCACTTCTCCGCCAAAAGGCCGAACGCGGCGTCGAGATTGTCCATGTCCGACACGTCGCACGGGATCAGGAAATCCGAACCAACCTCCGCCGCGAGCGGTCGCACGCGCCGCTCCAGCGCCTCGCCCTGATAGGAGAACGCCATCTGCGCTCCCTGCGCGTGCAGCGCCTTTGCAATTCCCCAGGCGAGCGACTTGTCGTTGGCGAGGCCCATGATCAGCCCCCTCTTGCCTGCCATCAAACCCGTCATGCGTGGTCCACCTCTTGCTTATTATGCTCATCCCCACCATCCGGCGGCGGAAATTCCGCCAGCGCGGCATTCAGTTCCGCGCCAATTACCACGCCAAGCCCGACGAGGAAGAAAAAAATGAGGGTGATCATCACACCGGCAAGGCTGCCATAGGTCATGTCATAATCGGCAAGGTGCGAAAGCGCCCATGGCAGGATCAGCACCACCGCATACCACCACAAAGCCGTAAACAGCGCGCCCGGCCATTTCGGAAACTCCGGCCCGCGATATTTCTTGGGCGTCAGCGAGTAGAACAGCCCGTAGAGCGCGATGGTCAGCACCACCAGCGGCACCAGCTTGGTGGCGTTGATGAAAGTCATCGCATTGTCTGCAAAGGGGAGTACCCGCTGGATGAATTCGTCAGCTCCGGTCACCGCGACCTGGGCCGAAAAGGCGATCATCGTTCCGAACACGCTGGCGATCACGATGCCGATGGAGCTTAAGCGGTGCTTCCAGAACGGAGTTGTGCTCGTCGTGCCATAGGCGCGGCGCAAAATGTCGCGAATCGTCTCTATCAGGCTGCCGCTGCTCCAGATCGCGACTGCGAGGCCGAGCCAGACGATGCCCGATCCCGTCCGCGCGTTGATGACATTGTGGATCGGGCGGCGGAGCACATCCGCCACATCAGGCGGCACGGCGAGGAAGAAGGCGTTGACGGCGGCGGCTCCGTCCTCCGTTTTCCCGAACATGCTGGCGATCGATGCGGCGACGATGAAGAACGGAAACAACACCAGCAACGAGTTGTAGGCCAGGTTGCCCGCGTGGATGAACCCGTCATTATAAGCGCCCACCGCCACCCGCTTGACGATCTCGAGTGCATAGGCGCTGCGGCGCGTCCGCCCCAGGCTGTCTTTCCAGCGATGGATCGAATAGCTTCGATCCTTGCGACGGGACTCAGGCGCGAGAGGGGAATGGTCTTGCATTGAAGCTCCCGCTAACAGCGCCGCTGCTTAGCTATCCGGCCAGTCCGGACCGTATCGGACGCGTATCACTCCAACGCGCAAGAAATTCGCGCAGTTCCGGGTCATCGGCGGGCAGGTCGATCATCAGCGTGACGAGCTGATCGCCGCGCGAACCGTCCTTGGTCGAAAAGCCCTTGCCCTTGAGGCGCAGCGTCTTGCCTGAGCTGCTGCCCGGCGGCACCGCCAGCATCACCGGGCCGTCCACCGTCGGCACCTTCACCTTGCCGCCGTTCATCGCCTCATCGAGCGTGATCGGCAGGTCGAGGCGCACATCGTGCCCATCCTGGCGAAAAAAGGGATGCGGGCGGATCTCAATCGTGATGATCGCATCGCCCGCGCCGCCCGGCCCCGGCTCGCCCTTGCCGGCAAGGCGCATCTGCGTGCCATGCTCGACACCGAGCGGCAGCTTGACGTCGATAGTCTTGCCGTCCTGCAACGTGATGCGCTGTGTCGCGCGCGTGGCGGCGTCGGTGAAATCGACCGCGAGGCGGTAATTGACCGTCGCGCCCTTCGGCGCGCGGCCGCGCCCACGCCCGCCGAAATCGCCGCCAAAGCCGGATGCGCCGCGCTTGCCGCCGCCGAACAGACCTTCGAACAGATCCCCGAGATCGGGGCCGCCCGCTCCGCCGAACTCGAACCCTTCCGGCCCGCCCTGCCCGCCCGAGCCATATGCCGCATAGGCGTTGGCATTTCCGCCGCGCCCGCCAAAGCCGCCGCCGCCATAGCCGAAAGGACTGGTAGGATTGCCGTCGCCGTCAATCTCGCCCCGATCGAAGCGGGCGCGCTTGTCCTTGTCGCTCAGCAGATCATAGGCGTTGGTTGCCTGCGCAAAGCGATCTGCCGCCTTGGGATTGTCCTTGTTCCTATCGGGATGCAGCTCTTTCGCGAGCTTGCGATAGGCGGATTTTATCTCCGCCTCGCTCGCGCCGCGCGCCACACCCAATGTGCTGTAAGGATCCGCCATGCCCGTCCTGAAAAAACCCGCATTCCATTGATCTGCATCATGTGGCGTAGAGAGCGCCCTGCTTCAAGACAAGAATGCAGCGAAAAGAGCCTGTGCGCTCGACAACGCACCGTGACAAGAGCTAGGACAGCGCAATGACGGAAGACCCCTTCACCCTGTTTGACGAATGGTTTGCCGAAGCGCGGCACAGCGAAATCAATGACGGCAACGCGATGGCGCTGGCGACGGTTGATGGGCAGGGACGTCCCTCCGTGCGCATGGTGTTGCTGAAAGGGCACGGGCCGGAGGGCTTCATCTTTTACACCAATTTCGAGGGACGCAAGGCAGGAGACCTGTTGGCCAACCCGAATGCCGCATTGCTGTTTCACTGGAAATCGCTGCGCCGCCAGGTACGCATCGAAGGCGCGGTTTCCCGTGTCGACGACGCTACCGCTGACGCCTATTTCGCCACGCGCAGCCGCGACAGCCAGCTCGGCGCCTGGGCGTCGGAACAGTCGCGCCCGCTTGAGAGCCGCGAGGTGTTCATGAACCGGTACGCCGAAATGAAGGCGGAGTTCGAGGGGCAGGACGTCCCCCGCCCGCCGCACTGGTCCGGTTTCCGCCTCGCCCCGCGCCAAATCGAATTCTGGCAAGACCGCGAGCACAGGCTGCACGAACGCTGGCTCTATGTCGCGGATGGCCAAGGCGGCTGGTCCAGGGGCATGCTCTATCCATGAGCACGACCCCACCGCCGAGCATCGCGCAGCGCGGCAAGCTTACCCGCAACGCCGCACTCGCAAGCGTGGCGGTGGCGACGATCCTGCTCGCGCTCAAGGCCTGGGCGCTGTGGCGTACCGGTTCGGTTGCGGTGCTAGGCTCGCTCGCCGACACCAGCCTCGATCTCGTCGCCAGCATCGTCACGTTGCTCGGAGTCCACTGGGCCGCGCAACCGGCGGATATCGAACACCGCTTCGGCCACGGCAAGGCGGAGGCGCTCGCCAGCCTGTTTCAGGTGACGCTCATCACGATCGCGGCGGTCGGGCTGGCCTGGGAATCGGCGCACCGGCTTATTTCGGGCGCACACGCAACAACAGGCGCGGGCGAAGGCATCGGTGTCTCGCTCATCGCCATTCTGCTCAGCCTCGGGCTGGTGCTGTACCAAAAGCGCGTGATCGCGAAGACGGGCAGCCTCGCCATCGGCACCGACAAGCTCCACTATCAGTCCGATTTCTACCTCAATCTCTCGGTTATCGTCGCGCTGGTGCTGGACCAGTATCTCAACGTGTCGGGCGTGGATCCGCTCTTCGGAGTCGGCATCGCAGGCTGGCTCGCGTGGAACGCATATCATGCCGCGTCCGATGCGCTCGATCATTTGATGGACAAGGAATGGTCGGTGGAGGAGCGCCAGCATTTCCTGGAAGTCGCCTCGCGCCATCCCCAGCTCCATGGCATTCACGACATGCGTACGCGTTCCTCCGGCGCGCTGCGCTTCGTCCAGTTTCATGCCTCGGTCGATCCAAACATGACCGTGCGGGAGGCGCATGACGTGATGGACGAGATCGAGGCGGCGCTGATGAAGGATTTCCCCGGCGTGGACATATTGATCCACCCGGATCCCGACGGCCATGTCGAGAGCGGGGACGATCCGCTGCGCGGCATCGAAGCAGAGCGGCTGCTGGCGCAGGAGGATGGCGCGGCTAAACCCGCCTGAACCCGCGCACCCTATCCCTGCGGAAACAGCTCCACGAGCCGCACGAGCGAGCGGCGCACGCCCTCTCGTTGCACGACGTTCGAGATTCCCATGCGAACGATCACCAACCGCCGCGTTGGATCGACCAGCAAATACTGCCCATGATGCCCGACGGCGGCGAAAATGCGGCGGGAGCCTCTGCCGGGGAACAGCGGGTTCTCTTTCCCCTCGCGGTTGAGCCAGACATGCCCGCCATAGGCGGGGTTACGCGGCGAGGGAGTGGTCATGAACTCCACCCAGCGCGCCGAGAGCACCTGATGCCCCTTCACTCGCCCCTTGTTACGCAGAAATTCGCCGAAGCGCGCATAATCCCCCGCCGTCATATACATCATTGCCCCGCCGATCATGGTGCCGCGCCTGTCGAACTCAGGCGTCAGACTGGCGAGGCCGAGCGGCGTCGTCAGGCGGCCGCCAATGAACTCCATCATCGCCGCGCGCCGCTGATCCGCCTCGCCACTGGTGGTCAGCATCCGCGTCATCAGGTCAGAGAGGATCATCGTGTCGGCGGTGGAATAAGTGAACTGGCTACCCGGCGGATGCGCGATCGGCTTGGCCTCGGCAAAGCCCGCCATGTCGGCCGAGCCATCGGTGAAGATCATGCGCACCGTATCCGCCTCATAGAGCGGCGGGCCGTCTTCGCTGTGCTCCAGCCCCGATGTCATCTGCAACAGGTTGCTTAGCGTAATCGCGCCGCGCGGATCGCCGGGCTGGCTCCATGCGGGCACCGGCGCGGGGCTATCGAGCGCCAGCCGCCCGTCCGACACCATCAGGCCGATCAGTGTCGCCGTCACCGTCTTGGCGATCGAGCGGGAAAGGAGCTTCGTCTGCGGCCCTATCCCCTCGCCATAGCGCTCGGCAAGGATTTGCCCGTCACGCATCATGACAAAGGCCTGCGTCGCGCCCGCAGCATCCTCGTCGAACAGCCCCTCGGCGGCATCCGCAATCTGCTGCGCGCCGATGCTGCCGCTGCCCTGCAAGGTGCGATAGCGGGAGAGATCGGCGGGCGGCGTTTCGCCCTGCGCACCGGCATGCCTGTGCCATAACGCCCCCACCGCCAGCGCGAGGAGCAGCAGCACACTTGCCGCGAGCCATTTTTTGCTGTTCATCAGCCCATTCATCGGTGGGCGTTTACCACATCGTTTCGAAAAGGGCAGTCATGGTTCGCACAAGCGGCAATGTGGGTTGGGCGCGATGGATATTGACCGCGCTGCTGGCGATCATGCTGGTCTATGCGTGGTGGAACTGGGGCACATGGCAGCGCGCGGGCGCGACCGGCGCGGCCTATGCGGCGCGAATCACCTGCTCCTGCCGCTATATCGGCGGCCGCGACGCCAACAGCTGTGCGCACGACATTCGCGACGATGCCTGGATGGCGTCTGTCTCCGAGGTGCCGGAGGAAAAAGCCGTGCGCGCCTCGGTGCCGCTTCTGGGAAGCGCGCGGGCCGCGTTCAGGCCGGGCTTTGGCTGTGTGATGGAGCAGGAAGCGCGCTGAAGGTTTCATGTATCCAGCCGCCGCCAAGCACCCGATCCCCATCATAAAGCACCGCCGCCTGCCCCGGCGCGACGCCATATTCCGGATTGTCAAACACGAGGCGGTCCCCGGCCAGCCGTGCCGACACAGGCTTCGCGAGCGAGCGCACCTTGGCCATGCACGGCCCGGAAAAGTCCCCGCCCAGCCAGTTGATGTCCGTCAGCACCGCCTCCCCCACGGCCAGTGCGCGCTTCGGCCCCACGATCACGCGCCGGGTTGCCGCGTCGAGCTTCACGACATAGAGCGGTTCCGGCAAACCGCCCAGCTCCAGCCCCTTGCGCTGACCCACAGTGTAGTGGATCAGCCCTTTGTGCTCCCCCAGCACGCGGTCTTCCATGTCGACGATTTCGCCGCCCGCATCGGCATCTGGCCGCACCCTGCGCACCACGCTGGCATAGTCGCCATCGGGCACGAAGCAGATATCCTGGCTGTCCGGCTTCAGCGCCACAGGTAGGCCGATCTCGGCGGCGATCTCGCGCACCTGGCCCTTGGGCATTCCCCCCAGCGGAAAGCGCAGATACTCAAGCTGATTCTGCGTGGTGGCGAACAGGAAATAGCTCTGGTCCCGTGCCGGGTCGGCAGCGCGATGCAGCTGCGCGCGCCCGTCCGCGCCTATAACCCGCCGCACATAGTGCCCGGTCGCGAGGCAATCCGCCCCCAGATCCCGCGCCAGTGCGAACAGATCGGTGAACTTCACGCCCATATTGCATTTGACGCAGGGTATGGGCGTGCGCCCCGCCATATATTCGTTCGCGAAGTCGGCGATCACCGAATCGCGAAAGCGCGACTCATAGTCGAACACATAATGGGCGATGCCGATTCGATCCGCCACGGCGCGCGCATCGCGGATGTCCTGCCCGGCGCAACAGCTTCCCGCCCGCTTAACCGCCGCGCCATGGTCATAGAGCTGCAGCGTCACGCCGATTACCTCAGCGCCAGTGCGCGCGGCCAAAGCAGCCACCACGCTCGAATCCACCCCGCCGGACATCGCGACGACGATCCGGCGCCCTGCCATGGGGCCATCGAGCTGAAAATCGACAGGGAGATCGGAACGCTGCGCCATGGGCCGCGCATATAGAAGCGAAGGGAAATTGATGCACCCGTTAAATCACCGGCACGCCGAACCGTTCATTAGGGAATGCTAACAGCTTCTCACCTCCCGGTTTACCGGCCTTTATCCATTGTTCGCTAGGATCGCCCAATGGACATGAGTTTTGCACTGAGTTCCGCCGGGTCGGCACGCTCGTCTTTCGAGGCTGTGTCGATGGCGGATATCAGGGCAGCGGCTTTGGCGAGGCGGACATTGTGTGGCCGCGCCATAGCCGAGGGCGTCCTGCGGGGGCAGGAACACGCGCCGGACACTGTTCATATTCTGGCATGCGCCATCATGTCGGGAGGCGACGGGTTGATCGAAACCGTCGTTCTGGGCGGCAGCTTCAATCCGGCTGTCGCGCATCAATTGATGGTGGGGAAAAGAAGGTGAAGATCGCGTTTACTATCGCGCTTTAGCCGATGTTGAAGGCTGGACTGCATAAAGGCGCCATCGAGAGCACAAAAAGGCCCCGTGCCGTTAATTGAGGTTGGAATGATCGAGAATCAGAAAATACGCCCCGCGCAGGTAGTCGGCCCCCTCGGCGAACCCTTGACGCTGGCCTCCCTCCCCGCCCCCGGCACCACCCGCTGGGTCGTGCGCCGCAAGGCGGAGGTGGTAGCGGCCGTGAACGGCGGCCTGCTCACGGTGGACGAGGCATGCGAGCGCTATTCGCTGACGCTGGAGGAATTCGCTGGCTGGCAGCGCGCGGTCGACCGCGCCGGCATGCCGGGCCTGCGCGTCACCCGCATCCAGCACTACAAGTCCCTCTACGAACGCCACCAGCGCTATTGAGGCTTGTTAAGGCAAAACCGAACCGCGCTGCATCATGCGTGCACTAACGCTTCGGATTTAAGGCAAATTTTTATTGTGCGACGACTGACCGTCTGCCCTCACCGGCAGGCGGTATTTTTGTGGCGAGGCTTGGCCTCGGCCGCCTCCTCTCGCCCCCGATTGGAACCAAGACCGCGCAGGACCGTTCTACTTCGGCAAGGTGAAAACTGCCGAGGGGCATGGTTTTGAGGAGGCGAATATGGGACTGATTATCTGGCTTATCGTAGGCGGCGTGGTTGGCTGGCTGGCAAGTCTGCTGATGCGGACAGACGCGCAGCAGGGCATTCTGCTCAACATCGTCGTTGGCATTGTAGGTGCCTTCCTGGGCGGACTGATCTTCGGCGGTGGTACCATCAATGATGGCATTTCGTTGGCGAGTTTCCTCGTTTCGCTGGTCGGCGCGGTAATATTGCTTGCGCTCGTCAATCTGGTCCGTCGCGGCTCGGTGCGCTAACGCAAAATCGTGATCGACCTGCCCAGGCGGTCCACGCGATAATATCGGCGAGTCATATGCCTCTTTCGGCATATGACTCGTTTTGCATTGCGCCATAAAGGCTCTGTTCAGACTTGATTTACCATCAGTCCACGACCATCTTGCGCCTGTCTGTAGCCTATCCCCCGTGCCGGAATCGGATGGGAAGGTTCAGGGAGAAAATAGTGAGCGGCGGCGCGTGTGCGCTCCCGTTTCAGGAAGGCTGATAATGAAATTCGAAACGGGGTTTGCTGGCGACAGGCTGGAAGCAGGCGATCCAGAGCTCGCGCGCCGCAGGAAGCTCATTATCATTGCCGGATTGGTGGTGCTTGCGCTTGTCGTGCTGGCCATATTGACCCACAAAGCTCCCGAAGACACCACCGGCATCGGCGGCGATGGAGCCATGCCTCGCGTCACCGTCGTGCAGCCTGGCCGCAGCGCTGTTTCAGCCACTGTCACGGCAACAGGCACTCTGGCCGCGCGGCGCGAGATGCCCGTTGGCGTCGTCGGCGAGGGTGGCTCCGTCAGCGCTGTGCTGGTCGAGCCGGGTGACTGGGTGCGCGCAGGCCAGGTGCTCGCCCGCGTCGAGCGCTCGGTACAGGCCCAGCAGGGCGCTTCGCTTGCCGCCGCCATTCAGGTCGCGCGCGCGGACGCCCGTCTTGCCCAGAATGACCTTGATCGCGCCACAGCCCTGGTCGCCAACGGGTTTGTGAGCAAGGCTGATTTAGACCGCAGAACGGCCACACGTGATGCCGCACTCGCGCGGGTGCGCGTGGCAGAAGCGCAGTATAACGAACAGCGTGCGCGCATCGGGCGGCTGGATATCCGCGCCCCTGCGGCGGGCCTCGTCCTGACTCGCGCGGTGGAACCCGGCCAGGTGGTCAGCGCGGGCAGCGGCGTCCTGTTTCGCATGGCCAAGGGCGGCGAGATGGAGTTGATGGCGCGGCTCAGCGAGGCCGATCTTGCCCAGCTATCGGTGGGCGATCAGGCCGAGGTGACTCCTGTCGGCGGTAAACAGGCCTATGTCGGGACGGTCTGGCAGATCTCACCGGTGATCGATCCGCAGACGCGCCTCGGCATGGCTCGCATCGCCGTTCCCTATCACAAAGACATCCGCCCCGGCGGCTTTGCCTCCGCGCGGATCGTGAGCGGCACGGCCCAGGCGCCAGTGCTGCCGGAATCGGCGATCCAGAACGACGACAAGGGCAGCTATGTCTATATCGTCAACGCCAGTGATGTCGTTGAGCGGCGCAACGTCAGGGTAGGGCAGGTATCCGCAAGCGGCGTGTCCGTGATGAGCGGACTGAGCGGTTCGGAGCGCGTCGTGGCGCTGGCTGGCGGCTTCGTCACGCCAGGGCAAAAGGTTCAGCCGAAAGCTGACAAGGCCGTATCTGCGAGGACAGGACGGTCCCAATGAGTTTCCGCAATATCTCGAGCTGGTGCATCCGCAACCCGGTGCTGCCGCTCGTGCTGTTCGCCGGGCTGATGCTCGCCGGCGTGGTGTCCTTCATGCGGATGGACATCAATAACAATCCCGATGTCAGCTTCCCCGTGGTCCGCGTGGAAGTTTCGCAGCCAAGCGCCGCGCCTTCCGAGCTGGAGACCCAGGTGACGCAGCGTGTCGAGGCTGCGGTGCGGGGCATCAACGGCGTCGATGAGATCATATCCTACGCCCGCGAAGGCACCAGCATGACGATGGTGCAGTTCATGATCGGCACCCCGGTCGACCGCGCGCTCAACGACGTGCGCAATGCGGTGTCGCAGATTCGCAGCGATTTGCCTGACGGCATATTGGAGCCGCAGGTTCTCCGGGTTGATGTTGAGGGCGGGCCTATCGCCTACTGGAGCGTCGAGGCGACCGACATGACGCTGGAGCAGCTTTCATGGTTCGTCGACAACACGGTGGCGAAGCGGCTGCTCGGCATCGAGGGCATGGCGGCGGTGCGGCGCGGAGGTGGCGTGGACCGCGAGATACGCGTAATTCTGAAACCGGATCGCTTGCAGGCCTATGGCATCAGCGCGGCCCAGATCAATCAGCAGTTGCGCATGATGAACATCAATGCTGCCGGCGGCCGGGCCGAGATCGCCGGGGCGGAGCAGTCCGTCCGCGTACTCGGCAATGCCGCCACAGCCTTTGCTCTCGGCCAATCGCAGATAGAGATCGGCAATGGCCGTTCGGTGCGTCTCGATGAGCTGGCCGAAGTCAAGGATATGTACGCCGAGCAGCGTTCACTCTCGGTGATGAACGGCAAGCAGGTGACCAGCATCGCGATGGAAAAGGCCAAAGGTTCGTCCGACGTCACCGTATATGACGAGGCGAAGAAGGAACTGGCTGCGTTAGCGAAGGAGCACCCCGGGGTCCGGTTCAAAGAGCTGTTCACCAGCGTCGACTATACCAAGAGCCAATACAAGAGCGCCATGACCTCGATGGTAGAAGGCGCGATCCTGGCTGTGATCATCGTATTCGTTTTCCTGCGGGATTGGCGCGCGACCTTCATCTCCGCGCTGGCAATACCGCTTTCGGCGATCCCTGCGTTCTGGTTCATGGACATGATGGGCTTCACGCTCAATACCATCTCCCTGCTGGCGCTCAGCCTCGTTGCGGGTGTGCTGGTGGATGATGCGATCGTCGAAATCGAGAACATCGTGCGCCATATGCGCATGGGCAAGTCCGCCTATCAGGCCTCGATCGACGCGGCGGACGAGATCGGCCTCGCGGTGCTCGCCACCACAATGTCGATCGTTGCCGTCTTCCTGCCGGTGGCCTTGATGCCCGGAATTTCCGGCCAGTTTTTCATCCAGTTCGGCATGACCGTGGTCATCGCCGTGCTGCTCAGCCTGGCAGTGGCGCGGATGATCTCACCAATGATCGCCGCCTACTTTTTGAAGGCACATGGCGAGGCCACGCACGGCGAAGGCTGGTTGATGGACAATTACATGCGCCTGCTCAAATGGTCGCTGGAGCACCGCTATAAGGTGGTGTTTCTTGGCGGCGGCGGGGCACTGATTGCGACGGTGCTGGCGTTCTATACTCTCCCCTTCACCTTTCAGCCCACGCTGAACGTTGACTATAGTCAGGTCAAAATCGAACTTGTTCCTGGCACAACCCTGGAACAGTCGCGCCGGGTGACCCAGCAGGTGTCTGACATATTGATGGAAGACAAGGACGTGGTCGACGCCGCGTTCAGCGACATTCAGCCCACATCCGCCGACATTTATCTCACATTGCGCAAGGATCGCCCGATCAGCAGCGTCGACTGGGAGCGGAGAACTGCGCACAAGCTGGCTCAAGTGGCGGACGCGCGCGTCTATTTCCAGGCGCAGGATCAGGGCGGTGCGCCAACGAGCGGACGTGACATCACGATCATGCTCGGAGGCGACGACACCGCGCTGCTCGAGAAGACGGCAAATACGCTGGTAGCGCAGATGGGGCAGATACCCGAGATTCGCGCCCCGCGCGTGAGTGGCGACATCAAGCGACCGGAGATCATCATCCGCCCGCGTATGGATCTGGCGGCGGACCTGGGCGTAACGACCGTGGCACTGAGCCAGGCCGTGCGCATCGCGACCCTGGGTGACATAGACCAGAACAGCGCCAAATTCTCGCTGTCCGACCGGCAGGTGCCGATCCGTGTCTCGATGGAGGAGGATGCGCGGAAGGACATTTCCAGCATCCAGAACATGCCCGTGCCGACCGCCAATGGCGGCTCCGTGCCGCTGAAACTGGTGGCGGATATCAGCTTCGGCGCCGGGCCGACCGAAATCAGGCGTTATAATCAGGTGCGCCGCGTCGTGATCGGCGCTGACATGGCTCCGGGCGTGGTCAGCAGCGAGGCCACCGACAAAATCGACGCATTGCCGATCCTCACCAATCTGCCCAATGGAGTGCGAAAGCTCGAGGTTGGCCAGGCAAAGTGGCAGAAGGAACTCATGACCAATTTCGTGATCGCCGTTATCTCGGGCATCCTGCTGGTCTTTGCCGTGCTTGTGCTGCTGTACAAGCGCGTGATGCCGCCGTTCGTCAATTTGAGTTCGCTCGCGCTGGCGCCCTTGGGTGGCGCGTTGGCGCTCCACCTCGTAAATACCCCGGTATCCATGCCGGTGCTGATCGGGCTGCTGATGCTGCTCGGCATCGTGGCCAAGAACTCGATCCTGCTTGTCGACTTTGCGCTGGAAGAGATGGAGAAAGGCGTCCCCCGATATGACGCGATCATGGACGCAGGACATAAGCGCGCCCAGCCGATCATCATGACCACGGTGGCGATGGTGGGGGGCATGGTGCCAACCGCAATCTCGCTTTCAGGCGATGCGGCCTGGCGGCAACCGATGGGCATAACGGTGATAGGCGGGCTTCTGCTGTCAACCTTTTTGACGCTGCTGATCGTCCCGTCGGCATTCAGCCTCGCGATCGGCCTGGAAGAGAAGATTGGCCCGAAGCTGAGAAAGGCGCTGCTCACCTACGACCCGGACAAACATGGCGAGGGCGCGGCGGCCCAGCCGGCGGAATAAGGTGCGGCCAGCCGAACCGACAGACCGGCCCGATGCCGCGCGTCTGGCGATGCAGCGCGCAGCCACGGGGTTGCTGTTGGCAATGGCGGTCGTCTTCATCGCGGCGCGCATGTGGGCAGACGTCCACCCCGCCGTGGGCTTCGTCCAGGCATTCGCGGAAGCGGCGATGGTGGGTGGGCTGGCGGACTGGTTTGCAGTGACGGCGCTGTTCCGTCACCCGCTGCGCCTGCCGATTCCGCACACCGCGATCATCCCACGCAACAAGGACCGTATCGGCGACGCGCTCGCCGCCTTCCTGCGCGACAATTTCCTCGTGCCGCATGTGGTCGCGCGGCGCATGGGTCGCCTCGATGTCGCAGGCGCAGTCGGCCGTTTCCTCGCGCGCCCGACCGAACGCATGGCCGGGCGGCTCCGGCAAGGCGCCTCCCGGCTGGTGGCAGACATATTGGAGGCGATGGATGAGGAGCGCCTCGGCCGCATGGCAAAGGGCGCACTGGTTCATCGCCTCGGCGCGCTCAACCTTGCGCCGCTGATCGGGCAGGCGCTTGAGGCCGCGATGCGCGAGGGGCGGCATGAGGCCGTGATCGATGCAGGCATCGGCTGGGCCGCGCGCACGCTCGAAAGCCAGGCCGACCTCATTCGCGCCATGGTCAGCCAGCGCGCAGGCAAGCTGTTGCGCCTCACCGGCCTCGATGAGACGCTGGCCAACGCCATTCTTGATGGCCTGATGAAACTCTTTGCCGAGATGGCGGAGGATCGCGAGCATCCCGTCCGCCTGCGCGCGCTCGAAGGGCTGGAGACCTTCGCCCACCGGCTTCAGCACGACCCCGAAATGCAGGCGAAGGTCGCGCGCATCCGTGACGAGGTCATCGCCAATCCCGCCCTCCAGAAATGGATCGATGGCTTGTGGGAGCAGGGCCGCGCCGCATTGCTGCGCGTGGCAAGAGACCCTGAGGCGGTCGTTGCAGGCAAATTCGGCGAGGCGCTGCGCCAGATCGGCATGAGCATCGAAGGCGATCCGGCGCTCAAGACAGTGATCAACCGGTTCGTCCGCCGCGCCGTCGTCGGCCTCACCGCCAGCTATGGCGACAGCATCGTCCGGCTGGTGAGCGAGACGGTGCGCGGCTGGGACGCGGGCACCGTGACGGAACGGCTGGAAAGCGCCGTGGGCCGCGATCTGCAATATATCCGCATCAACGGCACGCTTGTCGGCGGGCTGGTCGGCGTCGCGATCCACACCGTGGATGTGCTGATGTAAGGGGGACTTGTCGCGCCCTGCATTGCCGCCTAAAGCGACCGGCATGAGCGCATCCCCGCCCCCCGACATGGGCCTACTGCCCGAAGGCCTGTCTGACCGCCTGCCCCCGCAGGCGGAAGCATCGGCGCAGCTGGTGCGGCACGTGCTCGATAGCGTGGCGTCATACGGATATGCGCGGGTCATGCCGCCGATGGCGGAGTTTGAGGACAGCCTGCTCGTGCGGCTCCAGTCCACCAGCGCGCAGGATCTGATGCGCGCGACCGACCCCGCGTCCGGGCGGATGCTGGCGCTGCGGCCGGATATCACGGCCCAGATCAGCCGCATTGCAGCGACCCGGCTGGGCAAGGCTGCGCGGCCATTGCGCCTCAGCTACGCGGGCCAGGTGCTCAAGCTGCGCGCGGATCAGCTGCGGCCGGAACGCGAGGAGACCCAGCTCGGCGCGGAGCTGATCGGCACGGACAGCGATGCCGCCGCCGTGGAAATCGTGGGCGTAGCAATCGCTGCGCTCCAGGCGGCGGGCGTCAACGGGATCACGATAGACTTCACCCTGCCCGATCTGGTGGACACGCTGGCGGCAGGGCCGATGCCGCTCTCGCCCGATCTGATCGAGCCGGTCCGCGCGCGGCTCGACGCGAAGGACGCAGGCGGCCTGGTCGCGCTGGGGCCACAGGCAGCGGCCTATCTGCCACTCATCCAGGCGACCGGGCCATTTCACCCGGCGATGGAGCGGCTGGAGGCTATCGACGCCGCGACAGGTGGGGCATTAGCGGGCCGGATCGCCGCGCTACGTGCCATCGCCAAGCCCATCGGCTGGGACATCACGCTGACGCTGGACCCGACTGAGCGCCATGGTTTCGAATATCAGCGATGGTTCGGCTTCTCGATCTTTGCCGAGGGCTTCGTCGGCGAGCTGGGGCGCGGCGGCAGCTATACGATTGCCCACAAGGACGGGCACAGCGAACCCGCCATCGGCTTCTCGCTATATCCCGATCCCTTGATCGACGCGGGCTTCGGCGCGGAGGAGGCACGGCGCATCTTCCTGCCGCTCGGCCATGATGCCGAACGCGCCGCCACGTTGCGGGCGGAAGGCTGGCGGACAGTGGCGGCCTTGTCCGAAGCCGACGATGGCCGCACGCTCGGCTGCACCCACTGGCTCAACGGCGCGGACGCAACCGCCTACTAAACATCGTCAATCATCTCGGCCAGCACGGCGAGGCAATCACGCCCCAACTGCATCGAGCGCGCGGGCGACCAGCCATAGTCCGCATCCGGCAGGTCGTCATGATCCTTGAACGGCATTTCCAGCGTCATGCTGACGGCGCCATAGCGCTCGGCGAGCTGCGCGGTGGACATGGAGAGGTTCGCCCGGCCCGGTGACGAAACCGGATACCCCACCTTCGTCTGGAAGTCCGGCGTGCGCGCGGCGAGCACCTCACGATAACGGTGATAGAGGGCAAGCCGGTCCTCTTTCAGGGACGGCACGCCCTCGAACCCGGCAATGAACACATGCGGGATCGCCTCGTCGCCATGCACATCGATCGCGAAATCGACGCCGGTGCTGTCCATCTCCGCGCGCACGTGAAATACCTCCGGGCTGCGCTCAAGCGAGGGATCATGCCACTCGCGGTTGAGGTTCACGCCCACAGCATTGGTGCGCAAATGCCCGCGCCGGCTGCCGTCCGGGTTCATGTTCGGCACGCAGTGGATGCGCGCCCGCGCGCGCAACAGCCGCGCCACGCTGTCCTCAGGGTCGCACAACCGCCTCAGCGCGCCTTCCATCCACCATTCGGCCATCGTCTCGCCCGGATGCTGCCGCGCATAGAGCCAGACCTGCTTGGCTCCCTCGCCCATGCTGATAAGGTCGAGCGGCTGGCCATCGAGCGTCAGGCCAAGCTCCTTGTGTGCCACCCCCGGCTGCCCCGCCGCCCATGCGATAAGATCATGATGCCGCTCCATCGAATAGGGCGCGAAATAGGCGACCCACAGGGCGTTGGTCTGCGGGGTAACGCGGATCGTAAGCCGGCCGTCGGCATAGTCCGTCTCCGCCATGCGCCAGTGCACGCGGTCCTCGCTCACCCGCGCCTTATAGCCCGGCCACCCGCCGGGATAGGCCGCGCCCGCGCAGTTGGTGAGCACCAGCTGCACCGCTTGCCCCGCCGCGCCCGACACGCGGAAGTGAAACCACTGATAAAACTCGCTCTGGTGATCGGCCGCAATCTCCAGCTCCGCCCGCCATGGCGCAGCGGCGCAATCGGTGGATGTCACGCGGATATTGCCTGCGTCGAAGCTGCTGCTGATCGAGAATGATGCCGTCATTTGACGGTGATAGTCTCTCCGGACTTTCCGGGATAGCCACTAAAAAGCGCACTCGCGAGCTTGGCAGCGGCCATGCCGGGCTGGGATGCGGGCGCACCTTCCTTCGCCTGCGTCACCGCGCGGCCTTCCCAGATCGCGCTATTGTCTGCCCGCTTGCGAATCTGCACGGACAGCGAGGTGGTCACGATATTCTTGGGCTTGCCAGAGAGATCAAACCCGATGCCCAGCCCCACCCCGCTGCCATAGCTGCCGGTGGAACCCCCGACTCCGACACTGACGGGTGAACGGCTGGAGAGCGGCGATTGCACGCTGCGCTGCGCATCAACGCGCACGACATATTGGCTGGCCGCGAAGGTCTGCTTGCCCGCCTCATCAACGAAACCGATGCGCTGCATTTCCTGGCTCACGGCGGCGGCATAGGTGCGGAACTCGATCGAATCAGACGCCTGCGGCACCATCGGCTCGATCAGGAACCCGCCAGAGCGCGCCACCGGGTCGGGCGCGTGAAAGCGCGTGACCTCGACCGGCGACACCGACGTCGCACAGCCGCCCAGCAGCATTAGCGGAAGGAACAGCCTGGCCTTGTCATATATTCCGCGCATCGCACTCTCCCTGTTTCGCCCAACCCTTATCCTGTTTATACGATGGTCGCACGTTTTCGCTGCATCAAGGCTGAACGAGCACGCCCTTCGCAAAAAGCTTGAGCTCCCGGCCTTGACTTTGCGGCCTGATCCCCATAGGGGCAGCGCTTCGTTTTACCAGACACCAGAATCACGTAAAAAGGCCAAGCCATGAAGATCCGCAACTCGCTGAAGTCGCTGAAAGACCGCCACCGGGACAACCGCGTGATCCGTCGCCGCGGCCGCACCTACGTCATCAACAAGACCAACCGCCGCTTCAAGGCGCGTCAGGGCTGAGCCTCAAGCCAGCCTGTCGCCTCGCGACGAACAACCCGGCCCATGCAGCGGCCGGGTTTTTTATTGGACAAGCCGGTTCAGTCTGCGCCAACCCGGGCCGGCCGGGCAAGGTTCGCCGCCATCACGGCGCGTACCTGCTCGTCGATCACGCGAGACCCCTTCGGCCCATGCAGCACCATCACGGTATCGCAGGTCGCCACACACTCCCCTTGTTGAAAAGCGGCCGAATAGAGCACCCAGCTTGAATTGCCGATCTGGCCGATGCCGCTGTAGATGGTGACATCATAGGGGAAGTGCGCTTCGGTCACGAATTTGAGGTCAACCGCCGCCACCAGCCAGCGCACCCCGGCATCAGAAGGATGATGCCCCAGAAGATGATGGAAATGGACGCGGGCCGTTTCAAACATCGCCGCCAGCGCAACATTGTTGATATGGCCTAATGTGTCGAGGTCCGCATATCGGGGCGGAACGACGATCGAGACGGGATAATTCTCAGCCTCCATCCGCCATGCTTCCGCTTTTGCCATGAAATTACCCTTGTAAAATGCCGACCATAATGTCCTTTCACGCGAGGGGGAGGCGCAAAAGCAACGGCCCCGAGCCTATGGCATCGGCACGCCAAGCGCCAGCAGGAATTTCAGCTGGAGCCGCCTTTGCCAAGCGCAGAACGGACCAGCGCCATCTGCTTGCGATAGAGGCCCGTGAGCGCGGCATAGTCTGCCTGGATCTGTCCCATCTTGAGCACCTGATCTTCCAGCGTCACCGTGTTGCCGTCCGGCTTCACCTCAGAGACATGGGGATCATCGACCAGCGAGACGGCATGTCCCTGCCGCGCGCCCAGGCGGCGCATCCCCTCGCTCAGGATCACCTGCGGCCTCGGCGTGGCGATGCGGCCATCGACCATCGCGGCAAAGCTGGCCGTCGGCTCGGCAAGCTCCTGCGCGCGATAGCCGGGCGTGTCGCTGTTGGCGATGTTCTGGGCGATTACGCGCTGCCGCTCGCCCAAATGGCGCATCGCCTGCGCGATGACATCGTTCAGCGCACTCATAAAATGCCCGTAATGCCGCTGATGCGGGTGAGCGCGTCCTGATAGCGCGCGAGCTGCGCCTGCTGATAGGGCGAAGGCCCGCGCCCTCCCCCGCTGCCCGCCTCGGCAAGCGCGGCCTTGCTGTCATCCCAATAGAGCGAGCGATAGGCCGTCTGGCTGACGGAAATCGCGTCCTTCACCACCTTGAGCGCAATCGCGGCATCCTTCGCGGTGCCAATCGACAAGGCCTCGGTGAGCGAGAGGCCAAATGTGCCGCCGGGGCGGACCTTGGGCTCCCTCGGCCCGGCAATAGCGGGGACGGTCAGACGCTGAGGCTCCATGCCCAGCTTGGCAAGCGCGTCGGTGCCCTGCGGCCCTGCGATCAGCTCGACATCCGCACCCGCCTTCGCCTCGATCCGCAGCAGCCTCTCGCCATTGACGGTGGGCGTGGTGATCGCCGCCTTGCCGGACAGCGCCAACTTCACTCGGGCAGACAAGGTGGCGAGCGTGTCGTCCGCCGCTATCGTGATCTTCTTCACCGCGCCGCTGTTGAGGCGCACGGAAAAGCTGTCCCCGGCGCGCAGGGATGTATGCGTGGTGAGCAGTCCCGAATCCTGCGGCGTCAGCACCCCACGCGCAAGGCCCATCGCGCCGAGCACGCTCGCCCCGCCGGGCGCAGCCGCAATCCGCACCGGCCCGGTCTGCTCGGCCACCCGCCCGAACTGGCTGGCGGAAAGCTGCCCGCCCGAGGCAGCATCAAGCGTTACGACAAACCCATCGGTCGCCCCGGTCTTGCTCGCGCCGGCCAGCGCGCCGCTCGTCCGCCCGCCCGCATAGAGGCGCCCATTGAGGAACGCGACGCTATCCACCTGATCGGTGCCGCTGCTGCCGACATAGCTGGTCTGCGCGCCCGTCAGGCTGGCGGACAGGCGCGTGACAAAGCCATCGCGTCCGCCCGAAAGGCCGTTGACCTGCGCGCCGCTCAGCGCCGCGTCCGTCGCGCCGCCGACCGCGATGCTGCCATCCGCCGCCACCGCCAGCGTGCGCGCATCCGCCACGCCAAGATCGATGCTGGCCGTGTCGGTGGCGAGCGTCGCACTGTCGATCTGCCTCAGTACGGCGTGGCCGGTTTCATTCGTGAGCGCGAGCAACGAACCGTCCGCCGCAATCCCGAGCGCGCGCACGCTCTCGCCGCCGCCCGCGTCTATCGTTCGCCGCGCGGTGACCAGGCCATTGGTATCGAGCTTGGCAATCACCGCTTCGCCGGAGCCGAAACCGCCGACGCCCTTCGCCGTACCGCCGACATAGATGCTGCCGTCCGCGCCGGTCGCAATCGCGCTCACCTGATCGACGCCGATGGCGCGCACCAGCATAGCGAACTGTTCATCGCCGTCTTGCGTGTAACGCGCGACCAGCATGTCGCCATCGCTGGCCGCGCCGTCGAACGCGCCGCTGACCGTGCCTGCCACCACGACGTCGCCATTGGCCGCGATGCTCACCGCCGCGCCGGATGCGCTATCGGCCGCGCCGAGCATCTGCTGCCACAGCACCCGCCCCTCGCTGTCGATCTTGGTGAGCATCAGGTCCTGCGCACCTGCCGGCCGGTTCGCGTCCAGCTCGCCCGCCGTAGTGCCGACGACATAGCTGCTGCCATCGGGTGCGGTGGCCATGGCGGCGGCGCTGGTGGGCGCAAAGACCTGCGGCTGCGAGAGGGTGACGCCCTTGGGCGCGGTGGTCTTGGGCGCAGAAAGCTGTGCCAGCGCGGTGCCGAGGCGATCATAGCCAGAGATCGTGCCATAGCTGTGCTGCGCACCGCCATTGGCCGGGTCGTCAAAGCGCAACAGCCGCACCTGCTCAGGCGCATCGAGCGCTGTCTGCCCCGCCGCGACCATTACCGCGTCCGGCGCATTGTCCTGCACGATCGACACATGCTCCTGCGCCGGGTTCTTGATCGCGAAGCCCCATGTGTTGGTGCTCTTGTCAGGCACGAAGCGCACCAGCCAGCGCGGGCTGGGCTGCCCGGTCGCGGGGTCGATGAACACACTTCCGTCCGGGTTGCGCAGCGGAATGGCGGAGATCGCGGCGTTGATCGCATTGGCCACGCTGTCGAGTGTCGGCGGCTGAGGCGTAGAGGATAGATCCACGCTCACCACATCCGGCGCGCCGCCCCCCGGCTTGGTCAGGGTCAGCGTGAACTGCTCGCTGCCCGTCATCCCCGGTATCGGCGTATCGCGCGCGGGCAGCACGCCCTGCCCCTTCACCTCCAGCGCGGCGGGAACGGGCAGGCTCACGCTCTCCGCCCGGCGCGTGGGAATGCCGAATGCCAGATCCAGCGTCTCGGAAGGCCCCTGCCCCAGATAGGCCTGCAGATCCGTCAGCCCTTGCGCGAACAGTGCGTCGAGCTTCGCCCGCTCGCCGCTGCCGGTGGTGGCGGCAGACGCGGTCTGGGCGAGCACGCGCAGCCGGTCGAGCGCCTTGTAGGCGGTGAAGCTCGTCTGCACATCGGCGGGCAGGCTGGCGTCCGCCTTGTCGATGATCGAGCCGAGCCGCTTGATCGCGGCCACCTGCGCACTGTCGGGCGGCGGAGCCTTCGCATCCTTCCACGGCGGCGTTGTCGGCGCGAGGGTAAAGCCCGCCTTGGCGAGGCGCACGGCGGCGGACTCGATCTTCTGCACCCCGCCAAGCGCGGCAAAGCCGTTCCCGCCCGTAAGCAGGCTCAAGCCAACCAGACTGTTCGAAATGCTCGTCGTCACGCCGTTACGCCTTCGTCTGTGCTCCGATCCGCGATGCTCTGTCTTTCTTCTATAATAGGGGAGTAGCCGCCGCCCGTGTGCGGAATGGCGGAAATTCGTGGTTAATGAGGCACATCCGGCTGATGCAGCAGATGATCGAACCCAGCGAGCTCAAGAAATTCTCCGGTATGCAGCGCGCCGCCGCGCTGATGCTGGCGCTGGGCAAGGAGAATGGCGCGCTGATCTGGCAACAGCTCGGCATAGACGAGGTGAAGGAACTCTCCACCACGATGGCGCAGCTTGGCCGCGTGCCCGCGCACATCGTCGAGCATCTGCTCGTGCTGTTTTCCAGCGAGGTCAGCACCATCTCCTCGCTCCACGGCAGCTTCGAGACGACGGAGCGACTGCTCGAGGGCATTTTGCCGGAGGACAAGCTCAAGGAAGTGATGGAGGATATTCGCGGACCATCCGGCCGCACGATGTGGGACAAGCTCTCCAACGTGTCCGAAACCGTTCTCGCCGCCTTCCTGAAGAACGAATATCCCCAGACCGTGGCGGTGATCCTCGCCAAGCTGAAGCCGGAGCATTGCGCGCGCGTGCTCTCCGCCCTGCCGCGTGACTTCGCGATCGACGTGATCCAGCGCATGCTGCGGATGGAGCCGGTTCAGCGCGAGATCGTGCTGGAGATCGAGAACACGCTCAAAAACGAGTTCATGACCAACCTCTCCCGTTCACAGCGCAAGGATCCGCATGAGTCGATGGCGGATGTGTTCAACGCGTTCGACCGTGCGACCGAAGAGGCGATCCTGGGCGCGCTGGACGCCCGCGCGCCCGAATCGGCGGAGCGCATCCGCGCGCTGATGTTCACCTTCGACGACCTCGCCAATCTCATGCCCGCCGCCATCGCCGCGCTGGTCAAGAATGCCGACAAGCGCCAGATGGCGCTGGCGCTGAAGGGCGCGCCCGAGGAGATGCGCGCGGTCTTCCTCGCCGCGATGACCGAGCGCGCGGCCAAGATGCTGCGCGAGGATATGGCCAGCATGGGGCCGGTGCGCGCGCGCGAATGCGAGGAAGCGCAAAGCGGGCTGGTGCGCCTGGCCAAGCTGCTGGCCGACCGCGGCGAGATCGTGCTCGTCGATCCCAAGGACGACGAGACGATGATCATCTAGGAATTTGGATTATGCGCGGCTGCAAATGGCGTCTTTCTGCGCTTCCGGTGCTCACGTACAAGCAAGTACGCTACGCTCCGGTTCTCGAAATCCACCATTTTCGCTCGCGCCTAAGCCAAATTCCGGTCTGCTGGAATCGCGTGTGAGTCAGGAGGCACTCTAGTTGGAACAGTCTCGCGGCGCACAGCCCTTCCGCTTCGCCACACAGTTCGCCGATCCTCCGCCGGCGGAAGACCGCGCCATTACCGACAACGCGCTGGCGCTCGCCGCCCTGCGCGCGGAGATGGAGGCCTTGCGCGCGGACAATGGCGCGGCTGTCGCCCGCGCCCGCAGCGAGGGCTATATGGAGGCGCTTGGCGCAATGCGCGCCGAGCGGGAGCAGGCGCTGCTCTCCGCCTGGGATGCGCTCCACGCCGCTTGGGAAGAATTCGAGCATGGCCGCGATGCGATAACCGAGCAGCTGCGCAGCGAGGCCACCACGCTCGCGCTCAGCATCGGCGAGGCTTTGGCGGCGCGCGCGCTGGCCGACTCGCCGGGCGAGGCGATCGATCAGGCGATCGGGCGGGTCTTGAGCGAAATCGCGCGCGGGCAGGAGGTGACGATCAGCGTCCACCCCGATCTCGCACCCGATATCGAGGCACGCATCGCCACCCGTCAGGCGGGCGACCGGCGCAGGCTCAACCTCGTGGTGCTGCATGACGACGCGCTCGCCTTGGGGGATGCCCACCTGAGGTGGGAAGGCGGCGGCATGCGGCTTGACGCTGCGGAACGGGCGCACGCTATACGCGCGGAGCTTGCCGCCCTGGGTCTTGCCTGATCCGGCAAAAATTGCCTCCATCGGCAAATCCTGCCCCCTTCCCCTCCTATAATGAAGAGGAAGCGGCTCCGGCCGCGCACGCAAACGGACTTCGGGTCGGCACTTGGAATTTTTGGCAACATTGCTGGCCCAGCTGGGGCGCGGGCGCGCGCTGGCCATCGGCGCGGTCGGCCTCGCGCTGGTGATCGGCCTCGTGATGCTGGCGCTGCGCCCCTCCTCGGCGGGCCTCGCCTATCTCTATACCGATCTTGACCCTTCCTCCGCGCAGGCGATTTCCGAAAAACTCAAGGCACAGAACATCGAATTCCAGCTCTCGGCAGACGGCACCGCGATCCTCGCCCCGCAGGACCGGCTGGCCGAGCTGCGCATGAGCCTGGCGGGTGAGCAGCTCGGCGGCAAGATCGGCTATGAGGTGCTGGATGCAGAACAGCCCTTCGGCATGTCCGCCGCGCGCGAGAAGATGAACGAGACGCGCGCGATCGAGGGCGAGCTGGCGCGCTCCATCTCCACGCTTCAGGCGGTGAGCGCCGCGCGCGTGCATATCGTGATGCCGGACAAGGCGATTTTCGCGCGCGAGGAACGCAAGGCGAGCGCCGCCGTGACGCTCAAGACTCGCAGCCGCCTCTCGGGCGAGAATATCGAGGCGATCCGTAGCCTTGTGGCCGCTGCTGTTCCCGAACTCAGCCCCGAAGCCGTGTCGATCATCGATGCGCAGGGGCGGCTGCTGGCGCGCGCGGGCGAGGCGGGGTCTGTGGGAGGGCAAGAGATCGACGAACGGCAACTAGCTTTGGAAGAGCGGCTGCGCGGCCAGATCGAGCAACTGCTGGAGCCTATCGTCGGCGCGGGCAAGGTGCGCGCCGAGGTTTCCGCCGAGCTCGACCGCGCGCAAAAACGCGAGGAAGCCCGCGTGTTCGATCCAGACGCGCAGGTCATCTCCCACCAGATCAGCGTCGAGAGCGGCAACCAGAATCAGGAGAGTCAGGCGGGCGACGGCGGCGTGACCGTCGGCAACCAGCTCCCCACCGGCGGCGCGTCCGGCCCGGCATCAGGCGGCACACAAACCCAGTCCCGCGCCAATGAAACATCGGAGGACGTGACCTACGACAACAGCCGCACCGACACCGTCACCGCCACCGGGCCGGGCGGGATCAAGCGGCTGTCCGTCGCCGTCTCGATCGACCCCGGCGCAAAGAAGAGCCTGCCTACGGACCAGATGCAGAAGCTCACCCGGCTGGTGGAGAACGCTGTGGGTTATGATGCCGAGCGCGGCGACAGCGTGGTGGTGGAGGCGATGCCGTTCACGCTGCCCGCAGAAGAGGAAGGCGCGGGGCTGGACATCATGCGCTATGTCCCGACCGCTCAGATATTGCCGATGCTCGAACTGCTGCTGGTGGCGGGCGTGGGGCTGATGGTGCTCAAAATGGTGCGCTCAGGCAGCAGCGATGCCTCGTCCTCGGGTGCCGCCGCCCTGCTTTCCGGCCGACGCGCAGCCGACAGCATCGCGCCTGACGCCAATGGCGACACGCTGCTCCCCGCGCTGGAGGGTGACCCCGCGCTCCCCGCGCCGCCCAGCCTCGCCAACCCGTCTCACATGGCCGCGCTCGATCAGGAAATCGCGCTGGCGCAGGTCGAGGGCGGCATCAAGGCCAGCTCGCTGAAGCGCATCGGCGAGACGATCGCCAGCAACCCCGCCGAGTCCGCCTCGGTGATCCGCCAGTGGATGAACGCATGAGGACGCGATGATGGACAATCCCGCCGATCCGCCCGAGATCCCGCCCGAGGAGGAGCCGGAGGGCGGCGCCCCCCTCCCCCCAACCGAGGGAGAAGTGCTCCCGCCCGAGGGTGAGGAAACGGCAGGGTTCGACATGGGCACCGAGCTGGCGTTCGACGACCTGCCCGACCCGCCCGGCATGGACCTGCCGCTTCGCTCCGCCTTCGCGCCGGAGCTGGACGAAGACGGAGCGCCCTCGCTGGAGGCCGTCTATGACGTGCCGGTGCGCGTGCAGGCGGTGCTGGGCCGTGCGCGCATGCCCATTTCCGAGCTTGTCTCGATGCACCCCGGCCATGTGTTCGAGCTTGACCGCCGCGTGGGCGAGCCGATCGACATATTGGTGAATGATCGCATCATCGCACGCGGCGAGATCGTGATGATCGACGGGCTGCTCGGCGTGACGCTCACCGAAATCGTGAAGAGCGACGCATGAGCCGAGCCATCCGCCTGCTGCTGGCCGGTGCGCCAGGGAGCGAACTCTCCCGCGCGGCGGAGATGGCGCTGGGCGCGGGCGCGGGCGTTGCATTGGCCGCCAGCCGCGAGGCCGCGCTCGCTCACATGCGCGAGGGCGCGACCGACCTCGCCATGATCGACGTGCGACTGGACGTGCCCGCCCTCATCGCCGACCTGCGCGCGGAAAGCATCGGCACGCCCGTCGTCGCCTGCGGGGTGGAAGCAACAGCCGAGCAGGCCGTCGCCGCGATCCGCGCGGGTGCACGCGATTATGTGCCGCTGCCGCCCGACCGGGAGCTGATCGCCGCCGCGCTGATGCTGGTGGCGACGCACGAGCGGGACGGGCACGACCCGCGCGGCATCGACGCGCTCGTGGGCCAGAGCGTCTCCGCCGTCGAGCGCGCTTTGATCCTCAAGACGCTCGAAAGCTGCCGCGGCAACCGCACCTCCGCCTCCGCCATTCTCGGCATTTCGGTGCGGACGATGCGCAACAAGCTGCGCGAGTTCGAGGCGGCAGGGTTCCGGGTGCGCTAGGCAATGCGCGAGCGCTTCCTCTCCCTGCTCCAGCGCATGGGCGGCGAGCGCGACCTCGCGTTGGCGCTCTCGGTCATCACGATCATCGGCATGCTCATATTGCCGATGCCGCCCTTCCTGCTCGACATCGGGCTTACCATCTCGATCACGCTCAGCGTGATGATCCTGATGACGGCGCTGTTCATCGAAAAGCCGCTGGAGCTGTCCGCCTTCCCGACGATCCTGCTGATCGCCACCATGCTGCGCCTCGGCCTCAACCTCGCCTCCACGCGGCTGATCCTCGGCCATGGGCATGAGGGGGTTCACGCGGCGGGCGGCGTCATCGCGGCGTTCGGGCAATTCCTGATGGGCGGGCAGACGGTGATCGGCCTCACCATCTTCCTCATCCTCATCGTCATCAACTTCATCGTCATCACCAAGGGCGCGGGGCGCATCGCGGAAGTCGCTGCCCGCTTTTCCTTGGACGCCATGCCCGGCAAGCAGATGGCGATAGACGCGGACCTCAATGCGGGAATGATCGACGAGGCGACAGCGCGCGCCCGCCGCACCGAGCTTGAGGCCGAGAGCGGCTTCTTCGGCGCGATGGATGGCGCCTCCAAGTTCGTGAAGGGCGATGCGGTGGCGGGCCTCTTGATCACCGCGATCAACATCGTCGTCGGCCTGATCATCGGCGTCGCCATCCACGGCGTCGATTTCGTCACCGCGTTCAACACCTATACCATCCTCACCGTGGGCGACGGGCTGGTGAGCCAGATCCCCGCGCTGATCGTCTCCACCGCCGCCGGGCTGCTCGTCTCGAAGGGCGGGATGAGCGGGCGTACCGGCGCTGCGCTTTCCGATCAGCTTGGCCGCTTCCCCAAGGCCTTCGGGATGACGGCCGTGCTTCTCGGCACGCTGGCACTGCTCCCCGGCCTGCCGTTCCTGCCCTTCGCGCTGCTTGCCGGAGCAACCGGCTGGGCCGCGCGCGAACTGGGGACGCGGGCGCAGGCGCGCATCATCGCACAGCGCGCCGAGGAAGCCGCCGCCGCCGCGCCGCCGCCGCTTGCCGAGGAGCCGATCGCCGAAACGCTCGCCATAGATCCCGTGCGCGTCGAGATCGGCTATGCGCTGCTCCCCCTCGTCAACGAGGGCGGGGCGGAGCAGCGTCTCGACGATCAGGTGCGCGCGCTCCGCCGCCAGATGGCGCTCGACTATGGTTTCGTGCTGCCGCCGGTGCGCATCCTCGACAATATGGCGCTCGGCGCGAACGATTATGTGATTACCCTGCGCGAGGCCGAGATGGGGCGCGGCGAGGCGCGGATCGACCGGCTGCTCGTCATCAATCCGGACGGCGGCGACCTCGGCCTCTCGGGCGAGGAAACGCGCGAGCCGGTGTTCGGCCTGCCGGCCTTATGGATCGGGCGGGAGCTGCGCGAGGAAGCGGGCTTTCGCGGCCTAACCATGGTGGACCCCGGCACAGTCATCACCACACACCTGACCGAAATCGTCAAGGACAACATCGCCGACCTGTTGAGCTACACCGAGACCGCCAAGCTGCTGTCAGAGCTGCACAAGGACATGGAAAAACTGGTGGCGGATATCGTGCCCGCCCGCATCTCCATCTCCGGCATCCAACGCATTTTGCAGAATTTGCTGTCTGAAGGCGTCTCGATCCGCGACTTGCCCACGATCCTCGAAGGCATCGCCGAGGCCGCGCCCTTGACCCACAACCTCACGCAGATGACCGAGCATGTGCGCGCCCGCCTCGCCCGCCAGATCAGCACCACACACATGCGAGACGGCGCGATCCCGATCCTCACCCTGTCCGGCCGCTGGGACCAGGAGTTTACCGAGAGCATCGTCGGCGAGGGCGAGGAGCGGCAACTGGCGATGGCGCCCTCCTCGCTGCAAAGCTTCATCGCCAATGTGCGCGAGGCCTATGACCGCATGGCAGGCGAGGGCGAGATACCCTGCATCCTCACCAATCCGATGATCCGCCCGTTCGTGCGCTCGATCATAGAGCGCGTGCGCCCGGCGACAGTCGTGCTTTCTCAAAACGAAGTCCACCCGCGCGCCCGCATCCGCACCTTGGGGATGATCGGATGAGCGCCCGCCCCGCCTATAATGAAAACAGTGAAGGAGCGACCATGACCGATGCCGCATTGCCCCCTGCCCCCGCCCCCGGTGCGCCCGCACCTGCGGTGACCATAGCCGGATTGGTCGCCCCGGCAGCGCCCGTAGTCGCTGAGGGCGGCGTCATGCCCGGTTTTGCCCAGATCCTCGGCGGCATGGGGGACGGCAACAAGCAGACGCCGCAGGTGCCGGGCGCAGCGCGCGCCACAATAACGCTCCCGAAGCCCCCGCCGGTGGAGGCGGAGAGCCCAGCCTCGCCATCGCCCATCCTACCGCCGCAAGAAAGCCCGTTGCCACTGGCAACGGTGGCAGTGGATATTCCCATAAAGACCGAAACGAGGCTCGAAGCCCCAACCGACACCGACGCCGAGAAGACCGAAACCCCTTCGAAGGCTGACGAACCCGTCGCCCTTCTCACACCTCCTCTACAGCCAGCTATAGCTGCCCCCACACCCCCACCTGCGCAGCATCAGCCAGCGCGCGCAACTGCCCCGACTGAAGATCTCCCTGCCACCGATCCCGAAACGCCCCCCCGCGTCCTTCAGTCCGGACCCAGGCGGCAGGAAGCGCTCATCGTCGCACCACCGCCGTCAGACATGACGGAACCCCGGACACCAAGCCAACCGGGTCACACGTCTTCCTCTCCTGAGCAGCAGGACGACGCTACCAGCGCCGCTCCCTCCCCTTCCCCGACACTGGCATTGCCCGACCAGCCGGCCACGCCCTCCGCGCCCGCCCGCGCGGCCACGCAGATTATCTCGACCGCCCCCGGCCGCTTCGGTGAAGAGTTGGGCATCGCCATCGCCCGCCACGCCAGCCGGGGCGAGAGCGGCGCGGCGGAAACGCTCTCCCTGCGGCTCGACCCGCCCGAGCATGGCCGCATCGAGGTGACGCTGAGCTTCGAGGACGGCGGCCCGTTGCGCGCGGTCGTTGCCGCAAGCCAGCCCGCCACGCTCGACCTGCTGCGACGAGACAGCGCAGACCTCGGCCGCGCGCTGGGGCAGGCCGGTATCGGCACCGACGCGCAATCCTTCAGCTTCAGCGCGCAGAGCCAAGGCAGCGGCCGTGAGAGGCAGGGTCAGTCCTTTCCTCCCCAGCCCACGCCCCCGAACAGCTGGGCGATGGCGCCAGAGGAAATTCCCCTGCCGGCTCCGGACTACCGCCCTCTGCACACCAGCGGCCGCCTGAACCTCATCGCCTGAAGGAACCCGCCATGGCCACCAACCCTATCGGCGCGTCGTCTGCCCCCGCCCAGCCGGACACCAGCCTCGCCAAGCTTTCCAGCGACTACACGATGTTCCTGCGCCTGCTCACCACCCAGATGCAGAATCAGGATCCGCTCTCGCCTATGGACAGCAGCCAATATACGCAGCAGCTGGTGCAATATAGCCAGGTGGAACAGTCCATCCAGCAGACCGGCGCGCTGAAAGACATTCTCGCGCGCCTTGGCAGCCAGGACATGATGCAGGCGTCCTCATTGATTGGCAAACAGGCCGCCTACGATGGCGCGCAGGCAGGCCTCACCACCTCCACCCCCGCTCAGTGGACATGGGAGGCAGACGGCGCTCCTGCCAGCCTCGTCGCCAGCATACGCGACGCGGCCGGGCGCGAGGTCGAGCGCCGCACGCTCAACCCCAACAGCTTGGGCCTCCAATGGGATGGCGCGCTGTCTTCCGGCGGCGCCGCCCCGGCGGGCAGCTATACTCTCGCGCTCGACGCGCGCGACGCCAGCGGCAAGGCGCTCACCCCCCGCATCGCCGCAGCAGGCGCCGTCGATTCCGTCAGCCGTACAGAGGATCACATCACGCTGGAGATAAACGGGGTCTCCATCCCGCTCTCGGCCGTGCGCATTTTTACCGGCGCGAACGCCACTCCATAGCCCTCTCATCCTATAATGAGTGAACGGAGCATCGTTCCAGCCTGTCCAGTCCCCACGAACGGGATGCTGCTCCCCACGCGCTGAACAGGTTTCAGACCGCGTGTCAGGGAGCCAGCGGGTCCTGTCCCCCCCACACTCACCCGCTGGCTCCAATTTTTTTTGCGCCAGAAAGTCCCGGCTCCCCCCGCCCCAGTGGGTGGGCGGGAGAAAGCCGGGACGAGGCGCTTGCGCGAATTGGGGTTGCGCTGGCGCCCTGCGGGGGGGTTACCCGCCGTACAGAGCGTGCGGCATATTCCGTTCATTTTCGATATGGCTAATGGTGAACATTTCGCAGTTCAGGCCCGCGTTCTGCGTGGGCGCGAGAAGGACAGCGAGGCAGTCCGCAAGCGCCGGGTCCTCCGGCGAGCCGATCGTCTCTTCCAGACTTTCCGCATCCAGCCCATTGAACGTGAGCAGATGCGCCGCCGCCCGTCGCCACAAAAGCGCCGGATCGTCAACCGCGATACGGATCACGATATCGAATTGCGGCGTATCGGCCTCATGCTCCAGCGGCCGTGCTGCGCGCCGGTCCGGATGATCTGCCATGTTCATCGGAACGCTTCCCCCCCGTTACCAAACCCCTGCTATCCCGTTGCGCCCGAAGGGTTTTCGACCGGCTGCGTTCTATGCGCGGCAGATTGATGCTTCGCGCATGGATTGCCAATCAGTGGAGAACCCCTACGGGATTGTACCTAGAACCCGCTTCGTTTTGCGCGCGGCCATGGGCGATGACGAGGCACAGCTCGGCATAGAGCCGATCCCACAGCCGCGCCTCGATGGCGACCGGGAATGCCTCGTCCTGCTCGATCACCACACGCGCTTCGCGTGAGCAATCGAGGCGAAAGCGCGCAGGAAATGGACGGTCCGTCGCCTCGTCCGGCATCGCATGCGGGGCGGAAAGCCGTGCGGACATGATGAAGCCGGACAATATCTCGGTGCCGCACAGGCTCAGCCGTGCCGAAGGGCGATGCGGCTGATCCCGCCGTTCGAGCGTGACGGTCGCGCCGTCGGCATGGGCGGACATGCTGACGCGCAGGCACGCGCCCTTGCTGTCCTCTATGTCGCGCGTGCGTGAAAAACGTGCATACATCGCGGCCTCCCGCAATGAGGAGCCGGGAGCGCTGTTTCACGCGCCCGGCCCACCCTCTATTACCGGAACAGCGAGATGATCGTCGACGGCGCCTGATTGGCGATCGACAGTGCCTGCACGCCCAGCTGCTGCTTGACCTGCAACGCCTGCAACTTCGCCGATTCCTTCGCCAGATCGGCGTCGACGAGGTTGCCGATGCCGGCCTCCACCACGTCGGAAAGCTTGCCGGTAAAGGTCTGTTGCGCCTCGATCTTGCGCGAGGCGGCGCCCAGTGTCGAGAGCGAGGTGGCGAGGTTAGACTGCGTGGTCGTCAGCGTGTCGATCATCGCCTGCGCCGCCGCCTGCGTGTTCACCTGCCCCGTCGCCGCAACGGTGACGACCGAGCCGCCGAGGTCCAGACCCTGGTTCGCCACGGAGAGCGAGTCGGGATCGTAGGTCGCCGTGCCTGTATTGCCGTCCTTCACGGATTGCAGCGCCGTCACGGTGCCGCCACCGGCCAGCAGCAGGTTGGTGCCGTTGAAGTCAGAGCTGTTGACGATCGTGGTGATCTGGTCACGCAGGGCCACAAAGTCTGAGTTGATCGCCGCGCGGCTGTTGGCATCGATGCCCGCGTCGGCGGACTGATAGGCCTTGGCCTTCATCTGGTTGATGACGTCGGAGATCTGCTCCGCCCCCGCAATCGCCACGTCGGTCACGCTCTTGGCGCGGCTCAGCGAGCTGCTGACAGACTTGAGGCCGCCCAGATCACCGCGCAGCGTCTGCGCGATGGCATAGGAAGCCGAGTCATCCTTGGTGGACGAGACGGACAGGCCGGTGTTGATGCGGGTCTGGACCTGCGCCAAGCCGCGGTTGGTTTCATTGAGGGACTGAAGGGCGGCCATTGCGCCCAGGTTGGTGTTGACGGAAAAACCCATGATGATCCCCTTCTGGGAAAAGCGGAACCGCTTCTGCGGCCCGGAGCCGGAAACGCCGACCCACGATGCCCCGCGACATTGCGGCGCACAGGCTCATTCTGGGAAGGGATGAAGCCGCACCAAAATGGGCGGGGCGATATTCGTGGTTAAGATGGAAGTAACCAGTCCCGTCACCCCGGACTTGATCCGGGGTCCCGCTGTTCTTTCGAAAGTGCGGCCAAGAAGAGGTGCAATGTCATTCGTCAAAACGGGCTCAACACATCCAGCAATTGCTGCCCCCAGCGCGCCTGCTGCGCGTCGGTCAATTGCCCCTTGCCGCCATAGCTGATCCGCGCCTCGGCGATCTGGGTGTGGCGGATGCTGTTGTCGCGCGCCACGTCCTGCGGGCGGACGATGCCGCTCACCAGCAGCTCGCGCAGCTCGAAGTTGACACGGCTTTCCTGCCGCCCCTTGATGACAAGGTTGCCGTTGGGCAGCACGGCGGTGACGATCGCCGCCATCGTCATGCTGATCGTCTCGCTGCGCGCGGTGCTGCCCTTGCCGTCGTTGCTCGATTCCGTGCTGCTGCCGACGAGGTTGTTGCTGTCCACCCCAATCGCGCGCTTCACGATCTTCTCCAGCCCGAACAACGCACTCGCCCCGCCCGCCTCTGAGCCGGAGCGGGAGCGGCTGGTAGCATTACTAAGGCTGGCCTTGTCGGAAATGTCGATGCGGATGGTCAGGATGTCGCCCACTTTGGACGCGCGCTGATCCTGAAACAGCGCACCCGCGCCGTTGCGGAATAGCGAGGCCGAGGCGGCAACGGGCGGATCGGCCGCCTCCCCGCCGCGCTGCGCGGTGGAAAGCTGGGTGAGTGAAGGCTCCGCGACAGGTGCGGGCGGCGCCTGCGTCTCGCTCAGCTTGGGCGCGCGGCCGACATCCTTCAGCCGCCCCCATGTGCCGCAGGCAGAGAGAGCGAGGAAAAACCCCAGCGCGATATATCCCTTCATGGCGCATCCACTTCCGCCGCGCCCGGCCCCGTAACCCGCGCCTCCAGCGTGCGGTCGGTCGCGAGGTTGACGACGCGCACAGCTCCGCCCGCCGCGCCATCGCCCAGCGCCCTGCCCGGCGCGGTGATCGTAAGCCGGCCCGAGCGCATGACCAGCGTCACCCCTTCGCCCCGGCGCACCAGATTCGGCGGGCCGATATCGCTCGCGCGCACCGTCGCGCCCAGAGCAAGCGCGCGCCGCGCCTCCTTCCCCGCCGCATCCGCCCCGCGCAGGGCAAAGCGGGCCGTGGCGGCAGGCACAGACGCGCGCTCGAAGTCCGCCGCCGCCAGCACCTCCCCACGCGCAACCGGGCGCACCAGCACATCCACCTCCGTAACCCCGGCGGCAGCAGCAGCCATGAGCAACACCGCAATCACCGCAACTGGCTCGATGCAGCGAGCATCTCGTCCACCGTCTTCACCACGCGGCTGTTCATCTCATAGGCGCGCTGTGCGGAGATGAGCGCCGTGATCTCCTCCACCGGGTTGACGTTCGACCCTTCGACAAAGCCTTGTTGCACCGTGCCGAAGCCCGGCTCGCCGGGGTTGGCGAGGCTCGCCTGCCCCGATGCCGCGCTCTCCAGAAACAAATTGTCACCCTGCGCCTGCAAGCCCGCATCGTTGATGAAGGTCGCGAGCTGGATCTGCCCCACGGTCTGCGGCGTCGGGCTGCCGGAGGTGCGCACCTGCACCTCGCCGGTCTTGGAGATGGTCACATCCACCGTCCCCTGCGGAATGGTGATGCCCGGCTGCACGGCATAGCCCTGCGCGCTCACCAGCTCACCCTGATCCGAAAGCTGGAAAGACCCGTCGCGCGTATATGCCGTTTCGCCCGAGGGCAGCGTCACCGGAAAATAGCCGCGCCCCTCGATCGCTATGTCATAGCGGTTGCCGGTCTGCTGCAGCGCGCCCTGCTGCTCGATGCGATAGATCGCGCCGGTTTTTACTCCCGCGCCGATCTGGATGCCCGATGGCGCGCGCGCGCCGTCATTGCCCGCGCCGGGCGGCGTCTCCTGCTGATAGAGCAGATCCTGAAACTCCGCCCGCTGGCGCTTGAAGCCGGTGGTGTTCATGTTGGCGATGTTGTGAGAGATCACATCGACATTGGTCTGCTGCGCCAGCATGCCGGACGAAGCGATAGATAACGAACGCATTTTTGTTCTCCTTCGGAGGTTCCGGTTCCGGCCCTCTCCCCCTCCCAACCATCCGACAGGGTATCTTATGGGCGGTTGGGAGGGGCGTGGCCGAGGCGCGTGACTCGTCCACGGGGCTGGTGCCGCCCATCGGCGTGAGCCGATCAAACTAATCATCCAATCCTGCCCAGCCGCCCGATCGCGTCGCGGCGCAGATCGTCGATCGCCTTGCTGATCGCCATGCTGGACTGATAGCTGCGCAATATGTCGATCAGCTCGGTCGTTTCACTGATCGGCTGCACGTTGGAGCCTTCGACGCCCCCGCTCCTGATGCGCGTCTCGTTGGCGCCGAGCGGCCGCCCGCCGCTCCCCGCCATCAGGCCGTCGCCACGCTGGCTGAGCGCACCGTCGTCATCGAACACCGTCACGCCGATGCGCCCCAGCGGCCCGGTCTGCGCGGAAAGCGTGCCGTCCGGCGCCATTGCCAGCGTCGGCAGCGCATCGGGCGGGACGGCAATCGGCTGGCCGCCCTCGTCCAGCACTTTCATGCCGCCGGACGTCACCAGCTCGCCCGCCTCACTCACCTTTAGGAACCCCGCGCGCGTATAGGCGGTCTCTCCCGCCGCATCCTGCACAGCGAGCCAGCCCGGCCCGTCGATCATGATGTCGAGCGGATTGCCGGTCGGTTGGAACGCGCCACTGCGGGTATCGAGCGTAGCGCGGTAATCCTGCACGAAGCGGGTGGCGCGCGCATCGCGCGGCGCCTCGCGGGGCGGCGGCCCCTCCATTGTCTCGACATATTCGTGAAACACCGGCGCCTCGCGCCTGAAGCCCGCCGTCTCGCTGTTCGCCATATTGTTGGCGGCGATGTCGAGCCTGCGGCGCAGCGCCTGCTCGTGGCTCAGGAGAACATAGGTCGAAATGTCCATCGCTCGATGTCCCGGCAAAAACTGCTTGGATTTGGGTTGGAGGCGGAAATTTTTGCCGCCCCTCGCCTCTATAATAGGAGGGACGATGGCCCGCCCGCGCGCGGCGGCCGGATTTTTGACAAGGGACGAACCGCCGCATGGCTCCACGCAAGAAACCCGAAGACGCCACACCCCCGCCCGCCAGCCCTGAGGAGGAAGCGAGCGGCCTTGTCGACATCGGCCCGGATGCCCCACCTCCCCCGGCAGGCAAGCGCGCCTTCCTCAAGAACAGGAAGGTGATGATCGGCGGCGCGGCGGCGCTGTTGCTGATGGCGGGCGGCGGCGGCGCGGCGATGATGCTGGCGGGCGGCGAGGAAAAACCCGCGCATGGCGAGCAGGCGAAGGACGCGCATGCGCAAGCCGAGGAGGCAGAAGAAGAGCCCGAGGAAGAGGAAGGCGCGGAGAGAGAAGGCGAAGGCAAGGATGGCGAGCTGCCGCTCGTCGATGTGCCGCCGATGATCGTCAACCTGCGCACCACCAATGGCGAACCGCGCTACCTCAAGATCCGCTTCATGCTGGAAGCGAAATCGGCGGAAAAGACCGAGAAGCTCAAGGCCAAGCTGCCGCTCATCATCGATTCCTACCAGCCCTTTCTGCGCGAGCTGCGACCAGAGGACATTTCCGGTTCCGCCGCCGTGTTCCGCATCAAGGAGGAAATGCTGATCCGTGCCACCGAGGCCGCAGGCAAGGGCATGGTGAAGGACGTGCTCATCCAGGATCTGGTGCAGCAATGACCGAGGAAGCGCCTGAAGACTTCGAGGAATTTGTCGAGTTCAAGCTGCCCGATCCGCCTGTGATCGGAGGCGCGGAAGGCGGAACGTTCGATCAGGCAAGCATCGACGCGCTGTTCGGCGGCGGCGGTCCGGCCGAGACCCACCGCGTGGGCTTACGCGCGGTACTGGAATCGGAGATCATCAACCACGAGCGCCTGCCGATGCTGGAGGTGGTGTGCGAACGCATGGTCCGCGCGCTTTCCACCTCGATGCGCACGCTCACCTCGGACAGCATCGACATCAGCCTCGATGATGTGACCACCGCGCGCTTCAGTGACTTCATGGACCGGGTCACCCTGCCCGCCATGATCGCCGTCGTCCGGGTCGAGGATTGGGAGAATTACGGCATCATCACCGTCGACTCCGGCCTCATCTACGCCATCGTGGACGCTTTGCTCGGCGGCAAGCGCGGCACCCAGATCATGATCGACGGGCGCGATTTCACCACGATCGAGACGGCTTTGGTCGCGCGCGTGCTGCGCCTCGCGATCCTCGAGTTCAGCACGGCGCTCGCCCCCATAGCACCGGTCACGATCAAGCTGGAGCGGATCGAGACGAACCCGCGCTTTGCCGCTATCGCCCGTCCAAGCAACATCGGCGCGGTCTGCACCTTCCGTGTCGATATCGACGGGCGCGGCGGGCGTTTCTCGATGATGTTCCCGCAGGCGACGATGGAGCCGGTGCGAGACAAGCTGGCCCAGCGTTTCATGGGCGAGACGGCGGGGCGCGAGAACATCTGGCCCGATCATATGCGCCAGCAGATGCTCGCCACCCAGGTCGAGCTTTCGGTGCTGCTGGGCGAGATCAGCATGACACTGGAGCAGGTGCAGGCGCTCGAGATCGGCCAGAACCTCAATTTTCATGCCGAGCCATCGCAACAGATGGGCGTGCTGTGCGGCCGTTTGCATCTGGCGCAGGTGCGCGCTGGCCAACGGCGCGGCAACCTCGCCGTCAGCCTCGCCACATCGATCAGCAAGGGAAAGCGCCTATGACTGTCGGCATCATGAGCCAGTTGCTGCTCGCCATCCTGTGCGGCGGCGTCATCGTGCAGACGGTGCGGCTGATGCGCCGGTTGCGGATGGTGGCGGACGGGCAGCTGGGCGAGGCGGTGACCGCGCTGGATGCCGCCACGCGCGAGGCGCGCACCGTGCTCTCCGGCTTGCGGCAGGCGCTGGGCGGAGACGGCGCGGCGGTGGCGCGCGAGGTGATGGCTGCGCGCGAGTTGAGCGAGGAATTGCGCATGATGATCGGCATTGCCGACGCGATGGCGGAGCGGCTGTCGGGCGCGGGGTCGGCCGAGGCGCCCGCCCCGGAAATGCTGCCCCCTCCGCCTGCCCCCAAGCGCACCCGCAAGGCCAAGGCGCCCGCGCCATGACCCGCCGCCGCGCACCACTGTTGCTCGGGATGACGGCTACCGCCGCGCTGATGACCGGCGGCAGCACACTCGTTTCAGCCGGGACCGCGATTGCCGAACAGGCAAAGGCCCCGCCCGCCGCCGAACCCGCCCCCACCACCCGCATGGGCGCGATGGTGGCCGATGATATGGCGAAACGCGACGCGGCAGCGCGGGCGAGGGCGCGCGCGATCGACCTTCAGGAGCAGGCGGCCAAAGCGGCGGCCATGCGCCTGCAATCGGCGCTCAAATCAGGCGCGCAAACGAGCGATCCTGCCACAGCCGGGGCGCCGCCCGCCTCGCCGCCCCCCGGCGCCGCATCAGCCCCTCCCCAGCCCGATCAGTTCGACACGCTCGCCCGCATCTATCAGGCGATGAAGCCCGCCAAGGCCGCGCCGGTGTTCGAGCAGCTGGACCTTGAGGTGCAATATCTGGTCGCCAAGAAAATGCGCGAGCGCTCTGCCGCGCTGCTGATGGCCGCGATGTCACCGCAGGGAGCCGCGCGCCTCTCGATGCGGATGGCCGGGCGCCCCGCACCCAGGCCGACCCGCCCTACGTCCCCCTAAGCCGCGCGGTCGTCGCGCAGGGATGCCAGAAAATCATTGCTGGTGCTGCGCAGCGCTTCGGAGCGGGCGCGCAATGACGCCATGATCGCCCGGATTTCCTCCGCCAGCATATCCGCCTCGCGCGCGCTTTTCGCCACCTCGTCCGCCGTCATCCGCACCTGGTGCGATGCGGACGCGGTGCGGCCGGCCGCCTCGCTGATCTCCGATGTCGTCTGGCGCTGGCCGGTAACGGCGCTGGCAATGTGGCTGCCGCGCGCGGACATCATGGCGATGGTCTCCGCGACGGAGCGCATGGCGCTGTCCGCCACGCCCATCTTTTCGCGCGTCCCCTCGATGATGTCGTCTATGCGCGCGACGGCATTGTGGGTCTGGGTCGCGAGCTGTTTCACCTCGTTGGCGACGATGACGAAGCCACGCCCCGCTTCGCCTGCGCGCGCCGCCTCGATCGTGGCGTTGAGCGAGAGCAGGCCGGTCTGGCCCGCCAGATCCTGGATCATGCGGACGATCTCGCCGATACTGTCCGTCTGCTGCGCCAGCGCCTCCAGGCTGATCAGCCCATTGTCGCCCGCCGCCCGCGCCGCCGCGCCAATCGCCACCTGCTCGTCCGCCTCCGCCGCGATTTCCGCCGCCGCTTCGTTGAGCGCGCCGGTGGCATGGGCTACCGATTCGACCGCATCGGTCGTGCTCGTCGCCAGATCGAGCACATGCTGCGCCTTGTCACGTGCGCTCGCATTGAGATGGCTGATATTCTCGGTCGCCAGCGCCAGCGCGCTGATCGCCTCATCGAGATGCTCCGCCAAAGCCGCGACCGATTCCTCATAGCGCGTCGCCAGCGTCACCATCGCTGCCTGCCGCTCGGCCATCGCCCGTTCGCGATCGCTCTCCCGCTGAGCGCGGGCGGCTAGCGCGGCGGCGGAACTGCGCTCAATCTCCTGGCGCTCCGCCTCGGCCATGCGCCGCTCGGTCTCGCGCCGTTCCATGTCGGCCTTCATCCGCCCGACGAACGCTCTCGCCATCTGCAGATAGGCCTGCGCCAGCATGATCGAGAACAGCATCACCAGCGCCGCGAGCAGTATGAGCCCTCTTGGGGAGACGCTGAAGATATGCACCTCCGCCATCAGCCACAGGTTGAAGATGTAGACGAGCGAGGCGCGGGGGATCATCGCGAAGGTCAATCCGCCGACGCAGATCACACCGACATGCGTGGCAAGCAAAACCATCTTCTGCTCGACGCTGCTGCCATGGCTGGCGGTGACGAACAGCAGCCCCCAGCCGAGCGAGATGCAGAAAGTGTAGATGGTGAAACCCCGGAAACAGGCCGCCACGCTGCGATACTGGACCCGGCTGAACCGCGTGAATGGCATCAGAAACTGCGCGGCAAGCGCGATGCCCATCTGTATCGCGGTCAAGGCCCAGAGAAGACCCGCGTTCGCCTCGTTGGCAAAGCTGGCGCCGATGGTCAGGGCCAGCACCATAACCGGCAGCGCGGTGCGCGCCACCCCGCGGCTCGCACCGCGCGCCTGTTCCATGCCGATCTGGCGCAAGGCAGGTGTGGAATCCGCGTCAACGGCGGAGATCCACCGCAACGCTCTGTACCAGACGCCTGCGACTTTCATATATTCATCGCCCTCAGCGGTTCCCTGGCATCCTATTGATCCAGTGGAAAAATATAGCGGGCAATGGTTGCCAAAAGTTTACGGGGCAAACCGGTTGATAGCCTTTTCGGAGCGGATTACACACTCGTCCGGCGATCCACCGCCGCACGGCAAAAACCAGCATGGGCCATCGGCCTGTTGTAATCGCGTTCAGCAGATGATTACCTATTGGCGGTACAGGCGGGTGCGACACCTTCATCAACAGGGCACATGGCGAAAATCCTTTTCATCTTCGGCACCCGTCCGGAAGCGATCAAGCTCTTCCCCGTCGTGCATGCGCTGCGCGCCCAGCCGGGCATCGACACGCGCGTCTGCGTCACCGCCCAGCATCGCGGCCTGCTCGATCAGGTGCTGGAGATCGCCGGAATACAGCCGGACATCGACCTCGACGTGATGCAGGAAAACCAAAGCCTCGATGCGCTGACCGCGCGCCTCATCACCAGCATCGGCGCGGCGCTTGATGCCGAGCAGCCCGCCCGGGTGATCGTCCATGGCGATACGCTCACCACCATGGTCGCCAGCCTCGCCGCCTACTACCGCAAGATCCCGGTCGGCCATGTCGAGGCGGGCCTCCGCAGTGGCGACATCCACCACCCGTGGCCTGAAGAGGTCAACCGCCGCGTTGTCGCCTGCATCGCGGACATGAACTTCGCGCCCACGCAAACCGCCGCCGCCGCCCTGCGCGCAGAAAACCGAGACGCCGCGTCCATCCACATCACCGGCAACACCGTGATCGACGCGCTGCTCGCCACGCGCAAGCGCATCCACGCCGACCCCACCCTCGCCTCAGGCTTGGACGCCCTCGCCGCGCGCTTTCACGCCAAGCGCATCATCGCCGTCACCTCGCACCGGCGCGAGAACTTCGGCGGCGGGATGGAGGCGATCGCCGGCGCGATCAAAGACATTGCCGCCCGCCCGGACGTCGCGATCATCTTCCCCGTCCACCCCAACCCCAATGTCCGCGCGGTGATGGACAGCGCGCTGGCAAACCTCGATAATGTCGCGATGATCGACCCGCTCGACTATTCCCACTTCGTCCGCCTGCTCGATATGAGCACCCTCGTCCTGACCGACAGCGGCGGCGTGCAGGAGGAAGCGCCCTCGCTTGGCAAGCCGGTGCTGGTAATGCGCGAGACGACCGAGCGCCCGGAAGGCGTCGCGGCAGGCACCGCGCGCCTCGTCGGCACCGATCGGGCCCGCATCGTTACCGAAATGTTCAGGCTTTTGGACGATAGCGAGGCCTATTCCGCCATGTCGCGCGCGCACAATCCGTTTGGCGACGGCACGGCCGGGGAACAGATTGCAAGGATCATCGCCGATGCCCACCAGCACTGAGCAACAGGTCGCCGTCATCGGCCTCGGCTATATCGGCCTGCCCACGGCGGCGCTGATCGCGCGCAGCGGGGCGAAGGTGCTCGGCGTCGATGTCTCCGCGCATGTGGTGGACACGATCAACTCGGGCAAGGTGCATATCGAGGAGGTCGATCTCGATGGCCTCGTGCAGGGCGTGGTCGCGCGCGGTTCCTTACGCGCCTCGCTCGCGGTCGAGGCGTCGGATGTGTTCGTCATCGCCGTGCCGACCCCGGTGAGCGAGGACAACGCGCCGGACATCTCCTATGCCTTGAACGCCGCCCGCACCATCGCGCCCGTGCTCGCGGCGGGCAATGTCGTGATCCTCGAATCCACCTCTCCCGTCGGCACCACCGAGGCGATGCGCGATCTGCTGGCCGAGCTGCGCCCCGATCTCAAGATGCCGCACGCTGGGAATGGCGTGGCAGACATCGCCATCGCCTATTGCCCGGAGCGCGTGCTGCCCGGCCGCATCCTCGTGGAGCTGATCGACAATGACCGCTGCATCGGCGGCATCACGCCGCGTTGCGCGCGCAAGGCGCTGTCTTTCTATCGCGGCTTCGTGCGCGGCGCGTGCATCACCACGTCGGCCAAGGCGGCGGAGATGGTGAAGCTCGTCGAAAACAGCTTCCGCGATGTCAACATCGCCTTCGCCAACGAGCTGAGCCTGATCGCAGACAAGGCAGGCATCGACGTGTGGGAGGTCATCAGCCTCGCCAACCGCCACCCGCGCGTCAACATCCTCCAGCCCGGCCCCGGCGTCGGCGGCCACTGCATCGCGGTCGATCCGTGGTTCATCGTCCATGCCGACCCGGAGAACGCGCGGCTGATCCGCACCGCGCGCGAGGTGAACCTCTCCAAGACCGACCATGTGCTCGCGAAAGCGTCCGACCTCATAGACACCTTCCCGGACGATGACATCGCGTGCCTGGGCCTCGCCTTCAAACCCAATATCGACGACTTCCGCGAAAGCCCCGCGCTCGAAATCGCCCACCGCCTCGCCCGCCGCTATGGTCGCCGGGTAAAGCTGGTCGAGCCGTATGCTTCCGCGCTACCGATAGAGTTTGCCGATACGCACGCGCAGCTGATCGACATCGACACCGCAATCGAAAGCTGCGGCATCTTCATAGTGCTGGTGGATCACGATGTATTCAAATCCGTGCCGCTTGACGAGCGCACCGGCAAAGCGGTCTACGACACCCGCGGTATCTGGCGCGACCAGCCGGAAAGGCTCACGGCCAAGGCGATGTTGAGGCGGGTGGGGGATTGAGGCCGGGGTACTGATCTCCACCCGTTCCGTCATTCCCGCGAACGCGGGAATCCAGTATCGACCTCCGGATGACGCGCGAAGTCAATCCTGTCGTGTATTTGTTGGCGTCCCGTCGTAACGGCACGCTGTATGCAGGCGTAACATCTAACCTCATGCAGCGAATTGCACAGCATCGGCAGGAGATGCTGGGTGGGTTCACCGCAGAATATGATTGCAAAATGCTGGTCTGGTTCGAGCAGCACGCGACAATGGAATCTGCAATCCTGCGCGAGAAGCGCATCAAGAAATGGCGTCGTGCCTGGAAGATCGACCTGATCGAGCAGAGCAATCCCGAATGGCGTGATCTGGCAATCGACATAGGTTTCGAGCCGCTGGGATAACTGGATCCCCGCGTTCGCGGGGATGACGAAAAACACCCCTGTCCTACACCCCCTCCCTCCTGCTACACCCCACCAAGACCCTGGGGCGGGTCGACATTCAGATGATGACGTGACGGAGTCGTAGACGACCGCAGGACAAAATGTCGGTTTTCCGTGACCCGGAGCGCAGCGTACTTAAAGGTACGTGAGCACCGGAAGCGCGGGGAACCGATATTTGCAGGCCGTCAGGGCTGAATGTCGATCCGGCCCAAAGCCGCGTTCCGCGCGGAGAGCCGTCGCCGCATCCCGCCGCCTGCCCCACAAGGTCAGGCCCGCCAAGCGGCCCTTGCTTTCCTTATGCGCCTTGAGCGCGCCGTGCCTCGGGTCTTCATGGGTCCGGCGGCGCCCGAAAGGTCGCCAGCGCAGGCTATCGGGCGGCGGGGTGGCTGGCCCGGATCGGGTGCATATTGATGATCGCGCAGGCTTACCACGTCTTTGATGCTCCAGCCGCGCGCACGGTCAGGCAAAGCGCATCCCCCTTACAGGGCGTGACTTTCATGACTTTCCGGCGTGATGTTCGCCCTCCCCAACCCGCTTGCCCCCTGCCCGCCCCGGCTGGTACAAGCGCGGCCATGCTGATGCGGCTTGCCATCTTCGCGCTCATTCTGTCCGGCCTCGCCAACCTCGGCTTCGCCGCGCGGGACCCGAGCCTGTGGATGATCCCCGCTCTACTCGCCGGGTGGTATGCGGCGGATATGCTGTCCGGCATGGTGCATATGCTGATGGATTATCACCCGGCGCGACTGGGCGTGGGGCTGGACCGGCTCTATTTCTACCCCGGCTCGCGCGAGAGCGACGAATATCAGGGGATGTTCCGCGCGAGCATGGCGCGGCTCAACCCGTTCGAGCGGCTGGTCTATGATTTCAAGAACCACCACCCCCGGCCCGATGCGCTCGGCCGGCGTACGACGCTGCGGCAGATCGGCTCGACCATCGTCGCGGGGTCGCTCCCGGTGTCGCTGCTGCTCAATGCGGCGTGCCTCGTCTGGCCGCTGCCGGGCTGGGCCGTGGCGGGCGTGCTGAACTTCCTTGTCGGGGGCACCTTCGCGCAATATTTCCACGGCACGCTCCACCGCGCGGATAATCCGTGGATAATCAACGCGATGCGCAAAGTCGGTCTGTTGATGACCCCTGCGGCGCATCAGCTGCATCACGATACTTTGCGGCGCGATTTCGCCACCAATTCCGGCTGGAGCAACGCTGTGCTCAATCCCGTCTTCCGCCTCGCGCGGCGGCGCGGCTGGCTCACCGATGCCGGGCTGGAGCCACAAGGTTGATTGAGCCGCCGCACCCAAAAGAAATGGGGGGCCAAAAGACCCCCCAAGACTTCAACGATGAGGAAATGAAGACTTATTCCTCGCCATTGTCCTTCACGCCCACTGTCGGCACGTCGATCGTTTCTTCCTTGGTGCCGACGACGACCTCCTTGGAATCCACATCAACGGCGGGCATCTCGCCGCCCTTGGCGCTCACGTCGACATCCGGCAGTGCGCCTTCCTTGACGTCGGCGGTCCAGAAGCCGCTGGCGAATAACAGGGCTACTATAACCGCGGCTATAACAGCGACGATAAGCACGACACGCCCGGCACCGCCCCGCCGTTCGCGCTCCAGATGTTCATTGCGATACTCGGCCATGGTCAATCTCCTCACTTGGCCGAGGAGAAACCCGCATCGCAAACTTCTGTTCCATCACAAGGGCATGGTTCGCCTGCCCACGTTCCCTCAGGCGTCGATCATCTCGTCGTCCAGCGCGGCCGCATTGTCCTGAATAAACGCGAAACGGTGGGCAGGATTGGTGCCCATCAGCCGGTCGACGAGATCGCGCACCGCCGCCGCTTCCTCATATTCCTGAGGCAGCGTGATGCGGATCATGCCGCGCGTCTTGGGGTCCATAGTCGTCTCGCGCAGCTGCGCCGGGTTCATCTCGCCCAGCCCCTTGAAGCGCGAAACCTCGACCTTCTTGTTTTTCAGCTCGCCTGCCAGCAGCGCATCCTTGTGCGCATCGTCCTTGGCGTAGACGCTCTTGCCGCCGGTGGTGAGCCGATAGAGCGGCGGCTGCGCGAGATAGAGGTGCCCGCGTTTCACCAGCTCCGGCATCTCCTGAAAGAAGAAGGTCATCAACAAGGTGGCGATATGCGCGCCGTCCACGTCCGCGTCGGTCATGATGACGATGCGCTCATAGCGCAGATTGTCCGGGTTGCAGTCCTTCCGCGTGCCACAGCCGATCGCCTGGATGAGGTCGGCAATCTCCTGGTTGGCGAGGATCTTCTGCGCGGTGGCGGAGGCGACGTTCAAGATCTTGCCGCGAATGGGCAGGATGGCCTGCGTCTTACGGTCCCGCGCCTGTTTGGCGGAGCCGCCCGCGCTGTCGCCCTCGACGATGAATATCTCGGTGCCCGCCGGGTCATCGGCCGAGCAATCGGTCAGCTTGCCGGGCAGCCGCAGCTTGCGCCCCGAGGTGGCTGTCTTGCGCTTGATTTCCTTTTCGGCCCGCCGCGCAAGCCGCTCGTCCATCCGGTCGATGACGTAGGAGAGCAGCGCCTTGCCCCGGTCCATGTTGTCGGCAAGGAAATGGTCGAAATGGTCGCGCACCGCCTTTTCGACGAGGCCGGAAGCCTCTGGCGACGTCAGGCGATCCTTGGTTTGGCTCTGGAACTGCGGATCGCGGATGAAGACGCTGAGCATCAGCTCGCACCCGGTCATCACATCTTCGGCCGTGATGTCCTTCGCCTTCTTGACCCCCGCCAGCTCGCCAAAGGCGCGGATGCCCTTCACCAGCGCCGCGCGCAGCCCCGCCTCGTGCGTGCCGCCATCAGGCGTGGGAATGGTGTTGCAATACCAGCTATAGCTGCCGTCAGACCACAGCGGCCAGGCGATCGCCCATTCCGCGCGGCCGACCGCCCCTGCAAACTCCTGCGTGCCAGTGAAGAAGTCCTTGGTGGCGCACTGGCGCTGGCCGACCTGCTCGGCCAGATGATCGGCCAGCCCGCCGGGAAACTGGAACACTGCCTCGGCGGGCGTCTCGTCGATCAGCAGCTCGGGCGCGCACCGCCAGCGTATCTCCACCCCGGCGAACAGATAAGCCTTGGAGCGGGCCAGCTTGTAGAGCCGCGTCGGCTTGAAATGCAGCGCGCCGAAGATCTCGGCGTCGGGCACGAAGCTCACCGATGTGCCGCGCCGGTTGGGCGCCGCGCCCACCTTCTCCAGAGCGCCCTGCACATGGCCTTTACTGAAGCGCTGGCGAAACAGCTCCTTGTTCCGCGCGACCTCGACCACCGTCTCCACCGACAGCGCGTTCACCACCGAAACGCCCACGCCGTGCAGCCCGCCGGAGGTGGAATAGGCCTTGTCGGAAAACTTGCCGCCCGAATGCAGGGTGGTGAGGATCACCTCCAGCGCCGACTTGTCCGGAAACTTGGGATGCGGGTCAACCGGGATGCCACGGCCATTATCGGTTATCGTCAGGCGGTTGCCGGGTTCCAGCACGATCTCGATGCGCGTGGCGTGGCCCGCCACCGCCTCGTCCATCGCGTTGTCGAGCACTTCGGAGGCCAGATGATGCAGCGCGCGCTCGTCCGTCCCGCCGATATACATGCCCGGGCGGCGGCGCACCGGCTCCAGCCCCTCCAGCACCTCGATCGAGGAGGCGTCGTAATTGCCGGAGGATGTGGAAGGGGCGGACGCGAACAGATCATCGGACATGGAGGCGGTATAGGGCGCGCCCTCATGCCAAAGCAAGCCCGACGCGCGCGCACGCGGCACATGTCACTCACCCCGGTGACAACCCATGTCATCGCCAGCCTGCATCGGCTCGGCGCAATGTCGAAACCTTTTGACGCCCGGCCTGTTCGTTTCTCAAGCACTTAGCAAAAAGGGAAACACCATGACGGCTCGTTTTACAACATTGATCGCCGCTTCGGCAGCCATGTTGATCACGGCTCCGGCGCATGCGCAAAATGGCTCCAGCGACATAGGCGACTGGAGCGGACCTTATGTGGGCGGATCATTCGGCTATGGCTGGGGGCCTAATGACAATGCCGAACGCAATGAACGCATTCTTTTTGACACCAACGGCGACGGGCAGTTCGGCGACACGGTGAGCACCATCGGCGGCACCGATGCATTTGCGCCCGGCTTCTGCCGCGGCCGCCCGAACGGCAACAGCGCGGCTGGCGGCTGCAAAGGTGATCGCGATGGACGCGCCGGCTGGTCGATCCACGCTGGCTTCGACCGCCAGATGGGCAGCTTCGTGGTCGGCGCGGTGGTGGAGGCCGGGCGCAAGAACATCTCGAACACGGTAACCGGGTTCAGTTCCACGCCCGCAGCCTATGCAATGACCCGCCGCCTGGACTGGGACGCAGCCGCCCGCCTTCGCGCTGGCTTTGCCCTCCCCACCAACACGCTGATCTACGCCACGGGCGGTGTCGCCTATGGCAAGTTCAGGAATTCCTTTGCAACCACCAACGGCTTCAACACCTTTACTCAGACGGAGCGGAAGGAGCGAGACTGGGGGTGGGTCGTCGGTGGCGGCATCGAGCAGAAGGTTTCCGAGAATTTCTCGATAGGCGTGATTTACAAGTACACACGCTTCAATCCAAACGACTATCGGGTAGTGGCGGGTCAGGGCACACCGCCCTCAGCCACCAATCCATTTGTGATCACGCCTTCCGGGCAGACGGTGTTCAAGCGCAGCAGCGAACGTTTCACCACGCAGGATGTACGCGTGACAGCAAGCCTGCGCTTCTAATGGGTCGTGCGGATCAAGGTGGCGGTGCAGGTACCGCCACCAGCACCGCCTTCTTCGCAACGCGCACATGCACGGGCGTCCGTGCCAGCACCTCCCCGTCGATGGAGATGCGCAAATGCGGGCGGGTATCGAGCCGAAATTCCGTACCTCTGAACTCGCGGGTATGGGCATTGCTATCGCGGAAACGGAAGAACTTTGAATACCAGTCGAGCGCGAGCCGAACGAGGCTCCTGCCCACCACCGCCTGAATCACAATTTCCCCGCTATCCACGCCCGCATTGGGGGATAGTTCCACTCCGCCGTGGAACGGGCCGTTGAGAATGCGTACCTCTGTGGACCATAATCGGTGCGTCCGGCTTCCATCGTCGATGATCAGCCTGAAAGGCTTGAAGTTGACAGCGCACCGCAGCGCCCAAATTAGATAGCCGAGTCTGCCCAGATAGCGCTTGAGCTTGTGCGGTACACTCTCTCCGATCAGCGGAGAAAGACCCAGCGAAGCGCCGTTCACATAATAATCGTCGTTGATCATGCCCAGATCGATGCGGCGGCACCGGCCATGGGCGATCACATCAACCGCACCATCCAAATCGAGCGGGATGCCGAGCGTGCGCGCAAAGCTGTTGGCCGTACCCAGCGGTAACACCGCGAAGACGCAGCCCGTGCCGACCAGCTCGTCCACCGTGCCGGACATTGACCCGTCGCCGCCGCCGACGATCACCATCGGCGCGCCGTCCCGCACTACCTGGCGCACCACGTCATCAAGCTGCGCGGGGTCCGTCACAGCATGGGCGGCGACAAGGCGGACGCCAGCTTGCTCCAGCTTGCCCCGCGCGCTTTCGAAAAGATCCTGCCCCTTGCGCGACTGGGCGTTGACCACGAGCGCGGCTTCGCGGGGAAGAGAGACAGGCGTCATCGCGCCGGGCATCCTGAACAGAGGGAAATCATGGCGTGGGAGAAACCCTTTGCGGCCTTGCTCGTTCCCCAAGGCGATGGCCCGTATAGCACATCTCTCCGATCTGCACTTCGGCGCAATCTGCCCCAAGGCCGTTTCAGCCACCGAGGCGTGGCTGGAGCAGCAGCAACCGGATCTCGTCATCATCAGCGGAGACTTCACCCAGCGCGCGCGCGTTGCACAGTTTCGGGCCGCCTCCGCCTATGTCAACCGCCTGCGTGCCCGGGGCTTTCCTGTGCTGCTGATACCGGGCAATCATGACATCCCGCTCTATGATGTGTTCCGCCGTTTCGCGTCCCCGCTCGGGCGATACAAGCGCTACATCAGCAACGATCTGTGCCCGTGGTTCGAGGATGACGAGGTTGCGGTGCTGGGCATCAACACCGCCCGCTCGCTTACCATCAAGGATGGGCGCATCAACGAGGACCAGATGCGCATGATAGAGGAGCGATTCCATGCCGTCGCGCCCGGCAAGACGCGGATATTGGTGACGCACCACCCCCTGTTTGCGATGCCGATCGCCAGCGGCGGGGAATTGAGCGAAGCCGTGGGGCGCAGCCGCAGCGCGATCAAGGCGGTCGCCGCAGCGAAGATCCATATCGCGCTCGCTGGCCATTTCCACCAGACATACGCGCAGGCCGCGCGCAAGATGGTGGAGGATGCGGGGCAGGCGCTCGTCATCCAGGCCGGCACCGCCACCTCGACCCGACTGCGCAACGATCAGCCCCAAAGCTTCAACTGGCTGCATGTGCGTCGGCACAATGAGGTGGAGCTGCAGGTCGTGGTGTGGGACGGCGCCAGCTTTCAGCGCGGCAATCATGTGGAATTTACGTTCGACGGCGAGAACTGGTCCACGCGCGAACTCACCGATTCCGCCCGGCCCTGACCCGGCTTTTCATCGCCCGCTCCACCGCGCCGGCATGGTCGGTTGCGCCAAGCCGTGAGCCGTGAGGGGAACTCCGTCGTCGGCGAAGCATTGTTCCACAAAAGCTAAAAACAGCCGAGTAACCCCGATGCGTCCACTATCCAATCCGTTGAACTGTCATCGTAAATACCGCTTTGTTACCCCCTCCCGCTTCGGCAAATGGTATGCCGATCTCAAGGAGGCGCAGCGCCACAGCGCGCGCATCGGCGCAGGCTTTTTCGACGAGGCGAGCGGGCGGTTCTTCCCCTATCCCGGCACAAAGCTGGACACCTACGACATTCGCGGCGACAATGATGACGAACAACGCCCGGCCTTTACGTTCGGGTAGTGCCGGACGCGCGGCTAATTTAACTCTCCTCCAGCAACCCCTCATGCAGCCGCACCACGCGGTCCATCCGGGCTGCGAGCCGCTCGTTATGCGTGGCGACGAGGGCGGAGCTGCCCTCGTCTCTCACAAGGCGCAGAAACTCGTCGATCACCACGTCGGCCGTGCGTTCATCCAGATTGCCGGTAGGCTCATCAGCCAGCACCAGCGCGGGCCGGTTCGCCAGCGCGCGCGCCACCGCGACACGCTGTTGCTCGCCGCCGGAGAGCTGGCTCGGCTTGTGATCCATCCGCTGAGAGAGGCGAAGCGCGCCGAGCAGATCCGCCGCCCTCTGCGCCGCAACCGCATCCGCCACGTCGCGCACCATCTGCGGCAGCATCACATTTTCCGCCGCCGTGAAATCGGGCAGCAGGTGGTGAAACTGATAGACGAACCCCAGCGCATCGCGGCGCAGGCGGGTGCGCTCGTCACCGTTCAGCTTCGCCGCTTCCTCGCCAAGGATACGGATCGATCCCTCGAACCCGCCCTCCAGCAGGCCGACCGCCTGCAGCAATGTCGACTTGCCGGAACCCGAGGGCCCCAGCAGCGCCACGATCTCCCCGCGCGCGATCGAAAGGTTCACGCCGCGCAATACCTCGATCGTCACCCCGCCCTGGGTAAAGGCGCGCTTCAAGTCGCGCACGACCAACACCGGCTCACTCATAGCGCAACACCTGGACCGGGTCGGTGTTCGCGGCCTTGAACGCCGGGTAAAGCGTGGCAAGGAAACTGAACCCTACCGCCATCAGGCAAATGACGACGATCTCCACCGGGTCCGGCCGCGAGGGCAGCTCAGCCAGAAACCGCACCGAAGGGTCCCAGATATTCTGTCCGGTCACCAGCTGGATGAACGCGACCACCTTCTCCCGGAAGAACAGGAAAACAAACCCCATTACCACGCCCGCTGCCATGCCGAGCGAGCCGATCGTCACCCCCACGGTCACGAAGATCTTGAGCAGCGAGGACCGGCGCGCACCCATCGTCCGCAGGATCGCGATGTCGCGCGTCTTTGCGCGCACCAGCATGATGAGCGAGGAGAGAATGTTGAACACCGCCACGAGGATGATGAGCGAGAGCACGACAAAGCTGACGATCCGGTCCACCTGCAATGCCTCGAACAGCGAGGCGTTCATCTGCCGCCAGTCGGTGATGACCGCGCGCCCCTCCACCTTGTCCGCCAGCGGTGAAAGGATGTCGGACACCTTGTCGGGATCGCTCGTCGTCACCTCGATATTGCCAACCACATCGCCCAGCAACAGCAGCTGCTGCGCATTCTGCATCGGCATGATGACGAACGCCTTGTCATAATCATAGATGCCCACTTCGAACACCGCGCCGACCTCATAGCCGATTTCGCGCGGCACGGTGCCGAACGGCGTCGTGCGCCCGGCCGGGTTGATGATCGAGATCGTGTTGCCCACCGTCACGCCGAGATTGTCCGCAAGGCCGGAGCCGATGGCGATCACGTTCCGCCCCGGCGCCAGGTTGGCCATATTGCCCACCTTCACCTTGCCCTTGAGCGACTCGTTGCTGGCGATGTCGTCCATCGTCATGCCGCGCACCAGCACGGCTTCCACCCGGCCATTGAAGTTGGCGAGTAGCGGCTGCTCGATCAGCGGCGTGGCGCGTACAACGCCGGGCGTCGCCTTCACCTCCGCCATGATCCGCCGCCAGTCCGGCAGGCGCCCGCCATAGCCTTGAACGACCGCATGACCGTTCAGCCCCACGATCTTGTCGAAAAGCTCCGCGCGAAATCCGTTCATCACGCTCATCACGATGATCAGCGCGGCCACCCCCAGCATCACCGCGACAAGGCTGATCCCGGCCACCAGAAAGATGAAGCCCTCGCCCTTTCCGGGCAACAGATAGCGCTTGGCGATCATCCGTTCGAAACGGCTCAGAATCATGCGGGGCGGCTCCTCGATCGCGCGTTGCGTTGCTCTACGGCCCAATACGCTGAAGGACAAGCATGACGGCCGCAAAACCCCTGTGGCCAAATTGACACATCAGCGCGGCAAAAATGATTCTCAACCAAATTTGAATGATGACAAGCGCCGCTTCTGGCCATAGCAGTAGCCCTCGAACATAGGCACAGAAAATGGCCATGGTTCAGGGATACCGTGCTCCTCACAGCGACTGCAGGGGCGCGATGGGGAGGATGGATAACACAAAGGGAACGGCGCTCTCAGCGCCACAAGCCCGGATCGCTCAAGGGGGAGCGGTCCGGGTTTTTGTTTCATGGTTGCAGCTGGACGGCAGATGAGAATTATGCCGGTTTGAGCACTACACGCCTGCCAAAGTCTGGCTCGCGATATCTCATACTCGCGTGGTTCACGCTGGGTTTTCCCAGTCGCGAAGCTTGCCCGGCGGCCCGCATGGCACTGGCCGCCTCCTCCCACTGGGGCAGCCTATCCCCCTCCTGCTCCCACGAAACGACGCTGGCCTCGTCGCACCAGCCAGACAGGCGCGGCATCGCTAGTTTGTGCGCGCCGGAAAGCATGAAGGTGCGCATGCTCGCGGGGTCATCCCACAAAGTCATCGTCCAGAACGTCCTGTCCTTGTCCTGCACGACTGAGCCGCCCCGAAACCCCTCGGCCTTCTTTACCTGAGACAGAATTCGGAGGCTGCGAAAGAAAAACGCCGGGAGATAGAGAGCCGAGCGCAACCTCAGCCGGGTCACCGCAACAAGCACGTCTGCCTCCTTCCCCAGTCCGGGCAGGAAACCATAACAAACATGCGGTTGGAGGCAAGTTTGCAACTTTGCAAAGTTCAATTGCAAAATGCGGCTTTTCGCGCGGGCTATACTGTGCTTTCAGGCGCCATCACAAATCCGCCCGAACAGGAGCACGCGATGAACATCCATGAATATCAGGCCAAGGAACTGCTGGCGAAATATGGCGCGCCGATCGCTGCCGGCCATGCGGCGTTCACCGTAGACGAAGCCGTGGCCGCCGCGGGCAAGCTGCCGGGGCCGCTTTACGTCGTGAAGGCCCAGATCCACGCGGGCGGACGCGGCAAGGGCAAGTTCAAGGAGCTCGGCCCCGATGCCAAGGGCGGCGTGCGCCTCGCTAAGACGCTGGATGAAGTGAAAGCGGCGGCGACCGACATGCTCGGCAATACGCTCGTCACGGTGCAGACCGGGCCGGCCGGCAAGCAGGTGAACCGCCTCTACATCACCGACGGCGCGGACATCGCCAAGGAATTCTACCTCGCGCTGCTCGTCGATCGCGCCAGCGGTCGCGTCGCGATGGTCGCCTCGACCGAGGGCGGCATGGACATCGAGGAAGTCGCACACAGCACGCCCGAGAAGATTCACACCATCGCCATTGACCCGGCAACCGGCTTCATGCCGCATCATGGCCGCCGCATCGCCGCCGCGCTGGAGCTGACAGGCGATCTTGCCAAGCAGGCCGCCAAGGTCGCCTCCTCGCTCTATGCTGCGTTCCTCGGCACCGATGCGAGCCAGATCGAGATTAACCCCCTCGCCGTGACCGAGCAGGGCAACCTGCTGGTGCTGGACGCCAAGGTCGGCTTCGATGGCAACGCGCTATTCCGCCACCCGGATCTGATGGAGCTGCGCGACGAGACCGAGGAAGACCCGGCCGAGCTGGAAGCCAGCAAATATGACCTCGCCTACATCAAGCTCGATGGTGACATCGGCTGCATGGTCAACGGCGCCGGTCTCGCGATGGCGACGATGGACATCATCAAGCTCAACGGCATGTTCCCGGCGAACTTCCTTGATGTCGGCGGCGGCGCCAGCAAGGAGAAGGTAACGGCGGCGTTCAAGATCATCCTCGCGGATCCGGCCGTGAAGGGCATTCTCGTCAACATCTTCGGCGGCATCATGAAGTGCGACATCATCGCCGACGGCATCGTCGCCGCCGCAAAGGAAGTAAACCTCTCGGTCCCGCTGGTTGTGCGGCTCGAGGGTACCAACGTGCAGCAGGGCAAGGACATTCTCGCGGGGTCGGGCCTGCCGATCGTCTCGGCGGATGATCTGGGTGATGCCGCGCGCAAGATCGTGGCGCAGGTGAAGGCGGTTTCCTGATTCGCCGGAGCGAGCATCAGCCCTGACGCTACGGCATACAAGGCTGATCGCCTTACGCTTGCGTCAATCAATCAAAGCGCGCATGTAGCGCGGCGATGACACTCCCCGGGGTGGAAGCGAACTGGAGGTAAGAGATTATGAAACTTCTCGTACCCGTGAAGCGGGTGATAGATTACAACGTAAAGCCGCGCGTGAAGGCGGATGGGAGTGGTGTTGATCTTGCGAACGTCAAGATGAGCATGAACCCGTTTGACGAGATCGCGGTTGAGGAAGCGCTGCGGTTGAAGGAGAAGGGCGTCGCGACGGAAGTGGTTGCGGTGTCGGTTGGCCCGGCGAAGGCGCAGGAGACTTTGCGCACTGCCTTGGCGATGGGCGCGGACCGCGCGATCCTGATCGAGACGGACGCGGAGGTGGAGCCGCTGGCTGTTGCGAAGCTGCTGGCGAAGGTTGCGGCGGAAGAAGGGCCGAGCCTTGTGATTCTGGGCAAGCAGGCGATTGACGACGACAGCAACCAGACCGGCCAGATGCTGGCCGCGCTGCTGGGCTGGGGCCAGGGCACGTTCGCGAGCAAGGTTGAGGTATCGGGCGATAGCGTTGCCGTGACGCGCGAGGTCGATGGCGGTCTGGAGACGGTGAGCCTGAAGCTCCCGGCCATCGTGACCACGGACCTGCGCCTGAACGAGCCGCGCTATGCCTCGCTCCCCAACATCATGAAGGCGAAGTCGAAGCCCTTGGCGCAGAAGAAGCCGGAGGATTACGGCGTCGATATCGCACCGCGCCTCACCACGCTGAAGGTCACCGAGCCTCCGGTCCGCCAGGCGGGCATCAAGGTTGCCGACGTGGACGAACTGGTCGCGAAGCTGAAAGCATTGGGAGTAGCGGCATGAAGACGCTGGTATGGGTTGAGCATGAGGGCGGCGCCCTCAAGGACGCAACGCTCGCTGCCGTTACCGCGGCATCGAAGCTGGGCGAAGTACACCTCATCGTTGCGGGTAGCGGCGTCGGCGGTGTGGCCGCCGAGGCCGCGAAGATCGCGGGCGTGGGCAAGGTCCATGTCGCGGACGATGCTGCGTTCGACCATGCGCTGGCCGAGAACATCGCGCCGCTGATCGTCGATCTCATGAGCCATCACGACGCCTTCGTCGCGCCCGCGACCAGCAACGGCAAGAACATCGCCCCGCGCGTTGCTGCGCTGCTCGACGTGATGCAGCTTTCCGACATCCTCTCCGTCGAGAGCGCCGACACCTTCACGCGTCCGACCTATGCGGGCAACGCGATCGCGACGGTGAAGACGTCCGACGCCAAGCTGGTCATCACCGTGCGCGGCACCGCGTTCGAGAAGGCGGCGAAAGAGGGCGGTGCGGGCAGCATCGAAGCCGTCTCCTCCACCGGCGACAAGGCTTTGAGCAGCTTCGTCGGCGCGGAGATCGCCAAGCTCGAACGTCCGGAACTGACCTCGGCCAAGATCATCGTATCGGGCGGCCGGGCCCTCAAGGACAGCGAAACATTCGAGGCGAATATCTTCCCGCTCGCCGACAAGCTCGGCGCAGCCGTCGGCGCATCCCGCGCCGCCGTCGACGCGGGCTATGTGCCCAATGACTATCAGGTCGGCCAGACCGGCAAGATCGTCGCTCCGGAAGTCTACGTCGCGGTCGGCATCTCCGGCGCCATCCAGCACCTTGCCGGCATGAAGGACTCAAAGACCATCATCGCCATCAACAAGGACGAGGACGCCCCCATCTTCCAGGTCGCAGACATCGGCCTCGTCGGTGACCTCTTCAAAATCGTGCCAGAGCTGACTGAAAAACTCTGAGCCGGTCATCCGCAAACGCAATCAGCCCCGGCCTCACCCGCCGGGGCTTTTTCGTGTTTGATCATCAACGCGATATTCGCGGTTAACGGCGTTGGCGGATATGCGCGCCTCCGCTAATTTAACGAAATGTTAACCAGGATTCGCCGCCTTTTCACGATCAAGACCAAGTTCGAGGCCTTTGCCGTGATCTACGCGCTGGCATTGGGCGCGGTGGATCGTGGCGCCCTCTACCTCGCGCAGTATCCAGGTACAGGCGGCAAGCTGCTGTTCCTCGCTTGCTGCACGGCGGTGATGATGGGCGGCGGCAAGATCATCGACGCGGTCGATATGCGCGCGCAGCTCGGCTATCTGGACTGAGCGCCATTTGACAGGGCAGCCTCGGCCTGCGCCAGCGCTTCCGGCGTGTTGATGTTGTAAAAGGGGGCGTCCACCGCCACCACGCGCGCACCGCATGCGCGCATCCAGCCCCTGATCGAGCGGTCGTCCTGAATTGCAAGCCAGCGGTCGAGTTCCTCCGCCAGTGTCGCGGGCCAATAGCCCATCAGCCAGTGTTCTTCCACCACCGCAGGACCGGGAGAAAGCCGCGCGGCCATATCTGGCGGCACCGGCAGGGTATCGCACCCCGCGCACAACACCACTTCATGCCCCTGCTCGCGCGCGAAATGCAGCGCGGCGTTGAGGCCACCCAAGGGCCCCTCGCCGCCGCGCGGTCGATCCAGGACCGAGGGCAACCCACCCCACTCTCGCCCGACGACGACCAGCGCATCCGTCTGCAGCGCGAGAGCGCGCGCGACATGATCGATCAGCGCCACGCCATTGAGCCGCGCCGCCGCCTTGTCCGCGCCGAAACGCCGCGCCTCCCCGCCCGCGATGATCGCGCCGAGCAGGGTCACGCAGTCCGGCCTCGCTTATTCCTCGATCGGCGCGCCCGGCCCGTTCTTGAGAATCGATTCGATGGCATTTTTCGCCGAAGCCTTGCTCTTGTAGCCTTCGGTCCAGAAGATGACTTCGGCGTTGTATTTGAATTTGGCGACATATTCGCCCGCCTTGTTCTGCTCGATCACAAACTTGTGCGCCATGATCCCAACTCCGCAAGTGTTGCGCTGCGCAGCCTATCGCACGGCTCAAGCCCCGCAAGCTGAAAAGCGCTCCGGAGTGTAAATCTTCGTATCGATGCCGGCGATGAGCAAATCTTCCACCCCCAGGATCAACGCCGCTGCCAGCCGCGCCGCAGCGGGGGCGGTCTGTATGCCGAAGCCTCCCTGCCCCGCAAACCAGAAGAAGCCGCGCACATCCGCGTCTCGTCCGTAAACCGGCAGCCGATCCGGCGCGAAGCTGCGCAAGCCCGCCCATTTGCGTTCCACCGCCTCCACGCGCCAGTCCACCACCTGGCTTAGCCGATCGATCGCAATGGCAACGTCCAGCTCGTCAGGCGCGACATCGCCCGGCTCGGCGGGCTGCTCATCATGCGGGGTAAGCCACAGCCGCCCGCCGCCAATCGGCTTGAAATAAAAGCTTTCGGCAAGGTCGAGCACCAGTGGCAGGTGATCGGGCGCTGCCGGGTCAACCCGCAGCTGAACCACCGTGCGCAGCAAAGGCCGGATGCCCAGCCCGCGCACGCCGCTCCGCTTCGCAACATCGTCAGCCCACGCCCCCGCAGCGTTGATCAGCAGCCCCGCGCGCACCTCCTCCCCGCTGGCGAGACGCACGCTCCAGCCACCTCCGGGCAGCGCGCACGCGCCCTCGAACCGGGATGAACACGTCACCACGCCGCCGAGCCGGCGCAGCCGCCGTAAATACGCCTCATGCAGCGCGGCGACATCGATGTCGCACGTATTCGGTTCGGCAAGGCCAACGGTCCACTCCGCGCGCAGGCCGGGCACCCCTGCCTTCAGCGCCTCCCCATCCACGCGCGCGAACAACGCATCGTCGGCAAAGGTGCCGATCATGGCATCGCGCAGCGCCGCGTCCCCCACCCGGCCGATATGCAACGCGCCACGCGGGGTCAGGAAACCGTGCCCGGCAAAGTCCGGGTCCGGGCTGGCAAGCAGCGGGTATGACGCGCGGGTAAGCGGGCGGACGCGCGGCCCGCCATAGCTTTCCGTCCAGAAGGCGACAGACCGCCCGGTGGCATGATAGCCGGGCTGTGCCTCGGCCTCGACCACCAGCACAGACATATGCCCCGCCAGCTCCGCCCCAAGGCTGGCGCCCGCCATCCCGGCGCCGATGATCACGGCGTCATAGCGGTTGGCAGGCAGGGTCATGGGCGGGGGCAATGCTCTGCGAAAAAGGCGTCGATCCGGGCCAGCGCATCGTCACGCACCGCATCCACCTCGCGCAATATCTCATGCGCGACGTCAGCGCCATAGACATGGGTTTGCGCGCCCGGTATCCGCGCCGCCGCGCGCAGGATCGCAGGGGTAGAAACCACCGCGTCCCCTTCGCTGGCCAGGATGAGCAACGGCACCCGCACGACCTCCAGCACACCGGGCCGCATCAGCAACCGCATGGAGCGGCTCGCAGCGCGCAGCCATCCCCAGGTCGGCGTGTCGAGCGCAATATCAGGCCGCTCCATTTCGAACCGCGCCTCGCGCAACAGGCGCTCCCGGTCGTGGGTGAGTATCGTCGGCAAGGTCGCGCCCTCGTCCACCCGCAGGGCAGAGCGCACCCGCCCCACACCCCGCTTCCCCAGGCCGAGCGCGCAGGCCGCCGCCGCAATTCCTCCAGCGAGCCAATGCGGCAACCCACCGGTATGGATGCCCAGCATCGGCGCGACCAGCGCCACCGCATCCGCCGCTATCCGCCCTTCGGCAAGCGCGCGCAGCACAAGGTGTCCGCCCATCGAATGCGCGACGATCACATGCGGCCCCTGCCCCTCAGTCCGCACCCGCCAGTCGCGCGCATAGGCTTCGATATCCTCCAGCCAGGCGGCAAAATCTTCCGCATGGCCCAGCGCACTGCCCGCGATAAGCCGCCCGGAGCCGCCCTGCCCGCGCCAGTCCACACTCTCCACCGACCAGCCCTGCTCTGCCCAGCCGGCCAGCGCCTCGTCATATTTTTCGATGTGATCGGCCCGCCCACCGAGAAACAGCAGACAACCGCGTGGCTTCCCCTGCCCCGCCAACCGCACGCGCCGCAATGGCCATCCGTCGGGCGCGGGCCAGCTCTCCATCATGGCGTCATCTATCGGCATGGCCAGTCGCATTAACGCGCTGTTTACGAGTTGGTAAGGCATTGCGTCTAGACCTGCGAGCATGAGCGGGGAAATTATCAGGATAGTCTTGCTGAGCGCACTGGCGGTATTGCTGGTGGCCGCCGCTGTCACCGATATCCGCGCCCGCATCATCTCCAACCGGCTGAACCTCGCGATCGCATTGCTCGCGCCGCTCTATTGGCTGGCCAGCGGCATTCCTGCCTGGCCCGACATGGCGCTCCAGGTCGGCATGGGCATCGGCATGTTCGGCATATTCGCTGCCCTGTTCGCGCTTGGCATGATGGGCGGCGGCGATGTTAAGCTCTTGGCGGCGGTTGCGCTGTGGTTCCCGTGGCAGGCGCTGGGCTTCCTTCTGCTGCTCATGTCCGTGGTCGGCGGCGTGGTCACGCTGGTGACTGTGGTCCATCACCGCATGAACCGCAGGCTCGGCCAACCAGAGATCCCTTACGGGGTTGCCATATCGTTCGCGGCGATGTGGCTGGTTGGTGAACGGATTATTTACCATTTTGCGTAACAACTGCGCACGGAAAACCGGCTTTTCCGGGCTTGGAGGACGAGGTTCGTCATGGATATGAAAAAAGCTGCACTGCTGGTTGGTGCGCTCGTGATCGCGGTGGCGGCGGCGCTGATGGCCCGCTCCATGTTCAGCGACACGCAGGCGCCCGCCCCTCAGGCGACGGCAGCCGCCGTGCCGCAGCAGGCGCTCGATGGCCCGCAGGTACTGGTCGCCACCAAGGCGCTGCCCGTCGGCACGATCATCGATGCAGAGAGCTTCCGTTTTCAGCCCTGGCCCAAGGACCTCGTTGAGGAAGCCTATTATCTGCAAGGCAAGGCAGACCCGCAGTCGCTGCAGGGCGCGGTTGTACGCAACACCGTGACCGCCGGTCAGCCCGCAACGCGCGGCGCGCTGATCATGCCGGGTGAGCGCGGCTTCCTCGCCGCCGCCCTCGGCCCGGGCATGCGCGCCGTCACGGTGCCGGTCAACATGCAGAGCTCGGTCGCTGGCTTCATCTTCCCCGGTGACCGCGTCGACGTGCTCGTGACGCAGACCGTCAATGGCGACGATGCCAACAACCCGCTGCGCGTCAGCGAGACGATCGTGCGCAACCTGCGCGTGCTGGCCACCGACCAGCGCACCAACGCGATGGACGACGCGGGCAAGCCCGATGTCCGCACCTTCACCAACGTTACGCTGGAAGTCACGCCGCGCATCGCCGAGAAAATCGCTGTGTCGCAGACGATCGGGCAGATTTCGCTCACGCTGCGCGCGCTTGCAGACACCAAGCAGGATCTGGATGCCGCCATCGCCAATGGCAACGTCAACCTGCCCAACGGCAACGATCCCGGTGCCGAAAAGCGCGCCCTTACCACCATCGCATCCCGCCCACAGGATGGCCCGTCGGGCTATTCCACGGGCGGCGACGTTTCGCGCTTCGCCCGGCGCTCGATGCCACCGCGCAAGGTAGTGCCGCAAGTGGGCGCCATCGTTCGCGTGTCGCATGGCGGCTCGATCGAGCAGGTAGAGATCAGGGGAAATTGAGATGACCAATACCCGCCCATCCTTGCGCAAGGCCGGCACGCTCGCCAGCGCGCTGCTGCTGGCCAGCGCCAGCCTGATTGCGCCCGCCGGCATCGCTGGCGCCGCGCCCGAGGCCGCGAAATCGGCGGACAGCGGCGTCATACTGATGTCGGTCGGCACCAGCCGCGTCATCAACCTGCCCGGCCAGATGACCGATGTCGTCGTCGCCAACCCGGCCGTGGCAGACGTGCATGTCCGCTCCCAGAACCAGATCTACATCCTCGCCAAGGGTGCGGGTGAAACCAATATTTCCGCCACGACGGCGGGGGGCCGCGTGTTGTGGAGCGGCCTGATCCGCGTCGGCAACAACCTCACCAGCATCGACCAGATGCTGAAGCTCGCCATGCCGGATTCGGACATCACCGTCTCCAAGATGAATGGCCTCATTCTGCTTACCGGCACGGTGAAGGCACCGGAAGACGCCGCCGAGGCAGAGCGCCTCGTTCAGGCCTTCTCCGCCCCCACGGCGGGCGGCACGCCTTCGGTGACAGTGGTGAGCCGCCTGCGCACCGCGACGCCGCTTCAGGTCAATCTGCAGGTCAAGATCGCCGAGGTCAGCCGCAATCTGCTGCACCAGATTGGCAACAACATTGTCACATCAGACGCAAGCGGCGGCTTCAAATTCGGCGTCGGTCAGGGACGCAGTTTCATCAATGGCCAATGGGCGCCTGGCGGACCGCTTGGTGTAGGCAATGGCCTGCAACCAGCGCAGGGTTACGCCATAGACCCCAACACCGGCTTATTTCGAACGGCTAAAGAAGCAATCGGCTCCGCAGTCAATCCGCTATCGGGGGCTACCTCCATCGCCGCCGACACCAAGCTGTTCGGCATAAATATTCTCGCCGCGCTCGATCTCGCAGAGGTCAGCGGCCTGGCCACCACGCTCGCTCAGCCCAACCTCACCTCGCTTTCAGGAGAGACGGCGAGCTTCCTCGCGGGCGGCGAATATCCGTATCAAGTATTTAACGGCAACAACAATGGTGCGAGCTACGAGTTCAAGCAGTATGGCGTGCAGCTCTCGTTCACACCGGTGGTGCTGGCGGACGGGCGCATCTCGCTGCGCGTGCGGCCGACCGTTTCCTCGCTCGATTTCTCTGTGGCCACCAGCGGTGTCCCTGCCCTTAAGACCCGCACGGCGGAAACTTCTGTGGAACTCGGCTCCGGTCAGTCCTTTATGATTGCTGGGCTGCTCAGCAACGACACCTCGAACAACATCAACAAGGTACCCGGTATCGGCAATGTGCCGATCCTCGGCAGCCTGTTCAAATCGCGCCGCTTCCTGCGCGACGAGACTGAGCTCGTGATCGTCGTCACCCCCTATCTGGTCAAGCCGATCAACGCCAGCGACGTGCGCCTGCCGACAGACGGCTTCCGCAACGCCACCGAGCTGCAGGGTCTGCTGCTGCAAAAAGGGTCTGATGGCGTGAGTGGCGGCAAGCGGCCCATGCCTTCCGTCGCCCCCTCCGGCCAGCAGCCCGCCAACCCGTCGGGCGCGCCGCAGGCAGCAGCCACCCCAGCTCCCGCGCCTTCGGAAACCAAGCGCAAGGCCGCCCGCACCGCCTCTGCCGAGGCCGTTGGGCCGGGCTTCACATTCTGACGGGAAGGACCACAGCCATGCGTAACCTCCACTCACGCCCCTTCCTCCTCCTCGCCCTGGCGGCGCTGCCGCTGGCGGCCTGCAACGCCGAGTCGACAGGCAATCGCTCCGTCGAATCCGTGCATCAGCCCGTCGTCAGCTACACCAGCTTCGTGATGGACCTGCGCGCAGACAGCGACGCGGGCGTCTCGAACGCGGAGAAGGAGCGCCTCAACGGCTGGCTCGATTCTCTCAGCGTTGGCTATGGCGACAGCGTGATGATCGCTGATGGCGCATCGTCTGCCGCCCGTGCCGATATTGCCGATGTGCTGGGCAAGCGCGGTATGCTGATAAAGGACGATAGTGCAGTTACCGCAGGAACGCCGCCATATGGCTCCGTCCGCCTCGTCGTGCGCCGCGCGACCGCCTCGGTCCCCGGCTGCCCCGACTGGAGCACTAAGCAGGAAAACTCGATGTCCGGCGGTACCAGCTCCAACTTCGGCTGCGCGATAAACAGCAACATTGCCGCGATGGTCGCCAACCCGGAAGACCTCGTGCGCGGCCAGACCGAAAGCAATGACGGCCTGCGCACCGCTACCGCCAACCGCGCGATCAAGGATATGCAGGCCAAACCGACCACCGGTGCGGGCGGCCTCGTCAGCCTCGGAGGAAACTGATCCATGAACGCTCCCTTCAAAATGGGTCTGGGCGCCGGGCGCGACATGTTTCAGGCCTATGCGTGTGACGACAGCACCGCCGCCATCCTCCGCTCCGTGGCGGTCGAAATGGGCTGGGATGCCGAGCGCGTCTACAAGGGCGGCCTGCGCAACGCGGTCCAATCGCTTTCGGTCAGTGCCAGCCCCCATGTGCTGTTGGTCGACATGTCGGAATCGATCGACCCGCTCAATGACATCAACGGACTTGCCGAGGTCTGCGAGCCCGGCACCATCGTCATCGCCTGCGGGCTGGTGAACGATGTCCGTCTCTATCGCGATCTGCTGGCCAGCGGCATCCAGGACTATCTGTTGAAGCCGCTGAATGCCGAGCATGTGCGCGATGCCTTCTCGGCAGCGCAGGCGGCATTCCTTGCCCCGCGCCTTGAAGGTGGCGAGACACAGAGCCACATCGCCACCGCCGTCATCGGTGTCCGTGGCGGCGTCGGCGCGTCCACGGTCGCGACCTCGCTCGCCTGGATGCTCTCCGAAACCGCGAACCGACCCACTGCCCTGCTCGACCTCGATCTGCACTTCGGCACAGGTGCGCTGGCGCTGGACCTTGAGCCGGGCCGTGGCCTGATCGACGCAATCGAAAACCCCAGCCGCATCGATGGGCTGTTCATCGAGCGCGCGATGGTGAAAGCCTCGGACAAGCTCGCCCTGCTCTCGGCCGAAGCGCCAATCCACCAGCCGATGCTGACCGACGGCGGCGCCTTCCACCAGCTGGAAGAGGAATTCCGCACCGTCTTCGCCGCCAGCGTCATCGATATGCCGCGCCACATGTTGATCCAGTTCCCGCAGCTGATGGGCGACTATAATGTCGGCATCGTGGTAACGGAAATCACGCTCGCCGGCGCGCGTGACACGATCCGTCTGCTGTCCTGGCTGCGCGCCAACGCACCGCAGATGAAGGTGCTGGTCGTCGCGAACAAGGTTCAGGCCAACGCGCTGGAAATATCCCGCAAGGATTTCGAGCAGTCGATCGAACGCAAGATCGACGTCAGCCTGCCCTACGACATGCGCCTCGCCGCGCAGGCCGCAAAGCTTGGCAAAACACTGGCCGAAGTTTCGAAGGCCAGCAAGCTCGGCAGCGCCTGTGGCACCATGCTCACCCAGGTGCTGGAGCTTGGCGGCGCGGACGGCACCGTTGCCGAACCCAAGAAGGGTGGCTCGCTGATCGGCAAGCTCAATGAACTCAAGGACCTGCTGCCCAAGAAGGGCGGCAAGGCGAAAACGGAAGCATAATCAGGCCATGGCAAACGAGGGCCGCAGATAAAGCATCATGGATCCCAAACTGATCCTTCTCCTGATGATGGTGGGCGGCGCGCTCATGCTGCTGGCGCTCGCCTTTTCCGGCCCGTCCGTCAGCAAGGCACAGTCGCGCCGCCTCTCCGCCGTGCTGGTGCGCCACAGCGCCGCTGCCGAAAATCAGGTCGAGGCGCGGATGCGCAAGGCGATCGCCTCCGCATCGACCCAAAAGACCAACGCCTTTACTTCGCTGATCCCCGATCCGGAAAAGCTGGCGAAGCGCCTGCGTATGACCGGCAAGAAATGGACGCTCAACGGCTATATGATGACCTGCGCGGCGCTCACCGCCGGCGTGGCTGGCCTTGGCCTGACGCGTGGCTGGTCGCCGCTTACGGCGCTGTTCGTCGGCACCGCCGTCGGGCTTGGCCTGCCGCACAAATATGTCAGCATGGTCATCGCCCGGCGCATCAAGAAGTTCACGCAGAACTTCCCGGACGCGCTGGAACTGATGGTGCGCGGCCTGCGCTCCGGCCTGCCGATCGCCGAGACGCTCACGATAGTCTCGACCGAGGTTCCCGCCCCCGTGGGCGAGGAGTTCAAGCTGGTGACGGAGCGGATCAAGATCGGCAAGACCATGGATCAGGCGCTGATCGAGACGGCCGAACGCCTCGGTACGCCCGAATTCCAGTTCTTCTGCATCACCCTCAACATTCAGCGCGAGACGGGCGGCAACCTTGCCGAAACGCTGTCAAACCTCGCGACCGTGCTGCGCCAGCGCGCGCAGATGAAGCTCAAGATCAACGCGATGTCGTCTGAATCCAAGGCCTCCGCCATGATTATCGGCTCGCTGCCGTTCATCGTCTTCGGCCTTATCAGCGCGATAAACTACAGCTACATGTCGCCCTTCTTCACACCGGACCCCAACGGCATGTTCGGGTTCAGCCTGATGCAGATGATCGGCATCGGCGGCATGTGCTGGATGGGCATCGGCGTGTTCATCATGGCCCAGATGATAAACTTCGAGATCTGACGCGATGTCCGGCAGCACCCTTTTTGGCATGACCGGCGCGGATGTCGCGACCCTGCTCGCCGCCGTCGCGACGCTCGCGGTGCTGTTCGCCATGTATATGGCGACCACGGTGCGCGACCCGATGACCAAGCGGGTAAAGGCGCTCAACGAGCGGCGCGAGCAGCTCAAGGCTGGCATCACCGCCTCGACCGCCAAGCGCCGCGCCAAGCTGGTCCACCAGCGCGAGAGCACCGATTTCATGCGCCTGCTGCTGAAAAAGCTGCAGGTATTGCAGGACGATCAGCTCCAGGTCGCGCAAAAGAAGCTGGCGCAGGCCGGCATTCGCTCCAAGGATCTTGCCGTCGCCGTCATCTTCGGGCGGATGGCGCTTCCCATCGTCATAGGCGGCTTCGCGGCGTTCATGCTCTATGTGGTTGGCGCATATCCGGAATGGAGCGATTTCAAGCGCTTCATGGCGTTCGCCACCTGCCTGCTCGCCGCCTACAAGGCGCCGGACATCTATCTTTCCAACCTCATCACCAAGCGTTCCGCCGCGATCCGCAAGGGCCTGCCGGACGCGCTTGATCTGCTCGTTATCTGCGCCGAAGCGGGCCTAACCGTCGACGCAGCCTTCGCCCGCGTGTCGAGGGAGCTGGGCCGCGCCTACCCGGAACTGGGTGACGAATTTCAGCTCACCGCCATCGAGCTGTCCTTCCTGACCGAGCGACGGCAGGCCTTCGAGAATCTGGCCAATCGCGTCAACCTCGAAGCCTTGAAGGGCGTCGTCACCACGATGATCCAGACCGAGAAGTACGGCACGCCTCTCGCCTCGGCGTTGCGCGTCCTGTCGGCCGAGTTCCGGCACGAGCGCATGATGCGCGCCGAAGAGAAGGCCGCGCGCCTCCCCGCGATCATGACCGTGCCGCTGATTCTCTTCATCCTGCCGACGCTGTTCGTCGTCATCCTCGGCCCTGCGGCCTGCTCGATCAGCAAGAGCTTCTGACAACGCCCGTTGCGCTCGCCCGGGCCCGTGCCCATAACGGGGCGCGGGGGGGACGGCCATGTTCAACGACACCATAGAAGCCAACGGCCCGCTCGTGCGATGGAGCAGCGAAAAGGCAAGCTGGTTCTTCGTCGTGCTGTCAGGCGATGTGGTGGGCGAAATCCATTATGCGGCGATGGGGCGGACCGGCGGCTTCGGCTCGGTCAAGGTGCGCGCGACGATCGGCGGCACCACATGGGAAACCTCGCTGTTTCCGCACAAGGAAGTGTCGGGCTTCGTGCTGCCGGTCAAGGCGGCGGTGCGCAAGGCCGAGGGGCTGGTGGAAGGAGACCGGATCAGCCTGGTCCTGCGTGTATGACAAGTCGCCCCGGTGCCGAACCTCGAGCGCCCGCTATTCCTTCACGAGCTTGCAGGGCCGGATCTCGTCCGGCTCGGGGCGCGCGCCTACCGTCCTGAACCGGGCCAGATAGCCGCCGCTCGACGGGCGTGGCTTCATCTCCACCAGCTGGTACCCCACCGAGGAAAACTCGCACGCCAGCAATTTGGGCGGCGTGCCATGCTCCGACGTCGGCCGGTCCGAGTCGACGACGATCACCTCGCCATCCGGTTTCAGCGCGGGCCGCAGATGCCAGAGAAACGCATATGGCTCCTCGATCTCATGATACATATGGACCATGAAGACGCGGTCAAAGCTGTGCTCCGGCAGCTTGGGGTCGTCGGGCGTGCCGAGCTTCACGGAAACATTCGCCCAGTTCTCGCGGGTGATGCGCTGTCCCAGCGCATCGATCGCCTCCGGCATGATGTCTTCTGCCAGCACGCGCCCGTCCTTGCCCACGCGTTTCGCCAGCCGCACTGTGTAATAGCCCTCGCCCGCGCCGATATCGGCCACCGTCATGCCCGGCGCCGCGCCCGCATGATCCATGATGTCCTCGGCCTCGCCCAGCTGGTCTCGCGCCTCCTCCGAGGAATAGCGGGTCGAGATGATCGGCGAGACGGGCCGGTCCGCCTGCGGAAAATCCCGCGCGCTTTCGCGCCGCCCGTCGGGTTCTCCGCCCAGCCAGTCACACCCGCCCAGCATCAGCGCGCCGCACAGCGCCGCAGCCAGCGCCGTCCGGGCGAGGATCAATCGACGTCCTCCACGTCCACCTTCTCGCCGGTGACACGCTGGCTCAGCGCCGCCGCCATATAGGGGTCGAGCGCGCCATCGAGCACATCATCGGGCGAGGAGGAAACGACGCCCGTGCGCAGGTCCTTCACCATCTGATAGGGTTGCAGCACATAGGAGCGGATCTGGTGGCCCCAGCCGATCTCGGTCTTGGCGGCATATTCGCCGCTGGCCGCCGCCTCGCGCTCCGCCAGCTCCTTTTCATAAAGCCGGGCCTTCAGCATGTTCATTGCAGTGGCGCGGTTCTTGTGCTGGCTGCGGTCGTTCTGGCAGGCGACGATGATGTTGGTGGGCACGTGGGTGATGCGCACCGCCGAGTCGGTGGTGTTGACGTGCTGCCCGCCCGCGCCGGAGGCGCGATAGGTATCGATCTTGAGGTCTGCCGGATTGATCTCGATGTCGATATTGTCGTCGATCACCGGATAGACCCACACCGAGCTGAACGAGGTGTGCCGCCGAGCTGAGCTGTCATAGGGCGAGATGCGCACCAGGCGGTGCACACCGCTCTCGGTCTTGGCATAGCCATAGGCGTTCTCGCCCTTGATCAGCAGCGTCGCGGACTTGATGCCCGCCTGCTCGCCTGCCTGATAATCGACCAGCTCGACCTTATAACCGCGCTTTTCCGCCCAGCGCTGATACATGCGCTGAAGCATCTCCGCCCAGTCCTGACTCTCTGTGCCGCCCGCGCCTGCGTGAATTTCGAGATAGGTGTCGGAGGCGTCCGCTTCACCGGCAAGCAGCGCCTTGATCTTGTCCTCGTCCGCCTTGTCGGCCAGCGCTGCAAGACTGGCGATCGCCTCGTCGACGAGCGCGTCGTCCCCTTCCGCCTCGGCCAACTCGATAAGCTCGACTGTGTCGGTCTTATCCTTTTCGATGGCGCGGGTGGCGGAGATAGCAGCGTCGAGCCGTGTGCGCTCGCGCATCACCTCCTGTGCCTTCTTCTGGTCGTCCCACAGCGTCGGGTCTTCGACGCGCGCGTTCAACTCATCCAGACGGCGCAGCGCGCGGTCCCAGTCGAGAAAGCGGCGCAGCAGCTCCAGCGCGGCATCGATACGATCACAATAGGCTTGCGCTTCGGCGCGCATGGAAATTCTCCAGTATGATACTCTGTATGAGTTTAAGATACTCCGTCATCCCGGACTTGATCCGGGATCCAGAGTCTCACGCGCTGCGCCTCGATCACTGGATCCCGGATAGCGTGATTTTCTGCCCAAATTCTGACGAATTTGGAGAAAATCAGCTTCCGGGATGACATTACTCCGTCTGAACTGCCCTCAGCCCCTAATATATCCCGCCTTCCTGTTGCAAGAAATCGCTGTCGCGTGACGAGCTGGCACTGGCGCGGGCGGCACGCGCGGCTTCGGCCTTGGCCTGCGCGTCCAGTTCTTCCTTGCGGATGGTGCGGCGCGGTTCGGTCTCGGGCTTGAACGCTTCCCAGATCACGGCGGGCTTGGGGTCGTTGGTGGGCCATGCGCCATAGACACGCTTGCCAGAGCGTCGGTCGATGCGAACCATGCGGATGCCCGCGGGCGCAACGAACGGTTCCTTGGGCATGTCCTTCAAAATCGGCGCCATCGCCTCTTTCCAGATCGGCGCGGAAATCCGGCCACCCTGCGCATAGCCGCCGAGGGAGCGCGGCGTGTCATAGCCCAGATAGACGCCGGCCACGAGATCGGGCGATCCGCCGACGAACCACACATTGGTCGGGCCGTTGGTCGTGCCGGTCTTGCCGAACAGTGGGCGGCCAAGGTCCGCCAGCACTGTCGCGGTGCCGCGCTGGATCACGCCTTCGGTGATATGCACGATCTGATAGGCGGTCATCGGGTTCATCGCCTGTTTGCCGGAAAGGCCGAAGCGGGGCATCGGCTTGCCATCCCAGTCGCGCGCATTGCACCCGGTGCACGCGCGCCATTTGTCGGGCCAGATCACCTTGCCGTGCCGGTCCTGCACATAGTCGATCACGCGCGGGCTGTTGAGGCGGCCATGGTTGGCGAGCGCCGCATAGGCGTTGACCATCTTCTCGACCGTCGTCTCGCCCGCGCCCAGCGCATAGGCAAGATAGGGCTGGTAATCGCCGATGTTCATCGCCTTGATTGTCCGCACCACGCGGTCCATGCCGGTCTGCGACGCGGTGCGCACCGTCATCAGGTTGCGCGATTGCTCGATGCCCCAGCGCATCGTGTGCGGCCCGCCGCCGCCCGCATCGAAATTCTTGAAGCATTTCTGGCCGAGCGAGGCGGACTGCCAAACGCAGAACGGCCCATCGACAATGATCGTCGCGGGCGTCATGCCATTGTCCAGTGCCGCGGCATAGACGAACGGCTTGATTGTCGATCCCGGCTGGCGCTGCGCCTGCGTCACGCGGTTGTAGGAGGAAAGGCTGGAGTCGAACCCGCCCTGCATCGCGTAGATACGCCCGGTGCGAACCGCCTGCACCATCATGCCGCCCGACACCTCAGGCACGCTGCGCAGCGCATAGGTGCTGCCGCCCATCGGCTTGACGACGATGAGGTCGCCGGGTTTCAGCGCGTTGAATGCCGGGCCGCCAATCTTGCGATAAGGCGTCTGTGCGAGGCTGGCGGGCAGGATGCCGGTCTTGCCGCCGGAAAGGCCCAGCTCCGCGCCGCCCCGGTCTTTGGACACTACCACCGCGACGCGCCAGTCCTGATAGTCGATGCTCTTGAAGCTGCTGGCGAAGCGGCTGCGCCACTGGTCGTCCATCTCGATCGTTGCGATCGGGCCGGACCAGCCGTGCCCGCCCGAATAGCGCAGCAGGCCGTTGCGCAGCGCGTCGCGCGTACGCCCCTGAATCGCGGCATCATAGGGCGTGCGGATCCACAGCCCCCCGGCATAGACGCTATTGGGGCCGCTCTCCTCATTGTCGCCGAACTTCTCGATCAGGCGGCGGCGCACCTCTTCCATGTAATAGCCGCCCGCGCTCGCGCGCTTGCTGTCGAACAGGGTGCCGAGCTGCGCCACGGTATCGAGCGGGCGGGAGGTGGCGTCGCGGTATTGCGCGTCGGTGATCCAGCCATTCTGCTTCATCTCGCCCAGCGCCCAGTTGCGCCGTTCGAGCGCGCGGGCATAGCCCTTCGCTGTTTCGGGGCGATAGTTGGATGGCCCCTTGGGCAGGATGGCGAGGAAGGCGAACTGGTGCAGTTTGAGCTCGCCTACGTCCTTGTTGAAATAGGCGCGGGAGGCGGCCTGCACGCCATAAGCGTTGCGACCGAGGAATATCTGGTTGAGATAGAGTTCGAGGATCTGCTGCTTGGTCATCGCCCGCTCGATGCGCGAAGCGAGGATCATCTCGCGGATCTTGCGGCTGGGGGAATATTCATCGCCCAGCAGCAGGTTCTTCGCCACCTGCTGGGTGATGGTGGAGCCGCCCTTGGCGCGCTGGCCGGAGCCGATCTTGGACACATAATCGACGACCGCGCCCGCCAGGCCGGTGATGTCGACGCCGTGATGCGAAAAGAAGGTCTTGTCCTCGGCCGAGAGCACGGCGCGGATCAGCAGCGGCGGAAAGTCATTGTAGCTCAGTTGCACCCGGCGCTCGCGCGCGTAGCTGTAAACGGGTTCGCCATTGACGTCGCGCACCACGCTGGGAAGCGAGGGTTCATAGTCCGCCAGCGCCTCGGCATTGGGCAAATCGCGCGCAAAAATGACCCAAAAGAGCGCAAAAAGAACCAGAATTGCGCCGAAAATGGCGGTCGCGCGGCGGAACCAGCGCCGTTGCCACCAGCTAGCCAGCATCAGCCGCGCGTCGCTCACCCCTCTGGTCACGCGATAGCTGAAGCGATCCTCGCTCTGTGTTCCGGCCCCAGGCTCAGTCATGGCACCCGCCTGTAGGAGATGTAGGACCGCTTGACCAGCCTTTCACCGTGGAAATCATCGTGGACTAACCCGCCGCGCAAAATAGATCTCGATCGCCCGCGCCACCCCTTCCGCCGTCTGCGCCCGCCCCTGCGCCGAAGACAGCCGCGCCACATCCTGCGGGCTGGTGATATACCCCGCTTCAAACAATATCGAGGGCACGTCCGGCGCCTTCAACACGACGAGCGACGCGAAGCGATGCCAGTTGCTGCGGAACGGCGTGTGCGCCGCCGCCTCGCGATAGAGCAGTTCCGCAAATGCCACCGATTGCGCCATCGCCTCGCGCTGCGACAGGTCTATCAGGATCGAATTCACCACCCCGCCCTGCGCGCCCATATCCACGCCGTTGATGATGTCAGACCGGTTTTCCCGCGCGGCCAGGCGGGCGGCCTCGCGGTCCGATGCCGTTTCCGAAAGGGTATAGATGGTCGCCCCCTGAGCAGTGTCGTTCTCGGCCGCGTCGGCGTGGATCGAGATGAAGAGGTCCGCCCCCAGCCTGCGCGCGATGTCATAGCGTTCCTGCAACAGCAGAAACTGGTCGTCTCCGCGAGTCAGCGCCACGCGAATCCGGCCACCGCGCACCAACCGGTCGCGTAGCGCCAGCGCCAGCGCCAGCGTGAGTTCCTTCTCCTGGCGCTCCCCGCCCCGGCTGGCCGCACCGGGATCGTGCCCGCCGTGCCCGGCGTCAATCACCACCAGCGGGCGAGACGGGTCAGTTGGGCCGTAGATCGGCGGCAGCTTCACGCCCTTTGCAGGCGGCGGGATCCGCACCCTTATGCTGTGGCTGTGTCGCGGCGGGCGCGCATACCACACCGGCTCGGCGGGATGCACGCCGCCCACCGTCGCGAATAACAGAGGAGCTAACAGGAGGTGTGCGCTCATGGCGACATCTAATCGCCGCTAAGCCGCGCGTCGTCCAGCCGCGTTAAGATAATATTTACCATGTTGGGCCGAATATCGGCGCGAGCAGCCAACAAAAAATTGGGGAGCTGTTGCTCCCTGTCATCAGTGGTGCTAGCTCATGATACGCGCAATGCCGTCGGCTGGCTGAAGTCATGACGCATGGCGCGCTTGCAGGGTGGATGAGGGCATTTCCCCATATCCGCCCGATACTAGACAGGTTGACGTTGCAATGAGGCATTTTCCCCACTCCGTTCAGGGCCACACAGTTGGCCTTGACGCGCGGTCGGGTGTTTGGGGGTCCGGCGCACTGACCGGCCATGCCCATGCAGCAGACACATATCTCGCACTTAGACACAAACCTATCCACCAGAACCGGGAACGCCCCGGCCAGCCCGCTGGGGCATGGCTGTGCGGCGCGCCCCCTATCAATCGCATGGCCCGCCGGACAGGACTGATCCGGCCGCCCCATGCCCGGAGTAATCTGAATGAACATGCGCATGCTGATCGACGCGCGCCACCGGGAAGAAACCCGTGTCGCGGTCGTCAAGGGAAACCGAATCGAGGAATTTGACTTCGAATCCGCCGAGCACAAACAGCTCAAGGGCAATATCTATCTGGCCAAGGTAACGCGGGTCGAACCCTCGCTTCAGGCGGCGTTCGTCGATTATGGCGGCAACCGGCACGGCTTCCTCGCCTTTTCGGAGATCCATCCCGATTATTACCAGATCCCGCGCGAGGATCGTGAAGCGCTGTTGCGTGAGGAGGCAGAGCACGCCGCCCAGGAAGCCGCGCTGCGCGAGGAGGATGACGACGAAACCGCGGAAGCCGAGGCCCAGGGCGAGGCCGAGGGCGCGGAAGACGACGATCATGGCGAGCCTACATCTGAGGAAGGCGATGACGAGGGCGAGAATGGCGCAGCCCGGCCACGTCGCCGCAGGGGCGCACACGCCGAGGATCACAACGACGAGCTGCGCCGCAAGCGCATGGCGCTGCGCCGCCGCTACAAGATCCAGGACGTCATCAAGCGCCGCCAGGTGCTTCTGATCCAGGTCGTAAAGGAAGAGCGCGGCAACAAGGGCGCGGCGCTCACCACCTATCTCTCGCTTGCCGGGCGTTATTGCGTGCTGATGCCCAACACCAGCCACGGCGGCGGCATTTCGCGCAAGATCAACAACTCTGCGGATCGCAAGCGCCTCAAGTCGATCATCGCCGAGATGAACCTGCCCGCAACCATGGGCTGCATCGTCCGCACGGCCGGGCTGGAGCGCACCCGCACCGAAATCCGACGCGACTTCGACTATCTCGCCCGCTTGTGGGACGAGATTCGGGAAAAGACGCTAAAAAGCTCTGCCCCCGCGCTGATTCACAATGACAGCGATCTCATCAAACGCGCGATCCGCGACATCTACAACCGCGACATCGACGAGGTGGTAATCGAGGGCGACGAGGGTTATCGCGCCGCCAAGGATTTCATGAAGCTGCTGATGCCGAGCCACGCGCGCAAGGTGAAGCAATATGCCGACCCGGTCTCGCTGTTCCAGCGCCACGGCGTGGAAGATCAGCTCGCCGCAATGTATCATCCGGTGGTACAGCTCAAATCCGGCGGCTATCTTGTCATCAACCCGACCGAGGCTCTGGTTTCGATCGACATCAACTCCGGCCGGTCGACGCGCGAGCACAATATCGAGCAGACCGCGCTCAACACCAACCTTGAGGCTGCGCGTGAAATCGCGCGCCAACTCCGCCTGCGCGACATGGCGGGCCTCGTCGTCATCGACTTTATCGACATGGAGCACGGCTCCAACGTCCGCAAGGTCGAGAAAGCGATGAAGGAGGCGCTGAAGGACGACCGCGCGCGCATTCAGGTGGGCCGCATATCGGGCTTTGGCCTGATGGAAATGAGCCGCCAGCGCCTGCGCACCGGCGTGCTGGAGGCATCAACCCGCGCCTGTCCGCATTGTGAGGGTACGGGCCTGGTTCGAACCGCTTCCTCCGCGGGACTTTCCGCGCTGCGGATGCTTGAGGAAGAAGCCGCACGCGGCCGGGGCAGCCTCATCACGCTGCGCGCCAGCCAGGAAGCGGCCTTCTATGTTCTCAACAACAAGCGGCGCGAGCTGGACGAAATCGAGCAGCGTTACGGCGTAACGATCGTCATCTTGCCCGATGGCGAGGTGGAAGGCGCGCGCATGTCCGTCGAGGCGAGCGGGCCGAGGCCGCTGGTCCAGGTCAACTACGCTCCCATCGCCGAGGTTGAGGACGATGACCTCGTGCTCGATGAAGCGGACGACGAGGAAGACATACCCGAGAACGAGACGCGGGCCGAGCGCGACGCGCGCGAAGACCGGGAGGATCGTGAAGACCGCGAAGGTGGTCGCCGCCGCCGCAGGCGTCGCCGCCGCCGTGGTGGCCGTCGCGAGGAGGGCGAGGCTCAGGGGACCGAGCGCGAAGCCGGCGACGAGGCCCAAGAGGAATCGACCGAAGTAGAAGCGGTTGCCGAGGGAGAGGACGAACAGAACTCCCCTGTCAGCGCCGAAGATGGCGACGAAAACCGGCGCCGCAGCCGCCGTGGCCGCAGGGGCGGCCGCCGTCGGCGTGGCGAGGAAGAGGGTGAGGCTGCCGAGGACGCGACGCCGGAAGCCGAGGCTTCGGCCGACGAGAGCGAAGCAGTTGCAGCCGAGGCGGCTACCGAGCCCGCGGTAGCAGCCGAGGCCGAGGAAGAGCCGAAGCCCAAAGCCCGCCGCACCCGGGCGCGCAAGCCAAAGGCCGAAGAGCAAGCGGAGGCGGCGCCTGCTCAGGAACAGCCAGCGACGGCCGAACCTGCCGCCGAACCGGCCAGCGACGCTGCACCCGAAGCACCCGCGCCCAAACCCAAGCGCACCCGCCGCAAGAAGGCGGATGCGGTAGCCGAGCCTGTGGAGGAGTCGGCTGCAGCCGCGCCTTCGAGCTCCTCCGATAGTCTGGCCTCGGCTCCGACCGCGCAGGCAGCTGTGGAGGAACCGGCATCTGTAGCCGCAGAGGCCTCGACCAGCGCGGACGAGGAGACCGGCGAACCGCGGCGCGGCTGGTGGCAACGTACCTTCGGCGCATGAGGCATCGGGCACGGGCGCGGGCCCGTTGCCCGCGCCGTGTCGTCCAGCATGTCATCTTCTGTTCAGCATGAAGGGGGCAGGGAAGGCGGCATGCGTAATCTCCTTTCGTTTCGCTTCACCCTGCTGCCGCGTGCCCTGCTTTGCCTGCTGCTGAGCTTCGCTCTGCTGACCCAGCCTGCGCGTGCGCAGCAGATATTACGCGATGCGGAGACCGAAGCATTTCTGCGCGAGATCTCTGCACCGTTGATAGAGGCGGCTAGTCTCAGCCCCAACAATGTGCAGGTGTTGCTGATCAACGATCGCAACATCAACGCCTTTGTGGCAGGCGGGCAGATCGTATGGATACATTCCGGCCTGATCACGGCGGCGGACAATGCCAACCAGGTCCAGGGCGTCATCGCGCACGAGCTGGGCCATATCGAGGGCGGCCACATCATTCGCGCTGGCGAGGGCATGAAGGCGGCGACTGGCATCACGCTGTTGTCGTTGCTGCTCGGTGCGGCGGCAATGGCGGCAGGCGGGGCCGAGGCGGGCATGGGTATTATCTCTGCAGGGCAGCAGGCCGCGCTCGGCAAATATCTCGCCTTCTCCCGCACCCAGGAAAGCAGCGCCGACCTTGCTGGCGCGCGCTATCTGAGCAAGGCTGGGATCAGCGGCCAAGGCAGCATCGCCTTCTTCAAGAAGCTGCAAAACCTTGAATATCGCTATCGCCTGCGCGAGGAGGCGGATGATGGCTATGCCACCACTCACCCCTTGTCCACCGACCGCATTTCCTACCTGACCGAGGTCTATCAGAAAGACCCTGCCTGGAATGCGAAGACATCGCCAGAGATAGAGGCGCGCTTCCAGCGCATCAAGGCAAAGCTGGCGGGGTTCGTCGACGATCCGGCGCAGACGCTACGCACCTATCCCGAGAGTGACCAGTCGCTCCCCGCTCATTACGCGCGAGCCTATGCCTGGCACAAAAGCGCCTATCCGGACAAGGCGCTGGCCGAAACGCGGGCGCTGACAAAGGCACAGCCGCATGACCCCTATTTCCTGGAATTGCAGGGGCAGGTGCTGCTGGAAAGTGGGCGGGCAGCAGAGGCTATCCCCCCGCTGCGCGAGGCCGTGCGGCTCACGAACAGCCAACCCTTGATTGCCACGTTGCTGGGCCACGCCCTGATCGCAACGGAAAACGATACGAACTATGCCGAGGCAGAGCGGGTGCTGCGCGCAGCTGTGGCGAAAGACAGGGAGAATCCCTTCGCGTGGTATCAGCTCGGCGTGGTGTACGACCATCGGGGAGACAATGCGCGTGCGGCCCTTGCAACGGCAGAACGCTATGCACTGGAGGGGAATAACCCGCTGGCGCTGCGCAATGCGGAAACGGCGATGGCGGGCATCGACAAGGCCAGCCCGGATTTCCTGCGCGCACAGGACATCGCGATGGCAGCGCGCGGCGAGATGGACAACGCGCGCAAGGGCCGCAAGAAAGACAAAGGGGGCGGTGGTGACGCCCCCGAAGGAAAGAACGCCTCTTGACCAGCCCCTCCACTCCTCCCGGCCTGCGCGCCGCACTCAGCAACAGGACGATACAGATGATGCTCGGACTCTTTGCCGCCGCCGCAGTCGCGTCAACTGCAGCGATGGCGGTGGGCTCGTCGGATGGCGCACAGACAACAGACCCGACTGAGCGGGCACGGATCGAGCAGATCGTGCACGACTACATCCTGTCTCACCCAGAGATCCTGCCGCAAGCGATGGAACGCCTTAAGGACAAGCGCATGGCCGAGGCGGTAAACACCCACCGCAAAGAGCTGGAAACGCCGTATGCGGGCGCATGGGAGGGCGCGAAAGACGGCGATGTCACGCTTGTCGAATTTTTCGACTATAATTGCGGCTATTGTCGAGCCTCGCTCCCCGATATCACAAAGCTGATCGCCGAAGACGCGAAGGTGAAGGTTGTATATCGCGAACTGCCGATCCTCTCCGAGGAAAGCACCTTGGCCGCGCGCGTGTCTCTGCTGGCGGCAGAGCAGGGCAAATATACCGCCTTCCACAAGGCGCTATATGGGGGCGGGCGGGTTTCCAGGGACAGCATACTCGCCGCCGCCGCCAAGGTCGGCATCGACCGAAAGGCCGCCGAAACGGCGATCACCAGCAATCGTTATGATCCGGAGATCGAGGCCAACCTCAAGATGGCGCAGGAAATTGGCGCCAGCGGCACGCCAACCTTCGTGGTGGGAGGAAGGGTGCTGGGCGGCGCGGTGGGTTACGAGGCGCTGAAAGAAGCAGTCGCCTCGGCTCGTTCCGCCTCGAAATAACCAGGACTATAGCTCAGCTGCCGTTGGGTCCGGTATTGTCGCCGCTGCCCCCGCCACCGCCTACGCCACCCGCGCCGACTGCGCCGATGTTGCCGAAGATGTCCTCGAACAGGCTGCGCTCGCGGCCCAGCGTAGGCGTCTTGCCGCCCTTGGGCGAGATATCCGCCACCTTGTCCAGCCCCGCCTTGTCTACTCCCGCAACATTGCCTGCCGCATCAAACCGGACGCGCAGGACCGTCTGATCCGTTGGCTTGGGGTTGGCGAAGGCGAGCTGCTTCATGTCCCGCGCGACATAATACCAATCCTGATTGCCGAACTGGCTGACGAAGCTTGGTCTACCCAGCGTGCCCTCGACAGACTGGCGATTATCGACGCCGGGCTGAATCGAATCGACCAGCAGGCTGTCTACCAGATAACCCTGATGCGTGCGCATCCGCGCACAGCCGGAGAGTGCGATCGTGGCACCGGCCAGCGCTATCGTCAGGGCAACTGTCTTGAAACGCATCATACTCTCCTGCGGGTCATCCCGCGTCCAGGCACCATTGCATAACCGGTGCCTTGCCTCCAATATGGGATTGCATCGCGCCGCACAAGCCATAGTGAGAGGCGGGCGCCAAGCGCCATGTGCGCCAGAGAGGTTGTTTATTTCCATGTCCTTGCTTGACCGCCTTTTCAACCGCCAGCCGGACCCGCGCCTGACGATGCAGCCGCTCTATCAGGCGATCGTGCATCGCGGGCGGGCGGTGCACTGGTATGTCGAAGGTGCCGTACCCGACACGCTGGACGGGCGGTTCGACATGGTCGCCGCAATCCTGTCGCTGGTGCTGCTGCGGCTGGAGCAAGCGGACCTTCGGCACGAGAGCGTGTGGCTGACCGAGTTGTTCGTCGACGACATGGAAGCGCAGCTCCGCCAGATCGGAATCGGCGATATCGTCGTCGGCAAGCATATCGGGCGGATGATGAGTGCGTTGGGCGGGCGCCTCTCTGCCTATCGGGAGGGGCTGGCTCACGGTGGAGACATGAACGCCGCGCTCCGCCGAAACCTCTATCGCGGTGATCCGGTGTCAGACGATGCGGTGGCCGATGTCGAGGCTCGACTGCGCGCCTTTGCCGCAGGGCTGGAGGCAATCGAACCCGCGCGTTTGCTGGCAGGAGAATTGCCCGCATGAGCGAGGCGGCGCCCGAATTCTCCCGCATCGTGCGGCTGGACGCCATCGGCCGCGCTCGCTGGCCCGCGCATATCGAGGCGAGTGAGGCCGAGCGCACGGCGCTGTCGCGACGGTTCGGCTTTGTCGACATCACCTCTCTGGAGGCCGACTATAGCCTTACCCCGGACAGGCAGGGGATACTTGCGACCGGAGAGGTCCGCGCGAGCCTCTCGCAGCCCTGCGTTGCTACATCGGAACCGGTTACCGAACAGGTGCAGGAGGCTTTCTCGATCCGCTTCGTGCCAGCGGAGAATGACCTGCCAGCGCGAACCGATGACGAAGTCGAGATTGACGCCAGCGAGCTGGATGTCGTGCCTTACACCAACGGGCGGATTGACATCGGCGAGGCGGTGGCGGAGACGCTGGCGCTGTCAGTCAATCCATTCCCCCGCTCACCAAACGCAGACACATTCCTTCAGGAGGCAGGCGTCCTTAGCGAGGATCAGGCTGGTCCTTTTGCCGCGCTGGCAGCCCTTAAGAACAAATAAAAGCGATTGGACGCGTCAGGCTATTCCTTCGCGTCCTCCATTTTTTCCGGGGTTACTTCGGCCTTATCTTTCTCCACCGGTTTGCGCTTCTGAAAGACGCTGTCCATATATGCCTGATCCTCAGGCGTAAGGCACTCCGCGAAATCGGGGAAATGCTCTTCCTCTTCCTCCTCGATGTGGTGGAGGTACCGGTGCTGCATTTCGCGGAATTTTGTGAGCCATTCGTCACTGCCCGAATCGGTCGAGGCGAGGTCGTTCAGCATTTCCTCGACTTCGTGATGCTCCGAAACAGAATGGCGCACTTCCGATGTCAACTTGGGCTTGCGCATCACGGTTGAGTAAAGCGCCTGTTCTTCGGCGGCAGCGTGAGCCTTTGCCTCAAGGGTGAACTGGCTGAAGAGCTCGATCCTTTCCTCATCTTCGCTGTGGGTCCGGTCAATCCGAGCGAGCAGCGCGCGGTGCTTGTCGTGATCCTGTTTAAGCGTCGAGAAGATATCGTGCTGCTGAGCCATATGCGTCTCCCGGATGGAATTTCGGGAGATTAACGTTCCGACCTGCCGTTGGTTGCCAAGGCAACCACCCGTCGACGGTCAGAACGGGATGACGCGCGATTTCTCGGTAAACTTCATATAGCCTGCGTTGATACCTGCACGCCAGCCGACGCCGAGCCGGATGGGAATGAGCACAACATCGCCGCGCCGCAGATAGGTGGCGGTGAACCCGCCCACAACATACAGCGCCCCTTCCGCCTGCGGATAGCGCCTGAACAGATCCTGGCTGTCGTAAAGGTTATAGACCAGCACGAAAACCTTGGACGCATTGCCGCCGACATCGAAGCCCACCGACGGTCCGGTCCAGTAAACCTTTCGCTCGCCCTCGACCTTGTGGTTCATCGTGCCCGAGCCATAGCGCAAACCAACCACAAGCGCGCCCGATGCCTCTCGCCCGGCGATATATGCATTGGGCTGCCCCCTGTCCTTAAGGACCTTCTCCAACAGGCTGGCAAGCCCTTCAGCGCCACGGCCGAATACGCCTTCGGCCGCGCTGACGATATCGTCCTTTTGATAGGAGGACTTGGGATCGGGTGCGGCCGGCACTGTCGCAGCGGCGGGCGCCGCGGTGGTAGCGGGTGCATTAACCGGCGGCGGCGGAGGCGGAACCGGCGCTTCGGTGCCGCCGGGAGGTGCCAAATCTGCATCGATCGCCTGATTGGGATCAACGGTCTGTACCTGCGCCAGCGCCGGAGCAGGCGCGAGCGCCAGGCCGGATGCGATCAGCACGCCTACTGCCGCCTGCGCCATCCGTGCCGTAAAATTCCTGAAATGCGCCATGATATTCATGCCCTCACCCTTTGCGCCCGGTCTTGGCATATTCGGCCCGGCACATGAAACGGCAATGAACGAACGGCGACCTGAGTCGATTCTGCGCCGAACCGAATCGAACGTTCGCTGCCGAACTATTTCTGAAGCCAGCGTGTCGCCTTGAACCAGATTGCCATCGCACCACCTCCGAATGCGCAGAACGCCACCACCCCCCAAAACGCCCATGGCTCACGCGCGAAGGGTATACCCTCCACATTCATGCCAAGCAGGCCGGTGATGAAGGTAAGCGGCAGGAACACAAGCGCAACGATGGCGAGTACGAGCGCCTGCCTATTCATATGCTCGGCGCGCAGATCGGTCAGTGCCTCGTGCGTAAGCGCCGCACGCTCGCGCACCGACTCCAGTTCCTCGACCATGCGTGCACAGCGGTCCGCCGCTTCCTGGAGATGCAGGCGGTCGTCAGGCTCGAGCCAGTCGGCGGGCATCGTCATCAACCGCTCAGTCGCCTGCCGTTGGGGAGCGAGGAAGCGGCGATAAGAGATCGCCTCCGCCCGCAGTTGCGCTACTTTCTGACGCTCTATCGTGCTGCCGTCTTCCAGCACGCTGCTTTCGATCGCGTCGAGCGCATCACCGAGGTCGGCGATTTCGGGATCGAGCGCGTCGGTGATCTCTATCGCGGTGGCGGCGATCAGGTCTCCGGGGTCCCTCAGTTCCCCCGCCAGCATCCGCGTGATCAGCCGGTCAAGCACGCCCAGCTCGCGGTAGGACAAGCTGACCACGAGGCCGCGCTGCGCCCAGAAGCGGATCGAGACGAGCGGGTCGCCATCGATAGCGGAAGGCGCACCCAGCCCGCGCATGTTAACGAGCGCGCCCTCATCAAACTGGGCACAGCGTGGGCGCGTTTCCTGCGCCTTCAGGGCCGCAACCGCAGGCGACGGGATGTGGGCGAACCGGGTGAGTATCGTGTCGACATCGTCAACCTTACCATCGAGATGCACCCACAGGAACTCGTGCTCAGGGTCATGCGCAAGGCAGGCGCTTAACTCGATCTCGCGCGTACCGCCGGAGCTGTGCAGGAAGAAGCGGCTCATGCTTGATCCTCGGCGCGAAACAGCCAGAGCGCAAGGCCCGGCCCCTCCCACTGCGGCACATCAAGAGCGACGATTCGGGCGGCATCAGCACGAGCGCGGTTGAGGATGGCGGGCGCGATGCCCGGCATGTGATACACCGCATCCGCCTGCCCCAGCAGCCGCGCGGCGCGCAGGGTAAGGTCGTCCGGGTCTTCCGAGACCACAGGGATTGTTTCGAGGCGGGTAGCGGAGTGACCACCACCAGCTTGAGACAACCACTGCACCACCGCTTCCTCTCTGGCGCCGGCAAGAGGATCGAGCACCCCTCCCTCGGCCAGCGCATCGTCAATGGCGCGGCGGCGGGCAGCAGCATCGGGCCAGCGGGAGCGCATCCCGGCTCGCGCGCTGCTCAGCGCCCTCGCCAGCGAACCTAGCGACGCAGGAAAGAGCGCCTCCAGCCGTTGGCGCAGAGCTTTTGCAAGTCCCGCCGATGCGCCGCCAGTGCTGATGGCGATCAGCACTGGATCACGATCCACAATCGCGGGCAGCGTGAAATCGCACAGAGCCGGGCGGTCTACCGCATTTACCAGCACGCCCCGCGCCCTCAGCCGCGCCACCGCCGCCTGCGCCTGCGCGTCGTCCTCCATAGCCACGATCGCCAGCGCCGCTTGTGCCGTTTCATCGGTGTGGACATCCGCGCCCGCCCGCTCCAGCAACCGGCGCTTCGCGTCCGCCGCCTCGCCCTCACCCAGCAGGATGACCAGCCGCCCATCCAGCTTCACGAAGAGGGGCAGGCTGTGCATATTCCATCAATCCCGCAGCCAGCCCGGCACATGCTCGGCAGCGATCAGCGTTTCGGGCAGCACCCGCTCCGCCACCACGGCAAAGCGCGCGCCGTCTACCATCACCTCGGGCACGAGCGCACGGCTGTTATAAGTGCTCGCCATGGTCGCGCCATAGGCGCCTGCCGTGCGAAATATCGCAAGGTCGCCCGACTTCACGGCATCAATCTCGCGCGCCATGGCGAAGGTGTCGCCTGTTTCGCACACCGGCCCGGCAATATTGGCGACAATGCGCTCGCCGCCAGGATGCACCGCCTCGAAATCATGGAAGGCATCATACATGGCCGGGCGCGCCAGATCGTTCATAGCGGCGTCGACGATGACATAGGGCCGCGCTACACCCGGCTTCACCCATATGACGCGCGTAAGCAGCACGCCCGCATTGCCGACGATCACGCGCCCCGGCTCGAACATCAGGGTCACGTCCCAGCCATTTGTGACGCGCGCAACCATCGCGCCATAGTCCGCCGGGCTGGGGGGAACCTTGTCCCGCTCGTAAGGCACGCCAAGGCCACCGCCCAGATCGACTCGGTCGATCGTACGCCCTGCCGCGCGCAGCTCTGCTACCAGCGCGCCGACGCGGGCATAGGCGGCTTCGAGCGGCGCGAGATCGAACAGCTGGCTGCCTATGTGGCACGCCACCCCGCGCAGGTTGAGGCCTGCAAGCCCGGATAGCCGCGCGAAGATCCCCATCGCCTCGCTGATCGGCACGCCAAACTTGTTCTCGGACTTGCCGGTTGAGATTTTCGCGTGGGTGCCTGCATCCACATCCGGGTTTACGCGCAGCACGGCGGATGCCGTCTTGCCCATCTGCGCGGCCATCGCCGCCAGCACGGCGCCTTCTTCCTCTAGTTCGATGTTGAACTGCCCAATGCCAGCTTCCAGCGCGTGCGCCAGCTCCGCCCGCGTCTTGCCGACGCCCGAGAAAACAATGTCCTGCGCCTTCATCCCCGCCGCCAGCGCCCGCGAGATTTCGCCACCGGACACCACATCCGCACCGAAGCCCTGACGCGCCAGCACGTTGAGAACCGCCAGATTGGGGTTCGCCTTGATCGCGAAAGCGATGTGGGTGCGCGGCAGAGCGGCAAGCGCCGCCTTGAACACCTGTGCATGCCGCTCGAGCGTGGCGCGGGAATAGATATAGACCGGCGTGCCGACCGCCTCGGCAATCATGCTGAGCGAAACATCCTCGGCGTGGAGGACGCCGTCCCTGTATGTGAAATGATCCATCGGCTTTTGCTTTATGAAATAATGTCAGGAAGGCGGCAGATCGAAATAGTCGTCGCCCCGCTCGTAGGAGCGATCGAGCGGCTCACCGCTCCGGTTCGGTCGTGCCTGCGTTTCGAAGCGAGTCATCTCGCCTGGCGTCTCCGCCCGTTCGGCCCCGCGCGCGACCGGAGGGGGCGGCGTACCCGGCGTCTGCTCCAGCTCCTTGCGCACGCCGCAGGCCGAAAGGGTGAGCAGCACCAAGATGATCGCTCGTCTCATATGCCTGTCCCCGCCAGCTCTGTTTTCGCCTGCGCGATCCGCAGACGCACCTGCACAGGCGCGGTGCCGCCATGACTCACCCTGCTCGCAACCGAGGCATCGACCGTCAACACCGAGTAGACCCGCTCATCGATGCGCGCGTCTATCCTCTGCAAATCGGCCAACGACAGTTCGGCGAGCGGCATCGCCCTCTCCTCCGCCAGCTTTACCGCCCGCCCCGTGATGTGGTGCGCCTCGCGGAACGGAATATCCGCCTCCCGCACCAGCCAGTCGGCAAGGTCCGTCGCTGTGGCAAAGCCGCTCTGCGCCTGCGCGCGCATCCTGTCGGTGCGAAAGGTCACGGTCTCCACCATGCCGGTCATCGCTGCAATGCTAAGGCCAAGCAGGTCATGCGCCTCGAACACCGGCGGCTTGTCGTCCTGCATGTCCTTGGAATAGGCGAGCGGCAGGCCCTTCATCGTCACGCACAAGGCGGTCATGCAACCCATGATCCGCCCCGCATGGCCGCGAACCAGCTCCGCAGCATCCGGGTTGCGCTTTTGCGGCATGATCGAGCTGCCGGTCGAATAGGCATCGGGCAGCGCGACGAAGCCGAAGGGCTGACTCGCCCAGATGATAAACTCCTCGGCCAGACGCGAGAGGTGAAGCGCGCATTGCGTCGCCGCCATCAGGTAATCGAGCGCGAAGTCCCTGTCGGACACGCTGTCGAGGCTGTTATCCGTGGGCGCATCGAACCCCAGCGCAGCGGCTGTGTTGCGCCGGTCTATCGCAAAGCCGGTGCCCGCCAGCGCAGCGGCGCCGAGCGGGCACTGGTTGAGCCGCGCGCGCGCATCGGCAAAGCGCGAAACATCCCGCTTCAGCATCTCGTAATAGGCCATCAGGTGATGGCCCATCGTTACCGGCTGTGCGCTCTGCAGATGCGTAAAGCCAGGCATGACGCTGTCGGCATGCTCCCCGGCCCGCGCCACCAGCGCCGCCTGCAAGCCCTGCAGCCCCGCTAGTACCTCGTCTATCGCGTCGCGCACCCACAGGCGAAAGTCGGTTGCCACCTGATCGTTGCGGCTGCGCGCGGTGTGCAGCCGCCCGGCCGCCGGGCCAATCAGCTCTGCGAGGCGCGACTCGGTGACCATATGGATGTCTTCCAGCGCCATGTTGACCGGCACGCCGTCGCGCTCATATTCCGCAGCAACCCGGCTCAGCCCCTCGGTTATAGCCTGTGCATCCTCGCCGGAAACGATGCCCTGCACCGCGAGCATGGCCACATGCGCCTTCGACCCGGCGATGTCCTGCTTCCACAGCCGCTTGTCGAACGGTATCGAGGCGTTTATCTCGCGCATGACCGCGGCTGGCCCTTCGGCGAAGCGCCCGCCCCACATGCTGTTGGAGCCTGCCGTCATGTCTGTTTCGTCCCGCACGCTGATTGCCTTGTTCCTGACCGGGGTGTCGCTCGGCGCCTGCGATAAGCAATCCGCGCCGCATGAGCAAGACAATGCGGTCACCGCCGGCGAAGTAACGGGCGGCAGCAGCGCGCAGGACAAGGCGGCGCGCTATCAGGTTGACCGCAGCAAGACGGGCAGCGAACTGCCAGACCACGCCTTCCTCGATGCTGCAGGCAAGGAACTGACGCTTGCGCGCTTCAAGGGCAAGCCGATCCTCGTCAACCTGTGGGCAACATGGTGTGCGCCCTGCGTCGCGGAGATGCCGCAGCTGGATCGCATCGCCACGAGTTACGCCAAAAGCGGGCTTCAGGTCATCCCGATCTCGCAGGACACGATGGAGCCGGAGAAGGTGGTCGCCTTCTTCAACGCCAAGGGGTTTCGCACCATGAAGACCTGGCTTGACCGGGAGAATGCCTTCGGCTTCGGCTATGGCGGCGGCGTATTGCCGATGAGCGTGCTATACTCATCGCAAGGAACCGAGATCGCGCGCATTATCGGCGCGCCGGATTGGGAGGGGGCAGAGATGCGCGCACTGATCGAGGAAGCGGTGAATGAATAGCCGCCGGTTCGCAGCGCTCGCACCGCTGATGCTGATGGCTGCCTGCGGCAGCGCGGACGAGCCTCAAAACCTCGCCTCGCTGGAAGCCAAGGTTGCGCGCAATGCAGTGGACCCCGCACTGCGCGATGCGCTGGAAACACCGATCGCGACCGACCCTGACCTGCGACGCGAGGGCAACCGCGACGGCTTGAGGCCCGCCGACAAGCCGCTGGACGGGTCAGTGCCTGTCGGCCTGTCGCTGCGCGATGCGCAGGCGCGCGCGCTCAGGCTGGCGGGGGGCAAGCTGCTCCCCACGCCGCCAGCGACAAAGACTGTCACCACAGCTGGCGGTGCGATCACCCTGGCCGGCATCGCGCGCGAGCAGGGCCTTAGCGCTGCCTGCGAAGACCCGCGCCTCGATTATGACATGGGCTGGGCCAACCGCCTGCCCGCGCACCTGCCGCTATATCCCGGCGCGGCTCTGAAAGATGCGGCAGGAGCGGACGATCCGAAATGTACGATCCGCGCCGCGACCTTCGCGACTGGAACGGACGCTGGACCGGTGCTCGACTTTTACTACACACTCGCGCGGCGCGCTGGCTTCTCGGTCGAGCATGTGGAGCAGGACGGCGGCCACGCCCTTAAAGGTACCCGCACAAAGGATGGCGCAGCCTTCTATCTCGCACTGCGTTCAGCACCGGGTGGCGGCATCGACGCTGATCTGGTGGCCAGCCAGCGCCGCTGATCACACGCAATTCTGCCCATTCCCTTGCTCTTGCGCGCATTGCCGCATAGGGGGAAGCCTATGAACAGCCTTCTTGTCATGATCGGCGGCGCACTGGGTGCGCTAGCCCGCTATCAGTTCGGCCATATGGCAGGGCGGCTGATGGGCAGCGGCTGGCCGTGGGGGACGCTGGGCGTAAACATCATCGGCGGACTGGCAATGGGGCTGCTGGCGGGCTGGCTCGCGCGGCACGGCTCCGGTGGCGGGGAACAGGCGCGGTTGCTGCTTGGCGTCGGCGTGCTGGGCGGCTTCACAACCTTTTCCGCGTTCAGCCTTGAAACCGCGTTGATGATCGAGCGCGGCCAGTTGGGCGGTGCTGCGGCCTATGCCGGATTGTCCGTACTGCTATCCGTCGGTGCGCTGTTTGGCGGCCTGTTCACGATGCGGGCGCTGGCATGAGCAAGAGTGGCGCAGATACCAGCACCGCCCGCACCGCTATTATCAGCGCGGAGGATGACGGCATCCGGCTGGACCGCTGGTTCAAGCGACACATGCCGGACGTGAGCTTCGCCATCGTCTCGCGGTGGGCACGCACGGGGCAGCTTCGCCTCGATGGCGCGCGGGCTGCTCCGGGGGACCGGGTAGCGGAAGGCCAGTCCCTGCGCATCCCTCCCCTCCCCGCGCCCAAAACCGCCAAGCCCGCACGCCCCTCCCGCCCAATCCGTCCGCGCCTGTCGCCGGAGGAGACGGAGTTCGCGCAGAGCCTCGTCATCCACCGTGACGAGCACGCCATCGTCATCAATAAGCCGCCCGGCCTCGCTACGCAGGGCGGCACAAAGACGGACAGCCATGTCGATGGGCTGCTCGACGCGCTGATGTTTGAGCGGGATGACCGGCCCAAGCTCGTCCACCGCCTCGACAAGGATACGTCCGGCGCGTTGCTGCTTGCGCGCACGCCCAAAGCCGCCGCCTATTTCGCGAAGGCTTTCTCCAGCCGCACCGCGCGCAAGGTCTATTGGGCGCTCGTCGTCGGCGTGCCCAGCATCGAGCAGGGCATGATCGACTTGGCCATAGCCAAGCAGCCCGGCTCCGGTGGTGAGAAGATGCATGTCGACGAGGAGGAAGGCCTGCCCTCGCGCACCCGCTATCGCGTGATCGAGCGGGCGGGCAACCGCGCCTGCTGGATGGAGCTGCAACCCTATACAGGCCGCACCCACCAGATCCGCGTGCACCTCGCCGCCATCGGCTTCCCGATCGTGGGCGACGGCAAATATGGCGGCAAGGATGCCTTCCTTTCCGGCACGATCAGCCGCAAGATGCACCTTCATGCGCGCCGCATCCGGGTGGACAGCCCCGATGGCGGGCGGGTGGATGTGAAAGCGGAGCTGCCCGCGCATTTCGCCGAGAGCCTCGACGATCTGGGATTTGACCTCGCAAAGGGTGAGCTGCTGCTCGATGACGAGATCGACACCGGCCCGACCAAGGATGACCTCAAGCGCGTGGCAAAACAGCACGCCAAGCAGGTGCGCAAGGACAAGCGCGGCGAACGGCGCGAACGCGGGCAGACGCAGGCAAAGAAGCCCGCCCCTCGAAAGCCCCGCCCCAAGGCATCCCCCCGCAAGCCATGACCACCGCCAACCGCCTTGCCCTGTTCGATTGCGATGGCACGCTGGTCGATAGCCAGCACGATATCGTCGAGGCGATGAACCGCTGCTTCGACGCGGCGAAGCTCGACCCGCCGACGCGGCTGCAGACCCTCGCTGTCATCGGCCTGTCTTTGCCGCAGGCGATGGCGCGGCTGTTGCCGGATGCGGAAAGGCATTTCCACGATCATCTGGCGGAGCAATACAAGCTCGCTTTCCAGCATATGCGCCGCACCAATGGCGTGTCCGAGCCGCTCTACCCCGGCGTGGCGGACTTGATCGGGAGGCTGGCAGACGCTGGCTGGATGCTCGGCGTCGCCACCGGCAAGTCCGACCGTGGCCTCAACCTCTGTCTCACCACTCACGGCATCATCGACCATTTCATCACGCTGCAAACGGCGGACCGCCACCCCTCCAAGCCGCACCCGTCGATGGCGCTGCAGGCGATGGCGGATGCGGGCGCGGCGCCGGAGACCACGGTGATGATCGGCGACACAAGCTATGACATGGAGATGGCGCACAATGCGGGCATCCGCGCGCTGGGCGTCAACTGGGGCTATCACAGCGTATCCGAGCTCAGACAAGCCGGCGCGCATGCCGTGGCGGTGGACATGGCCGAGCTGGAGCGCCATATCACCGCATCATGACCGAGACCGCAGACCAGAAAGCCGCGCGCGAGGCCGCCGCCAAGGGCCGCTTCATCGCGCTCAACATGTTTCGCCTGTCCGGCGTGGCGATCGTGCTGTTCGGCTTCATGATCATGGCGCAGAAATTCGGGTTCGTTGCCGGGCAGAAGGCCAAGATCATGGGCGCGATCATCGCCACGGTCGGCCTGTTTCAGGCGCTGATCGTGCCGCGCATATTGGGCCGCGCATGGCGCACGCCGCCGGAATGACCTTGGCCCGATGAAGCGGTTCTACAAGGAAGCCACGGCAGTCGCGGCAGACGGCGGATGGAGCATCCTGCTCGATGGCCGCCCGGTGCGCACGCCCGCGCGGGCATTGCTCGTGCTGCCTACCGCCGCGCTCGGCAACGCGGTGGCGCAGGAGTGGGCGAGCCAGGGCGAGGAGATCGACCCCGCCGCCATGACCCTGACCGGCATCGCCAACGCCGCGATCGACCATGTGATGCCGAACCCCGCCGCCTTCGCCGCGCCGATCGCCGCCTATGGGGAGAGCGACCTGACCTGCTATCGCGCCGACGGGCCGGAGCCGCTGGTGGCGCGACAGGCGGAACAGTGGCAGCCGATGATCGACTGGGCGCAGGCGCGCTACGAGGTCAGCTTCCGCGTGACGAGCGGCATCGTCCATGTGCCGCAGCCGCCGGAGACGCTCACACGGCTAGGCGAGGCGGTGCGCGCGCTCGACCCCTTCCTGCTCGCGCCGCTCTCGACGCTGGTGAGCATGAGCGGCTCGCTCATCATCGGCCTGGCGGCGGTGGAGCGCGCCTTCCCGCTCGCGCAGCTGTGGCAGGCGGCGGAGCTGGACGAGCTGTGGCAGGCCGAGCAATGGGGCGACGACGATCAGGCCCTCCTCCGCCGCGCGCAGCGGCATGAGGCGTTCATGACGGCGGCAGGCTTTGCGGAGATGGCGGCGGGCTGAACCAGCGAGCCGCGCGTCATCCCAAAAGTCACGAAAGTCACGCCCTGTAAGGGCGCATCGCGCACTTCCTCGGCTGTGCGCCGGATGGGCACTGCCTGTTTCTCCACGCTGTCAAAAGAGCCGGTTCGCCATGCTTTTCCGTGACTGCCAGGCGGTGCAACTCGCCATTCCGCGCGACATTCGATCAAGGCCGGGCCAGCCATTCCCGCCGCCCGAAAATCCTCTGTGCGGCACATGCCCCGCCGCAAAGGGGCCTTCATGGTCGCATTGCCTTTGCAATGCTTACCACAGGCCGGATCGCCAGTGCCCGGCGCGCAACTCTCAAGCAGAGAGGGGAGCCAGCGTGCCGACGGCGGGCCTGCGCAGGACGGCGCGGGCGGCGGGAAACGGCATGGGGCTCACCACGCGGAGGCGGGGGATATGGGCCTTGGCGTGTGGGGTAGCAGAGGGGGTGGGGTGTAGGACAGGGGGATTTAAGCCCACGTCTTTTCGCCGGGAGCAGACGTTCGCTGAGCGGCGGCCAAAAGTTCTCGCAAAAAAGCCGCCTTTCCGGACCCGACAACCTTGCGGTCATTCGACAGACAGGCGATGTTCTCAGGATGGATAGACGAACCTTGCTCGCGCTCGCCGCCTCACTGCCCGCGATCGCTGCCACACCCGCCGAGGCGTGCAGCGTTGCGCTAAAGTCTCCTCGTTCGACTGGGTTGGCGAACCAGCAGGTTCGCAAGCTCTTCGAGGCGTGGTGGGAGCGCGATGCGGCCAAGTTCCGCGCCGTTTTCACGAACACTCTGATGGCGGATGGCACGGCTATGGAGGCTAGGCTCGCGAGCGAGCTGCTTGCGGCCGATCCAATCCCTGCTGAGACGTTTGCGATCTTCGACCGGTTTTTCACCGATCAGCGCACGCTTAAAAGGACCCCGCTCATCGTGAACACGGATGCGGGGGTTATCGTCGCATGTTCGGAAGCCGATCCATCGCTCAGCATCCAACCGGACTGCACTGGGATGCCGAAGCTACACTTGTTCTTGGTAACGATGCTTGGATTGAACGCTCGATCCATCGTGCACTTGGCAAGCACCGAGACAGTTGAGGTTGATACGTTCAGTATCTGGACCGAAGGCTCATCCTAACGTCCGCTAACCCCAACGATTGAGCCAAAGTGGATGGATCACTGACGACGACATTGCGGACATTGCTCGTTCAGGTACAACAGTGAAATGATGTATCGTGCAGCAGTACTCTTGGCATCAGCGGCATTCATTTGCGCTTCGCCCCCTAGCTTTGCCTTAGGACTTGCTGATCCAGCGTCTTCAGCGTCGGAGGAGCCTAACAAGGCTACGCAAGTAGGAAATGATGTGATTGCGTCCGCGCGTCGTTGGATAAAAGGTGATTTGGGAGGCCGCTCAGAGCTTGAGGCATTCGCAGCCGAGGGACGACTAGATGCCCAGGAAATGCTTGGGGAGTTAATGGGACCCAACGGTCCCCATGCGCTTCGCGATGAGCTTGCGGCATGTGGGTGGTTTGCCAAAGCAGCAGCTTATTCCCGTCCGGACTCACTGCATAATTCTGCCCTGTGTGCCGAAAAGGGGGTAAACGGGACGCCCAATCTCGCGCGGGCTGCGGCACTTTATCAGCAGGCCGCTGAACGCGGTTATCCCAAATCGCTGTGCGCTCTCGGCAATCTCTACGTTGCGGGTCGTGGCGTTCCGAAGGACGAAGCAAAGGGGGCTGCGCTCTGCCGACAAGCTGCGGAGAAAGGCGATCCTGACGCGCAAACTGATCTAGGGAATTTGTACCTTCAAGGTGTCGGCGTCTCACATGATATAGTGCAGGCACGCCACTGGTACGAGTTAGCGGCGGCTCAGGGTCAGCCCAATGCTACATTCGTACTTGGTCAGATTTACTGGAATGGCGACGGAGTTTCGCGCGACCAAAGTAAAGCGGCTGAGCTTTGGAAAGCAGCCTACCGAGGCGGACGTGTCGATGCTGCAGCCCACTTAGCTACATGGCTGTTTACCAGCTGGATGTCAGCGCATCCACGAGGCGACGTCACGGTCCTGAATGAAGCAATACAGTATCAGGAAGTCGCAGTTAGGTCTGTTTCGGAGGCCAAGCGAGCGGAAGCGCAAACACTTCTAACCGTCATGCAAGCTGCTAAAGCAACAGCGGAAAAGGAGCAATAGACCCGTCGGCATGTCCGCTTCCCCCAACATTCCGGCCGTTGTGTTAGCTCGGCGGTAGGGAATAGCTGCCGGACCGCTTGTCCATGATGACCGTGAGACTGCCGCTAAATGGATGCTGAAACAAGTTCAGCATGACAAGTGCGACATTCAGCTCCTATGCCCCCTACTCCCCCCGCTTCCCCAGCCCCCGGATAAAGCCGATCAGCCCGGTCTGGCGGCTGCGTTTCAGGCGTTCGGCGTGGAGGATTGTGCGCACTTTTTCGAAGCAGCTTTGGGCGTCGTCGTTCACCAGCACATAGTCATAGCCGTCCCAGTGCGCGATTTCGTTGGCGGCGCGCGCCATGCGGCCTTCGATCACCTCGTTGCTATCCGTGCCGCGCGCGCGCAGGCGGCGCTCCAGCTCCTCTATCGAGGGCGGCAGGATGAACACGCGGACCACATCCCCGCCCGCAATCTGATGCAGCTGTTGCGCGCCCTGCCAGTCGATATCGAACAGCACGTCGCGCCCGGCCTCCAGCATCGCGTCGACCGGCGCCCTGGGCGTGCCATAGCGGTTGCCAAACACATGCGCCCATTCGAGGAAGTCGTTTTTCGTCGTCATCTCGCGAAACTGATCGAGCGAGACGAAGTGATAGTCCTTGCCTTCCACCTCGCCCGGACGGATCGGGCGCGTGGTGGCGGAGACGGACATCTGAAGATTGTCCTCCGCTTCCAATAACATGCGCGAGATGGTCGATTTCCCCGCGCCTGACGGGGAGGAAAGCACGAACAGCAGCCCGCGCCGTTTGAATTTATAGGGGTCGTTCGTGTCGCCTTCGGCCATGCCCGCTAGTGCCGTGGGCGGGCCGCACAGTCAAGTCTGAGGCGCTATTACACGTCCGGCTTGTCTGGCACCACAGGCGCTGTCGCCACCGGAGCAACGCGCGCGGGCTTGGCGGCGAGGGCGGCCTGTTCTTCCTTGCGCTCCTCGTTGCGCTTGTAGAGCTTGTGACCCAGCCATGCGCCGCCGATGATCAGCGCGGCAAAGGGCGAACGGCGCACGACGGTGCTGGCAACCATGCCGGCAACCGCGCCCATGGTTCCCGATTTCCCGGACTCCGCAGCGATGCTGGAGCCCAGTACGCCGCCCAAGAGTTTTCCGAACATTCTGATATGGCTCCTTTTCGACTTCGCCATACCAACCTCCTGTGCGCGGCTTGGTTCCACCGGCGGGGCCGGTCCCGATCGCTATTTCCGCTTGCCGAAATCCACCGTAACCACGTTCGATCCGTCACCCGCTGGGGCCGGCGAAGGCGTGGCGTCGTTCTCCGCCTCCTCGTGCGGCTCCGGCTCTTCATCGCCCTCTTGCGCCTGGAACTGCAGCGCGAAGTTCACGGCCGGATCGACGAACGCGGTGATCGCGCCGAAGGGGATGACAAGCTGGGCCGGCACCTGATTGAAGGTGAGGCTGACGCGGAACAGGGTCGGCTCCACCTTGAGATCCCAGAACTTGTTCTGCAGCACGATCGTCATCTCGTCCGGGAAGCGCTCGGTCAGGTGCTTGGGCACCGAAACGCCGGGCGCCTGCGTCTTGAACGTGATGTAGAAATGATGCGTGCCGGGCAGATCGCCGCCCGAGCTTTCCACCTGGCCCAGCACCCGGCCGACCACGGCGCGCAGGGCCTCCTGCACGATCTCGTCATAGGGAATCAGGCTGTCTGGCAGTTCGTCGCTCATGCCCCTTACCTAACGCGCGGGAAAGGCGGGTCAAGCCGAACCGACACGCCCGCAAAACATTGCGCGCCCGCAAAACGGCGCTATAGGGGCGTCATGCGCACGGCTGAAATACAAAGGACAACGGCGGAAACGGCGATTGTCGTCTCCGTCAACCTCGACGGGACGGGCAGCTATGCCGTTTCGACCGGCATCGGCTTTCTCGACCATATGCTGGAGCAGCTCTCGCGCCATTCGCTGATCGACCTGAAGGTGGAATGCAAGGGCGACCTGCATGTCGACCAGCATCACACTACCGAGGACACGGGCATCGCCATCGGCGAGGCGGTGGCAAAGGCTCTGGGCGACAAGCGCGGCATCGCCCGCTATGGCAGCGCCTATTCGCCGATGGACGAGACTTTGTCACGCGTGGCGCTGGATATCTCCGGGCGGCCCTACCTCGTGTGGAAGGCGGAGTTTACGACGCCGCGCCTGGGCGAGATGGATACCGAGCTGTTCCAGCACTGGTTCCACAGCTTCGCGGGCGCGGCGGGCATAACGCTGCATGCCGAGTGCCTGTATGGCGAGAACAACCACCATGTGATCGAGAGCCTGTTCAAGGGGCTGGCGCGCGCGCTGCGCATCGCGGTGGAGATCGACCCGCGCAAGGGCGACGCCATCCCCTCGACCAAGGGGACGCTGGGCGCCAAGGGAACCTCGACAGAATGAGCATTGCGCTGATCGACTACGGCGCGGGCAATCTTCATTCGGTTCATAATGCGCTGATCAAGGCTGGGGCGCGGGATGTTGTGCTCGCCGCCGATGGCGAGGTGGTGCGCCGGGCGGAGCGCATCGTGCTGCCCGGCGTGGGGGCGTTCCGCGCGTGCCGGGATGGACTCTATTCCCTGCCCGGCGTTGTGGAGGCGATGGGCGAAGCGGTGCAGGCGCGCGGCGTGCCATTCCTCGGCATCTGCGTCGGCATGCAATTGCTGGCCGATGAAGGCGAAGAATTTGGCAGCCATGACGGGCTGGGCTGGGTGCCGGGCTCGGTTTGCAGAATCGAGCCTGCCGACGCGAACATCAAGGTGCCGCATATGGGCTGGAACGATGTGACGCCCGCCACGCCGCATCCGCTCATCGTGCCGGGCGAGGCGTATTTCCTGCACAGCTATCATTTCGCCGCCACTGACCCCGCGCATGTGCTCGCCACCACCGATCATGGCGGGCCGATCGTCGCCGCCGTGGGGCGCGACACGATTGTTGGCGTGCAGTATCACCCGGAAAAGAGCCAGAGCTATGGCCTTTCCTTCCTCTCCCGCTTTCTGGAATGGCGCCCGTGAGCATTATCGTTTTCCCCGCAATCGACCTTAAAGGCGGGCAGGTCGTCCGCCTCGCCGAGGGCGATATGGACCGCGCGACCGTCTATGGCGACGATCCCGCCGCGCAGGCGCTGTTGTTTGCGCAGGCTGGGGCGCAGCATCTGCATGTCGTCGACCTCGACGGCAGCTTTGCCGGGCGCGCGGTGAATGGCGCGGCGGTGGAGAGTATCGTCTCCGCCTTCCCCGGCCATGTGCAGCTGGGCGGCGGCATCCGCAACCGGGAGGCGGTGGAGCGCTGGTTCGACCTCGGCGTCTCGCGCATCGTCATCGGCACGGCGGCGCTGAAGGATCCGGAGTTCGTGAAGGCGGCGGCGCGCGACTTTCCCGGCGGTATCGTGGTGGCGGTGGACGCGCGTGATGGCTTTGTCGCGACCGAAGGGTGGGCCGAAAAGAGCGACATGCCGGTGCTGGACCTCGCCCGCCGGTTCGAGGACGCCGGGGTGGCCAGCCTGCTGTTCACCGATGTGGGCCGCGACGGGATGCTGAAAGGCTGTAACGTGCAGGCGACGGTCGATCTGGCACGCGCCTGCTCGATCCCGGTCATCGCCAGCGGCGGCGTGGCGGGCATAGCCGACATCCGCGTGCTGGCGCTCCACGCGCAGGACGGGATCGAGGGCGTCATAACCGGCCGCGCGCTTTATGACGGGCGGCTGGATTTGAAGGCCGCCCTGGCCGTGGCGGCGGCGGAGTGAGAGTCATGTGCATTGAAATGCGCAGCACCGGCCCGCTCCCCCGCTCAACCGCCCGACAGGGTATTACATCGGGTGGTTGGGCGGGGGAGCGGGCTGGTGCCGTAACCGAGCGTGAGCGAGGCCAACAATGACCGTCCGCGTCCGCGTCATCCCCTGCCTTGATGTCGCCAATGGCCGCGTGGTCAAGGGCGTGAACTTTGTCGATCTGGCCGATGCGGGCGACCCGGTAGAGCAGGCGCGGCTGTATGACAGCATGGGCGCGGACGAGCTGTGCTTTCTCGACATTACCGCGAGCCATGAGGATCGGGGCACCATCCTCGACATCGTCAAGCGCACCGCCGAGGTGTGCTTCATGCCCGTCACCGTCGGCGGCGGGGTGCGCAGCGCGGAGGATGCGCGCGCGCTGCTGCTCGCGGGCGCGGACAAGGTGGCGGTGAACAGCGCCGCCGTCGCCCGGCCGGAAGTGGTGGCGGACATTGCCGACCGCTTCGGCAGCCAGTGCGTGGTCGCCAGCGTCGACGCGCGGCGGGTGGCAGAGGGGCGCTGGGAAATCTTCACCCACGGCGGCCGCCGCGCCACCGGCATCGACGCGCTCGAGCATGCGGCGCGGCTGGCGCAGCTGGGCGCGGGCGAGCTGCTGGTCACCTCGATGGACGGCGACGGCACCAAACAGGGCTATGACCTTGCGCTGACCCGCGCGATTGCCGACGCGGTTTCCGTGCCCGTCATCGCCAGCGGCGGGGTGGGTACGCTCGATCATCTGGTGGAGGGCGTGCGCGAGGGCCATGCCAGCGCCGTGCTGGCCGCGTCGATCTTTCATTTCGGCCAGCACACGATTGCCGAGGCGCATGCGGCGCTCAGCGAGGCGGGGATAGCCGTGCGGCATCCGGTCACCAGTCAGCCGAATTGATACTGATCACTCCGCCCCCAAGAGAGCGAGACCACCCATGTCGCTGACATCCCTCCTCGTTCCTAGTTTCATGCACATGCTCGGCGCGATGTCAGGCTGGCTGGCCAAGGCACAGGCACAGATGGCGGGGCAGGAAGCGGAGGCGCTGCTGTCGGCGCGGCTCGCGCCCGACATGTTTCCCCTATCCACGCAAATTCGCTTTGCCTGCGTTCAGCCCCATGAGGCAAGCTGTCGCCTGCGGGGGCTGGCCTTTTCCGACACGATTCAGGCGCTTTTGGATGAGGGGCGCAACGGCGGCGAAGTGCCCGGTTCAATCGGCGATGCACAAGCGCGCATCGCCGAAACCCTGGCGCTGTTGAACAACCTTGCCCCAGACGCGCTCGATATGGACTATGGCGCGCCCATCGCTCATGCATTGCCCAACGGCATGATATTCGACCTGAGCGCGGAGCAATATGCGCGGGACTGGGCACTGGCGCAGTTCTATTTTCATGTCATGTCGGCCTACGCCATTTTACGCAGCCAAGGGGTAGACCTCGGCAAGGCTGACTATATCCCGCACATGCTGCCTTTTCTGCGCGCATAGGGGTAATCGGACCGCTACGGGCCAGTTCGGGCGCGGCGTGAGTTTCGCAACCGCAACAAAAAAGGTGAACGCGGTTGCGTTGAAATGGCCGGTAACGGTAATAGGCCTTTAAGAAGCGCCTGTTAAGGCATGCGCGCACTTACTGGGCATATCCATTTCAGGGGGTAGAATGCGGACTGTTGATCCGGCAACGGCGAGCGGCACGGGAGCATTATCGGCCGCGCCCGCGGTATCGGTGGTGATACCGGCCTATAATGAGGAAAACGCCGTCATCCCCACAATCGAGAAGGTACGCGAGGTATTGAACGATGCCGGCATCCCGTTCGAGCTGGTGGTCGTTAACGACGGATCCAAGGACGGCACCGCCGCAGCCGCCAAATCGACCGGCGTGCATGTTGTCGATTTCCCGCACAATGGCGGTTATGGCCGTGCATTGAAGGCTGGCATTGCCGTCACCAAGGCGCCGCTGGTCGCGATCATCGACGCGGATGGCACCTACCCCGCCGAAATGCTGCCCCAGATGATCGAGATGGCCGCCTACAATCAGATGGTGGTGGGCGACCGCGGCGCGGCGATGAAGGGCGTGCCGATGATCCGCAAGCCCGCCAAATGGGTGCTGAACAACCTTGCGAGCTATCTCGCCGGGCACAAGATCACCGACCTGAATTCCGGCCTGCGCGTGTTCCAGCGGCCGGAGCTGGAGCGGTTCATCCACCTGCTGCCCAACGCCTTTTCGTTCACCACCACGATCACGCTGTGCATGCTCGCCTCGGGCTTTAACGTGTCCTACCTGCCGATCACCTACGGCAAGCGCGTGGGCACATCGAAGATCAAGGCGGTCGATTTCTTCCGCTTCATGATGCTGGTGTTCCGCCTGACGGTCTATTTCCAGCCGCTGCGCATCTTCATGCCCTTGGGCGCGTTCCTGTTTCTCATCGGGGTCGGCAAGGCTGTGTATGACGTGTGGATCGACAACCTTTCGGAGACCGCGATCTTCGGCATGCTCGGCGCAATAGTCATCTGGTCCTTCGGGCTGATTGCCGACATGATGGCGCGCATGCAGCTGCGCCCGCCCGGCACGCGCTGATGGCCTCATCGCGCAAGCGATATCTTGTCTGGGCGGTGCAGATCGCGGTCAGCGCGGTGCTGCTGGCCTTCATCTTTCATTTCGTTCCGCTGGCGCAGGTATGGGGCGCGGCCAAGCGCCTGTCTCCGCAGCTCTGGCTGGCGGGGTTCGCGCTGTTCCTGATCGGCCATGCGCTTACCGCCGCGAAATGGTGGATGCTGATCGGCCATGAGGTGCGCTTTGCCCGCGCCTTTCGCGCGCATCTGGCAGGGCTGGGTGCCAACCTCGCGCTGCCCGGCGTGGCGGGTGGAGACGTGGTGCGCGCCGCCCTTGTGATGGGCGAGACCAAGGACAAGGGCCGCCTCGCGGTCGGCTCGCTGGTCGACCGGTTGATCGACACCGCCTCGCTGGCGCTGGTGGCGCTGGTGGGGGCGTGGTTCGCGTTCAACACCGATGGGCGCACGACCGGGCTGGTCGTCGGCGGAATAGTGGTGGTCGTGGCTATAAAGCTGACGCTGCTGCGCCTGCTTTCCGCACGCATCGCCGCGTTTGCCGCGTGGCTCAGCACCAAGGGCAAGGCAGGGCGCATTCTCGGCAAGATCATCGCCGCCAGCGCGGAGATGGGCCGCCAGCCGGGCCTGCTGCTCGGCTGTTTTATCCTCTCGCTCGCCGTGCAGTGCCTGTTCGTGTTGATCAACATCGCGTTCGCGCTGGCGCTGGGCGTGATGATCCCCGCCGCCGCGTGGTTCTATGCCTGGGCGGGGGCGAAGATCATCGCGATCCTGCCCATCAGCCTCGGCGGCCTCGGCCTGCGCGAGGCGAGCATGGCGGCGCTGCTCCAGCCCTTCGGCGTAAATACGGGCGCGGTGATCGCCATCGGCCTGATCTGGCAGACCGTCCTTTATGCCAGCGGCATCCTCGGCCTGCTCGTGCAGGCGGGTTTTGCCGCGTTGCCGGGCAAGAGCACCTCACCGTTAGACCCCAAACCCCATATAGGCTGATCCCTCATGACCTCCGCTCCCTCCCCTTCCTTTCCCGCAGACGCCGGCCCACGCGTGACGATTTTGGGCGGCGGCCCGGCAGGCGTCGGCGCGGCCTATATGTTGAGCGAGAGCGGCAAGGCAAAGCCGATCCTTCTGGAGCGCGGCACGACCGTAGGCGGCAATTCAGGCAGCTTTCTGCATGACGGCGTGCATTGCGATTATGGCAGCCACCGCCTGCACCCGGCGAGCGACCCCGCAATCCTCGCCATGATCCGTGGCCTGCTGGGCGATGACCTGCTCACCCGCCCACGCCACGGCCGCATCCGCCTCAAAGGGAGCTGGATTCACTTTCCGCTGAAGCCTGCGGACCTGCTGATGAAGATGCCCAAGGGCTTTGCGCTCTCGCTGTTGAAGGACATGGCGACCAAGCCATTCCGCAAGGGCGCGGCGACGCCGGAGGCGGAGACCTTCGCCACCATCCTGCACAAGGAACTCGGCCCCGCGATGTGCGAGGGGTTTTACTATCCCTATATGAAGAAGCTGTGGGCCTTGCCGCCGGAGCAGCTGGCGGTGACGCTCGCCCGCCGCCGCATTTCGGGCAGCTCCATCACCAAGATCATCAAGAAGGTTCTGGGCCAGCTCCCCGGCATCAAGAAGCCGCAGACCGGCATTTTCTATTATCCCAAGACCGGCTTCGGCCTGATCAGCGAGGCGCTGAAGGCTGGCGCGGAAAGACAAGGTGCGCAGGCGCAAATGGGCGCCTCCGTGAGCGCGATCGAGCATGAGGACGGCAAGGTACGCGCGGTGCGCTATGCCACTGCGCAAGGGGAGCAGCGGATCGAGACCGACCATGTCTGGTCGACCATCCCGCTGTCGCAGCTGGTGCGCATGATGGAACCGGCCGCGCCCGCCGATGTTCTCTCTGCGGCGGACAAGATGCGCTATCGCGGCATGATCCTGATCTACATCACGCTCGATCAGGACCAGTACACCGAATATGACGCGCATTATTTCCCGGAATTGAATGTGCCGATCTCGCGCCTGTCGGAACCCAAAAACTATTCGGCATCCTCAGAGCCGAAGGGACAGACTGTGCTGTGCGCGGAGCTGCCGTGCGATCCGCACGAAGACCTATGGGCGATGAGCGACGACCAGCTTGGCCAGAAGCTGTGCGACTGGCTGGTGGCGACTGGCCTGCCCAAGCCGAAGCTCAAGGCCTCGCTCACGCGGCGCCTGTCTCACGCCTATCCGGTCTATGACCGCGATTTCGAGACGCACTTCGCGGTGCTGGACCAATATGTCGGCTCTGTCGACGGGCTGCTGACCTTCGGGCGGCAGGGCCTGTTCGCGCATGACAACACCCACCATGCGCTCGCCATGTCCGCCGCCGCAGTCGAGTGCATCGACTCGCAGGGTCGGTTCGATCACGCGCGCTGGGCCGAGCATCGCAAGGAATTCGAGCATCACGTCGTGGAAGACTGATGGCGGAAGGCGCACTCGTCCTCACTTATCACTCGATCTCGGACGCGCCGGGGCCGACCAACATCGCGCCCGCCACCTTCGCGATGCAGATGGAGATGCTGGGCCGGTGCGGATTTACGAGCGCCCGCCTGGACGAATTTCTCGCCTGGCATCAGGGCAAGGGCACCATGGCGCGCAAGGTACTCATCACCTTTGACGATGCATTCGCCGATTTTGCCGAGACCGCCGTGCCGATCCTTGCTTCGCATGGCCTCAGCGCGCTGATGTTTGTGCCGACGCGCAAGCTCGGCGGGGTGGAGGATTGGTATACCGCCCCGCCCACCAACCGGCCGCTGATGACGCGCGAGCAGCTGACGGCATTGAGCGCGCAAGGCATGGAATTCGGCGCGCATGGCCGCACCCATGTGCCCCTGCCCTCGGTATCCGGCCAGGCGCGCACGGATGAGATCGCGGGCAGCGGCGCGGATCTTGGCGCGTGGCTGGGAACGCCCCCGGCCTCCTTTGCCGCCCCCTATGGCGCAGTGGACGCCGACGTTATCCGCGAGATCGGCTCTCATTACGCGATCGCCTTCGGCACCCGCTTCGCCGAGGCGCGCCGCACCGATGACCGGCACGACATATCGCGCATAGACATGCATTATTTTCGCTCACCCCTTGCCTGGCGTAACTTTCTGGAAGGGGGAAGGCTGTATTTCCGGGCGCGCAAGCTGCTGCGCTCGGTGGGTACACTCGTGCGTGGTTAAGGGTTAAAGGGTTAATGGCTTAACGCGCTTGATTGTGCGGTGCAGAATACGCATAATCGGCTGTAATCCTAGAGATTGATCGGAATTATTCATGACGAAATTCGCCAAAGTCGGCCAGAATATCGAAGCGCAAAATGCGGGCTGGACCTTCGACGGCAAGGTGGCCGACACATTTGTCGATCATGTCCGCCAGTCCGTGCCTCTCTACGAGGCAGGCCACGATCTGGTCTGCCAACTTTCCGATTATTTCGTCGACAAGACCAGCACGGTCTATGAGATCGGCACCTCGACCGGCGAGCTGATCCGCAAGGTGGCGCGGCACAACGCCCACCGCGACGGTGCGCGCTTCGTGGGTATCGATCCGGTCGCGCCGATGGTCGAGAAGGCGCGCCAGCATTGCGCAGACACGCCGTCCGTCACCATCATCGAGGACGACGCCCGCCATTTCGACTTTGAGCCGGCTGACCTCATCATCTCTTACTACACGATCCAGTTCATCCCCCCGCGCGACCGGCAGCAGCTGTTCGACAAGCTCTATAACGCGCTCAACTGGGGCGGCGCGCTCATCATGTTCGAGAAGGTGCGCGCGCCCGACGCCCGTTTTCAGGACATGGCGGTCGGCATGTACAACGAGTTCAAGCTCTCGCAGGGCTTCAACTGCGAGGAAATCGTCACCAAGACGCGCAGCCTCAAGGGCGTGCTGGAGCCGTTCTCGACGCAGGGCAACCTCGATCTGTTCGCCCGCGCGGGCTTCAAGGACGTCACCACGGTGATGAAATATATCTGCTTCGAGGGCTTTGTCGCGATCAAATAAGCGCCCAGCCGGTGCCGGTGCGGGCCGGGGAGTGACCCCCGGTCAGCCCTCACTTGCCTGTTTCATATTGCACTGCACCCTATTGCATCGTATCCGACGGGAAAAGCGTCTCAAGGGAATAAAAATGGTTCAGCTCGGTATGGCGGCGGTGGCTCGCCGCAAACTGCGTAATGCCCTGATGAACGTGCGACGGGTCTATTTCAACACGGTCTGGGGCATGAAGATCGCCGAGGGCTGCGCCATCTCCTTCTCTGCCAAGCTGGACAAGACCAACCCCAGGGGCATCGTCATCGGCAAGGACAGCGCGGTGGTTTTCGGCGCGTCGATCCTCTCACACGACACCGTGCGCGGCGTACATGTGGAAACCCGCATCGGCGAGCGGTGCAACATCGGTGCGCATTCGCTCATCATGCCGGGTGTGACGATCGGCGACGGCAGCGTGGTCGCGGCGGGCAGCGTGGTGCTGCGCGATGTACCTCCGGGCGTGATCGTGTTCGGCAATCCGGCGCGCGTGCTGGAAACCGGCATCGTCACCGGCAAATGGGGCATCATCAAATCACGCGCATCGACCGAGCCGGATGCAACCCCAGCGGCACCAGCGAGTTAACCGGACGTTTGCCGAATATTGAGTAAGAGGCGCGCAGCCATGCGCACTAACCGGAGACCAGAATGGACAAGCTAATCGACCTCATCGCCAAATCGCTGATGCTGCCGGCGGACAAGGTGACGGAAGACCTGAAGTATAATTCGATCCCCGAGTGGGATTCAGTTGCCCATATGGCGCTGGTGACCGAGCTGGAAGACGCCTACGGCATCATGCTGGAGACGGACGATATCGTCGGCATGTCTTCGGTCGCGAAAATCCGGGAAATCCTAAGCAAATATGATGCTGCGGCCTGACGCACTCGAAGGGCGCATCGCGCTCGTTACCGGGGCGGGACGCGGCATCGGCCTTGCCACCGCGAAGATGCTGGCCGAGGCGGGCGCGACCGTGTGGCTCAACGCCCGCACGGTAGGATCGCTGGAGCAGACCTGCGCCGAGATCGGCAACGGGGCACGTGCCGTCTATTTCGATGTGACCGATCCCGCCGCCGTGCGCGAGGGCTTCGTCACCATCCAGAAGGAATGCAAAAAGCTCGACATCCTCGTGAACAACGCAGGCATCCTGCGCGATGCGGTGATCGAGATGGCCTCGGTCGAGCTGATGGACGACATCTGGCGCACCAATTTGCGCGGCGTGCTGTTGTGCGCGCAATATGGCGCGCGATTGATGGCACGGGCGGGCGGTGGCAGCATCGTCAACGTCGCGTCCTATATCGGCCGGTTCGGCAATACCGGGCAGGCTGTCTATGGCGCGAGCAAGGCAGGCGTTATCGGCGCGACGCTCTCGCTGTCGAAGGAACTGGCCGCACGCCAGATCCGCGTCAACGCGGTCGCGCCCGGCGTGATCGACACGGACATGATCGCCGATCTGCCCGAGGAAAAACGCGAGAAGCTGCTCTCCGCCATAGGCATGGGCCGGCCCGGCACCGCTGAGGATGTGGCCAAGCTGATCACCTTCCTCGCCTCCGACATGGCGGGCTATGTTACGGGGCAGGTGGTCGGCGTCGACGGGGGCCTGGTTATTTGACAGGCTTCGCCGACGCCTTTTCTGCCCACGCCAGCCGCCCCTGCCTGCGCGATGGGGACCGCACCCTGAGCTATGCCGAGGCGCTTCAATTGGGGCGCGAAATTATCGGAGACTTGCCGCGGGAGCGTGCGCTCGTCATGCTGCGCTGCTCGCTCACCATCCCCTCGGTCGCCGCCTATATGGCCCTGCTGGCGGACGGGCATGTGCCGCTGTTGCTCGAAAGCGCGCTGGCGCAGCCGCTGCTCGACGGGCTGGCGGAGCTGTATCGGCCGGATGTGATCCTCGATCCGGCGAGCGGCGAGCGCACTGTCTCCACCGATGCGCCGGTGGCGCTCCATTCCGACCTCGGCCTGCTGCTCACCACGTCGGGCAGCACCGGCTCGCCCAAGCTGGTGCGGCTGAAGACCAGCGGCGTGGCGGCAAACGCGCTGGCGATTGCTGCCTATCTTGGCCTTGACTCGAACGAGCGCCCGCTGCTCCACCTGCCGATGAGCTATTCCTACGGCATGTCGATCATCAACTCGCACCTGATGGCGGGCGCCAGCATCTGCCTCACGCAAAAGAGCGTGATGGAGCCGGGCTATTGGGAAGAACTGCGCAGCCATGAGGCGACCTCGATCGCGGGCGTGCCTTTTCATTATATGGCGATCCGCCGCTTGGGCGAGAAGGGGTTGGACATCCCGAGCCTCAAGACGCTGACGCAGGCGGGCGGCAGGCTCGACCCCAGGATCATCAGCTTCTTCGCGGACTGGGCCGGGCGCACGAGCCGCCGGTTCTTCGTCATGTATGGCCAGACCGAGGCCGGGCCGCGCATCGCCTATCTGCCGCCGGACCAGGCCGCCGCCGCACCCGAGGCGATCGGCGTGCCGGTTGACGGCGTAGCCATCGACCTGCTCGACGATAGCGGCGCGCCAGTAGCCGCGGGCGAAGAGGGCGAGATGGTCGTGCGCGGGCCTTCGGTGATGATGGGCTATGCGCTGGCGGCAGAGGATCTGGCGCGTGGTGATGATCTGGGCGGCGTGCTCAAGACCGGCGACCTCGCCAAGCGTGGCGAAGACGGCCTGCTGCGCATCACCGGGCGCGCTGCGCGGATGCTCAAGATTTACGGCCTCCGCGTCAACCTGGAGGAGATCGACCGCCGTTTGGGCGACCTTGGCCACAGCGCCGTCGCCTTCGGTACGGACGATAGTTTGCGCATCCTGATCGAGGGCGAGGCGGACGCGCAGCGCGTGCGCGAAAAGGTGGTGGAGCTGTTCTCCCTCCCCCCGCGCGGCATTGAGGTGCGCTGCTGCCCCGGCATTGCGCGCTCCGCCACCGGCAAGATCACGGCCACCGCGCTGAATGAGGCGTGGGAGGCTGCCGGTCAACCCGCCACCGCAGGGAGCGCCGCATGATCGAGGAATTTTTCGAGCATCCGGTTTATGGCCTCGCGAAGGCGGAGAAGGCGGCGTTGCTGGGCAGTGAACTGGGCGAATTGACGCGGCATCATGACGCCGCCTGCGCGCCCTATCACAGCATCCTCTCCGCCTATCCGCCCGATGCGCTGCCCGGCGGGTCTGTCGCGCCGTTCCTGCCGGTCAGCATGTTCAAAATGCACAGCCTGTCCTCCGTGCCGCAGGATCAGATCTTCAAGACGATGACCTCCTCCGGCACCACGGGGCAGGCGCCCTCGCGCATCTTCCTCGATGCAGAGACCGCGCAGCTGCAAACGCGCGCGCTCACGCGCATCGTCACGTCTTTCATCGGGCCGAAGCGCCTGCCAATGCTGATCATCGACCACCCCAGCGTGGTGAAGGACCGCCGCACCTTCAGCGCACGCGGCGCAGGGATCTTGGGTCTGATGACCTTCGGGCGCGACCATCGTTTTGCGCTGAAAGACGAGACGATGGAGCTGGACTGGGCGTCGATCGAGTATTTCGTGCAGAAATATCCCGACTCGCCGATCTTTGCCTTCGGCTTCACCTTCATGGTGTGGCAGCATTTCCTCCAGCAGCTGAAGGCGGCGGGGCGCAAGCTGCCGTTCGCCGACGCGATCCTGATCCACAGCGGCGGCTGGAAGAAGCTGGAGGCCGAGAAGGTCTCGAACGACATTTTCAAGGGCGTGGCGCGCGATGTCGCCGGATTCGCGCGGGTGCACAATTTCTATGGCATGGTCGAGCAGACCGGCTCCGTGTTCATGGAGTGTGAGGCGGGCAGGCTGCACGCGCCCCTGTTTGCCGACATCATCATCCGCGACCCGCAGGACTGGCGCGAGTGCGCGATCGGCGAGGCCGGAGTCATTCAGGTGCTCTCGGTGCTGCCGCGCAGCTACCCCGGCCATTCACTGTTGACCGAAGACAGGGGCCGCCTGTTGGGCGAGGATGACTGCCCGTGCGGGCGCATGGGCAAGACGTTCGAGGTGCTGGGCCGCCTGCCCAAGGCCGAGGTGCGCGGGTGCAGCGATACCTTTGCGCAGCCGATTCCGCAGGGCGCCGCCGCATGAACCACGAGGCCGTTACTGCCAGCCCGCTCGACGCGGTTTCCGTTGTCCTGCCCCAGGGCACCAGCCTTGCCGAGCTGTTCGCGCGCACCCCCGCCCCGCCCTTCGCGCCCGATGCGCTGAGCTTTATGGAGAACTTCAGCCGACGCCTGCTGCGCGACCCGGCGGTGCGGCAATATCCGGAGCTGGTGGCGCTGGGTTTCTGGGCGCGGGCGGCGAGCATCAAGCGGCTCAACGTCCGCTTTGCCGAGGCCTATCCAGAGGCGGTGCGCGTGGCGCGCGGGCTCGCTTTTCATGTCGCGCCGTCCAACGTCGACACGATCTTCGTCTACTCGTTGCTGCTTTCACTGCTCGCGGGCAACGTCAACATCATCCGCGTCTCCTCGCGCGGCGGGGATCAGGCCGATGCGCTGATGCGCGTCCTCTCCGGCGCGCTGGAGGAAGCGGAGGACAGCGTGCGGGCGCGCATCGCCATCATCCGCTATGCGCATGACCGCGCGGTGACGGATGCGCTGTGCGCGCGCTGCCACATCCGTGTGGTGTGGGGCGGAGACGCCACCGTTTCGACCATCCGCCAAAGCCCGCTGGCGCCCACTGGCACAGAGCTGGTTTTTCCCAACAAATATTCCGTATCGGTCTTCGATGCCGCCGCATGGCTGGCCGCGGACGAGAAGGCGGCGGTGGCCAAGGACTTCGTCAACGACTCGCTGTGGTTCGGGCAGGCGGCATGCTCCTCTCCCCGCGCGGTGATATGGCGCGGCGGCGAAGACGCGGCGAATGCGGCAAGCGCGAGCTTCTGGGCCGAGGTGCGCGGCGCGGCGCTGGCCGCGAACTTCCCGCTCGAAGGTGCGGACGCGGTGGCGAAACTGCTCGCCGAACAGACAGCCGCGATCGAGGTGGGCGCTGAAGTTGTCGGCGGATCGGCGGACAATCAGGTGCGCGTCATCCGCCCGCCCCTGAGCAGACTAGGCGGCGCGCCTTTGGCCTCGGCCGGGTTTTTCGAGGATTACCGCATCGAGGGGCTGGCCGACCTGCTGCCCCACATCGCGGAGAACTGGCAGACCGTCACCAGCTTCGGCATCACGCGCGAGGACTGGGCGGGCTTCCTTGGCCAGCATCAGCCGCGCGGCATTGCCCGCATTGTCAAGCCGGGCCACGCGCTCAATTTCGATAGCCTGTGGGACGGGGTCGACCTGCTCACCCAGATGACCCGCCTGATCGTGATCGAATAAGGGCTATTCCCAGCCCGCAGCGTCGCGCGGGCAGGCGGGATAGCGCGGCACCGCGCCCTTGGGCTGTTCCGTGATCGTCACCACGTCGCCCCCGCGCAGCAATACGCGCGCATGGCCACTGGCAAACTCTATCTTCAACACGCACCGCTGAATGCGCCCGGCCAATGTGTTGGACCGCTGGGCCACATAGGTACCCGCCCGCCCCATAGTGACATGCGCCCACGCGCCGCCCTGCGGCTGGGGCATCGGCGTGTTGAGGCGGCGGTGCACCTTGTCCAGCAGCTTCATCACCGGGCCCTGATCGGCCTTGACGGCGAGCACCAGCCGCCCATCCGGGTTGCGAAATGCCACCGCGCTGAGCCAGCGCCGGTCGCTACGCGTGCCGATGCGCACCGCGCCGGGGTCAACCACGCGGAACAGCGAGGCGAGCGCCGTCGCCTCGGGCAGCGGCTCTACCTCGGGTTCCGCCGTTCCCGGCTCGGTCACACGCAGCATGTTGCCCGGCAGGGTGGCGACACGGCCGAGGTCCGGCGTGGCGATGTCATGCTTCTGGAAGCTGCTGATGTTCGCCTGAGTCAGCTCTTCGAACAGCATGCCCGCGTCCGCGCGGCCGAATTCGAGCATCGCCGTCTGCGCCTTGATCGCCTTCGCGCTTTCGCGGATGCGGCTGTAAGCCTGTTCCGTCGGCTGGATGCCGTAGCGGTGGTAAGCCAGCACCGAGACCTTCTCCGCCGCGCCGGGAATGCTCATGATCTCCTGCATATAGCGTGGCGCGCGGCGGGCAACCGAGGTCGACGGCGCTATGATGCGGGGCGTAGCGCCCTGTTCCTCCAGCCGCCGCGACACCGCAACGATCGCCGAGCCGATGCGCCGGCCTGCCCAGCCATCGCTGTTGTCCGGCTCCAGCACGATTTCCAGCGCGTCGGGCACCAGCCCGTATTTCTGCTTGAGGTGCGCGAAGGCAGCGGCGATCAGCTCGGCATATTCCTCCGGGTTGTCGGCATGCGAGAGCTGGCCTTGCTGATCGCTCCATTTCGAATCGACATAGGCCAGCGAGAACCGCATCGGCCGCCCCATCGCCTTGGCGATCCGCATGGAAGGAACGACGAAATTGTCCATGCGGAAATCCAGCTCGGAAAACTGGAAGCCTTTAGGGTTCGCGACCTTGGGGTCGGCGTTGTCGTTGACCTTCTCGTAGGCGTGTTGCTTGAAATCGGTGTAGGATAGCGCCCCACTACGGAATTGGGACCAGTAATCGACCGGATTTTCCGCGCCGCTGCGCAGCTCGACGCGCAGGCGGTTGATGCCGCCCTCCGCGATCATCATCGTCAGGATACGGTCACGCGCGGGCATCCAGCTGTCGTCAAAGCGGTTGGAACGACGGTTGAACTCCCACATCTTAGCGTTGGCTTCCCAGGCATCGATGGTCTGGAACGTCTCTGTGGGGACAAGGCCGACATTAGCGGGCTTGCGGCTGTCGCAGCCGCATAGGGCAAGCACAGTGGCTGCAAGAACAGAATATCGTATCACTCTCCGGCCCATCACCCCAACTCTAGCGAGGTCTTGGGCGCGCGTCAAAAGACCTTATCCCGGTCGCCGCAAACCGAGCCGCGTCTGAACGACCACCCAGACATAAGTCAGCGGAGCGTAGATATGGTAGCAAAAGTGCATCGCCATCGCGCCCAGCGACCGGAAAAAGCCGAGACGGCGGGCGAGAAAGCCGAAAAACGCGCGGTTGAGCCACATATAGAGCAACGCCAGCAGGGCGCAGGCGATTGCGACCGGCTGCACCAGCGCGGGCACGACTAGCGCCGCAAGCCCGATGCCGAACAGGCCCGCCACGATCAGCAGGGCGAGCAGGGACTTGAACCGTTCGACATGGCTGATGTTCAAATCCGCCTCGCCGGTCTTGCCATCGACGATCAGGCGCGACCAGGGCAGGGCGCGGCGCACGACATCGGTATGCCAGACGCGCCACAGGCTCCAGTCCTTCCAGTGCTTGCACAAGGCTTCCGGCACGAGGCGGATGCGATGCCCGGCGGCGACCACGCGCGCGCCCAGTTCGATATCCTCGATGCTGGGATGCTTGAACATTTCCACGTCAAAGCCGCCCGCATCGAGGAACACCTTGCGGTCGATCAGGCCAAGGCCGGACCAGAAGGTCTTGGCCTCGCGCTTGCCCTGCTGGTGGACGAAATGGTGGCGCAAATTTGCATAAAGGCTGGTCACGCGCTGGGACCATGGGGCGTCGTCATAGGAACCGAACGCCGCCTTCGCGCCATTGGCCTGCATGTCTGCCACCAGCTGCTCCAGCGCGGTGGGAGAGATCACCACATCAGCGTCGACGAACAGCAGCAGGTCCGATGTCGCGGCCTTGGCGGCCTCGTTGCGGCCATGGCCGGGGCCTTTCGGCTTGCCATCGTTGCGGATGACGCGCGCACCGGCGGCGCGGGCCATGTCGTCGGTCTCGTCGGTGGAGCCATCGCTGAACAGGATCAGCTCGTCGGCCTTCCAGCTCATCGCGTTGATCGCGTCGAGACAGCCGGGAAGCGTTGCCACCGCGTTATACGCGGGGATGATGACGGCTACGGTCGGGCGCGAAGCTTCAGCCATAGGATCGATCAGGCGACTTCGCGGATCCGGGCCGGGTCAGGCGCGCTGCTCTCGCTCGCAATTTCGGCCGAAGCCTCGACATCCTCATTGTGGTCCTGATCGACATCGACAGACCACAAGTCATGCGTCGCACCGAGGATATTGTCGACCGCCAGCGTGGCGGTGAGCACGGAATGATCCATGTTGTTATAGCTGTGCATGCCGTTGCGGCCGACGACCTGCAGGTTGCGCATGTCTGACAGCCAGCCGCGAATCATGTTCAGCGCCTCGCGATATTCGTCGTCATAGACCGGATAGGCCTTGTGCTGGCGAATGACGGTGCCGTCCTTGACCGCAGCGGCCTTTGCGAGGCCGAGCATCTCGATCTCCCTGGCGGCGTGGGCGATGAGGTCCGCGTCTGCGGCGTTCCACATCTCGTCGCCTTCTTCGCAGAAATATTCCATGCCGATGCTGGCTTTGTCGGCATCGGGCACAAGGTCCGCCGACCAGGAACGGAAGTTCTGGATGCGGGCTGCCTTCACCTCGGGATCGTGAATATAGATCCAGTTATCCGGGAACGGATCAGGCCCGTCGACAATCAGCGCGACGACGATGAACGCCCGATAGCGCAGCTTCTTCGCCGCGGCCTGGATCGCGGGCGGGGCCGGCGGCACCATGTTGAGCACCATGGTCGATATCGGCATCGACGAGATGAAATGATCGGCTTCGAGGCGGGTCGTCACCGTCTCGCCATCCTGCACATTCTCCACCTCGATCGCGGTGACCATGTCGCCTTCGCGATGGATACGCGTGGCGGTGGATTTCATCCAAATTTCCCCGCCCTTCTCCTCGATCCTGTCACGGAAGGCTTCCCACATCATGCCGGGGCCGAGGCGCGGATAATCGAAATTCTCGACGATGTTGCCGGTGTCGTGCGATCCGGACAGCGAACGCGCCACCGCCTTGCGCAGCGACATGTTGCGGATGCGCTGGATCGCCCAGTCCGCGCGGATCGCCTTGAACTGCTTGCCCCACACCTTCTGGGTATAGGGGCGGAAGAAATACCAGAACAGGCGCCCGCCGAAGCGGTTGGTGATCCACTGCTGGAAATTCTCCTCCTCCTTGTGAGGCATGAAGTTCCATTTGGCATAGCTGGCAAGGATCAGCGCCGATTCGTACAGGCCCATATTCTTGAGCGCGTTGAACAGGCGCAGCGGATAATCGAAATATTTGCCGCGATAGAAGATGCGCGTCTGGCGCGCGCGACGCAGGAACGGCTCTGGCAACACCTCTTTCCACAGCGACTCTACGCGGGCGACGCGGGTTACGAAACGGTGGCCGCCAATGTCGTAGCGGAAATTCTTGTAGTTCTCGGTGCGCGAAATGCCGCCGACCTTGTCGCTTTCCTCCACCACGATGACATGATGCAGGTTGCTGTGCTTTTGCATCCAGTAGGCGGCGGATAGCCCGGCGGGACCACCGCCGATGACGGCAAGCGTCTGGCGGCCGTCTGTGCTGTCCTTGGTGCGCACCTTCGAGGTAGCCGCAAGGCGTGTCTGATACCAGGCGATGGTCGGGCCAAGCCCTTCACGCAGTTTGAGCGTTGGCGCCCAACTGAGCGTTTCCCGCGCGCGGCTGATATCCGGCCGGCGGATATGTGGATCGTCCTGCGGCAGGTCCTTGTACACCACGGGCGATTTGGAATTGGTCATCGTCGTGACGATTTCCGCCAGCTCGCGTACCGAAAACTCCTCATCGTTGCCGATGTTGATCGGTCCGACGACCGAACCCTCGGAGTTCATCAGGCGAATGAGGCCGTCAACGGTATCATCGACATAGCAGAAGGAACGGGTCTGCGAGCCGGAGCCGTAGACGGTGAGGCCCTTGCCGGTCATTGCCTGCGTCACGAAATTGGGGACAACGCGCCCGTCGCCGACGCTCATGCGCGGGCCGTAGGTGTTGAAGATGCGCGCCACGCGGATCTCGACGCCATATTGGCGGTTGAAATCGAAGCAGGCGGTCTCGGCCGCGCGCTTTCCCTCGTCATAGCAGGCGCGCGGGCCGGTGCAGCTCACCGCGCCGACATATTTCTCCGGCTGAGGGTGGACGGTGGGGTCGCCATAGACCTCGCTGGTCGACGCCTGAAGCATCCGCGCGCCCTTGGCCTGGCAGAATTCGAGCACATTGAGCGTGCCGATCACGCAGGTGCGCAGCGTTCCGATCGGGTCCGCCTGATAATGGATCGGCGCCGCCGGGCAGGCGAGGTTATAGAATTGGTCACATTCGATATCCGGAAGCTCGTCACGGATATCGCCTTGAATAAAATGGAAATTCGGGTGGGAAGACAGATCAGTCAGATTCGATAGCGCGCCGGTCTGGAGATTGTCTATGCACCAGATCTGGTGCCCTTCGGCGATCAGCCGGTCGCACAGATGCGAACCAATAAACCCCGCGCCGCCAGCGACAATGATCTTCACTCTTTCACCCCTGTCAACTTGCCCTGACGCCCAGCCGCGATCAATTTTGGCGCAGCCCTTCTATCGTTGAAAGGTTAACGCTTGCCCAAACATCTGAAATGCGGACGAAGTGGAGAATCACTTCATCTGGTTGAACTATCGGGCAAATGAACACCGACGCAAGTTCGTTTATCATGATCGGCAACCTTTGGCCCGGCCCGCCTTCTCTTGGGATGGCATTATTTCCAGAACCAGGTCTGCCGACTGCCGCGGCGAACCCGTTCCCGGCGCATGACCCACCACATCCACAGGCCGCTCCCGCCGAGCACCGCCATCGCCACCCCGGCAATGCCGCCCACAATGTGGCCCGCCCCGCCCACGATACCGAGCGTGTGCAGATTGAGGATCAGGAGGCGCACCTTTTCGGCCATGCTGCCGCCCGGCCTGGGCGCTTCGCTGCCCGGCTTTTGCGCTCCGGTGAGAAGGTCGATCTGCACCGGCCTGTCTGTTCCCGCAAAGCGGACGATGGCAACCGGCGCGCCTTTGCGCGCCTCGAGCTTCAGCATTTCGATAGCGCGCCCGCCAGAGTGGGTTTCGACCTGACGAGCGGCCGTGACCAGATCGAGCGGCTGCACCGCTCCGCGACGCTGAATCGCCTGTTCCCGCGCCTTCTCGCTGAAGCCGCCTACCTCATCGACCTGAAGCAGGACGCCGGTAACGGCCATGAGAATAAGCAAAACGCCCGCCACGATCCCAAGCCAGCGATGCCAGCGCCGCCAGAAATTCATATACCCCCCTTTTGCTTCACATTGCCTTGGTTGAGCGATGTCGCGCCCATCCCAGTGCCAGCGCGAACCACGGTATCAGCCACACGACGCGCGCCTGATAGCGCGGCGCCACGCCCGAGAAGATAGCGCACACCGCAGCGTTCGCCAGCAAGCCCATGAGCATGATGACCACCATCCAGCGCTGGGCGCGGTTCAGCCCGCGCCACAGCCAAAGAAGCGCGATCACGCCCGCCCCAACAAGGGTGTTGTTCAGAAGCTCGAGCCCATCGTAAAGCGCGGGTTGCGGTGCGTCCCCCGGCGGCGAGTGCAGCACGATATCGCCCGCCGCGTTGCGCACAATCTCTGTATCGTAACGGAAATAGTTGAGCCGGAAGACGATCAGCTGCTCCGGCACGTCGTGCGCGACGAGGTAGAGCTGCTGCAACGGATAACGCTTGGTGGTCTCGATGATGATGGTGCGCTCTTCGGCGCGCACCCTGTCAAGCTGCTGCGGCGTGGCGCGGGTGACAAGGCTGTCCTTGCTCCACAGCATTTCCTGGACCGTCAAGGGGATGCGCGTGCCATAAATCTCGCAGATTGCGTAGCGGCGCGGATTTTTGCATTCCTCCTCCAGATACCAGCGCGCCGGGCCATTATCGACCGCGCGAGCCAGCGCCAGCGGATAATGTTTGGGCGAGATGCTGGCCTTTCCAAAGCCGACCAGCCCGGAGAGCATGACCAGAGTCACACCGAGCAGCGCGGGAGTCCAGAGTATCGCAAGTGCCTGCCCAAGACCCACCGGTACAGAACGGCGGAAGAGGACGAGCAGAGCACTGATCGCAAGCGCAGTGCCGAGGGCAATCGGCGGATGGCTGGTGTGCAGGGCCACGCCCAGCGCCGCGATGCCGAGCAGCAGGACCAGCATGACCCCGCTGAACCGCCTAGAGTAAAAAGGCAGGATCGCCATCACCGCGATAATGACGGGTGCATAGCAATCGGGCATGATGAAGGTCACGATCGGCGCGAGCGGGCTGGCGAACGCCGTAAATCCAGCCATTGCGGCAAAAGGGCGCCAACCCGGCCCGGCAACCGCCTCGAACAGCGCAACCAGCGCCAGCGCGGTGGTGCCCGCCTGGAACAGCGCAAGCCAGGTCATCGTCATGCCCGGCCCGCCGAAAACATAGCCCAGCACGCTATAGGGGATCGACCGCGCGACCTTGGTGTTTTTGCCGCCGTCCGCGCCGGGCTGCGCCTTGGGGGGGGGCGTCTTGCCACCAGTGGCGGGCAAGGCCTTGTTCGCCTCGGGCCCGGTGATATGCAATTTGCGCAACGCAAAAGTGACGGCCTGCTCGCCGCCATTCTGATAGGCTGCGCTGTCATCCATATAGGCGGGGCGACCGAAGATGAGCAGCGGCCAGAGCAGCAACAAGGCGAGCAATATGCTCCGCAGCAGATAGAGACGGTTCAATGAGACCGTCGGCACCGCTTTTCCTGCCCCCCAAACCATTTGGCCGATCCCCCGAGATAGTGCGCCGGTCGCCTCTTATACGGCAATTGTCTTCAATGAAGATAAATTATTGGCGATTTTGGCGCGCTTTAGCAAAACATCCTTTACGCGATTGCCATAAGACGCCGCTCAACGATACATGTTGCAGCGCAACCAGAAGCGGGGAGCAGGCTCCATCATGGGCAGGGGCATGAACGAAGGGGTGAATGTCGGCAAGCGGGAGTGGGGCGCGCTGGCGCTCGTGCTCGCGCTTGCACTGGCATTGCGGCTGTTCAAGGCGGACGCCTCGCTCTGGTACGACGAGATATTCACGGTCGTGAATTATGTGCGCTTGCCGACCTCGCAGTTGATTGGCGTCTTCGATTCGCTGAACAATCATATGCTTTACAGCCTGCTGGCGCAGGCCAGCGTAGGCCTGTTCGGAGAAAATCCGGCGGCGCTGCGGCTGCCCGCGATCCTGTTCGGCGTGGGGAGCATCTTTGTGCAGTGGCGGATCGCGCGGCGGATGATGGGGGCGCCGGGCGCCCTCGTCGTCGCGCTGTTGCTCGCGCTATCCTATCATCATGTGTGGTTCTCTCAGAACGCGCGGGGGTATACCGGGCTATTGTTTTTCTGCTCGGCGGCGACTCTGGCGTTCATCAAGGGGCTGGAGAAACCGGGCTGGCGGATCTGGGCGAGCTATGGCCTGCTGGTCGCGGCGGCGATGTATACGCACATGTCGGCAGGCTTTTTCTTCGTGGCGCACGGTGTGGTCTACGCATGGATGGCCGGGCGGGCGCTACTCGGGCGGGGCGCGCAGTATAGGGAGCCCGGGCTGCTGAGCTGGGGCCCGATATTCGGCATCACGCTGAGCATCATCATAACCCTCGCGCTCTATGCGCCGGTAATCCAGCAGGCGTTGAGCACCATCAACGAAGTGTCCAAGGCATCCGCCGCTCCCAGCGGTGCGGCACTGGCGGAATGGCGCAATCCCCTGCGCGCTGTGCAGGAGATCGGGCGCTCGATCTCGAGCGCGGGGCCGCTGGTGCCTGTCATCGTGCTCGGCGCTTTGTTGGTGCTGGCGGCGGGCGTGATCGATCTTTATCGCCGCAGCCCGGTGCTGGTCACCATCTATGTCGTGCATGTGCCGCTTGCGATGCTGCTGCTCTATATCGTCGGCGTGCGCATCTGGCCGCGCTATTTCTTCGTCGATATCGGTTTCATCTTCATGGCGATTGTCGAGGGCGTCTATGTCTGGAGCCGCATCCTCGCGCCCTGGCTGCGATGGCAGGGCAAGTCCATGTTCGACGCGCCGTGGATCGCGCGGTTCGGCATGGTGATGATGGTGCTGGTGTCCATCGCCCTGCTGATACCCAATTACCTGCACCCAAAGCAGGATTTCACCGGCGCACGCGACTTCCTGCGCAGCTATGCCAAGCCGGGAGACAGCATCGCCGCCATCGGCCTGGCGGGATATGCCTATGGCCATTATTATGCGCCGGAGTTCACGGTGGTGGAAACCGGGGCGGAGCTGGAGCGCCTGCGCCGCGCCACCAAGGGACGTTCGTGGGTGGTGATCGCGTTCCCGAACCAGACGCTGAACGCGCGGCCTGACGTGAAGGCAGAGCTGGTCGCCCACTATACCGACATGGACACCTTCAAGGGCACGCTGGGCGATGGCGAGGTCTGGACGCTGATCGACAAGGGCGCGGCGAAGCCATGACGCGCAGCTTCGTCCTCATCGGCCGCGCAATGATGCATCCCCGCCTCAAGCTGGCGCGGGACCTGGGCATGCTCTGGGTCGGGCAGATCGGCACCAAGGGCATCGCCTTTCTGGCATTTGCGATTCTGGCCCGGCGCCTGCTGCCTGAAGAATATGGCGCGGTGGAATATGCGATGGGGCTGGCGACACTGGCCACGCTGGCGATCGACGGAGGGCTGGGCTCGGTCGGCGTAAGGCGGCTGACGCAGGGGCATCAAAGCGCGGACGAGCTGGTGGCGCTGATCCCCGCCGCGCAACTATGCCTCGCGCTCGTCATCGCTCCGGCGATGGTGCTGTTCACATGGTTCTACACCGAGGACGCGAATGCGCTGAAGCTCACCTGCCTCGTGGCGCTGAGCCTGTTCATCCCGCCGTGGAAGCAGGACTGGCTGTTTCAGGCCAAGGGGATGATGAGCCAGGTGGTGCTGGCGCAGTGCGTGCGGGTGATCTCGTTCATGCTGGGCTGTGTGCTGCTGGTGCGGGGCGATGCGGACGTGGTGCGCGTGGGCTTTGCCGAGATACTCTCCGTGCTGCTGGCGACCGGCTATCTCATGAGCGTGCAGCACCGGAAGGTCGCGCCGCTGCGGTTGCGGTTCGCGCTGCACAAGCTCGCCGACCTGCTGCGCGAGGGCGCGGCGATCGGGCTGGGGGCGATATGCTGGGCGCTGTTTCAATACGCGCCGCTGCTGATCCTCGCGGCGATGGCGGGGATGACCGACACCGCCTATTTCGGCGCGGCGCACAGGCTCGGCGTATCGCTCGTCACCTTCAGCTGGCTCTATCACTTCAACCTCTATCCCGTCATCTCGCGCCGGGTGGAGGGAGACCGCGCGGCGCTGGCAGGCCTCACCCGCATGTCGGTGCGCGCGTGCGCGTGGGGCGGGATTGGCCTGGCGCTGGCGCTGGCGCTGATGGCGGAGCCGCTGTTGCGCCTGCTGTTCGGCGCGGGATTCGAGCGGGCGTCCATGCCTTTTTCCATGTTGATATGGACTTTTCCGCTGACGCTGCTGTCGGGGCATGCGCGGTGGATCTTGATTGCGGCGAAGCGCGGGAACGACATGCTCGTCTCGCAGATAGCGGGGGTTTGCGCTGCGATTCCAATGGCTTATCTGCTAATCGGCCCGCTCGGCTTCGGCGCTACCGGCGCGGCGGCGGCGATGAGCATCGCCTGCGCGGTGGTGTGGGGCGTATCGCAATATTACACGCACAAGCGCGGCCATGACGTGCCGTTCTTGCCTGCCCTGCCCGCGATGATCGCCGCCGGTCTGATCCTGCTGGGCGCGCGGCAGCTGGCGCTCGATCCCTTGACGGCGACCTCCATCGGCATGGGCCTGTTCCTCGCCGCCGCCTTTGCCTTCGACCATCACCTGATTGCCGAGGTGCGCCAGCTCATCAAGGGCGACGCGCCGCGCATCCCCGCCCCTCATCCCCATCAACCCGCGCCCGACGGCGCACAGCACTGAACCGAACGGAGCCTCCATGCCTTCTGCGCATTACGAACAAACTCTCTCCCGCCTTGAGGACGGCACCGCCACCATCGGCATCATCGGCCTGGGCTATGTCGGCCTGCCGCTGGCGCTGGCGGGGGTGAAGGCCGGATACAGAGTGATCGGTTTCGACATCAGCCAGGGCCGCGTCGATGCTATCAACGCGGGCGAGCAGGTGATCTCGTACATGGACCCGACCGAGATGCGCGAGGCGCTGGCCGCAGGAAAGTTTGAGGCGACGGCGGATTTCGCCCGGCTGGGCGAGCCGGACGCTCTCGCCATCTGTGTGCCGACACCGCTGACGCGCAACCGCGACCCCGACCTCTCCTATGTCGTCAACACGGCCGAGATGATCGCCAAGACGCTGCGCCCCGGCCAGCTCGTCGTACTCGAATCGACCACATGGCCCGGCACCACGCGCGAGGTGGTGCAGCCGGTGCTGGAGGCGGCAGGCGGCATTTTGGGTGAAACCTTCTTCCTCGGCTTCTCTCCGGAGCGCGAAGACCCCGGCAACCAGAGCTTCAACACCAAGACCATTCCCAAGCTGGTCGGCGCGGACGACCCGCAATCGCGCAAGCTCGCCGAAACATTCTACGGCAAGACGGTCGCCAAGGTCGTGCCGGTCAACAGCGCGGCGGTGGCGGAAGCGGCGAAGCTGACCGAGAACATCTTCCGCGCGGTCAACATCGCGCTCGTGAACGAGCTGAAGCTGGTGTACGCCGAAATGGGCATCGACGTGTGGGAAGTGATCGCCGCCGCCGCGACCAAGCCGTTCGGCTATCAGGCATTCTATCCCGGCCCCGGCCTTGGCGGCCACTGCATCCCGATCGACCCGTTCTACCTCACCTGGAAGGCACGGGAATTCGGCATCGAGAGCCGCTTCATCGAGCTGGCCGGCCAGATCAACACCGCGATGCCGCGCTATGTGGTGGGCGAGCTGGCGCGTGCGCTGAATGCGCAATCGGGCAAGGGCCTGAAGGGCGCGAAGGTGCTGATCCTTGGCCTCGCCTACAAGTCTGACGTGGATGATCTGCGCGAAAGCCCCTCGCTCACGCTGATCGACCTGATCGAGGCGCAGGGCGCGCATGTCGATTTCCATGATCCGCATATCCCCGTCGTGCCGATGACGCGCGAACATGCCGAGCTGGCGGGCCGGGCATCCGCCCCGCTCGATCCGGCGAGCCTCGCGGGCTATGACGCGGTGCTGATCTCGACCGACCATGCCGCGGTCGATTATGCGCTGGTGGCAAGCCACGCGAAGCTGATCGTCGATACGCGCAACGCGCTCGCCAAGCGGGGCATCAACGCGGCGCAGGCTGTGAAGGCGTAAATATTTGCGCATCCTCCAGCTCTGCACCCGCTTCCCGCCCGGCGGCATCCAGCGTCATGTGATCGACCTGACGCTGGGCCTGCGCGCGCGCGGGCAGCAGGTGTGGATCGCGGGCACGCGCGGGGCGTGGATGGACGAGCAGAAGGACGCGCGCTTTCGCCACATCGATGTGCATAATGTCGCGGCCGAAGGCGGATCGACCCCGCGCCGCCTGTGGACCGCGCTGAAAAGCGGGCTCGCGCTGCGCAAGGTGCTGAAGGCCGAAGGGATCGAGCTGGTCCACGCGCATGAGAGCGCGCCCGCGCTGGTGGCGTGGGTGGCGACGCGGGGACTTGGGATTCCCGTATTCGTGACCTTTCACGGCGCGGAGCCGGAGCGGATCGCGGAGTTCGGCCGTATCGCGCGGATGTGCGCGGACCTCATCATCACGCCGAGCTACAACAGCGCGCGCGATCTGATGACGCAAGGCGGCGTGCCGGAGGACAAGGTGCGGGTCATGGGCCTTGGCGTGCAGCAAAAGCCGCGCCCGCCGGTGGAGGAAGTCGCTGCGCGCAAGGCGGAATTGCTGGGCGCGCAAGGAAAGACACTGATCGTCACCGTCGCGCGGTTGGCGCATCAGAAGGCGATCGATCATCTGATCCTCGCCGCCAAGAAGGCGCTTGGCATCAACCCGGCGCTGCGTTTCGTGGTGGTGGGCGACGGGCCGCAGCGCGAGCAGGCGCAGGCGTGGCTGGCGGAGGCTGATGTCGGCGAGGCCGTGCGCTTCATCGGCCATAGCGACAATGCGCCGCTCTATATGGCGGCGGCAGACCTGTTTTTCCTGCCCTCGCGCTGGGAATCGCTGCCAATCACCATCGTCGAGGCGTTTCAGCAGGCGACGCCAGTGCTCGCCACCGATACGGCAGGCGTGACCGAGCTGGTGAGCCCGGATGTCGGCGCGGTGGTGCCGGTGGGGGATGTCGACGCGATGGTGGCACAGTTGATCACGCTTACGGCGGACGCGGCACGCTTAGCCGCCATGTCCGACGCGGCGCTCAAGCGTTCGCAGGATGAGCGCTTCTCTCCGCCTCATGTGCAGGCGGCGTTCGAGGCGCTTTATGCTGAGCGGCTGGGCCGGACATGAGCTGGCAGGGCCGCAGCGTATGCATTACCGGCGGCACCGGATTTATCGGCGGGGCGCTTGCCGCCCGGCTGGCGGAGCTGGGCGCGCAGGTGATCGTGCCGACGCGCGACAAGAGCCGCATCGGCAAGGGCAGTGGCGCGATACGGTACATCGCCGCGCGGGATATGGCGGCAGCGCTGCCGGGCGTGAGCGCGCTGTTCAACCTCGCTTATGATTTTCGCCGCTCGGCCGAAGAAAACATCGCGCTTTACGTAAAGACGGCCGACGCATGCGCCTTGGCACAAGTACCGATGCTGGTGCAGGCCAGCTCCATCGCCGTCTATGACGACTGGCCGCTTGGCGACGTGACCGAGGCATCACCGTGCGACGCGCCCGGGCATGATTACAAGAACGCCAAGCGCGCGATCGAGCGGGACATTGCGCGCCGCGTGGGCGAAGGGCAGTTTGACGCGGTGATTTTGCAGCCCACGATCGTCTATGGCCCCGGCTCGCCGCAATGGGCGGATGCGCTGGCCGAGAAGATGACTGGCGGCACGCTGATCCTGCCCGATTGTGACGATGGCCTGTGCAACGGCCTCTATATCGACGATCTGGTGAGCGCATTCATCGCGGCGGCGGAGCTTAAACACGGCGGGGCGGAGCGGTTCATCGTCTCCGGGCCGGAAGCCTTCCCGTGGAACCGGCTGCTCGGCGCCTATGCGGAGGCATGCGGCGCGACGGTGCGCCATGAGCCGACGGCGCCCTATGTGCCGCGCCCGGCGGCAAAGCCCTCCGCTCTTTCCGCGCTGGTGCAACGGGCGAGCGCGATCGCCGCCAGCCTGATCGGCACCGCGCGGCTGGAAAAGCTGCGCGGCTGGGCGATGGCGCGCAAGCCCGGCCCACGCATCTGGCGCCCGGCGGCGGAGAACCCGAAGCTGTTCCTCGGCACCGGGGTGGCGCGCACCGACACAATGCGCGCGCACCTCTTCGTGCCGCAGGTGGGCGCGGAAGAGGGCATCGCGCGTACCTGCGCCGCGCTAAGCGAGAAATATAAAAGGGTGCGTTAGGAGCAACCATTGTCATTCCCGCGAAAGCGGGAATCCAGTTTGACAGCACAGCCTCCTCGACATCCTGGATCCCCGCTTTCGCGGGGATGACATCAGGATGTGTATGAGATTATCACGCCTCGCTTGCGATCCTATGGGCGTTTGCCATCACCGAGAAGGTAATCGTCGGCGCGGGGATGGTGGGCAGCACGGACGCATCGACGATGTAGGTGCGCTTCTGGCCGCGGAGCAGGCCTTGGGCGTCCGTTTCGCCGTGGGTCGGCCGATCCCGCATGGGCAAGCTACCGCCGCAGTGGAAGCTGCTGCCCAGGCTGCCGGGACGCAGCAGCGGCGTGAGCGGGACGAGGCCCGCCGCCCACGCGACTTTCGCCAGCCTGCGTTTCACCCGCTGGATCGCGGCCTTGGTGCGCGCATTGTCGATGCGGCGTGTGAACAGCCTGCCGCCCGCGATCCGCGCGCCGATGGCGGGCGACGCGTCCGAATGGAGGAAGGGCTGCGCCACGATCAGGCGGCGGCTCAGCCCCTCGATCAGCGGCTGTGCGAGATCGGCGAACGGGCCGAAGCGCGCGCGCATATCCGGCGCATAGGTGTCGTTATAGGTGTAGAGCTGGGCGTGGACGACGTGTTTTTCGACAGCGGGATCGTCTATCGCCCAGAACGCCTGCGCCAGCGTGTGCCGCGCCTCGGCGGCGGGGTCACCGCCTGCGTTCCAGCGGTGCAGCATTGGCAGATAGAAATGCTGGCTGTCCAGGATTGTCACCTCATGATGCAGATCGAGCGCGCCGAGCACCAGCTTTGTGGTGGGCAGCACGCCGCCCGCGACGAACAGCCGCTCGGCCTCGAACTTGCCCGCGCTGGTCTGGAGCGTGACACCGCCGGCATGCTCGGCAAAGCCGCGCACGATCACGCCGCCCTGATAGCGCAGCGTGCGCTCTTGCGCCAAGCGCGCCACCGCGTCGCCCGCGTTGAAGATGAGGCCATAGGGGCAGCCATAGAGGCACATGGCGCAGGCGCGACAGCCGGGGGAGATGGCTTGGCGCGAGGCGCCGAAATGCACGCCCATGCGCGCGAGGGCATCTCGCTTGTGCTCCATCCGATCCAGCAGTGCGCGTGCCTGTGTGCTCTGGGGCAGCGGGCGGTCCTCGGCGATCGCCACACCGCCATAGAAGTCGGCCAGCCCATCGCGCATCCCCGCCATCCCGACGAGAGGAGCGATGGCGGCATAATGCGGGGCGAGGTCCGCCAGCCCGATGGGCCAGCCCTCGAAATCGCTGGCGTGATAGGGCAGCACCGACGCGCCCCAGCCGTTGGACAAGCCCCCGCGCGCGAACGAGGGCTTTAGGCCGTGGACGCCGCTATCCTCGGCATAGTCCGCCATTTCTGCGGGCAGGCGGAACAGGAAATCGGAGCCGAAGGGCTGGATGCTGTCGCTTTTTTCGGAGCGACGCAGCGCGCCGATTGCGTCGCGGTCTTCGGCGGCCCATTGATCCGGCTCGGCGGACCCCATGCGCGCGCGCAAGGCCTGCGCGGCCTCGTCCATCACTTCGCCTGCATCGAGGACCAGCACATCGCGCCCGCGCGCGGTCAAGGCCACCGCCGCCGCATAACCGCTCGGCCCCGATCCGACGATGATATCCTGCGCGTTCAAATACCTGCCCCGCAATTGTAACGGAATATTTAGGCTGTTAGTTGTTAAGGCTTAATCAAAGGGGCATCTCGATCAATGGCTAAAACGCCGACCTTCCTGATTATCGGCGCGGCGCGCGCAGGCACGACCGCGCTCTATGATCTCGTGCGCCAGCATCCCCAGGTGTTCATGAGCGCGATCAAGGAACCGAATTACTTCGCGTTTGAGGGCGAGGCGCTGGACTGGCGCGGGCCGGGCAACGAGTTCGTGAATAACTCCGTGCATAGCTGGGAAGACTATTCCGCCCTGTTTGCCGATGCGCCCGAGGGCACGGCGCGGGGGGAAGCCTCGCCGCTCTATCTCTGGGCGCCGGATGCGGCAAAGCGCATCAGGGCGCGCCTGCCGGACGTCAAGCTGATCGCGGTGCTGAGGAACCCCATCGAGCAGGCATTCTCACACTATCTCTATGCCCGCGCGCAGATGATCGAGCCATTGGACGATTTCGAGGCGGCGCTGAAGGCCGAGCCGCAGCGGCTGGCCGACCATTGGCAGCCATTGTTCCAATATTCGAGCTTCCCGCGCTATGCCGAGCAGCTGCGCCGCTTTCGCGATGAGTTTCCGCCCGAGCAGATGCAGATCTTCCTCTATGAGGATTATCGCACCGATCCGAAGGCGATGCTCGCCCGGATTTTTGAATTTATCGGCGTCGATCACGCCTTCGTGCCCGATGTGACCCACGAGACCAACATGGGCGGCCAGCCGCGCCACGCGTGGCTGCAGAACCTCGTGATGCGGCCCAACCCGGTGGCGAGCCTCGCCGCCCTCGTGGTGCCGATGAGCGCGCGGCGGGCGATCCGCGATATGGTATCGCGCCGCAACCTTGCGCGCGACCGGCTCTCTCCCTCAGCAAAAGCGTGGTTAACGGACGCATTGCGGGATGACATTTCGCAGTTGCAAGATATGGTCGACCGCGACCTGTCCCACTGGCTGGAGCATTAACTATTCCGCTGAAGATCGCCATGCTGACGACTTTCTACCCGCCGTATAACTTCGGCGGGGACGGCATCGGCATCCGCAGGCTGGCGACCGCGCTGGCGGACCGGGGGCACCACATCACCGTGGTGCATGACAGGGATGCCTACACCACGCAGGCTGGACGCGAACCCGCGAGCATCGAGATGGACCCGCGCATCGAGGTGATCGGCCTCGCCTCCGGCATGGGCATGCTCTCCAACCTGCTCGTGCATCAGCTGGGCCGCCCGGTCATCCACAAGGCGCGGCTGGAGGAGCTGCTCGGCCCCGGCAGGTTCGATGTGATCTGGCACCACAACGCCTCGTTGGTCGGCGGGCCGGGCCTCTTCGGCCTTGGCGACCCGAATGCCGTGCGGATTTACGAGGCGCATGAGCATTGGCTCGTCTGCCCCACCCATGTGCTGTGGAAGGAAAACCGCGAGGTCTGCGAACAGCGGGCGTGCGTGCGCTGCCAGCTGAGCTACAGGCGCCCGCCGCAGCCGTGGCGCTGGACCGGCAAGCTGGGGCGCGAGGCGCGGCATATCGACGCCTTCATCGCCAAGAGCCAGTTCAGCCGCGACAAACACCGCGCTTTCGGCTTTGCGCCGGAGATGGAGGTGGTGCCCTATTTCCTGCCGGACATGCCGCCGATCACGGGACAGGCCGCGCCGCATCCGCGCCCCTATTTCCTGTTCGTCGGGCGGCTGGAAAAGATCAAGGGCGTGCAGGACATTATCCCCGCCTTTTCCGGCAGCGCGGCGGACGGGCCCGACCTCGTGGTTGTGGGTGGCGGCGACTATGAGGCGGAGCTGCGCGCGCAAGGCGCAGGCATGGACCGCGTGCATTTCACCGGGCGGCTCGACCCCGAAGCGCTGCCCGCCTGGTACAGCAATGCCCGTGCGCTCATCGTACCGTCATTATGCTATGAGACATTCGGCATCATCCTGATCGAGGCGTTTCGTGGCGGCACGCCGGTGATCGCGCGCCGCCTCGGCCCCTTTCCGGAGATCATCGCCAAGGGGGGCGGTTTGCTGTTCGAAAACGAGGCGGAGCTGCGCGCGGCGATCGCGGAACTGGGCACCGACCCCGCCCGGCGCGACGCGCTGGCGCGCGAGGCGAGGATCGCCTATGAAAAAAATTGGAAAGAAGACATCGTCATAACAGAATATTTGGATGTCGTGCGTAAGGCTGCGCGCGCGAAGGGCAACGAACACGTCATTTCGGTATTGGAGAATAGAGCATGAGAATCCTCGTAACTGGCGGCGCCGGCTTTATCGGATCGCACCTGACCGAGCGGCTGCTGAGTATGGGACATGGCGTTGTCGTGCTCGACAACCTTTCCACCGGCGACATGGCGAACCTCGCCAATTCGAAGGATCACCAGAATTTCGAGATGGTGATCGGCTCCGTACGCGATCAGGCGCTGGTGCAGGAGCTGGTCGAGAAATGCGACGCGGTGATCCATCTGGCCGCTGCCGTCGGCGTCAAGCTGATCCTCGAAAAGCCGAGCCTTTCGATCCACACCAATGTCAACGGCACCGAGAATATTCTCCATGCCGCCGCCAACGGCAACAAGCTGGTGATCATCGCCTCGACCTCTGAAGTATATGGCAAGGCCGAGAAGGTGCCGTTCTCCGAGGATGACGACCTGGTGCTGGGCGCGACCGCGAACCTGCGCTGGTCCTACGCCGTCGCCAAGATGCTGGATGAATCGCTCGCCCTTTCCTACTCCTACGAGAAGCGCATCCGCTGCATCATCGTGCGCCTGTTCAACACCACCGGCCCCCGCCAGACCGGCTATTACGGCATGGTGCTGCCCAATTTCGTGAGCCAGGCACTGAAGGGAGATCCGATCACCGTGCACGGCACCGGCGACCAATCGCGCTGCTTCGGCCATGTCTATGACGCGGTGGAGTCGCTCACCCGCCTCTTGAACGCGCCCAACGCGATCGGCCATGTCTTCAACGTCGGCAACGACGAGGAAGTCTCGATCTATGGGCTGGCCGAGAAGATCAAGAAGAAGACCGGCTCGAAATCCGAGATCGTCAAGAAGCCCTATAGCGAGGTCTATGGCTTCGGCTTTGAAGACATGCAGCGCCGCATTCCCGATGTGCGCAAGCTGGAGAAGTTCATCGGCTATCGCCCGCGCACCTCGCTCGATCAGATCATCGACGATGTGATCGCCGAACAGCGCGCGGCGATGGGAATCGCGCCGGTGGCGGATTCCGGAAAGAACGACGCGGCGGCCTGAAGCGCCATCGCCGGGGGGAAGGCGTAGATGATGGCGGTTGGCGTGCCACTATGGTTCGCGGCGATGCTGGGCCTGGCGGGTGCGCTGGGCCTTATCGCGTTGCTGAGGCGCGAGGGCATGTGGGCGCTGGCGGCCGCGTTTGTCGCCGGCAATGCCGGACATCTGGGGCTGGAGGACCCGCTCTGGTTTGGCGCGTTGAAACTGAAGCCGCAGGGGCTGGCCCAGTTTTGCTATGTGCTCATAGCGCTGGAGGCCGCCGCAGCCGGGATCGCGCTATTAAGCGGGGGGCGACTGGCCGCGTTGTGGCAAGGAGCACAACGCCTCGGCATGAGGCGCATCCTCCTGCTCGGCCTACTTCTCTTGATCTGCGCGGTTTCGCCGATGGGGTTCGTGCTCCGGCATGAATATACGACCTTTGCCAAGCAGGTTTTCGCGAGCGCGGACCTGATCGCCATCCACGGCGTCTGCCTTGCCGCGCTGGCGATGATGGCGCCCGAGGAAGTGCTGAGGCAGATGGGCGCATGGGGAGAGCGGGTGGCAGTTTCGCCGCGCCTGCCCTATGTTGCGGCGCTCTGGGCGTTTGGCGTATCGCTGTTGCTCGCCCTCACCGCGTTTGACCGTATGCCGCGCCTGCCCGACGAGGTGGCCTATCTGTTTCAGGCCAAGATGTATGCGGCGGGGCATCTCTATCTGGCCGCGCCGGGCGGCGCGCTCAACGCCGCGCTCGCCTATGACTGGATCAGCATCGAGAGCGGGAAGTGGTTCTCGATCTTCCCGCCCGCTTGGCCTGCCGTGCTGGCGCTGGGCGTAGCGGCGGGGGCGCCCTTCATCGTCAATCCGCTGTTGACCGGGCTTGCCGTTCTGCTGAGCCACAGTTTCGTCGCGCGTATCGCCTCGACGCGGCTGGCGGCGCTGGTGACCCTATTGCTGTGCATCTCGCCATGGTTTCTGGCGATGGGCGCCTCGCTGATGAGCCATCCGCTCACCCTCGTGCTGGTGCTGGGGGCATGGCGGCTGATGCTGGTGGAGGGGCGCTTCAGCGTGGCCGCATGGCTGCTGGCGGGGTTGCTGATGGGCGCGCTGTTCCTCACCCGGCCGCTTGAAGGTGTGCTGATCGGCACCGGGACCGGCCTGTGGGCGATGAGCCGGGCCGACCTGCGGGCGCTATCCGGCTGGATCGGCGTTGCCGCCTATGGCGCGGGATGCATTGCGCTCGGCGCGCTGGTCTTCCCCTATAACCGGATGCTGACCGGCAACGCGATGGCAACGCCGATCGACCAGTATTTCGACCATCTGTGGCACAAGGGCGCAAACCGGCTGGGGTTCGGCGCCGATATCGGCTCTCCGGACAGCTGGGGCGGCGTCGACATCTGGCGCGGCCATGGCCCGCTGGAGGCGCTGATCGAGCAGCAGTTCAACCTAAAATCGATGAATACGGAGCTGCTCGGCTGGGCGGTGGGCTCGCTGCTGCTGGTCTATGTCCATCTGATCTGGGGACGCCTCAACCGCATGGACAAGGCGATGCTCACCGTGATGGGCGCCACCATCCTCGCCTACAGCCTCTACTGGTTCAATGGCGGCTTCTATATCGGCCCGCGCTATTGGTACATGACCTTATGGCCCGCGCTATACCTCTCTGCGCGCGGATTGCAGACGGCAGCGGCAATGACGGACCACGCCGGGTGGGCGGAGGGCAGGCAACGCGTGGCGGTAGTGGCGGCGCTGATGGGCGCGCTTGGCCTGTTTGCCTTTCTGCCGTGGCGCGCAGTTGAAAAATATTGGGAATTCCGGGGTTTCCACAGTGGCTATCGCGAGATGGCGGCGGCGGGCGCGACGGACAATGCGCTCATCTTCGTGAAAAGCGATGATGTGAGCGAGTTCGGGAGCGCCTTCACGCTCAACACGCCGGATCTCTCCGGCCCAGTCTTCGTGCGCGATCTCGGCCCGGCGGCGAATGCGGAGATCATCGCACGCCTGCCGGGCAGGGCAGTGTGGCATATCGCGCCCCGGGCAACAGGCGAGTCCACGCCATGACCGCGCATCATCTTCCCCTCATCGTCGATCTGGACGGCACGCTGGCGCGCACCGACACGCTGGTCGAGTGTGCGGTGCGGGTGGCGACACGCGCGCCTTTGCGCTTTGCCGCGCTGTTGCCGCGCGTGATGAAGGGCCGTGCCGGGTTCAAGCAGGCGCTGGCCGACGCCGCGAAACTCGACTGCGCCACCCTGCCCTATGACGCGGATATCCTCGCCTTCATCGAAAAGCGCAAGGCGGGCGGCGGGCAGGTGTGGCTGGTGACGGCGGCCGATGCTCGCATCGCGCACGGGGTTGCCGAGCATCTCGCACTGTTCGACGGCGTTATCGCCAGCGATGGCGCGCACAACCTCAAGGGGGCGAACAAGGCAGCCGCGCTTGCCGAGCGATTCCCGCACGGCTTCGATTATATCGGCGATGCGCGTGCCGACCTGCCGGTGTGGGAGAAAGCGGGCCATGCCTATGTCGCAGGCGGCTCCACATCGGTGGCGCGGGCGCTCAAGGGCCGGGGGATCGCCCCTGCCCAAAGCTTCACGCCTCCCTCCATGCGGCTGCGCGACTGGGTGAAGGCGTTGCGGCTGCACCAGTGGTCGAAGAACCTGATGCTGTTCGTGCCGCTGATGCTGGGGCAGGCGTTTCACGATCCCGCCATGATCGCGCGGGTGATCGCGGGCTTTCTGTGCTTCGGTCTCGTCGCCTCGGCCACCTATTTGTTCAACGACATGAACGACCTCTCCGCCGACCGCGCGCATTTCGGCAAGCGCCACCGCGCGCTCGCCAGCGGGAAGCTGTCTCTTCTGAAGGGAGCAGGTATCGGCGCGGCGATGCTGGTCGCGGGGCTGGCGGGCAGCATCGCGCTCGATCCCGGCTTTGCGCTGGTGCTGCTTTCTTATCTCGCGCTGACGCTCGGCTATTCGCTGTGGCTCAAGGCGCAGCCGCTGGTCGATGTGATGGTGATCGGCGGGCTGTTTACGCTGCGCATTCAGGCGGGCGTGGAGCTGGCACATCAGCCGCAATCGCTGTGGCTCACATCCTTCGCGATGATCCTGTTCGGCTCGCTGGCGCTTGCGAAGCGGCATGCGGAGCTGGTCCGCGCAAGCGCGGAGGGGCGCACGGTGGCCGGGCGCGGCTACCTCGCCACAGACACGCCACTCACCGTTTCGCTCGGCATCGCGACCGCTGCAATGTCGGTGCTGGTCATGCTGTTCTACATGCAGTTCGACGTGGCGACAAAAGGGCTGTACGAGCATCCGCAGCGGCTGTTCTTCGTACCGCTGGTGCTGGCGTCATGGCTGATCCGCGTGTGGGTGAAGGCGCACCGAGGCGCACTGCATGACGACCCGGTGGTGTTTGCCCTCAAGGACCGGGTGAGCTGGCTGCATGGCGCGATGGTGGGCCTGTGCTGGCTGGCGGCGGTGGGTTGAGGCGGTGAAAAATTTGGGTGTGAAGGGGTTTTGACGTGCCGATCATAGCGAAAATCAGTGAGAAGGTGCGCGATGTCGCGGTGGCGCTGCTGCCCGCCTCCACGCGGGACTGGATCCGCGCACAGCAGCGGCGCTTGGGGCTGCAGGCCGTGCCGGTGGGCAGCGTCAATTTCGGCAGCCTCGACCGGCTCGATCCGATCAGTGCGATCTTCGGCAAGGACCGCGATCTGCTGACCATCGAGCGCTATTATATCGAGCAGTTTCTGGGCGAACACAGCGCCGATGTGAAAGGCCGCACGCTGGAGATGGGCGACCCCGCCTACACCATCAAGTTCGGCGGGAACCGCGTGACCCAGCCGGATGTGCTGAACTATGTTGAGGGCAACCCCAAGGCCACCATCGTCGCGGACCTCACCAACGCGCCCCACATCCCTGACAACACGTTCGACTGCATCATCATCACCCAGACGCTGCAGATGATCTTCGAGATCGAGAAGTGCATCAGGGAGCTGCATCGCATTTTGAAGCCGGGCGGCGTGGTGCTCGCCACATCTCACGGCATGTCGCGCGTGGCGCGGCGCGAGGGCGTGGACGACTGGGGCGAATATTGGCATTTCACCTCGCAATCCAAGCGACGCCTCTTTGGTGACGTGTTCGGGCGCGAGAACCTGAAGGTGCAGACTTATGGCAACGTGCTCTCCTGCGTCGCCAACCTGCATGGGCTGGGCGCGCGCGAGATCAGGCCGGACCAGATCGATTACAACGACCCGAACTATGAGCTGATCGTCTGCGCCCGCGCGGTGAAGCGGGTTTAGGTGAGGATATTGCGGGTATAGACCTCGCGCACCTCGCACAGCGGCGCGCCATCACTGGCGCGCACCAGCGCGTGGTGGCTCAACAGGGCGGTAGGCAGACGATCCCCCTTCCCCGCCCACAGCCATTCGGCCGCCAGCGTCTCGCGCGTGGGCGCGAGTGGCGCGATCACCGCACCGAACGGCGTGGCGCCGCCGGCCAGATCGGCCGCCATGCCTTCCCCTAGCCGCGCCGCCACGAACCAGTTTTCGGCAACAGACAACACCCGCCCCTGCCAGACGAGCCATACGCGGCGGTAGCTGACCTCGGCCCAGCGCTCCACCTCAAGGCGGCGCTGGACGGCAAGGTCGACGCGGGGCGCAACGACGGCGCGCACATGGGCGGACAGCGTCACATCGGCATTGCCGCTCTGCGTGGCCAGCCAGGTCTCCAGCGTCTGTGTGGCGCTGTCGCTTGCGCGCAATTGCGCGTCGAACCGGCGGAGCGAAGACTCGAGATCGGAGCTGGAAGAATGGGGTGACGGCATCGCGGCACGCCTTAAGGTTTCCCGGCGAAGCGGGAAAGGAAATTCCGTCTGGATGCTTTCTCACAATTCTCTCCGCTTCGGAGGGAATATTCTCTCGACTGTGGCAGGAAAATCTTGGGCTTAGCATAGAAGCAGTGGGAAAAGACGATGGGAGCCAGCGCGGCAAGGAAGGGCGCTGTCGGGCATATCACTTCATTCTGGACCAACACGCCCGGGCATTATGCGGTTTTCTCGCCATAATGGCGCAAAGAATCGGGTTCGCACGACATCATCCAGCCAAGAGAGCTGACAATGGACTGTATGGGAGCGACCGTGCCGATTGAACCCGCCGAGCATCAGTGGACCACACCGCCGCATTATCCGATGGAGGGCTTTGGCTTTGCCAAGGCAGATCATCAAACATCCGTGCTGATCTGCACGGGCGACAGCATGGCAGGCGAGGCAGGCCAGGCAATGGGCCGCGTTGCCGCGCTGGCCCGCGCCACCGGGCTGCGCATACTCGACACCGTGTCGATATCCAGCGCCGCCGAGCAGCTGAGGAATATGGTGGCACCCGATGCGTTCATACTCTGCTGTACGGGGGAGGAGGCGGGCGTGGGCGAGTTGCTCGTCCAGCTCGGCCGACAGGCGGAGGCTGGCCATCTCGCAGCTATCGTCATTACAAAACTTGCCGGGCTGGACATCGTGCATGGCCATCTTGGCAGCGACCGCCCTATTCTGCTGTGCGACCCATCCGGCGAAGACCTGATCGCCGCCGTCGCCGCGCTGGTGCAACATCAGGCGGCAGGCAACTATCTGCACGATGTTGGGGCCGAGACCGAAGCAGAAGTGGATCATTTTCAGCGTCTCAACGATCAGTTGCTCCGGCTCAACCGGATGGTCGAGGCTCTGGTGCAGGATCGCGCGCCGGAGGAAGCTGATCTGCGCCCTTGGGGCGAGGCGGGGGAGATGGCCCTCAAGTCGCCGAAGCGCGTGTATCGGGGCGGACCTTTCGAGGCTCCGGGTTGGCAGGAACCGATCAGCGCGCAGCAGGTCCGCGCGATCCTGCGCGTCAGGCGCCTGCGCGATCATCTGGTTGCGCCCGATCTGTTCGCCGACCCCGCATGGGACATCCTGCTCGATCTGCTGGCGGCCCGGCTTGAAAACACAAAAGTCTCCGTTTCGAGCCTGTGCATCGCCGCCGCCGTACCCCCCACGACTGCCTTGCGCTGGATCCGCCAGCTCACGGACCGCCGCCTGCTGGAGCGGCAGGCCGACCCCAGCGACGGCCGCCGGATTTTTATCACCCTGTCCGACGCAGGCATGCATGCGGTCGTGCGCTGGTTTCACGAGACCCGCGCGCTCCTGCTGACGGCGCTCGGCGAGGGAGAAGACGATGGGTTCCGAAAGGGTGTCTGAACCTGAAGCAAAGGCTGACAATCGAGCGCCGTCGCCGGAGGATTATGTGCCTGCTGGGCGAAAACGGCTTGACCCAGCGGCTCTTTCCCCTAGATAGCAGCGGCCTCCCGCACAGCGGAAGAAAGCGCGGGCGATTAGCTCAGTTGGTAGAGCGTCTCGTTTACACCGAGAATGTCGGCGGTTCGAGCCCGTCATCGCCCACCACAAAACCCGCGGAAAAACGCCATTTTTGGGGTGTGGGATGGGTGTGGGGGCCTGCCGACTCTAATCTGTGTATACGCCGTGTATACGGAGAGGTCGGCGGAAGAACGCCAGATCGGAGCAAACGACAATTTGTCCAGACAGTCCGGAACGCCAGGTCATGGAGAAGAATGGAGGCAAGCTGCCTCTCCATCTACCAAGTGGCTTTGAGTTAGACGTTTTCCGGTTCGGGCTCGCCTCTGATAGTCTCCCTACGAGCGCCTGTCATTATATAGCTATATCAGTACGATGTCCGATCCCTGGATCAGCGCATGGTTGGTGAGAGTGGCGATCTGCACTTGCGTGGCGCCACCCAGACCATCCGCGTCATACTAGAGTGCGCCGGTCGTGCTGTTGTAGATGAAGTGTTGGTTGGCGGCGGTGGCGGCCGCTCCGTAAAACAGGTCTGCTGCGATGAGGGCGCGTGTAGCATTGCCTGCAAATGCGCCGAAAGCCGCGCGATCAAGCGCGATATGATCGATACCGAGCTCGAAATCCTTGATGGTATCCTTGTTCGCGCTGGTCGTCAGCGTATCGAACACGAAGCTGTCTGCCCCTGTGCCTCCGGTGAGCGTATCGGCCAGCGCGCCGCCATTGAGGACGTCATCACCCGCTCCACCGATCAGGATATCCTTGCCGCCGAGGCCGGTCAGCACATCATTGCCAGCGCCGCCTGTGACGGTGTTGCCAAGAGCATTGCCGGTGAGAGTGAAATCTCCGACCCCGCTCGACGTGAGCTTCTCGACTTCTCCCGCCAGCGTGTAATCAAGCAAGGTGGTGAACACGGTATCCGCGCCGCCGCCGGCCAGCTCTATCACCTGGTCAGCGGCATCGTCGACATAATAGATGTCATTGCCCGCGCCGCCTGTCAAAATGTCAGCCCTGCCGCCGCCGTCGAGCCGATCATTTCCGTTGCCGCCATCGAGATGGTCGTTGCCGAGGCCACCGATCAATATGTCGTTGCCATCAAGGCCGGAAATGGTGTCGTTACCCGCGCCACCCGTGATCGTGTTGGCCAGCGCGTTGCCGGTGAGGGTGAAGGCAGCGGCAGCGCGCAGGTTGAAGACAGGAGCAACGTGATAAATAGCGCTCAACCCGCGCTCACCAACGACAAGCGCAGCGGGCTGGGCGACGTGAGCGTCGCGATGACCTACGTCGACCTGGGCGGTGATTTCTATCTTGAGCCAAGCGTAAAAGTGAAACTCCCGACGGCCTCCCGCAAAAAACGTCTGGGCACTGGCAGGGTCGATGTCACCGCGTCGGCGGATTTGGTGAAGGATATTGGCGACTTCAGCCTATATGCACACGGCCGCCGCAAATTTGCTGGCAAGTCCACAGAGTCCACCATCCGCTCCACATGGGGCGCGGGTGCGGGCGCCAGCCTGAAAGCGGCTGAAGGGTTCTATATCGGCGCGGATTATGACTGGCAGCAGTCGGCATTTCGCGGCACGAAGGGGAGCAGCGAGATCACCGGGTGGACTAGCATTACAGTTGCATATTGATTGAAACTCTGAATCAATAGGTCTCCATGGTAAGGAGGCCGTGGATGACAGGCGCATCAATTGAGACCACGCTGGAGCTATGGGCATCGTCGCTTCGCGACGTGAAGGCTCGTATGCGTGGCTTGTTCACGCAGGAACGAGTGGCAGTGTCAGCGAACCTTTTTCTGGATGGTTTGCTGGGCGACGAGCGCCGTAAGACGGGTTGGATGCGGGCTGAGGCGGCGGGTGATCCGGGTCCTTGGCGACAGCAGGCCATTTTGGGCCGGGGGCGCTGGGACGCGGGCGGGCTTCGCGACATTGTGCGGGATTATGTTGTCGAAAACCTCGGCACACAAGATGCAGTTCTGGTCATCGATGAGACCGGTTTTCTCAAGCAAGGCAAGGCATCCTGCGGTGTTGCGCGTCAATATACCGGTTCGGCTGGCAAGATCACGAACTGCCAGATTGGTGTGTTCGCCGCCTATGTGTCGGCACGGGGTCACGCCTTTATCGATCGGGCGCTCTATTTGCCCAAGAGTTGGACGGGTGACCCGGCAAGGCTGATTGCCGCGCATGTTCCCGAGGCGGTCGCCTTCGCCACCAAGCCAGCTTTGGCGGTCGATATGATAGGGCGCGCGCTGGCAGCGGATGTGCCTTTTTCATGGGTGGCGGCCGATGCGGTGTACGGTGTTGGGGACATTGAAGGCGCGCTGCGCCGAGCCTGCAAAGGCTATGTTCTCGGGGTTAAATCCGATCACCATTTCGGCTCGTGGGCAGGAAAGCCCCTGGTTGCAGGCACTGCGGAAGAAATCGCCCGTGATCTTGCGCCCGATGCATGGCTGCGTCTGTCTGCTGGCGAGGGAACCAAGGGCGCGCGGCTTCATGACTGGGCTTACTGCGAACTCGCGGATCTCGAAGCTGATGAATATGATGAGACGAAATCGGGGCTTTGGACCCGGGGCCTTCTGATCCGCCGCAATATCAGCGACGGCGATCTCGCTTTCTTCACAACCTGGTGCCCGGCCGGGACGGGCATCCAGACGCTTGTTTCCGTCGAAGGTCATCGCTGGGCGATCGAAGACAGCTTCGAAACCGCCAAGAACGAACTCGGCCTTGATCACAACGAAACGCGATCATGGCATGGCTGGCATCGCCACGTCTCGCTCGTGATGCTCGCCTTCGCCATGATGGCGGTCATCCGGTATCGCGCCAACGACACGACGCCCCCAAAAAGGCTGAGAATGCCAACCATCAGGATCTGATCCGCTGGTCGATCCAGGAAGTCCGGCGGATCGCCAACAAACTGGCCCAGCGTCGTATCCAGCCCGCCACCATCATCGCTTGGTCATGCTGGAGACGAGCGCATCAGGCTGCCGCACGGCGCGCCCATATCAAATTAAAAATGCAACTGTAATGCTAGGGGCCGTGGGGATTCAGTTCAGATAGAGCCGGGGCCGCAGGCGACCGCAGGGCAAAAGGGGGATTTTCGAGCATCGGAGCGCAGCGTACTTAAAGGTACGTGAGCATCGAAGCGCAGAAAATAGCGCTTTGCAGGCCTATATGGACTGAATCCCCACAGCCCCTAATGTGCGCCTCGCGAAGAAGCTCAGCCTCACCCTTTATGGCATTACCGGCCTCAACAGCCAGAGCGCCGACATCGCCGGGGGTGCCAGCATCAGCTATCGCTTCTGAGCCATGGCCTCGGAGGGGCCATGGCCTCGGAGGGGCGCAGAGGGTGAAACCCAGAGCATCGTGCCGAGCATGACACCGGCAAGCTTCCGCAGTCGACGTGTCAACAGAGCAGTTGACCCTACGATCTCACATACGCCCGTTATCAGGATCGTTTGCCTGGGAAAGGGCACCCAATCGGGCATGATAGGAAGGAAGCTTTCGGGGGACCGGAGGTGGACTATCCCCGCAAAACCGAAAGCGATCGCCAACATCCAGCGAAGAGCGGTGCGGAGATGTTCGCGTTGCACTTTCACGGGCAGTTCTCCAGCAGATGCCCGTCCACCACTATGGGCCAAAGGCGCCAGGGAATAACGACAGAATTCTGATCCAGGTCTTCATGAGCGGCAATCTTAATTCCAGCGGCGCTGAACTTCCGGACCAACACCGAGTTATCCCGATAGCAATATCAGGAGACAGCCGGTGCCCAACGACCCATTCGATACATTTACAGGAACCGGCGGTGAAACGCATCAGCAGGTTAGCAAGCAGAGCGATCATACAGAAGCCGAGGCCCACCTGACCACCAACCAGGGCGTGAGGATTTCGGACAACCAGAACCAGCTGAAGGCTGGCGCGCGCGGTCCTGTGCTCCTCGAAGATTTCGTGCTGCGGGAAAAGATTTTTCACTTCGACCATGAGCGCATCCCGGAGCGGATCGTCCACGCGCGCGGATCGGCGGCGCATGGCTATTTCGAACTCTATGAAAGCCTGTCCGATATCAGCAAGGCGGACATTTTCCAGCGCGCGGGTGAGAAAACGCCTTTGTTCACGCGCTTTTCCACCGTGGCGGGCGGCGCGGGTTCCGTCGATACCCCACGCGATGTGCGCGGCTTCGCGGTCAAATTCTACACCAAGGAAGGCAATTGGGATCTGGTCGGCAACAATATCCCGGTGTTCTTCATCCAGGACGCGATCAAGTTTCCCGACCTCATCCACGCGGCGAAGATGGAGGCGGACCGCGGCTATCCGCAGGCGGCAACCGCGCACGACACATTCTGGGATTTCATCTCGCTGATGCCGGAATCGACCCACATGATCATGTGGGCAATGTCGGACCGAACCTTGCCGCGCACCCTGCGCACCATGGAGGGTTTTGGCATCCACACCTTTCGGCTGGTGAACGGGCAAGGAAAATCGACCTTTGTCAAATTCCACTGGAAGCCCAAGCAGGGCCTCGCCTCGACGATCTGGGACGAGACGGTGAAGATCGCGGGCGCCGACCCTGATTTTCAGCGCCGCGATCTTTACGAAGCGATTGAGCGCGGCGACTTCCCGGAGTGGGAACTGGGCATCCAGGCATTCGATGACACATTCGCCGACAGCCTGCCGTTCGATGTGCTCGATCCCACCAAGATCATTCCGGAGGAGATGCTGCCGGTACGGATGATTGGTCGCATGGTGCTCGATCGCAATCCCGACAATTTCTTCGCCGAGACGGAGCAGGTGGCTTATTGCCCGGCCAATATCGTGCCGGGCATCGACTTTTCCAACGACCCGCTCTTGCAGGGGCGGCTGTTTTCCTATCTCGACACCCAGTTGAAGCGCTTGGGTTCGACCAACTTTCATCAGATCCCTATCAACGCGCCCAAATGCCCGGTGATGAATTTCCAGCGCGACGGCCATATGCAGATGCTTCAGCCCAAGGGACGCGCCAACTATGAACCCAACAGCCTGAGCGACGCAGGTGAGGAAGGCGGCCCCCGCGAATGCCCGATGACCGGTTTCTCGACCTCTCCCGGCCGCGCAGCTGAAGATGAACAGGGCGACAAGCTGCGCATTCGGCCGGATAGCTTTGCCGATCATTATAGTCAGGCCCGGCTTTTCTTCCGCTCGCTCGATCCGGCGGAGCAGGCGCACGTCGCCTCGGCTCTGGTGTTCGAGCTTTCCAAGGTGGCCCTTGACCATATTCGCAAGCGGATGCTGTCCAATCTCGTCAATGTCGATCCCGATCTTGCCAAGCGCGTTGCCGATGGATTGGCGATGGATTTGCCCAAGGCATCGAAAACAGCCGCCGACGTCCAGGAGATGGAGCCGTCTCCGGCGCTCCGTATCATCGGCGGCCCTCGCGAGCGCACTACAGTCGAGGGCGGCAAATTCGGCGTACTGATAGCCGACGGTTCCGATGCGAACGAAGTGGACGCCGTCATCTCGGCTATCGAGAGTGCGGGTGGCTCCGCGCTCGTCATTGCGCCCAAGATCGGCAGCGTCACCCTGTCCAACGGCAAACAGCTCAAAGCGGATGGCCAGCTTGCGGGATCGCCCTCGGTACTGTTCGATGCAGTCGCTGTGCTACTTTCCGACGAAGGATGTCAGATGCTGATGAAAGAAGCGGCCGCTGTCCAGTTCGTGATGGATGCTTTCGGTCATTTGAAGGCGATTGGGTACAGCGAGGCCGCCAAACCCTTGCTGGACAAGGCAGGCGTGGAACCTGACGAAGGTATCGTCAGCCCAAGCAAATTCGCCGAAGCCGCTGCGCAGCGATATTGGGCACGGGAGCCTAAGGTACGGATGCTGCCCTGAACTCGGGGATGCTGCACAGCTGCCGGACAGGCCGGTCTTAGAGGCAATACAATCAAAGGGCGCATTCATGCCGAACAGTTTTTCAAATGCCTACACGCTGATGATGTGGCCCTGGACGCAGGCGCGGACCAGCGGTGATTGGCTGGAGATGATCTCCGACGCGCAGCAGGTGATCGCCGCGCGTATGCCGACGCTATGGCAGGCGTTTCTCTCCCCGATGCAGGCCGATTATCGGGAAATCGGTCTGATGTGGTCGGAGAAGAGCGCCGCCTTCACTCAGTCTGCACACGTATTGGACCGTGCCAGACGGCATCTTGAGATTGCAAGCGATCAACAGCGGAAGATCGTGGATAAGGCGCAAACCGGAACGCCCGTGACCTTTTTTGACCTGCTTGAAACGACGGAGAAAACCTTGACGGCCATGGCAACGCTCGCCCTGTTGCCCGCGGAGGCGCTCCAGCCGGTCAAGTCCGCCGTCGCCGCCAACAGCAAGAGGTTGGCAACCAGAAGAACGATTGGGCTTTGACCGCTCGTTCTTCGATCCATGTGCATATTTGAGCGCGTCGCCGGACCTGCTATGGCATTATATTACCATTGGTGACGGCCCCGCCGGGCCGCTTTCACTCCATATCGGCAGACCATTGCATGCTACATATGACTCAATCCCGTAACACGGATAAGAAGAGCCATGGAAATGCCGATCGAAAATATTGCCACGTGGCTCAATGTAGCTGGGATGTCCGTGTTTGCCGCTTCTGGAGCGTTGGCTGCTGCACGAAAACGGCTGGATTTCATTGCGGCCTGGTTTTTTGCTCTGATCACGGCGACGGGGGGCGGAACGCTGCGCGATCTGCTGATCGGCGCACCGGTGTTCTGGATGCAGGATTCCACTCCTGTAGTCCTGTGCGTCATAGTCGCCGCGCTCATTTGGATAGCACCTCTGCGCTGGTGGCCCGATCGCGCGCTTGAATGGATGGATGCCGCCGGGCTGGCAGCCTATTCGGTGTATGGTGCCGGAAAGGCGCTGCAATATGGAGCGCCTCCGGTCCCCGCTATCGCCGCAGGCGTCATAACCGGCTGCATCGGGGGCGTGATCCGCGATATCACCGCAGGCGTACCCTCGATCCTGATGAGGAACGAGATCTACGTGACTGCATCCTTACTTTCAGCCTTCCTGTTCGTCATGCTGATAACGGCAGATCTTGCACCGCCTTGGCCATCAACGATTGGCTTCATCTTTGGCTTTGCCCTTCGGGGAGCAGCGATTCACTGGCGCCTGGCCCTGCCATTGCATCGAGGACACTGAACCATAGTTGCCCTTGATGGCGGCGGGCTTGTTCGCTCCGCTGGCATTTGTAACGTCAATCATATGGATTGGCACGGTACGTAACGGGTACCCGATATTGCCATAGGGATATCGCCTATTGAGCGGTTCAGGCGGCGCCTACCAACCTTTGAACCTTTATGTCTTGCTCATGCTCACGGGCCTAGGGTCACCTGCCTGTCATCGATCCGAACGGAGATCACGTTGCTGGGCATATAGGCCTTGTTGGTCAGGTTCTTGCGCCAAAGTGTGAACTTGACCGGAAAGCTTGCCGCGGTGAAGGCGAAACTTAAGCCAAGACAGGCGTATATGTCTAGAACCTAATTAGTTTCTTGCGATAAAGATCCCGGCACCTGTATTGCGTTACAGGCACTCGGGTCGACCGCTGTCAGGCCAGGGTAATAGTAACCGGCAGAAATCCAGCCGACGCGGTTCGACCAGAATGGAATGCATTCCATCCATCTCGCCGCGTCTCATCCGACAGGCGATGCAGTCATGATAGGACTTTGCGCTGTCCCACGCTTCGAAGACCATGATCGTACCTGGCCCAGCCGGATGACGAACAATGGGGAGATCGCCAAATCCGCCCCCCCACCTTCGAAACCTCGATGATTTGCATTATTGGCCCGCTCCTCCGCGTCGGACCCCACTCAATATCGATCACATTTCGGAGGTGGAGAAGCGCATCACCCTCACCCTTCGCATGAAACCGGCGCTTGCCGTTGCATTAACTAAAGACTAACCTGAATTAGAAATTCCCACAGGCAACTGGATAATCATACCGCAATCGGTGCGAGGAAAGAGTGGAGGAGCGCGCGATGCTGAAGGTGTTCGAACCAATCAAAATAGGACGGGTGGAAGTACCCAATCGCATCGTGCGTACCGCTCATGACACCGGTCTGGCCTATCTTGATATTTCTGACGATTATATCGCCTATCATCTGGCGCGCGCCAAAGGCGGGTGTGGACTCAGTATCCTGGAAGCATCCAGCGTACATCCCTCAAGCCAAATCCATGTCGCATTGTGGCGCGACTCCATCGTGCCGGGCTTTGAGACGCTCATGAAAGCGGTCCGGCCTTATGGCATGAAGGTGTTCCAGCAGCTCTGGCACGGGGGCAATATCTATCCCGACACGAACCTCGGTCCGCCTTGGGCCGTGTCGGACAAGCCAGGATTTTCAGGCCTCGTCGGTCGGCCAATGTCGCTCGACGATATTGCCGAGCTGAAACAGGCGTTCGTGGACGCGGCGCTCCGATGCCAGAGCGGCGGGCTTGACGGGGTCGAGATCCATGCCTGTCATGGCTACATCTTTCACCAGTTTCTGAACCCCTATTATAACGACCGCAGCGACCAATATGGCGGTAGCGCAGAGAACAGGGCTCGCTTCTTGTTTGAAGTCGCGCGTGAGATTCGGGCGGCGGTAAATGAGGATTTCGCCGTCGGCGTGCGCCTCGGGGTAAGCGAGATGGGCAACGGCATCGACGTCGAGGCCAACAGTAACATCGTGCGCAAGCTCGAGGAGGAGAAGCTGATCGATTTCGTCGATGTATCGGCCGGAGATTATTACCGGTTCGGAACGATGATTGGCGCCATGCATGAACCGACCGGCTATGAACTGCCGACGGCCGCCGCTATAGCGTCGGCCGCTCGCGTACCGCGGATCGTGGCCGGGCGATTTCGCACGCTCCAGGAGGCGGATCAGGTCATTCGCGAAGGACAGGCCGACCTCGTTTCCATGGTAAGGGCCCAGATTGCGGACCCTGACCTTGTGCGTAAGACGCGCGAGCTCGGAGCAGAGGCGGTGCGGCCATGCATCGGCTGCAATGAGGGGTGTGTCGGCGGGCTGTTTGGCGCTAACCGGATGGGTTGTGCGGTCAACCCCAGCGTAGGTCGAGAAGCGAGCCTTGCCGAGGAATTGATCGCGCCTGTCGCAGTACCGAAAAAGGTGCTGATCGTGGGTGGCGGCCCCTCCGGGCTGGAGGCGGCGCGAGTGACCGCAATGATGGGCCACAGCGTCGTTCTGGCCGAGGCCCAGCCACGCCTGAGCGGAGCCCTGGCGATCGCCGGCAGGGCTCCCAACCTGCAGGGAGTCGGAGATATCGCCTTCTGGCTCGAACAAGAAGTGTATCGCCTGGGGGTGGACGTGCGCCTTTCCAGTTACATGGAAGTCGACGACATTGTCGCAGAGCGGGCCGACGAGATCATTATAGCGACTGGTTCGGTTCCCCGCATGGACGGGTTTCAGCACGCGAACCCGCCGAGGCGTGTGGATGGGCTGGGACAGTCTCATATTCTCTCACCGGTCGATTTGCTGTCGGAACATGCCGCGCCGCACGGGAAGGCGGCAGTGGTGTTCGATACCACCGGCAGATATCAGGCGCTGGCAGTCACGGAGTATCTGATGACGCGCGGCTTTTCTGTTACATTCGTGACGAGCGAATTGAGCATGACCCCGCACGCCCACTTTTCCTGGCGCGACCTTGCCGCGCTCGAGCGGTTTCACGCACTCGGAGACTTTGCCTTGAAGGTGCGCCACGAATTGGTTGCGATCGGTCGCGACACCTGCATCATCCGCCCGATCGATGCCGTTGGCGATAGTTCCACGACAATACCGGCCGATACAGTCGTCTTAGTCACGCAGAATGCTCCTTTGCGGCAGTTGCACGATGATCTGCGCGCGCGCGGCGTATCCTCGATACTCGTGGGAGACGCGCTTTCGCCTCGCGATCTGCAAACGGCCATTGCAGAAGGGCATCGCGCCGCTCGGAGCCTGGCCTGATCAAGCCAGAGCGTCGAGCGTAAAATCTGAGTCGGGGGGCCTTAAGGAGGAGGCACAGCGAAGTATTTGCGTCACTGTGCCCGGCCTGTTCAACGTAGCGCGATCGCCTTGTGAGCTCCCGTGATTACACGCGGTGCCACATCAATGCAGCCAAAGACATTCCGGTTGACAGGGTCGCGCTCGATCACCCACTGGAAGAAGGCGGCGTCTTCCGCTATTCTGGTCCGTCCTCATTCCTCCGTGGACCGGCGAGTGACTATGGCAGATGATGACATGATCTACCGTCTGGCAGCCAGCGCCTTGCCACCCGGCCAGATCGAGTTCGCCCGCAACGCGCTCGGGATCAGCAAAGCGCTGTTAGCGGGCAGTATTTCGGTTACGAGGGCGCAGCTGGCGATGGCGCTCAACATCGTCCTGTTCATGAAACTTTTGGATCGTGTGCCCCCGGCCAGTGAGCGTGTGGCGGATCTGGTCAGGCAGGGCGAGCGGATGTGCTTCGATCATGGCGCATTACGCACTATAGACGGGCCCACGGGCGCCCTGCCGCGCGGATATGCCGCATTCGCGCGGATACTGGAGCCGCTTGGTTACACAATCGGCGGTCTTTATCCACTGCCCCGCTTGCACATGACGGGCCGCGCCTTCGTTTATCGGGATATGCCCTCGGATATACCCCAGTTCTTCGTCAGCGAGCTGCATGTCGATCAACTGCCTGTGTCGGCTCAGGCGGCCGCGGAACGAATTTTCGACAATTCAACCGATCCGATCGGGGAGGCCGAATGGGAGCTTCTCCATGCGCTGGGAAAGACGGGGCAATGCCCAGCCGAGCTGGCGCTCGCCGGCCTGCCGGGGCTGGTTCGCGCGTTCGGGCGGTGTCATGACACGCCTTCCCTGGCGGACTATGAAACCCTGCTCGCCCATTCCGCCGAAGCCGCGTGGATCGCAACCGAAGGCAATGCCTTCAATCATGCAACCGAGCGCGTAACCGATGTCGAGGCGCTGGCGGCGTCGTTGAAAGCACGGGGCGCGCCGCTCAAGGACAGTGTTGAGATATCCGCTAATGGCAGAGTGCGGCAGACGGCGTTCCTCGCGGCAAAGGTCGTGCGGGAGTTCATGCTGGCTGACGGCACCATCGGAAAACGAGAGGTACCCGGATCATTCCATGAATTTATCAGCCGTGATATCGATCCCGCCACAGGCGCACTCGACCTGACCTTCGATAGCGGGAACGCCACCGGCATTTTTTCCGTCACGCGGTTAGCATGACGACCGCTGTCCGATCTCTCGATCCTGCAACGGGCGAAACAGTTTGGGAAGGCGCAGCTGCCTCAAGGGAGGAAGTGAGTGCGGCGGTAGCACGCAGCAGGGCCGGGTTGCCTGGCTGGGCGGGCTTGCCGCTCGAAAGCCGGATCGCCCACGTTCGCGCCTTCCAACGGGTGCTCGAGGCATCGAAGCAGAGCCTTGCCGAAACCATCGCACGCGAGACCGGCAAGCCACGCTGGGAGGGGCTTGCCGAAGTTTCCTCGATGATCGGCAAGGTCGAGATTTCCATCGCCGCGCAGGCGGAAAGAGCGGGTGAGAAGCGCAGCGCGATGCCTTTTGGAGCGGCTGTCCTGCGCCATCGTCCGCACGGGGTGATGGCGGTGCTCGGCCCCTATAATTTCCCCGGCCACCTTCCCAACGGCCATATCGTGCCCGCCCTGCTCGCAGGCAATGCCGTGGTCTTCAAGCCGTCCGAACTCACCCCTGCAGTCGGCGAGGCGATGGCGCTGCTGTGGAAGGAAGCTGGCCTACCCCCAAACGTCTTCACCGTAATTCAGGGAGGGCGCGATACCGGTGCGGCACTGGTCGAAGCCGATATCGATGGGCTGCTGTTCACCGGTTCCGCGGCGGCAGGCGCGCATTTTCGGCATGTACTTGCCGACAGGCCGCATGTCATTGCCGCGCTGGAGCTAGGCGGCAACAATCCGTTGATCCTGTGGGATGGCGATGGAGCGGAAGCCGCCTCCATCGCCGTGCAATCGGGCTTTATCACGACCGGCCAGCGCTGCTCCTGCGCGCGGCGGCTCATTGTGCCGGACGATGCGCGCGGCATGACCATGATCGATGCTATAGCCGCGCTGGCAGACAGGGTGCGGATCGGCGCATGGAACGATGAGCCCGCCCCGTTCATGGGGCCGCTCATCTCGGATGCGGCGGCGGAAGCGGCGCGCAAGCGCTTCGGCCATCTTGCCGATATGGGTGGCAGGGTTATCCGCTCGTTGCTGCCGGTTGCAGGCCGCCCGCCCGCGTTCGTCGCGCCCGCCATGATCGACATGACCGGCATAGACGCACCGGATGAGGAGATCTTCGCGCCCATCCTGCAGGTGATCCGCGTCCCCAATTTCGATGCCGCCATCACCGCAGCCAATGATACCCGATATGGCTTGTCTGCTGGCCTAGTGACCGAAGACGACAGGCTGTGGCAGCGCTTTCTGCTGGAAAGCCGGGCGGGCGTGGTAAACCGCAACAGGCCGACAACCGGAGCGGCGGGTTCGATGCCCTTTGGCGGTCTCGGGGAATCGGGCAATCATCACCCAAGCGCCTATTACGCCGCCGATTACTGCGCTTACCCGGTTGCGAGCTTCGAGGCCGCCAGCGCCGACGGCAATGCGCAATCCATATCCGCGATGCTGACCTCATGAGCCCGCTTTCTCCTCCCGAAGCGTCGCTGATCGAAGGGCTGGACGGAAAATCCATGCTTGACCAGGCCATCGCATGGGCCGAGGTCAACAGCGGGACCGCCAACCTCGCCGGTTTGGACAGGATGGCGCGGCTGCTCGCGGACGCATTTTCGGCGCTGCCCGGAGAGCTGAGCCTCGTCGAGCCCGATCCGGTCGAAAAAATCGGCGCGGACGGAAAAGTTCTAGAGGTCGCCTGCGGGCGGCACCTGGTGGTGCGCGTGCGCCCCGAAGCCGACCGCCGGGTTCTGCTCACGGGCCATATGGACACTGTGTACGCGGCGGATCACGGCTTCCAAAGCTGCGGCTGGATCGACGAGCGGACGCTGCACGGCCCCGGCACTGCGGACATGAAGGGCGGGCTGGCGCTGATGCTGGCGGGCCTTACCGCCTTCGAACGATCCGGCCCGACACTGGGCTATGATATTCTGATCAACAGCGACGAAGAGACCGGGTCGCTCTCAAGCCGAGCGCTCATTGCACAGCTGGCCCAAGACAAGTTCACGGCGCTCACCTATGAGCCCGCCCTTCCTAATGGAAACTTCGCGCGCGCCCGGCCAGGGTCCGGCAATTTTGCGGCGGTGGTGACAGGCCGTTCGGCCCATGCCGGGCGCAACCCCGAGGAAGGGCGCAATGCAGTCGTTGCGGCGGCTGACCTTGCCCAGCGCCTCGCGGCGCTCGCCCGGCCGGGATTGAGCGTCAATCCCGCGCGTATCGAGGGCGGTGGCCCCAATAATCTCGTCCCGGCCCTTGCCATAGTCCATTTCAACATGCGGCCGCACACGCCGGAGACAATGCATAGTGCGCAGACCGAGCTGGACGAAATCATCTCCGCAGTTTCCGTGGCGCATAACGTCTCAATCGCGTTGCATGGCGGCTTCGGTCGGCCGCCCAAGCCGATTTCTGCGGCTACGCAGCGACTGTTTGAGCTGGTTTCCCGAACGGCGAGCGATCTCGGCCATCCGGTGGACTGGCAGGACACCGGCGGTGTCTGCGACGGCAACAACATCGCGGCTTGCGACGTGCCGGTCATCGACACGATGGGAGCGCTCGGCGGCGCCATTCACTCTCCTGACGAATATCTGCTGGTCGACTCGCTTGTGCCGCGTGCCGCGCTGACGGCATTGACGATGCATCGCTTGCAGGCTTTGGAGGCGTTGTCATGAGTTATGTTGTGCGGCCCGCCCGGCCCGACGATCTTGCCAGCGTTTATCAGATTGCGAAAAGCACCGGCGGTGGCTTCACCAATCTGCCGCCGGACCGGTCTACACTCAAGGCCAAGCTGGCACGGGCGGCCTCCTGCTTTGCACGGGAAGAGGATGAGCTACAGGACGATCTCTATTTTTTCATGCTGGAAGACGGCGCGACCGGCAAGATCTGCGGCACATGCCAGATATTCTCCCAAATCGGTGCCCGCTGGCCCTTCTATAGTTACCGCATCGGCGCGCTCACCCAATATAGCAAAGAGCTCGGACGCTCTTTCCGGGCCGAAACGCTGACGCTGACGACCGACCTCGAAGGGGCGAGCGAGGTTGGCGGGCTTTATCTGGTCCCCGGCGAGAGATCTGCGGGGACCGGCTCTCTGCTCGCGCGCAGTCGGTATCTTTTCATGCAAATGCATCGCCCCCGCTTCGCGGACCGAACGATTGCCGAACTGCGCGGCGCGCATGACACCACTGGCGGCTCACCCTTTTGGGATGGCGTGGCCGGACGCTTTTTTGGCATGAGTTTTCGCGAAGCCGATGATTTCAACGCCATCCATGGCAACCAGTTCATCGCGGATTTGATGCCCAAGCACCCACTCTATCTCGCCATGCTCACGGAGAGCGCCCTCGCCGTGATAGGCAAACCGCATGAGTCCGGCCGGGCGGCGATGCGGATGCTGGAGAAAGAGGGCTTCGTCTATGACAACTACATCGACATATTCGATGGCGGACCGACAATGTCCGCAGACACCGATTCCATAGCGACGATACGCGACAGCAGGGTGGACAGGGTCGTCGCCATCCGGCCCACGCAGGGAGGTGTTTCAAGCCTTGTCGCATATGGGCGTCTGGCGCAGTTCCGCGTCACGCTGGCCGATGCCGAGCCTGCGGCCGGAGGGATCATTCTCGACGAGGCAACCGCGCGGCTGATCGGCTGTGACGTGGGCGATATCGTGACCCACGTACCTCGGTGAGGGGCATATGCTGACGGAAATCAATTTTGACGGGATCGTTGGGCCGAGCCACAATTTTGCCGGGCTGAGCTTCGGCAATCTCGCGGCCACGCACAATGCCGGCACCACCTCCTACCCTCGCGAGGCCGCGCTGCAGGGCCTCGCCAAGATGCGCGTCAATATCCGCCTGGGGCTGGCCCAAGGGATCTTCCTGCCGCATGACAGGCCCGATGACCGCTGGCTGGCCCAGCTCGGAACGGACATGGCGCGGGCAGACAGGGCATTACGCGCCAATGCGCTTTCTGCTTCGCCGATGTGGGCGGCCAATGCCGCCACGGTCTCACCTGCGCCCGACACTGCCGACGGCCGCTGCCATCTCACCGTCGCCAATCTCGTCACCATGCCGCATCGCAGCCATGAGTGGGCACAAACGCTCGCCCAGCTTCGTCTGGCCTTTGCAGACCCGAACCATTTCGTGATCCATGAACCTGTGCCTCCCCCCTTCGGCGATGAAGGCGCGGCCAATCATATGCGTCTTTGCCGCGCCCATGGCGAACAGGGTATTGAGGTGTTCGTCTATGGCGAGAGTGGTGGTCCATTCCCCGCGCGCCAGCATCGGGAAGCCAGCGCGGCTGTGGCCCGGCTGCACGGCCTTGACCCGGCTCGCACGCTGTTCGCCCAGCAGTCTCCCGAAGCCATCGCCGCAGGCGCCTTTCATAATGATGTAGTCGCCGTCGCGAATGAGATGGTGCTGTTCGCGCATGAGCTGGCTTTTGCCGAGCCCGCGAAACTTTATGAGGGCCTGCAAAGGCTGTTGCCGGACATTGAGATCGTTGAGGTGCCAGCCAGCGCCGTCAGTCTGGAGGATGCCATAGCATCCTATCTGTTCAACGCTCAGCTTGTTAGCCTGCCAGACGGTGGAATGGCGCTGATACTGCCCGAAGAGGCTCGGCAAAATGCCCGCGTGTGGTCATGGCTGGAGCAACTGGTGGCCCGCAACGGGCCGATCCGTTCGCTTGTTCCGGTCGAGGTTCGCCAGTCGATGGCGAATGGCGGTGGACCGGCGTGCCTCCGCCTGCGCGTGGTGGCCGATCCCGCAACTGTCGATCCGCGCTTCATGGTCGATGAGGACAAGCTTGACCGCATCGAAGCGATCGTGGCCAGGCATTGGCCGCAAATGATCATGGCACATGATCTCGACAGCCCGGTGTTATGGGCAGACATCAGGGCTGCGCGCTCCGCCCTGCTGACGTTGCTCGATCTTGATTGTTTTTGAGAATGAAATGGGGCGGATCGACATTCAGATGATGACGTGACGAAAATGTCGGTTTTCCGTGACCCGGAGCGCAGCGTACTTAAAAGTACGTGAGCACCGGAAGCGCGGGGAACCGATATTTGCAGGCCGTCAGGGCTGAATGTCGATCCGCCCTAACATTGTGCCGCAGTCGATCTCCACACCCAACTATCCACAGCCGCCCGAGACAATAACGTCCTGAGCGCCGCACCGGCGCCTCGTCAAACCGGCTTTTGGCGGTGTTGTAGCCGCCGGGAGCGCCTCCCCCGCCTCCGTCCGCGAGGCCATTATCGTTCAGATGTACCTGTCCCCTGGGTCGTGACGCGATGCCCGGTTCGGGATGGCCGCCCCGAACCGGGCGGAGGGATCGGATCGCGCATCGTTGCCTATCATCGGGATCAGCTGATGCACGTCCAACACCAGCGGCGTTAACTATGACCAAAAAGGAAAAATCTACTGTCTTCTGCTAGAAATATACCAGAACGGTTCGTGTGACTGCGATTTTCGTCGGGATCTCGAGGGCGGTTTAGGGTAAGATAATGATAATAGTATTAGTTTTGGGAGCTATGATAGGCGCGGCGGCATTCTTGTCCTGGCGGCAGCGCTCGATCCGCCGTCGTGATCAGCGTCTGCGGGACCGTGAGCGTATTTGCACGGCGATACAGAAGATCGGTTCGCTCGACTTCGACGAAATGGATATCAAGCTGGAAGGTCGGGAACTGCACGATGTTAAGATCTCGCTCGATAAGCTCCGCCCGGCGATAGAGGAAAAGGTCGGCCAACTCGCCTGGCAGGCCGATCATGACAGCCTGACCAATCTGTTGAATGCCAACGCATTTCGGATGCAATCCGAACACCTGCTGACAACATGTTCCGATCTGCCCCAGCGGGGGTATCTGATCTATTTCGATGTCAATCATTTCAAACGGATAAACGACACGCTGGGGCATCACGCCGGAGATCAGGTTCTGGTCGCCATCGCTGATCGCCTGCGGATCGCTTCCATGACGTTCGCCGAAAGCAGGCTTCAGGAAGTTCTGGCTGACGGCGACCGTGAGGCTCTGGACATGAAGCTCGCCCGCCTGGGAGGCGACGAGTTTGTTGTATTCGTACCCGGCGACATCGGCCACGCGGCGATCGAAAAATTCGTCCAGCGGCTGCAGCGCCTCATTTACGAGCCTTGCGCGGTTGGCATCCAGACCCTTCGCATCAGCGTTTCCATCGGCATTGCGGCGGCCGCTGACAACGACAATAGTTTCGACAGGTTGCTGGCCGCCGCCGACAGCGCAATGTATGCCGCCAAGAGCGTGGGCGGAAACACGTACAGATTCTTCAGTGAAGACATGAAGAGTAACGCGGACCGCGTTCTCGAAAAGGAGATCGAGATCCGGAGCGCGGTAGCCAAGAACGAGTTCGAGCTATATTTCCAGCCGCAGCTCAATCTCCGCACGGGGCGGATCGACACGGTCGAAGCCCTGATCCGATGGAACCATCCGGAAAAGGGACTCGTCCTGCCCAATGATTTCATTGGCTTCGCCGAGACGCACGGTCTGATCGACGAAATCGGTGACTGGGTCATCACCGAAGCAGCCAAGATCGCCGCGCGGTGGCGGGACCAGGGCTTCGACTTCAAAATATCGCTCAATATTTCGCCCAAGCAGCTGCAGCGAGTCGAACTCATCCCCCTCATTCGGGCAAGTCTCGCTTACCATGGAGTAAGCCCGGAGCAGATCGAGATCGAAATTACCGAGGCGGCAATCATGCGCGACGAAGGCCATTCTTTTGATCGGCTGGAAAGCTTGCGCAAGGATGGCGTGAAGATCGCTCTGGACGACTTTGGGACAGGATATTCGAACATCTCGCAACTGATGATGTTGCCGATGGACCGGCTGAAACTGGACCGCTCTCTGATCAACGATATTTCCATGGATCAGAGAAAGTGGGTGATCGCGTCCGGAATGATCAACCTCGCCAAGGAGTTGGGCTTTTTGGTTGTGGCCGAGGGAGTCGAAACGCGGGATCAGTACGACCTGCTCGCCGAGGCCGGTTGTGATTTCATCCAGGGATTTTTCCTCTCAAGGCCGCTGCCGGAACAGGAAATGCTCTCCTTTGTCGGTAAGGGCGCCTATATTCGCGATCTGGCATTGCACTCCGCAGACTCTCACGCCCGACTGGCATCGGGTTGGGCGTGACTCTGACGTCTCCCAGCCAGTTCATTCACGCTCTTGTGACGGCCAGATTGAGCAGATGATGCGAACATGGCATCGTCTGCCCATGCGGACCTGACAGTCGTCACCAAGTATGACAAGTCAGCGAACAAAATATTAACTATAACTCGATACTTTGGGATGTTCTAAATGTAGGGAACATCGCCTTATGCGTAATCCATTGATGTTGACTGTTATTTTTGGCATGGCTGCGATAGATGTGGTGCCAGCGCACGCAACATCGGTTGAAACGGCGCAGGGGTCAGCGAGCGAATCGGTGCAACCGGCCGAGGACGGCGCGGCCGAGCAAAAGGGCGCCGCGCAGGACGAGCTGCTTAACCCGCACTATTCATGAGGCCTCCGCTCCGGGTTCGTGCGAGCATGGTTTGTCGGTCGCCGGGTGATCAGAGCAAGCTCCTCCGGCGGTTTTTTCACCGCGTCAGGATCGATGGGCTTTTCGAGGTTGAAGGACGAGGGCTCGGGCTTTGGGCGGCACTGCCGCGCTGGTTATGTGGGTGCCGGCCGGAGGCCGGTGGCAATGGTTCTGAACAGGCTGGCATCGGGACAGGCTGACGCGAAGGCGACGCGGATGCGCGTAGCGGTTTCGATGATGCGGGCGGCGACCTTGAGCAACCGCAGGCGCAGCGTTGCGAACTCGGCGGTGGCGAGCGCGGCAGCCTTCGGGATTTCCTGCTGGATGCGCCACACGAGCCAGTAGGCGGCGGTGTGCAGGATGAGGCGCATCTGGTTAGCATTGGCTGAGCGGCACGAGGTACGATCGCTGGCAAGCTGGGTCTTGTGGCGCTTGATCAGGTTCTCGGCGTTGCCGCGCGCGCAGTAGAGGGTGTCGTAGATATGCTCAGCCGAACCTTCGGCCAGCGAGGTGACGACATAGCGGATGTCCATGCCCAGCGTGCTGGCCTCGATCCGGGCGACGACGCGGCGCTGGCACTTCCAGCTCTTCGCGCCGTAGCGGGTCTCGGCATAGTTGCGCAGGACCGGATATTGGCGCTGAGCCCGCTTAACCGCGCAGGCATCGGCGGCAGCGACGATTTCGGGATCAGCACGCAGCGCGGCGTTGGTCGGCAGGCCGAACACGTAGTCGACGCCGGCCGCCTCGCAGAAGGCCATGACCTCGGGCCGGCCATAGTGCCCGTCGCCGCGGATGGTGATGTGCGTTTCGGGCCAGTGCCGGCGCAGATGGCGCACCAGGCGCCGGATGTGGCCGGCAGCTTCGGCGCCCGACGGTGTCTTGCCGGTGCGCAGCAGCATCGCCACCGGTCGGCCGGTGGCAGTGTCGTAGACATGGATCGGCAGGAAGCAGCGCTCGCCATGATGCCCGTTCCAGAAGGAGAGCTGCTGATAGCCATGAACAACGTCACAGGTGTCATCGATATCCAGCGTCACCGCCGCCGGCGCGGCGGGGTAGCTGGTGCAGTAGATGTCGATCATCGCGGCCATCATCCTGGCCAGCTCGCGTGTGGTCGGCGCATTTTCCCACCGGCTCATCGTCGGTTGGCTGGCCAGCCCCGCGCCCGATCCCGGCAGCTTGCCCAGCGCCAGGCGGAAGCCCGGATCGTCGCGCAGAGCGTCGAGATCATCGGCGTCTTCATAGCCGCAGGCGATCGCGAACACCCGGGCACGCAGGATGTCATCAAGGCGATGGATCACCCGCACAGGGTCCCGCGGATCGGCAATGCAAGCCGCAAGCCGCCGGCAAAGCCCCATCGCGCGCTCGGCCTGTGCCAGCAGCAGAACACCGCCATCCGAGGTGAGCCGACCTCCGTCGAACGCGGCTGTGATCTTCTTGCGCCCGATCGCTGGAAACGAAAATCCCGGCGCGCTATCATCGCTCCCGGCGGGTGTGGCCCGTGGCATAAATTGCCTCGCTGCAGGACTGGTCTAGACACCCATTTTCCTACATCAAAGCAATCGCTTACACCACTCCCGCCAACCCTTCTGACCAAGCCCGATGAATAAGCCGGGTTAACATGTCTCTCGAAGACCTGTTGTCGCAGGAGGTCACAACCGCTTCCAAAAAAGCGCGGCCGATCGGCGATTCCGCTTCCGCGATCTACGTCATAAATCAGGACAACATCCGGCGTTCGGCTGCGCGGACCCTGACCGACCTTCTGCGGCAGGTGCCGGGGCTGGAGGTTTTCGACCTGTCGAGTTCCGGCACGTCGGTGTCAGCGCGAGGGTTTTCGTCGCGTTTCGCCTCCAATCTGCTCGTCATGGTGGATGGGGCGGCCATTTACAGCACCTCCATTTCCGGAATGTTCTGGGATCAGGCGCTCATGCCGCTCCAGGATATTGAAAGGATTGAGGTCATTCGTGGCCCGGGCGGAGCGCTGTGGGGCAGCAACTCGATCAACGGCGTCATCAACGTCATTACCAAGCAGAGCGTCGATACGCAGGGCCTCAGGGCATCCGGGCTCGCCGGACTGCGGGACGCAAGGGCGGAACTGGGCTATGGCACGCGTCTTTCGGACGAGCTGGGCGTCCGCGCCTACGGTACGTATCGCCGTTCCCAAGGCATGAAGTTCAGCGACGGCAGCAACGATCATGCTTCATGGGAAGGTGGCCTGGGCGGGGTCCGTTTCGACTATGCACCGACCAGCAAGGACAGCGTGGTGTTCCTCTCGGAATATTCCAGGGGCGGGTTTACGCAGCCGTACAAAGGCTTTGCCGTGGGACCCACGGGAGTGACCTTTCCCATTTCCTATGTCGACAACGATTTTTCCTCAACGCACATATTAAGCCGCTGGTCGCACACCGCGTCCCAGTCACTCACTCTTGCCGGCCAGGTCTATTTCAACCAGCTGAAGCGGGAGGAGCTGGGCGTGCTGGTAGCGCGGGATCTCTATGATGCGAGCTTCGAAGGGCATTGGCAGGCCGGTGCACGGCATGAAATCGGCTTCGGCATCTCGGGCCGGATTTCGAGGGACCGTATTGGTGGCAACAATCTTTTCACCCTCATGAAAAACAACAGCAATGTCGACCGCATCGCGACCGGATATCTGGAAGACGAGTTCTCGCTTATTCCCGATCGACTGAGGATCACCCTCGGGTCGAAGTTCGAGCATAACAATTTCAGCGGCTCCAATATCCAGCCCAACGCCCGGATTTTTTATCGCGCCAACGACAAGCTTTCGATGTGGGCTGCGATTTCTCGTGCCGTCCGCACGCCTCTATTGCAGGAGCGTGGAGTGAAGGCGACGCTTGAAACACCGTTTCCGCTTCCCGGTTCCGGCACTTTGGTTCCGGCAATTTCCACCGTGATAGGCAACCCCGAGTCGAAACCCGAAGTGCTTGATTCGATTGAGGCGGGGCTATGGAGTTCGCTGGGCAGAGGATGGATCTTCGACGTCGCCGCGTTTTATAATCGCTATGATGATCTGGCGAGCATTAACCTGTCTTCCATAAGCCCGCTTTTTCTTGCCGGTTTTCCATTTCCCGTCGGGCTTCAGACAACAGCGGCATTTGGAAATGAGGCAAAGGGACGTTCGTGGGGAACCGAGATTCTCCTTTCGGGCAACCTCGCTCCCAACTGGTCGATGGAGGCGTCCTACTCCTATCTTGATCTCAAGATCCGGCCCAAGACCGGTTTCGAAAACATGGCTTCGCCTGTCATTACCGGTGGCCTTTCGTCTCATCATCAGCTGCGGTTGAAAACTGCGGTCGACCTTGACGACCGGTTCGAGGTCAGCGGTGCATTGCATTATGTCAGTCGGTCGCTGGACGGCCTGCGCCCCGCTTATACCGATCTGGGGCTGCGCGCGGAGTTCCAGGCCACTCCCAACATCCAGATTGCATTGTCGGGAAGCAATCTGCTCAAGAACAAGCGGCTTGAATATTACCAGCTCAACATTCCGTTTCCTCCCAACTATGTGGTGCGGACCGGACAGCTTGAAATACGAACACGGTTTTGACGGAGACAGTCATTGTATCGTCGTTCGCAACAGAGCCAGACAATGAGGTGCCTGACCGTCCTTTGCGGCGTGCTCATGCTGACTGCGACCGGTGGCAATGCCGCCGCGCAGAGCAAGGGAGACGTCAAGGTCGCGATCATCTATAATATTCTGAGGTTTGTCACCTTCCCGAACAACACCGCGACGCTGACTGTATGCGCCCGGCGCCAGGACTCGCTCGTCGAAGGCCTGAAAAGCCTGGAGGGTCGTGCCGTATCGACCCGCAAGATTACCGTTGCGGTCTATGACAAGATCGATCAGGCGGCCAATGAATGCGATGTCGTTTACGTGGGTTACGCCTCCGCCCGGACCCTTCAAAAGCCCGCACGCGGACAAATTCTGATTGGAGAGGATCCGTCCTTCGTTGATCAGGGCGGAACCGTCGGACTGGTAAGCTTCGGCCCCCAGGTCAGGTTCACGATAAACGCCCGGGTAGCCCAAAGCTCCGGGGTCCGGTTCAGTTCGCAGTTGATGCAGCTCGCGGCGAAGGTGATCTCATGAGAAATTTGACCTGCTTTGGATCTGCATTGAAAAAATGGCCCTTCCGCAGAAAGCTGACATTTGGTGGCGTATTGGCTACCGCTACCGCCGTTTTTCTTTCGGTACTCGGCTTGATCGGTGTCCAGTATTTCCATTACCGCGACGCCGCTGATCAGCAATATACGCAGCTTGTTGACGTCCTCGCCGGCAATCTTGGCGCTGCTATCGTTTTTGAGGATCAGACGGCGGCCAATGCCATCCTCGATTCGGCCCGCGCAGTGCCAAACATCCAATGGATCGAGGCCAGGAGGTCGGACGGCAAAGTGGCCGCAACCTATATGGCGCCCGACGTTGACAAGGCGTCGATCGACACTATGCGAAAAGCCGCCAATTCCGGAAAAGACGGATGGCTGCAGCAGATGCTGGTCACCCAGGCCACACGATCAGCACCGATATTTGGCGGGAAAACCGAAGTCGGGCGGCTGACTATCGGTTATGGCTATCGCTCCGTCTCGACGATCCTTTGGGAGATCCTCCCAACCGCGACTGTCATCTTTGTCGTATGCATGTCCATCGGAATAGCCCTTGCGGGTTTTCTGCGTAAAATGGTGTCCAGGCCTTTCGATACGCTGTCCTCCGCCATGCAGAAGGTGCGAGCATCGGGCGACCTGCACGCCCGGGTCAGTTTGACGAACGATCCCGATTTCGACGGGATGATCAGCAGCTATAACAAGATGCTGGACGAACTTGAGGGCCGCAATGCCGAACTGGCGACTGCACGTGATGCGGCAGAGGCTGCGAATGTCGCGAAGAGCGCCTTTCTGGCCAATATGAGCCACGAGTTGCGTACGCCGTTGAATGCGATCATCGGATATGCGGAGGTGTTGCGGGGCGATCTTCAGCAGGCCGGTCTTGAGCGGTCCGTCGAGGACGTGAGCTGGATAAACAGTTCGTCGAAGCAGCTGTTGGAGATGATCAACAGCCTGCTCGATCTCTCGAAAATCGAAGCGGGCCGCATGACTGTGGATATCCACGCGTTCGAACTCGGGAAGCTGTTGCACGAGGTTGAAGCTACGCTGCAGCCATTGGCGGCCAAGGAACGCAATACCCTTGTCGTGACCATTGACCCCGAAATAGGGACGATCAAAAGCGACTCCACGAAACTGCGGCAATGCCTCCTCAATCTGGGCGCCAATGCCTGCAAGTTCACGCATGATGGCTTCGTTGAAATCGGCGTTCGAAAAGAAGATACAGAGCTGGTCATCGAAGTGTCAGACACTGGCATCGGGATGACCGCCGAGGAAATCTCCAGGCTATTCAAGCCCTTCGTCCAGAGCGATTCTTCCACCACAAGGCGCTTTGGCGGTACCGGCCTCGGGCTGGCGCTGGTGGATCGCTTCGTCGCCCTTTTGGACGGCAGCGTTGCCGTTACCAGCGAGCCGGGGTTGGGGTCCGTCTTCACGATCCGCCTGAGCCTGTTGCCGAACGAAACGGTATCATCAAACAAAGCCGCGGCCGAAGCCCTGCCGGAGCCTAAAGGTTCCACCCCGGAACGCGTTGCGGGCGAAAAACCCCTGGCGCTTATTGTAGAGGACGAACCGAGCAGCGTAGAGCTGCTCCGCAGGATGCTCAATCGCAACGGCTACGAAATCCTGGTAGCGAGCGACGGGGAGACAGGGATATCCATGGCCCGGCAGCACAGGCCGGACATCATTCTCCTCGACATCGGCTTGCCCAAGCTTGATGGCTGGGAAGTCATGGATAAGCTGGGACAGGAGGAAGCGCTGAGCGCGATCCCGATCGTGGTCGTCAGCGTGGACGACCGCAAGGAACTGTCCATCAAGAAAGGCGCGAGCGATCACTTCGTAAAGCCGGTCAATGTGGATGATCTCGATGCCGTCCTCGGGCTCTATGCCAACAGGCAGCAGGGCGGCAAGATATTGCTGGTCGAGGATGATGAGGCGTCCGTGCGCCTCTATGCCAATGGGCTGCGTCAAAAGGGATTTGAGGTACATGTGGCATGCGACGGTCAGGATGCAGCGGCCATGCTCGAGAAGGATCGATTCAGTATTGTCGTCACCGATCTGATGATGCCCAAGTCCGACGGTTTTTCCTTGGTCCAACTGGTTTCCCGGATCCCCTTTGCCGACCGCCCCCGGATTGTCGTTGTGACAGGGTGCGCCCTGTCGACGGCGGAACAGCGCGTTCTGAAAGAAAACACAAGTGCGGTGTGCCTGAAGGCGGGCCTGACTCCGCGCGAGCTCGTCTCTACCGTTACTGGCCTACTGGAGAGACAACATGACCGTGCATGAACAGCCGGCCAATTTTGAAAACGGCGCTGCTCTCGATGCCAATAGCCGGAAGCGGATCCTTGTCGTCGATGACGTAGAGGGCAATCGCGCGGTCGTTTGCCGCAGGCTTGAGCAGCATGGATATGAGATACACCAGGCCGACTCCGGCGAAGCCGCACTGCAATATATCCGCGAACATTCAACAGACCTCGTGCTGCTGGATTATATGATGCCCAATATGAACGGTATCGACGTGTTGCACGTTCTTCGGCGTGACTGGAACATGGATACGTTGCCCGTCATCATGCTGACGGCCCGTGCCGAGGCATCGGCGCAGGTTGAGGCACTGGAGGCCGGTGCTGACGACTACGTCACAAAGCCGATCGATTTCGAAATTCTGCAGGCCCGTATCACTTCGTTGCTCAACCGGCTGAAGGCCAGCAAGAAGATCCGCCAGGCCGGCACGGCGTCGGACGAACGGGAAGCGATCAGAGTTTTGACCATCGACAACCTGCAGAACGAACTGGAGCGCGAAATTTCTCGAAGGCAACGCGCGGAAGAGCTGCTGGCTGTGGATGTTCCGCGGCCCGCGCAAGAAGCCGCTCCGGTTTCCCCTGCCAATGGCGAAAAGGTCGAGCGGGCGCTGGAGATCATCGATACGATCACCCGGCAGGTCGTGGCAGGTCAGCCAGTAAATCGCGCTCTCCTGAGTTTCCTGCGTTCCATCGTGGAAAAAATGTCCGCCCCCGCCTGAGGGATCGGCGTCGATTGTCAGCGCGACGAGCCGCAAATCCGAATCGAGGAAAACTCCTGAGGCGGATTAAGCTGTCCCGGCGAAGCACCATGCGAACAGTAATGTCGATCCTAGCCCAAGCATGGTTCGCACGCTGTGAAGCTTACCCCAGCTGAGCAGCAATGTCCGGATTTCCGGTTCGGTTTGGTCAGGTCGAATGGCTTTCAGCCGTTTGTTTGTCGGCATGATCGCTAACACAGTGAACGGCCAATTGGCGAGTAGCGCCACGCTACCCGCGATCCAGAGCCAATCGCGTGAAAAATACCATGCGCCCAGGCCGCAAACGCCGCCAACGATGGCTAGGCCCGACTGGATCGGCAGTGCTCTGGCGTAACTCGGCTGCCACTGCGCGAGCAACGGGCCATCTTCCAGCTGCAGCCGAGCGGGATGTTCGACGAAGGTGATGTATCCTGCTGCTCCGGTAAAAAATGCAGCAGCGATCAGCGCGATGATTGGTAGCAGCGTCATGTATTTGCCTCGCTATCAGCGGGGAAGACGCGAAAAACACAGCCAGCGTCTTCCCACGCAAGTTGGGTAAACGCCGCGGCTGAGAAGAACCCGGGAGACGGGCGCAGGAGCTACCGACCTGCCACTCTATTTTCGGCAGGTGTCGGATATCCTGACGGCGGCGTACTTTCAAGCTGATGTTGCCATGACGTGATGCCATCGCAGCTTCGACATCGCGCTAAACTCTGATTCAGGAGTGGCATGAGTCGATACAACCTGACCGACTTCGAGTGGCGCGTGATTGAGCCGCTGTTGCCCACTAAGGTTTGTGGGGATTCAGGATTTCCATTTGGAGTGAGATGTGATTCACACTCCGGATGGAACGTTTTGTACTGACCAACGCCCAGTGGGCAAAGATGGAACCACACTGTCTGGGCAAGCCGACTGACCCGGGGCGTAGCGGAAGGGACAACCGGCTGTTCATGGAGGCTGTGCTATGGATTGTCCGGACGGGTAGTCCGTGGCGTGACCTGCCAGCCCTGTTCGGCAACTGGAGCACGGCGTTCCGGCGGTTTCGCGATTGGCGGGAAGCCGATGTTTTCAAGCGGATTTTCGATGCCTTGTCGGAGGAGCCCGACATGGAATACGCCATGGTCGATGCCACCATTGTCAAGGTTCACCGGCACGGCCACGGCGCAAAAGGGGGACTCAAAGCCAGGCTATAGGCAAGTCGAAGGGCGGCTGGACGACCAAAATAGTCGCGCTTACCGATGCGCTTGGCAACCTTGTCCGCTTTGTGCTGCTACCCGGCAATCGCTGGGATACTCACGGCGTCGCACCACTCATCGAAGGCATCGAACTGGGCGCGCTGCTGGTGACAAGGCCTATGATTCCAACTGGATCATCGACGAACTGAACCAGCGCGGGGCGAAGGTCGTCATCTCACAGATGCCGCAACGGACCAGTCCCGTTAAAATCGATCTGGAGATGTACAAGTGGCGACATCTCATCGAAAACTTTTTCTGCAAGCTCAAAGAGTTCAAGCGCATCGCCATGCGCGCCTGTAAAACCGATCAGAGCTTCTCCGCGCTGATCCAGCTCTGCTCAGCCGTAATCAACTCACGCTGAATCTCAACAGCCCCTAGAGTATCCGTGATGGTCAAGGGAGGGATTTGACCCATACGCGGTCTGCCTTGATGAGAGCGTTAGCGGTGACGATGAGTTTTCGCATGACGGTTGTGATGGCGACCTTTGCGGGTTTTCCGGCGGCGATGAGCTGTTTGTATTTGGCGCTGAGGTCTGGGTTGAAGCGGGCGGCGACGAGGGCCGGCATGTAGAGCGCCTGTCGGACGTTAGCGCGCCCTCCGCGGATGAAGCACTTGCCTTTCCATTGCCCTGACTGCCTTGCGACGGGGGCGAGGCCGGCGAGCGATGCGGCCTGCTTGTTTTCGAGGCTACCGAGCTCGGGCATGGTTGCGATGAGCTGCGCTGCAGTGAGGATACCGACGCCGCTGATGCTGGCGATGATTTCCTGCTTGCGGACGAGTTCCGGATCGGCCTGGATGATTTTCTGAGCCATGGCATCGATTGCATCGATATGGCGGGCAATCTGTTCGAGCCTTTGCTTGGCTTGACGCTTCAACAAGGGGAGGGTGAGGTTCTTTTCGCGGTTCTTGAGCGCGGTACGATCGCGCACCAAGCCATCACGGGCGTTCACAAGTTCGGCCAACTGGTTGAGGTTTTGTGCTCGTTCTGGGCGGGGAGCGGGCTTGAGTGCCTCGGCCATCAGCGCGAGCATGGCGGCGTCGATCGTGTCGGTCTTGGCAAGCGTACCTGTTGCCTGAGCAAATCGCCGCGCGCGTTCGGGGTTGATCCGCACGAGCGGACAGCCCACCAGAGCCTGTTCGAAGGCACGGTGGTAGACGCCGGTTGCCTCGTAAGCGATGCGTTCGACGTGCCACTGTGCGATCCATTTGATCAGTGCAGCATAGCCCTTCTTCGTATTGGCGAACTGCCGGCCAATTCCAGCCGGGCGGGCATGGCAATCAAGGCTCGCTTTGGAGATGTCGATGCCGATGTTTTGTGGTAGAACTGAGTTCATCTTTTCCGCTCCCATGCTTGTCATCCGGGCCGAAAGCCCCGGTATCCGTTCGGGCCTGATGGAAAAGAAAGGGGCGATCCAACTCTAACCCGGTCCTGCTGACCGGCATCGATGCGCGATCCGTCCCCTTCCGCCCGATCCGGGGTGGCCACCCCGGATCGGGCAAATCATTCTGGCCCAAACGGACCACAATGTCATAAGACAAGCATCGTGCGCAAAAGCCTGTCCTGAGCTTGTCGAAGGGTGGGAACCGGTTTTGCGCCAAAAGGATGCGACAACAAAAAGATAGAGCGCGCGTCTTGCGTCAGATTTAGCGCAGCGCGCTCTCGGCAGAACCTGCTGATAGGAGCCCCTTGAAGTAACGGCGCTACGCACGCCTCCGGCTCCATGGCTCTGCTAAGCAGATTTTATCCCCCACTTTACCTGTCGATTTGAACCGCCGCGTGACTGCGGTTCTAACTCCGGTCTCCGGTTAGGGTAAATTTGGCTAGCTGTGAGCTTTCAGGAGGTTGTTCATCCGGCGGACCGGACCAGACTGAGGCTGCGAGACGTCAGCACTGGAGGACCGACCGGATGAACATCCACAAGAATGCCCGAACCACTCCGTATAGCCGAGCCGAGATCGTGCGGCGCAAATTGGTGAAGGAGTTTTCCGCCGATTGTGACCGGACCTTCCGGGCATAGGCTGATAGATAGATCAATCGTCTCGCCGCAGAGTGGCCAAGGTGAGGGCAGAGCACAATCTGGTGCCTCCCCGGAAGACGATCGCCTTTACGGTATCGTCGCTGCTCGCAGTCTCAAGTGCATCGGCGATTGTTGGCTACCTATTTCGTTGACAGGGGGGGTGAGCAATGACGAACTCCAAGACATCGTCGTGCAGCTTGGTCTGGATCATAAAATGTCCCTGTCAGAAAGTCGTTTCACTCCGGTCTAGCGGCTTCGCGAAGGGGTGAGACGTTGAAAGACCAGCATCGACTACGAGGGCATGGCCATTGACATAGCTGGCCGCATCGGACGCAAGGAATGCGATGGCACTGGCGATCTCCACAGGTGAACCGCCGCGCCGCAGCGGGTTGAGTTGGCCGATCCGGTCTTCGCGATGCTTGGCGCGGGCGCGCTCATATATCGGCTGGGTCATGCCAGTCTCGATCAGGCCAGGACATACTGCGTTGACGCGTATTCCGGTTCCTGCGAGCTGCTGTGCCGCAGTTTGCGCCAGATTGATAACACCTGCCTTGGATGCCGAATAGGCAGGTCCGCCCGCTCCCGCGCGCAATCCAGCAACCGATGCTGTGCAGACGATCGCCCCTATGCGGCCTGCCTCGATCATCGCTCTCGCACCATGTTTGATTGCGAGGAAAGGGCCAATGAGATTGACCCGCAACAGCGCTTCCCAATCTGCTGCGGCTTGGTCGAAGAGACCTTCTGGCCCCCCGCTCACGCCAGCGTTCGCACAGATCACATCAACACCGCCGTTGAACGTGGCAGTGGCGGCGATCATCGCAATGACATCCGGTTCATGGCCCGCGTCGCCGCGCATGGCGACGATCCTCTCGTGACCGGCAGCCGTCTCTTCCACGTCGCAGCTAATGTCGACGGCCAATACACCAGCACCTTCAGCCGCAAAGAGATGGGCCGTAGCTCTGCCGATTCCGGATCCGGCTCCGGTGACAAGAATGCTCTTATTCTCGAAAGCGCCCATCATATATTGCCATTGACGGTTTTACCCCCGTCGACAACGATGGCTTGACCATTGATGAATGCGCCAGCCTGCGAAGCGAGAAGCAGGGCGGGACCCGCAATGTCGACCGGCTCGCCGACGCGGCCTAGCGGCGTGGTGCGCCTAAGCTCGGCTTCCGCCTTTGCATCCCCCCACAGCGCCTTGGCAAAGTCCGTCCGGATTACGCCGGGCGCAATAGCATTGACGCGCACGTTGAACGGTCCCAGTTCGGTTGCGAGATTGCGCACGAGCTGAAGATCGGCTGCTTTGGAAATGTGATAGGCTCCGATCACGTTCGAACCGATCAGACCACCCACCGATGACACAACTACGATGGCGCCATCTCTGCGCGCCATCATTTCCGGAGCCACCATCGTGATTAGCCAGTGGTTGGATAGCACGTTATTGTCGAAGATCTTGCGGAATTGTTCGTCGCTGATACCAGCCATGGGTCCATAATAGGGATTGGACGCGGCATTGCAGACGAGGATATCGATCTTGCCGAAAGTCTGGCGCGTCTTGGCGACCATCGTTTCAAGTGCGCTTTTGTCCGATATAGAAGCAGCGATGGCCACCGCCCGACCTTCGCCATGACGGGCATTGATAGCCGCAGCGACTTCTTCGCAGGCGCGCTGCTTGCGGCTGGAGATCACTATGTTGGCGCCCGCAGCTGCATATACCTCGGCGATGGCTCGACCGATGCCTCTGGATGATCCGGTGATAATCGCGACCTTGCCGGTCAGCTCGAAAAGTTTCATAGTGCGTATCCTTATTCTGTTGCCCCGGCCTTGCGAGCCTCGCTCCATGCGGCTTTCGCCAAAGGCATCAGACCCGCCACTGCTGCGTCAGCTCGGTCGCTGGAAGCGTTGCCGGCTTCCACCCGCCTCTTGATCCCCTGGACGATCCCCACCAGACGAAAAAGATTATAGGCGAAATACCAGTGCAGGTCCGGTAAGCCTTCGCGATCTGTCACCGTGCAGTAACGAGCGACGGCATCATCAAGCGTAGGAAGCCCCCCATTTTCACAATCTACGCCGAGAAGTCCGGAACGTCCGTCGCAAGGCATGATCCAGTTCATGGCAAGGTAAGCAAAATCTGCCAGAGGATCTCCGATGGTCGCCAGTTCCCAGTCGAGCACCGCGGCAATTCGCGGGCTGTCGGAAGCGTAAATCAGATTGTCTATGCGATAGTCACCATGAATGATCGAGGTACGTCCCTGGGCCGGTAAGCTGCGCGGCAGCCACTCAATCAGTCGTTCCACCTCCGGGATATCGTCCGTCTGTGCGGCGCGATACTGCTTCGTCCATCTCCCCACCTGACGCGCGAAATAGTTTCCCGGAGCAGCGAAATCCTCCAGCCCGATGGCCACATGATCGGTGCTGTGAAGCACTGCCAGGGCATCGATCATCGCCTCGTATAACGGGCGGCGATCAGAGCAGGCTATCTCTGGCAAGGTGCCATCCCAAAATGTGCGCCCCTCGACCATCTCCATGAGGTAAAACGCAGCGCCGATAACCTTGTTGTCCTCACAGAGTGCAAGGGGGCGCGGGACGGGGAACCCGGTGGGATGCAGCGCGTCAATGAGTCGATATTCGCGCTCGATCGCGTGCGCGGATGGAAGTAACTCACCGAACGGCTTGCGGCGTAGCACATAGGCGGTGGCACCTTCCGTATCGACGCGATAGGTCGGGTTAGATTGACCACCCGCAAACTTCGTTACAGTCGTTATGGGGGCGACGCCCTGCGCATGGTCGGCTAACCACCTGTTGAGGTCTTGAACACTAAATTCCCTATTGTTCCGGCCATTTGGTTCGCTAACTGCGTCGCCAGCGGTCATTGCCTTGATCCAGCGTTGCGATACCGTTTGAATTCGGCACGAGCGATGGCGCGCCGGTGAACCTCATCCGGCCCGTCGGCGAGGCGCAGTGTACGGATTACCGCCCAGTCGGCTGCCAAGGGGAAATCGCCAGACACTCCTGCCCCGCCGTGGGCCTGTATCGCGTCGTCCAGAATTCGCAGAGCCATCTCGGGCGCCTGCACCTTAATCATGGCGATTTCGTCACGAGCCGCCTTGTTGCCTGCGCGGTCCATCATATCGGCCGCCTTGAGACAAAGGAGGCGCGTCATTTCCAGATCGATGCGGGCACGCGCAATCCGTTCCTCCCAAACCGAGTGATCGCCGATCGGTTTTCCGAAGGCCATGCGCGAGGTGAGCCGCCTCGTCATAGCCTCCAGCGCTTCCTCGGCGACCCCGATGGTGCGCATGCAATGATGGATTCGGCCCGGCCCGAGCCGCCCTTGCGCGATCTCGAACCCGCGCCCTTCGCCGAGCAAGAGGTTTTCGACCGGTACGCGCACATCGGTCAATGTTATCTCGGCATGACCATGCGGCGCGTGATCATATCCATAGACCGAGAGGAGGCGCTTTATCTGGACGCCGGGCGTGTTGAGATCGACAAGGATCATGGCTTGCTGGTGATGAACGTCCGCTCCAGGATCCGTCTTGCCCATCAGGATACCGAGCCGACAGCGTGGATCGCCAGCACCCGAAGACCACCACTTTCGGCCATTGATGACATATTCATCGCCGTCCCGTCGGATCGTCGTCTGGATATTCGTGGCGTCGGAGGACGCGACGTCCGGTTCTGTCATGAGAAACGCTGACCGAATTTCGCCCTCCATGAGCGGCTTCAGCCAGGCGTCCTTTTGCGCGCGCGTACCATAGCGGTAGAGCACTTCCATGTTGCCGGTGTCGGGAGCGGAGCAGTTGAACACTTCCGGTGCCCAATAAAGGCGTCCCATCTCTTCGGCGCATAGCGCATATTCAAGATTGCTCAGCCGCTCACCCGTAAAAACGAAGCCGTCGTCAGCTCCCTGATGATCTTTGGTCGGCGGCATAAAGAGGTTCCAAAGCCCCGCAGCCTTGGCCTTTACCTTCAGTGATTCAATGGTCTGAAGCGGCTCCCAGCGATTTCCCGAGGCCAACTCCTGTTCAAGAGCTTGGTTTTGCGGCCGCACCTGGGTGTCCATGAATTCGCGGACCCGGTCCCGATAATGGCTTTCGCGCTCGGTGAAGGAAAAATCCATTTATTCGCATCCCTGTCGATATTTGTAGCTGGTGGCGCTCAGCGCACCCAGAAACCCGGCCGGTCAGAGGTGAAGCCCAGTGATCTGTAAGCGGCATCTATCAATCCCTGCCCCCGCTCATTCAAACCTACGCCGCTTCCATGACGATTCATCACATAACCGAATGACATGCGTGCATCCGTGTCCGCGAAGCCGATACTGCCGCCCATGCCCGGCGTACCAAACGCGTTCTGTCCAAGGATTACATACTGGCCGGGGCCAAGCCGTCGGCTGCCCCACGTCTTCGAAAAACCGAGTGTGAAGGTGGTTGGAATGCGCAGCATGTGATCACAATCGGAGGCGGAGCGGATAGCGCGCATTGCGTGCAGCGATTGGGGCCGCACCAGCCGCACATCGTCGACCGATCCATCCCGCGAGAGCGGGGCATACAGCCGGGCAAGGCCTCGCGCCGTCGCAACACCCCCCGCAGCAGGTATCTCGGCGGCGCGACGCTCCCTCGAATTGACGTTCTCGCGATCTCCGCCCACATTGTTGATGAAGTTCCAGCCATACCAATCCGGATCGCTTAAGAGCTTCTGCATCATTGGCGAGCTGGGATCACGCTCCCCAAGATAAAGGGGCGCGACCCGCGGCTCTTCCTCCTTCGGCAAGCCGATCCAGATATCGGCCCCCAACGGTCGTGCCACTTCCTCGCGCAGGAATGTGCCGGCGGTCCGCCCGGTAATGCGTCGGATCAGCTCACCCTCGATTACGCCGAGTGTGACCGGGTGATAACCTTGGGCAGTACCTGGCTCCCAGGCCGGCGTTTCAGCTACGAGTCGGTCTGCAAGGAGATCGAAGTCATGAAATGCGAAAGGCGGCAGGGGTTTCCGCCACACGGGCACGCCAGCCTGATGGCTGAGCGCCATGGCTACCGTAATGCTTTCCTTGCCATGGGCAGCGAACTCGGGCCAGTAAGTGGCCACTGCCTCGTCGAAGTCGAGCAGGCCGCGCTCCGCCAGCATATGCATGCAGGTTGCGACCATGCCTTTGGTTGCGGAAAACACGACGACCATCGTGTCCTCCTTCCAGGGGCGCCCGCTTTCCGCATCCGCTATTCCGCCCCAGAGATCGACGACCGGCTTGCCATCCACATGGATCGCGACAGCCGCGCCGATCTCGCCATGCTCGGAGAAGTTGCGGGCAAAGACAGCGGCCACTTGCGCGAATTCCGGCGCGCATATGCCCTGCACACCATTTTGTGCCTCATTCACCGATCTACCTTCCCAGCAGCTCTTGTAATTTGTGTCGTGCATCAGCGAACCCAGAAGCCCGGTGCACTCGAACTGAAACCCAGCGCTCGATAGGCTGCGTCGATCAGACTCTGGCCTCGCTCGTTCAGCCCCACACCGCTGCCATGCTTGTTCATCACATAGCCGAAAGACATACGCGCTTCGGTGTCGGCAAAGCCCATGCTGCCGCCCATGCCTGGCGTGCCGAACGCATTTTGGCCGAGAATCATATACTCGCCGGAGCCAAGCCGTCTGTCGCCCCATGACTTGGAGAAACCCAGCGTGAAGGTGGTGGGGATTCGCAAGATCAGGTCGCAATCCGAGGCCGAACGGATGGCGCCCATCGCATGCAGCGACTGGGGCTGCACCAACCGCACGTTATCGATTGATCCGTCGAGTGACAGGGGGGCGTAAAGGCGCGCGAGGCCCTTGGCGGAGGCGATCCCGCCAGAAGCAGGTATCTCGGCTGCATGACGCTCACGCGAATTGGTGTAGGCGAGGTCGTCGCCGCCATTGGTGATGAGTTTCCAGCCAATCCAACCTGGATCGCTGTTCAACTTTTGGGTCAGCGGTGACTGCGGATTGCCATCACTCAGATAGCTGGTCGATACCCGGCTCTCCTCTGCCTCCGGGAGTCCGATCCAGACATCCGCGCCGAGCGGACGCGCCACTTCCTCCCTCAGAAAGGTACCGATCGAGCGGCCGGTAATGCGCTTGACCAATTCGCCCTCGATCACGCCGATGGAGACGGCGTGATAACCGTGCGCGGTGCCCGGCTCCCACACCGGCGTCTCGGCTGCCAGCAGTCGCGAAACGAAGTCAAAGTCATTAAACGCACCGGACGGCAGATCCTGCAACTGCCAGACCGGGACGCCGGCCTGATGGCTCAGCGCCATGGCGACCGTGATGTTTTCTTTTCCGTTGGCTGCGAACTCCGGCCAGTAGGCCGCGACCGGCTTGTCGAATTCGAGGAGCCCCTGGTCCGCCAGCATATGCATGCAGATCGCAGCCATGCCCTTTGTGGCGGAGAACACGACGGCCATCGTGCTCTCCTCCCACGGGCAACCTGTGGAGGTATCGGCGATGCCCCCCCAGAGATCGACTACCAGTTTGCCATCGAGATAGATGGCCAGACTTGCGCCAAGTTCGCCGCGCTCCTCGAAGTTTGCGGCAAATTCTTCACGGACATTCTTGAAAATATCATCGCAAAAACCGTGAATATGTATCGCACTTCCAGCAGTCATCACCGGATCCGACCTAGAAATTGTATGAGAAACCGACGCCGAAGTTGCGCGGCGGTGCATAGCTGACGCCCTTCTCGGCTCCCAGAAGGCCTGCGTAGATGGTGGTTCCCGTCAGCACCGTCTCATTGGTAAGGTTGCGGATGTAGCCATAGACTTTCCACTTGTCGTCCGACGGGCCGATGGAGGCTGTAAGGTCAACGCGGCCGACCGCCTTTTGCGAGTTGGCAGATGTGTTGAACTCGTTGAAGAAGATGCGGCTCTGATAATAATAGTTGCCGCCCAGTTCTACCGCGACGCTATCCGTCGGCTCGAAACGGTAGCTTGCGCCCAAGGTAAGGTTCCATTTGGCAACATAGGGCAGTTGCTTGCCAGCCAGCGGAATGGAAACCGAAGGAGGGAAATAGATGGGCACGTTCGGGGCGTTAGAGAAACGCTTGAGCTTGGCATCGAGATAACCGAGACTGGCATTAAACCGCAGGCCCGACATTGGCTGCGCGACAACCTCGAGTTCGGCGCCCCTGATCCGAGATTTGGGAACGTTAGTCAGCGCGATTAGAGTACCGACTAGCTGGGAAATCTGAAGGTTCTTGTAATCACTGTTGAAGACCGCAGCATTCAGTTGCAGCTTCCGGTCCAAAAAACTTGATTTAAATCCGGCTTCGAAGCTCTTGACCTGCTCTTTTTTGACAGGCGTCGCCTGTTGGGCGCCGAGGTTGATAGCGGCATCCTTCAACCCGGTTGAATAGTTTCCATATACCAAAATATCGGGCGTCAGCTGTCCTTCGAAGCCGACCTTGAAAGGAACACCGGAGGTTTTGACACCGTTGGGAAAGTGAGGAGAAAGAAGTCCAAAGGTCGGCAAGAGCAAAGTCTCATCGGCCTTCTTAGTGGTCTTCGTGTACCGGGCCTGACCGACCAGCGACCAGACGTCGGAGAGGGCATAGCGTACATCGGCATAGACCGCCCAGGACTTCGACCGTATTTTACCGCCGGCGAACGTCGGAAGATCAAAGGGAGTGTTATCTCCAGGAACGCCAAGATAGAACATTGGGACCTCCCAATGCACGTTGCTCAGCTGATATTGGTCCAGATTGGTGTACGTTGCGCCGAGGAGGTAACGGAACGCGCCGGCGGTCGACGAGGCGAAGTGAATATCACCAAAATAGTCCTTACTCGATGTTTCCCGCCGGAATGAGCAATTGTTGACGCCCGTTCCATCGCAGTCATTCAGGAAATCCTGTTTCGAGCGACGGTAATTGCCGGTAACCGTCAGCGTGCCATCCGCAATCGGCTGGTCAAGATTTACATTGACGTTTGTCAGGCGGATCTTGTTGCTGCCCTCGTCAACGGTGATATTCCGCGGATCGCTCGACGGAACAACTCCATTGATCCCCTCGGCAGGATAGATAAAGCCGGGTGTCGGCACGACAGCGAGAGCGGGACCATTGTCCGCTTCGCGATAATGGTTGACGATGATGCGCAACGTGCCGCCGGAGCCAAGCTCCGTCGCAGTCTGGAACCGAACAGCATCGGATTTCATGTCATCGAGGCGGTCAGGAGTCGCCCCGTACGCGGGATCACCAACGCTGGGCCTGTAAAGATTGCGGACAAATCCATCAAGGCGGTGGATCTGATAAGAAAGTCGGAAGTCAGTGTTCGCAAATCCCAACGGTCCGGACACAAAGCCTTCACTCTCCAGACGACCATAATTACCAGCGAGCATAGAGATGCGCCCTGTCGTATTCGACGTGGGCTTGGCCGAGATGACATTGATTGCGCCGCCCGTAGCATTACGGCCATAAAGACCGCCCTGCGGCCCGCGCAGAACCTCAACCCGCTCAACATCGAAGAAGCTGACACTCGAGGTCGTCTGATCCGAAAGATATGCCGAATCCTGATAGATCGCCACACCCGGATCGCCACCCGCCTGGATGAACGTGTTGCCGATGCCGCGAACGAAAAGCTGCGTGGTATTGCTTGTCGACGCAAAGTTTATGTTCGGAACCGATGTCCGGAGGTCGTCCAACCCTTGGCGGCCCGTGAACAGTTGCTGCTGGCCTGTAACGACAGAGATTGCTTGGCCCGTCTTCTGCAGCGAAGTTTCGCGACGCGTCGCCGTCACGACAATATCGACGATGCCGTTCTCAGAATCCTCAACCGCTTTCGGGGTAGAGCTCCCTGCCGTCTGCGCATGCGCGCCAGCTGCCAACAACGACCCGATCAGGCCAGCACTAATTGCGAACCGCGATACGGATAGCGCGATAGGTAACTGCTTCATAACTCCCCTCCAATTTAGCCGCTCTTTGCCGGCGTCCGACGATGCGAACTGGCTTAGGTTCATTCACATCCAAGTCGAGGACCGTTTATTTTTGAGGGGGGACGGTTTTGCCTAAAGCCGCATACGAAAATGGCCAACCCGCGACAGGAATGCGCTCAGCCCACTTTTCAGAGAACTGGTAGCAACCGGCGCGGTTTTCCAAAATAAAACTCTTGCTCTGGGGGTAAAATCAAATCCCGGGCGATGCGCGATCCTGCGATCTGCTCTGTCGGTCCAAGCAGGCCTTATTCCATTGCATTCAGCTGATGCTTGAGATGGCCTATCAAGGAGGGATCGCGACAGGAAGTCACCAAATCAATGCTCGCTTTCAGCTCTGTCAGTGACATACCTGATGCCGACCGCAAGCTCCTGCGCAAACTGCGAGCATCGGAAAAACCCATATCCAGAGCGACATCATCCATATTTGCTCTGGACGCCAAATACGGGCGCAGTCGCTCCAGGAGTGCACTGTGCCGTAGTGACCGGTAACCGGTTCCTTCCGCGCACAGGGCTCGCCGCAATTCGTCGCCGGTGAACCCAAGCTCTAGACAACATTCCCCGTAGGATACGTCCCGCACGCGCAAACGTTCGAATACCGCGGCACTGATGGGCTTCAAGGTCTGACAACCAATGCGCGAGAAGCCTTGTGTCTCAATCTGTTTGAGCCAGTACAGCACAGCATCGGTGACGGGGGTATCGCCTATCTTTGCGATAGGCTGAAGGTCCAAACAGGATGTCGGAAAAATCAGAGCAGTTTTCGGCCCGCGCAAGACTTTGCATCCCAAATAGGGATGAGTGAGATTGGTGGCGGGGTGATCGCCGTGCGTTACGATTCCACACACGGGCAGGAAACGATCCAAAATGAAGCTGAACTGGCAGTGCAAGGAGATGATGATCATTTCTTCGATCGCGGCGGAGTACCGGCTGTCAGATATATCTGCGGAGAGTTCGAGCCGTGTCGTTGAGCCGGATATGCCTAGTTCGATCTTCTGGTTCTGCCCGATCAAGGCATAAAATTTCGTGAGGGACTCTATTGCCGTCCGCAGGCTTCGTGCTGACGCCATGATCCTGAGACCTGTGGAGACGGTACCTCGCGGCATCTTGGTGCGTGAGACCGCGTGCAACTCATCATCCACCAGATTTATCGTGCCAACGCCCATCAACATGTAATGCGCGGCAGACAGCGCGTCTCCGTCCGCAATGCATTGCTCGGAGTCGCCAACACCCGCCGCCCTAAGCAGTTCCAGAATGGGAGCGCCGCGGGCAGCAGCCAAGGCGGCAGACTTGCCAGCCCAGCCGAAGGGCAAGGACCTTACTGCAGTGGTCCTTTTGCGCATAAAAAGATTGCTCGATTGAACCGACGCATGGTCTTTTTCGATTTTAACGATGCCTGCTGCTCTGCCCATTTTGCACCGCCCTGTCTCGTCCGCCAACCATCTTAGCACAATTGACAAACCTCGCAAATATTTTCTACTAATTGTACCAGTAATGAATCTGAAGGCAGGGCATGTGAACGATTATCGGTCCACCGGAACGGCTGAGCTAACCTCCAAACTCGATAAAGGGGTTCTGATATTGACGATGAACCGGCCACATGCGCGCAATGCGTTAACTGATGCGATGGCAGAAGCCCTACAAGCCGAGCTTTGCTTCGCGGAGGCGAGTTCCAAAGTCCGATGCATCGTTCTGCAGGGCGCGGAAAATGCGTTTTGTGCAGGCGGCGATTTGAAAGCGATGGGCGCTTCTCTCGACGAGGACGCCATCAACACGCGTGTCCGTTGGCAGTGTCGCGTGCAGCGGGATACTGCTGGACTCCTGTACCGAATGCCAAAACCGACATTGGCGGTCGTTAACGGACCCGCCGCCGGGGCCGGGCTTTCCCTGGCGTTGTCCTGCGATCTACGACTGATGGTGAATTCCGCTTTCTTGTTATCGGCCTTCGCGCCAGTCGGTCTCTCAGGAGATTTTGGGATTGCCTATTTTCTCACACGCCTGATCGGAAGCGCAAAGGCCCGCGAGTTGATGTTCTTGTCGGATCGCATCCCGGCGGCCCAAGCACTCGATCTTGGCTTGGTCAACTGGACATGCGAGCCCGAAGACCTACCAGATCGGGCATCGGACATCTCTGCCAGACTGGCGGCGGGTCCCGCGACGGCGCTAGGGTATATGAAGGAAAATCTGAACCGCGCAGTAACTTCGCCGCTGGAAGATTGCATGAATCTGGAAGCCGACCATCATATTCATTGTATGGCCACTGACGACCATCACGAGGGGATTGCAGAATTTGTAGAAAAAAGGCCCCCAATATTTGGGCGGTGTGTCTGACCGGTAATCATAGCGATACCAAGCGACACCCACTATCTGCTAGTCCACAAATTGTTCGAGCAAGCGCACCCCTATTCGAACGCAGTCACCTAATCCCTTTTCTCTAAAAAGCAGGAGCAACATTCTATGTGTGGTGGTCCAAGAACAGCCCCGAGCAATATGACTGCGTGGATCACCGACCACCCACCAGCGTTTATAGCCCGGTGCGTCAAAGTCTGTCGCCGATCTTCCATAGATACGGAAATAGCATCATGAGCATAGGTTCCGACATTCTGCCCTCACCAGATTTACTTGCATTCCATCTTTTCGACTGGCTGAATATAGCCCGGGGAGAAGAACGCGAGACCTTGCTCGCGGTTATCGCCACCGCGCAACGCCTCGCTCTTGATGCGTTTCTTCCCCATTATCGACAGAGCGATATTGAAGAACCCGCACTTCATGATGACGGCGTACACATCCTACCCGCAGTGAAAGAAGCACTCGCACGCTTCGCGGAGCTTGGGTTGTTCGGGTGCAGCTTTCCCGAGGAACTTGGCGGGTTCGGTCTTCCCTACACGGCAACGCTCGCGATCCAAGCAAACTTCTCAGCAGCAAACATAGCGACCGCCAATTACGCGATGCTTACGGCCGCCAATGCGCGGCTCATATCAACCTTCGGTACATCGGAGCAGATCAGGCAGTTCGCGTTGCCCGAAATCGAGGGGCGCTGGCTCGGCACTATGTGCCTGTCGGAACCTCAGGCCGGTTCGAGTCTGGGCGACATCCGCACGAAGGCCATACTGGAAGGTGAAGATACGCTCGGCGCTGGGTATAGACTGACTGGCAACAAAATGTGGGTTTCGGGCGGCGACCAAAACGCCACCGAAAATATCGTCCATCTTGTGCTAGCCAAGATCGTCAGGGACGACGGCACCCTTCCCGAAGGGACGAAAGGCATTTCCCTTTTCATAGTCCCCAAGCGCCTTCCTGATGATCGTCCAAACGACATAGTGGTTGTTGATGGTCGCTGAGAGTTGACCCGGGATTTTCACTGAGAAGTGACCCGTCTCGGATATATGTTTCGGTTACGTCCTGTGGGTCAAGATGATGTTTTCTCCTTTTCTGGTTTTGCCTGCTGGGCAGAGCTATTTTTGAAGCGGAAGCTGTCGTTTCCGGTTTCGAGGATGTGGCAGTGATGGGTGAGGCGATCGAGGAGAGCGGTGGTCATTTTGGCATCGCCGAACACGCTGGCCCATTCACTGAAGCTGAGGTTGGTGGTGATGACGACGCTGGTGCGCTCATAGAGTTTGCTGAGCAGGTGGAACAGCAATGCGCCGCCTGATGCACTGAACGGCAGATAGCCCAGCTCATCGAGGATCACGAGATCGGAGTGCACGAGCCGATTAGCGATCTGTCCGGCCCTGCCTTGCGCTTTTTCCTGTTCGAGGGCGTTGACCAGTTCGACAGTGGAGAAGAACCGCACCCGCTTCCTGTGATGTTCGATGGCCTGCACACCGAGCGCGGTGGCGACATGGGTCTTTCCGGTGCCCGGGCCGCCAACCAGCACGACATTGTCGGCAACGTCGATAAAATCGCAACGATGGAGCTGACGAACCAGCGCCTCGTTGATCTCGCTACTGGCAAAGTCGAAGCCGGCAAGATCGCGATAGGCCGGGAACCGCGCGACCTTGAGTTGATAGGCGACGGAGCGCACCTCCCGTTCGGCCGTCTCGGCTTTGAGCAACTGTGAGAGCATGGGCACGGCGGCTTCGAACGCCGGCGATCCCTGTGCCATGAGATCGGTAACGGCCTGTGCCATACCGTGCATCTTAAGGCTTCGGAGCATCACGACGATAGCGCCACTGGCAGGATCATGACGCATGGCGTGTCTCCCGACGCAGCGCATCATAGCGTTCGACATTGGCCATTGGTTCACTGACCAGCCTCAATGCCTGCGGTGCCGTCACCGGCGGCGTAGCGGTGGGCTTTCCGTCGAGCAGCCGATGCAGCAGGTTGAGGATATGGGTCTTGGTCGGGACGCCAGCCTCCAGTGCCCGTTCGACCGCAGTCAGCACGGCCTGTTCGTCATGATGGAGCACCAGTGACAGGATCTCGACCATCTCTCTGTCGCCACCAGGGGTGCGCAGCAGATGCGTCTGCAACCGCCGGAAGGCATCGGGCATCTCGAGGAACGGCGCACCGTTGCGCAACGCTCCGGGCTTGCGCTGGACGACGGCGAGATAATGGCGCCAGTCATAGACAGTATGGCCCGGCAGATGATGCGACCGATCGATGATGCGCTGGTGCTCGCATATCACCTGACCTTCGGCAGCGACCAGAATACGGTCAGGGTAAATCCGCAATGACACGGGCCGATTGGCGAAGGATGCCGGTACGCTGTAGCGGTTCCGGTCCAGATGGACGAGGCAGGTCGGCGAGACGCGCTTGCCCAGTTCCACAAAGCCATCGAACAGCCTGCCCATCGGCATCAGGCTTTGCACTTCGTCGGCCCACGCGTCCGCGACCGAACCCGGCTCGATCCCGTGCGGTATCTCCTGCCACAAGGCCCTGCAGCGCTGTTCGAGCCACAGGTTGAGCGCATCAAGGCTCTCAGCCTGAGGGACAGGTTGCCACAGGCGATGGCGGGCGTCCTGAACGTTCTTCTCGACCTGGCCTTTCTCCCATCCTGCTGCCGGGTTGCAGAACTCGGCCTCGAACAGGTAGTGGCTGACCATCGCCAGAAAGCGGGCATTGACGGTCCGCTCTTTGCCGCGCCCGACCTTGTCGACGGCGGTGCGCATATTGTCGTAAATGCCCCGGCGCGGAACGCCACCCAGCACACGGAACGCGTGATTATGGGCGTCGAAGAGCATCTCGTGCGTCTGCAACAAATAGGCCCGCACCAGAAAGGCCCGGCTGTGGCTGAGCTTGAAGTGCGCCACCTGCAACTTGGTGCGTACCCCGTCGATGATCGCCCAGTCCTCGCTCCAGTCGAACTGGAACGCTTCTCCCGGCGCGAACGCCAACGGCACATAGGTGCCGCGACCGCTCATCTGCTGCGCTTGCCGGTAATCGTCGCGCCAGGCTCGTGCAAAGGCAGCAACCCGGCCATAGGAACCGTCATAACCCAGCGCGACCAGATCGGCGTGCAACTGCTTCATCGTGCGCTTCTGCTTGCGCGGGCGTCCCATCTCCCGCTTCAGCCATGCCGATAATCGTTCGGCAAACGGATCCAGCTTGCTCGGCCGCTCCGGCACCTTGAACCGGGGCTCCACAGTCCCTGCACGCAGATATTTACGGATGGTATTACGGGATAGTCCCGTGCGTCGCGCTATCTCCCGGATCGGTAAATGATCGCGCAAATGCCAGCGCCGAATAATGCTCAATAACGCCATGTCCAACACTCCATGATCCCTCGCTCATCAAAGCCAGGGATGAGTTCAACATGGGTCAAATCTCAGTGGAAATTTATAACCCTCCCGGGTCAACTCTCAGCGACAATCAACAGACATAGTGGTGGCGGGGCTGAATCACAAAATGGGTAATCGCGGCACTTCCAACTGCCTCCTCAACTTCGGTGAGCAGGAAGGTGCGACCGGGTGGTTGATAGGCAAGCCGGGACAGGGACTGAGGCAAATGTTCACGATGATGAACGAGGCACGCATTTCTGTTGGCATGGGTGCTGCTGCACTCGCCTATCGCGGCTACCGACAGTCGCTCCGCTACGCACAGGAGCGGACACAGGGCCGCGCCCAAGGTGACAAGATTGGTCCGCCGGTTGCCATCATTGAACATGTAGACGTGCGCCGCATGTTGTTGCAGCAAAAGGTTTACGCCGAAGGTGCCTTAGCGCTTTGCCTGTATTGTGCGAACCTTGTAGACCAGAGTGACGATGAAGCTGAAGCTTTGCTTGCACTGCTCACGCCCGTTGCGAAAAGTTGGCCGTCCGAGTTCGGGCTAATTGCCAACGATCTCGCTATTCAGGTGCACGGAGGCTATGGCTACACCCGCGACTTCGATGTGGAGCAGTTGTGGCGTGACAATCGCCTGAACCCAATCCACGAGGGAACAACGGGTATTCAGGCCATCGATCTTCTTGGACGCAAGCTGCTGTTATCCGACGGCAAAGCCATTGAACTGTTAAGAGCACGTATCACGCAAACGTCTGAACGCGCACAAGCTGCTGGTCGCTACAAGAAATTCGCGTGGGAGTTGCTTAGCTTCTGGAAAAATGTTGCTGACACTCTGGATGGATTGAAGGCGCAAGCGCCAAATACATTCGACGATGCAACCTTGTTCTTGCGTGCGTTCGGGCATGGCGTGATTGCCTGGCTGTGGCTCGATCAGGCAATGGTTGCCGCTGAACTGGCTGAAACTCCATTTCACATGGGGATTGACCATGCATGTCGCTATTTCTTCGAGAACGACTTGCCCCAAGCCCGAAGCTGGCTTTCGGTCGTGGCACAGCATAGCACCCTGGTCCGAAAGATGCCGATCGAAGCGTTCGCATAGTTGGCCTCCTGCCTCGGCCGGCACCCAAGCTATCTCGATTGCCGTTCCCATGGCATGTCTGGCGCGAAAATTACCGGCTATGCTCATATCGATGGCAAGAGACGTGGCCCAGAATATGTCGTCGTGATGATGTGTGTCGGTGGTGGCATGGCGGCAACTGGCTTATTCGAACTGCTGTGATCAAGCGCGCTATCGGACTGTGCGGTTTTTCCTGTAATATCGGCAGTCGTCGGCGCGGCAGTATTCTCAGCCGCCGCGCCGTTTTGATGTGATGCGGATTAACGCATACCAGCGATATTGTATCCGCCATCAGCGAGTATACTCTGGCCAGTCACGAAACGGGCTTCGTTTGTGCATAGCCAAACCGCGACGTCTCCTACGTCGTCCGCTTCTGCTACTCGCTTTAGTGCCGCATGGCCGCCGACGACCGCGAATGCTTCTTCGGGGAAATCTGCGGTCATTGGCGTTCTGGTAAGCCCGGGGCTGACGTTGTTGATCCGGATGCCGTCGCTCCCGACCTCAAGCGCGATGTGACGGATCATCGCATCAAGCGCTCCCTTACTCGCGCCGTAGATGGATAGGCCGACATTACCGCCAGTCGCTGCAATAGAAGAGGTGTTGACGATTGCGCCTCCGTTTCCAAGCGTACGCATCGCTATAATCTCTTGCTGGATCAGCATCCAGACGCCGCGGACATTAGTGGCAAACACACTGTCAAAGACCTCCGTCGTCAATGTCTCAATTGGGCCATTGCCAGTGGTGGCGGCATTGTTGAAAGCGGCATCAAGGCGGCCAAACCGCTCAACAACAGCTTTTATCAGAGCCGTCACTTCATTTTCTTTCGAGATGTCTGCAGTTATCGCTGCCGCTTTGCCGCCTGCGCTTTCGATCTCTCCAACAACAGCATTGAGTGCAGCCTGTCGCCTTCCGGCAGCAACAACGGTTGCACCCTTCTTTGCAAACGATAGCGCGGCTGCTCGCCCAATCCCTGTACCGCCGCCGGTCACCAATGCAACTTTTCCTGCCAGCGATCCAGCTTCGTTCAGTTGATTTTCGGCCACGTTCATTCCTCCTGCGATTATCGAGCAAGCACACTTGGCTCTTGCCGTTACTTGAGACAATGCAGTATAATTTTTACTGGCTAGTGAGCAGAGCACAGCAATGATGCGGGGATCTGAGTTTGGTGAATTGAGAGCCTTTGCCGCTGTTGCGCAGGAGCGCAGCTTTCGCAAAGCAGCCGCTCGCCTAGGTGTTACCCCATCCGCGCTCAGCCATATCATTCGAGCGTTGGAGGAGCGCCTAGGGGCAAAACTTCTGCACAGGACTACGCGCAGTGTAGCGCCGACAGAGGCAGGCACCATGCTGCTCGGCCGACTCGTTCCCGCAATGACGGAAATGGAGCATGCGGTCAGAGAAGTCGGGGCGTTTAGCGACCACCCGCGCGGCCGATTGCGTCTGAATTTGCCTCGGCTTGCGGCCGAGACTGTGCTTATTCCCAGATTAGGCCAGTTTACGCACCTTTACCCGGACATTGTGCTCGATCTGGTGATTGATGACAGCATGACCGATATCATCGCGGAGGGCTTTGACGCCGGAATCCGATCGGGCACACATGTCCATGGTGACATGATAGCTGTACGGTTGACGCCAGACCTGCGCGTGGCAGTAGTCGCTTCCCCATCCTATCTGGCGGCGCGAGGCACGCCTAAAACACCGCACGATTTGCGTGATCACAGGTGCATCAACTACCGCTGGACGCATGATGGATCACTCTATCGTTGGCGGTTCCAGCGCGCGGGCGAGGCTCTTGAGGTTCGGGTCGAGTCCACCATTACAGTTAATGACACGAATATCATCATTGGAGCTGCACTGAACGGAACCGGTTTCGCGTACATGCTTGAGGATGTAGTTGCGGAACATATCGCTGCAGGCCGTCTGGTACGAGTGCTTGATGAATGGTGCCAGCCTAGCTCAAGCTTTCACCTTTATTATTCTGGGAGCCGTCACATGTCCGCGCCGCTACGTGCGATGATCGATTTCTTCAGATTTAGCTCGGCATCGGCACTATTACATGATGGATTATAGCGCTATCGACTCAGATGAATTCCTGTTCTTGGAAGCCTCAGCAAGGCCCTCGTCAACTTCCGTTCTGACAAACATGGGGCTATGAGAGCCTATGAGCGAGATCGGACACTACGACCTGCAGGAAATGCAGCCTGCCCGCATTCGACGGAGAAAGACCAAGCAAACCCGTTCATATCTTCGCCAGAAGAATATCGCTTTGGGCGCGATTTCCGCCATTTCCGAACATGGCATTGCCGCTCTTACTCACCGGCGGGTGGCGAAGCAGGCCCACGTCTCGCTCGCCGCGACGACCTATTATTATGAAACGAAAAACGACATCATCAAGCACGCTTCCCAGGAATTGCTGGATCAGTATGTTCATGCGTTCCAACGTTTTGAACGCCGCTACGCCACCACATCCGAACGTTTGAGCTTTCGGGAGTTTGCGCTGAAGCTGGTGTCCAACGCCTTGGGCAGACATAGGGCGGTGACCTTGGCCTGGTGCGAGATCACCCTCAACGCTGCGCATGAACCGAACCTTCAAGACCTCACACAAAATTGGTTCCGGACTCTCAATGATATCTGGCAAAACATTGCACATCTTTTGGGTGAAAAGGATGTAGGCCACGCTGCTACGTCCGCAATCGACACCGTGGTCGGCTTCATTTTTCTATTGGTGCCGCTCGGCTTGTCCGAAGACAGTCTGCGAACGCTTTTGTCGAGCGACGTTACTGATTTCACACCGAGTTTTGGCGATGACACCACCCATCCGGGAGAATTAAGAAAATTCGGGAAGAAAGCGGAAGAAACGCGAGAACGCATCCTTAGATGCGCCGTCGCCCTTTTGACGTCTGGAGAGAACGAACCGCTAACATTCAGAAAGGTAGCGGAGCAGTCCGGGTTGACTGTGCCCGCTCTGACCTATCATTTTTCTACCGTCTCAGACCTTCTTAATGCTGCCCAGATGCGACTCTTCATTGAAGCGAAATTCCGCTATCGCACAGTGCGGGGCGATGTCGACTATGACTCAATCGATGTCGACCAGACAATCGATATGACTACCAAAGTTTTCCTCCGAGAGGTTACGGAGCATCGCGACCTCAGCTTGGCGGCCTATCCGGTCTATATCCAGTCGTCGCGTGACCCGAGACTTCGACCGGGGCTGTGGGCGATCAATGCAGAACAGTGGCATGGCTGGTCGCCCATTATGACCAGCCTCAATCCGTCTGCGACTCCGTTCGATGCATGGTTCATGGCAGCACTTTTCACCGGCAAGTTGATCCGGATTATTGTTACGGGCGGGAAAACAAATGCCTTGTCAAAAGTGCACAATGAATTCGCTTACGACCTCCATGGGCTTGTCGACGGCAGGCACTGGGCGATCCAGCGTCAGCAATAGAAGTGCTGTAAAAGGTAATACGATAGCACTCATTGTTCAATCGCCTCGCCAGACGCGTGATGGTGCAGCCGGTCGCATGCTAATGCCCCATGCCTTCCAGAGATGCGCGAATATCTGCTTTCAAGAGTTTTCCGCTCGCGTTTCTAGGCAGTGCTTCATTGTAGAATCGAATTTTTACAGGAATCTTGTAGGCAGCGATCTGTGTCCCAAGCCAGGTTCTGAGCTCTGCCTCCGTAACATGAGTATTTGCTAGGGCACGCACGGCCGCAGCAGGTTCTTCACCGAGAGTAGGATGGGAGACACCCACCACGGCAGCATCTTCTATATCCGGATGCTGATGAAGGACATTCTCGATTTCCAGCGGGTAAATATTCTCCCCGCCGCGGATTATGACCTCCTTGGCACGCCCGACAAGAAAGCAGAATCCTTCTTCGTCCAGTCGCGCTAGGTCTCCTGTCCTCAACCAGCCGTCCTGGATGGTCGCAGCGGTGGCCTCAGGATTATTCCAATAGCCTTTGATAATCTGGGGGCCACGAATTTGCAGCTCGCCCACCGCGCCTACAGGCAATACGGCACCCGTTTCCGTATCGACTATACGTAAATCGGATATGGGATAGGTTGGGCCGCAGCTCGCTGGCCGGTTCAGATAATCCTCGGCGCTGTGTGTCGTCCCGACAGCGCACACTTCCGTCATTCCCCAGCCGTTTGAGGGAAATGCCCTCAGGTCCGACGCAATGCGCGTTGCGAGTTCCGACGGTGGCGCGGCGCCTCCATAGAAGACGGTCGCCAACGATGCCAGGTCGTGCTTGTCCCGATCAGGATGGTTGACGAGGTCGAGCGCAATCGTTGGCACGCCGCCGACTGTGGTGACTCTGTTTTCCTCGATCAGTTCCAAAGCCCGTCCTGCATCCCATTTCCGCATCATGACAAACGTCCCGCCTGCATCGATAACGGGCATGAGGCATGCGTTGAGGCCGGTAACGTGGAACAGCGGCACGGCGCTCAACAGTGTTGGGACCGGAGGCGGAGCAGGTTGTTCACCTCGCCTGAGTGCCGTGCGAGCGGCTGCATAGCCAGATCCGAAAATATGCATCAGATTGCTGCGATGCGTTGCCAGCGCACCTTTCGGCAGCCCGGTGGTTCCGCTCGTATAGAGTATCGTCGCGTCGTCATCGGGGCGTATCGCTATATCAGGCAGATCGGCGTCAGGAAGATCTCTGTAACGGCTCGGAACTCCCAAGACATCTTCCATCCGCACAGCATGGTGGGCCCGCGGCGGTTCGTCGGTCCGGCAGACGAATGCCTTTTCCAGATTCGGCAAACCGTCGAATTCCGGATGAATACGATCCCATCGCTCGCCATCGCAGATCACTATGCGTGCGCCCGATTGTTCCAGGCCATGTCGCAACTCACGCCCGGTCCACCACGCATTCAGCGGAACGACGATTGCGCCTGTTGCACTGGCAGCGAAGAAGGCCACCGGCCATTCCGGCAAATTCCGCATGGCCAGCGCAACCCGGTCTCCTTTCTGGATACCGCTCGCAATCAGTGCCGCCGACAGATGGGCTGTTGCGTTGTACCAGTCGCGATAGGAGATGCGATCGCCTTCAAAAACGACGAAGTCTCGGTCATGATGGTTTTTGCGAGCATGGCGCGCCAGCTCCACCAGGTTGAGATGCTGATTCTTCCAGCAGCGCATTTCGTGGCCGTTGATGACGACCTTCTCCATCTCAAAGCGTTCGCCCCTAGCGCAGAGCTCATTTTCGACATCCTTAAGTGAAGCAAAAGGCCACCGCGAAACAGCCTCCGTGGTACGGGAAGACCCTTCCAACGCTGTAGTGTCTGCCATCGGCATCGTTCCTCCCCGGCTCAAAATGCGGCTTAACCCTTTGAATTCTAGATCTTGGTAGTCGCTCATCGAGAATTTAGTAATTGTGCCAATATCTACGTCGCGTGTAGGCTCGATAGGTCCGGCCATGTCGCGCCGCACGTCTATCAGCCTATATAGCTGCCGCCGCACACCAGAATGGTTTCCCCCGTGACATAACTGGCGGCGTCACTGCACAAGAAGGCGATGACCGATGCGACCTCTTCGGGCCTGCCCATTCTTCCAAGGGCAAAAGAGGATACGAGGTCGGAATTCCGAAGCGCGGCATTGTCTGCAATCATCGGTGTCTCGATCGTCCCGGGGGAGACCGCGTTGACACGCAGCCGCGGCCCGAATTCACGCGCCAACCCGCGCACCAGGGCAAGAACGCCCCCTTTAGATGCGCCATAATGAGCATGCCCAAGACTGCCGCCGGCATGCGCGGAGGCCGACGCAGAGGCTACGATCGCCCCGCCAGCTGCCATAACGCGATTAGCCTCACGGCAGAGATAGAAAACGCCATCGAGGTTGATTTGCATCGTGCGGCGCCAGACCTCATCGCTCATGTTTGCGGCGCGTTCATTCGTGTAGATCCCAGCATTGGCCACGACATGGTCAAGCCGTCCAAAAGCTTCCATGGCGCGCTCGACAAGCATTCCAGCATCACCCGGCACCGAAGCATCATATTGAACCGCGATCGCCCGAGCGTCCCCCGTGTTAAGGGCACTTGCCGCTGCTTCTACCGCAGCTCCGTTAATGTCAGCTAGTACGACAGATGCGCCGCAGGCATGGAAATAGCGCGCAGTTTCGCCACCGATACCACCACCCGCACCGGTGATAATCGACGTCATACCATTGAAATCAAACATAGTAACTCCCTGCGATCAGCGGGCATGCCAGCTGCGCTGAACCCGCTTTTCGGCTTGAGGGCGAAAGCAGATGCCCTCGCACATAACCGGCCTTGCATGAATTCGTCAATGATGCGATACTTACATCATATAATGATGTTTTGGTGTTAACAACTTCTGGAGCCGATTTGGTGGGAATGAATGAAACTATCGCGGGCGCCGCTTCGCCGGAACAGAACGCCACAAAGCCGAGAATTCAGACGGCGGTTCGTACCATCGATGTACTTCTGGCGGTAGCGCGTGCGAGCAGTAGCGGGATTTCCGCCAAGGAACTGAGTATTCAGCTCGGACTGCCTCGGCAGGTCGTTTATCATCTGATCCACACACTAGTTTCGACGAACATGCTTCGCCAAGCCGGGGGCAAAAGCTATGTTTTAGGTTTGGGCGTCGCCAACATAGCCCACGGTTATAAGCGACAAAGCGGTGCTCCGGATTATCTTACCCGCTACGCTGAGCGCGCCGCCGCTGAAACAGGCGAAACTGCCTATGTCGTTGGGTGGGTCGATACCGAGATTGTCGTGCTTGCTACCGCACGTAGCAGCTCCGCAATCCATGCCGCAGAGCCACCGCCCGGGACGGCTGGGGACGCTCATGCGCGCGCGAGCGGCAAGCTTCTGCTGGCCATGAGTACGCAGGAGGAGGCGGAGAACTATCTTGCTCGCTCGCCTCTGAGCGCCCGCACTCGGAACACTTTGACGAGTAGAACGACTATTGTGCAAGAGTTCGGACGTATCAGACAGGATTGGATTGCCGTGGAACGGGAGGAATATGCGGCCGGTCTAGCCTGTATGGCGGTACCGATAGGCCGTCCGCCTACGCGGCTTGTTCTGGGCATCTCGGCACCTATCGAGCGATTCGAACGAAATTTCGAGGCCAACCGACTCAAACTGCAGAAAGCTGCAAATCTATAACATCATTATTTGATGTTTCTTACATTATTTGACACTTCTTGAAACTACACTGTATTTGCCCTGCAACGGCGGGAGAAATGCGGGTGACGAAGGCTTCATCGCAATTGACGCGGGAATTCGAGAATAGTGAGTTCCTGACCAGTATATTTGCAAAAATCAGCTTTTTGCGGGCCTTTGAACAGGAGGTGTGGAACCTTACCCAGGTCAATCCTCCGTTAGTCGCTGGGTCGATGCATCTATGCGCCGGTCAAGAGGTTGTCCCCATGGCCGCGTTGACAGCTTTGCGGGAGGATGATCCGGTGGTCTGCACGTATCGCGGCCATGGATGGGCGCTGGCGGCTGGTCTGGATCCGGAAGCCGTAATGGCCGAGATATGCCAGCGATCCACAGGCATAAATGGCGGGCGGGCCGGCTCGGCCTATATGATGGCACCCGATTCCCGCTTTATCGGCGAAAACTCCATTGTCGGCGCGGGCACGACGATAGCGTGTGGCGTTGCGATGGCTCATCGCCTGCAGGGCCGGGACACTGTTGTCGTCGTGACCATCGGCGATGGCGCAATGAATCAGGGTTCGGTCCATGAGGCGATGGTATTTGCATCGGTCCGCAAACTTCCTGTAATTTTCGTGATAGAAAACAACGGATGGTCCGAACTGACGCCCACGTCTGATATGTTCCATGCCGACCGGCTTGCGGTCCGGGGGAACGCCTATGGCATCCCATCGGCGACGATTTCCGGCATCGACCCCATCGTGGTGCGTGACAGCTTCGCGATGGCTGCGGCTCACGCGCGGGAAGGCAAAGGCCCTTCGCTGCTGGAGTGCAAGGTTCCCCGCTTATGGGGCCATTACAATCGCGACATCGAGCATTATCGCCCAAAAGCCGATCGCGCCGACGCAGCCGCGCGCGATCCTCTGAAGCTCGTGGCCGAAAAGCTGGTCAGCGATGGTATTCTGAGCGAAGAGGAGGTCGCCGCCTCCCGTCTGGAGCAGGAAGAGGCTGCACGTGCTATGGCAGCCCGTGTGATGGCGTCGCCGACGCCCAGTCCTGACGACGCGCGTCAGCCGGTCGTGCTGAATGCCGCTCCGCAAGGGAGCACACGCATTCCGAAAATCCGGGAAATGTCCTATATCGAAGCGGTCAACGCTGCCTTGCGCGCTGAGCTGGCTGAAGACGAGCGCACCATCCTGTACGGTGAAGATGTCGGGAAAAGCGGCGGAATTTTCGCGGCGGCCCGCTACCTTCATCGCGACTTCGGCGGGGAGCGGGTGTTCGACACGCCCATCGCCGAAAACGCGATTCTAGGGTCTGCGGTCGGGGCCGCACTCGCTGGCGCGAAACCGATTGTCGAGATCATGTGGGCGGATTTTATCTTCGTCGCGCTCGACCAATTGATCAATCAAGCCGCTAACATCCGCTATATCACGGGTGGCAAATCCAGTGTGCCGCTTGTTGTACGGACGCAGCAGGGCGCAACCCCAGGCTCCTGCGCTCAACATTCGCAGTCGATCGAAGCCTTCCTCGCCCATATGCCTGGGATCAAGGTTGCACTCGCCGCGACACCGCATGACTCCTACACGCTGCTGCGCGCGGCCGCAGCAGATCCCGATCCCTGTGTGGTGATCGAAGCGCGTGGCCTGTACCCTACAAAGGGCCAGGTCGAGATCGCCGCCGCGCCTGAACCTGCGGGCAAGGCGCGGGTGCATCGCGAGGGCAAGGACGTCGCCATCGTGACCTGGGGCACCATGGTGGGGGCATCCATTGAAGCCGCCGAGCGGCTGGCAGCCTCCGGCTGTGACGCCGCCGTGCTAGACCTGCGCTGGCTATCCCCGTTGGACGAGAAGGCGCTGCTGGATGTCGTTCGGACTGCGGGCGGGCGGGTTCTTGTGGTTCATGAAGCCGTGAAAACCGGGGGCTTCGGAGCGGAAATCGTGGCCAAGCTGCATGAGCTGCTTGGCGACGAAATGCCGCTTTCGATTCGGCGGGTTACAGCGCCTGACACACGCATACCTGCGGCACCCTCGCTTCAGGCGGCACTCTTGCCAAATGTTGACAAGATAGTGGCCGCAGCCGCCGATTTGACCGGAGCATCGGTCGTGCCAGCTCTGGAACCCGCCCAATGATCGTCGATCACCGCATATACACACTCCGGCCCGGCGCTGTTCAGCCGTTTCTGGAGCTTTTCGAGCGTGAGGGGTTGCCCCTCTACCTTGAGTATTGCGGAAAACTGGTCGGCTATTACATCTCGGAAAGCGGCACGCTCAATCAGGTAATTCACTTGTGGGCCTATGAGAGCGTCGAGGACCGCGAGCGCCGCAGGAGCAGCTTGTATCAGGACGCGCGCTGGACCGCATTTCTCGATGCGGCGCTTCCGCTCGTAGCATCTCAGGAAAGTCGGCTGTTGAAGCCGACACGTTTCTCTCCTGGCATGCCCGCTTAAGGGTGAATAATGAAAGCGCTGCTGTCCGTTTCACCTGGCGGTCCCGATGCCCTGATACTTTCCGAAGTGCCGGATCCACGGCCGGGGCCGGGCGAAATTCTGGTCCGTGTCCTCGCCTGCGCGATCAATTATCCCGATGTTCTGATCATTGAAGACAAATATCAGGTCAAACCGCCCCGCCCCTTTGCTCCGGGCACGGAAATTTCGGGTGTCGTTGAAGCGCTTGGCGATGAAGTGACCGGCTGGACTGTCGGCGACGAACTGATCTCAATCGTTGGCTACGGCGGACTTACCGAGAAGCTGGTCATTCCTGCGGGATCCGCCCTCCCCGTACCGGGGGGAAAAGATCCTCGCGAGGCAGCAGGGCTGCTCCTGACATACGCAACGACCATCTACGCGCTGCTCGATCGCGGCGAATTGAAGCAGGGGGAAACCTTGCTCGTGCTTGGTGCAGCGGGTGGTGTCGGACTAGCCGCGATCGAAATCGGAAAGATATTGGGGGCGACCGTAGTGGCCGCAGTTTCGAGCGAGGAAAAGGCCGCCATTGCCACGGAGGCGGGAGCCGATAGAGTTGTCGTTTATGGATCTGGGCCGTTTGACGATGCAGGGTGCAGGGCGCTTGCGAAGCAGTTGAAGGAGGCGGTCGGGCCTGACGGCGCGCATGTCACATATGATCCGGTCGGCGGAGACTATACTGAGGCAGCACTGCGCGCGATCGCGTGGAACGGGCGCCACCTCGTCGTTGGATTTGCCGCCAGCATCCCCAAGCCGCCGCTCAATCTCACCCTGCTTAAGGGATGCGACATTCGCGGAGTATATTGGGGGGCGTTCGCAGAGCGTGAGCCAGACCGCCACGCAGCGCACGTCCGCCAATTGATCACGTGGTGGGAAGATGGCAGGATCACGCCTCGCATTGACCGCATCTACCCTCTGACTGAAGGCGGCAATGCGATCGCGCATCTGGCCAGCCGGTCAGCTATCGGCAAAGTCGTGGTGGAAGTAAGCCGGCGCTGAGCGCGATCCGACCACTGCCGGCTAGGGGCTGTGGGGATTCAGTCCATATAGGCCTACAAAGCGCTATTTTCTGCGCTTCGGTGCTCACGTACCTTTAAGTACGCTGCGCTCCGATGCTCGAAAATCCCCCTTTTCGGCTCCATCTGAACTGAATCCCCACAGCCCCTAGAACAGTGATTATATCAGCGAGGCTGCTGAGGCAGCGGAAATGAAACTGCCTGCCTCGTCACCAAACATGCATCCAACGGCTACAGGAAGGAGTTCATGTATGTACCGGCAAGCATTGTAGAGGAAATGAGGTCCCTTCGGGTGGGCGGCGACAAAATATCGATCATGGAGTTGTCCGGAACCAGCGACAACAGCTGGCGACGCATCCGGTCCGGGGAACCGTTGCGTTATTCAGTCGCGATGCGTTTGATATAACAGCTGCGGAGGTAGCATCACCTTGCTTTGGAGCGGAACCCGGGGAGACCCAAGCCATTATGGGGTTTACCCGGCCGCCTGCCTTCCGGCGTACGTCGCTATCGATACGAAAGTTGCGGCTGCTCTGGCAATGGCATATGTTCCGCAAAGCCCCTTGCTGTCAAATCGACCCCAATTCTGAGGTCGTGTCCCAGGTGGTGGTGTAGGGAGGTTTCCCTGAAGGGGTGGCCACCGTCGATCTTCTGGTAGGGTTCGGATGCGAACTTGAACCTGGAGAAGAAGACGATGACCGACGACAGAATGGCCCTTGTTGAGCTGATTGAGCAAGGGGCGGATAGTGATTTGGTGCGCGAGATGCTGGCGTTTGCGGCCGAGCGCATGATGGATATGGAGATTGAGGCGAGAACGGGTGCGCCCGCCGGCAGTCGCAGCCCGGCGCGAATGAACCACCGCAACGGCTACCGGGAACGGGGCTGGGACACGCGCGCCGGGCGGATCGACCTGGCGATCCCGAAGCTGCGCAAAGGCAGCTACTTTCCGAGCTTTCTTGAGCCGCGCCGCACGGCCGAGAAGGCGCTGGCGGCGGTGATTCAGGAGGCCTATGTCCATGGCGTCTCGACCCGTTCGGTCGACGATTTGGTCAAGGCGATGGGCGCCAGCGGTGTGTCGAAGAGCCAGGTGAGCCGTCTGGTCGCCGAGATCGACGAGCGGGTGAACGCCTTCCTGATGCGGCCGATTGAGGGCGAGTGGCCCTACCTGTGGATCGACGCTACCTACCTCAAGGTCCGCGAGGGCGGGCGGATCGTCTCGACGGCGGCGATAATCGCTGTGGGGGTCAACACCGATGGCCGCCGCGAAGTGCTGGGCGTTGCCACCGGTCCTTCGGAGGCGGAGCCCTTCTGGAAAGCTTTCCTGCGCTCGCTGGCGGATCGCGGCCTGCGCGGAGTGAAGCTGGTCATCGCCGACGATCACAAGGGGCTGCGCGCCGCCGCCGAAAGGCAAGGGTGCGTAGGCCGGGGCGGATATCATCGCGCGGAGTACCGCGAAGCGGAAAGCTCTCCAGCTTCTCACACTGCTCGATGATGGCGCCAACATACCTATCGGCAATATCGGTGGAGGCTTCGCTCGCTATATACCGGAACAGCGCAAGCAATTGCGCCTCGGCTTCCGGCGCGAACGAAACAGCATGGCTCATCGCATTATGGATGTGTGTTGCGTTCCGCGGCGAGTGCGGCCTTCACGTCCGCAACGGAACGGGCGCGGCTTGGATCGGCCTGCATTGCATCGTAAACCTGTGCAATATCCTCGCGCAGCCAACTATCGATGGCCTTCTCCCGCGCCTGAAGCGCGCGCAGCCCGTCGCGGATCACCTCGCTCTCGCTCGCATACTCTCCCGACGCAACGCGCGCCTTTACCTGTGCTGCCATGTCGAGGGTTAACGTCACGCTGAGTTGTTGTGTCGATCGCATGATAGTCACCTTCAGAGATGTCGGTCAGTATGATTTAATCCTATTGATGGAAAATGCAACCACGCGAGGTGGAGGATGGCCGCGCTCGTCGTGGTACAAATATGAGCGGATCCAGAAACAAAAGATGAGCGGGGTACCAATGGGGAGCATCAGATCGCGGGGCGGGATAGCCGCATATTCCCAACAACGGCACTTCCATTCAATCTTTGCAGACCGTTTCATTGGCGGCCGCGAGATCTGGTCGTGTCCCAGGTGGTGGTGTAGGAACCGTCGATCCACGGCAGGATCAGGTATGTGTCAGGTGGCCAGTGCTGGCAGGCTGACAACGGGGTTATGGCTCACCGAGCCGATTGTTTCCAGCGTCATGTAGCGGCGCGATACGGCCCACTCGTCATTTTGCTCCAGCATCAGCGCGCCGACGAGGCGGATCACGGCGGCATCGTTGGGGAAGATGCCGATGACGTCGGCTCGCCGCTTGATCTCCTTGTTCACCCGTTCCAGCGGGTTGGTGGAGGCGATCTGCGCCCAATGGTCCTTCGGGAACGCCATGTAGGCGAGCACGTCCTCGCGCGATGCGTCCATCATGTCGGCCAGCTTCGGGAACTTCTCGCGCAGGGCATCGGCAACCTGCCCCCACTGCTGGTGCGCCGCTTCAGTCGTCTCCTGCGCGAAGATCGTCTTGATCATGGCGATGACGGCAGGTCGCTGTTTGGGTGCAGCGTGTGCCAGCGCATTGCGCATCCAGTGTACACGGCAGCGTTGCTGGCTCGCGGCGAACACCTTGCTGGCGGCGGCGCGCAGCCCCTTGTGATCGTCGGCGATGACCAGCTTCACTCCGCGCAGGCCGCGATCCGCCAGCGAGCGCAGGAAAGCTTTCCAGAAGGGCTCCGCCTCCGAAGGGCCGGTGGCAACGCCCAGCACTTCGCGGCGGCCATCGGTGTTGACCCCGACAGCGATTATCGCCGCCGTCGAGACGATCCGCCCGCCCTCGCGGACCTTGAGGTAGGTAGCGTCGATCCACAGCTAGGGCCACTCGCCCTCAATCGGCCGCATCAGGAAGGCGTTCACCCGCTCATCGATCTCGGCGACCAGACGGCTCACCTGGCTCTTCGACACACCGCTGGCGCCCATCGCCTTGACCAAATCGTCGACCGAACGGGTCGAGACGCCATGGACATAGGCCTCCTGAATCACCGCCGCCAGCGCCTTCTCGGCCGTGCGGCGCGGCTCAAGAAAGCTCGGAAAGTAGCTGCCTTTGCGCAGCTTCGGGATCGCCAGGTCGATCCGCCCGGCGCGCGTGTCCCAGCCCCGTTCCCGGTAGCCGTTGCGGTGGTTCATTCGCGCCGGGCTGCGACTGCCGGCGGGCGCACCCGTTCTCGCCTCAATCTCCATATCCATCATGCGCTCGGCCGCAAACGCCAGCATCTCGCGCACCAAATCACTATCCGCCCCTTGCTCAATCAGCTCAACAAGGGCCATTCTGTCGTCGGTCATCGTCTTCTTCTCCAGGTTCAAGTTCGCATCCGAACCCTACCAGAAGATCGACGGTGGCCACCCCTTCAGGGAAACCTCCCTACACCACCACCTGGGACACGACCGTCTGTTTACCCCATCGATGCCCCAAAGGACGACATAGATTTTGCTGTCCTACAGCACCATCTTTCTCATACGCTGCACGCAAACAAGAGGTGTCAGTTATGAGTTCGATTTCTTACAAATCGCCAAGTCAAAAGGCCTTCTCTCATTATTTACGAACTGGTCAGCGCCTGTCAGATGAAAGTTTCATAGAGGATCAGGACGTAGAATTAAAATTCAACCCTTATCATGACCCGCGCAACGGCCAGTTCACCTTCGCGCCGGGTGGAGCACGGACAGGCTCAACTCCTAGATCGGGACATGGCAGCAGTCATTCGTCAGGCAAATTAAGAACATACACCGTTCGCAAAGGTGACACGCTTTCCCATATTGCGCGTAGGCACGGCGTAAGGTCTGATGCATTGGCAAGGGCTAACAATATCAAGAACCCCGATCATATACGAGCGGGGCAGACGTTGCGCATTCCTCCACATACGCCGCCCCGCCGCGCTGATGCTCCGCACACTTCAAAGACCACGCGCGTTTCCCCGCAAGCAAGGGACGCTGCACGGTCTAACGAAATAGTCGTGACCGCAACCCGTGAGCAGGTTGCTGCCGCGCGGGGGCGGAGGCCGAATCCGAATCATCCACTCGGTGAACTCTCCGCGCGCTACGAATCGCGAGGCAATGTGGGGACCATATCTTCTGGGCGCGGCGACCCAGGTGGCGTCTCCTACGGAGCTTATCAATTCGCAACAAATACGGGTGACGCCGCTGCTTTTGTAGCTAGCCCCGAATTTCGACCATGGGCGCGCGAGTTTGATAATCTCAGACCCGGAACTGAAGCATTCGGGAATCGCTGGCGCGCTGTTGCCGAAAGGGATCCAGATGCTTTCAGAGAAGCGCAGCATGCCTATGTACAACGAACGCACTATGACCCGGTCGTCAACCGCGTTGACCGCGATACTGGTTATAATCTGGACAATGCTAGTGACGCGGTCCGAAATGCTACATGGTCAGTCTCAGTGCAGCATGGAGCGGCTGCAAGGATATTGGGCGACGCTGTGCGTCGAACTGACCAAGCCCTTCCTCGGACCGATCCGAGTTATGAGGCAATGTTGATCGATAATATCTACGACCGCCGCACTGAATATGTAACTGCTGTCAGAGACAGGGCAGTTTCCGAAGGTCGAACAGCGGATGCTCGAAATCTTACAAGAGTTATAAATATTCGCTACCCAAGGGAGCGCGCAGATGCCTTGCGTATGCTGGATGTAGAACGTCCCCAATGAAGTACTTGGGATGCTATAAGGTTAGCCATGATTCGGATATCTCGGTTATTGTTTTTCGCGGCCATCGTGACTGCTGTGCTGGTTTTCTCGGGAAATGCTGAACGAACCCGTGCAGAAAATGTCCAGAACGCGCAGTCGATCGTCCCTGATCCTTTCGAGCAGTGCCTCAATACGGGGGATGCTAAAATGGCAGTGATGTCTGCCATGATCGATTGCGACGATGAGGAATTGGCACGCAAAAACGTCGTGCTCAACCAGACCTATCAGGTTGTGCGCAAAAAGCTTAATCCTGCCCAGCAACGGCATCTTGTAATCCTAGAGCGTCTATGGATCGCTCACAGGGATCAAAAATGCAAAGCTGAAGCATTGGCAACGGGTGGTCAGGACGGACAGGTCACTTGGTATGGATGCATGATTGACGAGACGGAGAGGCGGATTGATTGGCTGAAATCTAGAAGTTTTTGAAAGCGCCAACTTTCACTAAATCAATCGTCAGAAGAGTTAAACAAAGAGCGACACTCGCAATTTCTTTCACTCTGCACCATATCCTTGCCTATCCTCCACGCTCTGAAATAGCTTTTGAGATTTCGCCGATGCTGTGATGAATGGCTTGCCATCGAAAGGGATGGCATATGCGCAAGGCATTGAGCGACAAGGCAGTGAGCGCGGCAAAGCCGCAGGCCAAACGATACGATATCCGGGATATTCACTTCCCCAATTTCGGTGTCCGCGTCTCGCCCAATGGCGGCAAGAGCTTCTTCGTCAGCTATCGCCATGGACCGAAGCAGCGGCGCATGAAGATCGGCACCTATCCGCGCACGTCGCTATCGGTCGCGCGGGCCAAGGCGATGGACGCGCTGCGTCAGGTCGATGAGGGTATCGATCCAGCAGGCCGCCGCAGACAACCGGGATTGCTGGTGGATGCCGTGGTGAAGGATTTCATCAGGCAATATGCCAAACCGCGAAACCGGACGTGGAAAGACACCCAGAACATGCTCGAGCGTGAACTGGTCACGCCCTTCGGCCAATGCGACATTCGCACCATTACGCGGGCGCATTTCTTGGAGGTCATGGACGCGGCGATCGATCGCGGCGCGGGCTATCGCGCCAACCGCATCCTGCGCAATGTCCGCAAGCTGTTCAACTGGTGTCTGGAACGCGGCATCGTCGAGACCAATCCGGCCCAGGGCATCAAGGCTCCGGTCGAGGAAGAAGCACGCGATCGGGTTCTGTCCGAGGATGAACTGCGCCGGGTCGTGACCGCCCGCCGCAATGAGAGCTATCCGTTTGGGCCGTTCGTGCTACTCCTTCTGGCGACGGCACAGCGGCGCGGCGAACTTGCGGAGTTGAATTGGAGCGAAATCAACTTCGACAATGCGACATGGGAAATCCCGTCCGCGCGGTCCAAGAACAAGCGCGCCAATGTCGTGCCGCTGACGTCCTTTGCGCTATCGATCCTCGAAACCATGCCGCGCTTTGCGAACTGCAATTACGTCTTCACCACCACGCGCAAGACAGCGGTGAGCGGGTTCAGCAAGATGCTGGCGCGCATATCGGAGCTGTCGGGCACCAAGGATTGGCATCTGCACGATCTGCGCCGCACTGCCGCGTCGGGCATGGCGCAAGTCGGTGTTGCCCCGCATGTGGTCGAAAAGGTGCTCAACCATTGGAGCGGGATCATCTCCGGCGTTGCCGCTGTCTATAACCGCTACGGCTATGTCAGCGAAAAGCGCGAGGCGCTGGAGAAATGGAACGCCTTTCTGGAAGGGCTGGAGCCGAAGGACGCATTGTAACAAACCCACATTTGTGATAATGTGTTCTTCCAGTTTGAGAGGTGCCCCCTTATGAGCCGTTTGACAATCGATATTACCGATCAGCAGCACCAGAGCCTGAAAGCCTTGGCTGCGTTGCAGGGTAAATCCATCAAGCAATATGCGGTAGAACGGTTGTTCCCTGCCCCAGAGGGCGACGATCCGGCTTGGCAGGAACTGAAAACCTTGCTCGGTCAACGCATTGCGGATGGCTTGGGCGGCGCGGTTTCTGCCAAGGGTTTTGACTCCATTGTCGATGAGGAGTTGGGGCGGGAAGGCCGCGCTTGACCGACAGCTACGTCCTGTCGTCGGCAGCGGAAGCCGATCTGCGGGACATCGTCCGCTATACGCGCAAGCAATGGGGTGACACCCAGACCCGCACATATATGGCCAAGATCAAAGCTGGGATCGAACACATCGCGGGCGGTCAGGGCGTATTTAAGGATATATCCGCGCTCCATCCCGGCCTACGTGTGACCCGCTGCGAGCATCATTATATCTTTTGCCTTCCCCGTGCGGATGCTCCCGCACTGATCGTCGCCCTTTTCCATGAGCGAATGGATTTGATGACGCGGCTCGCTGATCGGATGAAATAGCGATGCAATTCTCCAAGGGGTCTCGAAGGGTCGTATCCATTACCGCCGCCAAGGCGTCTACGCGGTCATTTGCTCAGGGGTGGCGGCAGGCACCAACCGGCTCCCGTTCTTCAGCCTTGTGACGTTCCGGCAGGCCGCGAATGAACTCCGCGCGCTGGGTTACAACTTTGCGTTCGCTTGGATTTCCAAGCCCGCTTCAACAATCACCAAGGCTAAGCGTAAGCCAAAGGCCGCATAGAAATCAGGCCATTGCCTATCATCCCAATTGATAGCCAACTTCATTGCCCCGATGGTAAAGAATGATGCTCAGCACTGCCGCGAGCATACGCTGATGTGAGTGTTCCATATGGTCAAAGTGTGTTTTCTGACGGTCCAGCGCAGCGTGAACACGGCCAGCGGCTGCTTGAAGCAAGTCGAACTGATCGAGGTCGTGGAAGCCGCCTTGCTCCAATATGCTGTTATAGCCCGCGCCGACCCAAAAGCCGCGCTTTTTGCGGATAGGCCAGTGTAGATGCTCGATAACGAAGTCAGCTAAGCTGTCCTCATTTTCATGATAACGTCTTGGTGGACGGGTTTCCGAAAGATCGTGAATCGTTTGGTTCCGGATAGCCGCGAAACTGTCTTCTTCGGGAAGGTAGGCTTGGGCATTGTCGTCCCATTTCAGCTCCCAATTCATCGTAATGTGGCTGAGCGGACGCAGTACGAAGCGCTCTAGCATTACAGTTGCATATTGATTGAAACTCTGAATCAATAGGTCTCCATGGTAAGGAGGCCGTGGATGACAGGCGCATCAATTGAGACCACGCTGGAGCTATGGGCATCGTCGCTTCGCGACGTGAAGGCTCGTATGCGTGGCTTGTTCACGCAGGAACGAGTGGCAGTGTCAGCGAACCTTTTTCTGGATGGTTTGCTGGGCGACGAGCGCCGTAAGACGGGTTGGATGCGGGCTGAGGCGGCGGGTGATCCGGGTCCTTGGCGACAGCAGGCCATTTTGGGCCGGGGGCGCTGGGACGCGGGCGGGCTTCGCGACATTGTGCGGGATTATGTTGTCGAAAACCTCGGCACACAAGATGCAGTTCTGGTCATCGATGAGACCGGTTTTCTCAAGCAAGGCAAGGCATCCTGCGGTGTTGCGCGTCAATATACCGGTTCGGCTGGCAAGATCACGAACTGCCAGATTGGTGTGTTCGCCGCCTATGTGTCGGCACGGGGTCACGCCTTTATCGATCGGGCGCTCTATTTGCCCAAGAGTTGGACGGGTGACCCGGCAAGGCTGATTGCCGCGCATGTTCCCGAGGCGGTCGCCTTCGCCACCAAGCCAGCTTTGGCGGTCGATATGATAGGGCGCGCGCTGGCAGCGGATGTGCCTTTTTCATGGGTGGCGGCCGATGCGGTGTACGGTGTTGGGGACATTGAAGGCGCGCTGCGCCGAGCCTGCAAAGGCTATGTTCTCGGGGTTAAATCCGATCACCATTTCGGCTCGTGGGCAGGAAAGCCCCTGGTTGCAGGCACTGCGGAAGAAATCGCCCGTGATCTTGCGCCCGATGCATGGCTGCGTCTGTCTGCTGGCGAGGGAACCAAGGGCGCGCGGCTTCATGACTGGGCTTACTGCGAACTCGCGGATCTCGAAGCTGATGAATATGATGAGACGAAATCGGGGCTTTGGACCCGGGGCCTTCTGATCCGCCGCAATATCAGCGACGGCGATCTCGCTTTCTTCACAACCTGGTGCCCGGCCGGGACGGGCATCCAGACGCTTGTTTCCGTCGAAGGTCATCGCTGGGCGATCGAAGACAGCTTCGAAACCGCCAAGAACGAACTCGGCCTTGATCACAACGAAACGCGATCATGGCATGGCTGGCATCGCCACGTCTCGCTCGTGATGCTCGCCTTCGCCATGATGGCGGTCATCCGGTATCGCGCCAACGACACGACGCCCCCAAAAAGGCTGAGAATGCCAACCATCAGGATCTGATCCGCTGGTCGATCCAGGAAGTCCGGCGGATCGCCAACAAACTGGCCCAGCGTCGTATCCAGCCCGCCACCATCATCGCTTGGTCATGCTGGAGACGAGCGCATCAGGCTGCCGCACGGCGCGCCCATATCAAATTAAAAATGCAACTGTAATGCTAGGGGCTGTGGGGATTCAGTTCAGATGGAGCCGGGGCCGCAGGCGACCGCAGGGCAAAAGGGGGATTTTCGAGCATCTTGAAACGAGGCACGTGACTCGTTTCAACGCAGCGTACTTAAAGGTACGTGAGCACCGAAGCGCAGAAAATAGCGCTTTGCAGGCCTATATGGACTGAGTCCCCACAGCTCCTAAGCCGCAGGGCGTCTCGCGCGTCGATGATCGCCGCGTGCTGAACGGCATCTTCTGTGTGCTACGATCCGGTGCGCCGTGGCGCGATCTGCCCGAGCGGTATGGCCCACGCACCACCTGGTACAATCGCTTTGTGAGATGGCGGAAGGCAGGGGTGTGGGATCCAATGATGGATGCCATCACTGCGGCCTATGATGGCGATATCCAGATGATCGACAGCACTTCTATCCCGGCGCACCAGCAGGCTGCGATGGCAAAAAGGGGGATCGAGATAATTGCCTCGGTCCCTCCCGAGACGGGCTTACGACGAAAATCCATGCCGTCGTCGATACGCGAGGCCTGCAAAGGATATCCTGTGTCGTGATCCGAAACATCCAATATTATCAAATAGATCCGTTTTGGAACAAATGCTCACCATCCGTTCACGGCTCTTCCAATATAGCTTCAGTTCCCCACGCTCATCTATTGGGTGCACCTCAGGGCGGCCATATTTGGTCGCCCTTTTTGTTTGGGCTGCGCCTCACCCTGCCCGTCGGCGCATTGAACACCTGCCCGCAGAATACTCCAAAATGGAGCAATGTCTGATGCCTGCTGGATAGGGGGCCTCCTCACGGGTGGGCCGCTATTCCTGAACGAACAATTTGGTGAGAAGTTCGAAGGCATCATCAGAGAGCTCGACGAAGCTTCGGCGGAGGTCCCTCGGGTCGTCGACACGCAAAGCAAGGCCTGCATCCAACATTTCGCCAAGGTAGCGAAGCGCAGTAGTCTGGGGGACATGGGCAGCAAGGCACAGGCTGGAGACGCTGATCTTGCGGCCAATGGACTCAGAGATATACAGGTCGAGAAGCATATCCCAAATCGGCTCTCCAAAAGACAGGGAATATCCAGAGGCTGAAAGCATTGCCTCTCTGTTGCGGCGTAGCAGCCATAACCTCTGAGCATTCTCCAGAGCTTTTTCCCTTATCCCGAGCGGGATTTTCGATCGCACTTGCCCGTGGTGGCAAGGCGCGCCATGCGCGGAGCCATACTTCGTGCCATAGGTCTCACCTGCCCTCGCAGCTATTCCCTGCTGCCGCTCGCCTTCGATAAGGGCTATGGCGTTTTCCGACGTTGCTGTTGTCATCGTTACTTCCCGGCTTCGGTCTGTGTTGATGGGGGAGCAGCCGCAGCCGCTCCCCGTGTCACCTCGCTCAGGCGGCGGCCTGCAGGCGTCCGGCGTAGAAATCCTCGACCATCTGCACCTGGTCCGGCCGCAGATCGTCGATCGCATGAAGAAATTCCGGCACATCATTCTTCAGCAGGACAGACGGGCACTGGCCTTCATAATTGCCGAGGTTGGGCTGATGCTGGCAGTAGCCGACCAGCGCCGCCAGCTCCGGGTCGAACGTGCGGGCAACTTCCGGAGGATAGGCCAGCCACTGGTTTTCATAGGGCTTGAGCCAGCCCAGACAGTAGCTGACGATCATGCCGCGGCGTATCATGTCGCTGCTGTTTTCGCCGGCGTTGTGCAACGTCGACCCCAGAAACAGCAGCACGGACCCAGGCTCCATCTCCGCGTCCAGCCTATTCTCCGGGTCGAGGAGCATCTGGTCCTGCTGGCGGTGGCTGTCGGGCCACAGCATCGTGGCGCCATTTTCGCGGGTGTAGGGCGTGAACGGCCACATGACGTTGACGAGATACTCGACTTCGCCCTTGGGGCCTGCCCACATGTCCTGATCGCGATGCGGAACCTGCGCGCGCGAACCGGGATGCACCTCCAGCGCCTGCGTGAGGTTGAGCTGGATCGTGCTGCAATAGGGGCGGAGTATCTGGTTGACGATCGCGAGTATCAGGTCATGGCGGATGAACGCCTGCGAATGCCGCGATAGCGCAAGCAACCGCCCGAACCGCTTGGTATTGGCGCCATAGAACAATCCGTCGCAGAACGGCGTCTTGTCGAACCGCTCGATCAGGTCGTTCTGAAGCGCGTCGACGATATCCGTGTCGATAACGTCGGGAATGATCACATATCCATTTTCCCGCAACTGCCCCGCCCAATACTGGGCCTGAAAGGCAAGGTCAGGGCGCGCAACATCATTCATGACAGCATAGGCCATGGAAAATTCCTTTCTTTATGAGAAATTAGGCAGCGCGGCGCAGATCGTACGCGATCTGGAGATCCCCGCTGTTGTAGGTTCCGGCTTCTCGGAAAAGATTGATCGTGTCGTGCTCGATATGGGCGAGCAGTGCAGCCACCCGTTCCCCGTCGATCAAGAGGGGAAATCCCAATGGGGTGCATCGCCAGCCAAGCGACAGAAGCTGCGCATACCAGCTGATGGCCGCCACGCCGGTATAGCCCTGAATATCATTCAGCAGGGCATATTCGACCGCCGTGGTGAAGAGCCGGTTGCGCACCTCAAGCCGCTGCGCCGCCCGCAGATCGGGCGACAGGCAGAGCCGCGTCAGTTCGCGGTATTCCGGCCCGGTCGGAACTTCGTCCTCGCAGAGCATCGGGAATACATCTCCCAATATGTGGGGTCGGTCGGTCCGCAATATTCGCAGGGATCCGAGATGACGCTCCGATCGAGGATCGCACATGATGATATATTCGGCATATTCATCATCGAACTGATCCCGTTCGTAAGGCCCATCTACGGGTATGTCCCATTTCAATATGTCAACGAAGACGCGCTTTCGGTCCCTGAACATGCCGTCAAGGGCCGCTTCGTGCTGCTTCATACTCCTTGAAGAAACGCAGTTGATCATCGTGCCATCTCCCTATTCGGAAGATGGGATGATGCCTTGAGCGCATTTTTGTTTCTCCCCGTAGAAACGGGGGGAAGGATTGAGGCTATCCTATCGCGTCACGCAGGGTCAGCTGCCCGTCATGGATGCTTCTCACCACCAGCTGCACCCGCCTCCTCACATCATAGCGGGCGCAGGCCTCCTCGACATAATCGCGGACCGTACTTTCCTTCACGCCAAGAATGGTGGCGATCTCCCCGTCGGTCTTGCCCCGCGCTATCAGCGTGAGGCATTCGAGCTGACGCGTCGTCAGCTTCGGCTTCTCATACTCATCCTTGGCTCTCTGCACGGCGATCTTGCGACCGGCTTCGAATGCGAATGCACCGACCAGCTGCGCCATCATGAGATTCTCTTCGGGAACGTCCCTGCCGTATTTGACACCGAAGCTGCAGGTTCCGTTGGATACCCCCGGCAAATGGGCGGGAACCGTGAACCCGTCGCCAAGCCCCTCGCGCTGCGCCTGTTCCAGCACGCGGCGGTGGTGGGCGGTCATCTTGATGATATTGCAGACATCGGACCACAAAAAGCCGACATTCGTGCTCTGGCTCGCGACGTGGATCGGGTCGCTTGCATAGAGGCCATGCGCGACGAATGCCTCGGCCCAGCTCTTGGGGTAGTTTTCGAGCCAGATGGTATCCTGGGAATTGCTGCGGCGGATGTCTACATGCTGCACCAGGGCGTAATAATCGAAGCCCATTTCTTGCGTTACAGCGTCGAGAACGAGGTTCAGCCCGTCCAAAGAGCGCGCCTTGCGCGATAGCTCTATGAAACGATTGACCTCTGCCAGCTGTGGCATGTCATCTCCCCCATCCGAAAAACGGATAAGACGACATATACACTTTGCGACGAAATGGATCAATTCTCGGGCAGGGCGATCCCTGACCGCCTTTTTTGTTATATTTCAAAGGGTAATCCAGTTTCTAACGGCTAGCGGTCAGAATCCGGAAACGCGGGCCGGAAGGCTCATCCCTCGTTAACCAGTACCATAAACGGCGCGTTTTCATGTGTCGGAGCCGAGTCGAGACTGATCATCAGGATCAAGATCGACACAGCCTGCTCCGATCGCGGGATTACTGGTCAATTTCCAATCCTCCCAGGCGGTCCTCGTCTGAAAAGCCTGACCGGCAGAGCGTCAATGCGCAGTTAGCCGTATTCGCTCCCTCCTGTGCGCATGCGATGCCGCCTTATGGCCTTCAGCCAGCAAGGGAGCATCAGTTGGACCAATCGCCCCCCTCGCGCCGCCAGTTTCTCGCGGCCGTTGGTAATCTCGCCAGCGCCGGCTGGATCACGCTGAACTGGCCGCAGATCGCGGCAGCCGCCGAGCACAGCGGACATGGCGGACACGGCGCGCATGACGCCGCACCCACCACACTGTCCACGTTGAGCCCCGCTGAGGCGGCGGAGGTGGACGCGATAGTCAACCAGATCGTTCCCGGCGGCGCCACACCCGGCGCGCGCGAGGCCCGCGTGCTCTATTTCATAGACAATGCGCTGGGCAGCTTCTTTGCGGCTCAGCTTCCCGCCTTCCGCCAGGGCCTGGCCGAGTTCGGCCGTGGCTATGCGGCGCGCTTTGGAGCTGACAAGCCCTTTTCCGCCGCGCCCGATGCGCAACAACAGCTGTGGTTGCAGCAGGTGGAAAAGACGCCGTTCTTCACGGCTGTGCGGCGGCTCACGGTGCTCGGCCTCATCGCCCTGCCCAAATATGGCGGCAACCACGACAATCTCGGCTGGAAGCTGATCGGCGTGGAGGACAACCATTATTGGGAGCCGCCCTTCGGCTATTACGACAAGGATTATCCGGGGTTCGAGCCCTATCCCGGCACCAAGCCCTACACCGCCTGACGGAGCGCCCCATGCCGAGCAAGACATACAAGGCCAGCGAGACAGTGGACTTCGTCATCGTCGGTTCCGGCGCATCGGGCGGGATCATGGCGCGCGAGCTGGCCCGGGCTGGCAACAGCGTCGTCGTGATGGAGCAGGGCCCGCGCATGGCGGCGCACGAGTTCGAGCATGACGAGCTGAAATACCGCCAGCTCTCGGGCATCACCAACAACCCCGCCACCAATCCGCAGACCTTCCGATCGGATGCCAGCAAGAAGGCCGAGCGCGTCAGCGGCCGCAATCCGTTGACCTACGCGCGCGTGGTCGGAGGCAGCAGCGCGCACTTCAACGCCAATTTCTGGCGCCTGCATGAGATCGACTTTATCGAGGGCAGCCGGTGGGGGCCAATCGCGGGCGCGAACCTGGTTGACTGGCCGATCACCTATGCCGAGCTGGAGCCTTATTACACCAAGGTGGAGTGGGAGGTCGGCGTCTCGGGGCTGGCGGGCGCAAGCCCGTTCGATCCGTGGCGCAGCAAGCCGTATCCGATGCCGCCTTTGCCCGTTAAATCGTCTGGCGTCCTGTTCGAGCGTGGCGCGCGCAAGCTTGGGCTGCACCCTTTTCCCGCGCCGCTTGCGATCAACTCCACCTTTTACAAAGACCGCCCGCCCTGCATCCAGTGCGGCCTGTGCGGCGGGTTTGCTTGCGAGGTGATGGCCAAGTCGTCGTCGGTGTGGACGGTGATCCCGGAAGCGGAGGCTACTGGCCGCTGTGAGGTGCGCTCCGAGAGCTATGTCTTCCGCATCGGCATGAACAAGGCCGGGCGCGCCACGGGTGTCTATTATTACGACAGCGACCGCAAGGAGCAGTTCCAGAACGCCCGCGCGGTAGTGGTGTGCGCCAACGGGGCCGAAACGCCAAAATTGCTGCTCAACTCGGCGACAAGCGGGTTCGAGCAGGGCCTCGCCAATTCCAGCGGCGTCGTGGGGCGCAACCTCATGTTCAACAAGGGCGGCGGGGCGATGGCGCGGTTCGAGCATCCGCTCAACGAGTATAAGGGCGCCAACGTCACCCGCATCATGCACGACTTCTACGACTCCGACCCCAAGCGCGGCTTCTATGGCGGCGGCGGTTTCGATGCGCGCTCCGGCGGCCCGCTCACCTGGGGCCAGCGCGTACCCGAAGGGACGCCGACCTGGGGGCCGAAGTACAAGGAGTATCTGGAGTCCTACACCTACTGGATGAACTGCTCGGGCCACGGCACATCGCTGCCGCAGGAGACGAACCGTGTCGATATCGACCCGGAGCTGAAGGACGCCTGGGGCGTGCCCGCCATCCGCGTGACCTACAAGGACCACCCGGACGACGTTAAACATGCGAAGTGGCAGGTCGAGCGCGCGGTCGAGATCATGGACGCTGCGGGCGCGGTGCAGATCGACCCCAGCGAGGTAGGCGAGGCGAGCGGCGGTGTGCACCTGCTCGGCACCTGCCGCATGGGCAACGATCCCGCAACCTCGGTGATCGACAAATATCACCGCACGCACGATGTGAAAAACCTGTTCCTGTGCGACGGATCAAGCATGGTGACGTCTGGCCGTGGGCAGCCGACGCAGACGATCGAGGCACTCGCCTTCCGCGCCGCAGACCATATCGCCAAGTTCGCCCGCGCGAACGAGATATAGAGCATCGTGCGCAAAAGCCTGTCCAGAGCGTGTCGAAGGATGGGAACCGGTTTTTGGCAAAAAAAACGATGCGACAAAACAAAAAGATAGAGCGCGCATCTTGCGTCAGATTTAACGAACCGCGCTCTAGTCTCAGCGCGCCGGCCCATCCGGCATGAATGTGATGGTTTTCAGCACTTCGGGATCAGAGGAGAGCGGGCTGTTTCCGGCCCGCATCCCGTTCTCGCGCAACAGAAACGCAACGATCGCCGCGTTTTCGGCAGGGGACAGCGAGCCGGGAGCAAACTGCGGCATCGCCTTGCTGACATAATCGAACAGATGGCCGACCGGGCTGCGCGCCCAGTTGGCGACGAACTTGCCCCTGAGCGCGGGCGTTTCCATCGTGCCTTCCAGCATCTGGCCGTGGCACATGGCGCACCGCACGGCATAGAGGCGGGATCCCTCCTCCGCCTGCGCTGCGCTATATACCCCGCTGGCGGTGGTAACGCTTCGGGTTGCGGGAGCAGATGCGGCTGGCGCGGGAGCGCTGAACACGGCACCGGCGATTGCCCCGCAGGCCAGCATCGCGGCCACTCCCAAAGTCGCGCGGGCGATACGCATCATTTGCCTCCTTCTTTGGGGAGAGACTGTCGACCAGGCGCCATCTCAGGCGGGCCTCGCAGGAGGTTGCGGAGCAAACAGCGGTGCCATGATCTGAAGGCCCGCCTCGATGTCCGCACGGACGGGCAGTTCCATGCTATTGCCCACGCCCAGCATATCGCCCAGGTCGGGGTTGTTGTTCATCACCACCACCCCGTCCGATTTCGACAGCAGCGACACATTGTTGTAGCGGACGCCATAGTTGGCCTCGGGCTGGGGCACGAGCCACCCGGTCTGGCCTCGAACGGGTATGATCGTGCGGTCCTTCCACAGGTCTCGCGCGGCATAGCCGCTCGAGTGGATCACCACCTTCTCCTTCAGCGTCGCCACTTCGGCAGGCGTATGAAAATCCCGCATCACGAACGCGCCGCCGCGCTCGAAGAATTCGCTCATCAGCAGGTGGCCATAGCTCGCGAAGTTGAAATGCATCTGCGATGTGCGGGTGGCGTAGGGGGTGGGGAATGGGTTTTCCTCCGGGCTGAGCGGCACCGCCTGCGGAACGATGTCCCGAATGCGGGAGGAAAGGTGCGCGAACTCCGCGCTTTGCAGAGGCAGGCCTTTGGTGGCGTAGCTGTCCGTTATCGCGGGGTCGCGCGGGTAGGTGCGGCGTTCGATCGGCTTGTCGGAAACCTGATAGGAATCGCTGAACTCCACCGGATTTCCGGTAACGCCCAGATAGGTGCGAAAGGTCTTCCAGGAAAGGCGGGTCATCTGCTCCCACAAGGCGGGGAAGTTTGGCCCCGCAGGTTCGAGTAGCGCGACCCGCGCGTCCGGCGTGAACGAGCCACTGGCGCGGAAGGAGCGCGTGCGGGGCAGCATGTCGCGCGCGTAAATCGTCACCTTGAGGCCCGCCCGCTGCGCCACCACGGCGGCGGTGAGGCCCACGATGCCGCAGCCGATCACCGCGATTTCGCTGGGCAGCACCGACAGCGCCTTGCCCACCGCGATTTCAGCCGATCCCCAGGAGAGCGACCAGCCGCTCCCGCCATGACCATAATTGTGAACGACCAGGGTATCGCCCACCATCTCCGTGGCGAGATTTGGCCCCGCCGCACGCAGGGGGCGGATGCAGCATTTCACGTCGATGAGCTGGTCCGGCGTTATCCGCATCGGCACCAGCCGGGGCTTGGACAACCTACTGCCGGCGGCACTCGCCAACCGGGCCGCTGGCGCGGATGCGCAGGCTTGCAAGCCCAGCAGGCCTCCTGCCGCCAGAGATCCTTTCAACATATCTCGCCGGGCGAGCGGGCCGTTGCGCATGTCTTACCCCCGTTTCACCGGCAGGGTGCGCTCTGGGGGCTTTGCTCGCAATGGCACAAAATGCGTATTGGGCGCCGGGCGGCGCGCGGATAGTGTCAGACGCCGAGCCAGTGGCGGAGCGGATTGGCCGGATCGGCCAGCAATTTCCACGTCAGCGCTGCGGAAACGAGGATCAGGATCGGCCTCACCCCCCGCCCATTGAAGCGCATGGCCGTGTGCGCGCCGATCTGGTTGCCGCAGATGCTCCCCGCCGCCATTACCAGCGCCGCGGGCCAGACCACCTTTCCGCCAGCGATCATCAGCACCAGTGCGGAAAGATTGGTGGAGAAGTTGAGCAGCTTGGTATGTGCGATCGCGCGCAGAAGGCCGAGGCCACCGAGCAATATCAGCATGGTCGTGAAGAAAGACCCGGTTCCTGGCCCGAAAAAGCCGTCGTAGAAACCAATGGCGGCTGTTACCGCGAGCAGCAAAGGCCAGGACGCCGCAGGATGCCGGTCGTCGTCATCCACCTTGGGCGCGGCGAGATAATATAGGATCATCGCAATCAGCAGCACCGGCACCAGCCCCGCCAGAAAGCGTGGATCGATAATCTGGAGTGCCCACGCCCCTCCCGCCGAGCCCAGCGCCGCCGCTATCGCGTGCGGCATAAACCGCCTGAAGTCGATATGGCCCTTGCGGGCATAAGCAAGGAAGGCCCCGCCTGTACCAAAGGTGCCCTGAAACTTGTTCGTCGCGATCGCCTGAACAGGAGGCAAGCCAACCGCCATCAGCGCGGGAATGGTCAACAAGCCGCCGCCCCCGGCAATCGAATCGATGAACCCGGCAGAAGCCGCAACGAACGCCAGGAGTACGAGTATTTCGGGGGTCAGCTCCATCGTCCGGCGAGGCCCATGCAAAAAGGTTGGGGAAGTTGGCCTCCATAAGCCGGAGCAAGCGAACCCTCCTAACCCTTTTTCCAACACCTTCCGATGGGAAATTTGACGTATGTCGCTCGCCGCGCTGCAGCACGATAAAGTTGTGCATCAGCAAAACGAGGAAACTTCATGGCAACACCAAGTCTCATCCAGCTAGACCGTTCGCTCGTCGAGAAAATGTCATCTGTCCTTAGCTGCCAAAAGCCGGAAGTGATTCAGGATCGCTTCGGCATAGGCGTGAAGACATGGGTAAAAATCCGCGAAGGACAGGCGATTCGTCAGTCCGTCGCGATCCGTCTGATCCAGCGCCTGGAACGCGACAGGCTGATCTGAAGGCGCATCAAGCGCAGGGAGCTGTCCCGGAAAGACACATTGCGCACGAGCGGCTTGCATGGAATCCGGTTGCAGTGCACAATGAGATTCGCACGCAGATATAACAGCGTGTCAGGGTCAGAAAAATGACAACAGAAAAAGGGTTCGCCACCCGCGTCGGGCGGCGAAGGATAGTGCGAGCGCTCATGCCGACTCCTCTGTCGCTCGGGGGAGGACGGTAGGCATGCAGCTCCGGCCTTTGACTGAAACCTCAGCTCCTTGGTTCCGCCGCCGGATACTGCATTATGATCGCTCCAAGACAGGCGGGCCGCGCAGCCAGGATCTGCTGCGCGCCAGCTCCTGGGTGCTTGCAGTGTGTGCCGCGCTGGCGCTTGTCGCGGTGATTGCCGCCGAAGAACATAATGACCGCGACGTGATCCTCCATGCCGAGGCGACGGCGTTGCTGTTCGTGATCCTGCTGATATCGTTGGCGGCCCGCTGGGCGCTGGGGCGCGAGGCGCATGGGCGCGCTGGAATGAGCGATCACACTGAGCAGCCATTGGCACAGCTGGTGAAGGAAAAGGACGCGGCTGTTGCCGCCAGCGCGGCCAAGAGCCGCTATCTGGCCAGCATCAGCCACGAAATCCGCTCGCCGCTCAATTCCATCTATGGTTATGCGCAACTGGTGGAGCGGGGTGACGGCGTCACCGCCACCGAAGCCGCTCGCGTCATCGCGCGCAGCGCGGAGCATCTTACCAACCTCGTTGAGGGGTTGCTCGACATATCCCAGATCGAGCATGGCGTGCTGAGGGTAAATGCGGACATCGTGCGCTTCCCGGCCTTCCTCGATCAGATCGTCAGCATGTTTCATCATTCGGCGGTGACCAAGGGGCTGTGCTTCCGCTACGAGCCGCCTGCCCGCCTGCCCGAGTTCGTGCGCGTGGACGAAAAGCGGCTGCGGCAGGTGCTCATCAATCTGCTTTCCAACGCAATCAAATATACCCAGCGCGGCGAGGTATGCTTTCGCGTCGGCTATGCGGGCCAGATGGCGCGGTTCGAGGTGATCGATACCGGCCCCGGCATTGCGCCCGAGGATCAGCAGCGGATCTTCCATCCGTTTGAGCGCGTGCCCGACAGCGGCTCTGCCCCTTCGCAGGTCGGGGTTGGCCTGGGCCTGCCGATCACCCGCGCGATCGTTCAGATACTGGGTGGCGATCTGGAGCTGGAAAGCGAACCCGGCGCGGGCAGCACGTTCCGCGTCACCATGCTGCTGGGCCGCGTCGCCGGCCAGATGCAGGAAACCGCGCCGATGCAGCGCATCACCGGCTATGAGGGCGGCAGGCGTACGGTGCTGGTGGTGGATGACGACGTGTCGCAGCTGGCATTGAGCCGCAGGCTGCTCGAGACGCTTGGTTTCGATGTGCTGGCCGCGACAGGCGGAGAGAGCGCGCTTGCTCTGTGCGAACAGCAGGCGCCCGATCTTGCGCTGCTGGACATCACGATGCCGGGAATGTCTGGCTGGGAGACCGCCTCCGCGCTGCGCGGGCGCTATGGTGGCAGCCTCAGGATCCTGATGCTTTCCGCCAATGCCGGGGAGCGCGCAGGTCAGGGCCAGGGCACCGCGCCGCTGCATGACCTGTTCCTCGTCAAACCCGTTGAGATCGGCGCGCTGCTGGACGCGATCGGGCGGGCGCTGGAGCTGCGCTGGATACGCGATGCCGCCGATGTCGCCTCTCCCGGCCGCACAGCGGCCCCGGCGCGGGCGGCCATCCCCGACGCGGCGCTCCCGCACATCAGGCAGATCCGCGAAATGTTGCGCATCGGCCATGTCCGCGCGATCGAGGCCGAGATCAAGATGCTGGCAAAGGCGGCACCGGAGGCGGACGCCCTCGTGCAGCGCCTGTTCTCCTGCCTCGACTGCTTTGACCTGACCGCATTGGCAGCCCAACTGGATGAAGTCGATGATGACGAGTTCGCATAGGCGCGACACCGTATTGATCGTCGATGACGCGCAGGATTCGCTGCGCCTTCTCACCAACGCCCTGGAAGCGGCCGATATCTGCGTGCTGATCGCCACCTCCGGCCAGCAGGCGCTCGATCTGCTGACGCATATTGTGCCCGACCTCATCCTGATGGATGCCGTCATGCCCGGCATCGACGGGTTCGAGACCACGATCCGGATCAAACGCCAGCCCGCGCTGGCTCATGTTCCCGTGATCTTCATGACCGGCCTGACAGAGAGCGAGCATGTGATCGAGGCGTTCGAGGTGGGCGGCGTAGATTATGTGCGCAAGCCTGTGCAGATCGCGGAACTGATCGCGCGGGTACGGGTGCACATGGCCAACGCCCGGGCCGCTCATGCCAGCCTCGCCGGGCTGGATGCCACCGGGCGGCTGATGATGGCCACCGACACGAGCGGCCGCTTCCTGTGGTGTACGCCGATGGCGGAGAAGGCGATCGGCAGGATCGCGCCGGGTTGGAGCAGGAGCGAGCCTGCCCTGCCCGCGCTGTTCAGATCGCCGCTGGAAAAGCTGCTCGCTCCGGATAGCTGCCCCGGAGCGTCTATTCGCCTCGGCCAGGCGCCTGCGGCGCTGGAACTGGTGTTGATCGCGCAATATCGCGATAATGAAGTGCTCATCCGCTGCAACGAGCTCGACCCAGACGGAGACGTCATAAAGTTGCGGGATCGTCTTGCGCTCACCAACCGGGAGGCCGAGGTGCTGCTGTGGGTGAGCTATGGCAAGTCAAGCCAGGTGATCAGCGACATCCTCACCATCAGCCCACGCACCGTGAACAAGCATCTGGAGCGCATCTTCGAGAAGCTGGGAGTGGAGACGCGCTCGGCGGCGGCGGCCGTCGCCATTCGGGCGATAACGCTATAGCCTGCTGAGCGCAGAGACACGTTTTCGAACGCGAAATTCTCAAGGCTTCTTCGCGGCGATCGCCTCGATCTCGATCAGGAAATAAGGCCCCACCAGCCCCGCCACCTGGAATGTCGACCGCGCGACCGTGTTGGGGTTTTCCGGCGTCTTGAAGAACATCTTGAACCCCTCGTTGACGCCGGCGAAATCCATCTTGCCCGTCCGCGGATCGGCCGCCACGAACAGCGTCAGCTTGACGATATCGGCCATGGTATAGCCCTGGACCGCTAGAACGTCCTTGATCTTGTTGAGGACGCTGATGGTCTGCGTCTTGGTGTCGCCCAAATCCTCCAGACTCTTGACTTCGCTCATCGGCTTGGCCGGGTCGATCGGCGAGGGTAGCTGGCCGGAAACGAAATAGAGGTCCGTCCCTGCACTGACCTTCGCGCCCTCCAGGATCAGTGAGGCAGGGTTACGACTGACCCGTGTGATCTGCGCGCCAGCACTCGCCGGCAGCAGGGCAGCGGCAACGGATAGGGCAGCGAGCAGGCGGCCGGCAAATCTGGTGGGTCGCGCCATCAGGGAATTCCTTTCATCGAGTCTGCTCCGGTTTGGAGCCCAGATAATGATATGGTGCACTGCAATAGTATAATTCCGCAATACCCCCGGAAACGGGCCTCCTGTCAGTATCCATCCCGCACGAACAAGCTGGGAAAACCCGGGAGCAAGGGTGAAAACTGCTCTGGAAAGCGCCGATATCTTACGCTCGTTGGCAGGAAGACTCATACGCAAAAGCGCGTATGTGCTTCCGCGCCGGAATGATGCCCTTTCATGTTGCGCCGCAAGAAAAAACCATAGCGCGAACCCGAGTCGGCACAGAGAGCCGCTCCGGTTCGAACGGTTCAGCGGAGATGATGCGTACACCATTTGGGGGACTCATAATGTCGCGAATCTCAATAACTTGTCTTTCACTGATGATCTCCACCAGCACGCTGATTGCCATGCCGGTCGCGGCGCAAACGACGCCCGATGCGCCGGAAGCTGCCGACGCGGCGCCGGAGCAAAACGGCGGCGATATCATCGTCACCGGCACGCGTGCGCTGGGCACGCAGGCCGCCGAGAGCGCCACGCCGATCCAGCTGCTGAGCGAAACCGCGCTCGAGAAGGTAGGCCAGCCCAACCTCAATCAGGCGCTCACGCAGATGGTGCCATCCTTCACCGCGCAAACTCAGGGCACCGATATGGCGAGCTTCTCGCTCAGCGCCCGTCTGCGCGGCCTCAACCCCAATCACACCTTGCTGATGGTCAACGGCAAGCGCCGCCACGGCAACTCGATACTCCAGGTCATCAACGGCGCGTTCGGCGGTTCCGCGGCGGCGAGCATCGACCTTATCCCGCCGGATGCGGTGCAGCGCATCGAAATCCTGCAGGAGGGCGCCGCGGCGCAATATGGTACCGACGCGATCGCGGGCGTCATCAACATCATCCTCAAGAACAAGAGCACCGGTGGCTCCGCCAAGGCCAGCGTTGGCCAATATTATGATGGCGAGGGGCGCACGTACAGCGCGAGCGGCAATCTGGGCTTCGGCCTCGGCGACGACGGCTATCTCAACCTGACGCTGTTCCACCGCCGCAACGGATACACCACGCTGGGCGACGGGCAAACGAGCGTCCGCAACCTCAATGGCTCCACCGTAACGCTCACCGGGGCAAACGTGCTGTTCCAGCCGATCTACAACAGCCTCAACGCCCGCAACGGCACAGCCGACCTCAACGGCGGCCAGCCCAAGTCCCAGCTCAACATAGCCTTTTACAACATGGGCTATGACTTTGGCGGGGTGGAGGCCTATTCCTTCGGTGACTATTCCTATCGCGCGGGCAAGGCGCTTCAGGGGTATCGTCCGCCCAACCGCGTGTGCGTGGCGGGGAGTTCCGCTGTCCCGACCGATCCGGCGACCTGCTTCGGCCCGACTCAGGGCGTAGGCATGGTGCCGCTTATCGAGGTGAAGCAGGACGAATATTCGCTCACCGGCGGCCTCAAGGGCGAGCTGAGCGGCTGGAACTGGGATCTGAGCACCACCTACGCCAGCGACACTGCGCTGGTATATACCACCCAATCCGCCAACGCTTCCCTGTGGTCAGACACGTCCAAGGCGGCGGCACTAACGCCCTCGACCGCTGACGCCGGCTTCACCCCGCAGGATTTCTACGACGGCGGCTTCAAATTCACCCAGTTCATCGCCCAGATGGATGTCAACAAAGAGTTCGATCTGGGGTTTGCCGATCCGACCACGTTCGCGTTCGGTGGCGAATATCGCAAGGAAACCTACGCCATCTACGCTGGCGACATTGGCTCGCGCTATATCGAGGGCGGCCAGTCCTTCCCCGGCTATGCGCTTTCCGACGCGGGCAAGAGCAAGCGGCACTCGGTTGCTGTCTATGCCAACGTCATCGTCAAGCCGGTATCCGAATGGACGGTCGACGTTGCAGGCCGTTTCGAGGACTTCAGCGACTTTGGCAGCACGACGATCGGCAAGCTGACCACGCGCTATGATTTCAGCCCGGCATTCGCCCTGCGCGCCACCGCCAGCACCGGCTTCCGCGCGCCCACCATGGCCGAGTCCAACTACTCCGCCACCAATGTCGGCCCGACCTCGGCCTCGATCCAGCTGGCGCCCAACTCCGCTGGCGCTCGGGCCGCGGGCTTTGGCTCCTTGAAACCGGAAAAGTCCGTCAACCTGTCCACCGGCGTTGTGCTGCGGCCCATTCCACGGCTGCTCGTGACGCTCGATGGATATTACATCAAGATCAAGAACCGCATCGTTTCCTCCGGCACGATCACCGGCCAGCGCAATGGCGTCGCCGTGACGACGCCGCTGGTCAACGGGCAGCGGCCGGTTGATCTTGTCACCGCCGCGATCGCGGCCTCCGGCAAGCAGATCGACCCGACGGTGGCGGCAAGCGGCACGCTGAGCATCCAGACCTTCACCAACGGCATCGATACCGAGACCAAGGGGCTGGAGTTCTCCAGCCGCTATCCGGTCGATCTCTCCTTCGGCAAGCTCGATCTGTCGCTGGGCATCAACTACAACGACACCAAGGTAAAGAAGAACCGCCTGGCAACCCTGTTCAACGCGCAGGCGCGGGCGGTGATCGAGACGGCCAGCCCCAAATTCAAGAGCGTGTTCAGCGCGCTGCTGACATCCGGGCCATTCAGCGCCAATGCGCGCGCCACCTATTACAGCAAGGCGACCGTGCTGGTCAGCCCCGCGATCACGGTCGCAAACCCGCCGATTACCGGCAACTTCTTCGAAGGTGTGGTCAAGGGGACGCCGATTTTCGATCTGGAGCTGGGCTATGACATCACCCAGTTCCTGAACCTCTCGGTCGGCGCGAACAACCTGTTCGACAAGGTGCCTCAGATACCTTCGGTCATCCCCGCCTCTGCGCTGGGCGCGGCCGCCCTGCCGACCAACGGCACCTCGCCCTACATCAACGGCACGACGACGATCAACGCGCCGTTCAACCACGGCCCCTACGGCACCAACGGCGGATATTACTACGCCCGCCTGAGCTTCAAGTTCTGACCCACATCCGGGGCGGCCGGCATCCCTTCGCGACCGCCCCGGGTCCCTTTTTTCCAGACCGCACAACGGGAGAATTGAGATGTTGAAAAAGGCCATTCTGATCGGCCTCGCACTGGTGGCCGCAGGCAACACACCCGTGGCTGCCAAACCCAAGGCCATGATCGAGCGCACGCAAAACTCGCCCACTGCCGTAATTTCCAGCACCGTCACCGTCCCGCCGGGCAGCAGGATCGTCTATCTCTCCGGCTCAACCGCCTCGCCGCTCGATCCCGCCAAGCCAGAGGATCTGGGCGATACCAAGGCGCAGACCCTTTCCATTCTCACCAAGATGAAGGCGACGCTGGAAGGCATGGGCATGACCATGGGCGACATCGTCAAGATGAACGTCTTCCTCGTCGGCGTGCCGGAACGCGAGGGCAAGATGGACAGCCCGGCCATGAACGAGGTGTTCAAGACCTTCTTCGGCACGCCCGAGCAGCCCAACAAACCCGCCCGCTCGACCGTGCAGGTTGCGGCGCTGGGGCGGCCCTACGTCCTCGTCGAGATCGAGGGCATCGCCGCCAAGGCGCCTTGAGGCCAGCGGATGGGGGCCGTTCGCGGACGGGGGAGCAGACTATGACGGAAATGAACGAACCCACCCGGCGGGAGCTGTTCTCGCTGATCGGCAAGGCGGGGGGCGCCATTGCCATGTATCAGGCGATGACGGCGCTGGGCCATGCGGCGGAAACGCAGTTTACCGGCCCGCCAAAGCTCTCTCCGGCCCGGAAGGGCGGCTCGGTTCTGGTGCTGGGTGCAGGGCTGGCAGGGATGGTGGCCGCTTATGAACTCTCCAGGGCAGGCTATAAGGTCACGGTGCTTGAGTATCAGGACCGGCCCGGTGGACGGAATTACTCGGTGCGGGGCGGAGACAAGATCGTCGAGGTGGGCGGCGTAACGCAGACGGTTGGCTTTGCACCCGGCAACTATCTCAACCCCGGCCCATGGCGCATTCCGCACCACCATCGCTCGCTGCTCTATTACTGCAGACTGTTCGGGGTGGAGCTGGAGCCGTTCATCCAGATGAACCACAACAGCTTCGTTCACAACAGCAAGGCGTTCGGGGGCAAGCCTCAGCGTTACAAGGAGCTGGCCGTCGACTTCAAGGGACACGTCTCGGACCTGCTGGGCAAGGCGCTCAACGCAGGCGCGCTCGACGCCAGGGTCGGCAAGGAAGACAAGGAAAAGCTGCTGGAGGCGTTGCGCTCCTGGGGCGTGCTCGACAAGGACATGGCCTACACGTCCAGCCTGCGCGTATCCGGCCAGCGCGGCTATGACAAGGCGCCCGGCGGCGGGGTGGACGGCGCGCCGACGCCATCCAAGATCAACAGCCTGTCGGACATTCTCGACGCACGCGTGTGGGACCAGATGTCCTTCTATTTCAACTATGTGATGCAGACGACGATGTTCCAGCCCAAGGGCGGCATGGACATGATCGGCAAGGCCTTCGCGAAGCAGCTGGGCAAGGCGATCCGGCTCAACACCAAGGTCACGAAGGTGGCGCAGGACGACACGGGCGTCACCGCGAGCTGGGAAGACGTCGTCACCGGACAGAAGAGCGAGACGAAGGCCGACTGGTGCGTGTGCACCATCCCGCTGCCGGTCGCGAACCAGCTGGACTTGCAGGTGAGCCCTGCGCTCAAGGCGGCGATGAAGGCGGTCGGCTATAGCACCCAGTGCAAGATCGGCCTCGAAATGCGCAGCCGCTTCTGGGAAGAGAACTACTCAATCTACGGCGGGCATAGCTTCACCGACCAGACGATCGGGCTGATATCCTATCCCAACAACAATATGCACAAGGACGGCCCGGCCGTGCTTTTGGGCGCATTCGCGTCAGACGCGCGCGGGCTGATGCTGGCGGGCATGACGCCGGAGCAGCGCATTGAAACGGCGCTGGCGCAAGGGTCGGTGTTTCATCCCGAGGAGTATCGCAGGGAGTTCCTGAACGGCGCATCGGTGGCGTGGAGCCGCATCCCGTGGATATTGGGTTGCACCTCGCGCTGGACCGAGGAAAACCGGTCGGCGCATTACCAGAATCTGGTGGCGCTCGATGGCCGCTTCGTGCTCGCGGGTGAGCATGCCTCTTATTATGGCGGCTGGATGGAGGGATCGCTCCTGTCGGGGCTGGATGCCATCACCCGCATCCATCAGCGAGCAAACGTGGCATGAGGAGAATCTGGCGATATGCCGCGCCGGCCGCAGCGTTGGCGGTGCTGGGCATGGCCGTGGCGGTAAAGGCGCAGGACGCGCCGGGCGGCGGGCCGAGCAACGTCCAGGTCTCGGACGAGGGCAAGCTCGTTTATGAGCAGATCTGCCAGGCCTGCCACATGGCCGATGCCAAAGGCGGCGGTGGGGCGGGAGCCGCTATCCCCGCGCTCGCCAACAACCCCAACCTCGCCAAGCCCGAGTTCATGATCGAGATATTGCAGAAGGGGCGCGGCGGCATGCCCTGGTTCACCGACATGCTCACCCCCGCCCAGATGGCGGCGGTCATCACCTATGTGCGCAGCCATTTCAACAGTTACCCCGACCCTGTGACCGAAGCGGATGTGAAGCGCTTTGCCGCGGGAGCGGGGCACAAGCCGGATTGCAACTGCGCGCAGTAACACTGCCCGGCAGGGGCAAGGTCGCGAACAAAGGGAAAGACGATGATGGACATGAATGCGCAGACCCGGCGCGAACTGCTGGCGATGATCGGCAAGGTCGGTGGAGGTCTCGCCATGTATCAGGCGATGACGGCGCTGGGCCATGCGGCGGAGACCCAGTTCACCGGCCCGCCAAAGCTTTCGGGTGCGAGGCCGGGGTCGTCGGTGCTGGTGCTGGGGGCCGGGCTCGCGGGCATGCTGGCGGCCTATGAGCTGCGCAACGCGGGCTACAAAGTCACGGTGCTGGAATTTCAGAACCGGCCCGGCGGGCGGAACTATTCGGTGCGCGGCGGAGACAAGATCGTCGAGGTTGGCGGTGCGAGCCAGACAGTCGGCTATGCGCCCGGCAACTATCTCAACCCCGGCCCGTGGCGTATCCCGCACCACCACCGCACGCTGCTGCATTATTGCAAGCAGTTCGGGGTGGAGCTGGAGCCGTTCATCCAGATGAACCACAATGCCTTCATCCACCGGACGGACACCTTGGGCGGCAAGCCTCAGCGTTACAAGGAACTGGCCGTCGACTTCAAGGGCCATGTCTCCGAACTGCTGGGCAAGGCGCTCAACGCCGGATCGCTCGATGCCAAGGTGACCGCAGAGGACAAGCAGAAGCTGATCGAGGCATTGCGCGATTGGGGCGCGCTGGACAAGGACTTGTCCTATGGCTCCACCCTCAAGGTCTCCAGCCAGCGCGGCTACGACAAGGCGCCCGGCGGCGGGGTGGACGGCGCGCCGACGCCATCCAAGATCAACGGCCTGTCCGACGTCCTATCTTCGCAGGTGTGGACGCAGATGGGCTTTTATTTCAGCACGGTAATGCAGACGACGATGTTCCAGCCGAAGGGCGGCATGGACATGATCGGCAAGGGCTTTGCCAGGCAGCTGGGCAAGATCATCCGCTACAATACTCAGGTGACCCGGCTCGCGCAGAGCGAGGCGGGCGTGACCGCGAGCTGGACCGATACCGCCACCGGCGCGAGCGGAGAAACGAAAGCGGACTGGTGCGTGTGCACGATACCCGCGACAATCCTCAGCCAGATCGACCTGCAGGTAAGCGACGCGAAGAAGGCGGCGCTCAAGGCTCTTCCCTATAATAATTCGGTGAAGATCGGCCTCGAAATGCGCAGCCGTTTCTGGGAGGAAAAATACTCCATTTATGGCGGGCACAGCTTCACCGATCAGGCGATCAGCCTGATCTCCTATCCGAACTATAATTTCTTCAAGGGCGGCCCAGCGGTGTTGCTGGGCGCCTTCGCGGGTGGGCCCGGGGGCTATCAACTCGCCGGAATGACGCCCGAGCAGCGCATCGAAATGGCGCTGGCGCAAGGGTCGGTGTTCCACCCGGACGAGTATCGCCGGGAGTTCCTGAACGGCGCATCGGTGGCGTGGAGCCGCATGCCGTGGATCATGGGGTGCTGCGCGACGTGGACGGAGGATAGCCGGGCGCAGCACTATCAGAATCTCGTCGCGCTGGACGGCCGCATCATACTTGCCGGTGAACATGCATCTTATTACGGCTGTTGGATGGAGGGCGCCCTGTTGTCTTCGCTTGATGCCGTCACCCGGCTGCATCAACGTGCCCAAGCGGCATGACGCCCCCCAATGTTGCAGCTCAAGACAGGCAGACACTTCGATGAACAAGACAATTCTCGCATTTTCTCTGGCGTTGGTGTCCCTTACCCCTGCGGCGGAGGCAGCACCGGGCAATCCGGTTAAAGGCAAGCAGGTCTATGCCAAGTGCATGGCGTGCCACAAACTGGACTCATCCGGCGCGTCGATGCTCGGCCCCAATCTCTACAAGGTCGTCAATCGGCCGATAGCGAGCGTCAAGACTTTCAAATATTCGCCGGCAATGATGCAGAAGAAGGGCAAATGGACCCCTGCCCTGCTGGATGCCTACCTCGCCTCCCCTTCCAAGGCGATCCCCGGCAATCGCATGCCGTTCGCCGGCCTCTCCAAAGCAGAGGACCGGGCGGACGTGATCGCCTATATCGTCGCCTCCTCAAAATGACGAAACCTGGGCGAAGCATTGCGCTGTGGGTGTACGCGGGACTCTTGCCCGCCGCCCTGCTTGCGGGATGCTCCGCCGAGGACATGGGCAAGAAGCGTCCGCCACCTCTGGTCGGCGCCACGGCGGCCACGCCACATGTTTTCGTGGATCGCATAGAGGCTGTGGGCACGGCGCGCGCCAACGAGCAGGTAACGATCTCCGCCTCGGTCACGGAGCGGGTGGAACGGATATTGTTCGACGATGGCATGTTCGTCGGCCGAGGGCAGTTGCTGGCGGTGTTGAGCCAGGGGCAGGAGCGGGCAATGCTCGACGGTGCGCTCGCGACGGAACGGCAGGCCCAGTCTCAGCTCGACCGGATCAAGGAGCTCAACACACGCGGCTTCGTCACCCAGACGCTCTATGATCAGCAGATCGCGGCGGTGGCGCGCGCACGCGCCGACGCCGCCGAGGCGCGGGCGCAGATTGGCGACCGGATGATCCGCGCGCCCTTTTCCGGCTATGCCTCGCTGCGCACCATCTCGGCAGGCACGATCGTCAATGCCGGGGTCCCGCTCGTGACGATCAGCGACGTGTCGCGGATCAAGCTCGATTTTACCGTACCCGAAACGCGCCTCGGCCAATTGCGCGTGGGCCAGCCGATCGAGGCGCTGGCCGCCGCCTTCCCCGGCCAGCCGTTCCGGGGGCGCATCAGCAGCATCGACCCGGTGATCGATCCGTCGAGCCGCGCGGTCTTGGTGCGCGCCACGCTGCCCAACCCTGGTGCGCGCATCAAGCCCGGCATGCTGATGAACGTGAGGGTGGAGCTGGGTTCGCGCACCTCCACCGCCGTGCCCGAGATCGCAGTGCTGGCAGACGGAGACAAACGCTATGTGTTCGTCGTTACGCCGGACGCCAAGGCAAAGCGCGTGCCGGTGCGGGTGGGCCTGCGGGATACCGGATTGACGGAGGTTTTCGGGCTGGATGCGGGCCAGAAGGTGATCGGCGACGGCGTCGTCAAGGTATCGGACGGCATGACGGTGCGGCTGGCCGGCAAGGGAGGCAAGGGCGCCAAGGCCGGTCCGGGGGCGTCATGATCCTCTCCGATCTCAGCGTGCGCAGGCCCGTCGTTGCGGCGGTGATGGCGCTGCTGATGACGATCGTCGGGATCGTCGCGTACAATCAACTCTCGGTGCGCGAATGTCCTGACACCGATCCGCCGGTAATCTCCGTGCAGACCGTCTATACCGGGGCGAGCGCGAGCGTGATCGAGAGCCGCATCACCCAGCCGCTGGAAGACCGGCTGGCGGGCGTCGAGGGGATCGAGACAATCAGCTCTCGCTCCACGGATGGCCGGTCGGACATCACGATCGAGTTCAAGGCGGGCCGCAACATCGATTCCGCCGCCAACGACGTGCGGGACCGCGTTGCCGCAGGCGCTGCGGACCGGCCCGACGATGCCTTGCCGCCCGAGGTCCGCAAGGTCGACGCAGACGCCATGCCGATCATCTTCTTTTTCGTCAGCGCTCCAAACTGGGATCCGATAAAGCTGGGTGAGTATGTGGACCGGGTGGTCATCGATCGGTTGTCTGCGCTCGATGGGGTTGCGCAGGTGACGGCGACAGGCCTGGCGCGTCCCTCTATGCGTATCTGGCTCGATCCCGGTCGGCTCAGCGCCTATGGGCTGACCCCCCGCGACGTGGAGAATGCGCTGCGTAGCCAGAATGTCGAGCTGCCTGCGGGCAGGATCGAAGCCCGCCAGCAGAATGTCACCCTCAGGATCAACCGCGCCTTCACCACACCGGCGGATTTCCGCGCGCTGGTGATCGGGCGTGGGCCGGATGGGTATCTTGTCCGGCTCGGTGATGTTGCGCGGGTGGAAGAAGGCCCGGAAAACCCCTATTCGCGCTTTCGGTTCGATGGCGAACAAGGCATAGGCCTGGGCGTGGTCCGCCAGTCAGGCGCCAATACGCTGGAGGTCGCCCGAGACACCAAGGCGACGATGGCGGAGCTGGCCAAGGATCTGCCGCCCGGCGTCAGCATCCAGACGGGAAGCGACTCCTCGCTCTTTATCGAACAGGCGATCAAGGGCGTCTGGACGACACTGATCGAGGCAGCCATTCTCGTTACCATCGTCATATTCCTGTTTCTGGGAAGCTGGCGCGCGACGATCATTCCCGCGATCACGGTGCCGATCTGTCTGCTCGGCACGTTCACCGCGTTGTGGCTGCTCGGCTATTCGATCAACCTGCTGACACTGCTTGCCCTTGTGCTCGCGATCGGCCTCGTCGTCGATGACGCCATCGTCGTGCTGGAGAATGTCGAGCATCGCATCCAGTCCGGCGAGCCGCCCCTGCTCGCGGCGTTCGCGGGGACGCGCCAGGTCGGGTTCGCCGTCATTGCGACGACTTTGGTTGTGTGTGCGGTGTTCGTGCCGGTGATGTTCCTGGCGGGCCAGACGGGCCTGTTGTTTCGCGAGCTGGCCGCCGCGATGGTTGCGGCCATTGCGATCTCCGGGTTCCTCGCTTTGTCTCTGACGCCCATGCTCTGCTCCAAGCTGCTGGTGCAGACCGAGCGCGGCGGATTTCATGACAAGGTGCACAGGGTGATCGAGCGGGTCACGGCCGGATATGGGCGTTCGCTCGAAGCGGCGATGCGGCATGGCGGGCGCGTGGCGCTGGGAACCTTGGTGCTGATCGGCGTGGCCGCGTATTTCTTCACCACGCTGGAGAATGAACTGGTGCCGCAGGAGGATGTCGGAGTCATCGACGTCCGCTTGACCGCCCCGGAGGGCACCAGCTTCGCGCAGCTCGATACCTATGTCGCCAAGGCCGAAGATCTGCTCAAGCCGCTGATCGGCGAGCAAGGCATACGCGGCCTCAATGCGCGCCTGCCGCTGGGCCAGGGTGCGGTGGAGGATTTCGATGGCGCCAGCATGGTCATCTTCCTGCGCCCATGGGATGAAAGATCGGCGACGTCTCAGGATGTCGCGGCGCTCATCAACAAACAGCTGGCTGGGCTGGCCGCGATGCGCGGCAATGCCGTCGTCCGCTCGTCACTGGGGCGCGGGCGGGGCCAGCCGGTCAACTTCGTGCTGACCGGCAACAGCTATGCCGAGCTGGCCCGCGCGCGAGACCGGATCCTGGCGGCGGCGCGGGACTATCCCGGCATCGTCAATCTCGATGCCGATTATGTCGAGAGCAAGCCGCAGCTCCTCATCGATGTCGACCGGCAACGGGCAGGCGACCTCGGCATTTCGGTGGATGATGTCAGCCAGGCGCTCCAGACATTGATGGGTTCGCGCAGGGTGTCGACCTATGTGCGGAGTGGCGAGGAATATCGCGTCATCGTGCAGGCGGATCTCGCCGGGAGGGATAGCGAGGAGCGGCTAGACTCCGTCTATGTGCGGGCGCGGAGCGGCGAGCTGGTGCCGCTCTCCAACGTCGTCACCGTGCGCGAGGCCGCCACCGCGCGCGAGCTGGGGCGCTTCAACAAGCTGCGGGCGATCACGCTTCAGGGCGCGATCGAGCCGGGTTACACGCTGGGCCAGGCGCTGGAGTTTCTGGAGCAGGAGGCTCGCAATTCGCCAGAAGTGCTGGCCGTGGGCTACCGTGGCGAGAGCCAGGCGCTGAAGCAGACGGGCGGGTCGATCTGGGCGGTGTTCGGCATCACGGTCCTCGTCATCTATCTGCTCCTTGCTGCCCAGTTCGAGAGTTTCGTGCACCCACTCGTCATCATCTCTGCGGTGCCGCTGGCGGTGGCGGGCGGGGTCATCGGCCTCGTCCTCACGGGCGGCACGATCAACCTGTTCAGCCAGATCGGGGTGGTGATGCTGGTGGGGCTGGCCGCAAAGAACGGCATATTGATCGTGGAATACGCCAATCAGCTGCGTGACGAGGGCCAGAGCGTCGACCAGGCGATCAACGAGGCCTCGGTGCGGCGACTTCGGCCGATAGTCATGACATCGCTCGCTACCGTGACGGGCGCGGTGCCGCTGGCGATTGCCACCGGCGCAGGCGCGGGCGCACGCGGGGCGATCGGAGTCGTCATCGTCTTCGGGGTCACGATAGCGACGGCGGTCACGCTCTACATCGTGCCGCTGCTCTATCGCGCGCTGGCTCCCTATACCAGCTCGCCGCAACATGTCGCGCGGCGGCTGCGTGGATATCTGGCCGGTAGCAAGACACCGAGTGCGCAGATGCCTCCCAGCGCAACCCCGGCCGAATAAACGAATGCCGGGCAAAGGGGGCGTCCCTAGAGTCCTGCCAAAAAGGCCTTTCCGAGCGTGTCGAAGGGTGGGAACCGGTTTTGCGCCAAAACGATGCGGCAACAAAAAGATGGAGCATCGTGCGCAAAAGTGGGAACCGGTTTTGCGCAAAAACGATGCGGCAACAGAAACTTAGAGCGCGCTTGCGTCAGATTTGACGCAGCGCGCTCCAGCCCTGCATTGCTTGTCGTCAGTGTCCCTTATCGACAGGTAAACCCGCCGTCCGGAGACACGGCCTCAGTTAGAGACAACGCGTGAAGCGGCGTTGTACCGGGCGAGTTGCAGCACGGTGGTCTCGGCATTTGCCGCCATCTCGCGCTGGCACTGCCAGTCCGGGCTGGCCGACCGGCTGATCTGATCATCCGGCGTGGCGCAGGCATTGGCGATGGCGCGCTTCATCCGGTCACGCAGCTTGGCAACATCTTCCGGCTTGCTGAGGTCAAGACCTGCAGTCGAGACATTGGCGGCGATCTTCTCCCGTGACACTTCGGCTGCCGACGCCGTCAGGGGGACAGCCAGCAGACCGATAACCGCAAATGCGGTGCTCAGTTTCTTCATGATAATGCTCCTTGCAAACATCGTATTTTCTGTATGGTGATCTGTCAGTCCCGCCCGGTCTTCCGGTGCCTGGTCCTGCAAAGCAATTCTGACGCGCTCTGGTTCCATTTTAATGACAAATGATGAACAGGACAACAATCTGCCTGTGATGCGCCGCAGCAATCCGCGGTTTTTTCATGCTGCACCCGCTTTATCGTCGGGTATCGGGAGGCGGGTGAATAGAATAGACCTACCAACCATTTCCGAAAAAATGTGAAGAGGCGGCTGAACCTCAGTATTACACAATTGCATGGTCGCAAGGGCGGCCGGACTGTGCGGCGGCTACGCGGATTTCCGCAATCTTTTCTGAGAATTCTTCAAAATCAACCATTTGAACCCAGTCTTCAGAAAGGCGGGAGCCGGCAAACGCCTGCTGACGAACGAACCTGATAACACTAATATTGCGAGCGAACCCTGCAGAAGCCCGGCGTTTGCCCCGCACTTTCGGGAGAACGTCGCGCAGCCCTGCGTGAGACGTCCCGAGCCTGCGCTCTCGCAACAGCAAAAATCTTTTCTCATTTTTTTCATGAATTTCTGCTGCTTAGGTCGTGTTTTGGCTGTCCTGATGGTCACTGCATGGACGTTAGCCTGAGTCGTCTGCCTTTTAGCCGAGCCATCATGGCAACACTTCACCGCCACAAGATGGCTGCTATTGCCCATTGAGGGCATCAGCCCCCTGTGTCGGGAATAGAAGCCCGATCACTCCGTATCCGGCCCAGCCAGGGCTGCGAGAGTGGCGGTGGCCATGTCTGAAACAACCGGCTATTGGACGGGGGAACCACCGACAACGGCCGATAACCCGCATGGCGCACAGCGCCCAAAAGCTGAGGAAACCCCTGACCGATGCTGCCGGAGACCCTGACAACTGCCGTACCGCCAACACCGCGCGCCTGGTACGCACATCTCTACGTTCAGGTGTTGCTCGCGATACTCGGCGGCGTGGCGCTCGGTCATTTCTTTCCCGCAACGGGGGAAGCGCTGAAGCCGCTGGGCGACGCGTTCATCAAACTCGTGAAGATGGTCATCGCTCCGGTCATCTTCCTCACCATCGTCACCGGTATTGCGGGCTTGCGCGATCTTTCATCCGTCGGGCGTATCGCCGCCAAGACCTTCGCCTATTTTCTCTTTTTCTCCACGCTGGCGCTGATCGTTGGTCTTCTCGTAGCCAACACGGTGCGGCCCGGCGACGGCCTCAACATCGACCCCGCGAGCCTCGATGCATCGAAGGTCACCGACTTTGCCGACAAGGCGCACGAAACGACGATCACAGGTTTTCTGACTGCCATCATTCCCGAAACCTTTCTCTCGTCCCTGAGCGGGGGCAACATCCTGCAGGTCCTGTTCGTCTCGATCCTGTTCGGCATCGCCCTTGCAACTGTGGGGGAGCGAGGCGCGCGGGTGCTTGGACTGTTCGAAGAGGTATCGCTCATTTTCTTCCGCCTTGTCTCGATCGTGATGAAGGCGGCGCCGGTTGGCGCATTCGCGGCAATGGCGTTCACCATCGGCAAATATGGCATTGCGAGCATCGCCAGCCTCGCACAGCTGGTGGCGACCTTCTACGTCACGTCTCTGTTTTTCGTGTGCGTAGTGCTGGGGTTGGCGGCGCGCATCGCGGGCTTTTCGATTTTCCGCCTGATCGCCTATCTCAAGGCGGAACTGCTGCTGGTGCTCGGCACCTCGTCATCTGAAAGCGCGCTGCCCGCTCTCGTCGAAAAGCTCGAACGCGCGGGGTGCCCCAAGACGGTCGTCGGCCTCGTCATCCCCACCGGCTACAGCTTCAACCTAGACGGCACGAATATCTATATGACGCTGGCCGCGCTGTTCATTGCGCAGGCCTGCAACGTTGAGTTGACGCTCGGGCAGCAGGCCATGCTGCTCGGCGTGGCGATGATATCGTCCAAGGGCGCGGCGGGCGTGACCGGCGCGGGCTTCATTACCCTCGCCGCCACGCTATCGATCGTGCCGAGTGTACCGGTCGCAGGCATGGCGCTGATCCTGGGCGTGGACCGCTTCATGTCCGAATGCCGCAGCCTCACCAATTTCATAGGAAATGCAGTCGCCGCCGTCGTCGTGTCCCGCTGGGAAGGCCGGCTCGACCGCGCCCAGTTCGATGCCGCGCTGGCGGGGCTGCTCCCGCCCGTAGAGCGCCTTCCGGCAGGTGAGGTCGAAGCCTGACTGCCGCATCCTGAACGATCACCGGCACTGCACTGTCTCCCTGCGGGGCAATGCGATCACAACTGACCGCAGTTAACCAAATTGGCGCGGAACTTCCCGGGCGACGGGGATTTAATGTGTCAGACACAATGCGATGAAGTGTGCTCCATTCACCGCAAACTGTTCGCTTCGCATCTGCAATAATTTATTGAAATCAAACGCTTAGCCTCAGCACTCAGGAATCGGGATTGTTTATGCGCCATCTTCTAAAAATAGCTTCCGCCGCCGCCCTGGCAACCGTAATGCTCGGCAGCGCCCATGCGTCTGTCTATACCTTCAACTTCCAGGGTAATGACAACAGCAACACGTTTGGCACGCTCGGTAATTCGCGGACGGCTACCGCGTCGAACGGCACGAGCTCTTTGAGTGTGCGCGCCACGGCCTGGAATTTCTCCGGAGGCACAACCAATGCCAGTTACCTTGGCAACTACGCGGCCGGGCTCGGCAACAAGGACAATGCTGCCGACGAGCATTTAGTGGACAGCTTCGGCGCGACCGACTTCATCCTCCTCCAGTTCAGCACCCCGGTGACGCTGACCAGCGCGATTTTCAACGCGTTCAGCAGCCCGAACTTCAATCAGAAGAGCGACTCCGATGCCAACATTCGCGTGGGCACCGGAGGCATGAACTGGACGACAAATCCGTTCAGTGACGGCGCCTCGCAGGCGTCTGTGCTGGCGATGTTCCCGACGATGTTCACGTCATATGTCACCAGCAACTCCTCAAGCCCGCGTCCGCTCAACACCGGCTCTCTGCGCAGCACGTCGTGGATCATTGAAGCTGGCGGTGCGGACAGCCTGATCGACGGGTTCAAGATCGGCCAGGTTACGGCGAGCGCCGTTCCCGAGCCGGCGACCTGGGCGCTCATGATCCTTGGTTTCGGCGCCGCTGGCGTAGCGCTGCGCAGCCGTCGCGCCAAGGCCGCCAGGGTTCATTACGCTTTTTAAGAGTTTGCTGCGGTTGCAGCACAGCTCGGCTATGACATCGACCGGTCAGCTCGCAGGAGCTGGCCGGTTTTTGTTTAGAGCGATTTCCAGTCAGATGGAATCATCTGACGATTCAGAAATCGTGGTAAAACAAAATCTTAGAGAGTATCGTGCGCAAAAGTGGGAACCGGTTTTGCGCCAAAACGATGCGGTAAAACAAAAACTTGCAGCGCGCTGACCGATCCAGATTTAACGCAGCGCGCTCTAGGGGCTGTGGGGATTCAGTTCAGATGGAGCCGGGGCCGCAGGCGACCGCAGGGCAAAAGGGGGATTTTCGAGCATCGGAGCGCAGCGTACTTAAAGGTACGTGAGCACCGAAGCGCAGAAAATAGCGCCTTGCAGGCCTATATGGACTGAATCCCCACAGCTCCTAGAGCGGTTGATCTGATCAAGTCAGATCGAAAACCGCTCTAGGGAGCTGACATCGGCAAAAGCGTTGCTCATAGGGCATCGTGCAAACGGCCTGTCTTGAGCTTGTCGAAGGGTGGGGGCCGGTTTTTGGAAAAAACGATGCGACAACACAAAGACAGAGCGCGCGTCTTGCGTCAGATTTAACGCAGCGCGCCACAGAAAAAGGCCCGTCGAGAAGACGGGCCTTATCCTTTATTCCAGCGCGCTCCGCCTCGAGGCGTGGGCGCGTGTCAGGTCAGGCGACCAGGCCGCCTGCCGCCATGAACGCCGAATAGCCGTTCGAGATCACCAGATTCTGAACATGGCCCGTGCCATCGTCGATCACCAGCAGCAGCGCGTTGGTGCTGCCCATCTGCGAAGCCGAGACGGATACACCGGCGTTGATCGCGCTGATCATCGCATTGTGCAGGCCGGTCCAGCCACGAATGTGGACTTGGCCGCCATCGCCAAGCGCATTGGCGCCGAGCGCGTCGACGAAAGTGCCTGCGGCAAAACCGTCCAGCGCCAGAATGTCGTTGTCAACACCTACTTCCTCGGTGAAGGTAAGGTCGAGGATCTTGTCGGTGTCCGAGCCGTCGACGATGTCGCTGATGTCGATCTTGAAAATGTCATTTCCAAGGCCGCCAAACAGAGAGTCGTTACCAGCGCCGCCATCCAGCGAGTCGTCATATTTGCCGCCGCGCAGACTGTCGTCTCCGCCCAGGCCCTGCATGTTGCTGCCATCCGGGTCGTCCGTCGCGCGAATCAGCCCGCCAGCGCCGCCATTGGAAACATAGGTTTGGAGTCCATCGGGAGTTAGTGCCATGATCGTGGTCCTTTCAAATACGGGGAGTTAGGATGATTATCGCGACCATGCGTGCCTTATTGAGGTTATGTTAACCTATATTCCGGGATTACACCCTAATAAAAACGACCGCCAGAGCATTCTCTGGCGGTTCGTCGCAAATATGGGGGCAGAGCGGAGCTGCCGCCCTATGATAATTCAGGCAGCTGCAGTCGCAAACTTGACCGAGACCCGGCGACGGCGCATCGCATAGCCGACCGCGCCAAGGCCGAGGATCATCATGCCCCAGGTGGCCGGCTCAGGCGCCGAGGCGAAGGTCACGGTGCCGGTGTAGCTGCCGAGCGCCTGCGCGAATCCCTTGACCGAAAGGGTCTGCGCACCCGCAACGACCGGCTGGTTCACTAGCTGCTGCAGCTCTACGGCGCCGGACGAAACCACCGACAGGATCACGTTATTGAAGCGCACCGAGTTGGTGGCGAAGTTGACATTCGTTCCCGGGCCGCTCTGGGTCGAACCGAGAACCACCGTCGCCTTACCCGCCATCGGGAAGTTGAAAGTATAGACATCGGTGAACTTGCCGGAACCTGCGCCCGGCGTGTTCCCGAAGGGAATCACCAGGGTCAGGGCGCTCGCGGCGGCGGGAGCGGCCAGAGCAACCAGAGCGCCAGCCAGAGCGCCGGCATATTTACGCTTGATCTTCATAAGTTTACTCCCACCTGTTCAAAGACGTGCTCCATGGCGCTCGCCATCGATACCGCCAACCGTTTCTTACCGAATATGGTTAACATAGACTAAACTTTTGCGCATCGCAACATTTCAACCGTCGCAATGCAGCGTCAGTTCAACGTTTCGTCCTATTTCGGAACCGGAACGCCTGCGGACCGGCGCAAGAAATTGATTCGCTGGCGCAGCGCGGCGCGCTATTTGCGGAAAAGATTCGCCAGCTCGCGCGGTTGGATCGGCACCGGCCCGCCATCGGCCGTGACAGCGGCACGGACCGGCGCGGTGCCAGCAGGAGCCTCCCCATCAAATCGAACCCAGCCCCCCGGGCCCAGCCGCTCCATCGGCTGATAGCGCACCTTGTACTGCATCCGCTTTGATCCCTCGACCCAATAGCCGAGATAGACATAAGGCAGGCCGGATTTCCGGGCGCGCACGATATGATCCATGATGATGAAGTTGCCCATCCCCGGGCGCACATCCGCATCCGGCTCGAAGAAGCTGTAGATCATCGAGAGGCCGTCACCCTGCCGATCCGTCAGACAGGCCCCCACGAGCCGGCCGGGCGTGCCATCGCGCGTCGGCTCGCGATACTCGATGATATAGCTGTCGACCGGCGAGTGCTCGACCATGTCGGCATAGTCCAGCTCGTCCATCTCCGTCATGCCGCCGCCGGGGTGGCGAGTGTGAAGATAGCGCTGGAGCAGTGCGTATTGCTCCTCCGTCGACCAGGGCTTGCACACGCTCACAACCAGATCGCTGTTGCGCTTCATCAGCTTGCGCTGGCTGGCGTTGGGCACAAACTCGTCCGTCACCACCCGCACGGAAACGCACGCCGCGCAGTCCGCACAGCTGGGGCGATAGGCGACATTCTGGCTGCGGCGAAAGCCGATACGGCCCAGCGCGTCGTTGAGTTCGCTGGCGTTATCACCCGAAAGCTCGGTAAAGACCTTACGCTCGCTCCGCCCCGGCAGATAGGGGCACGGGCTTGGGCTTGTCACAAAAAAACGGGGAAAGCGGAACGGCGCGGTCAACCTCTTGTCACCCTCATCAATAGCATGCGACCCGCAGCATGACGCGCCGCTTCCCCACATAATGCCGGGCATCGGCCGCCATTAAAAGGGGTTTTACCACAAAAAGATTTACGGAGCGTTTTCTGGTGGCTCAGGCGATCGCGTCTCGGACTCGCCAAACAGATCCCGGGGAGAAACGCCCAGCGCGCGCGCCAGTTTCGCCACCATATCCACCGTCGGGCTTGCCTCGCCGCGCTCGATGCGTCCGAGATGCCGCATCGCTATGTCCGCCTCACCGGCGAGTTGCTCTTGGGTCAACAGGCGCTCTGCCCGCAACCTCCTGATATTCAGACCAACTTTGGCCGTCCAATCCATGCGGCGCACATGGCTATTGCGTCAATTTAATCCAGGACGTAAGTGTCCTTTCTTATCCTATTTTGGTCAATTTCGAGTCCGTGAGGCGGCTCCTTCGAAAATGACTTCAGGATAAACAACAAGAGCGAACCGTGACGCAAGGCTGACCTAGAGCATCGTGCCAAAAAGCCTGTCCTGAGCTTGTCGAAGGGTGGGAACCGGTTTTTGGCAAAAAAGCGATGCGCAACAAAAAGATAGAGCGCGCGTCTTGCGTCAGATTTAACGCAGCGCGCTCTAACTCTCGCCTCAGCGGGTTTCATGATTTGGCGATCGGCCAGCTTTGGTTTTTCTTGAAGCTGTGGGGCGGTGGCTGAAACGAGGCGGGTGCCGCGCAACACAATCCTGCGCGGTACCCGTTGCTTCACCCCCGGCCGCCGCGCGGTCCCTTGCGCGTGCCCGAAATGGTCAGGCGGTCGAAGGCATAACCCGCATCGGATAGCGCCTGCTCCAAAGCCATGGCGGCTGCGGGATCCTTGATCTCATATTCGATCTCGGTCGTCGTACTCTTGGCCGAAGGCACGCCAAATACGCGCTGGTGCGCCACCTCGATGATATTGGCATCGAAGCGGGTGAAGATACCCGCCACTTCCATCAGCGCGCCCGCCTTGTCCGGCAGGATGATAGACAGCCGCCCGATCTTGCCGGAGCGGGCAAGGTTGCGCAGGATCACATTGGCCAGGAAGCGCGGGTCGATATTGCCGCCGGTCAGCACCACGCCGATGGTCCGCCCCGCGAACTCCGGCCTGGGGTTGCCATCCTTGGTCGGCAGCAAGGTCGCCAGTGCCGCAGCACCCGCGCCCTCCACCACGGTCTTCTCGATATCGAGCAACAGCGAAATCGCCGTCTCGATGATCGATTCGTTGACGATACGCATCTCGTCAACCACGCCCATCACGAAGCGGGAGCTGAGCTGGCCGGGAAACTTGACCGCGATGCCTTCCGCGAGCGTATCTCCGCCACCGTCAATCTGCTTGCCGGTCTTCATGCTATAAAGCGCCGGATAGCGGTTTGACTGCACGCCGATCACGCGGATCCCGGGGTTGATCGCCTTCGCCGCGACGGCGCAGCCGGAGATGAGCCCGCCACCACCAACCGGGATCACCAGGGTGTCGATTGTCGGCACATCCGCCAGCATTTCAAGCGCGACCGTTCCCTGCCCCGCAATCACCGCCGGATCATCGAACGGGTGCACATAAGTAAGGCCCCGCTCCTGCTCCAGCTCGCGGCTATAGGCGTTGGCCTCGTCGAAATTCTCGCCATAGAGCACCACGGTCGCACCGTGGCCCTGCGTCTGGCTCACCTTCACCGTCGGCGTGGATTTGGGCATCACGATGGTGACGGGCACCCCGAGCCGCGCGCCATGATAGGCCAGCCCCTGCGCATGATTGCCCGCCGACGCCGCGATCACGCCGCGCGCACGCGCCTCGTCGCCGAGCAGCAGCAGGCGATTGAGCGCCCCGCGTTCCTTGTAGGCGGCGGTGAACTGCAGGTTCTCGAACTTGAGATACACGTCCGCGCCGACGATCTTCGAGAGCGTCTTGCTCAGCAGCGTCGGCGTCCGCACGATCGAGCTGCCGATCCGGGCATGAGCCGCGCGCACGTCGTCAATCGACACGGGCAGGCTGTTCGCTGCCACCGTGTCAATTTCCTGAAGGCTCGCACCCTGTGCCATCTGGCTCCATGCTCCGTATCAAAAACCGATTTGCCGCAACCGCTCTAGTCTCAGGCTCCCGGAATGTCTATGTGTGTCGCCCATGGCAAAGATAGCGTTTATCGGCCTTGGCGTCATGGGCGGACCCATAGCCGGGCACCTGGCAAAGGCGGGGCATCAGCTCACAGTGTTCAACCGCACGATGGCCAAGGCCTCTGCCTGGGTCGAGACCTATGGCGGCGCGCTCGGCGTTACGCCCGCGCAGGCGTCGCAGGATGCGGAGATCGTCATCAGCTGTGTCGGCAATGACGACGATCTTGCCGAAGTGACGATGGGGACCGAAGGCGTGTTCCGCACGATGGAGCGCGGGGCGCTGTTCATCGATCACACCACCGTTTCGGCCCGGATCGCGCGGCGGCTGTTCGAGGAAGGCGAAGGCCGGGGCTTTCACTGCGTCGATGCGCCGGTCTCCGGCGGGCAGGCGGGCGCGGAAAACGGCACGCTTTCAGTCATGTGCGGCGGCACCGAGCCTGCGGTGGCGGCCGCGCGTCTCGCGATGCAGAGCTATGCCGCGCGCGTCGTGCATGTCGGCCCGGCAGGCGCCGGGCAGACCACCAAGATGGTCAACCAGATCTGCATTGCCGGGGTGCTGCAAGGCCTTTCCGAAGCAGTGCGCTTTGCGCAGGCGGCAGGGCTGGACATGGACAAGGTGCTCGAAGCCGTCTCGGGCGGCGCGGCGCAAAGCTGGCAGATGAACAACCGCTGGGCGACGATGGCCAGGGGCGAGTTCGACTTCGGCTTCGCCATCGACTGGATGCGCAAAGACCTTGGCCTCGCGCTTGAGGAAGCGCGGGTCAATGGCTCCACCCTCCCCGTCACGGCGCTCGTCGATCAATTCTATGCCGAGGTGCAGGCGATGGGCGGCGGGCGGCAGGATACCAGCGCCCTCGTGCGGAGGCTGCCCGCCCAGTGACTTCCTCCCTCACGGCCCGTTTGCGCACGGCCTTTGCCACATTCCTTGCCTTGGCGCTGCTCGGCACCCCCGCCCTGGCGCGCAAAAAGGCGCCCCCCGCCCCGCCACCGGCCACCACCGGTCTGGTCGACAACATCAACGGCATCGCGGTCGGCGAACAGGGCGTCACGGTGCATTTCACTGGCCTGTTGATCGGTCAGGACGGCCGCGTCGAGCGCCGCCTCACCCGCGACGACAAGCGACCGGACACTCTTGCCTGGCGCTATGATGCGAAGGGCAGGACATTGATCCCGTCTTTCGTCGATGGCCACGCGCGTGTCATCGCCACCGGCCTGCGCCTGATGACGCTGGACTTGTCGGCCACGCGTTCGCTCGCGGAAGCGCAAGCGATGATCGCCGCCCATGCACGCGCCAATCCTGCAAAGAAATGGATCCTGGGCAGCGGCTGGGATGCTGCGCGCTGGGGCGCTGCGGCCCCTACCGCCGCCCAACTCGACGCCGCCGTGGCCGACACCCCGGCATGGCTGGAGAGCGCCGACGGTCGCACCGGCTGGGCCAACAGCGCGGCGCTGCGTCTGGCAGGCATGAAGGAAACCGGCGCACTCTCCGGCGCGGCCAAGCGCCAGATGGAGCGCGTCGTCCCGGCACCGAGCCCGAAGGACCGGGACATCGCGCTCGACAAGGCGCAGCGCTTCTTCTTGGAGCGCGGCATCTCGGCGGCGGCGGACATGGGCACGACGATCCTTGACTGGCAGGCCTATCGCCGCGCGGGCGACCGGGGGGCTTTGCGCCTGCGTATCATCGGCTATGCCGAAGGTATCGAGCATATGGCGACGATCGCGGGGCCTGCCCCCTCGCCCTGGCTCTATGACGATCGGCTGCGGCTCATCGGCGTGCATCTGCCGGTGGAAAACAATGCCGACGCCACCCGCCTCGGCAATCAGGCGAGCCGCGCGGCGATGGACAATTTCCAGATCGCGCTGACGCCGGAGGGCGAGCCGGCGTTGCAGAAGGCGGCCACGGTGATGCGCGAGCTGGCCGAGAGCTATCCGGGCGACCGGCGCTGGCGCACGGAACCAATCGACGCAGCCCTTCCCTCGTTCGCGCTCTTGGCGCAGCACGCCCGGCGCGAGGGTGCCATCGGCAACGCGCTGGCCACCCTGACAAGACGTGCCGCTCAATCCGCCTTTGCCGAGCAGCCTATCGGCGCGCTTTCCCCCGGCCAGTGGGCAGACTTTCTGCTGATCGACCGCGACATCGCCACGGCCACGCCGGATGAAATCGCCGCCACGCGCATTGTCGAGCACTGGATCGGCGGCAAATTGGTGTGGAAAAGCGAGGCGCCGTGACTTTGCGGCAAAAACGCCATTGCGCTTTAACCGTTGGCAAGGGATGTGCGGTTAGGGCGCAACAGGATGATTATGATGGAAAAGACTGATTCCGCAGCTGTGTCGGGCCAGCCGATCCGCATCGGACTGCTCTGGCATTCGGCCAGCTCCGGCAATCTCGGCGTGGGCGCGCTCACGGTCGGCAACATGACGCTCGCGCGCGAGGTGGCGGCGAGTATGGGGCTGAAGCCACATTTCGTCATCCTCAGCATGCGCGATGGCGATGCTCCGCTCGATCTGGGCGATGATGTCGAGATTTTCCGCATCGACACGCGCGCGATGCTTGCTCCCTCCGGTTTCTGGACGACGCTGGGGCGGCTGGACTGCGTGCTCGATATCGGCGCGGGAGACAGCTTCGCCGACATCTATGGCCCAAAGCGGTTCGCCTTTCTCTGGCTCAGTAAGATGCTCAGCATCGCGCGCAAGGTGCCGCTGGTGCTCTCGCCCCAAACGATCGGCCCGTTCACCAAGCCCGTTTATCGCGCTCTCGGAGCTGCCGCGATCCGGGGTAGCGCAGTCACCTTCGCGCGGGATGAACAATCCCTCGCCGTCACCCGCGAGATGGCGCCACGCGCGCGGGCAGAGCTCGCCGTCGATGTCGCGTTCGTCCTGCCGTTCGAGGATCGCTCGGCGGCGCGCGGCGGCGCGAAGATCCGCGTCGGCGTCAATGCCTCCGGCCTGCTCTTCCATCAGGCAGAGACCGGCGTGAACCGCTTTGGCCTCGGCTACGACTATGCGGCGTTCACGCGGGCGCTGCTCAGTGCCCTGTGCGCGCGGGAGGATGTGGCGGTTCATCTCGTCACCCACGCGACCAGCAACGGCGACCCGACCGACGATGACAGCCGCCTGGCGGACAGGCTGGCGCAGGAGTTTCCCTCCGCGATCCGCGTACCGAATTTCGCGACGCCATCTGACGCAAAAAGCTTCATTTCGAGCCTCGATTTCCTCGTTGCGGCGCGCATGCACGCCTGTATTGGCGCACTTTCTGCCGGAACTCCGGTCGTTCCGGTCGCCTACAGCCGCAAGTTTAGCGGCCTCTTCGGCCTGCTCGGCTATGACCATATCCTGCCGATGCAGTCTTTCAACGTGGAAAAAGCCGTGGACTTCGTGCTCGACCGCATAGCCCGCCGCACGGAACTGGCGCAGGCAGAAATGGCGGCAAACAGGAAGGTCAAGGACTTGCTGGACGTCTATCGCGCTGCCTTGAAACAGCTTTTTGCCCAAGCGGTATCACGCGCATGACACAGGGCCAGTCACCGACGCTGAAGCGCGTGCTCTCCGGCCAGCTGTGCAGCGGCTGCGGCCTGTGCGCGGGCGTCGCGCCTGATGCCGTGACGCTGGAAACCGTCGCGCCCGGCTATAGCCGCCCGCTCCAGACCGCGCCGGTTTCCGCCGATGCGGAGCGCGCCATCGCCACCGCCTGCCCCGGCGCGAAGGTTGCGCCGTGGACCGGCATCGCGCCCGACAGCCATGAATATTGGGGCCCGTGGCGCGGCATTCATACCGGCTTTGCGCTCGACCCGGATGTGCGCTTCGCAGGCTCCTCCGGCGGGGCTATCTCAGCGCTGCTCATTCACGCGCTCGGCACCGGGCAGGTCGAGCAGGTGCTGCATGTCACCGCCGATCCTGAAAAGCCCACGCGCAACATCGTCACGTTTTCGACCACGGCGGAGCAGGTCGTGCGCAATGCAGGGTCGCGCTACGCCGCCTCTTCGCCACTGCAGGACATCGGCCGCCTGCTTGATGAAGGCAAGCGCACAGCCTTTGTCGGCAAGCCCTGCGACGTGTCCGCCCTGCGCCAGCTCGCCACCGTCGATGCGCGCGTCAACGCCACCTTCCCGCTCATGCTCTCCTTCTTCTGCGGCGGCCTGCCCAGCCATGCGGGGGCGGACCGGATCGTCCGCGCCATGGGTCTGGAGCCTGAGAAGCTCGCCAGCTTTCGCTATCGCGGCAATGGCTGGCCCGGCATGGCCCGCGCCGAAACGACCGACGGGCGCAGCGCCGAGATGAGCTATGCTGCAAGCTGGGGCGGGCACCTTTCGAAAGAGGTGCAGTTCCGCTGCAAGATCTGCCCGGACGCCATCGGCGGCGTGGCGGACATCGCCTGCGCCGACGCCTGGTATGGCGACGATGACGGTTATCCCTCGTTTGAGGAGCAGGAGGGCCGCAGCCTGATCGTCAGCCGCACGGCTGCGGGAGAGCGGCTGCTCGGTGAGGCCATTGCTGCAGGCGGCCTGGAGATTGAGCCGCTCGATGCCGACCAGATCGATCGGATGCAGCCGGCGCAGGCACGCCGCAAGCGCCTTGTGCTGGCGCGCACTGCCTCGTGCCATGTCCTGCGCCAGCCGGTTCCGAAGATGGACGGGCTGGATGTCGGCAAGGCGGCCCGACGCGCGCGGCTCAAGGAGCAGCTCCACAACTTCCTCGGTACGCTGCGCCGGATTCTCATCAACCGGCGCTGACAAGCCGTTCAGGCCCGCTTAACCGCCAGCCGCGCAGCATTGTCCTTGGAGCATGAAGCGCTTTGGGTTAGCATGGCGCAAGGAGTAACCATGGCCGATCGATCCCCTGCCCGCCCCCGCGCCGGAAAAGCCCTGATCGCGGGCACGCTTGCCTCCGGCCTGGTGATGGCAGGTGCGCTGCTGGTTGCCGGGTCGCACGGCATGCTCGGGCATGTGGGCACCAAGCTCGCATCCGCAGTCGGCATCCGCCACGCGTTCGCGAGCACGCAGCGCGTCGTCACCTCGGCGGAGGAACTGCGCCGCGCGCTCGACACCGCGCCTGACGGCAGCACCATTGCCCTTGCTGCCGGGCATTACCCCTCGATCGGCATCGGCAACATCAAGAAGGCGGGAACGGTCACCGTGACATCGGCCGACCCTGATCGGCCAGCCGTTATCGGCCGCCTGCTTGTCCGCAACAGTGCGGGGCTGACCTTCCGCAACATCGAGCTGGCGGCGGACGCGTCGGCCGTCGTTGACCGGGTTGGCGCCCCGCGCAAACCGGTGCAGGACGATCAGGACGGGCCTGAGGAGGACGAAGCCCCCGCCGCGCGGAAAGGTGGGCAGAGTGCGGCCAACCGCTTCCCTTTCATGATCCTCCAAAGCGAGCGCATCACCTTTGACCGCATGAATATTCATGGCCCGGCCGACAATCTCGACGCCGCCTACAGGATCCCCGCGCTCATGGTGCGCGCCAGCCGCAAGGTCACGATCTCCAACTCTCGCTTCAGCGCGCTGCAACATGGCATTGCGATGCTTGAGTTGGACGGCATGAGGGTGCTCAACAACGAGTTCCATAACATCCGCACCGACGGCGTGCGTGGCGGCGAGGTCTCCAATCTGGAGGTCGCGGGCAATGTCTTCACGGACTTTCATCCGGCACCCAAAGATCACCCCGATGCCATCCAGCTCTGGTCCACGCCCAAGAACGGGATGATGACCAATATTCACATCCACGACAATCTGGTGGTGCGCGGCACCGGCTATCCCACCCAGGGCGTTTTCCTGCGCGATGTGAAGAACGGGCGGCCGTTTCAGAATGTCGTGATTGAGGGCAATCTGGTCATGGGCGGCCTATATAACGGCATCGCCATCAACGGCGTTCAGGGCGGGCGCATCACCGACAATGTCGTCCTCAACTATCCCGATCGCAAACATAGCTGGATCCGGGCGCAGAATTGCGGAGATATCGACATGCGCGGTAACCGGGCATCGCGCTATATCTTCGCCCCCGCCGTAGGCACGGATTCAGACAACAAGATGGATGCCGCATCGCCAAGGGACGAAGCCAAGCGTGTTAACCAGTGGCTGGATGCCAAGCCTGGCCGCCGCCGGGCGGACAGCATGCTTCAGGCACGGCTTACCGCCCCCAAAACTAAGTGAAAGAATTTTCAATAACCCGATGATAGGAGCTGGATATTGTACTGCCCGCCATCACACGGCATGACGGGCCAAGAGGAAGTATTTGAATGCCGCTATTGATCCATCCGGGGTTTCACAAGACAGGGACGACCTGGCTGCAGCAGCAGTTGTTCACCGACAGGCGGCATTTCCATATGATGTTCGACCATGTCGACATCGACCGGCTGTTCGTCAGCCCGCACGATCTTGATTTCTCAGCCGATGCAGCCACGGCGGAGGTGGACGCCCGCCGCAGCCCGCCCGATAGCGGCCTGATCGACGTCATTTCGTCGGAAACCCTCTGCGGCCAGATGTTTCTCGGCTCGCGCCTCAGCAAGGTGACGGCCCAACGGCTGGCCGACAGCTGCGGCCCGGCGAAGATTCTGTTCACCGTGCGCGGTCAGCTCTCCGCCACGCAGTCCATCTACATGCAGTATCTCAAACGCAGCGGGCGGCTTTCGATCGACGATTACCTCTCCTACCGGCCCGAGCCAGGCTATGACTGGTTCAATCCCTCTGTCGTCAGCTACGCCAAGCTGGCGCATTGCTATGGCGACCTGTTCGGACATGAGAACATCCTTGTTTTGCCACAGGAGCTGTTGGCAAAGGACCGGACGGCGTGGCTCGGCCATCTGTTTCGCTTCCTGCATGGCCCGGATTTTGCGGGTGATATCTCGCTGGATGATCGCCCACGCGAAGGCGTCAGCCCTCCGGTCAGCGGCATCCCCTTGCTGCGCGCGGCAAACATCTTCCGCGCGGGCACGATGAATCCCAATGCGATCCAGTCCCTGCGCTGGGTCGGTGCCGCGCTCAACAGCATCGCCTACCGCTGGAAGCTGGGGGACGAGGGTGCCCGCAAGCGCATGCGCGCGACGATCAAACGCCATCTCGGCGGCAAGTTCGGCGCGTCCAATCGCGCGCTCCAGCCCTATTGCCCAGTCGATCTGGCACAACTCGGCTACGAGATGGAATAGCGGCCCGGCCCTTTGTGGCTCAGTCCGTGATTTTGTCCAGATAGGCGGAGCGGCGCAACAGCTGCTTCTTCACTATGATCGGTCCAACGGCGCCCGCGAACATGAGTATCGGCAGGAAGACGAGGAAATTCGCGCCATCCCACGGCATCACAAGCAGCAGCACCCCTTTGGCGAGGCCGATGCCCACCGTGTTGAGCAGATAGATCACGAAACTGTACTGCCCGAGCGTTTCGAGCCAGCGGACCTTTTGTACTGAGGGCCGGCGGCACAGGCCGTGCAGCGCAGGGATTGAGGCCAACCCGCAGGCTATGATCGAGAGATTATAGATGCCGGCGAAGCGCGTTGCCACGATAACGACCGCGAAGAGCAGCAACCACAGCCACAGTCCACGGTCTACGAGCCTCCCCCAGCCCTCGCGGTGCGCGACCACGATCCCGCCGAAGAAGAAATAGGGAAGGTAGAGAAAGAAGCGGTCGAGATAGAGTACGGGAATGACCGGCAGCACGCTGAGCGGCAGCGCGATCACGAACCAGATCAGCGGCGATTTGACAACGCGCATGGCGATGACCGCAAACAGCGTCATCTCGAACAGCACGAACACGTACCAGACGGACTTTGCCGCGCTCTGGCTCGTGTTCCAGAACAGGTTTACCAGATCCGTCGCGATGTTGGGCGCGATATTGTCGACATGGATGAACGCGCTGGCCACATGCTTGCCAACGACGATGAAAAGACCGAACAGCGCGAACGGCACCAACAGGCGCTCGGCCCGACGCGCGACGAAGGTTGACAGACCCTGCCACGCCTTGATGTGCGAGCCGGTGTAGAAAAAGATAAAGCCGCTCAGATAAATGAAAAAGGGCATGTGAAAGGCGTAAAGCGCGGTGCGCATCACCTCGTACCAGCCATTACCTGCCGGCGGTCGGCCGGTTACGATATGCCCTAGCACGACCAGAAAGATTCCCAGACCCTTGGCGATCGTAATATCATGAAGATAACCGCGTGCAGCCGGAGCGGCACCGACCGCGCTTTGGGACGAACCGTTTCTATCCGCCGCAAGGTTGGTCAAGCTTAGTGTCCTCGTTCGTATCGCCAAGCGCGGGAGAGCGTTGTATAGCCATGGCGTTATCGGGCAAAACGGTTAAATGCAATTAAACAGGGCGGAAGCGCGCCGTTGCGCCGGGCGAGTTCAAAGGGCTGGGTATGTTGGGTAGATTTATACCAAAAAAACGCGCGGGAACGGGCCAGGCACCGGCCGCAGGAAACGCTGTTCTGGCGCGCTATCACCAGAATAGCCTGTCGCCCAAGGCGCGGCGGCGGCTGCTCTATGGCTTCGTCTTCGTCAACTTCATCCTCGGCTTTTTCTTTTCGGTCTTGCCAGAGCAGTCCAAGGCCATGATGACAATTCCGCTCTTTGTCATGGCAGCCCTGATCGTCTGGCTGCTGCCCGAAACCGGAAAACCGCCGACGAATTTTCTCGCGAAGATGTTTTTCTGCTATTTTGTCGCACTGGTCCTGTGGCCCTATTATCTGGCCATTCAGCTGCCTGGCGCGCCCTTGATCGAAATCCGGCGAACGTTTCTGTTTCTCGGCATTCTGACTATGCTCGTCAGCATCTCGGTATCGTCCAAGTTCATCCGCGAAATGAAGGACATCATCGGTGCGGAGCCGGTTTTCTTCAAGATTCTGATGGGCCTGGTCATCGCACAGACCATTTCTGTCATCGATTCCAACGACGTCTCAAGCGCGTTTAGCGCGTATATGCGCATCCAGCTGGCCTGCACCGGCGCTCTTTTTATGGCGATTTATGTTCTTTCTAAGCCGGGTCGGGTCCTGTTCTTCGCAAACATGATCCGTATCGTCGCTGTCATCCTCGCCATCATCGCGGTCCTCGAATATGAAAATCAAGGCATCTTGTGGGCTCACCACATTCCGTCGTTCCTGCAGGTCGACGATCCGGCGATGACCAACCTGCTTGATTCCGCGTTCCGTGCTGGCGACTATCGTGTGGTGGGTACCTTCTCGGTCCCGCTCTGCTATGCCGAGTTCATGGCGCTGACCTTGCCGTTTTTCCTGCATTATATGCTGTTCGGGGAAAAGCGCGGATACAAGATCATCCTGCTGATCTGCGACGCGCTCGTCATCAACGCCATATTCCTGACTCAGGCCCGCGTCGGCATCGTCGGGATCATGGTGACGCACGGCATCTACGGCTTCATCTGGTCGATCCGCTTCTGGCGCACTCACAAAGACAGCCTGTTTGGCCCGGCGCTAGCCCTGTCATATCCAGTTGGTCTGACGGTATTCGCGCTGGCGATGATTTTCATTGGTCGCCTGCGCGGGCTGTGGATGGGCGGCGCAACTGAGGGAGCGAGCACGCTCGGTCGTTTTGCGCAGGCGGAGGCATTTCCCCCGGTCTTCATTCAGAAACCTCTGTTCGGCTATGGTCCGGCGCAGGGCGCGAAGGCGCTGAACTTTCGCAACCCGGCGGGCGAGCTGTCGATCGACAGCGGGCTGCTCAATATCCCGCTCTGCTATGGCGCGGTGGGCGCGGTCTTCTACTTCGGCATGTTCATTTTCATGCTGATCATGGGCATGAAGCTGGCCTTCAACGCGCGCGACCGCGAGATAGCCTATGCTATGCCGGCCGCCGTCGCCGTCTCCTTCTGGCTGGTGTCCCGCATCGTGCTCGCGCAGGAAGACAACGCCTCGTTCATGTACATGATGTTGGCCATGCTGGTCGCACTGTCTTATCAACAGAAAAAGATGGCCGCTACCGACACTGGAAGCGAGCGGATCCTGATGCCTTCGGCCGCACCCCTACCTGCATAGAAAATCCCCTGCCAAACCAGAGTTAGGCAGGGGACGAGGTTCGCCCGAGGGAACGGAACTCAGATCACGAAATCGGTGGCGGACAATTTGGTGACATTGTCGACCTTGATGGCGAAGTCAGCCTTGCCGTCGCCGTTGACGTCGCCTTCCACGATCGCGCTGCCGTTGACGACCGTATAGTGCAGCTCGCCAACCTTGTTGTGGAAACCCTGCGTGCCGATGAAGGTGAAGCGCCCACCGCCCGGATAGATCTGCTTCAGGTCGATCTTGTCTGCGCCACAGGTAAAATCGGTTATCTCGTCAAACGAATATGCTGCAACGTCCGCGGCGTAAAATCGAAAGATGTCCGAGCCGGCACCTCCTGTCATCACGTCGTTTCCGGCACCGCCGAGCAGAAGATCGTTACCGATTCCGCCATCGAGGATGTCGTTGCCGACGCCGCCGTCGAGCTTGTCGTCTCCCGCTTCACCGAACAGGCTGTCATTGCCGATTTCGCCGCGCAAGGAGTCGATACCGGTCCCGCCATAGATGACGTCATCACCGTCACGGCCCTGGATGTTGTCGTTGCCATCCATGCCATAGACGGTATCATCGCCCATGGACCCGGTGATGGTGTTGTTCAGGTCGTTGCCGACGCCGATAAGATCGCCTGTTTCGAGCCGCAAATTCTCGACATTCGCTGCCAGGGTATAGTCGACGAAGGTGCGTACCGTATCGCACCCTGCCCCGGCACCCTCGACCACCGTCGCGGTTTGCGACCGGATGAAATAGGTGTCGTCACCATTGCCGCCATTGAGCTGATGGTTGAAATATTTACCGCCATCAATGGAGTCATTGCCGTCACCTGCATTTACAACCGAGTCATTGGTGGACGACGCGAAGAGACGATCTGCTCCGGCAGTACCGTCTATGGTGACGACTTGCGCGCGCAGCGCCGTCGCTGCGGCGAGATTGGCAGCCGTGAGGCCCAGCGCGTCCATCCACAAGCTGTCGGAGCCAGCCCAGTGACCCGAGAAGCCCCAGTGGCTCGCCAACCAGTTGCTGACGTAGCTCATGCCCAGGTCGAACACAGGTGCGATCTGAACATTGCCATTTGTGCCGGCGGCATTCAGCTGCTGCGCTACAAAGGCGGTCGCCTGATTGTTACTGACCGTGACGTTGGTGGAGTTGTTGGTGCGGATCCAGCTTTGTTCGCCCACAAAACCCGCCACCGTGTTGTTGGCGATGGTAGCACCATCGGCATGCTCGACCGAGATGCCGTTGTAGCGCGCGCCGACGATCATGTTGCCGGTGATGTTGAGGTTCTTGAACGGCAGGTTGCCGATGATGTCACGCATGAAGATGCCTTGGATCGGCGCTCCATTACCGCGCACGACAAGGTTGTCCGTAATATTGATGTTCGTCGCCGAGGTGCTGGTGTTGTTCGTCCAGAGCTGGATCGCATCCGGGTGGTCCAGCGGCGCCGGGTGGAAGTTTGTGAAGGTGTTCTGCGTGACGGTAAGATCAGAGTTGCCACCGCCGCGTACGCCATCCATGCGCAGGTCATGGACATAGTTATTGGCGATGGTGAGCCCTTTGTTGTCCAGCATCGAGATGCCGGTATAGCCGTGGAAGAATTCTGAATCCTTCACCGTCACATTGCTGCTGCTCCGCACCATCATCAGCGCGACTTCGTTGCCGGAGCCGATGTTGTTGGGGCCATGCACCTTGAGGTGATCGAGCACGATGTTGGAAGACCCGAGCACCTGAAACGCGAAGTTCTTGCCTGCAACCGGGTTGCTGAGGTCGAGATTCTTGAGGGTGAGTCCGCTGCTGCCCTTAACGGTCAGGTCAGACAGCACCGCCTGCTTGAGGGGATCGGCAGAGGTAATGGTTACATTGCCCGCGATCTTGATGTTGCTCAGGACGACGTTGGAATAATTGCCAGACGCGAGCTGAATCACGTCGCCATTCTGCGCTTTTGATAATGCTGCGGTGAGCTGGCTCACCGAGTTCACGTTAATAACAGCCACTAAAATGCCTCCCGCCGATTGCGACCACATCAGCTTGGCGATGTGCGCAGAAGTTCGAATGAAGACGTTTTTAACGATCCGCTATTTCGCGCGAGCTACCGCCAATGGTTAAGACCAAACACACTATATAAAATTTGGGACGGAGCTCCGAAGCCGCTCCGTCCACCATTCATAGCATTGAATTTAGGCATTATTCCTCCGCGCCCAGCTCAGCTTCCTACAAAGATGAAGCGCCGCAGGGCGGCGGCGATGGAGGCAATAATCGCTAAAGTATGAAGTCGCTCACGCTGAGCGCGTGAACATCGCGTAAGGAAAAGTCCAGATCCGCGAAGCCGTCTCCATCGAGATCGACCATCACCGCAACACCGTTCTTGCTGTCCACATAGCGCACCTCTCCGGCAGTGCCGGTGAAGGCTGCCGTATCGATGAAGTGGAATGTCGGGGCAGGTTGATTAGCCGCGCCAACGCGCGCATCGGCAAGCACGATCTTGTCAACGCCAGCCTCAAACCCCCGAACGATGATATCGTCCTTGTTGTGCTGACCGGTAACGGCGACCTGTATATGATCGACGCCCTGAGCCGCATCGACGACACCCGGCGCGGCAACGATGATGTTGGCCGGCTCGGTATCCGCTTCATCGTCGGCAACTTCCGTATCTGCGACGAGGCCCGCATCGTCCGCATCCAATGCGCTCCCATCGCCGAAGTCGGCAGGAGCAACGCCGTCATCAGCAACATTGCCGTGCTGCAAAGGAGATGCGTCCACAGGCAGGAGAGCGGAATCCGCCGTTCCGCCAGTATCGCCAGTCCCGGTATCGGGTATCGACCCCACATCACCATGGTCTACCGGAACGCTAGCATCAGCCGCTACCAGCGCAGCCTCTCCCTTACCCGCCGAGAGCTGCATCGCATTCGTCAGCAGCAGGGTATCGTCGCTGGCACCGGTATCGAGATCGGTTGTAGCGGCAAGTGAAAGTGCAGCGGCCATTTTGGCTGCGCCCGTGGGAAGCGGAGCGGGAACGCCACCGCCGCCGCCAAGGTGAAACATCGCTGCCAAGGCCTTGGGATCCACCAGCTTCCAGGCGGAAGCAAATGCCGAATGCTGACCGAGCCATGTCGCGGCCATCGCCACACCATTATCGGTGACCGAAGGAATAACAGTGTTTCCGTTTGTGCCGACGATCGGCTTGAGCGCGTTGAAGAACAAGGTGGACAGGTTATTCGCTACCGAAACCGCGCTGGAGTTCGACATCTGGATGCCTGACTTCGCGTCGGCAAATCCCTGGACGACGTTGTTCGCGACTGTGCCGCCCTTGACGCCGTTGAGCGCGATGCCATTGCCGCGCGCGCCCTCGATCAGGTTGTGCGTCACGGTAACGTTGTTGAACGGCAGGCTGCCGGTAATGTCGCGCAGGAAGATGCCCTGGATCTGGGTTCCTGTGCCACGCATAACGACATTCTGATCGATCAGGATGTTGCTGGAAGACTGGCTGGTGTTCGCCGTCCACAGCTGGATTGCATCCGGGTGATCGGCCGGTTGCGGATGGAAATTGGTGAACATGTTGGCGCGGATGATAAGATCGGAATTGCCACCACCGCGCACACCGTCGGTGCGCAGGTCATGGAAATAATTGTCCTCGATCCGCACCTGCTTGTTGTTCAGCATGCTGATGCCGTGCCAGCCGTTCGAGAACTCGCTGTTCACAACCTGAACATTGCTGCTGCTTCGGATCATCATCAGACGGGTGTTCATGGCGGCAGCGGTATTAGGCGCGCCATGGACATTGAGATTATCCAGCACAATGTTCGACGACCCCTGCACCTGAAAGGCGAGGTCGACATTCTTTGTGTTTGCGAGTTCGAGGCCCTGAACCTTGATGCCCTTGCTTCCGGTGATCATCAGATCCGTCAGCACCGCCGGCTTGAGCGGATCCGCCGACGTGATCGTCACCCCGGTGGTGAAAGAAAGGCCCTTCAACGCGACATTGCTATATGTACCAGCGGCAAGCTTGATGACATCGCCGTTGGAGGCTTTCGCCAATGCCCCAATCAGGGCTTGAGAAGAATTTACTGTTACGACCGCCACACCTTATAACTCCAGTTATGCAGAAGTTGCCGCCCGGACCTGATCCAGCCCTGCATTAGGCGTGAATCGAGACCGCCAGAACTGGCTCCCGCCTAGACGCACCGCTTTGCCCCAAAGCTGCGCCCCTATTATGTGTGTACCCATCCCGTCGGCCCCGCCGACCTGACAATCCACACCCCGCTTTCCCCAGCGCTGACCTGCCCAAAGCCAGCCGACCGTCCTGTTGCATTTACGCAACGGCGTTAACCATTTTCCGGTCGACCCGCAATATGACGGAAATCCCTACAATTTATGGCTAAAGCGACGAAATGCCGGATTGACGCCATGAAATGTGTAAAATCGTGCAACCGTATCAATTCGGGACGGTTTTTTAGGTGTTATAGGGGGTTTTCGTTCAAAAACAGGACAGCTGAAGGTTAAGATTTTTTCGGAGCGCGTGGCGGAATCCACCAAGCCGTCATTTACGCTCGAGGGTAAATTTCGAAAGATTCTCCTTCTCCCCATATCCTTGGGCTGATAGTAAGACGCGAAAGCCCGCACCGAACCTATGAAACTGCCGATCACAAGCGATGAGGCGCAACGCGCTACAAGAGATATGCGCCCCGCTGCCGGCGGTCTGGCGGCGATTTCGTTTGTCATCGCGCTCTTTCCACTGGCGGTCGCGCTATACATCCTGCTTCTGTTCGATGTCGCCATACCGGGCCGGAGCATCGGCACGCTGGTCGGCGTTTCGCTGCTGATGCTCGCACTGATAGGGGTGCATGCCTATTTCCGGTTCCTGCGACGCCGCATACTAGGACATGTGCAGGGGATTATCCTCACCCACATGTTGCCCCGGCTCGACGAGGTTTCCGCGCAGCTGAGCGAGCAGAGCACGCTGGGCCAGGGCGACGGCGATCAGGCAGTGCGTGACCTCGACGCGGTGTCGGGCTTTCTCAAGTCACCGCTGGCAAGCGCGTGGCTCGATATCGGCGCGCTGCCCATTCTCCTTTTTGTCATGTTGTTCCTCCATGGCTGGCTTGCGCTCTCGCTGTTGCTGTTCGCTGGCGGCCTGCTGTTCCTGCTCTGGCGGACGGTGAGCCAGCTGGAGCAGCCGCTGCGCGACGTGGTGCCCCTGCTCGCGCGCAGGCAGGCGGTGTCGGCGCTCGGTCGTTCGCACAGCGACATCATCCGGGGCCTGGGCATGAAGGGGCACGCGCGGCGGGTGTGGCAACTCATCAATGCTTCGTTGAGCCGGGTGACAGAGCGCGCGGTGAGGGTCCATCTGCAAAAAGCGAGCATCGCCCGCGCGCTGCTGTTCGCTGCGACCGGCATGGCCCTCGCCATCGGCGCGGCGCTGACGATCAACGACAAGGCCAGCCCGGCCGTCACCTTCGCCGCCGCAGCCCTCACCTGGCTGGCGCTGGAGCCGCTGGTGAATGCGGTCGCAGGCGCGCACCAATTCGTCGGCGCGCGTCAGGGATGGACACGCATGGACGCGCTGCTCCGCGCGGTGATGCCGCCCGTTGCCCCTGTGCGCCTGCCACCTCCCAGCCGCAAGCTCGATTGCGAGAACATCGCCGTCGGTTATTCCGGCCTGCGCAGACCGGTCGTGCAGAACGTGCAGTTCACGCTCAATGCGGGCGAGGTGCTGGCGATCGTCGGGCCGGCAGCCTGCGGGAAATCGACGCTCTTGCGTGCCATCGCGGGCACGATCCCGCTGGCTCGCGGCAAAATCAGGCTGGACGACGCCGCGCTCGATCAATGGGGCGAGGACGCGCTGGGTCCGCACATTGGCTATATGCCGCAGTCGGTGCAGCTCATTGAAGGTTCTGTGGCTGATAATATCGGCCGGTTCGATCCCGAGGCCGACCCGAAGAATGTCGTTGCGGCGGGGCAGGCAGCCTGTGCGCACGAGATGATCGTGAAGCTGCCCGAAGGCTATAACACCCTGGTCGGCTCGAACGGCTCGCGCCTGTCCCACTCCCAGGCCCAGCGGATCGCGCTCGCCCGCGCTCTGTATGGCGAGCCGCTGCTGCTCGCGCTCGACGAACCGACCGCGCAGGTCGACCTTGCCGGGGAGCAGATGTTCACGCAGAGCATCGAAGCCGCACGCAAGCGAGGGGCGATCGCCATCCTGGCTGGCAACGCCAACAGCCTCGTGCAGGTCGCGACCCACATCCTCGTGCTGCGTGAGGGCGCGATGCTTGATTTCGGCCCCAAGGAAGAGGTGCGCCAGCGCATGGCCGAGCGACGCAAACGCATCAAGGTGGAGCAGGAAGCAGCAGCCCGCGCTCAGCCCGGCACCGCGTCAGATACATCCCAAAACCCCGTCAGCGAACCGGAAACCTCTTCATGAGCTACCAGCTTCCCGCGACCGTCAGCACCGGTACGGATCTTGTTCCCGTGATCGAGGATCCGCAGGAGGGCCTGCGCCGCAGTTTCCGCGCCGGATTGATCACGATCGGACTGCTCTTCTTTGGACTGTTCGCGCTCGCGGCGTTGATCGGCACACAGGGCGCCGTGGTCGGCACCGGCGAGGTGACGGTCGAATCGCGGGTCAAGAAGATCGCGCATCCGACGGGCGGCGTCATTGCGGCGGTGCTGGTGCGCGAGGGGCAGCGCGTGAAGAAGGGCGACGTGCTGATGCGCCTCGACGACACAGTGACGGGAGCGAGCGCCAGCGCCTCGGGCGAAACCTTCGAGCAGCTTACCGCCGCCGCCGCGCGGCTGACGGCGGAGCGCGACGGCGCGCCCTCGATCAGCTTCCCGCCCTCGCTCACGCAGAATCCCACTCCGGCCAAGCAGGAAGCGATGGCAGAAGCGCAGCGCCTGTTCGTGTTGCGCCGCCAGCTTCAGCAGAACCAGCTTGCGCAGATTACCGAGCGCGTCCGGCAGACAGAGCAGCAGATCGGCTCGCTTTCTGCTCAGATGAACGCCGCCCAGCGTCAGGCCGATCTGGTGAAGCCGGAACTCGAAGGCCTGCGCTCGCTGCGTGACCGCCAGCTCGTCACCGTCAACCGCCTCAACCAGATCGAGCGCACGGCAGTCGAGCTTCAGGGCGCGGTCGCTTCTTACGGCGCGCAGATCGCCCAGGCGCGCGCGCGGATTGCGGAAATCCGCCAGTCCGGCATCCAGATGGTGCAGGACATGCGCAATCAGGCGGGCATAGAGCTGGTCGACGTAGAATCGCGGCTCAACGATTCGCGCATCCGCTCTGCCTCCGCTACCGACGCCTATAACCGCAGCCTCGTGCGCGCGCCCTACAGCGGCGTGGTAGCCAAGCTGGCTTACTCGACCGTGGGCGGCGTGCTCCCGCCGATGGAAACGGTGATGGAAATCGTCCCGACGCAGGACGCGCTTACCGTCGAGGCGCGGGTAAGCCCCGTTGATATCGACCAGCTCAGCGTAGGACAGCGCGCAACCTTGCGCTTCTCCGCCTTCAATGCGCAGACCACACCGCAGTTGAACGGCACGCTGGAAACAATCTCGGCAGAACGCATCACCGAACCGCAGACCGGCCAGAGCTATTACAAGATCATGGTCGACGTGAGCGAGCAGGAGCGCAAGCGGCTCGGCAATCTCAAGCTGGTGCCCGGCATGCCGGTGGAGGTCTTCGTGCAGACGCGCGAGCGTTCCCTGCTCTCTTATCTCACCAAGCCGCTGCGAGACCAGTTCAGCCGCGCTTTCCGCGAAAATTGATCCATATTCGATCAAAAAAATAAAGAGCAGCACTACAGTCTTTAAGTAAAATCTGATAATATATCCACACTCTGCTCAATCCATCGCGCAAAAACATATTTTGCGTCAGCGTATAAAGTATTCATCTTTACTTTAGCCGTAAGGCAGACGATAATTATACAAATATTCGATTCTCTACGCTGAACAGGGTCTTACATGATAGAGGGATATCGCCGACTGATAACCCTTAATGCCCTTGTTCGCCCCAATGTGGAGAGCGGTCGAGAAGATATTTTTGTCCTCTCACCCGGTTCGGTACGAGTTCTTCTCGCAAGTGCTGTCATTATATCTCATATCTCGAAATATGATATTGGCCGGCTCGGCGTTATCTTCTTTTTCTTTCTGAGTGGCTACTGGACATCAAGGATTTGGACTGAAAAGTTCGACGAAAAGCAGTTCGCACCCTTCTATGTCTCGCGCGCACTTCGCATTTACCCTCTGTTTCTGGTGGTTTCGCTCGCCAGCAGCATCTTTCGCGGTCTACCGCTATCCCTCGAAAACTTTCTGCTGTTCGGCATAGCCACCACAGGCAACGACCCAACCGGAGTGTCTTGGTCGCTTGACATAGAGATGCAGTATTATCTGCTGTGCCCGTTACTTCTTCCCCTGCTGCGTCGTCTCCCTTGGACTACCTTGACAGTTTGCAGCGCCGTTGCAGCGGTTGCCTGGATAGTCACGCCAGCTCTGGGAATACGGACCGCGCTGCTGTACCTGCCCGCTTTCTTGGCCGGTGCCCTCTCCGATCAGTTGCGCCATGTACCATCGGCGCGCTCCGCCCATGCTTCACTTGGCCTGTTCGCATTAGCCAGCGTTGGCGCCTATTTCACACCGTTCTTCACCAAAATGACACACGACCCGTTTCACAGGGACATCTTCGCCCTGTTGTGGCTGCTTCCGCTCATTCCCTATTTGCAGAGGTCGCTGTCGATTCACTCCAGCCGCACTGACCGTGCGATCGGGGATTACAGTTACGCGCTATATCTGGCGCATTTTGCGGTTATCGCGCTGATCGTCGTCCATGGTACGGTGACCGAAAAGCTAGTCGCTACCATAGTATCATTCGGTGTCGCTGCCATATTGTACATTGCGGTGGACTCCCCCCTCAATGCGATCCGCTACCGACTCCTGCAATTGATAAGCAAAAGGGCGCGAGGCAGCTGATCTCAAACTGTTGCTCATCCAATGGCTTGACTCGCTATCCGAGCATGTCCTGCTGTAACCTTGATGCGGTCATTCCGCGAAAATTGACGCCGTTTTTACCCTATTGAAACGTCCTTGGTGCAGGTGACGCTTTGACCCGCCGCGCCAAGGGCACTATGCGTGTTGCGGCGCAGCGTGATGAAGGAGACTGACCTTGCGGATTACGATGATCGGTTCGGGCTATGTGGGCTTGGTATCGGGCGCCTGCTTTGCCGATTTCGGGCATGACGTCGTCTGCGTCGACAAGGACAAGTCCAAGATCGACGCGCTGCTTGGCGGGAAAATCCCCATCTTCGAGCCGGGCCTCGACCACCTTGTCGCCAGCAATGTGGCCGCCGGTCGGCTTACATTCACCACCGATCTTGCCGAGGGCGTCAAGGATGCGGACGCGGTGTTCATTGCGGTGGGCACGCCGTCGCGCCGTGGCGATGGCCATGCCGACCTCTCTTATGTCTATGGCGCGGCGAAGGAAATTGCCGAGGCGATCACCGGCTTCACCGTGATCGTCGACAAATCGACCGTCCCTGTCGGTACCGGCGACGAGGTGGAACGCATCATCCGCGCCGCCAACCCCAATGCCGACTTCGCCGTCGTCTCCAACCCGGAATTCCTGCGCGAAGGCGCCGCGATCGATGATTTCAAGCGGCCGGACCGCGTCGTCATCGGCGGCGACGATCCACGCGCGCTCGAAGTGATGCGCCAGATCTATCGCCCGCTGGCATTAGGTCGCTCTCCGATTATCGAGATGAGCCGCCGTGGCGCGGAGCTGACCAAATATGCAGGTAACGCCTTCCTCGCCACCAAGATCACCTTCATCAACGAAATCGCCGATCTGTGCGAGAAGGTGGGCGCCGATGTGCAGGATGTCGCGCGCGGCATCGGGCTCGACAACCGCATCGGCAGCAAGTTTCTCCACGCCGGGCCGGGCTATGGCGGTTCCTGCTTCCCCAAGGATACGCTGGCGCTGTTGAAGACCAGCCAGGATTATGACGCGCCGCAGCGTATCGTCGAAGCGGTGGTGGCGGTGAACGACAACCGCAAGCGCGCGATGGGCCGCAAGGTGATCGCGGCGTGCGGCGGCGATGTACGCGGCAAAACCATCGCCGTTCTCGGCCTTACCTTCAAGCCCAACACAGACGACATGCGGGATTCGCCTGCCATTGCCGTGGTGCAGACCCTTCAGGATGCAGGCGCAACCGTGCGTGCCTATGACCCGGAGGGCATGGACCAGGCAAAGCTGGTGCTCGACAATGTCACCTACTGCACCAACAGCTATGAGACCATGGATGGCGCGGACGCGCTGGTCATCGTTACCGAGTGGGACGCTTTCCGTGCGCTCGACCTCGATCGGGTGAAGGGCCTGCTCAAACAGCCCATCCTCGTCGACCTGCGCAACGTTTACCCGCGCGAAATGGCCGAGAAGGCTGGCTTCCGCTATTCCGCAGTGGGCCGCTAACCGTCCGTGAGCGCGGAGGCGCCCATAGTCGTCACCGGCGCAGCGGGCTTTATCGGCCATGCGACCGCCCATCGCCTGCTCGATCGGGGCGAGCGGGTGATCGGCGTCGATATCGTCAATGATTATTACGACCCCGCGTTGAAGGAGGCCAGGCTGGCCACGCTGACGGCGCGGGAGGGCTTTGCCTTTCATCGCGCCGACGTGGCGGACGCGGAGTTCATGGCGCGCCTTATCCGCGACAACGGCATCACGCGCGTCATCCATCTCGCCGCGCAGGCAGGCGTGCGCTACAGCATCGAAAATCCGTTCGCCTATCAGCATAGCAACCTTGCCGGCCATCTCTCCGTGCTGGAGGCCTGCCGCCATGCGCCGGGCTTGGCGCATCTGGTCTATGCGTCGTCAAGCTCAGTCTATGGCGATAAACCCATGGGCGGCGCGGGCTTCACCGAGGATGAACCCGCCACCAGCCCGGTATCGCTCTATGCCGCCACCAAGCGCGCCTGCGAGCTGATGAGCCAGAGCTATGCCTCGCTCTATGGCTTCCCACAGACGGGGCTGCGCTTCTTCACCGTCTATGGCCCATGGGGCCGGCCGGACATGGCCTATTTCAGCTTCAGCCAGAAAATCATGGCAGGCCAGCCGATCGAGGTGTTCGGGGAAGGCAAGATGGCGCGCGACTTCACCTATATCGACGATATCGTCGAGGGGATCATCGGCGCGCTGGACAATCCACCCGCGCGCCAGGACCATCGTGTGCTCAATATCGGAGATAGCCACCCCGTCGGCCTGATGGAGATGATCGAAACGCTGGAGCAGGCGCTGGGGAGCACGGCGGAAAAGATCATGCGGCCGATGCAGCCGGGCGATGTCACGGCGACCTACGCCGATGTGTCGCAACTCCACGCGATCAGCGGCTACAAGCCCAAGGTGATGCTCGCCGAAGGGCTGGCGCGCTTCGCGGCGTGGTACAAGGACTATTACAGGGTCTAGAGCATCGTGCGCAAAAGCCTGTCCTGAGCTTGTCGAAGGGTGGGAACCGGTTTTGCGCCAAAACGATGCGGTAAAACAAAAACTTAGAGCGCGCTGACCGATCCAGATTTAACGCAGCGCGCTCTAGCTGCGGACCATGCCGGTCAGTGAGGGCGCTGCCTTGCGACCGAATCCGCCCACAGGCTTGCGCGCGGTCACAACGGGGCCCAGGCCGACATTGTTGCGCTCCAGCTCTTCCAGCGTGCGGGTGAAGCACGAGCGCAGCGCGGCTACCTCTTCAGCAAGTTCTTCCGGCCCGGTGCGCTGTTCCACGCAATGCCGCGCCGTCATTTCGATCCGCTCGGACAAATCGCCCAACGCGCGCGAGCCGAACTGGCGGGACTCGCCCTTGAGCGTATGCGCCGGGCGCACCATCGCGGCCGAATTGCGCTCACGCAGTGCCGCCTCGACCTCCTCGACCGACTTGATGCCATCCTCACGAAAATAGCCGAGAATGCGCGTGAAATTGGCGCCGAGTTGCGTGCGCGCCAGTTCATATTCTCCAGCGTTGATCAGCTCTGCGTCCATGCCCGTACCGTTGACGAAATTCAGCACAACGCAGGATGACTACTTCAGTCAGGTAAATTTCCGGTTAGCGCGGCGATCGACCGCGCCCGTTTACCGCGCCAGATGGAACAGCGCCTCGGCCTTGATCTCGAATGCCCACCCCCGCTCTTCGGCCATGGCGGCCAGCTCGCGCGGCGCAATCGGGTCGTCCGCCCGAACAAGCACAGCGTCATGCTCGCGCATCGCCCGGGCCGCGCGCAAGGCAGGCCACGGGCAGCGCATCCCCCGCGCATCCACCTCAAACGGCGGGGGGCCGCCTGTCATTTGCCGAAGGGGTTCTTCGCCGAGCGCAGCATCAGCCTGACCGGCACCGCACCAAAACCCAGCTCGCGCCTGATGCCGTTGACGAGATAGCGCTGGTAACTTTCGGGCAGCTGATCGAGCCGCGTGCCGAACAGCACGAAGCCCGGCGGCCGCGTCTTGGCCTGCGTAAGATAACGCAGCTTGATGCGGCGCCCCCCCGGCGCGGGCGGCGGATTTGCCTCCAGCGCGGCCTCGAACCATCGGTTGAGCTGCCCGGTGCCGACACGGCGAGACCACGCCCGGCGCACGTCGAAGGCCGCCTTGAGCAGGTCGTCGATCCCCTTGCCGGTCGCGCCCGAAACAGTGAGCAGGGGCACGCCCTTCACCTGCGCCAGCCCTTCGTCCAGCGCCTTGCGCACGCCCTGATAGAGTGACGAACCGTTCTCGGACACATCCCATTTGTTGAGCGCGATGATGAGCGCGCGCCCTTCCTGCAACACCTTGTCGGCTATGCGCAGATCCTGCGCCTCCAGCCCCAGCGTCGCATCAAGCAGCAGCACGACGACCTCCGCGAAGTCGACCGCGTGCAGGCCGTCCGCCACGGCAAGCTTCTCCAGCTTGTCCTGCACCTTGGCGCGCTTGCGCATGCCGGCGGTGTCGATAAGGCGGACGATGCGTTCACGATTGTCAAAATCCCGCCATTGATAGTCGATGGCGATGCTGTCGCGCGTGATGCCCGCTTCCGGCCCGGTGATCAGCCGGTCCTCGCCGATGATCTTGTTGATCAGCGTCGACTTGCCCGCATTCGGCCGCCCGACGATGGCGAGCTTGAGCGGCGCGGCATCGAGCGCGTCCTCGTCGTCAGGGTCGATTTCCTGCTCGACTTCCGCCAGCCCGGGCGCCTCGATTTCGGCATTGGCGCGGTCAATGTGCGGCAAGAGCGCCTGAAACAGATCGGCCAGTCCCTGCCCATGCTCGGCAGACAGGGCGATCGGCTCGTCCAGCCCCAGCGACCATGCCTCGGTCAGGCCATCCTCCGCCGCGCGCCCTTCCGCCTTGTTGCCCGCAAGGATCACCGGCGTGTCTGAACTGCGCAGCCAGCGGGCGATCTCCTCGTCCAGCGGAGTAAGCCCCGCGCGTGCGTCGATCAGAAACAGCGCGACATCGGCGCTCGCCACCGCCGCTTCGGTCTGGCGGCGCATGCGGCCCGGCAGGCTCTGCGGGTCCTCATCCTCATAGCCCGCCGTATCGACGATGCGAAAATGCAGGCCGAGCAGATGCGCCTCGCCCTCGCGCCTGTCCCGCGTCACGCCGGGCTGATCATCGACCAGCGCCAGTTTCTTGCCGACAAGCCGGTTGAACAGCGTCGATTTGCCGACATTAGGCCGCCCGACTATCGCAACAGTGGGCAACATGAAGCCCTTATCCTTCCAGCTATAGCTATCTCTCAGCGATAGGCCGTGAGGCGGCCGTCATCGGCGAGGATATAAAGCATATTGTCCGCCACAACAGGGCTGAGCGTCATGCGATGATCCAGATCCCGGCTCGCCGTAACCGCGCCGTCCGCCGGATTGACGTAAATCAGATCGCCATCGGTCGACACCAGAATGAGGCGCCCCCCGGCGGCCACGGGGCCGGTCCAGCGTATCGCGCCCTTCTTGTCCTTCATGTCCTCCCAGCGTTTGAGCTGGCTGATCCAGCGGACCTTGCCAGTGGTGCGCGCTACGCAGAGCAGCCGCGCATCATCGGTCACGACAAACACCCATTCGTCCACCACGGCGGGGGTGGAGATGCCCGCCACGTTGATCTCCCACAGGCGCTGACCCGAAACCAGCTCGTAGGACGCCATGCGCCCCCCCTGCCCGATCGCGAACACGCGGCCCCGGTCGATCACGGGGTCGGCGTCAATGTCTGTCAGCGCCGCGACCGAGGTGGAGATATTGGTGCGTGACAATGCATCGCCCCAGAGATCGCGTCCGTTTTCATAGCGATAGGCGGTGAGCTCGCCCGAGCTGAAGCCTGCGATCACCGTGCCCTGCGCGGCGGCGGGCGCAGCGACGCCAAACACGCCGGTGGCCTGTGCCGTACCCGCATCGCTCCACTGCGTTTCGCCGCTCTGCTGATCGAGCGCGAAGACCTGATTGTCCTGGCTCATCACATAAGCGTGTCCGTTCGCCAGCGTCGGCGAACCACGCAGCGGGCCGCCGGGGCGCTTCTTCCATAGCACCGCGCCATTGGCGGCATTCAGCGCCGCCACGTCGCCCACGCCCGTAGTGACGAAGAGCTTGTCATCGAGCACCGAGACGCCTCCACCGAAAAGCGAGCGCCCGTTGCCCTCGGACGGCATCTGCGTGCTCCACAGGCGTGCGCCGGTCTTGGCATCAAACGCCAGCACGCGCGCGTCGGCATCGATGACATAAAGCTTGCCACCCGCGATCACCGGCGCAGCGGCCAGGCGTGCGCGATTGGTGCTTCCCGCGATGGAGGTGGACCAAACCTCGCTCGGCTGAGCACCCAGCGCGACATGGCCAATAAGCTTGGCCGCATTGCCGCCCGGCTGAGACCATTCGGGATTGACGACGGGATCAGGCAGGACCACCGGCATGCTCGCCAGCGTCGGATCGGCCTCGGCCCCGCTCTCGGACGACAGGATCGACACACGATTGCCGAACACCGGTGTCTTGGGCTTCTTGTCGCCGCCGCCGAAAACGCCGCATGCCCCCACGGACAACAACATCGTCGCTAGCAGGACAGCCTTACCCGCGCGCAGCAGCCCATCGTTCGGTTCCAGCCGCATCACCGCTCGCTCACGCTCCATTCGCATCCTCTTCCATTGCCCCTGCATCGACCCCTAATAGCCCCGCCATCTGTCGCGCGCGTGAACGCAGCGTTGCAGGTACCCCGTCATCCTTGGCAATGGCAGCGAACAGCGCGCCTGCCACATCCTTCTTGCCCATTTTCATATAGGCGATGGCGCTCATCTCGCCCGCGCTGCCGAACCAGGGGTTGCCCTCCACCGCGAGCGGCTTCAGCGTATCGATAACCGCCTGCGGAGCGAGGGTGTCAAACTCCAGCGCGACCCGGCGCACGGTGGCGAGGTCACGATAAGGCTGGGCGACCTTACCATCGGCGGCGATGGCGGCATAAAGGCGTGCGGCCTTGGCGGTATCGCCCTTCTGCGCTGTCACTCCGGCTTCGGTCAACAGCCCCACCGCCCGATAACCGGGCTGACCGGCGCCCTTGAGCGCGCCGAGCGTTGCAGGATCGGGCGTACGCCCAGCCGCCGCCGAGCGCAGCGCCTCCTGGGCCTTTTCCGCAACCTCGCCCGAAATCTGCTTGCTGTGATGATCCCACCACAGCCATGCACCGAAAGCTGCCAGCCCGACCACGACCGCAACCACGATCCAGCGGCCAAACCTTTGCCAAACGCCAAGCAGCCGGTCCTGCCGGACGGCTTCGTCCACCTCGCGCAGGAAGGCTTCGTTGACGGGCGGCGTTTCAGCCAAGGCAAATCTCCAGAGTATCCAGCGTGAAGGCCCGTTCCGGGCCAGAGTGCGCGGACCTTAGAGTCTGATTCATCATTCGCCAAGTAGCGAATGATGAGAAGCGGCACCTCAAATCGAGCACCTCATTTTTTCGGCTGATAGGTCTGCTCCTCGCCCGGAAAGGTTCGGGCGCGCACCTCGGCGGCATAGGTCGCCGCCGTTTCCGAGATTAACGTGGCCATGTCGGCATAGCGCTTGACGAAGCGGGGCACCCGCTCGAACAGGCCCAGCATATCCTCCGCGACCAGCACCTGCCCATCGCACTGCGCCGATGCGCCGATACCGATCGTGGGAATGGCCAGCGCCTGCGTGAGGGCGATTGCGATGGGCTCTATCACGCCCTCCACCACCACGGCAAAGGCGCCAGCATCGGCCACGGCTTTACCGTCGCGCAGGATCTTGTCTTCCTCGGCCGCGCTGCGCCCGCGCGCGCCATAGCCGCCCAGCATATTCACCGCCTGCGGCGTCAGGCCGACATGGGCACAGACCGGGATGCCCCGCTGCGTCAGAAACGCGATGGTCTCGGCCATCGCCTCGCCTCCTTCCAGCTTCACGCCCGCGCAGCCCGTTTCCTTGAGGATGCGCGCCGCGCTTTCGAAGGCTTGGGCCGGTGAGGCCTCATAGCTGCCAAACGGCATGTCGACGAGGACCACGCTGTGATAGCTGCCGCGCACCACGGCCGCGCCATGCGCGCACATCATATCGAGGCTGACGGGCACGGTGGAAGGGAGGCCATAGATCACCTGCCCCAGCGAATCGCCTACCAACAGCATGTCGCAATGCGGATCGAGCAGTTGCGCCTGCCGCGCGGTATAGGCGGTGAGCATGACCAGCGGCTCTGCGGTCTTGCCGCCCGCCTTGCGCTGCTGGATCGCAGGCACGGTGAGTCGGCGCAGCGGCGATGGCGTCGGGTTGGCGCGGCTGGTGGCGGTGTCTAGCGTGAAGGTGGTGGACATGCGGGCGTTCTAGCCCGTCTGTGGGCCGAGGGCCAGCCCCCGCACGTCACCCGTTTGCGGGATCGTCCACCAGCGCGGGAATGTCCTCTGCAAGGCTGATGCCGTCGAGCACCTTCGCCGTCTCGTCGCGCACCAGCAGCATGATGCGGTGCAGGCGGCATTCCTCCTCGGGCAGGCAGTTCTTGCACTGCTCGTGCGCGAAACGGCTGGCGCACGGGGTAAGCGCCACCGAGCCGCGCGTCAGCCGCACAATGTCGCCATAGCTGATGTCCACCGGCGGCAGCGCCAGCCAGTACCCGCCATCCCGCCCCCGCTGCGTATCCACCAGCCCCTCGCGCGACATTTCAGAGAGGATGACAGTCAGGAACTTGGACGGTATCTTCTGCGTCTCGGAAATATCGGTAAGCGGGATCGGCCCTTCGCCATATTTGTCGGCCAGATGCTGGAGGGCACGAATGGCATAGCGGGTCTTTTGCGAGAGCATGGATCAGACAATTGCCTGCCTGACGAAGAATTTCAACCTTTCAAGTCAGGAAAAGGCTGCGTTGTAGATTTCGGGCTTGAAGCCGACAATCCTCCTGTCACCCAGATCGAGCACCGGGCGCTTGATCATCGACGGGTTGGCCAGCATCAGCGCAAGCGCCTTTTCCGCGTCCATGTCCTGCTTGTCCGCCTCGGGCAGCGCGCGGAAAGTGGTGCTCGAGCGGTTCAGCAGCACTTCCCATCCCAGTTCATCCACCCAGCCGCGCACCAGCGCCGCGTTCACGCCTGCCTTTTTATAGTCATGAAACGCATGGTCGATCCCCCGTCCCGCAAGCCATGTCCGCGCCTTCTTTACTGTGTCGCAGTTCGGGATGCCGTAGAGGGTCGGGGAAGCGGTCATTTGCGTCCTTTCACGTCTGAAACTGTGTTGCTCCCCTGCCATGAAGCGCCGACGAAAGGCAAGTTGTAGGACCAAAGTATAGACTCCGGCAATTGTCAGCGCCGTCACCCGCTGCTAGAGCGTTGACATGGATCATTGCACTACCTGCGTTGTCCGCAATCGCGCCATTTGTTCGGCGCTGGAGATGGACGAGATCAGCCTGCTGGGCAAGATGGGTCGCCATCACAAGCTGATAGCGGGCCAAACCCTTATCTGGGAGGGCGAAGATTCGCTGCTCGTCGCCAACGTGATCGAGGGAGTGCTGAAGCTGTCGACATCGCTGAGCGACGGGCGCGAGCAGATTGTCGGCGTCGTGTACCCCTCGGATTTCATCGGTCGCCCGTTCGGCACCCGAGTGCAGCATAATGTCACAGCCCTGACGGACGCGCATGTCTGCACCTTTTCCAGCTCGGACTTCGACAGATTCGCTCAAACCCACCCGCAGCTCGAACACAAGCTGCTGGAACGCACGCTGACAGAGCTGGACCGCACCCGGCGTTGGTTGTTGCTGCTCGGCCGCATGACCGCATCGGAAAAGCTTGCGTACTTCCTGCTCGACATGTCGCAGCGGCTGGTGCGGCCGGACTGCGCTAACGAAGGGCCGATCGACGGGTTTGACCTGCCGTTCGGGCGGCAGCAGATCGCCGACATTCTCGGCCTCACGATCGAGACGGTGAGTCGACGCCTCAATGATTTCAAGGTGCAGGGTCTGATCGCCGTTCCCTCGCGTCGGCGGATCGAGATTCTGGACCGTGAGGCGCTGGAAAACATAACGGAAGCAGCCTGACGCCTTTTTTTTCTAGGCGTGATAGAAACTTAGGATCCTCGCCGGTTCTTGACACGCATCAAGGAACACCGGCCCGATGTCCAATAATTCCCCCTGACATAAGTTCTGGCCAGACAAGGTGCAAATGCGCCCGGCTGCCCAGCAAAGCGGGGAAGCACCATGGAATCACTAGTAATGCGTTCGGGCGGGTGGCTGCTTGCGGCCGTGCTCGCCTTCTTTGCATTGGCGTTCAGCGCCGACAGTGGCTTTGCCATTCATATGGGCATCATCATGCTCGCCGCGTTGATAACCTTGTGGGTTACATTGCGCGGCGCCGACTATAGCGGCATCGCGAAGGGCACCCTGCGCAATGGCGCGGACCAGAGCCGGTACGACGATGATCCCGTCCGCTGGGGTGTGATCGCCACCGTTTTTTGGGGCCTGGCGGGTTTCCTCGTCGGCCTCTATATCGCGCTGCAGCTCGCATTTCCGGTGCTGAACCTCGGGCTTGAGTGGACGACCTTCGGCCGCCTGCGCCCGCTGCACACCTCGGCGGTGATCTTCGCGTTCGGCGGCAATGCACTGATCGCCACCAGCTTCTACATCGTCCAGCGCACCTGCCGCGCGCGCCTCGCCTTCCCGAGCCTCGCCCGCTTCGTGTTCTGGGGCTATCAGCTTTTCATCGTGCTGGCGGCGACCGGCTATCTGCTCGGCATCACCGAGGGCAAGGAATATGCCGAGCCGGAATGGCATGTCGACCTGTGGCTGACCGTCGTGTGGGTGAGCTATCTCGCGGTGTTCGTCGGCACGATCGTGAAGCGCAGCGAACCGCATATCTATGTCGCGAACTGGTTCTTCCTCAGCTTCATCATCACGGTGGCGATGCTCCACCTCGTCAACAACCTTTCGCTTCCCGTGAGCTTCCTCGGCGCCAAGAGCTATGCTGCCTTCGCGGGTGTGCAGGATGCGCTGACGCAGTGGTGGTATGGGCATAACGCGGTCGGATTTTTCCTGACCGCCGGCTTCCTTGCCATGATGTATTATTTCGTGCCCAAGCAGGCCGAGCGGCCGATCTACAGCTATCGTCTGTCGATCATCCACTTCTGGTCGCTGATCTTCCTCTATATCTGGGCGGGGCCGCACCACCTGCAATACACCGCGCTGCCAGACTGGGCGCAGACGCTGGGCATGGTGTTCTCGGTCATGCTGTGGATGCCGAGCTGGGGTGGCATGATCAACGGCCTGATGACCCTGAACGGCGCGTGGGACAAGATCCGCACAGATCCGATCATCCGCATGATGGTTATGGCGCTCGCGTTCTACGGCATGAGCACGTTCGAGGGGCCGATGATGAGCATCAAGTCGGTCAACAGCCTGTCGCACTATACCGACTGGACGATCGGCCACGTCCACTCCGGCGCACTGGGCTGGAACGGCATGATCACCTTCGCCGCGCTCTATTACCTCACGCCGCGCCTGTGGAACCGCCAGCGCCTCTATTCGCTGCGCATGGTCAACTGGCACTTCTGGCTCTCGACCGTCGGCATCGTGCTCTATGCGGCGTCCATGTGGGTCGCGGGCATCATGCAAGGGCTGATGTGGCGCGAATATGGCGCGGACGGCTACCTCGTCTACTCCTTTGCCGAAGTCGTTGCCGCCATGTTCCCGATGTACCTGATCCGCGCGGCGGGCGGCGTACTCTACCTCAGCGGCGCGCTGGTGATGGCCTACAACATCTGGATGACCATCGCCGGGCATCTGCGCACCGAACAGCCGATGACCGAAACCCCCTATAACGAGGCTGCGGACCGCCCCCTGGTCCCGGTCGCCGCGGAGTAAAGCGCCATGAGCACACTTGCACACAAGCACAAGACGCTGGAACGCAATGTTAGCCTGCTCGGCCTGTTCGCCTTCCTCGCCGTGATCGTCGGCGGGCTGGTGGAGATCGTGCCGCTGTTCTGGGTGAAGACCACGGTCGAAAAGGTTGAGGGTGTGCGCCCCTATACTCCGCTGGAACTGGCCGGGCGCAACATCTACATCCGCGAGGGCTGCTATGTCTGCCACAGCCAGATGGTCCGCCCCTTCCGCGACGAGGTGGAACGCTATGGCCACTACAGCCTGGCGGCGGAAAGCATGTACGACCACCCGTTCCAGTGGGGCAGCAAGCGTACCGGGCCGGATCTCGCCCGCGTCGGCGGCAAGTATTCCGATGAGTGGCATGTACAGCATCTCGCCGATCCGCGCAGCGTGGTGCCCGAATCGATCATGCCGCCCTATGCCTTCCTGAAGGACCGGCCGCTCAACGCGGGCGATATGACCGGGCACCTCACCGCCCTGTCCCGCGTCGGCGTGCCATACAGCAAGGAGGCGATTGCGGCAGCGAACGCGGACCTCCTCGCCCAGGCAGACCCGGAGGCGGACAGCGCAGACCTGCTGAAGCGCTATCCCAAGGCGCAGGCGCGCGATTATGACGGCGACCCCAAGACCCTGACAGAGATGGACGCGCTCGTCGCCTATCTCCAGATGCTCGGCACCCTGGTCGATTTCCGCGCCGCCGCAGGGCAGGAGCAGCCGAGATGAGCGACTATGACGCCCTGCGCCACTTTGCCGACAGCTGGGGGCTGGTGTTCATGGCGATCACCTTCCTGGTCCTCGCCGCCTGGCCCTTCCTTCCCGGCTCGCGCGACCGCAACCGCGCCGCCGCCCATATGATCTTCGATGAGGAGCACGACGATGGCTGAGAACAAGCGCATCGACCACCCGACCGGTACCGAGACCGTCGGCCACGAATGGGACGGCATCGAGGAGCTGAACACGCCGCTGCCGCGCTGGTGGCTGTGGACCTTCTACGCGACCGTCGCCTTCGCGATCGGCTATTGCGTGGTGTATCCCACCATCCCCTCGGCGAACGGCGCGCCGGGCGGCAACCTCAAATGGTCGAGCCGTGAGGAACTGGAAAAGACGCTGGCGGCCCGGCAGGCAGAGCTTAAGCCCATCCACGCCGCCCTCGCCGCGACCGACATCTCGGCCCTGCCCGGCAAGCCGGAGCTGATGCAACAGGCGATTGCGGGTGGCGCTGCGGCCTTCAAGGTCCACTGCGTGCAGTGCCATGGATCCGGCGCGGCGGGCGCCAAGGGTTATCCCAACCTCAATGACGACGACTGGCTGTGGGGCGGCGACCTCGCCACTCTCGAGAAAACCATTGCGGACGGCATCCGCCAGCCGGAGCATGACGCGACGCGTTTCTCGCAGATGCCCGCCTTCGGGCGCGACGGTATCCTCCAGCCCGCGCAGGTGGAAGACGTCACCTCTTATGTACGCACCCTGTCGGGTCAGGAGGGGATGAGCGCATCGGCGCGGCGCGGCCAGGCCCTGTTCGCCGCCAACTGCGTGGTGTGCCACGGGCCGGACGGCAAGGGTAGCCGCACGGTCGGCGCACCCAACCTGACGGACGGGATATGGCTCTATGGCGGAGACCGCGACACGATCCGCCAGACCATCACCAACAGCCGCTATGGCGTGATGCCCGCCTGGAACCTTCACCTCGATACGGTGACGATCCGCATGCTGGCCGCCTATGTCCATTCGCTCGGCGGTGGCGAGGCGGCTCCCGCCCCGGCGCCCGCGCCAGCAGGCGCAACGGCAGCGGCGACTCCGGCGGAAACAGCCAATGGCGGAGGCTGACCCGGATATCACCGACTCGCCTCTGGGCCAGTACCAGAAGCGCAAGAGCGTGTTCCCCAAGGCGGTGGACGGCACGTTCCGCCGCCTGAAATGGGCGATCATGGTCGTGACGCTGACGATCTATTACGTCACGCCTTGGCTGCGGTGGGACCGCGGACCTTATGCGCCGGATCAGGCCGTGTTGGTCGACCTCGCCCACCGCCGCTTCTTCATGTTCGACATCGAAATCTGGCCGCATGAATTCTATTTCGTCGCCGGGCTGCTGGTGATGGCGGGAATAGGACTGTTCCTCGTCACATCCGCCGTGGGGCGGGCATGGTGCGGCTATGCCTGCCCCCAAACGGTGTGGACGGACCTGTTCCAGCATATCGAGCGCGCGGTGGATGGAGACCGCAACGCCGCGATCCGCCTGCAAAACGCGCCGTGGGGGGTATCCAAGATCGCGCGGCGCCTGCTCAAATGGAGCATCTGGCTCGCCGTTGCTATGGGCACCGGCGGCGCATGGATCTTTTACTTCGCGGATGCGCCGACGCTGATGCACGACTTCCTTCACGGCACCGCTGCACCGGTCGCCTATATGACGGTCTTCGTGCTGACGATGACCACTTTCATCTTCGGCGGCTTCATGCGCGAGCAGGTGTGCATCTATATGTGCCCGTGGCCGCGCATCCAGACGGCGATGATGGACGAGAAGTCGCTGCTCGTCACCTACCGTCACTGGCGCGGCGAACCGCGCGGGAGCCTCAAGCAGGCACAGGCGGCAGCCAAGACCGGGGCCGGCACGATCGGCGACTGTATAGACTGCAACCAGTGCGTCGCCGTCTGCCCCACCGGCATCGATATCCGCCAGGGGCCGCAGATCGGCTGCATTACCTGCGCCTTGTGCATCGATGCGTGCGACACGGTAATGGCGCAGGTCGGGCGGCCGCGCGGCCTCATTGACTATGTGACCTTCGAGGACGCGACCAGAGAGCAAGCGGGCCAGCCGACGACGCCGGTCCTGAAGACGTTATTCCGCCCGCGCACGCTCGCCTATTTCGCGATCTGGGGCGGCATCGGCCTTGCGCTGCTGTTCGCGCTCGGCAACCGCACCCGGCTCGATATCAGCGCGCAGCATGATCGCAACCCCCTGTTCGTGCGCATGTCGGACGGATCGGTGCGCAACGCCTACACCGTGAAACTGCGCAATATGGAGAGCCGCCCGCGCACCGTTCGTGTTCATATGGAAGGCGTGCCGCAGGCCAGCATGTGGCTGGGCGAGACCGGCAGCCGCGAGGCCGCGTCCCGCGCCTTCGAGGTAAAGCTGTCACCGGACGCGGTGACCAAATTGCGGCTGTTCGTGGTTTCGCCTGCGGGCGATGGCAGCAGGCAGGAATTTGCGCTCGTCGTTCAGGCAAATGACGATGCAGCGCCGAGCGACCGGCATGATCTGGTGCTCGAACGTGGAGGAGAGTAGGACGATGCACAACAGCAAGACGGCCCGGCGCTTCACCGGTCATCATATGGCGGCGATCCTCATCGGCTTTTTCGCGGTCGTCATCGCGGTAAACGTCACCATGGCGCGCTATGCCACCAGCACCTTCGGCGGCACTGTGGTCGACAACAGCTATGTCGCCAGCCAGAAGTTCAACCGCTGGCTGGCCGAGGCACGGCGCGAGAAGGCGCTGGGCTGGGCCGTGTCCGCTCCCATGCGCGACGAAAGCAGCCACATCGTCTTCCGCCTGAAAGACGCTGGCGGGGAACCGCTCGGCGGCGCGGGGCTGACGGTGCGGGCAGAGCATCCGCTGGGCCGCGCGCCAGAGCAGGCTCTGCGCTTCATCGAGACCGCGCCCGGAACATATCGCAGCACCGGGCCACTGCCCGATGGCCGCTGGAAGCTGCGCATTCACATCACACGCAGCGCAGACACACTCGACATCGCCGGAGAGGTGTACTGACATGAACCACCTCGCCCACCCCACGGACTTCACCACGCCTGAGCGCCATCTGGAGGATAGCCGCTTTGCAGTGCCCGGCATGCGCTGCGCCGGGTGCATCTCCAAGCTCGAAAGCGGCATCGGCCTGCTGCCCGGGGTGGCGGCGGCGCGCGTCAACTTCTCGGCCAAGCAGCTCGCCGTCTCGCATGACGACAGCATAGACGACCGCGCGCTGATCGCGGAAATCGGCAAGCTCGGCTTCGATGCGCAACCCTTGAGCGTCAACCCGCTCGGCACCGATCATGAAGAGCGCAAGCGCCTCACCCGCGCGCTCGGCGTTTCGGGCTTCGGCATGATGAACATCATGCTGCTTTCCGTCTCGATCTGGTCCGGCGCGGCGGACATCACGCGCGATCTGTTCCATTGGCTCTCCGCGATGATTGCGGTGCCGGTGGTGGCCTATGCGGGCCGCCCGTTCTTCAGCTCCGCACTGATGGTGCTGCGACACGGGCGGACCAACATGGACGTGCCGATCTCGATTGGCGTCATACTCGCCACAGGCATGAGTCTCTACGAAACCATGCTCGGGGGGCGCGAGGCCTATTTCGAAGGCGCGGTAATGCTGCTCTTCTTTCTGCTCGCCGGGCGCGTGCTCGATGCGATGATGCGAGACAGGGCGCGCGCCGGGATCGAGGCACTGCTGCGCAATCAGGCCCCCGGCGCGCTCGTGATCGGGGCGACGGGTGCAACCCGCTGGGTCAAGGCGGCGGACCTGCAAGCGGGAGAGCGGATGCTGGTCGCGGCTGGCGAAAACCTCGCGGCGGATGGTATCATCGAGGACGGCGAGACGATGTGCGACCTCTCGCTCATCAGCGGCGAAAGCGCGCCACAGCCCCGCGCGGTGGGAGACACGGTGCTGGCAGGCTCCGTAAACCTCTCCGCCCCCGTCACGGTGCGCATCACCGCCGCCGGGCCGGATACGATAATCGCCGACATCGCCCGCCTGATGGACGAAGCGGGCCAGTCACGCGGGCGCTATGTGCGCATCGCCGATCGCGCGGCCAAGCTTTACGCCCCGGCCGTACACAGCCTCGCCGCTCTCTCCTGCGCGGGCTGGCTGATAGCTGGCGCGGGCTGGCATCAGGCGCTCACCATCGCCACCGCCGTGCTCATCATCACCTGCCCCTGCGCGCTGGGCCTCGCGGTGCCGGTGTCGCAGGTCGTGGCGGCGGGCGCGCTGATGCGGCGGGGCATATTGGTGAAGGACGGCAGCGCGCTCGAACGCTTCGCGAAGGTCGATCGCGTGCTGTTCGACAAGACCGGAACTTTGACGCTGGGCCGCATGACCCCGCTCAACCTCGATGCGTTGGCGGCGGAGGAACAATCCGTCGCGCTCGCCCTCGCGCAGTCGAGCCGCCACCCGATTTCGCGCGCACTGCACAGCGCACTTTCGGCGCGCGGCGTGGTAGCTGCTACGGTCGAGCAGATCGGCGAGGAACAGGGCGTCGGCGTTCACGGGCTGTGGCGCGGTCAGCGCGTTGCGCTGGAGCGGCCGAGCGGCCAGATCGCGGCGACGGGGGCCACCACCCGCTTCGTCATCGGCGCGCGCCATGTCGACCTCAGCTTCACCGATGCATTGCGCCCGGATGCACGCGAGGCCGTCACCCGCCTGGGGCTGATCGGTACGCCCGCCTCCATCATCTCGGGAGACCGGACGGAAGCCGTTGGGACGGTCGCGCACCAGCTCGGCCTTACCGCGCAGGCACGCGCCCTGCCGCAAGACAAGATTGCGGCGATCAGGCGCCTCCAGGCCGGTGGGCATCAGGTGCTTATGGTCGGCGATGGCCTCAACGACGGCCCGGCGCTGGCAGCGGCAAACGCCTCGCTCGCGCCCGGTTCGGCCACCGACATGGGCCAGCAGGCTGCGGACGCAGTGTTCACCGGCGACTCGCTTTCCGCCGTGCCGGTCATGATAGCGGCGGCGCGGCGCACGATGCGCGTGGTGAAGGAGAATTTTGTGCTCGCCATCGGCTATAATGTGCTCGCCGTGCCGCTGGCAATCGCCGGCGTCGTCACGCCGCTGATCGCGGCCATCGCCATGTCCACGTCCTCGGTCATCGTCATCGCCAACGCCCTGCGGCTCAAGAGGTGCGCACAATGAACGGCCTTCTCCTCCTCATTCCCATTGCGCTGGGCCTCGGCCTCAGCGGGCTGGGAGCGTTCCTGTGGGCCATGAACGATGGCCAGTTCGATGATCCGGACGGCGCGGCCATGCGTATCCTGATCGATGATGAGGGCCACGGCGATGTCGGCGCTTGAGGGTGCCACCGCCTGTTGCGCCGCGCTGATGCTGGCGGCCAGCCCGATCACCGGCGCATGCAATGCGCGCGTGATGGCGCTGTGCACAGGTGATGGGCAAACGCGCACAATGCTGGTGTGGGATGATGGGCCCGCGCCCAGCGGCCCGCAGCAGCAGCCGTCGCAAGGCAAAGCCTGCCATGCCTGCCTGCCCGATAAGCGCAAGCCGCAATCGGGCCAGCTCGACACAGATACGGACATATAAAAAGGCCGCCTTCCGATGGTGGAAGGCGGCCCTTGGTTTTCCGCACTGCGTGCGTGATCGTCAGAAGCGATAGCTTACGCCCGCGCTCAGCACCCAGGGATCGAGCTTATGACGGGTGGACAGGGCCTCCACCCCTCCCGCCGTCAGCCAGTGTGCGACCGGGCGCACGAAATAGCGTTTGGCGTCTAGCGACAGACCGAAGCCGTTCGCGCCCAGCGGCACATCGACGCCCGCCTGCAGCACAGCCCCGACCTTGTCGTCGATCTTCAGCTTCGGCGCGCCCAGTGCCGTGGTCGTGGTGCCGGACTTCTCACTGATGAAGATGAAATAGGTCGGCCCTGCGCCTATATAGGGCTTGATCGGGCCGAGCGGCATGTGCGCCTTCAATGTCACGGTGGCGGGCAGGATCTTGACCGTGCGCACCAGGTTGGTGCCGGCCAGCGCGCCCGCGCCATTGATATGATGCGCCGTCAGGCAGCAGATGGTCTCGACCGAGAAATTGGGTGACAGGAAATATTCGACCGCCAGCGTCGGCACCACGTTGTCGCTGGCCTTGGCCTGTGTGCCTGCCGGAGCGCCGACAGCATTGCTGCGCACCTTGCTGATCTTGCCATCCGGCAGAACCGCGGTGCCGAGCAGCTTGACCTGCAATTTTCCGGCGTCGTCCTGCGCGATCGTCTGTGCAGGTGCTGCGAACATCGCCAGTGCTGCGATGCCAGACAAGTATTTGATTTTTAAATTCATTTCTGCGTCTCCATACCTGTTGGATGGCCGGGCTGCTTCTCCCACGGTCCATGCCGCATGTGCAGCATTCGCGGTCTGCGATCCTTGATTGGGCGCAAATCGCAATTTGATCTTGAGCAAGGAAAAAGCCGTGGAAACCCCCCAATGATGCGGCGCATGTGGACCCACTATCCGGACCTGCTGCAACGCCCCGTCCCGCGCTACACGAGCTACCCCACCGCCGCCGACTTCAACGACAGCGTCGGGCCGGAAGCGGTAGCCGAGGCGCTGCGGCTGATCGGCCCGGGCACGGCGCTCTCGCTCTATGTCCACATTCCGTTCTGCGAGGAGATTTGCTGGTACTGCGGCTGCAACACCGCAAGGGCCGGCAAGCAGTCCCGCCTCTCCGCCTATCTCGAAGCGCTCTATCGCGAGGTCGAAATGATATCCGGCCTCCTCGAAGGGCGCGGGCGGGTGCGTCGGATATCCTTTGGCGGGGGCAGCCCCAATGCGCTCGATCCGCTCGATTTCGTGCGGCTACTGGGCGACCTCACCGTCGCGTTCGGCGCCGAGGAGCCGTTGATCTCGCTGGAGCTGGATCCGCGCCGCCTCACTCCCGGCTGGCTGCGGGTGATAGAGGCCGCGCGCGTCACCAATGCCAGCCTCGGCGTCCAGACGTTCGACCCTGCCGTGCAGCAGGCGATCGGGCGCGTCCAGCCGCTCGACGTCATCACCACGTTGGCTCGGCGCTTGCGCGACGCGGGCGTCAAGTCGCTCAACGTCGACCTCATGTACGGGCTCCCCGGGCAGGATCTCACCAGTCTTATCGACACCGTGCGCCTCGCCGCAGAGATGCGACCAGACCGCATTGCGCTGTTCGGCTATGCCCATGTCCCGGGCGTGATCGCCCGCCAGCGCCGCATCGACGCCTCGGCCCTCCCTGACGAAGCCGAGCGCTTCCTGATGGCGAATGTCGGCCATGACTATTTGCTCACGCAGGGCTATCGCCCCGTCGGGTTCGATCATTTCGCGCTGCCGCCGGACCCAGTGGCGATGGCCGCCCGCACGCACAGGCTTCATCGCAACTTCCAGGGATTCACAGACGACGACGCAGAGCATCTGATCGGCCTCGGCGCATCGGCGATCAGCGAATTTCCTGGCCTCTATGCGCAGAACGCCAAAAATGTCGGCGCCTATCGCGCCGCCATTTCCTCCGGGCAGCTGCCCGTGGAGCGCGGTGTTCGGCGTGACGCCGAGAGCCGGGCCTGCGGCGCGCTCATCAGCGCCATTCTCTGCCACGGCGAGGCCACCCTGCCGCCGAGCATCACCACGGAGCAAAAGGACCAGCTTGACCGCTTTGCCCAACGCGGCCTGATATCGACAGCCAGCGGCATCGTCCGCCTGAAGCCCGCAGCCGCACCCTATGCCCGCACCATCGCCGCGATCTTCGACCCGCGTCTGGCTGACCACCACCAGAGGTTCAGCGCACCAGTATAGGCGCTCACTCCTAACGTCTGCATTATGGTTAACGGCTTTTTAGGGATAAGCCGCAATAACCGCAGCTAATTGTGCAGGACTGGGGATATCGCTGACCATGGGCAAGCCTCTCGAAACGATGTTCATGAACGCGAAGCGCTGCGCCAGGCGGGGTGAGTTCGAATCCGCCCAGCAGATTTATGAAGCGGTGCTGCTGGAATTTCCGAAGAACGTCCGCGCGCGCCAGGGTCTGGAGGCGCTCCGCAAGGCACGGGGCGAGGCCGTCGCGCTCGACGGCGCGCCCCCGCCGCAGGATACCGATCATTTCCTCGCATTGCTGAATGCGGGGCGGCTGGAGGAAGCGCTTTCTGTGGGTGAAGCGCTGATCGAGAGCTACCCGCGCTCGGTATTGCTGCACGATGGCGTGGGCCGGATCCATTACGCCTGCAAAAATCTGGAGAGCGCCGCAGCGTCCTTCCGCAACGCCGTTGCCGTAAGTCCGGATTGCGCAGAAGCGCACTATAATCTCGCCCGCGTGTTGCAGGATTTGGGTAAGGAAGACGACGCGCTGGCGAGCTATGAGGCTGCCATTGCTCACAAGCCGGATTATGCGGACGCCTATAACAATCTCGGCGCGCTTTATGTCGCACGGGGCGCCCCTCACGAAGCGATAGCCGCGCTACAGGGTGTACTCAAGCTGAGGCCCGATTACATCGACGCCTACATCAATCTCGGCAACGCGTTCCGCGACATCGGCAACAACAATACTGCGGTCGCCTATTACAAACAGGCGCTTGCCCTTCAGCCGACCAGCGCAACGGCGCACTTCAACCTTGGCCGTTTGTATAATGATCAAGGTAAAAAGGGTGAGGCCATCATGGCGCTGGAGCGCGCGATCGTTCACGCACCGGACAATGCCGAGGCCCATCGCGAGCTTGCCAATATATTGCTCGGCTTTGACCTGCGTGATGAGGCGATATTGTCTTTCGATCGGGCCATCGCCGCCGACCCGAACGATGACCTCGCCTGGTGCGCGAAACTCCATCAGCAGGCGCAGATGTGCGACTGGGAGGCGATTGCCTCGGCGGCGGACCGCATACCGACATTGGGCAAAACGGCGGTCTGGGGCATGCTATCTCTGGAAGATGACCCCGCGAGGCACAGGACACGTTCGGAATGTGCCGCAGCGATGATAAAAGGAAACATCAAGCGCCATCCTTTCGTGCCTTCAGCGTCCGACCCAGGGAAAAAGATACGCATCGGCTATTTTTCTGCCGACTTCTGGAGCCACGCGGTCATGCACTTGATTGCCCGGCTGTTCGAAATGCACGACCGGTCGCGCTTCGAGGTTCACGCCTTCTCTTACGGCAAGCAGGTCCACGACGCGATGCACGAGCGGCTGGTGGGCGCAGTGGACGTTTTCCATCAGATCGACCATTTCGACGACGGGGCCATAGCCGCGCGCGCCCGCGAGTGCGGCATAGATATTGCTGTGGACCTGATGGGCCACACCAAAGGGAAGCGCTTGGGCATATTCGCATATGGCGCGGCACCGATACAGATCAGCTATCTCGGCTATCCGGGCACATCAGGCGCGGACTTCATCGATTATATGATCGCCGATGCGGTCACTATCCCTCAGGAGCGGCGGGCGCATTATTCCGAAAATATGCTGTATATGCCGCATTGCTATCAGCCGAACGACAATTGCCGCGAAATTTCCGCACGTCCCTTCACCCGCGCGGACATGGGCCTGCCGGAAGATGCGTTCGTTTTTGCCTGCTTCAACAGCAGCTACAAGATCACGCCGGAAGAGTTCGATATCTGGATGCGCCTGCTCGAACAGGTGGAAGGCAGCGTGCTCTGGCTCTATAAGGCGAATCGCTGGGCCGAGGCCAATCTGCGCAAGGAGGCAGAGCGGCGTGGCGTAGACCCGGCCCGCGTCATTTTCGCCGAGCCGATGCCGGTTGACGAGCACCTTGCCCGCCAGCATCTGGCCGACCTGTTTCTCGACACGTTCAACGTCAACGCCCACACTACCGCGAGTGATGCCCTGTGGGGCGGCCTGCCGCTGCTGACGCGAATGGGCAAAGGCTTTGCTGCGCGCGTGGCGGGCAGCCTGCTGCATGCTGTGGGCCTGCCGGAGCTGGCGGTCGAAACCTCGGAGGCCTATGAGGCCAAGGCGCTGGAGCTGGCGACCAACCCCCAGAAGCTGAAAGAGCTGCGCGAGCGCCTTGCCGCCAATCGCCTCTCCAGCCCCCTGTTCGATACCGAGCGCTTCGTCCGCAACATTGAGGCAGGCTATCTCGCCGCTTATGATCGCTTTTGCAAAGGGCAGGCTCCGGACGACATCAGGATTGTTGCATAAGGACTATGGCAGGCATCGCTCCCGCTGTCTGACCTGATCTTATCTTCGTCCGCGAACGCCTGCTAATCCGGCCACTGGTCGTTGGCCTTCAGCACCATGCCCGCCAGATAGAGCGAGCCGGTGATGAGCAGCGGTGAGCCTGGCTCCGTCTGGCAAATATAGTCTGCCGCCGCGCCAAGATCGGCATGGGCGGTGTGCGCTATGCCCCACTGATCCGCCAAAGCCGCGAATGCCTCTGCTCCGTAATGCGCATGACCGTCTACCGGCACGCTGTGGATCGCGCAGATATGCGCCTTCAACGGCGCGAGGAAGCCCGCCATGTCCTTGTTCGCCAGCATGCCGACGAGCAGAGTGAGCTTATTGCCGCCCGCCGGCTCGGCGTCGAAAAAGCGAGCGATGGCTTCACCGGCCGCCGGATTATGCCCGCCATCAAGCCAGATAGCCCGCTCCGCTCCAAGCCGCTCCACCAGCGGCCCTTGGCTTAGCCGTTGCAGCCGCGCGGGCCAGTGCGCCCAGAGCGGCGCGGCATGGAGCGCGGCTTCGCCAATCCGCAGCGCCTGCTGGTGGCGCAGCATTGCTAGGGCGAGCGCAAGGTTGATCACCTGATGCGGCCCGGCCAGACGCGGCAGCGGCGTGTCGATACGTCCCGCGTCATCGCGATAATGCAGGCGCTCGCGATAGGGTGCGGCATCCCACGCATTTTTCATCGGCAGCCAGCGCGCACCTGCTGCTGCCGCCTTTTCCGCGATCACGGCAGCGATATGCGGCTCGTAATCCAGCGTGACGAGCGGGGCACCCGTCTTGGCTATGCCCGCTTTCTCCGCTGCTATGGTCTTGAGGTCGGTCCCCAGAAACGCCTCGTGATCCATGCCGAGCTGCGCGATGCCGCAAACCGCAGGCGTGGGGATCACATTTGTGGCATCCAGCCTGCCGCCCAGACCAACCTCGATGATGCAGGCATCGGCCGGATGCTCGGCAAAGGCGAGGAATGCGGCGGCGGTCGTCGCCTCAAAGAAGCTGGGGCTGATGTCGCCCGCAACATCCAGCACGCGCTGAAGATATGCGGCAAGGCGGGTGTCGTCGATCAGGCTGTCGTTCAGGCGGATACGCTCGTTGAAGCGCACAAGATGCGGTGAGGTATAGGCGTGAACGCTATACCCCTCGGCCTGCAATGCCGCGCGCAGGAATGCGCAGGTGGAGCCTTTGCCGTTGGTCCCGGCGACATGGAAGACCGGCGGCAGGGAGAGGTGCGGGTTGCCAAGATTTGCAAGGAGCCGCGTGATCCGGTCCAGCCCGAGCACATCCGCGCCGGGAGAAAGGCTGGCGAGCCGATCCAGCTGCGCCTGAACGGCAGGGTCATCGGAAACGGCGTGATCAGCCATCAGAGGCGACCAAAATTCAGCCCATGCGGGCCTGCGAAAGCCGACTTTCTGCGCTTCCGGTGCTCACGTACCTTTAAGTACGCTGCGCTCCGGTTCTCGAAACTCACCATTCTCGGCTCCACCTGAACTGAATTTCGGTCGCCTCTATCGACACAGCGGAAGTTTACGCCGCCTTTTTCGGCATCAGATAGCATGCCACCTGCGCGATCCGTTTCTTCAGCTCCTTGCGGTGCACCACCATGTCGATCATGCCGTGGGCGAGGAGATATTCGGCGCGCTGGAACCCTTCGGGGAGCTTTTCGCGGATCGTACTCTCGATCACGCGCTGGCCGGCGAAACCGATCAGCGCGTTCGGTTCCGCGATCTGAATGTCGCCGAGCATCGCATAGCTGGCCGTCACACCGCCGGTAGTGGGGTCGGTCAGCACCACGATATAGGGCAGGCCAGCCTCGTGCAGCTTCTGGATCGCCACCGTCGCGCGCGGCATCTGCATCAGCGAAAGGATGCCCTCCTGCATGCGCGCACCGCCCGCCGCCGTGAAAATCACATAGGGGCATTTGCGCGCGATTGCTTCCTCCACGCCCTGAACAAACGCCGCGCCAACCGCGACGCCCATCGATCCGCCCATATAGGCGAAGTTCTGAACGCCCATGACGATCGGCTGGCCATCGACAGTGCCGCAGGCGTTGATAAGGGCGTCATGATCGCCGGTGGCGGCGCGCGCCTGCTTGATGCGGTCGGTATATTTCTTGCTGTCGCGGAACTTGAGCGGGTCTTCCTTCACCTGAGGGACCGCCATGGTCTTGACGCTGCCCTCGTCGAGGATTTGCGCAAACCGCTCCTTCGGGCCGATGCGGCCATGATGATCGCACTTCGGGCAGACCGACAAATTCTCCTCCCACTCGCGGGTGAAGATCATCTGATGGCAACCGGGACACTTTTGCCACAGCGTATCAGCGCTGGTTTCCTTCTTGGCGATGAAGGGGATTGCCTTGCGGACGCGGCTGAGCCAGCTCATCGGGCAGGTTCCTTTGCGTTGAGGGCCGCGCGCAGCGAGCCGACATATTGCTTCACATGAGGGGCGGCAGCGGCACCATGCTGGCCGACGATCTCGACAATCGCCGAGCCAACCACAACGCCATCCGCGACGCGCCCGATGGCGGCTGCCTGTTCTGGCGTGCGGACGCCAAAGCCGACGGCAATGGGCAGATCGGTGCCGGATTTCAGATGCTCAACCGCCTGCTCGATGCTTGCCTGCGCCGCCTGCTGCTTGCCGGTGATGCCCGCGACCGAGACATAATAGAGGAAGCCGCCAGACCCTTGCAGCACCGCGGGCAGGCGGGCGACATCCGTCGTCGGTGTGGCTAGGCGGATGAGGTGGACGCCTGCTGCGCGCAGGGCGGGGCCGAGCTCGGCGTCTTCTTCGGGCGGGATGTCGACGCAGATCACGCCATCGACGCCCGCAGCCCTGGCTTGCGCCGCAAACCACTCCGCCCCGCGCCGGATCATCGGATTGGCATAGCCCATCAGGATCAGCGGGATAAGGGGATGGCGTTGCCTGAAGGCACCCGCGATGGCGAAGATGTCCGCCGTCTTTGTCCCCGCTCCAAGGCTGCGCAGATTGGCGAGCTGGATCGCGGTGCCATCGGCCATCGGATCGGTGAACGGCATACCCAGCTCGATGAGGTCCGCGCCGCCTTCGACCAGCGCATCGAGCACGGCGGCGGTGTCTTGCGGCGTCGGATCGCCGCCGGTGACAAAGGTGACGAGCGCTGCGCGCCCTTCGGCGCGCGCATGGGCGAAGGCATCGGCGATGCGGTCGCTCATATCTCCACCCCCAGCGCCTTGGCGACGGTGAAGATGTCCTTGTCTCCCCGGCCAGAGAGGTTCACCGCGATGATCTGGTCCTTGCCCATTTGCGGCGCTAGTTTTTCCAGAGCGGCGAGGGCGTGGGCGCTCTCGAGGGCGGGGATGATGCCTTCGAGGCGGCAGAGTTTCTGAAACGCCTCGAGCGCCTCGTCGTCGGTGACGGAGACATAGCGCGCGCGGCCGATTTCATGCAGCCAGGCATGTTCCGGGCCAATGCCAGGATAATCGAGGCCCGCCGAAATGCTGTGCGCGTCAGTAATCTGGCCGTCCTCATCCTGTAGCAGGAAGGTCTTGTTCCCATGGAGCACGCCCGGCGCGCCGCCCGCGATGCTGGCTGCGTGATGCCCGTCGCCCAGCTCTATGCCGCGCCCCGCCGCCTCCACGCCGACGATCGCAACCTCCGGATCATCAAGGAACGGGTGGAACATGCCGATGGCATTCGATCCGCCGCCAACGCAAGCCAGCACCATATCGGGCAGGCGGCCCTCAGCCTCCATCATTTGCGCTCGGGTTTCCTTGCCGATCACGCTCTGGAAATCCCGCACCAGTTCAGGGTAAGGATGCGGCCCGGCGACGGTGCCGATGATGTAGAAAGTGTCGTGCACATTCGCGACCCAGTCGCGCAGCGCCTCGTTCATCGCATCCTTCAAGGTGGCGGTGCCGCTCTCCACCGCGCGCACTTCCGCGCCCAACAGCTTCATGCGGAACACATTGGGCTGCTGGCGCGCGACATCGACCGCGCCCATGAAGATGGTGCAGGGGATATTGAACAGCGCGGCGACGGTCGCGGTGGCGACGCCATGCTGGCCCGCGCCCGTCTCCGCGATGATCCGCGTCTTGCCCATGCGCTTCGCGAGCAAGATCTGGCCGATGCAGTTGTTGATCTTGTGCGCGCCGGTGTGATTGAGCTCCTCGCGCTTCAGGTAAATCTTCGCGCCGCCGAGGTCTTCCGTCAGGCGCTGCGCGAAATAAAGCGGGTTGGGGCGCCCTACATATTGGCGGAGAAGATACTGGTACTCTTGCTCGAAGGCGGGGTCCGCCTTGGCGCGGCGATATTCCTTTTCCAGCTCCAGAATGAGCGGCATCAGCGTTTCGGCGACATAGCGCCCGCCGAACTGGCCAAAATGGCCGCGATCATCGGGCTGGCTGCGAAGAGAATTTGGCAACGGGTTGGGAACAGTCATGGCAATACTCGTTTTATGGCACGGTGGGGCAGTCGCTTCGATCCGGGTGGGAGAGCGATCAACGCCATCGTGTCGGCAGGAATCCTGATACGTCCGTTGTCATGACACAGCCGCTTTGCAGAAGGCGGCGATTTTGTCCACATCCTTGATGCCCGGTGCGCTTTCCACGCCAGAGGAAACATCGACAAGCGGCGCGCGGGTGATGCGGATGGCTTCCGCCACATTCGCGGGGTCAAGCCCTCCCGAAAGCCCCCAGGGGCCAGGCGCGCGATAGCCGGAGAGCAGGTTCCAGTCGAAGCGCAGGCCCATGCCGCCTGGCAGGTCTGCATGATCAGGAGTCTTGGCATCAAACAGGATAAGGTCCGCCAGCTGCGCATAGGAGGCGGCGCTGGCGATATCGGATGCGGTCTTTACCGGGATAGCCTTCCACAGCTTCAGCGCGGGGAAGCGCGATCGGATGGCGGCGAGCCGCTGGGGCGGTTCGTGCCCATGGAGCTGAAGCGCATCAAGCCGACCGGCCTGTATCAGCTGGTCTACAAGGGCGTCGTCCGGGTTCACAACGACGCCCACCTTCATCACATGATCCGGCACGCGCGCGGCAATTTGCGCCAGTCGTTCGGCTTCCACATGACGCGGGCTTTTGGAGAAATGGACGAAACCGACATGACTCGCGCCCGCCTTCAGTGCCGCATCGAGCGTTTCCGGCGTCGATAGGCCGCAGATCTTGATGGCGATTCGGGGCATGATCGGCGCGGTTTACCGGCCTAGCTGCTCAAGGGAAAGCGCCTAGAGTTTTTTCCAGGCGTGTCATGAACAGTGGAGGGTCGTGCGGCACTATGAAATCGAGACCCCACGCCGCCTCGCGATAGCCGCGGCGGATATAATAGGCGATCAGCTCGGGACGACAGTCGATCACCGTCATTGTCATCGTCTTCGCGCCAAGGCGGCGGCGCGCCATATTCTCCGCAGCGGCAAGCAGCGCGCGGCCCCGCCCTCCCCGCTGCATGGCGGGATCGATACAGAACAGGCCAAGATAGACTTCGCCCGCGCCCTTGTCTGTCAACTGCACGGAGCCGATTATTGCGCCGTCTCGCTCCGCGATAAGCAGCAGTGAGGTTGGATCCTCGACAATTGCTACCAGTGCTGCCTGCGTAATCCGTTCATCGTCGAGCAGATCCGCCTCGTGCGTCCAGCCTGTGCGGGCGCTGTCTCCGCGATAGGCGCGCTGGATCACGGCGTGGAGCGCAGAGATATCTGCATGCTCGGCAGGGCGGACCGCGACTGTCGTCCTGCTCACAAGGTGGCCTCGATCTCCCGCGCTGCCATGTCCGGATCCTTGGCCTGAGATATTGGCCGCCCGACGACGATGATCGATGCGCCCGCATCAATGGCCGCGCGCGGCGTGACGGCCCGCTTCTGGTCGCCCATCGCGCCTCCGGCCGGGCGGACCCCGGGCACGACAAAGAAACCGCCGGGCCAGCGTTTGCGAATCAGGCCAACCTCCTCGCCCGAACAGACGATACCATCCAGCCCAGCGTCCTGCGCGAGGTCAGCCAAACGCTCCACCTGCGCGGCGGCGTTGCGGGCAACGCCGATCTCGTTGAGGTCGCTGGCATCAAGGCTGGTAAGCACCGTCACCGCCACCACCTTGGTATGAACCCCGGCCGCCGCCTTGGCGTCTTCCAGCATCGCCCGCCCTCCGGCGGCGTGGACGGTCAGAATTGCTGGCTCCAACACGTGCAGTGCCTGCACGGCCTTCGCCACAGTGTTGGGGATGTCGTGCAGCTTGAGGTCGAGGAAGATGGGCAGGCCGATCTTCGCCATTTCGTGCACGCCATGATGCCCGTTGGCGCAGAAGAATTCGAGGCCGAGCTTGATGCCGCCGACATGCCTGTGGACGCTCTTTGCGAGATTTTGCGCTCGGGCGAGGTCTGGCGTGTCGATAGCAACGTAGATCGGGCTGGTCATGGCTGTTCCGATGAAGGGGCGAGGGAAGCAGGGGCGCCGGGCATGGCTGGATCGGTGGCGCGCTGCTGCGTGGTGATGCTCTCGAGCGCCCGCTCCGCGCTGGCAAGCCGACGCCGCAAGCGCCATTTGACCGCGCTGCCCCACGCCCAAGTCGGCACCAATCCCAGCAGAAAAGCGAACAGGATCAGGATCGGTAGCCTCGCCTCCATCACCGCATCGCCCCACAGCTTTACCGCGACACGGCCAGGAATGATCGGCGCTGCCGCCTCCCAGTTCGCCTTAGTGAACAGCGCGAGCGCCACGGCTACCACTACCCAGAAAATGGTTCTCAGCATCTGCATGCCATATCCTCATGCGCAACTGCGGCAAGAGCTTAGGCGCATTCTGCGCGCTTTGCCAGAGCCGGATGACACGGCGACGCTGGACAGATGTTAGGACTGAGGGAAAATAAAACGGCCCGCCGCTTCCTCCGCCATGACCGGTTGCCGGCGGGAGGAAAGGGCGGGCCGAAGCCAGCTATGAAATTCGACCTGTGTCGATATTACATCAGCTTGTAGGTCAGCGGCAGGACAACTGCGGCCGCGCCACCCGGAGGGGCCGGAAGGGTGCCGACCTTGGTCGGCAGCGCCAGGGCTTCGCGATCCAGCACGGACGAGCCCGAGGGTGCGACAAGCTCGGTCTTCTCAACGGCGCCGGTGGCGCTGACATAGACCTTCACCTTCACGGTGCCCTCGTCGCCGCGCATTTGCGCCGCGCGGGGGTAGGTCTGCTTGGAAGCGATGGCGCGCGCAACGGCCTGCTGCCAGGCGGCGGGCTGAGCAAAAGCGGGGGTGGCGACTGCGGCGACAATGGCTGCGACCATGACTTTGCCTGCGTATTTCTTGAACATTATGCGTATTCCTTCCTGAGCTTCATTTTTCATGAAGATTGAACCGGTGACTTCCGTATAGGCCCAGGCCAATAAAATGCGCTTTACGGGCATGGTAAAATTGGCGTTAACCCTTGTAATATCTCCGTTACTCCAGCTGTCCGGGCTGACGGTTCACGGCTCGCAAAAAAGAACAGCCCGGCTTCCGTAAGGAGGCCGAGCCGTTCAAAGAGGCGTATCGTGACGGCTATCGCCGACGGGTTAAAATTCGGCCCAGTCGTCCTCGTCCATGCTCAGCGCGAGATTGCCATGGCTGGCAGGCGCGGACGCCACCTTGCGCGGGCTTGGGCCGCGTTCTTCATAGGATGGCGCGGAAACCCCCAGACCACCGGTATACCCGGCCGAACGGCCCAGCTCGAAGAACGAAAGCTGCTCGAACAGGCGCTCGGTCTCATCATTGAGATTGCGCGAGCTGGCGGTGCTCTCCTCCACCATCGCCGCGTTCTGCTGTGTGGCGGTATCCATGGCGGTGACCATGTCGGAGATTTCCGCAAGGCCGCTCGCCTGATGCGCCGCAGCTGCCGCAATCTCGTCCATGAGGTCTGAAACCTCGGTCACTTCCGTCACGATCTGGCGGAGCGCCTCACCGCTGTTTTCCACCAGCGACACGCCCTCGGTAATCTGCGAGCTGGAGGTGGCGACAAGCTGGCGGATCGAGTTCGCCGCCTCGGCGGACCGCTGAGCCAGGTGCCGCACCTCGGTCGCGACGACCGCGAAGCCAGCGCCCGACGCCCCGGCACGAGCCGCTTCCACGCCCGCATTGAGCGCGAGCAGGTTGGTCTGGAACGCCAAGCCGTCGATGGTCGAGATGATCTCGTTCATTTCCTTCGACGATGCCTGGATGTTGCGCATGGCAACGGCAGCGCGCTTGGCGGTTTCATCGACCTTTTCCGCCGATTCGCGGGCGACGGCAAGGCGGCTGCTGGTCTGGCGGGCATTGTCCGCCGCGACCTTCACCGAGCCGGTGAACTCGCCCAGAGTCTTCGAGGTGTGCGCCAGCGACTCGGCCTGACGCTCGGTACGCAGCGACAGATCGGACGATGCCTGCGCGATCTCGTTGGTGCCATTCTTGATCGTGTTGCAGCCATCGACGATCTGCATCATCGCATCCTGAAGATGCGACAGGGCGTCGTTATAGTCGTTGTAGAGCTTGGCGAGCGGACCATTGGCGTTCTCGTCCACGCGATGGGTGAGCTGGCCCTTGGCAAGAGCAGAGAGTCCCGCGCCGATGGCGTTGATCGTCTCTTCCGTTTCGCGGGCGCGGATTGCTTCGGCTTCGGCACGGCGCTTGTCGGCCTCGAACAGATCCTTGAAGCTGTCCAGAGCGCGGGCGAGGCTTCCCAGCTCGTCACTGCGCTTCATGCCGGGAATCTCTACCGAGAGATCGCCTTCCACCAGTAGGCCGACGGAGCCAGCCATTTTCTTGATCGGCTTGGCGATCGTCTGCATCAATATGGCCGACAGCAACAGCGTAACGACGAGGCCCAGACCGATAGCCCCGATCAGAGTTCTGCGGGATTCGGCATAAATGCTCTCACTCTTGGCGCTGATGGCCTGACCGCTTTTTTGACTATTGTCGATGAGCTGCAGGATCGAATCCTCGACGGTGTAGAACATGTCGAGCGACTCGCCTTCAAACATCATCGCGGCAGCCGGGTCATTGGCCTGTGCCAGTGCGATCAGCTGGTCGGTCTGCTGTTGATATTGCGCCCAATTGGTCTTCAGCGTGGCGAAGAGGTCCTTCTGCTCCTTGGTGGTGAGCAGCTTCTCATAATCGTCCATCATGCCCGAGATCGCGTTGCTGGCATTGCGGATCATCTTTTCCGCCTTTGCCTTGGATTCCGGCGTCGGCGCGGTAACAATGCCGCTTTGCTGAATGCGATATTGCGAGGTGTAGGCGTGAATGTCGCCAATCAGCTGCGTGGCAGGCAGCGTATTGGACCGCATTTCAGCGGAGAGCTTGTTCACCTCGCCTATTTTCATCATCGCGAAACCGCCGATGGCCGCAACGAGCGCCAGAAGCGCCACGAATGCGAACAGCATTTTCGCTGATATGGTTATACCCTTGGGCACGGCTTATATCCTTTACAAGAACCTCTTTGGAGGGGGTTCCTATCAGCTAAGCCTTGATATTTGGTAACTGCGCCCGAAACCATGGGAAAGCGGTCACTAGACCATGATCGTTTCAGGCTGAGTCGCCTGAAACGATCATGGTCTCATCCAAAGTAGGAGCCTGATCGCCTCATACACTATAGATGAGGCGCAATCCGGACTGCGGCTGGTGCAACAGAGGCGGTGAGGGAAGCATGCTACCCTATGAAAACAAACGATATTAATGATCCGTCAACCAATGCCGATTAGGGATAAGGGTCAAAGAGCGAAATGACGTTGGGGTCTAAATTTCGCTCGCCCACATCAAGAACGCCAAGCCATCCATCCTTGTTCTGAGGAGAGAGAGTCATGCCCGCGAACTACAACGCAAACAGCCAAGACCATGCCTTCGTGGACCTTACGGAGCAGAATTACAAAGTGTTCCCGAAGATCAGGTCTCTTGTCGAGCGTGCGGCGGATAAGGCGCTGAACAAGTTATATACGCGCATTGGCAGTCACCCTGTCACGGCATCGCTGATGCCCAACAAGGAGATCCGAGACCGCGCGGCAAGCGCCCAGTACCACCACTGGGTTCAGCTCTTTTCGGGCGAGTTCGACTCGGCAGCCAAGGCGCGGTCAGCCAATATCGGCGAGGTTCATGCCCGGGTGGGCCTTGCGCCTTCCTATTACATCGGCGGCTACGCGCTGGTTCTCGAAGAGATCATTGGCGCTGCCCTTTCCGGCGGCATCCACAAGCGCCTCAACGGGCGGGAGGTGGGCGCCATGATCGGCACGCTGGTCAAGACCGCGATGCTTGACATGGAGGCGGCCCTTTCAGCCTATTCTGCAGCCGAGCAGCGCGATCGCAATATGGTACTGGCGTCTGTCGGCGACGCGCTCGCCAAGGTCGCGGACTGCGATCTGCGTGCCCAGCTGAACGACTTGCCCGCAGGCTATACTACCCTGGCTGAAGACTTCCAATCGATGCGCCGCAGGATCAGCGACATCATCGAGCAGATCGCCGACACAGCCGATAATATCAACACCGGCTCCGGGCAGATCAGCGCGGCGGCGAACGACCTTGCCATGCGCACCGAGCAGCAATCCTCCGCGCTCGCCAGCACAACGGATGTCATGAAGGAAATCACCGAAGGCATGATCACCTGCGCCGCCAATGCCAAGCAGGTGAATCACAGCGTGGCGAATGCCAACACCGAGGCCTGCAAGGGCGGTGAGATCGTGGAGAGCGCGGTAACCGCGATGGACAAGATCAAGAGTTCGTCTGAGGAAATTGCGCAGATTACCGAGGTCATCGAAGGCATAGCCTTCCAGACCAATCTCCTCGCCCTCAATGCGGGTGTGGAGGCGGCGCGTGCCGGGGAAGCGGGCAAGGGCTTTGCCGTGGTAGCGAGCGAAGTACGCGCACTGGCGCACCGCACCACCGAGTCGGCGAAGAACATCAAGCAGCTCATCGCCAAATCCGGTACCGACGTGCACGAGGGCGTCGAACTCGTCGGACAGACCGGCAAGGCGCTGGAACAGATCATCCAGCAGGTACGCGAAGCCACCACGCAGGCGCAGGAGATTGCCGAATTTGCCGACAGGCAGGCAGACAGCCTCAAGCGCGTCAGCCGCTCAGTCGCTGAAATGGACGTTACAACCCAGCAGAATGCCGCGATGGTCGAGGAATCCAACGCCGCCTCCCGCGCACTCACCAACCAGGCGAACACGCTGAAGCAGCTGGTCGACAGGTTCCTGCTTGAGCGGCGCGAAAAGCTCCGTCCGGCGGGCGAGCAAGGGATGTGGAAGCGCGGCTTCAGCGGGCGGAAGGCAGCCTAACCGCCATCACTCTCCGAACACGCGGGCGAAGATGGTGTCGACCTGGCGGTAGTGATAATCGAGGTTGAACTTGTCCTCGATCTCCTGTGCAGAAAGCGCGGCAGCGACTTCGGGATCAGCCTTCAGCAGTTCCATCAGCGACAGCTGCCCGTCCGACTCCCACACCTTCATCGCGTTGCGCTGGACATATCGGTAAGAGTCCTCGCGCGAAACCCCCGCTTGTGTCAGAGCCAGCAGCACGCGCTGCGAATGGACGAGGCCGCCCATGCGGTCGAGGTTCTTCATCATCCGCTCTGGATAGACGAGCAGCTTGTCGATCACGCCGGTGAGGCGCGTCAGCGCGAAATCGAGCGTGATGGTGGCATCCGGCCCGATGAACCGCTCGACCGAACTGTGCGAAATATCTCGCTCGTGCCAAAGCGCGACATTCTCCATCGAGGGCACCACGGCGCTGCGCACCATGCGCGCGAGGCCGGTTAGGTTTTCGGTCAGCACCGGGTTGCGCTTGTGCGGCATGGCCGAGCTGCCCTTCTGGCCGGGCGAGAAATATTCCTCCGCCTCCAGCACCTCGGTACGCTGCAAATGCCGCACCTCGACCGCGAGCCGTTCGATTGAAGAGGCGATCACGCCGAGCGTCGCGAAGAACATTGCGTGCCGGTCACGCGGGATCACCTGGGTTGAGACGGGTTCGACAACGAGGCCAAGCTTCGCCGCGACATGCGCCTCTACGCGCGGGTCGATATTGGCAAAGGTACCGACAGCGCCCGATATCGCGCAGGTGGCGATGTCCGCCCGGGCGGCCTGCAGCCGCGCCTTGCAGCGGGAAAACTCGGCATAAGCCTCCGCCAGTTTGAGACCGAAGGTCACTGGCTCTGCATGAATGCCGTGGCTGCGACCGATGGTCGGCGTCATCTTGTGCTCGTAAGCGCGGCGCTTGATGGCTTCGAGCAGCGCATCGATGTCAGCAAGCAGCAGATCGCTCGCCTGCGCAAGTTGCACAGCAAGGCAAGTGTCGAGCACGTCGGAGCTGGTCATGCCCTGGTGCATAAAGCGCGCTTCCTCGCCCACCTGCTCGGCCACCCAGGTGAGAAACGCGATCACATCATGCTTGGTGACCGCCTCAATCGCGTCAATCGCGGCAACATCAATCGCCGGATTCGTCGCCCACCAGTCCCACAATGCCTTGGCGGCGGATTTGGGCACCACGCCCAATTCGGCCAAAGCCTCAGTGGCATGCGCCTCGATCTCGAACCATATCCGAAAGCGGTTTTCCGCCTCCCAGATGGCAGACATTGCAGGGCGGGCATAGCGTGGGACCATGGTCGACTCTTCTTCAAATGCTGTTCGGAACGACCGGCCGCCTAGCAGCATGCAGGGCGCGCGGCAATGGCATGCCCTGGACACGCGGTGTCGCAAATATCGCACGGCGGCGCGGCGGACCGACGCGTTGGGGCGGGTGAGCGGCGGAGCGGCGATAATCGTGGGTTGAACTCGGGGTCGATACAGCCATTTTGAGGCAGGGGCGGGTGGTACGAAAAGATATTCCGAAGGAGCAATATGATGATTCGTTTACTTATGGCCGGTGTAGCGCTGGCGGCCCCGGCGACGCTGATGGCGCAAACGGCGACCGACCCGGTTTCTGGCCCTACGCAAACCACACCGGGCAGCACGTCGGGCAGCACGATGCCTTCCACTGGACCTGCCGGGACTACCTCGACCGGAACGACATCTTCCGGAACCACTTCCAATGGTAGCGCATCGGGAAGCGCCGCAGCCGGCGGCACTCAAGCCACCGGCGCTCAGGTCGCAGCCGTGGTTGACCAGGAATTCCCAACCTACGACGCGGACAAATCGGGCCAGCTCGACAAAGCCGAGTTTTCAAAATGGGTGCTGGACCTCAAGAGCAAAGAGCTTCAGGCCACCGGCAAGACCGCGACCAGCGACGAGCTGAGTGCATGGGCGACAGCCGCGTTCACTACCGCCGACGCTGACAAGAGCAAGAGCGTCACAAAAGGCGAACTGACCACATATCTTGGCGGGTAATCACCCGCCAGACGCGGTCTTGTTGACTGCATAAGCATAAGGCGCCTCGGATCGCGCCACGGCCCACTTCCCACGCCCACCTGGTGAGTATGGGGGTGGGCCGAACTCTTTTCAGAACAGACCCATTGTCCGCATGCTGCTATACCCCTCGGTGCCGATGATGATGTGATCGTGCACCGTGATGCCGAGACGCTTGCCCGCCTCCATGATGTTGCGGGTAACGGCAATGTCCTGCTTGCTCGGCTGCGGCGAGCCGCTGGGATGGTTGTGCACGAGAATGAGCGAAGTCGAGCCGAGATCGATAGCGCGCCGGATCACCTCGCGCGTGTAGATCGCCGCCTGATCAACCGAGCCGTCGGCCATATGCTCGTCGCGGATAAGCATATTGCGCGCGTTGAGATGCAGCACGCGTACCCGCTCGATCTTGAGGTGAGCCATGTCGGCGCGCAGATAATCGAGCAATGCCTGCCAGCTGGAGAGAATTGGCTGTTGCGCCACGGGCGCGCGCAGCAGGCGCAGCGCCGCCGCCTGCGCGATCTTCAGCGCTGCCGTGCTGGTTTCGCCCATGCCGGGAAAGCGACACAGCGCTTCCCACTCAGCGGTCAGCACGCCATTGATGCCGCCGAAATGCGCGATCAGCGCCTTGGCGAGCGGCTTGGTGTCCCGCCGGGGAATGGCGAGCGCCAGCAGATATTCGACCAGTTCATGATCGAGCAGCGCCTCTGGCCCGCCTTCGGCAAGGCGCTGGCGCAGGCGGGCGCGATGACCGGTGCCGTGGTGCGACTCCGGCTTTTCGCACGCCCGCTCCGGAGCCATCCCGATATCCGGCAACTCGGCAAGGAGGCTGGCCGCCGCCGGGGGGCGAAATCCGGCATCGTTCAGCCGTTCCGCTTGCATATCCTTTTCGGGCAAGTCACCATTCATGTGCCTCTGGCTAAGCGTTGCCAAATGCACCCGCAAGGATAATTACGGTTCGATGCGCGTATCCTCCCTCATGACACGCCGGATCGTCGCGCTCCTGGGCTTGCTGCTGATAGCGGCACTCGCGGTCCTGTGGCTGCGGCGCGTGCCGGTGGCGGAGCATTATATTGAACGCGCGCTCGCCGAACGCGGGGTGCGGGCAAGTTATCGGGTCAGCCAGATCGCGCTGCGTACCCAGCGGATCGAGAACCTCGTTCTGGGGGATCCCGCGCGGCCGGACCTTGTCGCACGGTCTGTCGAGGTGGACATTGGCTATGGCCTGCGCGCGCCGCGCGTGGTGGCGGTGCGGGCGCGCGGAGTGCGGGTGTTCGGCCGGGCGGATGCGAGCGGGCTGCACCTGGGCGAGCTGGACAAATTTCGCGATCCCCAGTCAACCGCGCCATTCAGCCTGCCCGATATCGACCTGACGCTGGAGGATGCGCGGGCGCGGATCGAGACGCCACTGGGGCCACTTGGCCTTGCGCTGAGCGGAGCAGGGGAACTGCACGGCGGGTTTGCCGGCACGGCGGCGGCGTTGATGCGGGACGTGAAGGCAGGGGGGTGCGTCACGCCGCTTGTCAGTGGCTTTTTCCACGTGGAAATGCACGATGGCGGGGCGCCGCGCCTCTCTGGCCCGGTGCGCGCGGGGGCGCTGGGATGTGGGGGGATGACGCTGGCAGGGCTGGCGATCCAACCCGATGTAACATTATCTCCTGCGCTGGACGCATGGCAGGGAAGCCTTGTGGGCGAGGCGCGCGCGGCGCGGGCACCGGGGCTGCTCGCATCCACGCCCCGCCTGCGCCTGAGCTTTGAAGGCAATGCCAAGGGAACACGCGGCGAGGGAGCGTTCGACGCGCGCGGCCTGAGCATGAAGGGATTGGATGCGCAGGCCTTGCGAGCAGCGGCGCGCAGCACCGCATCCACGCCTGTAGGACCCCTGCTCGCCAGGCTGGCGGACAGTGTGGGCGCGCTGCAGGCAGACAACCGTTTGGAGAGCCGTTTCACATTCGGCCAGCAGGGCAGCAAGGCCGCGCTGAAGATCAACGCGCTCGGGCTGACAGGCGGGCGCGGCGGGCGGATCGCGCTGAGTGACGGCGGACGGATTGACCTGTCGCTTCCCGACATGCGCTGGGCGCTCGAAGGAGGAATGACGGCCAGCGGTGGTGGCCTGCCAGAGCTTGCCTTGCGGCTGCATCCAACAGCGGGCGGTTTGGCGGGCGAGATGTTTGCCCAGCCCTATGCCGCAGGCGACGCGCGGCTGGAGCTGGCGTCAGTACGGTTCGCGCCGCGTGCGGGCGGGGTAACGCGGATCACGACCGCCTTCACGCTCGATGGGCCGATGCCCGATGGACGCCTGCGCGGGCTGGCGATGCCGCTGGTGGCAGAATGGGGGCCGCGCGGATTGATCGTCAACCCCGCTTGCGCGCCCCTGCGCATCGGCGGCCTCAAGGCAGGCGCGCTCAGCCTAGACGCCTATACCGGGCGCGCCTGCCCCGTCGATGGCGGGATGCTGGTATGGCGTGGCGGGCGGCCGGGCGGCGGCGTTGCCTTGGGGCAGACGAACCTCAATGGGCGGATAGGCGAATCTCCCATGCGGCTGGAGGCCGGGAGCGCGCGTTACAGCCTGCGCGACGGCTTTGCGCTGGCGGATGCGCGGCTGCGGCTGGGGCGCAGCGATGCGCCGGTGCTGCTCTCCGCCGCGCGGCTGGACGGGCGCGCCTTGGCGGCGGGGCTGAGCGGATCGGCAAGCGGCATCGAGGCGAAGATCGGCACGGTGCCGCTGCTGGTGCGCGAAGGCCGCGCCGACTGGACGTTCGCGAACGGCGCGCTCGCGCTAAAAGGGCGCATCCTCGTGCTAGACGATGCGACGCCCGACCGGTTCAACCCGATCGAGTCGGAGGATTTTCGCCTCACCCTTGCCAACGGGCGGATCGATGCCGGCGGCAGCCTGCACCTGCCGGGGCGGGAGCGGCGCATCGCCACGGTATCGGTGCGGCATGTGCTGGATTCGGGCGGCGGCAGCGCGGAATTCGATATCGGCGCGCTGCGATTCGACAAGGCGCTTCAGCCGGATGAGATCACGCACATCGCGCTCGGCGTCGTCGCCAATGTCGAGGGCATGGTGACGGGCGGCGGGCGGATCGACTGGACACCGCAACAGGTCACAAGCAGCGGGACCTTCCTTACCGACGGCACCAATCTCGCCGCCGCATTCGGCCCGGTGCGCGGCCTCTCAACGCGGGTGCATTTCACCGACCTGCTCGGCCTCGTCACCGCGCCAGCGCAGGAGATGCGCCTTGCCTCCATCAACCCCGGCGTAGAGGTGCGCGACGGGCTGATCCGCTATGCGTTGCTGCCGGGCCAGCGGGTGCAGATTTTGGGCGGCGAGTGGCCGTTCGCGGGCGGCGCGCTCTCTATGCTGCCCACGGTGATGGACATGAGCGCCGAGAAGCCACGCGCCATGACCTTCCGCGTGGTGGGCCTGCAGGCGGGCGCATTCATCCAGCTGATGGAGCTGGAAAATATCTCCGCCACCGGCACGTTCGACGGGCTGCTGCCGATGGTGTTCGATGCGCAGGGTGGACGGATCGTCGGCGGGATATTGACGGCGCGGCAATCCGGCATGCCGCCCCTGGTGCTCGATCATGTCGAAGGAGTGAGCATCCCGTGCGACCGCACCCGCCAGGGCGGCCGCCTCGCTTATGTGGGCCAAGTGTCCAACGAAAATCTGGGGCGGATGGGGCGGCTCGCCTTCGATGCGCTGAAGGACCTGCAATATAAGTGCCTCACCATCCTGATGGATGGCGCCATCGACGGCGAGGTGGTGACGCAGGTGGCGTTCAACGGCGTCAACCGGGGTGAGCTTTCCAGCGTGCCCAAGCCGATCGCGCAGCAGTTCGTCGGCCTGCCGTTCATCTTCAACATCAAGATAAGCGCGCCGTTCCGCGGGCTTATCAACACCGCGCGTTCGTTTACCGACCCATCCTTGCTGATATCCCAGCATCTGGGCGAGGGCTACACGCCGGTGAAGCGAAATGGGCTTGCCGTTCAGCCCGGCGAAAGCCAGACTGTGCCATCAGGGGAGACGAAATGATCGTTGTATTGGGCGAGGGAGATGCCGGTCTGCGGGCTGGAAAGGCGTTTGGCATCGGGGTGGCCTGCCTGCTTCTGGGCGGGTGCATCACGGTGAAGGCGCCAGACAGGCCGATCGAAATCAACCTCAATGTGAAGGTTCAACAGGAAGTGATCGTGCGCCTCCAGAAAGACGCGCAGGACCTCATCCAGAATAACCCGGAGTTGTTTCCGCAATGACACGCAAAGCTCTTTTCATCGCCGCCGCGCTGGGCACGCTTGCCGCCGGTGCTCTCCTCAGCGGCCCTGTGCGGGCGCAGGGCGCGGTGGCGCAGGCGCTTTCCGCCGGATCGGTTGGCGAGCAGTCCGACGGCTATCTCGGCATTGTCGGCGCGGTCAGCGACGCTGTGCGCGAGGAAGTGAACGCCATCAACATCAAGCGCCGCGCAGCTTATACCGACCTCGCCGCCAAGCGCGGCGTTACCGTTGCGGATGTTGCCGCGGCCACCGGATGCCAGACGCTCTCCATGAGGGTGAAGCCGGGGCAGGCCTATCGCATCGGTACCGGCCCGTGGCAGACCAAGGGCAGCGGCCCGATCGCCCTGCCCGATTACTGCGCAACGGCTGGATGAGGGCCGCACCAGCCGAAACGCCGCAACGCGGCCTGTTTCGGATCAACCCCTAAGGCCGGTTGACTTGAACCTTTCCCCTTTCTAAACGGGCCGCGCCTTGACGGGTGCGGCTTTTGCGTTTCAAGCGTTGTATTTCCGGCATCATGCTGGAGAAGGATGGCTGAAATGACGGAAAACGAACCCGGGCAAGACCCTGTTGGCGAAGACCCGCGCGTTGCCTCGCTCAAAGAGCGAATCGAGCAAGTCGAGCGGACCGAGCGGATCAGGACCGGCCAGCGCGATGAACAGGCGGATGCAAACACCCGCCTCGGCAATCGGGTTCTTGCCGAACTGATCGGGGGGATTGCCGGCGGCGCGCTGGTTGGGTGGGTTTTGGACCACTTCCTCGGCACGCAGCCCTGGCTCCTGCTGGTCTTCCTCTTTCTGGGGATTATCGTGGCCTTCAGGAACATCTACAGGATTTCGATGCAGCGCCCGAAGGAATGAGGGCGCTTTCGTCGCAGGACAGAGTGGTTTTTTAGGGGCTAAGCGTGGCAGCAGAATCCGGCAAAATCGACCCGATGCACCAGTTTGCGATCGAGCCGCTGTTCGGCACCGATCATCTCGCGCTGGGCGGCTACAACATCGCGTTCACCAACAGCGCGCTGTGGATGGTCATCACGGCCGTGGTGCTGTGGATCTTCGTTGCCGGTGGCATGAAGCGCCAGCTCGTTCCCGGCCGCTGGCAGATGGCGGTGGAGTTTTTCACCGGCTTCATCAACAAGCTGATGATGGAAAATGTGGGCGCGGCGGGCAAGAAATATGTGCCCTACGTCTTCTCCATCTTCATGTTCATCCTGATGGCGAACCTGCTCGGCCTGCTGCCCATCGGCCTTTTCGGCCTGCACCCCTTCACCTTCACCAGCCACTTCACCGTTACCGGCGTCCTCGCGATCATGAGCTTTTCGATCGTGCTGATCGTCGGCTTCTGGAAGCATGGCCTGCACTTTTTCTCGCTGTTCGTGCCGCATGGCACGCCGCTGCCGATGATCCCGGTGATCTTCCCGATCGAGCTGGTGTCGTTCCTCGTGCGCCCGTTTTCGCTCGGCCTGCGGCTGTTCGTCGCGATGACGGCGGGCCACGTGCTGCTCAAGGTTCTCGCCGGGTTCGTCATCAACTCAACCAATGCGGGCCTGGGCTATGGCGCGCTGGTCGGCATTCCCAGCTTCACGCTGATGATCGGCATCAGCGCACTCGAAATGCTGGTCGCCTGTATCCAGGCCTATGTTTTCGCGCTGCTGACGTCGCTCTACATCAACGACGCCGAGCATCTCCACTGAGTTTTCCATCCATCTTCAAGACGAGTTTAGAAAAGGAGTTATCATTATGGACGCAGAAGCCGCAAAGCTGATCGGTGCCGGTCTCGCAGCAATCGGTGCGGGCATGGCCGCCCTGGGCGTGGGCAATGTTTTTGGCTCGTTCCTCGAGAGCGCGCTGCGCAACCCTTCGGCCGCTGACGGCCAGCAGGGCCGCCTGTTCATCGGCTTCGCCGCTGCCGAGCTTCTCGGCCTGCTGGCGTTCGTTGTGTCGATGATCCTGATCTTCGTCGCCTGATTTCAGCGACGGAACAAGGCGGGGCGGGCCATTGAGCGCCCGCCCGCTTCATGGTGTGACTTAACGGGACGGGTGCAATGCCTCAGATAGCCCAGTTGGCCGCGACATACAGCTCCCAGATCTTCTGGCTGCTGCTGACGTTCGGCTTCGTATTCTTCGTGATCGGCCTGGGCATGGTGCCCAAGGTGCAATCGACGGTCGATGCGCGCGACGCAAAGATCGCCGAGGATCTCGCCACCGCCAAGGCGAGCTTCGCCCGCGCGGACGAGCTGGAAGAGCAGAACCGCGCCCGTGACGCGGAAGCCCGCGCTTCGGCACAGGCAATCGTTGCCGCAGCCAAGGCCAAGGCGGCCAAGGACGCGGAAAAGAAGGTCGCTGCCGAGGACAAGAAGATTGCGGCCAAGCTCGCCGAAGCGGAGGCGGCCATTGCCGCAGCCTCGGCCAAGGCGCTGGCGGAAATCGAGGCGGTGTCTGCCGAGGCCGCGCAGGACATGGTCGCCCGGATTTCGGGCGTGTCGATCACGCCCGATGCGGCGAAGACGGCAGTGAAGGCGGCGCTCAATGGTTGACAATGTTTCGGAGAGCAGCGCGGCTGTGGCGCATAACCTCGAAAACGCCGACAAGGTGCAGGACATTCAGGGCGAGGTGCATGCCACCACCGAGGCGGTAGGCGGGCCCGAGCATCACGCGCCCGATCCGGCCATCGGCGGCGCGGGGGGGTATCTCAACGCAACCACCGTCGTCAGCATCGCGATGGCGGTGTTCATCCTCGTGTTGATCTGGAAGAAGGTGCCCGCCGTGATCGGCAAGGCGCTCGATGGCCAGATTGCGGGCATCCGCATCCAGCTCGACGAGGCCGCCAAGCTGCGCGCCGAGGCGGAGGCGCTGAAGGCCGAGTATCAGAAGAAGATCGCCGGAGCGGAGAAAGAGGCCGAAGCGCTGCGCGCCCGCGCCGAAGACGAAGCCGCGAACCTCGTTGCAGAGGCCAAGACCAATGCCGCCGCGCTGGTGAAGCGCCGCCAGAAGATGGCGGAAGACAAGATCGCCGCCGCCGAGCGCACGGCCATTGCCGACATCCGCGCCAAGGCCGTCAGCGCCGCGACCAGCGCCGCCGCCGCGCTGATCGCGCAGAACCACGACGCCAAGGCCGACAAGACAATGGTCGACAGCGCGATCAAGGGGCTGGGCGGCCTTAACTGAGGCGGTTGCCGCTTCGGATCAGATCAAGGAACGGGTCGATGCGCCGGAGTGGCCATCGGCCCGTTTTTTTGTGCGCATCACCAACGCGCGGCGGGAAAGGGCTTGTGGAGTGACCCGCCGAGGATATTGTGCGGTCAGCGGTTGGGCACCGACTGAGCGAAAGGCGATCCGATGTGCGATGAAATCTCCGAAGCCGAAAACGACCGCTGGATGCAGGCGCGCGCGCTCGATCGCCGCGAATTTGCCGGGCTGGGTGCGAGCGCCTCTGTCGCGATGATGCTCCCCGGGGCGGCGATGGCGGCCAGCGGCACGGCAGAACCGGCGGTGACCGCCAGCACGGTTTCGATCCCGATGGCAGATGGCACCGCCGATGCCTATTTCGTGCATCAGGCAAAAGGGCGACACCCAGCCGTCATCCTGTGGCCCGATATCGCCGGCTTGCGCCAAGCCTATCAGGTCATGGGCACACGCCTCGCGCAGGCGGGCTATGCGGTGCTCGTCGTCAATCAATATTACCGCTCTGCCAAGGCGCCAATCCTCAACACTCTCGCCGAATGGTGGACGGAAGAGGGGCAGGCGCGCCTCAAGCCGATGATCGCGGCCATCACGCCCGCAGGAACGAGCGCGGACGCCGCCAGCTTCGTCGACTGGCTCGCCAAACAGCCTGCCGTTGACGCCAAGCGCAAGATGGGCAGCAGCGGCTATTGCATGGGGGGGCCGTTCACCTTTCGCACGGCGGCGGCGCGGCCGGATCATGTGGGCGCGATTGCCTCGTTTCATGGCGGCGGCCTCGTCACGACTGCGGCGGACAGCCCGCACCTGCTGCTGCCGAAGATGAAGGCCGCGCTGCTGATCGCCATCGCGCAGAACGACGACGCGCGCGAACCCGCCACCAAGGATGCGCTGCGTGAAGCGGCAAAGGCGGCAGGGCGCACGGCGGAGATCGAGGTCTATCCCGCACAGCATGGCTGGTGCACCATCGACGCACCGGTCTATGACAAGGAGCAGGCCGAAAAGGCGTGGAGCCGGATGCTCGCCTTGTTCAGGACGGCGCTGACCTGATATCGAAGGGATCACCTCTCCCACTGTCGGATCAGGCTGGGCAAACGGAGACGGCACTCCTACATATCGGCCATGCCTTCGTCTCCGCCACCCATAATCCCTGATCGTTTCAGCGAGGAAAAGGCCGCGTTTGCGCTGCGCGGCTTAGGACAGCCGGATATCGAGGTGGGTGTCGCCGCGATCCGCGACACGGTGAGGACACTGACCCTCCAGCCGGGCGTGTACCGAATGTGCGACGCGCGCGGCGACGTGCTTTATGTCGGCAAGGCAAAGGCCCTCAAGAACCGCGTCACCAACTATACCCAGATCGGCCGGCTGCCGAAGCGCCTGCAACGCATGGTGGCGCAGACCCGCTCCATGACCATCGTCACCACCAGCACCGAGGCAGAGGCCCTGCTGCTGGAGGCGCAGCTGATCAAGCGGTATCGGCCACCGTACAATGTGCTGTTGAGGGATGACAAGAGCTTTCCCTACATCCTGCTGCGCCAGGATCATGCGTTCCCGCGTATCCAGAAACATCGCGGCGCGCGCAAGGCGGCAGGGCGTTACTTCGGCCCTTATGCCAGCGGAGGCGCCGTCAACCGCACGCTGAACGCGATGCAGAAGCTGTTCCTGCTGCGCAGCTGCACCGACAGTTTCTTTGCCAACCGATCCCGCCCCTGCCTGCTTTACCAGATCCGCCGCTGTTCCGCGCCGTGTGTGCAGCGGATTACGCAAGCAGGCTATGCCGAGCTGGTAGCGGATGCCGAGGCGTTCCTCTCTGGCAGGGCGAGCGGCGTGCAGGCCAAGCTCGCGGGCGCGATGCAGCAGGCGGCCGAGGCGATGGACTATGAGCTGGCCGCAGTGCTGCGCGATCGGCTGAAGGCGCTGACCTTCGTTCAGACCGCGCAGGCGATCAACGGCGAGGGACTGGAGGATGCGGACGTATTCGCGCTCGCGGCGCAGGGCGGCGCAATGTGCATCCAGGCCTTTTTCATTCGTGGCGGGCAGAATTGCGGCAGCCATTCGCTCTTCCCCATCCATACGGCGGATGTGGACGAGGGCGAGGTGATGACGAGCTTCCTCGCCCAGTTTTACGAGGATGCCCCGCCCCCGCCGGTGCTGTTGCTGGATCGACAGCTTGAGGAGGCGGAGTTGATCGCCGAAGCGCTGTGCGTCAGGGCCGGGCGCAAGGTGCGGATCGACACGCCGCAGCGTGGCCCCAAAGCCAAGCTGATCGAGCAGGCGCGCCGCAACGCCGCCGAAGCGCTGCAGCGGCGGCAGGCGGAAAGCGCCAGCCAGAGCAAGCTGCTGCGCGATCTGGCGGAATTGTTTGGCCTGCCCGAACCGCCGCAGCGCATCGAGATATATGACAACAGCCATATCCAGGGCAGCCATGCGCTCGGCGCGATGGTGGTGGCGGGGCCGGAGGGGTTCCGCAAGAACCAGTACCGCAAGTTCAACATCAAGAACCCCGAGACCCGGCCGGGCGACGACTTTGGCATGATGCGCGAGGTGTTCGCCCGGCGCTTTGCCCGCGCGCAGGCGGAAGACCCCGACCGCGAAGAGGGCGAGTGGCCCGACCTCGTACTGATCGACGGCGGCAAGGGGCAGCTCTCCGCAGCGCGCGCGATGCTGGAAGAGGCCGGCGTGGAGGACGTACCGCTCGTCGGCGTCTCCAAGGGGCCGTTCCATGGGCGCGACGGGCGCGAGATATTCCACCTGCCGGACGGGCGCGAGATCAGCCTGCCGGTCAACGACCCGCTGCTGTTCTACATCCAGCGCCTGCGCGACGAGGCGCACCGCTTCGTCATCGGCGCGCACCGCGGCAAGCGCAGCAAGGCGATCACCACGTCCTCTCTCGATGAAGTGCCGGGCATCGGCCCCGCGCGCAAGAAGGCGCTGCTGATGCATTTCGGCACGGCACGCGCGGTGAAGGATGCGCGCCTCGAAGATCTGCAGCGCGCGCCGGGCGTATCCGACAAGGTGGCGCGCACGGTCTATGATTATTTCCACGGAGACGGTTGAGGCGTGGCGCAACTGACCACGCCTGCCATAATCTGTGCCGTGCGGGCGCATGGCGAACATGGGGCGGTGGTCCGCGCGCTGACGCCGGGCAACGGCCTGATGGCGGGATATGTGCGGGGTGGCCGATCCCGCGCGATGCGGCCGGTGCTGATACCCGGGAACAGGGTGCAGGCGGAATTTCGTGTACGCACGGCAGAGCAGCTCGCGTCGCTGATGGTCGAACTTTCCCACAGCCTCGCGCCGATATTGGCCGAGCCGCTGCCCGCCGCAGCGATAGAGTGGGTGTGTGCGCTCACCGCCGTGACGCTGCCCGAGGAGAGCGGCTATCCCGCGCTCTATGACGCGCTGGGCGCGGTGCTGGACGCGATCGAGGCGGCGCCTGCCGCGCGCGGATGGGCGGTGGCGCTGGTGCGTTATGAGCTGCTGCTGCTCGCCCACCTCGGCTTCGGGCTGGACCTCTCCGGCTGCGTGGCGACCGGGGCTGGGCCGGAGAGCCTGCGCTATGTCTCGCCCCGCACCGGCGCGGGCGTATCGGCCGAAGGCGGCCAGAGCTATGAGGCCAAGCTGCTCCCCCTCCCCGCCTTTCTCCGCGATGGCGGCGGAGAAGCGGATTGGGCCGCAATATTCTCCGGCCTTGCCCTTACCCGCCACTTCCTCGAACAATCCGTGCTGACAGAGCGGCGCGCGGATGTGTTGAGCGGGCGGGACCGGCTGGTGGACCGGCTCAAAAGAGCGGTTGCGTGATAGCCCCCGCGCCCATATGCGTGCGCGCGACAAGGGAGATTCACACATGCTGGTAGCGGTTTTTGCGGGCGATGGCATCGGGCCGGAGATCATGGCGCAGGCGCGCCGGGTGCTGGACGCGCTCGACCTGGGCCTGCGGTTTGAGGAAGGGCTGGTGGGCGGCGCGGCCTACAAGGCGGTGGGCCATCCGCTGCCGCCCGAGACGCTCGATGTCGCCCGTCGTGCCGACGCTATCCTTTTCGGCGCGGTGGGGGATTTCGACTGCGACAATCTGGAAAGGCACCTGCGCCCCGAGCAGGCGATTCTCGGCCTGCGCAAGGAACTGACGCTGTTCTCCAACCTGCGCCCGGCCAAGGTCTTTCCCCAGCTTGCCGGCGCGTCGGCGCTCAAGGAAGAGGTCGCTTCGGCGATCGACCTGCTGATCGTGCGCGAGCTTAACGGCGACGTCTATTTCGGCGAAAAGGGCATGCGCAAGACGGCAGAAGGCCTGCGCGAGGGCTATGACGTGATGTCGTACAACGAGGCCGAGGTGCGGCGCATCGCCCACAGCGCGTTCAAGGCGGCGCAGGTGCGGCGCGGCAAGCTCTGCTCGGTCGACAAGGCCAATGTGCTGGAGACCAGCCAGCTCTGGCGCGACGTGGTGATCGAGGTTTCCGCAGACTATCCCGATGTGCAGCTCAGCCACATGTATGTCGACAATGCCGCGATGCAGCTGGTACGCAATCCGGGCCAGTTCGACGTGATCGTCACCGGCAACCTGTTTGGCGACATCCTTTCCGATCAGGCGAGCATGTGCGTCGGCTCGATCGGCATGCTGGCATCAGCGTCTTTGGATGCGAACGGCAAGGGGCTGTATGAGCCGATCCACGGCTCCGCGCCCGATATTGCCGGCAAGGCGCTGGCCAACCCGCTCGCGACCATCCTCTCCGCCGCGATGATGCTGCGCTATTCGCTGGGCATTCCGCAAGCGGCCGACCGGATCGAGGCGGCTGTGGCCAAGGCACTTGAAGGCGGCGCGCGCAGCGCCGATCTTGGTGGCACGATGACGACGCAGCAAATGGGAGACGCCGTGCTGGCTGTGCTATAGTTTACCGCACCAGCCCGCTCCCCCACCCGACCTCCCAAACAGGGTATCTTATGGGAGGTCGGGTGGGGGAGCGGGCCGGAGCCGCAATCCTCTGAGGAACAAAGAGGCAAAAATGAAACGAGACACAGGGCAGAATCGGGCGATCACCTCCAAATGGCGGCCCGCCACCCAGGCGGTGCGCGGCGGCACATGGCGCAGCGCGCAGGGCGAGACGTCAGAGGCGATCTTCGTCACCTCCGGCTATAGCTATGACGACGCACAGAGTGTCGCCGCGCGCTTTGCGGGCGAGGAACCGGGGATGACCTATTCCCGCACCCAGAACCCGACGGTGCAGATGCTGGAGGAGCGGATTGCCCTGATGGAGGGCGCCGAGGCCTGCCGCGTGCAGGCGAGCGGCATGGCCGCCATGTCCGCCGCGATGCTCTGTTACCTGTCGGCGGGCGATCATATGGTCATCGCGCGCGCCGCCTTCGGGCCGACACGCTGGGTGACGGACAATCTGCTGCCGCGCTTCGGCATCGAGGTGACGACGATAGACGGGCGGGACAATGATGCCTGGGAGCGGGCGATCAAGCCCAACACCAAGATGTTCTTCTTTGAAACGCCCGCCAACCCGACGATGGACATCGTGGACATTCGCGCCGTGTGTGCGCTGGCCAAGGCGCACGGCATATTGAGCGTGGTGGACAACGCCTTTGCATCGAGCGCGCTGCAACGCCCGCTGGAGCTGGGGGCGGATGTCGTCGCCTATGCCGCCACCAAGCTGATGGACGGGCAAGGCCGCGTGCTCGCCGGCGCGGTTTGCGGCTCGGCCGATTTCATCAACAACAAGCTGCTGCCCTATCAGCGCAACACCGGGCCGACCCTCTCTCCGTTCAGCGCCTGGGTGGTGCTGAAAGGTCTGGAGACGCTGGAGCTGCGCGCCGTGAAGCAGTCCGAAAACGCGCTTGAGGTCGGGCGGTTTCTGGAACAGCGCGTGCCGCATGTGCTGTTCCCCGGCCTGCCCAGCCACCCGCAGCATGATCTGACGATGAGCCAGATGCGCTATGCCGGGCCGATCTTTTCGTTCGAGGTCGAGGGCGGGCGCGAGAAGGCCATGGCTGTCCTCAATGCGCTGGAGCTGATCGACATCTCGAACAACATTGGCGATGCGAAATCACTGATGACCCACCCGGCCAGCACCACGCACAGCAGCCTGACGCCCGAGGTGCGCGCGGACATGGGCGTGACCGAGGGCATGGTGCGCATCAATGTCGGCCTGGAAGACCCGCAGGATTTGATCGAAGACCTGGATCAGGCATTGACGAAGGCGGGGCTTTAGGGGAGTCTCCCGCGGCATGAAGGCCTTTTTCCCTTATTATGCCGCAACGGACGACATCATCGTGCGCGTATCCGTCAGCTTCCTGCCGGAGCAGTCCGAACCGGGGCGTGGACGCTGGTTCTGGGCCTATCATGTGCGCATCGAGAACGAGGGCGATGCGCCGGTGCAGCTCCTCACCCGCCGCTGGTCGATCACCGATGGGCGAGGGGCAATCCATCATGTCGAGGGCGAGGGCGTGGTCGGCGAACAGCCGGTGATCCACCCGGACGGGTCGTATGATTATGTGTCGGGCTGCCCGCTCAACACCTCCACGGGCGTGATGGAGGGGCATTACACGATGGTTGCGGCAGACGGGCGGATGCTGCGCGTGGCGATCCCGCGGTTCGCGCTGGTCGCCCCGGCCGAAGCAGAGTGAGCGGCGCATGAAGCGCACGCACCTCCCCCTCAACGGCCTGCGCGTGCTCGATGCAGCGGCGCGGCACCTGAGCTTCACCCGCGCGGCGGACGAGCTGGCCGTAACGCCCGCCGCCGTCGGGCAACAGATCCGCGCGCTGGAGGACATGCTGGGCGTCGTGCTGTTTCGCCGCACGCCCAAAGGCTTGGAGCTGACGCCGGAGACCGAAGGCGCGCTCGATGCGCTGCGCGGCGGCTTCCTGATGTTCGAGGAGGCGGTGCACGCGATGCAGGCGGGGCAATCGTCCAGCGCGCTTGCCATTGCCGCCCCGCGCGACATCAGCGCCGCCTGGCTGCTGCCGCGCCTCGCGCGCTATCGGCGGGAAAATCCGGAGATTCATTTCACACTGATCGCCGCCGATACGCCGCCCGATTTCGCCGAAGCCAATCTCGATATCGCGCTGGTGCTGGCGGAAGGGCCAGGCGAGCATGAGGGCATATCGCTGGACGATGCACGCTTCGTGACGGTGGAGGCGGCGGACGGGGGCGGCGCGGATGCGGTCATTGACTGGCAGGGCTGTGGACCGGATGAAGGCGCCGTGATCCGGGTGGCGGATGCCGGGCTCGCAATCGAAGCTGCGGCGAGCGGGCTGGGGCGCGCTTGCGTGCCGATGCTGCTGGCGCAACCGGCGATAGCGGCGGGCGCTGTGCGTCAGTTCGGCGAAGCGCGGGAGAGCGAGCGCGGATATTGGCTTGTCGCTCCGGCGCCGCAGTGGCGGCAAAAGAAGGTCAAGGCCCTGGTCGCCGCGCTTTCGGGCGGCTAGGCTTTTAGCGCGATTATTCGCGCAGCGCGCTGTCGCGGATGCGGATGAACGGGCCGAGGATATAGTCGAGGATCGTCTGGCTGCCCGAACGGATGTCGGCCTCGGCCGTCATGCCCGGCATCACCGGCTTGCCCTTGCCGAAGTTGGTCGTATCCGCGCGCAGGCGCACCCGGTAATATACCTCGCCCTTCTGATCCTGGATCACGTCCGGCGACACATCGACGACAGTGCCGTCCAGCCCGCCATAAACGGCTGAGTCATAGGCCGAGATCTTGATGCGTGCGGGCAGGCCGGGATAGATGTTGCCGCGATCCTTGGGCGCAACGCGTGCCTCGACCATCACGACCTTGTCTACGGGCACGATCTCCACCAGCGGATCACCGCCCTTGATGACGCCGCCGACGGTCTGGATATAGAGCTTGTTGACGACGCCATCCATCGGCGCGCGAATTTCCTCGCGGCTGGCCTTGTCTCGATAGGCGCCCAGCGCCTCGCCCGCCTTGGAGAGTTCAAGGCGCAGCTGCGCCGCACGCTCCTTGGTGTCCTGCACGGTCTTGGTCCACAGCTCGCCATGGCGGGCATTTGTTTCGGCCAGCTGCGCGCGGGTTGCGGGGATCTGGTTCTGCACATCGGCGATGCGGGTACGCAGCGCGAGCAGCGACGAGCGCTTGTCCAGCACCTCGCGCTCGGAAATCGCCTCTGCCTGATAGGCGCGCTCCAGCTTGTCGAGCTGGACCATCATCAGCCGTTCCTCGTCCCGCAAATTGCCGAGCCGGGCGTTGAGCGAAACCAGCTCTGCGCGCTTGGCGCTCGCCTGCTCGCTGACGATGCCCGATTCCTGACCACGCTGGGCGATGCGCGAATAGAACAAGGCCTCTTCCGACGCCGCGATATCCGGCGCGATCTTCGCCAGCTCCGGCGGTGTGGCGAAACTGCGCGCACCCGCCACTTCGGCGTCCATGCGGGCGAGCGCGATGCGTTTTGCCACCACATCGGTACGGGCATTCTCGAACTCTGCGGACGTGAACTGATTGCTGATCTGCATCAGCACCTGCCCTTTGCGCACGCGCTCGCCCTCCTGAACCATCAGGCGCGAGACGATGCCGCCTTCGAGATGCTGGACCACCTGATTCTGCACCGAGGGCAGCACCCGGCCCATGCCGCGCGTCACCTTGTCGACATGGAAAACGCTGGCCCAGAGGAGGAACAGCAGCAGCACGCCGCCGAACAGTTTGAGCATGCTGGCCTGCCCGTCCGTGCGCATGCGTGCGCTCCAGGGGGTAATGCCCGCGATCGAGGTGGTTTCCAGCTTCACCTTGCCGGCAAAAGCGGCGGCCATTTCCTGGCTTGATACGCCCTCGAACAGGCTGGCACCCCCCAGTGCGCGAATCAGGCGGTCTCTCATGGCGGCAAAGCGCATGTCCGGTCAGTCCCTCAAAGAAATCTGATCCGCGTTTACCAATCATTATCCTTAAAAATGTTTAATCCGTTTACCAAATTCCACGGGAGTCCGCATGGACATCGAGCAGTTATACATCATCGACCGGCCCAGCCTGACGCAACGGCTGGCCGGCAAGGTGGCACGCAAAGCCCTGAAAAACGGGAAGGACGAGCATTCGGAATGGGCAGGATTGCTCTCTCCGTTGTCGACGGTGGCCGCGCTCGAAGTCCTCAGTCGCCAGTGCGGCAAGCCGACCGACAAGGATCTGCTCACCGCCGCCCTGCCGACGGGCGATGGCGACATGGACCCCCGATTCGCGCAGATCGCGCTCGCCCGCGCCGGGCTGGAAGCGCGGTGGGAACGGGTCCCGCTCGGCCGCCTCTCCGGCGCCGACCTTCCCTGCCTGATGCCGCTGATCGACGGCGGCGCGGTGATCGTGCTGGCGCTGCCCGATCGCAAGACGGCGCTGGTGCTCGATGCCGAAGGGGAAAAGCAGGTGCCGCGCGCGGCATTGGGCGCCCTCGCCTTTGGCGACATTCTCGTGTGCGGCCATGTCGACCCGGAAAACGGACTGGGCTTTGACGAGGAACGCGATTTCGTGCGCCGCAACCCTCGGTTGTGGGCGCTGGGTGTTTTCCTGTCCGAGCGCAAGCGACTGGTACAGATGCTCGCCGCCGCCGCCTTCATGAACCTCACGGCGCTGGCAATCCCGCTCTATATGCGTGCGATCTATGACCGCGTGGTGCCCAACCTCGCCATCGAATCGCTCTGGGCGCTTTCCGCAGGCATAGCGATGGTGCTGGTGTTCGAATTCCTGTTTCGTCATGCCCGCTCGGCCTTCGTCGACTCGGTCGCGGTGCGCGTGGGCCAGGCGGTGCAGCATCGCGCGATGACGAGCTTTTTGCACGGGCGGCTGGGCAAGCGCGACAACAATGTCGGCAGCCTGATGACCGCGCTGCGCGATGTCGAGGGGCTGGCGATGCTGGTGCCGCAGATGCTGGTGACGTTCCTCGTCGATGTGCCCTTCTTCTTCGCCTTCGTGGTGCTGATCGGCATGATCGCCGGGCTGACGGCCTCGGCCCCGCTCATCGGCGCGGCAGCGATGCTGTTCGTCGGCGCGGTCGCGGCCTATGCCAGCAAGCTGTCGGCCAAGCGCGCGACCAAGCTGATGCAGGCGCGCAACAATCTGGTCGTCGATGTCGCCGAGGGGCTGACCACGATCAAGGCCAATCAGGCCGAAGGGCGTTTCCTGCGACAGTGGGATATCGTTTCCGACCATATCGGCATGGCCGGGCGCAATGCGCGCAAGTGGAACGACCTGCCCGGCGCGGTTTCCACCTTCCTGGTGCAGCTCGTGACCGTGATGGTGGTCATCATCGGCGTGTTCCAGATCAAGGCCGGAGTGATGACGACCGGTGCGCTGGTGGCAGCAACGATGCTGGCCGGACGGGCGATGGTGCCGGTTTCCAGCGCGATCGCCATCATTTCAAAGGGCTATCAGAGCCTCTCGCAATTCGCCGGGCTGGCGGACCTGCTGGCAATGGAGCCGGAGCGCGATGTGTCTGACCCTTCGATCCGCCGTAGCGAGATCGGTGGAGACATCCGCCTGCGCCAGGTGAGCTATACCTATGAGGGTGCGGCCGAGCAGAGTCTGCGCGGTGTCTCGCTCGACATCCAGCCGGGCGAGAAGATCGCGCTCATCGGCCGCTCCGGCTCGGGCAAGTCTACCCTGCTCCAGATCCTTTCGGGCATGTTGAGCCCCAGCGAAGGCGCGATCAGCGTGGATGGCCACGCGATGGACCAGTTCGCCGCCGCGCATCTGCGCAAGAGCATCGCCTATTCCGGGCAGGACGCCGTGCTGTTCAACAGCTCGATCTGGGACAATATCCTGCTGGGCATGGAGGAGCCGGACCCGGAGGTGGTGGAACGGGCGATCCGCGCGGCCGGGCTGGACAAGTTCATCGACCGCAGTGTCGAGGGCTATACCCGCAAGGTTGGCCCGCGCGGCGCGCATCTTTCCGGCGGGCAGCGGCAATCGGTGCTGATTGCCCGCGCGATGGTACGCGACCCCGCCGTGCTGCTGTTCGACGAGCCGACCGCCAATATGGACATCGACTCCGAGCAGGCGGTGATCAACGGCCTGCGCCACGCGGCCGCGGACAAGACCGTTATCGTCGCCACCCACCGCATGGCCCTGCTCGATCTGGTCGACCGCGTGCTCTGGCTGGAGGAAGGGCGGATCTTTGCCGACAAGCCCAAGCACGAGGTGCTGGCGCTGCTGCGCGGGCAGCAACAGCAGAAGGCGGCCTAAAACCGGCGCATTCCCGGCCCCGTTAGGAGTTGGTTAGGGGAATTGGTTTAAGCCGGGTTCACCAAGATGGGCAGATGGCCGTCCGCACGGCCATGAGTACAGGAGTCAGAGCAGGTGGCCGGCGCATCTTCCGACGGCGAAGTCAACCATTGGCCGGCGTTCGTGGACGTGCTCACGACCGTCATAATGGTCGTGACCTTTCTGCTTGTCATCATGAGCTCGGCCGTGATGGTGCTCTCGCAGCGCGCGATGGAGCAGTTCAAAAAGGCCTATGCGGCGCAGCACCAGCTGGCTGACGAAGAAGCCAACGCGAAATCCCAGAAGGCAGGCGGCGCACCGGGGCAGCAGCTGAACCCCATCCACTCTCCGCGCGATGCGGAAACCGGCACGTCTATCGCCGAGCTCGGTTCGATCCTCAAGTCCGAGACGATCGTCGACAGCACGGACAAGCTCACCGTCCGTACCCGCGCCACGCCGGACACGATGAAGCTGAAGGTCAAGGCGCTGGAGAACGCGGACGAGACCAAGGGCGTAGAGCTCAAGACCGCCGATATGCTGCTGCGGGTCGATTTCGAGCCGCTGGCCGTGCGCTATTCCGACGACAATGAGAAAGCCGTGGTCGCCTTCCTGAGCGCCCGCGTCAAACCCGGGATGAAATACGAGATCTGGTCACTCGCCCCGCAGGACAATTCGATTTCCGAAGCACAACGTATCGGCTTCTATCGCGCGGCAATGACCCGCAACATCCTCATCCGCGCAGGCATAAGCCCTGCAAACATTTCAACCCAGATCCGCGTCACCGACCCTGGATCCAAAGACGGGCACAATGTGCGCGTGGTATTGAAGCCATAAGCCATGGAAAAGAAAATCCGTTCCGATCTGCTCAAGATGACCGCGATCATGGTGATTCTCGCGGGTCTCGGCATCTATGCGCATGAGTTCGTGATCGCCGGCATCATGGCGAAGGCCGCGCTCAACCTCACCATATTCGGCCTGTTCGGCATCGCCGCATCGATCGCTTTCCGCCATGTCCTCGCGCTCAAGAACGAAGTGGTGGCGCTCAAGGCGTTGCAGGTGGACTTCGGCGCGCGCGAACGCCGCCCGCTCGACCCCTACAAGCATCCGGCAATCATTTTTCAGGAGCCGGAGCTGCTCGGCCACGGCTATAATCTCATCGCCGAGGAAATGAGCAAGCAGGAGAATTTCCAGATCTCCAACGCCACGGTGCAGATGATCCTGCACGATGTCGACATGCGCATCAACGACCGCAAATCGACCCTCATGTACTTCTCTGGCCTGATGGTTTTCCTGGGCCTTTTGGGCGCGTTCATGGGCCTGATGAAAACCGTGCATTCGGTAAGCGACCTCATCGGCAGCATGGACATGAGCGGCAAGGGCGGCACAGACGCCTTCGGCAAGATGATCGAAGGCATGAAGGCGCCGCTGAACGGCATGTCTGTCGGCTTCTCATCCTCGCTGTTCGGCCTGATGACATCGATGGTGCTGGGCGCGCTCGAACGGTTCATGACCAGCGCGATGAAGACGCTGCGCAACGAGTTCGAGCACTGGCTCGCCAACGTCTCCGCCCTCGAAGCGCCGCAGAGCGAGAGCGCACAGCGCGAGACGGTGGAACTGGGCAATGTCATCCGCGCGCTGGAGCTGGGCGGCAAGCATCTGCGCGACCTGCGCGAAACCGTGCTCGACAGCGCCCTGGCGCAGCAAGAGACGCGGGCCGCGGTCACCGAGATGACCGGCGCGGTGGCGAGCCTCGGCCGATCAACCGAAAGACTGACCGATCCTTCTCCGCTCCTCCAGCCGATATCGGATTGCGTGGCGGAGCTGGCGAGGAACCAGACCTTGATGGTGGCGCAGTTCAATGGCCTCATCAACGAAGCGCAGCGCGACCGGGAGACTATCACCCACGCGCTTGCCGAGATGCGGCAGATGGTGGAACAGAACAACGCGCTCTCCGGCACGCGGCTTCACGCGCAGATGGACCGGATGACCACGCTGCAGGCGGAACTGCTGGCGAAAGATGGGACGGGCCAAGGCGTTTCCTATTACCGGCGCGAGGGCGAAGGCGGCGGCTTGTTGTCGCGGCTCGCGGGGGTTTTGGTGCGCGGCGAGGCCTCGATCGACGCGGCGCGCGAACGGCGACGCCTGCGTGGCGAAGTGCGCCGGATGCTGGCGGGCCAGCGGCGCCTCGTGCGCAAGGTGGAGCGCACCTTCGGCGGGTCTTTGGGCCGGATCGAGCGCGCGCACAAGCAGGATGCGGCGCTGATCGCGCGACTGTCTGCGCAGGCCGAGGCGAATAATGCGCGCCTGGCCGTGCTGATGGAGCGCCTGCGGATCGAGGACGAAGCCACCGAGGGCGGTGCCTCACATCTGTTGCCCGGCATGCACGGCGCGCGGCTGGAGATGGAGGTGCTGAAGCATCGGCTCGATGCGCTGCAGGAAACCGAGGAAGCCGTGCGCTCTGCCCCGGAGCCACAGGACGGCGGCGCGCGCGCCACCGGCACCAACGGCAATCTGGACTGAGACGGAACGGAGCACGCCCATGAACCTCAACCCGCTCACCCGCTTCCGCAAGCCCAAGCGCGATTTCACACGCGTGGCGCAGCGCTTCGGCTGCCAGATCGACGGCACGCTGGTGATGATAGACCGCATGCTCGGCTATCAGGGCCGCGTCGTCAATTTTTCCGCCGGCGGAGCGATGTTCCGACCCAAGCTCGCTTATCTGATGGACCGGCGCGACATACCCGTGGCCCTGACCGTAGGCGGCACCGAAATGTTCGGCCGCATCATGCGCACTACGCCCGACGGCTTTGGCATCCGGTTTGATGAACCGCTTGAGGAAGAGCAGCTGCTGGCGTTGCTCGCCAACGATCGCACCCGCAAGGAAAGCGACGAAATCGAGTTTTTCGTCGACTGAGGCGCGAGGGCTGCGGCGACCTGTCTCATTCCGGGACGGTATTTACCTGTTTTTAACCATGTTTGGTCATTTTCGGGCGCTGAACCAATGAGGACAGGCCAGGGAGACCAGCGTTGGCACAGGATTTTCGCTCACCAAGGGTGGACGTGAGGATGCGACACAGCGCCTCGCTGCTCATCATCGCCCTGTCGATGCTGCCGATGTCGAGCCTCCACGCTGCGGACGACGACGTCGCGCCCAGGAGAGTGGCCGGGCCGATGCCCGATGGCAGCGTTGTGGCGGGGTGGGGCGGCTCGGCAACGCCACTGCACGACCCCTATGCAAATGCCACCGCCAACACTGGTGAAGCGCCGCTGGTCGCCGCCGTGATCGCGGATCAGGATCAGAACCCCGCCCTCCCCGCCTCGCAGGATGAAGCCACGGCAGAGCCGCCCCCCGGCACGGTCGAATCCCTGCGCAGTTCAATTGTTCAGTCGCTTAAGGAAAACCCGGAAATCCAGATCGCGCTCGCCCGGCAGGATGATGCGCGCTATGGCGTTCATGAAGCCTGGTCCGGTTATCTGCCGCATGTCGACATGACGGTAGCGATGGGCAAGGAATATAACGAGCCAGCAATCGGCAACACCACCACCCTGCGCCGCACCGAGGGCGTGGTAACGGTCAACCAGAACATCTGGGACTTCGGCACCACAGCGAACGACATTGCCCGCGCCCGCGCCAGCTATCGTAGTGCGCAGTGGAGCACGCGCGAGCGGATCGAGGCGATCTCCTACGACATCAGCGAAGCCTATCTCAATGTGCTTGAGCGGCAGAAGCTGGTCGAGCTGGCCGAACAGGAAATCGCGGCGACGGAAAAAATTCTCAACATGGTCTCGATCCAGCAGGATCTGGGCCTCACCACCCCCGCAGACGTCAGCCGCGCCAAGGCGCGGCTCGACAATGTGAAAGCCAAAGTGCTCGACCGCAAAAGTGCGCTGCAACAGGCACGCGAAGCCTATCGCCGCCTCACCCGCCGCCTGCCCGGCATGACGGTGGACCTGCCGCCGGCCGACAAGGCACTGCCCACCTCAGCCGGCGCGGCGGTGGCGATGATCGACGATCACAACCCGCGCATGGCGCAGGCGGTGCAGGACCGCCGCTCGCTCGAAAAACAGCGCGCGAGCCAGACCGGCACCTTCTTCCCGCGCGTTGGCCTCGTCGCCCAGGGCAACTGGAAGGACGACGTGCAGGGCGACACCGGTCGCAACCGCGACGCGCGCGCGATGGTGACGGTGAGCTACAGCTTCTTCAACGGCGGACGCGACATCGCCACCCGCAACCGCCTGTCGGCGCGGCTGCGCGAGGCCGACTATGAGCTGGACCGCCGCCGCCGCGAGGTGGAGCAGGACATTCGCATAGACTTCAACGCCCTGGAGGCAGCGCGCCAGAAGATCTCGACGATCGAAAACGAGATCGCCGCGACCGAGAAGGTGGCGGACCTCTACAAACAGCAGTTCCGCGAAGGCCGCCGCTCGGTGTTCGATCTGCTCGACAGCCAGCAGATCCTGTTCGACGCCAAGGCGCGGCGCCTCACCAACAATACCGAAAAGACGCTGGCCGAATTCCGCGTGCTTCAGCAGCTTGGCGGCCTGTTCGATCTTGTGAGCGAGGGGCAACCCCTGCCCCGCATCGTGATGCCCGCCCCGGGCAGCAACTGAGACCGGCGCTCGTACTCCGATCCTGCATCGTAAACGCCGCCTTGCGCCGCATGGTAAAGGCGGCGTTTACCATAAGGTAAGACTAAACCGCGATACTGCCCGGGTCGACAGTGGGAAGCTTCAATGGCCAAGATCAAAGGCACCGGCGGATCAGGTAAGGCGAAGGCAGCTGCGGGCGCTGAGCAGAAGGCGCATGCGGCAGCTCCGGCTGCGCCCGATGGCGTCGTCGATGCGCCCGGCGGCGCGGCCGTCATATCGGTAGGCACCGCGAATTACGGCGCGGCAAAGGTCGTCACACTCAGCGCGGACGACAAGGCGGAGCTTGGCATCCCCTTCTCCCCCTTCAAGACCGAAATCGTCGACATCGACGTAGTGCTCGTCTTCGCTGACGGCAGCAAAATCATCATTCCCGGCATGGCGCTCGCCGCCTTTTCCGGTCGCAAGCCGATGTTGCTGTTCACCGACAAGGAGATCAGCGCGGATCAGGCCGTCTCCACCGTCGGCGAAATCAAGGAACAGGCAGCGCCGATCAAGCTCGCGCTCTCCTCTGCCAATTCCGACGAAGACAGCAAGGCGCACAAGGACGGCGACAAACCCGAAGATGCGGGCGGAGTCCAACCCGCCGATTCGGCCAGTTCCCAAGCTCATCAGGCTTCCGAGGCGGAGCAGCAGCGCCGCTATGATGAGCAGAGCGCGCGCCTCAACGAAAAGATCAGCAACACTCTGGCATCGGCAAGCGCCCCTCCCGGCATCATCTCCGCCCGCGCGGTGGAACCCAGCCCGGACGACGCAATCGGCCCGGCAGGTATCGGCAAGCTGGTGCCCAAGCTCACCTTCACCCTCTATAACAAGGAGGGCGTGAGCACCGGCATCGAGAACGGCGTCACCACCGTCAAGGGATCGACCGGCGGTCCATCGAGCTCCACCAATGCAAAGTTCGCCGCGCAGTCTGCCAAGGAAACGATCACCGGCACGGCCGCGCACGATGTGATCTATGCCGACAATCCGGCGCAGGCGCCCGGCGGCGCGACGCTGCGCACGCTGCATGTCGAGGCGATGGTGCCTGCCAAGAACCTGCAGCTCAACGAGATCACGATCCCGTCGCTGCCCGCTGGCTATTCCATTGCCAACGCCACGCTGACAGCCAAAGGCTGGGTTGTCGATATTGCGGCGGGAGACATTCAGAAGGTCACCAGCCATGTCGACCCCAATACCGGCCAGACGGTAGCTTATCCTGCCAACCAGTCGCATTTCACCTTCGACCTGCAACTGATCTACACCGTGCCCGATCCTTCGACGCCGAGCGCGGGCGGTTTTCAGGACCAGTTCTTCCTGCCTGCGCAGCTTGGCCTCTCCTCCAATGGCGGACCGACCGTCAATGCCGTGGAAGTCTCGACCGCCTTCGGTATCAAGATCGTCACATCCGACGCGGACATGACCGTGACGAACCCGGTGACGGGCGAGCCGGTCTATGTGCTGTTCTCCAACCCGCCGGGCAATATCATCAATGCGGGGGATGGCGACGACACGATCGTTGCGGGCATCGGCGCGGACGACATTGACGGGGGCAACGGCCATGATGTCGTCAGCTATCAGACCTCGGTACGTGGCGTGGATGCCAACCTTGGCACCGGGGTCGGCCTGGGCGGCACGGCGGAGGGAGACCGCTATACGAGTGTCGAAGGGCTGATCGGCTCCGCCCATGACGATACGCTCACGGGCGACGCCAACGACAACAGCTTTGACGGCGGCGCGGGCGCTGACCGGATCGACGGCGGCGCGGGGACCGACAGTGCCGACTATAGCAACGCCATCGACCCAGCCACCTCCGGCACGCAGGGCGTGGAGATCTTCCTCGACGGCACCACCTCCCACGGTGGGCAGGCCGAGGGCGATGTCCTCAGCAACATCGAGATCGTGATCGGCACGAGCCGCGACGACAGGCTGCATGGCGGCGCGGGCAACGAAACACTGCAGGGCGGCGCGGGCAACGACCAGCTGTTCGGCAGCGCTGGCGCGGATACGCTCGATGGTGGAGCGGGGCGCGATGTTGCGGACTATTCCGGCTCGGCCAGCGGCGTCACGGTTTCGCTAGATGGCACGGCGGGCAGCGGCGGCGATGCGCAGGGCGACGTGCTCAGCAATATCGAGGACCTGATCGGCTCCGCGCATGACGACACGCTGACCGGCGACGCCAATGACAACCTCATCGTCGGCGGCGCGGGCGCGGACCGGGTGGATGGTGGCGCGGGCAACGACACGGTCGATTTCACCAGCTCCGGCGTCGGCGTAACTGTCTATCTCGACGGGCGCGCGGGCATCGGCGGGGATGCGCAGGGAGACACCTATTTCAACGTGGAAACGTTGATCGGTTCCGCCTTTGCCGACCGGCTTGTTGGAGCTGTTGGATCGCAGACATTGCGCGGCGGCCTCGGCAACGACTTTGTCGAAGGCGGCGCGGGCGCGGACACGCTCGACGGCGGCGACGGGTTCGACATCGCCAGCTATGCGGGCGCGGCAAACGGCGTGATCGTGGCGCTGGATGGCTCGCAACTGGGCGGCGGCGACCCGGTTGGCGACGTGTTCATCAATATCGAAGGGCTGGAAGGCTCGCTGTTTGACGACGTGCTGATCGGCACGGCGGGCAACGACACGCTGCTCGGCAATGACGGCGACGACACCCTTGTAGGCCTTGGCGGCAACAGCTTCCTTGGTGGCGGGGATTTTCTAGACGGCGGCGCGGGCTTCGACACGGTCGATCTCTCCGCCTCGCTGTTCGGCGTTACGGTCTATCTTGACGGGCGCACCGGCATCGGCGGCGATGCACAGGGCGACACGCTGGTCAGCATCGAGCATGTCATCGCCTCGGCGCAGGACGACACCCTCGTCGGCGGCGCGGGCGACGAATGGCTGGAAGGCCGCGCGGGCGACGATACGCTGATTGGTGGCGCGGGCGCGGATATCCTCCACGGCGGCACCGGCCTCGACACGGCGGACTATTCAGGCTCGCTCTCGGCCGTCACAGTCGCGCTCGATGGCTCGCTGGGCATCGGCGGCGATGCGGCAGGCGATCAGCTTTCGGGGATCGAGCGGCTGGTCGGATCGGCCTTCGACGATAGCCTGACCGGCGACGATCAGGACAATATCCTGCGCGGCAGTGATGGCGACGACACGCTCGTCGGCGCGCTGGGCGCGGACACGCTGATGGGCGAGGCGGGCTTCGACACCGCCGATTATTCGGCGGCGCAAGGCGCGGTCACCGTGCGCCTGAATGGCAATGCCTCGACGGGCGACGTGGCCGAGGGCGACAGGCTCTCGGGCATCGAGCGGGTGATCGGTGGCGCTTATGCCGATACGCTGCTGGGCGATTCGGCGGACAATGTGCTCGACGGCGGCGCGGGTGACGACACGTTGCGCGGCGGCCTCGGCGCGGACAGCCTGATCGGCGGCGCAGGCGCGGACACGGCGGACTATTCCGACGCGGTGCAAGGCGTCACCGTCAGCCTCTTGAGCGGCACGGGCACCGGCGGCAGCGCGCAGGGCGACACGCTGACCGGCATCGAAAACCTATCCGGCTCCAACTATGGCGACGTGCTGACCGGCGATGCGGGCGTCAACACGCTGTCGGGCGGCGCGGGCGACGACACGCTCTCGGGCGGCGCGGGCGCGGACTTGCTCGACGGCGGCGTTGGCGCGGACGTTGCGGATTATTCCACCTCGGCCAGCGCCGTGCAGGTCGCGCTCGATGGCTCGGCGGGCCAGGGCGGCGATGCGCAGGGCGATGTGCTCGTCAACATCGAGGGGCTGACGGGCTCTGCGTTCGACGACACGCTGACCGGCAATGACCTCGCCAACCGGCTTGACGGCGGCGCAGGCGACGATGTGCTGCGCGGCGGACTGGGGTCGGACCAGCTCATCGGCGGCGCGGGTTTCGACACGGCGGACTATTCGCAATCCGCCACCGCCGTCATCCTCGCAAACGACGGCAGCGTCGGGCTGGGCGGAGACGCGCAGGGCGACACATTGTCGGGCATAGAGCGCATCATCGGTTCGGGCTTTGATGACCGGATCAGCGGCGGCGCGGGCGCCGACACGCTCGATGGTGGGCTGGGCAACGATACGCTCGAAGGGCGCGGCGGCGCGGATGCGCTGGATGGCGGCGCGGGCACCGACATTGCGGATTACAGCAACTCCGCCAGCGGCATCGTCGCGGGGCTGGATGGCCGCGCCAACACCGGCGGCGACGCTGCGGGCGACACCTACGCCAATATCGAGGGGCTGTCCGGCTCCGCCTTTGCCGACACGCTCTATGGCTCCGCCGCCGACGACATCTTGCGCGGCCAGGGCGGCAACGACACGTTGGTCGGCTCTGCGGGCGCTGACGCGATGGAGGGCGGCACCGGCTTCGACACCGCCGATTATTCCGCGTCGGCCAGCGCCGTCACCGTCGACCTTTCCACCGGCAGCGCGGCGGGCGGCGATGCGGCTGGGGATATCCTTTCCGGCATCGAGCGGGTCATCGGCTCGGCCTTTGACGACAGCCTGACCGGCGGCGCGACCGACGATGTGCTGGAAGGCGGCACGGGCGACGATGTGCTCGCCGGCCGCCTGGGCGCGGACGTGCTCGACGGCGGCGCAGGATTCGACACAGCGGACTATACCGCGTCCGCCACCGGCATATCGCTGACGCTCGACGGCAGCCTCGGCATCGGCGGCGATGCGGCGGGCGACCAGGTGCTGAACGTCGAGCATATCATCGGCTCGACCTATGACGACAGCATCACCGGCGTCGGCGCTAATGAGTTTATTGAGGGCGGCGGCGGGGACGACGTGGTCTCCGGCAATGGCGGCGACGACATCCTCACTGGCGGCGCGGGCAACGACCGGCTTTCAGGCGGCGCGGGCGTTGACACGCTTCAGGGTGGCAGCGGCGACGACATATTGGAAGGCGGCGCGGGCGCAGACATCATCGATGGCGGATCGGGCGTCGATATCGCGGATTATACCGGCTCCGCTGCAGGCGTGACGATCGGGCTGGATGGCTCGGCAGGCATCGGAGGCGATGCGCAGGGCGACCAGCTCACCAATATCGAGGCGCTGCGCGGCTCCGGCTTTGCCGATACCCTCACCGGCGGTAACCTTGCCGACCAGATCGAGGGAGGCGCGGGCGATGACGTGATCATCGGCGGCGCGGGGGCGGATACGCTGCTCGGCGGATCGGGCAATGACAGCATAGAGGGCGGCGCGGGCGGAGACCTGATCGACGGCGGCACCGGCATCGACACGGCGGACTATAGCGCCTCGGCAAGCGGCGTGACCGTCTCGCTGGATGGCTCGGCGGGCCTTGGCGGCCATGCGACCGGCGATACGCTGCTCAATATCGAGCGCGTGATCGGCACCGGCGCGGCGGACCATATCATCGGCGCGGCGGCCGACGAGGAGCTTTACGGCGCGGGCGGCGACGACGTGCTCGAAGGGCGGGCGGGCGCGGACCTGCTCGATGGCGGCGCGGGCATCGACACCGCCGATTATTCCAGCTCTGCACAGGCGGTCACGGTCGATCTCGCCAGCGGCACCGGCAGCGGCGGCGATGCGCAGGGGGACACGCTGGTCGGCATCGAGAACCTGCTTGGTTCATCGGGCGCGGATACGCTGCTGGGCGCGGCGACGGACGATGTGATCGACGGCGGCGCGGGCGATGACACGCTCGTCGGCCGTGCGGGCGCGGACACGCTGATCGGCGGCGCGGGCAACGACATCCTTGATGGCGGCGCGGGCGCGGACAGCCTCGATGGCGGCGCGGGCTTTGACACCGTCGATTATTCCAGCTCCACCGTCGCGGTTGCCGTAGGCCTCGATGGCTCGGTCGGCATCGGCGGCGACGCGCAGGGCGATGTGATGACGAGCATCGAGCGGCTCGTCGGCTCCGGCTTCAACGACACGCTGACCGGCGGCGTGCTCAACGACCAGCTTGAAGGCGGCGCGGGCAATGACAGCATTGCGGGCGGCCTCGGCAACGATACGCTGCTCGGCGGCGCGGGCGACGATACGCTCGCGGGCGGCGCGGGCGCGGATGTGATCGACGGCGGCGCGGGCGTCGATACGGTCGATTATTCCAGCTCCACCGTCGCGGTGACGATCCACCTTGATGGCACGGTCAGCAGCGGCGGCGACGCCACCGGCGACCAGCTCACCAACATCGAAAACCTGACCGCCACAAGCTTTGACGACACGATCACCGGCGCGGCGGGCAACGAGGTGATCCGCGCGGGCGCGGGCGACGACGTGGTTTCGGGCGGCGCGGGCGACGACACGCTGTATGGCGAGGGCGGCGATGACATATTGGAGGGCGGCCTCGGCGCGGATGCGCTGATCGGCGGCAACGGCAACGATACCGCCAGCTATGCCAATGCTTCGGCAGGCGTTGCGGTCTCGCTCGATGGCACGGCGGGCACCGGCGGCGAGGCGCTGGGAGACACCCTCTCCGGCATCGAAAATCTCGAAGGCTCCGCCTTTGCCGATACGCTGGGCGGCGGCACGGGCACGGAAAATATTCGCGGTGGCGCGGGCAACGACCGCCTGCTCGGCAGCCAGGGCGCGGACGTGCTCGATGGCGGCGCGGGGCAGGACATCGTGGATTACACCGCGTCGGCCAGCGCGGTGACGGTGACGCTCGATGGCTCGACCGGCATCGGCGGCGACGCGGCGGGCGACCAGTATACCAGCATCGAAGGTGTGACCGGATCGACGCTGGACGACCATCTGAACGGCGGCGCGGCGGCGGACGTGATCGACGGCGGTGCGGGCAATGACGTCATCACCGGCGGCGGCGGAGACGACACGCTGCTCGGCGGTGCGGGCAACGACCAGATCGACGGCGGCGCGGGCGCGGACCTGATCGACGGTGGCGCAGGCGTCGATACGGTCGATTATTCGTCTTCCACCTCGGGCGTCAACGTTTCGGTCGACGGCTCGGCCTCCACCGGCGGCGCGGCGCAGGGAGACCAGCTGCTCAACATCGAAAACCTCATCGGTTCGGCCTATGACGACGTGCTGCTCGGCACGGCGGCGGCGGACACCATCACCGGCGGCGCGGGCAATGACGTGCTCGGCGGGCGCGGCGGCGCGGACGTACTGCTCGGCGGATCGGGCTTTGACACGGCGGACTATTCGGACGCCACCTCCGCCATCGCCGTGAGCCTCGCCAGCAACAGCGGCAGCCTCGGCGATGCGGCGGGCGATACGCTCTCCAGCATCGAGCGCATTGTCGGCTCCGCCTTTGACGACAGCATCACCGGCTCCACCGCCGTCGATACGCTGGAAGGCGGCGCGGGCAATGACATGATCGACGCCGGATCGGGCGACGATATCCTGCTCGGCGGGGCGGGGAACGACAGCCTCGTCGGCGGGTCGGGCGCGGACCAGATCGACGGCGGCGCGGGCACGGACACCGCCGACTATTCGGCATCCGGCGTCGCGGTGCAGGTGCGCCTGGATGGTGTGGCAAGCTCGGGCGGCGATGCGCAGGGCGACATCCTGACCAACGTCGAGTCGGTCATCGGTTCAACCTATGACGATACGCTGACCGGCGGCGCGGGCGATGACCAGCTCCATGGCGGTGCTGGCGATGACCTGCTGCGCGGCGGCGCGGGCGCGGACCTGTTTGACGGCGGTACGGGTGTGGACACGGCGGACTATCGGCTCGCCACGGCTGGCGTGACGCTCAACCTCACCACCGGCGGCACCGGCGGCGAGGCGACGGGCGACAGCTTCACCAACATCGAGATTGTCGAAGGATCTGGCTTTGCCGACTCGATCACCGGCGGCGCGGGCGCGGACGACCTGCGCGGCAATGCCGGTGATGACTTTATCGACGGCGGCGCGGGCGCGGATATCCTCACCGGCGGCACCGGCGACGATGTGCTGCGCGGCGGCGCGGGCGCGGACCAGCTGGTCGGCGGCGCAGGGTTGGACGCGGCGGATTATACCTCATCGACCTCCGCAGTGGCGATCAACCTCGATGGCTCGCTGTCTGCGGGCGGCGATGCAGCGGGCGATACGCTCTCCAGCATCGAGCGGGTGATCGGCTCCGGCTTTGACGATACCCTCACCGGCACGGCGGCAAACGAGGTGCTGGAAGGCGCGGGTGGCAATGACGCGCTTTATGGCGGCGGCGGGTCCGACACGCTGGATGGCGGCGCGGGCAATGATCTGCTGAATGGCGGGGCGGGCGCGGACGTGCTGATCGGCGGCGCGGGCTTTGACACCGTGGATTATTCCGGCTCGGCCAGCGCCGTGACGGTGCGGCTGGATGGCACCCCCTCCTCCGGCGGTGATGCGGCGGGTGACAGCCTGTCCGGCATCGAAGGCGTGATCGGCTCGGCCAATGACGACCTGCTGTTCGGCGGCACCTCCAACGATGTGCTCGATGGCGCGAGTGGCAATGACCAGATCTCCGGCGGCGCGGGCGACGACAGCCTGCTCGGCGGATCGGGCGACGACATATTGGAAGGTGGCGCGGGCGCGGATGCGCTGGATGGCGGCGCGGGCAATGACACCGCAAGCTATGCCAACGCGACGGCGGGCGTTGCGGTCTCGCTTGGCGGCGCGACGGGCACCGGCGGCGACGCGCTGGGCGATACGCTGATCAACATCGAGAACCTGATCGGTTCCGACTATGCCGACACGCTCGGCGGCGGCGCGGGCAGCGAAACGATCTCCGCCGGCGCGGGCGACGACACCTTGCTGGGCAGTGCGGGCGCCGACGTGCTCGACGGCGGCGCGGGCGTCGATACCGTCAGCTATGCGGTTTCCGGCGCGGGCGTCACCGCCTATCTCGATGGGCGCGCGGGCTCTGGCGGCGATGCGTCAGGTGACACTTACGCCAATATCGAACAGCTCACCGGCTCCGGCTTCAACGACACGCTCATCGGCAACTTCACCGATGACAGGATCGACGGCGGCGCGGGCGACGACCAGATTGACGGCGCGGGTGGCGACGACACACTGCTGGGCGGCGCAGGCAACGACCTGATCCACGGCGGCGACGGAGCAGACAGCATCGACGGCGGGGCGGGCACCGACACAGTCAGCTATGACGACTCGACCAGCGGCGTCACCGCGCGGCTCGACGGGGTTGCTGGCAGCGGCGGCACCGCGCTGGGCGATGCGCTGAGCCATGTAGAGACGCTGCAAGGCTCGATCTATGCCGATACTTTGATCGGCGACGCCAATGCCAACACGCTGCAGGGCGGCGATGGCGACGATACCCTCATCGGCGGCGCGGGCGCGGATGCCCTTGTCGGCGGCAATGATTTCGATACGGCGGACTATTCCACCTCTGCGGCGGGCGTCACCGTGGGCGTGGACGGCTCGGTCGGCAGCGGCGGAGACGCGACGGGTGATACGCTCTCCGGCATCGAGCGGATCGTCGGCTCGGCGCTGGCCGATACGCTGTCCGGCGGGATCGGCATCGAAACGCTGGACGGCGGCGCGGGCAATGATACGCTGAAGGGCAGCCTCGGCGCGGATACGCTGATCGGCGGCGCGGGGACGGACACGGCGGACTATAGCGCCTCCTCGGCTGGCGTGACGGTGGCGCTGGACGGCACCTTCGGTTCCAGCGGCGACGCGGCGGGCGATACCCTCGCCGGCATCGAGCGGATCACCGGCTCGGCCTTTGCCGATACGCTCGGCGGTTCCACGGGCAACGACGCGCTCTCTGGCGGCGCGGGCGACGACATGCTGATCAGCAGCGCGGGCGCGGACGCCTATGACGGCGGCGCCGGGATCGACACGGTGAGCTTTGCAGCCGCCACGGCGGGCGTCACCGTTGATCTTTCGGCGGGCACCGGTGCGGGCGGCGACGCGGCGGGTGATACATTCGCCAATGTCGAGCGCATCACCGGCTCCGACTATGCGGACAGCCTGACCGGCGGCAACGCGGACGAAATCCTCGAGGGCGGGCTGGGCGACGATACGCTGTCCGGCGGTGCCGGGGCGGACACGCTCGACGGTGGCGCAGGGGATGACCTGCTGACAGGCGGCGCGGGTGCCGATACTCTCATCGGCGGCGCGGGCTTTGACACGGCGGATTACTCCGCCTCTGCCGCTGCCATCCAGCTCGTGCTCGACGGATCGAGCGCGTCCGGGGGGGACGCGGCGGGCGACACCCTCACCGGCATCGAGCGGGTGATCGGTTCTGCCTTCAACGACGACATTGCCGGTGGCTCGGCGGGTGAAACGCTGGAAGGCGGCGCAGGTAACGACATCCTCACCGGCAATGGCGGCGGCGATACGCTGCTGGGCGGAGCGGGCAACGACACGCTGGCAGGCGGCGCAGGCGCGGATGCGCTCGACGGTGGCGCGGGCACCGATACGGCGGATTACAGCGCGTCGGTGCTGGGCGTAACCATCAACCTTGCCACCGGCACAGGCTCCGGCGGCGATGCGCAGGGCGATACGCTCGCCAACATCGAGCGCGTGCTGGGTTCGGGCAACAGCGATACGCTTACCGGCAGTGCAAACGCGGACATATTGCTCGGCCAGGGCAATGACGACGTGATCGACGGCGGCGCGGGCAACGACACGATCGACGGCGGATCGGGCGACGACACACTTTCAGGCGGCGCAGGCGCTGACGCCATCGACGGCGGCACCGGCATCGACACCATCAGCTATGCCACCTCGGGTGCGGGCGTCACCATATCGCTCTCTGGCGGCGCAGGGACCGGCGGCGACGCGGCGGGCGACACGATCAGCAACGCCGAGATTCTGGAAGGCTCTGCCTTTGCCGATACGCTGGGTGGGCGCGCGAGCGCGGACACGCTGCTCGGCGGCGGCGGCAACGACACCCTGACCGGCAGCACCGGCGCGGACGTGCTCGACGGCGGCGCGGGCACCGACACGGCGGACTATTCCGCCTCGGCCAGCGCGGTCACGGTCTATCTCGATGGCTCGGTCTCCGTCGGCGGCGACGCGGCGGGCGATACGCTCTCCAGCATCGAGCGGGTGCTCGGCTCAGCTGGCAATGACGCGCTCTATGGCACCGGCAATGCCGATACGCTGGAGGGCAACGGCGGCAACGATACGCTGACGGGTGACCTCGGCAATGACACGCTGCTCGGCGGCGCTGGGAATGACCTGCTGATCGGCGGTGCGGGCGCGGACAGCCTGGACGGTGGCGCGGGTACGGACAAGGTCAGCTATGCATCGTCCGCCAGCGCGGTCAATGCCGGGCTGGATGGCGCGGCGCAGACCGGCGGCGATGCGGCGGGCGATACCATTATCAATGTCGAGACGCTTGAAGGCTCGGACTATAACGACACGCTGCGCGGCGGCACCGGCGCGGAAACACTGATCGGCGGGCTGGGCACCGATACGCTGATGGGCAGCCTCGGCGCGGACGCGCTCGATGGCGGCGCGGGCACCGACACGGTCGATTATTCTTCCTCCACCTCGGCGGTGAGCATCAGCCTCAATGGCTCGGCAGGGACCGGCGGCTATGCGGCGGGCGACACGCTCTCCAATATCGAGGGCATTATCGGTTCGGCCTTTGCCGATACGCTGTCCGGCGCGAATGGCGACGACACGCTGAGCGGCGGCACGGGCGACGATATACTCTCCGGCGGCAATGGGGACGACACGCTGTCTGGCGGCACTGGCAACGACAGCCTGACCGGCGGCGCGGGCGCGGATGTGCTAGACGGCGGCGCGGGCACGGATACCGCGAACTATACCGCCTCGGTCGCTGCCGTCGTGGTGAACCTGAACGGCCTCGCCTCTTCCGGCGGCGACGCGGCGGGCGACATGCTCTCGAACATCGAGATCGTGCAGGGCTCGGCGCAGGGCGACATCATCACCGGCGGCACGGCGGACGAGCAGCTCTACGGCAATGGTGGCGCGGATACCCTCATCGGCGGCGCAGGCGCGGACCTGCTCGACGGCGGCACCGGCACCGATACGGCGGATTATTCCTCCGCCACCGCTGCCGTCACCATCGCGCTCGATGGCTCGGCAGGCAGCGGCGCGGAGGCGGCGGGCGACACTATCGCCAATGTCGAGCGCCTCATCGGGTCCGGCTTCAACGATACGCTGGGCGGATCGACCGGCGACGATACGATCCTAGGCGGCGCGGGCAATGACACCATCTCCGGCGGCGCGGGCAATGATGCGCTATCCGGCGAGGCAGGCAACGATACGCTGGTGGGCGGCGCGGGCGCGGACACGCTCGACGGCGGATCGGGCTTTGATACGGCGGACTATTCCGGCGCACTTGCTGCCGTCACCGTCTATCTCGACGGCACGACAGGTTCGGGCAGCGACGCGGCGGGCGACGTTCTCACCAACATCGAGCAGTTGCTCGGCTCCGGCTTTGACGACCGGCTGACCGGCGGCAACGCGACCGAGACGATCCGTGGCGGCGCTGGCAACGACATTATCTTCGGCGCGAATGGCGATGATTCGCTTTATGGCGAGGCAGGCAACGACACGCTGACCGGCGGCCTGGGCGCAGACCTGATCGATGGTGGCGCGGGTACCGACACCGCCAGCTATTCCAGCTCGCTCGCGGGCGTGACCGTGTATCTGGACGGCACCATATCGGTGGGCGGCGATGCGGACGGCGACGTGCTCGTCAGCATCGAAACGCTGATCGGTTCCGCCTTCGCGGACATGCTCTATGGCTCCACCGGCGCAGACACGATGAGCGCGGGCGCGGGCGATGACATTCTCTATTCGAGCAATGGCGCGGACGTGCTGACCGGCGGCACCGGCTTTGACATCGTCGACTATTCCAACAACGCGGTGGCCGTGACGGTGCGCATGGATGGCGTTGCGTCGTCCGGCGGCTTTGCGCAGGGCGATGTGCTGAGCGAGATCGAGGAGGTGATCGGCACCACCCTGAACGACAGCATCACCGGCTCCGCCAATGCCGATACGATCCTCGGCAATGACGGCAACGACACACTCTCCGGCGGCGCAGGCAACGACACGCTGCTGGGTGGCAACGGCAATGATACGCTGATCGGTGGAACCGGCTCCGACACGCTGGATGGCGGCGCGGGCACCGACACCGCCGATTATTCCGGCGCGGCCACAGGCATAGCCGTGCGCATGGATGGCGTCGGCGGATCGGGCGGCGAGGCGCTGGGCGATGTGCTGACCAGCATCGAGACGGTGATCGGCTCCGGCTTCGCCGACACCATCGACGGCAGCTTTGGCGCGGACACGATCCAGGGTGGCGCGGGCGACGACATAATCGACGGCAAGGCGGGCGACGACACCCTCCAGGGAGGCGCGGGCAACGACACGTTGACCGGCGGCGCGGGCGCCGACGCACTCGATGGCGGCACCGGCACCGATATTGCGGACTATTCCGCCTCCACCAGCGCAGTCACCGTCTATCTCGACGGCACGGCGGGCAGCGGCGGCGATGCCGCAGGCGACACGCTCGCGAATATCGAGACGGTCAAGGGTTCGGCCTATGCCGATACGCTCTATGGCTCCACCGGCGCGGATACGCAGGATGGCCAGGGCGGCGTCGATACGCTGATGGGTAGCGCCGGGGCCGATGCGCTCATCGGCGGCACGGGAGTGGACACGGTGGACTATAGCGCGTCCGCCTCCGCCGTAGCGGTAGACCTCAATGCGGGCACCGGCTCTGCGGGTGATGCGGCGGGCGACACATATAACAGCGTCGAGCGGATCGTCGGCTCTGGATTGGCTGATACCATCATCGGCAGCGCCAATGCCGACACGCTGGAAGGCGGCGCAGGCGATGACACGATCGACGGCGGTGCGGGTGCAGATACCATCCTCGGCGGCGCAGGCAACGATACCCTCGTCGGCGGATCGGGCAGCGACATCATCGATGGCGGCGCAGGCACCGACACGGCGGACTATTCCGCCTCCACCACCGGCGTCACCGTCTATATCGACGGCGTAAACCAGGGCCAGGGCGGCACCGCCACCGGCGACGTACTGAGCAATATCGAGCGGGTGATCGGCTCGGCCTTTGGCGACGTGCTTTATGGCACGGCCGGCAATGAGACGTTGCAGGCAGGCGCGGGCAACGACGTGATCGAAGGCGGCGCAGGGGCCGACGTGATTGACGGCGGCGCGGGCACAGACACGGCATCCTATGCGAACGCAACCGCAGGCGTAACCGCAAGTCTCGCCACCAACAGCGGCACAGGCGGAGACGCCAATGGCGATACGTTCACGGGCATCGAAGGGCTGACCGGCTCGGCCTTTGACGATACGCTCTCCGGCGGAACGGGCGCGGAGACGCTGGACGGCGGCGCGGGCAACGATACGCTGGTGGCGAGTGCGGGCGCGGATGTGCTCATCGGCGGCGCTGGGTTCGATACGGCGGACTACAGCGGCGCGGCGGCGGGCGTTACCGTCAACCTCGATGGCTCGGCAGGCAGCGGCGACATCGCGGCGGGCGATACGCTCTCCGGCGTGGAAGCCGTCATCGGCTCGGGCTTTGCCGACACGATCACCGGCACTTTCTCCAACGACACGCTCTATGGGCGCGGCGGCGACGACACGCTGCTCGGCGGCACCGGCAGCGACACGCTCTATGGCGAGGCGGGCAACGACACGCTACAGGGCGGCGGCGGCGCGGACGTGATGGATGGCGGCGCAGGCACCGACACGGTCAGCTATTCCGCATCCAGCGCGGCGGTGACGATCGACCTTTCGGCAGGCACCGCCACGGGTGGCGATGCGACCGGCGACACCTTTACGAATGTCGAGCAGTTCGTCGGCTCGCGCCTCGGCGATACGCTGATCGGCGGCACCGGCGCCGACAATTTCGACGGTTTCGACGGCGACGACACGCTGCGCGGCGGCGCAGGCGACGACACGCTTGCGGGCGGCATCGGCAATGACTTCATCGAAGGCGGCGCGGGGGCGGACAGCATCATCGGCGGCGCGGGCACCGACACCGCCGACTATAGCGCCTCGGCCAGCGCGGTGACGATCCGCACCGCAGGCACATCGAGCGGCGGCGACGCGGCGGGCGACGTGCTCTCCGGCATCGAGGCAGTCATCGGCTCGGCCTATAACGACCAGTTCGAAGGTTCATCGGCGGACGAGGATTTCACCGGCGGCGCGGGCAATGACAGCTTCATCGTCAGCGGCGGGGCAGACATCTATCGCGGCGACGCGGGCACAGACACGGTCGACTATTCCACCTCCGCCTCCAACGGCATGAAGATCTATATGGACGGCAGCTTCGGCACCGGCGGCGATGCTGCGGGCGACCGGCTGTTCAACGTCGAGATCGTCATCGGCTCCGCGCAGGGTGACGAGATCACGGCGGACGCGACCGGATCGACCATCCAGGCGGGCGCTGGCAACGACATCCTCCACGGCGGCGACGGCGCGGACACCTTGGATGGCGGCGCGAACGACGACACCATATCCTCGGGCCTCGGCGCGGACACGATAATCGGCGGCTCCGGCACCGATACGGCGGACTACAAGCTCTCCACCGCTGGCGTCACCATCGCCAATGACGGCACGGCGGGCGTAGGCGGCTGGGCGCAGGGCGACGTGCTTTCCGGCATAGAGCGCATCGAAGGCTCGCAGAATTATGACGACGTGCTGCGCGGTGGCACATCCGGCGCCAGCGTGCTCTGGGGCTGGGGCGGCAACGACAGCTTCGTAAGCTATGGCCAGGCGGACAGCATCGACGGCGGCACCGGCACCGACACCCTCGACTATTCCGGCTCGCTTTCGGGCGTGACCGTGCGGCTCGATGGCACGGCGTCGTCCGGCGGCGATGCGGCGGGCGATACGATCCTCAACGTAGAGCATGTCATCGGCTCGGGCCAGGGCGACACTATTTATGGCACCGGCGTCAACGAGACGCTGGAGGGCATGGCCGGCAACGACACGCTGGTCGGCGGCGCGGGCGCGGATGTGCTGGATGGCGGCGCAGGCTTCGACACGGCGGACTACAGCAGCGCGGGCGGCATCGTCGTGCGCATGGACGGGCTTGCAGGCACTGCGGGCGAGGCCAATGGCGACGTGCTGATCAGCATCGAGCAGGTGATCGGTTCTTCGCTGGCGGACATCATCATCGGTTCCACGGCTGCGGATACGATCGTCGGCGGAGACGGCGACGACATCTTCCGGCCGGATCTGGGCGCGGATACATTGGATGGCGGCAATGGCAACGACACGGTCGACTATTCCTCCTCGGGCAGCGCGCTCACGGTGAACCTCACCAACGCGGCGCTCTCCACCGGCCTCGCGCAGGGTGACACCTACACCTCGATCGAGACGTTCATCCTCTCCGGCCTCAACGACAGCTTCACCGGCGACGCCAATGCGCAGACCATTCAGGCTGGCGCGGGCAACGACACGATCAACGCGGGCGACGGCGACGACACCCTGCAGGGCGGCGCGGGCAACGATACGCTGATCGGCGGCGCGGGCGCGGACAGCATCGACGGCGGTGCGGGCACCGACGTGGTGGATTACAGCGCCTCCTCGGCGGCGATCAGCATCAATCTCGGCACCGGCAGAGGCAACACCGGCGGCGATGCGCAGGGCGACATTTTCGTCGGCGGCACGATCGAGAACGCCATCGGTTCGGCCAATGACGATACGATCATCGGGTCCACCGGCGTCAATAATCTTCAGGGCGGCGCGGGCAACGACAGCATCGAGGGCGGCGCAGGCGCGGACGTGATGGATGGCGGCGCGGGCACCGATACCGCCAGCTATGCCAACGCTGGAGCAGCCGTCACGGTAAGCCTGACGAGCGGCACCGGCACGGCGGGCGACGCCAATGGCGACACACTCGCGAATTTCGAGAATCTGCGCGGCTCTGTCTATGGCGATACGCTGACCGGTAGTGCCGGCATCAACACCATTTGGGGCGGCATCGGGTCAGACGTCATCAACGGCGGCGCGGGCGACGACTTCCTCTATGGCGAGGATGGCGACGACACGGTTGAGGGCGGCGCAGGCGCAGACACGATAGACGGCGGCCTGGGCACCAATACCCTCACCTATGCCAATTCGACAAGCGGCGTCACCGTAAACCTCGGCACCAGCACCGCTAGCGGCGGCGACGCGGCGGGCGACATTTTCTCTAACTTCGTCAGCCTGACAGGTTCTGGCCAGAATGACAGCCTGACGGGCGATGTCAGAGGCAACCTAATCCAGGGCAATGCCGGCGACGACACGCTGGACGGCGGCGCGGGCAACGACACGCTCTGGGGTGGCAATGGCAACGACATCATCATGGGTGGGGCGGGTAACGACGCCAACCGGGGCGATGCGGGCACCGACACGATCAACTATTCGCTGAGCGCCTCGGCTGTAACTGTCAGTCTCACTAGCGGCACCGGTAGCGGCGGCGATGCGCAGGGCGACACATACAACACCATCGAGAATATCACCGGCTCGGCCAACGGCGACTCGCTGACCGGCGATGGCAACGCCAACGTGATCGACGGCGGAAATGGCAACGACGATCTCTCCGGTCTGGCCGGCAACGACACGATCCAGGGCGGCGCAGGCAACGACACCATCACAGGTGGTGCAGGCGCGGACATCCTGGACGGCGGCGCGGGCACCAACACGCTGTTCTTCGGCACCAACTTCGGCAACCTTGCCTCCGTTTCCGCCTCGGCGGGCATCACCATCAACCTCGATGGCGTGACGGCTGGTATCGGCTGGGATGCAGCCGGTGACAAATACAGCAACTTCCAGAACGTCTACCTCACCAACCTCGCCGACAGCGTCACCGGCACCGCCGCGAACGAGTGGTTCCGTGGCCTCGGCGGCGCGGACACCATCAACGGCGGCGGCGGCACAGACACCGCATCCTATTATGGCAGCGCGGCAGTCTCCATAGGCCTATCCGGCGCGGCAGGTACCGGAGGCGAGGCGGCGGGTGACGTCCTGACCAACATCGAGATCCTGCAAGGCTCCGCGAACGACGATACCCTGTGGGGCAGCACCGGCGCAGATACGCTCTATGGCATGGAAGGCGCGGATGTGTTGCGCGGCGACGCCGGAGCGGACACGCTCGACGGCGGCACCGGCAGCGATACGGTCGACTATAGCCTCACGAACAACGCCGTTACCGTCAACCTGCTGACCGGCACCGGCAGCGGCAACGACGCAGCAGGCGACACTTACATCAGCATCGAAAATGTCAACGGCAGTGGTGGCAACGACTTCATCTATGGCGATGCCAATGCCAACGTCATCAACGGCAATGCGGGCAACGACTTCATCCGCGGCGGTGCGGGGGCGGATACCATCAACGGCGGCGCAGGCACCGACACGGTCGACTATTCGGACTCGACCGCAGCCGTCACCATCAATCTCGATGGCAGCGCCTCGGCGGGCGGCTATGCGCAGGGCGACATCGTCCTTGCGGTCGAGGGCGTGATCGGTTCGGACTATGACGACACGATCAACGGCTCGACCGGCGGCGAGACTCTGTCGGGCGGCAACGGCAACGACATCATCAACGGCAATGCGGGCGATGACATCATCACCGGCGGCGCGGGCAACGACACGATCACCGGCGGCACAGGCGCGGACAACATCGACGGCGGCACCGGCACCGACTCACTGAGCTATGCCGCCTCCACCGCAGGCGTGACCGTCTATCTGGACGGCGTGACGATGGGTAGCGGGGGCGATGCGCTGGGCGATATCGTCACCGGCATCGAAACGCTGACCGGCTCCAGCCTCAACGATACTCTGTATGGCTATACGGCGGCGGAGAGCCTCTTCGGCGGCGCGGGCAACGATATACTGATCGGCGGCGCGGGCGCGGACACGCTTGACGGCGGTACCGGCACGGACAGCGTCTCCTACATCACCGCCACGGTCGCGATCAGCGCCAGCTTCGCCAGCGGATCGCTGGTGGTGAGCGGCGGTGGCGGCGACGCGACCGGAGACGTGTTCGTCTCGATCGAGGGTGTGATCGGCACCGCCTTTGCGGATAGCTTCACCGGCGGCAGCGGCGCGGAGAGCATGGACGGCGGCGCAGGCAATGACCTTGTTTATGGCAGCGCGGGCGCGGATACCCTCATCGGCGGCGCGGGAACGGATACGCTCGATTATTCGGCGTCTTCATCGGGCATCACGCTGGATCTCAACGGCACCACCTCAAGCGGCGGCGATGCGGCGGGTGATATCGTGACCGGCTTCGAGGTGGTCTACGGCTCCGGGCAGGCAGACAGCATCACCGGTTCCGCTTCCGCCGAAACCGTCTATGGACAGGGCGGCAACGATACACTGATCGGCGGCGGCGGCGCGGATGTGCTGGATGGCGGCGCAGGCACCGATACGGCAAGCTATGCCAGCGCGACTTCGGCGGTCACCGCAAACCTTGGCAATGCCGCGCTCAACACCGGGGATGCGGGCGGCGACAGCTATGTGAGCATCGAAAACCTGACCGGCAGCGGTTTCAACGACAATCTGACAGGCGACAGCAGCGCCAACAGCATCGACGGCGGCGCAGGCAATGACAGGCTCGCCGGCGGCGGCGGGGCGGACACGCTGACGGGCGGCAGCGGCACCGACACCGCGGATTACAGCGCCTCGGCCAGCGCGGTGACGCTCAACCTCTCTACCGCCACCGGCACGGGGAGCAGCGGCGACGCGACCGGTGACACCCTCACCGGGATCGAGGCCGTTACGGGCAGCTCTGGCGACGACAGCTTCACGCTGGGCCTCTCCAGCGGGTGGAGTGTCGATGGCGGCTCGGGGACGGACACAGTCTCGATTGCGGCCAACAGCGGCGCGCTCAATCAGGCGAGCCTGACAGGCATCCTCAGCCATGTCGAAACCATCGACTTCAGCGCCAGCAATGTCGTCGGCTCGCTGACGATGGATGCCAGCGTGATCCAGACGCTCGTCGGCGCGGGCAACAGCTCGGTCCTTACCATCGACCTTGATGGCAACGACAGCCTGGCGATCAGCGGCGGCGCCTTTTACTCACAAGTCGGCAACGATTATTTCTTCTATAGCGACGCCGGGCACACTACGCAGACCGCCAAGCTCTCCGTTATATGATCGACTGATCCGTTTTGGCGAGGCGACGGGGGTCAAGTGCCCCACGCATCGACGTAAGCTACGGAAAACATTGAACCAAAATGGACCATTAACAGGATTCCCAGCCCGTAATCATCCTATAATGTTGTTAACGCAGACCAGGCGTATGCGGGAGGGCTAAACGTAATGGTCAAGACACAGATCGATTCGATACTTGTCACCAACAGCGCTGCTGGCATGTTTATGACGCCGGAAGCGCTGATCGCCGCAGAACAAGACGGCCGGGGATTGGTGATGCACGCCGCGCCCTCGCAGCCAATGGCGCCAGCGAGAGCAACCGTCAGAGCCGTTCAATTCCCCGACCCGATCGAGGCGCCGCCGAGCGCAGGCCTGGTCCACGCCTATCTCATCGACGCGGACGACGAGCGCCGTGGCGCCATCCACAAGTTGTTGAGCGGCAAGCCCAATATGGTGGTGCGCGCCTATCGCTCGCGCGCCGCATTCCTGGCGGCGGCAGAGCATCTCGATGATGGGTGCGTCATCGTCTCCGGCGAAGAGGCGGACGAGGAACTGGATGGCCGGGGCCAGCTTGCCGGCGCGGCAGCTTTGCTCGCTTTCATCCGCAGTTCACGCGAGAGCAAGCGGTTCGCCTGCGTGATGCTCGCGGATCCGCAGCAGATGCGCCTAGCGATCGATGCGATGAAGGCCGGCGCGGTCGATTGCCTGCTCAGCCCCTATGCGACGTCCGATCTCCTCGGCGTTGTGGAGGACGCACTCGCTTTGGTGCGTATGGTCCGTGCCGAGAGCGCCGCCGGCGCACAGGCGCGTAGCCAGATCGAGCGGCTTACCGCGCGGGAGCGCGACGTGCTGAACGGGTTGCTTCACGGCAAATCGAACAAGATGATCGCACTCGATCTCGGCATCAGCCCGCGCACGGTCGAAATCTACCGCGCGCACCTGATGGACAAGCTGGGCACGAATTCCCTGTCGGAAACGCTGAAGGTCGCCTTTGCTGCCGGAATGAGTTAGGCGGCCTGCTCCGCCGAAGCGGCTTCGATCTCCGCCGCCTTCGCCTCGACCAGTCGCACGATATGGTCGACCATCGCTTCATCCTGAACATGATGGTCGGTCACGCCTGACAGATAGACCATATGCTTGCCGTTGCCGCCGCCGGTGATGCCGATGTCCGTCTCGCGCGCCTCGCCGGGGCCGTTGACGACGCAACCCAGCACCGAGAGCGACAGCGGTGTGCGGATGTGCTGGAGCCGGTCTTCCAAGGCCTGCACAGTGCGGATCACATCGAAGCCCTGCCGCGCGCATGACGGGCACGAAACCACGCGCACCCCACGCGTGCGCAGGCCAAGCGATTTCAGGATTTCGTAGCCGACGCGCACTTCCTCTTCCGGCTCGGCAGAGAGGGAGACGCGGATCGTGTCGCCGATGCCTGCCCACAGCAGATTGCCGATGCCGATCGCGCTCTTCACGGTGCCGGAGCGAAGCCCCCCTGCCTCGGTAATGCCAAGGTGCAGCGGGCAATCAACCACATCGGCAAGCTGCATATAGGCCGCCACCGCCAGAAACGCGTCAGACGCCTTCACGGCGACCTTATATTCGTGGAAATCCTGATCCTGCAGCAGCTTGATATGATCGAGCGCGCTTTCGACCAGTGCATCCGGACACGGCTCGCCGTATTTTTCGAGCAGATCCTTTTCGAGGCTCCCGGCATTCACGCCGATGCGGATGGCGCAGCCATTGGCCTTGGCGGCGTCAACCACCTCCTTCACGCGCGCTTCGCTGCCGATATTGCCGGGGTTGATGCGCAGGCAGGCCGCGCCCGCGTCCGCCGCCTCCAGAGCGCGCTTGTAGTGAAAGTGAATATCCGCGATGATCGGCACGCGCGCCGCGCGCACGATCTGTTTCAGCGCTGCGGTGCTCTCCTCATCCGGGCAGGAAACGCGGATCAGATCCGCCCCCGCCTCCTCGCAGCGGCGGATCTGGTCGATCGTCGCGCGAGCATCTGACGTGGGCGTGTTCGTCATGGTCTGCACCGTGATCGGCGCGTCGCCCCCCACCGGCACATTGCCCACCATGATCTGGCGTGAACGGCGCCGCGCAATGTCGCGCCAGGGGCGCAGGCCGGGATTGTGGTCGGACATGAAGGGACGCTCCGTATGAATCGCCCCCCTATACCCCGTTGCGCAACAGGTTAGAAGCGCGCCGTCACCGATGTTGCCAGCATATCGACATTGCCGGAGGACCGCAGGCGGTTGTCGACCGTGGAACCGACAAATGTGTCAGTGCGCACCAGCGTCTGCCTTTCGATGAACACATGGGCATAGGACGCATTCAATGTGAGGTGCGGACTGATGCGATAGCTCATCCCCGCGCTGAGCCAGCTCCTGTCGCCATCGGGTACGCGCGTGCTCAGAAATGCGGGGTTTGTCGGCGTGCTGTCAAACATCGCGCCTGCCCTCAGCGTGATTCGTTCAGAACGAACACTCTCAAAACCCGCCGAAAGACTCCAGCTGTCGCGATAGCGATAATCCTTTGCGGAGATTGTGCCATCAGGGAACACCACGCGGAGCTGATCGAACACCGACCAGTTATAATGGCGGCCCGTTGCCATGAAGCGGGTCTTGCCATCAAGCGGGAAGCTTATGCTGACGGTGACACTGCCCGGCAATGTGAGCGGCGCGCGGATCGGCGTGCTGCCGTTGAGCGCCGAGAGCGTACCGGTAAAACCGCTCAGCTCGCTTTGGCCCTTGAGGGCATGCTTTACCTGAGAGCGATAATGCAGCCCGATGCGCAAGCAGTGTCTCAGCTTGAGCAGCGCCCCGACGTTCCACCCGAGCGCAATGTCATCGCCCGAAAGTTTGGCCATAGTGTCGGTGCCCCCCGCCGCAACCGAGGGCATCGCACCTTCCAGCGTCACATCGGCGTATTGCACATCCATTCCGCCCCCGATCGACAGGCTGTCGCTCACCCGCCACGCGACGCTCGGTTGCGCATCCAGCGTCAGCAGGTTGGAATAAGTCGAGTTATAGCGCCCGACAAAATCCGGGGCATATCGCAGCTTGAGGCCGAAGGGCGCGCTGAGGCCGAAGCCGAGCCAAATGCCGCTTTGGCCGATCTGCGCCGTGGCGTAGGTCGTCGGCACGGGAGCGACTGGCGCGAACGGATTGCCGCCATTGCCGCCGCTTATCGGCGTAACGACTGCGCTCCCGGCAAGCGGGCCCACGGCCGGGCGGCTGATAGTCGATCCCAGATCCCGCTGATGCGAGGCGATGAACAGGGCCGTCGCACCTGTAGAAACCTGAATGCCCGGCAGTTCCGTCATGCCAGCCGGGTTATAATACAGGGTCGATGGATCGTCCGCCGCCGCCGCACCCCCGGAAAAGGCGCGGCCTATCTCGAGTTGGGACTGCTCCTGAAGCATATAGCCGCCCGCCCAAGCTTGGGCAGGCACGCAAGCCGCCAGCAAGGCCACCGATGCGGTCCTGATAGTTTTCCGATCCTGCATCATTTGCCTCACCCCGCCCCCATTGCGCAGGCTTTTTCCTTGCCGTGCTTCATTTGTAAAGGGACGAAGTTAACAGAAGAAATATGAGCGCTTAAGGTTCGACGCAAACGCCCCTTGCCTGCATACCACGGCGGCCCTAGATGGGGCGGCGTGCGGCTATGGCGAAATTGGTAGACGCGATGGTTTTAGGTACCATTGGGCAACCGTGGGGGTTCGAGTCCCTCTAGCCGCACCATTTTAGGGCGGATCGACATTCAGCCCTGACGGCCTGCAAATATCGGTTCCCCGCGCTTCCGGTGCTCACGTACTTTTAAGTACGCTGCGCTCCGGGTCACGGAAAACCGACATTTTCGTCACGTCATCATCTGAATGTCGATCCGCCCTAGTTGCAGGCTCGCAGGCAGCCGCCACACCAACCCTACCTGCTCGCCTGTTATGGTTCGACTTCGCTCCGCTCAGGCGCACCATTTTTGTATGGCCTCAGGCGCGCGTGGCCATTTCGCGCAAGAGCCGGGCGACATCGCGCATCTGTTCCTCGGTGCCGATGGTGATCCGCAGCGCATCGGGCAGCCCCTGCCCCGGCAGCCAGCGCGTGGCATAGCCTGCCTCCATCAGACCCTCAAACGCGGTCTGCGCGCTTAATGCGCCCGCAAAGCGCACCAGCACGAAATTGGCGCTGCTCGGAACATGGCTCAGGCCGCAATTGCCGAGTGCCGTCACCTCGTTGCACAGGTAATCCCGCCAGATGCGGTTGTGCGCTCGGCTGGCCTCCACCCACGCGGTGTCGGCAATTGCCGCCGCAGCCGCCGCCTGCCCTGCACTGGTGATGTTGAAGGGCGCACGGATGCGGTGCAGCGCCTCGACGATCTGCGCGGAGGCATAGCCCCAGCCGATCCGCTCTGCCGCGAGGCCATGGATCTTCGAGAAAGTGCGGGTGACGAGCACGTTCGGCTCGCTTTCCGCCAGCGCGAGTGCGCCATCGTCCTCCTCCGGCTCCAGATATTCGGCATAGGCCTGATCGATAACCAGCAGGATGTCGGGCCGCAAGGCCGCATGAAGCCGCGCTATTTCTGCGCGGGGAGAAAAGGTGCCGGTCGGATTGTTGGGATTGGCGACGAACACCACGCGGGTCTTGTCGGTCACGCAGGCAAGGATGGCATCGACATCGGTGCCATAGTCCTTGTCCGCCGCGACGACAGGGACAGCCCCAACCCGCCGCGCCGCGATCTCGTAAACCGAAAAACCATAGCGCACGTGGATGATTTCGTCGCCCGGACCGGCATAGGCACTGGCCGCGATATGGAGCAGCTCGTCAGACCCTGTGCCATAGATCACGCGGGCGGGTTCAAGACCATATTGCGCGGCGATCGCCTGCCGCAACAGCGCCGCGCCCGGATCGGGATAGGTGGCGAGGTCCGCGCTGGCCCGCGCGAAGGCCGCGCGCGCGGCTTCCCCTGTGCCAAGCGGGTTCTCGTTCGCCGAAAGCTTGGCGACGGGCCTGCCCGATGCATCCGCCGCTTTACCCGGTACATAGGGCGCTATCGCCGAAATCCATTCCTTGGGCTGCGGCCCGCCTTGTGCGCCAACATGGGTCATGGCGCGGCTTTAGCGGGATCGTGCGCCGCGGCCAAGCCTTGTTGGGCCGCGCGCGTGAATCGTCCCTAACACGGGATTAGGCAACTCCGGAAACGCGCCCATCAAACTTACCGCTTATGATGATAGGCAACAGTCGGGCACTGCGTTCTGTCCCCTTTCAGGAACTTGTATGCTACATCAAAAGATAAGCCAGGAGGAAGCCACCGAGGCAAATGTCGACGGAACACCCGCCGAGGATCGCCGCCATGGCTCGCAACGCTTCGTTACCGTGCTCAAGGTAGGGCGCGCTGTGGTGGAAGGGCACGACCAGTTGTGCCTCGTGCGCAACATGTCACGCGAGGGCGCCAAGCTCGACATCTATCACGAGGTCGAGCAGGGTCAGAAGATCACGATCGAGCTACGCTCGGACAAGGTCGTCACCGGCACCGTGCGCTGGGTTGGCGATCATGCGGCCGGTATCGAGTTTGACGACCCTGTCGATGTCGCGGACATGCTGCAGGGCCGCCCACAGCGCAGCGTGCTGCGCAAGCTGCCGCGCTCGCCCCGTTTTCTGGCGCGGGCGCACGTGCACCTTCAGCACGACAAGGGCGCGACGCTGAGCGGCGAGCTGGTCAATATTTCATTGCACGGCATGTGCATGGAGACCGTCGACGACGCGCGGGTGGACGATCACATGATCGCGCGCGTGGAAGGCCTGCCGCCGCGCAGCGCCACCGTGCGCTGGGTGCGCGAAGGCATGATCGGCCTGCATTTTGATATGCCGATGGGTTTTTCCGAGCTGGCCCACTGGCTGGAGCGTCATCCGCGCGAGGAATAGCATTGGCATGACCTCCGGTTGACAACGAGGCACCAAGCGGCATAGCGCCTGCTGTCATGGAAGCCTCCGCTCCGACCAACGACGGCCTGTTTGGCCTTAACCGGCGTACCATCCTCCCCGAGCCGTTGATGCTGGATGGCGGAACGGTGCTGGATCAGGTCGAGATCGCCTACGAGACATATGGCACGCTCAACGCCGACCGCAGCAACGCGGTGCTGGTCTGCCATGCCACCAGCGGCGACCAGTTCGTCGCCAGCCGCCACCCGATCACCGGCAAGCCGGGCTGGTGGAGCCGCTCGGTCGGCCCGGGCAAGCCGATTGACACCGACAGGCACTTCGTCGTCTGCGCGAATGTGCTCGGGAGTTGCATGGGCACGACCGGCCCGGCGAGCCTCGCAAGCGATAGCCAGCCCTATGCGCTGCGTTTTCCGGTCATCACCATTCGCGACATGGTGCGGGCGCAGATGGGCCTGCTCGATCTGCTGGGGATAGAGCGGCTGCACGCTGTTGTCGGCGGTTCGATGGGCGGGATGCAGGCGCTGAGCCTCGCGGCGTTCTGGCCCGGCAGGGTGGACCGGGTCATGGTCATCGCTGCCACCGCCGCGATGCCCGCGCAAAACATCGCCTTTCAGGAAGTTGGACGGCAGGCGATCATGGCCGATCCCAACTGGCAGGGCGGCAATTATTACGGCACCGGAGCTGCGCCTGACGCCGGGCTGGCCGTGGCGCGGATGGCGGCGCATATCACCTATCTCTCCGAAGAGAGCATGCACGAGAAGTTCGGGCGGCGATTGCAGGACAGGGCCTCCAAGACCTTCGGCTTCGATGCCGACTTTCAGGTGGAAAGCTATTTGCGGCATCAGGGGGCGAGCTTTACCGGGCGGTTCGACGCCAACAGCTATCTCTACATCACCAAGGCGATGAGTTATTTCGACCTGACGGAAGAGCATGGCGGCCGCCTCGCGGATGTGTTCGCAGGCACGAAATCACGCTTCTGTCTGGTCAGTTTCGACAGCGATTGGCTCTATCCCACGCGCGAATCGCGGAAGATCGCGCATGCTTTGAACGCGGCCGGAGCGCCGGTGAGCTTTGTCGAACTCTCCGCGCCTTATGGCCATGACAGCTTTCTGCTCGACGTGCCGGAGCTGGACCGCGTGATCGCGGGGTTCGTCGGATGAACGGCGCGACGCTCGCCAGCCTGCGGCCTGACCTGGCGCTGATCGCGGGGCATGTGCGGCCCGGCGCGCGCGTGCTCGACATCGGCTGCGGCGACGGCACGCTGCTGGCCGCGCTGGAGGCGGAGCGCGGCTGCGATGCGCGCGGGCTGGAGATCGACCCCGCCAATGTCGCGCATTGCGTGGCGCGCGGGCTCTCGGTCATTCAGGGCGATGCCGACACGGATCTCGGCTATTACCCGGACAAGAGCTTCGACTATGCGATCCTCAGCCAGACGCTGCAGACCACACGCAGGCCGGACCTGGCGCTGGGTGAACTGCTGCGCATCGCGGCGCATGGCTTCGTCAGCTTCCCCAACTTCGCGCACTGGCGCGTGCGCGCCTCGCTGGCGTTCGGCGGGAGGATGCCGGTGACGAAGCTGTTGCCCGAGCGCTGGTACGACACGCCCAACATCCACCACCTCACCATCGACGATTTCCGCGCGCTGGTGAAGGAACAGGGCTGGACGATCGAGGGGCAGTGGTTTTTGAACCGTGGCCGCCCCACCCGCCCGGCGAATGCCAATTTGTGGGCTGAGCACGCGGTGTTTTTGCTTAGAGGCGGCTAGGGGCTGTGGGGATTTCAGTCCATATAGGCCTGCAAAGCGCTATTTTCTGCGCTTCGGTGCTCACGTACCTTTAAGTACGCTGCGCTCCGATGCTCGAAAATCCCCCTTTTGCCCTGCGGTCGCCTGCGGCCCCGGCTCCATCTGAACTGAAATCCCCACAGCCCCTAGTCCAAGCCCACGCTTTTTAGCTCCGTCATTCCCGCGCAAGCGGGAATCCAGATGGAGACTGCGCCCCGGACTCTGGATCCCCGCTTTCGCGGGGATGACGGTGGATGATATTGGGCCGCTTACCCCCCAGCGACCGTCATCCCGTCGATCCGCAGCGTCGGCGCATTGATGGCATAGCGGAATTCGAGATCGTTGGCGGGGACGAGCGCTGCGAACATCTCCTTGAGGGTGCCTGCAATCGTGATTTCCGTCACGGCGCGGGTGACCGCACCATCCTCGATCAGAAAGCCCGACGCGCCCCGGCTGTAGTCGCCGGTCACGGGATTGACGCCCATGCCGATCAGCTCGGTGACATAGACACCGCGCTTTATGCCCTGCATCAGCTCCGCCGGGCTGCTGCCGCCCGCCGCCATATGCACATTGGTGGCTGAAACGCCGGGCGCTCCGCTCGTCCCCCGGCTGGCATGGCCGGTGGGCTGCAAGCCAAGCTGCCTGGCCGAGGCGCTGTCAAGCAGCCAGCCGGTCAGCACGCCGTTGTCGATCAGCGCGGTCCTGTGGGTGGGCAGCCCCTCGCCATCGAACGGGCGGGAGCGCAGGCCGCGCGTTACCAGCGGATCGTCGATGATCGACACGGCGCTGTCGAACAATTGCCTGCCCATATCATCGAGCAGGAAGCTCGACCGGCGGGTGATGGCCGAACCGGCGATCGCGCCGATGAGATGGCCGATAAGGCTGCCCGAGACGCGCGGATCGAAGATGACCGGCATCGGCCCGCCCTTGATCTTTTCCGCGCCGAGACGGGCCACCGCCCTTTCGCCTGCGCGGCGGCCTATCTCTCCGGCGGCTTCGAGATCGGCAAGGTGGCGCGCGCTATGGCTGGCATGATCGCGCTGCATTTCCGCGCCCTCGCCCGCCAGCACGCTCGCCCATGTGCCGTGGTTGGAGGCGGCATAGCTGCCCGCAAAGCCGTGAGACGTGGCAAGCGCGATCTGGCTGCACCCCATGCTGGCACCGCCGCCCTCGCTGTTGGTGATGCCGGGGATGGACCGGGCGGCATCCTCCACGGCGAGCGCACGCTCTTTCAGCGCGGCAGGATCGGGCTGAGCCTCATCCAATATGTCGAGCGCAGGCGGCTGCGCGCGCATCAGCAGCTCCTGCGGGGCGAGCGTGGCATAGGGATCCTCGGGCGCCTCGCGCGCCATGGCGTGGCAGCGGTCCACCAAAGCGGTGAGCGAGTCTTTCTCCAGATCGGAAGCGGATACGGTGGCGGACCGCTGGCCCACGAAAATGCGCAGGCCGATCTCTTCGCCTTCCGACTGCTCGACATCCTCCATCGCGCCGAGCCGCACCGAGACGCCAGTGGATGCGTTGCAGACATAGAGCGCGTCCGCCGCATCCGCCCCCGCCTTGCGCGCGGCATCGACAAGAGACTGGGCACGATCCTGGGCCTGGGCGAGGGTAAGCATGAAAGGCGAAATCCTGTGAGAGTAAGCCAGTGGCCATAACCGGCGCTATGGCCGCGCGCAACGCTATCCCTGCGATTCGAGCCAGTGCCGCAGGAGATGATGCGCCACCGCCATGGCGGGCGGGGCGATGAAGGGGGCGGTGTCATCCCCGGCAAAGGCGGCGCGCACGTCGTCCGCGCTGGCCCAGAAGGCGTGCTCCAGCTCCTTCTCGTCAAGCCGGATCGCGTCATCCTCCGCTTCCGCCGTGCAGGCGATCATCAGCGAGGACGGAAACGGCCAGGGCTGGCTCATGACATAGCGGACATTGCGCACGCACACGCCCGCCTCCTCAAACAGTTCACGTGTCACCGCGCCCTCGATCGTTTCACCCGGCTCGACAAACCCCGCGAGCGCGGAATAGCGGCGCGCGGGAAAGCGCGGCTGTCGGCCGAGCAGCACGCGGCCCTGATGCTCGGCCAGCATGATGACGACGGGGTCGACGCGCGGGAAATGCTCGGCATCGCATTGGCCGCAGCGCCTGCCCCAGCCTGCGCGCTGCGCCACGGTCGGCCCGCCGCACACCGCACAAAAGCCGTGGCGGGCGTGCCAGTCCACCAGGGAACGCGCTGCGCCGTAAAGGCTCAGCTCCTCTGGCGATAGCGAGGCTGCCAGATCCCAGACCCGTGGCGCGAACTGCGCGCCATGCGGCAGCGCGCCCTGCGCCAACGCAGCGAACAGCGGCGTGCCGGATGCGTCCTTGCCGAGCAGGATATGCTCCTCGATCCGCGCATCATGGGGCAGGGGCACCCGCGCCAGCCGCGCGTCATCCGCCACCGGGTCCAGCCCGCGCATCAGGATCAGCCGCGCTTCCGGGCTGGCGATCAACGCAGCCAGAGCGTCAGGATCGGCGCGCAGATCATCGCAGCGGTCAAGAGTGAAGGAGGAAAAGCCGGGAAGCGCGTCAGCGGGAAGATCAGTCATTGCCCGCCTTCATGACAGCCCGCGCGACCTTTGCAAAGAGGGTGGGTAGGCCCGCCTCGCCGATCCGGTCGAGCGGCCACCACTGGCCGGGGCCGGGCGGCGCGGTGTCGGTGGGCACCCGCTTGCGCTGCACCGTCAGCGTCAGGCGGAAATGGGTGAAGACGTGTTCGACGGGGCGGTTGAGTGTTATCCACCCGCCAGCCGCCGGAGGGACGCCCCGTTCGATCGCCTTGTCCCAGCCGCTATCGGGCAGGCCGGCCATGCCGCCCAACATCCGCTTGTCCTCCCGCCGCTCTATCCACACATGGCCGTCCGCCCGCTCCAGCCACCAGACCAGCCCGAGGCGGTGCGGCTTTTCCTTCTTAGGCGCCTTGACCGGATAGGTTTCGGCCCGCCCTTCACGATGCGCGGCGCAGGAGGAGCGCAGCGGGCAGAGCAGGCACTGCGGATTGCGGGGCACGCACAGGCTCGATCCCAGATCCATCATTGCTTGCGCAAAATCGCCCGCGCGCGTTTCAGGCGTGATGGCGTCAGCCGCCGCGCGGATCAGCGGGCGGGAGGCGGGCAGCGGCGTTTCGATGGCGAACAGGCGGGAGACGACCCGCTCGACATTGGCATCGACCACCACCGCGCGCCTTTGAAATGCGATCGCCGCGATCGCCGCCGCCGTATAGGCGCCGACGCCGGGCAGCGCGCGCAAGCCTTCCTCTGTATCGGGAAAGCGGCCGCCATATTGCTCAGTGACGGCGCGCGCGCAGGCGATGAGGTTGCGCGCCCGCGCATAATAGCCGAGCCCCGCCCATGCGGCCATCACCTCGGCCTCGTCCGCCGCAGCCAGTGCCTGCACCGTGGGCCAGCGCGCGGTGAACCTGTCGAAATAGGGGATCACCGCCGCCACCGTCGTCTGTTGCAGCATGATCTCCGACAGCCAGACGCGATAGGGATCGGGTAGATTGCGGCTGCCCGGCGGTGTGCGCCACGGCAGGCTGCGCGCATGGCGATCATAATGAGCGAGCAACGCCTGCGCGACCTCTTCTCCGATGTTGTGCTCGACGGGCATGCACCCGCTATGGCATGGTGCGCTTAATGACGGAACCGGTGAAACCTGACCCACCAAAAAAGCTGCGCAAGCCCGCCGCAGAGCCGCCCGAGCGCATCGGCGCGCCGCGCGCGATCGCGGACCTGATGCCGCGCATCGGCGGCGCGGCCTTCCGCCGGTTCGGCTTCGTGCAATCGAGCGTGGTGACGCGCTGGGCCGAAATCGTGGGCGAGCGCACCGCGCGGATCAGCGAACCCGAATCGATCCGCTTTCCCACGGGCAAGAAATCGGGCGGCACCCTGGCGCTGACCGTCGCCAACGGACACCAGCCGATCATCCAGCATATCCTGCCCGACATCATCGAACGGGTGAACCGCTTCTTCGGCTATGAGGCGGTGGCGAAGGTCGCGATCCGCCCAGGCGAGGTGAAGGCCCGCGAGCCGGAACGCCGCCCGCCGCCCGCCAATCTGCGCCCGATCCCTGCCGACCTCGGCGATTCGCTGCGCGACATCGGCGACCCGGAGCTGCGCGCCGTGCTGGAAGCTATGGCACAGGGGCTTGGCAACGGGCCGCCGATCGGCAAGATCAGCTGAGTTTTCTTTGTCGGGATCCCTGTTGTGCACCTGATTCGCGCGCTGTTGCTTGCTCTCGCTCTCTCGCTCTTCCCGGTTGCCGCTCAGGCCGCGCCGGCGAAGGACTGGTCCCGCACCGTTACGCTCACCAGGGAGGGTGCGCACGTCATCGGTAATCCGGCCGCGAAAACGCGGCTGGTGGAATATGTGAGCTATACCTGCCCGCACTGCGCGCATTTCGTGGCGGAGGGAACCGCGCCGCTCAAGGCCGGATGGGTGAGCAAGGGGCTGGTCGCGGTCGAGGTGCGCAATCTGGTGCGCGATCGCTATGATCTGCTCGCCGCGCTGCTCGCCCGCTGTGGCGGCCCCGTGGCATTTCCCGGCCATCATGAGGCGCTGTTTGCAGCGCAGCAGGACTGGATGGCCAAGGCCATGGCGCTGGAAAGCGACCCGCCCGCCTACGCGCCCGACATGAGCCAGGGGGCGATGATGACGGATATCGCGCGCCGCATCGGCCTGATCGGCCTGATGGAAAAGCGCGGAGTTCCGCCTGCGCGCAGCCGCGTGTGCCTCGCCGACGGGAAAGCCATGCAGACTGTGTTGGCAATGACCAGCCGCGCGACGCAGGACGATCAGGTCACCGGCACCCCCTCCTTCCTGCTCAACGGCAAGCTGACGGAGGTGCATGACTGGGCCGGCCTGCGCCCCTTGTTGCCGACGCTGGCAAAGTGATCTAGGCATAGGAGCATGACCGTGACCAAGCCTCTCGCCGCCCTTGGCGCCGCCCTCCTGCTCTCGCTCAGCCTCTCCGCTTGCGGCGACAAGAAGGACGCCGCCGCTGAAGGAGAAAAGATCGCCGCCGGGCAGGACGTTCCGCCGCCTGCGGGCAAGCAGTGGAGCGATGTCGTTGCCGACACGCCGGAGATGGGCGTGGTGATGGGCAACCCCAATGCTCCGGCCAAGCTGGTGGAATATGCCTCATATACATGCCCGCACTGCCGCGATTTCACCGCGCAGGCGGCCGAGCCGCTGCGCAAGATGGTGAACAGCGGGCGGCTGAGCTATGAATTCCGCTCGTTCCTGCGCGATCCCTATGACCTGACAATGGCGCTGCTGGCGAAGTGCGGCGGCGCGGAGCCATTCTTCCCGCTTACCGAGCAGTTGTTCGCTAATCAGGAGAATTTCTTCACCAAGGCGCAGGCGCTAGACCCCAAGGCCGCCGAAGCCGCGCTCAAACAGGCGCCGAACCAGCGTTTCGTCACGCTCGCGGGGATGACCGGCCTCGTCGATTTCGTGAAGCAGCGCGGCATACCCGAGGCGCAGGCGAAACAGTGCCTGGCCGACTCCAAGATGGCAGACGGCCTCGTCGCCAAGGCGCAGGAGGGAGCCAAGCAGTTCGAGATCAGCGGCACGCCGACCTTCGTATTGAACGGCAAGGTGGTGGAGGACACGGCAAGCTGGGAGCTGCTGCGCACGAAACTGACGGAGGCGGGTCTCTGATCCGGCCGGGGGGCCACTCTCTCCTGACTTTTTCGGCGCGGGACTGACGCGCCGATGGAAATCCGCCGCCTCAAACTCTCCGGCTTCAAGAGCTTCGTCGAACCGACCGAACTGCGCATCGAACCGGGGCTGACCGGCATCGTCGGCCCCAATGGCTGCGGCAAGTCAAACCTGCTCGAAGCGATCCGCTGGGTGATGGGCGAGGCGTCCGCCCGCTCGATGCGCGGCGGCGGCATGGAAGACGTGATCTTCGCAGGCACCGCCACCCGCCCGCAGCGCGATTTTGCCGAAGTGCTGCTGATGGCGGGCGTCGCGCCGGGCGAGGCGATCCCCGCGATCGATGTGGGCGCCGATGGCGAGCTGGAGGTCGTGCGGCGGATCGAGCGGGGCGCGGGCAGCGCCTATCGCGCCAACGGCAAGGATGTGCGGGCCAAGGACGTGGCACTGCTGTTCGCCGATGCGGCGACGGGGGCGCATAGCCCTGCGCTCGTCTCCCAGGGCAAGATTGCCGCCGTCATCGCCGCGCGTCCGCAGGAGAGGCGGGCGATGCTGGAGGAAGCGGCGGGCATTGCGGGCCTGCATGTGCGCCGCAAGGATGCCGAGCAGAAGTTGCGCGCGGCCGAAGCCAATCTCGCCCGGCTCGATGAGATCCTCGCCGATATGGACGTGCGGGCGCACGCGTTACGGCGGCAGGCGAAGGCGGCGGAGCGCTATACCCGCCTCTCCGAGCAGATCAAGCTGGCCGAGGCACGCGCGCTCTATGCGCGGTGGAGGGAGGCGGACGCTGCTGCTGCTGCCGCGCAATCCGAAGCGACGGTGCGCGAGGATGCGGTACGCGGTGCCCAGGAGGCGCATGCCGCCGCCGCCGCCCATGCCACCGCCGCGACGGATGCGCTCGCAAAAGCGCGCAGCACGGCGCAGGCGGCGCGCGATGCGGCGAACGATGCCGGCCACCGCCTTTCCGCGATCAAGGCGCGGCAGGAGGAGGCCGAGCGCCGCCTTGCCGATCTCGACGCGCAGGCCCGCCGCTTGGCCGAGGACCGCGCGCGCGAGGATGCGCTGGCGCATGATGCGGCGGACGCGATCGCGCGGCTGGGCGAGGAGGTGGCGGACCTGAAGCAGCGCGTCGCCACGGCTGAAAGCGCAATGCCCGGTTTTGCCGCCCGCATCGCCGCCGCGCAGGAGCAGGCGCGCGACGCCGAGCTGGACCTCGCTAAGGCGATGGCGCGTCAGGCAGGCGAGCAGGCTGAGCTCAAGGTGGCGCAGGCGGCGCTCGTTGCCGCGCAGGGGCGGCTGGAACGGGCAGAGCGCGACGCGCGGCGGCTGGCGGGCGAGCTGGCGGCGCTGCCCGATGCCGGGCCGCTCGCCGAGCGACGGGATGCGGCGGAACTGAGCCTTGCGAGCGCGCAGGCGCGCGAGGCTGAGCTGGAGAGTGCGCTGGCCACCGCAGCCACTGAGCGCGACGAAGCGGCACAGGCGCGGGCGCAGGCGGAGTCGGCGCTGTCTTCCGCCAAGGCTGCGCTCGCCGCGCTGGAAGGCGAGCACCAAGCGCTCACCCGCGCATTGGGTTCCGGCGGCGCGAGCAAGGACCGTTTGCTCGACATGCTGAAGGCGGCGCCGGGCTATGAGCATGCGCTGGCGGCTGCGTTGGGAGATGAGCTGGAGGTCGGGCTGGACGATGCCGCGCCGCGCCGCTGGGGCGGGGCGGAGGCGCGCGCGGACGACCCCGCGCTGCCCGCAGGAACGCAGCCGCTCTCCTCCTATGTCACCGCACCCGCCGCGTTGGCCCGCCGCCTCGCGCAGATCGCAGTGGTGGAGGTGGATGGCGGCGAGGCGCTTGCCGTCGGACAGCGGCTTGTGACGAAAGATGGCGCGCTGCGCCGCTGGGACGGCTTTGTCGCGCGCGGGGGTGAGGACGCAGCGGGTGCCGCCACCGCGCAGCGGCTGATCCGCGTGAACCGGCTGGAGGCGCTCGCCGCGCTGATGCCCGATGCGTCCGCCGCCGTGAACGAGGCACAGGCCGCGTTGAAGCAGGCGGTGGAAGCCGCCTCTGCCGCCGAGGGCGCGATCACCCGCCTGCGCGCCGAGCTGGCGCAGACCGAGCGCACACTATCCGATACGGTGCGCGCCCGCGATGACGCCGCCGCGCAGATCGAGCGGTTGGCCGCACGGCGCGAGGATATTTCCACCCGCTCGGCCGAGGCGGAGGCGGAGCTGGCCGCCACCCTTGCCGAGCATCAGTCCGCTCAAGGTGCGATGGCCGACATGCCGGACGGCGCGGAAACGCGGGCGCTGGTCGCCAGCCTGTCGCGCGCCAGCGAGGCGGCGCATGGTCAGGTGAGTCAACTTCAGGCCGACAGCGCACTGGCCGAACGCGCACTCTCGGCGGACCGGGCGCGCATGGCCGATGCGGAAGGGGAGATTAGGCGGTGGAAGAGCCGCTCTGGCGAAGCGGGCAAGCGCCTGGCCGACATGACTGCGCGCGAGCAGGAGATTGCCGGGGAACGCGCCGCGCTTGAGGGAGCGCCCGCGCTGCTCGGGGCGCAAGCGGCGGCGCTGACGCAAGAGAGCGCTGGGCTGACGGCGCAGGCAGGCGCTGCGCAGGCGGAGGAGCGCACCGCCGAGGCTGCCTTGCGTACTGCCGAGGGCGTGCTCGCCCAGGCGGGTGAGGCACTGGCGAACGCGCGGGAGGCGCGGGCGGGCGCTGTGGCGCGGGCGGAGGCGGCAGTCGCCCAGCGCGTGGAAACCAACCGGCTGTGCGGCGAACGCTTTGAATGCCCGCCGCCTGTACTGCCCGAGCGTGCGGGCTTCGCGAGCGCGGAGGTGCGCACCGCTCAGGCCGAGCAAGGCGAGCTGGAACGGTTTACCCAGGAGCGGGAGCGCATCGGCCCGGTCAACCTCATCGCGGCGCAGGAGCTGGAGGAGCTGGAAGCGGCACAGGAAACCAGCCGCGTCGAAAGCGCGGAGATCGCCCAGGCCATCCACCAGCTGCGCGGATCGATCGGCAGCCTCAATCGTGAGGGGCGCGCCCGCCTCACGGCAGCGTTCGAGGCGGTGGACGAGCATTTCCGCCGCCTGTTCACTGCCTTGTTTAACGGCGGGCAGGCGCGGCTCGAGCTGATCGACAGCGACGATCCGCTGGAGGCGGGGCTGGAGATTCTTGCTCAGCCTCCGGGTAAAAAGCTGTCTACGCTGACGCTTTTGTCTGGCGGTGAGCAGGCATTGACCGCGGTTGCACTCATTTTTGCGCTGTTCCTGACCAATCCGGCACCCATCTGCGTGCTCGACGAGGTCGACGCGCCGCTCGACGATGCGAATGTCGAGCGATTTTGCGACCTGCTCGACCAGATGGTGCGCGACACCCGCACACGCTATCTCATCGTCACCCACAACGCTGTCACCATGGCGCGCATGCACCGCCTGTTCGGCGTGACGATGATCGAGAAGGGCGTCTCCCGGCTGGTATCGGTGGATCTCGGCGCCGCCGAGGAACTGCTCGCGGCGGAGTAATTTTTGTAGATGCAAAAATTGTTGACCGTCGGGGTTTCTGTAGGTATATAAATCCATGTCGGAGACATCTCCCGGCGCACGGCTGGACAAACGCTGCCCAGCAACACAAGGCTATCTTGGTGCGGGGTGGGGGTGTCAGTGCGGATCAGTTACGACGAAGCCAAGCGGCTGAAGACACTCAAGGAACGTGGGCTGGATTTTCGCGACGCGGATAAGGTTTTCGACGGCATCACAATTACCGGCCCGGACAACAGAAGGGATTATGGTGAGGATCGCTAGATCACATTCGGATATCTGCATGGTCGTGCGGTCATTCTGGTCTGGACGGATAGGGAATCCAGCAAGCGCCTTATTTCAGTGAGATACGCCAATGACAGAGAGAGAGCCCACTACCAAAGAACCCTGGATTGATCCGGACGATGCGCCGGAGCTTGACGAATATTTCTTTCGTCACGCCGCCATATGGCATGGCGACAAGCTGATCCGCCCGGCGAGCGGCACGCTCACCAAGCCGGGGCGGCCGCGTCTTGAGCATCCCAAGCGGCAGGTGACCTTGCGGCTTGATGCCGATGTGGTGGAGAAGTTCCGCGCCACCGGCAAGGGCTGGCAGAGCCGCATCAACGCGGAGCTGCGGAAAGTTCTGGGGATTTAACTCGCGCCAACCACCACGCAGGCGGCGAACATCAGCAGCCCGGCGAAGCGGTTGGAGCGGAATTTCTGCAACGGATCGGCGCCGTCTTCCTTCAGCGTCGAGACCTGCCAGAGCAGATGCAGCGCCACCGGCACCAGCGCGATGAGCGCCAGAGGATCGGGCCGGGCGCACCAGACAGCGGCCGCCCACAACGCCACCGCCGCCGTGTAGAATCCGCCCACCCCCGCCCGCACATGCCGCCCCATGGCGAGCGCGCTGGACCGGATGCCGACGAGCGCGTCATCTTCCCGGTCCTGCAGCGCGTAGATACTGTCATAGCCCACCACCCAGCAGATGCTGCCCGCATAGAGCAGCGCGCCCGCAACGCTGAAGCTGGCTGTCATCTCCACCCAGCCGACGAGCGCCGCCCAGCTGAACACCAGCCCGAGCCAGGCCTGCGGCCACCAGGTGATGCGCTTCATGAACGGGTAAGCGGCGACGAGCGCGAGGCTGGACAGCGCGACGAGCTGTGCCTGCCAGCGCAGTTGCAGCAGCACGACAAGACCGACGAGACACAGCGCGCCCATCCAGAGCCCCGCCAGCATCACGCTCACCCGCCCGCTCGCCACCGGGCGCGAGGCGGTACGCGCGACCTGAGCGTCTAGATCGCGGTCGACAATGTCGTTCCATACGCAGCCTGCGCCGCGCATGGCGATGCTGCCCAACAGGAACCAGAGCATCATGCGCCAGTTCGCCAGCCCGTTGCCCGCCAGCGCGATCGCCCACGCGCCCGGCCAGAAGAGTAGCCACCAGCCGATCGGCCGGTCCAGCCGCGCCATCGAGGCAAGATCACGCAGGCGCGGCGGCAGCAGGCCCATCAGGCCGCGCGCTTCGCTATCCGGCACTATCACGGCTTGCATATTGGCCTTTTGCGCGTCTTGAGACATGGTGCCGTTTCTTTGGAGGAAGTCCCGCATGCCCGCAACCCCCGCATGGCCACCGCGCAGTGCCCCGCGCCTTTATGTCGAGGCGGATCTGGGTGCGGGCGCTCATGTGCCAGTCGAGGGCAATGCCGCGCACTATCTGCTGTCGGTCATGCGGATTGGCGAGGGTGACGCGGTACTGTTGTTCAACGGGCGGGATGGCGAATGGGCGGCGCGGGCCGGGAGCATCCGCAAACGCGACCTTGTGCTCGAATGCGTGGAGCAGACCAAGCCGCTGGAGACCGTGCCCGATTTCTGGCTGTGCGCGGCACCGATCAAGAAGGGGCGCATCGACCTGGTGATGGAGAAGGCGACCGAGCTTGGCGTGGCGCGGATCCTGCCGGTGCTGACGGCGCGCTGCGTGGTGGACAAGCTCAACGCGGATCGCCTTGGGGCGCAAATGATCGAGGCGGCGGAGCAATGCGGCCGCACGGCGGTGCCCGAGCTGGCAGAGATGGTGAAGCTCGAGGCGCTGCTGCGCGACTGGCCGCAAGGGCGGACCTTGTTCTTCGCAGATGAACTGGGTGGCGCAGCGATGCGCGACGCCTATACCGCGCACCCCGGCCCCGGTGCGTTGCTCATCGGCCCGGAGGGCGGGTTCACGACACAGGAGCGCGACGCGATCCGCGCCCATCCGGCGGCCGTCCCCCTGTCCCTCGGCCCACGGATCTTGCGCGCCGAGACCGCCGCCATTGCCGCTGCTGCCTGCTGGATGAGCCTGAATGGCGACTGGTCGGGCTAAATCATGGCGCAGCTGAAGCGGAATTATTGCGCTGCTGGAATAGTCTTTCTCGTCTCCCCCGATTGATTGCGGCAGCGCAAGTCCCTATCTGCCCGACACAACAGGGGCAGGTTGACCGAATGAGCACCAGAACGGAGACAGCGGCGGACGATCCCGTCATCGAAACGCGGGATCAGCTGATCTCTGTATTCGCGCGCGGCGAAAAGCCGCCGGAGCGCTGGCGCATCGGCACCGAGCACGAGAAATTCGTCTATCGCACCGCCGATCATCGCGCGCCATCCTATGACGAACCGGGCGGCATCCGCGATCTGCTGGCCGGATTGGCGGCGGATTATGACTGGGAGCCGGTGATTGAGGGCGAGCATGTCATCGCCCTGTCCGGAAGCGACGGCACCATCAGTCTTGAGCCTGCGGGACAGCTCGAACTTTCGGGGGCGCCGCTGGAGACCCTGCATCAGACCTGCGCCGAGACCGGGCGACATCTGACCCAGGTGAAGGCAGTGGGAGACAGGCTCGGCCTCGGTTTTCTGGGCCTCGGCATGTGGCCGGACAAGACACGCGCCGAACTGCCGGTAATGCCCAAGGGCCGCTATGCCATCATGCTGCGCCATATGCCGCGCGTGGGCACGATGGGCCTCGACATGATGCTGCGTACCTGCACCATACAGGTCAATCTGGATTATCAGTCCGAAGCAGATATGGTGAAAAAATTCCGCACGTCGCTGGCGCTGCAGCCGCTCGCCACCGCATTGTTCGCCAACTCGCCCTTCACTGAAGGCAAGCCCAACGGCATGCTGTCCTACCGCAGCCATATCTGGTCCGACACCGATCCAGCGCGCACCGGCATGTTGCCCTTTGTGTTCGATGACGGCTTCGGCTATGAGCGCTATGCCGACTATGCGCTCGATGTGCCGATGTATTTCGTCTATCGCGACGGCAAATATATCGATGCGGCGGGCCAGAGTTTCCGCGATTTTCTCGACGGCCGCCTGCCAGCCTTGCCGGGCGAAAAGCCGACGATTGCGGACTGGAACGACCATCTTTCCACCGCCTTCCCCGAAGTCCGCCTCAAGAGCTTCCTCGAGATGCGCGGGGCGGACGGCGGGCCGTGGGGCCGCATCTGCGCCCTCCCCGCCTTGTGGGTGGGCCTGCTCTATGATCAAGGCGCGCTCGACGCCGCATGGGATCTGGTGAAGGACTGGAGCATGGACGCGCGCCAGACGCTGCGCGACGCGGTGCCGCGCCTGGGCCTCAAGGCACCAGTGCCGGGCGGGCGAACCTTGCAGGATATTGCCGGGCATGTGCTCGACATCGCGCAGGCGGGGCTGGCGGCGCGCGCGCGGCTGGACGCGAGCGGCAACAACGAGACCGGCTATCTCGCTACGCTGCATGACGTGGTGGCCCGGGGAGAGACGCCCGCCGAATCGCTGCTCGCGCGGTTTAACGGTGCCTGGGCAGGGGATCTTTCCCGCGTCTATGCGGAAGAGAGCTTCTGAAGCCTGCTCTTGTCTCAGCCGCCAAGCCCGCCTAAATTGGGGCAAATGGCAGGGCATCAGCATCATCACAATCTGGAGGGAGAGCGCCTGCGCTCTGCCGCGCGCGCCGCGCTGGAAGCTCAGGGCGAGCAATGGACGGCGATGCGCGAGACAATCTTCGACACGCTCGCCAGCCAGCCCCGCCCGCGTTCTGCCTATGATATTGCCGACGCGGTGAGCACCGCGCGCGGCAAGCGGGTCGCGCCCAACAGCATCTATCGCATCCTCGACCTGTTCGTAGCCTCCAACCTCGCAATGCGGGTGGAAAGCGCCAACGCCTATCTGGTCAACGCGCATCCCGGTTGCCAGCATGACTGCATTTTCCTGGTCTGCACCGAATGCGGCAAGGCAATTCATGTCGATGACGATAGCCTCACCGCCCATCTGCGCACACAGGCGGAGCGCCAGAGTTTTTCGCCCAAGCGCGCCGTGATCGAGGTGCAGGGGCGGTGCGAGGCGTGCGAAACTGCCCCTTGATACATGTTTCAATCTGACGCAATGGGTTCGACAGTCCGCATGGCAAGGTCTATGCTTGGGCATGGAGTGTCCGTTTTCATATGAATGATCGCCCCTCTACTCCGCTGCTCGATCAGGTTAACGATCCCGCCGAGCTGCGCGCGCTGAAGCCCGAGCAACTCCGTCAGCTGGCCGACGAACTGCGCGCGGAGACGATCAGCGCGGTCGGCGTGACCGGCGGCCATCTGGGCTCCGGCCTTGGCGTGGTGGAGCTGACGACGGCGATCCACTATGTGTTCGATACCCCGCGTGACAAGCTGATCTGGGATGTCGGCCATCAATGCTATCCGCACAAGATACTGACCGGCAGGCGAGACCGCATCCGCACGCTGAGGCAGGGCGGCGGCCTTTCCGGCTTCACCAAGCGCGCTGAGAGCGAATATGATCCGTTTGGCGCGGCGCACAGCTCCACCAGCATCAGCGCGGCTTTGGGCTTTGCGATCGCCAACAAGATGCAGGATCGGCCCGGCAAGGGCATCGCGGTGATCGGCGACGGCGCTATGTCCGCCGGCATGGCCTATGAGGCGATGAACAACGCGCGCGATGCGGGCAACCGCCTCGTCGTGATCCTCAACGACAACGACATGTCGATCGCGCCGCCGGTGGGCGGGCTTTCCGCCTATCTCGCGCGGCTCGTTTCCTCCCGCGAGTTCATGAGCCTGCGCGATCTCGCGAAAAAGGTCGTTCGGCACCTGCCGCGCAGGCTGCACAACGCCGCGAAGAAGACGGACGAATTTGCGCGCGGTATGGCGATGGGCGGCACCTTGTTCGAGGAGCTGGGCTTCTACTATGTCGGCCCGATCGACGGGCATAATCTCGACCAGCTGATCCCCGTGCTCGAAAATGTGCGCGATATGGCGGATGGGCCGTGCCTCGTCCATGTCGTCACGCAGAAGGGCAAGGGCTATGCCCCCGCCGAGGCGGCGGACGACAAATATCACGGCGTGCAGAAGTTCGATGTCGTCACCGGAGCGCAGGTGAAGGCCCCGCCCGGCCCGCCGAGCTACACCTCCGTCTTCGCCAAGGCGCTGATCGCCGAGGCCGCGCGCGACGACAAGGTCTGCGCCATCACCGCCGCCATGCCGTCTGGCACGGGGCTGGACAAGTTTGCCGATGCCTATCCCGACCGCTGCTTCGATGTCGGCATAGCGGAGCAGCACGCCGTCACCTTCGCGGCGGGGCTGGCGGCAGAGGGCATGCGCCCGTTCTGCGCGATCTACTCCACCTTCCTGCAACGCGCCTATGACCAGATCGTGCACGATGTCGCGATCCAGAACCTGCCAGTGCGCTTTGCAATGGACCGGGCCGGGCTGGTCGGCGCCGATGGCAGCACTCACGCGGGCAGCTTTGACATCACCTACCTTGCCACGCTGCCCAACATGGTGGTGATGGCCGCCGCCGACGAGGCGGAGCTGGTGCACATGGTCCACACCTGCGCCTGCCACGACAGCGGCCCGATCGCGGTGCGTTATCCGCGCGGCAACGGCGTGGGCGTGCCGCTGCCCGAAACGCCGCAGCGGCTGGAGATCGGCAAGGGCCGCGTGGTACGCGAGGGCAAGAAGGTTGCCATCCTCTCGCTCGGCACCCGGCTGGAGGAGGCGCTGAAGGCCGCCGACGCGCTGGATGCGCGCGGTTTGCCCACGACGGTAGCGGACCTGCGCTTTGCCAAGCCGCTGGACGAAGCGCTGATCCGCAAGCTGCTCGCGACGCATGAGGTCTGCGTCACGGTGGAGGAAGGCAGCATCGGCGGGCTGGGCGCGCATGTGCTCACCCTTGCGAGCGACGATGGGTTGATCGACGCCGGGCTGAAGCTGCGCACCCTGCGCCTGCCGGATGTGTTTCAGGATCAGGACAAGCCCGAAAAGCAATATGCCGACGCCGGGCTGGACGCGGATGGCATCGTCAACACCGTCCTTGCCGCGCTGCGCCACAACAGCGCGGGCGTGAACGAGGCGATCGCCTGATTGGCGCCTAGTCTTCGCCTTTTCCCCGTGATCCCGAACATGATTCGGCGTCCATCGTCCCATCAAATGCAGCTCCAAGAGGATGGATGGATGCTGAAACGAGTTCAGCATGACGACGTGTCGAGAACTCACGGCATGGAGGCCGAATGAGGCGCATCGGCCTGCTCGGCGGATCGTTCAACCCGGCGCATGGCGGGCATCGCGCGATCAGCCTCGCCGCGCGAACCGCGCTGGGGCTGGATGAAGTGTGGTGGCTGGTGTCGCCGGGCAATCCGCTCAAACCCGCATCGGGGATGGCGCCCCTTTCCGCCCGGTTGCGGAGCGCCCGCACGCAGGTCAGACGCGCGCCGATCCGCCCCACGACCATCGAGGCGCAGCTGGGCACACGCTTCACCGTCGATACGCTCCGCGCCCTCACTCGCCGCTTCCCGCGCCACCGCTTCATCTGGCTGATGGGTGGAGACAATCTGCTCCAATTCGGCAAGTGGAAGAACTGGCGCGGCATTGCGCGCATCATGCCCATTGCCGTTATTGCGCGACCGGGCTATAATGCAGCCGTTCGCGGCTCTCCGGCGGCGAACTGGCTGCGGCGCACCGTCCGGCCCGCAGACCACGCCAGCAACTGGACGCACTGGAGACCACCGGCGCTCGTGCATTTGCGCTTTCGCCCTGATCCACGGTCGGCAACCCTGCTCAGGCAGGCTATCCCTCTCTGGCACCGCGAACATGAGGGCGCGCGACAGCGCGATCCCCTCACCCGTCGCATGATCCCGGTATGATCCCACCCATGAAGGAGCACCCTTGACCGCCACACACAGCGCCAGCGCACCGGCCAGCACAAGCGCCGGTTCCTCGCCCGAAGACCTCCATGCCCTGGTGATGCAGTCGCTCGACGACGATCAGGCGCAGGAAACCATCTCCATCCCCCTTGCCGGCAAGAGCAGCATCGCGGACCACATGGTGATCGCGTCAGGGCGCTCGTCGCGCCATGTCGCGGCGATGGCGCAGAAGCTGGCCGAGCGGATCAAGAAGGAGACGGGGCAGATCGCGCGCATCGAGGGCCTGCCCGCGGCGGACTGGGTGCTGATCGACGCGGGCGACGTGATCGTCCACCTGTTCCGCCCCGAAGTGCGCAGCTTCTACAACCTGGAGCGCATGTGGGGCTTCACCGACGCCCCCGCGGCCCCGGCACAGGCGACCGCGCACTGACCTTGCGCTCCTTCGGCGCTCTCAGGCCATCGATGCGCCTACTGACAGGCCTCAATAGGAGCAGCTGACGCGTTGAGGCCGGTGCTGTCATAATATCCGACCGCGCCATCGGCGAAGGAATGGATAACGATTGAACGGCGCGGAACCGTCGGGTCTTTTCGTTCGGACCCGGCATGGAGCAGGTTTTCGTGCCATATCAGCACCGTCCCCTGCCGGGGGCGATAAACTACGGGTTCGTGGCAGTCCGCCATCCGCTCCCACTCCGCCCCGACGACGTCGACAAAGCCTTGCCAATCGCCGTCGATGATCTTTGGCAGGCCATGATCTGCCATGCGCACGCGCTTATGACGGTGGCTGCCGGGATAGACCAGCAGTTCACCGCTATCCGGCTGAACATCCTGAAGGGCGATCCATGTTCCGCACATAAAGCCCGCAGGAAAAGGCGTCAGATGGATGGTATCCTGATGCATGCCCTGCTGGCTGCCGAACACGTAGGTCAATGTTTGGCAAGGCCGCGCGCGCTCTCCGAAAATCAGGTCGACATAGCGGCGGTGGCGTTGATCCAGCCACAGCTTGCGGATGGCGGCATTATGTTTGTGAAGATGCTCAATGCGCTGGCTCGATCCATATTCATAGCCCTGATAGCCCGAGGCGACCGCAGCATCGATTTCCGCATTCACCTTCCCGATGAGCGCGGCGTCGATCAAGTCTTCGAGTATCAGATATCCCTGCTCGACAAACTGCCTGAGATTGTCGGCTTCGGCACGGTCGACCTGCCCGGCCTGCAGCATTCGCTCGATATGATCGAGCGCATCGGGTCTGTCGAACCAGGCGGTATAGGCCTGATAGGGATAGAAACGCGAGTCGCAGTGCCCCACGAAGAACAAGGGCGTGCCATGATCGCGCATTGCGCTGGCAACCTGCTGATACAGCTCGCCGCCGCCAGCCACAGTCATGCTCACCATCTGGCTGCTGGTGCGGCCATCCTGGCCGACCTGCCTGATCGCAATGCTGTTCTTACCGACGGGAAGAAGATGGGTATGAACGTTTACGACGACTTCACCCGCATCGAATGATCCGAGATCCGTTTCCGGCGTATTCGCTTCTGTAGAACGAACATAGATAGAAGAAGGCCGGTCGAGCCGCAGCCTTATGCGCGCAATTCCTGCAAATTCATCGGGATTTTCTGCGGAGATGATGTCTAATCCAGCCTGCCGCCGATTGAAAAGCCGTTTCAACATCCATTGCTCCGAAGAAATGCGCGCACCGTCTAATCCTTTTGTTGATCAGCCGCAAGCAACACTGACTGTCAGACGCGCTGTCCCTGCCGGCTTAGTTAGCGCGCACTGAGCTTTATCGGCGCGGCGTAATCGCCTATCGCGGGCTCATGCTGCTTCACATCATCGCGCGGGGGAAGATCGGACGGTCGGCTGAGGCCGAACTGGTCGAGCGGTATCTGAAGCGCATCACATGGCCGACGCGCGTTTCCGAGATGCCGGATACCGGCGGGAAGCCGCCCGCACTAGCCGGGACGCCGTCTGTCACGGTGTTGCTCGACGAAAAGGGCAAGCAGCTTTCCTCCTTGGAATTTGCCGAGATTTTGGGCCGCTGGCGCGACAATGGCATGCGCGAGTGCAGGCTGATGATCGGCGCGGCGGACGGATTTGGCGAGGCGGAGCGCGCGGGCGCTGACCTCCTCATCGCCTTCGGTCGCATGACCTGGCCGCACATGATGGCGCGCGCGATGCTGGCCGAACAGCTCTGGCGCGCGACATCGATCCTTGCCAACCACCCCTATCATCGCGAAGGATAGCGGGATGCGGGCGGGGTGGATCAGAATGGGCGGATTTGTAGCGTGCGTGGCCATGCTCTCCGCTTCTGCATCCCTCCCCGCGCAGCAACAGGTCATCTCCGGCCGCGCAACGAGCTTTGCCGAGCAGCGACGGGCGCTGGCGCAGGCGAACGCGCAGGCGGCGCGGGCACGCGCGGTCTCCCGACAGATGGAGCAGCGCGCGCGCAGCGCCACGGCCGAGGCGGACCAGCTCAACGCCCGGTCCGCCGTGCTTGCCGCCCGCATTCAGCAGAGCGAGGCGGAACTGCGCGCGGGCGTGGTGCGCGTTGCGCTCATCAGCCGCATGATCACCATCCAGCAGGCGCGGCTCGCCGCCCGGCAGGGGCCGCTTGTGCGCCTCGTCGCCGCGCTCCAGAGCATGGCGCGCAGACCGCCGGTGCTGGCACTGGTGCAACCCGGCAGTCTCACGGACGCGGTGCACATGCGCGCGGCGTTCGCGCAGGTGCTGCCCGTCATCCAGCAGCGCACGGCAGCGTTGCGCGCCGAGTTGGCCCGTTCGCGCCAGCTGCGGGCCATGGCGGTGCAGGCGGCGGCGAGCCTGACGCGCGGGCGCGCCACGCTGGCGCAGCAACGCACAGAGCTCAGCCGACTTGAGACTGCGAAGCGCATCGCCGCGCGGGGCCTGGCCTCCGGCGCGAGCATCGAGGCCGAACGCGCCACCGCGCTGGGCGAGGAAGCGCGCGATATCGGCGCACTGATGCAGGAGCTGGAGGCGGCAGGCGATGTGCGCACCCGCCTCGCGAGCCTGCCGGGGCCGGAACTGCGCCCGCGCTTTCCCGGGCAAGCGGATGCACTGCCGGAGCCGGGCGAGGACGCACGCTCCGGAACAGGCGGTCCTCCGGCCTACCGGCTCCCTGTCGTTGGGGTGATCGTCACCGGTATGGGCGAGCTGTCGCAAAGCGGCGTGCGCTCGCGCGGGCTTACCATTGCCGCGCAGCCGGGGGCGCAGATTGTTGCGCCTGCGGACGGCCGCATCGTCTTTGCCGGGCCATATCGCGGCTTTGGCCAGATCATCATCGTCGATCATGGCGGCGGCTGGGTCAGCCTCGTCACCGACCTGGCGCGCATCACCGCGCGGGTAGGCGAAGGCGTGCGCCAGGGCGCGCCGCTCGGCGTGGCTGGCACGTCAGCCGACCCCACGATCACGGTGGAACTGCGGCGGCAGGGGCGCCCTGTGGACATCCTGGCAATGACCGGCGGGGGTTCCTGAAAACCGTTCCTTTACGCCATCGCTCCAAAACAACGCTTTGCGCGGCTTGGGCTTCTCCCTATAACCGCCCGGGAACTCTATGGAACGCTTTTCATGAAATCGAATTTTCTCCGGAATGCATGTGCTCTTTCGGCGCTGGCGCTCGTCCCCGCCACCACCGCCGCGCTGGCCGAGGCGGACGCCACCAATTACGCCGTCATCGGCGAGTTCATGGACGTGTTCCAGAAGGTGCGCTCTGACTATGTCGACAAGGTGGACGACGAAAAGCTGATCCGCGGCGCGATCGCGGGCATGCTTTCCAGCCTCGATCCGCACTCCAATTATCTCGACGAGAGCGACTTCCAGAACCTGGCGATCAAGCTGGAAGGCTCTTATGGCGGCCTCGGCCTTTCCGTGACGATGGAGGATGGCGCGGTGAAGATCATCGCGCCGATCGAGGATACGCCGGGCTATCGCGCGGGCCTCAAGTCCGGCGACTACATCACCTACATCAACGGCGAGTTGATCTATGACGTCACGCTCGACGAGGCGGTGGCGAAGATGCGCGGCCCGGCGGGAACGCCGATCAAGCTCACGATCGTGCGGCCGGGGCGTGACAAGCCCTTTGACGTCGATCTGGTGCGCGAGAAGATCGACCTCAAGCCCGTGAAATGGGAGGTGAAGGACGGCATCGGCATCATCAACATCAACGAGTTTTCGGCCAACACGGGCGCGGATGTGAAGGAGGCTGTGCGCGGCATCAACAAGGCGCTGGGCCGCAAGCCCACCGGCTATGTGCTCGATCTGCGCTCCAACCCCGGCGGTATATTGGGCGAGGCGGTCGGCGTTTCGGGCGTGTTCCTTGACGGCGGCGAGGTCGTATCCGACCGCGGACGCAACAAGGCGGACATTCGCCGCTATTATGCCGACAAGCTCGACGATACCGGCGGCGCGCCGGTGATCGTGCTGATCGACGGCGGCTCGGCCTCGGCATCCGAGATCGTCGCCGGCGCGTTGCAGGATCATCACCGCGCGCTGATCATGGGCGAGCGCAGCTTCGGCAAGGGCAGCGTGCAGACCGTGATCCCGATCAGCGAGCAAACCGGCATCAAGCTCACGACCTCGCGCTATTACACGCCGTCCGGCCGCTCGATCCAGGAAGGCGGCATCAAGCCCGACGTGCGCGTGCCGCAGCTGTCAGACCCCGATTACAAGCTGCGCCAGCCGGTGCGCGAATCGGATCTGCGCCGCCACCTCCTCAACGAGGCCAAGGCCACCGACCCGACGCTGGAGGAAGACATCAAGGCCGATCCGCGCTTCGCCATGACTGCGGAGCAGCTCAAAGCGCAGGGCGTCACCGATTTCCAGCTCAATTATGCCGTCAAGACACTCGGACGGCTCGGCAAGGCGCCGGTGAAGGGCGCGAAGGCCACGGACGCGCTGAAGAAGGCTGCGGGAAAATAGGAGGGCGGGCCGGTGTCGAAACCCGAATTCGCCACCGAGGCGAATTTGGGAAACATCATTCATCATCGGTTCCATTTTGATCCAGCACAATGGCGTGGTGACCTCGATACCGGATAAGCCTATAGAAGACTTATGACGCCCGCCGCTGCCCTTGCCCGTGCCCGCCTGATCGCGCTGTTGACGCCCGTGCTGCTGCTGGGCGGAGCGCTACTGTCGCAATATGTGGGTGGGCTGTTCCCCTGCGAGATGTGCATGTGGCAACGCTGGCCCCATCTGCTTGCAATCTTCTTTGCACTGGATGCCTATGTACTGCGCGCGCGGCCGCAGATCGCGTTTCTGTTCACAGCGCTGGCGGCGCTGGCAATCGCCGTGAGCGGCGCCATCGGCGTGTTTCATGCCGGCGTGGAATATGGCTGGTGGGAGGGGCTGACCACCTGCACCGCCTCGACCACCGGCGAAACGGCGCAGGATATGCTGAACAGCATCATGAATGCGCCGCTGATTCGCTGCGATGTGGCGCCCTGGACGCTGCTCGGCATCTCTCTCGCTGGGTTTAACGCGCTGTTCTCGCTCGGTGCTGCGGCACTAATTGCTGCTTTGCTCCTGCGCTGCCGGAGAGGATGATGATGAAGGACTTTCCCCGCCCGGTGCAGCCGCGCAAGGCCGACCGCGCCGCCATGCTCCGCGTCGATCAGGCAGGCGAGTATGGCGCAACCCGGATCTATGCCGGGCAGATAGCGGTCATGGGCAACCGGCACCCAATGGCGCGCTCGATCGCCGCTATGGCGGCACAGGAAGAGCGGCACCGCGTCCACTTCGACGCGATGATGGCGCGGCGCGGCGTGCGCCCCACACTACTCCAGCCTTTGTGGGATGTCGCGGGCTTCGCGCTGGGAGCGGCGACGGCAGCGCTGGGGCCGGAGGCAGCGATGGCGTGCACCGCCGCGATCGAAACCGAGATCGACGCCCATTATTCCGAGCAGCTTGCGGAGCTGGGCGAGAATGATCCGGAACTCTCCCACGCCATCCGCGATTTTCAGGCGGAGGAAATAGAACATCGCGACGCGGCGCTGGCACAAGGCGCCGAAAATGCACCCGCCTATCCACTGTTGTTCGGTGCAATCCGTCTGGGCTGCCGCGCGGCGATCGCGCTTTCAAAAAGGATTTGAGACGATGCTGAAAACCCCTGCCCTGCTCGCCCTTGCGATGACGGCCCTTGCCATAGCCTCTCCCGCATTGGCGCAGACGCCTGCCGCCGCAGGGCCTGAGGAAGCGCGCATCAAGCAGGTGATTGTTTATGGCGATGACCCCTGCCCCGTCAGCGCGAGTGACGAAATCCTTGTCTGTGCGCGGCAGGACGAGAAAGACCGCTATCGCATTCCCAAGGAACTGAGGGGCGAGGAAATCGGCTCGACCAAGAACGAGGCATGGACCAGCCGTGTCCGCTCGATCGAATATGTCGGCGTGGGCGGCATCCAGAGCTGTTCGCCGGTGGGCGGCGCCAACAGCTTTACCGGCTGCTTCTCTAAACTTGCAAAGCAGGCCAAGGCAGAGCGATCGGCGATGGGTGACAAGAGCTGGGCCGATCTGGTTGCGGCGGAACGCGCCAAGCGCCTTGGGACTATCGACGCCGACTCGGAGGAAATCGAAGCGCGGGTGAAGGCGGAGGAGAAGGCCAAGGCAGAGGCCGCGGCGAAAGCGGCGGAAGGCACCGAAGCCAAATAACGGGTCAAACCAGCCCGAGCCGCCCCAGCTCCATTGCCATCCCGGCGGGGAGGACGTCGCCCGAAGTCTCTCCCTCGTTGAGATCACGCGGGGCGTCTTTGTCCGCCAGATAGCGCCAACCCTGATGGGCGCGCTTGGGCGCCGGGAGAACGGGGATCAGGCGCGGCTCGATCTTGAGCCACCAGCGGCCCTCGCCATTGTCCTCAAACCCGATCAGCGGGCTGCGCCCCACGAGCATATGGCCGTGGATCCAGTAGAGCGAGCCCCCGGCCAGCTCATCCATGCGCTTTGGGGCATAGCGCGTGGTGAGGCGCACTTCGCCCTCGGCCGTGCGGCGGGCCAACCGGGAGGCCAGATCCTCGGCGCTCTCGCACCCGAAGGCGATTTTCGTGAGATGAAGCGGCATGGGCGGGAGATGGCTTTGGCGCGGAGCGTTTTCAAGCGCCGCCGGTGAGGCCCGCCAGCGTCGCCAGCCCGAGGAACGCGAAAAAGCCCATCGAGTCGGTGATCATGGTCACGAAGATGGACGAAGCCACCGCCGGGTCAGCATCGAAACGGTCAAAGATAAGCGGGATCGCCGCGCCCGCCAGCCCGGCGGTGACGATGTTGGTCAGCATCGCCGCCGCAATCACGCCGCCCAGCGCCGGATTGCTGAACACCAGGGTGACACCGATGCCGATGACCACCGCCACCGTTGCGCCGTTGAGCAGCGCCACCCGCATCTCGCGGAAGATCGTGCGCCAGGTGTTCGACGCCGTGATCTGGTTGGTGGCGAGCGCGCGCACCGTAACCGCCATGGTCTGGCTGCCTGCATTGCCGCCGACGCCCGCGACGATCGGCATCAGCGTGGCCAATGCCACCATCTGCTCGATCGTGCCCTCGAACAGGCGGATGACCGAGGAAGCGAGCAGCGCGGTGAGCAGGTTGGAGAGCAGCCAGCGCACCCGCGCCTTGTAGCTGTCCATCACCGGCTCGTTGATGTCGCCATCGCCCGCACCGGAGAGGCGCAGGATGTCTTCGCCCGCTTCCTCCTGCACGATGTGCAGAATATCGTCGACCGTGATCATGCCCACCAGCCGCCCGGTGGGATCGACCACGGCGGCGGAGATGAGCGCATATTTCTGGAAGCGCAGCGCCACCTCTTCCTGATCCATATCGACCGGGATCAGCGTCTGCTCGCGCTTCATCACATCGCTGACCGAAACGGAGCGCGGGCAGGTGAGCACCCAGCTCAACTGGCAGCTGCCGATCGGGTGATGGCGCTCGTCCACCACGAAGATTTCCCAGAAGTCGGTGGTCAGCGCGCTCGCCTCGCGCAGATAGTCGATCACCTGCCCGACCGACCAGTGCTGCGGCACGGCGACAAGATCGCGCTGCATCAGGCGACCGGCGGATTCCTCCGGGTAGGACAGCGCGCTTTCGATGGCGGCGCGGTCTTCCGGCTCCATTGCGTCGAGCACCGCCTGCTGGTCTTCTTCCTCCAGGTCCTCGATCAAGGCAACGGCGTCGTCGGTATCGAGCTCGGCGGCCAGCTCCGCCACCTGGGCGGGCTCCATCTCCTCGATCACATCGTCACGGACATAATCGTTGAGCTCAGAGAACACCTCGCCGCTCACCAGATCACCCAGCGCGGCGATAACGTCGGCGCGCTCGTCGGCCGGGGTCAGCTCGATCAGGTCGGCAACGTCAGCCGGGTGCAAAGGGGCCACAAGTTCGCGCGCGCGCTCGCTGTCACCCGCCTCCACCGCATCGAGCACGGCGGAAACATATTCGGGCTTCAGCCGATCATCCTCGTCATGGCGGGATTCGGGCGCAACCGCATCGGCGGCGAGTGCGGGATCGTCAGCGGCGACAGCTTCGCGCGCGGGAGATGCGTCGGTCTCGTTCATCAACGTCTCCCTCGGTTTCCGGCTGGCTGATCATCGGCTCGCTTTCGCTTATGCCTCAGCGAATTGCAAGGCGATTTGCCTTTTCCTGCGCGCGTGAGCCGCTATATGAGCCGACATCTTACCTTGTCCGAAACGGAGCGACTGCCATGGCCGACGACACCCTTACCCTCTCCCTCGACAGCGGCGGCGACGTCGTCATCAAACTGCGCCCCGATCTCGCGCCCGGCCATGTCGAGCGCATCAGCACGCTGGCGAAACAGGGCTTTTATGACGGCGTGGTGTTCCACCGCGTAATCCCCGGCTTCATGGCGCAGGGCGGCGACCCGACCGGAACCGGCATGGGCGGATCGGAGCTGCCGGACCTCAAGGCCGAGTTCAACGCCGAGCCGCATGTGCGCGGCGTGTGCTCGATGGCGCGGGCGCAGAACCCGAACAGCGCCAACAGCCAGTTCTTCATCTGCTTCGATGACGCCACCTTCCTCGATAGGCAATATACCGTGTGGGGCGTGGTGGAGAGCGGCATGGAGCATGTCGACGCACTGCCCAAGGGCGAGCCGCCAGCCAAGCCCGGCAAGATCGTGAAGGCAACGGTCGCCTGAACGCCACTACTGCGCGATTATTTTTGGATGAGGCGGGGCGATATCCCCGCCTTTTTCGTTGGCGAGACCAGTTTGGTTATCCTGTGTTCATAAAGAGTGACATTTTGGCCACTTTTACTTCGCAGAGTGAGTTTGTTGCGACGAGTTGTGCAACCGCCGCCTAGCCGAAGCATTCAACCCCCTGTCAGCGCGCCACCATCAACGGCGCATCTGCTGGCCGCCGGGTCCAAACCGGAACAACAGCAACAGCAAAAGGTTCAGAATGATGAAAACACTGCTTCTGGCGGCGCTCGGCGCTGCGTCGCTCATCCCTGCCGCCGCATATGCCCAGAATGATGGCGGTGACGACGGCGTACCCTCCAATTCGCGCTTTCAGCTCTATGCGGGCGTGATGGGCGGTTACGAAGATTTCGACAGCGAGCGCAACAATCTCGGCATTCCCGGCAGCACCGAAGGCGGCATCGTTGAAGGCGTCGTGGGCGCCAACATCGACCTCGGCCCGCTTACGGTCGGCGGCGAGGGTAGCGTTGCCAAGGGCTTCACCGGGGACATCGATTGGGAATATGGCGCTGCTGGCCGAGTGGGTATCCGCGCGGGCAAGGACAGCATGATCTTCGGCAAGGTCGGCTACCGCTGGGTCAATCTTGACAGCCAGGGAGTCAACGGCCGCGATCATGACGGTATGACCTATGGCGCGGGCCTTGAACTGTCTCCTGTGGACTTCGGCATGCAGGAAGGCGACAACAGCAACATCCGCCTTCGTATGCAGGTCGACACCATGGGCAACTTCCGCTCGATCCGCCCGATGGCTGGTCTCGTCGCGAAGTTCTAAACTAGGGCATCGTGCGCAAAAGCCTGTCCTGAGCTTGTCGAAGGGTGGGAACCGGTTTTGCGCCAAAACGATGCGGTAAAACAAAAACTTAGAGCGCGCTGACCGATCCAGATTTAACGCAGCGCGCTCTAAAGTAAGTTAAGTGACCGGCGCTCTCGCTTCCCGTCCGGGCAGCGGGAGCGCCTATCCGCTGTTGCGCAGTGCCGTTGCGATAGCGTTGATCGTCAGCTCGATGCCTTCCTTGATACGCGCATCGTCCTCCCCACCACGATGGCGCTTCAGCAATTCGACCTGCAAGAGATTCAACGGCTCGATATAGGGTAGCCGCAACCGGATCGAGCGATCGAGCGCCGGGTTCTGCTCCAGCAGCCGGTTCTGGCCGGTGGCAGCGAGCAACCCATCATGCGCCCCATGCCAACCGTCGCGAATGCGCCCGAAAATGGCGTTTGCCGCCATCTGATCCTCCACCAGCGGCAGATAGCGCGCCGCGATGTCCAGGTCAGACTTTGCCAGCACCATCTCCATGTTCGCCAGCGTCGCTTGCAGGAACGGCCATGCCTGCGCCATGTCCTTGATCAGCGCCTTGTCCGCAAACTCGCTGAGAGCGGCGCCGACACCATACCAGCCGGGCAGCATCACCCGCGCCTGAGACCAGCCGAACACCCACGGAATTGCCCGCAGATCCTCGATCGCGTCGCTCTTGGTGCGGCTCGCCGGGCGGGAGCCGATCTTGAGCCCAGCAATCTCCTGGATCGGCGTCAGCTGACGGAAGAAGGTCTTGAACCCGTCTGTCTCGTAGACAAGCCCGCGATAGGCGGCGAACGCGCGCGCAGAAAGCTGCTCCATGGCGGCCGCGAAACGCGCGGTGTCCCGCTGGCTGAGCTGCTGCGGCTCCAGCGTGGCGAGCAACGTCGCAGCGGTCATCGCCTCCAGATTGGCGGCGGCGACATCCGGCGTGCCGAACTTGGCGGCGATCACTTCCCCCTGCTCGGTGATGCGGATGCGCCCCTGCACCGACACTGCGGGCTGTGCACGGATCGCCGCGAAGGCCGAGCCGCCGCCGCGCCCTACCGCCCCGCCGCGCCCGTGGAACAGCTGCATGGCGACGCCCGCCTCGGCGAACACCGGGGCCAGCGCTTCGCTCGCCTGATAGAGGCTCCAGTTCGAGGTGAGATAGCCGCCATCCTTGTTGCTGTCCGAATAGCCGATCATCACTTCCTGATGGCCGCGCGCGCGCGTGAGCGCGCCGATCTCGGGCAGGGCGAACCATGCGCGCATCACCTCCGGCGCCGCCTCAAGATCCGCGATCGTCTCGAACAGCGGCACCGGCATGATCGCGCAGTTCACCGTCAGCGCCACGGCAGAATCTGGCCCCTGCGCACCTTCTGCCACGCGCCACAGACCGACTTCCTTGAGCAGCACGGCCACTTCCAGCAAGTCCGACACGCTTTCGGCCTTGCTGACGATATATTGCTGGATCGCCACCGGGCCGTAGACCGCATGCGCCTGGGCTGCGGCCTCGAGGATCGCCAGCTCGCTCGCCGTTTCCTCGCTATAGAGGGTGAAGCGCGAGCCGAGCGGGCGGTTGGTCGCAAGTTCGCGCCGGAGCAGCGCCACCCGCGCAGCCTCATCGAGCGCGGGATAATCCGGTTCGACCCCGGCATGTCCAAGCAGCTCCGCCACGACGCGCTCATGCACCGCGCTGTTCTGGCGCATGTCGAGCGTGGCAAGATGGAAACCGAATGTCTCCACCGCACGGATCAACCGCCCGAGCTTGCCGCCGGTGGAGAGCATACCCTCGCCGCCGCTCGCCAGACCCTGAGCAATGGTGACGAGATCGGCGCGCAGCTCCGCCGGGCCGGTATAAGGCACGCCTTTGAGCGCGGACGGGCGCGGCGGAGCCCGGCGGATCAGCGCCTCATGCGTGGCGGCCAGGCGGGCGTAGATACCGGAAATCGCACGACGATAGGGCTCGTCCGCGCGGCTGGGGCTGTTGTCTCCACTTGCCTTCGCCAGCGCCAGCACCGCCTCGGGCACCGTTGCCAGTTCGGTAGAAATCGACAGTTCCGCGCCCAAGGCATGGATGGCATCGAGATAATGCTGCAGCGCCGCCTCGCATCCGCGCCCCAGCACGGAGCGCAGCTGCTCTGCCTGAACATAGGGGTTGCCGTCGCGGTCGCCGCCGATCCAGTTACCAACGCGCAGGAAGCTGGGCGGGCGGTGACCCAGTTCCCGCTCCCACCGGGCATAGAGCGCAGGCAGGGCGGCGAGAAACACGTCGCGGAAATAGGCGAGCACATTGTCGATCTCGTCCTGCACATATAGCCGCTCGCGCCGCAGCGGGCGCGTTTGCCACAGCAGCGCGATCTGGCGCATGATCGCTTCGTCGAGCGGCTCGCCCTCATCCGTCTCGCCACGCCCCGCATCGCGCAGCCGCATCAGCTCGGCGATGCGGTTCTTGTGGTCGATCATCGACTTGCGGCGCACCTCGGTCGGGTGCGCGGTGAGCACCGGCGCGATCAGCGCGTTGCCCAACATCTGCGCGACCTGCGCGCGCCCGATGCCATGCTGCTCCAGCCCGGCCACCGCCTCTGCAAAGGAAGCGCCCATATCCGCACCTGCGCCCTGCCGGTCTTCCGCCAGGTTGGACAGCATCGAAAACAGCATGAACCCGCGCACGAAATCGAGCGTGTCGTCAAGACTCAGCGCGCCGAGGCCAGTATCCGCCACGTCCGCGCCCTCCACGCCACGCGCGCGGTCGACCGAGACGGACCGGATATATTCGGTTTGCCGGTAAAGCTTGTCACCACCATAGGCGCGAATCACGTCACCCAGCAGCCGCCCGAGATAGCGGATGTCAGGATTTTGCGTGATCGTCGCCTCCGGTGCAGCGGAAGGAACGGATCGGTCAGCCATAGCGCGATTGTTGCACTGCGGCATGAGCGGGGTCAAGCGGAGAGAGACGGTTGCCCTGTAGCCTGCCTATTTCCCCCTGATGGACAGAAATTCCAACGCTTCGTGGGCAGGGATGAAGAAATTGATACTTTGAGAGGCTTCGCCGATCCGGACGCCCTTGACTGTAATGCCGATGACATCGCCCTGCGCGGTTACCAGCGGCCCGCCGCTGTTGCCCGGGTTGACCGCAACATCGCTCTGCAGATAGCTGTAGCCGTCCTCGATCCTCCGGGCAGACAATATGCCCTTTGTAACGCTGTTTTGAAATGCCGGGTCAAGCGGGGCACCGATAGCATAGATGTCACTGCCGACCGCGATCGCCTGCTCGCTTATCCTGAGCGGCGTCCTGTCCCGCGCGGCTCCCTTGACCAGCGCCACGTCGCGCCCCTTATCCACGCGGATGACCTCACCCAATTCCTCAAGGCCGTCAGACCAACGCAGCTTCACATATTTCGCACCGGCCACCACATGGTTATTTGTTAGAAAGTAGCCGTCCCGCGAAATGAGAAAGCCACTGCCGTGGCCGGAGCCAGACTGGACCAGCACGGTGCTGCCCACCGCTGTCGACAGGTTTTTTGCAGATTGATTTGGCAAGCTCATCACAATGGGCGGTTGTCCGCCGCTTGGAACACGCGTTATCGACGCGTCGCGCCGCGCGCCGACCAGATATTTTCGCATCGCCTCGTTAGCGGCCAGCGCCCTCACATTTTCTCCGAATGCTGCCACGATCAAGCCCGAGACCCCGGCGGCATCGGTCTTGCCCTGCTTATACCCTTGGCGCGTGATTACCTTCGCAACAACGCTGCGCTCGATCCGGTCGTACATCTGCCACTCAACTTCCATCAGGGCCGTTCCCTTGGCGGAGTGGCTATCTCCCAGCCCGGAATTGGGATAGCAGGCATCGACGGTCATCATCGTAATCGTCCCACCTATGAGATATTCAGCACGAGAGTCGCCGTCCTCGTCAAACAGATTGCTCGACGTACTAACGACATCGTAACCGAGAGCTTTGAGCTCATCTCGAAAGGCATCGTCGAACTCTTCGGTGGACAATTCGCCACCGCGGCCTCGCCACGTCAGGGGGTAGCCGCCCATGCACAGCAGCCCGAGTTTTACCTTTCCGATCCTGGTCCCGCGTGGCTGCTTAAGCCTCAGCCGCGAGAGCTGAACCGGGCGGGTTTCCAGGGTGCCGGGCAGCGGTGATACAGCTGGCGATCGAGGAAGGGAAATAGCGGAAGCGCAAACCTCGTTGCTGGCAAGGAGGGCAAGCAAGCCAATCGCAGACCCCCGGAAGGTTCTCCACTCTGCCTGTAGCGAAAAGCAGCCCGAGCTTGGGAGCCTGCGCGGCAAACGGACCAGGTGCATCCAGGGCGACGCGGAAGAAAACCTCTTTCTCAAATGGTTACTGCATGATTAGCAGGGTTGACGTTATACTGGCAGGCGAACCAAAACAGTAGAACAGGATCGATTTTGCCTCTGGTGACATCGAAGCGCATAGCATCGGTACGCAGGCAAGTCCTGTCGCCAAACATCTATTCACGGAACACCCCCAATGAATGCAATGGGAGCGAGCGTAACAGCGGTTTTTGCTTGACGCAAGCGGTGCCGATTACAAGCACCAAGCCCTAGATACTTATTTCAGGACAGCATCTTCTTCAGAAGTTCATTGACCATCTGCGGGTTGGCCTTGCCCTGCATGGCCTTCATCGTCTGGCCGACAAAGAAGCCGAACAGCGCCTCCTTGCCCGCCTTGTACTGCTCGACCTTGTCGGCATTGTCGGCGAGGATTTTTGCCACTGCCGCCTCGATCGCCCCGGTGTCCGAGGTCTGCTTGAGGCCCTCGCGCTCGACGATGGCGGCCGCGCCGTCGCCCGTCTCCAGCATCTTTTCGAGCACCTGTTTGGCGATCGAACCGGAGATGGTGCCATCACCCACCAGCGCGAGCAGCTCCGCAGCCGCCTCCGGCGAGACGGGGCTGTCGCCCAGCTCCTTGCCGAGCTTGTTCAGCGCGCCGAACAGTTCAGAGAGCAGCCAGTTGGCGGCGGCCTTGGCCACATCGCCTTCCGCCTTGCCCTGTTTGGCGGCAGACGCCGCGATCAGCGTCTCGAACCAGCGCGCCGTGTCCGCATCCGCCGTCAGCACGCCCGCATTATAGGGTGAGAGGCCAAGCTCTTTCTCATAGCGGTGGCGCTTGGCGTCCGGCAACTCGGGCAGCGACGCGCGGCATTCCGCGAGGAACGCGTCGTCCAGCTCCAGCGGCAACAGGTCCGGGTCGGGAAAATAGCGATAGTCGTGCGCGTCTTCCTTGGAGCGCATCGAGCGCGTCGTGCCGCTGTCAGGATCGAACAGACGGGTTTCCTGAACTATCTTGCCACCTGACTCCAGCACGTCGATCTGGCGGTTTGCCTCATGCTCGATCGCCTGCATGACGAAGCGCACCGAGTTGACGTTCTTCGTTTCCGTGCGCGTGCCGAACTCTTCGCCCGGCTTGCGGACGCTCACATTCACGTCCGCGCGCATCGACCCCTGGTCCATATTGCCGTCGCAGCTGCCGACATAGCGCAGGATCGTGCGCAGCTTGGAGAGATAGGCGCCCGCTTCGGCAGGCGAGCGCATGTCCGGCCGCGAAACGATCTCCATCAGCGCGACGCCGGACCGGTTGAGGTCGACATAGCTGCGCGTCGGATGCTGATCGTGCATTAGCTTGCCCGCGTCCTGCTCCACATGGATACGCTCGATGCCGATGGTCTTGACGTCGGCCTCCGGGTTCTTGTCGTCGAGGCTGATCTCGATCTGCCCCTCGCCCACGATCGGGTGATAAAGCTGGCTGATCTGATAGCCCTGCGGCAGATCGGCGTAGAAGTAGTTCTTGCGGTCAAAGCGCGAATATTTGTTGATCTGCGCGTTGATCGCCATGCCGGTGCGCACCGCCTGACGGATGCATTCGCGGTTCGGCACGGGCAGCATGCCGGGCATGGCGGCATCGACAAGGCTGACCTGCGTGTTCGGCTCCGCGCCGAAAGCGGTGGCCGCGCCGGAGAACAGCTTCGCCTGCGTGGTGATCTGCGCATGGACCTCAAGGCCGATCACGACCTCCCACTCGCCGGTTGCGCCCTGTATGCGATAGGTTGATTCAGTCATTGATGGTCTCTGGCAAAATGAGGGGAACTTGAGGAAAATAGACGCGGTAGAAACGGGCATCGCGCGTCAGGATCGTTGCGCCCAACGACTGCGCGTGTCCACCGATAAGGAAATCCGGCAGAGGGAGCTTGGGACTATCCTCTCCTCTCCGCAAACGATATCGGTGGTAAGCGTCACCCGCGCAGTGACCCGCTTTGCCGTCAAATGGTTCAATGCCGATCAGCAAGGCGGTGAGTATCTGAGTGAACCGTTCAAAGCTCTCGAATTTCCAACTCAGTTCGCCAACCACTATGGGATTCACAAAAAGATAGGCTCCGTGTGCCGCTCTTCCGATTTGTTCCCTTGACCAATCATACCATTGGGCATCGTGGCTAAACAGGTCGATCAGGATATTGGAATCCACCAGAATCACGGTTGATAGTCGCCCCGCAGATCACGCATGACACGATCGGTCGATGCCCCGAAAACATAACGACCTTCGATACTCTCCAAAGCCATGGCCTGCGCCGCCAGCCGCTGCTCGACATCGAGGGTCACATCCAGAGGCGCGACGAGAACATGGCCGTTTTCATCCAGTTCCACCTTGTAAGGCTGGCCTGGGGCAAGGCCCGCGGCATCGCGGAGGGCTTTGGGGATCAAGACCTGACCCTTGCTGGTCATGGTGCCCGTTTTCGTGGCGTGATGATTCATAGACTTTCTCCGGTGTTACCTTAGTAACACTTTGTATCCGCTATTACCACCATTTCTCCGGCCGGGCCGTGAAGCCCGCGCGTTCTTCCAGCGCCAGCGCGGCGTTCAGCACGCCCTGCTCGTCGAGTGCCTTGCCGATGATCTGGAGGCCGAGCGGCAGGCCCGCGCTGTTGAGCGCACCCGGCACCGCCATCGCGGGCAGGCCAGCGAGCGAGGCGGGCACGGTGAACACATCGTTCAGATACATCGCCAGCGGATCTTCCTGCTTTTCGCCCAGCGGGAAGGCGGCGGACGGCGCGGTGGGGGTGAGCAGCAGGTCGCAGGTTTCCCATGCCGCCTCGAAATCGCGGCTGATGAGCGTGCGCACCTTGCAGGCCTGGGTGTAATAGGCGTCGTAATAACCGGCTGAAAGCACATAGGTGCCGATCATGATGCGGCGCTTCACCTCGTCACCGAAGCCTGCGGCGCGGGTGGCGGCATACATGTCCTGCAGGCCCGCGCCATCGGGCAGCACGCGCTGGCCATAGCGCACGCCATCATAGCGGGCGAGGTTGGACGACGCCTCGGCGGGGGCGATGATGTAGTAGGTCGGCAGCGCGTATTGCGTGTGGGGCAGCGAGACTTCCACTACCTCCGCGCCTGCATCTTTCAACCAGGCTATGCCCTGATCCCACAGCGCGGCAATCTCCGCATTGAGGCCATCCGGGCGATATTCCTTCGGGATGCCGATTTTTTTGCCGCGCAGGTCCGACGACAGGTTCGCCTCCCACTGCGGCACGGGCAGGTCCAGCGAAGTCGAATCCTTCGCATCGAACCCCGCCATGGTTTCCAACAGGATCGCATTGTCCTTTACCGTGCGCGCCATTGCACCCGCCTGATCGAGCGAAGACGCGAACGCGACGATGCCCCAGCGCGAGCAGCGGCCGTAGGTCGGCTTGATACCCGAAATGCCGGTGAACGCTGCGGGCTGGCGGATCGAGCCGCCGGTGTCCGTGCCGGTGGCGGCCGGGCAGAGGCGCGCGGAGATAGCGGAGGAGCTTCCGCCCGAGCTGCCGCCCGGCGCGAGGTCTTTTCCGCTCGCATCGCGCCAAGGGGAGATCACCTTGCCGAACGCGCTCGTCTCGTTGGAGCTGCCCATCGCGAACTGATCGAGGTTGAGCTTGCCCAGCATCCCCGCGCCTGCTGCCCAAAGCTTGCCTGAGACGGTCGACTCATAGGGCGGCGTGAAGCCTTCGAGGATGTGTGATGCGGCTGTCGTCTGCACGCCCGCCGTGCAGAACAGGTCTTTCATGCCGATGGGCACGCCCGACAGCGGTTTCAGGTCTCCGCTAGCCCGCGCCGCATCCGCCGCGTCGGCGGCTGCCAGCGCCAGCTCCGGTGTCTCGACGATATAGGCGTTAAGCGCTCGCCCTGCCTCCACGGCGGCGTTGAACGCGCTCGCTACCTCGCGTGCGGAGAAGGTTCCCGCCGCAACGCCGTCGCGAATTTCCGCGACTGTCAGGTTGGTCAGCTCGGTCATAGATTTAGCCCGTCATGCCGGACTTGATCCGGCATCCAAATAGAGTCTGTGTTTCTGGATCCCGGATCGGTCGCGGCTACGCCGCTGTCCGCGATGATCGAATGAAATCCTTCGGCTTTCATTCGATCACCTTCGGCACGGCGAAAAAGCCATGCTCGGCCTGAGGCGCATTGGCCAATACCTTGTCCCGCACATTGCCGCCGGTCAGCGGATCGGCGTTCACCACATCGTCGCGCAGGCGCAAGGCGTTGGGGATCACTGCGGTCATCGGCTCCACGCCGGAGACATCCACCTGCCCCAGTTGCTCGACCCAGCCGAGGATGTTGTTGAGTTCGGGAACCAACCGCTCGGCCTCGTCGTCAGAGACGGCGATGCGCGCAAGGCTGGCGACTTTCTTGACGGTGCTGCTATTGATCGACATGGGATTGGCCGATAGCCCGGCTGGTAGAGCCTGCGCAACTGCAAAAGGACAAGCATCATCGGGACAAGCGCCCTTATCACCACCCATGCGGCCGAGTTTCGCGCGGCGCTACCCCATGGCGGGCGGCTGATCGGCATGGATGTGGGGACGAAGACCATCGGCCTCGCGCTGTGCGATGCGGGCTGGAGCATCGCTTCCGCCGCGCACACGATATCACGCGGGAAGTTCAGCAAAGACAAGGCCACGCTCGCCCTCTTCATGGCAGAGCAACAGGCAAAGGGCATCGTCATCGGCCTGCCGCTCAATCTCGACGGGTCGGCAAGCCCGCGCAGCCAGGCAAGCAGGGCGTTTGCACAGAATATGGCGGACCTCGGCCTGCCCATCCTGCTGTGGGACGAGCGCTGGTCGACGCAGGCCGTAACACGCATGATGATCGAGGCTGACACCAGCCGCGCCCGGCGCAGCGAACTGGTCGACAAGCTCGCCGCCAGCTATATCCTGCAGGGTGCCATAGACGCGTTGATGCATTGAGGATCGGAAGGATCCCTTCGCATGATCGTCATCCCGGAAGCGGATTTTCTCCAAATCCGTCAGGATTTGGCCAGCAAAATCCCGCTATCCGGGATCACGCTATCCGGCGTTGCGCATGCAGCTGGAATGACGCGGTGTGAATAGCCAAGACAGATCATGCTTCGCTCTTGCCCTGCTGCCCCACCTGCCCTAAGGCACCGGCTCATGCCAAGCGATGCAGACGCGCAAGCCGGCCAGAGCCGCCCCGCAAACTCCGGGGGCAAAGACGCTTTCCCGCATCGCCATCTCCTCAGCATCGCGCATCTGAAACCGTGGGAAATCCGCTTCCTGCTCGATGAGGCAGAGCATTGGGTCGGCGTCAACCGCGGCGCGGCGCAGAAGCATGACGACCGGCTGGCGGGCCTCACGCAGATCAACGCCTTTTTCGAGAACAGCACGCGCACGCTCCTCAGCTTCGAAATCGCAGGCAAGCGCCTGGGCGCGGATGTGGTCAACATGCACGCCGCGACCTCCAGCGTAAAAAAGGGCGAGACCCTGATCGACACGGCGGTGACTTTGAACGCGATGCGCGCGGACGTGATCGTCATCCGCCACGGCAGCTCCGGCGCGGTGCAGTTGATCGCCGACAAGGTCGACTGCCCGGTGCTGAACGCGGGCGATGGCTGGCACGAGCACCCGACGCAGGCGCTGCTGGACGCGCTCACGATCCGGCGCAGGCGCGGCTATATCGAGGGACAGATCGTCACCATCTGCGGCGATGTGCTGCACAGCCGGGTGGCGCGGTCCAACATGCTCTGCCTCGCCGCTTTGGGCGCGCAGGTGCGCGTCGTTGCCCCGCCGACACTGATGCCCGCGGCGGTCGAATGCATGGGCGCCACCGCTTACACCGATTTCGATGCGGCGCTCCACGAGGCGGACGTGGTGATGATGCTGCGTCTTCAGAACGAGCGGATGGATGGCGCGTTCATCCCCAGCCCGCGCGAATATCACGCGCTCTATGGCCTCACGCCCGAGCGCCTCGCCAAGGCCAAGCCCGACGCGCTGGTGATGCACCCCGGCCCGATGAACCGGGGTGTGGAGATTACCAGCGGCGTGGCGGATGACCCCAATCGCTCCGCCATTACCGAGCAGGTGGAGATGGGCGTCGCGGTGCGCATGGCGTGCCTGGATGTGCTGACGCGCAGCGCGAGGGGAGTAGAAGGATGGTGAGCGGCACCAAGATCGCCATCACCGGCGGGCTGCTGGCCGACCCTGCGCAGGATGCGCCGACCCAGGGCACGCTGCTGATCGCGGGCGATACCATCCTCGCAAGCGGTGCAATCGATGTGCCGTCAGATGCCGATGTGGTTGACGCAAGCGACCTCGTCGTCGCGCCGGGCCTGGTCGACCTCGGCGTGTTCAGGACCGATAAGCCCGCCTTTCATTTCGGTGGAATTACGCGTGCAGCGCTGATGCCCGATCAGTCTTCGCTACTCGATGATGTGGGCCTCATTCGCGAGGCGACCCGCAACGGCAAGCCCGATTTCTGGGTTCACCCGATCGCGGCGGCGACGCGAGGCCTTGCCGGGGCCGAGATGGCCGAGATCGGGCTGATGCAGAGGGCAGGCGCCAAGGCGGTCGGCACCGGGCGCAGCTGGATTGCGGACTCGGGCGTGATGCACCGGGTGCTCAGCTATGCCAGTGGCCTCGGCCTCACGGTGATCTCGCATGCCGAGGACGCCGGGCTGGCGGGCCGGGCCGTGGCGACCAATGGCGAGACGGCCACGCGGCTGGGGCTGCCGGCGGCGCCGGCCTGCGCAGAGGCGATGGCGATCGCGCGCGATATCGCGCTGGTGCGCGAGACCGGGGCGGCGATCCATTTCCGCCTCGTCACCACCAGGGCGGGGTTTGACCTCATCCGCGCGGCAAAGAACGAGGGCCTGCGAGTCACCTGCGGCATATCGCCCGCGCATCTGTTTCTCTCAGACAATGCGGTGTCCGACTATCGCACCTTCGCCCGCCTCTCTCCGCCACTGCGCTCCGAAGATGATCGCAAGGCCGCACTGGCAGCCGTGGCGGATGGCACGATAGACGTCATCACCTCCAGCCACGATCCGCGCGGGCCGGAGGACAAGCGCCTGCCCTTTGCCGATGCCGCGCCGGGCGTTGCGGGCGCGGAGACGCTGCTCGCGCTCTCGCTCAATCTGGTGCGTGACGGGGTGATCGGCATCAATGCGCTGATGCGGCTGCTCTCCGCCAATCCCGCGCGAATATTGGGGGTGAACGCAGGCAGCTTTGCAGCGGGAAGCCCGGCAGACGTCATCCTCGTCGATCCCGACGCGCCGTGGATCGTCGACAGCAACCGCATGGCGGCGGCAGCGGGCAACACCCCGTTTGACAAGCTGCCGGTTCAGGGCCGCGTCAGGCGGGTGATGAAGGGCGGCGTCTTTTACGGATAAAAAAGGGGGAGCCATGAAGGCTCCCCCATTTGGGAGGGAACAGTATCGCCTAGCGCATGGCGAGGCGCGCGGGGGCCTTGACCTTCAATTTCGCCCAATGGACCGGCGCGGCCTCCGGCCCACCGAGGCGGACGAAGCAGCTGCCGCCGGCCGCGCGGATGGAACCACAGAGCTTGTCAGCGCCGCCCTTATTGCCAAATCCGGCGATAGCCACGCGATGATAATTACGGCCGTTGACATTCGCCTGCGTGATGAGCTGCGGGAAAAGGCCCAGGCGCTCATTGCCGCGCACGGCCCGATTCCACCCCGCTTTGGCGGCCTGAGGCGAGGAAAACGCACCGAGCTGAACCACCCATGCAGAGCCTTTCGCCGAATCAACCGGCTGCCACAGCGCGACAGGCCGTGCGCCGGGGACGGGGTTTTTCAACAGCGGGCTGGGCGCAGGCGCGCGCAGCAGGGGGGAGAGCGGTGTCGGGGTGACGGCTGGCTGAGCAGGGGCCGCCAGTGCCTTTGGCGCGGCCACGGCAACGCGCAGGGGAGTGCGCGGCGCGGGAATGAACTCCGGCACGCTGACCTTGGCCTCTTCCTCGCTCGCAGCAGCAAGGGCAGGCGCGGGAGCGGGAGCCGGGGTCGTGACAGGCGCTTGTGCAGGGGCTGGAGCTGATGCCGGGGCAGGGGCAGCCACGGGCGCGTTGTCAGCCTGGGGTTCGTCGGCGATCGGCGCCGGGATGAAGTCGGTGGCGGGGGTGGGCGGCGCAGCTTCCGCCAGTTGAGCGGGCGCGGGCTGGTTTTGGCCCAGCGCGAGGTGCACCGGCAGCCCGGCATCGTCCGCGCGCGGAGCGACGCCCATCATGGCGATGACGCGCTGGCTGTCCGCACCGGGTTGTGCGGCCTGCGCCCAGCCCAGCACGCGCCTGGCGGCATCGGCTGGCGCGAGATCGAGTGCGGCGACCTGCCGCGCTTCGGTCCATTGCCCGGCCAGAGCATAGGCATAAGCGAGGTTCTGCCGCTCTTTTGCGCCAGCGGTGGGAGCATGGATCGCCTGCGAGAGCACGCGGATCGCTTCGTCGGGGTTGCCTGCCATCGCCATCGCCAGCCCGTAATCGGCGGCCGTGAGTTGATCGACACGTTCGTTGAGCAGACGCTGGGCGGCTGTCTTGTCCCCCTGCGCGACATGGATTAGCGCGAGGTTGACGACGGTGCGCCCATCGGTTGCCCCGAGAGTCAGCGCGTCTTCAAACGCGGTGCGCGCCGAGGCAAAGCGCCCGTCGAGCAGATAGGCGCGGCCCAGCAGCGTGCGATAGTCGGCCTTGTTGGGCGACGCGGCGACCGCAGCCTCCGCAATCTGGATCGCCTTGGCGGCGTCCTTGGCGGCGAGCGCCTTCTCGGCGTCGCGCGCCTGCGCGTCCGCCATGGCGTTGAGCTTGCCCGCGCCTGCCCCTGCCTGGGTATGCAGCGCCTGGCCGGTGCAGCCCACCATCGAGGCGGCGACGATCAACGACGATGCCGCGATATTGGAAAGAGCCTTGCGTTTATGGTCGCGTTTCATGGTGGTCCCCACATCCATTACTTTCTAACGGGATTGGTGCCGTCGGTCCCCGGCACCTGTTGCGCCAGCGCCTCAAGCTCGGGCTGGCTGTTGAGAAAGGCGTCAAGCGCCTGTGTGACGATCTGTTGCGCGCTGCGGTTGTTGACGGCACAGGCAAGGCGCAGGCGCAGATGACGCTCCGGGTCGAGCCGCAGCGTGAACGCCGCCTTGGCGCCACGCGGGCGCACTGTCGCCATCGGCACCCATGGCTCGCGCGCTTCGGGTTCGGCCATCTGCTCTACCAGCAGCTCCTGCTGCTTCACGATTTCGGGCGTGACGGTCTTCGCTTCGGGTTGAGGCAAATCTTCGCGGATCATCGTCAGTGGGGCGGGCGCAGCGGCTTCCTCGCCCATGTCGTTCCAGCCCAGATCCTCCTGTACAGACAGCGGCAGGCTGGGCTTGTCTCCACCGGGAATATAGCGGCGCATCGCCGGGCGGGCCGCGCCCTTGCGGGCGAGCAGGCCGGAGGTGAGCGAAGCGAAAGGCTTGGGTTCGATCATGCCTTCGCTCCTTACTGGCTGACCGTGCGGCGGCCGAAGCCGGCGGCGGGGCGCGCCATCGCAGCGGGGCCGGGCACCGAGAAGACGGTGCGGCGGAAATTTTTCTCCAGCCGGTCGGAGATATAGCCCCAAAGCTGCTCGATCTCCTGCGCGGAGCGGCTGCCGGGATTGACCTCCATCACCGTGCGCCCGTCGATCATGCTGGCGGCGAAATCCGTGCGCTGGTGCACCACCACCGGCGCGACGGTGCCGTGCTGGGAAAGGGCGATGGCGGCCTCTTGCGTGATGCGCGCCTTGGGCGTTCCCGCGTTGACGACAAAGATCAGCGGCTTGCCCGCGCGCTCGCACAGATCGACCGTGGCGCCGACGGCGCGCAGATCATGCGGGCTGGGGCGCGTGGGGATGACGATGAGCTCGGCGACGGAGATCACGCTCTGGATCGCCATCGTGATGGCGGGCGGCGTGTCGATGATGGCGAGCTTGAAACCCTGCGCGCGCAGCGTTTCGAGGTCATGCGCCAGCCGCGCAACCGTGGTCTCGGCAAAGGCGGGCGCGCCGGCCTCGCGCTCGTTCCACCAGTCGGCGAGCGAGCCCTGCGGGTCGATGTCTATCAGCACGACCGGCCCGGCGCCTGCAAGTTCCGCCTGCACGGCGAGATGGCCGGACAAGGTCGTCTTGCCCGAACCGCCCTTTTGCGAAGCCAAAGCCAATACGCGCACGCAATTCCCCCGGATGGATGTAGTCGTGCGGGAGGGTAACTGGCGACGTCCTAACATTCTGTTAATTCGACGGCTGGGGAGTCCCTCTCAAAATCCACGAAAGTGCGGAATTTTGCTGACCTCCCACTCCCCCTGAGCAAGAGTTTACGATTAACGCAGTTTCCACCATTTTGCGGGCATGATAGCGCCCGGAGCGCGCAGGCCGGAAATGCCGCGCGAGTGGGAACGGACTATGAGACACAGGATTTGCGGGGCGCTGGCGGGAATAGCGCTGTTGGCTGCCGCGCCTTCGGCCCAGGCAGACACGAAGGCAGGCGTCGATGCCTGGGCGCAGGGAGATTATGCGCGCGCGATGAAAGTCTGGCTGCCGCTAGCCGAGGCGGGCGATGCCGATGCGCAGTTCAACCTCGGCCAGGCCTACAAGATGGGTCGGGGCGTGCCGCAGGATCCGAACACCGCACTCGAATGGTATCGCAAGGCCGCCGCGCAAGGCCATAGCCAAGCCGAAGACGCCTATGGATTGCTGCTCTATCAGCAGAACCGCCGGGCGGAGGCCATGCCCAGCTTGCTGCGCTCTGCCGATCGGGGTGAGGCGCGCGCGCAATATCTGGTGGGCATCGCCTTGTTCAACGGTGACCTGCTGCCGAGGGACTGGATGCGCGCCTATGCGCTGATGACCCGCGCCTCGGCATCGGGCGTGGAACAGGCGTCGGCGGCGCTGGCGCAGATGGACCGCTATATTCCCGAACATCAGCGCCGCGATGGCCTCGCGCTGGCAGCCGCGATGGAGGCGCGCAAGGCGCGGGCGGCGGGTGCGGCTGTCGCTGCATCGTCACCCTCTGCTCCGCAGCCTATCTTGCGGCCGGCGCCGAGCACCAAGCCCATTCGCAGCGCGACCCTGCCGCCCTCCCAGCCCGCACCGTCGCCGGTTTCAGCACCGTCACAAGCGCCAGCATCTGCGCCAGCACCCGCGGCAAAGCCCGCGCCTGTCTCCGGCGGATGGCAGGTCCAGCTCGGCGCATTCGGCGAGACCGCGCGCGCGCAGGCGCAATGGAAGACGCTTACGGCCAAAATACCCGCACTCGCCGCCGCGCCGCATCGCCTCGAACCGGCCGGGGCAATGACGCGCCTGTTGGCGGGGTCGTTGACGACCCGCGCGGAGGCGGATGCGCTGTGTGGCAAGGTAAAAGCAGCCGGAGCCGACTGTATCGTCAAGCCGCGCTGATCCGCAATAACGCTATTGCGACTTATTCCTAATTGCGCTTGCTAATGCGAATGTTTTTCATTAGTGAGCGTCCCCGCAAAGGGGGACTCAATGAAAAAATATGCGTTTTTGAGCGCGGTTGCGCTGTGCGCGGCCTTGGCGACGCCTGCGGCCGCCGCGCCGGGGCTGGGCGGAAAGGTTTACGGCGCGCGCATTGAAAAAGGCGTCACCGAAGTAGAGATGCGCTATGGGCGCCTGTCCGGCGATGCGGCGGACGGCGAGGACGCGGCGGTGCTGGAGCTATCGCACGGCTTTACCGACAATTTCCTCGCCGGAGTTCTCGTCGAAACCGAGCGCGAGCCGCATGAGAGCCGCAAGGTGGAAGCCTATTCGATCGAAACCATCGGCCATATCGGCCGCGTCGATTCGCTCGGCCTCGATATCGCGCTCTATGGCGAATATGAAGCGGTGCGCCATGGCGCGGACGAGATCGAGGCCAAGCTGCTGCTGCAACATACCAAAGGTCCGTTCGACGCGCGCCTGAACCTCAAGTTCGGCAAGGAACTGGAAAAGGGCGAGCCGGTCGAGCTGGGCTATGCGGTGTCGGCGGACTGGGCAGCGTTCGGCGAATTCCGGTTTGGCGCGGAGGCGTTCGGCAATCTCGGCACCACCAAGGATTTCCTCCCACGTGACGAGCATTTCGCAGGCCCGATGGTCCGCACGGAGCTGGAGCACCTGCCCGGAGACGGCGAGCTGGAAATCGAGGCAGGCTATCTGTTCGCGCTTGGCAAATCACGCGATGAGACGAACGGCCAGCTCCGCCTTGTGCTGGAGTATGAATTCCACTTCTGAGGCGGTGGCGGCAGGATTGCCGCCTCAGCCCGCCACCCAATCCTTGCGCGCAATGCCTGCCGCATAGAGCAACGCGGAGAGGTCGCCATGGCGAATCTCCGCGTCAGCGGCGGCGCGGGTCTTTTCCTTGGCGTGATAGGCTACGCCCAGCCCCGCCGCCTCTATCATCGGGATGTCGTTGGCGCCGTCGCCAATCGCGATGCTGCGCGCGGGGTCGATGCTCAGCTCCCTGAGCGCGCCCTCCAGCTCCGCCTGCTTGCGCGCGGAATCGACGATCGGGAATTGCACCGTGCCACTGAGCGCGCCGCCCGCGATGTCGAGCACATTCGCCACCACCTTGTGAAAGCCAATCTCGGCCGCCACTGGTTCGGCAAAGCGGGTGAAGCCGCCGGAGACCAATATAGTATGGCATCCTCGCGCGCGGAGTGTCTGGATCAGCGCCTTCGCACCGGGCATCAGCTTCACACGCTCCGCACGGCAGCGCTCGATCATCGCCTCATCGAGACCGGCGAGCAGCGCGACGCGTGCCTTCAGCGCTTCGGCGAAGTCCAGCTCGCCGCGCATCGCCCGCTCCGTCACCTCCGCGATCTGAGGCTTGATCCCGGCATAATCGGCCAGCTCGTCGATGCACTCGATGGTGATCATCGTCGAGTCCATGTCCGCCACCAGCAGCTTCTTTTCCCGCGTGGTATGCTCTTGCACGATTACGTCGATCGTGCCCGGCAGCGCCTGCAGCGCGGCGCGCACCGCCTTCGCATCGCCCTCGAACAGTATATCCGCCGCCGTACCTGGGTCGACCTCGATGCGCTCGGCCACGCGCGCGCCGGTCGCTGCCACCCGGTCTGCCGCTTCGGCAATATCCCCCTGCCCCAACGAGCCTTGAGCGACTAAGGTGGCGACGAACATGAGCAAGCCTTCCGAAATTTCGACCGAATCCCCCCGGCCCCGGCTCGTGCTTATTGCCGGGCCGACGGCGAGCGGCAAGAGCGCACTCGCGCTGGCGCTGGCGGAGCGCGCGAACGGCATTATCATCAATGCCGACGCCAGCCAGGTTTATGCCGACCTTGCCGTGCTTTCGGCCCGGCCATCGGCACAGGAAATGGCGCGTGCCCCGCACAGGCTGTTTGGCACGCGCGATGGCGCGAAACCGTGCTCCGCTGCGGACTGGGCAGCGGATGCAAAAGCCGAGATCGCGGCAGCGCATGCAGCGGGCCAGCTGCCGATCCTCGTCGGCGGCACAGGCCTTTATATCCGCACATTGCTGGATGGCATCGCACCGGTGCCTGAGATCGACCCTGCCGTGCGCGCCACAGTGCGCGCGATGCCGGTGGCGGAGGCCTATGCCGCGTTGACACGCGAAGATGCGCCCGCCGCCGCGCGGCTCGCGCCTGCCGATAGTGCACGGATCATGCGGGCACTTGAGGTGATCCGCTCTACCGCCCGGAGCATTTTGGACTGGCGGGAAGATAAGACGGGCGGGATAGGTGACGCCGTCGATCTGCACCCGCTGATCCTGCTGCCCCCGCGCGACTGGCTCCGCGCCCGTTGCGATGCCCGGTTCGAAGCGATGTTGAAGCAAGGCGCGGTTGAGGAGGTGGAGGCGCTGCTCGCGCGCAACCTCTCACCCGACCTACCCGTGATGCGCGCGATCGGCGTGCCCGAAATCGCGGGCTGGCTGAGGGGCGAGCTGACGCGAGAGGCGATGATTGCGCAGGCTCAGGCAGCGACCCGGCAATATGCCAAGCGGCAATATACCTGGTTTTCCCGCCAGCCCCCACCGACATGGCCCCGGAGCAATGACGCAATTGATAACAATTTTCCCTCTTCATACGTAATAAAATTATTCTCTTCGTCATTGACATAATATTTTATGTCTCCTAGTGCGGCTCGACCGGCCTGGGGTTGTGATTCGCGCCAAACTCGCGCATGCGCTCAAGGCCATGGAACTACGCCGCTTTCAGAGCGGCTAGTCCCGGTTTCAAGGAGATTACACGTGTCGGAATTAAGCGGCGCTGACATATTGCTGCAATGCCTGGTCGACCTCGGAGTCGAGGTCGTGTTCGGCTATCCCGGCGGGGCGGTGCTGCCCATTTACGACGCGCTCTATAACCACCCGACCATCAAGCATGTGCTTGTCCGTCACGAACAGGGCGCGACACACATGGCGGAGGGCTATGCCCGTTCCACCGGCAAGCCGGGCGTGGTGCTCGTCACCTCCGGCCCCGGCGCGACCAACGCGATCACCGGCATCACCGACGCACTGATGGATTCGATCCCGATGGTTGTCATCAGCGGGCAGGTCGCCACGCACCTGATCGGCTCGGATGCGTTCCAGGAAGCGGATACCGTTGGCCTCACGCGCCACTGCACCAAGCACAACTATCTGGTGAAGTCGCCGGAGAGGCTCGCGCATATCGTCCACGAGGCGTTTCACATCGCCACCTCTGGCCGCCCCGGCCCGGTCGTCATCGACATTCCGAAGAATGTTCAAGTCGCGACCGCGCCCTATGAGCGGCCGGATCTTTCCAGCCATGTCAGCTATCGCCCGCAGGTGAAGGCCGATCCGGCGTTGATCGAACAGGCAGTGGCGATGATCGCGGCGGCGGAGCGGCCGATCCTTTACACCGGCGGCGGCGTCATCAACGCGGGGCCGGAAGGGTCCACGCTGCTGCGTGAGCTGGCTGCGCTCACCGGCGCGCCCGTCACGTCTACCCTGATGGGCCTCGGCGCGTTTCCGGCGTCTTCGGACCAGTGGCTCGGCATGCTGGGCATGCACGGCACCTATGAAGCGAATATGGCGATGAACAAGGCCGACCTCATCGTCAATATCGGCGCGCGGTTCGACGACCGCGTGACCGGCCGCCTGGATGCGTTCTCGCCGGGATCGAAGAAGATCCACATCGATGTCGATCGCAGCTCGATCAACAAGATCGTGATGACCGACGTCGGCATCGTCGCCGATGCGGCCAGCGCGATGGCGGACCTGATCGCCGCGTGGAAGAAGGCCGGGCACAAGGCAGCCGATCTCGATGAATGGTGGGCGCGCATCGCCGGCTGGCGCGCGCGCAAGAGCCTTGCTTACCCCAACGGCGGGGCGGAGATTATGCCGCAGCAGGCGATCGCCAGCCTGTTCAACGCCACCAAGGGGCGGGACTGCATCATCACGACCGAAGTGGGGCAGCACCAGATGTGGGCGGCGCAGCATTATCATTTCGATGCGCCGAACAAGTGGCTGACTTCCGGTGGACTCGGCACCATGGGCTACGGCTTCCCCGCCGCCATTGGCGCGCAGATGGGCAACCCGGACAGCCTCGTCGTTTGTGTTGCAGGCGATGCCAGCATCCAGATGAACATCCAGGAGCTGGGCACCGCCACGCAATATCGCCTGCCGGTCAAGATCTTCATCCTCAACAACGAGTATATGGGCATGGTCCGCCAGTGGCAGGAGCTGACCTATGAGAGCCGCTATTCGGAAAGCTATTCCGACAGCCTGCCCGATTTCGTGAAGCTTGCCGAGGCGTATGGCTGGACAGGCATCCGCATCGAGGGGCCGCAGGAGCTGGAGGCGGGCATTGCCCAAATGATCGAGACGCCCGGACCGGTGATGGTCGATTGCCGGGTGGCGAAGCTGACCAACTGCTTCCCGATGATCCCGTCCGGCGCGGCGCATACCGAAATGCTGCTCGATCCCAGCCAGATTTCCGGCACACTGGCGGATGAGGCCAAGGCTCTGGTATAGGGGCCCGCCCCGAACCGGAGAACCGCCGATGCCCGAACTTCTGAAACTGCGCGTGCACATCACCGAGCCATGGGATTTCGCACGCCAGAACGAGGGACGGGAGGAGTTGACCGGCTGGACCTATGACCAGGAGATAGACGAGCTGGAGGAGTGGGAGATCGAGCTGGACGCGGGCTATGAGCTGCATGCCGTGGTGCACACGCGCATCCTCGTCAGCGCCCGCTATGTGGGAGAGCATCTGTCCAAGGTGCTGGATGCGATCGTAGGCTTTCCGGTGCGCATCGCCCACCGGATAAACGGCGAATGGCATTATGCGATGGCGGGGATGCTCTCTGTCCGGCGCGAGAAGGAAGAAGAGGTCTGATTGTTTACCGTGATTTCCGAGCCGTGAAATGTGCCATTTCACTCGAAATCACTCTTGATGCGATGGCGGGGATGCTCTCTGTCCGGCGCGAGAAGGAAGAAGAGGTCTGATTGTTTACCGTGATTTCCGAGCCGTGAAATGTGCCATTTCACTCGAAATCACTCTTGATGCGATGGCGGGGATGCTCTCTGTCCGGCGCGAGAAGGAAGAAGAGATATAGAGGTTTAGGGGCAACGCCAAATGCATATCACCGAAGAACTCAGCGAGCGGCATGTCCTCTCGATCACCGTCACCAACGAGGCGGGCATCCTGGCGAAGATCGCCGGGCTGTTCACCGCGCGCGGCTATAATATCGAGAGCCTGACGGTGGCCGACATATCGGACAATCATCAGGTCAGCCGCATCACCATCGTGACCAACGGCCCGCCGCGCGTGATCGACCAGATCATCGCCCAGCTCGACAGGCTGGTGCCCGTCCACAATGTGGCGGATCTGACCGCCAACGGCCCGTTCGTGGAGCGCGAGCTGGCGCTGGTGAAGGTGGCCGGGACAGGCGAGCACCGCATCGAGGCGCTGCGCATCGCAGACATCTTCCGCGCCAAGGTGGTGGACACGACCACGACCAGCTTCATCTTCGAGATCACCGGCCCGACGGACAAGATCAACACCTTCGTCGGCCTGATGCGCGAGCTGGGTCTGGTAGAGGTCGGCCGCACCGGCATCGTCGGCATGGTGCGCGGCAGGGATTGACCCTCCGGGTTTTTCGACCCATAGGCCGGGCGTTTTTCGCAGCCGGGCGCAATTTCAGCATATAATCCGAAGGAAAGTGTCATCATGAAGGTTTATTATGATCGCGATGCCGATCTCGGCATCATCAAGAACAAGAAGATCGCCGTGCTCGGCTATGGCAGCCAGGGCCATGCCCATGCGCAGAACCTGCGCGACAGCGGCGTTGCCGAAGTTGCCATCGCGCTGCGCCCCGGCTCTGCCAGCGCCAAGAAGGCGGAAGGCGCGGGCTTCAAGGTGCTCCCCAATGCAGAGGCCGCCGCATGGGCCGACATCCTGATGATTCTCGCGCCCGACGAGTTTCAGATGGACATCTATAACGCAGATATTCATGCGAACATCCGCCCTGGCGCGGCTTTGGCCTTCGCGCACGGCCTCAACGTGCATTTCGGCCTGATCGAGCCGCGCGCGGACGTAGACGTCATCATGATCGCGCCCAAGGGGCCGGGCCACACCGTCCGCTCCGAATATCAGCGCGGCGGCGGCGTGCCCTGCCTCATCGCGATCCATCAGGACGCGACCGGCAATGCGCACGAAATCGCGCTCGCTTATGCTTCGGGTGTCGGCGGCGGCCGCTCCGGCATCATCGAGACCAACTTCAAGGAAGAGTGCGAGACCGACCTGTTCGGCGAGCAGGCAGTGCTGTGCGGCGGCCTCTCCCATCTCATCATGGCGGGCTTCGAGACGCTGGTCGAGGCCGGCTACGCGCCCGAGATGGCCTATTTCGAGTGCCTCCACGAGACCAAGCTGATCGTCGACCTGATGTATGAGGGCGGCATCGCCAACATGCGCTATTCGATCTCGAACACCGCCGAATATGGTGATTATCACACCGGCCCGCGCGTCATTACCGACGAGACCAAGGCCGAGATGAAGCGCGTGCTGAAGGACATTCAGGAGGGCAAGTTCGTCCAGCGCTTCATGACCGACATCAAGACCGGCTATCCGGAGATGAAAGCAAAGCGCAAGCTGCAGGCCCAGCACCCGATCGAGAAGACCGGCGCCGAACTGCGCGCGATGATGCCATGGATCGGCGCGAACAAGCTGGTGGACAAGGACAAGAACTGAGATTCAGCCCATAGGGGCCTGCGAGCCCTGATTTTCTCCGCTCCGGTGCTCACGTACCCTGAAGTACGCTGCGCTCCAGTGCTCGAAAATCAAACCTCTCGGCTCCATATGGCCTAAATCTCAACAGTATCCACCACTGATCGCAACACACTATACATTCGAGGGGCGCTGCCTATTCTGGCGGCGCCCTTTTTCCTGCCGATGGAGAGTTTTATGCGCGCATTTGTCTTGGCGGTCAGTTTTGTTGCGGCAACGTCGGCAGGAGTCGCCGTCTATGCCCAGATGCCGACGGAAGCCCCCGGAAAGCCCGACCCCGCGCGGGTGACGGGCGGCACCTACGCGGTCGATCCCGGCCATACGCAGGTTGCCTTTCGTTACAATCACATGGGCTTTTCCAACAATTTCGGGCTGATCCCGGCGTCGGGCGGCAGCCTTACGCTTGATCCCAAGGCGCCGGAGAAGGCGCAGGCGACCGTGACTTTCGCCGTGGCAGAGTTGCGCACCAGCGTCCCCAAGCTCGACGAGCATCTGATGAAGGCTGATTTCTTCGATGCGGGGAAATATCCGACAGCGACTTTCCAGTCCACCGCGGTCAAGGTTTCCGGGCAGACCGCCCAGATCACCGGCAAGCTGACGATCAAGGGCATCACCAAGGATGTGACGCTCAACGCCCGCTTCGTCGGCGCGGGGATGAACACGATGATGAAGAAAGATACCATCGGCTTCGATGCCGAGGCGCAGATCAAGCGCAGCGACTTCGGGCTGGGCTATGGCGTGCCGATGGTGGGCGACGATGTGTCCCTCCAGATCACGGCCGCGTTCGAGAAATAGCGGACCAACCCGCCGGCCTCGACAATGCTCCGGCAAATAATACTGGACTTTCTTGACCCTCCGCCTCTATGGCGGAGGCATGGCACGGACCCTGCCCCTGCTGCTTCTACGACTTACACGCCCTTAGGCGTGTCTTTTGCGCTGGCCATCAGGGCCGCGCCACTGCCTAAGGGCCATCAAAACCTCTCGACAGTCGTATCAGGGCGCGTAAAGAGCGCCGCAGATTGCAGGAATATATCATGACCATGCTCGCAGACCCTTCGGTCAAATATCGCCCTTTCCCGCAGGTTGACCTGCCTGATCGCCAATGGCCCGGCCGTACGATCACGCAGCCGCCGATCTGGCTCTCCACCGACATGCGCGACGGCAACCAGTCGCTGATCGACCCGATGAACGCCGAGAAGAAGCAGCGCTTTTTCGAGCTGCTCTGCAAGGTAGGCGTGAAGGAGATCGAGGTCGGCTTCCCTTCGGCGGGCGCGACCGAGTTCGATTTCATCTCCGGCTTGGTGAAAAACGGCCTGATCCCAGACGACGTGACCGTCCAGGTGTTGACGCAGGCCCGCGCGGACCTGATCGCCACCACATTCGAATCCCTGCGCGGCGCGAAGACGGCGATCGTCCATGTCTACAACGCCGTGTCGCCCGCATGGCGGCGCATCGTCTTCGGCATGGAGCGCAGCGAGGTGCGGGATATTGCCATCAACGCGGCGAAGCTGCTGCGTGATCATGCTGCCGCCCAGCCCGATACTGACTGGCGCTTTGAATATTCCCCGGAAACCTTCTCCACCGCCGAGCTGGATTTCAGCCTGGAGTGCTGCGAGGCGGTGATGGACATCCTCCAGCCCACGCCCGAAAAACCGCTGATACTGAACCTGCCCGCGACAGTCGAGGCGGCGACACCCAACATCTACGCCGACCAGATCGAGTGGATGTGCCGCAGTATCTCGCGCCGGGATTCAGTCATAATCTCGCTCCACCCGCATAACGACCGGGGCACCGGCGTTGCGGCGGCAGAGCTGGGGCTGATGGCGGGCGCGGACCGGATCGAGGGCTGCCTGTTCGGCAATGGCGAGCGCACCGGCAACTGCGACATCGTGACGGTCGGCCTCAATCTCTACACGCAGGGCATCCACCCCGGCCTCGATTTCTCGGACATCGACGAGGTGATCCAGACGGTCGAATATTGCAACCAGTTGCCTGTTCATCCGCGCCACCCTTATGCGGGCGAGCTGGTGTTCACCGCCTTTTCGGGCAGCCATCAGGACGCGATCAAGAAGGGTTTCGCCGCGCAGGAAGCGCGCAACGACCAATTGTGGGACGTGCCCTATCTGCCGATCGATCCGGCGGACCTTGGCCGCAACTATGAGGCGGTCATCCGCGTCAACTCGCAGTCAGGCAAGGGCGGCGTCGCCTGGGTGCTGCAGCAAGACAAGGGTTTGAAGCTGCCCAAGCGGATGCAGGCAGATTTCAGCCGCGTGGTGCAGGACATGGCAGACCAGACCAGCCGCGAACTCAATGCCGCGGACATCTGGGACGCGTTCCAGAGCCATTATCGCCTGACCGAGGGCCAGCCAGTGCGGTTGATCGATTATCAGGAGACCGGCCCGGCGGGCGACCGCATTTTCGTCGGCAAGGTGATGATGAACGGCGAGGAGCGCAGCATCTCCGGGCGCGGCAACGGCCTCATCTCGTCCATCCTCGCGGCGTTGCGCGAGGAGCTGGGCGTCGATCTGGAGGTCGTCGACTATAGCGAGCACGCCATCGGCGCGGGCACGGATGTGAACGCCGCCGCCTATGTCGAGTGCAAGACGGCCGACGGCAAAAATATTTTTGGCGTCGGCACGGATGCGGATGTCGCTACGGCATCGGTGCAGGCAGTGGTCTCTGCCGCCAATGCGGTGCTGGCCGCGCGGCAATAAAGGCTTGAGCATGGCTGGTCCGCCGGTTTAGGTCCGGGCATCCGAATATAAGGGGACCCCATGCTCACCACCGCCAGCCTGCAATCCCGCCTCAGCCTGCCGCTGATCGGCTCGCCCATGTTCATCATCTCCGGGCCGGAGCTGGTGATCGCGCAATGCAAGGCGGGCATTGTCGGTGCCTTTCCGGCGCTGAATGCGCGGCCGCAGAGCCAGCTCGACGAGTGGTTGCACCAGATCACCGAGGAACTTGGCGCTTGGGACCGCGATCATCCCGATACGCCTGCCGCTCCGTTCGCGGTCAACCAGATCGTCCACAAGTCCAACAACCGCCTGGAAGACGATCTTGCCACCTGCGCCAAGTGGAAGGTGCCGCTGGTTATCACCTCGCTTGGTGCGCGCGAGGATGTGTACGCTGCGGTCCGCGCCTGGGGCGGTATCACACTGCACGACGTCATCACTGACAGTTTCGCGCGCAAGGCGGTAGAGAAAGGCGCAGATGGGCTTATCGCGGTGGCGGCAGGCGCCGGTGGCCACGCGGGCACCCTCTCCCCGTTGGCGCTCATCCAGGAAATTCGCCAGTGGTTCGACGGCATATTGGCGCTTTCAGGCGCAATTGCCAATGGCCGGTCGGTGCTTGCCGCACGCGCGATGGGGGCGGACCTCGGCTATGCGGGCAGCGTGTTCATCGCGACGGAGGAGTGCCGCGCCTCGCCCGCCTACAAGCAGGGCATTGTCGAGGGACGGGCAAACGACATCATCTATTCCAGCCTGTTTACCGGCGTGCACGGCAATTATCTGCGCGGCTCGATCATCGCGGCGGGCATGGACCCCGACAATCTGCCCGAAGGTGACCCGACGAAGATGGACTTTGGCTCCGGCGGATCGTCAGATGCCAAGGCATGGCGCGATATCTGGGGATCGGGCCAGGGCATCGGCGCTGTCGACAAGGTGGTAAGCGTCGCGGAGGTGGTGGCGCGTTTGAAGCGGGAATATGAGGCGGCAAGGGCCACGCTCTGCGGCTGAATAGATATTACACCATTCCGTCACCCTGACCTCGTTTCAGGGTCCATTCTTCCTCATCACCATCAGTTCGCCTGGGCGAAATGGATGCTGAAACAAGTTCAGCATGACGTCCAAAATGGGTTCGGAGTGATTGGAGTATCGTGCGCAAAAGCCTGTCCAGAGCGTGTCGAAGGGTGGGAACCAGTTTTGCGCCAAAACGATTTGGTAAAACAAAACTTAGAGCGCGCTGACCGATCCAGATTTAACGCAGCGCGCTTGTCTTATGACATTGTGGTCCGTTTGGGCCAGAATGATTTGCCCGATCCGGGGTGGCCACCCCGGATCGGGCGGAAGGGGACGGATCGCGCATCGATGCCGGTCAGCAGGACCGGGTTAGAGTTGGATCGCCCCTTTCTTTTCCATCAGGCCCGAACGGATACCGGGGCTTTCGGCCCGGATGACAAGCATGGGAGCGGAAAAGATGAACTCAGTTCTACCACAAAACATCGGCATCGACATCTCCAAAGCGAGCCTTGATTGCCATGCCCGCCCGGCTGGAATTGGCCGGCAGTTCGCCAATACGAAGAAGGGCTATGCTGCACTGATCAAATGGATCGCACAGTGGCACGTCGAACGCATCGCTTACGAGGCAACCGGCGTCTACCACCGTGCCTTCGAACAGGCTCTGGTGGGCTGTCCGCTCGTGCGGATCAACCCCGAACGCGCGCGGCGATTTGCTCAGGCAACAGGTACGCTTGCCAAGACCGACACGATCGACGCCGCCATGCTCGCGCTGATGGCCGAGGCACTCAAGCCCGCTCCCCGCCCAGAACGAGCACAAAACCTCAACCAGTTGGCCGAACTTGTGAACGCCCGTGATGGCTTGGTGCGCGATCGTACCGCGCTCAAGAACCGCGAAAAGAACCTCACCCTCCCCTTGTTGAAGCGTCAAGCCAAGCAAAGGCTCGAACAGATTGCCCGCCATATCGATGCAATCGATGCCATGGCTCAGAAAATCATCCAGGCCGATCCGGAACTCGTCCGCAAGCAGGAAATCATCGCCAGCATCAGCGGCGTCGGTATCCTCACTGCAGCGCAGCTCATCGCAACCATGCCCGAGCTCGGTAGCCTCGAAAACAAGCAGGCCGCATCGCTCGCCGGCCTCGCCCCCGTCGCAAGGCAGTCAGGGCAATGGAAAGGCAAGTGCTTCATCCGCGGAGGGCGCGCTAACGTCCGACAGGCGCTCTACATGCCGGCCCTCGTCGCCGCCCGCTTCAACCCAGACCTCAGCGCCAAATACAAACAGCTCATCGCCGCCGGAAAACCCGCAAAGGTCGCCATCACAACCGTCATGCGAAAACTCATCGTCACCGCTAACGCTCTCATCAAGGCAGACCGCGTATGGGTCAAATCCCTCCCTTGACCATCACGGATACTCTAAATCTCGACCTGACTGCCCAGCTCCACCACGCGGTTCGTCGGCAGGCGGAAAAACTCCATCGCGCTTTCTGCGTTGCGCAGCATCCAGGCAAACACCTTTTCGCGCCACAGCGCCATGCCGGGCCGGGCGGAGGGCAGCAGCGTCTGGCGCGCGAGGAAGAAGCTGGTGTCCATCATCTTGAAGCTCTGGCCGCAACCCTCGACCCGTTTCAGTGCGGCGGGGACGTCCGGCTCCTGCATGAAGCCGTAATGCAGCACGAGGCGGAAGAACCCGCGCCCAAGGTCCTCCAGCTGGCAGCGGGTATCGTCCTGCACCACCGGCACGTCGGCGATCTTCACGGTGAGGAGAATCACACGCTCGTGCAGAACCTTGTTGTGCTTGAGGTTGTGGAGCAGCGCGTGCGGTACGCCGTCTGCCGTTGAGGTCATGAACACCGCCGTCCCCGGCACGCGCACCGCGCTGTTGGCGGCAGACGCCACGAACACCGGGATCGGCATGGCCGATTCGCGCATCCGCTCGATCATCAGCTTGCGCCCGCGCGACCATGTGGTGAGCAGGGTGAAGACGATCAGGCCGATGAGCAGCGGGAACCAGCCGCCATCCGGAATTTTGGTAAGATTGGCGGCGAGGTAGGCGCCATCGACGATATAGAACACCGAGAGCAACGCCGCCGCGCCGCTCCAGTGCCATTTCCACAGGCGGAACAGCACCACGGTCAGCAACACGTTGTCGATAAACATCGCGCCGGTGACGGCAATGCCATAGGCGGCGGTGAGGTTGGACGATGTGCGGAACGAAAGCACCAGGATGATGACCATGGTCATCAGGCCCCAGTTGATGAGCGGGATATAGATCTGCCCGGCTGTCGACGCGCTGGTATGCGCGATGCGCAGGCGCGGCATGAAACCGAGCTGGATCGCCTGCTGGGTGACGGAGAATGCACCCGATATCACCGCCTGAGAGGCGATGATTGCGGCCAGCGTCGCGATGCCGATCAGCGGCAGCTGGAAATAGACGGGCGCCAGATTGTAGAACGGACTTTCAAGCGCGGCATAGCCCTCGCGCGTCAGCAGCGCACCCTGGCCCATATAGTTGAGCATCAAGGCAGGCAGCACGAACACCAGCCACGAAACGCGGATCGGGTTACGGCCGAAATGCCCCATGTCGGCGTAGAGCGCCTCCGCGCCCGTCACCGCCAGTACGACGGAGCCAAGCGCCAGAAACGCGGGCAGAGGGTCCGTTAGAAAAAACATTACCGCCCAATAGGGGTTCAGGGCCATGATGATGTGCGGGGTCGCCATGATGCTGATCACCCCAAGCGTAGCGATGGTCAGGAAATAGACCAGCATGATCGGCCCGAACAATGCCGCCACCCTGCTCGTGCCCCCGCTCTGGATGGCGAACAGGCCTACGAGGATCGTGACGGCGGCAGGGAGGATCAACGGCGCGAGGCCGGGGTTATATACCGCCAGACCTTCCACGGCAGAAAGCACCGACACCGCAGGCGTAATCATCGAATCGCCATAGAACAGCGCAGTGGCAAACACGCCGAGCAGGACGATGCCGGTGGTCCAGCGCCTGCCCTCGCTGTTGCGATTGATGAGCGCGAGCAAGGCGAGGCTGCCGCCCTCGCCCTTGTTGTCCGCCCGCATGATGATGCTGACATATTTCAGCGTCACGACCATCATCATCGACCAGAACATCAGGCTGATCACGCCGTAGATATGGTCCGCATCGAGTGCGAGAGGGTGATGTCCCGCGAATGTTTCACGGAAGGCGTAGAGCGGGCTGGTGCCGATGTCTCCGAAGACAATGCCGATGGCGCCGACGGCAAGTTTGACGATGCCGTCACTGCCGTGGGAATGCGCGGTGGAATGGGATAGCGCGGCCGCGGACTGTTCGCTCGCCGTGCTGCTGTCTTCAGCCATATGCAAATGCCTTTGCAGGTCTCCGGGCGACCGATCGCGGGGCGTTAGCACAGCATATAGTGCGGTGCAATAAACGTAATGCTAACGCCGGGATCACGGCTGTTGTCCGCCCTCCGCGGCCATCAGGCTGTCGAGCCGGGCAATATTCGCAGCGAGCATGGCATGGAGAGGCGACTGCGCAGGCACACGCGCCTGCAATGCGGCCCAGATCTGGCGCGCGGCGTCATACTGCCCCGCCTGCGCCAGCGCGAGCCCATGGAAATAAGGCGCAGCGGAATTGCCGGGCGCGAGGCGCTCTGCCTGGGCATAGCTGAACTGCGCGGCGGGGGGGAAGGCGCCATCCGCCTTGTAGATCAGCATGTTGCCGAGCGCGACCCAGAGATTGGCGTTGTCCGGGTTCGCCTTGAGGCCGGCGACCAGCGCGTTCGCGGCATCTTCATAATTGCCCTGGCGGGCAAGGCCGTCAGACATGGTGATCCACAGCCCGGCCTTGTTATCCGTGCCGGAAAACGCGTTGCGCAGCTTGGCCAGGTCTTCGTCATAGCGCGGCACGGTTTGCCCCGGCGCGCGCGGATCGCCGTTAAGCGAGGGGCTGCCCTGCCATGCATATCCTGCCGCAGCCAGCAACAGCGCCGAGCCGACCAGCTCCCACACCACGCGCGGCATGCGGGCGAGCACGAGGCCGATCGCCACACTCGCGGCCAGCAATACGAATAGCGCCCAGCCCATCACGCGTTCCTCCGCCTGCGCCGGATGCGCCCGAGCACCAAAACTCCGCCGCCCGCCAGCAGCAGGATCGGCGCCGCCCATAAAGGCCAGGTGATCGGCTCGGCGGTGGGGCGATAGCTGATCCAGTCGCCATAACGCTCGATCAGCCAGGCGCGAATCTGCTCCGGCTGCTCGCCCGCGGCAATACGCACGCGGATTTCGGAGCGGAGGTCCGCCGCCATGCTCGCGTCGCTGTCCGCGATCGACTGGCTCTGGCAGGTGACGCAGCGGATGGTGAGCATCAGCTCATGCGCCTTGCGCTCCTGCGCCGGGTCAGCGAGTTGCTGGTTGGCATAGGGGGCAGGCGGCAGCGCAGTCTGCGCCGTCAGCGGAGCGGCGAAAGCCAGCGCCAGCAGGAAAACCAGCCGCCGCATCAGCGCGCCTCCTGCCAAATGCGCAATATCGTCTCCACATCGTCGGCCCGGATGTCGCCGATATGCTGGTGCAAGATGCGCCCGTCGCCACCGATGACGAAGGTTTCCGGCACGCCGGAGCTTCCCAGCGCCAGCTGCACCGAGGAACGCGCATCAAGCCCGATATGTGCAAACGGATTGCCATGGCGCGCGAGGAAACGGTCCACATCCGCACGCGCATCACGAATGGCGATGCCGTCAATCGGCACACCCGCTTGGCGAAGTGCCATGAGTTGCGGCGCTTCGGCGGCACAGGGCACGCACCAGCTCGCGAAGATGTTGAGCAGTCGCGGCTTGCCGGTTGCAAACTGGCGGCTGTCGAGCGCCGGGCGATCCGATGCGGCGGCGGGAAGGGAGAAAGCGGGCAGCGGCTTGCCGACCATGCGCGAGGGGATGACATGCTCCTCCGGCCATAGCAGGCGCCCTGCGAACAGCAGCGCCAGTGCCATGAAAACCACCAAGGGCGCCCATGTCAGCCAGCGGCCCTTCATGCCGGTTGCTCCGCGTTGCGACGGCGCAGTTTCAACATCCAGCCGCGCCGCTCGCGCCCGATCAGCGTCAGCGCACCCCCGGCCGCGATCATCAGCCCGCCGAGCCAGATCAGGGTGACGAACGGCTTCCACCAGATGCGCATCTGCCAGCGCCCATCGTCCAGCGCCTCGCCCAGCACGACGTACAGCTGCCCATCCCAGCGGGTAAGAATAGCCGATTCACTGGTCGTGGTGGGCGGGCTGGAGAAAAAGCGGCTCTGCGGATGGAGCATGATGTCCTCTCCGCCCCGGCTCGCGGCCATATCGGCCTGCATCGCTACCCAGTTCGGCCCGGCCAGGGGCATGGCACGGTCGAACCGGATGCGCCAGCCCGCCGCCTCCACGCTCTCGCCCGGCTTCATCGCCACCAGTCTCTCGGTGGTGAAGGCGCTCTCCGCCGCCATGCCTCCCAACGAGACCGCGCAGCCGAGGTGCGCCAGCACCATGCCGTAAGTGAACAGGGGCGTGCGCCGCAGATTGCGCTTGGTGAGCGGGATCAGGCTGGCAAGCGCCACGCCCGCCGCCACGACCAGGCCGAGATAGGGCAAAACGCCGATCCTGCCCCACGCCGCCACGCCGAGCGCGGCTGCCATTCCGATCATCACCCCGGCCGGCCACAGCAGCCTTCCCGCGACCACGCCCGGCTCATCGCGCCGCCAGCGCACCAGCGGCCCCACCGCCATAGCCAGCATCAGCGCGAGCGCGAGCGGCCCCGCCACCGCGTTGAAATAGGGCGGGCCGACCGAAATCTTGTGGCCGAAGGCTTCGGCCATCAGCGGATAGAGCGTGCCGACCAGCACTACGCCGAGAATGACCGTGAGCAACAGGTTGTTGACGACGAGCAGCGCCTCGCGGCTCACCGCCTCGAACTGGCGCCCTTCGCGCACCGTGCCGACGCGCAGGCCGAACAGCGCCAGCGCGCCGCCGATATAGAGCAGCAGCAGCACGAGGATGAAGCTGCCCCGCTCCGGGTCCACCGCGAAGGCGTGCACGCTGGTGAGGATGCCCGAACGCACGAGGAAGGTGCCGACCATAGACATCGAGAAGGCGACGACGGCGAGCATCACCGTCCACGCCCGCAAGGCGTCGCGCGTCGCCAGTACCGTTACCGAGTGCAGCAGCGCGGTGGCGGCGAGCCATGGCATCAGCGATGCGTTCTCCACCGGGTCCCAGAACCACCAGCCGCCCCAGCCCAGCTCATAATAGGCCCAATAGCTGCCCGCCGTGATGCCGATGGTGAGCAGCACCCATGCGCCCAGCACCCAAGGGCGCATCGCGCGGGCGAAGGCGGCGTCGACCGTGCGCGTCAACAGCGCGCCGACCGCGAACGAGAACGCCACCGAGAGGCCGACATAGCCGAGATAGAGCGTCGGCGGATGAAAGGCGAGGCCGGGGTCTTGCAACAACGGGTTCAGCCCCTGCCCGTCCGGCGCGGCAGGGTCGAGCCGCGCGAACGGGTTGGACGCGAACAGCAGGAACGCGTAAAAACCCAGCGAAATCGCTGCCTGCGCGCCCAAGGTCGCCATATGCGTTGCGCGCTTCAATGTCCGTTCCAGCAGCGCAACCAGCGCGCCAGCCAGCCCCATCACCGTCACCCACAGCAGCATAGAGCCTTCGTGATTGCCCCATGTCCCCGCGAACTTGTAAAGCCACGGCTTGGCGCTGTGGCTGTTCATCGCGACCAGCAGCACGGACATGTCAGAGCGCAGGAACAGTGCAATCAGGGCGGCAAAGGACAGGGCGCACAACGCCGCCTGCGCCACCGCGACCGGGCGCACTCCGCTGAGCAGCTCGGCCCGCGCCCGCCCCAGCCCCAGCGCGGCGAGCACGAGCTGCAACAGCGCCAGCCCCGCCGCCAGCCACAGCGCCGCAAGGCCCAGTTCGGCGATCACCGCGCTTTCTCTTTTATGAAACCGTCATGCTGAACTCGTTTCAGCATCCATCGCGCCTCAGGCAGCCATGCTCCAAGAATAGACATGGACCCTGACCCGTAAGAGCGGCGAAGCCAAACCAGTTCAGGGTGACGATAGGGGATGATGGCACCACCGATCACGGCTTGGCCGCCCCGGTCACCTTGTGGGTCTTGGGATCGTAGCTCATGCCTTCCATCTCGCGCGGCATATAGCGTTCGTCATGCTTGGCGAGCAGGTTGTCGGCGATGAAGGTGCCCTGCGCGTCGAACTTGCCTTCCGCGACCACGCCGGACCCCTCGCGAAACAGATCGGGCGCGATGCCGGTGAAGCGGACCGGCACGGTCGCCTTGCCATCCGACACAGTGAAGGTTTTCGTCACGCCGTCGGGCGCGTGGGCGAGGCTGCCCGCCACCACCATGCCGCCCAGCCGCACGGCCTTGCCCGGCGTGAACCCTTTTGCCTTCACATCTGCGGGCACATAGAAATAGGCGGCCTCGTCTTTCAAGGCAGAGGCAGCGAGCAAGCCCGCGCCGATGATCGCCACCAGCGCAATGAGCACGAGGATCAGCCGCTGATGCTTGGACTTCAACGCCATTTCAGCGATCCCGCCGCATCGCGTCCGCGCGCGCCTCGGCCGCACGCATCGCACGCCAGCTGCCCCAGCTGAGGCCAAGCACGCCCAGCGCCGTGATCAGATAGGCAGCGATGATGAACGGCCAGTGGTTCATGACGTCATGCCGCCTCCCGCGCCAAGCGCGCCATCCGCGCCTCGACCTTGTTCTGCGCCAATATGCTGCGCATCCGCATCAGCACGATCGCGCCGAACCACAGCGAGAAGCCGATCACCGTCAAGCCCAGCGGCCACAGGATCGCGCTGTCTATGCTGGACCCCCGCATGGTGATGCTCGGCCCCTGATGCAGGCTGTTCCACCACACCACGCTGCGATTGATGATCGGCAGGTTGACCGCGCCGACCAGCGCGAAGATCGCCGTCACGCGCGAAACGCCACCATTCTCGCCGATGCCGCCTGGCTGCTCGGCGCTGGCGCGGGCAAGCGCGATATAGCCGAAATAGAGGAACAGCAGCACCAGCATGCTCGTCATCCGCCCGTCCCACTCCCACCAGGTGCCCCAGGTGGGCCTGCCCCAGATCGATCCGGTGGCGAGGCAGATGGCGGTGAACAGCGCGCCCGGCACCGCGATGGCGCGCCCGGCGACTCCGGCGAGCGGGTGCCGCCACACGATCTGCATCAGCGCGGCAATCGCGAGGCCGGTCCAGCCGCCCATGCCGAGCCAGGCGGCAGGCACATGGATGTAAAGAATGCGCACCGATTCGCCCTGTAGATAGTCCGCTGGTGTGACGAACAGGCCGCATCCGGCACCGACCAGAATAAGAGCAAGACCGCCCCAAAACAGCCACGGCGTCAGCACCTTGGCGAGGGAGAGAAACTTCGCAGGATTCGCGAATGCGTGCATTGCGCGCCTCTTTAGCGGGCCGGATCGCCCCTGACTAGGCTCCCTTCGACCCATATGCCCCCGCGCAACCCAAAATGTGACACCGTCAAGACAATCAGGGGGGCGACAAAGGGGATGGATGCTCCTATATGCCCGCAGACAGTCGCTCACACAGCTCAAACAGGCAATTGCACGGAACCGCGCGGACCTATGCTGACAACGCATCCTTTCGACGATGACAAGCTGCGCGAGGAGTGTGGCATTTTCGGTGTCTCCGGCGCCACAACCGCTTCGGCCATGGTCGCACTCGGCCTCCATGCGCTCCAGCATCGCGGGCAGGAAGCGGCAGGCATCACCAGCTGGGATGGGCACGAGTTCCACACCAAGCGCGCGATGGGCCATGTCGCCGGCAATTTTGACAATGACGAGGCGATTCGCGCCCTGCCCGGCAATGTGGCGTGCGGCCATGTGCGTTATTCCACCACGGGCGAGACCTCGCTGCGCAACGTCCAGCCGCTCTATGCCGAGCTGTCGACCGGCGGCTTCGCGGTGGCGCACAACGGCAATATCTCCAACGCGATGAAGCTGCGGCGTGAGCTGATTCGCCGTGGCTCGATCTTTCAGTCGACTTCCGACACCGAAGTCATCATCCACCTCGTCGCTACGTCCAGCTATCGCACCCTGCTCGACCGGTTCATCGATGCGCTGAAGCAGGTGGAGGGCGCCTATTCGCTCATCTGCATGACGGCGGAGGGCATGATCGCCTGCCGCGATCCGCTCGGCATCCGCCCGCTGGTGATGGGCCGGCTGGGCGACGCGGTGATTTTCGCGTCGGAAACCGTGGCGTTCGATGTCGTCGGCGCGGAATATATCCGCCAGGTAGAACCGGGGGAGCTGATCGTGGTGCCGCACGGCTCCAGCGCGGAGCAGATCCGCAGCCACCGCCCCTTTGGCGAGGTTCACCCCCGCCCATGCATCTTCGAGCATGTCTATTTCTCGCGCCCCGATTCGATCGTGGACGGCAGCAGCGTCTATTCGGTGCGCAAGGCGATCGGCGCGCAGCTGGCGCAGGAAAACCCGGTCGAGGCCGATTATGTGATCCCGGTACCCGATTCGGGCGTGCCCGCCGCGATTGGCTATGCCCAGCAATCGGGCATCCCGTTCGAGCTGGGGATCATCCGCTCTCACTATATCGGCCGCACCTTCATCCAGCCGGGCGATCAGGTCCGCCACCTTGGCGTCAAGCTGAAGCACAATGCCAACCGCGCGCTGATTGACGGCAAGCGCATCGTCCTGATCGACGACAGCATCGTGCGCGGCACGACCTCGCTCAAGATCGTGCAGATGATGCGCGAGGCGGGCGCGAAGGAAGTGCATATGCGCATCGCCAGCCCACCAACGCGGCATAGCTGCTTCTACGGCGTCGATACGCCGGAACGCACCAAGCTGCTCGCCCATAAGCTCGACATCGGCGGGATGCGCGACTTCATCCACGCGGACAGCCTCTCCTTCCTCTCGATCGACGGCCTGTACAAGGCGCTGGGCGAGGCAAAACGCGCCGATATCCGCCCGCAATATTGCGATGCCTGCTTCACCGGCGATTATCCCACCTCGCTCACCGATCAGGACGAGGCCGAGGTGCGCGACCAGCTTGAGCTGCTTTCCGAGCGGGTGGTCTGACACATATGGCCGACGCGAACGTTAAGCCGCTTGCCGGCAGCCTGGCCCTCGTCACCGGCGCGAGCCGGGGGATCGGCGCGGAAGCTGCCGTGGCACTGGGCCGGGCCGGCGCGCATGTAATCCTCGTCGCGCGCACGGCCGCCGGGCTGGAGGAGGTCGAGGCGCGCATCCATGATGCGGGCGGCTCCGCCACCATCGCGCCGCTGGACCTGATCGACGGCGAAAGCATCGGCCGGCTGGCGACCGCGATTGCCGGGCGCTGGAACGCGCTCGACATTCTTGTGCTGAACGCTGCGCAACTGGGCAGCCTCGCCTCGGTCCCCGCGATCGACACCAAGGAATTCGCGAAGATAATGACCCTCAACATCAGCGCAAACCAGGCGCTGATCGCCGCGTTCGACCCGTTGCTGCGCCAGTCGCCCGATGCGCGCGTGCTGGCGATCACCAGCAGCGTAGCGCGCACTGCCCGCCCCTATTGGGGCGCCTATGCGGCGACCAAGGCGGCGCTGGAGGCGCTGGTGCTGGCCTATGGCGAGGAAGTGAAGAACATCTCCGCTATCCGCACCCACATCGTCGACCCGGGCGCGACGCGCACCGCCATGCGCGCCAAGGCCTTCCCCGGTGAAGACCCGCAGACGGTGAAAGCGCCGGAAGTCGTTGCGGAAGGGATTTTGGCCCTCGTGACGCGCAACGCACCCAACGGCGAGCGAATTCGCGTCGAAGCCTAAAAGCGATAGCCGAGGCCGACGCCGCCCACCCACTGGTTGCCGGTTTCGAGATTGCGCAGCGCCGATGGGTCCGCGCGATGGCCATAGCCGGTCATCCCGAACAGCGACCAGCCGTCCAACACGGGTCCGCTCAGCGAGGCGGAGGTCACGACTCCCACTTCGAGCCGCGCGAAGCCCGCCTTGCCGCCGCCCACTGTGGCATAGGTATCAAATCCTTCGCGCTCGAGCGGACGCAGATCGAGGTCGAGATAATAAGCGCCGTTGCGCTTCACCACGCCCGCTATCGGGAAGGCGGCGGACGGTCGTTGGGGCAAGCCGCCTATCGAGTCCGGCAGCTTCGGCACGTGGGTGGGGCGCAGATCCGGTCCGTCTGCCACGGGCCGTGCGAGCGCGGGAGCGAAACCCCCGGTCAGCGCCAGCAGCGGCGGCGCGGCCATCCAGAGTGCCGTGGGGCGCATGATGCAGGTGATGCTGCGCCGATATCGTTACCATTTCGCTGCGAAACAGGGTTAGCGGCTCGGAAGCCCTTCAATCCGCGTGCTGCCGCTCCACCGTCACATGCACGAAACGCGGCAGCGCGTGGATCGCGGCGCGGATCGCCTGCGCGTCGCCCGCCTCGCCCGCCAGGCTGACTATGGCGGCGTGCGCATGCGGGCCGAGGCGCCAGGCGTGCAGGTCTGCGATGACGCCGCCCGCTTCCGCTACGATCCGCCGGATCGCGGCGGCATGCTCCGGCTCGGCCGTATCGAGCAGGATCATCGAGGCATCGCGCATCAGCCCCCAGGCCCAGCGCAGGATGATGAGCGCGCCCGCAATGCCGATCAGCGGATCGAGCCAGAGCCAGCCAAGATATCGCCCGGCCAGCAGCGCCGCGATCGCCGCCACGGAGGTCAGCGCATCGGCCAGCACATGGAGATAGGCCGCGCGCAGGTTGGTATCGGCATGTGCGTGGTGATGATTATGGTCGTGGTGATGCCGCTCCATCAGCATCCAGGCGCTCACCAGATTCACCGCAAGGCCGATGGCGGCTACCAGCAGCGCGTCGTTGAAGTGGATCGCGCGCATGTTGAACAGCCGCAGCGCCGATTCCACCGCGATGCCCAGCGCCGCCACTGCCAGCAGGATCGCCGAGGCGAAACCCGCCAGATCCCCCACCTTCCCGGTGCCGAAGGTGAAGCGGGCGTTGCGCGCGTGGCGCCGGGCGAAGGCATAGGCAAGCCCCGCGATCGCCAGCGCGCCCGCATGCGTCGCCATGTGAAATCCGTCCGCCAGCAGCGCCATCGATCCGGTCAGCCAGCCCGCCGCTATCTCCACCATCATCGTCACCAGCGTGAGCGCGATCACCCAGTGCGTGCGCCGCGCGTTGCGATCATGCATCTGCGGCAAATAGATATGATCGTAGTAATGACGATGCTCTTCGGGGGGCGCGGCGCTCATGGGGCACTGCCTACGCCTCATGCCGTATTGACGTCAATCTGTCGCACAGGCTTGTCTCCCCGCGCGGCTATGCGCATAAGGGCGGCCATGCAAGCTGTGGTGAGACCGGCCCGCGCATGACAGCGCCTCTCGAACCGCGCCCGGAGGGTAAGCGCGCGCTCATTGTCGGCACGGGGCTGGGCGGACTGGCGCTCGGCATCCGCCTGCAATCGGCCGGCGTTTCCACCACGATCCTGGAGGCGCGCGAGCGGCCTGGCGGCTGCGCGAGCTGGCACACGCATCTTGGCTTCACGTTCGACCGCGGGCCGGTGGCGATCACCGACCCGGACAGCTTCGCCGAGCTGTGGCGGCTTTCCGGGCAGGATATGGCGGCCGATGTGACGCTGGAGCCGGTTGCGCCGTTCTGGCGATTAAGCTGGCCCGATGGCGCATCGATGGATCTTGGCGCGGATGACGCGGCCCTCCGGCAGGAGATCGCGCGCATCGACAGCCGCGACATTGCTGGCGGCCAGCGATTGCTCGATTATGGCGCGGAAGCGGTGCGCGAGGGGCTGACAAAACTGGGCGGGTCGCGTTTTCCCGACGCCCGCGCGATGGCACGGGTACTGCCCGCGATCCTCCAGCATCAGGGCTGGCGTTCCGCTTATGGGCTGGCGGCCAGCATGGTCGGCCATGAGCGGCTGCGGCAGGCCTTTTCCTTCGCAACGCTGTTCTCCGGCGGCAATCCGATGGCGGTGAGCGCGCTGCATGGCTGGCGTCACCGGCTGGAGCGCGACACCGGACTATGGCACCCAAGCGGCGGCATGAACCGGCTGATCATGGGCATGGTGGCGCTGTTCGAGCGGATTGGCGGCACGATCCGCCTCGGCGATCCTGTCGCGCGCATAGAGATGATGGGCGACCGCGCCACAGGTGTCGTGACGCAGGGCGGCTGGCGCGACGACGCTGACATGATCGCCAGCAATGCGGACCTGATGCACAGCTATCGCGATTTGCTGGGCCAGCATCCGCTGGGGCCAAGGCAGGCCGGGAAGCTGACGCGCAAGATATGGTCCCCTGCGCTCTTCGCCGTGCATTTCGGTATTCGCGGCACATGGCCGGGCATCCCGCACCGGAGCGTGCTGTTCGGCCCGCGCTATGGGGAGTGGTTGACCGATATATTCCAGCACGGCGTGCTGCCCGCCGACCAGCCAATCTTCCTCATGCATCCCAGCGTGACCGATCCCGGCCTTGCGCCCGAGGGCTGCTCGGTTTTCAGCGCGCTTGTCCCGGTTCCGCATCAGGGCAAGCTGCCGATCAACTGGCAGGAGATGGCGCCGACTCTGACCACCCGCATCCTCGACGAAATCGGACGGCGGCTCATCCCCGATATTCACGCGCGCATCGTCACGCAATTTCATGTCAGCCCGAGCGAACACGCGGCAGATATGCGCGCGCATCTGGGCAGCGCCTTCTCGCTCGCGCCCGTTAGCAGCCAGAGCCTGATGCTGCGCCCCCAGGCGCGCGATGCCGTGGTGCAGAACCTGTTTCTGGTGGGTGCGGGCGCGCATCCCGGCGCGGGCGTGCCGCCGGTTCTGGCTGGCGCGCGGCTGGCAGCGCAGGCGATGTTGGAGGACGGTGCATGAGGAAACTGAAGAGCCTGGCGGTCTATTGCGGGTCATCCGCAGGCAACAGCCCGGCGTTTCTGGAATGCGCGCGTGATGTGGGCGAGCAGCTCGCCCGCTGGGGCGTCGCCATCGTCTATGGCGGCGGCAATGTCGGCATGATGGGAGCACTGGCCGATGGTGCGCTGGGCGCGGGCGGCGAAGTTACGGGCGTGATCCCGGAGGCGCTGGTCCACGCCGAGCTGGCGCATCAGGGCTTGAGCGCATTGCATGTCGTGCCCGATATGCACAGCCGCAAGGCGCTGTTCACCACGCTGGCCGACGGTTTCCTGACGCTCCCCGGCGGGGTGGGCACCATGGACGAACTGTGGGAAGCGATAAGCTGGGCGCAGCTCGGCTATCATGACAAGCCTGTCGGTCTGCTCAATGCGGGGGGATATTATGACGCGCTCATCGCCTTTAACGGCCAGATGGCGGCGAACGGCTTCATCCGCCCACAACATGCGGGTATATTGATAGCACGGGACAACCTGCCCGCGCTTCTCGATGCGATGGAACGCTATGAGCCGCACGAGCCGCTGGTGGGGAAAATATGATCCGAAACAGGCCGCGTTGCGGCGTTTCGGATAGACGGCGCCAGCCCTCTCCCCCTCCCAACCTCCCGACAGGGTATCCTATGGGAGGTTGGGAGGGGGAGAGGGCCGGAGCGGCAATCAACTCCGCAAAACCCCGCCCAGCTTCTCCGCCGCCTTCACCACCGCAGCGCTGATCGCGACCAGCTCCTCCTCGGTGAAGCTTTTCTCACCGGGTTGCAGCATTACCTCGACCGCCAGCGATTTCATCCCCGCTTCCACGCCCGCGCCGGTGAACAGGTCGAACAGTCGCGCATCGACGATGCTCTTCTTGTCGGCGCCTTTCACGGCGCGCGCCAGCGCATCAGCCTCCAGCGCCTCGGGCACGAGGAAAGCGAAGTCGCGCGTCACCGCCTGCAATGCAGGCGGCGCATAGGGCGCGCGCATGAACCCTGCCTTTCGCTTCGCCGGTATCGCATCGAGGAAAAGCTGCGCCGCAACGACTGTGCCGCCAAGGTCGAACGCCTTGGCGAGCGCGGGGTGCAGCACGCCATATTCCGCCAGCACCGTCTTTGGCCCCAGTCGCAAGGTGCCGGACTGGCCGGGATGATAGCTGCCGCCCGCCTCGCCAAACATTTGCAGGTTCGCCACGGGCGCTCCCGCCGCGCCGAGCAACGCCAATGCCTCGGCCTTGGCATCGAACGCGTCGAAGCCGCGCGCCTTGCCTGCCTGCCATCCGCGCGGGCTTTTCTCCCCCGCCATCACTATGCCCAGCGTCAGCTTCTCGATGCTGCTGCCGTCCTCCGCGCGAAAATAACGCCGCCCGATCTCGAACAAACGCACGGACGCCGCGCCCCGGTCGATGTTGCGCCGCGCGGCCGATAGCAGGCCGGGGAGCAAGGACGGACGCATGACCTTGAGGTCTTCGCTGATCGGGTTGGCGAGCATCCAGTCGCCCCCGCCGACGGAAGCCGCCTCCTTCTCGGAAATGAAGCTCCAGTTGATCGCTTCGCTCAAACCCCGCGCGGCAGCGGCACGGCGGGCGCGGCGCTCTGTCAGCTGCTCGGGCGTTGCCGTAGGCTTCGCTACGCCGGGCGCACGCGGCAATGGGGTCGAGGGCACATTGCCGAGGCCGTGGATGCGCACCACCTCCTCCACGATATCCGCCGCGCCATCGATATCGCGCCGCCAGGTCGGCACGGTGATCGTCCAATCGTCCGCCACCTCAAAGCCCAGCTTTTCAAGGATCGCGCGTTGCGCATCCGCCGCGAGGTCAACGCCCGCTATCTTCAGGGTCTGCGCCGGATCATAGGAAAAGTTGCGCCGCGCAACTGGCGGTTCGCCTGCGCGCACCACCTCGCTCGCGCTGCCGCCGCAGGTTTGCTGGATCAGGTCCGTCAGCAGGCTGAGCGCATCGTCGAGGAACGCAGGGTCCACTCCCCGCTCGAAACGGCTGCGCGCATCAGACGTGAGCTGTAACGCCTGCCCCGTGCGGGCGATGTTCTCCGGCGTGAAATAGGCGATCTCCAGCAGCACGTCGGTGGTGTCGTCCGCGCAGCCCGAATGCTCGCCGCCCATAATCCCGGCGATGTCATGCACGCCGGCATCATCGGCAATCACCGTCATGTCCGGCGAAAGGAGATATTCCTTGCCGTTGAGCGCGGTCATGCGCTCGCCCTCATGGGCACGGCGCGCGACGACCGGGCCGGAAAGCTTCGCCAGATCATAGGCGTGCGCGGGCCGTCCGCAGGCGAACATCAGATAGTTGGTGCAATCGACCAGCGCGGAGATGGGCCGCTGGCCGATCGCCTTCAGCCGCGCCTGCATCCATTCGGGCGACGGGCCGTTCTTCACGCCCCGGATGACGCGGCCATAGAAGGCCGGGCAGCCCGCCGGATCGTCGGTGCGAATTTCGACCGGGCAGGGGTATTCGCCCGTAATGGCAGGCACTTCGACCGGCTTGAAGACCCCAAGGCCCGCCGCTGCCAGATCCCGCGCGATGCCCATCACACCCATGCAATCCTGCCGGTTGGGCGTGACCGAAATGTCTATCACCGGGTCGTCAAGCTTCGCATAGTCCGCGAACGCCGCGCCCACCGGCGCGTCAGCGGGCAGCTCGATGATCCCGTCATGATCATCGCCCAGCTCCAGCTCGCGCGTGGAGCACATCATGCCGTTCGACTCGACCCCTCGGATGGCAGCCTTGCGCAGCACCATGCCATTTGCGGGGACGACGGCGCCCTCCACGCCGAACACGCCAACGAGGCCCGCCCGCGCATTGGGCGCGCCGCAGACGACTTGCAGCGGGTTTCCATCGCCGTGATCGACGGTCAGCACCTGAAGCTTGTCGGCTTGGCTGTGCGGCACGGCGGTGAGCACCTTCGCGACCTTGAAGCCGCTGAGCTTCTCTGCCGGATTCTCGACGCCTTCGACCTCGAGGCCAATGTCATTGAGCGTCTTGAGGATCGTCTCGAGATCGGCCTGCGTATCGAGATACTCTTTGAGCCAGGAGAGGGAGAACTTCATGCGCCCACTCCCCCCGAAAGTGTCGGCACATCCAAGGCGCTGAACCCATAATGGCGCAGCCACCTCAAATCGCCGTCAAAGAAGGCGCGCAGGTCGTTCATGCCATATTTCAGCATAGCGAGCCGATCGACCCCGGTGCCGAAGGCGAAGCCCTGCCACTCGTCCGGGTCCAGCCCGCAATTCTCGATCACCTTGCGATGGACCATGCCGGAGCCAAGCACCTCCATCCACCCGCCGCCGGGCGCGTCGCCGCTGCCGCCGATCACGCGCTGGCCCTTCTCGATGGTATAGCCCACATCCACCTCCACCGAAGGCTCGGTGAACGGGAAATAGCTGGGGCGCAGACGCAGCGTGATGTCATCGCGCTCGAAGAACGCCTTCAGAAACGTCTCCAGCGTCCATTTAAGGTGACCGAGATGGATGCCCTTGTCGATCACCAGCCCCTCGATCTGGTGAAACATCGGCGTGTGCGTGGCGTCCGAGTCCGAGCGATAGACGCGGCCGGGCGCGATGATGCGGATCGGCGGCGGGTTCGTCGTCATCGTGCGGATCTGCACCGGCGAGGTATGCGTGCGCAGCAGCATGGAGCGGCCTTCCGCATCCTTGTCCGGGAAATAGAAGGTGTCGTGCATCGCGCGGGCAGGGTGCGTCTCGGGGATATTGAGCGCGGTGAAGTTGCGCCAGTCGTCCTCGATCTCCGGCCCGGTGGCGACGGCGAAGCCCAGGTCCGCGAAGATTTCCGCCAGCTCGTCCATCACCTGGCTGACGGGATGCACGCTGCCCTGCGGCGCGGCCTCGGCAGGCAGCGTCATGTCCAGCCGTTCGGAAGCGAGGCGGGCGTTGAGCGCCTCTTCCTCCAGCGCGGCCTTGCGCGCTGCGATGGCGGCGGTCACACCCTCGCGCAAATCCTGGATCGGCGGGCCTTTCTCCAGCCGCTCCTCGGGAGACATGCCGCCCAACGTCTTGAGCAGCGCCGTCACCACGCCGGACTTGCCGAGCGCGCCGACGCGCAACTCCTCGACTTGCGCCAGCGTGTCGGCGCGTTCGATGTCGGCCAGCAGGCCCGCCTTCAATGCAGTTATTTCGCTCATAATTCCCCGTCATTCCCGCGAAAGCGGGAATCCAGTCTTTGTTCGTGCAGCGGCTCAAAGCCGATATCGACCGCGAGATCGCGCCAGTCGGAATTGGAGCTCTCAATCAACTCCAGCTTCCACTTTCGATTCCATTTCTTCAACCGCTTTTCCCGCATAATCGCCTCTTCCATGGAAGCGCCGATTTGGTAACAGACAAGTCGGTTCACCCCGTAGTCGCTAGTGAAGCCCTTTATCAAGCCGGAACGATGCTGCGCCACCCTTTGCACGAGGTCGGAGGTCACTCCTATGTACAGCGTACCGTTCCGTTTGCTCGCCATAATATAGACTGCGGGCTGACCGGAATCTTTCATGAGGGCTGCCATACTGGATTCCCGCTTTTGCGGGAATGACGAAGGAGCAATACAACAAGGGCGCCGGAGTTACCCCCAGCGCCCTTTTTATTTGGAGGCGGTTCCGGCCCGCTCCCCCTCCCAACCACCCGACAGGGTATCTTATGGGAGCGCTGCCGAGGCACGTGACTCGGCTGCGGGAGGGGGAGCGGGCTGGCGCCGTCTGACTTAAGCTGCCGGAAGGGCGCTCTTGGCCTGCGCCACGATGCCCTTAAACGCCTCGCCCTCGTGCATCGCGATGTCGGCCAGAACCTTCCGGTCCAGCTCCACTCCGGCGAGCTTGAGGCCGTGCATGAACTGGCCGTAGGTCAGGCCCTCCATGCGCACGGCGGCGTTGATGCGCTGGATCCACAGCGCGCGGAAGTTCCGCTTCTTAACCTTGCGGTCGCGATAGGCATATTGCCCGGCCTTCTCGACAGCCTGGCGGGCAATGCGAATCGTATTCTTGCGGCGGCCATAATAGCCTTTTGCCTGCTCCAGGATGTTCTTGTGCTTGGCGCGGGTGGTGGTGCCCCGTTTGACGCGTGCCATCTCTCGCTACTCCTTACTTGAGGCCGTAGGGTGCCCAGAGGCGGACGTGAGCCACGTCGGCATCGGACAGCACGGAAGTGCCACGGTTCTGGCGGATATATTTGGCGTTGTGGCTGATGAGGCGGTGCCGCTTGCCAGCGACGCCATGCTTCACCTTGCCGGTCGCGGTGAACTTGAAGCGCTTCTTCACACCGCTCTTGGTCTTGAGCTTGGGCATTTTCGTCTCCTTCGTTGAGGCCATAAGCCTTTGACGTTTGCGGACAAACAAGGCAGCCCTATCAGCCTGCTCGTCCCATCAAGAATCATCCGGCAAGCCGGACGAAGGCGCGCCTATAGGCAGGAAGGGGTAGAAAAGCAAGGGGCAGCGTCGCTGATCAGCCTGCCTTGCTCACGCGCCTTTTAACTGCCAATGCGCCCCCGGCGATTATCTTGGTCAGCCAGAACAGCGCCGTTACCTGCGGCACCTTGCTGGCGTGGTCGACGATAATCTTGTCCAGGAACCCCCCACTTCCGCCGCCCTTAACGGGCAAAAACCTCCACCGCCGCACATGCGACCAGCAGCATCAGCACAATGCTGGACAGCGCGAAGATCATGAAGCGCAGCATCAACCGGTTGATCGTCGCCTGCACCAGACTGTGGACTACGCGCAGCGCTACATACATCCACGCCAGCAGGGCCGGAAAGCCGCTCCCTGCGCCGATCAGGGCCAATGTCAATGCAATCGCGTAAAATACCGTCGGCGCTTCGTGGAGATGATTGTAATTATGGGCCTTCCACTGCACCCTGGCGGGCAAAAGCTGGTCGAGCGTCGGGGGGTTGTCCTGTACCAGTGAATCCGGCGTCACCTTGAGGCGGTTCACCGCCGGGATGCGGGTGGCGTACATCCATACCCACATCACCATGGTCCAGATCGCCAGCGCGACGACCGGTTTCAGAATTTCGATGTGCATGACAATTTTCTCCCCTTGCTAATGCCCCTCGTGCCCCCCGTGCAGCGCCTCCAGCACATCGTCGAGCCGCGCGGGGTCGCCGAGCGCGATCACCCGCCCGTCGCTGCTGTCGGTCAGCGGATCGCCCGCCCAGTCGCACATGCGCCCGCCCGCGCCCTCCACCACCGGCACCAGCGCCGCGATGTCATGCAGCTTCAGCCCGGCTTCCACCACGATGTCGATATGGCCGGAGGCAAGCAGCGCGTAATTATAGCAGTCCCCGCCCCACACCGTGTCGCGGCAGTCCCGCGCCAGATGCGAGAAGGCCTCGCCGGTGGGGTGCGGGAAATATTGCGGGCCGGTGCTGGCGAGGATGGCTTGGCCCAACTCACGGCAGGCGCGGGTTCGCACCACGCGGCCGTTATGCGTGCTGGCTTGACCCGCCGCCCCCGCCCAGCGTTCGTGCGTGATCGGCTGGTCGATGATGCCGAGCACCGGCCATCCTGCCTGACTGAGCGCGATCAGCGAGCCGAAGATGGGCCGCCCGGCGATAAAGCTCCTCGTGCCGTCGATGGGGTCGAGGATCCATACGCGCTCCGCATCCTCGCGGACTGCGTCATATTCCTCGCCGATGATGCCGTCATCGGGCCGCTCGCGCTCCAGAATCGCGCGGATGGCGGCCTCGGCGGCGCGGTCCGCCTGCGTAACCGGGCTGTCGTCCGCCTTATAGTCGGTCTCGTAAGCGGCGCGGAAAAAGGGGCGGATTGCGGCGCCCGCCGCATCGGCAAGGGCGTGGGCGAGGGCAAGATCGTCGGAAAGGCTCATACGCTTTCCTTGGGCGACGGTGCGCTCAGGCGCAAGAGGGTAAAGCCGGGCCGCGTCCGTCCGTTCTTATGCGTGGACGGAGACTGGCAAAACCATGCTCGGATGGATCATCTGTATCGGAAGCTTCTTGGGCGGCCTCGCCGCGCAGATGGACTTGCCGCGCCATCTGGGCGAGACGATTTCGACAGGACTCTTCGTGGCGAGCTTCTTTTCCTGCCCGGCCCTGTGGAAGCTTTATCCGCTTTCCGACTTCCTCAACGGCAAGCAACGAGCCGCCGCCTGCATCGCGCTGATGCTGGCGCTGCCGCTGGTGCTGGTTGGACCTGCGTGATATTATCCGAAACAGGCAGCTGCGCTGCGTTTCGGATTTGCGGCGCCAGCCCTCTCCCCCGCCCAACCTCCCGACACGGTAAAATATCGGGAGGTTGGGCGGGGGAGAGGGCTGGTACTGATTATCCGCGTGAGCGGATCAATCAAACAGAGAGCTAACCGAGCTTTCGTCCGAAATGCGCTTGATCGCCTCGCCGAGTAGCGGCGCGATCGGCATCTGGCGCACCTTGTTGCTCGCCAGCACCGCTTCGTTGCCGAGGATCGAGTCGGTGATCACCAGCTCCAGCAGCTGCGACGCCTCGACCCGCGCGACCGCGCCGCCCGAGAGCACGCCGTGGCTGACATAGGCGACCACATCCTCAGCACCCGCAGCCTTGAGCGCCGCCGCCGCGTTGCAGAGCGTACCCGCCGAATCGACGATATCGTCGATCAGCACGCAGAAGCGACCCGATACGTCGCCGATGATGTTCATGACCTCCGATTCGCCCGCGCGCTCGCGGCGCTTGTCCACAATGGCAAGCGGCGCGTTGTCGAGCCGCTTCGCCAGCGCGCGCGCACGCACCACGCCGCCCACGTCCGGTGAGACGACCATGATATTCTTGTCACCAAAGCGCGCCTGAATATCGGCGGACATCACCGGCGCGGCAAACAGATTATCGGTCGGGATATCGAAGAAGCCCTGGATCTGCCCGGCATGCAGATCGACGCACAGCACGCGGTCTGCGCCGGCCACGGTGATGAGGTTCGCCACCAGCTTGGCAGAGATCGGCGTGCGCGGGCCGGGCTTGCGGTCCTGCCGGGCATAGCCGAAATAGGGCAGCACCGCCGTGATCCGCTTGGCCGACGCACGGCGCAGAGCGTCGATGCAGATCAACAGCTCCATGAGGTTGTCATTGGTGGGAAAGCTGGTCGACTGGATCAGGAACACATCCTCGCCGCGGACGTTCTCATGTACCTCGACGAACACTTCCTCGTCGGCGAAACGCCTTACGGAGGCATTGGTGAGCGGCATTTCGAGATAGTCGGCTATTGCCTGGGCAAGCGGCCGGTTGCTGTTGCCGGTCATCAATTTCATGGAGCGCCCCTCGTTGCAATCCTGTGACGGTTGATACGCCGCCTTTAGCGGGCAACACGCAAAGGGCAAGGCTTTTGCCGCGAGCGAAAATACTCTAGGGGCCAGCAGATGACGCATTCTTTACTGATAGCCCTTGCGCAGACTACGCAGTCTGTGGGTGATCTTGCCGGAAACGCCGATGCCATGCTGGAATGGCGCGCGAAAGCTGCGGCACAGGGCGCGGATCTGGTGGTTTTCCCCGAGCTGCAGTTGATCGGCTATCCCCCCGAGGATCTGGTGCTGAAACCCGCTCTGGTGGAGCGCGCGGGCGACGAGCTGCTGCGCCTGATGCGGGCGAGCGCGGATGGCGGCCCGGCAATGCTGGTCGGCACCGTGATCGCCAATCAGGGCGCGCTGTTCAACTGCGTCGCGCTGCTCGATGGCGGCGAGATCAAGGCAGTGCGGCAAAAGCGCGAACTGCCCAATTACGGCACGTTCGACGAAAAGCGCCTGTTCGCGCCCGGCCCCCTGCCCGAGCCGATGGAATTTCGGGGTGTCAAGATCGGCGTACCGGTCTGCGAGGACCTGTGGTTCCCGTTCGTGTGCGCGCACCTGAAGGCGCAGGGCGCGCAGCTGCTCATTTCACCCAATGGCAGCCCCTATGAGATCGACAAGGACGAGCGCCGCGTGGCGCAGGTATGCGCGGCGCGGGTGCGGGAAACGGGCCTCCCCATCGCCTATCTGAACCGCGTCGGCGGGCAGGACGAGCTGGCGTTCGATGGTGCGTCGTTCGTGCTCAACGGCGACGGCAGCCTTGCGCATCAAATGACGGACTGGCGCGAGGAGCTGCGTCTCACCCGCTGGGAAGCGCAAGCAGATGGCCGCTGGGCTTGCACACCGGGCGAGATTGCCCCGCTCGCGCCCTACCCGGAAGACGTCTATTGCGCGATGATCGTGGGCCTGCGCGATTATGTGGAGCGCAACCGCTTCCCCGGCGTGGTGCTCGGCCTTTCGGGCGGGATCGACAGCGCCTTGAGCGCCGCCGTCGCCGTCGATGCGCTGGGGCCGGAGCGGGTGTGGTGCGTGATGATGCCGTCGCCGTTCACGAGCCAGGAAAGCCTCGACGACGCCGCCGAATGCGCCCGGATGCTCGGCGTCCGGCTTGACAGTATTTCAATAGCGGACGCTATGAAATCCTTCGACACTATGCTTTCGGGCGTTTTCGAAGGGCGCGGCAAAGACCTGACGGAAGAAAACATCCAGTCCCGCATCCGCGGCGTCACGCTGATGGCGCTCTCCAACAAGTTCGGCCACATGCTGCTCACCACCGGCAACAAGAGCGAGATGTCGGTGGGTTACGCCACCATCTATGGCGACATGGCGGGCGGCTATTCGGTGCTGAAGGACGCCTACAAGACCACGGTGTTCGATCTCTCGCGCTGGAGGAACGCGCATAAGCCAGCCATCGGCCTCGGCGCTGAAGGCCCGGTAATGCCTGAGCGCGTCATCACCAAACCGCCGACGGCAGAGCTGCGCGAGAACCAGAAGGACGAAGACAGCCTGCCGCCCTATGAGGTGCTCGATCCGATCCTGCACGGGCTGGTGGAGAGCGAGCTTTCGGTGGAACAGGTCGTCGCGCGCGGCTTCGACCGGGAAACCGTCGCCCGGATTGAGCGGCTGCTCTATATCGCGGAGTACAAAAGGCGGCAGGCACCCCCGGGCGTCAAGCTCGGCAGCCGCAACTTCGGCCGCGACCGCCGCTATCCCATCACCAATGCGTTCCGGACGAGCTGACGGTGCTCAACAGCAATTTCATCGTTTATGTGGATGAAAGCGGCGATGCCAACCTGAGCAATCCCGACCCCAATTTCCCCATGTTTGTCTTGGCGTTCTGCATCTTCAACAAAGCACACTATGTCGATTTCGTCTCGCCATCCATCCAGCGCTTCAAGTTCAAATATTTCGGGCATGATGCGGTCATTCTGCATGAACGCGAGATAAGACAACAGACCCCGCCATTCGCCTTTCTGAAATCAGTCGCTAAGCGTGAAGCGTTCATGGCGGATCTGGATGATCTGGTTATCAATGCGCCCTTCACCGTTATTGCAGCGGTGATCGACAAGCTGGCATTGAAAAAACGCTACGCACGCCCGGAAGACCCGTATCATCTTTCACTCAAGTTCTGTATGGAGCGCCTTCAGAAATATCTTGTTACTAATGATGCTAAGGGCACCTCGCACATCATATTCGAACGGCGCGGTCATGAGGAAGATAACGCTCTTGAACTTGAGTTCCGCCGAATCAAGGATGGAAAGAACTACGCCGCGCAGACTTTCCAGGACCTCGAAATTGTATTTGCCCACAAAAAAATCAATTCTGGGGGGCTTCAGTTAGCGGATTTAGTGGCCCGTCCCATCGGCCTTCATCAGTTGAGGCCCCGACAAACCAATCGTGCTTATTCAATTATCGAGAAGAAATTTTGCTGTAACACGACAGGTGAATTTCGCGGGTTCGGACTAAAATGCTTCCCCTGAAAAACAAATGGCCCCGCGAAGCGAGACCATTTGCCGACTGGGAACAACCCCCTGTCCAATGCCAGAAATATATGCTTTTCCCATCGAATTGTCAAGAGTTGCCATGACCGTCATCACCCGTTTCGCGCCCTCGCCCACCGGGCATCTCCATGTCGGCAATCTGCGCACGGCGATCCACAACTGGATGTGGGCGCGCCGTCACAATGGCCGCTTCCTGCTGCGGCTCGACGATACGGACGTTGAGCGGTCCCGGCCCGAATATGCCGATGGCATCCGCGCCGATCTCGCCTGGCTCGGCCTTACGCCTGACGACGAGGTGAAGCAGTCAGACCGTTTCGCCCTTTATGAAGCGCGCTTTACAGAGCTGCACGCGGCAGGAAGGGTCTATCCCTGCTACGAAACCGCGCAGGAGCTGGACCTCAAGCGCAAGGTGCAACTGGGGCGCGGCCTGCCCCCGGTTTATGACCGCGCGGCGCTTTCCCTCACGCCCGACCAGATTGCGGCCTATGAGGCGGAAGGGCGCACGCCCCACTGGCGTTTCCGGCTCGATCATGACGCGCCGATCGCGTGGGACGATATGGTGCGCGGGCCGCAGCATTTCGACCCGAAGCTGCTGTCCGATCCTGTCATCCGCCGCGCGGACGGCAGCTGGCTCTATATGCTCCCGTCGGTGATCGACGATGTTGATATGGGCATCACCCATGTCGTGCGCGGCGAGGATCATGTCACCAACACCGCCGCGCAGATCCAGATGTTCGCCGCGCTGGGTGCAACGCCCCCCGCCTTCGCGCACGAGGCGCTGCTGGTGGGGAGCGAAGGCAAGCTCTCGAAGCGGCTCGGCTCGCTGGGCGTGGGCACATTTCGCGAGCAGGGGCTGGAGCCCATGGCGCTGATCGCGCTGCTGGCGCGCATCGGCACCTCGGACCCGGTAATCCCGGTGGCGGACCCGGCGCCGCTCGTCGCCGCGTTCGACTTTGCCCATTTCGGCCGCGCGCCCGCCCGTTTCGATGAGGGCGAGCTGAAACTGCTCAACCAGAAGATCGTGCATCTGTTGGATTATGACGCGGTGAAGGGCCGCCTGCCCACAGGCGTGAGCGAGGCGGGTTGGCTTGCGCTGCGCCCCAATCTCGAAATTGTAGCGGACATTAGCGACTGGTGGCGGATCGTCACCGGGCCGATTAATGCCCCCGCGCCCGAGGCTGACGACGTCCCCTATCTCGCCGCCGCCGCCGATGCGCTCGCCAGCCTGCCGTTCGACGCAGGCGTGTGGCCAGCCCTCACCGAGCAACTGAAGGCCGAGACCGGGCGCAAGGGCAAGGCGTTGTTCCTGCCCCTGCGCCGCGCGCTCACCGGTCTCGACCACGGACCGGATATGGCGGCGCTGTTGCCGCTCATCGGGCGGGATGAGGCATTGAAACGCCTGTCGGCCTGAATATCTACCCCACGCTCAGCAACAGCTGCCCGTCGCCCTCGCCGACATGCACGGTCGATCCATCCGGCACCTGGCCGGAGAGGATGAGCTCGGCGAGCGGGTCCTGCAGATATTTCTGTACCGCCCGCTTCAAGGGCCGCGCGCCATAGACCGGATCATAGCCGACCCGGCCCAGCCAGCCGCGTGCGCCTTCGCTGAGGTCCAGCGTCACCTTGCGGTCTTTCAGCAGCTTCGCCACCCGGCTCACCTGGATGTCGACGATCGGCGCCATATGCTCCGCGCCCAGCCGGTGGAACAGGATGATCTCATCGAGCCGGTTCAGGAACTCAGGCCGGAAATGCGCGCGCACCACGTCCATAACCTGCGGCTCGACCTTCTCGACATCCTCGCCCTCGCCCAGATTGGCGATAAACTGGCTGCCGAGGTTGGAGGTGAGCACGATGATCGTGTTGGTAAAATCAACCGTGCGTCCCTGCCCGTCGGTAAGGCGCCCGTCGTCGAGCACCTGGAGCAGCACGTTGAACACATCGCCGTGCGCCTTTTCCACCTCATCGAACAGCACGACCTGATAGGGCCGCCGCCGCACCGCCTCGGTGAGCACGCCGCCCTCCTCATAGCCGACATAGCCCGGAGGCGCGCCGATCAGCCTAGCGACACTGTGCTTCTCCATGAACTCGCTCATGTCGATGCGCACCATCGCGCTGTCGTCGTCGAACAAAAAGCCGGCGAGCGCCTTGGTCAGCTCGGTCTTGCCCACACCCGTGGGGCCGAGGAACAGGAAGCTGCCCAGCGGCCGGTTGGGGTCCTGTAGACCTGCGCGGCTGCGGCGCACGGCGGTGGAGACGGCCTTCACCGCATCCGCCTGCCCGATCACGCGCTTGCCGATCTCTGCTTCCATGGCGAGCAGCTTTTCCCGCTCGCCCTCCATCATCTTGTCGACGGGAATGCCGGTCCAGCGGCTGACGACGCCCGCAATGTCTTCCGCCGTCACCTCCTCGCGCAGCATCGCGCCCGCAGACGCAGCCTGTGCCTCGGCCAGCTGGCGCTCCAGATCGGGGATGCGGCCATATTGCAGCTCTCCCGCACGTGCATAATCGCCCCCGCGCTGCGCCTGCTCCACCTCCAGCCGCGCGGCGTCCAGCTCCTCCTTGAGGCGCTGTTCTCCGGCGATCTTGTCCTTCTCACCCTGCCAGCGCGCTGTGAGTTCCGCCGATTGCTGCTCCAGATTGGCGAGGTCTTCCTCCAGCGCGGCGAGGCGATCCTTCGACGCCTGATCGCTCTCTTTCTTCAGCGCCTCACGCTCGATCTTCATCTGGATGATGCGGCGGTCGAGATTTTCGATTTCCTCGGGCTTGCTTTCCACCTCCATGCGCAGGCGGCTCGCGGCCTCGTCCATCAGGTCGATCGCCTTGTCGGGCAGGAAACGGTCGGAGATATAGCGGTTGGAAAGCGTCGCGGCAGACACCAGTGCGCCGTCGGTGATGCGCACGCCATGGTGCAGCTCATATTTCTCCTTCAACCCGCGCAGGATCGAGATCGTGTCCTCCACAGTCGGTTCGCCCACGAACACCGGCTGGAAGCGGCGCTGCAACGCGGCGTCCTTCTCGACATATTTCTGATATTCATCGAGCGTGGTCGCGCCGATGCAATGCAGCTCGCCACGCGCGAGGGCGGGCTTGAGCAGATTGCCCGCGTCCATCGCCCCTTCCGATTTGCCTGCGCCGATCAGCGTGTGCATCTCGTCGATGAAGAGGATGATGTGGCCTTCCGCGCCCTTCACCTCCTCGAGCACGCCTTTCAGCCGCTCCTCGAACTCGCCACGATATTTGGCCCCCGCGATCAGGCTGCCCATATCGAGCGCCATCAGCGCGCGGTCCTTCAGCGTATCGGGCACATCGCCATTGGCGATGCGCAGCGCGAGGCCTTCGGCGATCGCGGTCTTGCCTACGCCAGGTTCGCCGATCAGCACCGGGTTATTCTTGGTGCGGCGGGCGAGAATCTGGATCGTACGGCGAATCTCCTCGTCGCGGCCGATCACGGGGTCGAGCTTGCCTGCGCGGGCGGCCTCGGTGAGGTCCCGCGCGAATTTCTTGAGCGCGTCATAGCGGTCTTCGGCGGTGGCGGTATCCGCCGTGCGCCCGCCGCGCAGCTGGTTGATAGCACCGTTCAAGGCTTCCGCCTTCACGCCTGCGGCAGAGAGCGCCTTGCCCGCCGCAGTGGTGGAGGCCAGCACAAGCGCGAGCAGCAGCCGCTCCACGGTGACGAAGCTGTCCCCCGCCTTCTGCGCGATCTGCTCGGCACTGTCGAGCACGCGCACCGCGTCATTATCGAGGCCGGGCGAGGCCTGCGCGCCCGAACCCGACACAGCCGGAACCCTGGCCAGCGCCGCGTCCGTCTCGCGCACAGCCACGCTCGCGTCACCGCCAGCCGCCTTGATCAGCCCGGCGGCCATGCCCTCGCTGTCTTCCAGCAGCGCTTTCAGCAGATGCTCCGGCGCAATACGCTGATGGCTCATGCGGATCGCGACTGTCTGTGCGCTCTGCAAAAAGCCCTTGGCCCGGTCCGTAAATTTTTCGAGGTTCATGTGCGTTCCTCCAATCTCTTGCAATCAGAGGTAATGTGGCAATTTTGCCACACAAGGACCGAGGTCAAAATTATTGTGAGGAGCACCCTAGGGGCTGTGGGGATTCAGTTCAGATGGAGCCGAGAAGGGGGATTTTCGAGCATCTTGAAACGAGGCACGTGACTCGTTTCAACGCAGCGTACTTAAAGCTACGTGAGCACCGAAGCGCAGAAAATTGCGCTTTGCAGGCCTATATGAATTGAATCCCCACAGCCCCTAGGTTCGTATCGGCGGAACAATGCCCCGTGTCTGCGGGTTGTAAAGTTGGAAACAGGCGCATATACCACTCGCCGCAGCGATGGGGAGTGGGACGTTCAGAATTCCTTCACCTTTGCGAGGCAAGTTGGGGGTATGGCGATGAAGTTTGCTTTGGACACATATCGTGACGTGATGAGCGGTGACCATCGCCGCCGGATGCACGCAGTGATGACTTTTGGCCTTTGGTTCATCGCAGGCTCGTTTGTTGTCTCCACGGCCATGGACTTTTTCTCTCAGTATGAGAATGTTGCTGTTGCCGCGTTGGGCGGAACCCTAGTCTCAGGTGTCGTTGCTGCCGTAAAAATGAGCTAACTCAGCAATGCTGGTTGGCATTTGGGGATGGGCTGCCTCGTCCGTCACAGCTATTGTTGCTGCAGTTTGCGTCTTGACGATATTAATCCGCGGAGGATTTCATCTTGGCAGAAATGGCAAGATTTCGCGTCAGCGCTGTGCAAGCGTATTCATTTTGTCGGTCTCTTGCTATACTTTTGCCGTTCTAGTAGCGTCGGAACTGATATTCCACGGTCCGAAATTGTCATATTTGATTCACAACGGCTTTGGTGATCAACGGATCGCTTGGTTGTTGAGCGGGATCGTATTGGATAGCGTTTTTCGTATTTGGGATGAATTCTCCCACGACTGAATATTCTATCCATCCCCAAGTCTAGAGCATTTTTACAAGAACAAAGAACGCTCTATTTTTTATTTCATTTTCTGAGTCTAAGACCGTCTACGATCATCTTGAAAATGGTCTAGAATATTCTTTGTTACCGGACTGCAAACCCGTGCATCCGCCGCGCCCATTGATAGCCGATGACCCCACCCTTCACGGGCTGGATCATCGCAATGGCCAGTACTGCGGTAAGCGTCGGCCAGATCGCAGCCTGCCAGCCGAGCGGGATATCGAACCAGTAATTCACCTCGATCATCGTCGGCACGAGCAGATGGCCCAGCACGATGATGACGATATAGGCGGGAAAATCATCGGCCTGGTGCCCGTCCAGCGCCTCGCCACAATGCGGGCAGGATGCGGCCGGTTTGAGGAAACGGGCGAACAGCCGCCCCTCTCCACACGCGGGGCAGCGCCCGGCCAGCCCGCGCTTGATCGCGGGCCACGAGGGGCGAACGGGGGTGCTGTCGGCCATGGCGCGGGAGATAGGCTGGCCTGCACGACGAGGCAAGGTGCGGCACGGAAATAAGTGTGGAATGAGAGCGGTCTGCCTGCGATAGGGCGGGGCCATGCGCGCGACCCTGCCCACCGGCCCCTTTGTCCTGCTCGACGATGCCCGCCCCGGCGGCGCGGCGCGGCTGGCGCGCCTCCATTCCAATCCTGTTGAGGTGGTGCACGCGAGGGAGCTGGATGAGGTCCGCCCTGCGCTGGAGCGGTTGCGCGCCGCCAGCAAAGCCGGGCTGCATGCGGCCGGTTTTATAGGCTATGAAGCGGGCTACGCGCTCGAACCGCGCCTTGCAGGCCTGGACGCGCGGCGACGGCCAGACGACCCTCCGCTATTGTGGTTTGGCCTGTGCGAAGAGGTGCAGGAAATCGCGCCTGAGGATGTGCCCACCCTCTTCCCTCCCAGCGCGCCAAACATACCCGCCACCACGCCCCTGCTGTCCCGAGAGGACTATGTCGCGGCGTTTGAAGTCATAAGCGACAAGATCATAGCGGGAGACATTTATCAGGCCAATCTGACCTTTTCGTGCACCGTTGAGACCGGGACAGACCCTGTAGCGCTTTATGGCGCTATCCGCCCCCGCGCGGCGGCGGGGCATGGTGCGCTGGTGTTCACCGGCGAGCACTGGTTGCTCAGCTTTTCGCCGGAACAGTTTTTCGCGCTGGAGGGAGATCGCCTCACAACCCGCCCGATGAAGGGCACCGCGCTGCGCGATGCCGACCCCGCACACGATGCCGCCAATGCCGCCGCGCTGAAGGCGGACCCCAAGCAACGCGCCGAAAACCTGATGATCGTGGACCTGCTGCGCAACGATCTCTCCCGCATCGCGCGGCCGGGCAGCGTGCAGGTGCCGGAGCTGTTCACGGTCGAAAGCTATCCTACCGTCCACCAGATGACCTCTGCGGTGACCGCGCGGCTGCGCGACGGGCTGGACGCGGTGGATGCGCTCACCGCGCTGTTTCCCTGCGGCTCCATCACCGGCGCGCCCAAGATCCGCGCCATGGAAATCCTGCACGCGGTAGAGCGCCAGGCGCGCGGCCCCTACACCGGCACGATCGGCGCGATAGGCGCCAGCGGGGATGCCCGCTTCAATGTTGCCATTCGCACCATTTGCGTCAAAATGGGGGAGGCGCAGGGGGTGATCGGGCTTGGGTCGGGCCTGGTGGCCGACTCAGAGGCACAAAGCGAGTGGCGAGAATGTCTGGACAAGTCGCGGTTTCTTGCCGGGGGCATGCATGAGCGGGGGTGACATCGCGCCGTTCGATCTTGTCGAGACCATTGCCTTCGATCCCGCCGAGGGCATGCCGCTGCTGGAATATCACCTCGCACGCATCAAGCACAGCGCGGATGAGCTGGGTTTCGCGTTTGACCGGCATAGTGCGCGCAACGAGCTTCAGGCGGCGACCTTCCGCCTGCGCGAACGCAGCCGGGTGCGCCTGCTCGCTTCGCGCGGCGGCGCGCTCGCGACAGAGGTGCGCCACCACATCACCTGGCCGCAACCCATCATGCAGGTGGCGCTGGTGAAGCGGATCGTCGCGGCGGACGACTGGCGTCTGCGGCACAAGACTACGGAGCGTGACCTCTATCGCGAGGCGCTGGCCCAAGGCGGCACCTATGAGGTGGTGATGGTCGACGACAACGGCTTTTTGACCGAGGGCAGCTTCACCAACATCTTCGTAGAGCGCGGCGACCGGCTGGTGACACCGCCGCTCGCCCGCGGCCTCCTGCCCGGCGTGCTGCGCGCCAGCCTGTTGGAAATGGGCGAGGCGGTGGAGGGGGATCTGCGCCCCTATGACCTGGAGCGCGGCTTCTTCATCGGCAACGCCGCGCGCGGCATGGTGGCGGCGCAACTGCTGCGCCGCTAATTTCGCAGGTGCAGCATGGTTGCTCCCTGACGAAACCGGCGCTAAAGGGCGCGCATCGCAACAGCCTTTCCACGTGGAGAAAGCCCTCGATTATGACCCGGACCTCAGCCGCCCTCGGCCGCATCCAGCCCTCCGCCACGCTCGCGATGAGCGCGCGGGTCAGCCAGCTGAAGCGCGAAGGCGTGGACGTGATCGGCCTGTCGGCAGGCGAGCCGGATTTCGACACGCCCGACTTTGTGAAGGACGCCGCGATCGCCGCGATCCGCGCTGGCCAGACGAAGTACACCGATGTCGATGGCACCGCCGAGGCCAAGGACGCGGTCGCCCACAAGTTCAAGCGCGACAACGGCCTCGTCTACGCCCGCAACCAGATCAGCGTGAACTCCGGCGGCAAGCACACCCTGTTCAACGCGCTGGTGGCGAGCGTCGATGCCGGCGACGAAGTCATCATCCCTGCGCCCTATTGGGTGAGCTATCCCGACATCGTCAACTTTGCGGGCGGCACGCCAGTGTTCATCGAAGGCCCCGCATCTCAGGGCTACAAGATCACCCCGGCGCAGCTTGAGGCGGCGATCACCCCGCGCACCAAATGGGTGCTGCTGAACTCGCCCTCCAACCCCTCCGGCGCGGCCTATAGCGCCGAGGAGCTCAAGGCGCTGGGCGAGGTGCTGTTGCGCCACCCGCATGTGCTGGTGATGACCGACGACATGTACGAGCATGTCTGGTACGCGCCCACGCCGTTCGCGACCATCGCGCAAGTGTGTCCCGATCTCTATGAGCGCACGCTGACCGTCAACGGCTGTTCGAAGGCCTTCGCGATGACCGGCTGGCGCATCGGCTTCGCCGGTGGGCCGGAATGGATCATCAAGGCGATGAGCAAGCTCCAGTCGCAGTCCACCTCCAATCCCTGCTCGATCAGTCAGGCGGCGGCGGTCGCGGCGCTGACGGGCGATCAGGATTTCCTCGAGGAACGCAACGCCGCTTTCAAAAAGCGCCGCGACATGGTGGTGGCGATGCTCAACGATGCGCCCGGCCTTGATTGCCCGGTGCCCGAGGGCGCGTTCTACGTCTATCCCGATGCCAGCGGCCTCATGGGCAAGACGACGCCCAAGGGTCAGAAGATCACCACCGACGAGGAACTGATCGGCTATTTCCTCGACGAGGCGCGGGTCGCGGCAGTGCATGGCGGCGCCTTCGGCCTCTCGCCCGCTTTCCGCATCAGCTATGCGACTTCGGAAGAGGTGCTCAAAAAAGCGTGCACTCGTATTCAGGAAGCCTGCTCCGCGCTCAAATAGGCGACGGAGAACGAATCAGCCGGAACGTCAGGTTGATTCGCGGTCCCGAGGCCGTGCGCGTTTTCGGGATGGCGTGCTTCCAGTCCTGCTGGCTGTTGCCCCGCATGACGAGCAGGTCGCCATCTTCGAGGACGAGCTTCTGGGTGGGCAGCGCGCGGTCCCGTCGGTGGCGAAAGTGCATCGCGCGCGCCGCGCCGAAGCTCAACGACGCTATTACTGGATGCGCGCCCAGCTCCGGCTCATCGTCGGCGTGGAATCCCATGCTGTCCTGCCCGTCGCGATAGAGATTGAGCAGCACGCTGTTGAACTTCGCGCCAGCCAGCGCCTCAACACTCGCGCGCAGACCGCTTACCAGCGGATACCAGGGCTGGGGAACATGCTGCGTGCCGGAATAGCGATAGGTGCACTCCGGATCGCCCATCCAGCAGATGAGGCGCGGCTGCATATGCGTCTTGCCGAACAGCATGATGCGTTCCTGCCGCCAGGAAATCTCGGCCGTCAGGCGCGCAACGACATCACCCGGCAGCGCGCCGCAGTCTGCACGCCGGAACAGCAGGAAGTCATCAGAGGGAAGCTGGCGGGCGGCCTCCGGCAATGCGGAACCGCCCGTTGCAGGGCTCACTTGGGCGAAATCACCATCAGCATCTGGCGGCCTTCCATGCGCGGATAAGCCTCGACCTTGGCGACTTCGGCTGTCTCCTCGGCAACGCGCTGAAGCAGCTGCATGCCCAGCTGCTGGTGCGACATTTCGCGCCCCCGGAACCGCAGCGTGACCTTGACCTTGTCACCCTCGCCCAGAAACTTCGCGATCGACCGCATTTTTACGTCATAATCGTGATCGTCGATGTTGGGACGCATCTTGATCTCCTTGATCTCCTGCGTCTTCTGGGTCTTGCGGGCGAGATTCGCCTTCTTCTGCGCCTCGTATTTATATTTGCCGATATCGAGAAACTTGCACACCGGCGGGTCCGCGTTGGGGGAGACCTCGACAAGATCAAGGCCTACTTCCGCAGCCTGTTCAATCGCCTCACGGGTGTAGAGAACGCCCAGATTTTCGCCGTTCTCGTCGATCACGCGCACTTTGGGCACGGTGATGAACTCATTATATCTGGGGCCGGATTTGGGCGGGGGCGGCGCCAGCGGGCGGCGCATCATTGGGGGTGGTATAGCAGTGTCTCCTGTGGTTTGCGTGGCGGGCTTTTAGCGGTTTTCCGTGCCCACGGAAAGGGGGCATCCGCCAGTGCCCAGCGGAAAGCCGGCCCTGTGGCCTTGGCGCATCATCGCCTCAGCGCATATCGGGCGGCAGCGCCTGTTGCGCAAGGGCAGCGACTGCCTCGTCCAGAGTCATGATCTGCTGCGGCTGGTCCGCGCCAAGAATGCGCAGCGCGACCTTGCCTTCCTCGGCCTCGCGCTTGCCCACCACAAGCAGGTTGGGCACCTTGGCCAGGCTATGCTCGCGCACCTTGTAGTTGATCTTTTCGTTGCGTGGATCGATTTCTGTGCGGATACCCGCCGCCTTCAGGCGTTCAACCACAACTTGCGCATAGTCGTCCGCGTCGGACACGATCGTCGCGACCACGGCCTGCACCGGCGCGAGCCACAGCGGCAGCTTGCCCGCATAATGCTCGATCAATATGCCAATGAACCGCTCGTAGCTGCCGAAAATGGCGCGATGGAGCATTACCGGGCGATGCTTGTCGCCATCCTCCGCGACATAGGCGGCGTCGAGACGGTCGGGCAGCACGCGGTCCGACTGGATGGTGCCTACCTGCCAGGTGCGCCCAATCGCATCGGTAAGGTGCCATTCCAGCTTGGGCGCATAGAAGGCACCCTCGCCAGGCAGTTCCTCCCAGCCGTGCTCCGCCGAGTTCAAACCAGCGGCTGCAACGGCGGCGCGTAGCTCCGCCTCGGCCTTGTCCCACATCTCCTCGGTACCGAACCTTTTTTCGGGGCGCAGCGCGAGCTTGATCGAATAGGTGAAGCCGAAATCCTGATAGATCCGGTCTGCCAGTGCACAGAAGGCGCGGACTTCCTCGACGATCTGGTCCTCGCGGCAGAAGATATGCGCATCATCCTGCGTGAATTGGCGCACGCGCATCAGTCCGTGCAGCGCGCCATGCGGCTCGTTGCGGTGGCAGCAGCCATTCTCGTAGAGGCGCAAGGGGAGATCGCGATAGCTCTTGATGCCTTGCCGGAAGATCAGCACGTGCGCCGGGCAATTCATCGGTTTCAAGGCCATCCAGTCCGCGTCACCAGAGATGATCGGTCCTTCATCCTCGGTATTCGGGGCCTCGTCCGGGATCACGAACATGTTTTCGCGATATTTGCCCCAGTGGCCGGACTGCTCCCACTGGCGCGCATCCATCACCTGCGGGGTCTTGACCTCCCTGTAGCCCGCCCCGTCAATCGCCCGGCGCATATAGGCCTCAAGCTCGCGATAGATGATATAGCCCTTGGGGTGCCAGAACACGCTGCCGTGCGCCTCGGCCTGAAGGTGAAACAGGTTCATCTCCGCGCCCAGCTTGCGGTGATCACGCTTGGCGGCTTCCTCCAGCCGGGTGAGATGCGCGTCGAGCTGCTTCTTGTTGAGCCAGCCGGTGCCGTAGATACGCGAGAGTTGCGCATTCTTCTGGTCGCCGCGCCAATAGGCGCCCGATACACGCATCAGCTTGAACGCTTGCGCGTCAAGCTTGCCGGTGGAGGCAAGGTGCGGGCCGCGGCACATGTCGGACCAGTTGTCGCCGGACCAATAGATCGTCAGCTCCTCACCGTCCGGCAGCTCAGCCGCCCACTCGGCCTTGAACGTCTCGCCCGCGGCGCGCCATTTGGCGACAAGATCGTCGCGCGCCACGACTTCGCGGCGCAGCGGCTTGTCTGCCGCGATGATGCTTCGCATTTTGTCTTCGATGACGGGAAGATCATCCTCGGTGAACGGCCCGCGCGCCGCCGATGGCGCAAAGTCATAATAAAAGCCGTCCTCGGTCGAGGGGCCGAAGGTGATCTGCGTATCGGGCCACAGCGCCTGCACAGCCTCCGCCAGGACATGCGCATAGTCGTGCCGCGCCAGCTCCAGCGCATCCGCCTCGTCTCGTGCAGTGACAAGCGCGAGGCTAGCATCACGCTCTAGCGGCAAAGTAATATCCACCAGCGTGCCATCCACGCGCGCCGCCAACGCCGCCTTGGCGAGGCCGGGGCCGATGCTTGCGGCAATATCCGCCGGTGTGGTGCCCGGCTCGACCTGGCGGGAGGAGCCATCGGGCAGGGTAATCGTGATAAGCGCGGTCATGATTATCCCTTGGAAAGTGCGGAAGCCGCTGTCAAGCTGCGGCCATGTCTGACGCCCCGATAATCGCGCCTCTCCCACCCCCCTCATTCCTCGCCCGAGCCGATGGCGTGCGGCTAGCCTATCGGTTTGCAGAGGGCGCGGGGCCGCTGCTCGTGTTTTTGCCCGGCTACGGCTCTGACATGGAAGGCGGCAAGGCGCAGGCGGTGTTCGCTCATGCGCGCGCGCAGGGGCAGGCGTGCCTGTTGCTCGATTATTCGGGATGCGGATCAAGCGAAGGGCGGTTTGAGCACGGTACGCTCGACAGCTGGCGCGATGATGCGGTGACGCTCATCCATCATGTCTGGCCGCAGGGGAAAATCGTTCCCATCGGCTCCTCGATGGGTGGCTGGCTGGCGCTGTTGGTGGCGCTGAAAATGCCGGAGCGGGTGGCGGCGCTAATCGGCATCGCCGCAGCACCCGATTTTACCGCCTGGGGCTTCACGGACAAGCAGAAGGCAGCCTTGCAGACCTATGGCCGAATCATCGAGCCGTCCGACTATGACGAGGGCGGTATGGTGACGACGCTGGCCTTCTGGCAGTCTGGCGAGGCGAACCTACTGCTTGAGAAGGAAATTCCGCTCGAGTGCCCCGTGCGCTTTCTGCACGGGCAGGCGGATGACGTGGTGCCATGGCGGATTGCCACCCGGGCGGCCGAGCACTTAGGGTCAGGACCCATTGATTATCGGGCTGCAATGTGATTCAGGCGCGCAGTAAGGAGCCTGAGAGATGCGTGATTTGTTTTGGCTGACGGACGAGCAGATGGCTCGGCTTCAGCCCTATTTTCCGAAAAGCCATGGTCGCCAGCGGGTTGATGATCGACGGGTGTTAAGCGGGATAATCTTCGTCAATCGCAATGGATTACGGTGGTGCGATGCGCCAAGGGAATATGGCCCGGCGAAGACGCTTTATAACCGCTGGAAGCGCTGGGGAGACAAGGGTGTCTTCGTCCGGATGATGGAAGGCCTAGCCGCACCGCAGGCTCCCGAACGCAAGACGGTCATGATCGATGCAACTTATCTCAAAGCCCACCGCACGGCGTCCAGCCTGGCGGTAAAAAGGGGGAAGCTGGACGCCTGATCGGGCGCACGAAGGGTGGCATGAATACCAAGCTGCATGCCGTCACCGATGCAAACGGTCGCCCAATCAGCCTCTTCATAACCGCAGGTCAGGTCAGCGATTATACAGGGGCCGCCGCCCTGCTCGACACCCTCCCCAAGGCACAGTGGCTGCTGGCTGATCGGGGTTATGATGCGGACTGGTTCCGTGATGCCTTGCGGGAAAAGGGCATCAAACCCTGCATTCCGGGCCGTAAATCCCGGAACAAAGCCGTCAAGTACGACAAGCGCAGATACAAACGCCGCAACCGCATCGAGATCATGTTCGGTCGCCTCAAGGACTGGCGGCGTATCGCAACACGCTATGACAGATGCCCAACCGTCTTTCTCTCGGCCATCGCCCTCGCTGCTACCGTCATCTTCTGGCTCTGATCAATGAGTCCTGACCCTAAGTTCTCAGGACGTGCAGCTGCTGCTGGTCAAGGATGGCGATCACCGCCTGTCGCGCGAGGCCGACATCGCGCTTCTGCTCGGCCTGATTGACGGGTTGCTAGCTACGGCAGGTCAGTCGAGATAGAATTCCACGGTCGTAACCACGCGCACCTTCTTGTAGGGAGAGTCACTCGCGCCATAGCCACCTTGCGCCTGATCGCCATCGCGCGGTTCGATCGAAAAATAGCCTTGGCTCGCGCTCTTGATACCGCCGACGCCGGTGCCGCTATCCTTCGCGAACTGCTCGGCCGCCTTGCGCGCATCCTTCGTCGCTTCCGCTACCATCTGCGGCTTCAGAGCATTCAGCTTCGTGAAGCTGTAAACCATGTTGGAGCCTTCCTGCATGGTCACACCCCTGCGCACCAGATCAAACTGACCGGCGACTGCGCGCTGCGCCCGCGCGATATCCGTTGTGCGCAGCTGCATCCTTTGCGTGATAGTGATAGTATTGACGCCGTTGTTGATGAACTGGTTCACCCCCGCACCAACGGGCTTGAGTTCGTCAGCGCGGAAACCGAGCGAGCGGAAATATTCGCTGAGCGCATTGCTGCTGGCGTCTACCTCTGCGCGCACGCTAGGCAGGTCAAAGCCGGTGGCGGAATAGGCGATCGTCCAAGTGGCGAGATCCGCAGTCACATCCCGCTCCGCCAGGCCTTTGACCGTCACGGCCCGGCTCGCCGCCTGCGCCCGGGTAAGGCCATCGCCAAGCAGATAGCCTCCAGCGATCATGCCGGTGGCGAGCAACGCCGCGGCCACGAGCAAGACTGTGTTGCGATTCTCTGATAAGCGCATCAGCCCTTCACCTTCAGACGAAATTTGCTCAATCCTTGCTGTATTGCGCATGAACCGTGGCCAGATTGCAAGCCCTTTGCCAACGAAGGCTAGTAAACCCCGATCATCTTTGCACCGGCGATCACCAGCACCACGCCCAGACATTTGGTGAGTACAGCGGCATTGAGGCGGATGCCGAGCGTGGTGCCCACCACTCCGCCGACCAGCGCGGCCGCCGCGAAAAGTGGCAGCTGCGGCGGCAGATTTTGCACCGCGCTCATATTACCGGCCAGCCCGGCGATCGAATTGGCGAGAATGAATATTGCCGCGACCCCCGATGCGCGCTTGACTGGCGACCACCGCATGAACAGCAGGATCGGCGAGAGAAAAATACCGCCGCCCGTGCCGGTGAGGCCCGAAAGCAGGCCGATAAACGCACCGGCAAGCATCGCCATCACTATAGGCGGATCCCGTGGTTCCGTCTCTGCCCGCAGGCGCGTAGGCCAGAACAGGCGCAACGCCGAGATCCACAAAACCGCGCCAACCAGTGGTCTATAAATTTCCGAAGGAAGGACGATGCCGCCGCCTAAGAACGCCATCGGCACGGCTGTGATAAGGAATGGCCACAGCACACGCCAGCGGAATAGGCCCGCCCGCAGATATCGGCCCGAAGCAAGCGTGGCTACGATGATATTCAGAGTCAGCGCCGTGGGCCGCATGGTCGTGGCAGGCACGCCAAACAATGCCATCAACGCAATATATGCCGACGCACCAGCATGGCCGACGCTGGAATATAAGGCAGCACCGAGCCCGACCAAAAGAGCAAGCAGCAGATCGTGGACCGTGAGCAAATCCATCCGGTCTGTTGGAGCAAGCTTGAGGCCATTGTCAACCCAGGCCTCGATAACCCATGAACTAATATTTCAATAGTCAAATAGGCTGCGAACTAATATTCCATAAAAAGGTCAATATTATTTCCCTTTTTTGCTTGATCCTTTGCCTCTGATGCGGCATAGCGCCAAGGTCGATTCTGCTGTTAACAAGAGGATGTCATGCGGTTCGAGACCACCCGCAACCCCGCCGCCCTAAGCGATGAAGCACGCACGGACCTAATGGCGGACCCTGGCTTTGGGCGCGTGTTCACCGATCATATGGTGACGATCCGCTGGACAGTGGATGGCGGTTGGCAGGAGGCGCGGGTGCGCCCTCGCGAAGCTTTCCAGCTCGATCCCGCATCGGCGGTGCTGCATTATGCGCAGGAAATCTTTGAGGGTCTAAAGGCCTATCGCGCGACCGATGGCGGCGTGACCATGTTTCGGCCGGAGCAGAATGCTCGCCGGTTCAACGAGTCCGCCCGGCGCATGGCGATGCCCGAACTGCCGGACGACGTGTTCGTTCAGGCCTGCGAAGAGTTGATTCGGGTTGACGAAAAATGGGTGCCCGGCGGCGAGGGTAGCCTCTATCTGCGGCCATTCATGTTCGCGAGCGAGGCGTTTCTGGGCGTGAAGCCCGCCTCCGAATTCATTTTCTGTGTGATCGCCTGCACCGTTGGCGCCTATTTCAAGGGCGGAGCCAAGCCGGTCAGCATCTGGGTATCGGACCATTATAACCGCGCGGGGCCGGGTGGCACGGGCGCTGCCAAATGCGGCGGTAATTATGCGGCCAGCCTCGTCGCGCAGGCAGAGGCCATCCAGCATGGCTGCGATCAGGTCGTGTTTCTCGACTCGTCCGAACATAAATGGGTTGAGGAGCTGGGCGGCATGAACCTGTTCTTCCTGTTTGCGGACGGCAGCGTGGTGACGCCGCCGCTGGGCGGCACGATCCTGCCCGGCATTACCCGCGCGTCAATCCTGCATCTGCTGCGCACGGATGGCGTGGTGGTGGAGGAGCGGCCCTATTCGATAGACGAATGGCGCGCCGACGCGGCGAGCGGCAAGCTGTCGGAGGTGTTCGCCTGCGGCACGGCGGCGGTGCTGGCCGCTGTGGGTCAGGTCAAATCGAGCCAGGGCGATTTCGTGATCGGCAATGGCGGAACCGGCCTGCGTACAGAGGCACTGCGCACTCGCCTCACCGCGATCCAGCGGGGGCAGGCGCCGGGGCCGGAGGGATGGGTCCACACTGTCGCCCTGTAAGGCGGGGTTGCAATCGGCAAGCGCTCGCCCATCTCCCTCATGAAGGAGATCGCCCATGCCGCTGACCACCGATGCTGAGATTGCCGCACTGCTCAAGGATGTTCGCACTATCGGGCTGGTCGGTGCCTCGCCCAAAGCGGACCGGCCCAGCTGGCGCGTGATGCGCGTGCTGCTCGATCATGGCTATCAGGTCATCCCGGTCAACCCCGGCCTCGCGGGACAGGAAATCCACGGGCAAAAGGTCGTCGCTAGGCTGGCGGATATTGCCGAGCCGATCGACATGGTCGACATCTTCCGCAACAGCGAGGCGGCGGGCGAGACGGTGGACGAGGCCATTGCGGCGGGTGCGCGCGCGGTCTGGATGCAGCTCGGCGTCATCAACGAGGGCGCAGCCGCGCGCGCGGAGGCTGCCGGTCTTAAGGTGGTGATGAACCATTGCCCGGCGATAGAGATCCCCCGGCTCGGCCTCGCGCCGGTGGGCTGACCAATTCCAGCTTTGCCTTTGCCGCCGCGCCGCTTATCAGGGGCGGACGATGCGGCGCGCGAGTGATCATCCCAGAGCGAGAGGAAACGGACTCAGCCGACGCAGCCTGCTGATCGGCGGCGGGGCGGCGGCGGGGTTGGCGATTGCATGGGGTGTGTGGCCACGCACCTACCGCCCCAATCTCGCGGTGGCGGACACCGAGACGCTAATCAATGGCTTTCTCAAGGTAGATAATGCGGGTCAGATCATTGTAATTGTGCCGCAACTGGAGATGGGACAGGGCGTGTCGACCGTGTTGCCGCAGATACTGGCGGACGAGCTGGGGGCGGACTGGCGGATGATCGCGGTGCAAGGCGCACCGATCAGCCCACTTTATGCCAACACATTGTTATCACAAGAATTTATCGAAGGAGACTGGACGCGCATCGCGGGCGGTGCGGGCGACTGGGCGATCCGGGAATATGCCATCCGCAACGCGATGATGCTGACCGGCGGCGCGACTTCGCTCCGTATGTTCGCGCAAAGCTATCGCGAAGCCGGTGCGGCGGCGCGGGTGCTGCTGTGCAAGGCGGCGGCGGCGCGCTGGGGCGTGGAGTGGGAAAGGTGCAGCATTGCCAAGGGCATCGTCACCGACGGCCAGCGCCGCCTCAAGATCGGCGAGCTGGCGGCCGAGGCAGCGGAGTATACCCTGCCCGAGGAGCTGCCGCTGCGCGCGGACGACGGGGCGGACGAACGCCTCAGCGGGCGTGATGTGCCGAGGCTCGATACGCCGCCCAAGGTTGACGGCTCCTACAATTTCGCGTGCGACATCCGCCTGCCCGGCATGCTCTTTGCTTCTATCCGGCAGGGGCCGGTTGGCACCGTAGCCCTCAAGTCAACCAAGGAATCCGCCGCCCGCAAGGTTCAGGGCTTCAAGCGCATCGTAAAGCAGGACGCATGGGTCGCCGCGCTCGCCACCAACTGGTGGGCGGCGAACAAGGCGCTCGATCTGCTCGATCCTGTGTTCGATGTCGAAAGCCCAGCGCTGGCGAGTGCGGCGATCGACAGGGCACTTGATGCCGCCTTCGAGAGTGACCATGGCGGTCGCATCTTCGCGCAGGGCGACGTGGCGGCGCGCTTTACCGGCGCGCAGCTTATCCGGGCCGACTTTTCCGTGGCGCCCGCACTGCATCTGGCGATGGAGCCGCCGACCGCGACCGCCCGTGTGGCAGATGGCAAGGCCGAGGTCTGGGTGGCGAGCCAGGCGCCTGCTTTTTGCCGTGCCGCCGTCGCGGAAGCGCTTAGCATGGCCGAGACGGACGTGGTGCTCTATCCGGTCGGCGCGGGCGGATCATTCGGGCGGCGGTTCGAGCATGATGCAGCGGTGCAGGCGGCGCTGATCGCGCGCGAGGCAGGCACGCCGGTGCAGCTCAGTTATTCGCGGCTCGAGGATGTGGCGAGCGACCGCCCGCGCGCGCCTGCGCATGCACGCCTGTGGGCCAAGATGATTGCGGGTGGGCGGATCGAGGCGATGCAGATCAAGGTCGCCGCGCCTGCCGCCAATCGCGAACTGTGGAGCCGTGTGGCCCATGGCAAAGCCCCGATGGAGGCCGCGCGGGATCATCCACGCAAGGCCGACGGCGCCGCGGTCTCCGGCTTGCCCCCGCCCTATGCCATCCCGCACGTCACGGTCGATCATTACCCGGCGGACGTTGGCCTGCCCGTAGGCCGATGGCGCAGCAATGCGGACAGCTATAGCTGCTTTTTCACCGAATGCTTCATGGATGAATTGGCGCACCGCGCCGGAGTGGAGCCTATGTCGTTTCGCCTCCAGCACCTCTCCGGCCAGACGCGGCTCGCCCGCTGCCTCACCACCGCGACGGCGCTGGGCGGCTGGCAGGGCGGCGTGATGGGTAGCGGACAGGGCGTGGCCATCCATGCGATGGACGGCGGCTTTATCGCCGTTTTGGTAGAGGCGGCGATGACGAGCGGCAAGCTGCATATCAGCCGGATCGTCGCGGTGGCGGACCTCGGCGACCAGCCGCACCCGGACATCGCCCGCCAACAGGTGGAGGGCGGGCTGATATTCGGCCTTGCGGCGGCGATGGGCGGAGCGGCGCGCTATAAGGAGGGAATGCCGGTCCGCGCCAACATGGGCCGCTTCGGCCTGCCCCGCCTCGGAGACATTGGCGAGGTGACGGTGGAGCTGATACCGAGCGAGAGCGCACCGGCGGGCGCGGGGCAAATCGGCGTACCCGCCGTGGCCCCGGCGCTGGCGGGGGCGCTGTTCACAATCACTGGTCGGCGCCACCGCGCCCTGCCGTTGCTCAATCCGGAATAGGTCATGACTGGTTCGATCCCCTCCCGCCCCGCGACGCACCCTTCGCTCCCTCAGCCGAAGGTCGGCGTGCTGATCGTCAACCTCGGCACGCCCGACGCACCGGAACCGGGGGCGGTGAAACGCTATCTGCGCGAGTTCCTGTCTGACCGGCGAGTGGTGGAGATTCCGCCTGTACTGTGGCAACCTATTTTGCGCGGCATCATTCTCAACCTACGCCCAAAAAAATCCGCCCATGCCTATGCGCAAGTCTGGACGGAACAAGGCTCCCCGCTTGCTGTTCATACAAGGGCTACAGCAGAAAAGATGGCAACAATGCTGGCGGAGAGAGATGTGCTGGTCGACTGGGCGATGCGCTATGGCACGCGCTCGATCGGCGAGCGGTTAACAGCTATGAAGGCCGCGGGATGCGAGCGCATCCTGCTCGCGCCGCTCTATCCGCAATATAGCGGCGCGACCACGGCGACGGCGGTCGATGCGCTCGGAAAGGCGCTGTCCGTGATGCGCTGGCAACCTGCGATCCGTACGCTGCCACCCTATCATGACCACCCGGCCTATATCGACGCGCTGGCCTCAAGCGCGCGGCGACGTCTTTCGGAACTGGATACCCGACCTGACGCCCTGCTGTTGACTTTTCACGGCATGCCGGAGCGGACGTTGCATTTGGGCGATCCCTATCATTGCCACTGCGTTAAGACAGCCCGGCTGCTCTCGGAGGCGCTGCAGCCAGATTTTTCCGGCACGATCGAACTGAGCTTTCAGTCGCGCTTCGGCCGCGCCAAATGGCTGGAACCATCGACCGAGGCCAAGCTGGCGGAGCTGGCGCGGCGGGGCATAAAGCGGCTTGCCGTGATGGCGCCGGGCTTTTCCGCAGACTGCCTTGAAACCCTGGAAGAGATAGCGCTGCGGGGGGCGGAAACGTTCCGCGCGCATGGAGGCGAAGAATTGCATTATTTGCCCTGCATCAATGCTGACAGGGAAGCGATCGCGCTATATGAAACCCTCATAACACAAGAACTCGCAGGCTGGATTTGACCCCGCATTGTTCAAAAAGGAATGGATGAATGGCCAGAATAGCGATCGTTACCGGCGGCACTCGTGGCATCGGCGAGGCAATCAGTATTGCATTGAAAGACATGGGGATGACGGTCGTCGCCAACTATGCGGGCAATGAGCAGAAGGCGAAGGAATTCACCGACCGCACCGGCATCAAGTCCTACAAGTGGGATGTGGGCGATCATCAGGCCTGCCTCGATGGCTGTGCGCAGGTTGCGGCCGAAGTCGGCCCGATCGACGTCGTCGTCAACAATGCCGGCATCACCCGCGACGGGGTGTTGCAGAAGATGAGCTTCGATGACTGGAACGAGGTGATACGCATCAACCTCGGCGGCTGCTTCAACATGGCCAAGGCAACATTTGCCGGCATGCGCGAGCGCGGCTGGGGTCGGATCGTCAACATCGGCTCGATCAACGGGCAGGCCGGGCAGTATGGCCAGGTGAATTATGCCGCCGCGAAATCCGGCATCCACGGCTTTACGAAGGCGCTGGCGCAGGAAGGCGCGAAATATGGCGTGACGGTGAACGCCATCGCGCCCGGATATATCGACACGGACATGGTGGCCGCCGTTCCCGCCTCGGTTCTCGAAAAGATCGTCGCGAAGATCCCGGTCGGGCGGCTCGGCCATGCCGAAGAGATTGCACGGGGCGTTGCGTTTCTCGTCAGCGAGGATGGCGGCTTTGTCACCGGGTCGACGATGTCGATCAACGGCGGACAGCACATGTATTAGGGGTCGCTCCGATTTAGCCCATAGGGGCCTGCGAAGTGCGGCTTTCTGTGCTTCCGGTGCTCACGTGCCTTGAGTACGCTGCGCTCCGGTTCTCGAAAGCCACGCTCCTCGGTTCCGTCTGAACTAGATCGTCCCAACCCCTCGCACCGAAAATGGGGCACCGAAAGCAATGACTCTGAGGGGAAATGCACCGTCAGCGGCCTTTGCCGGGCCGATCAAGCACAGCGTTACGATTCGCGGGCATCGCACCTCGATCAGCCTGGAGCCCGTCTTCTGGGAAGCTCTAGGCCGCGCGGCGGAGCAGGAACGCGTGCCGCTGAACGCGCTTGTCGCCACAATCGACGAGGCGCGGATCGCCGCTCTTTCCCGCTCATCCACGCACGCACCGCCCCATCCCTCCAATCTTGCCAGTGCGATCCGCATCTGGCTCTGGGAGAAGTATTGCAAATAGTTCGCAACAGCGATTGACTTTGCAAATGATTATCAATAACAGCCTCCCCAACAGGAGGTTGTTATTGATGTCATCTGTTCGCGTTCCCCTTTCCCCAAGGATTGCATCCAACCATAGCCTTGCCGCACTGGCGATCGCTGCGATGCCCTTTATCGCCCTGGCGCCCGCTGCCCACGCAGACGAGGCAGCAGATGCCGAGCAACGCAGCACCATTGTTGTGACCGGCCACCGCGAGCCTGCCTCCAACCCCAACGCCAACCCGCAGGCGCCCTACAAGGTGGAGAAGTCGGCCAATGGCAAATTCACCGAACCGCTGCGCGACACGCCCCGGACCATCACCGCCATCCCCAAGGAAGTGATCGAGGATATGGGCGCGACCAGCTTTCGCGAGGTCGTGCGCTCCACTCCGGGCGTGACGCTCGGCACCGGCGAGGGCGGCAACGCCTTTGGCGACCGCATCTTCATCCGGGGCTTCGAGGCGCGCAACGACGTCTATATCGACGGGCTGCGCGACCCCGGCGTCACCAGCCGCGAGATCTTTGCGGTGGAGCAGATCGAGATCGTCAAAGGCCCCTCCGGCAGCTTCGGCGGGCGCGGTACCACCGGTGGCCTGGTGAGTCTGCAATCCAAGCGCCCTGATTTCCTTGATGACTATCTGGTCGCCGAAGGCGGCGTGGGCACCGAGAACTACTGGCGCGGCACGATCGACGCGAACTATCGCCTGTCTGACAGCGTCGCCGTGCGCGTGAACGGCCTTTACCACACCGCCGACACGCCCGGCCGCGACCATGTCGAGACCGAACGCTGGGGCGGCACGGTCGCGCTCACGGCGCACCTCACCGATACGCTTAGCGTGGGCGCGGATTATTATTACATGCGGCTTGAGGGGATACCGGACTTCGGCCACCCGTTCGATGTCACCACGTCCAGGCCCTACAAGGTCGACCGCGACAATTTCTATGGCGTGATCGGGCGGGATTTTCTCAAGAACGGCGCCGATGTGGCGAGTGTGCGGATCGAGTTCGAGCCGACATCCTACCTCAGCTTCAATTCCATCACACGCTATGGAAAGACCTATAATCATTATCTGGTGGCTGCGCCTGGAGCGGTGTGTCGGGTTCAGCGTAGCGGCATGGTCGGCAACAATCCGCTGACCGGCACCTGCCCCCAAAACGGGACAAGTGTTCCAACGCCGCCGAACCAAGGCCTCATCCCTGTTGCAGAGAGCGAATACACCCTCAATGCGGGCAGCCAGCGCCGCTGGGCCGGCAACGAATATTGGGCCAACAGCACCAGCGCGACGGCGGAGTTCGACACCGGCGGCATAGGCCACACGCTCGTGCTCGGCGGCGACTATGCCTATGAAAAGGTGATCGCGCGGCAGCTCAACATCGCGGCCTTCGCGGAGGACAGTGCGGGCAATCCGCTGCCCGTGCCGACCGCATTCGTGCGCAACCTCCTCAACCCCAACCCCGTGCTCGGTTTCAAAATCCCCGTCGGCCCGAACCGCAGCCTTGCGCCCGCCACCACCAAGGTGCGGTCCTTTGGCGCCTATCTGATCGACACGATCAAGTTCTCGCCGCAATGGAGCCTGACGCTGGGCGGCCGCTATGACACCTATGACATGGATTTCCGCAACCCAACCGCGACCAACCCTGCGGAGCGCCAGCTTTCCAACCGGAGCGACTTCCTGAACTGGCAGGTGAGTCTGCTCTACAAGCCGGTGGAGGCGATGAGCCTCTATGCCTCGTGGGCGACGTCCTCCAACCCCTCGGGCGAGCAGGTTGACGGCAGCGGCACCACCTATGGCGGCGCGGCCAGCGCGACCATCAATCTGGAGCCGGAGCGCAACGAAGCCTGGGAGGCCGGCGCGAAATACGAAATGTTCGGCGGCAAGCTGCTGGCGAGTGCGGCGGTGTTCCAGATCACGAAGGACAATGCGCGCGAGAATATCGGCGGCAATGTGTTCCAGACGGTCGGCCGCCTGCGCTCACGCGGCGCCGAGGCCTCGATCACCGGTACGCTGGCGGACAGGATCGAGCTGTTCGGCGGCTATACTTTCCTCGACGCCAAGATCACCAGGACCAGCCCGCAGAATGCCGCCAATCTCGGCCGCCGATTTGCAAACATCCCCAGGCACACGGCGCAGTTGCTCGCCAACCTGCTGGTCAACGATCGCATCAAGATCGGTGGGCAGGTCTTCGCCCAGAGCAAGATCACCGGCGAGGGCACGACCACCCTGCTCAAGACGCCCTATATCCCCGGCTATGTGCGCTTTGATGCGGTGGCGGAATTTCACCCGACCGACCGGCTGGAGCTGCGCCTCAATGTGCTGAACCTCACGGACAAGCGCTATTATGACGCGATCTACCGGTCTGGCTCACCCTTCTCGTACATCGCGCCGGGCCGCTCCGCCACGCTGACGGCGAAGATGACATTCTGATCGAATTATGGAGACGCGGTGCCGCCGACCTTTTGGCGCCGCTCCCGGCCTGCCTGTCGCTCCTGCCCTCGCCCCCAAATTGAGAGCCGGAGTTGGCAGGCAGGCCGGGTTAGCATAAAGGGGGCGAGCGATGCTGATCCAGATACCCGACATGCTGAGCCGCCGGGACGCGCTCGCCTTGCGCGCGCAGATTCTCGACGCCGAGTGGGTGGATGGCAATGAGACCAGCGGCCCCGGCTCGGCGCTCAAGAAATATAACCGCCAGCTGCCGGAAGACAGCCCCGCCGCGCAGGCAGCGCAGGCGGTGGTGGCGCGCGCGCTCGCCGACAATGCGCTGTTCCTCTCGGCCGCGCTGCCGCACACGATCTTTCCGCCGCTGTTCAACCGCTATGGCGATGGCGAGCGCTTCGGCACCCATGTGGACAACGCGGTGCGCGTGCATGGCTCAAGCGGCACGCGCATCCGCACAGACCTTTCGGCCACATTGTTCCTTACCGACCCGGAGGATTATGACGGCGGCGAACTGACGATCGACGGGCCGTTCGGCTCCGTTTCATACAAGCTGCCCGCCGGGCACATGGTGCTCTATCCCAGTTCCAGCCTGCACAGGGTGACGCCAGTGACGCGGGGGGAACGCGTGAGCTGTTTCTTCTGGATGCAGTCGCTGGTGGCGAGCGCCGAGCAGCGCGCGATGCTGTTTGAGCTGGACCAATCGATCCAGGCGCTTACGGTGCGGCACGGCAGCACCGACGACGAAGTGTTGCGCCTCACCAATGTCTATCACAACATGATGCGCAGCTGGGCTATCTGCTGAGCCGGGCCTTACCGGCTCATCAGCATCCGTACCTGCCCTGCCAGCTCCGCCAGCATCGCGACACTGGGCGTGGGTGCGTTTTGCGCACGGGCGAGTTGGTGATGCAGCTGGGCGATGCGCGGAGCCTGCTGGGCAAGCCAGGCGTTCACGCTGCTGCCGATATCCTCGACGCCGAGCCGCGCGATCAGCGCCAGGCGCACGCTCTGCATATCATGCACGATGCCGGACAGAAGCTGCCGCTCCCAAGGGTCGGCCGGTTCCAGCCGCGCGGCGGCGCTTTGCAGCCAGTGAATACCGGTCGCCTCGCCCAGACGCACAACTGCGGTGGTGATATCCACCACATTTCCGCCCAGGCGCGCGGTAAGGCTGGCAATGCCGATGATCCCCTCCATTTCATGAAGGTGCGACGTACGCTGGGCGAGCGGACCGGGCACGCCCAGCACCTCCAGCTCGTCTTCCATCGTTGCCGCGTTCAACAACAGGCTCTCGGTAAGGACGGCGTCCACCTGCCCGCCCATCTGCTCCACGCCCGGCCGCAGCCGCTCCATGCCCTCGGCGGGTAAAAAGCCGGTCGGCATTTCGCGGATGACCGAGGCCATGTGCAAACGCATTGCCCCGGCGATGAGGCCCAACAGCGCGAGCCTGCCCGCCTCGGGCATTTCCGTTATGTCGATCTCGTCCCAAAGCGCGCTGACATCGAGCAACCGATCCGCCACCACGAAGGCCGAGGCCATGTCCGCCAGCGTGCAGCCTTCCTCCTCCGCCAGCTCATAGGGATGCACAAGCCCGAGCCGGTTGATGATGCGGTTGGCAAGCTTGGTAGCGATGATTTCCTTGCGCAGCTGATGCCGGGCTATGGCGTCTGCCTCACGGCTTTGCATCTGCGGCGGGAAGGCGGCGGCAAGGTCTGTGCCCATGCCGGGGTCGTTCACCAATGCGCCCTGTTCGATCGCATCCTGCAATGTCAGCTTCGCGGTCGAAAGCAGCACGGCCAGTTCAGGCCGGGTGAGGCCCTTGCCATCCTGCGCGCGGCGCAGCAGCTGATCGTTGGCGGCCAGTCCCTCCACCTTGCGGTCGAGCGTGCCGCTCTCCTCGAAGGTTTCGATGAGGCGCACATAGCCCGGAAGTGCCTTTACCCCGCCTTGCTCCGCGATGGACAGGCCAAGCGCCTGCAAGCGGTTATCCTCCAGCACAAGATCGGCAACGGCATCGGTCATCTCGACCAAAAGGCTGTTGCGGTCCTGCAGCGAGAGACGCCCGTCGGTCATCTCCTGGTTGAGCGCGATCTTGATGTTGACCTCGTTATCCGAGCAATCGACGCCGGCGCTGTTGTCGATAAAGTCGGTGTTGATACGCCCGCCGTTGAGGGAGAAGGCAATGCGCGCCGCCTGGGTCACGCCAAGGTTCGCGCCCTCGCCCACCACCTTGACGCGCAGATCCTCGGCATTGACGCGGATAGCGTCGTTCGCCGTGTCGCCCGCCTCGGCATTGCTCTGGCTCGCGGCCTTCACATAGGTGCCGATGCCGCCGAACCACAGCAGATCCGCCTGTGCACGCAGGATCGCGGTCATCAGCGAAGCGGGGTCGAGCGCATCCTCAGCCACATCGAGCAACGTCTTCATTTGGGGGCTGAGCGGGATGCTCTTGAGGCTGCGCGGGAAGACACCGCCACCCTGGCTGATGAGCGCCTTGTCATAATCGTCCCAGCTGGAACGCGGCAGCTTGAACAGACGATCGCGCTCGGCCCAGCTGGTTGCCGGATCGGGATCGGGATCGATGAAGATATGGCGGTGGTCGAACGCGGCAACGAGCTTGATCGCCTTGGAAAGCAGCATGCCGTTGCCGAACACATCGCCGGACATATCGCCGACGCCGACGACGCGCACGCTCTGGCTCTGCACATCCACGCCCATTTCGGCGAAATGCCGCTGGACCGAAATCCACGCGCCGCGCGCGGTGATGCCCATCGCCTTGTGGTCATAGCCGTTGGAGCCGCCGCTGGCGAAGGCGTCGCCCAGCCAGAAACCGCGTTCGAGCGAAATCGCGTTGGCGACATCTGAGAATGTGGCCGTGCCCTTGTCGGCCGCGACGACGAAATAGGGATCCTCGCCATCGCGCACGATCATGCCTTCAGGGTGCACCACCGCGCCGCCGACGATATTGTCCGTGACCGACAGCAGCGAGCGGATGAAGATGCGGTAGCTCTCCGTCCCCTCGGCCAGCCAGGCGTCGCGGTTGACGGCGGCGCTCGGCAACTGCTTGGGATAGAAACCGCCCTTCGCGCCCGCAGGCACGATGACGGCATTCTTCACGCGCTGCGCCTTCATCAGGCCCAAAATCTCGGTGCGGAAATCGTCACGCCGGTCTGACCAGCGCAGGCCACCGCGCGCCACCGGGCCGGAGCGCAGGTGAATGCCCTCTACCCGCCGCGAATAGACCCAGATTTCGCGCCATGGCAGCGGCTTGGGCAGGCCGGGCACCTTGGCGCTGTCCAGCTTGAAGGCAAGTGCGAGCTGTCCGCTCTCCAGAAAGAAGTTCGTGCGCAGACAGGCGTGGATGACCGCGTGAAACAGCCGGATGATGCGGTCTTCGTCGATCGAGCTGACCTGCGCCAGGGCGAGCACTATCCCATCGTCCGCAGCACGCACCGCCTCTCCCCTTTCGGCTGCAAAGCCGGGATCGTGCAGCGCCTCGAACAGGTGAATCAGCGCGCGGGTGATATGCTGCTGGTTGCGTAGCGCCTCGACCACCGTGGAGAGGGCGTAGGGCATGCCCGCCTGCTTCAAATAACGGAACAAGGCGCGGAGCAGCACCACCGCCTCCGGCTCCAGCCCGGCTGAGACGATGAGGCCGTTGAAGCCATCATCCTCACTCTTCCCCGCGATCACCTGCGCCAGCGTCTGTTGCAGCAGCGGTGCGCGCTCCATCAGCGCAGCGGCGTCGCCGCCATCATGCCGGGCGAGCAGGAAGCGATGGATATGGCCGAGCTTGCCCTGGCCTACCGGGGTCGTGACCTCCTCAATCGCCTTGAAGCCGAAATTCTCGAAAGCCGGCACGGCATCGGACAGCGCGATCGGCGCGCTGCTGTAGAGCTTGAGGCGCAGCTGATCGGTCTTGTCACCCTCGTTGCGATAAACGCGGACGCGTTTGTCCGCCTCGGGCGTCAGCTGAACCAGCTCGGCAATGTCTGTCGCCGCCTCTTCTGGCCCGGCACCCAGACGATAACCCTGCGGGAAGCCATTGGCATAAGTCTCGGCCAGACGCGCCGCAGAGGCGCCCTCCATCTGATCTGCCAGCGATGCCTCGACGGCGGGTGCCCAGCCGCGCACCATGTGCTTCAATTGCTTGTCCAGCAGTTCCTCGTCCGGCGTCTTTCCGCCCACCCGCAGATCGAGCGTGATGCGCAGCAGCGCGAGGCCGCCCTCCTCGAGCGCGATCGACCAGCTCAGGAGCGGCGCGTTGGCGGCACCTTTCAGCATATCCTGAATGGCGACGCGGCGGCCGGTCGAGACTTCATCGCGCGGCAACCAGACGAACGCATAGAGATGGCGCGCGAGCGGCGCGGTGGCGAGCACCAGCTTGGGGCGCGGCCGGTCGGCCAGTGACATGAAGGTAAGGGCCAGGCGCTCAAGCGTCGCGCGGTCAAACCCGATGATGATATCGTGTGGAAGCGTGGTGAGTGCGTGGAACAGCGCCTTGCCCGCATGGCTCGGCGCATCGAAATGATGCTTTTCCATCAGGGCATTCAAGGCCGAGCGCAGGATCGGCACCCGGTCTGGCGGCGTGGCAAGCGCGGCGCTGGTCCACATGCCGGCATGGATAGAGAGAGAGCGGATCGACTTGCCCTCGCGCACCGGCACGATGAACAGGTCAATGAGGCTGGCGCGATGCACCTTGGACGACTGGTTGCTCTTGATCACGAGCGGGGTGCGCCCGCCTTCCTCGAACCAGCCGAAGGCCGCCTCTATGCTGGCCGGCGCAAGCAGCGGCTCCGCACCATCGAGCGCGGAAATGCCGAGCGCCGCCTCGCAGCTGCCATCACGGCGGCAGAGCTGATGCCCGAGCTGGGTGAAATTGCGGTCGAGGAGCCAGCGCAGCAGCGATGCGCCTTCGTCGTCGGTCACCCGGTCCGCATCTGCCGCCAGCGCATCCTGCATCTTCGCCCAGTCCGTCACCGCCGCGCGCACATGGGTGAGCGTTTCGCCAAGCGCCGCTTCCAGGCGCTCGGTCTGGCGGGATGTCACCTGATCCACTTCGATGAAGATGGCGGACTCGCGCCGTGCGCCGGGGCTGTCCTTGGGCAGGATGCGCACCAGCGCGCCCTTTCCATCGCGCTCCACGCCGAGCACCGGGTGCATCAATCGCCGGATGGTGACACCCTCGGCCGCGAGGCAGTTGGCGATACTGTCCACAAGAAACGGCATGTCGTCATTGACGAGCGCGATCCGCAGCGAACGCGCGCGCGCCTTGCTCGGGGCTGGAGCGACGCGCTCGATCAGAATGACAGGGGAGCCGGGCTGCCTGTTCGCCAGCGCCTGAACCATAAAGTCTGCCGCAGCCTGGGAGGCGGCTTCGTCGAACCCCTCGCGCTCACCCGGCAGGGCACCGTGCGCCAGCGCCGATTGCACCCGCCGACGAACCTCGTCGGCACCGATATGATCGAGCTTGGCCATGTCCCTCTCCTCTGTGCGGGCCACGGGCGGCCCTTGTCTATTATGGGGCACTCAGTCGAACTATGGATGCTGAAAATGAACGAGGCGTGACTTTTGTTCGTTTAATCCTTCGTAATTCGGGAATCGCGCTATCCTTCAGCGCTTTGCACGCACGCCCTTGCTGGCGGCGATCATCACCTTCTGCGCGGCCTTGTCCTCAAGGCCGACCCCTCCAAGCAGTGCGATGCTGCCGTCCGCCTCGCGGCGGGCAATGACGACGGCCAGCCCCAGCTCGCCGAAGGGCAACGCGGAGTCGTCTGCGATTTTCGCCTTCTGGAGCTTGCGCACTGCGCGCTCCAGCCTGCGCACGGGCCGGGCGGCGGCGTCAGCGGACGCGGCGCCATTGCGAGCGGCGCGCATGTCGCGCACCAGCCCCTTCAATCCGCCCTGATATGCGGCCAATGCTTCGCCAAGCTCACCACGCGCCATGCCTGTCTCGTTGGCATGATCGAGCGCGAGCGCATATTCGGCGATGCGCGTCTTGTCATATTCCGCGCCGAACACGAGCTTGATGACGGCAGTCATCGGGCTGCGCTCCTGCACGGTGATGGCGGCGTCCTCCAGCATCTCGGCATAGTCTGCGGGGGCCGCTTGCGCGCTCAGCGCGAAATCGTGGGCACGGCCGATCGCGCGGTAGAGTGCGGCGCGGCTGCGCGCGTCGCACTCGCGCACTTCGGCGGCGATGTTGCGGGCCTCAGCCAGCAGATCGGCCAGGTCACCGCCGACCGAGATCATCTCGGCAGAAAGAGACGAGAACGCGGGTTCCGGCTCAGGCGCCTTTGCCGGGATATCGTTGTCCAGCTCGTCGAGCCCGATATCGCCCAGCAGGTCGTCGAGGTCGATCGTGTCATTGCGTTCGACGGGCTGCGGCGCGGCCTCGGGTGCGACCGTTTCGGGTTCAGTCGGCGTTTCCTCGGTCGCGTCAAAGTCCATCCCCGCAAGAATGTCGTCCACATCCGGCAGTTCTTCGAGCACTTCCTCCTGCGCTGCGGGGGGTGAAGCATTCTCTGCACTTGGCGTCTCTATCCCCAGATCGCCCAGCAGATCGTCAACATCGAAATCGAGCGCGTCGCCTACAGACTCCGGGGCGGGGGCAGCCACGGCTGTGGTAGGTTCCGGCATCAGGAACGCGGCGAGGTCCAGCTCGTCAAGCGCGCGTTCCTCCAAAGGGGCAGCGAGCACCGGTTCCTCGCCCGGCATCGAGAGCAGATCATCGAGCGAGCCGAGTTCATCGAGCGGATCGGCTCCAGCTTCTGGAGCTGGTGCTGCGAAGCTCGCGAGATCGAGCGGCTCCGTCGTATCGGCTAGCGCTTCCTCGGCACCTCCGACCGTCAGCTCCTCCAGATCGGCCAGAGCGGCGGCAACCGGGTCTTCCTCCACGGCGGCGGCTACACCGACCTCGTCGAAACCGAAATCGCCGTCGTCTTCCGGGGCGGCCGCACTTTCGGACAGGTCATCGCCAACATCGAGCAGATCATGCTCTGGCAGATCGACGAGATCGTCGAGAAACTCCTGCTCGCGCGCGTTTGGGCCGTCGTCCTCGCGGTCGACGAAATCATAGGTGGCCGAGGGGCCCTCCGCCCAGATCGGGGTATTCGAATGGGCGGCGGGCGCAGCGAGCGCGGCCTGCACCTCTGCGTCGAGCTGCTCCATCACGCTGTCGCTGACGGCTTCCTTCCAGTTGATGACGCCATAGATGAAGTCGATCGTCTCGTCGTCCGAAGAGAAAGGCATCAAAATGCCGCGATACCGGATCGACACGTCACGCTGGTTGATGAATTCCGCCTCGAAGCCCACGGGTGCGGCATTGGCAATGATCTGGAGGTAATGATCAGTGAGGCGCGTCAGCAGCGAACGCGGCGGCACCTCGTCCACCCGCTCGATCGTGCCGTCGATGCCGCATTCCTCGCGCAGTGCAGAGCCAAGATACAGGATAGCCGGATTCTCCAGCCCCATCGAAAAATCGAGCAGCACGCTGTTGGCGCTGAAATCCTGCGTATCCTCGGGGTTCAGATCCTCTATCGAGGGCAGCGAGCGGTTGCCGAGCAGCGAGACCCAGTAATTATAAGCGCGCACATGCATGCGCCGCTCCTGAGACTGGAACATCGGCGGCGCTTCGATCGCGCCGGAATCGTCGATATCCTCACCCTCGATGTCGGTCTGACCGCGTAAACTGTCCATTGGCATACCCCGTCTTGCCGCTGACTTATAGTCTGGCTCAGGGTGGGACATTGGCATGCCTATGGTTAACAAAGGCTAAAACGGCAGGGGTCGGCGAGGAGCGCAGGCCCTCGCAACGCGCTCAACGGACAACCGCTACACACGGTTCCACCTTGCCAGCCCGCCCCACGACTGTTATGCGCGCGCCAGCAACCGGCGGTGTCACCCGGCCGGCCGCACGCCGCTTTAGCTCAGTTGGTAGAGCATCGCATTCGTAATGTTGGGGTCATCGCCCAGATTCCAACACTGTTTTATGGGCGATACGTAGGGTAAGTGAACGGAATAAGGGTTAAGCCGCTTTAGCTCAGTTGGTAGAGCGCCACATTCGTAATGTGGATGTCAGGTGTTCGAGTCACCTAAGCGGCACCATCCTCCTTCCCCTCAATGTCAGCATTTTTCACTACGAAATGGCCTTCCGTAAGGACTGCCACTGGGTCTGGCGTGGGGCGCTTTGGGTAGGGAAATGGGGCGCGACCTAAGCTATACCCAATAAATATGGATGTAAGAGATTGATCCTAGCGAACGATCTTTCATAGAATGAGATGGCTCCGACATGGAGAATGACATGCCCGCAGTTCGACGAAAAATCAAATTTGACAATGAACTATCTGAATTACTCAAGGTCTTTGAGAAAGGCACCTCAATCAATGAGGAAGGGCAGCTCCAATTTCATTACTTCGATCATGATGGACTTGAACGCATCCTTCCCGATGCATTCGATGTCGACAAGTCGTTCACCAACCGTCAAGTGCGTTACCTGTTGCGCCAAGCACTATGGAATTCACGTAAGAAAGGGACTCTGACGCTCGATGGCGTCACATCGGAAGCACAGCGCCTTGCAACGGAGCAATTGAGCGAACCGCCAAAATCCTATGCACTTTGGACGAAGTTTCGTGCTCGCAACATGAGTGACGCCGAGACATTCAAAATTCGCTGGGGCGGCGTGAGGCTGGAAAGCGCGCATCACCTTCCGCGCCACATGGCTTTAAAGGAGTTCTTTCTAAACGGTCATGGCAATGTCTATCCCCATAAGCCGGTTTTTTACGGCCATCTTATCGCGCGTTGCAAAGCGAGGCAGCCAGAGAATGCAGCGCGCCAAATGCTTGATGCGATCGATCTATTCATGGCCGTTTTCAATATGTATCGACTTTTTGGCCGACGCACTTGGACCTCGTCTCCACAAGCCGAAGCGCCTTTATTCAATGGACCGTATCAATTTCTATTCAAGGGGAAGGAGTCGCTAAACGATAAGGAAATTTGGTACGAGCCCGAATTTAGCGAAAGCAAATGGGACTCATCCCCGCTGACGATGGCTGAGGTAACGAAGACCCTACCGACCGTTCGAAAAGCTCTGACAAAGCTGGCAAAGCATCCTTTCAAGGACGTACTGATCGACGTCTTAAAACTCATGCAAAACGGTATGGCTTCGCGCGATCAAAGCTACACTCTCTTGCGATACTGGTCGGCGCTCGAAAGGCTCTACAGCGAATCCAATTCACGCGAAAAAAGCTATGAGCGGATTATCAAGCGGGCGACCTTCGCGGATGATGATAAGCTACTGAGCCATTGGATTATGAGGCACATCTCACAGCTCAGGAATGAGTATGTACACGCAGGCGATCACGATGACGACCTTCACGTGATGTCCCAGCATCTTCGACTTCTCCTATCTCGGCACGTCAACCATCTCCTGTTCCACGCGCCCAAGGTCGCCTCTCACAAACATTGGCTCGCGATTGTGGATCTTCCGAGCAGTGAAAATGGACTGCGCGAGCAAAAGGTGCTGATCAATCAGCGTATGAGAATCCTCCAACAAGGTCAGAAGACAAAGCGCAGTTCAAAATAAACATACTATTTACTGGCGTCATCCCACTAAGCGTCCTCTGCGCAATTTCTTCCATCTTATATGAAGGGCTAGTGCGAACCCTTCGATTACAAGCCAAAACCGCCGTGCCTCGTGAGAGCGGGGCGGGGCGTCAGAACTTTGGTAGAGAATTAATGGCGCCGTGAACTCGCTCAATCGGCAAGCGAATCGGCAGGGCGGTTCGGTGCCTTGCAAATGTGTATTGGAGCAGGCTATGCCCGACGAATGTCTCCATCGAGCCGGGGCCAAGGCCCGCCGCCGTGCGAACGGAAATAAGCCGCCAGGTGAGAGTGTGCCAAGGGCAGCTTCATTGCAAGGGCAAAACCGATGGAGCTGGTTCTGGTGGACCTCAATGGCCCCGGACTCGACGCGATGCCCGGGGCGGATTGCCTTGCGGCCAAGTCACCCGGAGGTTCGCTCGATCCAGCCGATGAAGGTGTCAAGGAAGGTCTGGAAGAATTTGGCACTGCCTTCATTCATAATGGTCCCGGCTTCATCGAACAAAGAATATGCGTTGCCGATATAGGCCTCGGGTTGTTGCAATATCGGCATGTCGAGAAAGACAAGCGACTGCCGCAGATGATGATTGGCGCCAAATGCGCCTAGCGCCCCGGGAGACAGGCTCATTATCGCGGCCGGTTTTCCGGCCCATGCGCTGTTGCCATAGGGGCGCGAACCGACATCGATGGCATTTTTGAGTGCGCCCGGAACCGACCGGTTATATTCGGGCGTTACGAACAGGACGGCATCGCTCGCGCGCAGCTCGTCTCGGAAGCGGGTCCAGGAGGCAGGCGTCCCTGCGGCTTCGACATCTTCGTCGTAAAGCGGCAGGTCACCGATTTCGGTGATATTCAAGTTGACATGCGCGGGGGCCATACGGGCCAGAGCGAGAGCCGCCTTGCGATTGACGGAGTCCTTGCGCAGGCTGCCGACGATGACGGCGATAGTGATCTGTTGTGACATGATGCTTCCTTCCGGTTCTTGAACAGGGTGGTTTGGAGGCGGCCGGATTTTCGGTCCGGTCGCTCCGGTATTTCAGGCGGCGTCGACGAGAACGATTTCGCTGTCCTCCAGCGCCGTCACCTCGATCATCTTCTCTCCCGTGATGGCCAGCCCGTCGCGCGCATTGGCCTCAATGGTGCCGATGCGAACCCTGCCGGCTGCGGGAACGAGATAGAGATGGCGGTCCGGCGCGCTCTCGTAGGTCAGGCTCTCGCCCGCCTTAACGGTCGCACCCAGCACCCGGGCGTTGGCGCGGATGGAGAGGCTGTCTTCATCGCCCGGCATTCCGGATGCGAGCGTCACGAAACGGTCGCTCCTGGCTTCTTTCGGAAAAGGCTGTGTGCCCCAACTGGGGGCCCCGCCGCGATGATCGGGGATGATCCAGATCTGAAAAATCTGCGTTTCCTCGTCCTCCAGATTATATTCGGAATGCCGGATGCCTTCGCCTGCGGACATGACCTGAACGTCCCCTGCCTCTGTGCGTCCGGCATTGCCCAGACTGTCCTGATGCGAAATCGCGCCTTGGCGGACATAGGTAATGATCTCCATGTCACGATGCGGGTGGGGCGGGAAACCGGTCTTGGGCGCAATCCTGTCGTCGTTCCAGACGCGAAGCTGACCCCAGTTGACCCGGGCCGGATCGTGATAGTCCGCAAATGAGAAGTGATGATGCGCATCCAGCCAGCCGTGGTTGGCTGCACCGAGGGTGGAAAATGGCCGAAGCTCGATCATGGATATGCTCCCTTGTGTGACTGTCGATGACCGTCATTTGGCACTTGCAAACCGATCAGAAAACCCGAATAAATCGATATAAAATGTTCGTATGAGTTGAATAAATGGATGTAGGCCAGCCCACGCTTGATCAACTCCGCATCTTCCTTGCGGTTGCGGACGAAGGAAGTTTCAACAAGGCCGCGAGCAAGCTTGGCCGGGCTCTTTCGGTGATCAGCTACGGGGTCTCGTCGCTCGAAAACCAGTTGGGCGTCAGGTTGTTCGATCGCGAGGGTTCGCGCCGTCCGGCATTGACGGCGGCCGGAGCCGCGCTGCTGGCCGATGCCCGCACAGTGGCCGACGAGACCGACAGCCTGGTCGCCCGGGCGCGCAGTATCCGGCAAGGTCTGGAAACGCAGGTTGCGCTCGCGGTCGACGTCATGCTGCCCAGCGCAACGGTCGCCAGTATTTTACGCGATTTCCAGAGTGCCTTCCCCACGGTCGATCTGCGGCTCCATGTCGAGGCTCTTGGCGCGATCGCCGCCCTGGTATGGGATGGAAAGGCCGATCTTGGGGTGGCGGGCCCCGATATCGTCGATCTGCCGGCGCTCGATCGGCTCTCCGTCGGCAGCGTTTCAATGGTCCCTGTCGCTGCGCCGGAGCACCCGCTGGCCAAGCATAGGTCCATTGCTCCGGGTGAGGCTCGCAAACATCTGCAACTGGTCCTGACGGATCGGTCACCGCTGACCGAAGGCCGGGATTTTTCGGTCATGAGCCCCCGAACGTGGCGGCTGGCGGATCTTGGCGCAAAGCACGCCCTGCTTCTTGAGGCTATTGGCTGGGGCAATATGCCACGCCATGCCGTCGCGGATGATCTGGCCGCCGGACGCCTGATCGAGCTGCGCCTGCCTGATGCGCCGCCGCTTGACTACCGGCTGCATGCCCTCTGGCGGAAGGACCGCACCCCCGGCCCTGCCACCACATGGATACTCGATGCGCTCATCGAACGGTGTTGAGGCGCCTCCTGCGCAGAACAGTCGTTCGGAGTGACGCGCCCGTTGCATGAAAGCCGCCCTGTCGTTCATCGACGAGGTCCATGCCCAGCCAGCGTCGCCCTGGCACCGGTAGGTGGCACTCTGGCGTGGTACCGCGAATCTTTTGTACCGGCAGGCGTCCGTTATGAGCCGTTCGCGGCGTTGCCGCGTTGAAGGCAGGTGCAGCCTACCTCCTACAGCCCTGACCCCTATATTATGATACTGACGGGAGCCGGTCTGCTGATAGCGCTCGTCGCATGGCTCCCGCTCGCCCTCAAGCGGCTGCCCTTGTCTCTACCTATCGTCTGTATGGGGATAGGCGCCGCGATATTCTCGCTGCCGGTTGTCAGGCTGAAGCCACTACCGCTCGATTACCCCGACATCACGGAACGGTTTACGGAGTTCGTCGTCATCATTGCGCTGATTGGCGCGGGCCTGAAGCTGGATCGTCCGTTCAGCTGGCGAAAATGGGGCGTCACCTGGCGACTGCTGGCTGTGACCATGCCGCTAGGGATTGCTGCGATGACCCTGTTGGGCGCCAGCATGCTTGGGTTGCCGTGGGCGGCGGCGCTTCTGCTGGCAGCGAGCCTGGCGCCGACCGACCCGGTACTGGCATCCGACATTCAGGTCGGACCTCCCAAGACCGGCGAAGAGGACGAGGTTCGCTTCGGCCTCACATCGGAGGCAGGCCTCAACGACGGCCTGGCGTTCCCGTTCGTGCACCTCGCGATCGCCCTCGGCTTGGCGGCGACGACCGGGGAGCCTTGGGCCAGCCAGTGGGTGCTTCACAATGTCGTGTGGGAGATTGGGGCCGGCATCATAGGTGGCTGGCTTATTGGTCGACTGTTCGGCTGGTTGACGTTCCATGTCCCGGCCGACACCAAGCTCTCCAAGACGGGAGACGGCCTCATCGCGATCTCCGCGACCTTTGTGTCATACGGAGTGACCGAGTTGATACACTGCTATGGCTTCCTTGCGGTTTTCGTTACCGCACTGACGCTGCGCCGATCGCATCGCGATCATGCGTTCAACCGGCAGATGCACGACATAACCGAGCAGGTCGAGCGCCTAGCGATGATGGTCCTGTTGCTGCTGTTCGGCGGCGCGCTGGTCAGCGGGCTGTTGCGTCCGCTGGGAGCGACAGAAGTGGTGGCAGCCGCGATCATCCTGCTGGTCATCCGGCCGATTGGCGGAATGATTGCGCCTGGCCGGGACTGTCAGGATTTCCGTGTGTGGGCGGGCATAATGGGTAAGAAGGAGTCCCACTATGTCCCGACGCAAAGAACCTGCGATACCGAATGAGCTTCTCGATCAGTTGCTGGCAGGAGGCGCTGCCAGTGCGGCATTCGAGCAGGGCGGCCTGCTGGATTCACTGAAGAAGGCGCTGACCGAGCGAGCGCTGAACGCGGAGATGGATCACCATCTTGCTGGCGACGAAAGCAATGGCAACACGCGCAACGGCTATGGCCGGAAGACCGTGATGACCGATACCGGCAAGCTGGCGATCGACGTGCCGCGCGACCGCCAGTCGAGCTTCGATCCGCTGTTGATCGCCAAATATCAGCGTCGCTTCCCCGGCTTTGACGACAAGATCGTGTCGATGTATGCGCGCGGCATGAGCACCCGGGAGATCACCGGGCACCTGCATGAGCTGTATGGCATTGATGTGTCGCCGGATCTGATCAGCACGGTGACGGATGCCGTGCTCGACGAAGTGGCCACCTGGCAGCAACGGCCGCTCGATCCGATTTACCCGCTCGTCTTTTTCGATGCGATCCGGGTCAAGATCCGGGATGAAGGGATGGTCCGCAACAAGGCGATCCATATCGCGCTGGGCGTCCGCGCCGATGGCGCGAAGGAGGTCCTCGGTCTGTGGCTCGAGCAGAATGAAGGCGCCAAATTCTGGCTGCGGGTGATGAACGAACTCAAAAACCGGGGAGTCGATGATATCCTGCTGGCCGTCGTCGATGGCCTCAAAGGCTTTCCCGACGCGATCACCGCCGTGTTCCCGGAGACGATCGTCCAGACTTGCATCGTTCACCTGCTGCGCAACTCCATGGACTTTGTGTCCTGGAAGGACCGCAAAGGGCTGGTGGGAGCGCTCAAGGAAATCTATCGTGCCGTCGATGCCGATGCGGCCGAACAGGCGCTGACGGACTTTGAGGCCGGCCCCTGGGGCCAGCGCTACCCGGCCATCGGCCAGAGCTGGCGACGGGCCTGGGGCGAGGTGATCCCATTCTTCGCCTTCCCAGACGAAGTGCGCCGGATCATTTATACGACGAACGCGATCGAGGCGCTGAACTCCAAGCTTCGGCGGGCCGTCAGGGCCAGGGGGCACTTCCCCAGCGATGATGCCGCAACCAAGCTGCTCTATCTGATCTTGAACCGATCCGAAAAAGAGTGGAAAATGCCCCCACGTGAGTGGACCATGGCCAAGGCCCAGTTCGCCGTAATCTTCGGCGAACGCTTTATCAAAGCCATGGCGGCGTAATGTTCAACCGCCCGCCGCACACGGAAATCCTGACAGTCCCCGCTGGCCGGGTTCAAGGCCGACCTGTCCGAGAAGATGACCCTCGCATTCTTCGGTATCCGGGGTGTTGGCTCGTTCTATTATCTCGCTTATGGTCTCAACCATATGCCAATGTCAGCCGGCGAGCGCCTGTGGGCAATTGTTGGCCTCGTCGCGCTGTTCTCGATCCTGCTTCACGGCCTCACCGTAACACCGGTCATGCGGCAGTTGGACAGGCGCCAGGGACGAGATCCGGACGCCGATGACGCGCATCAGCCTTCCGATGCGCAGGCACCGGCTTCGCGCAGTTGATCAGCGGTTTTTCGCCCTTTCTTGCGCTTGACGGCGTTCCGACAATGCGGACGTAGGCGGGAGAATTGGAGCCAGTGGAAGCTGCCGTTCGTTCGGCACCCGCAGGCCACGGAAATCCGGCCGCGAGGGACCCGGCCTCTTAGAGCGCGCTGCGTTGAGTCTGGATCAGTCAGCCCAGTGGCAAGGCGGTGCCGGCGGTTGTTCCGGACATCAACCGGACTCTGGATGCAGCAATACGAATACGTAAAACCCCGCAGAATTACGCCACTTGCGCCACACGACCCGCCCGAAGGCGAAAATACTGATTTCATGAAGACTGTCTGGTGCGGTCGAGAAGCATAAAAACCCTTCTCATACAGTGACATAGCGACCGCCAAGTCGTTGAGCAAACTTAGTTTCTTCCTCATGACGCGTCATGCAGCGTCAAGGTAGCGCGGAGGAAAAGGGTCACTGAAAGGGTGACTGGATTAGGTCGTTCTCGATGAGGTAGATAAGCATTTTGGCGCGGGCATCAGCCTCGGTTAGTTCGTGAAACTGCTCCATCCAACTGTCAATTGTCGGGTACGCATCGCTATTGATGTCGGCGAGCCAAACCATAAAACCGTTGATAGCGCTCAGGGACTGCATGACGCTATCGTCGAATTTCACTGAGCATGCGTTGTTCAAAATCTCCCCCAACTCTGCGACAGTGAAGGCGGAGCAAACGGGATTATCTGGTTCCATGAAAGAGACAATCTCTACAAAACTTATCTCAGTATGGTCGTCCCACCAAAACAAGCTATGTTGCTTCACTCCCAGCTCTTTAAGGCGCTTTGCTAGTTTCAATGAGCATACTTGCTGTTCGAGTTTCATATGATGATATTGAAACACGTTTGTAGATTTTTAAGAACGCGTCGTACTGTGGATAGAAAAGTGGAAACTCGAACCACTCCAGTAGGAATGTTTCACTACGCGCATGCGTATGCTACTAGTGCAACCGCGCTAGCCAGAGCAGATATTGGTACTATACACTCAGATGCACCTATCCGGTTCCTATTCAGTCATGCGATTGAGTTGTACCTCAAGGCGTACCTGTTGCTGAACGGAGTGACTATTGAGGAGCTGCGCAGCAGGGCTTTGGGTCACAACCTCAAAATGCTTACAGGTAGGGCAGTCAAGCTAGGGCTAGATGTACCCAAGGTGCATCGGCAGTCGATGGAAGTTGCGAATGAGGCAATCCTCGACCGCTACATCGAAACGGGTGCTAGGACCGTCTTGTTGCCGGAGGGATTGTCGGAGATTTGCTCAAACCTGCATGAGCAGATTGGTCCAGCGGTGTATCTCGCTGCCGGTCTGTCGCGCAAACCGGAGCCTTATCATTCAATTTAAAAGGGCCACCAAAAGGGTGACTGGCGAAAGAATCTAACCCAGAAAATCCCTGAGTTATCAAGGACTTAATGGTTAAGCTGGTGCGGTCGAGAAGACTCGAACTTCCACGGCCTTTCGGCCACAACGACCTCAACGTTGCGCGTCTACCAGTTCCGCCACGACCGCACATCACATAGGAAACCGGCCCTTCAACATTAAGGCGCGGCCCCTGGTAGGCGGTGGCCATTAGCAAAGCGATGTGGGGCTTGCAAGCGCCCAGTGGAGCAAAACGCGATCCGCCCTTGCGCTAATGCGCGTTGACGAAGGCGAGCGTGATATTTTCCACTGTTTTGGGAATATCGAGGCGGCTTTCGTTGATATTCGCTTCTTCGCCGGGCTTCAGCTCCGCCTTGTCTGCACGGGTGATCCAGCTGAAAACAAGGCGGCCCTGGCTGTCGCGCAATTGCACTTCCACCGGCGGCACCTGCTCGACCTTAGGGCCACTGTTGAGGATACGCGCGCTGAAGGCGAAATATTCCGACCCATTGGAAAGCGTGCGCCACTCAGCAGGCTTGGTAAGACTGAACAGCAGCACGGGCTCCTCAGTATCGGCCAGCAGGCCGGCGCGGACTGCCCATTGCGGTGGGCCGAAATAGCTGAGGGCGCCCGCCGCACCCGCGATAGACAGCGCGAACAGCACAGCCGCCCAGGTCCACAGCTTGGCAGGATTGCGACGCGGGCGGAAAGGCGCGTCGTCCTCCTCTCCGTAATCGCCCTCTTCGGCGAGGTCGGCAGCGTGCTTGCCGGCGAGTTGATCGATGATGCGCGGGTTGGTGGGACCGACACCGGCGACCTCCACCTCTTGCACCTGGCCCTGCGGCGCGCCCGCCCCTCTTTCGGCAACCGCTTCAAACCCGAATTCGTCGGCCACGCTATCGACCGGAACCGTTCCGGAGCCCGTTGCCGCTTGCGCCGGAGCGACGGCGGGAGCCGAGGCGGCAGGCGCAGAGATCGGTGCTGGCGCGGGCGCAGGCGCCGGAGCCGCCGGAGCCGCCGACTTTTCAGCGCGCGGCGGGGGCGCTACGCCATCCTGATACCAGCTATGTTTGCACGAGGCGCAGCGCACCTGCCGCCCCTCCACGCCAATCGCCTCGTCCGGCACGAGGTAGCGCGTCGCGCAATTGGGGCAGATCAGGATCATTGCCCCTATTAAGCGCGCATCGGAGCGACGCGCAAGCCATATGAAGAGGCGTTAACCATTGGGCGCCACCAATTTCCGAGCGATCGACCAGCCTACGCCATAGTCCCGGCAGCGAAGATTCGCCTGTAAACAATAGGGTGCGGCGAATTCCGTGTCGCTAATCCGCAGCGGGCTTTACCTCCATCGGACCATGTGCGATGGCTGGGTGCACGGGGTTCGGGCGGGGTCGCAGCGGGTTGGATATGGACAGGATCATCCAGTTCGAAAATATCGGCCTGCGCTATGGCGCTGATGACGAGGTGCTGTCTGACATCAGCTTCTCGCTCACCACCGGCGGTTTCTATTTCCTCACCGGGGCATCGGGCGCGGGCAAGACCTCGCTGTTGAAGCTGCTGTATCTGGCGCAGCGGCCGACGCGCGGGGTGCTGAAGCTGTTCGGCGAGGATGTGGTGATGATGCACCGGAGCCGCCTGCCCGGCTTTCGCCGCCGCATCGGCGTGGTGTTCCAGGACTTCCGGCTGGTGCCGCATCTCTCCGCGTTCGACAATGTCGCGCTGCCTCTGCGTGTCGCCGGGATGGACGAACAGGAGATCGCCGGGCCGGTGGAGGAAATGCTCGGCTGGGTCGGGCTGGGCGGCAGGCAGGACGCGCTGCCCGCCTCACTTTCCGGGGGAGAGCAGCAGCGCATCGCCATCGCCCGCGCGGTGATCGGCCGCCCGGACATATTGGTGGCGGACGAGCCGACCGGCAACGTCGACCCCGAAATGGCGAAACGGCTTATCGGTTTGTTCGAAGCCCTGAACCGGCTGGGCACGACGATCGTGATCGCGACGCACGACCTGCCGCTGATCGGCCAGATCGGCCACGCGCAGATGATGCGGCTGGACAAGGGCAGGTTGATAGACCCCACCGGCGCGCTGCGCTTTCCCCCGGCGTCGGCCGCGCGGGAGGGGCAGCGGCCGGGCCTGCCGCTGGGCAGCGCGCAATGAGCGGCGCGCGCTTTTCCGCGAAGGCGGCGCAGCGGCGCTGGCTTCCGCAAGGGCGGCGGGGGCCGATGCCGTGGATCATCGCGATCATGATGTTCCTGACGGTGCTGGCCGCCGCCTGCGCGCTGGGGCTGGGGCAGGCGTTGCTGACGATGCGGGGCGATCTGGCGGGCGGATATACCGTGCAGATCGTGGAGGCGAACGCGGCGAAGCGGGCGGAGATGGTGCGGCAAGTAGAGGGCTTTTTCCACGCAGAAACGTCTGTGCGATCCTACAGGGTCGTGTTGGAAAGCCGGTTGCGCGAGCAGCTGGCCCCCTGGCTGGGCGAGGAAGCGCAATCGGGCGACCTGCCGATCCCCGCGCTGATCGACATGAAACTCGCACCCGGAACAAGTCTTTCAAAAATAAAGGAAATCACGCGCGAGATCATTGCCCGCGCACCCTCCGCGCGCATAGACGCACACCAGAGCTATCTCGCGCCGGTGGAGGCGCTGATGCGCGCGCTGATGTGGGCGGCGGCCGGCCTGGTCGGACTGATGCTGCTGGTGACGGGCGCGGTCGTCGTGCTCGCCGCGCGCAGCACGCATGACGCGCACCGTGGCACCATCGACATCATGCACATGCTGGGCGCGACCGACCTGCAGATCGCCCGCCTGTTTCAGCGCCGCATCGCGCTCGACGCGCTGCTCGGCGCGGTGCTGGGCACGATCGCCGCCGCTGCCCTCCTCTGGCTGCTCGACCGCAACCTCGCCGCCGCCGGGTCTGAGCTGGCCGCGCTGATCTCCCTCCCCTGGCGCTCCGCCGCCGTGCTGCTTGGCCTGCCGATCTTTGCGATGCTGGTCGCCGCTGTGACCGCGCGGATCACGGTGATGCGCGCACTGGAGCGCAGCCTGTGACCGCTCGCCTTTCCGCGCTGATCCTGCTTGTCTGGGCGCTGGGCTTCGGCTGGTTCGCCGTGCTGCTGCCCCAGCCGCTGGACGGGCGCACGACCGATGCAATAGTCGTGCTGACCGGCGGGCCGGGCAGGCTCGACCGCGGCCTCAAGCTGATGCAGGATGGCGCGGCGCGGCGCATGCTGATCTCTGGCGTGGACCGCGCGGTGAAGCCGCATGAGCTGGCGGTGAGCTATTCGGTGCCGGACAGACTGTTCGAATGCTGCATCACGCTGGGCCGCGAGGCGATAGACACCCGCTCCAACGGGCTGGAGACCGCGCAATGGCTGGAGCGGCGAGGCTATGACACTGTGCGCCTCATCACCAGCGACTGGCATATGCGGCGTGCTGCGTTCGAGCTGAGGCAGGCGCTGCCCGCCGACATCGTGCTGGTGTATGACGCGGTGCCGAGCCAGCCGAGTTTTTCGACGCTGTTCAAGGAATATAACAAATATGTGCTGCGCCGGGTCGCCGCGCTGATCGGGATTTGAGGCACATGGCGGGGACGCTCATAGCCTTTGTGCGCTCCGTGCTGTTTGCGCTGCTTTTCTACACCACCACCACATTTTTCGTGCTGTTATGCGCGCTATGTGCACCATTTTCGGCGCGTGCGATGCGCAGGTGCGTGCGCCTGTGGGGGCAGACGCACCGCGTGCTGTGCCGGGTAGTGCTGGGGCAGAAGGTGAGGATCATCGGCACCCTGCCGCAGGAGCCCCTGTTGTTCGTGTTCAAGCATGAGTCGATGTTCGAGACGATAGACCTGCTCTGCATGTTTGCCGAGCCGGTGGTGATCGCGAAGCAGGAGCTGACCGACATTCCCGGCTGGGGTTGGGTAGCAAAGCGGCATGGGGTGATCGGCCTCAATCGCGAAGCCGGCGCGAAGGCCGTGCGGCATCTGCGCGCCGAAGCAGCGAAGGCAACCAGCGCGGGCCGGCCGATCTGCCTGTTTCCCGAAGGGACGCGGGTGCCGCATGGTGAGCATCCGCCCATCCGAGCGGGCTTTGCCGCGCTCTATCAATTACTGAACCTGGCCGTCGTGCCGGTTGCGGTAGATAGCGGGCGGGTGGCTCCGCGCGGGCAGTTTATCCGGCGGCCCGGCGTGATTACCTACAAGGTTGGAGAGATTATCCCCGCCGGCTTGCCACGCGGAGAGGCCGAAGCACTGGCTCACGCCGCGATCAATGCGCTGAACCCGCCCGACCGTTTGACCTGAGTCAACGACGCCAGGCGGGGATAGCGCCAGCATCTCCTCTCCATTTCGGAGAGATTGCCATGAACGTTTTACACGAAGCACCTGTGCTGGGTGCCATCATCGCCGCCGCAGTTTTCATGCTGGTGATGATCGTCGTTTCAATCGAAGACGCGCTGAAGCATTGAGGTTTAATCCGGACTACGGCACCCCGCAGTCCGGACCAAAACTTTAGCAGCGGCGGCCGTCGCCCTTGTCGATCGCGTGGCCTGCAACGGCACCGATCGCGGCGCCGATGACGGTGCCCGTGGTGCGATCACCGCGCCCGGCGACCTGATTGCCGAGCAGACCGCCGGCCACCGCGCCGATCACCGCGCCGCCCTTGCCTTCGTCACGGCAGCGCTCATAGCCATAGCGGTCATAATAGCGGCTGTTGTGACGATAGCCACGGTCGCGATAGCCGCGATCATAGCCGTTCCAGCCATAGCCACGATCATAGCCTCTGTCGTACCCGCGATAATAATCGCCGGGGCGATAATCATGATGATGGCGCGCCAGCGCGGGCGTCGCGCCGAATGCACCGATAGAGATCGCGGCCAGCCCCAATGCCGTGGTCAGTTTTTTGCCAATTGCCGTTCCCATCGATTCGCTCCTTTTTCAGCCGAGTTATCTCGTGCGACCTTTTTGGCTGAACCGTTTTGAGCCTATGCTGAATGGGGCTGTCAGCCAATATTCAGCTTCTTTTCCTGCGATATTTAGGTGAATTTGCGCGCCACATCGCCTATGCCCGCCGCGCATGCGCTGGTTCCTCGGTCTTTTTTTCCTTTTGGGTGTGGGAGCGATCGCGGCATCCTCGCTCAATACCAAGCCGGTAACGCCAACGCCCGGCCCTGTCGCCATCGCGATGGAGCCGCTGGTGCTGAACGCAGACAAGCCGGAACAGCTGGAGCTGGGGCGGCTGCGCTATCTCGGTGGATGGAATCTCACTAGCGGGCGAACCCTGTTCGGCGGCCTCTCCGCGCTGGCGGTGCGGCCCGATGGCGAAATCTGGGCGCTGAGCGACGGTGGCGTGGTGTTCCAGCTGCCGCAGCCAGGTGGGGCCTCGAAGGTGATCATCCAGGCGCGGCTGCTACCGATCAACAAGCCCAAAAAGCACTGGATGCCCCGGCCTGAAGACAGCGAATCGATGGCGGCGGATGAGGACTTTCGGCATATCTGGGTGGGCTATGAGCTGCTGCAACTGATCTGTCGCTATGACACAAGCCTGACCGTCATCGGCCCCTGCCGCCGCCCGCACGATATGGCGGGCTGGCCGGAGACCGAGAGCGTGGAATCGCTCGCACGCTTGCCGGACGGGCGCTTCATCGCGATATCGGAGGGTGGGTCAGGCCCGGCGGGCGGGCGCGACATGCTGGTGTTCGCGGGCGACCCGGTGAACATCGCGACGCGGCGGCCGCTGCGCATGAGCTATATGCCGCCCGTGGGTTATGACCCGACGGACGCCGTCTATATCGGCAACGGCAAGCTGATCGTGCTCAACCGCCGCGCGACGCTCTATGACGGCTTCACCGCCGTGCTGAAGCTGATCGACTTGCGCCAGATGCGCGAGGGTGCTGCGCTCGACGGGCCGGAGATCGCCCGCTTCGCGCCGCCGGTGCTGGCCGACAATTTCGAGGGGCTGGCGCTGGAGCGGCATGGGAAACAGCGCATTTTATGGGTGGTGTCTGACGACAACCATCTGTTTTTCCAGCGTACGCTGCTGTTGAAATTCGCGCTGGATGAGGATCTGTAGGGGTTACGGGGGTCGTAATCCCCCGTCATCCCAGCTTCATACCTGCGCGCTTCGGTCACTGGATCCCGGATAGCGGGATTTCCTGACCAAATCCTGCAGGATTTGGAGAAAATCCGCTTCCGGGATGACGTGAATAGAAAACAAAAAGCGGCCCCGCAGGACCGCTCTTTCAATTTCAAGCTGATTCGCGCGAATCAGGCGGCTGCGGCAGCGCCCTGCTTCTTGACGATGTCGCGCTTCAGGCGGCGCGCCTTCAGCGACAGCTTGTCGTCAGAGGTCTTGAGCAGCCAGTTGTCCAGCCCGCCATTATGCTCGACCGAGCGCAGGCCGGCGGTTGAAACGCGCAGCTTCACGCTGGTTCCCAGCGCCTCGGACATCAAAGTGACGTTCTGGAGGTTGGGCAGGAACACCCGCTTGGTCTTGTTGTTGGCGTGAGACACATTGTGACCCACCATCCGGCCCTTGCCGGTCAGTTCGCAAATGCGCGACATAATCGTAAATCCTGTTGCTCGGAAATCTCCGGGAAGCGGGGCCGATAGCGGGAATGGAGCGCTCCGTCAAGAAGCCCGGAGCACTTGCCAGGAAAAGTGGGGACCGGTTTTCCGCCCGGCAAGTGCGACCACAAAGGCGTCTGCTTGCAGGCGCAGCTTTTTCCGCCGATAGGGTGGGCATGTCTCAGCCCTTTCCCCTGCCCCTGCCCATGCAGCGCGCACTGGCGCTTGCCCGAGCGGCTGAGCAGGCGGGCGAAGTGCCGATCGGCGCGGTGGTGGCGCGCGGGCAAGAGATAGTCGGCGAGGGCGAGAACCGCAACCGGCGCGACAACGACCCCAGCGCCCATGCCGAGATCGTCGCGATTCGCGCAGCGGCGGCTCGGCTCAATGACTTCCGCCTGACGGGCTGCGACCTCTATGTGACGCTGGAACCCTGCGCCATGTGCGCGGGCGCGATCTCCCACGCGCGGATCGAGCGGCTCTATTATGGCGCGAGCGACCCCAAGGGCGGCGCGGTGGAGCACGGCGCGCGTGTCTTCGCCCACGCGCAATGTCACCACCGGCCTGAGGTGTACGGTGGGCTGGGCGAGGGAGAGGCGGCGGAGTTGCTCAGGGGTTTTTTTGGGGGGCGGCGTTAGCCAGCGTGCGCGATCGGACTATTTTTGCGCAGATAACGCGGGGGAGGAACACAGGAGCGCTCTGGGCGTCTGCTAGTTTCGCGTTTCATCGGCAGCCGCAAAGTGCGCCAACTGATCCGCATGGGCCTTTTGAAACGCGGGCCGGCTGGTGACACGCACAACATAGTCCTCAGTCGCTGGTCGATGACCAACAGCACGAACCTTGTCTGCGCGCAAGACATCCGCCATCAGAAGGTCCGCCGCTGTAAATCGATCGGCAACCAGCCATTCACGCTCGCTCAGTACCCGCTCCATCTGTGCAAGGCGTTTGTTCATCCATCCCGTAATCTCAGCTTGCTCTGCGCCTTTGAACTGCAGAAACACCCAAGGCATTGTTGTCACTTCTATCGTGTTGAGGGCCGCCACAATCCACTGGATCGTCTGCGCCTCGCCGGCTGCATCCGTTGGCATCAGCGCGCTGCTTTTTCGGGCAAGATGCAGCAGGCCTGCTCCGCTCTCAAAAATCTGGACGCTGCCGTCTTGCAGAAAAGGAACCTGACCGAACGGCTGTTGAGACAAGTGATTGATTTCGCGGTCCTTAAACGGCACCGTTCGGACTGAGTATGGCAGGCCAGCCTCTTCGCAGGCCCAGCGCAACCGCAAGTCCCTCACGAAACCCCTTGGGAAAGCGGGAACCCAATCCAAGGTCCAAATGGTGATATCGCTCATCGTTCGTCCTCAAAAACTGGCATCATTGCCGCGCATACTCACCGCGCCGGCCAACGGCGATACCCTGCTGCTGCGCAACTGACTATTCAAGGGAATAATCCCTGATGGCGTTCAACTTTTCCCGTCTTGTCAGCGAGTTGGGCCAAGCGGGTATTCAATCCTATACAGCCGATAGGGCAGCGCAAACCCGCTCTTCAAATCCACCGGCGTGAGCCAGCGCGGTATCTGGCCCTTCTCGATCCGGTCATACATGCCGCCCTTGGCTCTTGCGCGGTAGACGGTGCCTTCGGGGAAATCCGGGCACAGCAGGAAATACCGCGCGCCATGCCGCCGGGCGGTGTTTAGGAAGGCGGCCTCGTCGCCATCATAGGCGTGGTGCAGATCGAGGATCGCCTTGCCGTTGCGGTGATAGGGTCCGGCGATGACATTGTGATGCGTAACCGCGAGGATGCGCGGGCCGAGGTCGACCAGGGTCATGATCGTCGCTGGGGGGAGCTGATTGAGCGCGATGAGCGCGGGCTGGGTGCGGCAGCGGCCATTGGCCTGATTGATGCGCTTGAACCGCGCGGACTGCGCCCTGGAGGCAGCGGTGGCGGGCGCGGGCTTGGCGACGAGGCCTGCATTCTGCAACTGGGGGTAGAGCCAGCCGCCGTTGAACGAGAGCGCGACGAGGCCAAGCCCAAGCAATGCGGCAATGCGCTCTCCCCACGATCCGCGCACCAGCCATTCGAGCGCGCCGAAGCCGAGCCAGGCCACCGCAGGCACGGCGATGAGCTGAGCCGCCGGGGTGGAGCGGATCTGCCAGAGCATCAGGATGAGCGCGAAGCCGACCATCAGCATCACGCTGGCCCAGGCCCACAGCCGCTCCTTGTCCTGACGCGCGGCGATGCAGCCCAGCACCGCCGCGCCGAGCCCGGCGACCGGGAGCGCCAGCATCGAGAGGGCGGCGGAAAGCGACTGGCTGGTGATCGGCTTCGCCTCGCGGATATGCGAGAGCCAGAGCCGGTCCAGCTCCGGATCGATCTGATAGGCGCTGGTGAGGCATTGCGGCCAGAAATGATAGCTGAACGCCATCACCACGCCGCCGACCACCGCGCCCGCCGCCAGCCTGCGCGGCCAGCCTTTCAGCCCCAACAGGCTCAGCAGCACCATGCCGCCCGCCGCAAGGCCAAGCGTCGCCACCCAGTTCAACGAGATCGCGTCGCACGCGATGCCGCGATTGTCGTTGCTGGCGAACGCGGCGTAGAGCAGGCCGGTGCCGCTGCCCAGTGCCAACGCATAAGGCGCCATCCGCCGCGCCGCGCCTTCCTTGAACACCCAGCGCAGCGCGATGAGGCCGCCCGCGCCGGCGAGATAGACCATCATCTCCATGCCGATGGCGACCGAGAGCGCGCTCGCCGCCCCGGCGATCAGGCCACCGCGCAGCCATTTGCGGTCCACGATCCCGGCGAGCATGGCCACAACGAGCGCAAGCTGCCAGCCATGATGATCGACCCGCAAAGGCATATACATGCCCAGCCCCATCGGCGCGCCCAATGGCCCGAAGGCGGCGATGATCCACGCGGCGCTGCCCGGGCGCGAGAGACGGCGCGCGATGAAGGCCAGGCCGAGCATCAGCGGCAGCAGCGGGAGCAGCGGCGCGACCGCGCACGCCCATTTGTCCGCCAGCGGCGCGGCCATGAACAGCCGGAACAGCAGCATCAGCGCCGCGATCGGCAGATCGACGATGCGCGACCAGTGGATGTTGGCGCCGTCGGGCGGATTCATCCGGTGCTGGCGGAGGTCGAACCAGCCCTGCCCGTTCAGCCAGTCCCGCACCTGAAGGTAGCGCATATTGTCATCGGTATCGCCGAGCGCGAACCAGTGAACCGCGTCGGCGCGCAGGCTCAGGTAATAGGCGCTCACCCCCATCCAGATGAGCAGGACGATGAACTTCCAGTTGGCATTGGCCCAGCCCAGCGCCAGCCCGAACCGCCGCCTATGCCTGCCCTGATGCCCGAAGCTGAACGCGCTTTCCCTCATGCCCAACAGGGATTAGAGGCGTGGGCACAAAGCGCAACGGGATATTGTGAAGGAGTGCGGACGGATGCGGGCGCTGGCGGGGTTATGGAGCGCGCTTCCGCCGCACAGGCGCGCGCTGATAGGGCAGCTTGTGCGCTATGCGCTCGTCGGCTTCGGCGTCACCAGCCTGCAGGCGCTGGTCTATTGGCTGTTGGCCGAAGCCGCCAATGTGCACAGCCAGATCGCCAACTTCGCGGGGTATCTCTGCGCGGTAGCGAGCGGCTATGTGCTGCACGGGCGCTATACCTTCGGGGGCACACCCCGGCCCGAAGGGGGCGCCGCCCATGTGGCACGCGGCGGCCGCTTCGTCATCGCATCGCTGGTCAGCTGGGGGCTGAATGCGCTCTGGGTATGGCTGTGCGTATCATGGCGCGGATGGCCGACATGGACGCCGATCCCCGCCATGCTGTTCGTCACGCCCGCGCTGGTGTTCGTGCTCAACAAGAAATGGGTCTTCAGATAGGGGGCGCCGAAGTGGCTCTCTGGGAGCTATCCCTAAAGAGATTGGCAAATGATCGTCATGCTGGAACAGGTACAGCATGACACCGAAAAACCTAGAGAGAAGCGGGACCCCGGATCAAGTCCGGGGTGACGAAAGTTTGGAGCTATGCCGCAGCCGTTTGCGAATATCGGCCGCCTTAGTGCACGAAGCGGGCGACGACATCCCGATAGGAGCGGCTGACCTTCACCTGCGCGCCGGACTCCAGTACGAGGAAGCATTCGCCGTTGGTATGGGGCTTTACCTGCCGCACCTGGCTGAGGTTCACGATGGTGGAGCGGTGGACGCGCTGGAAGTTGCGCGGGTCGAGCCGCTTTTCCAGATCCTTCATCGTCTCGCGCAGGATGAGAGAATTGTCCGCCGTGTAGATGCACATATAGTCGCCAGCGGCGTCTATCCGCTCGATGCTGTCGACATCGACGCGGAAGATCTGGCCCCGGTCCTTGATGTTGATGAGTTTTTCAAAGCGGTTGGCAGCCGGGGCGTCGTCTTCACCGGAATCGAAATGATGCATGGCATCGGGCGCGACCTCGGCCAGCACACCGCGCAGGCGCTCCGCCTCCTGCGCCTGCCGCTTGTCCGCGAGGCGTTGACGCACACGGTCGAGCGCGTCGGCGAGGCGCTGTTCGTCCACGGGCTTGACGATATAGTCCACCGCCTGCGCCTCGAACGCCTTCAAGGCATGATCCGAATAGGCAGTGACGAACACGAACAGGGGCTGCTCGACATCCATGGTGCCCTGCACCACCGAAAAGCCATCGAAACCCGGCATCTGAATATCGAGGAACACGAGGTCCGGCTTGTGCGTCTTGATCGCGCGGATTGCCTCGCGCCCGTTCTGGCAGGTCTCAACAATCTCAACGTCCTCATGCGGCTCAAGGCGCAGCTTAAGCCCCTGTATCGCGAGGCTTTCGTCGTCTACAAGGATGGTGCGGATCGTCATGGCGTCACTCTTGTTGTTGCTTGAGGAACGGCAGCTCTATCGTCACGACAAAGCCGCCGCCGGGGGTAGAACGCGCGTCGAACCGATGTCGTTCCCCGAAAGCCTGCGATAATCTGTCGCGAATGTTGGCAAGGCCCACACCGGTCGAGACGACTTCGGCCGGAGACTCCGCGCCGAAACCCGGCCCGGTGTCCGATACGGTGATGCGCACATTCTCCCCCGCAGGCTGGGCGATGATGTGGATGTCCGCCCCCTCCTCGCGCGGGGTGACGGCATATTTGATGGCGTTTTCAACGAGCGGCTGGAGCAGGAGCGATGGCAGGTGCGCCTTTTCCACCAGCGGATCGATGTCGAAGCTGGGGCGCAGCCGGTCTTCGAACCGCATCTTCTCGATATCGAGATAGAGCTTCAGCGTGTCGATCTCCTGATGCAGCGGCACCAGGGCGGTCGGCTCGTTGATCAGGGTATAGCGCAGGAAGGAGGACAGGCGCGAGAGCATCGCGTTGGCGGGTTCGGTCTGTTTCAGCAGCACGAGCGTGGAGATGCTGTTGAGCGTATTGAACAGGAAATGCGGGTTGAGCTGATAGCGCAGCATGGCGAGCTGGGCGGAGGAGGCCTGGCTTTCGAGATGCTGGAGCTGGTCCGCCTGCTCCTCCACCGTGAGATAGAAGTTGATGGCGTAATAGAGCGCGGACCAGGCGAACAGCAAAGTGACGGTGAGATAATAGGCGCCGAGCAGCAGCTGCAGGCTTGCCCCGCCGCCGCCGCGATTCTGCATGGTGAACACCCACGCATCGATGAAAGCGCCGATGGCGGCGGCAAACAGCACGACGAGGATCGACACGGTCCACGTTACCAGCGGCCGCTGTTGCAACAGCACGCGGAAGATCACCGCCATCACAAGAGTGAGTGAATAGCCGGTAATGGTGGAGATGAGCACCGGCGCCAGAAAGGAGATCGGCTGGCCGTTGGCGAGACCGGAAATGCCGCGCAAGACGAACGCGCCCGCCCACCCCGCAAGCTGAAGGTTCCAGAACGCCCGGTTCTTGTCCTGGAAGAAAGGTTTGGGCTGAAACGGGTTCACAGACATGTTCCGCAGTCATAACCGCGAAAATATCATATGCGAACCCGTTTCGGCGCAGGCACAATTTTAAGGGGCAGGCGGCGGCCGTAGCGTCGCAATCAGCCTGACGAAGGATTTTTTTGTTGCGTTGCAATGGCGTGAGGCCGCATCCTTGGGCCGACATGTTGCGCCAGTACGAACTCGTCGAAAAAATAAAACGCTACGACCCCGATGCGGACGAAGCGATGATCAACCGCGCCTATGTTTTTTCGGTGCAGAAGCACGGCAGCCAGAAGCGCGCGAGCGGCGACCCCTATTTCAGCCACCCGATCGAGGTGGCGGGCATCCTCACCGACTTTTACATGGACGACAAGACCATCGTCACCGCGCTGTTGCACGACACGATCGAGGACACGCTTGTCACCTATGAGGAGATCGAGAGCCTGTTCGGCGAGGAGGTGGGCCGCCTTGTCGATGGCGTGACCAAGCTCTCCAAGATCGAGGCGCAATCGGAAAACGAGCGCGCGGCGGAAAATCTGCGCAAGTTCCTGCTCGCCATGTCGGACGACATCCGCGTGCTGCTGGTGAAGCTTGCCGACCGGTTGCACAACATGCGCACGCTGCATTTCATCGCCAACCCGGACAAGCGCCGCCGCATCGCGCGCGAGACGATGGAAATCTATGCGCCGCTGGCCGAGCGCATCGGCATGTATGACTTCATGCACGAGATGCAGCTGCTCTCCTTCCGCGAGCTGGAACCGGAGGCTTATGACAGCATCACGCGCAGGCTGGAGAGCCTGAAGGAAGGCGGCGGCGACAAGGTGGCGCGCATCGCGTCCGGCCTTCAGCTGCTGCTCGGCAGCGCGGGCCTCAAGGTGACGGTGTCGGGGCGCGAGAAGCACCCTTATTCGATCTGGCGCAAGATGCAGGAGCGGCACATCAGCTTTGAGCAGCTGACCGACGTGATGGCGTTTCGCGTCATCACCGCCAATACCGACGACTGCTATCGCGCGCTCGGCATCATCCACGGCCGCTACAAAATGGTGCCGGGCCGGTTCAAGGACTATATCTCCACGCCCAAGCGCAACGGATACCGATCGCTCCACACCACGGTGATCCACGGCGAGAACGCGCGCATCGAAGTTCAGATACGCAGCGCGGAAATGCACCGCGAGAGCGAGTTCGGCCTAGCTGCGCACTGGGCCTACAAGACCGGCGGCGTGGCGAGCCCCGACGGGCAGGCGGGCTGGCTGCGCGACCTGATCGAGATCCTCGACCAGAGTCACGATGCCGAGGAGCTGCTGGAGCATACGCGGCTCGCCATGTATCAGGACCGCATCTTCGCCTTCACGCCCAAGGGTGAGCTGCACCAGCTGCCCAAGGGTTCGACCCCGGTCGATTTTGCCTATGCCATCCATACCAGCCTGGGCGATCAGACCGTGGGCGCGAAGGTGAACGGGCGGGTGGTGCCGCTGCGCACCGTGCTCGAAAACGGCGATCAGGTGGAGATCTTAAAGAGCGAGGGGCAGGAGCCGCAGCCGGGCTGGCTGACCTTCGCCGTCACCGCCAAGGCGCGCGCGGCCATCCGCCGCTATATCCGCCACAAGCAGCGCGACGAGACGGTGGCGCTGGGCGAGAAGCTGTATGAGGATATCGTCCAGCGCCTGCCCGTGGAAGTGGGCGACAAGGCTGTGAAGGCGGCGCTGAAGCGCCTGAAGCTGGAGGATCGCGCTGCGCTGATGATCGCCATCGCCACCCACCGCGTGACCGACGGCGAGGTGATGGAGGCGCTGATCCCCGGATCGACGGAGAGCGAGGGTGTCGACCCCAGCGGCCAGCACAAGCCGGTCTCGATCCGCGGCCTGACGCCCGGCATCGCCTATCATCTGGGCGACTGCTGCCACCCGGTGCCGGGCGACCGGATCGTCGGCATTCGCCAGACCGGAGAGCCGATCGAGGTGCACACGATCGACTGCCTGGCGCTGGAAACCGGGCAGGACGCGGACTGGGTGGACCTGGCGTGGGACAGCAGATCCAAAGGCGGCACGGCGCGGTTGCAGGTGATCGTCAAGAACCAGCCGGGCGCCTTGGCGGCCGTCGCCAACATCTTCGGCGTCAACAAGGCGAACATTCTGAACCTGCAACTCGTCAACCGCGAGGGGCCGTTTCACACCGACATCATCGACCTCGAAGTGGCCGACGCGCAACATCTGATGCGGATCGTCTCGGCGCTCCGCGCGCTGGACTTTGTGGCGCAGGCGGATCGGGTGTAGGGGGTCTGGGTAGGACGTCCAATCCTCCTGGCCTTTACCGTCACCCTGAACTTGTTTCAGGGTCCATCTCTCCGGATCATCCTGTGCGTTAGGGTGCACGATGGATGCTGAAACAAGTTCAGCATGACGAAGTTATAATGGCCGTGCCCCCGGCCAACCAACCCCCTCTCAAAAACTATCCTTCGCGCTCCTTAGTCGCGCCAGTTCTTCCACGGTGCCTGCGCGCATGAACGGGTTGGTGGCGCGCTCCTGCGCGATGGTGGTGGGCACGGTCGGTTCGCCGCGTTCGCGCATGGCCGTCACCTCCGCCAGCCGCGTGGCGATGTCTGCGTTCTCCGGCTCCATCGCGGCCGCGAATTTGGCGTTGGAGAGCGTGTATTCGTGCGCGCAATAGACGCGGGTTGTGCCGTCGAGCGTGGCGAAGCGCTGCATATTGGCGAACATCTGATCCGCCGTCCCCTCGAACAGGCGCCCGCAGCCCATGGCGAACAGCGTGTCGCCGACAAAAATCACCCCCGCGCTGGGCAGATAATACGCGATGTGGCCCGCGGTGTGCGCGGGCACATCCCACACTTCGGCGCGCAGGCCGCCGATGGTCGCGATGTCGTTACCCTTCACGGTTGCGTCGAGCGTGTCGATCTTCGCGGTTTCGCCTGCCGGGCCTGTGATCCGGCAGGCTGTCGCCGCCTTGATCTGCGCATTGCCGCCGACATGATCGGGGTGCCAGTGGGTGTTCCAGATCTGGCTGATGCGCCAGCCGCGCGCATCCGCTTCGGCAAGCACCGGCTCGGCCACGGCGGGGTCGATCACCACCGTCTCGCCGGTCACTTCCTCGTGCATCAGCCAGACATAATTGTCATTGAGCACGGGCACGCCCACGATTTCGATCGTCATCACCATCCCCCTGTGTTGGGCATCGACGCCCACGGCTCCTGCGGCGGCAGATGCTCTCCGCTCTGCAACAGCTCGATCGAGATGCCGTCTGGCGAGCGCACGAAGGCCATGTGCCCGTCTCGCGGGGGGCGGTTGATGGGGACTCCGGCGTCCATCAGCCGCTGGCAGGTCTCGTAGACATTCTCGACCCGGTAGGCGAGATGGCCGAAATTGCGGCCGCCGCTATAGACCTCGCCCACGCCGCCTTCGGGCGGCCAGTTGTACGTCAGCTCCACCTGCGCGTCTTCGTCCCCCGGCGCGGCGAGAAAGATGAGCGTGAAGCGGCCCGGCGCGCTCTCGATACGGCGCAGCTCACGCAGGCCGATAAGTTCGAAGAACCGGATGGTTGCGTCCGGATCGGACACGCGGATCATGGTGTGGAGATATTTGGGCATGGGGCGTTTCTAGCAAGACGCCCTGCCCTCCGCCATGCTTTTGCGCCGGTCAGCGTCCCTGGTTGCGCCAGCGGTTGATGGTGCGGCCGAGAATGTCTTCCTCGCCGCCGCACTGCTTCCACAGATCCGAGAAGCTGGGGTCGGCCGAGGCCGGGCGCTTGCGCTCCTCCAGATCATCCAGAGCGACGCGGATCGGGATGGCGACGCCTTCGCCGCAGATGATGCATTCGCGGTTGCGGAGCGCCGGGATGGAATCGAGGAAGCCGCGCGCGCCCTCGGGCATGGCGGCGCGGACGAACGCCTGGTCGCGATCATTGTTGAGGCGCAGCGAGATGATGGTGCCGCATTGCGACAGGACGCCCTCGGCAAGGTCTGACGGGCGCTGGGTGATGAGGCCCAGCGACACGCCATATTTACGCCCTTCCTTGGCGATGCGTTCGAGAATCTTGCGGACGGATTGCCCGGCACCGGTGGTGCTGTTTGGGATATAGCGGTGCGCCTCTTCGCAGACGAGCAGGATCGGGCGTTTCGGTTCGTTGCGCGCCCAGATCGCGTAATCGAAGATCAGGCGCGACAGCACCGAGACGACCACCGAGGTAATCTCCGACGGCATGGCCGAGGTGTCGACGATCGAGATCGGCTTGCCGTCCGCCGGCATGCGGAACAGCTTGGCGATGAAATCCTGCATCGTGTCCGCCACCAGCATCCCTGAGAACATGAAGCTGTAGCGCGGATCGGACTTGATTTCGTCGATCCGGCCCTTGAGGCGCATAAAGGGCAATGAGTTGGTGCCCTTGTCGAGCTTGCCCATCTCGTTGGAAATGATCGTGGTGAGGTCCGACAGCAGATAGGGGATCGGCGAATCGACGGTGAGGCGTGCCATGCCTTCGGCCGCGCGGTTCTTGGCGCGGGCGGCGAGCAGGCATTTGGCGAGAATCTCGCAATCGCGCGCATGATCGTCTCCCGTGGAGGTGACAAACACCTCGCAATGCTCCTCGAAGTTCATCAGCCAATAGGGCAGCGCGAGGTTGCTGGCGTCATACAGCGCGCCATTGTGGGTGAAGGCGGCGGAATATTCGCCGTGCGGATCGATCATCACGATATGCCCCTTGGGGGACTGCTCGCAGATCTTGTGGAGGATGAGCGCGGCGGAAGTGGATTTACCGGTACCGGTGGAGCCCAGCAGCGCGAAATGCTTGCCGAGCAGCGGATCGATATAGAGCGCGGCGCGCGTATGAGTGGTGGGATAGACGGTGCCGATCTGCACATGCGCCCGCTCTGTCGCCGCATAGATCTGGTCCATATCCACGCTGGAAACCGGGAAAATCTCTGTGCCCGGCGTGGGATAGCGCGTCACGCCGCGGCGGAAGTTGACGATGGCACCAGTGCCGAAATCCTCGTTGCCCTCGCCCAGAAAATCGATGTCCGCCACCACGCGGCTGGCATCGCGCCGGTCCAGCACCATCGAGCGGATGCTGGCGATGATCCACATGTGGCCCAGCCGCATCTTCACCTGACTGCCCACCTGGCCGGTCATGGCGACACAGGGGTCTGGATGCTCGGCGAGCGCATCGATGGCCTTGAGGTCGATCAGTATCTGGGAGCTGCTGCCCGCGATCTGAAAGACGAAGCCGATTTCTTCCAGCGCGGCACTCTCCGTTCGCTGGGCCGGGGCCTCCGCCATCGCCGCACGAAGTTGAGAATGCAGCGAAAAAGTACCCGTCATGTCATTCATGATGCAATCCATTACCCACAGCGCCGCTCTGTGCGACCGCAAAGCAATAGACAATCAAGGTAAAGAAGAGTTTTAGGCGAGCCGAAATATCTACAATAGTGACATTTTTCAGACGCTTCGACGCGCCGATGTTCAGCTCAGGCCGCCAGATGCTCGCGAAACCAGTCCGCCAGTTCTTCCTCGCCCAGTTCTCCTGCGGCGAGGGCGAGGAATGCCACGACCAGTTCCGGGTCAGAAGCGGAGAGTGCATAGCCATTCAGCATCAGAAACGTTTCGCTGACCACAGCAGCTGTGCGCTTGTTTCCGTCTACGAACGGATGATTGCGGGCAATGCCGAAAGCGTAGGCTGCCGCAAGTGCCGCAGCATCCGGCTCGCCATAGACAGCCAGATTGCGCGGGCGCGCCATGGCGCTCTCCAGCGCTCCAGGGTCGCGAACACCCTCGCCACCGCCATGCTCAGCAAGCTGCTCGGCATGCGCCGCCATCGCCACCTCATCGGCGACCCAGATCCACTCCTGAGCCATGATATTATTTGGCGAGTTCGCGCAAAGCGCGCTTGCGCCGCGCCATGACTTCGCGCGCAGCAGCCATCTGTTGATCGAAATCCGGATCGGCAGCGCTCAGCTCTATCCCGCGCGGCGTAAACACAACGGTCAGGTTCTCACCAACCGCGGCGTTAAGATGCGCGAGCACCTCCTTGGGCAGGATAAGACCGGCGCTGTTGCCGACTTTGGTGATCTTGAGCGGCGCGTTCATACGGATGTTATAACAGAAGGCGGCGCTGGAGGCAATGGGGCGGTGGAAAGACGCCGCCCCATGCCGTGGCGCTTATTGCACCGTGACCGTCACCGCCCGCCGGTTCTGCGCCCAGGCGGCTTCGTCCGAACCTAATGCTGCAGGGCGCTCCTTGCCGTAGCTGATCGTCGTGATGCGCGCGGAATCGACACCCAGCGAGGCGAGGTAATTCTTGGCGGCGTTGGCGCGGCGCTCACCCAGTGCGAGGTTATAGTCGCGCGTGCCGCGCTCGTCGGCATGACCCTCGACCGTCACCCGGACCGTCGGGTTGGCGGCGAGCCATTGTGCCTGGCTGCGCAACACGTCCTGGTCCTGAGTATCGATGTCATATTTGTCGGTATCGAAATAGATCTTGTCCGCCGCGACACTGGCGAGGAAATCCTGCTGGCTGCCCTTGACCGGACCGGCGGGCGATGCGGGGGCTGTGGCCGTATCGGCCGGGCGCGGGGTTTCGACCGGCGCGGGGGGCAGCTCCTCCGGAGCCTTCTTGGAACAGGCGGCAAGGGCGATGACGGCGGATGCGATCATCAGGGAACGGGCGACGGGAGCGGTAAAGCGGGACATGGGCTTTTCTCCTTATTTCTGAAGGACTAACATAACGACTATCGGTTTCACGGCAAGAGCGGACCCCAGGCAGGGTCAGACCCGCTCAAGGGCGTGGGGATGCGGCGCTCGTTGACACCGGTGAGATCGACCTGCCAGACTTGGCTGACGCCGGAGCTGCCCTGGCTGGTGCGGAAGAACTGCAGCACCCGGCCATTGGGCGACCATGTCGGTGCCTCATCCTGCCAGCCGCGCGTCAATATACGCTCGTTGTTGCCATCCGGCGTCATCACCGCGATGTTAAAATCCCCCGCGATCTTGGTGAAGGCGATCAGGTCTCCGCGCGGGGACCATTCCGGCGTGGCATAACGCCCGCCGCCATGGCTGATGCGCTGCTGGTTCGAGCCATCCGCGTTCATCACATAGACCTGCTGGCTGCCTGAACGGTCGCTCTCGAACACGATGCGGGTGCCGTCCGGCGAATAGCTGCCGCCCACATCGATGCCCGGAGAGGTGGTGAGCCGCACCGGCATGCCGCCGGTGGCCGGCACGCGATAGATATCCGTATTCCCGGCAATCGCCATCGAGAACAGGATGCTGCGCCCATCGGGCGACCAGCGCGGCGCGAAGGTGGGGTTGGTGCTCTCCGTCACCAGCCGCTGCTTGCCGGTGCCGATGTCATAAACGAAGATGCGCACCCGGTCCTGCACATAGCTGACATAGACGAGCGAGCCATAATCCGGCGAGAAGCGCGGGGTGAGCGCGATCGCCTGCCCGTTGGTGATGAAACGGTGGTTCGCCCCATCCGAATCCATGATGGCGAGGCGCTTGACGCGGCGCTCCTTGGGCCCGCTCTCTGCGATATAGGCGATGCGGCTGTCGAAGAACGGACTCTCGCCCGACAGGCGCGCGTAGATCGCGTCGGCGCATTTGTGCGCTGCGCGGCGCCAGTCACGCGGGGCGACGACATAGCCCTGGCGCGTCAGCTCGGACTTGAGCGCGATGTCGTAGAGATAGCAGCCGACGGTGATGTCGCCCTCGCCGCCCGCAGACCGCACGAAGCCCTGAACCAGCGCCTCATAGCCGCCCCAGCTGGCGTAATTGGGCGCGGTTACCTCCGCCATGGAGAGGGTGCGCGTGCCCTCCGGCCCGGTGGGCGCGAAGAGGCCTGAATTGCGCAGATCGTCCGCGATGACCTGCGCGATCCTGACGCCGAGCTCGTCGGTCGTGCCCGCAGGCGTCGAGACGCTCTGGCCGGTCGGCAGCGCGGGCACCGCCACCTTGAGTGAGTTCGAGCCGCTGTCGTCGGTCACGTCGACGGAAAGCTGCGCGGCGGCAGGGGCGGCAATGGCCAGCGCGAGAAGGGTGACGAACGAGGCAAGGCGAATCATTGCGAGAGCTTCCTGTCGACATTGACGGTGAAGGACTTCCAGCCATCATAGAGGTCTGGCGGGAGTTGGAAAGGCGCGGCGAGGCGCACGGCCTTGAGCGCCTGCTCCTGATGCAGGCGCACCTGCCCGCGATTGCTGGCCGTCTGGCCGGTGGTGCTCACAACCTCGGGATCACCGATGAGCGCGCCGTCCCGCGCGAGGCGGACGGCGATGGTGGTGCGCAGCTGGTCTGCATCCGCGCCGGTGGGTGCTTTCCAAAAGGGCTTGATCTGGCGGCGTATTTCGGCGGCGAGCGCGCTTTGCTGCGCCGGGCCGATGGTTGAGGCGGGCGCGCCATCGCTGGGCTTTGCCTGCGGGTTGGCGCCGGATGAGGGCTTCATCCAGTCGCTGGTGTCGAGCTTCAGCCCCGGGCTGCGCGGCTTTGCGGGAGCGGCGGGGTTGGGTTTTGCCTTGGGTTGCGTGGCGGCAGGCGCTGGGGCGGGCGGCCTGGGCTGAACCTTTGGCAGCGGCTTCGGGCTGGGCGTGGGGACAGGCGCGGGGACCGCAACTCTGGGCGCGGGCGGTGTCGGCGCGGGCGCGGGAGGCTCCACCTGACCGGCCGGCGCGGGCGAAGAGGCGGCGGGCGGCGGCGGCGCGTCGGCGATCTTCGGCGCGGCGGAGCGCAGTGCCACATCGTCCGCTATGCTGATCTCGATCGGCGCGTTGTCGAGCTTCAGCGGATCGACCGACAGCCAGTGCGAGGAGAGCGCGGCGAACAGCAGCACATGCCCCGCCCCCGCAACGCCCAGCCCGATTTTTTCCGTGCGGTCCATCGCGCCAGACTAATGTGCTATTGTGAACCGATGCTGACGGCCGCCGGATTATCCTCGATATCCGCGCCCCCATCACCCGCGCGCCCGGCTTCGGCGGTGCTGACCAGAGCGATGCGGTTGAGGCCTGCCGCGTTCAGCGCGCCCATCACCTGCATCACCCGCCCATAATCAAGCCGGGCGTCCGCGCGCACGAAAATCTGCGGCGGTTCCAGCCCGGCATGGGCGGCGGCTATCTCCGAAATGCGCTCGTCAAGCTCCGCCGCGTTCACCTGCGCATCGTTGATGAACGACGCGCCTTCCGCCGTGAGCGAGATTACCGTGGGCTTGTCGTTGGTCTCCAGCGCCTTCGCCCGGTTCTCCGGCAGCTTTACGGCAACGCCGGTGACCAGCAGCGGCGCCGTCACCATGAAGATGATGAGCAACACCAGCATCACGTCGACCAGCGGCGTGACGTTGATCTCCGCCATCGGCGCCCTGCGCCGTCCGCGCCGGGAGGAGGGGACCGTGCCCATCGCCATCAGTCGCGCTCCAGCTCTCGGCTGAGGGTGGCGTAGAGGCCATCGGCAAAGCGGCCCAGACTCGCCTCAAGCCGGTTGATGCGGTGGGAAAAGCGGTTGTAGGCGATCACCGCCGGAATGGCTGCGAACAGGCCGATGGCGGTGGCGAACAGCGCCTCGGCGATGCCCGGCGCAACCACCGCGAGGCTGCTGTTCTGCTGGGCCGCGATCGCGGTGAAGCTGCGCATTATGCCCCAGACGGTGCCGAACAGGCCCACGAACGGGGCGACCGCACCGATTGTCGCGAGAATATTGAGCCGATCGGCCAGTGCATCAACCTCCACGCCCACCGCGCTTGCCATCGCGGTGGAGAGGCGGTCACGCGTTCCGTCCCGGTCAACGGTGCGCAGGCGGGTCGAGCGGCGCCACTCCGCCACCGCCGCCGCAAAGATGCGCGCGCTGGGTATCGTGTCCTTGCCGCGCTTGTCGTAAAAGCCGTCGATATCCTCGCTGCGCCAGAACTCCTTTTCATAGGCGTCGCACTTGCGCGCGATCCCGCCCGCGCGCATCGAAAAGGCGATGATGATGCCCCATGTCCATACGCTGGCCGCCAACAGGCCGACCATCACCACCTTGACGACGATATCCGCCTGAAGAAACAGCGCGAGCGGAGACAAGGTGGCAGCCTCCCCGGCGAGGGCAAGTGCGGGCGTGGTCATTGCGGGCTTGGCTCCCCTGAAGTGATGCTGGTGAAAAGCGCGACCCATTCCCTGGGCTGGCGCCGTGGACGACCCTGGGCCGAGAGAAAGGCGACGGTGACGGAGGCCTCGGCGAGCAGGGTTTGCCCCCGCTTCACCTGTTGCGCGATGGAAACGGTCGCGCCGCCGACGCCGGTCATGCGGCTGATGACGACCAGCTCATCGTCGAGCTTTGCGGGCGCGCGAAAGGCGATGTCGAGATGAGACACGGCATAGACGCCCGCGCCGTCATCAAGCGCGCCGCGCTGGCTGATGCCCAATAGCCGCAGCATATCCGACCGCGCGCGTTCCATGAAGCGCAGATAGTTGGCGTGATAGACGACGCCGCCTGCGTCCGTATCCTCGAAATAGACGCGCACCGGGAAATGATGCGCGCCTTGCGCAAAAACGCCCGAGGTGGGCGCTAATGCTGGAGGCAGGGTTGCGGCGGCTGCGGACATGGGCGCCTGTGTAACCGAGGCGGGAGTCCATGGCAAAGGGCGAAATGGCGCTCAACTCAGGGATCGAACAGCCCGTCCTGCGTATTGGCGGGCGGATTGAGGCCGAGATGCTTCCAACCGCCCGCATTGAGGCAGCGCCCGCGGGCGGTGCGCGCGACGAGGCCGAGCTGGATGAGGTAGGGTTCGATCACTTCCTCGATCGTGTCGCGCGGCTCGGACAAGCCCGCCGCCAGCGTTTCGACGCCCACCGGTCCGCCTTTGTAGATGTCCGCGATCATCATCAGGTAGCGCCGGTCCATCGCATCGAGGCCGAGGCTGTCGACCTCCAGCCGGTTCAATGCCGCGTCCGCCGTGCGCGCATCGACCTGCGGCGCGCCAGCGACATCGGCGAAGTCGCGCACGCGCCTCAGCAGCCGCCCGGCGATACGCGGGGTGCCGCGCGAGCGGCGGGCCACCTCCACCGCGCCATCATCCGTGATGGCAAGGCCGAGCAGGCGGGCGGCGCGGCTTACCACCTGCACCAACTCCTCCACCGTGTAGAATTGCAGCCGCACCGGGATGCCGAAGCGGTCCCGCAGCGGCGTGGTGAGCAGGCCTTGCCGCGTGGTGGCGCCCACCAGCGTGAATTTCGGCAGGTCTATCCGCACCGAGCGCGCGGAAGGCCCCTCGCCGATCATGATATCGAGCGCGCGGTCCTCCATTGCTGGGTAGAGGATCTCCTCGACCGCGGGATTGAGGCGGTGAATCTCGTCCACGAACAGCACATCGCCCTCGTCGAGATTGGTGAGCAGCGCCGCAAGATCCCCCGCCTTGGCGATAACCGGGCCGGAGGTGGCGCGAAAGCCGACGCCCATCTCCTTGGCGACGATCTGCGCCAGCGTGGTCTTGCCGAGGCCGGGGGGGCCGAAGAACAGCACATGATCGAGCGCCTCGCCGCGATTGCGCGCAGCCTCTATGAAGATGCGCAGATTCTCGCGCGCTTGCTGTTGGCCCACGAACTCGTCGAGGGTCTTGGGACGCAAGGCGGCGTCTATGTCTTCAGGCTTGCGTGACGCGGAGAGGAGGGGCGAGGAGGTCATTTTGACGAAGCATTTGGGGTAGCATCTACAGAACTTTTGACGTTCTTCTCAGACATCGATGGTTGACAGAGCAAATACCCCAGGCTTGCTAGGCCTACTGAGAAAGCAGCTACTGATACGAATCCCGAATAACGCGCTCTCATTGCCTTTCGCCTAACTTTCTTGAGCCTGGTTTCATGTTCTTGCTCAGATCCAGCAGATCGCTCCTGATAATGCTCGACTGATGCCCAGTAACCCGTCTGTTCGCCAAGCAACTGTATGCCATCTCTGTTGGCTAACTGCCCAAAAAAAGCGCACAAAAGTGCAGCCATCAGTCCCACATAAAACCAGACTCCGATCAAAACTTTCTCCCAGCCAATCAATTGCTGATTAGTGGATAATGCCACTAATCCACCTCCATTTATCGTCAGCAATGACGCCAAAAGCCAATTGTAAGACGAAGAATGCTCAGAGCTTGCTAGCTTCCGCGCTTCAAGGGCAGAAGCAACCTCTATACCGGCCAATCTTTTTAGAAGTTCCGGTTCAATATCTGGAAGTGGCTCCTGCATCACCCCGCCTCCCCCAGCATCCCCTTCGCGTTCCGCGCATGGTGAATGATCCGCAAAATCAGCACCTGTTCGCGCGTCACGCGATAAAAGATGCGATGGCGTCTGTGAGTCAAGCACCGGACCTGCTTGCCGAGGTCCGGTGTGAGCGGCCCGGCGAATGGATGGGTGCGCAGCAAGGCGAATAGCTCCCAAAAGCCCTGATTATAGTCGTCGGCTGCGTCGTCGCCGAACTGCTCGGCGCTGTAGTTATCTATCTCGGCCAGATCGGCCTGAGCGGCGCGGGCCAATCTAAGCCGGATTGCGCCTCGCTCGCCGCTCCGCCATGATGGTTCTGAGGACGTCTTCCGGCTCCTCATCCACCACCCCCGATGCCAGCCCTTCGGCGATCAGCCCGCGCAGCCATTCGGTTTCCTCCTTGGCGGAGTCCTGATCGCGGCGGACGAGATCGCGGATATAGTCGCTGGCGCTGCTGTAGCGCCCTTCGGTGACACGATGGTCGATCCAGGTCTTGAGGGCGGGCGGGATGGAGACATTGAGCTGGGACATATCCACAATATAGGGATATGTATAAATTTGTCTATAGAACATAGAATATGGCGCATCACTTTGCCGCCTTCCTGAGCGCGAGGCGCACCAGCGCATCCAGCGTTGCGCCCTCGCCCAGTTCCGCTTCAGCCGCCGCCACCGCCACGCTCGCCTCATAGGGCTTGAAGCCGAGGCCCGTGAGCGCGCTCAGCGCGTCCGCCGCCGCGCCGCCCGCAGGCGCTGCACCGCCTGCACCCGGCGCCATGCCCGCTCCTCCGATTGCCATCGGGCTGGTGAGGATCGTGCCGGTCTTGTCCTTCAGTTCGCGCACGATCCGTTCGGCAAGCTTTGGCCCCACGCCGTTCGCGCGGGCGACCATCGCCTTGTCCTGGGCGGCAATCGCGCGGTGCAGTTCCGCGCCATCGAGCACAGACAATATCGCCAGCGCCACCCGCGCGCCGACGCCCTGCACCCCGGTGAGCAGGCGAAACCAGTCCCGCTCGGCATCAGTGGCAAAGCCGACCAGCCGGATGAAATCCTCGCCCACCAGCATTTCGGTGTGGACCGTCACCGCATCACCCACCGCGCCCAGCGCCGAGAGGGTGCGCGCAGACGCGCCAAAAGCATAGCCGACGCCGTTCACGTCCACCACGGCGCCATCCGCCCCCGTTGACGCCAATATCCCCTTCAGATGCGCGATCATCGCGCGACCTTAACGATGTTCCCGGTTCGTTTCCATCAGAAAGTGAGGCGGCGGGCGCTCGCCATATGATGGGCGTGGGTGATGGCGACGGCGAGAGCGTCTGCCGCGTCCGCCCCGCTGATCGACGCGCCCGGGAGCAGGCGCGCGATCATCGCGTGGACCTGATCCTTGCTGGCATTGCCGACGCCGACGACCGATTTCTTCACCAGCCGCGCCGCATATTCGCCCACCTCTATCCCCGCCCGCGCGGCGTTCAAGAGGACGACCCCGCGTGCCTGCCCGAGCTTCAGCGTCGATTGCGGGTTGGCGTTGACGAACACCTCCTCCACCGCCGCGCCGTCCGGCTTGTGGGCGACGATAAGATCGGTCAGCGCGGCATCGAGCGCGAGGAGGCGGGCGGCCAGCGCGTCCTTCGCGTCAGTCTTTATCTGGCCGTTGGCAATGTGAGACAGGCGGTTGCCATCGGCCGCGATCAGCCCCCAGCCGGTGGTGCCGAGGCCGGGATCAAGGCCGAGGATCAGCATCTAATCAAGCCCCTCGCCCTCAGGTCCAACGGAGTCAGGTGCCTCCTGTGAAGGGTTAGAGTGGTGTAGTCCCGCAAAAGCAGGACATTGGGCAAGCCTGGGATATAGCGCTGCCAATTGGATAAGGCCGGATTTTGGTTGTGCCAGATGCCGAGCTCCATTTTCACAGTTTTCTCTCGCATCTGGCCGGCCCCCACCCCAACCCCTCCCCTGAAGGGGAGGGGCCATTTTTTCTTATCCCAGCTTCTCCATCACGTCGTCAGAGATGTCGTAATTGCCCCAGACGGTCTGGACATCGTCGTCATCCTCCAGCGTGTCGATGAGCTTCATCAGCGTTCCCGCCGTGCCTTCGTCCACTTCGACGCTGGTCTGCGGCTTCCAGGCGAGCTTGGCGCCCTCGGCCGGGCCAAGGCTGGCCTCCAGCGCCTTCGCCACCTCGTGCAGCGCGTCCATCGCCGTCCAGATGCTGTGGCCGTCTTCCGAGGACTCCACATCCTCCGCGCCCGCCTCGATCGCGGCTTCCAGCACCTTTTCCTCGTCCCCCACGGAGGCGGGATATTCGATCAGGCCCATGCGGTCGAACCCGTGGCTCACCGCGCCGGATGCGCCGAGGTTGCCGCCGTTTTTCGAGAATGCCGTACGGACATTGGTGGCGGTGCGGTTGCGGTTGTCGGTCAACGCCTCGACGATGATGGCTATGCCGCCGGGGCCATAGCCCTCGTAGCGCACTTCCTCGTAATTCTCGCCATCGCCCTTCGATGCCTTGTCGATCGCCCGCTGGATATTGTCCTTGGGCATGGACTGCGCCTTGGCAGCGTTGACCGCGAGGCGCAGGCGCGGGTTCATGTCCGGGTCCGGCATGCCCATCTTGGCGGCGACGGTGATCTCGCGCGAGAGCTTGGAGAACATGGCCGAGCGCTTTTTGTCCTGCGCGCCCTTGCGATGCATGATGTTCTTGAATTTGCTATGGCCTGCCACGGCCTGCTCCTTGGCTAGAGATGAGGAATGGCTGGCTCTCTAGCGAGCGCGCATCCACATCGCAACCGTCGCGATCATATACGGATCGCCGTGCCGGTGGCGGAGACCATCAGCATCGAGCCATTGGAGCCGAGCACTTCATAATCGAGGTCTACCCCAACCACGGCATTGGCGCCCAGCTCCGCCGCGCGCATCCGCATCTCTCCCAGCGCCTGCTCGCGGGCGCCTTGCAGCACATTCTCATAGGATGCCGCCCGCCCGCCGACGATATCGCGGATGCCGGCGAACAGATCGCGAAAGATGTTCGCGCCGACGATTACCTCGCCCGTGACGATTCCGAAATATTGCTGCGCCGGGCGGCCTTCGACAGTGGGCGTGGTGGTGACGATCATCTCGCTGCCGCCGATGCTGGCTTCGGGGGTTGCGCCCCAGGGGGATTGGGTCATGCCTGTCTCCTGAGGCGCGCCGACTATTCGAGACCGAGCGCAGCCTTATATGTCTCGAGCAGCGCCTCGGCCTCCTGACGCACATGCTTCTCCAGCTTACGCAGGCGGACGATCTGCCGCATCGTCTTCACATCATAGCCGGTTGCCTTTGCCTCGGCATAGACATCCTTCACGTCATCCGCGATGCCCTTTTTCTCCTCCTCCAGCCGCTCGATGCGTTCGATAAACAGACGCAGCTGGTCTGCGGCAACATTGCCCTCGCTCATGGGGTCTCCTTATGGTGAATAGTTAATGGCTGATCCGAAACGCGTCGCTTCGCTGACGTTTCGGATGTGCGGTTCCGACCCTCGACATTCCCATGGAATTTCGAATCAAACACCGCGCCGTCCTTAATGGCTCGCCTTGTTCTTTGCCACGCTTTCTTCCATGCGCGCGAGCTGCACGGGCGTGGCCTCGGTCTGGTGCTTCGCCTTCCACTCCGCATAGGGCATGCCGTAGATCGCCTCGCGCGCGGTGTCCTTGTCCATCGCGCCGTCAGCCTCAGCCAGCCAGTCCGCCAGGCAGTTGCGGCAGAAGCCCGCCAGGCCCATCAGATCGACATTCTGTGCGTCTGTCCGGTGCTGCAGATGGCGCACGAGCCGGCGAAACGCCGCGGCGGCGGCTTGATCATTGATAACTGGTTCGCTCATGGTTAACATTTCTCCGCTATCAAGCCCGTAGCACGGGGTCTGGGGGCCTATAACAATAGGAACAGTCGCACTTCCACCAATATGGCACCAATATGGGGACACATTTTGAAAACGCTTTCTCCGCGCGAACGCAAGGTACGCATTCTCGCCACTTTGGGCCCGGCAAGCGGCAGCGCGGAGATGATCCGCGAGCTGTTTCTTGCCGGCGCCGATGCCTTTCGCCTCAACATGAGCCATGGCGCACACGAGGCCCATGCGGCCAATATCGCCGATATTCGGGCGCTCGAAAAAGAATTCGGACGCCCGACGACGATCCTCGCCGACCTTCAGGGGCCGAAGCTGCGCATCGGCACCATTGTCGACAATATGGTGATGCTGAAGGCCGGCCAGGCATTTACGCTCGATCGCAACGAGGCGCCGGGCAATAATCGCCGCGTCAACCTGCCCCACCCGGAGATTTACGCCGCGCTCCAGCCCGAAACGCGCCTGCTGATCGACGACGGCAAGCTGGTGCTGAGGGTCAAGAACGTGGAGCCGGAGCGGATCGAGACGATCGTGGAGATCGGCGGGCCGCTCTCCAACCGCAAGGGCGTCAACGTGCCCGACGTGGTGGTGCCGATGGCGGCGATGACAGAGAAGGACCGGCGCGACCTTGCTTTTGCGATCGATCAGGGCGCGGACTGGATCGCGCTGTCTTTCGTGCAGCGGCCGGAGGATCTGGCCGAAGCGCGGAGGCTGATGGGCGGCTATGGCGCGCTGATGGCGAAGATCGAGAAGCCGGCCGCCATCCAGCGGCTGGACGAGATACTGGAGCTGGCCGACGGCGTGATGGTTGCACGCGGCGACCTGGGCGTCGAGCTGCCGCCGCAGGACGTTCCACCGCTGCAGAAACATATCGTCGCCTGTGCGCGCAGGCTGGGCCGCCCGGTGGTGGTGGCGACGCAGATGCTCGAATCGATGATCAAGGCGCCGACGCCGACGCGCGCGGAAGTCTCCGACGTGGCGACAGCGGTGTATGACGGCGCCGACGCGATCATGCTCTCGGCCGAGACGGCGGCGGGAGACTGGCCGCGTGAGGCAGTTGCGATGATGGACAGCATCGCGAAAAGCGTGGAGGGCGACCCCGGCTATCTCGCCCGGCTGCACTTCACCGAAACCAAGCCCGACGCCACGACGGCCGATGCGCTGGCCGAGGCGGCGGGCAGCATCACCCGCACGGTCGACGCCAAGGCCATCGTCTGCTTCACCTCATCGGGCAGCACGGTGCGCCGCGTCTCGCGCGAGCGGCCGCAGACGCCGATCCTCGCGCTGACGCCCAAGATCGAGACGGCGCGGCGCATGGGTCTGCTCTGGGGCGCGCATGCGGTGCGCACCAAGGATATCGGCAGTTTCGAGGAGATGATCGGCAAGGCCCGGCGCATGGCGCTGCGCAACCGCCTCGCAGCCGCATCGGACAAGATCATCGTGCTGGCGGGCGTCCCCTTCGGCACGCCCGGCTCGACCAACGTGATCCACGTAGCGCACGTGCGCGGGGATGAGCTGAAAGGGCGGGAGGAATAGGGGCGGGTGGGTTGATGTCTGGTTAGGGTGGACAACGGACGCTAGGCGCTAACGCTGCTCAAGAACTAGTTTTCTGCCTTTCCGAAGGGCCCATCGGCTGCCATGTATGAGGCCCGCAGTTAACCCAAGTAGCATGATGCATAGCGGGATTGGAACCAACATCATCATCAGCAACCCGAAATTGCCAGCCTCTTCGGGCCAGAACACGCCTTGCCAAATACCCGGTAGGAAAGCACCGATAAGCTGGACTAATCCGCCCACGGCAACCCAACCCCGAAATACTAGCCAAACAGGCAAAGCGATGTAGAGGACAACCGACGCGAGCAATAGCGAAGTATTAAACGCAGTTGGCGTCACTAGAGTTCTCCGGCGGCAGCTCGTTCAAGTTCGGAGGATACTCTAATCTTCTACCGTCCGCTTTGTTGTCGCATCCCGACAGTGCGCTTTCAGTCCTGCCCCTCTTCCTTGTGGGAGAGGATCTCCGCCCGAACCCGCACCACGGACGAGCCTTTGCGCGTTTCGACGATGAACAGCGCGAAGGCGACGCCTATGCTCAGCATCGCGCCGACGAACATCAGCGCGATCGGCGTATCCAGCTGGTTGGCGAACAGCTGATTGGCGAACAGCAGCGTAACCACGGCGCACACGAGGCACGCGCTCAGTACCGAGAGCGAAATGCAGTTGTTGACGATGCGGATGCGCACATCGAGCGTGCGGATTTCGTGGAGCAGCCGGTCATGCTCCGCGCCGCGCGAACGCGTCAGCCGCTCTTCCACCACGCGGGCGCGGTCCACCACACGGGCGAGCCGCGCCGCGCAGACGTTGAGGAAGCCGCCGATGCCCGCGAGCAGGAACACCGGCGCGACCGAAAGCTGGATCGCCTGCACGACGTGCGACACATGGGGAACGCTCGCCATGCGGCTATCCTTTGCTTCAGCCGACCGCTGATTTGCCCGATGGCGTGTTGACGCCCATGCTCTGGAGATATTTCTTCACGTTGCGGGCGGCCTGGCGCAGGCGCTGTTCGTTCTCGACCATGGCGATGCGCACGAAGCCTTCGCCGTCCTCGCCATAGCCGACGCCGGGCGCAACCGCGACCTTGGCATGGCTGAGCAACTGCTTTGAGAATTCGAGGCTGCCCATGTCCTTCAATGCCGGGGGCAGCGGCGCCCAGCAGAACATTGAGGCGCGCGCGGGGGGAATATCCCACCCGGCGCGGCCGAAGCTCTCGACCAGAACGTCGCGCCGCTTGTGATAGAGCTCGCGATTCTTCTGCACGATGTCCTGCGGGCCATTGAGCGCCGCGCACGCCGCCGCCTGAATGGGCGTGAACGCACCATAATCGAGATAGGACTTCACCCGCGTCATCGCGGCGATCAGCTTTTTGTTGCCGACCGCAAAGCCCATGCGCCAGCCCGCCATCGAGTAGGTCTTGGACATGGAGGTGAACTCGATCGCGACATCCTTTGCGCCCGGCACCTGCAGGATCGACGGTGTCGGGTTGCCATCGAAATAGAGCTCGGAATAAGCGAGGTCTGACAAGATCCACACCTTGTTCTCCTTCGCCCATGCCACCAGCCGCTCGTAGAAAGCGAGGTCGACCGTCTCCGCTGTCGGGTTCGAAGGATAGTTGACGACAAGGATTGACGGGCGCGGCACGGTGAACGCCATCGCGCGGTCGAGCGAGCGCCAGTAATTCTCGTCCGGCGTGGCAGGCACGGACCGGATCGTAGCCCCGGCGATGATGAAACCGAAGGTGTGGATCGGGTAGCTGGGATTGGGCGCGAGCACGACATCGCCCGGCGCGGTGATCGCGGTAGCGAGGCTCGCCAGCCCCTCCTTCGACCCCATGGTGACGACGACTTCCGTTTCCGGATCGACATCCACGCCAAAGCGGCGCGCATAATAGTTCGCCTGCGCCTTCCTCAACCCCGGAATGCCCTTGGACTGGGAATAGCCATGGGCATCCGGCTTTTGCGCCACCTCGCACAGCTTCTCTATCACATGCGGCGGCGGCGGCAGATCCGGGTTGCCCATGCCGAGGTCGATGATGTCCTCCCCGGCCGCACGCGCGGCGGCCCGCATCGCGTTCACTTCCGCGATGACATAGGGGGGCAGGCGCTTGATGCGGTAGAATTCCTCGGACATGGGTATGACTTTCCTCAATTGCTGCACTGCAACATGCTATTGTCGCACGGTGCAACCCCCGCTATATACCGCGATTGCGCCGGTAGCCAGACCCGGCCAGGCAATTAAGGCGAATTGCGGGAGAGCGACGGTGAGCGAGGGCAGAGTGAAAAGCGAACCCGGCCCGCTCGGTTCCCTGCCCACGCTGGACGACATGCAGCACTGGACACGCTCCATCGGGCAGGCGCAGCAGCTGCTGATGGAATATGCCGCCGGCGCGATGACGAGCCAGAAGCCGATCGAGGCGGCGCAGAAGGCAACGCAATCCGCGCTGACCTCGCCACCACCGCTGATGTTCCAGCCGGAGAGGCTGGCAAAGGTGCAGAGCGACTTCGCCAAGGAATCCATCGCGCTGTGGCAGCGTTTTCTTGACGCCGATCCCGCCAACAACGCCCCGCCGGAAGGCAGCCCCGCCGCGCGCAAGGATCGCCGCTTCACCGACCCTAAATGGAGCGAGAATCCGTTCTTCGACCTCATGCGCCAGAGCTATCTGCTGCTGTCGGATTACATGCTCCGCCTGTCCGACAGTGTCGACGGGCTGGACGCCAAGCACAAGGAACAGCTCAAGTTCGCGACGCAGGGGATGGTCGATGCGCTGGCCCCAAGCAATTTTCCGCTCACCAACCCGGTGGTGCTGGAGAAAACGCTGGAGAGCCGGGGCGAAAACCTTGTGCGCGGGCTGCAGCATATGCTGGCGGACTTGAGCAAGGGCCAGCTCACCCACACCGACGGCAGCAAGTTCGAGCTGGGCGTCAACATCGGCGCCACGCCGGGCAAGGTGGTGAAGGAAACGCCGCTTTATCAGCTGATCCATTACGAGCCGACCACGAAGAAGGTGCTGGAGACGCCGCTCGTCATCTTCCCGCCGTGGATCAACCGCTTCTACATCCTCGATCTCTCGCCGCACAAAAGCTTCGTCAAATGGGCGGTGGATCAGGGCATCAGTGTCTTCATGGTCAGCTGGAAGTCCGCCGACGCCAGCATGAAGGACGTGGAATGGGCAGACTATATCGTGCGGGGTCAGGTCGACGCGATCGACACGGTGCGCGATCTGCTGGGCGTCAAGAATGTGCATGCCATCGGCTATTGCGTGGCGGGGACGACACTGGCCGCGACGCTGGCGTGGTTGGCGGCACGGGGCGAGGCCGACAAGGTCAAGAGCGCGACGTTCTTCACCGCGCAGGTCGATTTTCAGGATGCGGGCGACCTCAGCCTGTTCATTGATGACGAGCAGCTGAAGCTGGTCGATCAGCTCTCCGCCCCCGGCTATCTCGACGGGCGATACATGGCCGCGACCTTCAACCTGCTGCGCGGGCGCGACCTCATCTGGAACTATGTCGTCAACAATTACCTGCTCGGGTCGGACTATCCGCCGTTCGATCTGCTCTACTGGAACGGCGACACCACCAACCTGCCCGCGAAATGGCACAAGCAATATCTGACCGAGCTCTATCGCGACAACAAGCTGGTGACGCCCGGCGCGATCAGCATCGAGGGCACGCCGATCGACCTGCGCAAGGTGACGACGCCGGTCTATGTGCAGGCGGGGCGGGAGGACCATATCGCGCCCCTGAAGAGCGTGTGGAAGCTGACCGGGCATTTCTCCGGCCCGATGCGGTTTCTCCTCGCCGGGTCTGGCCATATCGCGGGCGTCGTCAATCCGCCGTCGGACAACAAATATCAATATTGGACCTGCGCGAAAACCGCATCCACTTTGGAGGAATTCATCGCGTCCGCGAAAGAAACCAAGGGGAGCTGGTGGCCGGACTGGGTGAATTGGCTCAAGGCTCAGGACGCGGAGACGGTGCCAGCCAAGGGCGGAAGAATCCCCGGAAAAGGCAAGCTCAAGGCGCTGGAACCCGCGCCTGGCAGCTATGTGAAACGCCGCTGAAAATCACGACAGAACGACACTGACGAGCGATATGTTGCGGCGCACAAAAAGCGCTTGACATTCCGCGACCCTATAATTATGTTGCAATGCAGCATAAGGGAGTTCGTGATGACTGGCACACCCAAAAAGCCGGGACGCCCGAAGAAGATCTCCTCGGACACCGTCGCCCAGGCGACGCCCAAGATCGCCGCGCGCAAAGCCGCGATGGCAAAACCGACTAAGCCGGCGCCTGAGCCGGTCGCGCTGGCCGAACCGGCCTTCGTGCCCGAACCTGCGCCGGAGCTGACCGCGGCGGATCTCGCCCCGGTCGATGATATAATAACAGAAAAGACTGAAGAACTGACAGCCGAGCAACCCGAGATAATGGTGCCATCCGCGCCACCGGTGGAGGCGATCGCCGAAGAGGCGGCCCCCCTCCCCACCGAGACAGCGGAACGCACCGAGCAGAAAGGAACAGAAATCATGGCAGACGTTATCGAGACCACCAAGAATTTCGCCGAAGAGGCCAAGACCCGCTTTGAAGCTGCTTTCGCCGAGATGAGCGAGAAGACAAAGGCGGGCGTTGAGAAGTCCAGCAAGGCGATGGAAGAGCTGAGCGAGCTCGCCAAGGGCAATGTCGAGGCGCTGGTCGAATCCGGCAAGATTGCGACCAAGGCGGTCGAGACGCTGGGCCAGGATGCCGCCGAATATGGCCGCCTGACCTTCGAAAAGGCCTCCGCCGCGATGAAGACGCTGGCCGCCGCCAAGAGCCCGGCCGAGTTCTTCCAGCTGCAGAGCGAACTGCTCTCCAGCAGCTTCGACGCTTTCGCCAAGGAAGCCGCCAAGAACAGCGAAGCCATGCTGAAGCTGGCGGGCGACGTGGTACAGCCGATCAGCACCCGCGTTTCGATCGTGACCGAGAAGGTTCGCTCGATCGCCGCCTGATCTTTCCGGCGCTGGAATAAAAAGGCCCTGCCTCCCCGAGCGGAGGTAGGGCTTTTTTCATAACTCGATGCGCTATAATGGCTGTGTATGATTATCCTGCCACGAATAGTCGCGCCACCCCTTGCCGAACTGGGTCTCTCCCGCCATATTTGCCGGGATGAGCGACAGGTGCGGAGTTAGCAGTCAGATGCTGGGCGTGCGAATGGCCGGCGATCGCGGCGAGGACGACGGCGGCCCCTCCGGCCCCGGCGTGAGCGTCGCCACGCGTACGCGCACCCGGACCAAGCGCCCGTCCCACTACAAGGTACTGATGCTCAACGACGACTATACGCCGATGGAGTTCGTCGTCCATGTGCTCCAGCGGTTCTTCAAGATGGACATGGAAGAAGCGACCCGCGTGATGCTGCATGTGCATCAACGCGGAGTCGGCATTTGCGGTGTGTTCAGCTATGAGGTCGCGGAGACCAAGGTGAACCAGGTGATGGACTTCGCCCGGCAAAACCAGCACCCGCTGCAATGCACGCTGGAAAAGGCCTGACCCACAGCCAGCACGTGAAGTTCGGAACTCGGTAACGATCCGCTTGGCGAACCTTCCGCCCTGCGTTATGAGCGGTGCCATGCTGTTCAAACTCCCCCGCCCGATCGGCCTTGCATGCTGCGCGCTTGCCGCCGCAACCCTCGTTTCCGCCTGCGCCACGGGCAAGAACAAGGGCGACACCCATTATGTCGCGCGCGATGTCTCCACGCTTTACAACAGCGCGAAGTATCGGCTCGATTCGGGGCAGTACAAGCTCGCGGCGCAATTGTTTGACGAGGTGGAGCGCCAGCACCCCTATTCGCCTTGGGCGCGGCGTGCGCAGCTGATGAGCGCATTCTCCTATTACATGAACCGCGACTATACCGAGGCGGTGTCTGGCGCGCAGCGCTTCCTAGCGATTCACCCGGGCAACAAGGACGCGCCCTACGCCTTCTATCTGATCGCGCTCAGCTATTATGAGCAGATCGCCGACGTCACCCGCGACCAGCGGATCACCGAGCAGGCGCGCGACGCGCTGGGTGAGCTGATCCGCCGATATCCGCAGACCGAATATGCGGCGGACGCGCGGCTGAAGCTCGACCTCGTCAACGATCACCTCGCCGGCAAGGAGATGGAGATCGGCCGCTTTTATCAGCGGCGCGGGCAGTGGCTGGCGGCGACCCTCCGTTTCCGCAATGTGATCGATACCTATCAGACGACGACGCACACGCCCGAGGCGCTGGAGCGTCTGGTCGAAAGCTATCTGGCGCTGGGCATCCCCGAGGAGGCGAAGAAGGCAGCCGCCGTGCTGGGCGCCAACTATCCCGGCACCAAATGGTATGAGCACAGCTACAAGCTCATCCGGGAACATGGCGCCGGGGCGTGAATTAGCGCGGCGATGCTGACCGCGCTTTCTATCCGCAATGTCGTGCTGATCGAGGCGCTGGACCTTGAGTTTGCGCCGGGACTCGGCGTGCTGACCGGGGAGACGGGGGCGGGCAAATCCATCCTGCTCGATTCGCTTGGGCTAGCCTTGGGCATGCGCGCGGACAGCGGGCTGGTGCGCGCAGGCGAGGCGCAGGCCAGCGTCACCGCCAGTTTCGATCCGGGCGCGGCGGGGGCACGCATCGCGGCGCTGGCGGAGGAGACCGGGCTGGAAGTGGAGCCGGGCGAGCCAATCCTGATCCGCCGCATGCTCAAGGCCGACGGAGGCAGCCGCGCCTTCCTCAACGATCAGCCCTGCTCTGCCACGCTGCTGCGCGAGGTGGGGGCAATGCTGGTCGAGATCCACGGCCAGCATGATGACCGCGGGCTGTTGAACCCTGCGGGGCACCGCGCGCTGCTGGACAGCTTTGGCCGGTGCGACAGCGCAGGCGTGGGGCAATCCCATGCCGCGTGGCGGGCGGCGGCGGATGCGCTGGGCCGCGCGCGCGAGGAGGTGGCCAATGCGGCGCGGGACCGGGACTATCTCACCCATGTCGTCGCGGAGTTGCAGAGCTTCGCGCCGGAGCCGGGCGAGGAGGCGCAACTGGCCGAGGAACGCGCGACGATGCAGAAGGGCGCGCGCCTGCTGGATGACCTCTCCGCGATCGAGGCGCTGATCGGCGGATCGGAGGGCGGACTCGCGCAATTGCGGCAGGCGGCGCGGCGGCTCGACCGGATCGGCGCGGAGCATCCGCTGCTGGCGCAGGCGCTGACGCTGCTCGACCGTGCGCTGATCGATGCGAGCGAGGCGGAGGACGCGTTGGCACAGGCCGCAGAGGCGCTGAACGCCGATCCGGCACGGCTGGAGGCGGTGGAGACGCGGCTGTTCGACCTGCGCGCGCTGGCGCGGAAGCATCAGGTTCAGGCGGATGACCTTGCCGCGCTGGCAGAGGAGCTGGCGGGCAAGCTCGCGCGGATCGAGGCGGGCGAGGAAGGGCTGGCCGCGCTGGAGGCGGAAGAGCGGGAAACGCGCGCGGCCTATGAGGCGGCGGCGAAGGCGCTGTCCGAACGGCGCGCCGAGGCAGCGGAGCGGCTGGACGCGGCGGTCGCGGGTGAACTCGCGCCGCTCAAGCTCGATGCCGCGAAATTTCGCACCAGTGTAGAGCCGCTGCCCGAGAGCCAGTGGGGGCCGGGCGGCGCCGACCGGGTCGAGTTCCTGATATCGACCAACCCCGGCGCGCCCTTCGCGCCGCTTACCAAGATCGCGTCCGGCGGCGAGCTGTCACGCTTCATCCTCGCGCTGAAAGTCGCGCTTGCCGAGCAGGGCGGTGCGCAGACGATGATCTTCGACGAGATCGACCGCGGCGTCGGCGGCGCGGTGGCGTCCGCGATTGGGGAACGCTTGGCTCGGCTTGCGGAGGGGGGACAGGTGATTGTCGTCACGCACAGCCCTCAGGTCGCCGCGCGCGGGGCGACGCACATGCTGATCGCCAAGTCATCCGAAGGCACCGTGACGCGCACCGGTGTGAAGCCGCTTGATGAAGCGGGCCGCCGCGAGGAAATCGCGCGGATGCTCTCGGGCGCGGACATTACCGCCGAGGCAAGGGCACAGGCAGATAGATTGCTGGAGCGGGTGTGATGGCACCAAACGATGCTATCGGACTATATGGAGCTATATTGGCGACAGCGGTAGCACTGGTTCAGGTGTATGAACATTTCATCAAGCGACGAATACTCAATATTGTTCAGTCGAATGAATTTACTGATCCAGCTAATCATGTTTGTCTCGTCATAACTAATTTATCGAACCATAATATAAATTTTGAATTCATTGGAATTGGAAGTGCTGTTCGGAAATGGGTTACGCCATGGCATATCTCTCTCGAGGATGCGACGAGCTGTCGACCTTTTATCCTTGGCGAAAAGCAGGAAATATTTATAGATTCTATAGAGCCGGGTAAGGTTGTTTATTTGGAGGAGAAGATCGCTGTCAGCCGTAAAAAGCGTTTCAAAATCAAGGGGCTTCATTATCCAATTTGTTTGGTTGTAGATCACTCCCTTTCACAGCGCACGTATATACGTCCCCTCAAATGACCGCCCCCTCCCCCCTCTCCGAAGGACCACCAGCTCCCCTCCTCTTTAGAGGAGGGGTTGGGGGTGGTGGAGCATGAGCGCCGACCGCGCCACAATGCTCAACCGTGCAGCGCATATGCGGCGGGAACCGACGGAGGCGGAGCGTCGCTTGTGGCGTGCGCTGTCCCGATCGCAGCTTGATGAACACAAGTTTCGACGCCAGGCAACTATCGGCAACCGCATCGCGGATTTCTTCTGTCCTGCGAAGGGCCTGATCATCGAAGTCGATGGCGAGACGCATGATGTTGAGCGGGATCGGGAGAGAGACGAGAGCCTTGCGCGGGAGACAGGTTTCGTAACGGTGCGCTTTTCCAATGCTGACGTCATGCGGAATATTGAGGGAGTGGTGGAGCAATTGCGCCTCATGTTGAGTGAACTGCCGGATCGCTGGAGCAGAAGCACCACCCCCGGCCCCTCCTCTGAAGAGGAGGGGAGTTTATGAGCACCGACCCCTCCCCCCTCTCCGAAGCCGATGCCGCCAACCGCCTGATGCGGCTGGCGAGGGAGATCGCGAAGCACAATCGCCTTTATCACGCCAACGATGCGCCGGAGATTTCGGACGCGGACTATGACGCGCTGGTGCGCGAGAACAATGCGCTGGAGGCTGCCTTCCCGCACCTCATCCGCGCGGACAGCCCCAATGCCCAGGTCGGCGCGTCGGTGGAAAGCTCGCCACTCGCCAAGGTGGCGCATGAAAAGCGGATGATGAGCCTCGATAACGCCTTTGCCGACGAGGACGTGCCGGAGTTCATCGCGCGCATTCGCCGCTATCTCGCGCTGGGCGACGACACGCCGGTGGCGATGACGGCGGAAGACAAGATCGACGGGCTGTCGCTTTCCATCCGCTATGAGGACGGCCGCCTCGTGCGCGCGGCGACGCGGGGCGATGGGCAGGTGGGCGAGGACGTGACCGCCAATGTGCGCACCATCTCCGACGTTCCGCAGCAGCTTCCCGATGACGCGCCCGCCATCTTCGAGGTGCGCGGCGAGGTCTATATGGCGAAGGCAGATTTCACGGCCTTGAACGAGCGGCAGGCAGCGGCGGGCGAGAAGATCTTCGCCAATCCGCGCAACGCGGCGGCGGGGTCGCTGAGGCAGAAGGACGCAAGCGTCACCGCCGCGCGGCCGCTGCGCTTCCTTGCGCATGGCTGGGGAGTAGCGAGCGCGCTGCCGGGCGAGACGCAGCATGAGGTGATGCAGGCGATCCGCGACTGGGGCTTTCCGCTGTCCGAACATTTCGTGCGGCTGGAGGGGGCGGACGCGCTGCTCGGCCAATATCGCGCGATCGAGCGGCTGCGCGCCGACATGCCCTATGACATTGACGGCGTGGTTTACAAGGTCGACCGGCTGGACTGGCAGGAGCGGCTGGGCTTCGTCGCCAAGGCGCCGCGCTGGGCGATCGCGCACAAATTCCCCGCTGAAAAGGCGCAGACGACGCTGGAGGTCATCGACATTCAGGTGGGCCGCACCGGCAAGCTGACCCCCGTAGGCCGCCTGACGCCGGTGACGGTGGGCGGCGTCGTCGTCTCCAACGTGACGCTGCACAACCGCGACGAGATTGCGCGGCTTGGTGTGCGGCCGGGCGACCGGGTGGTGGTGCAGCGCGCGGGCGATGTGATCCCTCAGATCGTCGAGAATCTGACGCGCGACGAGGCGCGGGGCGACTACCCCTTCCCCGATCATTGCCCGGTCTGCGGGTCCGAGGCGGTGGCGGAGGAGGGCGAGGTCGATGTGCGCTGCACCGGCGGGCTGATCTGCGGCGCGCAGCGGATCGAGCGGCTGAAACATTTCGTAAGTCGAGGCGCGCTCGATATCGAGGGGCTGGGCGAGAAGAGCATCCATGAGTTCTTCGACCTCGGCTGGCTGGAGCACGGCCCGCCGGACATATTCCGGTTGAAGGCGCACCGGGTGGAGTTGCTGGGGCGCGAGGGCTGGAAGGAGAAGTCGGTCGACAATCTGCTCAGCGCCATCGAGGCGAAGCGCCAGCCCGATGCCGCGCGGCTGCTCTTTGGCCTCGGCATCCGCCATATCGGCGCGGTGACGGCGCGGGACCTGATGAAGCGCTTCGAAACGCTGCCGCGTTTGCGCGAGGTGGCGGAGCAGGCGGCCGAGGACGAAGGCGCGCGCGCGGAGCTGACCAGCATCGAAGGTATCGGCCCCGCCGTGGCCGAGGCGCTGGGCGACTTTTTCCACGAGGCGCACAACCGCGACGTTTGGGATGATCTGCTCAGCGAGGTTGCGCCGCCGCCCTATGTCGTCGAGACGCTGCAAAGCCCCGTTTCCGGCCAGACGATCGTGTTTACCGGCAAGCTCGAAACCATGAGCCGCGATGAGGCGAAGGCGCAGGCCGAGCGGCTGGGCGCGCGCGCGGCAGGGTCGGTCAGCGCGTCAACCAACCTTGTGGTCGCCGGACCGGGCGCGGGATCGAAGCTCAAGAAAGCGGCGGAGCTGGGCATCCGCGTGATCGACGAGGCGGAGTGGGCGGAGATTGTGAAAGCGGCGGGGTAAAGGCGACTCGTCAACCTGTCATTCCCGCGCAAGCGGGAATCCAGAGCCGCCCATGCTGAGCCTCGATTACTGGATCCCCGCGTTCGCGGGGATGACGGAATTTCTTTTACCCCAGATCGAGCTTCCATTCCCAGCGCAGCGGATCGCCGTCCATCACCTCGACGCCTCGGGAGGCGAGGCTGTCGCGGATTGCGTCCGAGGTGGCGAAGTCTTTCGCGGCGCGGGCTTCGGCGCGGCGGTCCAGCTCGGCTTCGATCTCGCTTTCGGTGAGTGTCGCGGACTTGGGGCGGATGCGCAAAGATGCCCGATCAAGCTCCAGCAAGCCGAAGCCTAGCACCGCGTCCATAACCTCGATCATCTTCAATTTTTCACCCGGATCGGTCTTTTTCAGTGCAAGTACTTCATCGAAAATTGTTAGCGCTACGGCGGTGCCGAGATCATCGGAAATAGCCGCATGGAAGCGTTCGATAAGAGGCGCGAACTTGCCCCCCATGTCACCCTGACCTTGGTTCAGGGTCCATGGGTGCGGATCGAAAGGCGTAATGGATGCTGAACCAAGTTCAGCATGACGGGCTTTGATTTGCGCAACCGCCATCACCATCCGCTTCAGCCGGGTCAACGCCGCCGCGAGGTTATCCCAGCTGAACTCAAGCTCGCTGCGGTAATGCGCCTGCAGGCACAGCATGCGGTAGGCGAGCGGGTGGAAGCCCTTGTCGATCAGCAGTTGCAGCCGCAGGAACTCGCCCGACGACTTGCTCATTTTGCCCGTCCGGTCGATCAGGAAGTTGTTGTGCATCCAGACCCGCGCGCCGCTGTGCTCCGCGCAGTCGAGCGACCCGCAGCCGGTGATCGCCTGATTTTGCGCGATTTCATTGGGGTGGTGGATCTCTCGGTGATCGATGCCGCCGGTGTGGATGTCAAAAGGCAGGCCGAGCAGCTCGCGGCTCATCACGCTGCACTCAAGGTGCCAGCCCGGCGCGCCTTTGCCCCAGGGCGAATCCCACTCCATCTGGCGCTTTTCGCCCGGTGGCGTCTTGCGCCAGATCGCGAAGTCGGCAGCATTGCGCTTGCCCTCCACCGCCTCGATCCGGCCCTCCCCTTCCTCGGTTGCGGCGCGGGCGAGCCGCCCGTAGTCCGCAACGGTCGAGGTATCGAAATAGAGGCCGCTTTCCAGCTCGTAGCAGTGTTTTCCCGCGATCGACTGCGCAAAGGCGATCATCTGCGGCACATAATCGGTCGCGATCGACCAGTGCGCCGGTTGGCGGATGTTCAAGGCCTTCACGTCCGCCCAGTAGGCCTGCGTATAATGCTGCGCGATGTCCCAGATCGACTGTGCCTTGGCGGCCGCCATCTTCTCCATCTTGTCCTCGCCCGCATCGGCATCGTCGGTCAAGTGGCCGACATCGGTGATGTTGATGACGTGGCGCAGCTGATAGCCCTTGAAGCTCAGCACCCGGCCCAGCGTATCGGCAAACACATAGGCGCGCATGTTGCCGATGTGGGGGTAGTTATAGACCGTCGGCCCGCAGGTATAGACGCGCGCCTCGCCCGCATGGACCGGGCGAAACTCCTCCAGCTGGCGCGTGAGGCTGTTGAACAGGCGCAGGGGCGTGGCGGCGGGCGTTTCGGTCATGCCCGCCTAATGAGGCGGGCAGGCGCGCAGGTCAACGCCCTTCAAAAGCCGATGAAGCGCACCTGTTCATCGAGCGGCACCCGCGACCGCTCGAAGGCGTTGATCGGCGCCTGCTCATCGCGGTAGCCGATAGCGATTCCACAAAAGAAGATGTGGGTTTCATCGGATACGCCGATATGCTCCTTGATGAGCCGCGCGTGCATCCAGAGAAATTCCTGCGGGCAGCTATCCAGGCCTTCCTCGCGCAGCAGCAGCATGACCGTCTGCAGCCACATGCCGACATCGGACCATTGCGGCGGCCCCATGAAGCGCGGGAAATAGCAGAGCAAAACGGCTGGCGCACCGAACGAGACGATGTTGTTGTTCATGAAGGCGTTTCGCGCAGCCTTGTCTTCGCGCGCGATGCCGAGCGCGCCATACATGCGCTCCGACACGTCACAAAGGCGCGCGTAATGGTCCGGCGAAGCGTTGGGCGCTGAAAAGTCATACTCCGGCGGGTCTTGCGGCGGGCTGACCTTCATCTTCTCCTGCAAGGCCTTCAGCGGCGCGCCCGTGAGGATGCTCGCCTCCCAGGGCTGGAAGTTGCAACCGGAGGGCGCGAAGCGGGCCTTGTCCATCACCCGCGTCAGTACATCCAGCGGCACAGGCGTATCAAGGAACGACCGCACCGAACGCCGCGTCGCTACCGCTTCACTCACCGTCATAGACATAATATTTCCCCTCAATCCTCGTCGAACAACCCGGCCAGCTGCTCCACCATCGTGCCGCCGAGCTGCTCGGCATCCATGATCGTCACCGCGCGCTTGTAATATCGGGTCACGTCATGCCCGATGCCGATGGCGACGAGCTGAACCGGAGAGCGGGTTTCGATCCACTCGATCACCTGCCGCAGGTGCCGCTCCAGATAGACGCCGCTGTTGACGGAAAGCGTCGAGTCATCGACCGGCGCGCCGTCCGAGATCACCATCAATATGCGGCGCTCCTCCGGCCGGTTGACGAGGCGGCTGTGCGCCCAGAGCAGCGCCTCGCCGTCGATATTCTCCTTCAAGAGCCCCTCACGCATCATCAGCCCGAGCGATGTGCGCGCGCGCCGCCATGGCTCATCCGCCTTCTTATAGACGATGTGGCGCAGGTCGTTGAGGCGGCCCGGGAGCTGCGGGCGCCCGGCGGCGAGCCAGTCCTCACGGCTCAGCCCCCCCTTCCAGGCGCGCGTGGTGAAACCCAGTATCTCGGTCTTGACGCCGCAGCGTTCCAGCGTGCGCGCCATGATATCTGCGCTGATCGCCGCGATGCTGATCGGCCGACCGCGCATCGACCCTGAATTGTCGATCAATAGCGTGACGACGGTGTCGCGAAATTCGGTGTCGCGCTCGATCTTGTAGGACAGTGAGCGCGTCGGGTCGATGACAATACGGGCCAGGCGGGCGGCATCGAGCATGCCTTCCTCCTGATCGAACTCCCAGCTGCGCGATTGCTGTGCCATAAGGCGGCGCTGGAGACGGTTTGCGAGCTTGGTGACGACGCCCTGCAGGCTCGCCATCTGTTGATCGAGGAAGCCGCGCAGGCGCACCAGCTCGTCCGCGTCGCACAGATCGGTCGCAGCGATCACCTCATCATGCGCGGTGGTAAAGGCCTTGTAGTCGAAGCCGGGCGGCAGGTCCGACATCGGCCGGTTGGGGCGCACGGGCAGCATGCCTTCGTCGCCCATGCCGTCCGCGTCGTCATCGCTCATCGAGTCGACTTCGTCGCTATACTCTGCTTCGCCGTCCTCACTCTCGCTCTCGGACTGCTCTCCGCGCGCTTGCGTTGTGGCGTCGCTGTCGCCGGGCTGTTCCTCGCCCTCGTCCCCCTCCTCGCTGTCATCCTCCTCGGCGGAATCCTGCTCTTCGTCACCGCTCTCGTCGGTCGGCTCCTGCGGATCGCTCGATTCGACCAGCGCAAGATGCTCGAGCAGACTGGAGGTGAGCTGCTGGAAGGCGCGCTGGTCGTCGAGCGCGAGCGGCAGCGCGTCGAGGTCACTTCCAGCGTTCTGTTCGATCCATTCCCGCACCAGATCGACCCCCGCGCGGGCTGCATCTGGCGGAGCATCTCCGGTCAGCCGCTCGCGCATCATCAGCGCAACGGCGGTGGAAAGCGGCACCTCATCGGCATTGCGCGCGCGCGTGATCGCATCCGATTTCAGGCGCAGATCAAGCGCGTGAGAGAGATTGCCCCTCACTCCCGCCATGGCGCGGGCACCCAACGCCTCCACCCGCGCCTGCTCGGCGGCGTCATAGACGGCGCGGGCAACCGCATCCGCAGGCGCGTGCCGGTTATGCAGCGCGACATTGTGGTGGCGCAGCTTGAGCGCGCTCGCGTCCGCAAACCCCCGCGCCAGCGCCACCTGATCGCGCGGCAGGGCGCGGCCCGGCGTGGGCACCTTGATCGCCTTGCCCGCCAGATGTGGGTTATCCGCCGTGAAGCCGACCTCCACCTCCGAGTCGCGCGCAAGGGCGCGGGCGGTGCCGGAAAGAATCGCCTTGAAGGCATCGAGCGGAGTTTGGGCGGCCATGCGATTGGGCTGCGCGAGGCGAAGCGGCAAGTCAAGCCCTGGCTCATTTCGGGACAGGGACATGTATGGCTTTCGCGCTACGGCCCGAACTTGTCTCAAAATGAAACAGAATGACCTCCGACATGTCTCGAAATGGATCAAAGCACGGGCTTAGACAAACGTGGTTAACGGTATGTAATAATTGAGTATATTCTGTTAGATAAGCCTCATAACCACAGAGACAGGTATGAATATGCGCAAGCTTTTGATCACCACCGCCCTTGCAGGGGCTTTCTTCATGGCCCCTTCGGCACAGGCGCTCACCGTCATTCGCCAGTGCGCCGCAGGCGACATCAGCGCCACACCCGCGCTTACCAGCCAGAGCTGCGCGGGCTTCTATGACGGCAACCTGCTCAACCAGTCCAACGCGGGAACGGTGGCCGGCATTCTCAATGGCCTGCTGGGCACCAACACCTATAATGCGGCGACCTTCAACTTCGCCTCGTTTCAGACCCTCTCACCCTTGAACGGCGCGACGACGGTGGACTTCACCCAGTCTCCCTTCAACACGAAGCTCTATGGCATGACGCTGATCGGCGTGCACTATGGCGCGGGCCAGGGTTCTCCCGGCTACGGCATGGGTCCTGTCAACCCGCGCAACGGTAAAGCCGCCAATCTCGACACCAGCGCGTTCTACCTGTTCGACGCGGGCAAGACCGGCATCGACAAGCTGAACCTCAACTGGCAGGCCAGCTCGAACCTGACCCTGTTCTCGACCGGAACGGCAGGCGGCGTGCCCGAGCCGGCGACCTGGGCGTTGATGATCCTGGGCTTCGGCGGCATCGGCGCCGCAGTGCGCCGGGGCAAGGCAAAGGTCCGCGTCGGCTACTCGATGGCCTGAGCACTCCCTTCTCAACAGGCATGGCTGGCGGCCGCTTCTGCGTGAGGTGGCCGCCTTTTTATGTGGGGACAGTGCAAACAGCAGAAATTCTGCGCGCTGACGGCTGAGCTGTGGGGTTCAAGCCTTCCCCACAATGCTTTCAGGGAGGTCTTTCCCAAACACGCGCTGATAATATTCTGCCACCAGCGCCCGCTCCGCCTCGTCACACTTGTTCAGGAAGGAAAGACGGAAGGCGAAGCCGACATCCTTGAAAATCAGCGCGTTCTGTGCCCAGCTGATCACGGTGCGCGGAGACATCACGGTCGAGATATCGCCGTTGATGAAGCCCTGCCGCGTCAGCTCCGCGACTTTGATCATGTTCTCGACCTCTTTGCGGCCGCCCTCATGATCATATTCGCCCGACTTGGCGAGGACGACCTGCGCCTCCACCTCGGCGGGCAGATAGTTGAGCGCCACCACGAGGTTCCAGCGGTCCATCTGGCCCTGGTTGATCTGCTGCGTGCCGTGATAAAGGCCGGAGGTATCGCCGAGCCCCACCGTGTTGGCGGTAGCGAACAGACGGAACCACGGGTTCGGGCGGATCACGCGGTTCTGATCGAGCAGGGTCATTTTGCCGTCCGTTTCCAGCACGCGCTGGATCACGAACATCACGTCAGGCCGCCCGGCGTCATACTCATCAAACACCAGCGCCACCGGCCGCTGCAGCGCCCAGGGGAGCAGGCCTTCGCGGAACTCCGTCACCTGCTGGCCGTCCTTCAGCACGATCGCGTCACGCCCGACCAGGTCGATACGGCTAATATGCGCGTCCAAGTTGATACGGATGCAGGGCCAATTAAGGCGCGCCGCAACCTGCTCGATATGGGTCGACTTGCCGGTGCCGTGATAGCCCTGAACCATGACGCGGCGGTTGAACGCGAAGCCCGCGAGGATCGCGAGCGTGGTGTCGGCATCGAACACATAGGCCGGGTCAAGATCGGGCACGCGCTCGTCCGCTTCCGAGAATGCGGGCACCATCATGTCGACATCGACGCCGAACAGCTCGCGCGCGCTCACCTGCTTGTCGGGCGCTTCCATCAGCGTTTCGCTGCGCATGTCGGGGTTGGCGTTGGGTATGTCGGTCATGAATCGGGCCTTGACTGGTTCACAATATCCGTTCGTGTCGAGCGGGGGCTCGAGCCTGTCGAGAACCGAAGTCGAGACAGCTTCTCGACAACCGCATCTCGACTGCGCTCGATGCTACTCGAAGCGAACGGCGAGTTGATGTTATGGACTCACGCAAAAGCGGGAGCCTTTCGCAGGTGCGTATAGGCGGCGATCACATCCTGCAACGCCTTTTCGTGGGATCGGTCTCCGCCATTGTGATCAGGGTGATAGCGGCGGACCAGCGCGGCGTAGCGGGTGCGCAGCGCCTTGCGGTCCGCGTCCGTACCCAGCTCCATCACGCGCAGCGCCTTGCGATCATCAGGCGAGAGCGGCTTGCCATCCTGCCGGGAGGCCATCTCGGCGCGCATCGCGTCCATCTTTTGCCGGTAACCCGCACCGATGGCGTCCAGCGGATCGGTGAAGTCCGCCCATTTCGGCCCCGGCGCATGGGCATTGGACGAGAAGGCGCGCGTCTCGCGCTCCCACCCGGCATAAGGGCGCTGGGCCGCCGCGATTTCCTCGGCGCTCATGCCGGAGAAAAAATTGTACCCGGCATTGAATTCCCGCACATGATCGAGGCAGAGCCAGCGCCATTGCGGCGGGCGGTCTGCGGGCGCATCAAGATCGCGCACAGCAGGCGCGCGGAACTCGCCGGCATAGGGGCACCCTTCCACGGCGCAATGGGGAGCAGCGCCCTCCACCCGGCCATGGAAGCGCGGGCTGCGGCGGGGCGGATCGGTTTCGGCAGGCAAGTTGAGGCTATCCCGGCAGATGCAAAACGCCTATATAGGGTGGATGGATAGCCAAGCGAAAGGCCCGGTCGCCACCGAAATCGAGTCCCGCCTGCGTCTGGCGCTCAATCCGTCGCATCTCCTCATCATCAACGACAGCGAGAAGCATCGCGGCCATGCCGGGCATGACGCATCGGGCGAGAGCCATTTCACGGTGGAGCTGGTGTCGACCGCGTTCATCGGCGCGAACCGGGTAGCGCGGCAGCGGATGGTGAACGAGGCGTTGCAAGAGCTGCTGGTGGACAAGATCCATGCCCTGTCTATCCGCGCGCTGGCGCCGGGGGAATGACTTCTCCGCCATCAGGCGCGGTCCTTGAGACACTGATTCCGTCGAGCCACGACCTGGGCGATTTCACCGTGCGCCGGTCCCTGCCCGCCAGAACGCGCACGATGGTCGGCCCGTTCGTGTTTTATGACGAAGCCGGTCCGGCAACGCTGGCACCATCCAAGGGCATTGATGTTCGGCCGCATCCACATATCGGCCTCGCCACCGTCACCTATATGCTGAAGGGCGCGTTCCTGCACCGCGATTCGCTGGGCAGCACGCAGCTGATCGAGCCCGGCGCCGTCAACCTGATGACCGCAGGGCGCGGCATCGTGCATTCCGAGCGATCCCCCGATGACGCGCGCGCCGCGGGCGGAGACTTGTGGGCGGTCCAGACCTGGCTTGCCCTGCCCGACGGCCAGGAGGAACGCGACCCCGCCTTCGAGCATGTTCCGCAGGCGCGGCTGCCGGTGATTGCCGGTGATGGGGCACGGGCGCGCATCATCATGGGGACGCTCTGGGGCGAGACCGCGCCCGTCAACACCTATGCGGGTACCATCTATGCGGACATCGCGCTGGAGCCGGGCGGCGCGATCCCGATCGATGCACTGGCAGACGAGCGGGCGCTGTATGTGTTGAGCGGGGAGGCAAGCGTAAACGGAGAAGCACTGGCCCCCGGCGCTTTGCACGTGCTGCGGCCTGGCGTCGCGGTGACGCTGCGTTCTCAATCCGGCGCGCGGGTGATGCTGTGCGGAGGCGAAGCCTTTGCCACGCCCCGCCATGTGTGGTGGAATTTCGTCTCGTCCTCGGGCGAGCGCATCGGCCAGGCGCGCGAAGACTGGGAGGCCATGCGCTTTCCACTCATCCCCGGCGACGACAAGGAACATATCCCCCTGCCGCAGGGCCGCCCCAAGACCGTCAGCTATCCCTGAAAATGGCTTTCGTTGCGCTTCGGGCGAGGAAAACGCCTGCTATCCGCCACCGACTCTAATTCTACTTTGAAGTGAGGCTATTCCGGGCGTAGTAGGCGCACTATATCAAACCCCAGGGATATTTTGGGACAGGCGACTCTATGGCAAGTGCTGCGGAAATCTTGACACCGAAAGATGCGGAGGGCGCGCTCTCGCCGGAATCCGTCGTTGTCCGCTTTGCGGGGGACTCGGGCGACGGCATGCAGCTGACCGGCGGGCAGTTCACGCTCTCCACCGCGCTGGCGGGTAACGACCTCGCCACTTTCCCGGATTTCCCGGCGGAGATCCGCGCACCGCAGGGCACCTTGTTCGGCGTGTCGGCTTTCCAGATCAATTTCGGCTCGTCCGACATCACCACGGCGGGCGATGCGCCCGACGTGCTGGTGGCCATGAACCCGGCGGCGTTGAAGACCAACGTCAAGGATCTGAAGCCCGGCGGCCTTATCATTGCCGACAGCGGCGAGTTCACCAAGCGCAACCTCGAAAAGGCCAAGTATGAGGCCAGCCCGCTGGAGGATGGCTCGCTCGGGGCCTGGCGGGTGCTGGCGTTCGATATTTCCCAGCTGACGATGGACAGCGTGAAGCCCTTCGGCCTTGGCAACAAGGAGGCGCTGCGCTGCAAGAACATGTGGACGCTGGGCCTCGCGCTCTGGATGTTTGACCGCAGCCGCGAGCCGATCATCGAGTGGCTGAAGGCCAAGTTCGCCAAGGCGCCTGAGCTGGCGGAGGCGAACATCGCCGCGCTGAATGCGGGCCATGCCTATGGCGAGACGGCGGAGATCGGCGCGGAGGGCATAACCCTGCCGCAATACAGCCTCGCCGCCGCGCCGCAGCCGCAGGGCCTCTATCGCACCATCACCGGCGCTGACTCCATCGCCTATGGGCTTGTCGCGGGCGCGCAGCTTGCTCAGCTGCCGATGTTCTATGGCGGCTACCCGATCACGCCCGCCTCGGCGGTGCTGCATTCGCTCTCGAAGCTGAAGGAATTCGGCGTCACAACCTTTCAGGCGGAAGACGAGATCGCCGCGATCGCGTCGGCCATCGGCGCGAGCTATGCCGGGCAGCTGGGCGTGACCTGCTCCTCCGGCCCGGGCATCGCCTTGAAGGGCGAGGCACTGGGCCTCGCGATCATGACGGAGCTGCCGCTCGTTATCGTCAACGTCCAGCGCGGCGGGCCATCGACAGGCCTGCCAACCAAGACCGAGCAGTCCGACCTTTATCAGGCGGTCTATGGCCGCAACGGCGACGCGCCGCTGCCCGTGATCGCCGCGCGCTCGCCCGCCGATGCGTTCGAGTGCGCGATAGAGGCATGCCGCATCGCCACGCAATATATGACGCCGGTGATCCTGCTGTCCGACGGCTACATCGCCAATGCGGCGGAACCGTGGAAGGTGCCGGATGTCAGCAGCCTTGCGCCCTTCCCGGTCGAGTTTCTGGCCCAGGCGCAGGAAGGCGGCCTCATGCCCTATGCGCGGGACGAGAAGCTGAAACGGCCTTGGATCAAGCCGGGTACGCCCGGCCTGATGCATCGCATCGGCGGCATCGAGAAGGCGCAGAACACCGGCCATATCGACTATGCGCCCGCCAACCATCAGGCGATGACGGATATCCGCCGCAACAAGGTGCTGGGCGTCGCAAACTCGATCCCCGATCAGGCGGTCGAGCAGGGTGCGGCTGGCGGCAAACTCGCCGTCGTCGGCTGGGGCAGCACATTCGGGCCGATCCATCAGGCGGTGAAGCGCGCGCGCGCCAAGGGCAAGGACGTCTCCCACATCCACATCCGCCACATCTGGCCGATGCCGAACAACCTTGGCGACCTACTCAAGAGCTATGAGCGGATACTGGTGCCGGAAATGAACACCGGACAGCTGAAGACCGTTCTGCGCGATCAGTATCTGGTAGATGCCAAGCCGCTCAACAAGACGAGCGGTCAGCCCTTCCGCATTGCCGAGATCGAGGCGGCGATTGAGGAGATGGTGAGGTAAATGACCCTCTCCCGCTTGCGGGAGAGGGAGGGGCCCACCGCGCTGCGGTGGGAGGGTGAGGGCAAATGGCGACATACCCTCACCACTGCGACTAGGCAGCACGCTGCCAAGTCTCGTTGCCTCTCCCGCCAGCGGGAGAGGATGAGAGGAAGAAGACGATGAACGACATGACCCCCGTGCAGAAGATGACGCCCAAGGATTGGGAGACCGATCAGGAGGTGCGCTGGTGCCCCGGCTGCGGCGACTATGCGATCCTGAAAGCGGTGCAGCGCACGCTGCCCGAGATCGGCGCGCGGCCGGAGAATACCGTGTTCGTTTCGGGCATCGGCTGCTCCTCGCGCTTCCCCTATTATGTCGAGAGCTATGGCTTTCACACCATCCACGGCCGTGCGCCGGCGGTGGCGACCGGCGTGAAGCTCGCCAACCCGGAGCTGGACGTGTGGATCATCACCGGCGATGGCGATGCGCTGTCCATCGGCGGAAACCACACGATGCATGTGCTGCGCCGTAACCTGAATTGCCAGATCCTGCTGTTCAACAACGAGATCTATGGCCTCACCAAGGGGCAATATTCACCCACCAGCCGCGAGGGCACGCGCTCTCCCTCGACGCCCTATGGCTCGGTCGACCACCCAGCCAAGCCTGCCGCCTTCGCGTTGGGCGCGGGTGCGCGCTTCGTGGCGCGCGGGTTCGATGTATCGAAGAACCTGCCCGATGTGCTGAAGGCCGCCTATGCCCATAAAGGTGCCGCGTTCGTCGAGATTTTCCAGAACTGCATCGTCTATAACAAGGACGTGTTCGAGGATTTCGCCGCCCCCAAGGGCGCGGAGGACCGGCAGCTCTGGCTGAAGGACGGCGAGCCGATGCTGTTCGGATCGGAGAAGACCGGCGGCGTCAAGGGCATCGCGCTCGACCGCGAAAACCTGCGTCTCAAGGTGATCGATGTCGTTGATGGCGATTGGCAGGCTGCGGGCGTGATCGTGCATGACGTCAAGAATCGCTCGGTCGCGCACATGCTGGTGGAAATGCCGTTCGGTGCGTTCCCGATGGCGCTGGGCGTGCTCTATGACGACCCCGCGCCGAGCTTTGAGGAAGGCGTGATCGCGCAGAACCGCAAGGCATCGGAAGGCAAGCAGCCCGATCTGCAAAGGCTGCTCTCGCTCGGCCAGACCTGGGTCGTCGGCCCGGAAACCGAGGCAGCGGACGCGGGCAGCGCCAACGTCGGCCACGAGCTGTAAGGTGTCGGCAGGCGGGGGCCATCGCGTCACCGCCGAGCCGCCTTACTACGCCGTGATCTTCACCTCCGTCCGCTCAAAGACGGACGATGCCGGTTATGCCGATGCCGCCGCGCGCATGATCGCGCTGGCGGAAGGCATGGACGGCTTTCTCGGCGTCGAAAGCGCACGCGAAGCAGTCGGCATCACCGTCTCCTACTGGCGCGACCTTGCATCGATCAAGGCGTGGAAGGCGCAGGCCGATCACAGCGCCGCGCAGGCGGAGGGGCGGCAGAGCTGGTATGACGCCTATCGCGTACGCATCGCCAAGGTCGAGCGCGACTATGACTTCGTGCGCGAGGGTGCGCAGCCTCTTTAACATGCGTCCTTGCGCTTTCCCGCCCCAGCCGCCACCACGAGGCGCATGGACAATCTGACGCATTCGATGGTCGGCGCGGTACTCGGCCAGACCGGGCTGAAACGCACATCCGGTCTCGGCATGGCGGCGCTGGTTATCGGCGCCAACATTCCCGACATTGACGCAAGCTGTACACTCCTCGGCACACCGTCGCTGGCGCTGCGGCGCGGACTGACGCATGGGCCGCTGGCACTGCTGGTATTGCCGCTCGCGCTGACAGGCGGCCTGATCCTGTTCGACCGCTGGCAGCAGCGGCGCGGCACCCGCCCTGCCGCCCGCGCACCGCTTAACGCGCTGTGGCTGCTGGCGCTGAGCGTCATCGGCATGCTCAGCCATCTCGGGCTGGACTGGCTCAACAGTTATGGCATCCGCCTGCTCGAGCCATTCTCGTCACGCTGGTTTTATGGCGACACCTTGTTCATCATCGATCTGGTGATGTGGGTGGTGCTGATCGGTGGTTTCATCTGGTCACGCCGCGCCGAAAAGAGCGGCAGCGAACGGTGGCGTGCGCGTGGGCAGATCATCCTCACTGCCGCCTGCGCCTATATCTTCGCCAACGGTACGATCACCGGCATGGCGGAGCGGCGCGGGCACCAATATCTTCACGATCACGGGTTGGAACCAGAAATGGTGGTGGCGAACCCCGTGCCGGCCGAATTCTGGAAGCGCGAGATATTGTGGCGGTCTGACAACGGAGGATATGGAAACTATGGTTTCTCGCTGCTGGATGACCAAGTGCCAGAATACCTGCCAATAGCGGGCACCACCGGAATGGGGCAAGCGCGCGTGCTCGCCCAAGTACAACGAAGCAAGGATGCCACGGCATTTCTCTTCTGGTCGCGCATGCCACTCGCGCATTTCGAGAAGGATGGTACCCTCATTCTCGAGGATCAGCGGTTTCGGGGGAATTTCGCGCGCGGCAGTTTCCGGGTCGCCGTGCCGCCGTCATAGCTGTCCGCGCTCTATCTCACCGCTGTATCACTATGGCGCATCCTGGCGAGGCTATCCTATACACCCTGATTGCCCTGCGCCGGGCTATGGTGCAGAGTTGCGACTCATGAACGCGATAAACCCCAGGAGAGGACAGCATCTGACGAAAGCGGAAAGGCGCCGCTTTCGACCGCCTTTTCCCCTGCCGCTGACCGGCGCGGTGTTGGCGCGGCTGGGCCACAGGCTGCTCGACCGGATCGACGCGCGACTGGAAAGCGGGCGGCTTGAGGCGTGGCTGCCGGATGGCACGTTCCGCGTGCTCGGGGGGCGAGAGGGTGGCTGGGTGTGCGAAGTGCGCCTGCGCGACTGGCGCGCGCTCGCGCGGCTGGTGAGCGGCGGCTCGGTCGGCTGGTATCGCGCGTGGGAGCTGGGCGAGTGGTCCAGCCCCGCACCGGAGCGCCTGTTTGCGCTGTTTATGGCCAATGGCAGGAGTCTTGGCGGCGTCGCCCGATCGCACGGGCCGCTGCGCTGGACGATGCGCGCGGTTCACTGGCTGCGGCGCAACAGCCGCACCGGCGCACGCCGCAATATCGCCGCGCATTACGACCTCGGCAACGATTTCTATCGCGTCTGGCTCGATGCGGCGATGAACTATTCCTCCGCCCTGTTCGACGACCCGGAGCACCCGGATGAGGGACTGGCCGCCGCGCAAAACGCGAAGAACGACGCCATATTGGACCGGCTTGGCCTCAAGGGCGGGCAGCGCCTGCTGGAGATTGGCTGCGGCTGGGGCGCGCTGGCCGAACGGGCGCTCGACCGCGCGGATATTGACTATGACGGCATCACCCTGTCGCACGAGCAGGCAGCATGGGCGCGCACCCGCCTGCCCCGGCACCGCGCGGCGATCTATCTGCGCGACTATCGCGACATGCGCGGCCAGTATGACGCCATCGCCAGCATCGAGATGGTCGAGGCGGTGGGGCAGCGCTATTGGCCCGACTATGTCTCCGCAATTCACGGACTGCTGAAGAGCGGCGGCCGGGCGGTGGTGCAGTATATCAGCATCGACGACGCGCTGTTTGACCGCTATGCCCACAGCGCGGACTTCATCCAGACCTATATCTTTCCCGGCGGCATGCTGATTTCCGAGAGCCGGCTGCGCGCGCTGGTAGAAGAGGCCGGGCTGGAATGGCGCGACCAGCGCAGCTTCGGCCAGCATTATGCCACCACGCTGCGCCTGTGGCGCGCGCGGTTCGATGCGGCTGTGGACGAAGGCCGCCTGCCGCGTGCCTTTGACGAGAAGTTCGTCAAGCTCTGGCGCTATTATCTGATGTATTGCGAGGGCGGCTTTATGGGCGGCGGGATCGACGTGGCGCAGGTGACGCTGGTGAAGCCGCGCGCCTAGGAGCTGTGGGGATTCAGTCCATATAGGCCTGCAAAGCGCTATTTTCTGCGCTTCGGTGCTCACGTACCTTTAAGTACGCTGCGCTCCGATGCTCGAAAATCCCCCTTTTCGGCTCCATCTGAACTGAATCCCCACGGCCCCTAGATCATCGCGCCAAAAAGGCCTGTCCTAAGCTTGTCGAAGGGTGGGAACCGGTTTTTGGCAAAGGCGATGCGACAACAAAAAGATAGAGCGCGCGTCTTGCGTCAGATTTAACGCCGCGCGCCTAACGCCGACTGTTTACGCCGAAACGTCGCCGTCCGCCGCGATCTCCCGATCCAGCGCGGCTTCGATTTCCGCGTGATCGGGATGCTGGGGCGCAAGGCGCAACAGGGCATAGCCGGCCAGCGCAGAGACCAGCGAGCCGGAGAGGATGCCGAGCTTCGCCTGCTCGATCAGCAAAGGCGAGGCCGGGAAGGCCAGCGCGCCTATGAACAGGCTCATGGTGAAGCCGATGCCGCAGAGCAGCGATAGTCCGTAAATCTGCGTCCATGTCGCGCCGCGCGGCATTGGCGTGAGGCCAGAGCGCACGCACAGCCAGATGCTGCCGAAAATACCCGCCTGCTTGCCGAGGACCAGCCCGGCGGCGATCGCCAGCGGCAAGGGAGCGATCAGCGCCTCCAGCCCAGCCCCGCGCAGATCGACCCCGGCGTTGGCAAAGCCGAAGACGGGTACGATGAAATAGGCGCTCCACGGGTGCAGCGCATGTTCCAGCCGGTGCAGCGGGCTGTCAGCGGCATCGGGCGTGCCCGGCGTCATGCGGATCGGGATGGTCATCGCCGCGAGCACGCCTGCAATCGTCGCATGCACGCCGGACAGCAACACCGCCACCCACAGTGCGAAGCTCAGCGCCAGATAGACCGGCAGAGCCTTCACGCCGCGGCGGCTCAGCAGCATCATGAAGGCGAAGATAGCGGCCGCACAGGCCAGCGCGACAGCCTGCAACGCGCCGGTATAGAAGAAGGCGATGATCATCACCGCACCAATGTCATCGACGATGGCGATGGTGGTGAGCAGCAACTTGAGCGACGTCGGCGCGCGTTTGCCCAGCAGCGCCAGCACGCCCAGCGCAAACGCGATGTCCGTCGCCGCCGGTATGGCCCAACCGCGCGCCAGCCCTGGCTCGCCACCCGCAACCGCGAGGTAGACGAGAGCGGGTACGGCCATTCCGCCCGCCGCTGCTATGGCGGGCAGCAGGCGGCGGTTCCAGCCTGCTAGCCGCCCGTCCAGCCATTCGCGCTTGATCTCCAGCCCCACCGCGAGAAAGAACAGCGCCATCAGGCCGTCATTGACGAGGTGCAGCAGGCTCGTTGGCCCCACGGGCAAGTGTATAACGTCGTGATAGAGCTGCGCACCGATGTCGCTGCTGTTGACGAGAAGCAGTGCAACCGCAGCCGCCCCTATGAGGAGCAGCCCACCCGAAGCCTCGCCCGCGAGGAAGGCGCGCAGGGCGGAGCGCGGGGCCGAAGTGCCGATCATGCCACAGTCCTACCGCCCCGTACCATCAGGGTCAAACGCGCAAAGGTTAACCCAGTTGGCGCATGTGCGGCCCATCTATAAGTAAAAACAAAACGATTCGGCGGGCGCACCTGTTAGACCATATTCCATGCCGGGGGGCATCTTGGAAATGTTGGAAAGCGCGGCCGCCTTCGTTGCCGCACTACAGTATGAACTGCTCTTGTTTGCACTTGCCGGTCTGTTGATCGGCGGGCTGGAAGACTTTATTTTCGACATCGCTTTTCTGGGCCGCGCCCTGTGGCGTCGTACGTTCATCTATTCCCGGCATGCACGGATGACGGCGGCGAGCCTGCCCGCTTCGGCCCGGCCGGGCCCGATCGCCATATTCGTGCCCGCCTGGAACGAGGCGGACGTGATCGGCGCGATGCTCCGAACCTGCCTGTCGCGCTGGGGCGAGGCCGATTACGCCATTTTCGTCGGCACCTATCCCAATGATCCAGCCACCGTCGGCACAGTCGCCGCCGTCGCGCAGGAGGATGCGCGGGTGCGGCTCGTCATATTGCCGCATGACGGGCGCACCACCAAGGCGGATTGCCTCAACCACATCTGGGCGGCGATGCGGGCGGACGAGGTGGCGCGCGGGAGAAGTTACAAGGCGGTGGTGCTGCACGACGCAGAGGATGTCGTCCACGCCGACGAGATCCGCCTGTTCGATACGATGATAGACCGCTTCGATATGGTGCAGCTGCCCGTCATGCCGCTGCTTTCGCGCCGGTCTCGCTGGATCGCCGGCCATTACGCCGATGAGTTCGCCGAAGCCCATGGCAAGCATCTGGTGCTGCGCGAGGCGATCGGGGCGGCGGTGCCGTCTGCCGGTGTAGGCTGCGCCTTTGCGCGCGTCGTGATCGGCGCGATAGCCGATGAACGCGGCGACCGGCCGTTCGACGCGGGATCGCTGACCGAGGATTATGAGATCGGCCTGCGCATCGCCGAACGCAAGGGCCGCACGGCGTTCGTGACTATGAAGGATGGGCTTGGGGACCTGATCTGCACGCAGGAGCATTTTCCCGAGACGATCGAGGCTGCGGTCAAGCAGAAGGCGCGCTGGCTCACGGGCATATCGCTGGCCGGGTGGGACAGGCTCGGCTGGCGCGGACATTGGCGCGAGCGGTGGATGCGGCTGCATGACCGGCGTACGAGTCTGTCCGCGCTGGTGCTGTTCGCCGCTTATTGCGCCACGATAGGCTACGGCCTTTCCCTGCTGCTGACGCTTGCGGGCGTAGCAATGCCGCCGCGCCACGAGGGATGGTTGGGGGTCGCGCTCAAGATCACCGCCGCGCTCATGCTGTGGCGGCTGGCGTTCCGCGCCTATTGGACAGGGCGGGCCTATGGATGGCGGGAGGGGCTGTGCGCTGTCCCGCGCGTCATCGTCTGCAATGTCATCGCGATGCTGGCCGCGCGGCGGGCAATGGCGGATTATGTGCGGCAGCTGCGCGGCGGGGCGGTGATCTGGCACAAGACGCACCATCGCTTTCCGCTGGAGGGGGACCTCGATGCCCACGGCACCCGGGCCTGACCGCCACTCCAACGGATCAAGAGGCGTGCCGCTCAGATTTCTGGCGGCGGTATTGCTGCTGTGGACTTGTGGGCGCATTGCCGTAGCGTGGTCGCTGATAGGGTGGCGGGGAAGCGAAGGCGAGGGCATGCGCCCGACCTCGACACCATACCAAGCGCGCGAAGCATCGGCCGAAGCGGCGCAGCGGGGGGAGAGCACGCAAAACCAGACGCCCAAGTCCGTCTGGGCCGCGCGCATAGACCGCGCTCCTGTCTCACGGCAGCGCAGCGTCTGGGCGACCCGGATCGACCACGCGCCTGTAATCCGCATCGCACACAAAGACGCGTCAAACGAGGAACCTATGCCGGAGCACGCCGATGCGGCCACCTCCATATCGCCTCGGGTCGCGGCGTCCGATCCCGCCCCCCGGCCATCACCGTTGCCGCTGCGTGCCCCGGCGAAGGGTGAGCGCAGGTGGAGCGCCGGCGCCTGGCTGTTCTGGCGCGAAAGGGGCGGCGGCGCCACGCTCAACAGCTTCGGCCAGCTCGGCGCATCGCAGGCGGGCGCACGGGCTGACCGAGCCATCGGAACTCTGAAGCTTGGCACCCGAGCGTTGCCTGTGCTTGGCTATGGCAGGATATCGGCCGCACTCGACACGCCGCATCAGAGCGAGGCTGCTGTGGGTGTGGCGATACGCGCCTTGTCCGGGCGAACGCCGCTGAGCATCGGGGTCGAACGGCGGATCGCGCTGGAACACAGCGCGCGCAACGCCTTTGCGCTGGTGCTGGCAGGCGGCCTTAACCCTACGCCGGTCGTGGGGCCGATAGCGGCGGAGGGCTATGCGCAGGCTGGCGTGGTGGGCCTTTCTCGCCGCGACACGTTCGCCGATGGCCGCATAGCGCTGACCGCTCCGCTCGACCGGAGCCAGCGCGTGCGCGCAGGATTCAGCGTCTCGGGCGGCGCGCAGCCCTATGTCGCCCGGCTCGACATCGGCCCTGTGGTCGAGGCGCGGTTGCGGCTGGGCGGGATTGACCCCCGGCTGGTCGTCGAATGGCGGCAGCGGGTAGCCGGGAATGCCCGCCCCGGCTCTGGCCTCTCCGTCACCCTGGCCAGCGATTTTTGACGCCTCGGTTCCAAACGGGTTTCACGCTGCAGCAATTGCGGTAAAGAATGGGCTATGGACCTTTACCTCCCCATAGCCAATCTGCCGGTCAACATGCTGGTGATCATCGGGCTGGGCGGGGTGGTGGGCCTGCTTTCGGGCATGTTCGGTGTGGGGGGAGGCTTTTTGACCACCCCGCTGCTGATCTTTTACGGCATCCCGCCGACGGTCGCCGCCGCATCCGCCGCGACACAGGTGACGGGCGCAAGCGTATCGGGCGTGTTCACCCATATTTCACGCGGCACGGTCGATCTGCGCATGGGCGCCGTGCTGGTGGCCGGCGGTGTGGTCGGCGCGGTGGTCGGCGCGGGAATATTCTCCGCTCTGGAGGCGATCGGCCAAACCGACACGGTGATCGCCCTGCTCTATGTGGTGCTGCTCGGCTCGATCGGCGGGCTGATGGCGTGGGAATCGATCCAGGTGCTGGTGAGGCGCAGGCGGGGACTGCCGCCGCCGCCGGTAAAGCGCAGGCACCACCCAATCGTCACCGCCCTGCCCATGCGCTGGCGTTTCTACAAATCCGGTCTCTATATCTCGCCTTTCGCGCCGCTGCTGCTCGGCATGGCCACCGGCATCTTGACGATGCTGCTGGGCGTGGGCGGCGGCTTCGTCATGGTTCCGGCCATGATCTATCTGCTCGGCATGCAGACGCAGGTGGTGGTGGGCACCTCGCTGTTCCAGATTTTGTTCGTGACGATGGCGAGCACGCTGGTTCACAGCCTGACGACCAAGGCGGTCGACCTCGTGCTGGCCATTTTGCTGCTGGTGGGCAGCGTCACCGGCGCGCAGCTGGGCACGCGCATCTCGCGCAGGGTGCGCCCTGAATATCTGCGCATCGCGCTGGCGTTCATCGTGCTGGTGGTGGCGATCCGCATGGCGCTGGGCCTCGGCTGGCGGCCGGATGAAATCTACACGATCGAGGCGGGCTGATGCGGTTGCACGCCCGTCTTGCCCGCCTTTTGATGCTGCCAGCCCTCGCCCTCACGCTGGGCGGAGCGGATGCGCCTGTCCTCGTTCCCGATGTCTCCCAGCGGCAGGTGGACATCCGGTACAGCTTCAAGGGCGCGGAGCTGTTGCTGTTCGGCGCGATCGTCTATCCCGGGGGCCGCCCGCCGGACAAGAAGGCCGACATCGTCGTGCTGCTGAAAGGGCCGGAGCAGCAGATCCGCATGCGCGAGAAACAGAAGATCGCGGGCATATGGGTGAACGCGGACAGCATGCAGTTCCAGTCTGCCCCAACCTTTTACGCTATCGCCAGCTCGCGCCCCATCAAGGCCATCACCGACGCACGCACCGCCGCCATATATGAGCTGGGCATCGAGAACATTCAGCTATCGCCCACGGCGTTCCGGGATACGGCGGAAATCAGCCGGTTCGAGCGCGGGCTTGAAGAGCTGCAGGCGCGCAAGGGCCTGTTCGTGCAGGCGCCGGGAACGGTCGAGATCACCGACGGCGTGCTTTATCGCGCGCATCTGCCACTCTCTGCCCGCGCGGTGGTGGGCGATTACACCGCCGAAACCTTCCTCATTCAGGACGGCCGCGTCGTTGCCGCCGCCGTGCGCGACATTGAGGTGCGCAAGTCCGGGCTGGAGCGGTTCGTCGCCAGCGCGGCGGAGGACTGGTCGCTGCTTTATGGTCTGGCGGCGACCGCGATCGCAGTGCTGATGGGTATCGCCGCGGGGTGGATCGGCCGTCGGGTGTAAATGCGGCCGCGATTTGGCGAGTGCGCTCATGCGAATCCGAATTTACCGCTGGCGCGGGCGCAAGCATGCGCTAGATAGGGCCGCATGTGGCGTCTTTATCAGTTCCCGCTCTGCCCCTTTTCCCGCAAGGTCCGGCTTCAGCTCGCTGAAAAGGGCGTGGCCTATGATCTCGTGCGCGAGCTGCCATGGGAGGGGCAGGACGCGTTTCTGGACCTCAATCCGGCGGGCACTACGCCGGTGATGGTAGACGACGAGAAAGCCGCCGTGCTGATCGATAGCCAGGCGATCTGCGAATATTTTGAGGAGACGGTCGAGAAAATGCCGCTGATCAGCGGCAGCGCCACGGGCCGCGCGGAAATAAGGCGGCTAACGGCCTGGATAGACCAGATTTTCTATCGCGATGTCGTCTCGCCCCTGCTGGAGGAGCGGATGAAGAAGCGGATCGTCCACCGCGCCCCGCCCGAGGCCGGCCGCCTGCGCGAGGCGATGCGCAACGCCAATACCCATATGGATTATATGGACTATCTGCTCGATCACCGCAGCTGGCTCGCGGGCGGGACGATGAGCCTCGCCGACATCGCCGCCGCCGCGCATATTTCGGTCGCGGATTATCTGGGCGGGATCGACTGGGCCGGGCACGAGCCGGTGAAGCGCTGGTATGCGGGCTTCAAGTCCCGCCCCTCGTTCCGGCCGCTGCTGTCCGAGCGGATGGAGGCGATCGTGCCGCCACCCTATTACGACAAGCCCGACTTCTGACAGGCGGCCTGGAGCATCGTGCGCAAAAGTGGGAACCGGTTTTGCGCCACACGATGCGACAAAACAAAAACGTAGAGCGCGCTTGCTGATCCGGATTTAACGCAGCGCGCCCCGCGAGCGCGTTTACCGCTTCTTAACCGCGATGCCGCATCTTTCGCGCGTTTTCCAACGGGCGGAGTTGTGGGATGAGCTTCTGGAAGCCGACGATCAGCCACGAAGAAGCCGCGCGACTGAAGCGGCTTTACGACGAACTGGGTTCGCTGCAGGCGGTGGCCGACGCGGAGAATGTCCGCACCCGCTGGCTGGGGCAGGTGCTGCTGGCGCATGATCGCCGGGTGGCGGGATCAGAGACGAACTATGTCGGGCCTGAGCGCCGCAAGTGCTGAATGATAGTTTCGAAACAGGCAGCTTTGTTGCGTTTCGGATAACATTCCACCAAAAATGAGAGGGGCCGCCAGCGCATCGAAGCACTGACGGCCCGTCATGACATGGTCAGCGGCCGGAGAAGCTGACCGGTTCGAGAAATGATGACCGCGCTGTCCCGCTCGGCTTCCACATTGCGCTCATGTCATCCGCGCGAACAGGAAGGAGAGACGGGCGGCGGCGCTATATAAGCCGCCTAGCTGCGCATCCCCCGAACGGACTTGTCCGACCCTCTTGCTGAACCATGAGACATCGGATCACCTCCTTTCGCGCTGTTGAAGCCTGCGTAACCGGGGTTCTTTCAGACCAGAGGCTTGCGAGAACAACCGGCCACGCAACCAATGTGAGTCATGTCGGGGGCGCGATCAAGGCTTGTTTTTATCTTTTTTCGAATCATACTACGCGCTTCGCCCGCCGCCCGTGGCTGGGCCAAGCCTTCATCCCCGGCAATCCTCAACGACGCGGGCCACCTCAGCCCAGGCGGGTATGGCGATCGGCGCTGCGCCAGGCACCTCCACGGCGAAACGGCCACGGCTGAAAATCATCCGGTCGAAACCGCTGTCAACAGCCGCACGCGTTGCGACCGCATAGCTCGCGGCTCCGCCCGGCGCGCTGCCCGGCATCACCGGCCACTGCACATCACCCGCCGTGGTGCGGATCATCATCTGCCCCGCGATCTGCCCCTGCCCGTTTGCCGTGGCGCGCGAGAGAGATATGCGGCGGCTGGCCGCCTCGCACCGGACCATGAGCTGGGCCGGTTGTCCCGCCACACCGAAGCTTGCCAGCGAGCCGCCATCGGCCGCGCGATAACTCCAGTCTCCCGCCGCGATAGGCCAGTCGCGCCAATCGATCGCCAGCGGCACAGGGGCCGGGGCTGGCGGCGGAGCGGCTGGAGGCGGCGGGGGCGCGGGCCTCGGTATCGGCGTGACGCCACAGGAGGCGAGGAGGAGAGCGCCGGTAACAGTGGCGGCCTTGCGGAGCAGTGAACGAAAAATCATTCCGCCCTTATGGCTATGCCCCGGCGCCAGCTCAAGGCCCGCGCCGCAATCCGGTCATGCCCAGCGGCGGATGAGGCTCTGCTGCATTTCGTCAGCGCTCTTCAACACCGAAAGATTGGCATCATAGGTGAGCTTGGCGGTGAGCTGCTCGATCATCTCGCTGGCGATGTCGACATTCTGCCTCGGCGAATTCGATAGCGCAGGGTCGGGCGCAGACGGATTGACGCTCGCATTGGCGACACGCGCCGCCGAGGCGTCGAACCGTGCGAGACTGGACTGAATGCCCGACAGCGAAATGCCGATCGCCTGCATGCTGAAAAATCCTCCACGCCGATTGCACCCCATGCCACGGCGCGGATTAAGCACGGGTGGCAGGAAATGGTTAGCGAGGGATCAAGTATCAAAACTTCCGCTGCGTCTTGCCGTATCTCAGCTTCCGCGTGCCCGGCTTGCCTTCGGTCGCGCGGCCTCGGGGGGTGGTGCGCTGCTGCGAGGGCGGCAGGCCGAGTTCCGAGGATTCAAGCTGCTTGATCTCGTCGCGCAGGCGGGCGGCTTCCTCGAATTCCAGATCGGCAGCGGCGGCGCGCATTTTCTTTTCGAGGTCCTCGATATGGCTGCGCAGATTGTGGCCGACGAGGTGGGGCGTGTCCTCGTCAATCTCGACGACGACGCCATCCCGGCTCGCGACATCGCCCACGATATCGCTGATGTTGCGCTTGATGGTGGTGGGCGTGATGCCGTTGGCGAGATTATAGGCCTGCTGCTTTTCGCGACGGCGCCCGGTTTCCGCGAGCGCGCGCTCCATGCTGCCGGTGATCCGGTCGGCATAGAGGATGACCCGCCCGTCGACATTGCGCGCGGCGCGGCCGATGGTCTGGATCAGCGAGGTTTCGGAGCGTAGGAAGCCCTCCTTGTCCGCATCCAATATGCCTACCAGCCCGCATTCGGGAATGTCCAGCCCCTCGCGCAGCAGGTTGATGCCGACCAGCACGTCATAGACGCCGAGCCGCAGATCGCGGACCAGCTCTATACGCTCCAGCGTCTCCACATCGGAGTGCATATAGCGCACCTTCACGCCAGCCTCGTGCATGAACTCGGTCAAATCCTCGGCCATCCGCTTGGTCAGCGTGGTGATGAGCGTGCGATAGCCCTTCGCCGCCGTCAGCTTCGCCTCGTGGATCATGTCCTGCACCTGATCCTCGACCGGGCGGATCTCCACCGGCGGGTCGATGAGGCCGGTCGGGCGAATCACCTGCTCGGCAAAGACGCCACCGGTGCGTTCCAGCTCCCAGTTGCCGGGCGTTGCCGAGACGGAGACGGTCTGCGGGCGCATCGCGTCCCACTCGTTAAATCTCAATGGGCGGTTGTCGATGCAGCTCGGCAGGCGAAAGCCATATTCCGCCAGCGTCGCCTTGCGCTTGTGGTCGCCGCGCGCCATCGCGCCGAGCTGTGGGATCGTCTGGTGGCTCTCGTCGACGAATAGGATCGCGTTTTCGGGCAGATATTCGAACAATGTCGGTGGCGGCTCGCCCGGCATCCGGCCGGTGAGGAAGCGGGAATAATTCTCGATCCCCGCGCAACTCCCCGTGGCGGCGATCATCTCCAGATCGAAGTTGGTGCGCTGCTCCAGCCGCTGAGCCTCCAGCAGCTTGTTCTGGGCATTCAGTTCCTTCAGCCGCTCGGCCAGCTCAAGGCGGATCGCCTCCATCGCCTGCTTCAGCGTCGGGCCGGGGGTCACGTGGTGGCTGTTGGGATAGACGGTCACATAATCGAGCTTGGCGGAGGTCTTGCCGGTCAGGGGATCGAACTCGCTGATCTCCTCGATTTCGTCGCCAAAGAAGGAAACGCGCCAGGCATTGTCCTCATAATGGCTGGGGTAAATCTCGAGATTGTCTCCGCGCACCCGGAAGGTGCCGCGCACGAAAGCGGCATCGTTGCGTTTGTATTGCATGGCCACCAGCTTGCGGATGATCTCGCGCTGGTCCTCAACCTGCCCTTTCTTCAAGGAGCAGGTCATCGCAGCATAGGTTTCGACCGAACCGATGCCATAGAGGCAGGAGACGGAGGCGACGATCAGCACATCGTCCCGCTCCAGCAACGCGCGCGTGGCCGAGTGGCGCATGCGGTCGATCGCCTCGTTTACGCTCGACTCCTTCTCGATATAGGTGTCGGAGCGGGGCACATAGGCTTCGGGCTGGTAATAGTCGTAGTAGGAGACGAAATATTCGACCGCGTTGTCCGGAAAGAAGCTTTTGAACTCGCCGTAAAGCTGCGCGGCGAGGATCTTGTTGGGCGCGAGGACAAGGGCAGGCCGCTGCACTGCCTCGATCACCTTCGCCATGGTGAAGGTCTTGCCCGAACCGGTTACGCCCAGCAGCACCTGATCCTTCTCGCCCGCGTTTGCGGCCTCCACCAGCTCTTCGATCGCGGCGGGCTGGTCACCGGCGGGCTGATAGTCCGATACGATCCTGAACCTCTTGCCACCTTCCGCCTTTTCCGGCCGCGCCGGGCGGTGCGGAACGAAGGTGACGCCGGTTTCGGGTTCTTCAAGGTTGGTACGGATCATGATGCTCATGGGCGCGAATATGGTGGAGCACGCAGGCGCACGCAATGGCAGAACATGGTCTATCGCCAGCTTATCCTTGCCTCCGGGCTGCCAAATCCCCATAGGGCGTGCTATGAGTCCGCTAGGGGACGCTTAAGGAGTGAATGACGTGGCGGTGGCAAACTGGGCGCCGGATAGCTGGCGCGGCCATGAAGGGCTGCAAATGCCCACTTATAATGATGCGGCGGCGCTGGGCGCGGCCGAGACGCAGCTTTCGAGCTATCCCCCGCTGGTATTCGCGGGCGAATCGCGCGCGCTGATGGCCGATCTCGCGGCAGCGCAGCGGGGCGAGGCCTTCCTGCTGCAAGGTGGCGACTGCGCGGAAAGCTTTGCCGAGTTTCACCCGAACAATATTCGCGACACCTTCCGTGTGCTGCTGCAGATGGCGGTGGTGCTGACCTTCGCCTCCAAGCTGCCGATCGTGAAGGTTGGGCGCATGGCGGGCCAGTTCGCCAAGCCGCGCTCCGCAGCGACCGAGGCCGTGGGCGGCGTGGAGTTGCCCAGCTATCGCGGCGACATCATCAACGACATCGCCTTCACGCCTGAGAGCCGCGAGCCGGACCCGCAGCGCATGGTGCAGGCCTACAACCAGTCTGCCGCGACGCTGAATCTTCTGCGCGCCTTTGCGCAGGGCGGCTATGCCAACCTGCATCAGGTGCACCGCTGGACGCTTGACTACATGGGCCGCAGCCCGTGGGCCAAGAAATTCGCGCAGATGGCGGACCGGATTGGCGAGGCGCTCGATTTCATGAAGGCGTGCGGAATCGACCCGGAAACCGTGCCCCAGCTGCGCTCGACCAGCTTCTACACCAGCCATGAGGCGCTGCTGCTGCCCTATGAGCAGGCGCTGACCCGGCAGGATTCGCTCACAGGCGGCTGGTATGACACCTCCGCACATATGCTGTGGATCGGCGATCGCACCCGCTTCGAAGGCTCGGCGCATGTCGAATATCTGCGCGGCATCGGCAACCCCATCGGCATGAAATGCGGGCCGAGCCTGGAGCCGGATGCGCTGATTCGCCTGCTCGACGTGCTGAACCCGGATCGCAAGGAAGGCCGCATCACTCTCATTACCCGCTATGGGCATGACAAGATCGAGGCGGGCCTGCCGAAACTCGTGCGCGCGGTGATGAAGGAAGGCCACCCGGTTCTGTGGTCATGCGATCCGATGCACGGCAATGTCATCAAGGCAGCCAATGGCTACAAGACGCGCCCGTTCGAGCGCATCTTGGCCGAGGTACGCGGTTTCTTCGCGGTACATCGGGCGGAGGGCAGCTTCGGTGGCGGGATCCACGCAGAGATGACGGGGCAGAACGTCACCGAATGCACCGGTGGCGCGATCGCCATCACCGACGAGGGACTGGCGGACCGCTATCACACCCATTGCGACCCGCGCCTCAACGCAGCGCAGTCGCTGGAGCTGGCGTTCCTGCTCGCCGAGATGCTGAACGACGAGCTGGCGGAGCGCAGAAAAGCGGCCGCCTGAGCGATGTTCGATTTTGCGCCGGGGCAGGCGGGCGACAAGGCCGCCCTGTACGCGGATCTGCGCGCGGCGGCGCTGGCAGTGACGGAAGGCGAGACGGACGCCATCGCCAACATGGCCAATGTCGCGGCGCTGATCTGGCAATATCTGCCCGATCTAAACTGGGCGGGCTTCTATCGGCTGGTTGGTGACGAGCTGGTGCTCGGCCCATTTCAGGGCAAGCCCGCCTGCATCCGCATACCGCTCGGCAAGGGCGTGTGCGGCACGGCGGCGGCGGCGCGCACGACGCAGTGCGTGGCGGATGTCCACGCCTTCCCCGGCCATATCGCCTGCGACGCAGCATCCGCATCGGAAATCGTCGTGCCGATCCTGCATCGGGACCACCTGATTGCGGTGCTGGGCCTCGACAGCCCCGTGGCGGGACGATTTGACGAGGACGACGCGACAGGCCTGCAAAGCCTCTGCACCGCATTAATACCCGCCCTGTGTGCTTGATTCTCATTTCACATGCCGCTAAGGCGCGCTCTCGCATTGATCGGCGGCGCTGCCCGACCGACTGGCGCGGCCCCTTCGTCTAGCGGTCAGGACGCGGCCCTCTCACGGCTGAAACACGGGTTCGATTCCCGTAGGGGTCACCAGGACATGCGACTGTTCTTGCGAACACCTCAGCGTCATTGCCCCAGCTAAACAGCGAAGAGAGTTTTAGCCCCCACGCGCGAGCCGCGCGACGAAGAAACCGTCGGCGCCGCCCTGCTCAGCTAACACGCCCGGCAGGGTGCGGATAAAGCCCTCAGACGTAGGCGCGATTCCGGCGGGCAGTTCGTTGGCGTTAACCGGCAGGATCGCAAATTCCGGATGGCGCGCCAGGAAGGCGGCGATCTGGCCCTCCCCCTCGGCACGCTCCAGGGAGCAGGTGGCGTAGATCAGCGTGCCGTCGGGCTTGAGCCAGCCTGCCGCGCGATCGAGCAGCGCGGCCTGAAGTTCGGCCGTTTCCGCTATCTGGCGCGGCCCGGCGCGGTAAAGCACGTCCGGGTGGCGGCGGAAGATGCCGGTGGCCGAGCATGGCGCATCGAGCAGGATCAGGTCTGCCGGCGCCGGCTCCCAGGCCAAGGCGTCGCCCTGCGCTACCTCCACGCGCTCGCCAAGGCCGCTGCGCGCGAGGTTTGCGGACAGCCGCTCCAGCCTTTTTGCGCTCTTGTCCAGCGCGGTGACGCGCCAGCCAGCGGCGGCAAGCTGCATCGTCTTGCCGCCCGGCGCGGCGCACAGATCATAGGCGATGCGCCCCTCGCCTCTGCCCGCCAGCCGCGCGGGAAGACTGGCGGCGATGTCCTGCACCCACCAATGCCCATCTGCATAGCCGGGCAGCTCTGGCACGGACACGTCATGATCGAGCCTTACATGCCCCGGCATCAGCGAAGTCCCGCCCATCATGTCGGCAATGCGCTCCGCCTCTGCGGACTCGGCAAAGCTCAGGTCTATCGACGCGCGGTGCGCCAGCGCGCGGGCGGCGGCGCTCACCATGTCCGCGCCCCATTGCGCACCCCAGCGCGCCGCAACATCTGTGGGGAGCGTTGGCACTTCCGGCAATTTCGCTTCGCTGCGAATCAGGTTGCCGAGCACGCCATGCACCAGCCGGCGTGGCCCGCCCTCGGTAAGGGGCAGCGCGGTGGAAATGACGGCGTGCGGCGGAGTTTCCAGCAGCAGAATCTGCACCAGCGCCATGCGCAGGACCATACGCGATTTGACATCGGCCGGGATCGGCTGTTCGGTTACACTGTCGATCAGCGCGTCGAGATCGGGCAGCCAGCGCAGCACATCTGCCGCAATGGCATGGGCCAGCCCTTTGTCAGAGCCTCGGCTCAGCCCCTGCGTAGCGGCATGCAGCGCCGTCTCCAGCGCCTCGCCCCGGCGCAGCACCGCATCGAGCAAACGCAGCGCCGCGCGGCGCGCACCGAGGCCGGGGACTTCGGCTTCCTTGGCTGAGCGACGGCGCTTGTGCGGGGAGGTGGGCTTGGCCATGGCCCGCCTTAGCGCCTTTCCGCCTGCGGTAAACCCTCCAAACCTTGTCACCCGCCCGGCGAGCGCATATGTCGCCACGCAATAACCTGTAGTGGAGTATGCGAAGCCATGGGCAAGCGCCCCGACCATGTGCGGCCCCCCGCCTATCTCTCCAAAAGCCCCCCCGTGCCCAAGCCCGATCCGCTGGATGCCAAGCCGGAGGTGACCGAGAAGCTCAGCCCAACCCGCTATGGCGACTGGGAAAAAAAGGGTATCGCCATCGATTTCTGAGGCGAGGCGGCAAAACACTTTCAACCTTTTACACCTATGAACGGCGCAGAAACCGAATCACATCCGCAGCGAAAGGCACTCATGAGCGCGAAGAAAATCCGCAAGGCCGTGTTCCCCGTGGCGGGCATGGGCACCCGCTTCCTGCCCGCAACCAAGGCGGTGCCCAAGGAATTGCTGCCCGTGGTGGACCGCCCGCTGATCCAGTATGCCGTCGACGAGGCGATCGAGGCGGGGATCGAGACGATGATCTTCGTCAACGGGCGCGGCAAGGGCGCGATCGAGGATCATTTCGACATGGCGTTCGAGCTCGAGACGACGCAGGCGGCGCGCGGCAAGAGCGTCGATGCCCTCAAGGGCACCCGCCTGACGCCCGGCAATGCAATCTTCGTACGTCAGCAGGAGCCGCTGGGCCTTGGCCATGCTATCTGGTGCGCACGCGACATCGTGGGCGACGAGCCATTCGCGATCCTGCTGCCCGATGAGTTCATGCACGGCAAGCCAGGCAAAGGCTGCCTCCGCCAGATGGTCGATGCCTATGAACAGACCGGCGGCAATCTCATCTGCGCGCTGGAAGTGCCGATGGAGCAGACGTCGAGCTACGGCGTGCTCGACCCCGGCGCGCGGAACGGCGCGCTGACGGAGGTTAAGGGGCTGGTCGAAAAACCAGCCGCCGGCACCGCGCCCTCCAACCTCATCATCGCCGGGCGCTATATCCTGCAGCCCGAAGTGATGGCACACCTGGCGCGGCACGAAAAAGGCGCGGGCGGCGAGATTCAGCTGACAGACGCAATGGCCGCGATGATCGGCAACCAGCCTTTCCACGGCGTTACCTTCGATGGCCAGCGGTTCGACTGCGGGTCGAAGGCGGGCTATATTGAGGCCAACCTATCGCTGGCGCTCGAAAGCCCGGAGATCGGCGATCATATTCGCGATTTCGCGCGCAAGCTGGTGCTCTAAAACTTCCCGTTGACCGACAGCGGCGGGCTGGACCGGCGGCGGCGGACATCGCCCCGGCGCGAATAGGTTGCGCCGCCGCGCCCGGTCACGCGCTCCAGCTCCTTGCCGACAGCGCTCAGCATCTCGGCGGATAGCTCCAGCTGTCGTTCCAGCACCGCGCTGTTTACTGTGGCAGCGCGGTGCAGGTCTTCGCTCGTTTCGGCAAGGGCGCGGCGGTCGTCGCCTTCCAGCGCCTCGATCCAGCCGGGACTGGCGCGGCTCAGCGCAGCGGATTGCGCCTCCATCCTGTTAGCGAGGCGGATCTTCGCCTGTGCGATCGCCTCGATATTGCCGCGCGGCCCGGAGAGGGCAAGCAGTTCGCTCTCCTCCTCCATCAGACAGATGAGGTCGATCATGGTATCGAGCAGGGTGGCGAGGGTATCACTCGTGCTCATGGCGTGCCGACTCCCTCCTGTTGCAGTTTCACGATCTCGGCCAGCACGCTGTCGGCAATGCCGATTCCGCCCCCGCGCGCGATCACACTGCCGAGCTGCTCGGCCAGCACACCACGGAACATCGCCTCGCCATGCCCGCCGGAAAAGTCGCCTTGAAGCTCGGCGCTTTCCAGCATCAGCTTCGTCATCTGGCCGATGAACACGGCCTCGAACTCGCGCGCCGCTGCGCGTGCGTTCTGGTCGGGTGTCGCAGGGTGAGGAAACGAAATTGATCGAACGGGATCGGTCATCACTGTACCTCTATCTCTGCCTGCAGCGCACCCGCGCTGCGCAGCGCCTGCAGGATTGTGATGAGATCGCGCGGGGAGACGCCGAGGCGGTTCAGCCCGCCGACCAATGTCTTGAGGCTCTCACCCTCCACCATCGCCAGCGACGCGCCGCCGCCGTCATCGACCGAAACCTGCGTGCGGGGCAAAACCTGCGTCTGCCCGCCGGACAAGGGGCCGGGCTGGGACGCGACCGGATTTTCCGCCACAGAAATCGTCAGCCCTCCCTGTGCGATGGCGACGGGAGAGATACGCACATCTGCGGTCATAACGACCGTGCCCGCCGCCTCGTTGACGATGACGCGAGCCGGGCTGTCTACCTCCACGCCGAGATTCTCCACCTGCGCAATGCGCTCTACCAGCGCTGCGCCATCAGGGGCGGAGAGGCGCACGGTTGCGGGGTCCAGCATCTCTGCGCTGCCTGAAAAGGCGGCGTTTATCGTGTTGGCGATACGCTGTGCCGTGGTGAAATCCGGGTTGCGTAGCGCGAGCTTCAGCGCGGTGGCGGATTTGAGCGCATAAGGCACCTCGCGCTCGATGATCGCGCCCGAGGCGATGCGAGCCGAGGTGGACACGCCCCGGCTGATATTCGCGCCCGCGCCCTGCGCCTTGAAGCCCGACACCGCGACCGGACCTTGCGCCACGGCATAGATCTGGCCATCCATACCCTTGAGTGCAGTGACAAGCAGCGTGCCGCCCTGCAGGCTGGTGGCATCGCCCAATGCGCTCACCGTCACGTCGATCTGGCTGCCCGCGCGGGCGAAGGGAGGCATTGCGGCGGTGACCGAAACGGCGGCGACATTTTGGGTCTTCATCTGAGCGGAACGGACGTTGACGCCCATGCGCTCCAGCATCGCCTGCATCGATTCCTCGGTGAAGGGCGTGTTCCGCGTCTTGTCGCCCGTGCCCGCGAGCCCGACCACCAGCCCATAGCCGATGAGTTGGTTGGGGCGGACGTTTTCGACGTCGACGATATCCTTGATGCGCGGTGCGGCGACGGCGTTTGGGCTTGCCGCCGCCGCACCGGCCCACAGCAGCACGGAGGCTACGCAGCGGAAATTCCGGGCCAGTGTCATCCCTCCTATTATAGATGGGAGGAGGGCCGGAAAGGCGGCCATGGCCATCAATCCGATCATGACCGCAACTCAACAGGCGCTAGCGCTGGTGCGCGAGGCGATGCCGATCGCGCAGGCGGCGCAGAAGCTGCTGGGCGAGGGGCAGGCCGCATCCGCCCGGGGCGCGGCAGTGGGTGGAGACGTTCCGGCATCCGCCCACCCTCAGGCACAAATGCTTGGTTCCGTGCAGATGCTGGTGGCACTCTCGGCGCTCAACCCGCAGGAGGCACGGCGGCGGGAGCAGATCGCCCATGCCCGGCGCGGGCTGGATGGGCTGGAGCGGCTGCACAGGGAATTGCTGGAGGGTCATGCAGGGCGGCGGACGCTGGAGGGGCTGAAAGGCTGGCTGAGCGACGGCAAGGCCAGGGACAGCGGGGACCAGCTGCCCGACGACCCGCGCTTCACCGGCCTGATGGACGAAATCGAACTGCGGGTCCGGGTAGAGCTGGCCAAGTTCAATATCGAGGTTTAGCCGGATTTCTTCCCCCGCGTCAGCCGCAGTACATAGCTGATGATCTCCGCCACTGCGGCGTAATGCTCCAGCTTGATGGGCTGATCGATCTCGACACTGGCATAAAGCGCGCGGGCGAGCGGCGGGCTTTCCACCACCGGCACCTTATGCTCACCAGCCAGTTCGCGGATACGCAGCGCGATCCTGTCCCGCCCCTTCGCCACCACCACCGGCGCCTGCATCGCGCCATGATCGTAGCGCAGCGCCACGGCATAGTGCGTGGGGTTGGTGATGACGACGCTGGCACTCGGCACGGCCGACATCATCCGCCGCCGTGCGCGCGCCATGCCGATGGCTCGGATGCGCGCCTTGATCTGCGGATCGCCCTCGTTCTGCTTGTGCTCATCGCGCACTTCCTGATGACTCATGCGCAAACGGGTGAGCCACGACCGGCGTTGATAGAGGAAATCCCCCGCCGCCAGCGCCGCCACCAGCAGCGCCACCGCACTCAGCATGTCGCCGGTCACCCCTGCCACAAAGCGGCCGATATCGCTGGCATTCGCGCCGGTCATTCGGTCCAGCCCGTCGAGCGCGGGCCAGACTATTGCGCCCGCCACTATCGCCACGAAGGCAAATTTCGCCAGCGTTTTGGCGAACTCGACCCACGCCTGCCTGCCGAACAGGCGCTTTGCCCCGGTCATGGGAGACAGACGGTCCCATTTGAGCTTGAGCTGGCCCGAAACGAAGAGGCCGCGCCCCTGAAGTAGTGCGCCCACAAGAGCGGCTCCGAGCGTCACCGCCAGCAGCGGGCTGACCGCGATCAACGTCCCGCCCAGCAAGGTGGTGGCGAGGCGCTGGGTGCTACCACCGGTGAGCGCCATCTCACCCGCCCGCCCCCACAGCGCCTCCGCCTGCGCCGCCAGCCGCGTGATCGCCGACGCCCCCAGCGCAACTACGATCAGCACCATCGCCGCGAACATCGCAGCATGCCGCATCTCCGGCGCGCTTGGCACATCGCCGCGTTTGCGCGCGTCCTCCAGCTTCTTGGGGGTTGGGTCTAATGTTTTCTGCTCTTCTTCGGCCATGGTCTCAGCCCACCAGCGCCAGCGCCCATTGCGCCATCGCCTGCGCAAAGCCCGAGAGCGCGGCGCCCAGCGTCACAGCCAGCAGCGCGAGGCCGAGCGCGATCGCCAGCGGCTGCGCGATGAAGAAGATCTGCAGTTGCGGAGCGAGCCGGGCGGCAAGGCCCAGCGCAGCGTTGAACACGATGCCATAGATAACCAGCGGCGCGGAGAGGCCCAGCCCGAGCGCCATTGCACCGCTCGCCGCCTTCAGTGCGAGTTGCGCGAAGTCGGCAGCGGGGGCCATAGCTCCGGGCGGGAAAACTCCATAGCTTTGCACCAGGGCGCCGATCCACAGATGATGTACGCCAAGGCTCATGCACACAAGCAACGCGGCGATGCTGATGAAGCGGGCCAACTGTGGCACCTGCCCGCCTGCTGAGGGATCCTGCACCAGCCCGGTCGTGAGGCCGACCTGAAGGCTGATGATTGCGCCCGCAATGGTGACGGCAAGGAACATCAGCCGTACGATGCCGCCCAGCATCAGGCCGGTGAGCAGCTCGACCAGCAGCAGATGCGCCAGCGCGGCATTGCCCGCGAGCGCTGCCCCGATTACCACGCCCATATGCGCAGTAAGCACCCCCTGCATACCGGCAGCGAGAGCCAGCGCGACGAGCAGCCGTATTCTTCCCGGCACCGCATCGTCGGAAAAGCCGGGGAGCAGCATCAACATCGCCCCCACACGCGCGAAGATCAGTGCGTGCAGGGTGAGAATGCGCGGAAGATCGGGCGCGAGCTGGCTGAGCGCGTCCACTCGCTCAACGCCCGATGATGCGCGCTGACAGCTCCGCCATGAAGGCCGAGAGCGCCGAGCCGATCATCGGCAGGCTGAGCAACAGCACCACGCCGATGACGATCAGCTTGGGCACGAAGGTGAGGGTCATTTCCTGGATCTGGGTGAGCGCCTGCACCAGCCCGATGATCACGCCGATCACGAGCGAGGCGATCAGCATCGGCCCCGCTATCGTGAGCAGCAAAATCAGCGCGGCGCGGGAAAGCGCGAGTATGTCGGCGGGATCCATATTGCTAGATTTGAAGGCGCATGATTTCGTTATAGGCGTTCACCACGCGGTCACGCACAGCGACCATGGTATCGAGCGCGGTTTCGGCCGCGCCGATGGCGGTTGCGACGTCAATCAGATCGCCCTTGCCCGCAACCTGACGCATGCTGGCACTTTCCGCCTTGCTCAGCGCATCCCCTACCTGACCCACAGCATTCGCAACCAGATCGCCGAATCCGGAAGAGGCGGGGGTGTCGCTGGCAGGCGGTAGAGCGCCTTTTCCACCGACACCTTCCGCCACGCCCCGCGCCCGGCCATAGGCGGAAAGCGCATCCAGCGCTCCGATCGAGTTTACCATCGCGCCCTCGCTCCTACTTCAGCAGGTCGATAGTGCGCATCGTCAGCGTGCGCGCGGCTTCTATGGCATTGAGGTTTGCCTCATAGCCACGCTGCGCCGCCTTCATGTCTGCCGCTTCGGTGAGCGCATTGACGTTGGGCATCAGCACATAGCCCTTGGCGTCCGCCGCAGGATTGCCGGGCTGATAGACGCGCGGGAAAGCGCGGACATCGCCCTTGATTGCGGTGACGGACACCTCGCGCGCGCCGCTGGCCTTGTCCATTTCCGCGCGGAAGGTGGGGATTCGGCGGCGATAGGGCTGGCCGCCAGGGCTGTTCGCCACCGAGTCGGCATTGGCGAGGTTTTCCGCGATCACCCGCATACGCAGCGATTGCGCACGCAGGCCGCTGGCCGACACCTGAACAGACGTTTCGAGATCCATAAGCCGGTCCTCCTTCGCCCATAATAGGCAAAATTTTCCCGCCCCTGGCCCGACGCGGCAGTTTTTTCCTATCATGGAAGCAGGAGGGATCGTCGCATGTCCGCGTTCAACGATGTCGAGGTGGAGCTGTCGATCGTGCTGGGCGCGACGCGCCTGCCGGTGCGCGAAATCCTTGCCATGAGCCGTGGCGCGATGATCCCGCTCGATTGCACGCAGGACGACCCCAGCCTCGTGCTCGTCAACGGCCACGCGATCGCGCGCGGGCACATATTGGTGGATGAGGATCGCATGTCGCTGGAGATCACGCAGGTAATGAAGCGGAGGCGCTGACAGATGGATGGCGCAGAAATGGTGCGCGCCCTTGCCGCACTCGCGGCGGTGCTGGCCCTGCTGGGCGCGGGCCTGTGGGCGGCGCGGCGCTTTGGCCTCGCAACAAGCGCAGGCCAAGGCCATGCGGCGCGGCTGATGCTGACGGAGCGGATAGCGCTCGATCAGAAGCGCAGCCTTGCGCTGGTGCGCCACGGCGCGGCGGAACATCTGCTGCTGTTGGCTCCGGAGGGAACCCAGCTGATCGGCAAGGGCGATGAGGCGGACGAACGCCCGCTCGTGATCGACCTTGCCGCCTGCCGCATACTAGCCAGCGCCGCGCCGCTGGCCCCCGCTCCCGTCACGCCGCTTTGGCCGCGCCTGAACCCGGCCCGCAGCCGCCCGCCGCGCGGCCCGGTGCACGCCCCGAAGCCTGCGCGCACCGCATGAGCCTCGATCCCGCGCAGTTCGAGATGAGCCGCCATCTGGTGCAGCTCGTCATCGGCCTTACCGTCCTCAGCCTTGCGCCGGGCATTTTGATGACGGTGACGAGCTTTACCCGCATCGTCGTCGCGCTGTCCTTGTTGCGCACCGGGATCGGCGCACCGGGCGTGCCGCCAAACCCTGTGATCATCAGTCTGGCGCTGTTCCTCAGCTTCTTCGTAATGCAGCCGACCTTCGAAAAGGCGTGGGCAGCGGGGATAGCGCCTTATGCCGACGGCAAGCTGGACGAGAAGGCTGCGCTCGACCGTGCCTCGGCTCCGCTGCGGGAGTTCATGCTGAGGCAGGTCCGGCCCGAGGATCTGAAGCTGTTCGTCGACCTCTCGGGCAGACCGGCGCACGAGCGGGCAACGACGCCGATGGGCGCCCTCGTGCCTGCCTTCATGATATCGGAGCTGCGCCGCGCGTTCGAGATCGGCTTCCTGCTGTTGCTGCCGTTTCTCGTCATCGACCTCGCCGTCTCCGCCGTGCTGATGGCGATGGGCATGATGATGCTGCCACCCACGAGCATTGCGCTACCGATGAAGATCATCTTTTTCGTGCTGGTGGATGGATGGTCGCTGGTCGCGGGATCGCTCGTGAAAAGCTTTGGCGTGTAGAAGGGAGCGAACGGGTCGCCCGCTCCCATCTGCTGTTTCCTGCCCGCCTGGCAGGGTGTGGCAGCCTATCTGGTCAGGAGAGCAATGATATCCGCCCCGCCTTTATTGGTGGCGCCCTTGGCGTCTTCGGCCTTGAAGTAAACTGAGCTCCCGCCGAAATAGCCCGACACTTTGCCATCCGCCACCGTTAGGCGAAAATTCTCGGCTATAGGGCTGGTCCTGCCCTTGATCACCCGCGCCTCGCCCTTGTCGAGCACCGTGTATGTATATGTTGTGCCTTCATAGGTGAAGCTCTTGGCTTCGGCCGTTTCGGCCTGCGCCGACGCAGAAACGGAAAGCGCGGCAGCACAGGCCGCCAGGAATAGCATTCGCATAAGTAGTCTCCTCATTTGAATGCCAGACAAACATCCGGTTTTGTTTTCGCCATCATCATTTCGCGGCGCACCAATTCGCGCAAATGCAAACAATGGAAGCGCCGTTGCGTGAGGCGCAATCCTCAGGAATTGCTCTCAAATTCTGAGCATTTTCAAACCGGCTTGGCCCCCGTCACAATGACGCGGCGCACAATTTTTTGGCCATACGCCTCTTCCGCCGCGGTTTTGACCACCGATGCCAAGGTGCGAAGATCCGGCAGGATGTGGTCCGGCCCTGCGGCCATCGGCGTCGACCATGTTCGCAAATTCACAGCATGGAGGAGCAGCGGAAGCTTCTCCGTCGCTTCCGCTTCATCGGCTGCCGGCACCTCAAGCTGCACGTCAAACGTGGCATAGCCGGACAGCTTTCCGTCCCCCGCAACAATCGGCGCCAACAGTGGACCAACCGAGACGAACACCGAAGCTTCTTCGGGCGGCGCGCTTTTAGGCGGAGGCGGCCCCAGGAGCTGTGCCACGCCATAGGCCGCGCCCGCGCCCAGCCCAAGGCCCAGCGCCAACAGCACGAGGAGGGCCAGCAGCTTCTTCATCGCTCAGAACGCGAAACCGCTGTCACCCGGCAGCGCGGATTTGTCGGCGAGCAACACGATGGTGATGCGCCGATTTTCGGGGCGATCGGGCTGATCGGGGTAAACGGGCCGGGTGGCGGCCATCGCCACCACCTGCGTGAAACGATCCGCCGCCACGCCGCTGGCGATCAGCGCGTTACGCGCTGCCAGCGCCCGCGCGCCGGAAAGCTGCCAGTTGGCATCCGAATTGCCGCCCGCACCATCGGTATGCCCTTCGACCGCGACGTTCACCTTGACGTCTTTCATTTTTGCGGCGACCCGCGCCAGCACATTGCGGCCATAGGCGTTGAGGTTGGCGCTGCTGCCCTGAAACATCGATTGCCGGTCTGTATCCGTGAGGCTGACGCGCAGTTCGTCCCGCCCCATGTCGGTCATGAAGCTGGTAGGCGCGGCATGGTCCTGCGGCACGGCGTCAAGCGCGACCTTCAGCTCCTGCGCCAATACACGCAACGCCGCGCTCGGCACATCGGCGCTGCCGCCGCGCGCGACGCCGGGGCTGGCGGCGGTCATCGCCGGAATGCCGCTGGGACTTCGGCTGTCGGATTGGTTACGCTGGGTGTGCCCACCGGTGCCTGGCGTATCGCTCGGGCCGGAAGTAGTACCGGTCGCCTGCGGCGCGCTCGGCGGGCCAGGCGTGAAATATTCGGCCAGGCCTTTCAGCTTTTCCTTGTCCGGGTTCGAAATCAGCCAGAGCAGCATGAAGAACGCCATCATCGCGGTCACGAAGTCGGCGTAGGCCACTTTCCATGCGCCGCCATGATGGCCGCCGCCCACCACCTTCTTGACGCGGCGGATGACGACCGGCGCCTCCTGCTTGTCTGAAGCTGCCATGGCGGGATCAGGTCATCTCGCCGAGCGCATCGCGTAGCCGCTGCTGCATCATATCCAGCCGCACGAGCGCGAGCGCGTCTGACGAGCACATGCCTTCCGAGAGCCTGTCGAGCATGACCGCGCTTTCATCCGCCTGCTGGGCGAGCGCATCGAACAGCTGCAGGCTGTCCAGATGCAGGGCGGCGAAGGAGGCGTCGACGCACAGCCGCGCCGCCAGCTGTTCGAGATGATGCCGCATTTCGCGCCACTCGTTCGCCATGGCAGTGCAGAGCGGGTAGACGGAAGGGTGAAAGGCCATGTGTCACCGTTGAGGCTGGAGGGAAAAGGCTGGCAATCGATCAGGCGAACAGCTCGACATCGCTGGACGCCGAGGGCGGGCGATATGGCGCAATGGGGCGCAGAGGTGGCGCCTGCGCAACCAGGGCGCAGGAGGCGATCCCATCCCATGCGCGAAATTCCACCTTACGCGCCTGGGTGCCGCCGACATTCGTCTGGGTAACGGGAATGCCCTCGGTCTTCAGGAAGCGAAGTGCAAACTCGGCATTCCTGGTGCCGATCGGCCCGAACGCCGCCTGAATATTGCCGCCGCCGAACACCTGCGCCGAGAGGCGGAGCCGCGATGCGCCCTTTTGCATCATCGCGTTGATCAGTAGCTCCATCGCGTGCAGGCCGTAGCGGGCCATGTCTGCCGCGGCGACCGTCTGCCCGCGCCCCGGCTCACCGAGCAGGAAGTGGTTCATGCCGCCGATGTGCGCAATCGGATCATGCAGGCACACGGCGATGCATGATCCGAGCAGCGTTGCGATGACCGTGTCCGGCTCGCTCACCACCGCGCTCTCCCCCTGGATGATCGCAATGCGCTTCGAGGGGGGCTTCATCAGCTCAGCTCCCCGAAGACCCGCTCGATCTTCTCCTTGAGCGCGGCAGGCGCAAAGGGCTTTACGACATAGTTGTTGACCCCGAGCTCTGCCGCCTTCTGCACCACCGATTTTTCCGAGCTGCCGGTCAGCATGATGAACACGGTTTTGCCGATGACAGGATCGGCGCGCACGGCCTTCAGAAACTCCAGCCCGTCCATATCGGGCATGTTGTAGTCCGAGATGATGAGGTGAACCCGGTCGTTCTGCACGGCAGGCAAGGCCTCCAGTGCCGACGGTTTGTCGCGAACATCGCGAAAGCCGAGATCCTGAAGCGTGCGGCGGATCATCGCGCGCATGCTCGTCTGGTCATCAACCACCATCACCTTGATTGCGGATGCGGCAGGCATGTCAGTGTACCCCCATAGGTTCACGGCAGGCACGTAACAGCGCCTTGGGCAGCGTATCGAGGCTCACCTCGCGGGTCACAGCGCCGAGCAGCTTCGCCGCGCGCGGCATGCCGTAGATGACGCAGCTGTTCTCATCCTGGCCCAGGGTCAGCGCGCCGGCCTTGCGCATGGCGTGCAGGCCTTGCGCGCCATCCTTGCCCATGCCGGTCATGATGACGCCGATTGCCTTCTTCCCCAGCGGTGCGCAGCTCTTGAACAAAACGTCCGCACTCGGGCGATGACCAGAAACGGGGGCTGTGGGCCGCAGGCGCAGATGGCCCTGCCGCCCGCCAGAGAGCTCCATATGAGCTTCGGAGCCGGGGGCGATATAGACGGTACCGGCCTGCAACCTTTCCCCGTCTCGCGCTTCTGTCACCCGCATCGGACAGGAGCGATCGAGCCGGGCGGCAAAGCCCTTGGTGAACATGCCGGGCATATGCTGCACCACCAAAGTGGGCGGAATATCGGGCGGCAGGGCGGAGAGCAGCGCGAACAGCGCTTCCACCCCACCAGTGGATGCACCGATGGCGATCACCAGCTCCGGGTCGCACCCGCCCGACGGCACAGCTCCGCGCGGCACAGCATGGCTGATCGGCCGCATGGTAGAGCGCGCGGCCGCCTTCACGGTTTCGCGCAACAGCTTGGCCTCGCGCATCAGCGCCTCGGGGCCGCCCGCTGGCTTGCCGATGCACTCGACTGCGCCCAGCCGCATCGCCTCAATCGTCGTCTCTGTACCCTTGGCGGTAAGCGACGAGCACATCACCACCGGCATGGGGCGCAGGCGCATGATCTTCTCAAGGAAGGTGATGCCGTCTATTCCCGGCATTTCGACATCGAGCAGCAGCACGTCCGGGTTCAAATCTTTCAGCAGGCGTCGCGCGATCTCGGCATCCGCCGCCGCGCCGACCACGTCGATGCGCGGGTCAGACTGAAGAATCTTCTTGAGGATAGCGCGCATGGATGCGCTATCATCCACGATCAGCACGCGCGTGCGTTCTCCAACGGGAATATTCTCTCTCACCGCACGGTCTCCGGCTTGCGATACATGGTGTGGCCGCAGGGGATCATGAAATCCTTGGCCTTGCTCACCAGCCGCTCGCTATGGCCGATGTAGAGCGCGCCGCCTGGCACGAGCTGGTTGACGAGGCGCATCTCGAGTTCCGCCTTCGCCTCCTCGTTGAAATAGATCATGACGTTGCGGCAGAAGATCGCCTCGAACGGGTGGCGCCAGGGCCAGCGTTCGAACAGGTTGAGCTGAGACGCGGTGACGAGGTTGCGCGCCTCGGGCGCGATGGCGAAGCCGTCGCGCGTCTCCTTCGTCCACAGCTTGCGCCAGGGCTGGGGAACCTGCTCCAGATGCCCCTTGGGATATTCCGCGTTGCGCACAGCCTTCACCATCTCGTCCGAAATGTCTGTGGCGAAGAGCTGGACGCCGGCGGTGCGCGCCCACTGAGCCTCGCGCAGATCCTGCCCCAGCAGGGTCATGGCGATCGTATAGACCTCTTCGCCAGACGAACTCGCGGCGGACCAGATACGCAACGGCTCCCGCGCGTTGCGGCCGCGCCAGATCGGCATCATCTCGTTCCTCAGATGGTTGAAATGATGAACCTCACGGAAGAAATGTGTGTGATTTGTGGTGAGTAGCTCGATCATCTGGCGCCGTTCGCCGATGTCACGTCGCACGAGCGCGATGTAGTCGGAAAAGCTCTTCAGCCCCTGCTCGCGCAGCCGGCGCGACAGGCGCGAGCGCACCAGCGTCGCCTTTTGCGGGGCGAGCGTGATCCGCGACTCCTGATGCAGCATCGCCGCGATCTCGCGGAACTCGGCATCGGTGAGTGCCGCCCCGCCCCATAGGTCACGATCGAGAGGGGTAAGCTGGTTCATGCGGCGGCGTCCAGATGGCGGGTGAGGCTCAAGGCCGGCACGTCGATCAGCAGCACCATGGCGTTATTGCCCGATCGGCCGGTTTCGTTCTCGTCACTCCCCCTGTCTACCACGCGCACAAGGCCCGCGATCATGCTGGTGTCCGCGCCGTCCAGAGCGGGGGGTGGCTGAATTTCCGCCATGTTCACGGTCACGATGTCGTTCATCTCGTCGACCAGAAAGCCCGCCTGCTTGCCGTCGAGATTGACGACGAGGATGCACGAGCGCGCATGCGTCTCGCTCGGCGGCCAGCCCAGCCGCTCGGACAGGCCGACCACCGGAACGACATTGCCGCGCAAATTCGTCACGCCGCGCACATAATGCGGCACGCCGGGCAGGGGTGTCGGTTCCTCCCACTCGCGGATTTCGAGCAGCGCTGTCATCGCGATGCCGAACATGTGGCCGCACAGGGTGAAGGTGACGATCTTCATGTCCTGCGCTGCGGGCGCCTCGGCTTCGGTCAACTCGGTCATGCTGCCATTCCTTTCAGGGTAAAACGCGCGCCCGAAGAATTGGCGGCCGAAACGAGCGCATCGATGTCGAGAATGAGAGCGATCGAGCCATCGCCAAGGATGGTGGCGCCCGAAAGCCCGGTGATCGGGTAGAGGTTTTGGTCGAGGCTCTTCACCACCAGCTCGCGCCGGTCGTCTATCGTGTCCACCATCAGGCCTATGCAGCCCGCCATGTCACTTTCCGCGATGATGACGAGGCTCTCCTCCGGGCTGCGCCGTTCGTGACCATATAGGCCGAAGATGTCGCTTACCCGCCGCACCGGCACATAACTGCCGCGCAGGTCGATGACCTCCGATGTGGGCGAAAGCGCCTTCACCTGACCCGGATCGGGGCGGATCGATTCCACCACATGGGCGAGCGGCACGACATAGCGCTGGCCATCGATACGCACGATCATGCCATCGAGGATCGCGAGCGTAAGCGGCAGCACCATCGTGAAGCTCGTGCCCTGGCCGGGCGTGGAGCTGATCTCGATGCGCCCGCCCAAGGCCTCGACGTTGGTGCGCACAACATCCATGCCGACGCCACGGCCGGATATGTTGGAAATGGTCTCCGCCGTGGAAAAGCCGGGCGCGCAGATGAGATTGTCGATGTCTTCATCGGTCAATGGCGTGTCGGCTGCGACGATGCCCTTCTCGATTGCCTTGTTGCGCACCCGCTCACGGTCGATGCCGCGCCCGTCGTCCGCCACGCGGATGACAATGCGCGCGCCCTTCTGCTCGGCGGAGAGGCGCACGGTACCGACCGGGTCCTTGCCCGCCGCAATCCGCTCCTCCGCGCTTTCGAGACCGTGGTCTATGGCGTTGCGGATCATATGGGTCAGCGGCTCGCCGATCTTCTCGATGACGCTCTTGTCGACTTCGGTGCCCTCGCCCTGCACCTCCAGATTCACCTGTTTGGCGGTAGCGGCGCACAGCTCACGCACGATGCGCGGCACGCGGCTGAACGCCTGCCGGATCGGCTGGGCGCGCAGCGACATGACATTATCCTGAATCTCGCGCGTGAGGCGCGCCAGTTGCGGCAGCTCGACCCGCTCTTGATCCTCCGCCGCAAGACGATCATTGAGAATCGAATTGCGGATCACCAGCTCACCCACCAGGTTGAGCAGCATGTCGAGCCGGGTCACATCGATACGGATGGTCTGGGAAGCGGCATCGAGCACCTTGGCATCGCCCGGCGGTGTTGCGGGTGGTGGCGAGGGGGGCACGATCAACAGCACCGGCGGTGCGGAAACTGGCGGTGTATCCTCCTCGTCCGTCCCGGACAGGTCGGCGGCGGTTACCGCTTCTGCCTCTGATGCAACAATCGGCTCCGGCTCGTTTGCGGTGGCAATGGTTGCGCCCTCCCGGCGATATTCGATGAAGCTATCGGGCGCTACAAAATCGAAGCATTCGTCCAGCTCCTGCTGTTCGACCGATCCATCGAGCAGCAATTCCCAGCGAATATAGCCTTGCTCCGGTTCCAGCTCTCGCAGGGGCGGCAGCTTGACGAGGTCCGCATGGGTCACACGAGCGCCCATGCGCTCCAGCTCGCGTATCACCAGCAGCGGCTCGGCCCCGTTCGCCATGGCGGCGCGCGAGGGCGCGAAGGCGATGCGCCAGGGGTGATCATCGCTGTTTGCCTCTGGCGCTAGGACTTCGGGCGCATCGAAATCCTCCAAATCCAACGCCACGGCGACGGGCACGAAACCCGTTTCGTCTGGCTCTGCTGGCTGCGAGGAAGGCTCCGGTGTTGCTGGAGAAGGCGTCGGGGCGGCCACCGGCGCCTCTCCCGCCAGCAGCGCGTTCAGCCCGGCGAGCGCGACTCCATCCTGCGGCACATCCGCCCGTCCCATTGCGGCAGATACATGGTCAGACAGCGTATCGAACGCGCTGAGCAATTGCTGGCCGATCTCCGCCGTCGCCGCGATGTCTCCGGCGCGCACCCGATCCAGCACATTCTCGAACGCATGGGCGAAAGTGAGCAGCGCATTGTGCCCAAACGCCCCTGCTCCGCCCTTGATCGAATGGACCGCGCGAAACACGCCCGCGATTACCTCGGCCGAGATGTCACCATTGGCGAAGGCGGTCAGCCCTGCCTCGGCAGTGCCCAGACCCTCGACGCACTCCTCGAAGAAGATCGCCTGAATCTCGTCCAGTTCCTTGTCCTCGCTCATGGGCATACCCGGCGGATCGCCGCTCCCAGTTTCTCCGCGTCAAAGGGCTTGGTGATCCAGCCCGTGGCCCCTGCATTGCGGGCGCGGGATTTCTTCTCGTCAGAAAACTCGGTGGAGAGCACGAGGATAGGCGTGCCGCGAAATTCGGGCAGTGCCCGCACCGCCTCGATCAGCTCGAACCCATCCATGTGCGGCATGTTGATATCTGTGATGAGGAGATCGGGATCGAGCTCCTTCATCCGCTCCAGGCCCTTGCACCCGTCTTCGGCCCCCTCGATGGCATAGCCCTGGGCGGTGAGTGACACCTTGAGGAGCATGCGCATGCTGGCGCTGTCGTCCACGGTCAGAATGAGCTTGCTCATTGCACTTCTTCCCCTTTGCCGGTGAGGCCCAGCGTTTCGGCCAGCCCCAATGCCTCGATCCGCTTGACGAGCGGCTCCTGCGCGTTCTCGATCTCGAACGGGATGGTCATGCGATCCGCCTCCAGTTTCGCCGCGATCAGCAGTTGCAGCGCGGCCTGACCGATGCTGATGGTCTCGGATGCGTCGATCAGGATCGCGGCCTCATGATCGGCGGCGAGCACAAGCCCGGCGCGCAGATCCTCCGCCATGAGCGTGGTCACATTGGGCGGCAGGCGCAGGCGGCCATCAGCCTCCAGCCCATCCATTGGGCCATCAAGCAGCTTGTGGGGTGAGTCCATTTTTCGCCTCGTCTAGTGCGGTTTCGAGTTGCTGGAATGTCGGGGCCATGGCTGACGGCGTCATGCGCCGCGCGATCTCGACGGCGACCTGTACAGGCAGGCTCTGGGCGTATCCGACGATCGCGGTCTTGGCCAAAATGTAGGGCTTGGAGTCCGCCTCGATGGTCTGGTTGAGCTTGGAGGCGAGCGGGCCAACGACGCAGTAGCTGAGCAACACACCCATGAAGGTGCCCACCAGCGCGCCGCCGATCATGCTGCCCAGTATCTCCACCGGCTGGTCGATAGACCCCATGGTCTTGATGACGCCCAGGACCGCCGCAACGATGCCGATCGCGGGCAGGCCGTCCGCCATGGTCTGCAATGCGTGCTGCGGCTCAGCTTCCTCGTGATGATGGCGGTCAATATCCGCCTCCATCGCCTCAGCCATCTGGTTTGGATCCTCAAAGTTGACCGTCATCATGCGCAGATAGTCGCAGATGAACTCCACCAGATGGTGGTCGGCGACGATGCCGGGAAAGCGCGAGAACAGGCTGCTCTCATGCGGGTTGTCGAGGTGCGGCTCCAGCGCGGTGGCGCCATCCTTGCGAAACAGCGTCAGCAGCTGGAACAGCAGGGTGAGAAGGTCAAGATAATCGCTTTCCTTCCAGCGCGATCCCTTGAAGCTGCGCGCCAGACCCTTGCCGGCCAGCTTCACCGTATGCATGTCGTTGGAGACGATGAACGCGCCGACTGCCGCGCCCCCGATCGCCATCATTTCATGTGGCAGGGCATGCAGGATGATGTCCATCTTGCCGCCCGCCATCACGAAGCTGCCGAACACGCAGACAAGAATGATGATGAAGCCTACGCCGTTCAGCATGACAAGGTTCGTCCCTCACGAGTAAGACACTGCTTATCGGGAATTATAGGACGGGCAGGCGCGGGCCGGGCGGCACCTCACCAGAATGTTTACCATGTTGCCGGAATTGGCCCCGCCCTTCGCGCGCGTCGATAGCGCACGCTATAATAAGGGTGGAACGCGCACACGGGCGCGCCAGGAGACGATATGGGCCTATCCGCCTATCAACGCGCGCGCAGTTTTTCGGAAGCACCGCGCAGCGCAGAGCATCGCCTGCTGGGGCAGGTGACGGGCGCGCTGATCGAGGCGGAGCGCGCCGCCTTGAAGGGTGCGGCGCTCGTGGACGTGATCCACTGGAACCGCGAGATCTGGGCTACCTTCGGGGCGACCTGCGCCGATGGCGGCAACCGCCTACCCGCACCATTGCGCGCGAGCATCATCTCGCTGTCTCTATGGGTAGACAGGCACAGCAGCGAGATCATCGCCGGACGCGCCGCCTTGTCTGACCTTATTGAGGTCAACCGCCTGATCATGGAGGGGCTGGCCTCGGGTTGAACCGGCCCTGCCTATCGTTCCTTCAACCGGGGCATCAGCTCCACGAAGTTGCAGGGCCTGAACCGGCTGTCGAGCTGGGTAATGAGAATGCCGTCCCACCCGTCCTTCACCGCGCCGGGGCTACCCGGCAAAGCGAAGATATAAGTGCCGCTGGCGACGCAGGCGCACGCGCGGGACTGGATGGTCGAGCTGCCGATCTTCTGGAAACTGATCAGGCGAAACAGCTCGCCGAACCCGGGAATATCCTTGTCCGCCACCTTTGCAAGCGCCTCGGGCGTGACATCCCGCCCGGTGACGCCGGTTCCGCCTGTGGTGATGATACAATCGACCTGCGGGTCCTCGATCCACTCCTGCAATCGCTCGACGATGCGCTCGACATCGTCGGTTTCGATCACGCGGGCGGCAAGTTCATGCCCGGCGTCGTGGATGCGCTCGACCAGCGCATCACCTGATAGATCATCGTGCAGCCCGCGCGTGTCGGATATCGTCATCAGCGCGATACGCACCGGCAGGAACACAGCATTCTCGTCGATCGGCATGATCAGCGATTGATCCGGTAGCTAAGCTCGACCGGCTTACCGTTCTTGAGGGTGGGGAAAGCGGGCCAGCGCCCTTGCGCCATCGCGGTGAGCGCGTCTGCCTTGCCGGTCTCGCGCAGGTCGTACATCCAGTAGTTGCGCATCACGATGTTTACGTACGCGCGGGTCTCGTAATAAGGCAGCGACTCCATGAACAACAGCGGATCGCCATTGTCGCGCACCTGGCTGTTCCACCGCTCGACCGGAGCCGGTCCGGCATTGTACGCCGCCATCACCTTGGGCAGCAGTCCACCCGTCGCCTTCATATCGCGCAGCTGCTCAAGATAGCGCTGGCCATATTCCATGTTGACGGCAGGATTGGAAAGCCGGGCCGCGCTGACGGCATCGCCCGCCACCAGCCGCGCCGTGCCGGGCATCACCTGCATCAGGCCGCGCGCGCCCGCCGGGCTGACGGCATCGGTACGGAAACCGGATTCCTGGAGCGCGTGGGCGAACACCAGCGCAGGGTGAATGCGCCATCCGCCTTCCGGCGCCCAGCTTGGCCGTGGAAAGCGTCCGAAACTGCCCCCATTGTGCCCCGCCGGGCCATGCTGTGCCAGCCAGATCTGGGTGGCAGGCAGATCGAGCGTATCCGTCAGCGCGAGTAGCGAATCATAATCGCGTACGGTGCCGAGCGCCGCCTGATGGCGCAGCAGGGCATCCGCAAACTCGTTTTCCCCGATCTCGTGCAGCGAGAGCGCGGCACGGACGGCGGGCTTGTCCATGATCGCGGTCGAGCGCATGGGGTTGATGGCGGCCTGCGGCGCCTCCAGCCCCAGCGTCTCGCGCGCGAGCATGCCATAGAAGGTGTCGGACCGCTCGGCGGCGCGCCTTAGGAGCGCGCTCACCTTGGCGGGCTGGCCGGCGTTCATCCATGCACGGGCAGCCCAATAATGCCCTGCCGCGCGCATATCGTCATTCTTGGCCATGGCGCCGACGCGCTCGAAAGCGGCTGCCGCCGTGCGCGGATCATTGGCGCGCCAGTTGGAGAGGCCAATGGTCCAGTGCGCCTGCACCGCCCAGTCTCCGGTGGAGCCGGTCTCCAGCGCCCGCGCCGCGAGGCGCAGGGCGTTACTGTCGTCGTTGCCGATATAATAAGCCCAGGCGAGCCGCTGCCGCGCTTCGGCGAGGCCGTCCACGGTCAGCGTGGTTTCGATCTCCGGCGTGATCAGCGCTTCGCCCGCACCGGGAGTATCCGCCTTGATATAGGGCTGGATCTGGGCGACCAGCGCCTGCGCCGCCGCGTCCTGCTTGACGGTGGGCGTATATTGCCGCTTGGGTGCCGCGCCGAGCCACATCAGTTTCTGCACCTGCGGCCCGTCCGGTAGGATATCCGCACCGCGCTTCTTCGCCATACGCGCAAGCTGGTTCGATTCGGGCAACCAATTGGCTGTATTGATCAGGGCCAGCAGGTCGAACAACTCGGCGCGGGGGGAATTTTTGGCGGTATATAACTCGGCCAACGCAACCGCGCGCACCGGATCGTCCTTGTCCAGCGAGGCGATGCGCGTCTTCGCTTCGGCCCAGTTGCCGGCACGCAGCGCGGCGAACACAGCGCGATAGGTGTCTTGCTGGGAAAGGGGCGCGACCGCGTTCTGGGCATCTGCAGCACCGACCGGCGCGACAAGCGTGGGCTCCGCACGCGCAACTCCGGCCTGCGCCACCAGCGCAGCCGCCATTAAAGCCACAAATGATGCTCTCACTGTCCCCAACCTTTGACCAGTTCCCGCAACAGCCGCCACGCTTCCGCCTTTGCCATCGGCTGCCCCTGCATAAGCCGGGGATGCGCAATCGCGACCGCGGGAACCATGCCGCCCGAATGGTTAACAAAAAGTAAATTTCCGCTTGTATCAAGACCGCCGGTCGGACGGAGAGCACGGTTCGCCTGATCGCCGATGAGCATTAGCGATTTGGGCGCGACCAGACCGATGTGGTGACGCATGCGTGCGACAAGGCTTTCCACTACAGCGCCGTCAATCATCCCGCCAGGCGGGGTGACCAGGCTGAGGGTCGCAAAATAGCAGTCAGTCGGCTCGAGTCCCACGGCGCGGAGCAGGCGCGCCAACAGGCTCATCCCTGCCCCTTCCAACGGCGCGCCATGCTTCGTCGCAAGTGCGTCTGGCGCGTGGACCAGGATCATCAGGCTCGGAGCAGGCGGCCCTGCCGGCATGATGCGCGGGCCGGGCCATGAGCCTTCAGGCAGGGTTTGCGCTTGAGCCAGATAGGCGTGAAAATCATCTAGCCTATCGGGAAAACCCGTATCGCCGGGCAATACGCGTGTCTGAGCAGCGCGCGGCGATGGCTGCTTCGGCGTCAACCAGTTGACCGGCTGATCCGTGATGGCGCTCTCCACACCCGCCAGCGCCCACCACGCCAGCGTGCTTTCAATCTGCGCCTTGAGAGGTGTAGCCCGCGCACCCATATATTGTTCTACCCGCATAAGCGCATAGGCGCATGGCTTGACGAATGCGTCAAGAAGGGTCATCGCCGCTCAGTGCTGAACTGTTGGAACGGTGCGCCGGTCGGACCCAAGACGATCGAGCGCGCAGCCCACTGGAGACGGAAATGAGCGAACGCGAATCCATGCCTTATGATGTCGTTATTGTCGGCGGCGGCCCGGCGGGCCTTTCCGCGGCGATTCGGCTGAAGCAGCTGGCGAACGATGCTGGCAAGGAAATCTCGGTCTGCATCCTCGAAAAAGGCTCCGAAATCGGAGCGCACATTCTTTCCGGCGCGGTGATCGATCCGCGCGCGCTCGACGAGTTGCTGCCGGAATGGCGCGAGTCTGGCTGTCCGCTCGCTGATGTGCCGGTGACGGATAACCAGCACTGGTTCATCACAAAGAGCGGCAAATTTGCCATGCCGCACATTTTCACCCCTAAATTCATGCACAATGAAGGCACCTATACGGGCTCGCTCGGCAATCTGTGCCGCTGGCTCGCGGAGCAGGCGGAAGGGCTGGGTGTCGAAATTTTCCCCGGCTTCCCGGCAGCCGAGGTGCTTTACAACGAGGATGGCTCGGTCAAGGGTGTGGCCACAGGTGACATGGGTGTTGACCGCGAGGGCCACCACAAGGCTGATTATCAGCCGGGCATGGAGCTGCACGGGCGTTACACCCTGTTTGCAGAAGGCGCGCGCGGGCACCTGACCAAGCAGCTGAAGGCAAAGTTCGACCTCGAAGCGGATTGCGAGCCGCAGGTCTATGGCCTCGGCATGAAAGAGCTGTGGGACATCGACCCCGCCAAGCATAAGCCCGGCCTCGTCATCCACACCCAGGGCTGGCCGTTGACCGATGCCTATGGCGGAGGCTTCCTCTATCATCAGGCGAACGGTCAGGTGGCTTTGGGCTTCGTCGTCGGCCTTTCGTATCGCAACCCCCATCTCTACCCGTTTGAGGAATTCCAGCGGTGGAAGCAGCATCCGGAAATCCGCAAATTTCTCGAAGGCGGCAAGCGCGTCTCCTATGGCGCGCGCGCGATCAACGAGGGCGGCTGGCAGTCCGTGCCCAAGCTCGAATTCCCCGGTGGTGCGCTGATCGGCTGCTCGGCGGGCTTCGTCAACGTGCCGCGCATCAAGGGGACGCACACGGCGATGAAGTCCGGCATGCTGGCCGCCGAGAGCGTGTTCGATGCCGTGGTGGCGGATCGCGCGGGCGACGAGCTCGGCACTTATGAGAGCACGTTGCGCTCAAGCTGGATTGCCGACGAGCTGCAACTGGTGAAGAACGCCGAACCCGCCATTTCGAAGTTCGGCGGCACTCTCGGCACGTTGCTGGCGGGCATCGACATGTGGATGCGGACGCTGAAAATAGGCCTGCCGATCACGATGAAGCACAAGCCCGACCACACCAAGCTGTGGCGCAAGGAGCATTGCCCGAAGATCGACTATCCCAAGCCCGACGGCGTTATCAGCTTTGATCGGCTGTCCTCGGTGTTCCTCTCGAACACCAATCATGAGGAAGAGCAGCCCTGCCATTTGCAGCTCAAGGACCCTTCGATCCCGATCAGCTACAATCTGCCCCTCTATGATGAACCGGCGCAGCGTTACTGCCCGGCGGGAGTCTATGAAGTGGTGGGGCTGGACGAGGGCAATCCGCGCTTCCAGATCAACGCGCAGAACTGCGTCCACTGCAAGACCTGTGACATCAAGGACCCGACCCAGAACATCAACTGGGTGACGCCGGAGGGCGGCGGCGGTCCCAATTACCCGAACATGTGAGGATTGATGTGCCGCACAGGCAGACGCTGATATCAACCGCGCTGGCTTTGGCGGTGTCGGCCGGAATCGGCACTGCCTCCGCCGCGAGCCTCGAGCAGCAGCGGCTGGGCGCCTATGTTCAGGCGCGGGTCGCCGAGGGCGATGGCGCGATGCAGCAGGCCGCGCAAGCCTATGCGCAGGCGCTGAGCCTCGATCCCGCCAGCCCCGATGTTGCGAGCCGCGCCTATCGCCAGGCGGTGCTGGCAGGCGACAAGACGCTCGCGCTGAAGGCCGCGCGGACGCTCGATGACGCGGGCATGCTCCCCCCCGATGGCACCGTGCTGTTGCTCGCCGAGGCAATGGAGCGGGGGAAATGGAAGGAAGCACGCGCACTCGTGAGCCGCATCGAGCGCGAGGGCAATTTTGCTTTCATCGTGCCGTTCATGCAGAGCTGGGTCTCGATGAAGGACGGGCCCTATGACCCGCCGGTGGTGCCGGTCGACAAGCCCTATGCCGTGTTCGCCGTGCGCTATACCGAAGAGCAGCTGCTGCTTCAGCGGCTTGCGCTGGGCGATGCGCCCGGCGCGGCCGATACTTATACGCAGGCGCGGGCGCGCGGCACCGCATTCGGCCCGGCACAGCGCGAAGCAATGGCGGCCCGCTTTGCGGCACTGGGGAGATCCGATCTTGCCACGGACCTGCGCGCCGATGCTGTGCCAGCGGAGGGGCGCTGCGCCACCACACCCCAGGCCTTCACCCCGCAGTCCGGGCTGGCGCGCCTGCTCGCCCGGCTCGCGCTCGATCTCCTCGGTCAGGGCGATGCGCGAGCCACTCTGAGCCTGGCCAGGCTGGCGAGCTTTGCTGATCCGGCTGACGACGACGCCCGGTTACTTGTCGCGCGTGCTGCGATGATCGGAGACATGCACCAGAGCGCCCTCGCCGTACTGGCGGGCGTGGAGCCGTGCGCCCCGGCCCGGTTCGAGGCGGAGACACTGCGCCTGCGCGCCATGGTGGCGGAAGGCAACGACACCCAGGCGGTGGCGCTGGCGCGTGAGCAGGCGCGCACCGGGGATGCGCGAGCGCTACGTCTGCTGGCGGACGTTCTGGTGCAGACGGGAGACAATGCGGGCGCGGTCGACGCCTATTCTCGTGCGCGTGCGCAGATGACAGACAAGGACGATCCGGCCCTGCTCCTGCAACTTGCGGCAGCACTCGAACAGTCCGGCAAATGGCAGGAGGCGAAGCCGCTGCTGGAAAAGGTCGTGGAACGCGCGCCTGACAGTGCTGCGGCGCTCAATTATCTCGGCTATGCGATGGCGGACCGCGGCGAAGAGCTGCCCCGCGCAATCGCCCTGCTCGAACGCGCCAACCGCATCGCCCCCAAGGAACCGGCTTTCATCGACAGCCTGGGCTGGGCGCTGTTCAAGGCCGGGCAGGGGGACAGGGCGCTGCCCCTCATCGAGAATGCCGTCGCCACCGCGCCGGGCAATGCCGAGATCAACGAGCATCTGGGCGATATACTGTGGGCGGCCGGGCGGCGTTTCGAAGCGCGAGCGGCCTGGCGGGCGGCGCTCGTGGGTCTGAGCGACGACGCCGATGCCAAAGTGCGCGCGCGTGTCAGCCGCAAGATCGATGTCGGGCCGGAGGCCGCTCCACCCGCACCATGACGCCGATTACGGAAACCGCATACGCCAAGATCAACCTTGCGCTCCATGTGCGGGCGCGGCTGCCTGACGGGTATCACGAGATCGAAACGTTGTTCGCCTTTTGCGCGGATGGCGATGGGATCGCGATTGAAGCGGCGGAGGATCTGACCCTCGCCACGAGCGGGCCATTTTCCGGGGGGCTGCCGACCGACGACGACAATCTGGTGCTGCGCGCAGCCAAGGCGATGCAGGCGCATTTCGGGGTGCGTGCGGGGGCGCGTATCAGCCTCGACAAGCGCCTGCCGATCGCGGCGGGGCTGGGTGGCGGGTCGGCCGACGCTGCCGCCGTGGCGCGCGGCCTCAACCGGTTGTGGGTGCTGGATGCCACCGAAGATCAACTATGCACCGCCATCGGCCCGCTGGGCGCGGATATGGCGGCTTGCGTCGCTTCCCGCGCCATGCTGGGAACAGGCGTCGGCGATGTCCTCTCGCCCCCGCCTGCGGACATGCCTGTGGCGGGAACGCCTATCCTCCTCGTCAACCCGTTGACGCCCTGCCCCACCGGTCCGGTCTATCAGGGGTGGGACTGTGCCGATCGCGGATCGCTCGCCATCGCCCGTGCTGGTTGGCGCAACGATCTGACGCCGGGCGCGGTGGCGCTGGTCCCCGAAATCGGCCTGGCGCTTTATCTGCTGGACGAGATCGGCACGGCGCATTTCGTGCGTATGTCCGGCTCTGGCGCGACCTGCTTCGCGCTTTTCGACAGCGCTGCGATGCGGGATGCTGCGCGTGACGAAATCGCCGCACAGCAGCCGGGCTGGTGGACCTGCGCGAGTGTGCTGCGATGAGCGAGGCGCACCGCATCCTGACGCATGGCAAAGCGCCGGTGCTGATCGTCTCCGATCACGCCAGCAATCATGTACCAGACGACATCGATCTCGGCATCGCGCCGGAGCTGCTCGACCAGCATATCGCGCTCGACATTGGCGCTGGGGAAGTTGCGGCGCTGCTGGCGGGGAGCTTGGGATGCACGGCGATCCTCGGTGGCATTTCCCGCCTTGTCATAGACCTCAACCGCGAAGAGGATGCGCCAGGCCTGCTTGTTACGGCGAGCGACGGCCATGCGATTCCCGGCAACCGCAGCGCGAGCATCGAGCAGCGCATCAACCGCTTCCATCGCCCTTATCATCGGGAGGTCGAGCGGCTGCTAGCATCCATCGACCGGCCGTTCATTCTCTCGGTCCATAGCTTCACCCCGCGCTTGGCGGCCGACCCGGAGCAACAACGTCCTTGGGAAATCGGCGTGCTCTACAACGACGATGACCGCGCGGCACGCATTGCCGTTCCGCTGCTGGAAAGCGCGGGGCTGATCGTGGGTGATCAGCTGCCCTACTCCGGGCGCCAGCTGAACTACACGATGAACCGCCATGCCGAAGGGAACGGCATACCTTATCTCGGTGTCGAGCTGCGGCAGGACATATCGGCTACGGCGGCAGGGCAGGCGCGCTATGCGGACATTCTCGCGCCGATTGTGGAGCAATGCCGGGTTCAATTAGCGTAAGCAGGCGAGCGCCCGATCGGACCGATTTTTCGCTTCGGTTGCGCCCCCTTTTGCGTTAGGCCGCGCAACACCATATAGTATGCCACACCGGAGTTGAGCCTCATGCCTGCCTATCGTTCCCGCACTACCACCCATGGCCGCAACATGGCCGGGGCGCGCGGGCTGTGGCGCGCGACCGGCATGAAGGACAGCGACTTCGGCAAGCCGATCATTGCGGTGGTCAACAGCTTCACCCAGTTCGTGCCGGGGCATGTGCACCTGAAAGACCTTGGCCAGATGGTCGCGCGCGAAATCGAGGCGGCGGGAGGCGTCGCCAAGGAGTTCAACACGATTGCGGTCGATGACGGGATCGCGATGGGGCATGACGGCATGCTCTATTCGCTCCCCAGCCGTGATCTGATTGCCGACAGCGTCGAATATATGGTCAACGCCCACTGTGCCGACGCGATGGTGTGCATCTCCAACTGCGACAAGATCACGCCCGGCATGCTGATGGCGGCGCTGCGCATCAACATCCCAGTGGTGTTCGTTTCGGGCGGGCCGATGGAAGCGGGCAAGGTGATCCTCAAGGGCAAGGAGGTCGCGCTCGATCTCGTCGACGCGATGGTCGCAGCCGCGGACGACAAATATTCCGACGAGGAGGTGCAGACGATCGAACGTTCCGCCTGCCCGACCTGCGGTTCCTGCTCCGGCATGTTTACGGCCAACTCGATGAACTGCCTGACCGAGGCGCTGGGTCTGTCGCTGCCCGGCAATGGCTCGATGCTGGCAACGCACGCCGACCGGGGCGAGCTGTTCCGCGAGGCGGGGCGTCTGATAGTCGATCTTTGTAACCGCTGGTACGTGGAGGATGACGCGAGCGCGCTACCGCGCAGCATTGCCAGCTTTGGCGCGTTCGAGAATGCGATGAGCCTCGACATCGCGATGGGCGGATCGACCAACACGGTGCTTCACCTCCTCGCGGCGGCATATGAGGCCGGGGTCGACTTCACCATGACCGACATCGACCGGCTCTCGCGCCAGGTGCCCTGCCTCTCGAAGGTCGCGCCCGCCAAGCAGGACGTGCACATGGAAGACGTCCACCGCGCGGGTGGTATCATGGCGATCCTCGGCGAGCTCGATCGGGCTGGCCTTCTGCATACTGATCTCCCCACGGTGCACAGCCGCACGCTGGGCGATGCGCTCAACCAGTGGGACATCAAGCGGACCAATAGCGCCAAGGTGCAGGAGTTCTTTATGGCGGCGCCGGGCGGCGTGCCGACGCAGACGGCGTTCAGCCAATCGCGCCGCTGGGACGAGCTGGACCTCGATCGCGCCACCGGGGTCATCCGCTCGGCCGACCATGCGTTCAGCAAGGACGGCGGCCTCGCTGTGCTATCCGGCAACATCGCGCTGGATGGCTGCATCGTGAAGACGGCGGGCGTGGACGAGAGCATCCTCACCTTCTCCGGCCCCGCCAAGGTCTACGAAAGCCAGGACGCCGCCGTCACCGCGATCCTGACCGGCCAGGTCGTGGCCGGTGACGTGGTGGTGATCCGCTATGAGGGGCCGCGCGGCGGGCCGGGCATGCAGGAAATGCTCTATCCCACCAGCTATCTGAAATCCAAGGGGCTGGGCGCGGCCTGTGCGCTCATCACCGACGGGCGCTTTTCGGGCGGCACGTCGGGCCTCTCGATCGGCCATGTTTCGCCCGAGGCGGCGGAGGGCGGCGCGATCGGGCTGGTCGAGACCGGCGACCGGATCGAGATCGACATTCCTGGCCGCAGGATCAGCCTCGCCATCAGCGACGAGGAGCTGGCCGCGCGTCGTGCCGCGATGGAGGCCAGAGGCGACGCGGCATGGCAGCCCGCCAAAGAGCGCCCGCGAAAGGTTTCGCCTGCACTGCAGGCCTATGCCGCGATGACGACCAGCGCAGCGCGCGGCGCTGTGCGCGATGTGAGCCAGATTCGCGGGAAGCGCGGAGGCGCATGAGCTTGCACGCTCAGCCCATTCTCACCGCAGCCGAGATGCGGGCGGCGGAGGCGGCGGTGATCGCGGGTGGGGTGCCCGAATATGACCTGATGCTCCGCGCGGGCAAGGCGGCGGCGGAGGTGATCTGGCGGGTGGGGGCCAGGCGCGAGACGCTGGTGCTGTGCGGGCCGGGCAATAATGGCGGCGACGGCTATGTGATCGCGAAGGCGCTGCGCGACTATGGCGTGCCGGTGACGGTGGCGGCGCTGGCGGATCCGGTGACGGAGAGTGCGAAACAGGCGCGGGCGGAATGGGGAGGCCCAGTCGAGGGCTTTTTCCACGTGGAAACGCATTTCGCGCAGGTGGTGGATGCGCTGTTCGGCACGGGGTTGACCCGGGGGCTGGAGGGCAAGGCGGCGGCGCGGCTGGTGCAGCTGGTCGAGGCATCCGAACGCAGCTATGCTATTGATATTCCAAGCGGAATATCCACAGACGACGGCATGCCGCTCTCCGCCGTTCCGCATTTCGACCTGTGCATCGCATTGGGCCAATGGAAGCGCGCGCATGTGCTGCGCCCGGCGACCGGCCATTGGACGCGCAAGCTCCTGTGCGACATCGGCATCCCCGCGCCCAACACATCATTGGTCCGGCTGGAGCGCCCGCGTCTCTCTCCCCCCGCCGACGACGCGCACAAATATACGCGCGGGCTGGTGGCGGCGGTGGCGGGCGAGATGCCCGGCGCATCCGCGCTGGCGGCCGAAGCGGCGGCGCGCGGCGGGGCGGGCTATATCCGCCTGATCGGCGTGCAGTCCGTCAACCGCACCAGCCACGCGATCGTGCGCGCATCAATGAAGAACGAGGAGGCATTGAGCGACCCGCGCATCCGCGCGCTGCTGATCGGCCCTGGGCTGGGGCGCGGCGAGGCTGGGGCGGAGCGGCTGGGCCAGGCGCTGGTGCACAGCCACCCGGTCGTGCTCGATGCCGACGCCTTGTGGCATCTGGCGGAGGGCGCGATGGCGGCCCTGCCCGAAAACGCGATTTTGACGCCGCATACCGGCGAATTCGCGCAGCTTTTCGCCAATGTGAGCGGGCTCGACATCTCCGGCACCGTGATCGAGCTGGCGCAATCGGCAGCGCAAAGCTGTGGCGCTGTCGTGGTGCTGAAAGGCCCGACGACCGTGATCGCCGCGCCCGATGGCCGCGCCATGGTGGCGGATGCCGCGACGAGCTGGCTCTCGACCGCTGGCACCGGCGATGTGCTCGCGGGGCTGTGCGCCGCGCGGCTGGCGGTGACGGGCGACCCGTTCCGCGCGGCTTGCGAGGCGGTGTGGCTGCATGGCGAGGCGGCGCGGCTCGCCGGCCCCGCCTTCCTCGCCGACGACCTGCTGCCCCACATCCCCGCCGCCATCGCCGCCTGCCTGTAAACGCGATCGGAATGAGCGACCCCGGCCTGATTGTTCGCATCGCCGCGAAGGGCGACGGCGTGACGGCGGATGGCCGCCATGTGCCGATGAGCGCGCCGGGAGACCGGCTGAAGGGCGACGGCGGGCTGGACTTTGGCCCGCACCACGCCAACCCGCCTTGCGTGCATTATCCGCTATGCGGTGGATGCCAGCTCCAGCACCTCGATGAGGAAAGCCTTGCCGATTATGTGCGCGGGCGCGTGGCGGGCGCGCTTGTAGGGCAGGGGATAGAGGGTGTGACCGTGTTGCCCGCGATCCTTTCGGCGCCGCAGACCCGCCGCCGCGCCGCCCTGCGCGTTGCGCGCTTCGGCAAGAAGACCGCGCTCGGCTTTTCGAGCGAGGGCAGCCACCGGATCGTCGACCTGAACATGTGCGCGGTGCTGCACCCGGCGCTGTTTGCGCTGGTGGAGCCGCTGCGCGCGCTGCTGGGCGATATGGTGGGCGAGCGGCGCGCGGCGCATGTGAAGCTGACCCTCGCCGATCAGGGTGTCGATGTGCTGATCGAGGGGGTGGAGGCGGAAGGGCTTAGCATAGCGGAGCGGCTTTCCGCTTTTGCCCGCGACCATAGGCTGGCGAGGCTGTCGATCGACGATGGCTATGGCGTGCAGACGCGGCATGAGCCGGAGCCGCTGACGGTGACGTTCGGCGGCGTTGCGGTGCCGATGCCGCCCTATGCCTTTTTGCAGGCGACGGCGGACGGCGAGGCGGCGCTGGTGAATGCCGTGCGCCCTGCGCTGGAGAGCGCGGGCGTGTGGGCCGATCTGTTCAGTGGCCTTGGCACCTTCGCGCTGTCATTGGGGGCAGGCAAGCGCGTCTATGCGGCCGAAGCCGCGCGCGGCCTTGTGATGGCGCTGAAAGGCGGGGCGAACCGGGCGCAGCGGCAGCTGTTCGCCGACCATCGCGACCTGTTCCGCAGGCCGCTGACGACGCAAGAAGCAAACCGCTTTGACGCGATCCTGCTCGATCCGCCCCGCGCCGGGGGGCGCGAGCAGGCGATCCAGCTCGCCGCCGCGACGGTGCCCGCCATCGCCTATGTCTCGTGCAACCCATCGAGCTTCGCGCGCGACGCCAAGATGCTGATCGAGGGCGGCTACAGGCTGGAGAGCGTACAGCCAGTGGGGCAGTTCCGCTGGTCGACGCATGTGGAGCTTGCCGGGGTTTTCAGGCGGGGGTAGGGTGGGGCTTTGAAGGGTGATGCCGAACCATCGGCGTACCTCGCCAAACAGTGATGAAGAGCCGCCTATTGCAGCAGTTCTCGCACCAGCGAGGGCTTCCGGGCGATCATGGCGAGGAGCACCTGTGCGGGGCCGGTGGGGCGGCGGCGGCCTTGCTCCCAGTTGAGCAGCGTTCCCTTTGCCACGCCGATGCTCTTGGCGAATGCGGTTTGCGACAAGCCGGTCTCGGCCCTGATCCTGGCGACATCGACTGTTGGCACCGCGACATGGTGAACGATGGCCCCGGTCTTCTCGCCACGCGCGAAAGCCAGCGCCTCGTTCAGCCCCTCCATCAGGCTGTCATTTGCTTCGCTCATGCCTTGTCTCCATAGGTTGCGAGCAGCTCCTTGCGCAGGCCACCACCCAACGCCACGCCTGCCTCCGGATTGGTGGCAAGAAGGGTGACGATGCCCATGCGCTCTTCGTCCGACATGATCGCTCTGGCGCGCTTGAGAAAAAACTCCAGCTCGACAACGATATGAAGGCTGTGCATCGCAGCAAACTATATGCCACTGGCGTATATGTCAATGGCGTATAGATTGCGCGCGGTGGTGCGGCATAACCGCTCTACCTATGGCGCGCTGGCCGGGGTTTTCAGGCGGGGTTAGCGAGACCTGCGCGGTGGTGGCCTCCCCGCCGGGTGTCACCTCGCCTCGATTTCCGCGTAAAGCCCGGCTTCCTTGCCAATCAATATGTCAGCCAGGAACCAGTAAGCCTTGCCCCACGCCGCAAGGATTTCGTCGGTTGCGGCATCTTTCAAGACATCGCGTATGGCAGGCAACAGGGCTTCCGCGACCAGCGGATAATGCTCAGGCTTGACCCCCGTCTCCACATGGCGCGCAGCCATGCGCATAACCGGAGCCGTCAACGCCTCAAGCTTGTCGATATTCTGGGCATAAGCGAGAATGGCGGCAGCGAGGCGCTTGGGCTGCTCGCCGCTTTGCTGGGCAGCCTGATCGAACATCGCTTTCACGTCCTCGTTCACAAAGAGCCGCTCGTACATCCTTTGGGTGATGGCGAGGCCATGTTGCTGGATGGCAGGCGCTGTCGCCTTAACCAGAGCTATCGTGGTTTCGTTCAGGGGCTCGCTCATACTGTCTCCATCTTCAATGTATTTCAGATACATCTATATATCATTCTCCAATGATGCAATCTATATATATGTATAACCTGATCGGAACCGAGCGATGCAATTGACCCGACATACCGATTTTGCATTGCGCGTATTGCTGTATCTGGCGAAGAACGCCGACCAGCATTGCGCGATCAGCGCGATCGCCGCCCACTATGGAATCTCGCACAACCACTTGATGAAGGTGGTACATCAGCTCGGCAAAAAGGGATTTGTAACCGCCGTGCGTGGCCGCTACGGCGGCATCAAGCTGGCGCGCGAACCCGGTGACATCAACATTGGCGAGGTGGTGCTCGCAATGGAATCGGACCTTAGCATTGCAGCGTGCGGAACCTGCCGCATCGGGGGAGACTGTGGCCTGCAAGGCCTGTTCGGCCAGGCGCTATCAGCCTTTCTTGACGTGTTGCGGCGCTATTCCCTTGCCGATATCGCAGCGCGGACTGGCGCACTTCCTGCAAAGAGTATGTCGGCCCTCCTCTGAGTCGTGCGGCTCGTCCTGCACCGACCATGCTGCCTCCAGCCATGTCGCGCTTGCCGCGATAGTCCGCCGCGCCTAATAGTCTGCGCTTATGAGCAGCGAACGCGAAACGGGCCTTGTCCTCAACCCCAAATATGATCCACAAGGCCTCATCACCGCGGTGGTGACGGACGCGGGCACCGGCGCGGTGCTGATGCTTGCGCATATGAACGCCGAGGCGCTGAGCCTGACGCAAACGAGCGGCATCGCGCATTTCTGGTCACGCAGCCGGGGGCGGCTGTGGAAAAAGGGCGAGACCTCCGGCCATGTGCTGCACGTGGTGGAGATGCGGATCGACTGTGATCAGGACGCGGTCTGGGTGATAGCGCGGCCTGCCGGCCCGGCCTGCCATACTGGCGAGACGAGTTGTTTCTATAGGCGTCTCACAGACGATGGGCTTGAAAGGGTGCATGACTAAGCGCGGGGCCGCGCTCGCTCTGATCCTCCTCGCCAGCGCATGCGGCGGCGGGCAGCAGGACGCGCCGGTGAAGGGCGATCCGCCAGCCTCCCCCGCCGCCTCCGCGCTGGAGCAGGCGGCGCGCGAGGCGGGCGTGGTGAGCGACACCAGCGCCTCGCCCATCGGCCTCTATCGCAGCCGCCACGAAGCCGGGCTGGACAGCCTCTGCATCGTCCCATCCGACGAGCCGGGCAAAATGCGGTTCGCGCTGGAGGCGGCGTTCGGCGAGCAGAGCGAGTGCCACGGCCGCGGCAGCCTGCGCCGCTCGGGCGAGCGGCTGGTGATGAACTTCGACCGCTCCGCCTGCCTCGTCGTGGCGGGCTATGAGGGGGACAGGGTGGTGATCCCCGGCGCGCTCGATGTGGAATGTGCGGCGCTGTGCAACAAGCGCGGCAGCCTGGAGGGAGTGAGCTTTCCGCGCGTCTCGCGCGAGGTGGGCGTGGCGCGCGATGCGCGCGGACGGGATGGGGAGAAACTGTGTTTGTAGATCCGAAACAGGCAGCTCTGCTGCGTTTCGGATGACCGGCACCAGCCCTCTCCCCCTCCCAACCTCCCAATAGTATACCCTGTCGGGAGGTTGGGAGGGGGAGAGGGCCGGTGCCGCAAACCTATCACCGCTTGACGTTTACGTGAACGTAAACTACACTAGCCGCCATGAACAATATGAGTCCCAGGCCCGGCTGGGTCGAGCTGCCCGATGCGAAGGCGCAAGCGACCTACTCGATTTCCGACCTTGCGAACGAGTTCGGCATCACCTCGCGCGCGCTGCGCTTCTATGAGGATGAGGGCCTGATCGCGCCGGATCGGCAGGGTTCGACGCGAATCTATGGCAAGCGCGACCGCGCCCGCCTCGCCTGGATATTGCGCGCCAAGCGGGTGGGCTTTTCACTGGCCGACATCCGTGAGATGATCGACCTGTACGATCTGGGCGACGGCCGCGCGACCCAGCGCGAAGTGACGCTAAGGAAATGCCGGGATCGCATCGCCCTGCTCGAGCGGCAGCGCGAAGACATCAATGGCGCGATCGGCGAGCTCGCCGGGTTTGTGGCGCTGATCGAGGCCGCGAAACCGAATGATAAGTAAGATAGACCATATTCCCCCGTCATAAGACAATTGGAGGATTGCCATGCCCGTCTATTCCCCGCCGGTGAAAGACACCCGCTTCGTCCTCGATGCCGTGGTGCGCCTGGATGCCTATGCGAACCTGCCCGGTTTCGAAGGCGCGACGCCCGATCTGGTGTCGGCGGTGCTGGAGGAAGGCGGCAAGTTCGCCGCAGAGGTTATGGCGCCGCTGAATGCGGTGGGCGATGCGCAGGGCTGCACCCGCCATGCCGACGGCAGCGTGACGACGCCCGAGGGCTTCAAGGCCGCCTATGAGCAGTTCGTCGCGGGCGGCTGGCCCACGCTGCACGCGCCGACCGAGTTCGGCGGGCAGGGCCTGCCCTCCGCCGTGGCGACCGCGATCGGCGAATATTTCTGCTCCGCCAATCACAGCTTCGAGATGTATCACGGCCTCACCACCGGCGCGATCAACGCCCTGATCGCCAAGGGCACGCCAGAGCAGCAGGCGACCTATCTGCCCAAGATGGTGGAGGGCACGTGGACCGGCACGATGAACCTGACCGAACCGCATTGCGGCACGGACCTCGGCCTCATCAAGACCAGGGCAGTGCCGAATGCCGACGGCAGCTATGCCATCACCGGCACCAAGATCTTCATCTCGGCAGGCGAGCATGACCTGGCGGAGAATATCATCCACCTCGTGCTGGCGAAAACGCCGGACGCACCCGAAGGCAGCAAGGGCATCTCGCTGTTCGTGGTGCCCAAGTTCCTTGTGAATGCCGATGGCTCGCTTGGGGATCGCAACGCGGTGTCCTGCGGCTCGCTGGAGCACAAGATGGGCATCCACGGCAACGCCACCTGCGTGATGAACTATGACGGCGCGACCGGCTGGCTGGTGGGCGAAGAGAACAAGGGGCTCGCCGCCATGTTCATCATGATGAACGACGCGCGGCTGGGCGTGGGCCTGCAAGGGCTGGCACAGGCGGAGGTCGCCTATCAGAACGCGGTGCAATATGCGCGGGACCGGCGGCAGGGCCGCGCGCTCACCGGCCCGGCGGACCCCACCGAGAAGGCCGACACCTTGTTCGTCCACCCCGATGTGCGCCGCATGCTGATGGAGGCGAAGGCGCTGACCGAGGGGCTGCGCGCGCTGATGCTGTGGGGCGCGGTGCAGGTGGACCTCACCCACAACGCCGCCACGCCGGAGGAACGGCAGGCGGCGGACGACCTCATCTCGCTGCTCACCCCGGTGATCAAGGGCTATGGCACCGACAAGGGTTTCGAAGTGACGGTCAACTGCCAGCAGGTCTATGGCGGGCATGGCTACATCGTCGAATGGGGAATGGAGCAGTTCGTGCGCGATGCGCGCATCGCCCAGATCTATGAGGGCGCGAACGGTGTGCAGGCGATGGACCTTGTCGGCCGCAAGCTGGCCCAGAATGGCGGGCGCGCGCTACAGGCGTTCTTCAAAATCATCGGCGAGGAGGTCGCGGCGGCCAAGGGCAATCCGCGCACCGCAGGCTTTGCCGAGGCGCTGGAGAAGGCGAACGGCCAGCTTCAGGCCGCGACGATGTGGCTGATGCAGAACGGCATGACCAACCCCAACAACGCCGGGGCGGGATCGCACCACTACATGCACATGATGGGCATCGTCGCGGTGGGGCTGATGTGGCTGCGCATGGCGGTGGCCGCGGCAGAGCGGCTGGACACGGGAGCGGACGACGCGGCGTGGCTGGAAGCGAAACTCACCACCGCGCGCTTCTATGCCGAGCGGATCATGCCGGACGCGGGCGCGTTGCGCCGCAAGCTGGAGGGCGGGGCGGAGAGCCTGATGGCGCTGCCGCCCGAGATGTTTGCGGACCGATAGCATTTGCTCCATGCGGGCCTGCGAACTGCGGCGTTCTGCGCTTCCGGTGCTCACGACCCTTTAAGGTCGCTCCGCGCCGGTTCTCGAACGCCACCATTCTCGGCTCCGCATGTACCAAATGCGGGAGGGTTATTCCGGCAGGAAATCCGGGACGGAGAGATAGCGCTCGCCCGTATCATAGTTGAAGCCGAGCACCTTCGCGCCCGCGCCCAGTTCGGGCAGCTTCTGCGCGATGGCGGCTAGTGTCGCGCCCGATGATATGCCGACGAGCATCCCCTCTTCGCGCGCGGCGCGGCGGGCCATCTCCTTGGCGACGGCGGGATCGACCTGGATCACGCCATCGAGCAGCTGGGTGCGCAGGTTTGTGGGGATAAAGCCCGCGCCGATGCCCTGAATCGGGTGCGGGCCGGGCGCGCCGCCGCTGATGACCGGGGATAGCGTCGGTTCCACCGCGAATACCTTGAGGCCGGGCCATGCCTGTTTCAGCACCTGAGCGCAGCCGGTGATATGCCCGCCCGTGCCGACGCCGGTGATGAGCGCGTCCAAGGGGGTATCCGCGAAATCGGCGAGAATCTCCTGCGCGGTGGTGCGCACATGCACATCGATATTGGCGGCGTTCTCGAACTGTTGTGGCATCCATGCGCCGGGCGTCTGCGCCACCAGCTCCAGCGCGCGCTCGATCGCGCCTTTCATGCCCTTTTCGCGCGGCGTCAAATCAAAGCTCGCGCCATAGGCCAGCATCAGCCGCCGACGCTCCAGGCTCATGCTCTCGGGCATGACGAGCACGAGCTTGTAGCCCTTTACCGCCGCCACCATGGCGAGGCCGATACCGGTATTTCCCGAGGTCGGCTCGATGATCGTGCCGCCGGGCTTGAGGTCACCCGATGCCTCCGCCGCCTCGACCATAGCCAGCGCGATACGATCCTTGATCGAGCCGCCGGGGTTCGCCCGCTCCGACTTGATCCATACGTCCGCATTGGGAAACAGGCGACCCATGCGGATATGCGGCGTCTTGCCGATGGTTTCGAGGATATTGGCCGCGATCATGGCTGCTTCTCCTGCTGCGGATTGTGATCGTCAATGTTGTGCGCATCGAAGCGGCGCGCAAGCCCTATTTCAGGGAACAGGCGAGACCAGATCGCCACGATCACGATTGCGCCCAGCCCGCCCGCGATAACCGTTGTTACCGGGCCGATCAGCGACGCGATGAAACCGGACTCCGCTTCGCCCAGCTCATTGGAGGCGGAGATGGTGAGCTGCGACACGCTGCTGACCCGCCCGCGCATCGCATCCGGCGTATAGACCTGAATCAGCGTCTGCCGCACGAACACCGAGTACATGTCTGTCACGCCGCAGAAGAAGAGGGCAATGACGGCGATGGGCATCGCGATGACGACAGGCATGAAGGCGGTCGATCCGAACAGGGCGGTGGCGCAGCCAAAGCCAGCAACGGCGAGCAGCATGCGGTTGCCGACATTGGTCGAGGGCGGACGAAAACCGAACCACAATGCCGTCAACCCCGCGCCGATCCCCGTTGCGGCGGCGAGTAGCCCGAGCCCCTCCGGCCCGGCATGGAAGATATCATGCGCATAGACAGGGAGCAGGGCGGTCGACCCGGCGAGCAGCACCGCCATGAGATCGAGCGTGATCGCGCCCAGCACCAGCCGGTTGGTGCGAACATAGACGAGGCCATCCAGCATCTGCCGCAGCGGGTGGCGGCGCTGGTCCGCCTGGGTCGGGGGGATGCGCGGCAACTGCGAGGTCGCCACGATCGCGACCATGAACATGCCGACAGAGGTGATGTGCGGCAGCCATGGCTGAACGGCATAGAGATAGCCGCCAAGCGCAGGGCCGGCGACCATGGCCGATTGCCACACCAGCGCGCCGAGCGCGACGGCCCGAGGTACCAGCGGCATGGGCAGCAGACGCGGCGCCATGGAACTGAAGGCAGGGCCGGCAAAGCAGCGCGCGACCCCAAGAAAGCCCGCGATGGTGAAGATGAGCGGCAGCGAGACGGCATGACGATAGGTCGCCACCCCCAATATCGCCGTGCAGACCATCTGCAGCAGGATCGACGTCATGGCCACCTTGCGCCGGTCGAAATGATCGGCCACCCAACCTGATACCGGCGTCAGCACGAACAAGGGCAGGAACTGCGCCAGACCGATAAGCCCGAGCTGGACCGCCGCCGCGCGCGTATCCATGGTGAGGCGCGCGGTCGAATAGGCCTGCCAGGCGATGACCAGCATCAGGCCATATTGCCCGATAATCGTCGCGAACCGGGCGATCAGATACAGGCGGTAATCCCGCACATGCAGGGGATGGGTCGGCTCGGCACGGGCACTCATGCTGCCCATGTGCACGGCATCGACAGGTTGGGCAACCGGCTAAATCTTGAGGGGCGGCGAGAAAAATTTAAGCGATGGCAACGAAACTGTCGATCACGCGCTTGCGCCCGGCCGTGTCGAAATCGATCTCCAGCTTGTTGCCGTCCTGCGCGGCGATGAGGCCATAACCGAATTTCTGGTGAAAGACGCGCATGCCGAGCGCCAGGTCCTTGCGGGGATCGGCACCGACGCCGGACGACGGGCGCGGCTCGCGCGCCCAGGCATCGGGCGTGCCGACCCCGCCTGCCTGCGCCGCGCGTTGCCAGCCCGGCCCGCGCCCTGCCCCACGCGCGACGTCAGCGAACGGGTCCGGCCGCTCCATCCAGTTGTTGCGCCACAGGTTGACCCCGCCGGTCACGCTGCTCTGTTCCTCGACATGCTCGGGCGGCAGCTCGGCGATGAAGCGCGAGGGGATGGAGCTGGTCCACTGGCCATAGATGCGGCGGTTGGCGGCGTGGAGGATGACGCAGCGGCGGCGCGCGCGCGTGATCGCGACATAAGCGAGGCGGCGCTCCTCCTCCAAGGCCGTGACGCCGCCCTCGTCGAGCGCGCGCTGCGAGGGGAACACGCCTTCCTCCCAGCCGGGCAGAAACACATGGCCGAACTCCAGCCCCTTGGCGGCATGGATGGTCATGATCGTGACCTTGGCGGTGTCTTCGGCCGCATCATTGTCCATTACCAGGCTGACATGCTCCAGGAACGCGCCGAGCGTCTCATATTCCTCCATCGCGCGCGCAAGCTCTGACAGGTTTTCGAGACGGCCGGACGCTTCGGCGGTCTTTTCCGCCTGCAGCATCGCGGTATAGCCGCTTTCATCGAGCATGATGCGCGTCAGCTCCGCATGCGGCATGGCCGAAGCCATGTCGCGCCAGCGGGCAAGGGCGGAGACGAAGCCGGCGAGCGCGCGGCGCGCCTGCGGGGTCAGCTCATCCGAATCGAGGATGCGCGCGGCGGCGGTGAGCAGCGGCGTTCCTTCCGCACGGGCGAGGCGATGAATCTTCTCCACCGCCTTGTCGCCCAGCCCGCGCTTGGGCACGTTGACGATCCGCTCGAACGCGAGGTCATCCGCCGGTTGCGCAACGAGGCGCAGATAGGCGAGCGCATCGCGGATTTCCGCGCGCTCGTAGAAACGGAAACCGCCGACGATGCGATAGGGCAGGCCGATCTGGAGAAAGCGTTCCTCGAACTCGCGCGTCTGAAACTGCGCGCGCACGAGGATCGCGAAATCATCGAGCGGCTGGCCGTCGGCATTGCGCTGTTCCACCTCGTCGCTGACCGTGCGGGCTTCCTCGGCGCCGTCCCACACCCCCAGCACGCGCACTTTCTCGCCCTGATCCACCTCTGTCCACAGGGTCTTGCCCAGCCGCCCGGCATTGCTGGCGATGACGCCGGATGCCGCGCCCAATATGTGCGGCGTGGAGCGATAATTCTGTTCCAGCCGCACGATGGTCGCGCCGGGAAAATCCCGCTCGAACCGCAGGATGTTCGCCACCTCCGCGCCGCGCCAGCTGTAGATGCTCTGGTCGTCGTCGCCCACGCAGCAGAGGTTCTTGCGCTCCTGCGCCAACAGCCGCAGCCAAAGATATTGCGCGCTATTGGTGTCCTGATACTCGTCGACCATGATGTAGCGAAAGCGGGTCTGATACTGGCCAAGCACCTCCCGCTCCTTGCGCAGCAGCACGAGTGGCAGCAGCAGCAGATCCCCAAAATCGCAGGCATTGAGCGCCAGCAGCCGCGCCTGATAGGCGGCGTACATTTTCTGCCCGCGCCCGTTGGCATAGAGCTCGCTCTCGTCCGCGCCGATATCGGCAGGGGTGAGGCCCTTGTTCTTCCACTGATCGATAAGCCCCGCCAGCTGGCGCGCGGGCCAGCGTTTCTCGTCCAGCCCCTCGGCCTGAATCAGCTGCTTCATGACACGCAGCTGATCGTCGGTATCGAGAATCGTGAAATTGGATTGCAGGCCCAGCAGTTCGGCATGACGGCGCAGCATCTTGGCGCCGATGCTGTGGAAGGTGCCGAGCCACGGCATCCCCTCCACCGCAGCGCCGATCAGGCGGCCGACGCGCTCCTTCATCTCGCGCGCGGCCTTGTTGGTGAAGGTTACGGCGAGAATCTCTGACGGGTAGGCGCGCCGCGTGGCGATCAGGTGTGCGAGGCGGGCGGTAAGCGCCGCCGTCTTGCCCGTGCCGGCCCCGGCCAGCACCAGCACCGGCCCCTCGGTCGTCAACACCGCCTCGCGCTGGGGCGGGTTGAGGCCAGAAAGATAGGGTGGCTCGTGATCGGGGGCCAGGGTTGGAACGGCGGTCATCACGAACAATTAGGGAACATGCCAGACCGGGGCAAGCGGCATTTTTTTCGATTCGCCGACGAGCACCCCGCCCCGCACGACGAGCTGTGCCCGGCTCCGGAACGTATCGATCGCCTCGCGCATTCGGGAACAGCATTCCTCCATTCGGAAAGGTACGATTATGAAATCCACCCTATTGCTCGGCACCGCGCTGCTGATGAGCGTCGGCGCGATCGCCCATGCGCAGGATATGGGCGGTTCTACCCCCCCATCCGATCCCATGACCAACCCGACCGATCCTATGGCCAATCCGAGCGCGCCGATGCCATCGACACCGCAGACGCCGGCACCCACCACCGACCCTTCCGCCACGACCGCACCGGCGCCGGCTCCGTCTTCCGCGACACCAGTGCCTCCTGCTCCGGCCGCGCCAGACACAGCAGCCATGGTCACTCCGGCTCCTGCGACACAAGACTATCCGCTGTGCAGCGCGACCATTACCGACCAGTGCATGCAGCCGAGCGAGGCTCCGCGCGGCTATGGCAAGAAGAAGGGCATGAAGCGCCGCTGATCCGCGGCAAGGAATTCAGGCAGGGCGCAGCAGGTGAAGGCGCGCTCTGCCGATATCCCGCACCGTCTCCACGGTGAAGCCCTGCACGTCCACATCCTCACGGCGGCTGGTCTCTATGCTGATCCAGCTTTGCGGGCCGACCCAGCCGAGCCGGTTGAGCTTGTCCAGCGCCACGCCACCCGCGCCGCTTTCATAGGGCGGGTCCATCAGGATCAGGTCGAGCGCCACAGGCGCGGGGCCTAGCGCAAGCACCGATCCGGCGCGAATTTCGGGCCGAGCTAGCCCAAGCTTTTCGGCATTGAGCCGCAGGCAATCGAGCGCGGTCTTGTCCTGCTCGACGAACAGGCATGTCGCCGCCCCGCGTGAGAGCGCCTCAAGCCCCAGCGCGCCGGACCCGGCGAAAAAATCCCCCACTGCCAGCCCTTCGAAGCTGCCGAGGCGGCTGGTGAGCATGGAGAACAAGGCTTCGCGCGTGCGGTCTGCGGTGGGGCGGGTGGTATCGCCCTTGGGCGCGACCAAAGTGCGCCCGCGCCACTCGCCTGCAATGATCCTCATTTCTTGAGCTTCTTGAGCGCGGCGAGGAAGCGGTCGAGATCGCCCTTCCTTATCTCCACCAGTGCGCCCGGCGCGCTGTCCGCCAGGTCGAACGGGCCATAGCGGGTGCGGATGAGGCGGCTGACGGTGAGGCCCAGATGCTCCAGCACGCGGCGCACCTCGCGGTTCTTGCCCTCGGTCAGCGTCAGCTCGATCCACTTGTTGTGGCCGGTGCTGCGCTCGAGATTGGCGTCGATGCGGCCATAGCGCATACCGTCTATCTCCACCCCCTCGATCAGGCTTTCGAGCTGGGCCTGGCTGACGGAGCCGAAGGCGCGCGCCCGATAGGTGCGTTCGATGCCGGTGGAAGGCAGCTCCAGCGTGCGCTTCAGCCCCCCATCGTTGGTGAGCATCAGCAGGCCCTCGGTCGTCATGTCGAGCCGCCCGACCGGCATCAGGCGCGGCAGATCCTTGGGCAGGAAATCGTAGATCGTCTTGCGCCCGGAAAAATCCCGCTCCGCCGTGAGGCAGCCCGAGGGCTTGTGAAACAGGAACAGGCGCGTCTGCTCCACCTCGCCCACCGGCGCGCCATCGACGGTGACGCCGGACAGGGACGTGAGCAGGGTGGCGGGCGTGGTGAGCACTTCGCCGTTCACAGCGATGCGCCCTTCCGCGATCATGCGCTCTATCTCGCGGCGAGAAGCGATGCCTGCGCGGGCCAGCAATTTTGCGATGCGCTGTTCGCCGCCTTCCTTCTCCAGCACAGGCTGTGCGGCGGGCGGTGCCTTGGGCTTAACCGCGCGCGCAGGCCGGGGCGGGCGACGGGTCCCCTTGGCCGGGGTGGCGGCGGGCTTGCGCGGGGGGCGGGACGGCGGCTTCATCGCACCGCCCATGCCCGATGATGGCTTGGCGCGCAACAGGGCTGGCCTTGCGCGACGGGTACGCTACAACGGCGATCCATAGTGCGACGTCATTCCCGCGGAAGCGGGCATCCAGTGATCGAGGCATTCCAGACTGGATCCCCGCCTTCGCGGGGATGACGAAGGAGTGGGCGAGGGAGTGAGCACAGATGGCGACGGTCGCGGTCAAGACATCGGCACTGGCACGCGCGCGGGCGGTGCTGGGCAACCCCAAGACCGGCTATATGACGCTGTTCGGCTTTGGCTCCGGCCTGCCCTATGCGCTGCTGCTCGGCACGCTGACGGCATGGCTGACGGACGCCAAGGTGGACCTGGAGACGATGGGCGTGATCTCGCTGATCGGCCTCGCCTACGCGTTCAAGTTCCTGTGGTCGCCGCTGCTGGACCGACTCTCTCTGCCCGGCTTCGCGCGGCTGGGGCGGCGCAAACAGTGGATCGTCCCCGCGCAGTTTCTGCTGGGGCTGATGCTGCTGGCGATGGCGCAGATGGACCCGCTGAATGCCATCGGGATGTTCTCGCTCTGCGCAGGGATCGGCGCCTTTGCCTCCGCCACGCAGGATATCGTGATCGACGCGTGGCGTGTCGATGTCGCGGGCGAGGACGCACCGGTCGATACGCTCTCGACCGTCTATCAGCTTGGATACCGCGCGGCGGTGTTGCTCGGCGGGGCGCTGGCGCTGTTCATGGCGGACGCGTGGGGCTGGGTGCCGGTCTATACGCTGATGGGCTGCGTGATGCTGGGGCTTGGGGTGTTGAGCATCTTTGCCCCCGAAAGCGCGCACGCCGCCGACCGGGCGGAGCATGATGCGCATGAGCTGCGTGCGGCGGGGCATTTGAGCCCGAAGGTGCGCGCTATGGCGCTGGGGCTGGTCGGCACCTTCTGGGCGGTGTCTCTTGGGCTGGTGCTCTATTACATGATCGCCTCGCTCGCGCTGCCCCCAGACCAGCGCCCGGACAGCACCGCCTTCATCAAGGTGCAGGGGCCGGTGATCGTGCTGGCGACCGTGGTGATCCCCGCGATCATCGCCGCAGTGCTGGCGCGCTGGCAGGCGAAGGGGCGCTATGTCCTGCGCCAGGCGGAACCCGCGCGCAGCATGGGCGACCGCGCGCTCGATCATGGCTATCGCGCCCTGATCCTGCCGCTCATTGACATCATGGGGCGCCTCGAATGGGCCGCCGTGCTGGTGATGGCGCTGGTGCTGACCTACCGCCTGACCGACACGATCTGGGGCAGCTTCGCCTCGCCGTTCTACCTCACTGAGCTGGGCTATACGAAAAGCGAGATGGCGGTGGCATCCAAGTTTTTCGGCGTGGGGGCGCTGATGCTGGGCGTGGCGCTGGGCGGGGTGTGCATGGCATGGCTGGGGCGCATGGCGACGATGACTCTGGGCGCGCTCACCGCCGCGCTTACCAACCTGCTCTATGCCGACCTCGCGACCGGCGGGCATGTGATGGCAGCGTCCGCGCGGCTGACGGGCTTTACCTGGGCGGTCGATCATCTGGGCGGCGACGAACGCATGGCCAAGCTGATGCTGGCGATCGGCGGCGAGAATATCGCGGGCGGGCTCGCGGGTACGGCGCTGGTGGCGTATTTGAGCTCCATCACCTCAAAGGGCTATAGCGCGGTGCAATATGCGCTGCTTTCCTCGCTGACGTTTCTGGTCGGCACGCTGGGGCGCGGGGCGCTGGGGCAGATGATCGAGACGCAGGGCTATTATGCCGTGTTCGTGTTCGTCACATGGCTCGGCTTTATCGCCGTGGCGCTGTGTGTCGTGGAATGGATGCGGCAGGCGCGCACTCCCGCCACCTGAGCGCCATTGGCGCGCGCGGAAAACCGCTTTAGGATGAAACCATGATCCGTCTGTCCTCCCTGAGCCTGCTGGGCGCGCTCGCGCTCTCCGCCTGCGGTGCGCCGCAACAGGCCGATGTCGCCCCCCTCCCCACCCCGCCGATGGCGAGCGCCTATGGCCCGCCCAAGCCGCTGATCGGGCTGGATGCCAAGCGGCTCATCGCCCGGCTGGGCGAACCACGGCTCGACATCCGCGACCGCACGGTGAGGAAGCTGCAGTTCATGACCGGCGGCTGCATCGTCGACGCCTATCTTTACACTAGTGCGCGTGGCAAGGAGCCCACGGTGAGCTTTGCCGAGGCACGCTGGCCTGATGGCAAGGATGCCGAGCTTTCAGCCTGCGGGATAAGTTAGGGGCTGTGGGGATTCAGTTCATATAGGCCTGCAAAGCGCAATTTTCTGCGCTTCGGTGCTCACGTACCTTTAAGTACGCTGCGCTCCGATGCTCGAAAATCCCCCTTTTCGGCTCTATCTGAACTGAATCCCCACGGCCCCTAGGACACTGCCTCAGCGCTTGCGATAGCGAAAATACCAGACCTCGTGGCCCTGCCGCCGCGCCTTGGCTTCATAGCGGGTTTCGGGCCAGCCGCCGGGGCGGGTGAGGAAGTCCTTCGGGCTGGCGCACAACCAGTCGAAATCGGTGCGCCCGTTCATCACCATCAGCGCCCAGCGCAGGTAGACGGGATGATCGGTGCCGAAGCGGAATTCGCCGCCGGGCTTCAGTTTGGCGGAGATCATATCGACCGGCCCCCTGTTCATCATCCGCCGCTTGGCATGGCGCGCCTTGGGCCACGGATCGGGATGCAGCAGATAGACGAAGCTCAACGCGCCATCCGGCACGCGCGCCAGCACATCGAGCGCATCGCCATGATGGATGCGGACATTGGGAATGCCGGGCTTGTGCGCATCGCCATGCACATGGCCGAGCGCAGAGGCGACGCCGTTCAGGAACGGCTCACAGCCGATGAAGCCATGATCGGGCAGCATGTCCGCGCGGTAGGCCATATGCTCGCCGCCGCCGAAGCCGATCTCGAAATGCAGCGGGCGAGGCTCTCCGAACAGGCGCTCCGCCGTCACCGGCCCTTCGGGTGGCACCGCGATCTGCGGCAGAAGATCTTCCACCAGCGATTGCTGGAACGCGCGCAGCGGCTTGCCCTTGGCGCGGCCATAAAGGCGGTTGATGGTAGTCGGGTCGCCGGATTTATGCGCGGTCATGGGGCGGCCGCATAGCCGCTCGCCCGCCGCTTGGCCAGATGTGCAATTGCTGCCCGCCTGTGATATTTTCGCGCCGCCGTCAGTGGGGCGGCGCATAAACAGGAGGGATGCTATGCGAATAGCGGGTGTAAATGTACTGGCCGTGATCATCGCGGCTGTCGCGATCTATGCCGTGGGGGCGCTGATCTATGGCGTGCTCGTAAGCCCGGAAGCCTGGATGGCGGGCGCGGGTATCACCAAGGAACAGATGAATGCGGTCGGCATGACGCGCCTGCCATACAGCCCGGTGATGCCGCTGATGACGGCGCTGGGCCTTGCGGTCCTGTTCAAATGGGCGGGGGTCAGCGGCCTCGGCAACGGGATCAAATGGGCGCTGCTGGTGGCGTTCGCGTCGGCCGTGCCGGCGTTGCTCTACGGCTGGGTCTATGGTGTCGGCCCGATCGAGCACACGCTGCTCGACATAGCCCATCTCGTCGTCGGCCACAGCGTGGCGGGCGCGATCCTCGCCAGCTGGAAATAGGCTAGAGCGCGCTGCGTTAAGTCTGACGCATGATGCGCGCTCTATCTTTGTGTTGTCGCATCGTTTTTGCCAAAAACCGGTTCCCACCCTTCGGCTTCGCTCAGGACAGGCTTTTTGGCACGATGCTTTAATCGCGGGGGACGGGCCGGAAACCCGCCCCCTGCAAACTATTTCAGGCCAGTGCCGCCTTCAGCGCATCGGCAAGGTCGGTGCGCTCCCACGGGAAAAAGTCGCCATCCGCCGTTCGGCCGAAGTGACCATAAGCCGCAGTGCGCTTGTAGATCGGCTTGTTGAGGCCCAGACCTTCGCGGATGCCGCGCGGGGTGAGGCCGCCGAGACGATCCTTCGCCACCTTGGTGACGGCGGCTTCCAGCGCATCGTCCGCCACGCTGCCGGTGCCGTGCGTGTCAACATAGAGCGAAAGCGGCTCGGAAACGCCGATGGCATAGGCGACCTGAATGGTGCAGCGGCGCGCGAGGCCGGCGGCGACGATGTTCTTGGCGATATAGCGCGTCACATAGGCGGCCGAGCGGTCGACCTTGGTCGGGTCCTTGCCCGAGAACGCGCCGCCGCCGTGCGGAGATGCGCCGCCATAGGTATCGACGATGATCTTGCGCCCGGTCAGCCCGGCGTCGCCATCCGGCCCGCCGATCTCGAAGCTGCCGGTGGGGTTGATGTGATAGACGGTCGCGTCGGAGAGCAGCTCCGCAGGGAGCAGCTCGGCCACAACCTTCTTCACATAGGCGTGCAGCTCCGCCTCCTTCTCGCCCGCGTCATAGCCCGGCGCGTGCTGGGTCGAGACGACGATCGCGGTCGCGGCGACCGGCTTGCCGTTTTCGAAGCGCAGCGTCACCTGGCTCTTGGCGTCCGGCTCCAGAAACGGCGCGGCGCCCGAATGGCGGTCTGCCGCCATGCGCTCCAGGATCTTGTGGCTGTAATCCAGCGTCGCGGGCATGAGGTCCGGCGTCTCGTCACAGGCAAAGCCGAACATGATGCCCTGATCGCCCGCGCCCTCATCCTTGTTGCCGCTGGCGTCCACGCCCTGCGCGATGTGTGCGGACTGGCCGTGGAGGTTGTTTTCGAAGCGCAGCGTCTTCCAGTGAAAGCCGTCCTGCTCATAGCCGATCTCGCGCACGGTGTTGCGCACGGTGGCCTCGATCTCTTCGCGCGCGCCGGGCGCCCATGCGCCGTTTTCATAGACGCCCTTGCAGCGGATTTCGCCAGCCAGCACCACCAGCTGCGTGGTCGTGAGCGTCTCGCAGGCGATGCGCGCTTGCGGATCCTTGGAGAGGAAAAGGTCGACGATGGAGTCGGAAATCTGGTCCGCCACCTTGTCGGGGTGGCCTTCGGAAACGCTTTCGGAGGTGAAGAGATAGTTGGAACGCATGGTTTTCCCAGTCACGATAGTGTTGCTGTGTCTGCGTATAAAGAAATCTTTATGTGCGCTTGGCGCTTTAGCGGGCGCGGTGGGGTCTGGCAAGAAGGATCGCGGTTAACGCCAGCAAGGCGGCGACGATCATCGGCAGGATATTGCCGAAACGGGCGAAGAGTGTGGGCGGCAGGCCGCGCGGAAGCAGCGCGTTGATGGCGCCCGCCTGATGATGCGGGATGGAAGCGATCAGGCGCCCGCGCCCGTCGATCAGGGCCGAGATACCAGTGGGAGTCGAGCGGATGACCGGCATCGCCTCCTCTATGCTGCGCATCCGCGCCTGCGCCAGATGCTGCGGCGGGCCCCATGCGCCGAACCACGCATCGTTGCTGGGGTTATAGAGGAAGGCCGGGCGCACCGGGCCGCCCACCACCTGTCCCGAAAAGATCATCTCGTAGCAGATCTGCACGCCCATATAGGGCCGCTTTTCCCCGCCGACGGGGAGCGGCAGCGAGCGCGGCCCCGGGCCGGGCCAGAAATCCGCGTCGCCGGGCACGAGGCGCGACAAGCCCAGCGGCTCCAGCAGGCCGCGCATCGGCAGATATTCGCCATAGGGCACCAGATGCGCCTTGTCGTAGCGCGCGGCGATCTGACCGTCCGCCGTCAGCACCCACGCGCTGTTGGCCGCGCCGACGAGCGTGCGTTCGGTGACCGCGCCCTTCCGCTCCTCGCGGAAATAGGGCTTCACCCCACCCAGCATCAGCAGGTCTTGCGGGCCGAGCAGGTCACTCAGCCGTGCGCGCCACTCCGGCTCGACATCGAGCCACGCAGGCACCGCCGCTTCCGGCCAGAAGATCAGCCGGGGCTGGCCGGGGCGCGGCGCGCCGGTCAGTTGCGCAAGCTTGGTGAAATTCGTTTCCTCAAGCCCCTGATCATATTTCTCGTTCTGGTTGATATTGGGCTGGACGATGGTGACGGCGATCGTGGTTGGGTGCTCGGGTTCACGCAGGCTGAGGTGACCGAATGTCGCCAGCGCGCCGAGAATCACCACCAGCGGCATGACAGGCCTCCACCGCCCCCGCGCGATCGACAGCAGCGCGCCCGCCGCCAGCACCGCCAGCCCGGACAGCCCGTAAGTGCCGATCCAGCGCGACGCCTGATCCACCCCGGTGTCGAGCCAGATCATCCCCAGCGGATCCCACGCGAATCCGGTGAAAATGGTGGCGCGGCCATATTCGCTGACGATCCACAGCGCGGCGAACATGTCTGGCACCAATAGCCGGGGGAACCGCTTGCGCAGCGCGTAAAGGCCCAAGACCGCCAGACCCGGATAGACCGCGAGATAGAGCGCCAGCGCGACGACCGCGCCATAGCCCAGCCAGTGCGGCATCGCATCCTGATAGGTGAAGGCATGGGCGATCCAGTTGTTGCCCACCGTGAAATGCCCCAGCCCGAAGCACCAGCCGAGCAGGAAGGCTCCGCCCGCGCGCTTCACCCGCTCAGCCAGCGCCATCAGGCCCGCGACCGCAACGAGGCTCAGCGGCCACCAGCCAAGCGGCGCGAAGCCGGTGGCCGCCAGCGCGCCCAGCAGGATCGCGGCGATCATGGGATGGCGCGTGGTAAGGCGCATGGGCCGCTTAGCGTTGCACAGTCAGCGGAGCGGCGTGGCTGCACTTGTCACCGGGCTTGGCCTGCTTGTCGCCGGAGAGCAGCCCGATGGCGAGAAAGCCCGCTGCCACCAGCACCAGAAAACCGGCCGAAACCCACGCCAGATATTTCTCTATGAACTGCTTGATCGGCGCGCCGAACTTCCAGAACAGGAACCCGACGGCCATGAACTGGAACGCGCGCGACAATGTGCTGGCCCAGAGGAAGGTGAACAGGGGCAGCGCGATGAAACCGGCGGTGATGGTGATCAGCTTGAACGGAATCGGCGTCGCGCCCTTGATGAGGATGATCTCCGCGCCATATTCGCGCAAATAGCAGGCGGCGACCGGGAAGCTGTCCGTCAGCCCCAAGACATTAAGCAGCCATGTGCCGACGCTGGCATAGAGGAAATAGCCGATGGCGTAGCCGAACAGGCCGCCCAGCACCGAGGCGAGGGTGCAGACGAAGCCGAAATACAAGGCCCTTTGCGGCTTGGCGAGGCACATAAGGCCCAGCAGCGGATGCGGCGGGATCGGGAAGAAGCTCGATTCCATGAAGGAGATGGCGAACAGCCAGCGGTCCGCATGGCGGTGCGCGGCCTTGGCGAGCATCCATTGATAGAGGCTGGAGAGCATATGGCGCCCGCACCTATCCGAAATAGATGGCCCGCGCCAGAGGGAACGGCGGCTTTTGGACGGCTTGACCCGCTCGACACTGTCCGTCCGGGCGGCTAGAGAGGAATTGCATGACCAGCCCTCGCATACTCCTGATCGTCTCCGGCGGGATCGCCGCTTATAAATCGCTGGAGCTTGTGCGCCTGTTGAAGCGCGACGGCATCGCCGTGCGCGCGGTGCTCACCAAGGCAGGGGCCGAGTTTGTCACGCCGCTGTCGCTCGGCGCGCTGACCGAAGACCATGTTTACAGCGACATGTTCGACCTCAAGGACGAGCGCGAGATCGGCCATATACAGCTCTCGCGGCAGGCGGACCTTGTGGTCATATGCCCCGCGAGCGCGGATATCCTCGCGAAGATGGCGGCGGGCATGGCAGACGATCTGGCCACCACGATCCTGCTCGCCACCGATAAACCGGTTTTTGTAGTACCTGCTATGAATGTGCGCATGTGGGACCACGCCGCCACCCGCCGCAATATCCGTCAGCTCATCAGCGACGGCATCATCGTGATGGAACCGGACGAGGGCGACATGGCCTGCGGCGAGTGGGGCAAGGGCCGCCTGCCCGACCCGGAAGCGATTGCCGGTGAAATCCGGCGGCTGCTCGGCAGCGCAAGGGATGATGTCATCACCATGCCGCCCGCGCGCCTGTTGGCCGACTCATCGGGTCCGCTTTCGGGCAAGCATGTGCTCGTCACCGCCGGGCCGACGCACGAGCCGATCGACCCGGTCCGTTACATCGCCAACCGCTCGTCCGGCAAGCAGGGCTTCGCCATCGCCCGCGCGGCGGCCGAGGCAGGCGCGCGCGTCACGCTCGTTTCCGGGCCGGTTGACCAACCCACGCCGCGCGGGGTTACGCGCATCGACGTGCAAACCGCGCGCGAGATGCTCTCCGCCGTCGAAAGCGCATTGCCCGCCGACGCCGCGATCATGGTCGCCGCCGTGGCCGACTGGCGCGTGGAGCAAGCGGCCGGGCAGAAGCTGAAGAAGGATGGCTCCGGCGCGCCCGCCCCGCTGTCGCTCACCGAAAACCCCGATATTCTCGCGACGCTCGCCATATCGGCGCAGCGGCCGAAACTGCTCGTCGGCTTTGCGGCGGAGACCGAGCATGTCGTCGAGCATGCGCAGGCCAAGCTGGCGCGCAAGGGCTGCGACATGATCGTCGCGAACGACGTGTCTGGCGGCGTGATGGGCGGGGAGCGGAACCGCGTCCACCTCGTAAGCGCTGATAGGGTCGAGAGCTGGGACGAGGCGGCGAAGGAGATCGTCGCCGACCGGCTGATCGCGCGGATATCCGACAGGTTGCAGGATCAAGCATGACAATACCCATCACGATCGAGATCAAGCGGTTGCCGAACGGGGCGGGCCTGCCGCTGCCCGCCTATGCCACCGAAGGCGCGGCGGGAATGGACGTCGTTTCGGCTGAAGACCTGACGCTCGCGCCGGGCGATCGCCATGCGGTGGCGACGGGGTTCGCGCTTGCCATTCCCGATGGCTACGAAATTCAGGTGCGCCCGCGATCGGGCCTTGCGCTCAAACATGGCATCTCCCTGCCGAACACGCCGGGGACGATAGACAGCGATTATCGTGGGGAGCTGAAGATCATCATGATCAACCTGGGTGAGGCGCCGTTCGTCATCCAGCGTGGCGACCGCATCGCGCAGCTGGTGGCGGCGCCGGTGCAGCTCGCCCGCTTTGCCGAAGTGGAAGCCCTCTCAGACACCGCGCGCGGCGCGGGCGGCTTTGGCTCCACCGGCGTCAAGGTGGCAGCGGCATCATGAGCCTCGACGATCCGCTGCTGGATCGCTACGCGCGCCATATCGTGCTGAAAGAGATCGGCGGGGCCGGCCAGATGCGCCTGATGTCCGCGCATGTCACCATCATCGGCGCGGGGGGCATCGGCTGCCCCGCGATCCAGTACCTTGCCGGGGCGGGTGTCGGCACGATTCGCGTGATCGACGATGATGTCGTCGCGCTGTCCAACCTTCAGCGCCAGACCCTGTTCGGCAGCGAAGATATCGGCGCGCCCAAGGCAGAGGCCGCGATGCAGGCGGTGGCGCGCCTCAATCCGCATGTGAAGCTCATCCCGATCGTCCAGCGGCTTGACGCCGGTAACGCGGAGACGCTGCTGCGCCACTCGGACGTGATCCTCGACGGCTGCGACAATTTCGCCACCCGCCTGATCGTGAGCGACGCGGCGACGCGGTTGCGCATCCCGCTGGTTTCTTCCGCCGTGGGGCAGTTCGAGGGGCAGCTGGGCGTGTTTCGCGGTTGGGAGGCGGGCCAGCCCTGCTATCGCTGCTTCGTGGGCAGCGACCCGGCGCGGGCGGAGGCGAGCTGCGCCGATCAGGGCGTGCTCGGCGCGCTGACGGGCGTGATGGGTAGCCTCGCCGCGCTGGAGACGATCCGCGCGCTGGTGCCCTTTGGTGACGACAGCGCGGGCAAGCTGCTGATCGCCGACCTTCTCGCGCTGCGCTTTCGCACGCTGGCCCTGCCCGCAGACCCCGGCTGCCCGGCCTGCGCCGCCGCCGCAGAGCCATGTCCGGCCTGAGTTTCGCTGTTCTCACCGATGATGCGGAGCGGCTGCGCGGCGCGCTGACGCTGGCGATGGCGCACATGGCGCTGGGCGGGGAGGCGCGGGTTTTTCTCCAGCTCGATGCGGTGCGCCTGCTCGCTCCGCCGATATCCGCGCCGCGCGATGGCGATCATGCCGCGCACGGCCTGCCCACGCTGGCGGCGTTGGTGACGGAGGCGCTGGACGCGGGTGTGGCGATCATCGCCTGCCAGAGCGGACTGACGCTCGCCGGGCTGGCAGCGGACACGCTTGACCCGCGCGTTATCGGAGGCGGGCCGGTCTCGCTCCTGCAATCGATTGGCCCGGAGGACCGGCTGATGATTGTGTAGCCTTCGCTACAAAGGATTGCCCATTTCGTCGCGCAGCACCTCGCGCCGCCCGACGTGGTTCGGCGGGCCAACCATCCCTTCGTCTTCCATTCGCTCGATGAGCCGCGCCGCGCTGTTATACCCGACGCGCAATTGCCGCTGGAGCCAGCTGGTCGATGCCTTCTGATTCTCGAACACCAGCTGGCATGCCTTGCGATAGAGCTGGGCGTCGGCGCTGTCGTCACCCAGATCCACGCCGTCGAGCGCGAAGCTGCCTTCTTCCGGTTCTTCTGTAACGGCTGATATATAATCGGGTGTGCCCTGCCCACGCCAATGATCCGCCACGGCGCGCACCTCGTCATCCGACACGAACGGGCCGTGGACGCGGGTGAGGCCCTTGCCGCCCGCCATATAGAGCATGTCGCCCTTGCCGAGCAGCTGCTCCGCGCCCTGCTCGCCCAGGATCGTGCGGCTGTCGATCTTGCTGGTGACGAAAAAGCTGATGCGCGTCGGCAGGTTCGCCTTGATGACGCCGGTGATGACATCGACCGACGGGCGCTGCGTCGCGAGGATGAGGTGGATGCCCGCCGCGCGCGCCTTTTGCGCCAGGCGCTGGATCAGGAATTCCACCTCCTTGCCCGCCGTCATCATCAGGTCGGCCAGCTCGTCGACCACCACCACGATCTGCGGCAGGATCTGGTAATCGAGCTGCTCTTCCTCATAGATCGGCTGGTGGGTTTCGGGATCATAGCCAGTCTGCACCTTGCGGCCCAGCGGCTTGCCCTTGGCGCGGGCGGCGCGCACTTTCTCGTTGTAGTTCGCGAGATTGCGCACAGAGATGGATGCCATCATGCGATAGCGGTCTTCCATCTGCTCCACCGCCCATTTGAGCGCGCGGATCGCTTTCGACGGCTCTGTGACGACCGGCGAGAGCAGATGCGGAATGTCGTCATAGATGCTGAGTTCCAGCATCTTCGGATCGATCATGATCAGGCGCAGCTCATCGGGCGTCATGCGATAGAGCAAGGACAGGATCATCGCATTGAGGCCCACCGACTTGCCCGACCCGGTGGTGCCCGCGATGAGCAGGTGCGGCATCGGCGCGAGATCGGCCACCACCGGCTCGCCGCTGATGTTCTTGCCGAGGATGATGGGAAGCTGCGCGCCCTGATTGGCGAACGCCTCGCTGGTGATCAGCTCGCGGAACGAAACGCCCTCGCGCTTGGCGTTGGGCAGCTCGATCCCCATCACCGTGCGCCCGGGAATGGTGGCGACGCGGGCCGACAGCGCGGACATGTTGCGCGCAATGTCATCGGCCAGCTGGATCACCCGGCTCGCCTTGATGCCGGGCGCGGGCTCCAGCTCATACATGGTGACGACCGGGCCGGGGCGCACTTCGGTGACGTTGCCCTTCACATGGAAATCATCGAGCACGCTTTCGAGCAACCGCGCATTGCGCTCCAGCGCGGCCTTGTCGATCTTGCCGCCGGTGCTGGGCGGCGCTTCGGCCAGCAGCTCCGGCGAGGGCAGGATCGCGGGGCGGGCGGATGCGCCGCCGAAGAGATCGTCCTGACGGGGAGCGGCGGCGGCCGAGGGACGCTGCGCCGGCGGCAGCTCGGGCGACTGGATGCGGATCGGCGGCTTCGGCTCGGCCGAGACCTGCGCGCGCGGGGCCGCAGGGGCGGCGCGGGGTGCCTCCGCCTCGTCTTCCCATGGCGGAGCGGCGGCGGCGGCGGATCGCGCAAAGCCCAACCTGGGCAGCGGCATTGTTACCAGGGAAAACAGCGGCCGCTCGAGCTTCCACGAGCGCACGCACAGGAAAAGCCCGCCCATGATGCAGGCGAGCAGCAGCGCCCAGTCAGCCGCGCGGCTCCATCCGTTGGGGATCAGGTCCGTGAGGTTCATCGCCTGCCGCGCGAACAGCTGCGCCAGCAAACCGCCCCGGCCGGCGGGCAGGCCGACCGGCGCGCCCGGGGACAGCAGCTCCAGCCCGATGCCGACAAGCAATATGCCGCCAAGGCAGCGCCCGATCTGGGTGCTCCACCCGCGCATGTCGTCCGCGATCCACAGCCTGCGCGCGAACAACGCGATCAGCGGCAGCAGCAACAGCACGCCCAGCCCGCCCAGCCACAGCAGGAAACCGGCGACGTAGGAGCCGGGCAGGCCCATGACATTCTCCACCGCGGCGCCAGCGGCGGTGTTCATCGAGGGATCGCTCTCGTGATAGCCGAGCAGCGCGAGCGCGACGAACAGGCCGAACAGCGCGAGCAGGATGGACCCGACGAGCAATGCCGCCCGCATCATGCTGCGCTTCAGCATCATGCGCCAATCTTCACCGCCTTTGGCCGCATTGCCCTTCGTCGGTGCGCGGCTTGCCATGGTCAGTCCCCGTTTTTCCCGATTTGTTCCGTGCGCGGACAATGCCCCGGCACGGGAGTCCCCGTCAAGAGTCGACGCGCGCTTTCAGGCCGATTCGGCCTCGACGCGCGCGATGCCCGGCGTTTGCCGCGCGGCGAGCAGGCAGGCGGCGACGATCAGCACCACCCCCGCCAGCACGGTCAGCGTAGGCACCTCGGCAAAGACCAGCCAGCCCCAGATGCACGCCCACAGGAATGCACTGTATTCTAGGGGGATCAGGCGGCTCGCCGGCGCGCGGGCATAAGCGGACGAAAGTGCGATCTGCGATCCAACGGTAAGAGCTGCGGCGCTGGCGACCGCCAGCCAGCTGCTGAACGAACCGACGCTGCCCATCATCCAGGGGGCGAACGGCAGCAGCAGCGCCAGCACGAAGACATTCTGGAAAAAGGCCACCTCGATCGCGCCCGCCACCTGGGCCTGCCGCCGCTGCACCAGCAGGTTGAGAGCGAAGAGCGCGGCTGAAACCAGCACTGCGGCGGCCCCCCACAGCGCGTCGATCGAATAGGCGCCGCTGAACCGGCCGCTGAGGATGATCGCCACACCCGCAACGCCCAACAGCGCAGCGCCAATCTCGTTCGGCTGGACCTTCTCACCCAGCAGCACCGGCGCAAGCGCCAACGCGATGATCGGCGCGATGAACGAAAGGCCGATTACTTCCGCAAGCGGAAGCTTGGTGAGGCTCCAGAAAAACAGCCATGCCATCGGCGCGATCAACATGGCCCTGAGGATATGGAGCCGCATCACGGAGGCTGGCGGCCAGCGGTAGGGCGTTCTGGCCATCGCCGCTCCGCTCATCAGGGTCGCCAGCATGTTGCGCCAGAACAGCGCGGTGTAGGCCCCTGCCGCAAGTGAGGCGCCCTTCATCAAGACGTCCATCATGGAAAACATCGCCACGCCAGCCGCACAGAGCAGGATCGCGCGCGATCCACCGCGCATGGCGGAGGCCTCCCCGGTTCCTGCCGGGTTCACGCGCCTACTCCCGGCCGGTGAGCTATGATGCGCTCTATCAGCACGACGTCTTCAGGCTTGTCGGCATCGATGCAGGCCTCCGCCATCGGCATCGGCACGATGCGCGCGTTGACACCCAAGGCCCTGCCCGCGCGCGCGATGGCCTGATGCACCGACACCAGCCGCAACGCCGCACCGAGCAATAACGTCGGCCCGAACGCGCGCACGATCTTCCAGCCCTTTTTACGGTCCTGCTCGATCTCTCGCCATTTCTGTAGCGCGCGTTTGGCATTGGGTCCGCCGAGCCAGAACAGGTTCGCGCCCGACCATGCGCCACCGCGAAATTTGAGCCAGGTGCGCCGCGAGTGCGGATAGGCCGCCCTCAGCACGGCCCGCTCCACCATTGCGGCGGCGATGTCCGCCTCGCCCACGCCCGCCAGAAAGGCGTCGATCATGCGGTTATCGAGCAGCACATTGTCCGCCGTCGTCACCAGCGCGGGCAGGGCTTGCGGGCTTGCCTCCGCCCAATCGAGCAGCGACTGGCTGATCCCCGCGCCGCTGGCATGAAAGACGATATCCGGATGCTGAGACAGCCATTGCGTCTGCGCCGTGGCGGCCAGCGCCTCGGGCTGCTGGGCCATCAGCACCACGCGCCCGATGCGCGGGTGGCCCGTCAGCACGCGCGCGACATGGTCGATCATCGGCCGCCCGGCAATGGGCACCAGCGCCTTCAGCGGCACACCCGCCGCCTGCGCAAGCGGGTCTGCGCCCGGCCTGCTGCCTGCCAGCACGACGGCGGTAATAGTGTCGATTGTCACGCAGCGGAACTCCTCCGCCACCCCTTAGCCCGCGATAGGGAGTTGATAAAGCCGCGCGCGCATATTAGGCGCTGATTTCATGACCGAGACCGATATTCCCGCCACCGCGCCGCAGGGCGACACGCCGCCCGACCGACTTGCCGTCAACGCCAGCAGCCCCTATTTCAATATGGACGTGCTGAAGCGCGGCATCGGCATCCGCTTCAAGGACCGGGTGCGCACCGATGTCGAGGAATATTGCATTTCGGAGGGGTGGATCAGGGTCGCCGCCGGAAAAGCGCGGGACAGGCACGGAAATCCGCTGACGATCAAGCTTTCCGGCCCGGTCGAGGCCTGGTTCGAGGACGTCAAGCAGGGCTGACCCGCCCGTCTGCCACATGCAGGCGGCTGGCCGCGCCGATCCCGTCAAACAGCGCAGATTCGGTGCCGGTCATCCAGATCTGGCTGCCGGTATCCGCAAGCCGAACGAACAAGGCGAGACGGCGGGCAGGGTCTAGATGCGCCGCCACTTCATCGAGCAGCAGCACCGGCGGCCTCCCCTGTTCGTGCCCTACCAGCGCGGCATGGCCGAGGATGATCGACAACAGCAAGGCCTTCTGCTCTCCGGTGGAACATAGACCTGCGGCCTGATGCTTCTCCGCATGGGTGACGATGAGGTCTGACCGGTGCGGGCCAGCGAGCGTGCGCCCGGCGGCGGCGTCTCGGCGGCGGCCCTCGCGCAGCACGGCGTCGAGCGGCCGCGCATCCCCCTCCCATCCGGACAGCGCCAGTTCCGGCCGCGCGAAAACGCCGTCAGGCCGCGCAGCCAGCGCGTCTTGCAGGCGCGCCACCAGCCCGGCCCTCGCGGCCTGCATCGCCGCGCCATGCTCGGCCATCTGCGCCTCCAGCGCGCCGAGCCATCGCTCGTCCCAACCTCGCCCCCGATCGGCCAGCAGCTTGTTGCGAGCGCGCATTGCCGCCTCATAGCGGGTGGTGTGAACGGCATGGGCGGGATCGAGCGCCAGCGTCAACCGGTCGAGAAAGCGGCGGCGCTCGCCTGCGCTGTCCATGAACAGCCGGTCCATCGCGGGCGTGAGCCACACGACCGCGAGATATTCCGCAAGGGCGGACGCGGGCTGAACCGCGCCGCCGATGCGCACCTGTCGCCTGTCCGGCGCTTGCGGAAATGTACCCGCGCCCAGCGTCACGCCATCGACCTGCGCCGCTACGCCAAAGCCGCCCGGCCCGCCCTGCCGCGCCATGCGGGACAGCGGCGCCCCCCTCAGCCCGCGCCCCGGCACCAGCAGTGACACCGCCTCCAATATGTTGGTCTTGCCCGCGCCATTATCCCCCGTGAGCAGCACGAACGGCGCGGTGGGCACGATCAGCGCGTCTTCATGATTGCGGAAATCGCGCAGGGTCAGGCGGGAGAGCACCCTCGCCCGCGCTACCAGCTGCCGAAGCCGGGCACCTCGCCCCGGGCGCCTGGGTCTGCGCGACGCGGGCGCTTCCAGCCGATCGCCGGGCGCTTGCGCAGCCGCAACGTCGGCCAGTGCCGACCCTGCGTGTCGCCTGCCTCCAGCCGGTCCACCAGCCGCAATCCCTCGGCGCGATAGGCGCGGATGACGGAGTCTGCCTGCTCATCGAGTAACCCGGCGAGAATCAACGTGCCGCCGTCCGCCAGGATGGCGCTCAGTGAAGGCGCGAGCTCGATCAACGGCCCGGCGAGGATATTGGCGATCACCAGCTGATAGGGCGCCCGTGCCTGTATCAGCGGATGATCCGCCCCCGCCGCGACGCACAGCGCGAGCGCGCCCCGACCCTGGCCGAGGCGCACGTCGTTGCGCCCCGCATTATGGGCGCTGACTTCGACCGCCGCCGGGTCGATGTCGGACGCGGTGACGATCGCCTGCGGCCACAGGCGCAGTGCGGCGAAGGCAAGAAGCCCTGTGCCCGTCCCGATATCGGCGATGGTGCCGAACCGTTCGCCGATCCGGCGGCAGCGGTCGAGCATCGCAAGGCAGCCGCTCGTCGTCTGATGCTGGCCGGTGCCGAAGGCGCGCCCGGCCGGGATCAGCAGCGGCGTCAAGCCATCCGGCACCGTGTCCTCTGCGCGATTGCGCACGTGGAAGCGGCCGGAAACCACCGGCTCCATTCCCTCCTGGCTCAGGGACACCCAATCCTCGTCCGGCAATTTTTCCAGCTGCGGCTTGGCCTTGGCGGCGCTTGGCAGCATCGCCTGCACCAGCGCGATGGTCTTGCGCGAGGGTTTCCCCTCGAAATAGGCGTGGAGCTGCCAGCTCAGCGGATCATCCTCTTCCGCTTCGCTCGTCATCAGTGCAGGCGGCGGATCCAGCAGCGCGAGCGCGCCCATATCATCCGTGATGGCTTCTGCCTCCGCACGGGTGCAGGGGAGGGTCAATTTCCAGCTCTCTGCCATGGCTTGAGCGCATTCCACGCCTGATCCGGCCCGTCAAGCTTTCGCCGACACTCTTTGCCTAGGGAAATCGCGACAAGGCGGGTGGACGCTTGCCGAGGCATCTCCTATATTTCCACTGTATCGCACCCCGACAGCCCCGGGCCTTTTTATAGCAAGAGTTACAGAAATTTATGCCGCACAGTCTTCCCTATCGCCCCTGTGTGGGGATGATGGTCGTCAATATGGATGGTCTGGTTTTCGTCGGCCAGCGGCTCGATAGCAAGGTCGAGGCGTGGCAGATGCCGCAGGGCGGTATCGACGAAGGCGAAGACGCCCGAGCGACCGCCTATCGAGAGCTGGCGGAAGAGACCGGGATCGTCCCCGATCTCGTCAGCATCATCGCGCAGAGCAAGGAAGACCATTATTACGACCTGCCCGACGAGCTGATCGGCCAGATCTGGGGCGGCAAATATCGCGGCCAGCGCCAGACCTGGTTTCTGATGCGCTTTCACGGTACGGACGGTGACGTGAACATCGCGACCAAGCATCAGGAGTTTCGTGACTGGAACTGGGTGAAGCCCGAGGATCTGCCGGAGCTGATCGTGCCGTTCAAGAAGAAGCTCTACCGCGACATTCTGGCCGAGTTCGCGCACCTGATCTGATTTTTTACCTCATCATCAAGGAAAGTCTCCATGAGCCTGATCGACGATCGTCTGACCGAGCTGGGTATCACGCTGCCCCCCGCTCCCGCCCCCGCCGCCAATTATGTGCCTGCGGTGCGGAGCGGCAATCTCGTCGTGATCGCGGGCCAGGTCTGCTTTGGCGCGGATGGGACTCTGGCGGGCCGCCACAAGGGCAAGCTGGGCGCCAATGTTTCCGATGAAGCGGGCAAGGAGGCGGCGCGGCTCTGCGGCCTTAATGTCATCGCGCAGCTCAAGGCAATTGTGGGTGATCTGGACAAGGTCACGCGCTGCGTGCGCCTCGGCGGCTTCATCAATGCCGCGCCCGATTATGCGCCGTTGCCCGCGATCATGAACGGCGCGTCGGACCTGATGGTCGAAGTCTTCGGCGAGGCCGGCCGCCACGCGCGGTCCACCGTCGGCGTCGCGGTGCTGCCGTTCGATTGCGCGGTCGAAGTCGAGGCGATGTTCGAAGTGGCCTGATCAGCCGTCGGTCACCCCACTGCGTGCGCTGATCACCTGCGCGGCGACGAGATCGCCCACGACGTTCAGGGTCGTGCGGCACATGTCGAGCAGCCGATCCACGCCCAGCACCAGCCCGATGCCTTCGGGCGGCACGCCGATCGTCCCCAAGATCAGCGCGATCACCGGCAAGGATCCTGCGGGAACACCTGCCGTGCCGATCCCGCCCAAGATGCAGATCAGCATCACGGTCAGCTGCTGGCCGAGGGTCAGATCGACACTGAAAAACTGCGCGAGGAAGATGACCGTAACGCCTTCGAACATCGCCGTGCCGTTCTGATTGGCGGTGGCGCCGATCGTCAGCACGAAGCGCGCGATCGGGCGGGGTAGTTTAAGCTTTTCGTCCGCCACCCGGAGCGAGGTGGGCAAAGTGGCGTTGGAGGAGGCGGTTGCGAACGCCATCACGCTTGCCTCCTGCGTCTCACGAAAGAAGGCAAGCGGACTCTTGCGCCCGAGCAGCGCCAGTAACGCCGGAAACACCCCGAACATTTGTAGCGAGAGCGCCAACAACACCACGCCGACATAGGCGGAGAGCCGCACGATCAGATCCCACCCGAACAAGGCGGCGAGGTTGAACATGAAACAGAAGATGGCGAGCGGCGCCATGCGGATCACAATGCCGATCAGCCGCATCGCGATCTCGAACAGGCCCTCTATGCCCGACTTCAACACTGCGGTGCGCTCGGGATCGGTGACGAGGAAGCCGATTCCGAACATCAGCGCGAAGAACATCACGGCAAGGATATCGTTCTCGCTCATCGCGTGGATGAAGTTGCTGGGGACGATCTCGACCAGCGCCTGGACGCCGGTCTTGGCTTCTCCCGCATGCTCAACGATGGATCGGGCATTGTCACCCGATGTGGCGAGGAGCGCCTGCGCGGTTTGCGGGTCGACGCCCGCGCCAGGTTGCAACAGGTTGACGACGGCAAGGCTGATCGCAACCGAGATGGCCGAGACGAAGACCGTGTAGACCAGCGTGCGCACGCCGACAGACCGCAGCGCACGCATCTGCTGCATCTCTGCCACGCCCACGATCAGCGCCGAGACCAGCAGGGGAATGACCAGCATGAAGAGCAGCCGCAGGAAGATCTGGCCGATGGGACCGGTGATGTTCGCGGCTGTCCAGCTGATCCATGGCGCCCCGTCCGCCAAGCTGTAGGCCACCAGGCCAGCGACGAGACCGCCTGCAAAACCGGCGAACATCCAATATTGTAGCCTGTTCTCGGCTCTCTCGGGGTTTTCGCTGTCGGCCATCTTCCCCGGCTCCCTGAAATACCTAGTGTGCGATAAAGAAGTATTATTTTAGTGAGGGCTAAACAATCTCACTCAGCCCGGAAAAGCCCCCGCAAACAAGGTTTTGCTGATAGGGCGACGGTCGCTCGGCACTTCGCGGGCGCGGAGCGGCTCCGGGAGATCCGTTGCATCGCCTTGATAGCCCAGCGCGATCGCGGCTTCCACACGAAAATCTTCGGGTAGATTGACGGCCTTGGCCGCAGCATCGAAATCGACCCCCGTCATGCCATGGGTGATGAGGCCCATGCTGTGTGCCTGCAAGGCCATGGCCATCCACGCGGCGCCTGAGTCAAAGCTGTGACTATGGGAGGGACCACGCTTTCCGTAGGCCTCTAAAATTGTATCGGAAACTACGAAAATCAACGCGGAGGCGTTCGCGGCCCAGAGCTGATTGCCGGGCACCAGCGCGGCCAGAAAGGCCTCCCAGTGTGCGTCGCCATTGAGGGCATAGACGAAGCGCCACGGCTGGTAGTTCATGCTCGAAGGCGCCCAGCGCGCCGCCTCTACCACTGTCTTGAGCGTTTCCTCACCAATGGGCTTGCGTGCAAACGCCCGGGGGGACCAGCGATCGAGAAACATGGGAAGAACAGGGTAAGCGGCTTCGCGTTGGGTCAATGGCTTTCCTCGGTTGGGGTATGATGACATGAGGCGCGACGCGCGAGCATCGCGGCAGCAATCACGGTATCAAATCGCGTCGCCGGAAAGACGCTGGCACAGCATATCGAGCTGATCGAGCGTCGAATAGCGCAGCGTCAGCGCGCCGCCTCCACCCACCGCATGATCGATCGACACCTTCACGCCGATCAGGTCAGCCAGATGCTGCTCCAGCGCAACGATATCCGCATCGCGCGCACCGTTCTCCGCACCAGCGCGAAGCTTTTTCGGTGCGGCCTCGCCTTTTGCCTCCCGGCCCTTGGCTTGCTGCGCCAGCTTTTCCACCTGCCGCACCGAAAGCCCGCGCTCGATGATCTGGCGTGCGAGCTGCGCCGCGCCCTCAACGCCGATCAACGCGCGGGCATGGCCCATGCCCAGCTGGCCGCCCCGCACAGCTTCCAGCACAGAGGCCGGAAGGTCGAGCAGACGCATCAGGTTCGCGACATGACTGCGAGATTTGCCCACCAGCTTGCCCAAGGCTTCCTGGCTATGCCCGAATTGCGCGATCAGCCGCGAACATGCCTCCGCTTCCTCGACCGGATTGAGATCCTGCCGCTGGATGTTCTCGATCAGCGCTATTTCCAGCGTCTCCGCATCCGAAAGCGGGCGGATGATCGCCGGGATCTGGTGGAGACGCGCCCGCTGCGCCGCGCGCCAGCGCCGTTCCCCTGCCACCAGCTGGTAACGCCCCGGTTCCATTTCCCGGACGAGGATGGGCTGGATCACGCCGCGCTGGGCGATGCTGTCCGTCAACTCCTGCAGGGCAGCTTCGTCAAAACTGCGGCGCGGCTGATCAGGGTGTGGAGAAATGGCTGAAATATCAAGATGATGAACGACACGACCCGCCGGAGCGGCACCGCCGCCCTCCGCGCGCGCGGCGTTTGCCGGCTCCTCCCCATGCGCCTCGCCCAGCAAGGCCGAAAGTCCGCGCCCCAACCCACGCGGGCGGCTCAAAGCCTTCGCCTTCTCACCGCCAGCACCGTTATCCGCCATCAGGCTCGCCCCTCCTTCTCCGCTCATGCCGCCATCTCCGGCCGGGGCTCGGGCTGCGGCAGACGCCCGATCAACTCTCGTGCAAGCTGCATATAGGCCTCTGACCCTGAACAGCGATGGTCATAGATCAGCGCGGGCAGCCCATGGCTCGGCGCTTCGGAAAGCCGGACGTTGCGTGGGATCACGGTGTCGAACACCAACGTGCCAAGGCAGGCACGCACATCGTCCGCCACCTGATCGGTCAGGCGGTTGCGCCGGTCATACATGGTGAGCGCCACACCCATGATCGAGAGATCGGGGTTGAAGCGGCCGCGAATACGCTCCACCGTGGTGAGCAGCTGCGACAGGCCTTCCAGCGCGAAAAACTCGCACTGCAGCGGCACCAGCAGCGATTGCGCGGCGACCAGCGCATTCACGGTGAGCAGACCGAGCGAGGGGGGGCAATCAATCAAGCAGATGTCCCACTGCGCTGCGGCGGAGTCCAAGGCGTTCTTGAGCCGATGCGTGCGCTCGGCCACGTCAATCAATTCGATTTCGGCCCCGGAAAGATCCTGCGTCGCCGTGATGATATCCAGCTTGGGCACGCGGCTGTGCAACACTGCCTCGGCCAGACTTGCCTCGCCCATGAGCAGGTCATAGCTGGAATATTCGCGCGAGGAGTGGCTGATACCAAGGCCGGTCGACGCATTGCCCTGCGGATCAAGGTCGATCAGCAGCGTGCGCAGCCCGGTGGCGGCAAGAGCGGTCGCCAGATTGATTGCGGTCGTCGTCTTGCCGACCCCGCCCTTCTGGTTGGCGATTGCGATACGGATCATGCTCTGCCGCCTGCCTTTCCGGTTTTTGCGCCACGGCGCTGCATTTGCACGTGGCGGAGCCTGAGTATCGCGCTGTCCCGCGCGGTAACGCTCGGCTCTGCGCTCGCCTCACAATGCCATAGCCTCTGTGCGATGGCCAACTCATTCTGATGGTTTTGCCCCTTCGGCAGCAACCAAGTTGTGGAAAAGTTCGCGAGATGCAGCGCAGACGGGATCAGCCGCTCCATCGGGGCATAGGCCCGCGCGCTGATGACCGTGGCCGGAACAGGGGTTTCCGCTCGCTCGGTCTTGCCGCAGAATATGCGCGCGTTCGCCAGATTGAGCGCTGCAACCACCGCTTCCAGAAACTCCGCACGTTTGCGCCGCATCTCAATCATTGTCACCTGATAGCCCGAGAGGATAGCGATGACGATGCCCGGCAGGCCTGCGCCAGACCCGAGGTCGATCCACTTTGCTTCCGGTTGCGCTTGGGGCGCATGCAGCAAAAGCTGGGCGCTATCGACGATATGGCGCGCCCAAACATGCGCGCGCGTCGATTCTGCGATCAGGTTCTGGCGCTCTCCTTCATCCAGCAGCAGGCTGACATAGCCTTCCAGCCTGGCTTTTGTTTCACGTGAAACATCGAACTGGGTCTGGAGCCAGACTTTCGCCTCGTCCTCGCTCATGCAGCGCGCCTGGCCTTGAGATGCACCATGATCGCCGCCAGCGCTGCCGGCGTGATGCCGCCCACACGGCCCGCTGCAGCCAGGGTTTCCGGTTGAGCTGCCGCCAGGCGCTCGCGCATCTCCAGCGACAATCCCCCTACCCCTTCATAGTCGAACTGCTCGGGGATGCGGATCGCCTCGTGTTTGCGCAGCTCTGCAATGTCGGCGTCCTGCCGTTGCAGATAGGGTGCATAACGCGCGTCCTCGAGAATCTCGGCGCGCAGCTCTTCATCCGCATCGGCCAGCAACGGCGACAGAGAGGCAACAACCTCGGCCAGTTCCGGGAAGCGCGCCCATTCGTAGAGCGACCGGCGCGCGCCATCCTGACGCACGTCGCCTCCGGCTTTGCCGATCTGTGCCGAGCTGTGAACGGCTTCCATTTCAGCTAAGATCGCGGCACGTGTCTCTTCCCGTCGTTCGAACCAACGTCGGCGTGCGTCTGCCACGAGGCCCAGCTTTACGCCGTGCCCCGTCAACCGCGAAGAAGCATTGTCGGCACGCAGCCGCAAGCGATATTCCGCACGCGCCGTCAGCATCCGATAGGGCTCGGTCACCCCATGCAGGATGAGGTCGTCTATCATCACACCGATGTAGCTCTCGGCCCGATCCAACAGGAGCGGCTCCAGCCCCAATGCGAACGCCGCCGCGTTTGCGCCTGCCACCAGTCCCTGCGCTGCCGCCTCCTCATAGCCGGTCGTGCCGTTGATCTGACCAGCGCAGAACAATCCGGGTAGCGCAGCAAGACCCAGCTCGCGGTTGAGCGCACGCGGATCAACATAGTCATATTCGACCGCATAGCCCGGCACGGTCATCTCCACCCGCTCGAGCCCCTGCATGGATCGCACCATATCAAGCTGAACGTCCACGGGCAGCGATGTGCTGATCCCGTTGGGATAGACCAAGTGGGTGGAAAGACCCTCCGGCTCCAGGAAAATCTGGTGCCCGTCGCGGTCTCCGAAGCGATGGATCTTATCTTCGATGGACGGGCAGTAGCGTGGACCACGCCCCTCGATTGCGCCACTGAACAAGGGTGAGCGATCAAGACCTGCCCGAATGACGTCATGCGTTCGGGCATTGGTCCGCGTGATGGCACAGGCAAGTTGTGGATTGCGGCGGACGGGTGTCAGCGCGCTCATAGTCCACCCGTCGTTGTCGGACGGTTGCGCCTGCAGCACTGACCAGTCGATGGTACGGCCATCCAGCCGAGGCGGCGTCCCGGTCTTGAGGCGCCCCAGCGGAAGACCCAGGGCGCGCAACCGCAGACCGAGCTGAGTCGCCGCGCGCTCCTCGACCCGCCCCCCGACAAAACTCTCTTCGCCGCGAAACAGCTTCCCGCCGAGAAACGTCCCGGTTGCCAGCACCACAGCGCGCGCGCGGATGAGGCTGCCGTCTGCCAAAGTTGCGCCAGACAACTTTCCCTGCTCAACCAGCAGGTCGGCGACCTCAGACGCAATGACGGTGAGACCCGCCTGCGCCGCAATCTGCCTTTGCACCGAGGCGCGAAACAGCGCGCGATCGGCCTGGACGCGAGGCCCCTGCACCGCCCTTCCCTTACTCTGGTTGAGCATGCGGTGGTGAATCGCGGCATCATCGGACGCGCGGGCGATTATACCATCAAGCGCGTCGACCTCTCGCACGAGATGGCCTTTACCCAGCCCGCCGATGGCCGGGTTGCAGGACATTGCGCCTATTTGGGTCTCATCGAACGTGATCAGAGCGGTCCGCGCGCCACGCCGCGCCGCAGCCGCAGCCGCCTCTGTGCCCGCGTGGCCACCGCCTACAATAATGACATCGAAATCCATGGCGCGGCTATAAGCGAGCGCAGATGCGCGGTCAAAGGGTGCGCGATGACTGTTTCACGTGGAACATCATTTGCCGATGCAGAAGCGGCCGAACAGCGCATCGAGCATGTCCTCCACCCCGGCCCTGCCGCTCAGACGATCCATTGCCAGACGGGCTGTGCGCAGATGCTCGGCAACCACCAGAAGATCACCCTCACCTTCACAAGCGCGCAACGCATCACGCATATCCGCTACGCCCTCGCGCTGCCTCCTGTGTAGCGCCACCTCGCCCTCCGCAGGCAGCAATAGCCGAGCGCGATCGATGAGGGTGGCAACCAGGCGGTCCATGTTCTCACCGGTGTGTGCTGACACTGACAGTTCACACCCCCTCGGCATCGCCCAGCCGGGCCGATCCATCTGCGTCGCCAGGCGGAGCGCGTCTGCCCGCAGGCTATCCGATGGCTCCCCGAGCCACAGCACTATGTCTGCCAAATCAATAGCTTGTCGCGCACGATCAATGCCTATTGCTTCGATCGCATCATCCGTCTGCTCCGCCAAGCCTGCGGTATCGGTGAGGACAAACGCGATGCCACCCAGCTCCACTGGCGCCTCGATCCGGTCGCGCGTCGTCCCGGCGATGTCGGACACGATCGCCGCCTCCCGCCCCAACAGCGCGTTCAACAGCGTGGACTTGCCGGAATTGGGCGGCCCGGCAAGAACAACGCGCACGCCGTCGCGCAATCGCTCCGCAGGAGCCACGGCGAGTTGACGATCCATCTCCACCGCCAGCGCGGCAATGCTCTCGCTCAACACTGTTTCCGCCCCGGCGCCGGGCACGTCGTCCTCGTCCGAAAAATCGAGCAGCGACTCGGCGAGCGCGGCGCAGTTGAGCAATTGCGCCCGCCATTGATCGAGCCGACGCGAGAAATGACCGTCCGCCATCAACAGTGCCGCGCGGCGCTGGCTCTCGGTTTCTGCGGCGAGCAGGTCGGCCAGCCCTTCCGCCTCGTTGAGGTCGATGCGCCCGTTCTCGAATGCGCGGCGCGTGAATTCTCCAACAGTGGCCTCCCGCAGGCGAAGTGCGGGCTGTGCCTCCGCCAGACGCGCGAGCGCACCCAGCACCGCGCGCACCACCGCCTGCCCGCCGTGGCAATGCCACTCGGCCATGCCCTCGCCAGTGACGCTGCCCGGCGCGGGGAACAGCATAACCAATACCTCATCCAGCAGCGCGCCTGTTTCGGGATCATGCAGGGCGCGCAGGTGCGCGGTGCGCGGACGAAGCGCATCGGCTCTGGCAACGAAGCAGCCGGTCACATCCCGCGCATGTGGCCCCGACAGCCGGATAACGGCTATCCCCGCAGGCGGTCGCCCGCTCGAAAGCGCATAGATGGTGTCTGTCATGCCGCCCCCGGTCGCCTTGACACGTTCAGACGATCTCGCACCAAGGAAACCACCGTGGAAATAGGTTCAGCCTTTGGACGAACCGCCCTTGCTGCTGCCAAGGCCGCCGCTTGCCAGCCCAATGTCCATCATCTGGGAAAACAGCTTCATGCTCGCGTCCCCCATCGGCGCGAAGGCACCCAGCATCTTGCCCATCTGTTCGATGCTGCCCGCGCCGTCCATGGCGGACAACATGGTTTCCACATATTTTTCGTGCACAGGCGAGAGATCCGGCAGGCCCAGAAAGCTGCGTGCTTCCTCGGGGGTGCAATCACAGTTGACGGTGAACTTCATCGGCGGGGTTCCTGGTATAGAAGCGAAGAGCCACCGCAAAGTGGCTCCGCGCTAGAACAAGGTCAAGAGGCCGACATTGTGATCGACAAAGCCCTCATACACCATCTTTACTGCAACATAGAGGATGACGATGAGGCCGAGATAGGCGATCCAGCGATAGCGCTCGATATATTTCGCAATTACATTCGCTGCCACGCCCATCAGCGCGACCGACAGAATAAGGCCGATGATGAGGATGCCCGGATGATCCTTGGCCGCGCCGGCCACCGCCAGCACATTGTCGAGACTCATCGATACATCCGCCACCGCCACCGCCCATGCGGCGCCGGCAAAGCTCTTGGCGGGCCGCAGCCCGCTATGCTCGTCGCCCATCATTTCCGGCGACCCCGCGCTTTCGCCCGTGTGGCGGAGCTCGCGCCACATCTTCCAGCTTACCCACAGCAGCAGCAAGCCACCAGCGAGGATGAGGCCGACAATCTGCAACAACTGGCTGACTATCAAGGCAAATCCGATGCGCAGCACCAGCGCCGCGATAATGCCTATCAGGATCACGCGCTTGCGCTGTTCGGCCGGAAGGCCTGCCGCCAAAGCGCCGACGACGATCGCGTTGTCCCCCGCCAGCACCAAATCGATCATCAGCACCTGCGCAAAGGCGGCGAGCGCGGCAGGTGAGCCGATATTGGAAAAGTCGCTGACGATATGCGCCCATATCTCCGCGGGCGAACCAAGAGACGGCGCAGCGGCAGCTGCAGCGGAGAGAATTTCGATCATGTCAGGGTAACGCTCTTTCCGGCTTACTGGTTCATGGAGTCGAAAAAGTCTTCATTGGTTTTGGAATCCTTCATCTTGTCGAGCAGGAATTCCATCGCGTCGATCGTGCCCATCTGCATGAGGATGCGGCGCAGCACCCACATCTTGCTGAGGATGCCCTTCTCGACCAGCAGTTCCTCCTTGCGGGTGCCGCTCTTGCCCACATCCAGCGCCGGGAAAATGCGCTTGTCGGCCACCTTGCGGTCGAGCACGATTTCGCTGTTGCCGGTGCCCTTGAACTCCTCAAAGATCACCTCGTCCATGCGGCTGCCGGTGTCGATCAGCGCGGTGGCGATGATGGAGAGCGAACCGCCTTCCTCGATGTTGCGCGCGGCGCCGAAGAAGCGCTTTGGCCGCTGGAGCGCATTGGCATCGACACCGCCGGTCAGCACCTTGCCGGAGCTGGGCACGACCGTGTTGTAAGCGCGGCCCAAGCGGGTGATCGAGTCGAGCAGGATGACGACATCCTTCTTGTGCTCGACGAGGCGCTTCGCCTTTTCTATAACCATTTCAGCAACTTGTACGTGGCGCGCGGCGGGTTCGTCAAAGGTGGAGGAAACGACCTCACCCTTCACGCTGCGCTGCATGTCGGTGACTTCCTCCGGCCGCTCGTCGATCAGCAGTACGATCAGGAACACTTCCGGGTGATTGTCGGTGATCGCCTTGGCAATGTTCTGAAGCAGCACGGTCTTACCCGTGCGCGGCGGCGCGACGATCAGTGCGCGCTGGCCCTTGCCCTGGGGCGAGATGATGTCGATGACCCGGGCTGACTTGTCCTTGACCGTCGGATCAAGCGTATCGAGCCGCAGCTTCTCGGTAGGGTACAGCGGTGTGAGGTTATCGAAGTTGACCCGGTGACGCACCACATCAGGGTCGTCGAAGTTGACGGAGATCAGCCGTGTCAGCGCGAAATAGCGCTCGCCATCCTTGGGCGCGCGGATTTCGCCTTCCACCGTATCGCCGGTACGCAGACCATGTTTGCGCACCTGATTGGGCGAAACATAAATATCGTCCGGCCCGGCCAGATAGTTCGCCTCTGGGCTGCGCAGAAAACCGAACCCGTCCGGCAGCACCTCGATCGTGCCGACACCCATGATCTGCTCGCCATTTTCTGCCTCGGCCTTGAGGATGGCGAACAGCAGATCCTGCTTGCGCAGAGTGGAGGCACCCTCGACCCCGAGCTCTTCGGCCATGGTGACGAGATCCGCGGGTGGGGTTTTCTTGAGTTCTTTCAGGTGCATCGGTGTGTCCGAACAGGGGAGATGTCTATGAGAAGTGCCGGTTTTCCGGCCGTGAGGAGGAAGGCAGGGGACGAACCGCACAATGCCTTTTCGCGGGGTTAGGACCGGGCAAAGGCCAAGTCAAGCGATCTCAAGCGAAATAGGCTGGTCAGAAGGGTTTGACGACAGCGAGTATGACCGCGAGCACTGCGGCCAGGCCGGGTACTTCATTCAGCATGCGCAGCTGCTTGCCGGTGAGCGGCCGCTCACCGCGCTTCAGCTTTTTCGCATAGCCGACGATCCAGCCGTGATAGCCGGAAAGCGCCAGAACGATCAGCAATTTGAGCTGGAACCAGCCATTTACCCATGCGCCGATATCGAACATCAGCAGGAGACCGAAAATCCATACGATTATGATCGCAGGATTGAGGATGATGCGGCGCAGCCTGTCCTCACGCTCGATCCATTTGCGATCCTCGTCAGATCCGGGCGTGCATTCCTGATGATAGACAAAGAAACGCGGCATCATGAACAGCCCGGCCATCAGGAAGATGACGAAGATGATGTGCCCCGCCTTCACCCAGAGATAGGCATTGCCCAGAAATCCCGTCATCCTGCTTGCCCCAGCCGCTTCAGCATCTGTTCCACATGCGCTATCGGGGTCTCGGGCGTGATCCCGTGCCCCAGGTTGAAGATATGGGGGCGGGTGGGAAAAGCCGCAAGTATGGCGTCGATCGCCGCGTCGAGCGCCTTGCCTCCAGCGATCAGCACCAGCGGATCAAGGTTGCCCTGTACCGGCAAAGCTTGCGGAAGCGCTGAATCGGCCCAAGCGGGATCAATGGTCTCGTCCAGTCCGAGAGCGTCCACGCCGGTTTCCCGCGCATAATCGACCAGCTTGGCGCCCGCGCCCTTGGGAAAGCCGATGATCGGCACGCCCTGGCGGGCCGCGCGCACCTGTTCCACGATCGCGCGATTGGGCGCGATAACCCATTGCGCGAACTGCTGCGGCGAAAGGCTTCCGGCCCAGCTGTCAAACAGTTGCACCGCATCCACCCCGGCGTCGATCTGGCCGATGAGATAAGGAACGGTCGCAGCAACGATAGCGTCAATGATGGCGGCAAAGCGTTCCGGTTCGGCATAGGCCATACGCCGCGCCGCGCCCTGATCCTTGCTGCCCTGCCCCGCCACCATATAGGTTGCGATCGTCCAGGGACTGCCTGCGAAGCCCAGAAAGGTCGTCTCCGGCGCGAGCTGCGCCTTCACCAGCCGCACCGTCTCATATATCGCCTCATAGCGACTGAAATCTGACGTCAAGGCGTCAAGGCTGCTCTCGTGCAGCGTGGGCGCCAACCGTGGCCCCTCGCCCGCCTCGAACCATAGCTTCTGCCCCATCGCATAGGGCACGATCAGGATGTCCGAAAACAGAATTGCGGCCTGAAGGCCCTCCGGCCCGGTTCCGAACCGTCGCAAAGGCTGAAGCGTGATCTCTGCCGCAGCGGGGCTATCATAGACCAGCTCGAGGAATCCGCCCTTTTCGGCCCGCAACGCGCGATACTCGGGCAAATAGCGCCCAGCCTGACGCATCATCCAGCGCGGAGGATGCTTGCACCGTTCACCCTTGAGTACGGCAAGCAGAGGTTTCAAGGGCACCGCGTTCATGAGTCCTAATATCCTATTAATATAGATTCTAATTGTTGTTGAGAGTTGGTCGGTTGAAGCCGGGGTTTATGCGCCATCCCCAATTTTGCCAACAGGCGGAAGAAAAATCGGCACTGGAATCGTTAACAAATTATTGACGATCCCCGCTATCCACCCCCTGTGGATCAAATCTCGCCCGCTGGACAGCCTGTGGATAAGCACAGGAAGAAGGCGGAAAAATCGTGGCTTAGCAACCATCCGCATTTCTATCCCTTGATTTATCCACAGCTCCCCAACAATGTTGCGCGCATGAGCCGCATTCACCTGCATCTGCTGTCGGATTCCACCGGCGAAACGCTGGAAAGCATCGCCAAGGCGGTGATCGGCCAGTTCGAGGATGTGGAAGCGATCCGCCATTTCTGGCCGATGGTGCGGTCTGAGGAACATCTGCAACGTATATTGGGTGAAATATCCAGCAATCCGGGTCTGGTGCTGTTCACGCTCGCCAACCCGGAGTTGCGCCGCAAGCTGGAGCACAAGTGCCGCGCGCTTGGCCTGCCCTATGTCGCCCCGCTCGATAGCGCAACCGACGCGATGTCCAACATTTTGGGGCAGGAAACGCGCACTCGTCCGGGCCGCAAGCATGTGCTTGACGAGGCCTATTTCGCGCGCATCGGCGCCATTCAATATACGATCGCTCATGACGACGGTGTAGGCCCGGAGAATTGGGAGGATGCCGATATTGTCCTCGTGGGCGTATCGCGCACGTCCAAGACGCCGACTTCGATCTACCTCGCCAACCGGGGATACAAGACTGCCAACGTGCCGCTGGTGCCCGAGTCACCGCCGCCCGACGCGCTATACAAGCTGCAGCATCCGATGGTGGTGGGCCTGACGATCAACCCGGAGCGCCTGGTCCAGATCCGGCGCAACCGGCTGCTTTCGCTGAACCAGTCGCCGGAGACCGCCTATGTCGATATCGACAAGGTGCAGGAGGAGATGGCCTTTGCCCGCCGCCTGATCGCGGACAATGACTGGCCACACATTGATGTGACGCGCCGCTCGATCGAGGAAGCGGCCGCGGCGATCATCAACCTGTTCAACGACAGGCTGATGGCGCGGGAGCAGGAGCAGGAGCATGGACAGGCGCAGGCACTGCGATCATGACCGCGCCTGAGCTGATTCTGGCCTCGCAGAGCGCGAGCCGCCGCGCGATGCTCACTGCCGCGCAGGTGCCGCATCATGCTGTTTCCCCGGCTGTGGATGAAGAAGCGCTGAAGGAAGCGTTGCGGGCCGAAGGACACGGCGCACGGCAACTTGCCGATGCGTTGGCCGAGGCCAAGGCGCTGAAGCTTTCGATCCGTATGCCGGGCGCCCTGGTGCTGGGCTGTGACCAGACGCTGGAGCTGGAAGACGGCGCCATGCTCGACAAGGCGGTGGACAGGGACGATGCCGCCGCCATTCTCCGCCGCCTGTCCGGCACGACGCACAAGCTCCACAGTGCGGCGGTGGTGTGCGAAAACGGTGTGCCGGTGTGGCGGGCTATCGAAACCGCGAGCCTGACGGTGCGCCCGTTAAGCGACTCCTACATCGCCGCCTATCTGGACCAGGATTGGGAGCAATGCCGCTGGTGCGTCGGCTGCTATCGTATTGAGGGACCGGGCGCACAGCTGTTCAGCGCGATAAAGGGCACGCATTTCGCGATCCAGGGCTTACCCCTTTTGCCGATGCTTGACTTTCTGCGCGTTCGCGGCGTTGTGGCGCGATGACCGACACCGCCCTGCCCTATGCCGAGGTAATCGGCGATCCCATCGCCCACAGCAAATCGCCGCTCATCCACAATTTCTGGCTCAACAAGCTGGGGATTGAGGCGGAATATCGGAAAACCCATGTCAAACCGGCGGAACTCGCGGCCTATTTCCTGAAACGCCGGGCGGATCCGGACTGGCTCGGCTGCAACGTCACGATCCCGCACAAGGTAGCGGTGATGGAGTATGTCAGTGACCCAGGCAGGGTCGGCGATCTGATCGGCGCGATGAACACTATTGCGTGCGAGACCGGCGGGCCGCTTATCGGCACCAATACGGACGCGGGCGGTTTCCTTGGCCCACTGTTGAGCAGTGGGTTCAAGGGCCGGAGCGTATGTATCATCGGCGCGGGCGGCGCGGCGCGGGCAATTCTTTATGCGCTGGGTCAAATTGGCGTGAGAGAACTCACCGTCATGGCGCGTGATACCGCCAAAGGGCAGGCACTGCTGGATCGGGCTGGGCTGGCGGGAACTGTCATTTCCCTGGACGCGCCGTTGCCTGCGGCTGATCTGGTGGTCAACTCCAGCCCGCTCGGTATGGCGGGACAACCGCCGCTTGACGTCGATCTCGCGCCCCTCCCCTCGCATTCTGTAGTTTATGATATAGTGTATGCCCCGCTGGACACACCGCTGCTCGTACAAGCGCGAGAGCGGGGTCTTGCCGCGATTGACGGCCTTGAGATGCTGATCGGGCAGGCGGCGCTGGCTTTCGACATATTCTTCGATGCGCAGCCCGCGCGCGAGCATGACGCAGAGTTGCGCGCTCTGCTGACCGCGGAGGGCTGAGCAATGGCGTGCGTCTATGCGCTCACCGGCTCGATCGGCATGGGGAAGAGTGCGGTGGCTGGCATGATCCGCAAGCTCGGCGTGCCGTTGTTCGATGCCGATGCCGAAGTGCACCGGCTGCAGGGGCCGGGCGGAAAAGCGCTGGCTGCCATCGAGGAGCGCTTCCCCGGCACCACCGGCCCGCAGGGGCTGGATCGCGCGAAGATGGCCGCTATCATCCTTGCGCATCCGCACGAACGCAAGGCGCTGGAGGCAATCGTGCATCCGCTCGTGTTCGCGGCGCGACAGACATTCCTGCGCCACCATGTCTCTCGCCCGCTTGTCATCCTCGATATTCCGTTGTTGTTCGAAACCCATGGGGAAAAGCGCGTGGACGGCGTCATCGTCGTCACGGCTCCGGCCTGGAAGCAGCGCAAGCGGGTGCTCGCCCGCCCCGGCATGAGCGAGCGCAAATTTCGCGCGATCCTGCGTCTGCAGATGCCCGATGCCCTCAAACGCCGCCGCGCCGATCATGTCATCCACACGGGCACCACCTATCATCGCACCCGTGGCCAGGTCCGTGCTTTGATGGCTTGCCTTCTCGCGCAAGCAGGCAGATAGTGACAGGGAAGTAGAGTCACAGAGTCTGATGCGCGAGATCATCTTCGACACGGAAACGACCGGGTTCGATCCCCTTACCGGGGACAGGATGGTGGAAATCGGCTGCATCGAACTGGTGAACCGGGTTCCCACCGGCGCGACTTTCCACCGCTATTTTAATCCCAAGCGCGCGATGCCGGCCTCGGCTCAGGCGGTGCACGGGCTGTCTGACGCGTTTCTGGCCGACAAGCCGATTTTCGGCGCGGAGGTTGACGCCCTGCTGGAATTTCTTGGTGATTCCATGCTGGTTGCCCACAATGCCCGCTTCGACTTCGGTTTCCTCAATCACGAGCTGAAACTGTGCGGCAAGCGGGACATCTCGCTCGACCGCATGATCGACACTGTCGCGATGGCGCGGGCCGCCCATCCCGGCGCCAAACACAGCCTCGATGCGCTCTGCACCCGCTATGGCATCGACCGCAGCCATCGCGTCAAGCATGGCGCGCTGCTCGATGCTGAGCTGCTCGCGCAAGTCTATATCGAGCTGACCGGGGGCAGGCAGATCGGCCTTGGCCTGGCCGAAGAGGACAGCCCGATCGTTGCGCGCGACAGCGCCCAGATACCCGGCGGATTTGATGCGCCGCAAAGAGTTATGCGCGCACCGCGACTATTCTATCCCACGGATGAGGAGAAGGAACGTCACGCCGCCTTCGTGGCGGGGCTGACAGACCCGATCTGGCATCTGCAAGGAGAGAAAACAGCCTGAAAGGGTTGTCATCAGGGACGGGCGACTGCCCCTGCAAGAGCAAAGGAGACTGCATCATGGATATTCGGATTTCGGGTCATCAGGTCGATACTGGCGAGGCGCTTCAGGAGCACGTCGAAACCCGGCTTTCGGCGATCGCGGACAAATATTTCTCCCGCGCACTATCCTCGCAGGTCACCTTCCGACGCGCGCCGCACGGCGCGTTCCATTGTGATATCGTCTGTCATGTGATGGCGGGCCTGATCCTGAAGGGCGCGGGCGAGGCGCAGGATGCCCATGTGTGCTTCGATCAGGCTGCGGACAGGATCGAAAAGCAGCTGCGCCGCTATATGCGCCGCCTCAAGGACCGGCACGCACAGGCCGCCGCCGCCGAAGCCGCGCGCAACCCCGAGAACGGCCTGGATGGCTTCGATAACGCCGCCTACACGGTGTTTGCCGCCCCGCCTGAGGAGGAGGAGCCGGTTGATGCGCCGCTGATCATCGCCGAAACCCGGGTGGACATCCCCGAAGCCACTGTGTCCGATGCGGTGATGATGCTGGATCTGCGCAATACGAACGCGCTGTTGTTCATCAACGCGGGCACCACCGCCTATAATATGGTCTACCGCAGGCACGATGGCTCCATCGGCTGGGTAGAACCACGTGCTTGACGCGATGTTAACCTGCATCATGCTAAGGGTCGGGCCGCGCGGTTGACGCGGCGCACCAGTGCGCCTATGGCCGCTGGCTTTGGGAATGAGCGCGGCATTCGCTCGGGGCAGCGAGATGCCGCCGGCAGGGGAAATCTGCCGCGCGTTAGAGCATGTTGATGACCGATTTCCATGATCTCGTTGTGCCTGAGACAGTGGTGTCTGGGGCAACGGCGGGCAGCAAAAAGCAGCTGTTTCAACAGCTTGCGGATCTGTCAGCTCAGGCATATGGGCTGAACGCCGATGAGGTGTACGACCGGCTGAACGAGCGCGAGCGGCTGGGGTCTACCGGCTTCGGCAACGGTATCGCCATCCCTCACGCCAAGATTCCCGGTCTTGCTCATGTGTGCGGACTTGTGTTGCGCCTGGAGTCGCCGATTGCGTTCGATTCCGTTGACGAAGTTCCGGTAGATATCGTTTTCTCGCTGCTTTCGCCGGCCGACAGCGGCGCAGAGCATCTGAAAATGCTTGCCCGGGTGTCTCGCTATTTGCGTAGCGGCCAGAACGCTGCGCGAATCAGAGGCGCCGGGTCGAGTGAGGCGTTGCATGCGCTGCTCGTCGGAGACGAGGCGCGTGACGCCGCCTGAGGGCGATGCCCCGCCGCCGGCAAGTTCGGGCGCCGGCGGAGATTCAAGCGGCGAACAGCATCATTTTCGCGCGCTTGAGCGGCTTTATGCCTCCGCGCCCATCAACCGCATGTTCCACTCCCGCCTCTCCGTTCCGGAAGCCGGGCGCTCCGTGATCGCGTTCAATGTCGATGAAAGCGTTTATCACGCGGCAGGCGCGGTGCATGGCACGGTCTATTTCAAAATGCTGGATGACGCGGCCTTCTATGCCGCGAATAGCCTGGTGAGCGACCGCTTTCTCCTCACAACCGGTTTCAACCTGCTGTTCACCCGTCCCCTGCGCTCCGGCCTGGTGCGGGCGGAGGGCCGCTGGCTCAGCGGACGGCGGCGCGTTTATGTAGCAGAAGCTACATTGATCGATGCGGACGGCGAGGAAGTTGGGCGCGGCACCGGCACTTTCATGCGGTCGCAATATGCGCTCTCCTCACTGCCGGGCTATGCGATCCCTGCTGAATGACGGCGCGGCCAACCAGCCGTCTGCTGGTGCAGGCGCTGATCCGTGCAACGCAGGCTGACGGCGGTTTCGCCATGGTTCTGCACAAAGGGGACGAGATCGCGGGCGCGGTTCTTGTGCAGTGCAGCGACAAGGGCGCGGAAACCCGCCTGTTCGAGCGCCAGGCCGATTTTTCAAAGGGTTACGTCCTTTCCCCATGTGCTACACAATCTTGGGGAAATGAAACGGAATTGGCACAATATGTTGAGCGTCGCCTCAGGTCCGATCCGGATCTGTGGCATATTGAACTCGATAGCGCAAACGCGGAACGTTTGGCCGCTGCTATAATGACCCAGAGTTGACATGTGCGACGAACCGAAGCATAGGCCCCGTCCAGCACTCCACGCGCAGGTTGCCGATCGTCGTTCAAAAGGGGACGGAACGCGGTAAACACGCAGACGGGGGGCGGCCAGGCGTCTGATAACAGAACAGCATATGACGCGCGCGGCCGACCAACCGCATATTTTGAAGTTCTATGTCTGTTTACGCCAAGGCCGCTTTCAGCGCGTCGATTGCCATGCTCGCCATGACCACTGCCTTTGTCGGCAGCATCTCACGAGCAGACGATAACATCCCACAGGGCGCGGCTCAGCCAACGGCCAGCACAGCCCCGGCCTCACTCCCGGTATCCGTAGCCTATGCGGTACTGCCTGAGGGCCTTCCGACATTGACTCAGCCGGATCCCGCCGCTCCCGAAGAGCAGAGCGCCCCTCCGGCCCAGCCCGAGAGATCCTACGCCTCCCTGGCCGCGCTGATCGCCGACACGGATGTCGCCGCGCCGCTCGACGAGGAGACCCGCTGCCTCGCCAGCACCGTTTTCTATGAATCCCGCAGCGAAACGGCCGAAGGCCAGCTCGCCGTGGCCCGTGTGGTCATCAATCGGGCGAAGTCCAGCCGCTTTGGCGACAGCCTGTGCGGCGTCGTGCGCCAGCCCGGGCAGTTCAGCTTTGTGCGCGGCGGGACCATCCCCCAGCCAGACACGAGCCATCCGCACTGGAAACGTGCGGTAGCCATCGCGCGCATCGCGCTCGACAACAAATGGACCAGTGCCGCCGAGGGCGCGCTGTTCTTTCACGCGCGCCGGGTCAAGACTTCATGGGCGCGCCCCCGCGTGGCCGCGATCGACAATCACATCTTCTATCGCTGAGGCTGGTGTGCCTGCGCCAGCAGCTCGCTGGCGCGGGAGACGAATGTCTGCGTGATTTCCTCGGCATGGGGATTGAGCGTCTGGATCGCGCTGAACAGCGCGAAGCTGTCTCGCTTCAGCAGATCGCACAGATCCAGCAGATGCTGGTAGCTCTGGGTCTTGAGCATCTCGTCCGGGATGTTCATTGATGACAATGTGCGACCGACGAGATGGGTGAGCGCCTGAACGTAAGCCATTTCGCGGTCATGCTCTTCCGCCGTGGTGATCTGGATGCGCAGGCCCAGCTCCTCACCCAGCGCCGCCACTTTCAGATGCTGTTCCCCCCGCACCGGGCAGATCACGAGCTGCCGCCCGGCAAGCCCGTCGCGCGCCACGCTCTGAGGCCCGAACAGCGGGTGCAGTGGTACGATGTGCACATTGGACGGCATATGCTCGGCCAGCCAGCGGCTGGGTAACATCTTGACCGAGGCGATGTCGACCACCGTCGCGCCCGGCTTCACCAGCGGCGCCAGCGCGATGATGACCTGCTCCATCTGCTGCACCGGCACCGCGATCATCACGACATCGCACTGCGCAGCCTCGGCAAAGCCGAGCGCGCGCGCGCCATGCGCGGCTATCGCGGCGGCAGAGAGATGTGCGTCATATGCCCCGACAATGAACCGCGCGCCAAGATGTGCGGCGGCAAGCCGGCCAAAGTCGCCGAAACCGATGATGCCGAGCGTTTTCATGGGACAAGCGCCTAACGAAATTGGCGCGAAAGTCCAGCACGCCAAGCCTCAACAGGCTGGCGCGTCCCCATCCTCGTAAAACGCTTCGACCGCGGTCCACGCTTCTTCGGCCGTCTCGACCCAGGTGATGAGGTTGAGATCGGACGGCGCGATCACGCCTTCTTCCACCAGCGCCTCGAAATCGACGACCCGGTTCCAGAATTCGCGCCCGAACAGCAATATGGGGATCGGTTTGATCTTGCCGGTCTGCACCAGAGTCAGCAGCTCGAACATCTCGTCGAAGGTGCCAAAGCCGCCGGGGAAGACGGCGAGCGCGCGGGCGCGGATGAGGAAATGCATCTTGCGCAGCGCGAAATAGTGAAACTGGAACGATAGCTCCGGCGTCACATATTCGTTGGGGGCCTGCTCGTGAGGCAGTACGATGTTGAGGCCGATGCTGCGCGCGCCGACATCGTGCGCGCCGCGATTGGCGGCTTCCATGATCGACGGGCCGCCGCCGGAGCAAACCACGAAATGGCGGCAGCCTGCCGAATCGGCCGGGCAGGCGGCGGCAAGGCGGGCGAGCTTGCGCGCCTCGTCATAATATTTGGCCTTGGCGGCGAGATTGTGGGCGATGCGCTGGTCGCGCTCCGTCCGCGCCGCATCGATCAGCGCCTGTGCCTTTTCGGGAGGGGGAATGCGGGCCGAGCCGTAAAACACGAAGGTCGAGACGATATTCGCCTCATCAAGGAGCACCTCGGGCTTCATCAGTTCCAGCTGGAAGCGCACGGGGCGCAGATCTTCGCGCAGGAGGAATTCGGTATCCTGAAAGGCGAGGCGGTAGGATGCGCTTTGTGTCTGGGGAGTATCGACGCTGATTTCCGCGTCCCGCGCCTCCTGCCGAGCCGGGCGGAAGATGCGCTCTCCAATATTCTTTTGTGTCATGGGTCGGGTCTAGCGGGTTTTGGTTAAGATCGGAAGAAAAGGGTGGGCCTCAACGACAATATCCGCCGCGCCCGCCCATGTCGAAGTGCAGGTGATCATGGTGGGCGGCGTTGTATTCCGGGCTGAGGACGGTACGAAATCTCCGGCATGCGCTATTGCGCACGGCACGCAGGAAAGCGCGGCTGGCGTCGTCGCCGTTCCATCCGTTCTGCACGGAAATGCGCCGCCCGTCTGCCAGCAGAAAGCCGGAAATGTCGATTGCGTTGGCACGTCCGTGCTCGGAGAGGCGGCTGCTTCCGGCGACGACGCGGCAATTATAGGTGCCAAAGGTGTCGATACGCACCAGCTCGACCCCGAAATAGATGCGCGCGGCGGGCGCCACGCCGTAAAGCGCCCACGCGGCGAAATTTTGCGCCACCGGGCAGGTCATAGCGCCGAGCCCTGTCACCGGTACGTTGATCTGATCGAGCTGCACGGCGCCATAGGCCGTGCAGCCTCCTCCGAAGCTGCGATCGGGCAAGGGTGTGTAGCGCGCGCCGAGGCTGGATAGCTTGGCCGTGCACTGCCGGAACTCCGGGCTGTTCACGCCGTAATGCGGCGGGGCGGAGGGCTTGCGCGCGACCGCGCGCTTGCCGGTGGGTATCATATCTCCGGCGCAGGCGGAGAGCAGAAAAGCCAAAACGAGCGCCAGCCCGATGCGGCATGCGGATACGGAGCGTCCAATCGCGATCATAGCCGGAAAATGCCGATTATCCCTTGCCTCGAGTGCACCAGTTCGCCTTACACCTATTGAACCCGGAATGAACAGCGCGCAGGAGGGGAGCGGAGCAAACCGGATGGTGAACGGAGTGGGGCAGATGCGAAGCTGGCGCAGGATCGCGAACGTGGCGCTGGCGGTGCTGTTGGCGCTGCCCCTCGGCCTTATGCTGCAAGGCGCGCAGCAGGAGGATTGGGTGCTGGCCGATGCCCTGCCGCCGAGCGGGGAAGCGGCGGCGCTGATCATGTTCGCGGCGATGGCGATCGGCCCGCTCGCCCGGCTTGCCGGTGGGCGGAGCGAGGCCGTGCGCTGGCTGATGCGCAGGCGGCGCAATATCGGCGTTGTGGCATTTGCCTATGCCGCACTGCATCTCGGCATCTATATAGTGGACATGGGAGCGTTCGACCTGATGCTGGCGGAGATCGGCGCGCCGGGCATATGGACGGGCTGGCTTGCCCTAGCCCTCATGGCCCTGCCCGCCGCCGCCAGTAACGACCGGGCGATGCGTTTCCTGCGCGGATGGTGGAAGCCGGTGCAGCGTCTGGTCTACCCGGTGGTCGCGTTGACGCTCGTGCACTGGGCAATCCTGATGTATGGCTGGCGCGAGCCGCTCGTTCATGTCGCGCCCATGTTGGCGCTCTATGCTGCGGCGGTGATTCGACCCCTGTTTGCACGAAAAAGGACTGACAGATGAAAGCTTCTCTCTCCCTCCGTCTCGCCGCCGCTCTGATGGGCGCCGGGCTGGCATGCGCCTCCGGCACAGCGCTTGCCCATGGCAATGTCACCTGCAACGCCGGGCCGAAAGAGAACTGGAAATCGCTCGATACGCTGAAAGCCAAGATGACGGCAGAGGGGTGGAAAATCACCAAGGCGCATCCCAACAAGGACTGCTACGAAGTCTATGGCATCACACCCGAGGGGGACAAGGTGGAGTCATTCTGGCACCCGGTGACGTTGGAAAAGCGGCTGGTGCTTCGGCGCGGGCAGGTGTTGTACAAGGCACCCTGAGCCGATTTACCCTTATAAATCATTATCTTGCATAAGAGGCACTCTTACGGGTGCCTCTTTTCATTTGACATTAACCTTGCAGCCGCTAGAGCCGCCGACGGGCCACGCGGTCCCAACGCCGCGCGTGCTCTCTGCAAGGAGAAGCAATACATGACTGACGTTACCAAGCCGGGCACCAAGCCCGCGCGCCCCTATTTTTCCTCTGGCCCCTGCGCGAAGCCGCCGGGCTGGGAGGCCTCCAAACTAGCCACCGAATCGCTGGGCCGCTCGCATCGCGCGAAGATCGGCAAGGCGCGCCTCGGCCTCGCGATCGACCTGATGCGCGAGGTCTTGCAGGTGCCCGATACGCACCGCATCGGCATCGTGCCCGGCTCCGATACCGGCGCGTTCGAGATGGCGATGTGGACGATGCTGGGCGCAAAGCCCGTCACCACCCTCGCATGGGAAAGCTTCGGTGAAGGTTGGGTCACCGATGCGGCCAAGCAGCTGAAGCTTGATCCCACAATCCTGCGCGCCGACTATGGCAGCGTGCCGGATCTGAACGCGGTCGACTGGTCGAACGACGTGCTGTTCACCTGGAACGGCACCACATCCGGCGCGCGCGTGCCCAATGGCGACTGGATTGCGGCGGACCGCGAGGGCCTGTCCTTCTGCGATGCGACCTCGGCGGTGTTCGCGTATGACATGCCATGGGACAAGCTCGATGTGACGACCTTCTCGTGGCAGAAGGTGCTGGGCGGCGAGGGCGGCCATGGCGTCATCATTCTTGGGCCGCGTGCGGTGGAGCGGCTGGAGAATTACACTCCTGCCTGGCCGCTCCCCAAGGTTTTCCGCCTCGTGTCCAAGGGCAAGCTCGCCGAGGGCGTGTTCAAGGGCGAGACGATCAACACTCCGTCGATGCTGGCTGTGGAAGACGTGATCTTCGCGCTCGAATGGGCGAAGTCGGTCGGCGGCCTCGAAGGCCTGAAAGCCCGCAGCAACGCCAATGCGGCGGCGCTGGGCAAGATCGTCGACGAACGCAGCTGGCTCGGCCATCTCGCCGCAGATCCCGCCACCCGCTCCACCACCTCCGTCTGCCTGACGGTGGAAGGCGCCGACGAAGCCTTCATCAAGGCAATGGCGGGCGCGCTGGAGAAGGAAGGCGCGGCCTATGACGTTGCGGGCTATCGCGATGCCCCGGCAGGCCTGCGCATCTGGTGCGGCGCAACGGTGGACACCGCCGATATCGAGGCGCTCGGCCCCTGGCTCGACTGGGCCTACGCGACCACCAAGGTCGCTGCCTGAACCGGCGTCACCCCGGCCAGCGAGCCGGGGTCCAGCTGTAATCATTCCCCGCAGAGAAAGTGGGACCCCGGATCAAGTTCGGGGTGACGAATAGCAAAGGATTATTCCCATGCCCAAGGTACTTATTTCGGACAAGATGGACCCGCAGGCCGCGCAGATCTTTCGCGACCGCGGTGTCGAAGTGGACGTCATCACCGGCAAGACGCCGGAAGAACTCAAGGCGATGATAGGCCAGTATGACGGCCTCGCCATCCGCAGCTCGACCAAGGTGACGGCGGAAATTCTTGACGCGGCCACCAACCTCAAGGTCATCGGCCGCGCCGGCATCGGCGTGGACAATGTCGATATCCCTTATGCGTCGTCCAAGGGCGTGGTGGTGATGAACACGCCGTTCGGCAACTCGATCACCACGGCAGAGCACGCCATCGCGCTGATGTTCGCGCTTGCCCGCCAGATCCCCGAAGCCAATGCCCAGACGCAGGCGGGCAAATGGCCGAAGAACGACTTTATGGGCGTGGAAGTCACCGGCAAGACGCTGGGCCTGATCGGCGCAGGCAATATCGGCAGCATCGTCGCCAGCCGCGCCCTCGGCCTCAAGATGAAGGTCGTGGCGTTCGATCCGTTCCTGACGCCCGAGCGCGCGGTGGAGATGGGCGTCGAAAAGGCGGACCTTGACACTCTGCTCGCCCGCGCGGACTTCATCACGCTGCACACGCCGCTGACCGACCAGACGCGCAACATCCTGAGCAAGGAAAACCTCGCCAAGACCAAGAAGGGCGTGCGGATCATCAACTGCGCGCGTGGCGGCCTGATCGACGAGGCGGCATTGAAGGAAGCGCTGGACAGCGGCCATGTCGCGGGCGCGGCATTGGATGTGTTCCAGACCGAACCCGCCAAGGAAAGCCCGCTGTTCGGCACGCCGAATTTCATCTCGACCCCGCATCTCGGCGCCTCCACAAGCGAGGCGCAGGTCAATGTCGCGCTTCAGGTGGCGGAGCAGCTGTCCGACTATCTGATGACCGGCGGCGTCACCAATGCGCTCAACATGCCTTCGCTCTCTGCCGAGGAAGCGCCCAAGCTCAAGCCCTATATGGCGCTGGCCGAGAAGCTGGGCAGCCTTGTGGGCCAGCTCGCGGCGGACGACCTCGACAATATCGCGATTGAGGTGGAAGGTGCTGCCGCCGAGCTCAACATCAAGCCGATCACCGGCGCGGTGCTTTCGGGCTTCATGCGTCGCTATTCCGACACGGTGAACATGGTCAACGCGCCCTATCTGGCGCGTGAGCGCGGGCTTGACGTGCGCGAAGTGCGGCATGACCGCGAGGGCGATTATCACACGCTGGTGCGCGTCACCGTGGACACAAGCCAGGGTGCACGCTCAGTCGCCGGTACGCTGTTCGGCAACAGCGCGGCGCGCCTGGTCGAAATGTTCGGCATCGGCGTCGAGGCGGAGCTGGAAGGCCACATGCTCTACATCGTCAACGAGGATACGCCCGGCTTCATCGGCCGCGTCGGCACGGCGCTGGGCGAGGCGGGGATCAACATCGGCACGTTCAACCTCGGCCGCCGCTCGGCGGGGGGTGAGGCGGTGCTGCTGTTGTCCGTGGACGACGCCATTCCGCAGGCTGTGCTGGACACTATCTGCAAGCTGCCCGGTGTGAAGCGCGCCAAGGCGCTGAAGTTCTGAAGCTAGAGCGCGCTGCGTTAAATCTGGATCGGTCAGCGCGCTTTAAGTTTTTGTTTTACCGCATCGTTTTGGCGCAAAACCGGTTCCCACTTTTGCGCACGATGCTCTAGGCTGGCTCCGGGCGGGGAGATAATCCCTTCGCCCGGAGCCTCGCGCTCCCGACCTCTGGCCTGAGCCGGGGGCGAGATGCGACAGCGGGCGCTCGAAAGGCTTTCGCCCGCGCGGCGCTGTCCCTATAGCCCTCGGCATGCCTGATCGTGCCCGTGCGCTTCTCCATGATGTCTTCGGCTTTTCCAGCTTTCGCGGCGTTCAGGAGCGGGTAATCGCGCGCGTGCTGGCCGGGGTGCCCACGCTGGCGATCATGCCGACGGGTGCAGGCAAATCGCTCTGTTATCAGCTGCCGGCCGTGGCGCTGGAGGGCTGTTGCGTTGTCGTATCGCCGCTCATCGCACTGATGCACGATCAGCTGCGTGCTGCCCGTGCGCTCGGCATCCGCGCCGCTAGCCTGACGTCAGTCGATACCGACTGGCGCGAGACGCAGGACCGGCTGCTAGCGGGAGGGCTGGATCTGCTCTATGTCGCGCCAGAGCGGGCGAGTGGAGACGGGTTCCGCGCACTGCTGGAGCGGGCGCGCATCTGTCTCTTCGCTATCGACGAGGCGCATTGCGTGTCCGAATGGGGCCATGATTTCCGGCCCGATTACCGGCTGCTCCGCCCCCTGCTCGATGCGTTCGCCGATGTGCCCCGCCTTGCGCTCACCGCCACCGCAGACGCGCATACGCGGGCCGACATATTGACCCAGCTCGGGATTCCGCCAGAAGGGCTGATCGTTTCCGGATTCGATCGACCCAACATCCGCTATGAGGTCCGCCCGCGCGATGGCCTGATGGGTCAGCTGGGCGATGTGCTGGCGAGCAACCCCGGCCCCGGCATCGTCTATGCGCAGACCCGCGCCGCCACCGAAAAGCTGGCCGACGCGCTGGGCGGCAAGGGCAGAAGGGTGCTGCCCTATCATGCCGGCCTTGCCCCGGAGGTCCGCGCTGCCAATCAGGCCGCCTTCATCGCCAGCGAGGACATGGTGATGGCCGCCACCGTCGCGTTCGGCATGGGCATAGACAAGCCGGACGTCCGCTTCGTCGTCCATGCCGGTCTGCCCAAGTCGATAGAGGGCTATTATCAGGAAAGCGGGCGAGCGGGACGCGATGGCGATCCGGCGGTTGCGACGTTGCTGTGGGGTGCGGAGGATTTCATCCGCGCCCGCCAGCGCGTGGCCGAGGTCGAACCCGCGCGCCAGCAGGGCGAGCGCGCCCGCATTACCGCTCTGGGCGCACTGGTCGAAACGGGTGGATGCAGGCGGGCTGTGCTGTTGCGGCATTTCGGGGAGAACCCACCATCCACTTGCGGCAATTGTGACAACTGCCTCGCCCCGCCCGCTACGGTCGATGCCCGGTTGGCCGCGCAAAAGCTGCTCTCGGCCGTCTATCGCACCGGGCAGAGCTATGGCCTTGGCCATATCGAGGCGGTGCTGACCGGCCAGCATAATGATCGCATCACGCAACGCGGGCATGATCGGCTGTCCGTGTTCGGCATCGCCGACAGCGCGGAAGCGGCGCTGTTGAAGCCGGTCGCCCGCGCGCTGATGGTGCGCAACGCGCTCGAGACCACGGACCATGGGGGGCTGATGCTCGGCCCGGAAGCGCGGCCGTTCCTGCGCGGCGAGGCGGAGATGCCGCTGATCCTGCCGCCGGCGCGGCAAAAGCGCGGGCGGCGGCAGGACAAGGCCAATCCGGTTGGAGACCCGCTGTTCGAGGCGCTGCGGGCGCGGCGGCGCGAGCTTGCCTTGGAGGCCGGGGTTCCCCCCTATGTGATTTTCCATGACAGCACGTTGCGCGAAATGGCGGAGCGCAGGCCGCGCTCACTCAGCGAGCTGGCGACCATATCGGGCATAGGCGAGCGCAAGCGCTTGGCCTATGGACAGGCGTTTCTGGAAGTGATCGCCGCATTTTAAGACCTGTAACAAGACGCTGGACACGCTGATGGCGAATCTGGGGTATGATCGGCTGGTCATGCCCCAGCCGGTCTTTATCGGTCCGTCAAAATCCGGGCCCGGAACGGGCGTCGTCACCGTCACTCACCGCGCCCGCAACCGACGCAACGAGGAAGTCTGCTCTTGCCTGCGCATGGCCCTGCTGCGAAAGAGAGCGGTATGAAGATGAACCTACGATCGCTGCTGTTCGTCCCCGGCGACCGGCCAGAGCGCATGGCGAAGGCGATGGGTACGGCTGCCCGCGCGCTGATTCTGGATCTCGAGGATGCGGTAGCCCATGCCCGCAAGGTCGATGCCCGCAATATGGTAGCCGAATTTCTCGGCACGGCGAAGCGGGGACCCAAGAAGCTGTTTGTGCGCGTCAACCCGCTGGACAGTGGCCTGACCGACGACGACCTCGCCACCGTGATCCCCGCCGCGCCAGACGGCATCGTCTTTCCAAAGGCGGAGGGCGGCGCCGCGCTCGCTGAGCTGGAGCAGCGCATCGCAAGGCTGGAGGCGCAGGCGGGGCTGCCCCCCGGCCAGATCGCCATCCTGCCGATCGCAACGGAGACCCCCGCTGCGATGTTTCTGCTGGGCAGCTATGGTGGCGTGACGGACCGGCTGGTCGGCCTGACCTGGGGCGCGGAGGATCTGCCTGCCGCCATCGGTGCGTCGGGTTCGCGTGAAGCGGACGGCAGCTTTACCCCGCCCTATGAAATCGCCCGCGCCCTCACGCTCTTCGGCGCGGCGGCCGCCGATGTTGCGCCGATCGAGACGGTGTTCCCCAACTTCCGTGATCTCGACGCGCTGGCCGCCTATGCCGCACGCGGCCGCCGCGATGGCTTTACCGGTATGATGGCGATCCATCCGGCCCAAGTCGATATAATCGAGGCCGCCTTCGCGCCCAGCGAGGAGGAACTGGCCTTTGCCCGCCGGGTTGTTGCCGCCTTTGCGGAAAATCCCGGTTCAGGGGCACTCCAGCTGGACGGCAAGATGATCGACTTCCCTCATCTCAAGCAGGCGCGCCGCGTGCTTGAGATGGATTAACCACTCTGTGGAACCCCAGGTAGAAAGGTCTGGCTGGGGCGGCAGGATTCGAACCTGCGCATGGCGGTACCAAAAACCGCTGCCTTACCGCTTGGCTACGCCCCAAAGGCCGGATGCCCGGCGCCGAGACAGCGGCATATAACGGCTGGCGCGCGAAAGGGAATAGGGTTTTGCGGCGGCATGACCGCCTGCACGCATGCCCTTGCCAACGCCGCTCAAAGCCGCCAACACAAGGCGCATGGCCCCGACCGGATCAACCGCATCGCCCCTGTTCCTGCGCGAGGATGAAATTCGCCGTGGGATAGAGCTGCTCTATTTCGGCTACACGCGCATGACGCGCGCGATCGACGACGATCTGGGCCAGCAGGGGTTGGGCCGGGCGCATCATCGTGCGCTATACTTTATCGCCCGCCAGCCAGACCTGATCGTGAGCGAGCTGTTGGCGCTGCTTGCGATTACCAAGCAGTCGCTGGGCCGGGTGCTCAACGACCTGATCGAGCGCGGGCTGGTGGAAACAAAGCCCGGGGATCGCGACCGCAGGCAGAAGCAGCTGCGCCTGACGGCAGAAGGCGCGAAGCTCGAAGCCAGCCTGTTCGAGGCTTTGCGCGGCAAGATGGCGGCGGCCTATGTTCAGGCGGGGCAGGGGTCCGTCAGCGGGTTCTGGCAGGTACTGGAGGGGCTGATCCCGCCCGAAGACCGCAAGATGGTGTTCGGCCTGCGCGGCTGATTATCCGGACGCAGCCGCCAGCCGTTCCAGCGCCTCGCCACGGTCGCGCGCGGCGCGCAGCGTGTCGCCCAGCAACGCAATCAGGCGGCCTTCCTCATCCATGACATCCAGCCCCTCGCGGGTCATTCCGCCCTTGCTCGCCACCTTGTCGGCAAGAATGGCGGGGTCTTCATTGGCCTGGGCGGCTAGCGCGCTCGCGCCCTCGACCGTCGCCAACGCGAGCCGTGCAGACTGATCCGGCTCCAGCCCCAGTGCCGTCGCGGCCTGCGCGAGTGCATCGATAAACCGAAACACGAAAGCGGGGCCGCAGCCGGTCAGCGCCGTGATGAGGTTGAGCTGCGCCTCGTCCGCTATACGCTCCACCAGCCCAAGCGGAGCAAGCATGTGCGAGGCTTCATCCACCACGGTGGCATCCGTTCGCGCGTCGGCATAGAGCGCCACCACACCTTTTCCCAGCGCCGCAGGGGTATTGGGCATGATGCGTACCAGATCGGCGGCCTTGCCCAGAGCGCTGCGCAGACCCACGGTTGTCACACCCGCCAGCATGGAGATGACGAGGTGCCCCTGGTCCAGCAGTGGCGCCAGTGCAGGCGCGATATCGGGCAGCGACTGTGGCTTTACGCCGAGCATGATCACAGCGCGCGCTGGCAGGGTGGGCGGCAGCGCAGGTAACAAGGTTATGCCATCTGAAGGGGGCGCGGTCCGGCCGGGATCTACCACCGTCACGCTTGCCGCGCTCAATCCCGCGCCGAGCCAGCGAGCCAGTATCGCCCCGGCCATGTTGCCGCAGCCGATCATCACCAGAGGGCGATTGAAAGAGTTCAGCGTCATAAGCCGCGCTTCACGCCTCGCCGCGGGTTTCGATCATGCTGGCGGCAATCGCCTCGGCCGGGGTCTTGCCGCCCCACAGCACGAACTGGAACACAGGATAGAAACGCTCACATTCGTCGAGCGCCGCTTCCACCAGCAGCTGAGTCTGGTCGAGCGTCAGCGTGTCGCCCCCCGAGAGCAGGGCGCCGTGGCGGAACAGCACCACGCCGCTGTTGGACCAGAGCTCGAAATGGCCGAGCCAGAGCTGCTCGTTGATGAGGCCGATAGTTTCATAGATCGCGCCGCGCTTTTCGTCCGTGACGCGGATGTCGGGCAACGCAAGCAGCTGCAGAACCTGGTCTTCCTCGCGCCAGATCGCGCGCAGTTCATATTGCGTCCAGCTGCCCTGAGTGGTCGCGGCGATCTCGTCCTCGCCATTATGCTCATAGGCCCAGCCGTTCGCCTCGAAATAGCTGGCAAGCATGTCCAGCGGCTCGGCGTCGCTGCCATGCTGCTCGAATTCGTCGTTTTCCATCATGTTATGCTATGTCCTGGCTCTCCAGCGCAGGCATAGCACCACCCGCCAGTCAAGAATACCGGCTTTTAGTGGATAAAGCTGTGGATAAGCTGTCGGTAAATCGGGGATGTATTCAGTCAGCCACGGGAGGCTTTGGCGTCGGCGCCTTCGAGGCGGATTTTTTCGGTGCGGCCGCCTTGCCTTCCAGCGCGTCCAGCCGGGCTTTCAGCGCTTCGGCTTCGGCGCGGGCGGTGGCAGCCATTTCCTTGACCGCCTCGAACTCTTCGCGTGAAACGAAATCCATGCTGCTCATCCAGGCCTTCGCCTTTTCGCGGGCATTGGCTTCCACCTCGCGACCCATGCCCGCGAGCGTCCCCGCCGCGCCGTTGAGAATACGGCTCAGGTCGTCGAAAAAACGGTTCTCGCTCTGCATGATGTCCTCGTTGAAGCGTGTTGGCTTCAGATATGGGTGCTGAGGCCCGGTGCGACAAGGTTTTTGGCGTTGGGATTGAGCTTGTCTATGCTGAGGGTCAGCACGCCCGCGAACACCAGCCAGCCGAGATAGGGCAGCATCAGCACCGCCGCGATGATGCGGATGCGCGCGAACAATATCGTCGTCAGCGCCGCGAGTACGAAGATGCCAATGATCATCCACAGCGCCTCGGGCACCAGATGAAGGCGGAAAAAGACGAACGACCACGCATAGTTGACGACGAGCTGGACGAGAAAAAGCACGATGGCGAGGCCGCGCATCTTCGCTCCCCGCGCGTGCAGGATGACCGCGAGGGCAAGACCCATCAGCGTGTAAAGCACGGTCCACGCCGCGCCGAACACCCAGCCTTCGGGCATGAAATCGGGCTTCACCAGCCCGGCGAACCAGTTGTTCTGATATCCGCTGTTGGCGATCTGGCCGGAAAGAAAGCCGAGGAAAACAATCGTAGGAACCGTGAACAAGGCCCAGCGCAAATAGGACATACGAAGCTGGCCCTGCGATGCTATTTCATTCATTCCACTCAGTCTTTCCGCCTGCGTGTGCCCATCAGTGCGCGCCAAAACTTTTGCCATTGCTGGATTATTCTCGCTCGCGACAAGACCGATGAAAGTCTCGCTGCATCGCAAGATGCTTGCGCGGATGCTCTGCGTCAAGCGCCGCGATGGGAATCAGGCTGTTTTCGGTTCGGTTCCGGGCAGCAGCGCCGCGATCAGGAACTCCACATTCCCTTCCGGGCCGGTGATGGGGCTGGGCGTTATGCCTTCCACAACCCATCCCTGGCCTTCCAGCCAGCAGCGCACCTCCTCGCACACGCGCGCGTGGACAGCGGGGTCGCGCACCACGCCGCCTTTGCCAACCTCCTCGCGCCCCGCTTCGAACTGCGGCTTGACGAGGGCCATCAACCGCGCCTTGGGGGCCGCGAACGAGAGCGGCCGCTCCAACACCTTGGCGAGCGATATGAAGCTCGCGTCGCAGACGATGATGTCGATGGGTTCAGGGATGTGTTGGGGCGCCAATATCCGCGCGCTCGTTTGTTCGTGGACGATGACGCGAGGGTCCGAGCGCAGTTTCCATGCGAGCTGGTTGGTGCCACTGTCGACCGCATAGACACGCGCCGCCCCGTTGGTGAGCAGCACGTCGGTGAAGCCGCCTGTCGAACTGCCGATATCCATCGCCACCGCTTGGCCCACATTCCAGCCGAAATGCGCCAAACCGTGGGCAAGCTTGATGCCCCCGCGCGAAACCCACGGGTGATCGCGCCCGCGCACCTCCAGCGGTGCGTCTTCGTTCAGCGCCTGCCCGGCTTTCTCGATCTTGCGCTCGGCGCTGAACACCAACCCAGCCAGGATCAGCGCCTGTGCCCGGGCGCGGCTCTCGGCGAGGCCGCGCTCCACGAGCAGCTGATCGACACGCGCCTTGGCCATGCTCAGCCCTCGCCTTGCGCCAGCGCGACCAGCATCGCGGGGGTCAGAATCTGGGGCAGCTCTTTCGGTTCACCCCCGTTTGGCGGATACCAGAGGTAGAGCGGTACACCGGAGCGCTGGCGGCTTTCGAGGAAGCGGGTGATGGCGGGGTCGCCATTGGTCCAGTCTCCCACGATCACCTTCACGCCTGCCTTTTCAAAGGCCGCCCGCACCTCCGCCCGGTCGATCGCGCCCGCCTCGTTGACCTTGCAGCTCAAGCACCAGTCGGCAGTGAAATAAAGAAACACCGGCTTGCCCGAGGCGCACGCCTTTTCCAGCGCCGCCTCGCTGAATCCATTTGCCGGGGGTATGCCCTGCGCAGAGCGGTCAACACGGCCAAGCGTCGCCACGCCCGCCGCCACTATTATTGCGCCAAGCACCAGCGCAGCCAGACCCGCGAAGCGCCGCTCGCGCGTCTGCGCCCGGCCCAGCCACCAGAGCAGTGCCGTTAGCGCGATCGCTGCGGCAATCCCGATGCTCAGCCCCGTACCGCCCGCCTGCCGCCACAGCAGCCAGAGCAGACCCAGTGCAGTCAGCGCCATCGGAATACTCAGCCAGCGCTGCACCCGCTCCATCCACGGGCCGGGGCGCGGGAGAGCGCGGCGCAGCGCGGGGATGTGGCCGAGCAGCAGGAACGGCAGCGCGATGCCCAGCCCCAGCCCGGCGAAGATTGCAAGCGCGGCCCCCATCGGTAAAACCAGTGCCGCGCCCAAAGCGCCGGCCATGAACGGCCCGGTGCAGGGCGTCGCCACGAACGCCACCAGCACCCCGCTCCAGAAATCGCCCATCAGCCCGCGCCGCGCGGTGAGGCCTCCGCCGATCGACAGCGCAGCCATCCGCCATACACCTGCCAGTTCGAGCGCGATGGCGAGGCTCAAGACCAGCAGCATCAGCACCACCGCCGGGCTTTGCAGCTGAAACGCCCAGCCGATGCTCGCGCCGCCCGCGCGCAACGCCATCACCGCCCCGCCCAGAGCCATGCACGCGCTCATGACGCCCGCCGCGTAGGCCCATGCCTCCTTGCGGGCAGCGGCGGGAGACGAGGCGCCGCGCAGCAGGCTCATGGCCTTTAGGCTGAGCACCGGAAATACGCAGGGCATGATGTTGAGGATAAGCCCGCCCGCAATTGCGCCCACGAACGCCAGCAGTACACCGCGCCAGCCTGCGCTGCCTTCGCTTGGCTGCGGCACAGCGCCTTGGCGTGCAACCACCTCCAGCCCAGCGTCCGGCCCGATCTTGAGCACGCCGCGCACAGCGTCTCGAGCGGGCAGCGCGAGCCCGGCAATCGTGACGATCAGGCTGTCGCCGTGGCGTGTGAAGCGTTGCGTGCCAGCATAGCTTTTCGCCCCCAGATCTGCCGGGAAGAAATGCGGCGCATCGAGTGGCGCGGCTGCTGGATAGGGGATGGCGAGGCGCAGGCCGCCAGCCGGATCGGCCTCGAACCGCGCCTCTCCACCCAGCGGCCTTGGCAGCGCACGGCGATAGGTGTCAAAACGCGCCCGGTTCTCTGGGGCCGCCGCCCCTGCCGCTCCTATCGAGAGGGTGATAGCGAGGTCGGCCTGTTCGGGCACACAGATCGCGTCGGTGCAGGCGAGCCAGTCGAGATGCACCCGGACTGGCAGCCTGTGTCCGGCCTTCGCATTTTTCGGCACGCGCAAGTCTGCCAGCACCGCGTAGCGGCCTTCGTACACATGGTTCATCAGTCCTGATACGACGAGTGTTTGCGGCACCGGGTAGCGAAGCGGCCCGACGCTCGCGCCGTCGGGCAAGTCCCAGCGCGGTTCTATCGGCTTGCCGGCGTCGCCGGGGTTCAGCCAATAGCCGTGCCAGCCCGGCTCGGGTGCCATCACGAACGCGAGCGTCACCACCCCGCCCGGCTCGGGGCGCAGCGTTTCCGTCTCCAGCGATGGGGTTATATGCGGCTTGGCTGTTCCCGAGAACGCGCCTTGCGCCCATGCCGAGGGCGCGAGCAACAGCGCAATCAGCAACAGCAATGATGTTGGAAAGGCGCGCATCCTGCCTTTCGGCTAGGCCCGCCAGCTTTTCAGGTCAAGCGCGGCGGGAAGTAAGCGTTTCCGGCTTATCGCACATCCGGTCGATTTGCTTGGCCTCGACCGGGCGGCTATAAAGATATCCCTGAATCTCCTCGCAGCCGATTTCGATCAGCTGGTCGCGTTGCTCGGTGGTTTCCACCCCCTCGGCGATGACCTCGAGCTTGAGGGCGCGCGCAAGTTTCACGATCGCCTGCACGACTGCGGCGGATTCCTTTTCGATACCGAGGTTCGCGACGAAGCTGCGGTCGATCTTGATCTTGTCGATGGGATAGCGCTGTAGATAGCTGAGGCTGGAATAACCGGTGCCGAAATCATCGAGCGCGATCGAAAAGCCCATCTGCCGCAACTGGCGCAGCACACCATGCGTCACCGGGTCGTCGCCAAGCAGAAGGCCTTCGGTGATCTCCATCTCGAACGTGCGCGGATCGACCGCACATTCCCTGACCAGCTCCCCGACCTTCTCTGGGAAGTCACGCATCCGCAACTGGGCTGCGGAAATGTTGACCGCGACCTTCAAGCCCTGCCACTGGCGGCTGGCAATAAAGGCTTCGCGCAGGGTGTACATACCCAGCTCGTTGATGAGGCCGCATTCCTCTGCGATGGGGATGAACATGGCGGGCGAGATGTCGCCCCGCTCCGGGTGCTTCCAGCGCAGCAGCGCCTCGACGCCGGCGATCTTGCCCGATTTGTCGGACTGTGGCTGATAGACCATGTTGAGCTCGCCTTTGTTCAGCGCCTCGCGCAGCTCGCCTTCTATCTCGCGGCGCATGCGCATCGCCGCGTCCATCTCCGGCTCAAAGAAGCTGTATTGTGCACGGCCGTTGTTCTTGGAACGATAGAGCGCGAGGTCGGCATGGCGCAGCGCATCGGCGGCGGCGACCTCGCCTTCGGTGAGAAGGTTTACCCCGATCGAGCAGGACACATGGACGCGCCCGCTGGAAAGTTCCATCGGCAGCGATATCGACTCCACGATGCGCTCGGCCAGTCGCGCCGCGGCATGAGGTGTGGCGTCGAGCTGGACGATCGCGAACTCGTCGCCCGACAACCGCGCGAAAGTGTCTGACCGGCGGCATACCTCGGCAATGCGGCGCGATGCCGCGACGATCAACTCATCGCCAATCTGGTGTCCAAAGGTGTCGTTCACCTCCTTGAACCGGTCCAGATCAAGGCAGTGCACCGCAATCGAGGTGCCGTTGCGCCGAAGCTGATCGAGCGCGACGCCGAGCCGGTCAAAGAACATCACGCGGTTTGGCAGGCCGGTCAGCGGGTCGTGATAGGCCAGGTGCGAGGCGCGCGCTTCGCTGGCGATCAGCTGTTGCGCGGCGCGCCAGCTCCGCCTGTGGAACAGGGCCATCAACCCGAAGAACAGCAGGATAACAACCAGGGTGGGAGCAAGCAGCTTGAGGGCCAGCTCCGTCCCCGGTGCGCCAGGTGTCCACTCCAGCGTGGCGACGTAGCGGCCCTTGTCGTCGTTGAGGTCAACCTGGGCAGTGCCCCTTTTGTCTTCCTGCTGATCCAGCCGCAGCTTGAGATCCGGCAACATATATCGCTGAGCGAAAGCCTGGAGAAATTGATCGTTGATCTGGGTGGCGGCGATAACAATAGGCGCGCGGTCGTACCGTTGCTTGACCGTGCCGAAATCCGGCTCCACCAATGAAGCGACCACCACGAACACGCGCCCGTTGATCCTGACCAGATTGTGGTACTGGACGGGGTCTTTCAAGGAACCCAGCTGTATTCCTTTCTTGCGGCGCTCTGCTTCCTTGCGCCGCGCGGCCTTGATGGCGGTATGCATGGAACGCGCGAAAGGGGTGTAAATCGACAGTGGCGCCTGCTGGCCGATATCGGTCGCGAAAAACAGCCTGTCCTGATGATCCAATGCGAAGCTATATTGGAAAAAGGAGGTATCGTAGAGGAACTGACCAATATTGTCGGTTGCCCAGTCGATGTTGCGCGCTTCGAGATTGGCCAAGGCGTCATCCCACACCACCTGACCAACGGCACCCTTGTCTACTTCGACAATCTTGTTTGCAATTCCATTGGCTACGAGCTGTTGTTCACGCTCTTTCGCTGCGTCATTCATCCGCAACGCAAGATGATACCCCCCGACAAGGAGCAAAATCGTAGCTACTACCGACAACAATATAAGTGGTCGGAACAGCTCGTTGGCGCGCTTTTCTGTTTTCATCTCTCCGGTGCTCACAAAGGAAGCAGACCGGAGGTAATAGGCCCGGAACGTAAATTTTCAGTGTAACGTCCCGAAAGGGCGCAAACGACTTACTGGTTAATGACCTTTTCGCCTTCGTTGCCGACGGATTCGATATCTTTACCTGCACCCTTCACAGTATTGCAGGCAGCCAGAAGAAGAGAGACGGTGGTGAGCGCCAGAACAGCGAGTTTATTCATAAGATGCTCCTTCAGCAGAGGTAACGGGGCGATAACGCTCAGAAGCCTGGTGCGTTCCGCCATCGCCGTGAGCTGGAGCGGATTTTGATTTGATGTTGCGATGCAAGAAATATTCTGCAATGTCTCCAACCGCCTTGCGCCCGTTCGTTCGGCCGCACGACGATCACTATAGGATTAAGCTTTCCTTAGCCAATTTGCGGCATGCGGTTAAGCGGGCAACCGCCATATTGGGGAATGAGAATGTCGCTGGGCGACCATAGCACGGATGTAGCGATTATCGGCGCAGGGCCGGCCGGTCTCACGGCCGCCTACCTGTTGTCCAAGAGCGGATACAAGGTCACGGTCATCGAAAAGGATGACCATTATGTCGGCGGCATCAGCCGCACGGTCGAGCATGAAGGCTTCCGTTTCGACATCGGTGGCCACCGCTTCTTCTCGAAGTCCAAGGAGGTGGTCGATCTCTGGAACGAGATCCTGCCCGACGATTTCATCCAGCGCCCCCGCATGAGTCGCATCTATTACGAGGGCAAGTTCTACAGCTATCCGTTGCGCGCATTCGAGGCGCTGTGGAATCTCGGCATCTTCCGCTCCACCTTATGTATGTTGAGCTATGCCAAGGCGAAGGCATTCCCGACGAAAAACGTACGCAGCTTTCAGGACTGGGTCGTCAACCAGTTTGGTTTCCGCCTGTTCTCGATCTTTTTCAAGACCTACACCGAAAAGGTGTGGGGCATGCCGTGCGACGAGATGTCAGCAGACTGGGCGGCGCAACGCATCAAGGGCCTAAGCCTCGGCGCGGCGGTGATGGACGGCCTGAAGCGCAGCCTTGGCCTCAACAAGAAGCCCAATGACGGCATGGAAACCAAGACCCTGCTGGAGACCTTCCGCTATCCCCGCCTTGGCCCCGGCATGATGTGGGAGGCCGCGCGTGATCATGTGCGCGCCAAGGGCAACCATGTGCTGATGAGCCACACGCTCGAAAGCCTGAGCCAGGATGGCGGCAACCGCTGGAACCTGAAAGCACGGCAGGCGGACGGTTCGATCGTGACCGTCAACGCCGCCCATGTCATCAGCTCTGCGCCGATGCGCGAGCTGGCCGACCGGATCGAGCCGAAGCCGCAGACGATCGTCGAGGCGAACAAGCTCAACTATCGCGACTTCCTCACCGTAGCCCTGATGATCCGCTCCGAGGATCTGTTCCCGGACAACTGGATCTACATCCACGACAGCAAGGTGCTGGTCGGCCGGGTGCAGAACTTCCGCAGCTGGTCCCCCGAAATGGTGCCCGACCCCAGCATCGCGTGCGTGGGTCTGGAATATTTCTGCTTTGAGGGCGACACGCTCTGGGCATCCGCCGACGCCGATCTGGTGGAGCTGGCAAAGAAGGAAATGGCGATCCTCGGCCTTTGCAAGCCGGAGGATGTGATTGGCGGCGCGGTCGTGCGGCAGGAAAAGGCCTATCCGGTCTACGATGATGGCTATGCCGACAATGTCGCCGCGATGCGCCACGAGCTGGAAGCGAAATATCCAACGCTGCACCTCGTCGGCCGCAACGGCATGCACCGCTATAACAACCAGGACCACGCCATGATGACGGCGATGCTCACCGTCCGCAACATCGAGGCGGGGTCGCGCGTGTACGACACGTGGCAGGTCAATGAAGACGCCGAATATCACGAATCCGGCGACGAGGGCGAAGTGTCCAACAGTGCCCTGACTGCTGGTGAGCGGGCGGCGCTGGCGAGCGTGCGCGACGTTCCGAGCCGGATTAACGAACCGGTAACACCTTAAGCGGTAGCCTGACGATATGATCGCTCGTGCAGCAACCCTCGTCTGGCGCATCACCTACGCTCGCTACATCATGGCGAGCGCGCTGGCGCTGGCGGCTGACCTCAGCCTGTTCATGATGCTGCTGCAAATGGGGACGCAACCCGTTCCGGCCTCGATGGCGGGCTATTGCAGCGGCCTGTTGGTGCACTGGCTCGTTTCGTCGCGCCTCGTGTTCGCCGAGCAGGCGCTGCGCGGTCCGCAGCGCACACGGCAGAAGGCATTGTTCGTCATCTCGACGCTCATCGGCCTTGCGCTCACCAGCCTCATTGTAGGCACCGGCAGCCATTTCGGGCTGGATCCGCGTCTCGCCAAGCTCGTCGCCGTCGCGATCAGCTTTCAAGCCACCTACTTGCTCCGCCGGTCCGTGGTCTTTGCGTGACCCGGCCGCTCTTTCCTGAAGACTTTGCAGGCGCCGCAGCCTTGCGCCTGCGTGAGGACAGCCGCCCCTGGATAGAACGCGGGCACAACGCCCTATGGCTGGTCGGCGCGTTGTGGCTGGAGTGCGCGATCGTCTGGCTCGCCTGGCATTGGGGCAGCTTTGCCCATCTTGAATTTCGCGATCCGGATGATGCTCTGCGCCTCGTGCAGGTGCGCAATTTCCTCGCAGGCCAGAGCTGGTTCGATGTCAGCATGCACCGCATCAACCCACCCGTGGGCGGGCCGATGCACTGGTCGCGGCTGGTCGATCTGCCGATTGCGGGCATCATCATCGCAATGCGTCCTTTGTTCGGGGACCATATGGCGGAGATCATCGCCTGCGTCTCGGTGCCGATGCTCACCCTGCTGGCGATGTGCGTCGCGGTCTATTTTGCGGTGCGCGGCTTCGTCGGGCCGCATCGTGCCGTGCTGGTCGTGGCGCTGCTCGTAACCTCCTTTCCGATCCTCACCCAGATGTCGCCGCTAAGGATCGACCATCATGCCTGGCAGGTGGTGGCGTCGGTCGGGGTCATCGGCGGTGTGCTGGCGCGGGATGCGCGCCGAGGCGGCTGGATCGCCGGTGCCTCCATGGCGATGTGGGTGCATATCTCCGGTGAGGCGCTGCCCTATATCGCGATCAACGGCGCGGTGCTGGGCCTGCGTTACATCGCACGGCCGCAAGACGAATGGCCGCGGCTGATGGGCTTCGTTACGGTGCTCGCCCTTGCTTCGGCGTTGCTGCTGCTCGGCACCCATGGCTTGGCAGCAAGCCTCGAAACGCATTGCGACTCCATGTCTCCGCCCTATCTGCTGCCGCTCTTTGCGGTGGCGACGCTATTGTGGGCCGGGCACAAGATGCTGGGTGAGGCAACGATCGCGCGCCGCATCGCGCCGCTGGCCATCGCGGCGGCGGCTGGAGCTGCGGCATTGGTAGCCTATGCTCCGCAATGCCTCGCTGGCCCATTTCAGGCGCTTGACCCACTGGTATATGACTATTGGTACCTCGCCATTGCCGAGGGGCAGCCGGTCTGGCGGCAGGATGTTTCGACCGCCACGATCATCCTTGTCCCCGGCCTGCTGGGCCTCGCCGGCATGATCGCCGCGACGCTTTCAGAGAAGGACGCGGACAAGCGCTTCGACTGGCTCTCGCTGCTCGGCATGGCACTGGGCGCATTTGTGGTCTGCCTCATGGTGTTGCGCGCCATGGGCGTGGCCCACCTTTTGATGCTGATCGGCAACATGTGGATCATCGCCCGCCTCTATCCCCGTATCGCGGCGATGCGGCATATGGCGGCGCGCGTACTGCTCACCGCTTCGCTGTGCGTGCTGACGCCTTTTGGCGGGGCGGCGCTTTCCAGCATGGCGGTCTCCAAGCTTGCGAACGTGCCGGACGATGTCGACAGCAAGGGCGGCAAGACGATCGCGCCTTATGCTCGGATCGAGGCTTTGCGCGCGCTGCCGCCCTCGGTGCTGTTCACCTCGCTCGATGTCGGGCCGGAGATACTGCTACGCACCGATCACAGCGTGATTGCGACCTCCCATCATCGCAACATCGCCGGCATGACCGAAGTGATCCACGCCTTCACCGCCCCGCCGGGCACGGACAAGGCGATCGTGCTTGGCACCTCCGCGCACTATCTGTTGCTGTTCCCGGATGGCAACGAAATCAAACGTTACAGCAGCAAGGCGCCCCATGGGCTGGCCGCTCGGCTGGTGAAGGGGCAGGTACCCGACTGGCTTATGCGCATGCATGTGCGAGGCGAGGGCACCACGCGGATCTACCGCATCCTGCGCCCTGCCGCGCCGGTCTCCACTCGGCCCGCTTCGCTTTAATCCCCGTTTGCGCAGCCGCGCTCCTGCTTTAAGGCTGGTGCCGCCATGACCGCGCCGACTATCCCTTTCGAACAGCGCCTCAAGGCCAAGGCGGCGGAGCTGGGCTTTGCAGCCTGCGGCATTTGCGATGCCGAAGCGGCGCCGGAAGCCGGGGCACGCCTGCGCGAGTGGCTTAAGCAGGGCTGCCACGGCGAAATGCTGTGGATGGAAACCCGGGCGGCGGAGCGGGCATCGCCCAAAGGGCTATGGCCGGAGGTGCGATCGGTGATCATGCTCGGCATGAGCTATGCCCCCGCCGCCGATCCGATGGCGCTGGCCAATCAGCCCGAGCGGGGGCGCATCTCCGCCTATGCGCAGGGGCGGGATTATCATGATGTCGTGAAATCCGCGCTCAAAGCCCTCGCCCGCTGGATGGTCGAGCAGAAGGGAATGGGCGCACTCAAGGTTTTCGTCGATACCGCGCCGGTGATGGAAAAGCCGCTCGCGCAGGCGGCGGGCATCGGCTGGCAGGGAAAGCACACCAATATATTGAGCCGCAGCCAAGGCAACTGGTTGTTCCTGGGCGCGATCTATGTCGATGCGGCGCTGATGCCGGATGCCCCGGCGCGGGACCGCTGCGGCTCGTGCTCAGCCTGCCAAACCGCCTGCCCGACCGACGCCTTCCCCGCGCCCTACCGCCTCGATGCGCGGCGGTGCATCTCTTACCTGACCATCGAGCATAAAGGCCCGATTCCTGAGGAGTTGCGTCCTGGCATCGGCAATCATGTCTATGGCTGCGACGACTGCCTTGCCGCCTGCCCCTGGAACAAGTTCGCGCAGGCAGCGCAGGCGCACAAAGCTTTCCTGCCGCGCGCGGAGTTGGCCGCGCCACGGCTGGACGATCTCTTGCGGCTCGATGATGCCGGATTTCGGGAGATTTTCTCGGGCTCCCCCATCAAGCGCATCGGGCGAAACCGCATGGTGCGCAACGCGGCGATCGCGGCAGGGAATAGCGGGGACGGATCGCTCGTGCCCGCACTGTCGGCACTGCTGGGGGATAACGACCCGGTGGTTCAGGACGCCGCGCGCTGGGCGCTGGGCCGGCTTGAAGCGCGCTGCGTTAATTCGCCGGTTTGGTGACGTCGACCTTCTCGACCCATTCGGGGTAGAAGCTCGGCTCGCGATTGGACCAGCCGATGGCCGTCGCCGCCGCCTCGCTGATCGACTGCAACAGAAGACGCCGTTTGTCCGGGTGAAGGTTTGGCAGGCTCGCCGCCGCGCAGAACGCGCCGGGCAGCCATGGCCGCGCGCCCGCGCCAAGCAGGCGTTCATAGAGGAAGCGGTAGGCAGAGAAGCTGGAGAGCCTGTCCTGCCCCAGATCGAAGGCGGAAATGGTGATAAGTGGAGCCATGAACGGTTCCATCTGCTCAAGCCCGCTGTCATCAGGAACGATGGCACGCAGATTCTGGATGCGCTCATAAATCCGGGCCTGTGCGCGAATGCTTGCCGCCTCGACCACGTCGCGGCACCACAGCTCCATCGCATCGGCGCGGTGGAACGCGACATCGAGCGAACGGCGGATGTATCGCTGGGTAGCAGCCGGGAAGCTGGCAAACTCCCGCATTTCCGCGAGGGTGATCGTGCCGTCAGTCGGCTTACCGCTCATGTCCATCTGTCCCATATGCGAACCTTTTCAACTCGGACCGGTTCCTTATGCGCCTTAAGCGGTTAGCAAACGCTTAAGCATCCGTTGTCCCATGTTAAGAAACAAACATGTTGCGTTGCAACATAAATATCTCTCCTTCGACCTAATCTCGTCGCAAGCCGTGATTGCGCTTCTGCTCATCAGAACATATATGGAACACCTGCGGCGCCCGATCCCGGCCGATCCAGCCTTGAAATCAATTTACGGACCTTTGCATGCTGACCCATATCAAAGTGCGCGGCGCGCGCGAACATAACCTCAAGGGCGTGGATATCGACCTGCCGCGCGACCGGCTAATCGTGATTACCGGATTGTCCGGATCGGGTAAATCGAGCCTTGCGTTCGACACTATCTATGCCGAGGGGCAGCGGCGCTATGTCGAGTCGCTGTCCGCCTATGCGCGCCAGTTTCTCGAAATGATGCAAAAGCCGGATGTAGAGCATATCGACGGCCTCTCTCCCGCCATCTCGATCGAACAGAAGACGACCAGCCGCAATCCGCGCTCCACAGTCGCAACGGTGACGGAGATTTACGATTATATGCGCCTACTGTGGGCGCGGGTCGGTATCCCCTATTCTCCGGCGACCGGCCTGCCGATCTCCGCGCAGACCATAAGCCAGATGGTGGACCGGGTGATGCAGTTGCCCGAGGGCACGCGCATCTATCTGCTCGCGCCCGTAGTGCGCGGCCGCAAGGGTGAATATCGCAGGGAGCTGGCGGAGTGGCAGAAGGCGGGCTTCACCCGCGTGCGCATCGACGGCGAGTTTTACGGCATCGAGGAAGCACCCGCGCTCGACAAAAAATACAAGCACGACATCGAGGTGGTGGTCGATCGCATTGCGGTGAAGGACGACATCGCCACCCGGCTGGCAGACAGTTTCGAGACCGCGCTGAAGCTGGCCGAGGGGCTGGCCTATGTCGATCTGGCCGATGGCGTGGTGCCGGGTCGGGAAGCCGAGGTGGCCGACGGCGGCGCGATGAAGGGCGCGGGCATTCCCGCCAACCGCATCGTCTTTTCCGAAAAATTCGCTTGTCCCGTGTCAGGCTTCACGCTGGCGGAGATCGAGCCGCGGTTGTTCAGCTTCAACGCGCCGCAGGGCGCCTGCCCGGCGTGCGACGGGTTGGGCGAGAAACTGCTGTTCGACGAGCAGCTCGTGGTGCCCAACGAGGCGCTCAGCCTCAGGAAGGGCGCGATCGTGCCGTGGGCGAAATCCAACCCGCCCTCGCCCTACTATATGCAGGTGCTGGAAAGCCTCGCCAAGGCCTATGGTTTCAAGCTCGATACACCCTGGGCGGAGCTGCCCGGCGAGGTGCGGCTCATCATCCTGCACGGCACCGGCGGCAAGCCCGTGCAGCTCACCTTCAAGGACGGGCGCAAGGAATATAGCGTCAACAAGCCGTTCGAGGGGGTGATCGGCAACCTCAACCGGCGCATGCTCTCCACCGAAAGCGCATGGATGCGTGAGGAGCTGGGAAAGTATCAGACGGCGCAACCCTGCGAGACCTGCCACGGCGCGCGCCTCAAGCCCGAGGCGCTTTCGGTCAAGATAGCGGGCGAGGACATTTCCGTTTCCACCCGCCGCAGCGTGGTCGACGCGCTCGCCTTCTTCGAGCAGCTGCCCGATCACCTCACCGATCAGCAGAACCAGATCGCCAGGGCGATACTGAAGGAGATCATCGAGCGGCTGGGCTTTTTGAACAATGTCGGCCTCGATTATCTCAATCTCGACCGCACCTCCGGCACGCTTTCGGGCGGCGAGAGCCAGCGCATCCGCCTCGCCAGCCAGATCGGCTCGGGCCTTTCGGGCGTGCTCTATGTGCTCGACGAACCCAGCATAGGCCTGCACCAGCGCGACAACGACATGCTGCTCGCCACGCTGAAACGCCTGCGCGATCTCGGCAACACCGTTCTGGTGGTGGAGCATGACGAAGACGCGATCCGCGCCGCCGACCATATCGTGGATATGGGGCCGGGCGCGGGGGTGCATGGCGGCGAGGTGGTGGCGGAAGGAAGCCTTGAGGATATTCTCGCTTCATCCGGCAGCCTCACCGCCGATTACCTGAACGGCACGCGCGAAATCGCCGTGCCGAAGAAGCGGCGCAAAGGGAGCGGCAAGAAGGTGACGGTGCACAATGCCCGCGCCAACAATCTGCGCGGGGTGACGGCGAGCATTCCGCTAGGCACCTTCACCTGCATCACCGGGGTATCCGGCTCCGGCAAATCGAGCTTTACCATCGACACGCTTTATGCGGCCGCCGCGCGCAACCTCAACGGCGCGCGCATCATCGCCGGGGCGCATGACAAGGTGACTGGCCTCGAGCATTGCGACAAGGTGATCGACATCGACCAGTCACCGATCGGACGCACGCCGCGCTCCAACCCGGCGACCTATACCGGCGCCTTCACCAACATTCGCGACTGGTTCGCCGGCCTGCCGGAGGCCCAGGCGCGCGGATACAAGCCGGGGCGATTCAGCTTCAACGTGAAGGGCGGGCGCTGTGAAAAATGCACGGGCGACGGGCTGATCAAGATCGAGATGCACTTCCTGCCCGATGTCTACGTCACCTGCGAAGAGTGCCACGGCAAACGCTATAACCGCGAGACGCTGGAGGTGAAGTTCAAGGGGATGAGCATCGCCGACGTGCTCGACATGACGGTGGAGGACGCGGTCGAGTTCTTCAAGGCGGTGCCGCCGATCCGCGACAAGATGGCGATGCTGGCCGAGGTGGGGCTGGGCTATGTCAAGGTAGGCCAGCAGGCGACGACGCTGTCAGGCGGCGAGGCGCAGCGGGTGAAGCTCGCCAAGGAACTCAGCCGCCGCGCGACCGGCAATACGCTGTATATACTGGATGAACCGACGACCGGCCTGCACTTTGAGGATGTGCGCAAATTGCTGGAAGTGCTGCACGCGCTGGTGGAGCAGGGCAATTCCGTCGTCGTCATCGAGCATAATCTCGACGTCATCAAGACGGCGGACTGGATCATCGACTTGGGGCCGGAAGGCGGCGTCAAAGGCGGCGAGATCGTGGCCGAGGGCACGCCGGAGCAGGTGGTAAAGGAGAAGCGAAGCTATACTGGGTGGTATCTGGCGTCATTGCTCCGTAACGGGTGATACCGAAGGCAAGGCAACCTATCGCTTCGTCGTGGGTTTAACCGGGACATGTTCCTACCCCCAAGGAGAGAAACCATGCCCCAGACCCTGAAATCCCGTGCGCTCTTGTCTCTGTGCACGCTGTCGGCCCTCCCGCTCGCGGCGTGCGCCGGCTATGGCGATGATCGCCCCCGCTATTCTGACCGGGGCTATAACGACGGCTATGTGCTGCGCGACGATGACCAGATCTATCGCGATGCCAATGGCAATTATTACTGCAAGAAGCCTGATGGCACGACCGGGTTGATCGTCGGTGGCATCGCGGGGGGCGTGCTGGGCAATGTCATCGCGCCGGGTGGTAGCAAGACGCTGGGCACGATCCTGGGTGCCGCCGGCGGTGCGCTTGCGGGGCGGGCGATTGACCGCAACAACGTCCGCTGCCGCTGACCGGACTGGGTGACGGGGCGGGCTGCGGCTCGCTTCGGCTGAACCTGATCGCCTTTGATTGAAGCGGCGCTGGCTTCCAATAAAGGCGCGAACCATGGTCTAGCGCTGGCAGGTGGAGCAGTAGAAGGTGCTGCGGCCGCCCTCCGCGCGCCGGGATACCGGGGTAGCACAGGCGGGGCAGGCCTCTCCTTCGCGCCCATACACGCGCCACTGCTTGGCGAAATAGCCGAGCTCGCCGTCCGGGCGGGCATAGTCGCGCAGGGTTGAACCGCCTGCCTCGATGGCCGCCGTGAGAACCTGTTTTACCGCTGCCACAAGCGCGGAGCATTGCTCCGGAGAGAGCGCTCCCGCCGCGCGCTCCGGCGCGATTCCGGCCATGTGCAGCGCCTCGCACACATAGATATTACCCAGGCCGGCCACGACACGCTGGTCAAGCAGTGTCGCCTTGATCGGGCTGGTCTTGCCCGCCAGCGTCGCATGGAGAGCTGGGCCGGTGAAAGCGGCGTCCAGCGGCTCTGGCCCCATGCGCGTGAACGGCGGATATTCCCCAAGCGTGTCTGCCGTGACGAGATCGACAAAGCCAAACCGGCGCGGGTCGCATAAGGCCAGCCGCCGCCCGGCGTCTGTCTCGAGGATCAGATGGTCATGCTTTCCCACTTCCGCCGGGTCGACGCGCCAGCGTCCGGACATGCCGAGGTGAAAGATCATCACGTCGCCCCGATCGGTATCGATCAGGCCATATTTGGCGCGGCGGCTAAGTGTGGTGACCCGCGCGCCGGTGAGCCGCTGGCGCAGGTCTGGCGGGAAAGGGGTTCGCAGGTCCGCGCGGCGGGTCTCGACACGGGTGAGCACGTGCCCCTGCAGCACCGGCCGCAGGCCCGCGACAGTGGTTTCGACTTCGGGAAGCTCTGGCATGTTCGCCTGCTTAGCCGCTTCCCACCGGGATAAACAGGGGCTAGAGACGGCGCATGAGCGAAACAGTATCCTTCGGCTATCGCGAGGTCGATGCCAGCGAAAAGGCGGGCATGGTCCGCGAGGTGTTTTCCGGTGTCGCGCGGCGCTATGACCTGATGAACGACGCGATGTCGCTGGGCGCACACCGGCTGTGGAAGGATCAGTTCGTCTCGCGTGTGAAACCGCGCAAAGGCGAGGCGATCCTCGACATGGCGGGCGGCACGGGCGATATCGCGTTCCGCCTCGCCAAGTCCGGCGCGGCAGTGACGGTGGCGGACATCAACCCGGAGATGCTGGCCGTGGGCCGCGAGCGGGCGGAGAAGAGGGACATTGCGGGTCTGACCTGGTCAGAGCAGAACGCCGAAGCGCTGACCTTCGCGGATCGGAGCTTTGATGCCTACACGATCGCCTTCGGCATTCGCAACGTCACCTTCATCGACAAGGCGCTCAGCGAGGCGCACCGTGTGCTCAAATATGGCGGACGGTTTTTCTGCCTCGAATTCTCGACCTGCGTCTGGCCGGGCTTTTCCGAAGTGTATGACGCATACTCCCATCGCCTCGTGCCCAAGATCGGCAAGATGCTGGCGAAGGACGAGGACAGCTATCGCTATCTCATCGAATCGATTCGCCGCTTTCCGCCGATGCCGGAATTCGAAAAGATGATCCGCGCGGCTGGGTTCACGCAGACAAGGGTGGAGCCGATACTGGGTGGGCTGGTGGCGATCCATTCGGGCTGGAAGGCATGAACGGCGCAGTGGTTCATGCCCCCGCGCAGGCGGGGATCCAGAAAATAATTTCATGACGAGCCACGCGACGCATCTCTGGCGCCTGCTGAAATGGGGGCGCATCCTCGCCCGGCATGGCGCGCTGATGGGGATCGAGCGCGACGCGAACACGCCAGCGCCGGTGCGCCGCCTTGTGCGGCTCGCCCGGCTGGGCGCGCGCGTGCCGAAGCAGCCACGCTATGCTGCGGCGTTTCAGGCGATCGGGCCCGCGGCGATCAAGCTGGGGCAGACGCTCGCGACGCGGCCCGACCTCGTGGGCGAGGCGGCGGCGCGTGATCTGCTCACCTTGCAGGATGCGCTGCCTCCGCTGCCTTTCCGTGCCATCCGCGCGGCGGTGGAGACTACGCTGGGACAGCCGCTGGAGACAGTCTACGCGCGGTTCGACGAAGTGCCGGTCGGTGCCGCGTCGATCGCGCAGGTCCACCGGGCGGTGACGACCGAGGGGCGGGACGTGGCGGTCAAGGTTTTGCGCCCGGGCATCGCGGACCAGTTTGCGCGGGACATCGCGACATACGAATGGGCGGCGGCGCATCTGGAGCAGCTGGGCGGTGAGGCGAAGCGGCTGCGCCCGCGCCTCGTCATCGCCAACCTCAAACGCTGGACCGCGCGCGAGCTGGACTTGCGGCGCGAGGCGGCTTCGTCGTCCGAGCTGGCCGAAGCGATGGCGGCCGAGCCGGGTTATCTCGTGCCGGCGATCGACTGGGATCGCACCACCGGCAGGGTCATGACGATGGCGTGGATCGACGGCGTCAAGATCTCTGACCGGGAGGCGATCATCGCCGCCGGGCATGACCCGAAGGCGCTCGCGGCGCGGCTGGTCAACACCTTCCTGCGGCAGGCGATTGCCGAGGGCTTTTTCCACGCGGATATGCACCAGGGCAATTTGTTCGTGACGCCGGACGGGCGGATCGCGGCGATCGACTTCGGGATCATGGGGCGGATCAACCGGCAGGCGCGGCTGTGGCTCGCGGAGATACTTTATGGCCTGATTACAGGTAATTACCGCCGTGTCGCCGAGATCCACTTCGAGGCGCAATATGTGCCCGCGCATCATGATGTCGCCGAATTCGCCACGGCCCTGCGCGCGGTGGGGGAGCCGATGCGCGGCAAGCCCGCGAGCGAGCTGAGCGTCGGCCAGATGCTAGACGGGCTGTTCGCGATCACGCGCGACTTCGACATGGAGACGCAGCCGCACCTGCTGTTGCTGCAAAAGACGATGGTGATGGTCGAGGGCATCGCCACCGCGCTCGACCCCGACATCAACATGTGGGAAACGAGCGGGCCGTATGTCTCCGCCTGGCTGCGCGACGAGCTGGGGCCTGAGGCGAAGGCGGCGGACACGCTGGTGGAACACTGGCGCACGCTGATGCGCCTGCCAGATCTCGTCCGCCGGATCGAGGACCGCTACCCCGCCCCCGGCGGCGCGCCGCCCCCGCCGCCCCTGCCCGAGGTAAGGCTGCTCGTCTGGCAGCCGGGTTGGCTGCTGCGCTATGGCGCGGTAGCGCTCGGCGCGGCAGCCGTTGGTGCGGCGCTGGTGAGGGTGTTGGCTTGACCTCAAAAGTAATACGTATTACTTTTTTCAGATGAAAGCAGGCAAGCTCACTATCAAGCATCAGGTCACTATACCCAAAGACGTGCGCAAGGCATTGGGGCTCAAGGCGGGCGACCATGTGATGTTCGATGTGGAGGACGGGCGGGCCGTTCTGACCAAGGTCATATATGACGAGGCGACACAGGCCGAGTGGCAGGCTTTTGCCATGCACAATATGCCGGAGTGGTTCGACCCGGAGGAAGACGATTATTGGGCTGAACTGTGAGTGACGCGATCGGGCGGTTCACGGTCGTCGTCGTCGAATTTCCCTTTGTGGAAAGGAAGGGCGAACGAAGGCGGCCCGCGCTGGTACTGACCGACGGAAAGCGCAACCGGGAGACCGGTACCGCAGTCATCGCGATGATCACCCGGGAAGCGGCAAGTCCATGGCCCGGAGACGTTGTGATCACCCATTTGGCCGAGGCGGGGCTGACGAAGCCGTGCAAGGTACGGATGAAGCTCCATACCATCCAGACGGACTCTGTTCGCCCAGTGGGAATGCTGCACGATATGGACAGAGCCGCTGTGTTGAAGAGCCTGAGGGAATGTCTCGCCTTGTGATGTGAGGGCGAGTTGGCCCATTACGCATAAGATCGGGCGGCGACACCTAAAATAACCAAATAGGAAAAATTGTTCTGTCCTACAGCGTCACGCTCAGGCTAGGACGACAGGCATGATGGCGAATCGCGTCGAGGGGCGGGGCCGGGACGGAGTGTTCCGGCCTTTTGCGTTTCCAGGCGCGGAGGCGGAGGCAGCATGGCACGAAAGGATGGCAAGACACTCGGCACCAATAGCGCGCGCACGAAGGACATGAAGCTCTGGGTGCAGCAGCGCGCTCCGGGAGAGGCCGCCCGGGCGCAATATTATCGTCCGCGCAAGACCAGCTGGACGGACAGGAAAAAGGCGCAGTTTCTCGACGTGCTGCGGGCTACATCGAATGTGACCGAGGCCTGCCGCGTGGTGAAGATGGATGTCTCGGGCGTCTATACGCAGCGCAAGAAAGACCCGGCCTTTGCGGCGGGATGGGCCGAGGCGCTGGAGCAGGGCTATGCCGAGCTGGAGATGCTGCTGCTGCGCCAGTCGATCCACGGCTCGGAAATTACCGAGCAGGTCGACGACGGAAATGAAAACGGAAAGAAGCGAACCAAAACGGTTCACAGCTATCCGCACAGCATGGCGCTGCGCCTGCTGATGGCGCACAAGGGGTCTGTCGATGCCTATCGCGCTGAGCAGGGGATCGACCGACCCGGCAGCGAAACGCTGCGCGCTGAAATCCATGCCAAGATCGCAGTGATGCGGGGGCGGGGCGCCGAGTGATCCGAAACGAGTCGCTTCGCTGACGTTTCGGATGATCGGCACCGGCCCTCTCCCCCGCCCAACCTCCCGACAGGGTAAACTATTGGGAGGTTGGGTGGGGGAGAGGGCCGGCGCAGACCCCTCAAACGCCTGCAAGGCATTTCCAGCAAGGAACACGAATGCATGAGCCGCTCGCAGTGGGAGGAGTTGGCCAGCTGGCCGCCGGAGAAGCTCGACGCGCTGCTCGATCAGCTGGGGGAAGCGGGGAGGGAGACGCTGCTCCACGACTGGGTGGTGCATGCGCGGCCGGATCAGTTGCCGCCGCCGGGAGACTGGCGCGTGTGGCTGATGCTGGCCGGCAGGGGCTTCGGCAAGACCCGCTCCGGCGCCGAATGGGTGCGCGCCATTGCCGAGCGGAACGGCGGCGCGCGCATCGCGCTGGTCGGTGCCACGCTGATGGAGGCGCGCAGCGTCATGGTGGAAGGCGAGAGCGGCCTTCTCGCCATCGCGCCGCGCTGGGACCGGCCGCTCTGGCATCCGGCGCTGAAACGCCTGATCTGGAAATCGGGCGCGCAGGCAATGCTCTATGGCGCGGCGGAGCCGGAGTCGCTGCGCGGGCCGCAGTTCACCCATGCATGGGCGGACGAGCTGGCGAAATGGCCCTATGCGGAGGCGGCATGGGACAATCTGATGCTGGGTTTGAGGCTCGGCGACCAGCCGCGCGTGCTGGCGACGACGACGCCGCGCCCGGTGCCGCTGCTCCGGCGGCTGGTGGGTCAGTCGGGCGTGGCGATGACGCGCGGGCGCACGCACGACAACAGGATGCATCTGGCGCGCGGCTTCCTCGCGGCGATGGAGCAGGATTATGGCGGCACCGCTCTCGGGCGGCAGGAACTGGACGGCGAGCTGATCGACGAGCCCGAGGGCGCACTGTGGACGCGCGCGCTGATCGAACGATGCCGCGTGCGGCGCGACGTCTTGTGGAATGATGGCGACAGTGCGTTCTCCCGCGTGGTGGTGGCGGTCGATCCACCGGCGTCGGCCGGGGGAGACGCCTGCGGCATAATCGTGGCCGGGCTGGGCGTGGACGGCATCGGCTATGTGATCGAGGATGCCACCGTGGGCGGGCTGAGCCCGGATGGCTGGGCCGCGCGCGTCGTGGCAGCGGCGGCGCGGCATGGCGCGGACCGGGTGGTGGCCGAAGCCAATAATGGCGGTGCGATGGTCGAAAGCGTGTTGCGTGCGGCGGAGGCGGACTTGCCGGTGCGCCTGGTTCATGCCAGCCGCAGCAAGAGCGCGCGCGCCGAGCCGGTGGCGGCGTTGTATGAACGAGGGCGAGTACGGCACATCGGCGCATTTCCGGCGCTCGAGGATCAGTTGTGCGGCATGATGATCGGCGGCGGCTATGAAGGGCCGGGCCGCTCACCCGACCGGGCGGATGCGCTGGTGTGGGCATTTGCCGCGCTGATGCTGGGGCGGCGCGCGGAATATGGTATTAGGCCTCTTTAAGACGGGCATAGTTTAGGTTTACACATGTATCTTCGGAAGAAAATTTGGGCTATAGCTCCGCCGTGGGCATGACTGACTGTGGATAGGGCCGTGAACCTCAGGGTGGCGGAGATAAGCGATGCCGGGTCCGCCGCTGAACTGTGGCGGGTGGTGCGTGGCTATTTTCGCGCACGCGGGTTTCGCGGTTTCGCCTACTTCATGACGAGCCGCAGCGGCCCCGGCCCGCGTCGCGGGTTCAACATCGTTCACCGCGGCTTCTCCCGCGCGGTGGAGCAGGCCTATGTATCAGAAGGCTGGGGCGAGAAGGACCCGCTGCCGCAGGTCGTGATCTCGCGGGGGGCTCCGACGCGGTGGAGCAGTGCCTGGGCGCTGATCGAACCGGATGACGAGCAGATGGCGTTCCTCGCCCGTATGCGCGCGGCCGAGCTGGGGGACGGCTTCACGCTGCCGGTTTATGGACCGGCAGGGCGCAACGGCAGTGTCAATGTCGGCGCGACGGTGAGGGAAAATGTGCTCGACACCGCACCAGTCGAAGAGATGCACATGGTGGCGCAGGTTGCGCACATGAGATTATGCCAGCTGCTGCCCGACAGGGGGCCGCTGGAAAAGCCGCTCTCGGCGCGCGAACTGGAGATTCTGGACTGGGTCGCGCGCGGCAAGAGCAACAGCGTGATCGCCGAGATACTCGATCTTTCCGGTGCAACGGTGGACACCTATTTGCGGCGGATTTACGAAAAGCTCGAAGTTTCTGACCGTACGTCGGCGGCGGTCGTCGGCGTCGGCATGGGGCTCATCGCCGCCTAAAAGGAATTGCTCTCCATCGGTCTGCAAATGGCGTTCTGCTGCGCTTCCGGTGCTCACGACCCTTAAAGGTCGCTGCGCGCCGGTTCTCGCATTCCACCATTTTCGACTCAATGGAGAGCAATTCCAGGCCGCTCTCACTGATTATCGGCTCCAACGGAGTGAACTCATGAAATTGTTCGGATGGAAGGGGGCGGCCGTTGGGTCGCGCCCGGTGTTGTCGCGCGCCTATGCGATCGGCGGGCCGGCGCTGGGCGAGTGGCCCTCAAGCTATGAGGCGCAGGTGCGCGCGGCTGTGCAGGCCAACCCCATTGCGCAGCGCGCGGTGCGGCTGGTGTCGGAGGCGGCGGGCGGCGCATCGTTAATCGCATCCGGCGCGAGCGCGGCGAACAACGCCAGGGCGCTTGAGCTGGTCCGCCACGCTTCGGCGGGGCAGGGGCTGGTCGAGACGCTGGCGCTGCACCTGCTGTTGCATGGCAATGGTTTCGTGCAGATCTCGCCGGACGGCGAGGGCGAACCGGTTGAGCTGTTCGCGCTGCGGCCCGAGCGGGTGAGCGTCGATGTCGACACCAACGGCTGGCCGGTCGCCTATCAATATCGGGTGCAGGACCGGGTCTCGCGGCTCTGGGCGGAGGACGGGCGCGGGCGCACGGCGGTGATCCATCTGAAAGCCATCAACCCGCTCGACGATCATATGGGGCTGGGCTGCATCGGCGCGGCGAGCGGGCCAGTGGCGATCCACAATGCCGCCACGACCTGGAACAAGGCGTTGCTCGACAACATGGCGCGCCCTAGCGGTGCGCTCGTCTACGACAGCGGCAGGGACGGCGCCGTCCTTTCGGCAGAGCAGTTCGCGCGGCTGAAGGCCGAGATGGAGGCGGCGTTTCAGGGTGCGCTAAACGCGGGGCGGCCGATGCTGCTCGAAGGCGGCCTCAAATGGCAGTCGCTCTCGATGTCGCCCGCGGAGATGGATTTCGTGGCGCTGAAGGCGTCGGCCGCGCGAGAGATCGCGCTAGCCTTCGGGGTGCCGCCGATGCTGCTCGGCCTGCCGGGCGACAATACCTACGCCAATTATCGCGAGGCGAACAAGGCGCTGTGGCGGCAGACGATCTTGCCGTTGATGGCCAAGATTCTGGGCGGGATCGCGCAGGGCCTGCGCCCCGCCATGCCGGGGCTGGAGCTGGCGGTGGACCTCGACCGGGTGCCAGAGCTGGCGGACGAGCGCACCGCGATGTGGGAGCGGCTGAGCGGCGCCGACTTCCTCTCGGCAGACGAAAAGCGGGCGATGCTGGGCATGAGCGTGCAAGGAGAAGTGACATGAGGGACAGCGATATGCTCGCCGGGCTGGTGGCGCAGGCCGAAGGGCGCGCCGGGGATCTGGTGACGATCCGCGCGCTGGTGGAGGAGGCGAGCGAGATCGGCGCTGCCCGCGCGCTCGACCGGCTGGGCCTCAGCGACCGCGCGGCGGAGGACGACCTGCGCGAACTGCGGCAGCTGCTCTCCGCCTGGCGGGATGCGAAATCGGCGGCGAAGAACGCGGCGATCAGCTGGATGGTGCGCGCATGCCTTGCGGTGACGCTGCTGGGCATGGCGGTGAAGACCGGGCTTGTTTCCCTGGTGCGACCGTGACGGCGCAGGGCGTGCGGTTCGCGGGCTATGCCGCGCTGTTCGACCGGCAGGACCGGGGCGGGGATATCATCCGCAAGGGCGCCTTTGCGCGGGCGATTGCGTGGTGGCGCGGGCGGAGCAAGGCTGTGCCGCTCTTGTGGCAGCACCGGCCCGATAAGCCGATCGGCATCATCGAGAGCATGGCCGAGGACGAACGCGGGCTGCGCGTGATCGGCCATGTGCGCGCCGACGCGCCTGCGGAAGCGGCGGTGCTGCTGAAGCAGGGGCAGGTGAACGGGCTGTCGTTCGGCTATCGCGTGGCGAAGGCGGATGGGCGTCACCCGCGTGTGCTGAAGGATCTGGACCTCATCGAGGTGAGCCTCGTCACCTTTCCGATGCAGCCCGCCGCCCGGGTGCACGCGGTGGAATAAACAGGAAGTTCGCAAATCCCGTTCGTTTCGAGCGGCGATCGAGCCTGTCGAGATTGCGGTCGAGAAGGTTCTCGACGGGCGCATCTCGGCTTCGCTCGATGCTGCTCGAACCGAACGGAGACATTTGAGTCAACGGGTAAAGCAGGAGAAGCCTATGTATGAAGTGAAAGCCGATGCGCTGGAGGAGAGCTTTGATGCGCTCGCCCAGGCGGACAAGATTTCGACGCTTGAAGCAGATGTCGCCGCGCTGAAAGGCCAGGTGGCTGCCGCGCAGAGAAGCGCCATTATCCGCCCCGCGCTCGATGGGGTGAAGGGCGCGGATATCGACCCCGCCCGCGCGGCGTTCGTCGACAAATATCTGCGCCATGGCATGGAGGCGGGGCTGGAGCTGAAGAGCTTCACCGGCGCCACGCCCGCGTCCGGCGGCTATGCGGTGCCGCGCGAGCTGGACGCGATGATCGAGACGTTCCTGAAAGCAACGTCGCCGATCCGCTCGGTCGCGAATGTGGTGAAGGTGGGCACCGCAGGCTACCGCAAGCTGGTGACGACCGGCGGCACGCCGTCCGGCTGGGCGGCTGAAACTGCCGCGCGGCCCGAGACCGGCACGCCGACCTACAGCGAGATCGTGCCGCCATGGGGCGACCTTTATGCCAACCCGTCGGCGAGCCAGGCGATGCTCGACGATGCGCAGTTCGATGTCGAGAGCTGGCTTGCGGGCGAGATTGCGATGGAATTTGCCCGCGCGGAAGGGGCGGCGTTCGTCAACGGCACGGGCACCAACCAGCCCAAGGGCTTTTTGACCTATACCACCACCAACGAGGTGGACAGCATCCGCGCGTTCGGCACGATCCAGTATGTCGCGGCAGGCGCGGCGGGCGGCTTTGTCGCCACCAACCCGCAGGACAAGCTGGTCGACCTCGTTCATGCGCTGAAAGCCCCCTACCGCCAGGGCGCGGCCTGGGTGATGAACGCGGCGACGCTGGCCGTGATCCGCAAGTTCAAGACATCGGACGGCGCGTTCATGTGGCAACCTGCGCTTGCCGCCGATCAGCCCGCCACCCTGCTCGGCTATCCGGTGATCGAAGCGGCGGACATGCCGGACATCGCGGCGAACAGCCTCTCGATCGCGTTCGGCAACTTCCGCCACGGCTATGTGATCGCCGAGCGCAACGAAACCAGCGTGCTGCGCGATCCCTACAGCAACAAGCCTTATGTGAACTTCTATTCGGTGAAGCGGCTGGGCGGCGCTGTGGTCAATAGCGAGGCTATTAAATTGATGAAGTTCAGCGTCTCCTGAAGCGCGAATTTGGCCCATGGCGGCTTGAGAAGGCTGCCACTTGCCAAATCATATCGTCAGGATGGTGCGTGGCAATCTCCCTGACTGACCCCTCCCGCATGCCCGTGTGGGAGGGGTTTTCGTTGTGGGATAGCGTGTGGACATGTGGGGGGCGCAGGCCATGACAGTGACAATGAGCGCGGTGGCGCAAGTAATTATCGACGCGGGTATTGCCGAGGCCAAGGCCTGGTTGCGGATCGAAACCGCGACCGACGACGCGGCGATCGGTGCGCTGATGCGCTCTGCCATCGGCATGGCGGAAGACTTCTGCGCGCAGGCGATGTTCGCGCGCAGCGGCGTGGAACGGCTGGCGCTCAGCAGCGAATGGACGCGGCTGCGCGTTTGCCCGGTAAGTGCGATCAGCGCGGCGCGGGCGATCGCGGCGGACGGCACGGCGAGCGCGCTGGCGGTGGGCGCTTATTCCGTGGACATCAGCGGCGATGGCGACGGGTGGGTGCGCGTCAGCCAGTCCCGATCCGAAACCCGGCTGGAGGTGGACCTGATGGCAGGCATCTCCGCCAACTGGGCCAGCCTGCCGGACGGCTTGCGGCAGGGCATCGTGCGCCTCGCCGCGCATCTCTTCACCGAGCGGGAACAGAGCGACCCGCCGCCCGCAATCGTAACCGCGCTGTGGCGGCCGTGGCGCAGGATGCGGATCGCATGAGCGCGCTCGACGCTCTGCTCGACAGGGCGCGCGGCCATGCCGAGGCGCGTGCGGTGCAGAGGCGGCGCGGCATCGTGGACGAGGCCGGCGCGTTTCCGGGCATTTCCGCGCATGTGGAAGGGGACGATGTCGTCCTCGAAGGGCGGCGGCTGCTCGACCGCTGGATCAGGGACGCTTCGCTGCGCATTATCGGGAGAACGGCATTATGAACCCCGATGTCGATATTCGTGCGGCGCTGATCACCCTGTTGCGCGCTGACGCCGCGCTCAGTGCGCAGGTCAACCGCATCTATGACGGCACGCCGGACAAGGCGACTCCACCGATGGTGATCGTGGGCGAGGGCATCGGCACGGACTGGGCGACCAAGGACAGACCGGGGCGCGAGCTGCGCATCGGCATCGGGATCGAGGACGACCGCGAAACCCACAGCCGCATCGGCGCGATCATGCCGCTGGTGGATGCGGCGGTGCAGGGTTTGTCAGGCACAGTTGGCGCGTGGCGCGTGGGCAGCCTGGTGATGACCCGCTCGCGCCTGTTGCGTAATGGCGCGGGGCGGTGGAATGCGGTGATGGATTATCGGGTCAGGGTGCTGGCGGCGTGAGATTTGTGCCATGACGGCCTGCGAACACCCGCTTCCTGCGCTTCCGGTGCTCACGTGCCTTAAGTACGCTGCGTTGAAACGAGTCACGTGCCTCGTTTCAAGGGTCTCGAAATCCGCCGTTCTCGGCTCGTCCTGACGCAAATCTGCGTTGTTGCTTCGGCAGAGAAAAGCTGACCGTCCTCAATTGCCGCTGGCGAAGTTGTCCGTCATCTGTTCGATATAGCCCTTCACCTGGTCCTCGGCGTCGGCGGCGGAGTCCTTTTCGCTCATGCCGTCTGCCCGGTTGGCGGCGACGAGGGCGGCGCGAAATTTGGCTTCCTTGTCAGCACATTTGGCGTTGAGGCCGGGGACGAACTCTTCCTTCGGCATCTTGCGGTCCACGGCGTCGTTGGTGAACTGGCTGAGGCAGGATGCATAGGCCTGCCGTGCCTTGGGAACGGCATCTGCAGGCGTAGCTGCGGCGAAGATCAGTGCAACCAGTATCATAGCAACCCCTCCATACCCCAGAATGGCTGCATGAAAGCTTAACGCCCTTGCGGCCTTTTTCAGTGAAATTCGCACGCACGCGAATTTCGAACGCGGCACCGGTGCCGAACCTCAACTGACGAAAGGAACAGTGCGCCATGAGCGTCGAAAAAGGAAGTGCGTTTTTACTGAAGATCGGAAACGGCAATATGCCGCTGACCTATACCACCATTGCGGGCCTGCGCACGACGCAGCTGTCGGTGAGCGGTGAGGCGGTGAACATTACCAACAAGGGATCGGGCGGCTGGCGCGAGCTGCTGTCCGGCGCGGGGGTGCGCGCGGTCAGCGTCTCGGCCGCCGGTATCTTCACCGGCTCGGCAGGAGAAGTGAACATCCGCAACCGCGCGCTCGCAGGGGTGATCGATGATTATGAGCTGAGCTTCGAGAGCGGAGAGCGCATGCAGGGCAAGTTCCTCGTCACACGCCTCGACTATGCGGGCGATTATAATGGCGAGCGCACCTACACGATCAGCCTCGAAAGCTCCGGCGTGGTGGTGAGCCTGTGACGACCCGCGCGGCAAATGCACTGCGCGGCGAGGCATCCGTGCTGGTGCGCGGTGAGCGGCTGATACTCAGGCCGACATTTTCCGCGCTGGTGGCGGCCGAGGAGGAGCTTGGCCCGCTGTTCGCACTCGTCGAGCGGGCGGCGTCGGGCGGGCTGAAGCTTGGCGAGCTGGTCGCCCTGTTCTGGCATTGCCGCTTTGACTGGCCGCAGGCAGTGACGCGCGAGGATCTGGGCGAAGCAGTGGCGGCCCAGGGGCTTGCCGCGGCCACGCCCGCGCTGAAGCTGCTGCTGGGCCAGATCCTCTCCGGCCGGGCATGAGCGAGCAGCGCTTCGCCCCGGTGGCGCTCAGGCTCGCGGGGGTAGCGGGCTGGCAACTGGGCTGGGGCGCAGAGCAGTTCTGGAGCGCCACGCCCGCCGAGATGGAAGCGGTAGCCAGCGCGATGCTGGAGGGGGCGGCGGTTCCGGATGCGCCCTCCGCGCCCGACATGGCACGATTGCAGGAGATGTTTCCCGATGGATGAGGAAATCGACCGCTTGGTGATCGCGGTGCGCGCCGACACGCAGGGTTTTGCCCGCGATGTCGCCGGGATGCGCGACAGCATGGAGGGGCCGCTGGCCAAGAGCGCCGAGAAGGCGGGCCGCATGATCGAGGGCAGCCTCGTGCGGGCGATCCGGACCGGGAAGTTCGGCTTTGAGGATCTGGCGCGGATCGCGCTCGCGGTGCTCACCCAGATCGGGCAGGACATGGCGAACGCAATGTCTGCGGGAGGACCGGGGGCGGGCGGCGGCGGCGGCCTGATCGGCAGCGTGCTATCCACGATCGGCACCGTGTTTGCCGGCGCGCCGGGGCGCGCGACCGGCGGGCCGGTTTCGCCGGGACGCGCCTATCGCGTTGGGGAAAACGGGCCGGAGCTGTTCGTGCCTACCTCCAGCGGGCGTATCATTGCCAATGGCGCGGGTGCGGGCGGGCGCGACGTGCGCGTGACGATCAACGTCAACGCGCCGCAGGGCGGCGCGCCGGAGGCGCTGGCGCGCAGTTCCCGGCAGATTGCGAGGAATGTCCGTAGTGCTCTCTCCGAATAGGATTTCGCCCATGATGGCCTGCGAAAGACGGCTTTCTGTGCGCCAGTTCTCGAAATCCGCCATTCTCGGCTCATCCTGACCGAAATCTCCTTTGGGCGAGAGCCCGATAATCCGAGGATTTCCTTTCATGGCATATTGGCTGGCGTCCGCTGACGGCGGGCAGGAGCGCGGGTTCGTCAAGCGTTTCTCGCCCGCGTTCTGGACCGTGAACTTCCCGCGCCCGATGATGGCGAGCGTGGTGACGACTGCGCCCGATGCCTTGCGGGTTGACACTGTATTCTATGGGTCGGGCGATCTGGCGGGGCTGATCTGGGAGGCGCAGGACCAGTGGGATCATCCGCTGCTCGCCTATGAGACGCGCCGCGACTTCCGCAATTGTCAGCTGCGCTTTCATTGGCGCAGCAGCGGGATCAGGCAACTGGACGCCGTCAACGGCCCGACGCTGACGATCGAGGGGCGGGACGCGGGCGGCGCGCCGCGCAGCTGGTATGTGCGGCTGTGGAACTATGCGAGCGGTTCGCCGACCGACGCCGATATCACGATCGATTTCAATGCGTTGAACGGTGGCTTCCTGTTGCCTGCCGAGGCAGACCCGGTGTGGGCGGGGGACATCGACCGCATCTTCATCTCGCTGGTCCCGACCGGCTATGACGGCGGCACCACGCAATATCCGCTGGGGCAGGAAGGCTGGGTCGAGCTGACGGGCATCGCGTGCGACGGCTCCGGATCGGTGCTGTCGATCGGCGACCCGATGCTGCCCGAACATGGCCTTTCGATCGCTACCGGCTATGACGACGCCTATAACCAGACGCCCGAGCGCGTGCTGTGGCAAATCCGGGCGCTGGGATATCGCGGTGACATTCTGCACTATGTCGGCATGAGCCATTATTTCCGGCTCGAGCTCAATAGCGGCGCTTATTATGCGAGCTTGAACGGCGGCGTGCTGTGCAGCCCCTGCGCCGCGTGGCATGCGGACTTTGCGGCGCGGGCGCAAACACAAGGCTTTGGCATTATCTGGTCACTGTCTTACGAGCTGCTCGATCAGCATTGCTGGGGCAACTGGAAGCAGCGGGCGGAGGATGGATCGCCCGCGCTCACCGGCTGGTCTCCGCCTTCTACACTGCTTTCGCCTGCGCAGAGCGGGGCGATGGGCTATCTGCATCAGGTCGGCGCGGCGTTTATCGGGATTGGGCAAGCGGCGGGGCTTGCGCCGAAGTTTCAGGTGGGTGAGCCGTGGTGGTGGGTGATGCCGGACGGGCGCATCTGCCTCTATGACGCAGCGGCGAAGGCGGCCTTTGGCGGCAATCCGGTGTCGATCCCGAATATCCGCGCGTCGCTCAACGGTGCGCAGACGGCGCTGCTTGACCAGGCGGGGGCGTTGCTGGCGAGTTCGACGGCAGCGCTGGTTGCGGCCGTGAAGGCGGCGGCGCCCGCATGCCAGACGCATCTGCTCACCTATCTGCCGACGGTGCTCGACAGCCAAGCCCCCGAGGCGAAGCGCGCCAACATGCCGCTTGGCTGGGCCAAGCCCGCCTTCGATGTCTTGCAGCTCGAGGATTATGACTGGGTGACGGGCGGGCATGGCGCGCTCTCTGCCGCTGGCGCGGCCGCCGCGACCACGCGGCTGGGCTATGCGGCGGCGGAGCAGCATTATCTCTCCGGGTTCGTGCTGCAGGGCGCGGATGCGGCAACGCAATGGCCGCTGATCGAGAAAGCCGCGCGTGTCGGCGAGGCGCGCGGGGTGGCGCGCACGTTCATCTGGGCGCTGCCCCAAGTGGCGCGCGACGGCTTCACCTATTTCTGTCTGGCAGGAGAGCCTATGCAGGCGTTCGACGATGTGATCTTCCCCTTGAGCATCGGCAAGGAGGCGAGCGTGACCCCGGCGTTTTCGACCCAGACGGTCGAGAGCATATCGGGCCATGAGCGGCGCTCATCCGACTGGGCGGACGCGCGGCTGCGGTTCGATGCCGGGCCAGGCGTGCGCTCCGAGGCCGATCTTGTGACGCTGATCGACTTTTTCCGGGCGCGCAGGGGCGCGGCGCGGGGGTTTCGCTTTACCGACCCGTTCGACAATCAGAGCGCGCCGTGGGGGCAGGCGGTCAGCCCGGTCGACCAGAAGCTCGGCACCGGGGATGGCGCGACCAGCCAGTTCGCCCTTGCCAAATATTATGGCAGCGGGGCGGAGGCGCAGCAGCGGCGCATCACCCGGCCGGTGGCGGGCACGATCCGGATTGCCGCCAATGGTGTGGAGCTGACAACCGGATGGCAGCATCTGGGCGGCGGGATGATCTCGTTCAATGTCGCCCCGGCGAGCGGCGTGATCCTCACCGCCGGGTTCCGCTTCGATGTGCCGGTGCGGTTTGCCGAGGATGCGCTGGAAGTGAACCGCGCGACCTTCGCGGCGGGTGAAGCGCCATCCGTACCGCTGGTGGAGATCCGCGAATGAGCGCGTTCGACGCGATATTGGCGCAGGAGCTTGCCGCCTTTGCGTTCTGCTGGCGGCTGGAGCGGCGCGACGGTGTGACGATCGGCCTCACCAGCCATGACCGCGACCTGACGATCGGCGGTGTGGTCTATACAGCCGCGCCGGGCATGATCCCTTCGGCCATCAACAAGGGGATCGCGCTCGACCCGGAGAGCATGGAGCTGAAGGGTGCGCTATCCAGCGATGCGATCAGCGAGGCGGACCTGTCTGCCGGGAAATGGGATGCCGCGGAGCTGAGCCTGGCGCTGACCGAATGGACCGCGCCGGGTGCCATGTGGCTGGAGCTGATGCGCGGTACGCTGGGCGCGGTGGAGCGGCAGGGCGAGGCCTTTTCCGCCGAGCTCACCGGGCCTGCGGGTGTGCTGGCCGCGCCGGTGGCGCCCGAAACATCGCCCGGATGCCGCGCAAGATTGGGCGACCGTGCGTGCTGGGTCGATTTGGCCCGGCACCGGCGCGAAGTCAGCATCAGTGGCATGACCGCCGAAGTGGCGACCATTTCAGGCGGGGGGCTTTCGGTAGGCGCTTATGTCTTTGGCCAGCTGCGCTGGATCGAAGGTGAGAATTGCGGGCTGACGCAGGGCATTGTCGGCAATGATGGGGGCAGTGTGACGTTGTCCGAACTTCCCGCCTTTCCGGTGGCGGTGGGCACGCGCGCGCTCATAACGGAAGGTTGCGACAAGCAGATGGCGACCTGCTCCGCCCGTTTCGGCAACGCCGTCAACTTTCGGGGCGAGCCTTATCTGCCCGGAATGGATCTCCTCACCCGCTATCCGGGTGCAAATTGATTTTGCCGATAATGGCCTGCGAAAGTCGGCTCATTCTGGGCAAAATCATTTTGTTAACGAAATTGGGGTTCGATCATGAAACGGGCAGAGAGGATCGTCGCGGCGGCGCGGGCGCTGATCGGTGCGCCGTTCCGGCTGCATGGGCGCAGCGCCGAGACCGGCGTGGACTGTATCGGCCTGGCGGTTCTGGCTCTGAGCCGCGCCGGGCACCGGCGGCTGGATGGGCGCATCGTACCCGCCGCCTATAGCATCCGGGGCGGCACGGCCGAGCGGTTCGCCACGATTATGCGCGCGGCCGGGCTGCGCGCGGTGCGGCACTCCAAGCCCGGCGACCTCGTGCTGGCGTATGCTGGGGTGGCACAGTTTCATCTGATGATAGCCACGGACGCGGGCCATGTTCACGCGGACGCCAGCCTGGCGCGGGTCGTGGAAATGCCGGGTGCTTCGCCCTGGCCGGTGATCGCGCATTTTCGATGGGGACGTTGAGATATGGCAACCGTTGTTCTTACGGTCGTCGGTTCGGTGCTGGGCGGGCCGCTGGGCGCGACGATCGGCGCGGCCATAGGGCAGGCGATCGACCAGAATGTGCTGTTCAAGCCCAAGGGACGGGTGGGGCCGCGCCTCAACGACCTGCGCATACAAACGTCGCGCTATGGCGATCAGATACCAAAGATCTTCGGCTCCATGCGGGTGGCGGGCACGGTCATCTGGGCGACGGACCTGATCGAGCAGCGCCACACCAGCGGTGGCGGCAAGGGCAAGCCCAAGACGACCACTTACACCTATAGCGCGAGCTTTGCCGTGGCGATTTCCGCACGGCGCATTGCGGGGATTGACCGGATATGGGCCGACGGCAACCTGTTGCGCGGGGCTGCCGGTGATTTCAAGACCTATATCAGCTCATTCCGCGTATACCCGGGTTCCGAGGATCAGGCGGCGGACTATCAGATAGCGGGCGCCGTAGGTCTGGCGAACGCCAGCGCCCATCGCGGCATGGCCTATGTGGTGTTTCAGGATCTGGTGCTGACCGACTTTGGCAACCGGATCCCCTCGCTTACTTTCGAGGTTATCGCCGAGAACGGCGCGGTGCCGGTGGCGGACATCGCCAACGACCTGAGTGACGGGCTGATCGCGCCGGATGGTGGCGGGGGACCTTTCGTGATGGGCTATGCGGCGAGTGGATCCGGTATTGCCGATGCGCTGTTGCCGCTCGTTGAGGGGTATTCGCTCGCTCTGCGGACCGGCGCGGCGGGGACCGGCATTATCCCGGCCGGGCCGATAGAGGCCAACATCCCAGCCGATATGATCGGCGCGCGCTTCAATGGCCGGCGTGAAAAGGGCGCGAAGCTGATGCGCGGGCGGGCCGAGGACGCGCCGTTGCGCGTGTCCATGCGGCATTATGATCCGGGGCGTGACCATCAGGCCGGTGTGCAGATGGCCGAGCGCGCCGGGCCGGGCCGCAGGGAAGAGGCGCTGGATCTGCCTGCCTCGCTCGATGCCGTCTCGGCGCGTGCACTGGCCGAAGCGCGACTGCATAGCCTGTGGACCGGCAGGCGCACGCTCGAGCTGCGGTGCGACTGGCGGGCGCTCGGCCTTGAACCGGGCGCGGTCGTCACTGTGGACAGCGAAAACGGGCGCTGGCGCATCGAGCGCAGCGAATGGGAAGGCATGGGCGTGCGCCTCAGTTTGAGGCAGGTGGGCGGAGCAGGTGTTGCGGCACCACCCGCTGACGGGGGCGCCCCGGTATTGCAGGCCGACCAGCTCCATGGCCCGACGAGCCTTGTTATCGCCGATCTGCCGATGCCCGACGACACGCTGCTCACCGCCCCGCTTGTGGCGGTGGCAGCAGCGGGGGCGCAGGCGGGATGGCGTGCGGCCGAACTGTTCGTGGAAGATGCGGCCAGCGCCGCGCTCATCTCGATCGGCGGCACCGCGCTGCCCGCCATCATCGGCACCACTGCGGGCGCGCTGGGCGGAGCGGCGAGTGCCGCGCTGTTCGATCTTGGCTCGACCCTCGACGTGCAGCTGCTCAACAGTGCCATGCAGTTGGCAAATGCGGACGATGCCGCATTGCTGCGCGGTGCCAATCTGGCGCTGGTGGGCAACGAGGTGATCCAGTTTGGCCTCGCCAACCAGACCGGGCCGACGAGTTGGCGCTTGTCCCGCCTGCTGCGCGGCCGACGCGGCACCGAATGGGCAATGGCGGGCCACAGCGCGGGCGAGCCAATTCTGCTGCTGGATCAGGCGAGTCTCCTGCCAGTGCCGACTGCTTATGCGGTGATGGGGTCGACCCTGCTTGTCGATGCGATCGGCATCGGCGACACGGCCCCGGTAAAGGCGAGCGTGGCGGTGGCCGGGCAGGCCGTGCTCCCGCTCTCGCCGGTACATGGGACGGCGGTGGCTGTGGGCGGGGGGTGGCAGCTCGGCTGGGTCCGCCGCAGCCGGATCGGCTGGCAATGGGTTGATGGTGCGGATGCGCCGCTCGGCGAGGAGCAGGAGCAGTATCGCATCGACCTCGTCAAATCCGGTGGCGTCTACCGCAGCGTGACGACCTCATCCCCGCAATGGACCTATGATGCCGCGATGATCGCGGTCGATCATGGCCTCGGGATCAGCGGCCCGGTGACGGCGCAGGTCCGCCAGATCGGCACTTTCGGGGCGGGGCGCCCCGCCAGCATCGCTCTCAGCATATAATTCGCCTTTCGGAGTTCGCATCATGACGACAAACAGTGACCGCTTTGCCCTGCCGCTGCTGCAGCCGGGGCAAGCGCAGAAGGAGCTGACGCATAACGAGGCGCTGGCCCTCATCGATATGCTCTTGCATGCGCAGGTACAGAGCATCACGCTCACCACACCGCCGGGCGGTGCTGCCCCGGCGCAGTGCTGGGTCGTAGCGGCGGGCGCAACCGGCGCCTGGGCGGGGCATGACGGCCAGCTGGCGTGCCTGACGGCCGGGGGTTGGCGCTTTGTCGCTCCGCGCGCGGGGCTGAACGTCCTCTGCGCGGCGGACGGCCGCCGCTACACCCACGACGGCACTTCATGGCTGGCGGACCCGGTGCGACCCGACGGACTGTATATCGGAGTCAACCGGGTGGTGGCCGCACGGCAGGGCGCGATTGCCGACCCGACAGGCGGCAGCGTTGTCGATACGCAGGCGCGCGCGGTGCTTGGCCAGGTGCTGAGCGCGTTGCGCGCGCATGGGCTAATCGCCTGATTTTATGAAATTACTGCCCGACTCACAGAAAAGTGTGATAATTAGCGTCAAAGCGAACTATTTTTCCGAATTAAACTGGTCTTGCCATGAAACTTTCCAGGGGGTAGGGAGTTTCCACAGTCCATGCGACCAAGTTTGGAAAGGGGAATAGACATGCGGAAGCTTGCTCTTGCGGCAGCTCTTGCGACCACGGCGATGGCAAGTCCTGCTCTCGCGCGTGATGATGCCTGGTATATCGGCGCTCATGGCGGCGCAATGCTTGTCGAAGACATCGATATTGATGTGGCAGGTTCGACCGCCGCAGATGCGACAGCGGATTATAACACCGGTTTCGACGTTGACGGCGTGATCGGTTATGACTTCGGCATGTTCCGTCTTGAATCGGAGGTGGGTTTCCGCCGCGCATGGACCGACCATGTTGATTATGTCGGCGTTCAGAGCACCCGCGGCAACGTGCGTTCGCTCAGCTTCATGCTGAACGGCCTGCTCGACTTCGGTCCGGATGATGGTCTGCAGGGTTTTGTCGGCGGCGGCGCGGGTATTGCGCGCACGCATCTCTACACGCTGACGACGGATGACTCCGACACCGGTTTCGCCTGGCAGGCTCTGGCAGGTGTCCGTATGCCGCTGAGCGACAAGCTCGATGCGGAACTGAAGTATCGCTACTTCAACCACCGTAACGTCGATATCGTCACCAGCAACGCCTTTGGCGGTGCGGGCGCGCCCGGCACTGCGGTTGACGCGGATGTGCGCACGCACAGCCTGTTGGTTGGCCTGGTGTACAACTTCGGCGAGAAGGCTCCTCCGCCTCCTCCGCCCCCGCCGCCGCCACCTCCTCCGCCCCCGCCGCCTCCCCCGCCGCCTCCGCCGGTGGTTGAGTGCCAGCCTGGACCGTATATCGTGTTCTTTGAATTCGATAAGTCGGACATCACGCCAGATGCGGCAACGATCCTCGACAGCGCGGTTTCGGCCTATGCCAACTGCAACAGCGCGCAGGTCATGCTTGCTGGTCACGCCGACAAGGCGGGTCGCCCGGCCTACAACGTCGCGCTGTCTCAGCGCCGCGCGGATGCAGTGAAGGCGTACATCGTCTCCAAGGGCATCTCGGATGGCGCCATCTCCACCAAGGCATTTGGTGAAGGCCAGCCCAAGGTTGAGACCGCTGACGGTGTTCGCGAGCTGCAGAACCGTCGTGTGGAAATCACCTACGGTCCGGGTTCGGGCATGTAAGAGCCGCGAGGCTTAGGACAAGGAGGGGCTGGTCAGCAATGACCGGCCCCTTTTCGTTGGCGGGTATCTCAGTGTGTGAGGAACCAACGGGAAGTACTATTGGTTTTCAAGCCATGCTGTGAAAGGAACCCCTGAAATGCGCGTGAACATGCTTGTCTTGACGACCCTGTCTTCGGCCGCCTTGGTATTGGCAGGCTGCGCCTCGACCACAAACGGAATGGCGGATGCTCCGGCCGTCGTCGCCGGCGCGGCTTTGGCGGATGGACAGGGAGCGAGCAAGGGTGACCTTACGATCTCCAAGGTTGACGGTGGCTTGCGGCTGACATTGCGTGCCAGCGGAATTTCGCCGGGTGTTCATGGCGTGCACATCCATATGGTCGGGTCCTGCGTCGCACCCGCTTTCACCAGCGCAGGCGGTCACTGGAATCCGCTCGGCAAGCAGCATGGCATGCAGAATCCCGCCGGGCCGCATGAAGGCGACTTGCCCAATATCGAGATTGGCGCCGACGGCACCGGCACGCTGACAGCCACCATCCCCGCCACGCTGAGCGATGGGGCAAATCCGATGCTCGATGCAGACGGTGCATCCATCGTCATCCATGCCGGGCCGGATGACATGAAAACCGATCCATCTGGCAATTCTGGCGGCCGGATCGCCTGCGGCGTTATCACTCAGAGATGAGTGCCGCGCCTCCTGTCCGGTTTTTCTTGAAACTTTAACCCGGACACACGATATTGCGTGCGTTGGCAATAGCGCCAATGACAAGGAGTTGACTTACAATGGCTAACTGGTCTGACCCCCGGACAGGCGGGATGAGCTTCGGCGCTGGTGCGCCTGCGGCCGCTCGTGCGTCTTACGACGCGGGGCTCCGGTCCTACATGCTGTCGGTGTACAATTATATGGCGAGCGGTGTCCTGCTCACGGGTCTCGTCGCCATGCTTTTCGCAAGCAGCGGCCTCGCCTATCAGATCCTGGCAGGGCCGGGGCTGCTGAAATATGTCATCATGTTCGCGCCGCTGGCGTTCGTGCTGGTGCTGAGCTTCGGTATCAACCGGCTTTCGACAACGGCTGCGCAGGCGATTTACTGGGCGTATGCCGCTGTGATGGGGCTTTCGCTCTCGTCGATATTCCTCGTCTACACGGGGACGTCGATTGCGCAGACCTTCTTCGCGACAGCGGCGGCTTTCGCAGGTCTGAGCCTTGTGGGCTATACCACGAAGAAGGATCTGTCGGCGTTCGGCACTTTCCTGATCATGGGTCTGATCGGCCTCATCGTCGCATCGCTTATCAACCTCTTCCTGCAGTCGAGCGTAATGAGTCTCGCGATCAGCGCCATCGGCGTGCTGATCTTCGCTGGCTTGACCGCCTATGACACGCAGAGGATCAAGGAGAGCTATTCCTATGTTGCGGGCACGGAGATGGTTGGCAAGTCGGTGGTGATGGGTGCATTGAGCCTCTACCTCGACTTTATCAACCTGTTCCTGATGCTGCTGCGCTTCATGGGCAGCAATCGCAACTAATCGCCTGGAGCACGGCGAATTTCACCCCGGCCGGGACGCTGGCCGGGGTTTTTCGTGCCCCAGCGGCGCAAGGCAGACGCTTCAGTTTCGCTCGGTCATTTGCTACGCATGCGCCCGTGAGTCTGCTGGGTCGCCTCCGCCGGAAGGCCAGATATAGCACCGACAATTGCCGCATCTATGCGATCGGCGATGTGCATGGCTGCTTCCCCCTGCTGGTTAGCCTGCTTCAACTGATTGAGCGGGATCAGCGCGCTCGCCCGCCACTTGAGACGCATGTCGTCCTGCTTGGCGATTACATCGATCGTGGCCCCCAATCGCGCGAAGTGTGCGAGCTGCTGCAGGCGATGGAAGGCTCCGCCTATTTCCACTGCCTCAAGGGCAATCATGAGGAAACCATGCTGCAGGTGCTGAAGGGCAACCGGATGGCGCTGCGCTTCTGGCTCAAATATGGCGGCGAGGAGACGCTGCTGAGCTGGGGTGTCGACCAGGGGCTGATCGAGCGTGCTTATGGCAGTGAGGGCAGCCAGTGGCAGTTGATCGAAGCGTTTCAGGCGGCAGTATCCCCACCTATCATACAGTGGATGACCGCGCTTCCCTCGCTCCACAGGCATGGCGACTATCTCTTTGCCCATGCGGGCATAAGACCACGCTTCAGACTGGACGAGCAGACTGACGAGGATTTGCTGTGGATCCGCGAGCCTTTCCTCTCCAGCAAGGCGCGGCACCCCTGGCGCGTAGTGCATGGGCATAGCCAGAGCGAGACCGCGCAAATCCTTCACAACCGCATCGGCATAGACACCGGCGCCTATCGCACCGGGATGCTCACCGCCATCGGGATAGAGGATGATGACGCCTGGTCGATAGAGGCAAAGGCGCGCTGATCAGTCCCGCGATTTGGCGGGTGCCCAGGTCTGGTAAGTACGGCCCCGCCATGCATCGATGACCCCCAGGAACGACGCCCAGATCGCCGCCGCGATCTCGACCACCATCACGCAGGGACGAACCTTGAGAGCCGCGCCGAGCAGGACGAGCGCCGGTGCGCCCCATAGGGCGATGAGAAGGTCAGGCCTGCGATCCAGCCACAGTGCCGCGCTCAACGATCCGGCCGCCAAGAGCGCCAGCGGTGCGCCCATCCAGCGCAGCCATTTGTGAGAGATGAACTTGTAGCGGTCTGTAAGCGAGAATTGCTTCGCCAGCTGGGGCCAGAGATGAAGATACGAGGCGTAGGAACGGCACGCGATCCGGCGTTTGCGGCGAAACTCGTCCACCGGGTCGGTGGTGGTGCGCTCATAGGCGATGACCTCGCGCGCGCTGATGAGGCGCTTGCCGTGCAGCAACACGCTCATCGAGGCGATCATGTCGTCCAGCAGGTGCGGCGGCACCTCAGGATAGAGCGCGCGCCGCGTCGCGAAGATCGCGCCGTCTGCACCCATCATCGAGCCGCAGCGCGATTCGAGCGCCTTGATCGTCTCCTCCAGCCGCCAGTACAGCCCGCCCACCTGCGCGGTCGCGCCCTCTTCGGCATTGATGTAATGCAGCGTGCCAGACACCGCGCCAATTGCGGGATCCCGGAAATAATCGAGCAGCACCCCGACCGATTCGGGCGCGAGCAGGACGTTGGCATCCGTGAAGATACAGATCTCGCCTCGCGCCTGCGCAACCATGTGTCGCATGCCGGTCGCCTTGCCCGTTCGCTCCGTCGTCGGGATCACCCGCAAAAGCTCGGGGCGGCTTTCAAGCAACGCCAGCGTGCCGTCCGTACTCATGTCGGAATAGCCAAGAATCTCGAGATCGGGGTGTAGTTTTTTGATCGCCTCAAGATTGTCGAGCTTCGTGGGCAGCGCGCGCTCCTCATTATAGGCGGAAAACAGCAGGCTTGCGGAGGGACGCGGCGCGTCTGCATTGCAGCCGCGCACCGGCCGCGCGCGCATCAGCCGCAGGCTCAAAGGATAGCTGATGTAGGGATGGAGAAACAGCGCCCCGGCCAGCAACGAGAATGCATAGAGTGCGACGAGCATGGACGAATCGCTAGCGCGCTTTGTAAGCTCTGTCCCGTCCAAATTTTCGGGGCAGGCGCCACGCGCCCGTTTATGTTGACGCAGATGGGCGAAGCCGCTATGGGCCACCCTTCGTGATTCAGGGGAGCCTCGTGCGCTCCTCTTTACCGGAATTCAGACAAGGCTTTCGAGGAACTTATGGCCAATACGCCGCAGGCAAAAAAGCGCATCCGCCGCAACGCGCGCCGCACCGAGATCAACGGCAACCGCATCAGCCGCATTCGCACGCTGGTGAAGAAGGTGGAAAGCGCCGTTGCCGCTGGCGACAAGGACGCTGCCGCTTCGGCGCTCGCCGTGGTGCAGCCGGAACTGGCACGCGGCGTGGCGCGCGGCGTGCTGCACAAGAACACCGCTTCGCGCAAGTTCAGCCGCCTGACGAAGGCCGTCGGCGCCATCGCCTGACACGCTTAACGCCGGGCTTGCCCGTTTCGACACCCGCCGGAGCGATCCGGCGGGTTTCTTCATGCCCGCGTAAGACGGGCTTGAGTGAATGGGAGGGGGCCGCGCGAAATACCGTTTCGCCGGTGCCATCCAAGCCCGGGCGACCCATCAGGGAGAAATGCAGGACTTGCGCTGATTCGCTGTGACTGCGAAAAGAAAATTCAGACAATAATCATGTAAAACCAATAGTTTATTTGATTATCACGTGATTCCGCGCTCTTGGCTCTGTCAAACATTTTATTTCAGTTTTTTGACGGCACACCCTCTTGATCCAATCGTTAACGATTGCCTAATCCTGTGGCTCACCCGCAGTCCGAATCGGATGTCGCGGTTATCATGATCCACAAGGGGCACGCCGTTTCCCATGGCTGGAAGCGGATGGAAAGTTGTGGGTCATGCATGGGGGTTTGCGATGACAGGGACTCCGTCACAATAAGGGAGGGCGCGCGCGTGTTTGCAGAAGCTGATGACAATGATGCCCTGACACTCCGCCGTGCCGACAGGGGGGCACCGGCAGAGGGCTGCCCCGAAGCTATCGTTGCGGGTTGGGAGGCGGTGACGGCAGCATTGCGCAGCGGCGTGGGCGCGCGGATGTATGACCAGTGGCTCAAGCCGTTGCGGCTGGGCAGCTATTGCGACAGCACTGGCACGCTGGAATTGCTCGCCGGGTCCGATTTCACCGCCAATTTCATCGCCAGCCAGTTTGGCGACCGCATTCGTCTCGCTGTAAGGGCCGCCCAGATCGGCGTGGAGGAGATCAGGGTGGTGCGCGCCCCCCATCGCGCCGGGGCCGTGAACACGGTTGAGAGGATCGCTGCCGGTGCAACAGGCGGGGAGCGCTCCGCTCCGGCCGAGCCGACTCCGCAACCGCGCCGCCCCGCGCCTGACGGGCTTGCCCTGCGCCACAGCTTTGCCGATTTCGTGGTGGGAGAAAGCAATCGCCTCGCCTGCTCCGCCGCGCAGGCGATGGGCGCGCGGTCCGCACCCTTGTTCAACCCGCTCTATATCCACGGCGGCACCGGACAGGGGAAGACCCATCTGCTCCATGCGATCGCTGCCGCCTATGCCGGTCATTTCCCCGCGCATCAGATCATCTACATGTCTGCCGAGAAATTCATGATGGAGTTCGTCACCGCGATGCGCGCGAACGACAGCATGGCGTTCAAGGCGCGGCTGCGCGCGGCCAAGCTGTTGCTGGTGGACGATATCCAGTTCATTGCCGGCAAGGGATCGACGCAGGAAGAGTTTCTCCACACCATCAACGAGCTTGCCGAGAGCGGCGCACGCATCGTCATCAGCGCGGACCGCGCGCCCCAGCACCTTGATGCGGTCGATCCGCGCATATTGTCGCGGCTTGCCGGCGGTTTGGTGGCCGATATCCAGCCTGCCGACCTTGATCTGCGCCGTGCCATCCTGGAGGCGAAGCGTGCCTCCCTGCCCGATGCGGCCATTCCCGATGCGGTGCTGGATTATCTTGCCCGCTCGATCCGCTCCAACCTGCGCGAGTTGGAGGGCGCGTTCAACAAGCTGATCGCCTACGCCCAGCTCACCGGCCGCCCGGTCGACATGGACTTCGCGCAGGCGATGCTGGCGGATGCGGTGCGCGCGAACGCCCGGCGCATTACGGTGGACGATATCCAGAAGGCCTGCGCGGCGCATTATCGCATCGACCCTGCGGAGATGCGCTCCAAACGCCGGGCGCGGGCGGTGGCGCGGCCGCGGCAGGTGGCGATGTACCTCGCCAAGAAGATGACGCCGCGCTCGCTCCCCGAAATTGGGCGGATATTCGGCGGGCGCGATCACAGCACGGTGATCCACGCTGTGCGCACGATCGAGGAGTTGCGCCAGAGCAACGCGGAGATCGATGCCGACATTCGCAAGCTTCAGCGCCAGCTGGAGATGTGAGGCCCTAACCTCTGGCGGTGAGCCAGTCTTTCACCCGCGCAGCGACGGCAATGAAAGGCGCTGCCTCATGTGCGTCGCCCGCGGCCGGTGGCGTTCCGGCGTCAGACGCCTGCCGGATGTCGATAGCCAGCGGAATGCGCCCCAGAAACGGCATGTTCATTGCCTTTGCTGCAGCTTCCGCCCCGCCGGTCCCGAACGGATCAGACTGGTGGCCACAGTGAGGGCAGCTATAGCCCGCCATATTTTCAACCAGCCCGATCATCGGCACGCCGGCCTGCTCGAACAGGCTGACAGCGCGGGTTGCGTCCATCAGCGCGAGATCCTGCGGCGTCGAGACGATCACCGCACCTGCCGGCTTGTGCTTCTGCACCATCGACAGCTGAATGTCGCCGGTGCCAGGCGGCATATCGACGATGAGCACGTCCACCGCGCCCCAGTGTGCGTCGATAAGTTGCGAGAGCGCGTTGCCGGCCATCGGCCCGCGCCATGCGATGGCCCGCCCCGGCTCGACCAGATGGCCCATGGAGAGCATCGGCACGCCGCCCACGCCGGTAATCGGGATCATCTTGCTGTCTTGCGCAAGCGGTTTTTGACCCTCGCTCGCAAGCAGGCGCGGTTGCGAAGGGCCATAGATGTCGGCATCGACCAAGCCCACCTTCACACCCATGGCTTTCAGCGCGATGGCGAGATTGGCGGAGACCGTCGACTTGCCCACCCCGCCCTTTCCGGACGCGACGGCGATGATGGTGCAGCCCTTTTTCTCTGCCGTTTCCGCGATGCGCACCGCAGTGACTGCGGGAATCGCGCGCGCCGCATCCTCGATCGCGGCGGTCATGGCGCGGCGCTCGTCCGCGCCGAGCGAGCTCACATCGAGCACCAGAGAGAGGACGCCTTCCTTAAGCCGAATGGCACTGGCGCGGCCTTGGGAAAGTGATGCGATTTCGGCGGAAAGAGGGGTCAGGTCGGTCATGCCGCGCCCCATATGCGATTATCTTGGCAAAGGCACTGTTTTTCCGCCGCGCGGCTCCTTATACATGACGGACCATGAACCAGAACACCCCTGCGCTTTTGCGCCGCCTTCGCTCCCTCCTGTCGTTGCTTCCCGGTTTGGCCATGGCCGGCCCCTGGGGCGGCAAGCCGGGCGGCGGGCCTGATGGCAGTGAGGGCGCGCCGGATGACGGGCAGGGGCAGGCTGGCGGGCAGGGTGGTGGCGCTTCGGGCGGCGGCCCGCGCAATCCCTGGACCCAGCCGCCGCGTGGCGGGCAGGGCGCGGGAGGCCCCGGCGGGGCAGGCCGACCTTCACTGATCGAGGATATGTTGCGGCGCGGGCGCGAAAACTTTGGCGGCGGCAAAGGTAGCGCGCCTGGCGGGGGCGGTGGCTTTGTCGGCGGCGGCGATCCCCGCACGCTGTGGCCGATTGCGCTCGGTATTGTTGCCATATTGTGGATCACCCTCACCAGTTTTCACCGCATCGGCCCGCAGGAACGTGGCGTGGTGTTGTTCCTCGGCAGCTACAGCCGCTCGATGACGCCGGGCATCGGGCTTACCCTGCCCGCGCCGTTCGAGACAGTCGAGACGGTCGATGTCGAGGAAATCCGCACGGTCGATATCGGGTCCGTCTCCGGTGAGAGCCAGAATCTGGTGCTCACCGGCGATCAGAACATCATCGACCTCGCTTATTCGGTGCGCTGGAACATCCGCGACCCGGAGCTGTATCTGTTCGAGCTGGCTGACCCCGACGCTACGGTTCAGGAGGTCGCCGAGACGGCGATGCGCGCCGTGTTGGCGACGATCACCCTCAACGAGGCGCTGGGCGCCGGGCGCACAGGCATAGAGCAGCAGGTCGCGCAGAAGATGCAGGAAATTCTCGATAATTATCGCTCCGGCATTCGCATTCAGGGTGTCGCCATCAAGCAGGCCGATCCGCCCAACGAAGTCAATGACGCGTTCAAGGAGGTGTCCGCCGCGAAGCAGGACGCCACCACCTATGTCAACCAGGCGACGGCCTATGCCCAACAGCTCAACGCCCGCGCGCAGGGCGAGGCGGCGGCCTTCGACAAGGTCTATGAGCAGTACAAGCTTTCGCCCGAAGTGACGCGGCGGCGCATGTACTATGAGACGATGGAGGCGATCCTTGCGGATACCGACAAGACGATCATCGAATCCAACAATGTGATGCCCTATCTGCCGCTGCCGGAAATTCGCAGAAAGCCTAAGGACGGGGCGGGTACCGGCGCGACCGGGGAAGGAGGCCGCTGATGGAACGCATCATGCGCAATCCCGTGCTGGCAGCGCTTCTTGTGCTCGGTGTGCTGGTCTTGCTCGGCAGTACGGTTTCTATCGTGCCGGAAACGCAGCAGGGTGTCATCGTCCGCTTCGGCCAGCCGGAGCGTATCGTGAACAGCTACCACCCCAATGAACGCTTCGGCCAGACGGGTGCTGGCCTTGCGGTGCGCATTCCCTTTGCCGAGCAGGTGGTCTGGATCGACAAGCGCATCCAGTCCGTCAAGATGGAGCGCCAGCAGGTGCTCTCGACTGACCAGCTGCGGCTTCAGGTCGATGCCTATGCCCGCTATCGCATTACCAACCCTCTGCGCATGTATGTGTCTGCGGGGAGCGAGGATCGGGTGGAGGAGGCGCTGCGTCCGATCCTTGGTTCGGCGTTGCGAAACGAGCTCGGCAAGCGGCCATTCGCGGCGCTGCTGTCGCCAGAGCGCGGGCAGGTGATGAACAACATCCGCGCGGGGCTTAATCGTGTGGCCCGGCAATATGGCGCTGAAGTGGTCGACGTACGCATCAAGCGTGCCGACTTGCCTGACGGCACCCCGCTGCAAAGCGCGTTCCAGCGCATGCGCACGGCGCGCCAGCAGGAGGCGCTGACCATTCGCGCACAGGGTGAACGCCAAGCACAGATCATCCGCGCCGAGGCTGACGCCCAGGCAGCGCAGGTCTATGCCGCCAGCTTCGGCAAGGATCCCCGGTTCTATGATTTCTATCGGGCGATGCAGGCCTACCGGCGCACGTTCAACCCGGAGAACGGCGGGCAGACGAGTGTCATCCTGTCGCCCGATAACGATTTCCTGCGGGAGTTTCGCGGCCGGTAGATCCCTCGACTAGAGAGCTATTCAATTTCGGTTCAGATGTCGGTTGGCAAGGCTGAGCCAACATTTTGCTGCAGGACATTGGCCTGCGCCTTGAGATATGAGAGGAAAAATGTCTTGCGCTACGTTTATGGTCTGACTGCTGCCTTGCTCCTGGGTGGCACCGCGCTCGCCATCAGCTCGCATGAGCCGCTGGGCGCCCAGCCTGCGCAGAACGACAATATGCAGGCTGCCGTTGCGCCGCGTGGCGCGCCCAGCAGTTTTGCGGACATGGTGGAGCGGCTGCAGCCGGCTGTGGTCAACATCTCGACCCGCCAGCGCGTGCAGGTGCGCAACAATCCGCTCGATGACCTGTTCGGCAATATCTTCGGTGGGCGCGGCAACAACGGGCCGCAGATCCAGGAGGGCACTTCGCTCGGGGCGGGATTCCTGATCTCGGCTGACGGCTATATCGTCACCAACAACCATGTGGTCGCACCGGGTGACCCGACCGCGACCATCGAGTCGATCACCGTCACCATGAACGATCACACCGAATATGCGGCGGAACTGGTGGGACGCGACGAGGTGGCCGATTTGGCCGTGCTCAAGATCAAGCCCGGCAAGGCAATGCCCTATGTCCGTTTCGGCAGCACCAAGAACTCGCGCGTGGGCGACTGGGTGATCGTGATCGGTCAGCCCTTGGGGCTGGAAGGCACGGTGACGACGGGCATCATCTCCAATATCGCGCGCACCACCGGCTCCGGTTCACCGTACGACCGCTTTATCCAGACTGACGCCTCGATCAACCAGGGCAACTCAGGCGGACCGATGTTCGACATGAGCGGCAACGTCATCGGCATCAACACCTGGATAGCATCGCCCAATGGCGGCAATATCGGGCTGGGCTTTGCCATTCCGGGCGAGATCGCACGCCCGATCGTCGAGAAGCTGATGCGCGGGGAAAAGATCGAGCGCGGCTATCTCGGCATCGGCTATTCGCAGATCAACGACAAGCTGGCGCAGGCGCTGGGTGTCGACAAGAATCATGGCGTGTTCGTCAATGCCGTGCCGCCTGACGGCCCGGCGGCCCGCGCGGGGATCCAGCCTCGCGACGTGATCCTGAGCGTGGGCGGCAAGGAAGTGAACCTCGACAACCCGCTGTCAGTGCTGGTCGCGGACCTGCAGATCGGACGACCGGTGCCGGTGGAGCTGATCCGCGACGGCAAGCGCCGCACGGTCAACGTCACTTTGGGCAAACGCCCGAGCGAGCAGGAGCTGTCCGGCGGCTTCCTCGACGATCCGCAGGGCGCTCAGCCGCAGCAGCCGAATTATGCTCCACGCAATCCCAATGAGAACGGCATTGGCATAGCCGTGCTGGACATCAATCCGGCTATCCGCCGCCAGCTCGGCCTCGATGACAGTGTCGAGGGCGTTGTCGTCAACGGCGTCAACCCGCAGAGCGACGCCGCGATCGTCGGTGTCCAGCGTGGCGACATGATCTTGGAGATCGACGGTCGCAAGGTTCGTACCGCAGCGGACGTAAAGGCTGGAGTCGCCGCTGCCCGAACCGCCGGCAAGCGCGCGGTGTTGCTGCTTATCGCCCGGCCCAGCGCGCGCTTCCGGGGCTATGTGCCGGTTGAACTGACCAAATAACGATCGCCGAGTTTACATGGCGCCTGCCGCCCGCCTCTTTTCAGGGGCGGTGGCGGACGCTATGCCTGTCCGCCTATTATCGGCACGGGGAGCGCAGCTATGGGCGACGGCATTTTCATCGGCGCGGCGGCAGGGCAGCCGCAAACGCTCAATCTGAAGCGCGCGAACCGGCACGGGCTGATCGCAGGCGCAACCGGCACCGGCAAGACGGTGACACTTCAGGGCATCGCAGAGAATTTCTCGCGCCTCGGCGTGCCCGTATTCATGGCCGACGTGAAAGGCGACCTTGCCGGGATCGCGATGCCCGGTTCGCCCACCTTCAAGAACGCCGCCGCGCTGGAGGCTCGCGCCAAGGAGATCGGCATGGCGGACTATGCCTATGCCGACAATCCGGTGATCTTCTGGGATCTCTACGGGCAACAGGGCCACCCGATCCGCACCACGGTGAGCGAGATGGGGCCGCTGCTCCTCGCGCGGCTCATGGACCTCAATGAAACGCAGGAAGGCGTGCTCAACATCGCCTTCCGCTATGCCGACGAGGAAGGGCTGCTGCTGCTCGACCTCGGTGATCTGCAGGCGATGCTGGCTTACTGCGCGGAAAATGCCGACATGCTCTCCGCCAGATATGGCAATGTGACCAAGGCCAGCGTCGGCACGATCCAGCGCCAGCTGCTCAGTCTCGACAGCCAGGGCGGCGCCGCGTTTTTTGGTGAGCCGGCGCTCGATATCCATGACTTTCTCCACGTGGACGACAAGGGGCGCGGGTCTATCAACGTGCTGGCGGCGGACCGGCTGATGCAGAGCCCCAAGCTCTATTCCACCTTCCTGCTCTGGCTACTTTCCGAGCTTTTTCAAGTACTTCCAGAAGTGGGCGATCCCGAAAAGCCCAAGCTCGTCTTCTTCTTCGACGAGGCGCATCTGCTGTTCGACGATGCGCCCAAGGCATTGACCGACAAGATCGAACAGGTGGTGCGTTTGATCCGATCCAAGGGCGTCGGCGTCTATTTCGTGACGCAGAACCCGATCGACATCCCCGAGGAAGTGGCTGGTCAGCTCGGCAACCGGGTTCAGCACGCGCTGCGCGCCTTCACCCCGCGCGACCAGAAGGCGATCAAGGCGGCGGCGGAGACTTTTCGCGTCAACCCGGACCTCAATGTCGAAACCGCGATCACGGAACTGAAGGTCGGCGAGGCGCTTGTCTCGCTGTTGCAGGAGGATGGCAGCCCCAGCATCGTACAGCGCACGCTGATCGCGCCACCACGCTCGCGCCTCGGCCCGCTCGATGCCAAGGAGCGGGCGATCATCCGCTCGGTTTCGCCGGTCGACGGCAAATATGACACGGCGGTGGACCGCGAGAGTGCGGAGGAAATCCTCGCGGCGCGTGGGCAGGCCGCCGCCGCCGCGGCAGAAGCGGAAAAGGCGCAGGCCGAGGCCGACAAGGCAGCAGCCGCACAGGCGAAAATCGAGGCAAAGCAGCGCGAGGCGGAGCTGAAGGCGCAGGCGCGCGCAGACGCCGCCGCCGCGCGCGAGGCAGCCAAGCCCAGCAATTTCGACCGCGCGATCCAGTCCGCCACCCGCTCGGTCGGCTCGTCGCTCGGCCGTCAGGTCGCCAACGAGATCGGCAAGGCGGTGTTGGGCGGCTCGTCGCGCAAGTCGTCGGGCGGCGGCCTGATCGGCGGGCTGGTGCGCGGCGTGCTCGGCGGTCTGTTTAAATAAGAAAAGGCGGGGGCGGGCGAAGCGCCCGCACCCCGCCCCAATCCCCGGCGGCTCAGAGGTCTGACAGGCGGAAGCGCACCGTCATCACCTTCTCGCTCGGCTCGGCGACGCCATCGCGCGTGGCGGGCCGGAAGCGCCAGCGTTCCAGCGCCTGCTTGCGCGTTGCCTTCCAGAACGCACTGTCGTTGGTGTCGATGAGTTCGACCGTCTCCACCCTGCCGCTTGCCGAAATGTGAACGCGCACGGTCGCATAGCCCTCGGTCTGCGCGCGGATCATCGCGGCGGGATAATCGGGCTGGAAGTCGGGCAGGCGCCTTGGATCCGGGATTGCGGCAACAAGCACGGGCTGATGTTCGACCGTCTGTGTGCCCGCACCGCTGCCCGCTCCCCCGCCGCCAGCCGGGTCGCCGATGGGCGGATCCTTGGCGGTGCCGACAGGGTCGAGCGGCTCAATTCGCGGCTCGACCGGCTTGTCGGTGCGCGCCGCGCGCTGAAGCGGCTGTTCCTTGCCCTTGTCCTGCCTTGCCTCTTCCTTCGGCTTCTCCACCGGTACGTTGGTGATCCAAATCACATCCGGCACCACATCGCGGATGGTGCCGGGCGGCAACATATAAACCAGCCCGCCGATCGCGACATGCACCGCGATCGTCGCGCCTATGGCGAGCGGGGAAGCCCGCTTGCCGGTATAGCCAGTGTCGATTGTGCGATTATTGTTCAGGATCCACTGCATCACGCATCCTCCTGTCCTGTGGCCTGCACAGGATCGCGCAGGATCCACGGATGTGATGATATCACATCAGGGGGCGTGGTGAAAGAGGGATGCTGGGCGTGACAGGAGCAAGGCAAGAAAAAGGGCGACCCGCGAGGGCCGCCCTTCTTTGCGCAGACTATGGGGCCGTCAGAAGTTGGCCTTGATCCCGACGCGATAGGAACGTCCGAAAATGCCGGTGCCGCCCTGAACAGAGTTGTAGTTGTTCGCGCCATAAGTGACCGGATCGATCGGGGGCAGATTGTCGAACAGGTTGAGCACGTTGACATAGAAGGTGAAGTTGTCGTTCACGCGGAATTGCGTGTTCAGGTCCACCGTGATGTAATCGTCCACGTCACAGCTCGAGAATTGCTGCGAAGGATCGGTGGACAGCAGGCCGCAATCCCCCGGTATTGTGCCCTGATCCGCCGCCGACAGGTTGTAGCCGTCAAAGTACTCGATCGTTCCTGTGACCGACAGCGGACCCCATTCCACTGTGTTCTGCCACACACCGTGCCACTCAGGGGTGCCCGAACCGGCCGTGAGGTTGAAGTTACCAGAAGTGCCTTCATAGGATTCTGTAACGCCATCGACTGACTGGCTCAGGTTGATGATGTAGCTTGCCTCGAGGGACGAGCTGAACCGAACATCCGGGCCCAGATCGAAGTTACCGGATACGCCGATGTCAATGCCCTCGGACTTATAGGTGCTGGCATTGATAAATGGTGCCTGCACGAACGCTATGCGCGGCTTCGCAGTAGCAAACGCCGGATCGGGGGCATCGGCGATTATGTTGTATCCCGCCGGTATCGGCTGACCCGTATAGTAAGCCTGGATCGCGGCGGAATATGGTGCGGGTACGATCGCCTTGGTTTTCTTGATGTTGTAGTAATCCAGCGACAGCGTGACATTCCGTATCGGCTTCAGGATCACGCCTGCAGTCCAGCTCGTCGAGCGCTCAGGCTTGAGGTTGGGGCTGGCGAGCTGGGTCTGGCCATATGAGCCAGAGCGGATATAGGTCGGGCAAGCCGTGGTATAAGTGGCCGCCGAACAGTTATATTGGAGGAGATACGCATCATTGAAAATCGACGCGGAGTTGTTGACGAACCCGGTGGTCGGCAGCGCATTCGCCTCCGCGAAGCTCGGGATGCGGAAGCCGCGTGACCATGTCCCGCGCAGTACCAGCCCCTCCATTGGTGTCGCGCGCAAGCCGATCTTGGGCGAGAAGGCGTCCTGCCCGCTCGAATATCTGTCATAGCGGCCGGATGCGTTGACGGTGAGCATGTCGAGAACCGGCGCGTCCAGCTCAGCATAGGCGGAGTAGACCTTGCGGCTGCCTTTGGTTCCGAAGGCATTGAGCACGAAATAGCGCTCGGTAGGGCCGGCGAAATCGTCATTGGCGCTCGGCGCATTGATCGACTCATACCGCACCTGCGCGCCGACACCGATCTGCAGCGGACCGCCGGGCAGATCGAACAGATTGCCATTGATGCTTCCCTGCAGGCCATAGAGTTTCGATTTTGCCTTGGTGACGTTCTCCGGAGCAAGATAATCGAGAACCTGCTGGCTGTTGGCCAGCGGATTGACGAAGTTGTAGCTGCCATCGGCCACCGCATGCAGGAGATGCTGGATATAGACATAGCCGCGCTGCGTCTGGCGCAGATGGGTTTCCATACCGATCGCGTCTACTGCGAACTTCCAGTTGTCGGTCAGATCGCCGGTTAGGCCCGCGTGGAAGCGATAGGTGCGGCTGCGGGTTTCATCATATTCGAACAGATTGGGGATGCGGCCTGTGAGGCGCGCAACCTGCCCCTGCGCGGCAAAGGGGTTGTTGGGGTTGAGCGTACCATTGCTTGCGTCGCACACCGCCTGCGGCAATCCATTGACGAGCGGGCAGACAAAAACAGGCAGGGCAAGCGAGAAGGAACCCGGTGCGTTCGGCGGGCCGCTGTTGGCGGTGCTGAAGCGCGGGAACCGGATTCCGGCAGGCCCGTTGCGCCGGATGCTGGCTGGATTGCCGCTATAGTCGACGGTGCTTTGCAGCACATTGCCCTCAATGAAGGCCTCCATGCCGTTATCAAAAGCCTTGGTTGCACGGAATGATCCTCCCATGCGTTCGATATTGGGGGAGACCACGCCGTATTGGGTAATCAAGTCGCCTTGGCAAACCGTGCCAGCGACATCGGGGTTATTCGCGAGTTCGGTTGGGGTGAGGGTATACGGCGTTTCTCCGGCAATACATCCGGCGGCGCGGTTGAGGAAATCATAGGGACCCAACGCCGTGGTATTTGTCGCATCATAGGGAGCCACGAAGAAGGTGGTCGCAAACAGCGAGGCGTCCGTCGGGCCGATATGAAGCCCTTCAAAGCCATTGGAAGTAGGGTTGATGGTGTTGCCATTGAGGCCGACCTGCGGGCCACACACTCCGTTGCGGCAGATACCCGACTGGTTCGATGAATTATAGGGATAGGGCAGGTCGCGGTTATAGAGCGCCTTCTGCCTGTAGTAGAAACCGCTGGCGTAGATATTATACCCGTCACTGCGCAGATCGCCAAAACCGCCGGTAGCGCTGAAGCGATAGTTACGCCCGTCGCCGCGTTCACTGAGGCCCATCTCTGCCCGGCCGGTTATGCCGGTGATCTGCTTTTTCGTGATGACGTTTACGACACCCGCTATCGCGTCTGCGCCGTAAGTCGAAGAAGCGCCGTCGCGGAGGACCTCGATACGGTCGACAATGTCGTCGGGGATTGTGTTAAGATCGACGAAATTGCGCGTCCCGTCGTCGGACAGAGGGTAATAGGCAGCGCGCATACCGTCGAACAGCACCAGCGTCGAGTTGGTCGTGAGACCACGCAGAGAAACCGCAGAGGCGCCGCCGGCGAAGGCGCCATTGGCGGAGAAAGAGTTGGTCAGCGCCGGTCCGTTATTGGACGAAAGCCGCTGTATCGCGTCCTGCGTGGTCTGAATGCCGCGCTGCTCAAGGGTTTCTGAGGATACAACCGATACGGGGGACGGTGTGTTGTTGGGGTCCTGCCTGAGCAGGGAGCCTGTTACGATGATCGTGCTGTCGTCGGCTGCTGCCGGGTCTGCCGCGTCGGTTGTTTGCGCCAAGCTCATCGTAGGTATGGCCAGGCTGATGGCCAGTATGGAGGATGCGACACCACACCGCAGGCGGGCTGCAATATCAGTATTTTTCATGGTCCAGTTCCCTTGCTCTGGAGGGGCAAGCTCACTGCCGGCCCCGGTTCTACCACGGGCGCAAAGGTACAGCTCACTCCCCCCCATCCTTCGGTGAAGGACAAGGTGATTATTTCTCAGGACTGGTTCTGTAGTTTGCGACCTTGAGAATTATTAACCGGCGTTAAGGGTTCCGCGTAAAGTCCGCAGTTGCGGAAATCCGGCGTTTTAAATGGCACTGTTGCAGCTTTGTCACTCTTTTGTAAGATAGAGTAAAATCAATCACGTAACCACGTGACAAGGTTTTTGCGTATTCTGGTCGCGGCTGGGTTTAGTAGCAACGCGGTGACGGACGAATAGCAGTTTCGGCGCGAATCACTTGGCCTTCATGGGCCCCGTGAGCAGCACCGGATCGATGCGCGCGTCGCGCCATTTCATCCCCCAGTGGAGATGCGGGCCGCTCGCCCGGCCGGTCGCGCCGGTGGTGCCAAGCGTCTGACCCTGTCGCACCTGCTCTCCTTCCTTCACCGCCAGGCTGTCGCAGTGGAGGAAGGCGCTGGAGAGGCCCATGCCGTGGTCGATGATCAGCAGATGCCCCTCCAGCGTGAACGGCGCGTCGGCGGCGGCGAGCACCACCACGCCATCGGCAGGGGCGACGAAGGGCGTGCCGGTGCGCACCGCGACATCGACGCCGCTATGATAGCTGCCCGGCGTGCCACGATAGACGCGCTGTGATCCGAAGATGCCCGAGATGCGTCCCGTCGCGGGCCAGATGAATGCCTGCCGCCAGCCGTTCGCGCCGCTGTCGCCGCCCCGCGCGGCGGCGATGCGCGCCAGCTCGGCGGGCCTGCGCGCCTGAAACTCGGCGCTCGGCACATTGGCGGTGAGCGAGGCATCGACCTGCTCGATCCGCCAGTTGCCGGTTGCAATGGCTATTGTGCGGGTCAGGCGGGTGCCATCGCTCAGCTCCGCCGTCAGCAGCGCGTTCGGCGGTGCATCGCGGTCAAACGCGATCAGGAACCGCCCGTCCGCCGCCACCGGAACGGGGGCGTTGTCCAGCATGACCGCCTTGGCGAGCGAAGGGGCGAAGCCATAGATCGCGCCGCCCTGCCGCGCCGCGCCTTCCAGCACAAAATCGGGGCGGGCGGGTTTTGGTGCGGGGCTGGCTGGCGCGGGAGCGGACGCGGGCATGGGCAACGGCGCGCTGACGCATGCGCCAAGCAGCAATGCGGGAAACAGCGGGGCGAGCGCGCGCACGGGCCGATGCCGCCTCAGGCGGGCAGCCCCTGTTCCTTGCGCCAGCGCACCTCTGCTTGCGTAGACGCCTCGGCGTCGACATAGGCCTCCTGCCGCACGATCGACCAATAGCGCAGATCGTCTAGCTGGATGCGCGCGCCGGTGACCGCGCAGACCACATAATCGCCGGGGCTCAGCACCCTGAAGCTGTAGGAGAGATAGTGCAGCTTTGCGGGCTGGTCCTTGCCGTGCATCAGCATCAAAAATCGTCCTTCCGAGCCGCGCCGAACAGATCCTGCTGTGTCGTGGCGGCACTCTCAGTGCGTGGGTTTTTGCGGGCGGGTTTCTGCGGCTGTGATAGCCGGGTGAGGGCGGCTGACTCAACCCCTTCCTGCGCAATCACGTCGAGCGCGCCGTCATGGAAGGTGAGGCGCATCGCCCCGGCGGCCCGCGCGGCGGATGCCGACGTGAGGACCTGTTCCCCCGCGCTTACCAGTGCGAAGCCTTTGGACAGCGGCCGACGCGGATCGAGCGAGAGCGCAAGCCGCCAGCTGGCGTCCAGCCGCTCGCGCCGTTGCGCAATGCCGCGCGTGACGAGATCGGGCCGCAAGCGCACGGCATCCAACCGCGCCCGCTCCCGCGCGACGCGCTGGTGGAGCACCGCCGGGCGCAGCGCACCGCCCGCCTCGGAGAGATGACGCCAGGCGAGCGTCACCCGCTGGCGCAGCCCGCGCGTCAGCCGCTCGCCCAGATCGTCGGCGCGCTGGCGCTGGGTGGCGAGCAGCGTTTCCGGGGCTGGCAGCAACCGCGCTGTCAGGGCGAGGCGCTCGCGCCGCAGCTCCACCCCGCGCCGCACCGCGCGGTTGCTGCGCAGGCCAAGTTCGTTGAGACCCGCCATCAGCTCTGCGCGCACCGGCACCGCCATCTCGGCGGCGGCGGTGGGGGTGGGGGCGCGCACGTCCGCCGCATAGTCGCACAGGGTCGTGTCGGTTTCGTGCCCCACGGCGGAGATGACCGGGATGGTGCAGTCCGCGACCGCGCGCACCACTGCCTCCTCGTTAAACGCCCACAGATCCTCGATCGACCCGCCGCCGCGCGCGACGATGACGAGATCGGGCCGGGGGACAGCCCCGCCCGGCGCCATCGCGCTGAAACCGCGCACTGCCGCCGCCACCTGCGCCGCCGCGCCCTCGCCCTGCACCAGCACGGGCCAGACGAGAACCTGCGTGGGGCAGCGATCCTCCAGCCGGTGCAGTATGTCGCGGATCACTGCGCCGGTGGGCGAGGTGACGACGCCGATCACGCGCGGCAGATAGGGCAGGCGCTTCTTGCGCTCGGGCGCGAACAGCCCCTCGGCGGCGAGCTGGCGCTTCAGCTGCTCGAACAGCTGCATCAGCGCGCCTTCGCCGGCCAGCTCCATCCGCTCTATCACGATCTGATATTTGCTGCGCCCGGGATAGGTGGTGAGCTTGCCGGTGGCGATCACCTCGATGCCATCCTGCGGCGCGAAGGCGAGGCGGGCGGCGGCGCCCTTCCACATCACCCCGTCTATCAGGGCGTTGTCATCCTTAAGGCACAGATAGACATGGCCCGAGGCCGCGCGCTTGTAGCCCGAAATTTCGCCGCGCAGGCGCACATGGCCGAAGCGGTCCTCCACCGTGCGCTTCAGCAACGCCGACAATTCGGAGACGGAGAGCGCGGGCGCGTTGTCGCCCGAGCGCTCTTGCGCTAACAGGCGGCCCGACGCATCGAAGGCGGACTCCATTTCTTCTTCCGGGGGCATAATCGAATGAATATCCTGTTGCTGGGTTCGGGCGGGCGCGAGCATGCCCTCGCGTGGAAGCTGGCGCAATCGCCCACATGCGAAAAACTGTTCGCCGCTCCGGGCAACCCCGGCATTGCCGAGTGCGCCACGCTGGTAAAGCTCGATGCGACGGACCATGATGCCGTGGCGGCGTTCTGTGCGGTGCAGGCGGTCAAACTGGTGGTAATCGGCCCGGAAGCCCCGCTGGTCGACGGGCTGGCGGATAGCCTGCGCGCGGCGGGCGTCGCGGTGTTCGGCCCGAACAAGGCGGCCGCGCAGTTGGAGGGGTCAAAGGGCTTCACCAAGGATCTGTGCGCGCGGGCGGATATCCCCACCGCCGCTTATGTGCGCACGACATCGCTGGACGAGGCGCGCGCGGCGCTGCCGAAATTCGGTTTGCCGGTCGTCATCAAGGCCGACGGCCTGGCTGCGGGCAAGGGCGTCATCATCGCGGAGACGCATAACCAAGCGGACGAAGCGCTCGCCGACATGTTCTCGGGCAGCTTCGGCGCGGCCGGGGCCGAGGTGGTGCTGGAAGAATTCATGACGGGCGAGGAGGCGAGCTTCTTCGCGTTGACCGACGGCACAGATATCCTCGCTTTCGGCAGCGCGCAGGATCACAAGCGCGTGGGTGATGGCGACACCGGCCCCAATACCGGCGGCATGGGCGCCTATTCGCCCGCGCGCGTGCTGACGCCGGAGCTGGAGCGCGAAGCGATGGAGCGGATCATCCGCCCGACGGTCGATACGATGCGCGCCGAGGGCATGCCCTATAGCGGGGTGCTCTATGCGGGGCTGATGCTGACCGACGCGGGGCCGAAGCTGGTCGAATATAATGCGCGCTTCGGCGATCCGGAATGCCAGGTGCTGATGATGCGGCTGGAGGAGGATCTGGCGACGCTGCTGATGGATGTGGCGCAGGGCAGGCTGGGCGAGCGCGGCGCGGTGAAGATGGCGGAGGACTGCGCGCTCACGGTGGTGATGGCGGCGAACGGCTATCCCGGCACGCCGGACAAGGGCGGCGCGATCTCCGGCATCGATGCGGCCGAAGGCACGGCGACCGGCGTCAAGGTCTTTCATGCGGGCACGGCGCTGCTGGACGGCGCGCTGGTGGCGAATGGCGGGCGGGTGCTCAATGTCACCGCGCTCGGGGGCAGCATCGCGCAGGCGCAGGGCCGGGCCTATGCGGCCGTGGATGCGCTTTCCTTTCCGTCGGGCTTTTGCCGCCGTGACATTGGATGGAGAGAAGTGGAGCGCGAGCAAAGCGCCACATAACGCGTACAACTGGCGTTCATCTCTTCTGTTCGATAAGCTGGCGCGGCGCCAAGCCGCCTTGCCGATCGGAAGGATGAACCGATGCTGATCAGAAATCTCCCCGAGTCTTATCTGCACGAGCGTGACGCCACGCCGGAGTCGCTCTATCAGGACCGGCGGGCCGTGCTGGCAGGGATGATCGGCGCGGGGCTGATGCCGCATCTCGCGCAGGCGGCGGATGGCGAGGGCGGCGGCCTGCCGCGTCTGTCATCGCGCCTTACCCGCAGGCTGGACGAAGACCAGACCAGCTATGACAGCGTCACCCACTATAATAATTTCTACGAGTTCGGCACCGACAAGGAAGACCCCGCGCGCCGGGCCGGCAAGCTGCGCACCCGGCCGTGGACGGTGCGGGTGGATGGGCTGGTTTCCAAGCCGCAGACGATCGACATCGACCGGCTGATCCGCCTCGCGCCGTTGGAGGAGCGGGTCTACCGCATGCGCTGTGTCGAGGGATGGTCGATGGTCATTCCCTGGGTCGGCTTTCCGCTGAACGCGCTGCTCAAGATGGTCGAGCCGCTCGGCAAGGCGAGGTTCGTCGCGTTCGAGACGCTGAAGGACCCCGGCCAGATGCCGGGCCAGCGCAGCTCTGTGCTGCAATGGCCCTATGTCGAGGGATTGCGGCTCGATGAGGCGATGCACCCGCTCACGCTGTTGGCTGTGGGGCTATATGGGCGGGTGCTGCCTAACCAGAACGGTGCACCGATCCGCCTCGTGGTGCCGTGGAAATACGGGTTCAAGTCGATCAAGTCGATCGTGCGCATCCGGCTGGTCGATCGCCAGCCGCCGACGAGCTGGAACATCTCCGCCCCGCAGGAATATGGCTTTTATTCCAACGTGAACCCCACGGTCGATCATCCGCGCTGGAGCCAGGCGCGCGAGCGGCGCATTGGAGACTGGCTGCCGCGCGCGACCCTGCCCTACAATGGCTATGGCGCGGAGGTGAGCCAGCTTTATCGCGGCATGAACCTCAAGCGCTATTTCTGATGGGCTGGCTGCGCGCGCATCGGCAGGGGCTGGCGCATATCGTCATGGCCCTGCCCGTTCTGGTGCTGGCGGTTCGCTGGGCGATGATGATCACGGGGGGAGACCCGCGCGCTGTGGGCCTGAGCGCGGAGCCGATCGACTATACGATCAACTATCTGGGGCTATGGGCGATCCGATTTCTCATTCTCTCGCTGGCGATCACCCCGTTGCGGACATGGACGCGGTGGAGCTGGCTGGCGCCGCTGCGGCGGCCGCTGGGCCTGTGGGCGTTCGCCTGCGCGCTTTTGCACCTCAGCGTCTATTTCCTGCTGGATCAGCTGGGGTCCTTCACCCTGCTGTGGGAGAGCGTCGCCAAGCACCCCTTCATCCTGCTCGGCATGGCGGCGTTCACGCTGCTGCTTCCATTGGCGCTGACATCGACGCGGGCGTCGATCCGGAGACTGGGCGGGCGGCGCTGGCAGGCGCTGCACCGGCTGGTCTATCTCTCCGCGATATTCGCGGCGATCCATTTCATATTGCGGGTGAAGGGGTTCCAGCCGGAGCCGTGGATCTATGCCGGCATTGCGGGGGCGCTGCTGCTCGTGCGCGCACTGCCCACCGCCTGGGTACGCCGCGCCTGAGCGGTCAGCCGGGTTTGGGCGTGACCAGCAGCTTGTCGATCTTGCGCCCGTCCATATCGACGACCTCGAAGGTCCAGCCCTGATCCTCGAAATGCTCGCCCACCTCAGGCAGGTGCTTCAGGCGCCACAGCACATGCCCGGCCACCGTGGCATAATCGCGCTCTTCCTCCAGGCTGAGGCCGATGCGCTCGGCCAGCTGGTCCATCGCCATCTGGCCTGACACGAGCAGGCTGCCGTCCTCGCGCTCCACCAGATCCGGCTCGTCATAGAGGTCCGCGTCGGACGCGAAGGTGCCCGCGATGGCGGAGAGCAGGTCGGACGGGGTGACGATGCCCTCGAAATGGCCGTATTCGTCATGCACCATCACCATGGGCACTTCCGAGCGCCGCAGCACCTCCAGCGCGTCCATCGCATCGACCTGATCGGGCACGACGGCGACGGTACGCATCAGCGCAGAGACGTCTATCTTCTCGCGCTTCAACAGGGCCGACATGATGTCACGCGCCTGAACCACGCCGATGATCTCCTCGACGCTGCCCCGCCCGACCGGCAGGCGCGTATGGGGTGTGGCGAGCAGCTTGGCCCGCAGCGCGCGCGCGTCGCTCGATACATCGACCCAGTCGACATCGGTGCGCGGTGTCATCACCTCGCGCACGGGCCGGTCGGCCAGGCGCACCACGCCAGAGATGATCGCCCGCTCGCTCTCCTCGATCACGCCGGACTTGCTGGCCTCGGCGACGATCAGGTGCAGCTCCTCCGCCGTGACATGCGCCTCTGATTCGCGGTTGAGCCCGAGCGCGCGGAAGATGAGGGCGGAGCATCGGTCCATCAGCCAGACCAACGGCGCGGTCGCCTTGGCCAGCCACAGCATCGGCCGCGCCATGATGATGGCAATCGGCTCGGGCGCGCGCAGGGCGAACTGCTTGGGCACCAGCTCACCCACGATCAGCGAGGCGAAGGTGGTGAGGCCGATGACGAGCGCAAAGCCCATCGTCTCCGCCGTCTCGGCACCCAGCCCGGCTCGCTGAAACCGCTCCGCCACCGGGCCGCCCAGGCTCGCGCCCGAATAGGCGCCCGCGCCGATGCCGATCAGCGTGATGCCGATCTGCACGGTCGATAGAAACTTGCCGGGGTCTTCCGCCAGCCGCAGCGCGACGGTGGCGCCGCCCTTGCCCGCCTTCTCCGCCGCCTGAAGCCGTGGTCGCCGCGCCGAGACGATCGCCAGCTCCGACATGGCGAACAGGCCGTTGAGCGCCACGAGCGCGAGAATGATGAACACATCCGCCCAGGGAAAGGGGGTGAGGGGTACCGTCTGGTGCATGGTCTGCCCTTCCATGCAAGGAATCTGATCACAGCACAACAGGCAGATCAGCCCCTGTTCAGCATCATTGCGGGAACACTCGGCCCGCAGTCCGGGTTTTCCAACCGGGGAAGCAAATGCCGAAGGGCAGTTGAAAGGAGAATGATATGCGAAAAATCAATGCGGCTGCGGCAAGCGTGCTGATCTTGTCTCTCGCCACCACGGCGTGCGTGACAGACCCGGATACCGGGCGGAAAACTATTTCCAAGGCGGCGATCGGCGGCGTCGGCGGTGCGCTAGGCGGCTATCTGCTCGGCGATCTCGTCGGCGGCAAGCGCGACCGGACGGAGAAGATTCTCGGCGCGGGCATCGGCGCTGTCGCGGGCGCGGGGATCGGCGCCTATATGGATGCGCAGGAGAAGAAGCTGCGCGAACGCACCGCCGGGACCGGTGTCGAAGTCGCGCGCAATGGCGACGATCTGTTGCTGCGCATGCCATCGGGCATCACCTTCGCGACAGACAGCGACGCGGTGCAGAGCCAGTTCCAGCCGACGCTCAACCAGGTGGCCTCGGTCCTCGCCGAATATCCCAAGACCTATATCGACATTTACGGCCATACCGACAGCGACGGGTCTGATGCCTATAATCAGGGCCTGTCAGAGCGGCGCGCTTCATCGGTGCAATCCTATCTGGCGAGCCATGGGGTCCAGTCCGTGCGCATGGCCGCAAAGGGCTTTGGCGAGAGCCAGCCAATCGCCAGCAACGGCGACCCGGTCGGCAAGGCGCAGAACCGCCGGGTGGAGATCAAGATCGTGCCGGTAACACAGGGCGACGCTTCGGCAAGTTGATGCGGACTGGGGAGGGCGCATAAGCGCTCTCCCCTAGCCGAAATTTCCTTTCAGGCCGTCGATCACGAACTGTACGGCCAGTGCCGCGAGCAATACTCCGAGCAGCCGGGTGATCACCGCCTCGATCTTTTGCCCCAGCACCGCCATGATCGCGCTCGCGGACAGCAGGGCGATGATCATCAGCATCAGGTTGGCCGCGATTGCGCCCAACACCATGGCGCGTTGCTGAATGCCATCAGCCTGCCCCATCAGCAGCATCACGGTGGTGATCGTTCCCGGCCCGGCGATCATCGGCATCGCCATCGGAAAGACCGAGACATCCTCCACCTCCGGCGTATCGATGATCTTTTGTGCGCGGTCCTCCCGCCGCTGGGTGCGCCGCTCGAACACCATTTCCAGCGCGATCATGAACAGCATGATGCCGCCTGCGATACGAAAGCTGTGCAGCTCGATGCCCAGCACATGGAGCAGGTTGCGGCCCCATAATGCGAAGATCAGCAGGATCACGGCGGCAATCAGCACCGCGCGCAGGGCCATTGCCCGGCGATGCTGCGCGCTCACGCCGCGCGTCAGGCTGGCGTAGATCGGCGCGCAGCCCGGCGGGTCTATCACCACGAACAGGGTGATGAAGGCGGAAATGAACAGCGACAGCATGACACGGGTATTTTCAGTAACGGGGTTTGCAGATCTTGCGCCCTAAAATGCGCTAATCCTTGAACCCGTTATAGCCCCTCCGGCGCCTCCACGCCAGCGCGGGCACAGGCGGCGACCAAAGTGTTGCGCAGCAGCACCGCGATCGTCATCGGCCCGACGCCGCCGGGCACCGGTGTGATCGCGCTGACGTGGCTGATCGCCTCGGCGGTGGCGACATCGCCGACGATCTTGCTCTTGCCTTCTTCCTCAGGGTCCGGCACCCGGTTGATGCCGACGTCGATGACGACCGCGCCCGGCTTGATCCACTCGCCCTTGATCATCTCCGGACGGCCGACGGCGGCCACGACAATGTCCGCACGGTGGACGACGCTGGCGAGGTCTTTCGTCCGGCTATGGGCGATGGTGACGGTGCAGCTCTCGGCCAGCAGCAACTGCGCCATAGGCTTGCCGACGATATTGGAGCGGCCCACCACAACGGCTTCCAGCCCGGCAAGGTCACCCAGCTCATCCTTCAGCAGCATGAGGCAGCCGAGCGGCGTGCACGGCACCAGTGCGGGCAGGCCGACGGCGAGGCGGCCGCTGTTTATGACATGAAAGCCATCAACGTCCTTGGCCGGATCGATCGCGGCGATCACCGCCTGCTCGTCGAGATGTTTGGGCAGCGGCAGCTGGACGAGGATGCCGTCCACGCGCGGATCGCCGTTCAGCTCCTCGATCAGCTCCAGCAGCTCGTCGGCGCCGATGCTCGCGGGACGGCGGAACTCGAAGCTCTCCATACCGGCGGCTACCGTCATCTTGCCTTTGTTGCGCACATAGACCGCGCTCGCCGGGTCTTCGCCCACCAGCACCACCGCAAGGCCGGGCGCGCGGCCGGTGCGTGCGGCGAACGCGGCCACCCCTTCCGCAACCTGCTCACGCAGCCCCGCTGCAAACGCCTTGCCGTCTATCAGCTTGCCTATGGTCATGGTCTGTCCAGTTCTTTCCCTATTCGTCCGGCGTCACTGCCGTATCCTGTGAGCCGCAAACGCTTCAACCGGCTCGTGTCGCCCGACTCGAGCACGATGTCCCTTGCGGCAATGCCGAGCCGCCCTGCAATGCTCTGGATCAAGGCGGCGTTGGCTTTGCCCTTTTCCGGTACCGCGCGCACGCTGGCCTGAAGCCACAGCGCGCCCTTCTCGTCCTGCCATGTGCCGCCGATCTGTTCCTTCCCGCTTTTGGGGCTGAGGCGGATGGCAAGCAACAGGTCTTCGCCATCAACGCGCAGAAAGGACGACCGGTTCACGGCATCACAGCATTGAGGAGAACAGCCCCGGCAAGATCGTCTGAAGGATGATGATGATCAGCAGCACCACCATCGGCGAAAGATCGAGCGCGCCGAGATCCGGCATCACCTTGCGGATCGGGCGATAGAGCGGCTCGGTCAGCCGGTCGAGCGCGATCCAGATCGAGCGCACCACCTCGTTATGCGTGTTGATCACGTTGAATGCGATCAGCCAGCTCATGATCGCCTGAACGATGATGATCCACCACAGCACATTCAAGAGGATCATGATGATCTGGAACAGGGCGATGACCATGAAGTCTCCTTAGTGGGTGGCCTGCGCTGCTTTAGCCTACCGCATCCCGCGCGCACAAGCGTCGATATTCGGTTCGGTGCCAGCCCGCTCCCCCTCCCAACCTCCCGACAGGGTATCCCATGGGAGGTTGGGAGGGAGAGAGGGCTGGTGCGGACCATCCGAAGCGCAGCGCAGCTGCCTGTTTCGGATCAAATTAACTGCGCACCAGCGTGCCCGCGCCGCGCCGGGTGAAGATTTCCAGCAGCATCGCATGCGGCACGCGCCCGTCGAGGATGACGGCGGCGTCGACTCCGCCCTCCACCGCCATCACGCAGGTGTCGAGCTTCGGGATCATGCCACCGGTGATGGTGCCATCGCCCTGCAGCGCCCGGATCTTCGCGGGGTCAAGGTCGGTCATCAGCTCGCCCTGCTTGTCGAGAACGCCGGGAACGTCGGTTAGCAGGAAAAAGCGTTTGGCCTTCAGTTCGGCCGCGATCGCGCCCGCCATCGTGTCGGCATTGACGTTGTAGGTGTGGCCATCCGCGCCGATGCCCACCGGCGCGACGACGGGGATGATGCCGTCCTTGGTCAGGCTGTCCAGTATCCGCCGGTCGACCTGCACCGGCTCACCCACAAAGCCGAGGTCCACGTGCCGTTCGATGCCGCTATTGGGGTCTGCCTCCCGCCTGCCGGCGACCTTCTCGCACAAAACGAGGCCGCCATCCTTGCCCGAAATGCCGACGGCGCGGCCTCCCGCCTGGGATATCCAGCCGACGATCTCCTTGTTGATGCTGCCTGCCAGCACCATTTCGGCGATCTGTGCGGTCTCCGCGTCCGTAACCCGCAGGCCGCCGACGAACTGCGATTCGACGCCCAGCCTCTTCAGCATCGCGCCGATCTGTGGCCCGCCGCCATGCACGACGACGACATTGATGCCGACCGCCTTCATCAGCACCACGTCCTCGGCAAAGTCGCGCGCGGCCTCGGGGTCGCCCATCGCATGGCCGCCATATTTCACCACGAAGGTTTCGCCGGTGTAACGCTGGATATAGGGCAGCGCCTCGACAAGCGTTTCGGCCTTGGCGAGCAGGGCGGGTTCGGGGGCGTATTTGTTGCTCATGGCCGCGCCCCTTAACGGGATTTCGAGTGAAATGGAACATTTCACGACTCGGAAATCGCGAAAACGGAAGCCGCGTTTTGTGGCGGGCCTAAAGGAGATGGCGTTTACGCTGGCGGTGACAGCAGGGATGGCCGAAGGCCCGTGTCATCCGGCCACGATAAATCTGCGCATCGTGCCTGCCGCCTGTTCCCATTTTGTTCATTTTTTCCTATCCTTGCCGGATGGCGGATTCGACGCATCGCAAGATCATTCATGTCGATATGGATGCTTTCTATGCGTCGGTCGAGCAACGCGATGATCCGGCGCTGCGGGGCAAGCCTGTTGCCGTCGGATCTGCCGCCGCCCGTGGAGTGGTCGCGGCGGCGAGCTATGAAGCGCGCGCATTTGGGGTGCGCTCGGCACTGCCCTCGGTCACGGCATTGCGCCGCTGCCGCGAGCTGATCTTCGTGCGGCCGCGTTTCGACGTTTACAAGGCCGTCTCGCAACAGATTCACGCGATCTTCGCCGACTATACCGACCTGATCCAGCCGCTCTCGCTCGATGAAGCCTATCTCGACGTTACCGCCAACCGCCGAGGGATCGAGACGGCATGGAAGACGGCGAAGGAAATACGCGCGCGGATTTTGGACGAGACCGGGCTCACCGCATCGGCAGGCATTTCATACAACAAGTTTCTGGCAAAGCTCGCTTCGGACCAGCGCAAGCCCAACGGCCAGTTCGCGGTGACGCCCGATATGGGGGCGAGCTGGGTGGAGAGCCTGCCCGTTGCGCGCTTCCATGGGGTCGGCCCGGTCACTGCCCGCAAGATGGCGCGCCTCGGCATCGAAACGGGCGCGGACCTGCGCGCCAAGTCGCTGGCCTTCCTCCAGCAGCATTTCGGCAGCTCGGCCGAGTGGTATCATGGCATCGCGCGCGGCATAGACCATCGCCCGGTCAATCCGGACCGCGAGCGCAAGTCATCCGGGTCGGAGACGACGTTCGACAGGGACCTGTTCGATGATGGAGAAATCGAGGCAGGTGTGCTTTCCCAGGCCGACGATGTCTGGAGCTGGTGCGAGAAAGCGCAGGCTTTCGGGCGAACCGTGACGGTAAAGGTCAAATATGCGGATTTTCAGATCATTACGCGCAGCCGGACGCAGCCGATGCTGGTCAGCACGCGGGAGGCTTTGCGCGACGCGAGCCTCGCATTGATCAGCACGGTGCTGCCGACCGAGAAGGGCATCCGCCTCGTCGGCGTGACGGTCTCCAATTTCGATCGGCAAGGTGTGGAGGCGACCGACCTGCTGCCTCTGTTCGGATAGCGCGGGGCGGCTGAAGGTTAGGCGGGTGTCAGAACACCGTCATAGGCGGGATCCTCAAGCGCTTTGCCCGCGCCCAGCGCAACGCAGATAAGCGCGTTATCCGCCACGTTCACGTGCAGCCCGGTCGTCACGGCAAGCGCTTCGTCCATATGATGCAAGAGCGCGCCGCCCCCGGTCAGGGTAATGCCCTCGTCGATGATATCGGCGGAGAGTTCGGGCGCGGTCTGCTCAAGCGCGTTCATCACGGCGCCTCTGATCTGGCCCACAGGCTCGGTCAATGCCTCGGCAATCTCGTGCTCCGTAATGTCTATTTCCGCGGGCCGTCCGTTGACCAGATTGCGCCCTTTTACGATCAGTTCACGGCCGTTGCCCTCCGGCACCATCGCCGACCCTATGCTGTGCTTGATGCGTTCGGCGGTCATTTCGCCGATCATCAGATTATGCGTGCGACGGATGTGCGAAACGATGGCGTCATCCAGCTTGTCTCCCCCCACGCGCACCGAGTTGCTGTAGGCGATCCCGCGCAGCGACAAGACCGCCACCTCGGTCGTCCCTCCGCCGATGTCGACCACCATGGCGCCGCGAGGCTCGGTCACCGGCAGGCCCGCGCCGATCGCCGCCGCCATCGGTTCCTCGATCAGCTGCACGCTGTATGCGCCAGCTGCCGAGGCCGCATCGCGCAGCGCCCGGCGCTCCACCATCGTCGATCCGGAGGGGACGCAAATCACGATCCGGCACCGCCGGCCGAACCTGCTGCTGCGCCCCAGTGCCTTGTCGATGAAATGCTTGATCATCTGTTCGGCCACATCGATATCGGCGATCACGCCATCACGAAGCGGGCGCATCGCCTGAATGTTGGCGGGGGTCTTGCCCATCATCAGCTTGGCTTCATTGCCCACGGCCTTGACGCGGCGCACGCCATCCTGCGTTTCGATTGCGATCACTGACGGTTCGTTGAGGACGATGCCGCGCTCGCGAACATGGACCACGGTATTCACCGTCCCCAGATCAATCGCCATATCGTGGGAGGAGGACGCAAATAGCCTTGGTAATCGCATGGGGTTCCAGACAGCAACGTATATCAGTTGCGTTTGGCTGTGCGGACCTCATAGCGCCTGAGGAAAGGACGCTGCGCCGACATGTATCAATTTCGGGTCTGGTCGAACCCCCTGCACCATCGCAAAGCGCTATCCGCTGACCCTCACCTTTCAGAAGAGCAGGGTTAGCGGGTCCGGCATGGGCGCGCGCTGCTGCGCCTTCACCAGCGACACGACGGTGCGCACGATCACCCAGACGCAGGCGAGCAGCAGGATCGGGAAGCCGATGAGGATCAGCATGGTGAGCACGCCCAGCACGGAGGCTGCCAGCCCTATCCAGAAGGTGCGGATGAGATAGGTATAGTGCGTCGCTTCCCATGGCTCATGCGGCTCGGCCTTCCAGACATAGGCCAGCACAAGGCCGATCAACCCGCTGACGCCTGTGATCAGCGATCCGGCATAGAGCAGGCCGATGATCGTCGGCCGGTTGAAATCGAAGCTACCGACAGGCGTCGCGGGCGGCGGAGCCGCAGGCTGGGGCGGTGGGGGAGGAGTGCCCTGGTCGAGTTCGCTCATGATGCGTCCCTTCGTCTCGAAGACGGGGCGCATCATGACGCATTTTTGCTTGTCGACAAGTGATTTTCAGGATTCGGCCCTGTGCCTCAGAAGCTCGGCACCGGCTCCGGCCCGGAATAATCGTAAAAGCCCTTGCCGCTCTTGCGGCCAAACCAGCCTGCCTCGATCATTTTGGTGAGGATCGGTGCCGGGCGATATTTCGGATCACCGAAATCCTTCTGGAACACGCGCAGCACTTCCAGGATCGTGTCCAGCCCGATCATGTCCGCCAGCGTCAGCGGCCCCATCGGGTGCCCGAGGCCGAGCCTGATGCCCTTGTCAATGTCAGGGATGGAGGCCAGACGTTCGCCGACTGCAAAAAACGCCTCGTTGAGCAGCGGGAGCAGGATGCGGTTGACGACGAAGCCGGGGTAGTCCGCCGCGACGATCATCTGCTTGCCGAGCTTGTCGCCATAGCCTTGCGCGATACGGGTGGTCTCGGGCGCGGTGGCGAGGCCGTTGATAAGTTCGACCAGCGGCATCAGCGGCACGGGCGAGAAAAAGTGGATGCCGATGAAGCGAGCCGGATCTGCGGCATAGCTCGCCAGCCGGGTGATGGAAATGGACGAGGTGTTGGAGGCGAGAATAGCGTTGGAGGCAAGCACCTTGCCCACCGCCTCGAAGATCTTGGCCTTGATTTCCTCGCGCTCGGTGGCGGCCTCGATGATGATTTCCGCCGCGCTCATCGGCGCATAATCGGCCACCGGTTCTATGCGGGCAAGCGTCGCGTCGAGATCACCCTGCGCCATCTTGCCTTTCTCGACCTGCTTGCCGAGAACTTTAGCGATACCATCCTTGCCCGCCTGCGCACGCGCGAGGTCGAGGTCTGACAGGAACACATGATAGCCGGCCAGTGCGCTCACCTGCGCGATGCCTGAGCCCATCAGCCCCGCGCCGATCACTCCGATTGTGCCCATGTCTTTCCCTTCCCGTAAGCGTAAAGTCGGTTGGACAGCCCTATGCGTCGGCGAAGTTTATTCCGCAATGCAAAAAATAATAGAATGATCTCAGCGCGAGGCGCCGGGCACCCATTTTATGTCACCCTGCCCGCCGAGCGCCGGCGTGGCGTTGACATGCCTCGCAAGTACGAACAGCAGGTCCGACAGCCGGTTGAGATAGGTGCGCGCGGGCGGGTTGAGGGTGCGCGCCTGCGAGGCGGCCACTACGCTTCGCTCCGCCCTGCGCGTGATCGCGCGGGCAAGATGCACCGCCGCCGCTGCGGCCGAGCCGCCGGGCAGGATGAAGCTGTCCAGCGCGGGCAGCGCCTCGTTCAGCCGGTCGATTTCCGCTTCAAGGCGCTCGACCTGCCCCGGCGTGATGCGCAACGCCCATTCCGGGTCCGCGCCCTCCGTCACCGGGGTGGCGAGATCAGCGCCCAGATCGAACAGGTCGTTCTGGATGCGCCGCAACAGCGCGGCCTCGTCGCAGTCTCCCAGTGCGGCGACCGCCATGCCGATCGCGCTGTTCGCCTCGTCGACATCGCCCACAGCCTGCATGATCGCGTCATGCTTGGCCACGCGTGAGCCATCGACCAGCCCGGTTGTGCCATCGTCGCCGGTGCGCGTGTAAATCTTGTTGAGCTTGACCATCCGGGGGAGGCGCCGATGCTAATGGCCGCGTGACATCAGCAGCAAGGCGATGATGATGATCGCGATCGCCTGAAACATGATGCGGCCCATCATCGCCCTGTTCTGTTTCAGGCCCGATGCGCTGGGGCCGTCCGGCCCGGCTTTGAGATCCGCCTCGGTTGTCTTCAGAAAGGTGACGATGCCCTTGATGAGCATGAACAGGGTCGCGCCCATGGCGGCGATCAGCAGGATGATGAGGAAGACGTTCATGCGCCGACTCTAGGGGGTAAGGATGCGGATGCCAACCGGAAAGCGACCGGCGCGCAAGTCGGCGCGCAGCTTCCCCGGATCCGTGCCCGCTGCGCGCAGTTCCGCGAGGGAAATACCGCCCGTCCGCTTGGCGAGCCGCTTGCCCTGCGCATCGCCCAGCAGCGGGTGATGGCGATAGACGGGGGTGGGAAGACCGAGCAGCGCCTGCAACAGCCGGTGGATGTCTGTCGCGGCAACAAGGTCCTGCCCGCGCAGCACATGAGTGACGCCCATCTCGGCATCGTCGAGCGTCGCGGCGAGGTGATAGCTGGTTGGCGCGTCCTTGCGGGCGAGCACGACGTCGCCTGCACGCTCGGGATGGGCGGGGATGGGGCCGTGGTCCATGTCGACCCAGGTCAGCGGCCCGACGGGCGCCACGGCCTGCGCCATGTCGAGCCGCCAGCAGTGCGAATATCCGGCGGCGATGCGCCTCGCGCGTTCCGTATCGCTCAGCGATCTGCAGGTGCCGGGGTAAAGCGGGCCGTCGCTGCCATGGGGAGCCGAGCCGCTGGCCGCGATTTCCGCCGCAATCTCCGCCCGTGTGCAGAAGCAGGGATAGACCAGGCCCTGCGCCTTCAGCGTGCCCAATGCGGCATCATAGAGCGCGAGCCGGGCAGACTGGAACACGACATCGCCATCCCACTCCACCCCCAGCCAGCGTAGATCCTCCATGATCCCCGCCACATGCTCCGGGCGGGAACGCACGCCGTCTATGTCCTCGATCCGCAGGCGCATCACCCCGCCAAGCTCGCGCGCCAGATCTTGTCCCATCAGCGCAGACCAGCCGTGGCCGATGTGCAGCCGGCCCGTCGGGCTGGGGGCGAAGCGCGTCACCATTGGCCGCACTATATGCTGTATGTCGGCGTTGTTCGTCACACTGACTCTTGACGGCTGATAGTGGTTAATGCTGTCATGGCGCTGTCACGCTTATCGGCGATCAGCGGGGCGCAACAAGGGGGTTGTGAGCATTTATGTATCATCCCGACCTGATTAAGCCCGAAGACCACTGGCATGTGGAACGATGCCCGGCGCTCGTGCTGAACGCCGACTACACCCCTTTAAGCTATTATCCACTGAGCCTGTGGCCATGGCAGACCGCGATCAAGGCGGTGTTTCTGGACCGGGTGGACATCGTTTCCAGCTATGAGCGGGAGGTGCACTCACCCAGCCTGCAGATGAAAATTCCTTCGGTGATCGCGCTGAAGCAATATGTGCGGCCCAGCCAATATCCCGCGTTTACGCGCTTCAACCTGTTCCTGCGCGACAAGTTTCAGTGCCAATATTGCGGCAGTCTGAAGGACCTGACGTTCGACCATGTCGTGCCGCGGCGCGCGGGCGGACGCACGACATGGGAGAATGTCGCTACCGCCTGCTCACCCTGCAATCTCAAGAAAGGCGGGCGCACGCCGCGCGAGGCGCATATGCACCTGCATGTGCAGCCGATCCGGCCGACCACGTGGCAGCTGCAGGAGCATGGCCGCGCCTTCCCCCCCAACCATCTGCACGAAAGCTGGCACGACTGGCTCTACTGGGATGTGGAGCTTCAGCCCTGACGCGCAGCGCGCCCGGGCGGCTTATCCCGCAATGAAGAAGTGGTGTACCGCCAGCCCGAACAGCGCGGCAGAGATTGCGGCGGTCACGCCGACAAGGAAATAACCAACCAGCACCATGATCGCCGGTGTTTTCTGCTGGCGCTTCTGATTCGCGCGCAGGCTCGAAAAAACAAAACTCAACAACATCCCATATGTCAGTGCCGCAAATTCGATCATCGCCCAAATCCCTGGAACTCTCTTCGCTCACGGCCGTTCATAAACAAAACTGGTTAACGGCCAATATCGTGCGTGCGGAAATGCGATGAACCGTGCGACCGAACCCGTGCGGCTGTTCCCTTGCGCGCGACCAATTAACCGTTATTACGCGGCAGATGGATCGCATCATCATTCGCGGCGGAAACCGTCTTTCCGGCCGCCTTCCCATCTCCGGCGCGAAAAATTCCGCCCTCGCCCTGCTGCCGTGCGCGTTGCTGACGGACGAGCCGGTGACGCTGCGCAACCTTCCCCGCCTGGCGGATGTGGACAGCTTCGGCCATCTGCTCAACCAGCTCGGCGCATCGACGATGATCGAGGGCGCGCGGCCGGAGGATTTCGGCCGGGTCATGACGATGCGCGCCGGGCGCATCACCTCTACCGAGGCGCCCTATGACATCGTCCGCAAGATGCGCGCGTCGATCCTCGTGCTCGGCCCCCTGCTCGCCCGCGCCGGCGAGGCGACAGTGTCGCTGCCCGGCGGCTGCGCCATCGGCAATCGACCGATCGACCTGCACCTGAAGGCATTGGAGGCTTTCGGCGCGCATATCGAGCTGGCCGCGGGCTATGTGAAGGCGTCCGCGCCCGATGGCGGCCTGCCCGGCGGCAAATATGTCTTTCCGGTCGTCTCGGTCGGCGCGACGGAAAACGCGCTGATGGCGGCCAGTACGGCGAGCGGAACCTGCATTCTGGAGAACGCAGCGCGCGAGCCGGAAATCACCGATCTGTGCCGTATGCTCATCGCCATGGGTGCGGAGATCGAGGGCGTGGGCACAGACCGGCTGGTGATCCATGGCAAGCCCCGCCTGCATGGCGCGACCTATGCCGTGATGCCAGACCGGATCGAGGCGGGCAGCTATGCCTGCGCTGCGGCGATCACCGGCGGCGATGTCGAGCTGGTGGGTGCCCATGCCGACGACATGCAGGCGGTGCTGACCGCGCTGCGCGACTGCGGCGTGCATGTGGAGGTTGAGCGCAACTCCATTCGTGTGGCGGCGGAGGGGCGGCTGCTGCCGCTCACGCTATCGACCGCACCGTTCCCCGCCTTCCCGACGGATATGCAGGCGCAGTTCATGGCGATGCTGACCCTGGCGGATGGCGCGAGCGTGCTGACAGAGACGATCTTCGAGAACCGCTATATGCACGTGCCCGAGCTGGCGCGCATGGGCGCGGATATTTCTGTCAATGGCCGCACGGCGGTGGTGCGTGGCGTCGAGAAGCTGACCGGCGCACCGGTGATGGCGACGGACCTGCGCGCTTCGATGAGCCTCATCCTCGCAGGTCTTGCGGCGGAGGGCGAAACCCAGGTCAACCGCGTCTATCACCTCGATCGCGGCTATGAACGGCTGGAAGAAAAGCTGCAGGCAGTCGGCGCGGATATCGAGCGCGCCAGCGACGGCTAAACAAGCCGCGCGGCGTCAGTCGGTCGGCGGCTCATCCAACGCGAGTCTGTCGCTCTTGGTTTTTTCGATGCGCTCTGCGCGCTCGGCCATCTGTTCCCAAGCGGTGGCGGAGCGGATGCATCGTTCGCGCACATTGCCGAGCGCGGTTTCGTGCGCATCGCTGCGCGCCTGATCGGCCTGTGTTCTGCAAAATGCGGCATATTTCATACCCGGTCCTTTCCGGCACGCGGGGGGAGCGGGCGCTATCACGAGGGACAGCGCCCGTCCTTGAGATCAGGCTGTCTGGATATTGACGGCGGACTGCTTGCCGCGCTTGTCCAGCTCCAGCTCGTAGGAGATGCGCTGATCCTTGTCGAGCGAGCGCAGGCCGGCGCGCTCCACGGCGGAGATGTGAACGAACGCGTCGTTTCCGCCATCTTCGGGCGCGATGAAGCCATAGCCCTTGTCAGTATTGAAAAATTTGACTGTGCCGGTAGGCATAGGTAGTTCCTTGAGTTTATCCGCGCGCCATCGGAGCGCGGCGTAAGCCGGGCCGGGAAACGAATATGACCGAGGCGCCGCCCGACCCGGTCAGCGCATCCGAAAGGAATGGCGGTTACCGATAGGGTTGCGGCGCGCGCCTTATATACAGGCCGGATCGCGTGACCGGCCCCAGAATCAGATCTTTCTTCATGCGGATGCGCAGATTGGCAGCGCCATCGCTGTTGTTGAGCACCACGCGGGTGCCGCCCGATTGCAGCGGCTCGATCACCGAGATGCCGATGGCGTGCTTTTCGCAGCATTCGATTACCGCCTGCATCGCGGCGTCGATATGGACGGCGCGGCTCAAACGAGGGTGATCCTGCGCGAGGTCAAATAGGCGCGACATAACTGCCGCGTTATGAGAGAAAGAATCACTCCACACTCCCGAACGGCAAGCGGGAGCGCGTTGGTCTCTCAGTTACGGCGAATGCTTGCGGGCCAGTTTCGCGGCAATGACGCCCTTTTAGCAGAGATAGCCCGCGCTGTCGCGCTTTATAATCTCGCGCCTGGTGTCAGCGGCCCCGCTCCCCGTCATCGGCGGCGCCTGCCTGCTGCTCGGTCGCCCGCTCTTGCGCCTTCCTGCGGCGAAGATTGGCGCGCAGCTGCTCCGCCAGCCTTTTTTTACGATCTGTTTCCGTTTCCGCCATATAGGGGCGTTAACCAAAAAGCGCGGGGCAGCTCAAGCCTTGCTTGACTTTTTGTGCAAGGCGAGGCCATAGGCCCGGCTCCGGCTGGCGCCCCGTGCGCCTCCTGCCGATGTGGCGGACGCTGCTGTAGCTCAGTGGTAGAGCACTCCCTTGGTAAGGGAGAGGCCGAGAGTTCAATCCTCTCCAGCAGCACCACCCGGTTTCGTCTCAGCGCGATCTTCCGTCCGATGCGCCTGATGCCTCTCCGATAACAGGCTGGCACCGCCGCCGTCCGCGCGCAGGATAGTCGGCGAACCTGTGCGCACAGGCTTTCTCAGTGCTTGACCTGAAACTCGCCCTCGCTGCCCGCTGCTGCACTCATCTTGCTTTCGATACAGCCGTACCAGCCTAGTCCTTGATAGGTTTCGTACCCCGGCGTCAGGGCGTAGCAGACCATACGCTGCTTTTCCTGATAATAGCCCTGTCTGGCGTCGGTCTTGATTGGGTAAATCTCGCTCAGCGAGCAGGGCTTGTCTGACGCGGCGATGACCTGATGCTTGGAATTGAGCAGCATGACCCGCGTATCCGCCCGTTCCGCCTCGGTGAGGGCTACGCCCTGCACGATGGCGCGCGCCTGCGGCTCCCAGTCAAAGAAGATGCCGAGCACGCCCAACACCTCGCCATCGGTCGCACCGCCCTTGCGGATCGCGGTGGAATAGGTTGCCACCTGCGCGTTGCCGAGCACGCTGTTGCGCGTGATGTCGCATACCGCAAAATCGTCGCCGCTTCGGGTGGCGAGGCCGCTCGTGAACCATTCGGCGTCGGACACGTTCTGGTTGATGGCTTTGGGGAAACGCTCGCCGCGCCCGGTTGCGATCACGCGGCCGGAGCGATCCGCCACCCACAGGTCGAGATAGACGGTGTAGGACCGCAGGATGGTAGCCAGCCGTTCGCAGGCATAGGCGCGCGCGCTGTCCGTCCCCTGTTGCAGCACGCCGACGACCGCGCTGTCCGTCGCCCACCAGCGCACGTCGCAGGAGCGCTCGTAAAGGTTGCGGTCGATGATTTCCACCACATTGCGGGCAAGGTCGGCAAAGCGCTGGCCTTTGAACTCCTGCATCATATGGCGTCCGGCGCTTTCGATGCGGGCGGTGTTGGCGGCGATTTCGCTTTGTAGCTGGGCAGAGAGGGCATTCACCTCTTCCGCCACCACGCCCATTTCGCGCGCGACTACGCCAAAGCCCAGTCCTGCTTCGCCCGCCCGGGTCGACTCGAGCCGCGCGTTCATGGAAAGCATCCGGGTGCGCATCATGATGCGGTCGATCACCGCGATCTTTTCACCTGTGATGCGGGATACCTCGAAAGCCAGTTTCAATATGTCGTCTTGCATGATCAGATTCACCTCGGCACGAGTGAACCCTCTCCCTGATGTCCCCACATCTGTTTGTTGATCTCAGTTTTTACAAGTCTTCCCTAATTATGACTTAACTATCAATGGAATTCTTGCCCGGCTTATCAGGTTATCGAGATTTTTGCGTATTGCCGGCTGCTGGGCAACGCTCGTCTCCCCGTGCTGAAATTTCGGCGCACGGAACGGGAACCCCTGTTGCGCCGCAGCGTGTGCGCGGGTAAGGCGAACCCTTCATGGACCGGCCCATTCTCATTTCCCCCTCTATCCTCTCGGCGGACTTTGCCCGTCTGGGTGAGGAAGTGCGCGCCATCGACGCCGCCGGGGCGGACTGGGTGCATGTTGATGTGATGGACGGCCATTTCGTGCCGAACATCACGATCGGCCCGATGGTGGTGAAGGCGCTGCGCCCCCACACCGCCAAGCTGATGGATGTGCACCTGATGATCACGCCGGTCGACCCGATGCTCGATGCCTTTGCCGAGGCAGGCAGCGACCTCATCACCGTGCATCAGGAGGCGGGACCGCACCTCCACCGCACCATCCAGCGGATCAAGGCGCTGGGCAAGAAGGTCGGCGTCTCGCTGAACCCCTCCACCCCGGCAAAGATGCTCGATTATGTGCTGGAGGAGATCGATCTGGTGCTGGTGATGAGCGTCAACCCCGGCTTCGGCGGGCAGAGCTTCATCGAGAGCCAGCTGCGCAAGATCGAGGCGATCCGCAAGAGCATAGAAAAGCTTGGCAAGCCCATCCATCTGCAGGTGGATGGCGGCGTGGACCAGAACACCGCGCCGCGCGTCATTGCCGCCGGGGCGGACGTGCTGGTGGCGGGCACGGCAACCTTCCGCGGCGGGCCGGATGCTTATGCCGCCAATATCAAGGGGCTGCGCGGCGCATGAACGACCTGTCCAACCCCTTTTTCCAGAACGAAAACCGGGAAGCGGACGGCATCGAGACCGGCAAGCGCCTCATCCGCCTGTCCAACGACAAGGGCAGCTCGCTGGCCGAGCGGATCGCCAACCAGTTCTACCGCCTCACCTGGCGCACGCCGCTGCACAACATGCGGCTCAAGGGCAAATATCCGCTGAAATTGCTCGCCGCGCCGCAGGACAAGGTGGCGGGTGATGCGCGCGCCGGCAAGGCGATCCGCGCCGGGCATTTCCTGTTTCGTGGCGCGAAAATGCCGCTGGGCGATGTGGATTTCGCCGCTCCGATGGCCGCGCCGCTTGCTGAATATCTTCACGGCTTCCGCTGGCTGCGCGATCTCGGCACCACGGCGACGCGCGAGCAGGGCGCGGCGATTGCCGAGGCGATCACGCGGCGCTGGCTCTCCGCCCATGCCGAAAAGCCGAGCGAGCCCGCCTGGGCCCCTGAGAATGCGGGCTGGCGGCTGATCTTCTGGGCGTCTTATGCCCCCTATATCCTCTCCAGCAACGATCTTATCTATCGTTCGCTGGTGCTGACATCGTTCGCCCGCACCGCTCGCCATCTCGATCGCAGCGCGGACAAGGCGGCTGTCGGCCTTCCGCGTCTTGTCGGCTGGGGCGGCATCGTCGCGGCGGGGTTGCTGCTGCCGGGCGGCGGGCCGCGTCGCGCTTTCGCCGAGGCGGGCCTCAAGCGGGCGCTGGAAAGCGCGCTCTACAGTGACGGCGGCATTGTCAGTCGCTCGCCGATCGACCTGCTGCGCACGGTCGAGCTGCTCTCGATGCTGAACGCCGCCTATGATGCGGTGCGCGAGGAAGCGCCGAGCTGGTTGACCGAGACGCTGGCGCGCACTGTCGCCGCGCTGCTGGGGATTACCCATGGTGACGGCGGACTCGCGAGCTGGCAGGGCGCAGGCGCGATCGATGCCGCGCATGTCGACCGCGTGGTGCAGGCGAGCGGGGTGCGCACCCGGCCGCTGCGGCAGGCGCGCGATTGGGGCTATCAGCGCCTCGCCGCCGGGGCGACCGTGTTGCTGGTCGATGCGGCGCCGCCACCAGCGACCCGTATGGCAGGGGTCGGCTGTGCCTCGACCGGCGCATTTGAATTGAGCGACGGGCCGGACCGGCTGATCGTCAGCTGCGGCGGGGCGGATCTCGCAGGCGCGCTGATCCCGGAAGAACTGGCGCAAGGACTGCGCACCACGGCCGCGCACAGCACGCTCATTCTCGACGAACGCAATTCCACCGCCATCCTTCCGGATGGCACGCTGGGGCGCGGCGTCACCGAGGTGGAGCTGCACCGGCAGGAGCTGGAAAACGGCAGCCGTATCGAAATCAGCCATGACGGCTATGTGCGCCGCTTGGGCTATATGCACCGCCGCCTGCTGCTGCTGAGCAATGACGGCAAGGATGTGCGCGGCGAAGACATGCTGCTGCCCGCCCAGCGGCGCAGGAAGCCCTCGGCCGTGCCCTATGTGCTGCGGTTCCACCTCGCGCCGCATGTGGATGCCTCGTTGACGGCAGACGAACAGGGCGCGCTGCTGCGCATAGACATGGCGGCGCTGTGGCAGTTCCGCTGCGGCGCGGGCAAGCTCGCCATCGAGGACAGTCTGTGGGTGGATGGCGAGGGCCGCCCCCATGCCAGCAAACAGCTGGTCGTCAACGCAATGGCCGAGCCGGGCGGAACCTCGCTGGGCTGGCTGTTGAAGCGGGTGGGTTAACGGGGAAAATCTGACATGACCAATGTGAAGATCGGGCGGGCGCTGTTGTCGGTGTCCGACAAGACGGGGCTTGTGGATCTGGGCAAGGCATTGGCCGCGCATGGCGTGGCGCTGGTGTCTACCGGCGGCACCGCAAAGGCGCTGCGCGAGGCGGGGCTGGACGTGGCGGACATATCCGACCTCACCGGCTTTCCCGAGATGATGGACGGGCGGGTGAAGACGCTCCACCCCAAGGTGCATGGCGGGCTGCTCGCCGTGCGCGGCAATGCCGAGCATGTCGCCTCGATGACCGAGCATGCGATCGAGCCGATCGACCTCGTGGTGGTGAACCTCTATCCCTTTGCGCAGACGGTGGAGAAGGGCGCGAGCCGCGAGGAAATCATCGAGAATATCGATATCGGCGGCCCTTCGATGGTCCGCTCCGCCGCGAAGAATCATGAGAGTGTGACGATTGTTACCGACCCCGCCGACTATGCGCGCCTGATCGCGGAGATGGCCGCTCATAACGGCGCCACCACCTACGATTTCCGCCGCCTGTGCGCGGCGAAGGCCTATGCCGCTACCGCCGCCTATGACGGGATGATCTCGCAGTGGTTCATGACCGCCGATCAGGGCGAAAAATTCCCGCCCAGCGTGACGATGACGCGCAAGCTCGTGATGCCACTTCGTTATGGCGAGAACCCGCATCAGGAGGCGGCGCTCTATGTTTCCAGCATGCCCCATGTTTCCGGCATCGGCCAGGCGAGCCAGGTGCAGGGCAAGGAGCTGAGCTACAACAACTTGAACGACGCCAATGCCGCGCTGGAACTGCTCGCCGAATTCCGTGATGGCCCGCCGACGGTGGTGATCGTCAAGCACGCCAATCCCTGCGGCGTCGCGACCGGCGCCACGCTGGCCGAGGCGTACAAAAATGCGTTCGAGTGTGACAGTGTCTCGGCGTTCGGCGGCATCATCGCCGTCAATCGCCCACTCGATGGGCCGACAGCGGAAGCGATCAGCGGCATCTTCACCGAGGTTGTCGTCGCGCCCGGCGCGGATGACGCCGCCAAGGCGGTGTTTGCGAAGAAGAAGAATCTGCGCCTGCTGCTGACCGAAGGCCTGCCCGATCCTGCGCGCGGAGGCCAGAGCGTTACCGTGATCGCGGGCGGCATTCTGGTGCAGGATCGCGACAATGGCCGTGTGACGCGCGACATGCTGAAGACCGTGACCAGACGCGCCCCGACCGAGCAGGAAATTACCGACTGCCTGTTCGCCTGGACCATTGCCAAGCATGTGAAATCGAACGCTATCGTCTATGCGAAGGACGGCGTGACGGCGGGCATCGGCGCGGGCCAGATGAACCGGCGGGACAGCTCGCGCATCGCCGCCGCCAAGGCCAAGGAAGCGGCCGAAACCTTCGGATGGACCTCGCCGCGCACCGTGGGCAGCGCAGTCGCGTCAGACGCGTTCTTCCCGTTTGCCGACGGGCTGCTGGCAGCGGCGGAGGCCGGCGCCACTGCGGTGATCCAGCCGGGCGGCTCCGTGCGCGACGACGAGGTGATCGCCGCAGCGGATGAAGCGGGACTGGCGATGGTGTTCACAGGCATGCGCCACTTCCGGCATTGACATTCCGCTCATGCGGATGACGGCACCAGCCCGCTCCCCCTCCCAACCTCCCGACAGGGTAAGCTATGGGAGGTTGGGAGGGGGAGCGGCTTGGCGCGCCATAGCCCAAACGCTGCGAAGCAGCCTGTTTCGGATCAAAGGCGGGCTGTTCCCTATTTGCAGGACCAGTCTTTCACCTTGAAGTATGAGGGCGGATAGCTCTCCGCCCCGTTGAGCCAGGCCGCTTCCTTGTCGTCATAGCGGTTGACATATTGCCAGACAATTCGGCCGGCGCGGTCCACCTGGAACGCGCGGCCCGCATTCGCCTCGGTGATCAGCATGCCCCCATCACCCAGCATCTGGTGGAGGCCACGCTGGTTGGTGAAGAAATGCTGGTCCTTGCGCCCGCCGAAAATGGTCTGCGTTTCGCCGGTTGTAGGGTCGATGGCGATGATGCGGCTGCCCCCGAAACGAGTGCCGTCCGCCGTGCCGTCCGGGTGATTGTCGAACACCGTAATGCGCCCATCCGTGCCCCAGTCGGGGTCATGCTGGCGGATCCACGGGCCGACGCGGTGCCATTTGATCCGTTCCATCTTCGCGTCGGTCACGAGGATCATGTTGAGGTTGCGGATCGAGACGAGCAGGTCGCCCGGCGTGAACATCGGGAAGGCCTGCGCCAGCGAGGCGGGCAGCTCCTCGATCTCGTTCAGGTGAAATTCGCCATTGGTCTTGGGGTTGTCGTCCGAGTGCGAGGTCAGCGCCGAAAGCATGCCGCTGCGCGCAAACAGATCGGTGATCGCGCGCTGCCTGATGAGCTTGCCATTGGCGTCATAGACGCGGATTGCATCCTCCCAATAAGGTTCGGTGAATGGCCACTGTTTCGGCTTTTCGACATAGTCGCTTCCGCCGATGACGATGTGCCCGTCCGCCAGCAGATTGGGCGAATGGTGGGTGTTCTCGCGCGTCGCCCAGATTTTTTTGCCGCAGCGGTCGAGCTTCACCATCCCGCAGGATTCGAAAGCGAACAGCACCGATCCGTCCGGGTCTATCAGCACATTATGTGCGGCGCTGTTCCAGTTGGTCTGCGGCACGTTGCGGCACTGCCCGGCGCTTGGCAGCTGCTCCAGCGGTAACAGGTTCCAGCGCGCCAGCACGGTCCCGTCGCGCCGCATCAGCTGGGCGTGTTGATCGTCGCCGATAAAGCCGGACAGCAAAATGAGGTCGTCGCCCGGCGTCTTGTTCACCGTCACGCCCTTGCCCGGATAGCGGGCGGGGACGAGGAAATGGGTGGGCCGCTTGTGGGTAAGATTGGGTAGTTCCTCAATGAGGATCTTTGCATCGTCATAAACGCCGAAGGCCGCCTGCGCGACTGCATTGTCACTCCGCGCCGAAAACAGCCCCGCACCGAAAATCAGGGCGACCGCCCCCGTCACTGCGCTGGCGTAAAACGCCGCGCGGGAAATATCGACCATAGATACAGCCCCCGTGCATGGTGGTCTTGCGCCCGTCTTCTGGTCGTCCCCGCCGACAGGGGATGATGGGAGACAGGCTCATCCTGTTCATAGCTGTAAAGCGGCTCAGTGTTGTGGGCAAGTGCACTAACCATCTCCTGTGGATAAGTGCCGCAGCAGCCTTGCCCGATCGGGGTACGTCCACTAGCTTTGCGCCCATGCCCGCTGCGCCTGCCCACGCCCCGTTCGTCCCGCTGCGCGTTTTTTCCAGCTATACGATGCTCGATGGCGCGATCGAGCCGAAGATCATCGCCAAGCAGGCGAAGAAGCTCGGCTTCCCCGCCGCCGCGCTGACCGACCGGAACGGGCTTTATGCCGCGATGGCCTTTTCCGACGCCTGCAAGGGTGACGGGGTACAGCCGATCATCGGCACGATGCTGTGCGTGGCGCGGCCGGGCCGCCCACCGGGAGCCGCGCCGGTGTACGACTGGCTGGCGCTCTATGCCCAGGGCACGAAAGGCTATGACAATCTCTGCGCGCTCGTCTCGATGGCGCATCTGGACCGGCCGATCGAGGAGCAGGCGCATGTCGGCTTCGAGGCGCTGGCGGGATTGACCGACGATCTGCTGTGCCTCACTGCGGGCGGCGAGGGCGCGCTGGCGCGCCTCTATGCGGAGGATCAACCGCAAGCGGCCGAGGAGTATTGCGCGGCGCTCGAGGGGCTGTTCCCCGGCAAGCTGTACATCGAGATCTGCCGCCGGTCAGACGCGGTGGAGGACCGGGCGGAGGCGCAGCTCATTGACCTCGCTTATGCGCGCAACCTGCCGCTCGTCGCCACCAACCCCACCTGCTTTGCCGGCCCGGAATTCCATGAAGCGCATGACGTGATGCTGTGCATCGCCCAGAGTGCCTATGTCGAAAGCGCAGAGCGGCGAAGGTCTTCTGCCGACGCATGGATGAAGCCCGCGCAGGAGATGCAGCGCCTGTTCGAGGATCTGCCCGAGGCGCTCGCCAATACGCTGGTGGTGGCGCAGCGCTGCGCCGTGATGGCGCCCAAGCGCAAGCCGATCCTCCCCAGCCTTGCGGGCGATATCGAGGGCGAGGCGCAGATGCTGCGCGAGATGGCGACGGCCGGGCTGGAGGCGCGGCTGAAGACAAAGCTCGCCCATTCAACTCCCCCTCTCCCCTCTGGGGAAATGGACGGGGTGAGGGGAGACGGCGACACCCTCACCCAACCCTCTACCTCGAGGGAGAGGGCTTTGGAAGGTCAGTTTCAGGCTTATTTCGAACGCCTCGAGTTCGAACTTTCCATCATCATCCAGATGGGCTTTCCCGGCTATTTCCTGATCGTCGCGGATTTCATCCAGTGGGCGAAGGCGAACAATATTCCGGTGGGGCCGGGGCGCGGCTCGGGCGCAGGCAGCGTGGTGGCCTGGGCGCTGACTATCACTGATCTTGATCCGCTGGAGCTCGGCCTGCTGTTTGAGCGCTTCCTCAACCCTGAGCGGGTGTCGATGCCGGACTTCGATATCGACTTCTGCGAAACGCGGCGCGGCGAGGTGATCCGCTACGTCCAGCAGAAATATGGCGCGGATCATGTGGCGCAGATCATCACCTTCGGAAAGCTGAAGGCCCGCGCCGTGCTGAAGGACACCGGCCGGGTGCTCCAGATGAGCTACGGCCAAGTCGATCGCCTCGCCAAGCTGGTGCCCAATCACCCGACCGACCCGTGGACGCTCGAGCGCACGATGAACGGCAGCCAGGAGTTCGTGGCCGAGGTCAAGGCGGACCGGCAGGTGAAGCGCCTCGTCGACCTCGCGATGCAGCTGGAAGGCCTGCCGCGCCACAGCTCTACCCACGCGGCGGGCGTGGTGATCGGTGACCGGCCGCTGAGCCAGCTCGTGCCGCTCTATCGCGATCCGCGCTCGGACATGCCGGTGACGCAGTTCGACATGAAATATGTCGAGGCGGCGGGCCTGGTGAAGTTCGACTTTCTCGGCCTTAAGACCCTCTCGGTGCTGCAGCGTGCGGTGGAGCTGTTGGCGAAGCGCGGGGTGGTGGTGGATCTGGCGGCCCTGCCTTGGGATGACGAAGCGGTTTATGATCTGCTCCAGCGTGGCGATACGGTCGGCGTCTTCCAGCTCGAATCGGAGGGCATGAGGAAGACGCTCGCCGCCGTGAAACCCACCAATTTTGGGGACATCATCGCGCTCGTCTCGCTCTATCGCCCCGGCCCGATGGACAATATCCCCATGTTCGGCCGGCGGAAGAATGGCGCGGAGACTATCGAATATCCCCATGCGCTGCTGGAGCCGATCCTCAAGGAAACATACGGCATCTTCGTCTATCAAGAGCAGGTGATGCAGGCCGCGCAGATCCTCGCCGGCTATTCGCTGGGTGATGCTGACCTGCTGCGCCGCGCGATGGGCAAGAAGATCAAGGCGGAGATGGACGCGCAGCGCGACCGCTTCGTCAAGGGCTGCGCGGAGGTGTCGCAGATCCCCAAGGCCAAGGCGAACGAGCTGTTCGACTTGATCGACAAGTTCGCAGGGTACGGCTTCAACAAGAGCCACGCGGCCGCCTATGCCTTGCTCGCCTATCACACGGCGTGGCTGAAGGCGCATCATCCGGCGGAATTCTACGCCGCCTCGATGGCCTATGATATCCACCTTACCGACAAGCTGACGGTGTTCGTGGATGACATGCGGCGCACCGGAGTGGCGTGCCTGCCGCCGGACATCAACCGGGCGGAGGCGGACTTCACGGTCGAGCCGGTGGAGGCGCAAGGCGAAGACCCGCGCCTGGCCCATGGCGTGCGCTATGCGCTGGGCGGCCTCAAGGGCGTCGGCGAAAAGGCGATGGAACAGCTGGTCGAGGAGCGGGAGCGCAATGGCCCCTTCCTCAGCCTCGATGATTTCGCGGACCGGATCGAGCCGCGCCTGCTCAATCGTCGCCAGCTCGAAAGTCTGGCCGCTGCCGGAGCGTTCGATGGCATCCATGCCGATCGCTCCGGGGTCCATGCCGCCGCCGAAACCATCCTTTCGGTCGCGGCCAGCGCGCAGGAGGCGCGGGTCAGCGGGCAGGGAGGCCTGTTCGGTGGCGAGGACACGCCGCATGCAGAGGTGCGCGTGCCGCCGCATGAACCCTGGCCCACCGCCACACGCATGGCGCAGGAGAAAGAAGCGTTCGGCTTTTATTTCTCGGCGCATCCGGTCGATCGCTATGCCCATATCGCGCAGGCGCGCGGCGCGCGCAGCTTCGGGTCCATTTGCGCCCAGCCGCCTGCCACCAACAGCGAAGGCCGCGCCACATCGATGATGGCCGCGCTGGTCGAGGATGTGCGCTGGCGCGAGACCAAGCGCGGCGCCCGCTATGTGTCCGCCACCTTTTCGGACAGCAGCGGCCAGTTTCAGGCAAGCTGTTTCGATGAAGCGAGCTGCAAGAAGATCGCCGATCTCGCCGAAGCGGGCGAGTGCGCGCTGCTGAATGTCGAGCTGGAGCGCATGCCGGGTGAGGAGGTGCCGCGCGTCACCGTGCGCGGCGCGCAGTCGCTGGCGTCAGCCGCGAGCGGAATGCGCCTCGAGCTGTGGATCGATGTGGAAGAGCCCGCCGCCGTCGCGCAGATCGCGCAGATGCTGTCCGGCTGCCGGGGCGGGCGCGGGGAGGTGCGCATCCGGGCGCGCGATGCCCAGGGAAGGATCGCAAGCCTGCGGCTGGGCCGGGATTTCCAGATCGACGCCGAAACCATTGAGCGGCTGCGCGCGCTGCCCGGCGTGGCCGGAGCCCAAATGCCCGCGCGCGAGCCGTTGCGGCTGGTGGGCTGAGCTACTTCTTCAAGCCGAACAGCTTCGCTTTCTCTTCCTCGCTCGGCTCCTCACCCTTGGGATAGAGCGCCTCCTTTTCGGCATAGACCTTCTCGACTGCCGGGCGTGCCTTCACAGTCTCGAACCAGCGCTTTACATTGGGGAAATCATCGAGATTCTGCTTCTGGTTCTCGTGCGGCACGATCCACGGGTAAATCGCCATGTCGGCAATCGAATAGTCGCCCGCGACATAGTTCCGGTTCGCCAACCTCCGGTCAAGCACGCCATAGAGCCGCGCGGTCTCGTTGACATAGCGGTTGATGGCATAGTCGATCTTTTCGGGCGCATAGATGTTGAAATGATGGTTCTGCCCCGCCATCGGCCCCAGCCCGCCCATCTGCCAGAACAGCCATTGCAGCACGTCCATCGTGCCGCGCGGGTCTGCGGGTAGGAACTTTTCATATTTGCGCGCGAGGTAGAAGAGGATCGCGCCACTCTCGAACACGGTAATCGGCTCGCCGCCGCCGGGCGGATCGAGATCGCGGATCGCGGGAATGCGGTTGTTGGGCGAGAAGGAGAGGAAATACGGATCGAGCTGCTGGCCCTTCAAGATGTTGACGGGGAAAACTCTGTGCTCCACCCCCGCTTCCTCAAGAAAGATGGAGACCTTGAGGCCGTTGGGCGTGGGCCAGCTGTGCAGTTCGATCATGGCGGTATCCTTTCAGCGCGAGACAAAGGGGTGGCAGGTCATCCGCGGAAGACGACCGTGCGGTTGCCATTGAGAAACACGCGATCGTCCAAATGGAGCCGCACGGCTTCAGAAAGCACGCGCCGCTCTATGTCCCGGCCCTTGCGCACCAGCTCCTCCGGCGTGTCGGCATGGCTGATCGCTTCGACATCCTGATGGATGATCGGCCCCTCATCGAGATCCGCCGTCACATAATGCGCGGTTGCGCCGATCATCTTCACGCCGCGCGCGTGCGCCTGATGATAGGGCTTGGCCCCCTTGAAGCCGGGCAGGAAGCTGTGGTGAATGTTGATGCAGCGTCCTGAGAGGAAGGCGGCCATCTCGTCCGACAATATCTGCATATAGCGCGCCAGCACGACGAGGTCCGCTTCCGTCTGCTCGATAAGATCGCGGATCTGCCCTTCCTGATGTGCCTTGGTGTCTGTGGTCACGGGCAGATGGTGAAAGGGTAGCCCGCCCGTCATGCTGGCCATCAGCGCGTTGCGCGGGTGGTTGGAGGCGATGCCGACGATATCCATCCGGAGCTCGCCGATGCGGTGGCGATAGACGAGGTCGCTCAAGCAATGATCGAACTTCGAGACGAGGATCAGCACTTTCGGCGCATGCGCGGATGCGCGCAGCCGCCACTCCAGCCCAAGCTCCTGCGCGACCCGCGCGAATTCGGCCCTCAGCGCGTCCAATCCGCCCGCAGGGGCGCTGAACTCCACCCGCATGAAAAAGCGGGTGTTGAGACTGTCGTCGAACTGCTGCGCCTCAAGGATGTTGCAACCGCGCTCAGCCAGAAAGCCGGCGACGCGGGCGACAAGCCCGGGCCGGTCGGCACAGGAAAGGCTGAGAATGAGCTGATCGTCAGGCATGCAGGCTCCGCAAGGCACTCGTACAAATCGAGCGTCGCCTTAGCGAAGTTTTCCAGGGACTGCACCGGTCTTTGGTGGCCGTGCTGACCTATTTCTTTTCCGGCGCCAGCGTGATCTTCACGGTTTCGCCTGAGCGGCCCGGGAAGTTCACGAACATCGCGTCGATGAGGTTCGGCACCAGATAGGTCAGCTTGTTGCTCAGAGACTGTGCTTCCGCCTTGCCCTCGAACAGCCGCTGGCCGCCGTTGGCGCGGTCTATGCGCAGCTCCAGCGTGCCGGTATAGACCGTATAGCTCTCGACATCGCGATAGCCCGCGCCAAACATGAAGGGGTCATAGAAACCCCAGTGATAGGGGCGACCCCAATAGCCATAGCGTCCATAGCCGTAATAGAAAGGGTCAGGCGCGAAGCCGGTGGAACGCACGCGCTCGCGCCCGTTGTCAACGGCATAGCGCATCCGCACGACAAGGTCCGCGCGCGCGGCATCCTGGGCCGGGACATAGCCGACACCGCCGAGCTTGTGCTCCAGCAGAGACGCATATTGCCCGAACTCCAGACCACCGGCGAGGCGCGGATCATCGGCAACGATGGTGAAGGTTTGCCCCTGCGGCGCGGGCAACTGTTGGAAGCGGGCCACATCCGCCTTGAAGCGTTCGGCGCAACCGGCGGTCAGCAACAGGGCCGCGCTGGCGAGCGCAATGCCGAGGGCCTTGTTCTTTCTCATGATCTCTCTCCTCGCCGCCGCTCCGGGGCGGCGCGGCGTGCAAATTCAGAATGCGATAGTGGTATAACGCAACTGAACCGCATTTGAACGAACTCGTTTCGCCGGAGGTTCCAACCCGTTCAGCGCATGAGGCCCATGGCGTCGTAAGCCGCCCGCAAGGTGGGTTCAGCAGCGGCAGAGGCCTTCGCTGCGCCCTTTTCGAGAATGGCGTCGAGTGCGGAATGATCATCCTTCAGCGCCACATAGCGGTCGCGAATCGGGGCGAGCGCACCCACCAGCAGATCTGCGAGCGCGGGCTTGAACGCGCCAAAGCCCTGCCCCGCGAATTGCGCGCACACAGCGTCGGCGTTTGTGCCCGCCATTGCCGCGTAGATGCCGATCAGGTTCAGCGCTTCCGGCCGCCCCTCCAGCCCCTTCGCCTCCGATGGCAGCGGTTCCGGATCGGTCTTGGCCTTGCGCACCTTCTGGGCGATCGCATCGTTGTCGTCGGTCAGGTTGATGCGGCTCTGGTCCGACGGGTCGGACTTCGACATCTTGGCCGAGCCATCGCGCAGGCTCATGATCCGCGCCGTCTCCTTGGGGATGATCGGGTCGGGCAGGGTGAAGACCTCGCGCTCGAAATCGGTGTTGAACTTGATCGCGATGTCGCGCGTCAGCTCCAGATGCTGCTTCTGATCCTCGCCCACCGGAACATGCGTCGCCTGATAGAGCAGCACGTCCGCCGCCTGGAGCACAGGATAGGCGAACAGACCCACAGACGCGCTTTCGCGGTTCTTGCCAGCCTTGTCCTTGAACTGCGTCATGCGGTTGAGCCAGCCGATCCGCGCGGTGCCGTTTAACAACCAGCACAGCTCGGCATGGGCGGGTACGCGCGCCTGATTGAACAGCACGGAGCGATCCGGGTCGATCCCGCAGGCGACCAGCGCCGCCGCCATCTCGCGCACATTGGCGAGGCGCTGCTCGCGCCCCTCGTGCACCGTGATCGAGTGCATGTCGGCCAGGAAGAAGAAGCACTGAGATGTTGAGTCCATCTCGTCCTGCATCTTCACCCAGTTGCGGATCGCGCCAAGATAGTTGCCAAGGTGCAGGTTGCCGGTGGGCTGGATGCCGGAAAGGACGCGCATGTCTCTGGTCTTTCGTTCTATCTGCGGCGCGTGGTCAGCGCCCTCACTTCGGACAGGCGATAGGCGCCCAGCCCGAAGATCGCGCCCGCATAGACCATCGCGCCCCCGCCGCACAACAGGGAGAGCGCGAGGAGGCGGCCGAAAAAGCCGCCGGTCATATGCTGGTCTGCCAGTGGCGCGCCGAACCACAGGGCTGCGCCCATCACCGCGCTGGCGCCGATGATGCGCATGCCCCGGCTGAGCAGCCGCGCATCCGCCTGCAGATGGTCGTCCCGATGCAGCAGGTAATACAGGATCAGGACGTTGACCCAGGCCGAGAAAGCAGTAGCGGCCGCCACGCCAACATGGCCCAGCGGCCAGATCAGGATCAGGTTGCCGACGAGGTTGAACAGCATGGAAAACAGCGCGACGCGCACCGGCGTCTTCGTGTCCTGCCGGGCATAAAAACCGGGCGTCAGCACCTTGATCAGCACATAGGCGGGCACGCCCAGCGCAAACACCGCGAGTGCAGAGGCCGCGCCCACCGTATCCTGCGCGGTAAAGACCCCATGCTGGAGCAGACCCCGGATCAGCGGCGTCGCCGCGACGCACAAAGCCACAGCAGCGGGCAGAGCGAGGAACAGCGCCAGCTCGATCGCGCGGTTTTGCGTTTCCCTGGCCGCGCCCTCGTTGCCGGAGCCGATCTGGCGGGACAGCGCGGGCAGGATCGCGGTGCCCACGCCGATGCCGATCAGGCCGAGCGGCAGCTGGTTCAGCCGGTCCGCATAATAGAGATAGCTCACCGCGCCTTGCGGAAGAAACCGCGCGGCCAGCGAGGTCGATATCAGCAGGTTGAACTGGATAGCCCCCTGCCCCAGCGCGGCGGGCAGAATGAGTAGCAGCATCTGCTTCACGCGCGGGGTGATGCGCGGCATGCGCGGCCACAGCACCACGCCTTCACGCGCGCATGCCCACATCAGCCACAAGAGCTGCATCGCGCCCGATACCGTAACGGCGATCGCCTGCGTATAGCTCGTCTCCACAGGCGTTTCGCCGCGAAAGAACAGCACAGCCGCGATCATGCACACATTCAGCAATATCGGCGCGGCGGCATTGACCCAGAAGCGATCGAGCGAGTTCAATATGCCGCCCAGCAGCGAGACGATGGAGATGAGCGCGAGATAGGGGAAGGTGATGCGGGTCAGGTCCACCGCCAGCGCGAACTTCTCCGGCCCGCCATCGGGAAAACCGCCGGTCATCGCCCAGACGATCTGCGCGGCAAACACCATCATGATGACGGTGAAAATTACGAGGAACGGGAACAGTACCGAGAGCACCTGTCCGGCAAACAGCACCGCAGCCGCCTTGCCCGAGCCGGGCTTCTCGGCGTCCGCCTCGGCCATCGTCCGGTTGAACATCGGCACGAACGCGGCGGAGAATGCGCCTTCCGCAAAAAGCGCACGAAACAGATTGGGCAGGCGCCAGGCGATCAGGAACGCGTCCGATGCCAGCCCCGCGCCCAGGAACCGCGCGACCAGCATGTCGCGCACCATGCCGAGCACCCGGCTGACCAGCGTGAGCGCGCCGATGGTGCCCGAAGCGCGGAGCAGGCCCATGGCGTCAGCGCGCTCTGTTGGCGTCAGGCGTTACCGACAACCGGCTCGCCGTCCTGCCCCTGAGAGGCCTGCTGCGCCTGAAGCTGTTGCAGGTAGAGGCCGTTGAAGTCGATCGGATCGAGGATCAGCGGCTGGAATCCGCCGTCGCGAATCGCATCGGCCAGCACGCGGCGGGCGAACGGAAACAGCAGGCGAGGGGCCTCGGCAAAGAGGAACGGGTGGATCTGATCCTCCGGCACATTGCGGATCCCGAACAGGCCGGCATAGGTCAGCTCGGTCGCAAACGCGGTGCCTTGGGCGGCCTTTGCTTTCACCTCGATCTTGAGCGACACTTCGTAGACATCTTCGCCCGGCTTATCCGATCCGATGTTGAATTGCACATCGATGTCAGGCTGCTCCTGCCACTGGTAGACGGCGGGAGAGTTGGGATTTTCGAACGACAGATCCTTCACATATTGTGTGAGCAGGCCGATGGCAGGCGCGGTGTCTGCGCCATTGGCGAGCGGTTCGGCGGAGGCGGCGTCTTCGGCCATGATGATCGTCTTTCCCTCAATGAAATGCTGGTGGGCACCGGCATGCCGCCACCCGTGTGCCCGCGCGCTTAGCAGTAGCGGCGAGAGAGGGCAATGCAGACGATAGCGGCTTTCTCGCGCTTTTTCGCCGTGCGGGTTTGAAAATCGGGATCAGTTTGCCTATGTTGCCTGTTCATCCCCCTATCAACCGGGACAGGCCAAAACCGTGTACATGATCGTCATACTGGCTCTCGCCGCCGCTTTCCTCGCGCTGCGGCTCTATTCGGTGCTCGGCCGCCGGACAGGGCATGAGCAACAGCCCGCGCCGCTTCAGCCGGATGATCGTGTCGCGCACAAGCCGCTTCAGCCCGAGATGCAGGCGAGCGCCGCCGCAGACACCACCCGTCTTGCCAACAGCCTGATCGCGCCTGAGGCAGAGAATGGCGTCCGCGCGATCATTGCGGCGGATCGTCATTTTGATGTGCCGCAGTTCGTTGAAGGCGCGCGCTCCGCTTATGGCATGATTTTGGAGGCGTTCTGGAAAGGCAAGCGCGACGAGCTGCGCTGGCTGTGCGACTCGGATGTCGCGCAGTCCTTCGAGGATGCGATCGCGGCGCGTGAGGAGGCGGGCGAGGTGATGGACAATCGCCTGGTGCGAATCGAGAAGGCGCAGATCGTTGACGCCGCCGTGCATGGGCGCACCGCTCATGTCACTATGCGTTTCGATGCGGACATTGCGGCTGTAACCCGCAACCAGGAGGGCGCGGTCATCGCCGGTTCGATGAGCGATGCCGTCGCCACGCATGATCTCTGGACCTTCTCGCGCGAGATCGGCCACGCCGACCCCAACTGGAAATTGAGCGAAACCGACGAGGCCGCGTAAGCGTGGCGAAGGCTCGGCGCAGCATGGTCGGCCGCGCTGTGGCCGTCGTAGGGGGCGCGTTGCTCCTTTCTGCCTGCGCAGGCGGTATCATCCCGCCGTCGCGTGGCCCTGCGCCCGCTCCCGCCCCAAAAGCTCCACGCACGCCCGCGCCGAAGCCGGTGCCGGTACCCCCGCGCCCCGCGACGCCATCCACCCCCGTCGCGCCGACCGCCTCCACCGACACCGCGCTCACCGCCGGCCTGGTTGCGGGTCCGGCGCTGGGCGAGCTGGTGCGCCAGAACGAGCGCACAGTCGCCGCGCTCGCCGCCTTCCGTATCTCCTGTCCCTCGCTGATGCGCCGTACGGATCAGTCCGGCCTGACGCAGGGGCAGGACTGGGCGCCAGCTTGCGCCGCCGCCGCGAGCTGGCCCGCCGAGACTGCTGCCGATTTCTTCGTACGGTATTTCGAGGCGGCCCAGGTCGGCAACGGCGCGGCTTTCGCCACCGGCTATTACGAGCCAGAGATTGCGGGATCGAGAGTCCCCGGCGCTGCGTATCAGGTGCCGATCTATCGCCGCCCGCCCGATCTGATCGACGTCGACCTCGGCCAGTTCAGCGATAGCCTCAAGGGCAAGTCGATTCGTGGCCGGGTGGAAGGGCAGAAGTTCATTCCCTATTTCGCGCGGGCGGACATTGTGGATGGCAATGCGCTATCCACCCGAGGGCTTGAGCTGGCCTGGGCGGCCGATCCCGTCGAGTTCTTCTTCCTTCAGGTGCAGGGCAGCGGGCGCTTGCGCCTGCCCGATGGCGGCGTCATGCGCATCGGCTATGATGGGCAGAACGGCCGCGACTATACCGGCATCGGCAAGCTGATGAAGGACCGCGGCCTGATCCAGGCCGGTTCGATGCAGGACATCATGGCCTATCTGCGCGCCAACCCCGAGGAGGGGCGCAGGATCATGAACGAGAACAAGAGCTTCGTGTTCTTCAAGGAGATCACGAGCGCCGGGCCGCTGGGCGCGCTGGGCCTGCCGGTGACGGCCGAGGCCACGGTCGCGGCGGACCCGCGCTATGTGCCGCTCGGCGCGCCGGTGCTGCTCGCGCTGGATCGGGCGGAACCGAACGGCGTCTGGATCGCGCAGGATACCGGCGGCGCGATCAAGGGCGCGAACCGCTTCGACACGTTCTGGGGCGCGGGTGAGCGCGCACGCACGATCGCCGGCGGCATGTCTGCGCGCGGCACGTCATGGGTACTGTTGCCCATCGGCACTGTGGCGCGGATCAACGCTTCGGCGCGATAATGCCGCCACGGCGCCTCAGCCCTGAGGAACGGGAGATCTGGGCGCGGCTGGCGCGCAGCGTGACGCCGCTGCCCGGCCGGGCGGTTGATTTGGCTCCACCCGAGGTTTTTACCCCTATCGACAGCAAGCCAGCTCGACCTGCTGCGCTTCCGCCGTCAGCAGAACGGCAGCCGCCGCGCCGCGCACCTACGCCGGTGCTGGATACGAGCTGGGAACGCCGCATCACCAACGGCACGCTCGCGCCCGATGTCACGATAGACCTGCATGGCCACACGCTCGATGCCGCGCATCAGCGCCTTAATCATGCACTCGGCCATTCCATCGCGCGCGGCCACAGGGTGATGCTGGTGGTGACGGGCAACCCCCGCCCGGCGCATGTCGGCCCGCTGGGGCACAAGACGCGCGGCGCGATTCGCGCGGAAATCGGGGATTGGCTTGCGCTCTCCGGTCATGCCGATGCCATCGCCAGCGTGCGCACCGCCCACCCGCGCCACGGCGGCAAGGGCGCGCTCTATATCATCCTTCGAAAGCGCGGATAACGCAGGCATGATTTGGCTCAGGCCGGAGCGAAGATGCCACGTTTTGAGAACCGGCGCGCAGCGACCTTATGGGGTCGTGAGCACCGGAAGCGCAAAAAGGTGGTATTTGCAGCCCGGCATGGGGCAAATTCTATACCATGGCTTTGAACTTGCGGCTGGTTGCCAGCAGCTCATCATAAGTACCCTGTTCGGCGAGGCCGCCCCTGTCCAGCATGAAAATCTGGTCGCACGGGCGCACCGTCGTCAGCCGGTGGGCGATCATGATGATCGTCTTCTGATGGCTCAGGGCCTGCACCGATTCCATCACGGCCTTTTCGGTCAGCGTGTCAAGCGCGCTCGTCGCTTCATCGAGCACCAGCACGGAAGGATCGCGATAGAGCGCGCGGGCGATGCCGATGCGCTGGCGCTGGCCGCCTGACAGGCGCACGCCGCGCTCGCCCACGCGGGTTTCATAGCCCTCGGGCATGTCGCTGATGATGAAATCATGGATCTGCGCCATGCGTGCACATTCCTCGACCTTCGCCATGTCGATGGCGGCGGCAGGAACGCCCAAGGCGATGTTTTCGGCCACGGTGGTATCAGCGAGGAAGATCGTCTGCGGAACATAGCCCAGCGCCTGCTGCCAGCTCGGCAGGCTGCTCTCGTCGATCGCCACGCCGTCGACCAGAATGCGCCCTTGCGAGGGCCGCAACAGCCCCAGGATGATGTCCACCAGAGTCGTCTTGCCTGCGCCGGTTCCGCCGACAAGGCCCACCGAGGTGCCCACGCCGACGCGCAGGGTAATGCCTTCGATCGCCGTCTTGCGCATGTTGGGATAGGAAAAGCCGATATTGTCCAGCACGATCTCGCGCTTGGGGTGCATGGCGGCCGGGGCCACGGCGGGCTTAGGCTGCGGAGGTTCGGTCTGTTCGAAATCGTCGCGGATCGCATTCAGCACCGAATCGCCCACTTGCAAATTGCTGAGCCCGCTGAACACGCGCTGGGCCGAGGGGATGAGCTTGTAGCCCGCCAGCGCATAGACGCTGAGGCCCGGCAGCACGAGCGCCCCGCCGCGCCCGGTTGCGAGCAACAGCAGCGCCAGCGTCAGCGCCCCGCCGATCGCCACCGCCTCGATGAGGTAGCGCGGCGCCTCGGCCAGCGCCTGGCTGATCGCCTGGTGGCGCGCGGCGCGCAGCGATGCTGGGCGGAACTGGTTGAGATAAACATCCTCCCGCCCCATCAGCTTGATATCCTTGATCCCCCCGATCGCCACTTCGATCGAGGAGAACCGCTGGGTGTTCGCGATCTCAAGATCCTGCCCGATGTGCGAGAGCATCTTTTTCGACGCGCGGAAGATCAGCACATACATCCCGCCGATCACCCCCCCCACGGCGAGCGCGATAAAGGGATCAAGCGCCAGCATCACGCCGGTCATCGTCATCACCACCAGCGTATAGGCGATCACATACATGCCCGGCTGCACGACATAGCTTACCAGCATCTGTGAATCGGTGGTGATCTTCTTGGTCAGCTCGCTGCTATGGCGCTGGAGGAAGAAAACATAGGGCTGGCGCAGATAGGTTTCCAGCAAGCGCTCGGCCATCCTGTGCCCGCTCTTCTGGGCAAAAAGGTTCATCATGAATGTGGTGACGATGCGGATCACCGCCGCCAGCACCACGATCACGAACGCGACCAGGCCGAACGCCAGAAGGAAGCTGTGATGATTTGTAAAGCCGAGGCCGTGATAGATGGCCGAGATGGCAGGCTGGATCTCGATCATCTGCGGGCGGCTCAGCACCATGAAGAAGGGCAGCAGCATCGCGATGCCGAACGTCTCGCTCATGGCCATCAACACGACCATTATGAGCAGGCGCGCGCCGCGCCTTCTGTCCTTGGGCGCCAGCAGCGCCACGGTGCGGACAAGGGTTTTCCACATTACAGACAGTCACTCCAGGGGGCGTTGCTGACCCGTTGGTTTTAATATGCTCCCCTACACAGTCAAAGCGCCATTTGGTGTATGTCTGTCAAGACAGGATCGGATGATCCCTGTTGGCAAGCGCGCGCCGACCCGGCATGAGGAAGCGCAGAGCCAGCCGGAAGGAATGCTGTCAGGGTGCGAATAGTGTTTCTTTTCATCGGTGAAGCGCATCAGGCGCTGCACGCGCTGCCCATCGCGGCGGAGATGCAGGCGCTGGCCCCCGATGTCGAGCTTGAGGTTGCGGTGGCGAGCGACGCGCACGGCTGGGTGCTGGATCTGGTGCGCAGCGCCTATCCCGGTTTCGCACCCAAGGTGAAGAAGCTCGCAATTCCGGCACTGTCTGCGGTGCAAAAGCGGCTCAACGGGGCTGATGACCCACCAAGGCTGCTCACACTGTTGCGGCATATCGGCTATCTGCGCGGGTTTGACGCGATCGTGGTGCCCGAGCGCACGACGACGATCGTCCGTCATTTTCTTTCCGGTCGCACCCGCCTGATTTTCACGCCGCACGGCGCGGGTGACAAGGCGATCATGCTCGATCCGCGGGATCGCTTCTTCGACTTCGTGCTGGTGGCTGGCGAAAAGAGCGAGAAGAGGCTGCTGGAGGCAGGGACGATCACGCCCGGCCGCTATGCGGTCAACGGCTATGTGAAGCTCGACTTCATGCAGAAGATGGCGCGGCATCGCCCGCCGCTGTTCGATAATGACCGCCCCACCGTGCTCTATGCGCCGCATTTCAGGCCCGACCAGTCCTCATGGGAGACGATGGGGAGGGATATCATCGCGGCGTTCGCGGCGCAGGATCGCTTCAACCTCGTCGTCGCGCCGCATATCCGCCTGTTTCATCGCGTCAGCAAGGCGGCGAAGGCGAAGATTGAGGCGATGGCGGTGCCCGGCAAGATCATCGTCGATACCGGCTCCAACCGGCTGGTGGACATGACCTACACCGGCGGGGCGGACATCTATCTGGGTGACGTCAGCAGCCAGGTGTACGAGTTTCTCGCCACCCCGCGCCCCTGCGTGTTCCTAAACGCGCACGGTGCGCAGTGGCAAGGCGATCCCAATTTTCTGTTCTGGACGCTGGGCGAAGTGGCGGACACGGTGCCGGCGGCAATGGCCGCGATTGAGCGCGCGGGCTCCGAGCATCCCCGCTACAGCGCCTTGCAAGCCCAGGCATTGGCATTGTCTGTCGGCGGCGACCCCGCCGGCGCGGCGCGGCGCGGCGCAGAGGCGATCCTGCGCTATCTGCGGCCTGCTGGCTGAGGAAGGCTCTTCTCAAGCGCGGCGGGATGCTTTAGCCGCGAGAGCATGACCAATGATCTCGACATCGGACCGGTGGCTTTCTCGGGCGAGGGGACCGAGCGCATCTGGGGCATGACTGCGGCCGAAAGGGCGCGGCGGATGCTGGTGCGCGATGTGCCCGCCGGGGTTGCCATCGCGCCGGGGCACAGGCTGCACATCAATCAGGATTATGCGTTCGATCCGCTGCTGCTGCGCCTTGCCCTGCGGCGGCCGGGCGTTGCCTTCCACGATGGCGAGGCGCTGGTGATCGGGCAATTGCCGGAGGATGGCGAACCTGCCGAGCGGATCGACCTGCGCACATCGCCCGGCTTTTACAACGAAAAGCTGCGCAAGACCGAGCGGCCGTTTGCCATTCGTGTCTCGCCGCAGACGCGCGCGCAGATAGAGCGGGCGAGCTATTTCGGCGCCTATAAGGGCGTGACGGACCTGCTCACCAAATATCTCTGGCCCGAGCTCGCTTTCCACCTCACCCGCCTGGCCGCCGCGTTGAGGATGACGCCCAATATGGTCACCGGCATCGGCGCCACCCTGTGCGTGCTGGCGACGATCCTGTTCTATCGCGGCGAATATTGGCAGGGGATGGCGGCGGGCTTCGTGTTCATGGTGCTCGATACGGTCGACGGCAAGCTTGCCCGCTGTACCATCACGTCGAGCAAATGGGGCAATGTGTTCGACCATGGGATCGACCTCGTCCACCCGCCGTTCTGGTGGGCGGCGTGGGGGCTGGGGCTGGCCCATGTCGGCCTTGCCCTGCCAGTCGCCACCTTTGCGGCACTGATGGTGGCGATTGTCGCGGGCTATGTGCTGCAGAGGCTGTGCGAAGGCGTCTTCCTCAAATATGCCGGGATGGACATGCATGTCTGGCGCCGGTTCGACAGCTGGTTCCGCCTCATCACCGCGCGCCGCAACCCCAATATGGCGATCCTGTTCGTCAGCCTGATCGCGGGCCGGCCCGATATCGGCCTGATCGCGGTGGCGTGGTGGACCATCCTCTCGCTGCTGGTGCACATGGGGCAGGTCGCGCAGCTGGTGCAAGCGCGCAAGGCTGGGAGGCCTATCACAAGCTGGCTGGAGCAACCGCGATGAACGAGACGATCCGCAAATTCGGCTATCCCGCAACCTTGATCGGCGAGACGGCGCATTGGGTCGTGCTGCTCCGCCCGGCGCAGGTGACATTGGGGTCGCTGGTGGTCGCCGCGAAATCGGACGCGACCGCTTTTGGCGCGCTGCCGGCGGAATGTCATGCTGATCTGGCAGAGGTAACGCGCCGTGTGGAGGCGATGCTGCAAGCGGCGGTATCGTATGAGCGTATCAACTGGCTGATGCTGATGATGGTGGACCCCTATGTGCATTTCCATGTGCTGCCCCGCTATGAGGGGGAGCGTAGCCATGGGGCGCTGACTGTGGCGGATGCAGGGTGGCCCGGTCCGCCGGATCTCAAATCCGCTCTCGTACTACCGGAGGCGCAGCAGGCCGAGCTGGCGCAATGGCTGCGCGGGCGCTGGGATGAGACCAACTGAAAGCTGCTAGCGCCAGCCAGCCGTCAGCTTCTCCGCCACATCGACATCGTTGAGGAAGTCGACCTCGCCCCATTCCATCCCTTCGATCGATAGCGTGCCGACTTTTTCGGTGGACGCGAGCTGGTCGATCACCTTCAGATACCAGTTCTCCACTCCGGCGGGCGTGCGCATCGCCGCCTCCACCGCCTCGCGAAACAGCGCGCCGCCTTCGCCGCGAAAGGCAAGGAAGCCGATCGATTCGGCATTGCTCTGCGCGGCGGTCAGCGTCTTGCCGATGTGGACGAGGCGGTCGCCGTCCCGCTCCACCTTCATGTCGTCGCTGTCATAGTTTGGCTTCACGTCGACCGTCACGCAGATGGGCCAGTCCGCACCCTGTTGGACCCGCCCTACAAGGGCTTGGGATACGAGCGTGTCTCCGTTCAAAATCAAATAGTTACCCGTCATCGCCTCGCGCGCGATCCAGCAACTCCCAAGGTTATCCGCTACCTTGAAAAAGGGATTGAAATGTTCCTTCAAAACCAGCCCCGGCCGCGCCAGCCGCTCCAGCTCCGCCTCCACGTCCTCCGTATGAAAGCCGGTAACGACATGGATTTCGTTCACCCCATTGGCGTGCAGCGCATCCACCTGCCACGCCAGCAAGGTCTTTCCCGAAAGCCCGATCAGGCATTTGGGCAAATCGGCGGTTAGGGGGAGAAGGCGGGAGCCTTGCCCCGCGCTCAGGATGATGGCGCGGCTGATCGGGGTAGGTGCGGTGCTGGTCATGCGCCCAGATAGAAAAGGAAAGCGCCGCGCGCAATATTCTCAGCAGGCGCGTGCGTTCATCAGGTGCGCGCCCGCCACCAGCGATACGCCGAGGATGGTGAGCAGCGCCTCGCTGAAGCCATGCGGCACAAACAGCGCCGCCGCCATCAGCGCCAGGCCTGGAACCCCCGCGAGGATCGGAAGGGTGCGCCGGTGTCGCACCAGGCCGCTGCCCAGCGCCACTGCGCCGAGCAAGGTGGCACATGCCAGGCCGATTTCATGGATGCGCGGGTCGGCGAACAGATGGCCGAGCGAAGTCAGCGTGCCGATCAATATGATCGTTGCCACGCAGTGCACGACGCAAAAGCCGGACAGAACGATCGCGGCCCGGTCAAGCCAGTAGAAATGGGGAACCCTCGGCTGCATGCTACTCCTCGCCGGGCCTTATAGCCGCAAAATCTGAAGATACAATATAACATTGCTCTGGCGAGAGGGTTCCCTCTTGAAAAGAGGAAGGTGTCGGCGCATCAGCCCGCTATGACTGTGATGGTACAGAAAACCCCTGCCGCTTCCCTGACCGCCCGGCCGCGCGCTCTTGCCCGCTGGCTGTTCGTCATTGCTGCGCTGATTGTGCTGATGGTGGTGGTGGGCGGCATCACCCGTCTCACCGAATCGGGACTGTCCATCACCGAATGGAAGCCCGTGACCGGCGCGATCCCGCCCCTCAACGAGGCGCAATGGGCGGAGGAATTCGCGCGCTACAGGAACAGTTCGCAATATGTACTGATGAACCAGGGCATGACGCTTTCGGCGTTCAAGCAGATCTATTTCTGGGAATATTTCCACCGGCTGATGGGGCGGGTATTGGGGCTGGCCTTTGCGCTGCCGCTGATCTGGTTCGCCATCAAGCGGGCGATCCCAAAGGGCTATGGTCCCCGCCTCGTCCTGCTGCTGGTGCTGGGCGGCGCGCAGGGGGCGATCGGCTGGCTGATGGTGAAAAGTGGGCTGGTCGACCGGGTTAACGTGCAGCCCGCCATGCTCGCTGCGCATTTGCTGATGGCGCTCCTGCTGCTGAGCGCGATTGTGTGGACCGCGCTTGATATGGTGGCGGAGTCTACGCGGCCGGGGCGCGGCAAGGCCCGGTTGCGCCGGGCGGCGGCTGTGGCGCTTGCCGCGCTGTTCGTGCAAATTTTCCTCGGCGCGATCACAGCCGGGCTGCGTGCGGGCTATGTGGCAAGCAGCTGGCCGCTCATGAACGACCATTTTGTACCGGAAGGCATCGTGTGGTGGGGCAGCCTTTGGCGCACGATCACCAGCGACCCCTACCTTGTCCATTTCCTTCATCGCTGGTGGGCATGGGGCGCGGCGCTGTTGCTGATCCTGCTGGCGCGCCAGGCCAAGGCTGCGGGTGGGCGGGGCGCGTCCATAGCCCTCAGCGCGACTGTGGGAACGCAGGTCGTGCTCGGTATCGCCACGGTGCTCAGCGGGATATCGCTGCCGCTCGCCGTGGCGCATCAGGCAGTGGGTGCGCTTGTACTGGGCGCGGCAGTCTGGGCGGCGCATACCGTGGGATCAGTGCGGCGGGCATGAGCGGGCTGGCACTCGTTTACGCCGTGTTCGCCGATGCCGATAGCGCGGCCGTGGCGGGGCGCGCTGTTGTCAAAGAGCGGCTGGCGGCTTGCGCCAATATCCTGAGCGGCTGCCTCTCCATTTACGAATGGGAAGGCACGGTGCAGGAGAATGAAGAAGTCCCCGCGCTGTTCAAGACCACGCCCGAGCTGGCGCCCGCCCTCATCGCCCGGATCGCCGAGCTGCACGCTTATGCCATCCCCGCGATCCTGAGCTGGCCAGTCGAGACGGCGCATGAACCGTTCGCACAGTGGGTGAAAACCCAGACCAGCTAACAGGAGGTATTATTTTACCTCCTCCAAGAGAGCCGCTTTTGCTTGACTCTCGGGCCTGCCCCCGCCAATAGGCCGCTTCCGCTCGCGGGGTTTCCTCGCGCGCCCTATCATCAATCAGGAGTTTTCGGGCCATGAAGGCGCTGATGAAAACGACCAAGCCGGCCACCCCGGCGACGGTGGAAAAGAAATGGGTGCTGATCGACGCCGAGGGCCTCGTTGTCGGCCGCGCCGCCTCGATCATCGCGAACATCCTGCGCGGCAAGCATAAGCCGAGCTATACCCCGCACGTCGATTGCGGTGACAATGTCATCATCATCAATGCGGGCAAGGTGAAGTTCACCGGCAAGAAGCTGACCGACAAGGTGTATTACAAGCACACCGGCTATGCGGGCGGCATCAAGGAAACCACGCCGCAGAAGGTGCTGGAAGGCCGCTTTCCGGAGCGCGTTCTGGAAAAGGCGATCGAGCGCATGATCCCGCGCGGCCCGCTCGGCCGCCAGCAGATGCGTAACCTGCGCATTTTCGCAGGGTCAGAACATCCGCACGAAGCCCAGAACCCGGAAGTGCTCGATCTCGCTTCCCGCAACCGCAAGAACAAGGTGGGTGCATAATGTCCGATACCGTCAATTCGCTCTCTGACCTTCAGGGCCTGACCACCGGTGCGGACAGTGCCGTCTCCCCGCCCGTCGCATCCGAAGCCGCGCCGCTGCGCGTTCAGGAACTCGACAAGCAGGGCCGCGCCTATGCCACCGGCCGCCGCAAGGATGCGGTTGCCCGCGTCTGGGTCAAGCCCGGCACCGGCAAGATCACAGTCAACGGCCGCGATCAGGAAATCTATTTCGCGCGCCCCACGCTGCGCCTCGTCATCAACCAGCCTTTCTCGGTCACGGATCGCGAGGGCCAGTATGACGTTGTCTGCACGGTGAAGGGCGGCGGTCTTTCCGGCCAGGCCGGTGCGGTCAAGCATGGCATCGCCCAGGCGCTGAGCAAATATGAGCCGGCGCTGCGCAGCGCGGTGAAGGCCGAGGGTTTCCTTACCCGCGACAGCCGCACGGTGGAGCGCAAGAAGTACGGCCGCGCCAAGGCACGCCGCAGCTTCCAGTTCTCGAAGCGCTAATCGGGCTAGAGCGCGCTGCGTTAAATCTCGATCAGTCAGCGCGCTCCAAGTTTTCGGTTTGCCGCATCGTTATGGCGCAAAACCGGTTCCCACTTTTGCGCACGATGCTTTAAATCCCGTTTCGAAAAGGGCCGGTCTCCCCGGCCCTTTTTTGTGCCCCCCGAATGACCGCCTATAATGGTATCAGGCGGAGGCGCGGATGCACGATATCGAACGGCTCATTCAGGAGCATAAGGCAATGGACGAGCTGGCGCAGGATTTGCTGGTGCTGGTCGAGTGTCGAGACCCGCGCGTGGAGGAGGCGTTTTCTCTCATCCGGCGCCTGTCCGCCTGCCTCGACGAGCATCTCGCCGCTGAACAGGGCTTTCTTTACGCCAACCATTTTGCCGCAGCGCCGGGCCGGCTCGATGAAGAGGTCGTCGCGTTTGAACGCGCGTTTGCGGATCTCAAGGAGGAATGGGCGCTCTACCTGCTCGAATGGACGCCCGAGAATATTGGCGTCGACTGGCGCAATTTCGCGCACGCGACGGGATGGGTTATTCGCCGCCTGCGCGAACGGATCGCGCAGGAGAATGACATCCTCTATCCGCTTGCCTTGCAACAGGGCCGTATCAGGCTCCGCCCGGCCGCCCGCGCCTAGCTCAGAATGAAATCCAGCGCTGCCTGCGCGTGAATAGTGGTAGAATCATAAATGGGCAGCACATTGGCGCGCACGTCGACGATCAGCTCCAGCTCGGTACAGGCAAGAACCACTGCCTGAACCTGCTGCTTGGCGATATCGGTCAATTCCGACTTCATGAACCGTTCCGACTCGCGTGAGACCTTGCCCAGTACCAGCTCTTCATAGACGATTTTATCGACCCGCTCGGCCAGCTCCATGTCAGGCGGCAACAGCGAGATGCCGCAGGAAACTAGCCGCTGACGATAGAATTTCTCGGTCATCACATTGCGCGTGCCGACGATCGCGGCGGACTTGATGCCATCCGCCTGCATCTTGGCGCCAACCGTCTCGGCAATGTGCAGTACCGGCACGGAGACGGCCTCCGCCACGCGTTCGTAAATGACGTGCATGGAGTTGGCACAAATCACCAGGCCTTCAGCCCCGGCGGCTTCCAGGCGCTTCGCCGCAGCGATCAGCGGGCCGCTCGCGCAGTCCCAATCCTCTGCCGTGGTGCACCGGGCCACTTCCGCGAAATCGAGGCTCTCGATCACCAATGGGGCGCTGTGGAAACCGCCGAGGCGCCGGGCCACACCCTTGTTGATGATCTCGTAATAACGCGCCGTCGAGCTCCAGCTCAGCCCGCCGATCAGTCCGAATTTCTTCATGGCTTCCCCCAGACGGCGATGATTAGCTGCGCGGCGCTGTGCCTTGGCTCACGGCATATACGGCAGGGTGAAGCGGGCGCAAGAGCCGCAGGCTATGCTCCCGCCGGCGCTGCGCCGCCCAGCCCGCCCTTGCCGCGCCGCCCGGACCGGGGGATCGAGGTCCCTGCGAGCGGGATCGGGCTCGGCTTGATCTTGGTGCCGTCGTCGCGGGTAATCTCGCCCTTGTCGAGCAGCGTCTTGATCTCGTCGCCGGAGAGCGTCTCATATTCGAGCAACGCGTTGGCGAGGAGGTGCAGCTGGGCCTCGAAATCGGACAGCACCTTCTTGGCACGGTCGTAGCCAGCCTCAACGATCCGGCGAATTTCCTGGTCTATCGCCTTGGCCGTCTCGTTGGACATGTGCACGCGCTGGCTCTGTGAATAGCCGAGGAAGGTCTCGCCCTGCTGCTCCTCATATTGCAGCGGGCCGAGCTCATCGGACATGCCCCATTGCGTCACCATATCACGCGCGAGGCGGGTGGCGTACTGAATGTCGCCGGACGCGCCAGAGCTGACCTTGTCGTAGCCGAAGATGATCTCTTCGGCCACGCGCCCACCCATGGCGACGGCGAGGTTCGCGTACATCTTGTCGCGGTGGTAGGAATAATTGTCGCGCTCAGGCAGGCGCATCACCATGCCCAGCGCGCGGCCGCGCGGGATGATCGTCGCCTTGTGAATCGGGTCCGAAGCCGGCTCGTGTACCGCCACGATGGCGTGGCCCGCCTCGTGATAGGCGGTCATCTTCTTTTCGTCCTCGGTCATGACCATGGACTTGCGCTCCGCGCCCATCATCACCTTGTCCTTGGCTGCCTCGAACTCCGCGCTGGCGACAAGGCGCTTGCCCCGCCGCGCGGCCATCAACGCAGCCTCGTTCACGAGGTTGGCTAGGTCTGCGCCGGAGAAGCCGGGCGTGCCGCGCGCGATAGTGCGCGCGTCGACGTCGGGCGCGAGCGGCACCTTCTTCATGTGGACTTCCAGGATCTTGACGCGGCCCTCGATATCCGGGCGCGGCACCACCACCTGGCGGTCGAAACGGCCCGGGCGCAGCAGCGCGGGGTCGAGCACGTCGGGCCGGTTGGTTGCCGCAACGATGATGATACCCTCGTTCGATTCGAAGCCGTCCATCTCGACCAGCAGCTGATTGAGCGTCTGCTCGCGTTCGTCATTGCCGTTGCCCAACCCTGCGCCGCGATGGCGGCCGACAGCGTCAATTTCGTCGATGAAGACGATGCATGGCGCGTTCTTCTTCGCCTGCTCGAACATGTCGCGCACGCGAGACGCACCGACGCCGACGAACATCTCGACAAAGTCCGAACCGGATATGGTGAAGAACGGCACGCCCGCCTCGCCCGCAATCGCGCGCGCAAGCAGGGTCTTGCCGGTGCCGGGCGATCCGACGAGCAGCGCGCCCTTGGGAATCTTGCCGCCGAGGCGGGCAAACTTGCCGGGATCTTTGAGGAACTCGACGATTTCCTGCAGCTCTTCCCGCGCCTCGTCGATACCCGCAACGTCGTCAAAGGTGACGCGGCCTGATTTCTCGGTCAGCAGCTTGGCCTTGGATTTGCCGAAGCCCATCGCGCCGCCAGCGCCGCCACCCTTCTGCATCTGCCGCAGCACGAAGAATGCCACGCCAAGAATCAGCAGGAATGGCAGCGACTGATAGAGCAATACCATCCAGAAGCTCGGCTGCTCCTCCGCCTTGCCGCTATATTTGACGTTATAGTCGTCCAACAGGCCGATAAGGCCGGGGTCGTTGACCGGGACCGTGGAAAATTTCTGACCGTTGTTGAGGGTGCCGTAGATATGGTCGGGGCCGACCGAGACTTCCTTGATCTGGCCCTCCGCAATCTTGGTACGGAAATCGGAGTAGGCGATGGCCGTGCCACCCGCCGCACCATCCCGGTTTTCGACGACCGACACCACGAGCAACAGGGCAAACACGACCCCGGCCCATATCATCGCGCTTCTGATCCAGGGGTTGCCCTGCTGCGGTTCCTTGTCGTCGTTCATTTTACCCTCATGTCGTCCCGCCAAGATAAGGCGGACAGCGCAAAGTACAATGGCTCATCCACCGGATCGTCGCGGCGCCGCGACGAGACGCCACAGCGCGCCGCCGCTCACCAGCCACCGGCCGATGCTGGCCTGCTTACCATGCAATAGCTGAACAAGTGCTTGATCGATCGTCTCTCCACGTATCGCCGGTATGTCAGGCTCTGCGGCCTGCACCATCCGCACGATCAGCCGCCGCTGCACTTCGCGCGGGAAGTCATGCCGGTCCAGTACCCAGCTGCCCTCCCCATCCGCTCGGATATGCCGCGCGGCAAGATCGTCCACCAGCCAGGCCAGCGCATCCTCGGCATCGGCGCAGGCGGCTGCGGTGCGGGATGCCGCGAGCGGATCGAGCCAGTCCACGCCTGCGAGATTTCGGCGCATCTCAACGCGGTCAAACCGGGCGTCGTCATTGCTCGGGTCATGCACATGGGGCAGGTCGTGCGCGTGCACTACCTCCATCAGCTCGGCCCGCCGCCAGCCCAGCAACGGGCGCAGCACCGCGCCGTTGCGCGCGCGGATGCCTGCCATCCCGCCTACGCCCGAGGAACGGTTCAGGCGCATCAGCAGCGTTTCGAGCTGATCGTCGGCATGATGCGCGGTGAGCAGCCAGTCTGCGCGCTCCTCCACGCGCCAGGCGTGCAGCAACGCATAGCGCGCCTCGCGGGCAGAGGCCTGAATGCTGCCGCCGATGGGGGTTGGCGGAGAGAGAATCGCGTGGGGGATGCCGTGCGCCGCGCACCAGCGCGCCACCATCTCGGCCTCGGCGCGGGCTTCTGCGCGCAGGCGATGGTCGACGGTGGCGGCGCATGTCCGGCCGGGGAACGCCTGCGCCGCCAGCCAGAGCAGGGCCATGCTGTCCGGCCCACCCGACACTGCAATGCCGAAGCGCGCCCGTCCGGCGGCGTCGGCCCCGATCAGTGTGGTGCAGTCTCTTCGGAAACGCTCAACCCACGGCTCAGGCGCCGCACTTGGCACGGACGCGGCCCTTCTCCATCATCGTGCGCAGGTCGGACGCCAGCGAGGTGCCATAGCTTTTGGTCAGTTCGTCATAGACCTTGCAGGCGTCCGCCGGCTTCTTCAGCTGGATCAACGCCTCGCCCAGATAGGCAAGGCTCTGTGCCGTGCGGTCACCGTCTGGCCGCGTGCGGTAATTCTCATAGAACGCGACCGAGGCAAGCGCAGGCTTACCGTCGTCGAGATAGGCGCGGCCAAGGAGATTTTGCGCGCGGCTGCCGACCGACGTATTGCCATATTTCTCGACCGTGGTCTTCAGCTGCACTTGCGCTTCGGGATAGAATTTGGCGCTCCACAAGCGGAATCCATATGTATAGGAGTCGTTCGCGGCATCGCCAGTGTCCGGCCGTTCGATCGCGGCGACGGCTGCCTTGCGCGCTTCGTCCGCGACGGAAGGCCTGGCGGGCGTCACTTTGGGCGGCGTTGCGGGTTTGGCCGGAGCGGCGGCGGGGGCTGGACTGCGCACCGGTGCCTGAGTGGCTGCCGCCAGTGCCGGCGCGGCGGCTGCAGGTGCAGCGGCTGTGGGCGCTGCGTCGACCGCTGGCGGCATCAGCTGCGCCTTCATTTCCTCGAACTTCTGCTCCAGCACCTTGAGCTTATAGCTGTTCTGCTCTGTCTGGCCGGTCAGCGTGGCGAGCTGGCTTTCCAGTGCCGTGACCCGTGCGATAAGGTCGCTGACGGGCGTGGAAGCGGGAGCGGCGGGAGCAGCCTCGGGCGCGGCGGCCGTGATGTCCGGCTCGACCGGAGCGCCATTGGGGAACACCTTGCGCTGGACCGCGCGCACTTCTTTCTCCAGCCGGTCGACCCGCTTGTCGATCGGCACTACAGGCTCGGCCGCCGCCGCGTTGCTCGCCAGCGCCAGAGTGCTGGTCGCCAGGCAAAAGGCCGAAAACCCAGTGGTGATATAACGCATGACAGAACCAACCCCGGAGAAATGACGTGCGGGCACCATAAACAGGCCCGTGGGAAAAGGGAAGGAAGGCGCGGCTCGCCCCCGCGAGATTTTACTGGGCTGCGGGCTGCGCCCCGGCGGGCGTGGCGGCAGACGCGGCATCGTCAAGCACGCGCTGCGTCGCGGGGCTGAGGGAAACGGGTGCTCTCGCCGCCGGGCGCGCAGGAGCGGCGCCTGTTGTCGGCGCGGGCGCGGGTTCGGCCCGCTCTGAGGTGGCTGGTGCTCTCGCCGCCGGGCGCGCAGGAGCGGCGCCTGTTGTCGGCGCGGGCGCGGGTTCGGCCCGCTCTGAGGTGGCTGGTGCTCCGGAGGTCTGCGCGGCGGGCCGGGCCAGCAAGGCGGCGGCGCTGATGGGCACGTCCGCGATCGTCTTTTCCGGCGGGCCGAGCGGCGCCACCGGCTTACCGCCCACAGTCACCACCAGCGCATCGGGCCGCCCGGTAAGGATCATCGGATTGTTAGCCTGCGCGGGCACCGTATAGCTCTCGCCCTGCTTCATCTGCTTTTCGAGCAGGCGCACACCCGCCGCGTCATAAATGCGCAGCCATACGTCCTGCCTGGCGGTCAGCACCACCGGGCCGCTTGCCAGCGGAGGCGGGGTGGGTGCGGCCGGCCCTTGTGCCTGCGTCGCCGTCGTTTGCTCGCTTGCGCGGTTGGCAAGGTCCGACACCTCCTGATCGGTGGATGCGGAGAAGAACTGTGTGCGCCACACCGCGTAGAATGTGCCGAGGATCAGCGCGAGAAGAGCGGATGCCCAGGCCAGCTTGCGCGGAGGGATGCGTGCCGGGTCGACCGGCTCGAACATCTCGTAGCGGTCGGACGGATCGGCGGCGCCCAGCTCCTCGCGCACGCCGCGGGCAATGTCCACTTCATCGGCGCCGACGGCACGTGCATAGGCGCGGGCGAAGCCGACTGCATAGGGCGTGCCGGGAAGCGAAGCGAAATCGCTGCGCTCTATGGCTTCCAGCTGCCGCTGTGCGATACGGGTGACTTCCGCGACCTGAGCGATCGTCATGCCCCGCTCTTCGCGGGCGGCGCGCAATATGTCGCCTGGCCGATCCGGTATCATCCCGGCTGCGCGCTCAAAGTCCAGAACAATGTCATTCACGTCCTCGCCCCTACACAGGGGCCGCTGTTGCGACCTCTTGTTATGTCCCTTGCCCTCTTGTCCCCACCCCGGTGAGAGTCATGACGCTGATGGACCGCATGAAAACTCCCACGCGCAGGCGAAACTGTCAACGAGAGCATAAGCGCCTCATCGTCGGAGTCGCGCCGTTAATCGCGCAGGGGGGTATAAAATGCGCCTTTTTTGGCTGTCAAACCTGTTAACTTCTCGGCTTGACGCCCTCAGTTCAGGTCAACCAGTGCCTCTGTGGCATAGTCGAGCAGTGCCTGCCGCATGTTGGCGGGTGCCTTGGTCAGCATTTGCTGGATCTTTTCGCCAAGGGGGGCCAGTTCCAGCGAGCGGATCATGGCCTTCACCGGGCCGACCGACGCGGGGGTGATCGACAGGCGGCGAATGCCCAGTCCGACAAGCGCCATGGCCTCGAGCGTGCGCCCGCCCATCTCGCCACATACGCCGACAGGCACCTTCGCAGCCTCGCTCGCCCGCACGATGCGGTTCAGAAAGCGCAGGATTGCAGGGCTGAGCCAGTCATAGCGCTCGGCGAGCTTGGGGTGCGCGCGGTCCGCCGCGAACAGGAACTGGGTCAGGTCGTTGGTGCCTATCGAAAGAAAATCGAGCTGGGGCAACAATATGTCCAACACCTCGGCCAGCGCGGGCACCTCCAGCATCGCGCCATATTTAATGCTGGCAGGCAGCATCTTGCGCCGTTCAATCAGCCATTGCCGCTGATGCTCGAACAGCGCCCGGGCGGCTTCGAACTCCCACGGTTCGGAGATCATCGGGAACATAACATACAGCGTGCGTCCTGCCGCTGCCTCCAGCAGCGCGCGTGCCTGCGCCTTCATCAAGCCGTCGCGCTCCAGGCTGAGGCGCATCGCGCGCCAGCCCATGGCGGGGTTTTCCTCCACCATGTCGTCGTCATGATGGAGGTAGGGGAGCGCCTTGTCGCCGCCGATGTCGAGCGTGCGGAAGATCACGGGGCGGTCTCCCGCCGCATCCATCACGTCGCGATAGAGCCGCTGCTGCCGCTCGCGCTGGGGCATGGTGGCGGAAACGAGGAACTGGAACTCGGTGCGGAACAGGCCGATGCCGTCCGCGCCTGTCACGTCGAGCGCGGCGACGTCGTCGCGCAGCCCGGCATTCACCATCAGCTCGATCTTTACGCCGTCCTTGGTAACGGCGGGTAGCTCGCGCATTTCGGCGAACTTGGCGCGGCGCTTCTGGCCGAGCTGCAGCTTGCTCTCGAATGCCTCGTCCATGTCGGGCGAGGGGCGGATGAACAGCCGGTTCTCGGTCACATCCATCAGGATGAGGTCGCCCTCGTTGATGAGATGCCGCACGTCGCGCACCCGGCCGAGCACCGGCACGCCCATTGCGCGTGCAACGATGATGACGTGGGCGGTAAGCGAACCCTCCTCCAGGATCACCCCCTTGAGCCGCCGCCGGTCATATTCCAGCAGCTCGGCCGGCCCGAGATTGCGGGCGATCAGGATGGCGTCCTGCCGCAGGCCCAGCTGCGCCGCCGTGCCGAGCTGGCCGGAGACGATGCGCAGCAGACGATTGGAGAGATCTTCCAGATCGTGCATGCGGTCCTGCAACAGCGGGTCGTCGATCTGGCGCATGCGCATGCGGGTGCGCTGCTGCACGCGCTCTATTGCCGCTTCGGCGGTAAGGCCGCTGTCGATCGCCTCGTTGATACGCCTCGACCAGCCCTCGTCATAGGCAAACATCTTGTAGGTTGCGATCACCTCCTGATGCTCGCCATCCACGCCAAATTCGGATGTACTTCCAAGGGTGTCAATCTGTTCGCGCATCTTGGTGAAGGCCGAATAGACGCGAGCGCGCTCCGCCTCCACGTCTTCCGCCACCGTATGCTCGATGGTGATGCGCGGCTGGTGAAACACCGCCTGTCCCCGCGCCATGCCCATGACGAGCTGCAAGCCGGAGACGATTTGCGTCCCTGTGCCTCCGATGCGTACGTCACTCGGCCCTTCATCGGCCAGCCCGGCATTGGCTATCAGCTCTGAGAGAACCATCGCCACAGTCTGAAGAGCCTCGATCTCGACCTCTTCATAGCGGCGCGGGTCGACATGCTGAACGCACAGCACGCCGACCGCCTTCTCCCGACGGACGATCGGCACCCCGGCAAAGCTGTGAAACAGGTCTTCTCCCGTCTCCGGGCGATAGGCGAAATCGGGGTGCGCCGCCGCTTCATCGAGGTTCAGCGTCTCGACATTCTTGGCGATAGTGCCGACCAGACCCTCGCCGGGCGCGAGGCGGGTGACGTGCACCGCCTCCTGCTTCAACCCGCGGGTGGCGAACAGCTCCATCACACCTTCGCGCAGCAGATAGACGGAGCAGACCTCGCTGGAGAGCGCCTCGCCGATGATCTCCACCACCTTGTTCAGCTTGACCTGAGCGTTGGTGCGTGCGGCCATCACCTCATGCAGGCGGATGAGTATCTGGCGGGCAGCGGCGGCGGGTGTGTCAGGCATGGGGCATGGCTATCAGAAAGCGCACTGAGATGCCAAGGGGTTGCTGGTCCCATGCCGGACCAGTTTGGACTTAAGCCAGCCTAAACGGCGCTTTGCCTAAAGCAGCTCACCCTTCCATTTGGCGAGAGCCCTCACCAGCTTGTCCGATCGCTCAGCGAATTCGCCTGTGAACAGATGCTCTGCCTCGGCCGTGCGGGCGCTGATGGCGTGGCGCAGCACATTGGCGGCGCTCTGGTGGAACTCCGCGTGCAGGCGGCGCACCACCTGATAGGGCTTGCCCTGCTTGGTTACGGGGTCGATGGTCTCGCCGTGGATCCAGCGGCCGAAGGGGCATTTGTCGTCCCGGCATGCCCTGTCCGGGTCGATTTCGCTGACCCCGCTGGACATCGCCACCCGCAGCTTCAGCTTCCACGCGCCATGGGCGCCGATGGCGTTATTGATCTGTTCTACCATGTCGACGTTTGCCACGTCTTTTCCTTCCTCACCTATATCGGTGGGAAGGCGCATAGCCGGAAATGCTTTAAATCTTCTGAAGACGTCGCTCAGCCTGCCGCAAGCGCGGCCTCAGCCTGCCCGATCAGCTCGGCAAGGATGGCGGCGACCGGTTCCTCCCGGCTCACCATCCCGACCGATTGCCCCGCCATTAGCGATCCGTTCTCGACATCGCCGTCAATCACCGCGCGGCGCAGCGCGCCGGCCCAGTAATGCTCTATCTCGAGCTGCGCGGCCATCATGTCGACCTTGCCGTCATCCAGCATCTGCGCCACTTCGCGCTGCTTGGCGGTGAATGCCTCGGTCCCCGCGTTCTTGAGTGCCCGCACGGGGATGACCGGCAGACGCGGGTCTATCTGTACGCTGGCAACCGCGTCGCGGGCGTTGGCGCGAATGAACGCCTTCTTGAAATCGGGGTGGGCAATGCTCTCGGTCGCACAGACGAAGCGGGTGCCGAGTTGAACGCCTGCCGCGCCCATCTTCAGGTAGGAGGCAATCACCTCGCCCCGCCCGATGCCGCCCGCAACGAAGATCGGCAGCTCTGAGGCGAGTTCCGGCAAAATCTCCTGCGCCAGCACGCTCGTTGCCACCGGGCCGATATGCCCGCCGGCCTCCATGCCCTCGATGATCAGCGCATCGACGCCGGACCGGACCAGCTTCTTCGCCAGCGCCAGCGCGGGTGCGAAGCAGATCACTTTCGCCCCGCCATTCCCAGTATTTCTGGCCTTGATCGCCTCGATGCTGCCCTTGGGCGGCAAACCGCCCGCCAGCACGATATGCGTCACCCCATGTTTCGCGCACACGGCGATAAGGTCCATCAGCTGCGGGTGCATGGTGATGAGGTTGACGCCGAAGGGCTTGGCGGTGAGCGCCTTGGTTGCCGCGATCTCGGTATCCAGCAGCTCCGGTGTCATCGCCCCGCAGGCGATGAGGCCAAAGCCGCCCGCATTGCTGACGGCGGCGACGAGGTTCCGCTCGCTTACCCAGCTCATCGCGCCGCAGATGATCGCGACCTCGGATCCGAGCAGCGCGGTGCCGCGCGCCATCAGCGCGCCGAGCGCAGGGCTCAAGCTGCCTGCTCCGCGTCCAGCTCGTATGCGGTGTGAAGCACGCGCACGGCCAGCTCGGTTTCGTCCTCGTCGATCAACACAGAAACCTTGATCTCGCTGGTCGAGATCGCCTCTATGTTGATGCCGCGCTCGGCCAGCGTCTTGAACATGATGGCCGCGACGCCTGCATGGCTGCGCATGCCGACGCCGACTACGCTCACCTTTGCGATTTCCGTGTCGGTGATCAGGCGGTTGAACCCGATTTCAGCCTTGCGGCTCTCCAATATGTCGACGCTACGGGCGAGGTCCGCGCGCGGTACAGTGAAGGTCACGTCCGTTTCGGCGGTGTCCTTGCTGTCATTCTGGATGATCATGTCCACGTTGATGCTGGCGTCAGCAAGCGGGCCAAAGATGCTCGCAACCGCGCCAGGCCTGTCCGGAACACGCGTTACGATGACCTTGGCCTCATTCTTGTCGACCGCGATACCGGTGATGAGCTGACGTTCCATGTCGCTTCCTTCTATTTCCTCTTCGCCGACGATCAGCGTGCCGGGCAATTCATCCTGAGCGGGGTCCGCAAACGAGCTGAGCACCTGCACCCGCACATTCTCTTTCATGGCGAGGGCAACCGAGCGGGTCTGAAGCACCTTGGAGCCGACGGAGGCCAGCTCCAGCATCTCTTCATAGGTGACCATCTTGAGCTTGCGCGCGCGGCTGACGATGCGCGGGTCGGTGGTGTAGACGCCGTCGACATCGGTATAAATGTCGCAGCGGTCCGCCTTCACCGCCGCAGCCACCGCCACGGCCGAGGTGTCGGACCCGCCACGACCCAGCGTGGATACGCGGCCATCCTCCATCATCCCCTGAAAGCCGGGGATGACGGCGACCTGCCCCTTGCCCATCGCGGCGAGCAGCGCGTCCGTCTCGATCGTCTCGATCCGTGCCTTGGCATGTGCCTCGCCCGAGCGGATCGGCAGCTGCCAACCTAGCCAGCTGCGCGCATCGACGCCCATGGCCTTGAGCGTCATCGCCAGCAGCCCGCTCGTCACCTGCTCGCCTGCTGCCACCACAACGTCATATTCGGCGGGGTCATAGAGTGGGCTGGCCTCCTTGCAGAAACCGACCAGCCGGTCTGTCTCGCCCGCCATGGCGGACACGACTACCGCCACTTCGTTGCCCTGGTCGGCCACATATTTGACGCGCGCGGCCACATTGCGAATTCGCTCCATCCCCGCCATCGAGGTGCCACCGAATTTCATGACTATGCGCGCCATATTTGCTGCCAGACCCATTTGCCGTTAGGAGGCGGAGAGGCGAGCGCCCTCCGCTGTGAAAAACCGCGCCGCTATAGTCAGCAAGGACCGATATGGCAAGCAGCCCGGAGACGACGATCAACCCTTCGGAAGCGCGGCATTTCGGCGCGCTGGCGGAGGATTGGTGGAACCCCAGGGGCAGCAGCGCGATGCTGCACAAGCTGAACCCCGTGCGCCTGCGCTATATCCGCGCGGCAGTGGATTCGCACTGGGGCGGGAACGGGCGGGATTTGCGACCGTTGGACGGCAGGCGCGCGCTCGATGTCGGCTGTGGCGCGGGGTTGCTGTGCGAGCCGCTGGCACGGCTTGGGGCCGAGGTGACCGGAATCGATGCGGCAGAGGAAAATATCGCGGCGGCGCAGGCCCATGCCGCGCAACAGGGGCTGACGATCGACTATCGCGCCACCGGGATCGAGTCGCTCGGCATTGAAGGCGCTTTCGATCTCGTCACCAGCATGGAGGTGATCGAGCATGTGAGCGACCCTGCGCTGTTCATTCGCGGGTTGACGCAGGCGCTGGCGCCCGGCGGGCTGATGATCCTCTCAACGCCCAACCGCACCACGCTCTCGCGCCTCGCCATGATCACGGTGGGTGAGGGGCTGGGCTTCATCCCCAAAGGCACGCACAACTGGAATCAGTTCCTGCCGCCCGCCGAGCTGGAGTCATTGCTCGCCGATGCGGGGCTGGAGAGCTTCGACCTGCGCGGCATCACCTTTGATCCGCGCACCGGATTTGTGCTGAGCGATAACATCCAGCTCAACTATATCCTCTGTGCACGGAGGAATAGCTGATCCTCAGCTCGCGGCGGCTTCCTGTTGCTGATTGACCATCGCCCGCGCCATCTGCGCCAGCCGAATCTGCATCGCCTCGCCCAGATCGGGGTCGATAGTGCGCTGTTCCGCAATGGCGCGGGCCATCGCGTCGGCCCATTGGTCACCGATCTCGGCCGAAATCGGAAAGGCGCGGTGCAGCGACATTACGCATTTGCCCTGCCCGAACCAGTCCTTCGGCCCACCTGTCCAGGCGTTGAGGAACTGGGTCAGGCCCGCCTGCACCGGCCCCAGATCCTCCGCATGGATTGCGCGCAGATCCGCATAGGCAGGGTCGTTGTCCATCAGGTCATAGAAACGAGCCACAATGCGCTCGATCACGTCGCTGCCGCCCAGTGCTTCATAGGGCGTTGCCGGCTTTGTAGTGGGTTGGTCCAAGGTCATCCTCCTGCGAGCATGCCCTGATGCACCGGCCGGGAAAAGCCATCCTTGACTTCGGTCAATGGGCCGCGCCCCAGTTTTTGCCGGTGCCCACTTCCACCACCAGCGGCACGGAAATATCGACTAGCGGCGCGGCGGCATTCTCCATCACATCGCGGATGATGGGCGTGGCGCGCTCCGCATCCGCTTCGGGCAGCTCGAACACCAGCTCGTCATGCACCTGCAGCAGCATTTTCACGTCATGCAGCCCGGCTTGCGCCAATGCAGGCCCCATGCGCGCCATCGCGCGCTTGATGATGTCGGCCGAAGTGCCCTGGATCGGCGCGTTGATCGCCGCGCGCTCCGCTCCCTGGCGTTCGTGCATCACGGAAGCTTTTATGCGCGGGAACCATGTCTTGCGACCGAACAATGTGCAGGTGAAGCCGGTATTGCGCGCCTTCTCCAGCGTCTCGTTGATATAGGCGGCGATGCCGGGGAAGCGGTCATAATAGCGGGCGATCATGTCCTGCGCCTCGTCCGGCGAAATCTCGAGTCGCGCGGCCAGCCCCCAGCGGGAGATGCCATAGAGGATCGAGAAGTTGATGGTCTTCGCCCGTCCGCGCGTGTCGCGGTTGACCTCGCCGAACAGCTCCTGCGCGGTGGCGGCGTGAATATCCTCTCCGCGCGCGAAGGCTTCCTTAAGGGCTGGCACATTGGCCATATGCGCGGCCAGCCGCAGCTCGATCTGGCTATAGTCGGCGGAGAGCAGCAGCTTGCCTTCCTCCGCCACAAACGCCTCGCGGATCTGCCGCCCCGCCTCGGTGCGGATCGGAATGTTCTGGAGGTTGGGGTCGGTGGAGGAAAGCCGCCCGGTCTGCGCGCCGGTAAGCGAATAGCTGGTGTGCACACGCCCGGTGCGCGGGTTGATCTGCGCCTGAAGCGCGTCGGTATAGGTGGACTTCAGCTTCGCGAGCTGCCGCCAGTCAAGCACCTTGCGCGCGATGTCCGCCCCTTCCGCCGCCAGCTTTTCCAGTACCGTCACGTCGGTCGAATAGGCGCCGGTCTTGCCCTTCTTGCCGCCCTTGTAGCCCATCTTGTCAAACAGGATCGCGCCCAGCTGCTGCGTGCTGCCGATGGCGAAGGGCTGTCCGGCAATGCTGTGAATCTCTCCCTCCAGCGCCGCCAGCCCTTCGGCGAACTCGCCGGACAGGCGCGAAAGATAGTCGCGGCTGACCTTGATCCCTTCGCGCTCCATTTGCGAGACGACGGGGATCAGCGGCCGGTCGACCAGCTCATAGACGCGGGTGACATGCTCCTGCTGAAGGCGGGGCTTGAGCATATGCCACAGCCGATAGGTAACCTCGGCATCCTCGGCGGCATATTCAGTCGCGCGGTCGAGCGGCACCTCGGCAAAGCTGATCGCCTTCTTGCCGGTGCCGGTCACGTCCTTGTAGCCGATACAGGCGTGGTCGAGATGCTGGCGCGCCAGCTCGTCCATCCCGGCGCCGCCCAGCCCCTTGCCCGCTTCAAGGTCGAAGGCGAGCAGGATCGTGTCGTCGAACGGGCGAAGGTCCAGCAGGCCAAGCCCCGCGCCCTCGGTTGCGCGCACCAGCACGTTCATGTCATATTTGAGGTTGTGCCCGATCTTGAGGACGCCCTCGTCCTCCAGCAGCGGCTTCAGCGCCGCGAGCGCGGCTTTTGCCTCCAGCTGATTGGGCCGCTCGGCGAACATGTCCGTGCCGCCATGCGCCAGCGGGATGTAGCAGGCCTTGCCCGGCCCGGTGGAGAGGCTGATGCCTACCAGATTGGCGGCGACCGAATCGAGCGCGTCTGTCTCGGTGTCGATGGCGACCACACCCTCGATCCTTGCGCGCGCGATCCAGCCCTCGAGCGCGGAAAGGTCCGTCACTGTTTCATATAGGGTGCGGTCGATTGGCGGCAGCACGGGTGGGGCAGGGGCCGTGGCGCCTTCGGCGGCCGGGGCGGACCGGGCAGCAGGCTGCATGTTGGGCGCGCGTCCGCTGGGCGTGCTGCCATTGTTCAGGCGGGCGAGCAACGAGTTGAAGCCCTGATCCTCCAGGAAGGCGCGCAGCGGCTCGGGCGGGATTTCGCCCAGCTTGAGGTCGTCGAGCGGATCGGGCAGCGGCACCTGCGCATGCAGTTCCACCAGCTGGCGCGAAAGCCGCGCCATCCCCTCATGCTCGATCAGATTGTCGCGCATCTTCGACGGCTTCATCGTCGGTAATGCTGCGAACACGCCATCCAGCGTGCCATATTCATTGATCAGCTTCGATGCGGTCTTGGGGCCGATGCCGGGGACGCCGGGCACATTGTCGACACTGTCGCCCATCAGCGCCAGCACATCGCCGAGCTTGTCCGGGGTGACGCCGAACTTTTCCATCACATAATTGTCGGCCCTGCGCTCGTTCTTCATCGTGTCGAGCATGTCGACGCCGGGCTGGATCAGCTGGGCGAGATCCTTGTCCGATGAGACGATCGTCACGTGCCAGCCGCGCGCCAGCGCCTCTCTCGTATAGCTTGCGATAATGTCGTCCGCCTCAAAGCCCTGCTCCTCGATGCAGGGGAGCGAGAAAGCGCGTGTCGCCTCGCGGATCAACGGGAATTGCGGCACCAGATCCTCGGGCGGGGGCGGGCGGTTCGCCTTGTAGTGCTCGTACAGTTCGTTGCGGAACGTGGTGCTGGACTTGTCGAGGATCACCGCCAGATGCGTCGGCCCGTCCGCCTCGTGCAGGTCTTTCGCCAGCCGCCACAACATCGTGGTATAGCCATAGACCGCGCCCGCAGGCACGCCATGGCGGTTGGTTAGCGGCGGAAGCTGGTGATAGGCGCGGAAGATATAGCCGCTGCCGTCGACGAGGTAGAGATGATTCTGCTCAGGCATGAGCGCGGGGATAGCCCAGCGCGCTGGCCCTGCCAAATCAAAGCTTATTTCGTGGCGTAGCTGAACCTCTGGTCCATTACCGGGCCATCATGATAGGCGGCCACAGCGCGCGCCACACCCTGCATCACCGCCCAGCGCTCCGGGATAGAGACGGTCGTACTGGCGATCATCACCGCTACGGCATAGCTGGTTCCGTCAGGCGCAGTCATGATGCCGACATCGTTAAAGCCGGTGGCGCGGGGGTACAGCTCCTGCCCTGTGCCGGTTTTGTGCGCATAGCTCCAGCCCGCCGGCACGCCGCCCTTGATGCGCTGCGGGCCGGTCTTGGCCTCGTGCATCACCTCAAGCAGATAGGCGGTGGACGCGGGGGAGAGCATTTCGCCGCGCTTCAGCCGGGCCAGCGCCAGCGTGATGCTGCTCGCGGCCGCGCCGTCCATCGGGTTGGCGAGATAATCGTTCAGCGCTTTCTCGCGCACCGCGCGCGGCAAAGCGGAGCGGGCGGCGTTAAAGCCGCCGCCGAACGCCATGCGCTGGTTCCATTCGAGGCCTGCCGTCGCACTCTGCAACAGGCGCTCGCCGGGGCCGAAGCGGATGTTGGGGATGAAGCGCCGGGCGAGATAGCCGCGTATCGCCTCAGGCCCGCCGATCTGGCGCAGCACCGCGTCGTTGGCGGTATTGTCGCTCTGGGTCATTGCGCGTGTCATCAAATCCGCGACGTCGGTGGTATAGCCCGTGGTGCGTACCATTGCGGCCAGCGGCTGGTGAAACAGGGTCAGGTCGTCGGGCTTCAGCGTGACAGGGTCCAGCAAGGTCAGCTTGCCACGATCCACCGCGTCCAGCGCCGCCATCGCCACCCACAGCTTGGAGACGCTCTGCTGCGGCATCAGGCTGTCGGCGTTATAGGCCGCCTCCCAGTCGGCATCGATCGGGCGCACAGAAATCGCCACGGTGCCGTTGAAGCCGCTGCCCAGCGCCTCAATCTGCGCACGCAGGGCTGCGGGCGCACGGGACCGGCTTTCCTGCGGCGATATCTCGCTATAGCGAACCGGTGATGAAAATGAGGCGGGGGGCACCGCCTGGCTGGTGGAGAACGTGCTCGCCGCCATCATGCCACCGGCAAGCACCATCGCCGCCAATGCCTTTGACCAGTGGCTCGCGCCCTTGCGCTGCCCGCCGCCACACCGATAATCGGCCTTCCCGCCTCGTTTTACTTTCATTCCACCCGCACACCCGAATTTCCGCCCTCGACGACCCGGCGATTATCGTATGTATATCACGATCGCTGGTGTCCTGCGAGCAGCTTAGGGCGCTTTTGCCCGCCCGATTCATGGATTATGCGACGAACGACTCCAATATTCGGTTAATTTGAGAAACGCGCCGTTTAAAATGGCGGCAGTGGTGTGATGACGACTTGATGACTGATTTACCGAAAGATTTCCGATGGTCGCGGCGGGGTGTGATTCGGGGCGCTGCCGCCGTGGTGGCAAGCGGCGCCCTCTCCTCATTAACCAGCAGCGCCCAGGCAGCCGTTCCATTTGCGTCCGAGCGCCTGGCCGTGATCACGCGTGGAGAGCGCGGGCCGCGAGGGCGCGACATTCTTCTCATCCCGGGCCTCGCCAGCGGCCCGGCCATCTGGTCGTCTCTGGTTACCCGGCTTGCCGGGCACAGATTGCATCTGGTGCATGTCAGCGGCTTTGCCAAGCGCCCGGCGGGGGCGAACGCCACCGGCCCGCTGCTCAACCCGCTGGTGGCCGAGCTTGCGCGTTATGTGGCGGCGGAGGGGCTGCGCGCGCCGGTGATCATCGGCCACAGCATGGGCGGCACGCTTGGGTTGATGCTGGCTTTGCGCGCGGATGTCCGCGCGGCGCAGCTTATGGTGGTGGACATGCTGCCCGACGGGTCTGCCATGCTTGGGGGCACGGCGCAGGGTTACGGCTATCTCGCGACACAGCTCAATGGTTATCTCACCGGAACCAAGGCGGGGCGTCAGATGCTCGCCGATATGGTGCGCCAGACGCCGGGTGGGCGCGATAGTGACCCCCGGGTCATCGCGCAGGCGCTGACCGAGTTGGCGCAGGCGGATCTGGCGGCGCGGCTGCGCTCGCTCGCTTGCCCGCTCACCGTCGTCCCCGCGCTGCCCGGCCGGTCAGACTTGGATAACGCGCAGCTGCGTCGCTATCGCGCGGCCTATGCGGGGGTAAAGCAGCTGACCGTGGCGGGCATCGGGCCGAGCGGCCATCAGGTCATGCTCGATCAGCCGGAAAAGTTTGCGGAGGCGGTGCGGAAATTTCTCGTCTGATCCGCGCTTGTTGATTCAGGTCAACGAAGCAGGTTTGCGAAGGGAGTAGCCAGACAGTCGACCACGGAAGAGACCTCGTCTCTTTCACCCGGTCAGAGGCGTCTTCCCGCGCCTCCTCCTCGGCACTTCATGGGGGTGCGTGCCTTCGGGCCGCACCCCCTTTTTTTGTTGGATCAGTGCGCCAAAGCCTTCACGATATCCTCGACCATTTTCTTGGCGTCGGCCAGCAGCATCATGGTGTTGTCCATGTAGAACACATCGTTGTCGACGCCGGCATAGCCGACACCGCCCATGCTGCGCTTGACGAACAATACCGATTTGGCATTCGCGACCTCAAGGATCGGCATACCGTAGATCGGCGAGGTCTTGTCGGTCTTGGCCGCCGGGTTGGTAACGTCGTTCGCGCCGATGACGAAGGCAACGTCGGCCTGGGAGAACTCGCTGTTGATGTCTTCCAGCTCGAACACCTCATCGTAGGGCACATTGGCTTCGGCCAGCAGCACGTTCATGTGGCCGGGCATGCGGCCCGCGACCGGGTGGATTGCGTATTTGACGCTGACGCCTTCCTTCTTCAGCAGGTCTCCCATCTCGCGCAGCGCGTGCTGCGCCTGGGAGACGGCCATGCCATAGCCCGGAACGATGATGACGCTCTCGGCCTGCTGCATCAGGAATGCGGCGTCGTCGGCAGAGCCGCGCTTCCACGGGCGCTGCTCCTTCGCTTCGCCGCCCGACACCGCGGCTTCGGCGCCAAAGCCGCCCGCGATAACCGAGAGGAACCCGCGGTTCATCGCCTTGCACATGATGTAGCTGAGGATCGCGCCCGAGCTGCCCACCAGCGCGCCGGTGATGATCATCGCCGTGTTGTGTAGCGTGAAACCCATCGCGGCAGCAGCCCAGCCCGAATAGCTGTTGAGCATCGAGACGACCACCGGCATGTCTGCGCCGCCGATCGGGATGATCAGCAGGAAGCCGATAAGGAAGCTCAGCGCCGTCACGGTCCAGAACACCCAGGGCGCCTGATCCTGCGTGAAATAGCCGACAAGGCCCAGGATCGCGGCGAGCGTGCCCAGGTTGATCACATGGCGCAGCGGCAGCAGGATCGGCTTGCCCGACATATTGCCGTTCAATTTCAGGAACGCGATGACCGAGCCGGAGAAAGTGATCGCACCGATCGCGACGCCAAGGCCCATCTCGATGCGGCTGGCGGTGAAAATCTCGCCGGTTGCCGGGTCGGCGATGCCGAACGCGGCCGGGCTGAGATAAGCCGCCGCCCCGACCACAACCGCCGCCATGCCGACGAGCGAGTGAAACGCCGCCACAAGCTGCGGCATATCCGTCATCGCGATCCTGCGCGCGATGATGAAGCCGATCACGCCACCGATGGCGATCGCACCCAGAATTTCCGGAATCGCGACGACATCATGCGTGTAAAGCGTGGTCGCTACCGCAATCGCCATGCCCGCCATGCCATAGCGGTTGCCCGCGCGGCTGGTCGCCGGGCTGGACAGCCCGCGCAGCGCCAGAATGAACAGCACGCCCGCCACCAGATAGGCAAAGGCGATCCAGGGCGAAACGCTGTGCGCGGCGTCCGCCGCCGCTTCCATCATCATGCCGAGCTGCATCACTTGCGCTCCTTCTTCTTGTACATGGCAAGCATGCGCTCCGTCACGGCAAAGCCGCCGAAGATGTTGACGCTGGCGAAGACGACGCCCGCGAGGCCGAGCCATTTGGCCAGCCCCTCGCCACCCTCGGCCGACGCGATCAGCGCGCCGACGATGATGACGGACGAAATGGCGTTCGTCACCGCCATCAGCGGCGTGTGCAGCGCCGGCGTGACCGACCAGACGACGTAATAGCCGACAAAACAGGCCATCACGAAAATCGAAAGTATGGAGATGAAATCCATTGTGTATCCCCCGTTAATCGGCCCGCTTGACGGGGCCGGGGCTTCTATCAGTTAGCGAGCAGCCTCTCGTTCACGATCTTGCCGTCCTTGGTCAGTCGGATGGCGTTGCCGATCTCTTCGTCCAGCACGGGCGCGTTCTTCTCCTTGTCCCAGAAGGCGGAGAGGAAGTTGAAGAGGTTGCGCGCAAACAGCGCCGAGGCATCGGTTGCGAGGCGTGAGGGCACGTTCTTGTGGCCGACGATCTTGACGCCATGACGCTCGACTACCTCGCCAGCGACCGCACCTTCGACATTGCCGCCCTGCTCGACTGCGAGATCGACGATCACGCTGCCCGGCTTCATACTGGCGATCTGCGCGTCCGAGATCAGACGCGGGGCCGGGCGTCCGGGGATCAGCGCGGTGGTAATGACGATGTCCTGCTTGGCGATGTGGCTGGATACCAGAGCCGCCTGCGCCGCCTTGTACTCGTCACTCATCTCGGTGGCGTAACCGCCTGAGCCTTCGCCCTCGATGCCCTTGACGTCCTCGACGAAGATCGCCTTGGCGCCCAGCGATTCGATCTGCTCCTTGGTCGCCGAGCGCACATCGGTCGCGGAGACCTGTGCTCCCAGGCGTCGCGCCGTCGCGATCGCCTGGAGACCTGCAACGCCGACACCCATGACGAACACCTTGGCGGCCGACACCGTGCCGGCTGCGGTCATCATCATCGGGAAGGCCTTGCTATATTCCGCTGCGGCATCGAGCACCGCCTTGTAGCCGGACAGATTCGACTGCGACGAGAGAATGTCCATCGACTGTGCGCGGGTGATGCGCGGCATGAACTCCATCGCCAGCGCCTCGATGCCTGCGGCTGCATAGCCGTCAACGCGTGCGCGCTCGCCAAACGGATTGAGACCCGCCGCCAGCATCGCTCCAGCCTTCTGCCCGCCCAGCGTCTCGACCGCCGGGCCCTGCACACCCAAAATGATATCCGCATCTTTCAGAGTCGCAGCGCGGTCGCCCACGCTCGCTCCTGCAGCCGCGTAGTCGGCATCGGAGATCGACGCAGAAACGCCTGCGCCCGTCTCCACCGCAACGCTCGCACCAAGACCGATGAACTTCTTCACCGTCTCAGGGCTCGCAGCAACACGTCGCTCACCAGCGGCGAGCTCTTTCAATACCGCAATTTTCACGCTTGTTCCCCGTGCCGATGCTCAGGCTATGAGCAGAACAACGATCACCGCTACGATGACCGAGAGAATCGTGCCCCATTTGATAAGGCCGATGAAGCCCGAATAGGTCTCTTCCGCCATCTTCATGTCATTGCCAGATGCCATGGTAACTCCCCGTTTTTCTGGACGCGTTTTTCATCCGAAACGACCCCCCTTAGGGTGATCCTTCGCTGCGGACAAGGAAAGATCACACGGTGAGCGGGTGATTAACATCGTTTTTACCTCAAGGGACTATTCCGATGCGTCACCTATGCGGGATATTCAATGGCGCTGAGCGGCATGCCACTACTACTTCTGATAGACGACGAACCGGCGCAAAAGCGGCTGGTTTCGGCGTTGGCGGCACGTGCTGGCTGGCGCACCATCTATGCCAGCGATCAGGACGCCGCGCTGGCGACGCTGGGCACGCGCGACGGAATGCAGCTTAATGCCGTTTTGATAGATCACTGGAATCCCGTGATAAAACCAATCGAAACGATTCGCCAGATTCGCGAGCGGCGCCCCTCTCTGCCGATCCTTGTTCTTACATCTCAGAATGACGTGCTTGATGCGGTGGAGGCGATGCGCGCGGGCGCGAGCGACTATCTCGCCAAGCCTATCGCGCCGGATCGGCTGCTCGCCGCGCTCAATGCCACGCTAGACCGCGCCGACGAACGATCGGGCGAGCTGCGCCCGCTGACCGAAAAGCTTTCCGCCCCTCTCGCTTTTAACGAGATCGTCGGCGGCGCGCCGCATTTCCTTGCCGCGCTCGCCATCGCAGCCAAGGCCGCGCGCGCCCGCGTGCCGGTGTTGATCGAAGGGGAAAGCGGCGTCGGCAAGGAAGTGATCGCGCAGGCGATCCACGCCGCCTCGCCGCGTCACCGCAACCGGATGGTCACGGTCAACTGCGGCGCGATTCCTTCCAACCTCGTGGAGTCGGAGCTGTTCGGGCACGAGCGCGGCGCATTCACGGGCGCGTTCGAACGTCAGGTCGGCAAGTTCGTCGATGCCGACATGGGCACGATCTTCCTCGATGAAGTGAGCGAAATGCCGCTCGATGCGCAGGTGAAGCTGTTGCGCGTGCTTCAGGATGGCGAGGTGCAGCCGCTCGGCGCGCGGATGCCGAGCCACATCGATGTGCGCGTCATCGCCGCCACCAACAAGGTGCTGGAGCAGGAAGTCGCCGCCGGGCGCTTCCGCGAGGATCTGTTCTATCGCCTCAATGTCATGCACGTCACCGTGCCTCCGTTGCGGGAACGCAGTAGCGATATTCCGGCATTGGCGCGGCATCTGCTCGCCCGCCTCGCCAGCCAGCATGGCCTCAAGAACCTCAGCATCACCAACGAGGCGCTGGGCCTGCTGATGCAACATGACTGGCCAGGCAACGTCCGCCAGCTTCAGAACGTGCTTTTCCGCGCGGCGGTGCTCTGCGAGGGCGAGTATCTGACGCCGCAGGACTTTCCGCAGATCGCCGCACAGGCGCGCACGCAACGGATAGGCCAGCCATCGTCATCGGACCCGGCCGATCATAATGACGGCGGCGCAATCACACTCTATGAGCAGACCGGCCACATCCGCCAGCTCGCGGACATCGAGGCAGACGTTATCCGCCTCGCCATCGGCCATTATCGCGGGCGGATGACGGAGGTCGCGCGGCGGCTCGGCATCGGCCGCTCAACGCTCTATCGCAAACTGACCGAGCTGGGCATCGACAACGTGGCGTAGCCCCGCTCGTCTAACCGCTTAATAGACACGCGCCTTGGGCTTGATGTAGTCCACGTCGTCTGTGAGCGTGTAATCATGCACCGGGCGGTAATCGAGCGTCACCTTGCCGCCGTTTCCGCCCCAGCCCTCGAACCAGCTCACGGTGTGCTTCATCCAGTTGGCGTCGTCGCGGTTTGGGAAGTCCTCGTGCGCATGGGCGCCGCGCGATTCCTTGCGGGCCTCTGCGCCGACCATGGTGCAGACTGCCTGCGCCATCAGATTGTCCAGCTCCATCGTCTCGACAAGGTCGGTGTTCCAGATCAGGCTGCGATCAGACACGCGGACATCGGCGAGGCGCTTGTTGACCTGCTCCATGCGCTGCACACCCTCGGTCAGCAACGCGCTGTCGCGGAAAACGGCGGCGTGCTTCTGCATCGTGCGCTGCATGTCGAGGCGTACCTCGGCGGTCGAGGAACCACCCGCAGCGTTGCGGAAATGATCGAGCCTGCCGAGCGCGAGGTCCGCGCTGTCCTTCGGCAGCGGCTTCTGCGCGGCGTTGGGCTTCAGCGTTTCCTTCAGGTGCAGGCCGGTCGCGCGACCGAACACCACGAGGTCGATCAGCGAGTTGGAGCCAAGCCGGTTCGCGCCATGCACCGAGACGCATGCCGCCTCACCCACGGCGTAAAGGCCGGGTACGACTACTTCGGGATCGTCGCCAATCTTGGTGACGACCTGGCCGTGATAATTGCAGGGGATGCCGCCCATATTATAGTGCACCGTGGGGCAGACGGGCAGCGGCTGGCGCGTCAGGTCCACACCCGCGAAGATCTTGCCGCTCTCCGTAATGCCGGGCAGGCGCTCGGCCAGCACCTTCGGGTCGATATGGTCGAGGTGCAGGTAGATATGATCCTTGTTCGGCCCGACGCCTCGCCCCTCGCGCATTTCCATCGCCATCGAGCGCGAGACGACGTCGCGGCTGGCGAGATCCTTGGCGGAGGGAGCATAACGCTCCATGAAGCGCTCGCCCTCGGAGTTGGTGAGATAGCCGCCTTCGCCGCGCGCGCCTTCGGTGATGAGCACGCCTGCGCCATAAATGCCGGTGGGGTGGAACTGCACGAACTCCAGGTCCTGCAGCGGCAGGCCCGCGCGCAGCACCATCGCGCCGCCGTCACCCGTGCAGGTGTGTGCCGAGGTTGCCGAGAAATAGGCGCGCCCATAGCCGCCGGTCGCCAGCACGACCGCCTGGCTGCGGAAGCGATGGATGCTGCCGTCCTCCATGCACAGCGCGATTACGCCGCGGCATTCCTTGCCGTTCGGGCCGTCTTCCATGATGAGGTCGATGGCGAAATATTCGATGTAGAAATCCGCCGCATATTTGAGGCTCTGCTGATAGAGCGCGTGCAGCATGGCGTGGCCGGTGCGGTCGGCGGCGGCGCAGGTGCGCTGCACCGGCGGGCCTTCGCCCATATTTTGCATATGGCCACCGAAGGGACGCTGATAGATGGTGCCGTCCGCATTGCGGCTGAACGGCACGCCCGCATGCTCCAGCTCATAGACCGCCGCTGGCGCCTCGCGCACCATATATTCGATCGCGTCCTGATCCCCCAGCCAGTCAGACCCCTTGACGGTGTCGTACATGTGCCAGGTCCAGTGGTCCGGCGTGTTGTTGCACAGCGACGCCGCGATGCCGCCCTGCGCCGCGACTGTGTGGCTACGCGTCGGGAAAACCTTGGTAATGCACGCCGTCTTGAGGCCCGCCTCGGCGCTGCCCATCGTAGCGCGCAGGCCCGATCCGCCCGCGCCGACGACCACGGTGTCGTATATATGGTCGATGATCTTATAGGCTTCGGTCATGCCGCAGCGCCCCCCGTGAATGCGATTTTGGCGATGGCGAAAATGCCCAGTGCGGCCCCGCCGATTGCGTAGAAATTGAGCAGCATGATCGCGAAGAACTTCAGCCCGTCCTCATGGACATAATCCTCGATCAGCACCTGCAGCCCGAGTTTCAGGTGCCAGAACACGCTGACCAGCATCAGCGCCATCGGCACCGCAACCAGCGGTTGCGCCAGCCAGCCGACAACGCTCTCATAATCAAGGCCGGGCATCTGAAGAATCGAGAAGATCAGCCACAGGACGAGCAGCAAATTGCCGACAGCGGTAAAGCGCTGGAGGATCCAGTGATGCGAGCCCGATTTGGCGGAGCCGAGGCCGCGTACGCGGCCGATGGAGGTGCCGTTACCCATGGTTCTAGATGCTCCCCGCAAATATCATCAGCCACACTGCCGCCGTGATGACGATGGCGAGCAGTGGCAACAGCACGGACCAGGTTCTGTTCGTCTGCAACTCGTAGCCCGCGCCCACATCCAGCACGAAGTGGCGCAGGCCGGAAAGCATGTGCTGGAAAAATGCCCAGGTAAGGCCGATCATCACGATATAGCCGACGGGGCTGGTGGCGACGCTCATGAAGGTGGCGTAGGCTTCCGGTCCGCTGGCGGCGGCGACCAGCCACCACACCACGCCCATGGCGCCCACTATCGCCATGCCATCTCCCGTAATCCGGTGCAGGATCGAAATCGCCATGTGCGGGCCCCAGCGCCATATCCCCAGATGTGGCGATAAGGGCCTATTTTTCGCGCCTTTTTGTGCCTGAGCCATGCCGGTCTCATTCCCCTGTAACAACCAGAATCAGGCTCCTTTAGCGCGCACTCACCGGCGGTGCAAACCTTCTGAGCGCTGCGACGAACCGTTGGTTATGGATAATCAAAGATTAACCTGTGGCCATTATTGTCCCTGAAAATGGCTTAGATATGTTGGAAACATAGGGTGGATAGGACCGTCATGCCGGTGAACGAGGCACAATCGGCCAATATCGACATGCGGGACAGGCTTGCAGAGTTCGATCCGCAGGGGCGGCTTGCGGCGGACGCTCGCCAGATCTGGGCGGTTACCGAGCAGGATGTCGCTGCGGCTCAGGCGTTCTATTCGCATTACATTGGCCGTTCAGGGCTGGATGCGCGCCTTTCCTCCGATGCGCTGCTGGGGCTACGCATTGAAACCGAACGCTATATGCATGTCAAATTCGTGGCGTTTGAGGAAAGCGCATGGGCTGAATCGGTGCAGAAATGCGTGCTCCACGCCCGCAAGCACAAAATCTCTTTCCGGTCGATTCTCGCGGCGCTGTGTGCCGCGCAGGAGACTGTGGCCGACAGCCTGCGCGCGCGCTTGGCGGAGGATCATGCGGAATGTCACCGTCTGCTCCAAAGCCTGATGCGCATGGGACTCATCGAGGCCGAGATGATGTGCGCGTTCATCGCCGAGGAAGAATCGCGGGAGGATATGGACGACCGCAAGCGCTATGGCGAGCTTTTCGAAAAGCGCATCGCGGGTGAAGTGGGCGACGCGTCACGCTTTGGCGATGGGCTGCGCGAACAGGCAAAGCATGCTTCAGAGGCGACGCGCGGCATGCTGGACAAGGTTTCCGAAGTCGCGGCCGCGGCGGAGCAATCTGCGCTCGCCATGCGTGAGGCCGCGCATATTTCCGCCGGCCTCATCCGCGCCATTGATGAAACGCGCGCGCAGGTCGAAAATTCCGCCGATGTCGCCCAGCGCGCAAGCCTTCAGGCGGGTGAAGCGGTTTCGATGTCGGCCACCTTGTCGGAACATGCCAAGGCGATCGAATCGATCCTTGGCTTGATCCGCGACATTGCCGGGCAAACCAATCTGCTGGCCCTTAACGCCACGATCGAGGCAGCCCGCGCGGGCGATGCCGGGCGCGGCTTTGCCGTGGTGGCACAGGAGGTCAAATCGCTCGCCAGCCAGACCGCGCGCGCGACCGATGATATCGCCGGCAAGATCGCCGCGATACAGAATTCCACACGCCAGTCGGTCGATACCAACCAGCGCATCCGCGAAACCGTGAGCGATGTACAGGACAACGCCGAGCGCATCCGCCTCTCGATGGAGCAGCAGGCACAGACCGTCACGATGATCACCGCCGCCGTCGATGAAACGGCGTTGGCGGCCGACTCAATGTCCGGTACCATCGCCGCCATCCGCCGCGATACCGAGATAGTTGCGTGCGAGATCGACGATCTGGAACAGGGCTTCGGGACAGCACAGACGATGCTGGGCAAGCTGCGCGAGGCGTCGAGCGAGTTCAGCCGTAAGGTTGCCTAGGCAGCCGGGCATGACGCCACACTCTTCTGAAACCAGCAAGGCGATTTGGTCTAGAGGCTGTGGGGATTCAGCCCATATAGGCCTGCAAAGTGCTATTTTCTGCGCTTCGGTGCTCACGTACCTTTGAGTACGCTGCGCTCCGATGCTCGAAAATCCCCCTTTTCGGCTCCATCTGAACTGAATCCCCACAGCCCCTAGGCTGGAGCGAAAATGCTTATTTTTGAGAACCGGAGCGTAGCGACCTTAACGGTCGTGAGCACCGGAAGCACAAAAAAGTGCATTTTGCAGCCCGGCATGGACCAAATCTAGGCCGCGTCTTCGGCCTGCTTGTCCTTCTCGGCGAATACCCGCACCGGCTCCTTGCGGCCATCGACTACATCCTTGTCGACCACCACTTCGGCCACACCCTGCATCGAAGGCAGGTCGAACATGGTATCAAGCAACAGACCCTCGATGATCGAGCGCAGGCCACGGGCGCCGGTCTTGCGTTCGATCGCCTTCTTCGCGATCGCGGTCAGCGCGTCGTCGGTGAAGCTGAGCTCCACTTCCTCCATCTCGAACAGCTTGCGATACTGCTTCACCAGTGCGTTCTTCGGCTCGGTCAGGATCTTGACCAGCGCCGAGATATCGAGATCCTCCAGCGTCGCGATGACCGGCAGACGGCCGACGAATTCCGGGATCAGACCGAATTTCAGCAGATCCTCGGGCTCGCTCTGACGCAGCAGTTCGCCCGTCCGGCGCTCTTCGGGCGCCGCGACATGCGCGCCAAAGCCGATGGACTTTGCCTCCAGCCGGTCACCGATGATCTTCTCCAGCCCCGCGAACGCGCCGCCGCAGATGAAGAGGATATTGGTGGTGTCCACCTGCAGGAACTCCTGCTGCGGATGCTTGCGCCCACCCTGCGGCGGAACCGAGGCGGTGGTGCCCTCCATCAGCTTGAGCAGCGCCTGCTGCACCCCCTCGCCCGACACGTCGCGGGTGATCGAGGGGTTCTCCGCCTTGCGGCTGATCTTGTCGATCTCGTCGATATAGACGATGCCGCGCTGCGCCTTCTCGACATTATAGTCGGACGCCTGCAACAGCTTGAGGATGATGTTCTCGACATCCTCGCCGACATAGCCGGCCTCGGTCAGCGTGGTGGCATCGGCCATGGTGAAGGGGACGTCGAACGTCTTGGCGAGCGTCTGCGCGAGCAAGGTCTTGCCGCAACCCGTCGGGCCGACGAGCAGGATGTTGGATTTCGCCAGCTCCACGTCCGCGCCCTTGGCGCCGTGGTTCAGCCGCTTGTAGTGGTTGTGCACCGCCACGGAGAGTACGCGCTTCGCCCGAGCCTGGCCGATGACGTAATCGTCCAGCACGTCGCAGATTTCCTGCGGTGTGGGCACGCCGCCGTCCTTCTTGCCGACGAGGCCGCTCTTGGTCTCTTCGCGGATGATGTCGTTGCACAGCTCCACGCACTCGTCGCAGATGAAGACGGTTGGTCCCGCGATCAGCTTGCGCACCTCATGCTGGGACTTGCCGCAGAAGCTGCAATAGAGCGTGCTTTTCGAATCGGAACCGGTCAGCTTGGTCATTCCTGTCTTTCCTGACCCGGCCGGGGCACCAATGGGTTGCCCTTTCTGGCCGGGCTAATGCGGCATCCTAGACCGCGATTTCCAAAAATCACAAGAGGTAGAATATCGCGCCGTGATTAACGCCCCCTTATGATAGCCGTTATACCCCGTCCGTCTCAGCGGGCACCGGGCGCTTCTCGAACACCTGGTCGACAATACCGAACGCCTTGGCTTCCTCGGCCTCAAGGAATGTGTCGCGGTCCATCGCCGCCTCGATCTTCTCCAGCGGCTGGCCGGTGAACTTCGAATAGAGGCTGTTCATCCGCGCGCGGATCCGCAGGATTTCCTTGGCCTGGATCTCGATGTCGGACGCCATGCCCTGCGCGCCGCCGGAGGGTTGGTGCACCATGATTCGCGCGTTGGCGAGCGCGATGCGCATGCCCGGCTCGCCCGCCGCCAGCAGAAAGCTGCCCATGCTCGCCGCCTGGCCGATGCACACGGTGCCGACCTTGGGGCGGATATATTGCATGGTATCGAAAATCGCCATGCCTGCAGTGACCACGCCGCCCGGCGAGTTGATGTACATGTAGATGTCCTTTTTCGGATTTTCCGACTCGAGGAACAGAAGCTGGGCGACGATGACCGAGGCCATATGATCCTCGACCTGGCCGGTGACGAAGATGATCCGCTCGCGCAAAAGGCGCGAATAAATGTCGAAGCTGCGTTCGCCCCGATTGGACTGCTCAATAACGACGGGGACCAGCGCGGCCATCGGGTCAAAAGTGCTGTTGTGCATGATGCTCTTTCAGACGTGTGTTGTGCTTCGCCTACATCGTGCCAAAACGAGGCAGGTTCAAGGGGATTTCCCACGACCCACCCTAACGGGCACCCGTTAATGCGGGATTATTGCCGGGTCGATAGGTCTGCGGGGGCGGTATGGCCGAGATAGGCAAGGCGTTTCACCTCGCGCCGCCCGCGCACGACGGTGTCGAGAATGAGGCCGCACATGAAGTTGAGCACCGCGATGATCATCATGCCGGTAACGAGGATTGCGGTGGGGAAGCGGGGCACGAGGCCGGTCTCCCAATATGTGAGCAACAGCGGCACCGCGAGGCCGAGCGCGACGGCCGCAAACAGCCCGCCGACGAAACCGTAGAACCAGATCGGTCGCTCCACCCGGTAGAGCGTGATGATTGTGCGCAGGATGCGCCAGCCGTCGCGGTAGGTAGAAAGCTTGCTCACCGAACCTTCCGGCCGCGCCGCATAGGCCGTCACCTGCTCGGCTACCGGCATGGCGAGTTCCAGTGCGTGCACGCTCATCTCGGTCTCGATCTCAAACCCGGAGGACAGCACCGGAAAGCTCTTGACGAACCGGCGCGAGAATATGCGGTAACCGGATAGAATATCGGTAAAGCTGCGCCCGAACAGGCTCTTCAGCAGGCCGGTCAGCATCGCGTTGCCGAGGCGATGGCCCGGCCTGTAGGCGGCTTCCACTTCCGTGCGCCGTGCGCCCACCACCATGTCGAAATTATGCTCCAGCATCGTCGCGATCATGCCGGGCGCCGCGGACGCCTCATAGGTAGCGTCGCCATCCGCCATCACGTAAATGTCGGCGTCGACATCGGCAAACATGCGCCGCACGACATGGCCCTTGCCCTGCTGCCGCACCTGCCGCACGATCGCGCCCGAGCGAGCGGCGAGCTCGCGGCTGCCGTCGGTGCTGTTGTTGTCATAGACGTAAATGGCGGCGGCGGGCAGAGCGGCACGGAACTGTGCCACCGTCTGCCCGATGGCACCCGCCTCATTATAGCAGGGCAACAATACCGCGATACGCAGGCCGGCGGGCAGGGAGGCGTCCGGCGATTTTGCCGGGCCGTCCGATGCGCCGCCGGGGGTCATGCGCGTCCCTGGGCCCGAGGCTTATTCGGCCTCGGCCTTGGCGGCTTTTTTAGGAGCAGCCTTCTTCGCGGGCTTGGCCTCCGCCTTACCCTCCGCGCTCTCCGCTTTCTTCGCCGCAGCCTTCTTCACCGGCTTGGCTTCGGCATCGGCTTCGGCTTCGGCAGGCGCGGCCTTCTTGGCAGCGGCCTTTTTCGCAGGCTTGTGATCGTGGTCATGGTCGTGGCCGCAATCCGGACCGTGCACATGGCCCTTCGGCTCGCCGTCCTCCGCCTCGATCGCGGCTTCGAGCTCGGCCTTGGTCACGGCACGCTCGGTGATCTCGGCCTTGTCGAACAGGAAGTCGACGACCTTGTCCTCATACAGCGGCGCGCGCAGCTGGGCGGCGGCCATCGGCTCGTTCTGAATATATTGCACGAAGCGCTCGCGGTCCTGCGGGCGATATTGCTGGGCAGCCTGCTGCACCAGCATCTGCATCTCGCGGTCGTTCACCGCGATGCCGTTGGCCTGGCCGATCTCGGACAGCAGCAGGCCGAGGCGCACGCGCCGCACCGCGATGCCGCGATACTCGTCCTTGTCCTTCTCCAGCTCGGCAAGAGCGGCGTCCTTGTCTTCCTCGTGGCCCGCTTCATGCTCCAGCTGCGCCCAGATCTGGCTGAACTCTGCTTCCACCATGGATGGGGGCACATCGAAATCATGGCTGGAGGCAAGCTGATCGAGCAGCTTGCGCTTCATGTGGGTGCGAGTGAGGCCGTTATGCTCCTGCTCGATCTGAGCCTTCATCAGCTCGCGCAGCTGTTCGATGCCCTCAAGCCCGAGCGACTTGGCGAAGTCATCGTCCGCCTGTGGCTTGCTCTTGTCGAGCAGAGCGGTGACGGTGATATCGAATGTCGCGGGTTTGCCCTTCAGCGTGTCGACGTTATAGTCTTCAGGGAAGGTGACGGAGACGGCCTTCTCGTCGCCCACCTTGAGACCGATCAGCTGATCCTCGAAGCCGGGGATGAGGTTGCCCGATCCGATCTCGATCTTCATGCCGGCGCCGGTGCCGCCATCGAACGCGACGCCGTCAACCTTGCCGGCAAAGTCCATCACAACGATGTCGCCGGTCTTGGCCTTGGCGCCGTCCTTGTGCGGGGCAAAGGCGTTCTGCTGCTCGGCGATGCGGTTCACCGCCTCGTCCACCGCCGCATCTTCGACTGCCACGGTGAGGCGCTCCAGCTTGAGGCCCAGCTCCTCCACCTTGGGCGCAGTGATCTCGGGCAGCACCTCAAGCGAGATCTTCACCTCGGCGTCCTTGCCGAACGCAAAGCCCTCGTCCAGCTCGACGGCTGGCTGCATCGCGGGGCGCAGCTTGTTGTCGGCGAGCACCTTCTGCACGCCTTCCTGGATCGAAGTGTTGAGCGCATCCGCCTGCAGACGCTCGCCATGCATTTTGCGGATCAGGTTCGCGGGCACCTTGCCGGGGCGGAAGCCGGGCATGCGGATCTGCGGGGCGATATTCGCCACTTCGCGGTCCACGCGCGCGTCAATGTCGCCTGCGGAAATGGTTAGGGTATAGGCGCGCTTCAGGCCTTCGTTCAACGTCTCAACGGTCTGCATTTTCCAGGACTCTAGCTTTTTGAGGAATTCACGAAAGGCGGCCACATATCCGAAAGGAGCCATGAAGGCCAGCGGGAAATGGCAGACCCGTCCGTGAGCACGCCGCCCGGCGATATTCCGCCGATCGGGGAACCAGTCAGCCGAGATCAGGTTTGACCGGCATGACTGTGAAACACGCCCCAGCAGACGAGCGCGCGAGCGAGGCGAGCGGCATTGTCGACCCACAGGAGGCCGCCGAGAATGCGGGCCTCGTCTATGTAACCGATGATGGTCCGGGCATCACTCGCCACAAGCACGGCGCCCGATTCCGCTATCGCGATGCCAAGGGCAAGCCGGTCGCCGACCAGAAGACGCTCGATCGCATCCAGGCCCTGGCGATTCCCCCGGCCTATACCGACGTATGGATCTGCCCCAAGGCCAACGGCCATATTCAGGCGACCGGCCGCGACGCCAAGGGCCGCAAGCAATATCGCTATCACGCCCGATTCCGAGAGGTGAGGGACAGCACGAAATATGAGCATATGGTGGACTTCGCCCGGGCACTGCCGCAAATTCGGGATCGGATCGAGGCAGACCTCAAGCGGCGGGGCCTGCCACGCGAGAAGGTGCTGGCGGCTGTGGTCAATCTGCTGGAGAACACCATGATCCGCGTCGGCAATTCCGATTATGCCAGGCAGAACAGGAGCTATGGCCTCACCACGCTGAAGGATCGCCATGTCGCAATCGAGGGTGCGGAGATACGCTTCAATTTCAAGGGCAAGAGCGGCAAACAGTGGAAGCTGAGCCTGAAGGACCGCCGCATCGCCAGGATCGTCAAGGCAAGCCAGGATCTGCCCGGCCAGCATCTGTTTCAGTATATCGGTGAAGACGGCGCGCACTGTGAAGTCACCTCCAGCGACATCAACGCCTATCTGAAAGACATCTCGGGAGCCGACATCACGGCCAAGGATTTTCGCACATGGAACGGCACCGTTCTGGCCGCCCTCGCGCTCTCGGAATATGAAAAGGTCGACAGCGAAGCCGCAGCCAAACGCAATGTGCGTGCAGCCATCGAAGCAGTCGCCTCGCAGCTCGGCAACACGCCCACCGTCTGCCGCAAATGCTATGTCCACCCGGAGATTATAGACAGCTATCTCAGCGATGCGCTGGTGCTGGAGGCGCGAACCGAGGTCGAGGAAGCCTTGCAGGGGGATATAGCGCGGCTCAGACCCGAAGAAGCCCTTGTCCTTGCCTTCTTGCAACGGAGGCTGAGCAGAGACGCGTCGGCCGGTCGCTCGCGCTGAGGGACTGTGGCAATTGAGAGCGCCGTCCGAGCTGAAACCCAGTTGGAATGTTTCAGTGTGGCAGTCCGCTGCAGCTATGCCGCATTGGAAATGGCCCGTTTTTTCAGGGAAACGAGGTTGTTCGGCATGTCGATCCGGAAATTGCTGACGAGTTTCGCGAGCGCTTCGGTTTGCTGGGCCAGGCTGTTTGCAGCGGCCGTAGTCTCTTCCACCATGGCGGCGTTCTGTTGCGTCATACGGTCGAGGTTTGAGACAGCAGTCTCAACATTCACCAGCACCTCGGCTTCCTGCTGCGCCCCCAGATCGATGTCGTTTATCTGCTTGCTGATGTCACGGACGCTTTCAAGAATGTGAGCCAGCGTCGCACCGGCCTTTCCGACCAGCTCCACCCCCATGCCCACTTCGACTGCGCTCGACGTAATCAGAAGCTTGATATTCTTGGCTGCATCGGCGGTTCGTTGCGCGAGCGCGCGGACTTCCGCGGCCACGACCGCAAAACCGTCTCCGGCTTCCCCCGCGCGTGCAGCTTCGACGGATGCGTTCAACGCCAGCAAATTCGTCTGGAACGCGACATTTTCGATAAGGGTGATGATCTGCGAAATCTCGCTTGAGGATTTTTCGATCTTGTCCATGGCCGCCACCGCATCGTGAATGATCTCGCCGCCGGACTCCGCCGCTTCGCGCGCCTCCCGAATAGCCCTGTTTGCGTTTGTTGCGGCGTTTGCTGTCTCGCGCACGGAACAGGTCGCTTCGGTCATGGATGAAGCTGTCTCTTCCAGAGTAGCCGCCTGGCGTTCGGTGCGGAGGGACAGATCCACAGCGGCCTGGGCAATCTCGCTCGTGCCGGACTTGATGGTCTCGGTCGTACTCGCAACCAGCCGCAGCGCGCTTGCCATCGCGCCTAGCGCGGAATTGAAATTGAGGCGCAGTTCTTCGTAGCTGCCGTTGAACTTGTTTTCGATGCGATGGCTCACATTGCCGTTCGCGACCTCGCGCAGCGCTGTTGAGAGCGTTTCGATGATCTTCGCCCGCTCAATGTTCTCGCGCTTGCTCTCGTCCTCAAGCTGCTTGCGCGCGAGGTCGATCTCGCGGAAGTTATCCACGGCGCGCGCGAGGACGCCAATTTCATCCTGGCGGTGCGTCCCCGCCACACTGACATTGTGGTCGCCGCTTGTAATTTTTTGAAGCGCGCCAGCCATGTCTGCTACGGGCCGCACGACAAACTTCCGCGCGCCAAATGCAGCGAGCAACACGCTCACCAATGACAAAGCGCTGACAACCGACATGATTTTTACGGCAAAATCAGCCGCTTTTCGTTCGTTGGCAACGGTGGAGGCGTAGTGCTCCTCCACCTTTTCCGTTGCCGCCTCCATCGCGACCTTGAGCGCATCGAAGCGCTGTTGGAAGTGAACATAATCTGCCGCTGCCAAATCCGGATTCTGACTGAGCAGCGCTCCTATGTGGTGCACTGCGTCGACATAGCCGTTGAGCGGTTCATCGAGTGCGGCCAGCGCCTGCTCTGTCTGAGGATCAGTCGCATATTTCTTTGCGGCTGCGACATTTTCCTTGAACGTCTGGATATTTGCTTCTGCGGAGCTCAGGGCCTCAGCTACCGAAACCCCCAGAGAGGGATCGCGTGCCGCGAGCGCAGTTGCGACGTCGCTGTGCAGCGCATCGTGCATCATGTCGGCTTCCATATGATGCCGGATCAGCAAGGTAGCGTTTTGCAAACGCTCTGCCGTTCCGACCGCATTTCTCGCATTCCAGATGCCGACACCCCCAGCGACAGTCACCCCTATTACAATAAGGAAGCTTACGCTGAGAGTGATCCACTCTAGAGATTTGAATCTCATATGTTTTGCCCTCGCCCCAGGTCGGTGCCTGGGATATGCGCATTTGCTGAAAACTTTCTTAAAAATTCTTCCGCGCCCCCTTCCCTTTGGTGTAGTCCAGCTCTCGATCAATCCGTCGCGTTTGTCGCGCGCGGAAGGAACGGTACCCGCGACGTAACGTTCACTATGTTCCCTTCCGTTCCGAGGAAAAGCTCATGATCACAAACTCCAAGGACGCAAGCGTCCTCAACACCCTCATCGCTACCCTGATCGACAGCATTGATGGCTACCAAAAATCTGCGGGCGATGTTGATAATCAGGCTCTTGCCGAGAAATTCAATGCGCGGGCACGCGAGCGGCAGTCTGCCGTCACCAAGCTTCAAGCTGCGGTGGCCGCCGCCGGTGGCAACCCTGAGGACGACGGGACGATCCTCGGTGGCGCACATCGCGTCTTTCAGAGCCTGAAGGAAACGGTCATGAGCCGGGATGACAAGGCAATCGTCGGCGAGATCGAACGCGGCGAGGATTATCTGAAGGGCAAGTTCGAAACTGCACTCGCCGAAACTGATCTTTCGCCTGCCGCCCGGGGTGCGGCTGAAGAGGCGTGGCAGTCCGTGAAGGCGGGGCACGACGAAATGAGCGCGCTCAAGCACTCCATGGGCGCCTGAGTCGATTGGCGCGGGCGGGGCCAGACAGTGTCCGCTCGCGCCATGACAGCACCGGTCTCAGTAAGGAAGGCTGATCATGGGCAGTCAAAGTGCGACAGCCTCTCTTTTGGTGGCGGGAATTGACGGTCTAACCGTGCGTTCTCGCGACGGTGACACGCTGGGCCATGTCAAATCGCTCGTGGTCGACAAGGCAAGCGGGCAGTCGGTCTACGCCATCCTCAGCCTCGCGGCTTTCTGGGCATCAACAAAAGCTACTACCCGGTGCCGTTCCCGCTTATTACCTATGACCGGGCGCAGGACGAGTATGTAATCACGATCGATCGGCGTGTGCTGGAAGGCGGGCCAAGCTGGTCTAACAATCCTCCCGAATTCGATTACGCATATGTTGATCGCGTATCCGGTTACTATGATCGGGAAACCCGCCTGTAGTAGGGGGATTGGGCGCTCTAAGCTCAGTATATCCATTCGACGTGGCAGGGGGCAAGCGCGAGCTGTGCACGACAGTGACCAGCAACCTCTGGCCACCAAAGCATTGCTTTTATTTTTCGCTGATTGTGCCAATCTTACCTGCGTAGCGGGGGAGGTCTGGTAGATGGGCATAAGAGTCTGGGGAGCAGCCGTAGGAGCGCTCCTGGGTTTCATACTGGGGGAATTCTCCGAATTCGGTTTTTTCTTCGGCGGCCTGTTGGGCGGCGGCATGGGAGCGTGGCTGCGCAAAATACTGCGTCGTGAAATCGCCGACGCGGTGCGAGCGGCAATGCCGGAGGGCCAGCAGCCCGTCTCAATGACCGAACCCACGCGACCGCCAGCCACAGTGACGGCCGCTGCCTCGGTGAAACTGACCGAGCCTGCGCCCGCCGCCCGGGAGCCGGTGGAGGTTCCGCCCGCCCCGCAAGCGGAGACGCCAACGCGACCACGCGCTGCGCCGTCTGTGCCGCAGGTTCGCGCACCTATTGCGGCCACACATGAAGCCATCCCCCCGAGCCAGATCGAAAAACTGTTCGGCAGAGCGCGGGACTGGCTGCTGGGCGGCAATACCATTGTGCGTGCGGGGATCGTCATCCTGTTTCTGGGCCTCGTTTTCCTCGTGCGCTTTGCCGCGATGGCGGGCCTGTTCCCCATTGAGCTGCGGCTGGCGCTGGTGGCGGGCGTCGGCGTTGCGCTGCTGGCAATCGGGCTGAAAAAGCGGACCGACCGTCCACCCTTCGCGTTATCGCTGCAGGGCGCCGGCATCGCAGTGCTGTATCTCACGGTGTTCGCGGCCGCGCGCGGATATGGCATCGTGCCGCCGCTCGCGGCATTTGCGCTGATGATCCTGTTCGCAGCGCTGGGCTGCGCGCTCGCGGTCATGCAGAATTCACTGGCGATGGCGTTCATCGCGTTCGCGGGCGGCTTCGCGGTGCCGGTGCTGGTCGGCGGCGAGAGCGAGACGCCGCTTGGCCTCTTCGCATATATGACCGTGCTCAATCTCGCGATATTCGGCGTCGCGTGGAAGAAGAGCTGGCGAGCGCTCAACCTGCTAGGGTTTGTCGCTACCTTCGCGCTGGCGTCCGCCTGGGGCTTCTCGGCCTATGAGGCGCGGCATTATGCGCTGTGCCAAGGCTTCCTGATCGTATCGATGGCAATCTATCTCGCCACCGCTCTGCTCTACGCTCACAACACGCCCGGCAAGCTCGGCAACTACGCGGACTCCACGCTGTTGTTCGGCACCGCGCTCGCCGGGTTCGGGTTGCAGGCCGCCCTGGTGCGGGGCGAGCCGTTTGGCGCGGCATGGTCCGCTCTGGGATTTGGGGCGGTCTATATCGCGGTCACAACGGTGACGACGCGCTGGGCCAAGTCCGAGATGCGGCTGCTGAACGAATGCCTGCTGGCGATCGGCATCGGGTTCGTTACGCTTGCCGTGCCTCTCGCGCTGGATATGCGCTGGACCTCCAGTGTCTGGGCGCTGGAAGGCGCCGGGGCTTTCTGGGTCGGCGCGCGCCAGGCGCGCTGGGTGCCCCGCTTTTTCGGCCTTTTGTTGCAGGCATTGGCTGCGTTGCTGACCTTTGGCGCGATCGGCCCCACCATATCCGCGATCCCCCTCGCCAATGGCGGCTTCCTGCAGCCGATGCTGGTAGCGCTACCGATGCTGTTCACCGCATGGATGATGCGCAACCCGCTCGAACACAGTGGTTCCGCGTTGGCGAAAGGCTATGCGCGGGCCGAGTGGGGCTTGCGCCAGCTTTGGTTTTTGGCCGGGTTTGCGTTCCTGTGTGTCGCCATCGGCATCGAGGCCGAAAGAGCCGCGCCCGTTGCGACAATGGGCGACCTGCCAGCGGCTGTGCTCGCACCGCATCTTCAGACCTATGTGGTTCTGATCGCCATCCTCGCTGTGATGGCCTTTGCCGACCGGTTTGGCGAGCGGAGGGATTGGGTCGTCGCTCGCTGGCCGGGGCGGCTAAGCCTGCCCCTGCTTGCGTTCGGGCTGCTCATCGCGATCGCCGAGGGGCGGCATATGGTTATGCTCCCCGATCTGCCGTGCTGGGTTGCGGCGATCGGTCTGCACGCCTGGCTGCTTAGTCGCCAGCCGCTGTCACGCTGGACGCATGCGATGCATGTCGGCGGCGTGCTGCTCGCCACGGCGATCGTTGCCGACTGGCTCTGGCTCGGCATTGAGCGCGGCGATCTGTGGGATACGTCTTGGGCGGGTGTGAGCTACCTCGTCAGTGCGACCGCAATCCTGTTTGTGCTGGTGCGCTGGGCCGGCAGAGCCGCGCGTGCGGGCGATAGCGCCGGTTTCGCCTGGCCGCTCGGTTCCTATGCGAAGGCCTATTGGTGGCATGGCGCGCTGGCCATCGCCCTGCTGGTCTATGGCGGGGCGCTTGCCACCTGTCTGGTTGCCGAGGGGGTGACCGATCCGCTGCCATATATTCCGGTCCTGAACCCGGTCGACCTGTCTGCCCTGCTCGCCTTGGGGGCGCTGGCGCTATGGCGGCACATGCTGCAAGCGGCGGAGCTCCCCGGGGATCTAGCGCGGGCGCTGGCGGGGCGGGCGGGTCTTGCAGCGCTGGCGGTGCTTGCCTTCATCATCGCGAACACCATCTGGTTGCGGACCGCGCACCACCTGCTCGGCATCGCCTGGGATGCGCAGGCGCTGGGCGGAAGCCAGGTGGTTCAGTCCGGCTATTCGATCCTGTGGACGCTGATTGCGATGGGGCTGATGTTCCTTGCACGCCAACGCACAGAGCGTCTGCCCTGGCTGGCAGGTGCGGTGCTGCTCGCGGTCGTCGTGGCGAAACTGGCGCTGCTCGATATGTCGCGGATCGAGGGGCTGGCGCGGATTGTCGCCTTCATCGCGGTGGGCGTGCTGATGCTGCTGATCGGCTACTTCGTGCCGATCCCGCCGCGCACATCCGAGCGCAAGGAGGCTGAGGCGTGAGGTTCAGGTCCGCTGCTGCTGCTCTTGCGCTGCTGCTGCTTGCAGGCTGCAACCGACAGAATGAGAGCGCCGCCCCCGCTGCGGATGACTATGCCCTCTCGCTTCGGCTAGAGGCTCCCGGCGCACAGCTCATGCGGCTCGATCTTCCGGCGGCGGCGCTGGTTGCGATCCAGCGGGCGGACAAGGGCGACATCCGGGTGCTGGATGCGCAAGGGAGGCCGCTGTCGATGGCCTTCATCGCGCCGGACGCGACGCAGTTGGCGCGCGTCCACCTCCCCGCCCTTCCATTCGGCGGGGAATCCGCCGAGGGCAGCCGCGCCCCTGTGTCGATCCGCGTCGATCAGGGCAGCAACTCCGTCCGCATCGAGGCTGACGGCAGCAAGGCAGAAGGCCCGGTGCACAGCGTGGTGTTCGATAGCCGAGCGATCAAGGACTCCCTCGTCGCGATCGCGCTGGATGCCTCCCTGCCCAAGCAGCATCCGATCACAGTGTCGCTCGCGACCGGACCAGACCTGAAGACCTGGGAGCCGCTGGCCGAGCGTCTGCTGTTCCGGCCAGGCGACGGGCCGGACCTGTTGGGCGGGAACCGGCTCGCGCTGCCGCCGGGTGACTTGTATGATCGCTATCTGAAGGTGTCTTGGCAGGACAAGGCGCTTGATATCACCGGTGCCACGCTGTTCACCACCAGCGTGCCGCCACGGCCGCGCGTTTCCGTTCCTGTAACGGGGCTGAAGTTGAATGATCCTCACACGATCACCCTCGCTTTCCCTCCCGGCCTGAAACCCGCCGCCGTCGAGTTGCGGATGACAGGCAAGGACGGTGTGGTGCCGGTGCGTATGCTTGGCCGCGATACCGCCGAAGCGCCATGGACGCCGCTGGCTATGGCGAGTCTGAGGCAAGGGGGCGCCGGAGTGACGCTTGAAACAGGTGGCGGGCCGATTCGCTTGGTCAAGATCGAGGCGGACCGGCGCAGTGCTGGCTTTTCTCGGGTGCCGGAGATCGTGCTTTCCTATGAACCGGTAGCGCTCGCGGTCGCCTTTAACGGTGATGGGCCCTACAGGCTGCTTGTGGGCAACGCGGCGGCAACGCCTGCGGCCTTCCCGCTTGCAAGCCTCACAAACGGCAGGGAACGGCTCGGCACCGCGCAGGTCGTTGGCGCAAAACAGAACGTCACCGTCGCGCTGGAAAATGGCGAGCCCGGCTCCGGGCCACAACTGCGCGTCGTGGCATTATGGGCGGCATTGCTGGCGGGTGTCGCGCTCTTGGGCTACGCCGCATTCGTGCTGATGCGCGCCAATAATACACGCTAGTGACCGGAATCTGAAGTCCGCCACATTATCTGGATGGTGCAGAGCGGAGTTCAGATTCAAAAGGGTCACTAGCAGCTATTGATTCTAGTGGGGTTTAAGGATTTGAAATTCATTCTGCTCTCGCTCCATTATGTAACGAATTTCAAATCCACCCCACCAGCGGCAAAGCCTTGTCAGGGAACGCCCGGTCGAACCTCATGGAAGACACGCAGCCGTGAAAAGATCAGATAACGGTGCAGCTGTCATTATCGGCGCATCCGGCGGCATCGGGGCAGCTTTCGAGGCGGCCCTGATCGACGAAGGCGGGTTCGACGTCGTGCATGGGTTCGCGCGTTCGCGGACTGGACCGCACCATCTCGATCTGGAGGATGAGGCCAGTATCGCTGCGGCCGCAGCGCATGTCGCCAAAGGTCCGCCCCCGACATTGGTGATCGTCGCGACCGGTTTGCTCCATGCGGGAAGCCTGGGTCCTGAAAAAGCGCTGCGGGATCTTGATCCAGGCTGGCTGGCAAAAGTCTATGCGGTAAACGCTATCGGTCCGGCGCTTGTGGCCAAGCATTTCCTGCCGATCATGCCGAAGAACCAGAGGACGGTCTTTGCCGCGCTATCGGCACGGGTCGGTTCGATCGCCGACAACCGCCTCGGCGGATGGCACGGCTATCGCGCATCGAAGGCAGCGTTGAACATGCTTGTGCGAAATCTGGCGATTGAGCAGAGCCGCAGCAATGCGCGGGCGATCATCGTTGCGCTTCATCCCGGCACGGTGGACACTGCGCTGTCCCGCCCTTTCCAGCGGAACGTGCAGCCTGGGCGGCTGTTCGATCCCGAACGAGCCGCCCTGCAACTTCTCGATGTCATCGAAGAACTGAAACCCTCCGACAGCGGTGGTCTGTTCGACTTTGAGGGTAAGGAAATCCCGTTCTGAACATTGTGGGCGCTTCCCCCTCGCGGTCAATTTCCCATTCGATAGTTCGCCGATTCAGCCACAGCAGTTGTGCACTCGGCATTAGCAAAAATCGGACATCGCGATGTCATCACCTCGCCGTAACACTATCGTCACATAAACGACGCCTCCCCGTAACAATAGCTGACTATCGGCCTGCGTACGCTTCCATTGGGGGAGCGCCCACGCAAGATCGGGTGCGATATGAAATTCAAGACACACATGATGCTGACTCTGGCGGCGGTGGCAGTCACGGCTGTTCCCGCCGAGGCGCAGATGCGCCGCAATATCCGCATAGTCGGTTCATCGACGGTATATCCCTTTACCAAGGCAGTTTCCGAGAAATTTGCAGCCGCAAATCGCAATGTACCCGCGCCGATCGTTGAGTCGACGGGCACGGGCGCTGGTGCGAAGCTGTTCTGTGCGGGTGTGGGCGCGCAGCATCCCGACATTCTGAACGCGTCGCGTCGTATGAAGGCGTCGGAATTCAAGTCGTGTCAGGCCGCTGGCGTGACGCAAATCACCGAAATCCAGATTGGCCTCGATGGTCTGGCATTGGCACAGGCCAAGGGCGGTGCGCTGAGCAATGTGACGCTCAAGGACATATATATGGCGATCGCCGCCACTCCGTTCGGCAAGCCGAACAAGGCCAAGACATGGAAAGAAGTAAATCCCAGCCTTCCGGCGGTACCAATCCGCGTTTATGGGCCGCCCTCGACCAGCGGCACGCGCAGCTCTGTTGAAGAACTCCTCATGGAAGTGGGCTGCAACACCAACCCGTCCATGGCGGCACTGAAGAAGAGCAACGAGGCCCAGTATAAGAAAGTCTGCATGGGTGTCCGCGAGGATGGGCCCTACATCAATGCGGGCGAGAACGACAATCTGATCGTCCAGAAGCTGGCGAGCGATCCCAATGCTCAAGGCTTGTTTGGTTACAGCTATCTGGAAGAAAATCTGAGCAAGCTGGAGGGCGTTTCCATCAATGGGGTTGCCCCGACCTATCCTAATATCTCCGGCTTCAAATATCCCGGTGCCCGCGCGATGTATATCTATGTCAAGAACGCGCACCTCAACGCCATTCCGGGTATTCGCCAGTTTGTGGCCGAATATGTAAAAGAAGGAACCTACGGTCCCAAGGGCTATCTGATGTCGCTTGGTCTGGTGGCTTCGCCGGACGCCACCCGCAGCCATGTCGCGCGTGTCGCCACGTCCATGACGCCCATGACCGGCGCAACGCTGAAATAATCCAACAAATCGACTGCCCGGCCATAGGCGCGTGGGCAGCCTCACATCATCAGAAGGGGGAAGACCATGAACCGGTCCCTGTACAAGACTATATTGCTGGCATCCGCTGTGCTTGCGATGCCGATCACCGCTTTTGCCCAGGCAAAGGACGCCGAACCGCCTGCGGATGCGCCATCGCCCGACGATCCATCTTTGCAGAAGGTTTCCGATGCTGAAGCGAACCTCTCTGCTGCCGAGGCGCAGATGTCTCTTCTACAGGCACAGCTCCAGGCACTTCAGGCTCAGGTTGATGACCTGAAGAAGGCGCAGGCCAAGGCTGCTCCCGCATGGAAAGGTGCCCCCCAGTTTTCGGATGGCGACGGCTTCACCTGGAAGGTGCGTGGCCGCTTTATGATGGACACGGCGTATATGGGCACGCCGGATTTCCAGAACCCGCGTGACTATGGTTTCAACACCCGCGTTCGCCGCGTGCGATTGGGCGTTGAGGGGACGCTGCCCGGCGAGTTCGGTTACAAGGCGGAAATGGACTTCGCCAACTCCTCTGTCGGTTTCGGCGATGTCGTGCTCACCTGGAATCCCAAAAAGGGCCCGATCACACTGACGCTTGGCAACTTCGAGTCGCTGGACGGCATGGAGCAGATCACCAGCTCGCGCTGGTCGTCCTTCATAGAGCGCGCGCAGGTCAACGATGCGTTCGGCAACACCCGCCGTCTTGGCCTCGGGGTCGGATACAAGAGCAAGGACAATCTGTTCCGTATCGATGGGGGCCTGTTCGCGGCGCACTCGATCGACGCCTCGCTCGACAACAAGGGCTGGATCGCGGCCGCCCGGGCCACCTACACGCCCTATGTCGGCCCCGGCTTCGTGCATCTGGGTCTGAACTTCCAGCATCGCCAGTTCCAGGAGAATAACGGCGCGACAGCGCTGACGTCTGGCTCCGGCTCGCCTTCCAACGGCCAGCTAGTCCAGTATCGTGCCCGCCCGTTCCTCCAGACGACCAGCCAGAGGTTTGTCGACACCGGCAGCTTCGCCGCCAAGGGTGACGATATCTTCGGCATCGAGGCTTATGGCGTTTTCAAGTCACTGCATCTCGGCGGCGAGGCACAGATGGTCAAGGTCCGCTCCTATGACGCGGGGGACAGGCTGGTCTCGCGCGATCAGTTCGCCACCAACACGCAACTTGTCGCCAGTGGCAACCCCAGCTTCTGGGGCGGCCATTTCGAGGTGGGCTATTTCCTCACCGGCGAAACTCGCGGCTACAAGAACGGCACATGGGATCGCACCAAGGTTCTCCACCCGGTCGACAAGGGCGGCATGGGCGCGTTCCAGATCATCGGCCGGGTGGATTATCTCGACCTCAACGACAAAAAGCTGCAAAACGGCTTCAGCAACAACTTCACCACGGGTGTTGCGACCGCCTCCAGCAGCCTTTCCCGTGGCGGCAGCCAGACCGGCTATCTGCTGGGCCTGACCTGGATCCCGACGGATTATGTTCGCTTCCTGCTGAACTACATCCACACGGAAGTGGAGGGCGGCCCCAAGGCGGCTTCTGTGAAGCCAACCTCCACCGATCCGGTGAACAAGCGCAGCTATTCGACTGACGCTGTGGCCCTGCGCGCCCAGTTCGACTTCTGATCGTGTCGAAGATGCCCGTTCGCGTGTGCGGGCGGGCATCTTCATGTCCTGCGAAAGGCCGGCTGTGACGCTCTTCAACATGTTCCTCGTCATTGCTTCGCTCGGGATGGCGGCATGGATTTTGGGCCGCGACCGCGCGCGCACCATGTTCGCAAGGGCAAACCGGCGCGGCCATTCGCTCCCCTCGCAGCATGCCAGCTACCTCGCTTTGTGGACCGTTGCTCCTGCTGCGCTCTTCCTGTTCATCTGGCCATTCTTTTCCGATCGGCTGGTCATGCACGCGCTGCTTTCCCACCCGGCAGCGAAAAATCTGCCGACGACGGCTATGGACCGCGACGCCCTGATTTCCGAGGCGATGGGTCTGGCAGACGGCACGCTGGAGGCCGCGTTCAACCCGATGGCGCAGCAACTGGCAAAGCCCATTGGCGATGCCATCCACACCTACACTATTCTGGGGCTGGGGATCGCCGCCGCACTCGTGGTTGCCGGGTTCATTTTCGGCTATTTTCGGATCAAGCCCGACTTTCGCGCCCGCCACAAGGTGGAGCAGGTGGTCGTCAGCAGCCTTGTCGTCGCCTCGTTGATGGCGCTGGTGGTGACATTCGGCATCGTCGTCTCGCTGCTGTTTGAAACGGGTCGCTTCTTTGAACTGGTACCGGTGCAGGAATTCCTCTTCGGCACGCACTGGTCGCCCACCGAGACGCTCGTGCCGGGTGAGCCGAACGGTTTCGGCGCCGTGCCGCTCTTTTGGGGCACGATCTTCGTCGGGGCGATCATCGCGATGGCCGTCGCGACGCCGATCGGCGTGATGTGCGCCATTTACCTCACCCAATATGCCGCACCCAGGCTTCGCTCATGGCTCAAGCCCTTGCTGGAGATCCTCGCCGGTATCCCCACGGTCGTTTACGGCTATTTCGCGGCGCTGACACTGGGGCCGCTGGTGCGTGACCTTGCGGTCGCCGTCGGGATGGACAGCCCAACGTCGGAAAGCGCGCTTGCCGCCGGGATAGTGATGGGCGTGATGATCATTCCGCTCATCTCCTCCATGTCCGACGACAGCATCGCCGCTGTGCCGAGCGCCATGCGCGATGGTGCGCTGGCGCTTGGTTCTACCAAGGCGGAGACGATCCTTAAGGTGCTGGTCCCTGCCGCGCTGCCGGGCATCGTGGGCGGTGTTCTTCTCGCCGTAAGCCGCGCCATCGGCGAAACGATGATCGTCGTTATGGCGGCAGGCATGGCCGCCAACCTCACCGCCAACCCCTTTGCCAGCGTGACCACGGTCACGGCGCAGATCGTCCAGCTGCTCACCGGCGATCAGGAGTTCGAGAGTGCCAAGACCCTTTCGGCCTTCGCCCTTGGCCTCGTGCTGTTCGTCATCACGCTGCTGCTCAACGTCATCGCTGTGACCATCGTCAAACGCTATCGCGAGGCATATGAATAAGATTTCCGAGATAGTGGCTGACACAGTACGCCAGCCGACGGACTGGTCGACCGCGGCCATGCGCCGGCGCATCCGCAAGCGCTATCTGTTTGAGCGGCTGTTTTCAGGCGTGGGTCTGCTCGCCATGGTGCTGGCTGTGGGATTTCTCGGCCTGCTTCTCTGGGTGATGCTGGCTGGCGGTATTCATGGTCTTAGCTGGACGTTCCTCACCGCCTCGGACGCGACAGACCCAGCCCAGGTCGGCATCTGGGGCGCGCTCAAGGGATCGCTGCTCACCATGGCGGTTACGGCGGCGTTGAGTATCCCCATCGGCGTGATGACCGCCGTCTATCTGGAGGAATATGCGCCCAGAAACCGCTGGACCGCGATCATCGAAGTCTCAATCAACAATCTGGCCGCCGTGCCGTCGATCATTTTCGGCCTGCTTGGCCTCGCGATTTTTCTCAACTTCCTGCATCTGCCGCGCTCCGCGCCGCTTGTCGGCGGCATGACGCTGGCGCTCATGACCATGCCGGTGATCGTGATCGCAGGGCGCAACGCGATCACCGCCGTACCGCCCTCGATCCGCGAGGCGGCGCTGGGGATAGGCGCGTCCAAGGTTCAGGTCGTGTTCCACCACGTCCTGCCGCTCGCCATGCCCGGCATCCTCACCGGCGCCATCATTGGCATGGCCCGCGCGCTGGGTGAGACTGCGCCGTTGCTGATGATCGGCATGCGCGCCTTCATCCCCACGCCGCCGTCCGGCATAACGGAGCCGGCGACGGTGCTCCCGGTTCAGATATTCCTCTGGTCGGACGAGATCGACACCGCGTTCGTCGAAAAGACCTCTGCCGCCATCATCGTCCTGCTCGCGTTCCTTCTGATCATGAACGGAGCCGCCATCTACCTACGCAACAGGTTCGAGAAGCGCTGGTGATGACGTTGCTTGCGAGGCAATTAGCGACGGCACAAACACGCCTCGTCCGCGTTCTGATGTCATGGAAGGTGAGCGGACGCGGGCAGAACAGGCGCAGTCGAGGTTAGCCAAGAGCGCCAACCGGCTGGAGCAAAGCGCAAATCAACAGCAGGACAGTGCGGACCGTCGCACCGAGCTGGCTGCGGATCGCACCGTGCTCGCCGCCGAGCGCACTTATGCCGCCTGGGTACGCACCGGGCTTGCGGCCCTCGCCTCCGGCATCGGCGCCACGGCGCTGTTGCAGGGCATGGTTCCAAACTGGATGGCCCAGGCAACCGGGACCGTATTGGTGATATTTGCGGGCTTCTGCTTTGTCGCAGGCGTATGGCGACAGATGCTGCGCGTCTCGCCTCCAAGGCCGGATGCGAAACGCTTGCCCGAATGGGCTTTTGTTTTAGTCAACGGTTTCCTGCTGCTCGTGAGCCTTGCCGCGCTCGTCGGCATGTGGCTGAAATGACGCTGCCGCAATGGCTTTCCGTGGCCACGCTCGCAGGCATGATGGCGCTCTTCCTGTGGGGCAGATTCCGCTATGATGTCACCGCCATCATCGCGCTGCTGGTTGCGCTGGCGCTTGGCATCGTAAAGCCCGAGGAGGCCTTTACCGGCTTTTCGGACGATATCGTGATCATCGTCGGGTCCGCGCTCGTCATGTCGGCCGCTATCCAGCGCTCGGGGTTGATCGACACGGCGGTGGCGTGGGTAACGGGTCGGGTGCATCGCGTGCGGTCTCAGCTTCTGGTGCTCACGGCCTCCGTCGGTTTCGCCTCGGCGCTGATCAAGAATGTCGGCGCGCTGGCGATGCTGATGCCGGCAGCGGTACAGATCGCGCGCAAGAAGGACACCAGCCCCTCTGTGTTCCTGATGCCGATGGCATTCGCCTCGTTGCTGGGCGGGTTGATGACGCTCATCGGCACCGCGCCGAACATCATCGTAAGCCGGGTACGAGAGGAAATGACGGGGCAGCCATTCGGCATGTTCGATTATCTGCCAACCGGGCTGGGCTTGTTGCTGGTAGGGCTGGTCTTTCTGCGCTTCGCCTACAGGCTGCTCCCCCGAGAGAGACGCGCTGCTCCAACAATGGGTGAAGCGCTCAACATCTCGAGCTACACGACGCAAGCCACGGTCTCTGCGACCTCCCCGGCATGCGGGAACAGCGTGGCCCGGTTTCTGGAACGCCATGGCGGTCTGGTGGCGGTCACCAGCGTTTTGCGCGCAGAAGCCCAGCAGCCTCCTGACGACCATGCCCCCTTGCGAGAAGGGGACGTCCTGATCCTGAGCGGCGAACCAGACGAGCTTGAGCGCGTAATGGCAGCCGATCAGCTGGCTCTAGCGGGCAGCGACAATCCAAAGGCAGGGGATGATTCGGGCGGGGCGATCGGCGTGATCGAGGCAGTAGTCACTACCCAGTCCGCGCTGATCGGCCGCACGGCCGGGCGGCTCCTCCTGCGCGATCGCCTCGGCATCAACCTGATAGCGGTTTCGCGGGCCGGGGAGAATCTGACCAACAAGCCGGGCCAGATCGTTTTGCAGGCGGGAGACGTCATCGTCCTGCAAGGGCCCCTCGATCTTATGCCACAGCGGCTGCGGCAACTGGGAGCATTGCCGCTGGCGGAACGATCGATCCGCCTGGGCAATGCGCGGAAAGGATGGCTCCCGGTCGCGATTCTGGCTGCCGCCATGCTGGCCACCGCAACGGGGGCGGTGCCGGTCGCGGTCGCATTTTTTGCCGCCGCCGGTCTCGTCATAATCACCGGCTCGTTGCCGGTTGCAGACGCCTATGAAGCGGTGGAGTGGCCGATCCTCATCATGCTTGCCGCGCTGATCCCGGTCAGCGCCTCGCTCCAGACCACCGGCGCGTCAGACGTGATCGCGACCGGGCTCGCGCATCTGGCGGCGCAGCTTCCCTCGTGGGGCGCGGTGGCGCTGATCCTCGTTGTCGCCATGGCGGTGACGCCCTTTCTCAATAATGCGGCGACGGTGCTGGTGATGGCGCCCATTGCCGCCGTGTTTGCCGGGGAGCTGGGCTATCGACCCGAGGCGTTTCTCATTGCGACTGCAGTAGGCGCGGGCTGCGATTTCCTGACGCCGATCGGGCATCAGTGTAACACGCTTGTCTTCGGGCCGGGTGGTTACAGGTTCGGCGACTATGCCCGGCTGGGCGCGCCATTGTCGCTGCTGGTTGTGGTCGTCGGGACACCGCTCATTCTCTGGGTCTGGCCGCTTTAACGATAGCGGATAGCCGCTCGACGTTGTTACACATCATCCGAGGGCTCTTGGCCCCCTCGCCGGAACCGCGCAAGCGATGACAGGCGCGACCAGAGCCGAGAATTTTCGTGCTTCTGGTGATCATAACGGGCCATGTCGAGCGTTATGACGCAGCTGAAGCCTTCGGGGTCGAATGCCCGGCTGACCGCACGTATTCCCCGTTGCGGGCGTAGCAGCTGCGAACCGAGGCCGCGTCGTGACGGCGCCTTGACGCGCGGCCCTCCCGTTTCCTGCCACGACAATTCGCAAGCTCCTCCGCTGCTCTCCGACGGCATGGACGTCCAGCGAATGTGAACGCGTCCTTCGGGCGTCGAAAGCGCTCCATATTTCAGCGCATTGGTAGCAAGTTCGTGCAGGATGAGTGACAGCGGCTCGATAGCATCCGCCGTCAGGCTACAACGCGGTCCTTCTAGCAATATCTGTTTCGACAAAGCGAACGGGCGCAGCACCACGCGGGGGAGTTCCGGCAGGCCACCCTCCTGCCAGTTCTGCGCGGCCAACACCCGCAGAGCGCCGCCCAAGGCCGACATCTGGCCATCGAAGTCTTCCTGAAAGCGTTCCCAGTCTCCGTCGGCGCGCTTGGCGCTCTGGTGAGAGAGGCTTTGAACCACCGCGATGACGTTTCTGATGCGGTGATGAAGCTCCGCCTTCATTTGCTGGTCCCGCATCTTCGTGGCTTCCAACCGGCGCAGCGCCGTTCTGCACAGGATCGCCACCGCCAGGATCAGCCCGGAGCAGAGGTAATAAAACACCATGGCGACCACGACCTGCCGTGTCATCTCATAGCGGAACAGCGGCAGAACGATCAGGAACAGGCCTGCAAGCCCGCTGAGCAGCCACACGCTGATCCCGCCCGCCGGGCCGAGCAGAAGGCCGGCCACCAACACAGCGGGATAATAGCTCGGAAACCATAGGCTTGATCCCACCCACGGCAGGATCGCCATGCGCACAGCTATCGGCAAGCCCACGAGGACGATAACCCAGACGATGGTGGCGAGCGTGCCCCGCTCCCCCTGTGCGATCCAGCGTTCGATTATGGAAACCGGCATGTTTGCGCTATGCCGTGCGCGCTATGGTGGCCTTTGGCATGATCTGCATGAACCCCACCCCTTGGAAAGATCGCCCTTCAATACCGCAAAATCGGATCGGGGACCAAAATAATCCTTCACTCGGAGTATTTGTACGCGTCCCAACGTCGGAAAGGCACTGACCGGCTCGTTTACAGGCCACAGGGCTGCCCGCTGTCTGGCGCAACTGCGGCTCTATCCCGTTTGTAGATATCGGGAAAGAAGCCTATGGTCCCGTCATCGTCTGGCTCGGCCGTAAAATAGGCGACGTAGACCGGTATCGGTTCCGCCAGCGCCGCAGTTTGCGTTTCGCCGGTGGCGATCACGGCATCGATGCGTGCCCTGTCCCACTGCCCTGTCGGTGCGAGCAGGGCAGCGGCCATGTCGAGCGCCTCGCCCACCCGCACGCAGCCATGGCTGAATGTGCGCACATCGCGCTCGAACAGGCGCTGGGATGGCGTGTCGTGCAGATAGACGCTATGGGGATTGGGCATGACCAGCTTCATGCGGCCTAGCGCATTGGCCGGGCCGGGCCGCTGGCGATAACGGCCGCCTTCATAGACATAGCCGCGCTTTGCCGCTCCCGCAGGGTCGTTGCGTACCATTCGGGCAATGCCTTCGGCGGCGATCGACGGTGGTATCTCCCACCAGGGGTTGAGGACTATGCCCGTGACTTGTGCTGCAAAAACGGGCGTGGGCGAGCCTGTCTTGCCGACGATTACAGCCCAGCGCCCGGCCGGCTTCCCGTCCTGCCAGAGCGTGGCTTCGAAAGCTGCGGCGTTTACGAGCAGATAGCGCTGACCGAGGTTGCGCGGCATCCAGCGCCAGCGGTCCATGTTGGCGGCAAGGGTGGCGCGACGTGCGGGGTCGGCCTCCTGCGCATAGGCACGGCGGAGCGCGCGATAAAAGGGATGTTGCGGCTTGGCGGCTATGAACAGCCGGTCGAGAGCATTGTGTCCGAGCGCGTCGGCGACGAGGGCGCGAGGGTCGGTCTGGGGTCTATCGCCTGCTATCGTCCATCCGGTGCGGAGCGAGGCGTCGCAACATCCCCGGTAATAGTCGTCGAGCAGCTTCACCGCTGCGGCGGTCGCCGTCTCGTCAAGATAGGCGGCGTCCCCGCTCGCCTGCGCCTGGCGCAGTTTCGGCACCTGCGTTTCAGCGGTGCGCAGTGCATCGTCCCGTGCGAACTCGAGCCACTGGATCAGGCGCTCAACCTGCGCCGGTTTCCAGTGCGGCGTAGCCAACTGGGCAGGCAGGGGCCATGCGAGGCACAGCGCCAGGCAGAACAGCATGCAACGGGAAAACCCTCTGATCATAGTGGTTCGTAGACAATCTGCGATAGAAGTAGCGAACCTCATCCTATCACAGATCGCATCCGCGATGGATCAATTTTGGACTTTGGGAACGAAATAGCCTATCATCGAGTCCATGATCTCACGACGCAATTTCTGCATCGGCGGGGCGGCAGCGGTCTGTCTCTCCGTTTCGCGCCAGCCCGTGATGGCCGCGACGGTGGCTGAGCCTGACGCTCCGCTTTTCAGCCGTGCCCGCACCGCGCTGGATCGGCATGGTGCTTCGGTGATCGCGCGGGGCAAGATCGGTATCGTCGATTTTTCCCGCCCGTCGCGCGATGCCCGCTTTCATATCCTCGATCTGGAGAGCGGCGCACGGCAGACGATCTTCGTTGCGCACGGCAAGGGTTCCGACCCCGCTCATAGCGGCTGGCTCAAACGCTTCTCGAACGAACCGGGATCGGAGGCGTCATCATCCGGCGCATATCTCACCGGCGCAACCTATGACGGCAAGCACGGCCGCTCGCGTCGCCTGAAGGGGCTGGACAGCAGCAACAGCAACGCTGAAGTCCGAGCGCTCGTCATCCACGGCGCATGGTATGTCAGCCCGGACATGGTGCGCACCCATGGCATGCTCGGCCGCAGCCAGGGGTGTCTTGCGGTTGCGGAGGGGGATCTCGACATGGTGCTCACGAAGCTGCCGGAAGGCAGCCTCATCTACGTGGACAAGGTATAGCGCGCTCCAGGGCGGCTATCCTCCTGTTGGAGCCCACCGGGATCGACGTTGCTGTTTTATGATGCGATTTCCGCATCCATAGCGGCAAGCATGGCGGAAGCGCCGCGTTCTGCCTCGTCGCAGCCTTGACGCAACATCGCAAACAGCTCCCGCCCGGTGTCGTAGGGCGGGGGTGGTTCGTCCGCCGCCGCGCGGAAGCTCCACTCGTCCTCGTCGACGATTACCTCAAGCTGGCCGCTCTGAGCGCACACCCGCACGATATCGCCGTCGCGCAGCTTGCCGAGCGGCCCACCGCCCTTGGCCTCCGGCGACACATGGATAGCCGCAGGCACCTTGCCCGACGCGCCGGACATGCGCCCGTCGGTGACGAGCGCGACCTTATACCCCTTGTCCTGAAGCACGCCCAGGGCAGGCGTGAGCTTGTGGAGTTCCGGCATGCCATTGGCGCGCGGCCCCTGGAATCGCACCACGACCACGACATCGCGGTTGAGCTCGCCGTCCTTGAACGCGCGCAGCACATCGTCCTGATCGGCGAAAACGCGCGCGGGGGCTTCGATGGTCCATCGGGCGGGATCGACGGCGGACGTCTTCATCACGCAGCGGCCGAGATTGCCGGAGAGCAGCTTCATGCCGCCGTCCGCGCTGAAAGGATCAGATACCGGGCGCAGGAGGGCGGGATCGCGACTGGTTTTCACCGCGCGCCATTCGAGCGCGTCGCCCTGCATCGCGGGTTCGCGCGCATAATCGTGCAAATCCTTGCCCGCGACCGTCAGTATATCGCCATGCATCAGGCCGTTGTCGAGCAGCTCGCTGATCACATAGGGCACGCCGCCTGCGTGGTGGAAGTCGTTCACATCGCCCGCGCCATTGGGATACACCCGCGCCAGCAGGGGCACCACTTCGGACAGCTCGGCAAAGTCGGTCCAGTCGATGATGATGCCCGCCGCGCGCGCGATCGCGGGCAGGTGGATCGCATGGTTGGTCGAGCCGCCGGTGGCGAGCAGGCCAATGACCGCATTGACGATAGCCTTCTCATCGACGCATAGGCCGAGCGGCCGATAGTTGCCCCCATCCCAGCCAAGTCCCGCGAGCCGATGCACCGCCGCGCGCGTCAGTTCCTGCCGCAGTTTGGTGCCCGGATTGACGAAGCTGCTGCCCGGCAGATGGAGGCCCATCATCTCCATCATCATCTGGTTGGAGTTTGCCGTGCCGTAGAATGTGCAGGTGCCCGCATCATGATAGCTGGCGGCTTCGGCCTCCAGCAGTTCCGCTTTCCCGACCTTCCCTTCGGCATAAAGCTGGCGGACGCGCTGCTTTTCCTTGTTGGCAAGGCCCGAGGGCATCGGCCCCGCCGGGATGAGCAGCGTCGGTAGATGACCAAAGCGCAACGCGCCGATCAACAACCCGGGCACGATCTTGTCGCAAATGCCGAGCAGCGCCACGCCCTCGAACATGGCGTGAGAAAGCGACACCGCCGTCGCCATCGCGATCACATCGCGCGAGAATAGCGAGAGGTCCATGCCCGCCTGGCCTTGCGTCACGCCGTCGCACATGGCGGGGACGCCGCCCGCGACCTGCGCCGTCGCGCCCACCTCGCGCGCGAACAGCTTGATCTGGTCGGGATAGCGACCATAGGGCTGATGCGCGGAGAGCATGTCGTTGTAGGCGGTGACGATGCCGATGTTCATCGCGCTGCCGGAGCGGATGACGGGCTTGTCGTCGCCGGCTGCGGCAAAGGCATGGGCGAGATTACCGCAGGAGAGCTGGCCGCGATTGGTGCCTGCCTCGCGTCCGCGCTGGATGAGGTCGAGATATTTGCGCCGCGTCGGCGCGCTCTTCTCGGTTATGCGGCGCGTGACGCGGGCGAGGACGGGGTGGAGGCTCAACTTCTGCTCCAGTAAATCGTAACCGGGGACCGCGCCATGTTCACAAACCGCGCCACGGGCAGGGTCGAGCCGGGGCGCAGTGCGGCTTCGAGCATGGCCTTCTTTGCCTCGCCGCGGATGACCAGTATGATTTCGCTCGCATCGCCAAGCGCCCGCATCGTCAGCGTACGCCGGGCAAACGGCGCTTCGAACGGCAGTGGATCGGGCATCACGCTCACGACCTCCGGCGCGGCATCGTCGCTGAGCGGCATGGCGGGGAAGATCGAGGCGATGTGTCCATCCATCCCGACGCCGATCCACACCAGATCGAAGCTCGGCGGCGTTTCATGCTCCACCAACGGATGCACCTGCGCTCCGGTTCCGGTCAGCGCCCGCGCCAGCATGGCGGCGTTGCTCGCGGGATGATCGGGCGGCACATCGCGCTCGTCCGTCGGCCAGACCTCCACCCCGGTCCAGTCCAGCGCGTGGGCGGCCGGGTTGGCGAGGATGGCGGCGGGCGTCGTTCCGCCCGGCAGCGCCAGCCGTGTTGGCGTGTTGCTCCCCAGATGGTGCGCAAGACGGCCGATGATAGCGGCGTCGCTGCCGTCCTCGGCCCAGATAGCCTTCTCACTCATGCCAGCTTGCTCCATCGCGTTCTATCAGGGCTATGGCAGAGCTCGGCCCCCAGTTGCCCGCCGCATAGCCGGCGACCTTGACCTCGGCCTGCTGCCAGCCTGAGATGATGCTGTCGATCCACTGCCACTGCGCCTCCACCTCGTCGCGCCGCACGAACAGCGTGGCATCGCCCTCGATCAGATCGAGCAGCAAACGCTCGTAGGCAATGCGGCGGCGTTGCGCGGCAAAGGCGGTGGCGAGCGAGACGTCCAACCCCACTTCGCGCAGCTTGACATTACCCCGGTCCAGCCCCGGCTCCTTCGCCATGATGCTGAGGCGGATATTCTCCTGCGGTTGCAGGCGGATGACGAGCGTGTTCGGCTCCAGCCCGGTGCCGAGGCCGCGATTGCCGAAGATCGAATGCGCCACCGGTTTGAACCGGATGATGATTTCGCTGTGGCGCGCGGGCATGCGCTTGCCGGTGCGCAGGTAGAATGGCACTCCCGCCCAGCGCCAGTTATCGATATAGGCCTTCAGCGCGACGAACGTCTCGGTGTCGGAGGGCTTGCCCAGTTCCTCGTCATAGCCCTTGACGATCTCGCCCGTGACCGCGCCTCCCGCATATTGGCCGCGTACGCTATTCGCCTTTGCGGTTTCAGGCGTGAAGGGGCGGAGCGAGCGCAATACCTTCACTTTCTCGTCGCGCACGGCGGTGGAGTCGAACCGTGCGGGCGGCTCCATCGCGATTATCGAGAGAATCTGCAGCATGTGGTTCTGCACCATGTCGCGCAGCGCGCCGACGCCGTCATAATAGGAGACGCGCCCCTCAAGCCCCACCGTCTCCCCGACGGTGATCTGCACATGGTCGATCGCGTGTGCGTTCCACAATGGCTCGAACAGCATGTTGGCAAAGCGCAGCGCGATAAGGTTCTGCACCGTCTCCTTGCCGAGGTAATGATCGACGCGGAAGATGCGCTCTTCCTCGAACAGCCGCCCGATCGCGTCGTTTACCGCGCGCGAGGACGCAAGATCATGCCCGATCGGCTTTTCCATCGCGATGCGGGTGGAGGGCGTTACGAGGCCTGCATCCGCCAGGCCCTGTGCGGTGGGCGCGAACAGTGCGGGCGGGGTGGACAAATAAACGGCGACGCGGTCCTTGTCCCGGTCCGCCAGCCGCTGCGCCAGCGCCTCGAACTGCTTGGTATTCCCGGCCTCCACCGCGCTGTAGATGATGCGGTCGGTCAGGCGCTTGGAGGCCTCTGCCTCATAGCGCTCTGCATCGATGGTGCGCGCCAGCGCGGCATCCACCTGCGCGCGGAATTCGTCGTCGGCATGCTCGGACCGCCCGGACGCCACCACCAGAAAGTCGTCCGGCAGCAGCCCGTCCTGCTGCAAGTTATATAGGGAGGGGAACAGCATTCTTGCCGCAAGATCCCCCGTAGCACCAAAGAGGATCAGCGTGTTGCAGGATGATATCATCGATGTACCCTTCGTCCACTTTCTCGCTGCGAGCCTGTGCTGTGCTGTTGTGGCTTTGCCCCGAAAATGCTGGCTTGGCCAGCCGTGCTTAGGCTAATTCACTTCAATAATGGGCGCGCACGCCCGGCTGAGCCAGGCGCGCGTGTCGCCCTCCACCAGGGGGTCGATGCGGCGCAGCGTTTCGGCGTGATAGGCATCGAGCCAGGCACGCTCGGCCGCATCCAGCATTTCCGCCACCACCAACGCCCGGTCTATCGGCACATAGGACAGGGTGCGGAACCCCAGCATCGGCTTTTCAGCCCCCGCGATTTCGCGTGCCTCCACCAGCACGAGATTTTCGATGCGGATGCCATATTCGCCCGCCTTGTAATAACCCGGTTCGTTGGAGACGATCATGCCGGGCTTGAGCGGTTCATCGCCGCCGCCAAAGGTCGCGATACGTTGCGGTCCCTCATGCACCGAGAGGAAGCTGCCGACCCCATGGCCGGTGCCATGCGCATAATCCAGCCCTGCCTCCCACAAGGCGCGGCGGGCGAGCACGTCGAGCTGGCTCCCGCGCGTGCCCAGCGGAAAGAGCGCGCGGGCGAGGGCGATATGGCCTTTCAGCACCAGCGTGAAGCGGGTGCGCATCTCCTCGGTCGGCGTGCCGATGGCGATGGTGCGGGTGATGTCGGTCGTGCCGTCACGATACTGCCCGCCGGAGTCGACCAGATAGAGCATGTCGGGCGCGATGGGGCGGTTGGTCTTCTCCTCCGCGCGGTAATGGACGATCGCGCCGTTGGGGCCTGCGCCGCTGATCGTATCGAAGGAGAGATCGACAAGCTTGCCGGTCCGTTCGCGGAAGGATTGCAGCTTGGCGGCGGCGGAAAGCTCGGTTTCGCCGGCTTCCGGCCCCGCGATACTGATCCAGTGGAGGAACCGCACCAGCGCGGCATTGTCGCGCAACTGCGCGGCGTCATGCCCTTCTATCTCGGTCGGGTTCTTGATCGCCTTCGCCAGCACGACGGGGTCGCGCACAGCATCGATCTTCGCCCCGCCGCTCTCCAGCGCTTCAAAGATCGCGGCAACGGCACGCTCCGGATCAACCGCGACTTTCTTGCCTGCGAAATCCAAGGCAAGCGTCTGTGCGAAGTCCGCCCGGTTGCGGATCGCAACCCGGTTGCCCAGATGCGCGCGTAGCTCCGCCGTCACCTTTTCGGGCGCTATGAACAGATCGACGGTGCCGTCGGCCTTGGTGATGGCATAGCTCAGCGCGACCGGCGTACGCGCCACATCGCTTCCCCGGATGTTCAGCGCCCAGGCGATGCTATCGAGCGCGGAAAGCACGGCAGCGGCCGCGCCCCTGCCCTTCAGCCATTCTGCGACGTCGGAGAGCTTGTCCTCATGCGCCTTACCCGCAAACTCCAACCCATGCGGCACGGCAGGCGTCAGGCTGGGTATCGGACGGTCCGGCCATACCGCGTCGACAGGGTTATCCTGCGTCGCAACCAGCTCCGCGCCGTTGGACGCAAGCGCCGCCTTCGCCTTCGCCACCCACTCCCGTGTGTGGAGCCATGGATCATAGCCGATGCGCATGCCCTCGCGCGCCTCCGCCGCCAGCCAGTCGGCAGGCTGCGTGGCAGGCAGGTCGCAATAGTCAAACAGCGCGCCATCCACCTGATCGCGCACCTGCAGCGTGTAGCGCCCGTCGACAAAGATCGCGGCCTTGTCGCGCAGCACCACCGCGCTGCCCGCGCTGCCGCCAAAGCCGGTCAGCCACGCCAGCCGCTGCGCATAGCTGCCCACATATTCGCTCATATGCTCGTCCGTCAGCGGCACGACGAAACCGTCGAGCTGGCGGCGCGCGAGTTCGGAGTGCAGGGCGGAAAGGCGGTCAGCGTAATTGGCGGCGGATGTGGACAAGCAGGCATCCTTGAAGCATGGCGGATCGCACCAACATAAGCAGGCGCGTGCGATCCCGCTACCCGCTAGTGACCCGAATCTGAAGCCCGCCACAATATCGGGATGGTGCAGAGCGGACTTCAGATTCAAAAGGGTCACGAGCAACTATTGTTTCTAGTGGGGTTTAAGGATTTGAAATTCGTTCTGCTCTCGCCCCATTATGTAACGAATTTCAAATCCACCCCACTAGCTACCGGAAACCTGATGACCACCTCCCAGCCGCTCTCCGCCCCTCCAGTTGCCGTGCTCCGCGCGCATGAAATCCGCCAGCACGGCAAGATCATCGACGATCCCTATTTCTGGCTGCGCGATCCGGGCTATCCGGACGTGAAAGACGCGGATGTGCTCGCCCATCTGGAGGCAGAGAACGCATGGTTCGAGCAGGCTATGGCCCCGCACAAGGAGTTGGTCGATACCTTGTTCGCCGAGATGAAGGGCCGCATCAAGGAGGATGACAGCTCCGTTCCCCAGAAGGACGGAGACTGGATTTACTGGCGCGCGTTTGAGGTCGGGGCGCAATATCGCAAATGGTATCGCAAACCCGTTTCCGGCGGGGCGGATCAGCTCATCCTTGACGAACCGGCGTTGGCCGAAGGGCATGACTATTTCCGCCTCGGCGCGGTGTCTGTCTCGCCCTGCGGCCGCTATCTCGCCTTCGCGGTCGATACCGATGGCGGCGAGCGGTTCGAGGCGCGCATCCGCGATCTCGAAACGGGTGAGATGCTGGATGATGTCATCCCCGGCACGCTGTCTGCGCTGGTGTGGACGTCAGACAGCAAGGCGCTGCTCTACAGCCTCGCCAACGAGAACTGGCGGACGGATAATGCGCGTGTGCATATCGTCGGCACATCAATCGCCGAGGACCGCGAGATTTTTCACGAGGATGATGAGGGCTTTCGCGTTTCCATCGGCCTTACCTCCTCGGAGAAATGGATCGTCATCGGCACCGGCGACCATGTGACGAGCGAGGCATGGCTGATCCCGGCCGACGATCCCTTCGCAGTCCCGCGCCTTGTCTCGGCGCGTCAGCCCGGCCGCGAATATGATGTCGATGAGCATGAAGGCACGCTCTACATCCGCACCAACGACACCCACCCCAATTTCCGGCTGGTGAAGGCGGCGCTCGATGCGCCGGACCAGTGGGCGGAGGTGATCGCGCCTGACGATCATTTCTACCTGACGGACGTGACCCTGTTCAAACGCTTCTACGTGACCGAGGGGCGCTTGGATGGCCTCGACCAGATCGAGCTGCGCGACTATGCCACCCATGAGGCAAAGCGCCTGCCGTTCCCCGAGGCGAGCTACACCGCCTCGCTCGATGACAACCCGGAATATGATGTCGAGAAAATCCGCATCGGTTATGAATCGATGGTCACGCCGGACACGATCTACGACTATCATTTGCGCACCGAAGAATGGGAACTGCTGAAGGTCCAGCAAATCCCCTCGGGCTACGAAGCCGAGAAGTACGGCACACAGCGGCTGATGATTCCGGCGCGGGACGGGACGATGGTCCCGGTATCGATCGTCTACCCCAAGGGTTTCCCGACCGATGGTTCCGGACGCCTGCACCTCTATGGCTATGGCGCTTATGGGCTGGCGATGGAGCCGGGCTTTTCGACGGCGCGGCTGTCCCTGCTCGATCGCGGCTTTGCCTATGCCATCGCGCATATCCGCGGCGGCGATGACCTCGGCCAGCAATGGTATCTCGACGGCAAGCTCGAAAAGCGCACCAACACGTTCACCGATTTCGTCGATGTGGCGAAGGGGCTGATCGAACGCGGCTTCACAGCCAGGGGAAGGATCAGCATTTCCGGCGGGTCGGCCGGGGGAGAGCTGATGGGCGCGGTGCTGAACTCCGATCCCGATCTCTGGGGCGCGTGCGTCGCGCATGTGCCGTTCGTCGATGTGCTCAACACGATGCTCGATGCGTCATTGCCGCTTACGCCGGGCGAGTGGCCCGAATGGGGCAACCCGATCGAGGATGCATCGGCGTTCGACCTCATCGCCTCCTATTGCCCCTATCAGAATGTGCGCGCCCAGGCCTATCCGCCTTTGATGGTGACGGCGGGGCTGAACGACCCGCGTGTGACCTATTGGGAACCGGCGAAATGGGTCGCGAAGCTGCGGGCGACGAAGACCGATAATAACGCGCTCATCCTCAAGACCAACATGGGCGCGGGGCATGGCGGCAAGTCCGGCCGGTTCGAGAGTTTGCGCGAAACGGCGGAGGAGTTCGCCTTCATCCTTTGGCAGATGCCGGAATAATCAGCCGGCGGGCGCGGGTTCGTCCCCGTCCGGCAGGGGAATGCGCTTGGGCTCCAGAATAGCCGCCGCCTCGATCACGTCGAGCGCGCGGCGGGCCTCGTTATATTGCCGCGCCATTTGCAGCCAGGCGTCCGCCTTGTCGTGGTTGCGCATCCGCTCGATTTCACTGAGCGCGGCATCGACCCGGCCCGAGGCGAGTAGCGTCTGTGCGCGCTCCACCACCTTGCGTGGCTCGGGCGAGGGCGCACCCGCCTTGCGTACGATGATGAGCGACGAGATTTCCTGCCGCGCCGCCGTCCACCAGTCGGCGCGCGTACCAGTGCCCGCCAGGGCGGGCGTCAGCTCGCCAAGGCGCATCTGGAGATCGGGCACCGTCACCGGCGAGGCGGCAGCGTTGATGATGGTCGCGACCGCGCGCGGCTGCGCATCGGCAAAGCGCAGGCGCAGCTCGCCCTCCAGATAGCCGAGCGGCGCACCCCGATCGAGCGCCCGGCGCGCGGCAAACGCGATCAGCAGCGCCTCGGCGCGCGCGGCATTGCCACCGGCATTCGCGGCTTGCTGCGATATCGTGTCAAGTTTGGCGGAAACCGCCGCCAGCCGGGCCTCCAGCTCCGTGGCTGTTTTGAGGTCTCGAGCAGTGGTCGTAGCAGTGTCGGCAGCGAGCGTGGCCTGCTCGCCCTCATTCGCCCGGTCGAGCCACGCTTTGATCATAGGCGCGCCCCAGATAGCGGCGATAGCGCCGCCCACAAAGGCGATGAGCAACAGCACCATTATCAGCGTCGCGCGAGATTTGCGCGGCGTCGGCGTCGGCGCGGAATAAGGCGCGGCGGGTTGCGGCGCTACGGAGTGCGATGCCTGATCGGGTGTCGATATGTCGCTGTCCATCTCATCGCCTCCGGGCTGCGTCTCCGGGTTTGTGGCACAGTTCCTGCGCCAAGGCCAGCATGGCGGGATCAGTCGGGGCGGGCGCAGCGAGGGCATCGGCCCAGCCCGTCCCGGCGGCGGTCAGCGCACTGCCCGATATCGCGATGAGCGAGACGTTCGCGCGTTGCTCTGGCGGCACCAGCGCAGCGAGGCGCGCCCCGGCGCGCGGGGAGTGGACAAGGCAGATGTCATCGGCTCGAAGCTGCGCCGCGAGGGAATCTGCATCGCCCGCCTCGCGCGCGTGGTAAACCGGAATTCGCCGTATCGACACGCCCTCCACCGCCGCCGCCACGACGTCCGCACCGCACAGATGCAGCGCCCGCCTGACGCCCGCCCGGCGCATATCTTCCACCAGCGCTGCGGCGTCGCGTGCGCCGATGTGCGCGGGTTCGAGGCTGACGGCGTGCGCGGCCTTCGCGGTTGCCTCACCGACCACATACAGCGGCAGCGCGGCATAGCGCATCAGGTCCGGTCCGGCATGGCGCGCTGCGTTGGCACTGGTCAGCATCAGCGCGTCGAACGCGTCCGGCTCCGGCGCGGGCCAGCCCAGCGGTGCTATCTCGAACAGCGGGTAAAGCAGCGTCTCCAGCCCCATGGCGCGTGCGGCGCTCTCTGTCGCGTCTGCCCCCGGTTGAGGGCGAAGGATAATGACCCGGCGCGTCACGGATTGAACAGGGCGCGCAGCCCTGCGCTCGCCTGCGCCAGCATCTCTTCCGCAAGCGCCTCGGCCATCTCCTGCGCGGTCTGCCCGGGCAGGAGGCGATCCTTGGCCACCCGTTCGCCACCATCGGCAGAGAGTATCTCCGCGCGCAGGCGAATCTGCGCGCCATCCGTCACCGCAAGCGCGGCGATCGGTGAGTGGCATGTGCCGCCCAGCCCCTTGAGCAGCGCGCGTTCTGTCCACACACAGGCGGAAGTCGGAGCATGATCGATCGCGGCGACGAGCGCGCGCACGGCGTCATTTGCGCGCAGCGTCTCGATGCCGATTGCCCCCTGCGCGGGCGCGGGCAGCATCTGTTCGGCCGGGATCGCAACGCCAACGCCTGCCTCACCGAGCCTCGCTAGCCCGGCAGTGGCGAGCAAGGTTGCCTCAGCCTCGCCCCGCTCCAGCCGCGCGAGCCGGGTCGCGACATTGCCACGAAACAGCACAATCTCGATGTCCGGGCGCAGCCGCTTCACCTGCGCGGCACGGCGCGGCGAACTGGTGCCCAGCCGCCCGCCCTGCGGGATTGCCGCGATCGACTCCGCACCCACCAGCGTATCGCGCACATCGGCGCGCGGGAGCATCGCCGCGATCTCCAGCGCATCGGGACGCAGCGTCTCGACATCCTTCATCGAGTGGACGGCGGCGTCGATGTGACCCTCGAACAGCCACTGGTCCAGCTCCTTGGTCCACAGTGCCTTGCCGCCGATGTCGGCCAGCGGTCGGTCCAGCACCTTGTCGCCGCTCGCCGTCACCGGCACGATCTCTATGGCATCGCGGTGCCAGCCATGCGCCGCGCACAGCGCATCCGCCGCCAGATGCACCTGCGCCATCGCCAGCGGCGATGCGCGGGAACCAAGGCGCAACGGGCGGCCCAAAGGAAGAGGCTGTGTCATAGCCGCTTGCTCTAATCCGCGCGGTCTTTAGAGGGAAGGCGGAAATGAGTATCATCCTCGGCCTTGAATCAAGCTGCGATGAGACGGCGGCGGCGCTCGTCACTGATGATCGGCGCGTGCTCGCGCACAAGGTGGCGGGGCAGGAGGCGGCGCACGGACCCTATGGCGGCGTGGTGCCCGAGATCGCGGCGCGCGCCCATGCGGAGGTGTTGACGCCTTTGGTCGAGGCGGTGTTTGCCGAGGCGGGGCTGAAGCTCAAGGATGTGGATGCCATCGCCGCCACCGCCGGGCCGGGGCTGATCGGCGGGGTGATGGTCGGGCTGGTGACGGGCAAGGCGCTCGCCCATGCCGCGAACAAGCCGCTGATCGCGGTCAATCATCTGGAGGGCCATGCGCTGTCTCCGCGCCTCACCGCGCCGGAGCTGGCCTTCCCCTATCTGTTGCTGCTCGTCTCCGGCGGGCACTGCCAGTTGCTGCGGGTCGAGGGCGTCGGGCGCTATCGGCGCTTGGCGACGACGATAGACGATGCGGCGGGCGAGGCGTTTGACAAGACGGCGAAGATGCTGGGCCTGGGCTTTCCCGGAGGCCCGGCGGTGGAGCGCGCGGCGCAGGCTGGAGACGCGAAGGCCGTGCCGCTGCCGCGCCCGCTGATGGGCAGCGCCGAGCCGCATTTCTCTTTCGCTGGCCTCAAGAGTGCGGTGATGCGCGCGCAGCAGTCCGGCCAGTATCGCGCGGAAGACATAGCCGCGAGTTTCAGCACGGCGGTTGTGGATTGCCTCGTCGATCGCACGGCGCGGGCGCTCGCGGCGAGCGATGGCGTGACGGCGCTGGTGGTGGCGGGTGGCGTCGCGGCCAATCAGGGCGTGCGCGGTGCCCTGTCCGCGCTGGCGGAGAGCCACGGCCTGCCCTTCATCGCGCCACCGCTCTGGCTGTGTACGGACAATGCGGCGATGATCGGCTGGGCAGGCGCGGAACGCTTTGCATTGGGCCTCACCAATGGCATGGATGTCCCCGCAAGACCGCGCTGGCCGCTCGACGAAGCGGCGGAAAAGGTGCGCGGCGCAGGGGTGAAGGCATGAAGATAGGCGTGGTGGGCGCGGGCGCTTGGGGCACCGCACTGGCGCAGGTGATGGCGCAGGGCGGTGACGTGGTGCTCTGGGCGCTGGAGGCCGAGGTCGCGGAAGGCATCAACGCCGATCATGTGAACACGCTTTATCTGCCCGGCGTGCCGCTTTCGCCCGCCATCCGCGCGACAACGGACCTTGCCGATATGGCGGCGTGCGACGCGCTGCTCATCGTCACGCCCGCACAGCATCTGCGCGCGACGCTTGCCCGGCTGCCGCGCGCTGACGCCCCGCTGATCCTCTGCGCAAAAGGGATAGAGGCGGGCAGCGGCAAGTTGATGTCGCAGGTGGTCGAGGAAGTCGCGCCCCATGCGCCGCTTGCCGTCATCTCCGGCCCCACCTTCGCGCATGAGGTGGCGGCGGGCTTGCCGACGGCGGTGACGCTCGCCTGCGCGGACGCGGCGCTGGCGGAACGGCTGGCGGCGCGCATCGCCCGCCCGACGTTCCGGCCCTATCTGTCAGACGACGTGATCGGCGCCGAAGTGGGCGGCGCGGTCAAGAATGTGCTCGCCATCGCCTGTGGCGTGGCTGAAGGGGCCGGGCTGGGCCTGAATGCCCGCGCGGCCCTGATCAGCCGCGGCTTTGCCGAGATGACACGCTTTGGCCTGGCGCTTGGTGCGCGGGCGGAGACGCTGGCGGGGCTGTCTGGGCTGGGCGATCTGGTGCTTACCTGCTCGTCCGCCAATTCGCGCAACTTTTCACTCGGCAAGGGGTTGGGCGAGGGGCGGGCAGCGCAGGAGTTGCTCGGCAACCGCCGCACGGTCGCGGAAGGCGCGTATACGGCGCCGATATTGCGCGATGTTGCTCGCGGGGCAGGAGTGGAAATGCCGATCGTCGAGGGAGTCTGCGCGCTGATCGAGGGGCGGGTTGGGCTCGCAGCCATGATCGACGCGCTTCTCTCGCGCCCGCTGCGCAGCGAATGACGATATACTTGGCTTTCGCCTTGGCCTATCATGCGGTCACAGTGGGGCAGGGAGCATCGGTTTGGCAATGAACGCGCCCCTTGAGGGCCAACAGCGCGAAGAGGGCGATATCGCCGCGCTGGCCAAGGGCGGGCGAACCAATGTCGCAGGCTTTCTGCTGCGCCTCGCCGCGCGCATCCCGTTCCTTTTTATCGCCGGGCGCATCTATGGCGCGGATGTGCTGGGCCGCTTTGCCTACGCCATCATAATAGTTGAGTTCGCGGCGCAGATAGCCACCATGGGCCTCAAGCGCGGCCTTGCAGGCGCGCTCGCGCAGACCAAGCGGCCCGAGGCGCATGTGCTGGCGGATGCGATGGTGCTGACCCTGCTGTTCTCACTGATGGCGGCGGGGATTCTGATGCTGGTGCCGCAGGTGATGTTCCCCAACAGCGGACTGAACGGCCTGGACCGGCTGCTGCCGCTTATCATCATCGCCGTCGCCTGTACGGATGTGGCGCTCGCCGCCTGTGCGTGGCGGTTTGACATTGCGGCCACGGTGCGCGCACGTGCGCTGGTCGAGCCGTGGACGATCAGCATCGCGGCGTGGGTGCTATCCTACTATTCGCTGCGCGATGGCCTGATCCTTTCCTATGTTCTCTCGATGATCGCGGCGATGCTGGTTGCCCTAAATGCGGCTGCGCGACATTTTCGCTGGGAGAGCGGCTGGGCGCCCTCGCCAGCGCGAATTGGGCGCATGGCGCGGATCAATCTCCCGCTGGCTGCTGCCGATGCGGTGGAATGGGGCTCGCGCCGGCTCGATCTCGCGCTGCTCGGCCTGTTCGTGTCGCCCTCAACCGTTGGGATCTATTATGTTGCGCAGCAGGTCGCCTCGTTGCCGCAAAAGCTCAAGACGAGCTTCGAGCCGATCCTCGGCCCGGTCATCACCCGCAACCTGGCCGAGCATAACTATGCGGCGATCGCGCGGCAGGTGAGCCAGGTCGGTTTCTGGATATTGGCGGCGCAGGCCGGCATTTCGCTGGCGCTCGGCATACCGGGTGAGGCGGTGATGGGGCTCGTGGGGCCAGAATTTGCGGTGGGCGCGCTCGCGCTTGGTTTCCTGCTGTTGGCAGAGGTTGCGGCCGCACCTGCGGTGGTCAGCGAAAGCGCGCTGGTCTATATGGCGCGACACCGCAATCTGGTGCTCTCCATGGGGATGATCGCTATCCAGATCGCGCTGACGTCTTTGCTGCTGGTGATCATGACCAAGGGCGGCTATCCGCAGATCGCGCTGGCGGTGGCACCGGCGTTTGCGCTCGCGGTGGCACTTGGATTCAACTCGGTGGTCAAGTCCCGGCTGCTTGAGCGCCTGCTGCGTCTGCCGATCGCAACATGGCGCCCGGCGCTGGTGATGGCGTCCGCCATTGCGGTGATCGTGGGCAGCGCCTTCGTCGCCCTTCCTCATGATCTGGAGTGGCTGGAGCTGGCGCTCGGCGTGCCGACCATCCTGGCGGTCTATTGCGCAGTCATCTGGCGCTTCGGCTTTGGGCCAGAGGACCGGGCGTTGTTCAGCAGGCAGGCAAAGGCGGCATAGAGCGCGCTGCGTTAAATCTGACGCATGACGCGCGCTCTATCTTTTTATTGTCGCATCGTTTTTGCCAAAAACCGGTTCCCACTTTTTGGCACGATGCTGTAGAGCGGGGAACCGGTCCTGCGCCAAAACGATGCGGATAAAGCGCGCTGACCGATTTCGATCTGTCGCCGCGCGCTATAAGAAAAGGGCCGCGATCCCTGCGGACCGCGACCCTCCTTTTAGCCTTTATCTCTGATCAGGAGATCAGAAAGCAACGCCGATCGTACCGACAACGCCAGCCTTGGCGATGTCCTTGCCACTGAAGGGGCTGACGAGCGCGCCCTTGGCAAAGTTTGTGTCGACATAGGAAACGCCGAAGGTCAGGTTCTTCCATGCATAGGAAGCGCCCAGCGACCAGTCCGTGTAGTCCTTGCCAGCAGAGAGGAAGCTGTCATCGCTGAAGTTGTGGCCGAGGTGCGCAGAGAGCGAAACGCCCGAGTCACCGAGAGCGCCAGACAGATCGAGCGCGCCATACAGGTTGTCTTCCTTGCCGAAGCCAATGCTCAGGGCCTTCTGCTTCGGAGCATATGCCGCCGAAACCTTCGCGGTGACCGGGCCAAATGCCTGCGAGACCGCGACATAGGGCTCAAAGAAGTCAGAGTTGTAACCGGGGATCACGTCGCCCGAACCCGGATAGAAGTAGTAAAGCACACCGAGATCAACGGTGGTGGCGCCGAAGCTCTTCTTGTAGCCGAGAATCAGATCGATTTCCTGATCCGAAGCAGCGGCGACATATTCGTCGATCGAGCTGCCCCACACGCTGGCATAGAGACCAGACGAGTGCGTCAGGGTCATGCTACCCTGAACCGCGAAGCCCTTGTCGGTCTGCGAGATACCGCGGAAGCGGTAGTCGGACACGAGGGTCGCGCCGCCGGAAATCGTCACGGCCGGGGTGGCTTCTTCCTGAGCGAAAGCAGGCGCAGAAACAGCTGCCAGCGCGAGCGCCGACATACCAAGAATGATGTTACGCATATTTATTTTCCCTTCGTAGAGTCGATCAATTGATCGTCCCACCTGCGTTCGGGCCGCTGCCTCTATAGAATGCCCTGATCAGGGGCGGGCCAGTCACCGCGAACGCGCTTTTGATGGCCGGAAGCTTCGCGCCGCACAAGATAAAATCGTGCGCATCCATCCAATTAGACACACAGATGTTGCCTTTCTGCAACGCTTGATCCGGTGCGGGTTGAATGGAGCAAACAGGGTTAACGAAAAGTAAATGCAAAAATTATCGTTATATTACAATCTAGTAAGGATAGGCGTCAGATTTGGTGAAGTGCCAGTTCCAAATCTGCGATGAGATCGTTCGGATCTTCCAGGCCGATATGAAGCCTGATCAGCGGATCGGGAGTGTTCCAGATTGTCGCACTGCGGCAATATTGCGGATCGACCGGAAGCGCGAGGCTTTCGAAGCCGCCCCAGCTATAGCCAATGCCGAAATGCCGGAGCGCGTCTATGAAGCGGACGCGCGCCGCATCCTCCGCTCCCGCCAAGGTAAAGCTGAACAGGCCGGAGCTGCCCTTGAAGTCCCGCACCCATTGCGCGTGGCCGGGGCAGGAGGGGAGGGCGGGGTGCAGCACGGTGCCTACCTCGGGACGCTCTGCCAGCCAGCGGGCCACGGTGAGCGCGCTGTCCTGATGCTGCTTCAACCGGACACCCAATGTGCGTAGCCCCCTCAGCGCCAGCCAGGCATCGTCCGCTCCGCAAATCTGGCCGAACAGTCGCCCCATCTGCTCGATGCGCGGCCACAGCGCGCCATTGGCGCTGACGGAACCCAACATCACATCGCTGTGCCCGGTGACATACTTGGTGCAGGCGAGGATGGAGATATCGACTCCATGGCCGTGAGCGGAGAAGAACAGCGGCGTTGCCCATGTGTTGTCGATCAGGGTCACGACATCGCGCGCCTTGGCGGCCGCGACGATGGCAGGCACATCCTGCACCTCGAACGTAAGGCTGCCGGGGCTCTCCATGAAAACGGCGCGGGTGCGCTCGGTCATCAGCGTGGCGATCCCCGCGCCGATCAGCGGGTCGTAATACACCGTCTCGATACCCATGGGTTTGAGCACCTTGTCGCAGAAGGCGCGAGTGGGGTCATAAACGCTGTCGACCATCAACAGCTGGTCGCCGGGTTTCAGCACAGCCATCAGTGCGCAGCTGATCGCCGCGACGCCGGAGGGAAACAGCATCGTGCCCACCGCGCCCGGTTCCATCTCGGTCAGTGCATCGGCGAGCGCCCAGTGCGTTGGTGTGCCGCGCCGGCCATAATACCAGCGCTCATGACTGTTGCTGCGTGCCGCGCGCAGATGGGCGACATTGTCATAGAGGATGGTGGACGCACGCCAGACCGGCGGGTTGACGACGCCGCCGGGCTGGCCGGGAATGCCGGTCCACTCCGCCCTGCGCCCGGCCTGCGTCACTTGCGTGGCGGGGGCGACTGCGTCCCCGTCGTCGTCCGCCTTGCTCATGCCGGGCCTGTGGCCTTGGGCGTGGCGGGGTCGGAGCCCCAGTCGCTCCAGCTCCCGTCATAAAGCGTCACGTCCTTCTTGCCGAGCAGGCGCGCGCCGAACAACACGCAGGCCGCCGTCACCCCGCTGCCGCAGGTCGTGATGAGCGGCTTGTCGAGATTGACTCCCGCCTCGATGAACAGGCCTTTCAGCTCATGCCCGCGCTTCCATGTGCCGTCGGCATTGAACAGCCGCGAATAGGGCAGGCAGACCGAGCCGGGGATATGGCCGGATGCCATGCCGGGGCGCACCTCGGGCTCCTCGGCGGTGAAGCGGCTCATGGTGCGGGCGTCGACCGTCTGCGCGGCCTTGGTGCTGATGTTCTCCAATACCTGGGTCTTGGTCGCTATCGCCTTGTCATCGCGCCAGACGGTGAAGTGGCGGTGGCGCAGTTGCTGCTTGCCGCTCTCGGTCTCGCGCTTTTCGCTGAGCCATTTGCCCAGCCCGCCGTCGAGGATCGCGATGTTGGGCGCGCCCATGATCTCGAACAGCCACCAGGCGCGCGCCGCGGTGCGCAGCGGGCTGTTGTCATACAGCACGATGCGGCCGCCGTCGCCCAGCCCCAGCGCCTGCATCCGGCTGGCGAACTTTTCGGGCTGGGGCACGGTGTTGGCCAGCGGGCTGGTGGTGTCGACGAGTTCGGCGAGATTCAGGAACACCGCGCCGGGGATGTGCTGCGCCTCATACTCGGCTGCGGCGTCGCGCCCCATCTCCGGCAGGAAATAGCTCGCGTCAACGACGCGCAGGTCGCTGGCCCCCATGTTCTCCGCCAGCCAGTCCGTGCTTACCAAAATGTCCATGTATCGCCCCTGAGATCCGCATCAGTCCGTTTACAGCGATAGGGGAGTGGCTGGCACGTTTCCAGCCCCTTTGCGCGCGCGCGGCGTTGTTCTATAGGCCGGGGCCATGAACCCTATCCATCTTGGCCAGACCAGCGCGCTGCCCGCTTCTCCGCAAGAGGCCGTGCTCGATTACGTCCCCAACCCGCGCTCCGGCACGCGCTACCTCGTGCGCTTCGTTGCGCCGGAGTTTACCTCGCTCTGCCCCGTCACCGGCCAGCCCGATTTTGCGCATCTGGTGATCGATTATGTGCCGGGCGAGACGATCGTCGAATCGAAGTCACTGAAGCTGTTTCTGGGCAGCTTCCGCAACCACGCCGCCTTTCATGAGGATTGCACGGTGGGTATCGGCCAGCGCCTGTTCGACGAGATGAAGCCGCTATGGCTCCGCATCGGCGGCTATTGGTACCCGCGCGGCGGCATCCCCATCGACGTGTTCTGGCAAAGCGGCGCTGCCCCGGCGGACGTGTGGGTGCCGGATCAGGGCGTGGCGGGATATCGAGGGCGGGGGTGAATCGAAACGCGCCGGATTTCTCCGACGCGCTTTCGATATCTGACGTCATCCCCGCGAACGCGGGGATCCAGTTTGTCGCAGGTGAGCACGTCTGAATTGCCTTCGGCGAACTGACGTTTCCCGCGTTCGCGGGAATGACGAGCTGGACTGTTAGCCCTTACTTCCCCGCCTGATAGCGCTCGATCGCCTCCAGCGTGATCCGCTGAGCTTCGGCGGCGTCGCCCCAATGGCCGACACGCACCCATTTCTCGGCTTCCAGATCCTTATAGTGGGTGAAGAAATGCTCGATCTGCGCGAACACGATGTCGGGCAGGTCCTCTTTCTGCTGCACGTCCTTGTAATAAGGGAAGGTCGCATCATCCGGCACGCAGATGAGCTTTTCGTCGCCGCCATGCTCGTCTTCCAGGTTCAGCACAGCGATCGGCCGCGCCCGCACGACGCAGCCCGGCACGAACGGCGAGCGCGCCACCACCAGCGCGTCCAAGGGGTCGCCATCGGGAGACAAAGTGTGTGGCACGAAGCCATAGTTCGCCGGATAGCGCATCGGGGTGTGCAGGATGCGGTCGACGAACAGCGCGCCGCTATCCTTGTCGAACTCGTACTTTACCGGCTCGCCGCCCGTGGGTACTTCGATGATGACGTTAAGGCTGTGCGGCGGGTTGCTGCCCACCGGGATAAGGTCGATACGCATGAATGGCCTGACTTCGTTCGGTTGCTACTCAGGGTGATGTTGTTTTACTTTCCAGCAGCCTATCAAGGCTGCCCGCACCCTCTCCTGTTTTGGTGAGGCGCGGATAGCGCACGCCGAGCGAATAATCGAGTCCGATAACCCTGAAATTTTTGTTCTGCTTGACGATGAGGGCGATCGGCTTCTTGTCGGCCTTGGCCTGGGTCAGAGCGGCCCTGAAGGCGTCGCCCGAATATTCCGTGCCGTTCACCGCCACGATCTTCATCCCCGGCGCGAGGCCTGCCTTGAACGCCGGGCTGTCCCAGATGGCGGTGATGACCTCGCCGTCGCTCTTGATCGCCAGCCCTATGCCATAGGTCTGGTCCAGCCCCTTGATCGCCTTTTCGATCTCCTTGGTGGTGCTGTTGGGCGTGTCGGCATAGCTCAAGGCATAGCCACCCAGGGTGAAGCCGTTCTTGGGCGCTTCGCTCGTCGTGCGATCCACGCGCTGGCTCAAAAATCCTGCCCAGTCATAAGGCTGCACCTTGTTCAGCGTGTCGATCACATCCTGCCTTGTGTAGGTGAGAACGCCCCAGTCGCCATTGTTCATGCCGAAGAACGCCTTGGCGAAATCATCCAGCCCGCGCGCGCCCTTGCTCTCGCGCCGGATGATCCCGTCCGCCTCCAGCCACATCAGCAGGCCTTCGTTGTAATAGTCCTCATTACGCTGCCAGCTCAGCCAGTTCTTCGGCCGCCGGGCGGAGATGATGGGGTCGTGCGTGGTATCCTCCAGCGCGCGCCAGCTGCGGCCCTTGGCAAGGTCCAGCCGCGCGGCGATGGAGGCGAGCGCGTCCAGCGTCTGCTCCTTGGTATAAAGGCCGGAGCGCGCACCCAGCACATAGCCCCAGAACTGCGTCTGCCCCTCATAGACCCACAGCAGATTGTCCTGCATCGGCGTGCGGTAATCGGGCGTCCACAGCAGTTCGGGGCGGCGGAACTTGCCGTTCCAGCTATGGGTGAACTCATGGGGCAGCAGGTTGCGGTCGCCCGGCCCGTCGTTCCACTTGGTGAAATAGCCGGTGTCGACGCCGTTTTCGGACGAGCGGTGATGTTCGAGGCCAATGCCGCCCATCTCGTCCGTGATGGCGAGCAGGAACCCGTAGCGGTCGAAATGACGCGCCCCGAACAGCGCGAGCGATTCTGCCACCAGCTTCTTGTGAGCATTGAGCTGATCCGGCGTCGCGGCCAGCTCTTCCTTGCTGTCGGCCACCATGTTGAGGGTCACGTTGCTGCCCAGATCGACCGAGTTGGCATATTTGCCCGCGAAGATCGGCGAATCGACCAGTGTCTCATAGTCCGTTGGTTCGTAGGTCGTCACCGCGCCTGCCGCATTGCCCTTCAGCGCGCCGTATGCAGACCAGCCCGCCGGATAAGTGACGCTCGCCACCACGGGGATCTGCCGCACATAATAGCCCGCCGGATAGAGCGAGACCATCTCGAAGCTGAGGTTCAGCATCTTGTCGGTGGCGCTGATGCGCCCTGCGGCATCCGTGGTGGGGTTGAGGAACTGGAACTCCGCCACGATCTCGCGCGCACCCTCGGGCACATTGACGTGAAAGGCATAGACATCGAGCGGGTTGCGCCGCCAGCCGATTTCCTTGCCGTTCGCGCTGATCTTCAACCCCGCAAGCTTGTCGATCGCGCCACGCGGGCCATGCTTGCCGGGCAGCCATTCAGGGTACAGCAGCGTGAGCGGGCCGGAGGAGGAGACGGGGATCGTCTGCTTGACGCGCCAGATGCGCTGGGTGGTGTCGCTCGCATCAACCTCCAGCCGCATCGTGCCGGGGTAGGCAATGTCCCGCGCGGGCGGGATCGTATCGATGATAGGCTGCGCAGCGGGGGCGGAGCGGGTTGCCGGCGCGGCGGAGGGTGAAGGGGCGGGTGTTTGCGCCAGGGCAATCGGAGCGGAACATAGAAGCAGGGACAGGGGGATCAAAGAACGCATGGGGGAGGCCTTGTTCGAGTGCAGGAGCCCAGAATGACGCGGGATTTCCCTCTCGTCCACCCCTGCCGCGACTGGTCGCCTCACTCCATGCCGGGAAAACGGGAAAAGGTGGGCAGACCATGCGCCGTTGCCATCCAGCTGATGCGCTCGGCCACCTGAATATGCGCCGTGGGCGGCAGCGCGGCCGGATCGTCCAGCGTGGCGGACTGGACATCCACGATGCCGGGCAGGAACTCGCCATTGCGATAGAACAGCCCCGTGCCGCATTCGCTGCAAAAGCTGCGATAGGTTGCGCCTGAGGAGTTGAAGGTCTTCGGCGTGCCCTTCGTCACCGCAAGCTCGCCCTCGGCAAACGCGGCCCAGCCCACCATCGGCGCACCCGCGCTTTTGCGACAATCCGCGCAATGACACAGCGCCACATGCTGCGGCGTCCCGCTGATCTCATAGCGCACCGCGCCGCAATGGCATCCACCCGACAACTGCATCGCAACCTCCATATTTGATGCGAACATATCAAGAACATTGTGGCGCGGCAAGCCCCTCGCACCCCTGTTTCCATCGGCGCAATTTCCCGCTAGAGGGCGCCAATGGCAGACAAAGACAAAGCACGCATCGAAACGCCCCGCCCCATTCGCGGCACGCAGGATATGCTCGGCGGCACGCCGGACAGCCTGGCGGATCGCTTTGCCCATGTCGTCGAGACGTTCGAGCGCGTGCGCAAGCTCTATGGCTTCCGCCGCATCGAGGTGCCGGTGTTCGAGCAGACGGCGGTTTTCGCGCGCTCACTGGGCGAGAGCACGGATGTGGTGGCGAAGGAGATGTACACCTTCGAGGATCGCGGCGGCGATTCGGTGACGCTGCGGCCCGAGTTCACCGCCGGAATCGCGCGCGCCTACATCACCGAAGGCTGGCAGCAATATGCGCCGCTGAAGGTGGCGACGCACGGGCCTTTGTTCCGCTATGAGCGCCCGCAAAAGGGCCGCTATCGCCAGTTTCATCAGGTCGATGCCGAGATCATCGGCGCGGCCGAGCCGCTGGCGGACGTGGAGCTATTGTGCTTCGCGGATCAGCTGCTGAAGGAACTCGGCATCAACGAGGGCGTCACGCTGACGCTCAACACGCTGGGCGATGCGCAGAGCCGCGATGCATGGCGCGATGCACTTGTCGCGCATTTCGAGGCGCACCGGGGGGAGTTGAGCGAGGACAGCGTCGATCGCCTCGCCCGCAATCCGCTGCGCATCCTGGACAGCAAAGACCCGCGCGACCGCCCCATCGCCGACGCCGCGCCGGATATCGATGCGTTCCTCACCGATGACGCACGCGCGTTCTTCGACAAGGTGACGGCGGGGCTGGATGCCGCAGGCGTGGCCTGGCAGCGCAACGCAAGGCTGGTGCGCGGCCTGGACTATTACCGCCACACCGCATTCGAGTTCGTCACCGATCGCCTCGGCGCGCAGGGCACCGTGCTCGGCGGCGGGCGCTATGACGGCCTGATCGAGAATATGGGTGGGCCAGCGACGCCTGCGGTCGGTTGGGCTGCGGGGATTGAGCGGCTGGCGATGTTGGTGGGCGATCTGAAAGCAGAGCCGCTGATTGCTGTCATCCCGGACAAGCCGGAATTGGAAGGCGATGCACAGAATATCGCTTACAACCTTCGTCGTGAAGGCTTTGCTACGATAATTGCTTATCGTGGCAATGCTAAGCGTCATGCGGAGGTTGCTCGGAAGCACAACGCCGATGCTGCGCTTTATGTGAAGAACATCGATCCCACCGGCGGGCCAAGATATAAACTTACCCAGTTAAAGACTGACCCTGATCGTGAATTCCTAACAAAGGTGCTTTTGGCTATTGGTCCCGGTGTCGGTGGAATGACTAGTGAGCATCCTTAAATGACTGTCACCGCCACGTCTCCCCACCGTCATGCTGAACTTGGTTGGCTTCGCCGCCCTCGCGGGTCAGCCTCCAAAAAGCCCCTCCCCTTCAGGGGAGGGGTTGGGGTGGGGCGCTTGTTTGGAGGGCGGCGCCTGGGGCTATACCCCACCCCCGCTCCCTCCCCTGAAGGGGAGGGGAGAGGAGCAGCATGAAAATCTCCCCCGCCACCATTTCCCAGATCGAGCGGCGCTATGAGGAGGCGGAGGCTGCGATGGCGCGGCCGGATCTTGACGCGGCGGAGTTCGTCAAGCTCTCCAAGGAATATGCCGAGCTCGAGCCGGTGGTGAAGGCCGCCCGCGCGCTGTCTGGCTGCCAGAAAGAGATCGCCGACCTCGAATCCCTCCTTTCCTCCGGCGAGGCCGATGCCGAGATGCGCGCGCTCGCCAACGATGAAATGCAGGAGCTGCGCGCCCAGCTTCCGCAGGCCGAGCGTGCGCTCGCGCTGCAACTCCTGCCCAAGGATGCGGCGGATGCCCGCCCCGCCATGCTCGAAATCCGTGCCGGTACCGGTGGCGACGAGGCGGCGCTCTTCGCGGGCGATCTGCTGCGCATGTATCAGCGCTATGCCGACGAGCAGGGCTGGAAGATGGAGATCATCTCCGCCAGCCCGTCCGAGCAGGGCGGATTCAAGGAAGTGGTGGCGTCGGTCAACGGCGTCGGCGTGTTCGCGAAGCTGAAGTTCGAGAGCGGCGTGCATCGCGTCCAGCGCGTGCCGGTTACGGAGAGCGGCGGGCGCATCCACACCTCCGCGGCCACCGTCGCCGTGCTGCCCGAGGCCGAGGACGTGGACGTGCAGATTAACGAGGCGACGGACCTCAAGATCGACATCTTCCGCGCATCCGGCGCGGGCGGCCAGCATGTGAACACCACCGATTCCGCCGTGCGGATCACGCACTTGCCGACCGGCCTCGTTGTCATCCAGCAGGATCAGCGCAGCCAGCACAAGAACAAGGAAAAGGCCCTCCGGGTGCTGCGCACCCGACTCTATGAACTGGAACGAGAAAGGGCACACAGCGAGCAGGCGGGCGCGCGCAAGGCGATGGTCGGCTCCGGCGACCGCTCGGAGCGCATCCGCACCTATAATTTCCCGCAGGGCCGAGTCACTGACCACCGCATCAACCTGACGCTCCACCGCCTGCCGGAGATATTGGAGGGGCCGGGATTGCAGGAGGTTATCTCCGCGCTGATGGCCGAAGACGAAGCCGCGCGGCTGGCGCAGCTGGATGGGGTGGGGTGAGCGCGGCCGACGCGCTGCGCGAGGCCACCTCCCGGCTTGCGTCCGTGTCCGATACGCCACGGCTCGATGCTGAACTGTTGATGGCCCATGCTGCGGGGCTGGAGCGGGGAGCCCTGCTGCTGCGGCTGCGCGACATGAACGAGCCGGAGGGCTTCGCCGCGCTGATAAACCGCCGCCTCACGCACGAGCCCGTCTCGCAAATCGTCGGCACGCGCGAATTCTGGACGATGACCTTGAACGTCACGCGCGACGTGCTCACCCCGCGGCCGGATAGCGAGACTTTGATCGAGGTGGCGGTGGCGCATTTCGCCGGGAGGGAGGGGCCAAAGCGCATCCTCGACCTCGGCACCGGTTCCGGTGCGCTGTTGCTGGCGGCTTTATCCGAATGGCCGTCCGCCACCGGCCTTGGCGTCGACATCAGCCCGGCGGCGCTGGCGGTGGCGCGCGGCAATGCGCTGCGCTGTGGGCTGGAGGGGCGGGCGGAGTTCGCGCTGGGCGACTGGTTTGCGGGGGTAGAAGAACGGTTCGACCTCATCCTTGCCAACCCACCCTATATCGCCACCAGCGCCGTCCTGCCCCCCGATGTGGCGGACTACGAGCCGCCCGGCGCGCTCTTTGCCGGGCCGGATGGGCTTGATGCCTATCGCATCCTCGCGCCGCAGATGGGCGCTCACCTCACGCCCGGCGGCATGGCGGCGGTGGAGATCGGCCATGATCAGGGGGTTAGCGCCGCCGCGCTGTTCACGGCGCAGGGGCTTGAGGTGTCGCTCCACAACGACCTCGCCGGGCATACCCGCTGTCTATTGATTTTGGGCGCGCCGACAGGGCCGGAGCCGATCATCCGAAACGTCAGCGAAGCGACGCGTTTCGGATCAAAATGATACACGGCCACGCTGTCTCAAACTGGTGCGAATATGAATTTGTCGGCCGCAAAGCCATTTTTTCTTGGTTTCTTTACCTGAACCGTCTAGGACGAGGCGGCAAGGCCCGATGATCGTTTGATCCGGGCAAGGCTGGCTCCCATAATAGTCGGATGCTCTCTTGAGGACATCTGGTGCTGAGATGGAGGTCCGGGTCGTGGACGGCCCGAACCCGCGCAGCGTTTGTGTCATGCGCCGGGCAGTGCGTTTAAGGATGGCATTGAAAGCAAGGATCCACCATTGATGAATAACCGTCAGGCCGGCCGCCGCAATCGTGGCCGGAATAATGGTCGCCCGAACGGCGGTAATCGCAACGGCGAAAACGGCAACCGGATAGACAGTCGCGCACGGGGCAACGCGCCGCAGCTGCTTGAGAAATATCGCAACCTCGCGCGCGATGCGCAGCTGGCGGGTGATCGGGTCAACACCGAATATTATCTCCAGTTCGCGGACCATTATTTCCGTGTGATCGCGGACAACCGCTCGCGCCAGGAAGAGCAGCAGGCCCGCTATCGCCGCAACGACGAGCCGTTCGATGACGACGGCATGGACGGCCAGGACGAGTTCGGCATGATGCAGCCCACCGTGGCGGACATGCGCGACGCGCGCGAAGTACGCGACAACCGCGACGACAGAAACGGTGCGGAGGCTCAGGACAATCGCGGCTACCGCGAACAGCGGGAACCGCGCGACAACCGCGACAATCGCGAAGCTCGTGATAACCGCGATAATCGCGGCAACCGGGACTATGGCGAACAGCGCGAGGCCCGCGCGCCGCGCGAACGCGGTTACGACAATCGCGTGCGTGTGGATCGGTCCGCCCGCAACGAGCGTGACGAGCGGCAGGAAAGCCCAGCCCTCGCGCAGCAGGATGCCGAGCCGAGCGTTGCGCCGCCGGTGCAACAGGCCGAAGCAGTCGAGGAACAGGCCGCACCGCGCCGCAGCCCGCGTGGCCGCAAGCCCCGCGCCGCCGCCGCACCCGATACCGGCGATGCGCCAACGCTTGACCTTGCAGTTCTGCCGCCATCCATCTCGCGCGCAGATAATGACAGCGAGCCGACACCCGCCCCTGCGGCGGAGGAAGCACCCGCGCCCAAGCGCCGCGGTCGCCCGCGCAAGGTGACGGTGGAGGCAGCGGAATAACTCCGTTCATCTTGCGATAATCTCGTTTCAATGATGAAAGGGCGGTGCGAGAAAGCTCCGCCCTTTTGTTTTGGGGGTGAGCGCGAGAAGAGGGAGAGCGAGCATGAGGCAGTTTCTGTTGGCAGGCGCGGGCGTGTCTCTGGCGCTGGCCGCCGTCCCCTCCGCCGCGCAGGACAGCGCCAACCCGGTTGCGCCGAGCGCGCAGGGCGATGTCTCCGTCACCATCTACAACAACAATCTCGCCCTCGTGCAGGATGTGCGCCAGCTCGCCATCGCTCAAGGGGTCAGCCGCATCGAGTTTCCCGATGTCTCGGCGCAGATCCGGGCGGAAACCCTCTCCTTCGCCGCGCCGGGCGCCGCAATTATCGAGCAGAACTTCGATTATGATCTGCTCAGCCCTGACAAGCTGATGGAAAAGGCGGTGGGGCAGGTGGTGACGATCGTGCGCACCAACCCCGCATCCGGCGCTGAAACGCGCGAGCAGGCGCGGGTGCTTGCGGTCAATGGCGGCGTGGTGCTCCAGATCGGCAACCGCATCGAGGTGCTGCGTGACGACGGCCTGCCCGTGCGCGTGATCTTCGACAAGGTGCCGCCAAACTTGCGCGCCAAGCCGACGCTTTCGGTGAAGGTCGATAGCGACCGCGCAGGCACGCGCCCCGCCTCGATCCGCTATCTCACCCCCGGCCTCGGGTGGAATGCCGATTATGTCGCACTGTTTGACAGCAAGGCGGGCAGGATTGACGTGCAGGGCTGGGTCACGCTCACCAACAACAGCGGCACCACCTATACCAACGCCAACATGCTGCTGGTCGCGGGGGCGGTCAACCAGAATGGCGGTGGCTACCCGCCCTATGCGCGGCCCCAATATGCGCCCGCGCGCCCGTCGATGGTCCGCGCCGGAACCGAATCCGCAAATCGCGAGCGCCTGGGTGACTTCTATCTCTATCCCATTTCCGGCCGCACGACGATCGCCACCAACCAGACCAAGCAGGTGAGCTTCCTCGATGTGCAGGGCGTGGCCGCACAGGCGACCTATGAGTTCGTGAACGGCTGGCTTTCCGGCAATGACGAGCCGCACAGCGCGGCGAGCGTGGTCAAGTTCTCCACCTCCCGCCAGGGCGGGCTGGGTGATGCGCTCCCCGCCGGGACCGTGCGCTTTTATATGAAGGACGCTGCCGGAGCGCCGCAGTTCATCGGCGAGAATGGCATCGGCCACACGCCGATGGGAAGCAGCCTTGCCTTGAGGACTGGCGAGGCGTTCGACGTGAAGGTGAAAGCGGTGGTCGAGCAACGCCAGCGGCTAGGCGACAGCAAATGGCGCACAACGATGCGCTATGAGCTGACCAACGCCAAGCCCGAAGCCGTCACGGTCGATCTGGTGCAATCGGGCCTCGACTGGTGGTGGGCGGATACGCGCATCACCGCCGAATCGATGAAGAGCGAGCGCAAGGATGCCAACGCTACGGTCTGGCATGTGCCCGTCGCTGCCAATGGCAGCGCCACGGTGACGGCGACTTTCGAAACGCGGTATTGAGGCGCGCGTGATGCGGGCGGCCCTCGCCTCATTGCTTGCGCTGACGAGTGCGCCCGCCCTTGCGCAGAGCGTGGTGGTGAGCAGCGCGCCGGTGTCCAGCTCCGTCACCGTCTATCGCGATATGGGGCGCGGGGACGGGGCAATGAACCTCGGCTGGCTAAACGGCTATGCGCTGATCTCGGAAAAGCGGCGCGTCAGCCTGCCCGCCGGCGAATCGGTGGTGCGCTTCGAAGGCGTGGCGGACGGCATGATCGCGGTGAGCGCGGTTGTATCCGGTCTGCCGGGCGGGGTGGAAGAGAAAAACCGCGACGCGCGCCTGCTCTCGCCCGCCTCGCTGCTCGACGGGACCCTCGGCAACCGCGTCCATATCCGCCGCACCAATCCCGCCACAGGCAAGGTAAGCGAATCTGACGCCATCATCCGCTCCGGATCCGGAGGTGCGGTGGTGCTGCAAACGGCGGAGGGGGTGGAGGCGTTGCGCTGCTCCGGTATCCCCGAGTCGCTGGTCTATGATTCGGTGCCCGAGGGTCTGTCGGCCAAGCCCACTTTTTCGGTGCATACCAATAGTCCAAGCGTAACCACAGCGGATGTAACGCTCACTTACCTCGCCACCGGGTTCGACTGGAACGCGAGCTATGTCGCGAAGGTGGCGGAAAACGGCAAGACGCTCGACCTATCCGCCTGGCTCACCGTCGCCAACGGCAACGGCGCGGACTATCAGGGCACGCAATTGCTCGCGGTGGCGGGCAAGCCCAACCAGACCAGCGACTTCCGCGCTCTCGGCGCCAAGCCGGAAGCACCTTCGCTCGCGCTTAAGTGCTGGCCGATGGACGGCACGAGCACCTATCCGGCATGGGGCGTGCAGCCTCCACCTCCGCCCGCTCCGCCGATGGCGCCAGCAATGTATGAGGATGGCGCGGATCTCATCGTCACCGCGATGAAGCGCTCCGAGTCACTGCAGGCCGCGCCGGTCGCCGTCACCGCCCAGCAGGAAGACTTGGGCGATCTCAAGCTCTATCGCGTGCCCGTGCCGGTCGATGTCGTGCCCAATGGGCAGAAGCAGGTCGCGCTGCTGAGCAAAGCAAAGGTGCCGTTTCAGCGGTTATATACACGCACCATTGAGCCGTGGAATGCACAGGACGAGGGGGGGCTCGCGGTCACGCTGCGCATGCAAAACAAGGCGAAGGAAGGGCTTGGCCTGCCGCTCCCCTCTGGCGGCATAGTGATCATGCAGAGCCAGGATGATGCGGATATGCTCATCGGCGAGAGTAGCCTCGACGACAAGGCGGTGGGCGAGCGGGTGGAGCTGGATGCAGGGGGGAGCGATCAGGTCCGGTTCGAGCAGAAGACGCTTTCTGTCGACGAAGATGTACGCCGTATCCGTATTACGCTCACCAACGCGCTACCCGCATCGGCGAGCGTAGAATTGCGCGTTCCCCGCTTCAGCAACTACCGTCTCAGCGCCAACCCAAAGCCGGTGCCTGATGGGACGGACAGCCTCATCAGCGTGAACCTGCCTGCCCATGGCAGCAAACGGATAGATCTCACCTTCAGCGCGCGCTGAGCCTATACCTCCGGCAGCGGCCGTGGTCTCTGATTTTCGTCCAGCGCCACGAAGGTGAACAGGCCGCTCGTCACCGGCACTTCCCGTCGATCCCGGCCCCTGCTCGCCATGACATCGATGCGGATGGCGAGGGAGGTGCGGCCGCGCCGCTCGACGGTCGCGTAAAGCGAGATGATGTCTTGCAGCAGGATCGGGGCGATGAACTTCATGGTGTCGATCGCCACTGTGGCGACGGGTCCCTGCGCTTCGCGCGCGGCGGTGATACCGCCGGCTATGTCCATCTGGCTCAACACCCACCCGCCGAAGATATGGCCGTTGGAATTGATGTCTCCGGGCATGGGGACCACCCGCAAAATAGGATCAGCTCTGTTCGTCGTCATATCCGGCTTCTTTCTTGAGGAAATCTTCGATCTGATGGTCATGCCCTGTGCCGCTGGAAAGAAAGGCGAGGCTCATCAGTGCCGTGCCGAGCATGAAAGTGCACCACACGCCCGCCGTGGTGGCGATGATCATGTGGATCGGCATGGGCGTATCCATAGCATAAAGATAGCCGAGCACCGCCGCCACGAGCAGCGCACCCCACAGGGCCATCCACCGCATCAGCCTGCGAAAACGGCCCCAGGCGGTCTGCGCTATAATGGGATCGTCCAGGGCATTTTTGCGCGACATGTCTTCCCTTTGGCGCAGGAAAGTGGGATCATCAAGCAAACAAAGACCGTTTACAGGTAGGAGGGCATCCATGACGATTGCGAGCATCTTGTCCGGCAAAGGCCATGATGTGGTCTATCTTTCTTCCAGTGCCACCGTGCAGGAGGCGGTGAGCCTGCTGGTGGGCAAGCGAATCGGCTGCGTGCCGGTGGTGGACGGCGGCGAGGTGGTTGGCATATTGTCGGAGCGCGATGTGGTGCGGTCGCTGGGCGAACAGGGTGAGGGAGTGCTGGGCGCGAGCGTTGCCTCGGTGATGACCAGCCCCATCGTCACGGTTCCGCCCGAGACTCCGGTCATCACGGCACTCTCGCTGATGACCCGGCGGCGCATCCGGCACCTCCCCGTGATTGACGGAGACAAGATGGTTGGATTCGTCTCCATCGGCGATCTGGTGAAATATCGAATCGACAAGATCGAGGCGGAGGCTGCCGCCATGCGGGATTATATCCAGGGCGCGTAGGGTTTATTGGAAACTCCGCAGGCGGAGTTTCATGTTTCCGCACCAGCCCGCTCCCCCTCCCAACCTCCCATAGTTTACCCTGTCGGGAGGTTGGGAGGGGGAGCGGGCTGGTGCGGCATATCCGAAACGCAGCGAAGCTGCCTGTTTCGGATCAGGTCTGGTTCCCCGGCGCTTGCCGCCGCACGAGCAGCCGCACGAGGTCGTTGACGGTTCCGCGCGCGAAGATCAGCAGCAGCGCGACGAAGCTCGCGCCGCCCGCCGCGACCAGCACTGCCAGACGGACCGGGGCCGCAAGGGATGCGGGCAGTAAACTCCCGCAGCCCAGCACGATCAGCGCCATCGCGGCGGAGCACAGCATGCCCGGGGCGATCGCGGGCAGCAGGTCGATGATTCGCAGGCCGATCGGCGCTCCCGCGATTCGCACCGTCGCTAGCGTGAACAGCGGATAGGCCAGCAACCACGCCCAGGCGAGGCCGATCGCGCCCTGTTGGATTCCAACAAGGAAGGACAGCGGCATCACTATCGCTCCCACCATGGAAATAGCCGTGGACAAACCCGGCCGCCCCAGCGCGTTGCACACCGGCGGGAACATCACCTGCACCGTCATGAACGGCATGGCGAGCGCGAGCAGTTCGACGAAAGGCGTCATCGCGCGCCACTTCTCGCCGAACAGGGTGAGGACCAGCGGCTCGGCCGTCGCCGCCATGCCGAAATAGAGCGGGCAGGCGACGAGCATGATCAGCCGCAGCGCGCGCAGGAACGACCAGCGGATAGCGCCGGTGTCCGCCTGCATCCGCGCATAGGCCGGGAAGGCGACATCGTTGAGCGGTGGGATGAACTTGCTGACGACGATCTGGGTGAGAAACAGCGCCTCGGCATAGAGGCCCAGCTCATGGGGCTGGAGCACACGCCCGCCGATCACGATATCCGCCTGCGTCTGGACCAGCCACAGCAGCTGGCTGCCCAGCATAGCCGCGCCGAATGCAACAAGGCCGCCCGTCCCCCGAAAGTCGAAGCTGGGGATGGGCAGGAAGCGCGTGGCGATCACATAGCCGATGCCGCGTACCCAGAAGAGCGTGATCGGCGCCCAGACAAGGGTCCACACACCCCATCCGGAGAGCGCGCCGGTGAGCGCGACCGCCGCCGCCGCCGCCGAGGCGACGAGGCTGACGATGGCGGGGCGGCGGAAATCGAGGCTGCGGCCCATCAGCACCTCCGGCACCGAGATGAACGG
>NZ_JAPFBJ010000002.1:0-220000 GCF_030867385.1 Sphingobium sp. DEHP117 | reverse complement strand
CAGCTTCAGAGTGGCATTAGGAAAGAATTGTGTAGCATAGGTGGGAGGCTTTGAAGCCGGGACGCCAGTTCCGGTGGAGCCATAGGTGAAATACCACCCTGTTGTTTTCTGATGTCTAACCTCGCACCGTTATCCGGTGCAGGGACCCTCTGTGGCGGGTAGTTTGACTGGGGCGGTCGCCTCCTAAAGAGTAACGGAGGCGCGCGATGGTGGGCTCAGGACGGTTGGAAACCGTCTGTTAGAGTGCAATGGCATAAGCCCGCCTGACTGCGAGACTGACAAGTCGAGCAGAGACGAAAGTCGGTCATAGTGATCCGGTGGTCCCTCGTGGAAGGGCCATCGCTCAACGGATAAAAGGTACGCCGGGGATAACAGGCTGATGATTCCCAAGAGCTCATATCGACGGAATCGTTTGGCACCTCGATGTCGGCTCATCACATCCTGGGGCTGGAGCAGGTCCCAAGGGTTTGGCTGTTCGCCAATTAAAGTGGTACGTGAGCTGGGTTCAGAACGTCGCGAGACAGTTTGGTCCCTATCTGCCGTGGGCGTCGAAATTTGAGAGGAGTTGACCCTAGTACGAGAGGACCGGGTTGAACATACCTCTGGTGTACCTGTCGTGGCGCCAGCCGCGCAGCAGGGTAGCTATGTATGGACGGGATAACCGCTGAAAGCATCTAAGCGGGAAGCCTCCCTCAAGATAAGATTTCATCGAGCCGTGGAAGACCACCACGTTGATAGGCCGGATGTGGAAGTGCGGTAACGCATGAAGCTAACCGGTCCTAATAGCTCTTTTCGCGCTTGATTGTCCCACCATCAATGACAGCACAGGCTGCTGGCATAGTGGTTCGGATGATTGTTCGCAGCCCGATATGGTTTTGTATTACTTCAGTAAAAGTGCATCGATTAAAAACCCGATTTTCCGCTTATGCGCCGGCTTCATTGCTTGGTGACCATAGCGTCAGTGACCCACCCGATCCCATCCCGAACTCGACCGTGAAACCTGACCGCGCCGATGGTACTATTGCTCAAGCACTGGAAGAGTAGGTCGTCGCCAGGCATTGAAGCCGGCGCATGAGTAGATAATCTGGTAAAACCCATTCACAAATTTCAAAGGCGGCCAATGGGCCGCTTTTTTTGTCTGGCGATCAGGCGGGCTTTGCCTGTCGCCAGCTGGTTGACGCGGGATGGAGCAGCCCGGTAGCTCGTCAGGCTCATAACCTGAAGGTCGCAGGTTCAAATCCTGCTCCCGCAACCAACCCCATTCAGATACATGCACGGCGTATCTCGCTTCGGCGACGATATTGTTCAGGCCAAAAGGGCTTGGACTCACCCCACTCTGTTATTCTTCGTGCGGCATCGCTCAACGCCTGTATCAGGCTGCCGAATGGCCGGCCAAGCCGAGTGTGGGGCTCAAACCACCGCCGATGCTCGGCCTCGAAATCTCCACGCGCCGACTGCCTGCCATGGCCCGCCACGATAAATATGTAGCGCCAAGCCGGTGAATGCAAAGTTGCGCTGTTTGACCTGCGGACCCAACTCCGTTTGCAACTGTTGCGCTGCCTCACGCGTAACCTTGTTCTGAATGGTGATATGCAGTCGCGGCTTATGCCGATCCTGAGCGGTCAGCGCGCCATGGAAATGGTCGGCGATCCGCTGCCGAAGAGCCGTCATGCCTTCGCTCGTCAGCTTGATCGCTGTTCCGCCGCCAAGATTTATCAGCCCACTCACTCGTGCGGGCGGAGGTGCATGTTCGGCGGCCAGCCTTTGCAGCAAGTCCCGTAGCTCTCCCTCCAAAGAGGGAGGGAGCGCATGAAACAGCGTGACGTGCGCAGAGCAGATATTACGCTCTGACGGAAAATGGGTCTGGCGCAATGCATTGGCCCAGGCAAATACATCCGGAGGCATCTCCGCAGTGACGATGAAGGGGCTGGCCGGTCCGCTAATGTGACCAACCTTGCCGCTCATCCGCGCAGGACGGAGAGGATATGCGCGGGCGCCGTCTCACCATAAGGGTCGTCGTCGCGCCCCTCATCGTTGATGCCCGGCTCCTCGAACCAGTGCGTGATAGCGTTATCCTCCGCCACCAGTGCATAGCGCCATGAGCGCATGCCGAAGCCCAGATGATCCTTGTTGATCAGCATTCCCATACGTCGCGTGAAATGCCCCGAGCCGTCTGGCAGCAGGCGCACCTTGTTAAGCCCAAGCTTGCGGCCCCACTGATACATCACAAAGGCATCGTTGACCGCGAGACAATAGACCTCGTCAAACCCCTCGTTGAGAAAATCATCGTGGAGCAGCTCGAACGCTGGGCACTGTTCGTTGGAACAGGTGGGAGTGAAGGCGCCAGGCAGAGAAAAAAGGACGATCTTCTTGCCGGCAAATTCATCGCGCACGCGCAGATCCTGCCATCGAAACGGATTGTCGCCGCCTATTGATTCGTCGCGGACGCGAGTCTTCAACGTGACGTCCGGGATTTGCTGGGGGTGGGGCATGGTGTTTTCCTTGAGCTGGCAGCACAAGCGTAACCGATCGCCCGCCTGCCGGTTCCACGCGACGATCGCGGGGAGTGATTATCCGTCGGTTGAAGATATACCATAGTCTGGGAAGGCAGACCCCCGTTTTCAGGTGACGATATTCCCCGTCAGCGCGGCGGGGATATCGAGCGCCAGCGCCGGATCTGCCAATGTGAGCAATCGGCGCATGGAATGGCGCGCGATGCGCAGGGTTTCGACCTTGCGTCGGCTGGCGGCGAGCGCATGAAGCGCGGCAGGTCGTGCTATCTCTGCATCATAGGCATCCGCAACGATGAGCCCGCACCGCTCCGGCAGAAAGCGTTCCTGATACAGCTCCTGGCAATGCAGCTCCGATGGGACCGCCCAGTAAAATCGGTCGCAATAGTCGAGATATTCTGTCCACTTGGTATCGCCCATCAGATCGCCACGCGCGCACTTGATCTCGACGATGATGACATCGCCCTTCTTCGACAGCCCCATCAGATCTACCCGGCGGCCATTGCGCAGCGGCACTTCCGGCACCGCAAAGATATCGTGACGATGAAGCATGCGGCACACACCACGGCTGAAGGCCCGCGCGCCCTGTAGGATCGGCTCCGTCCCCGGCGTACCTTCCTCGCTCTGCTTGATCACGAACGCCTTCTGCGCGTCCGCAAAATTCGATGTCTTCATGCCATGCCTTTTGCCCAGCCAAGGATATATGAGGCCGGAAACTCTAACTCAAAACGATCCAGTTTTCACATAGCAGAGCGACGATGAGGAAACCAATTAAGCGATGATTGCAACCGACGTGGGGGTCGCACTTCGCGCGTCCGAACTTCCGGAAGGTTATTGCCTCAGGCCTTGTCCCACTCGATATGTAATTCCTGCAGCCCGTGAAGCAGATAGGTGGGCTCATATGCATAACGCCGCGCGTGGGGCGGTCCGTGATGTTCCTCAGAGATCCTGATCTGCCTGGTTTTTCCGAGGAAATGTTCCATTGCCACGCGGGCTTCCATCCGGGCGAGGGGCGCGCCGATGCAGCCGTGGGCTCCTTTACTGAAAGCGAGGCCGTCGCGTACATTACGCCGGTGATAGTCGAACGTGTCCGGATCGTCGAAGTGTCGCGGATCGCGATTGGCGCCGATGGTACCAATCGAGATGATCGATCCCTTCGGAACGGTGACGCCGCCCACTTCCACGTCGCGCAAAGCCAGGCGCGATAACACCTTAACCGGAGGTTCGAAACGCAGGACTTCCTCGATGAAATCGGGAATGCGTTCCGGCTCGGAGCGCAGTCTTTCCTGAATTTCCGGATGGTCGCCAAGAATGCGGAAAGCAAAGCCGAGGAGCTGCGCCGAGGTGTCCTGTCCGGCCCCAAACAAAAAGCACGCCAAGCGGGCCTTGACTGCCAATCCGGGGTCGGTGCCGTCTTTGAACGTGGCCTGCGCCAGATCGGTAAGCATGTCGTCCTGCGGCACGCGCAGGCGTTCTTCCATGTAGTCGTGAAAACGACCGTGCAGATGGATGATCGGATCGGGCCCCATTTTGAGTTCCGTGTCGCCGCCGAGTTGCGTCGGGTCCGGACCCAGTGCGTCGAGCAGCCATTGCCGATCCTGCTCAGGCACGCCGAGCAGATCGGCGATGACGAGCGTCGAAACCGCGTGACCGAAATCTTCGGTAACCTCGCATCGACCCCTGTCGATCAGCCCCTCCACCAACTGCTCGACCAAGCCTTCCACATATTCTTCATTTGCCTTGAGGCGCTTGTACGTGAGCAGCTTGCTGAGCATCGCGCGCTGCGCGGCGTGCTCTGCCCCGTCCTGCGTGGCCAGATGATCAGTCCAAGACATTTGGTGGCGATGGGCGGCGATCTGGACGCGAATATCACCTTCCGGCGTGAACGGCAGCGGCGGGATGGGACCGGTTACCGAAATGGCGTTCGAGAAGGCGTCTGCATGCTCTGTGAAAACCTGGATGGCCTCCGCCATGCCCGTGATCATGTATACCCCATGATATTTCTCGCGCACCACGGGGCACTCGGCTCGCTTTGCCGCAAAGTAGCCGGGAAGATCCTCGGTCACACGGATATCCGTGAAAAAATCGAGCTCCTCCATGCCCGCTATACTGGCAGTTTCCTGGTTCGGCACGCTCGTCCCTCCGCGTAGATTAATATTGTTCTACAATAATAATCTACAAGAACAAGAGCTCGTGACGCGCGAGGGCTGGCAGCTGTCTGGGCGGTGCGTGTGAACAAGCCGCCAAAAATCGATTTCCCGCATTTGAATGGCGCGTCAGCTCTGAGAGAGTTTGTCTCAACTGATCAAACGGTAATACCGGAAAGCAAAGAACCTTGGTTGCTTGAGCGCTATTCCGCAACATGGACCGTTGCAACCTTGCGAAGGTAGGAAAAGAGCTGTCATCAAGAGGGATAGATGGGATCAGATGCTACAAGAGCGCTGGCCGAACGCCCAGCGCACGTGCCTGCCAATCTGGTGCAGGATTTCGATTTCTGGACGATCGCAAACGGAGTCGATGATCTCCACGCCGCCTATTCGGCTGTCCAGAAAAACGCGCTGGACATTTTCTGGACGCCCCGCAACGGGGGGCACTGGGTGGCGACCCGCGCAGACGATATTCGCAGGATGCAGCTTGATTACAAGCTTTTCTCTCACAAGGAAGTCAGGCTCCCTCCAGTCGGACCGGAACAGCCGCTGCTGATTCCTGTCGAACTCGATCCTCCGGAACACACGCCTTATCGCAGGATATTGACGCAATATCTGACGCCTCGGGCTATCGCCGCGATGGAAGACAGCGTTCGCAAGGTTACAGTCGAGACCATCGAGCAACTGGTGCCCAACGGCGGTTGTGAGTTCATGAGCGCATTCTCGCAGATCATACCGATCGTGGTATTCTTTTCGCTGGTCGATGTGCCCGTAAGCGAAAAGGACGAACTGCTGGCCCTTGCGGATGCCGGGTTGCATGGCGAGACGGCGGAGGCGCAGTGGGAAGCGCAGCTCAGAATGTTCGAGTATCTCGGTCGCTGGGTCCGGAAGCGGCGTGAGCATCCCGGCAAAGACTTGCTGAGCATGATGGTCAATCTGGAAATCGATGACGAGCTGATCGAAGAGGCCGAGGCGGTCTCGTTCGCCGCGCTCGTTTTTTTCGGGGGGCTCGATACGGTCGCCGCCATGATGGGGTTTATTGCGCTGTTCCTGGCGGAGCACCCGCAACACCGCCGCCAGCTGGCAGAAAGGCTGGATGACAAGGCCTTTCTAAAGCGCGCGGTCGAAGAGTTCATTCGCCGCCATGGATTGGCCAACACCGGCCGTGTGATCACGCAGGACTTAGAATATAACGGCATCCAGTTTAAGGCAGGGGATCACATTCTACCGGCAAATGTGTTCGCCGGGCTGGACGAACGGCGAAACCCCGATCCCTTGGCGGTCGACTTTGACCGCGTGAACGGCGTCCACGCTGCGTTTGGCAATGGCCCCCATGCGTGCCCCGGTGCTGCGCTCGCCAGGCGAGAGCTGATCATATTTCTCGAGGAATGGCTTTCGCGCATACCCGAGTTTTCTCTCAAACCGGGCACCTGGCCGACGATGGTATCTGGTTCGGTCAACGGTCTGCAGTCACTGGAGCTCGTTTGGTAGCCCTCAACTTCTTATTGAAGGTGGTCGATAATGGATGCTCTTACCAGGCTGGTGGCAATCGAAGAAATCAGGCAACTGAAATCACGCTATTTTCGGACCATGGACACGCATGATTTGGAAGGGATGGCGGAGGTATTCTGCAAGGACGCAGTACTGGACGTCAGAAATGTGTTCCGTTACGTTCCCTTGGGCGGGGATCCGGTCGGGCCCACCGGGCCGGTAATCCACGGGCGCGACAACATCATGGATTGGCTGGGGCAAAGCCTGCCGGTCACCTCCTCGGCGCATCACGGCCATGGCCATGAGATCACAATCGTGAGTGAAACCGAGGCGCACGGTGTGATCGCGATGGAAGATGTGGTCCGCAGGCCCGATTGCAAGAGCCCGGTACTGCATGGCTACGGCCATTATTACGAGCGATATGCATTCGAAGATGGCGCCTGGCGCATCGCTGAATCAAGGCTCGAACGATTGCTGATTGATCTGCACACCGACGAATTCAACTGACCAACGGCGCGGTGCAATCCTTCTGTACTGTTGTGTGCTGCCGGTTTCTTGAAGACTATTTGTGGTTGGGGACCGTGCTGGCAGGGTTGTTGCGATGCACGTCGGCCAGCCTTCGCGAAGCCGGGCTAAAGGATAGATAAACTCGTTATATTTGGGGCTCGATACAGGCGCTCTACCCGGCCCGCGAGGGCTTGGCCGCGTGGCTCCTTGAGGTCAACTTACTGCTCCAACACGCCAAGATCGCTGAATTGTCTACTGGTAGCGATCAGCCATACTGCCGGTGTCTCATTTGGGGATGGGGCAGTTCTGGAACGGCCATCGCTATAAACAATTGGGCCGTCCGTTCTTATCGAGTGGCAACGATCATAAGGGGAGGGGACTATGAAATCCGTAACATTGAGGCCGGGCTGGAGTGACCTCGCTGGTCACATGACGCTCATCCAGAGCAGTCGTGTTGCTATCGCTGCCGCTTGTGTTTCGTTCGCATTCGGAGGCCTTTCCGCGCCCGCTGCGGCTCAAGGCGCGGCCGCAGAGGGCCAGCCGGAGTATCAGGGCGAAATTCTCGTTACAGCCCGCAAGCGGCAGGAATCGATCCTCAAGGTGCCGGTGGTCGTTTCTGCCGTCTCCGGTGAGCAACTGGCAAAGACGCAGGTATCGACCATCACCGATCTGCCGCGCCTGGTCCCCGGCTTGGTCATAGGTGGCAGCATTCTTTCAATCGGGCCGCAGACCACGATCCGCGGCATCGGTACATCGTCATTTGATACCGGCGCCGACCAATCGGTCTCCCTTAACGTCGACGGCATGTCCTTCAACAATGGCCTTGCCTTCGGCAGCGCCATGTTCGACGTCGCCCAGGTCGAAGTGCTCAAGGGACCGCAGGCCCTGTTCTACGGCAAAAGCAGCACGGGTGGCGTGATCTCGATCAGGACCGCCGACCCCGGTGACAAGCTGGAGATCATCGCGCGCGGAGGTTACGAGTTCGTCGCGCGCGAGAAGCGCGGTGAACTGGTCGTTTCGACGCCTCTCACCGAAACGCTGGGAATTCGTCTTGCGGGCATGTATTCGGATGCGGAAGGCTATTTCCGGAACGAAGCCACGCCCAATCCGATCACTGGTGCACGCGCACCCGACCATCGGCGCAATCCCCAGCCTCGCAGCATGGTCCTGCGCGGAACAATGCTTTTCAAGCCGGGCAATGGCTTTACCGCGCGCCTCAAGCTGAACCATGTGTGGGACAAGGCTGAAAATGCCGAGGTGAAGCAAGTCGCTGCCTGCTATCATCCGAATCTGTCATTTCCGTTTGGCAGCGGCATCCCGGGAACGGGAATTCCGCCTGCGCCCAATTTCCTGACTCCGATCGATCCTGTGACCTTCGGCACGCCGAGCGATTGTAAGTTCGACCGCAAGACCAATCAGGTCTATGCAATTCCGAGTTTCTTTCCGGGAATACCCAATGGCGGCACGCCGTATTTGCGGAACCGCCAGGACTTCGCGATCCTGGACCTCGGCTATGATTTCGGAAGTGGGCTGTCACTGTCTTCGACCACGGGTTATTACAAGATCAATTCAAACTCCCTCACCCTTCCCTTCGCCTCGGAGACAAACCAAGGCTCCGTGGCCGTATTTAACCGACTGCATCGCCAGGAATTCACTCAGGAATTGCGGCTGGAAAGCGATTACAGCGGTCCGTTCAACTTCACTCTGGGCGGCTTTTACGAGGATGGCAAGGTTAAGCTGGAAGCGCATCAATACCGTAACATCGCCTATGGCTTCCTGTCGCCGGCGATTGTGGGCGCTGACATTCTGAACGATCATCGCCAGACGACGGTAGACATTCGTACCGCTTCCGTTTTCGGCCAGCTTCGGTACAAGATATTCGACCAGCTTGAGGTTGCCGGAGGTCTTCGGTTCAGCGATGAAGTCCGTCGCGAGCGTATATATGATTTCGTTACAGGCCTTGATCTGACGCCTTTCATAGCACGTCCGAAGCTCCATGCGAAAACCTACTCGCCGGAAATCACGCTCACCTACACGCCGACGGACGATCTCACCTTGTTCGCCTCCTGGAAAAAGGGATATAAATCGGGCTCGTTCGATATTTCCGTGCCGAAGGATCCTCGTTTGATCAACGGCAATACCGAAAACGACAATTCCTACGATGACGAGCGGGTTCAAGGGTTCGAGGGCGGCGTGAAGGCGCGGATGTTCGACCGTCAACTGCTGGCGAATCTGGCGTTCTACAGATATCGCTACCGTGGTCTCCAGCTCAGTGCGATCCGCCAGCAGAACCCCAACGGCCAGATTCCGATCGTCACCTCGAATGCGGGTCAGGCGACCAGCTATGGCGCGGACTTCGACATGGCTTATCGTCCGGCTGCGGTGCCGGGCCTGAGCCTGAATGCGGCTATCATCTGGAACAAGGGCAAGTACGACCAGCTTGAGAGCATTGGCTGCTATGATGGCCAGACGATTGCCCAGGGATGTAATCTGGCGTTTGCCAACGGTCGGTTCACGCAGCAAAATCTCAACGGCACGCCGATGGTCCGTGCTCCAGAGTGGAGCGGAAACTTCGGCTTCAGCTATGAAATGCCGGTGGGGTCGGGAATGAAGGTGACGTTGTCGAACAACAACCAGTTCTCATCCAAATATGTCGTCATCCCCGCTGTTGGGCGGCCGAACAACGACCAGTATCAGAAAGGCTATTTCCGCACCGATGCTACCCTTGCTCTCAGCAGCGAGAATGACCGTTGGGAGATAGCTTTGATCGGCCGAAATCTGACGGACAAGCTCGTCGCCTCGAACTGCGCGGCATCGAACGTCTCGGGCGGATATATTCTTGGCGTCTCGGGGTCCGGCACAGCGGCGGGCGGAAATTTAACGCCTATCGAAAAGCTGTGCTTCCCTGACGGGCCGGGCCGCTCAGTATGGGTGCGCTTGACCTTCAAGCATTGACGTAGGCATGATCTCCGGGGTGTGCTCGAGCGCCCCGGAAATCACAAATGGGATTCCGAAACATTGACCGCTAAGACATTCGTTACGGTTGCAACCATCGATCAGGTTCCGGCCGGATCAAAGAAGGTTGTGGAAGTCGCAGGTACCGAAATCGTCTTGTGCCATTCGAAGGACCGCATATTCGCCGTGCGCAATCTGTGTAGCCACGCGTCGGAGAAGCTGGATGGTGGTCAGATGAAGGCGGGCTGGATCGCATGCCCCGTTCATGGCGCGCGCTTTCGACTGGAGACGGGCGAAGCGATGAACCCGCCGGCGGTACGCCCGATCGAAACCTATGAAGTCTTGATCGACGGGGATGAGATTCAGGTCGCCGTGTGACCGCCATCGAGGGAAAGCGGGGCGACGGCGCCAGCGCACTGGCTTGATGCACAAACATCGACAACGCGATGGGGCGCCCCTTTTTTGGTCAGGGGCGTGTTGCGTGCCGATGAAACAAGGAAAGCGACAGGGATCAGCGCGGCTACGGTCCGGCGGCCGCAGGAGCGCCGGGTATCGTGCGAGTGGTTGAGATTTTCGCCGTGAACTGGAAGAGGCGATGCGCCTCGCGGGTTGCCGCAGCATAGCCGAGATCGACAACAGTCTCGTCAGGTATCGCGGTGCGGGGGCAGCCCTTCTGGAGGAAAAACCTCGAGAGGAAGCGAAGAAAGCTCCGTGAAATGGCCCAAAGTATCGCGTGTATCGAAATAATGATACTCGCCGCCATACATTTCCCCGGACATGGCCACCGGCCAGCGGCGACGCGCCTCCCGCAAGGCAACCCGCAGCTCGGATAAATCCGAGTAATGGCGGCTTATATGGTGCAGCCTGAGTCCGTAGCCCGTGTCAGGCAGGACGCAGCGGTAGACCCGGGCATCTCCATCCACCGGCTCGATAAGTTCGAACTGCGCCCCGCCCGCGAAGCCGAAGCCGATATTGAGGCGGATAGGACCGAACGCGGGAAATGACACTTCGATTCCTCGAAGATCAGCGACAGCCTTGAGACCGTGCTGCTCTATCATTTCCTGCTTCGCTCGGTCGAAATCGTTGGTCACGTAACCGAACTGGTAGAAGTTTAGGTCCACCATTGTTGCTCCCTAAAAGCGCAAACAGAGGCTATCCCAGAGCGCCCGGAGGAAATGCGTGCTCCGGCAACATTGATAGCTCGAAATAATATCCGCGTTCGGCGCGTGAATCGAAATAGTTGTAGCATCCCCCTGCCATTTGGCCATGCACCACCAAGTCCCACCGCTTGCTTGCCTGGTCGAGCGCGGCCTCAAGGTCGCGGGCGTTTGAAAAGTTTCTGCCCACGTGATGGAGGACGAGGCTGTATTCCGGATCACGCAGTACGTTGCGATACAGCCCGTCATTGCCGCCTACGGTTTCGATCAGCTCAAACTGGGCGCCCGCCTTCCACCCAAAAGCAACGTGCATCCAGATCTCGCCGACTTCCACAAAGGGTACGGCGATATTCGCGATCACAACCATGGGTTTCAAGCCATGCGTGATTTCGATCTCTGACTTTGCCTTTTCGATGTCGTTGGTAACGTAGCCGAACTGGTAAAAATCAAGATTCATCAGCTGATGCTCCGTCGCTCGGCTTGCCGGATTCTCGTACTGGGCTGCGCCCATTTCGCGGCGAATACCCTGCGAAAGTTAGCGGCATCGGATTTCATGTATTTGCCGGATGGATCGAACTTATGATCGATAGGGACATCGCCACGAAAGAGGAGGCAGTCGCACGGCGCATGTAGGTTTGGTCAAGTTCGTGTCCTGATGTGCAAAGACGGTCGTCGTCAGGCCTAATAGTGGTCTATACTCTCAAATTACTGGAGGAGGCCTGGTGGGCTATGTCCGATAAAAGCGATATCCAAGAATTGCTGAACACCTACACTATCCATGGATCAAGGGGCGATTGGGATACAGCGCTATCGACGTTCACCGCGAATGGCGTCTGGGCAATCCCCGCATTCGATGTGTCGGCGAGCGGCGTCGAGACAATCGCCAGCGTGATCGGCAATTTCGTAAGCGCGATGGATTTTATCGCCCAAATCAATTCACCTGCCTTGATCGAGATAGACGGGGACAAGGCTACAGCGAAGTCCATGATCCGCGAGTGCGGCAAACACAAGGGTCGAGAAGAAGCGATGGAAATCGTCGGCATCTATCATGATGATCTTGTGCGAACTGCTGATGGCTGGCGGTTCACGCATCGTAGTTTCGAGGTAATTTCAATGCATGACTATCCGATTACTATGGCACGGGCAAATTCATAGCACGTCAGAAAAATGCGTTCGTAACATCGACTAGGGGCTGTGGGGATTCAGTTCAGATGGAGCCGAAAAGGGGGATTTTCGAGCATCGGAGCGCAGCGTACTTAAAGGTACGTGAGCACCGAAGCGCAGAAAATAGCGCTTTGCAGGCCTATATGAATTGAATCCCCACAGCCCCTAATGCGTCACCCATGAAGATGCGCCTGGTCGCTGTCCGTTCATATCAAACAATTGGGTCGTGAGGTAAAGACGCTCGGCGCCGAGGCGATCAGACTTTTCATCATGTGCCAGAGCATTTTCAGAATGGCCGTGGACGGCCATTCGGCTCGAAAATGATCCAGAGAGGCCTGGCAGACGGGTCCGAGATGGAAAGCTGCTGAGAGGAGGGGCGATCATGAATACTATCCATCGTATATGCATATGGCTGGGCCTGTTCGGCCTGGTGCTTATGGGCGCCGGCATGATGCCGCTGATGCATTCGGTTCCGCCGCCCGATCCTCTGCTAGGTCCGGATGCGGTCAAAGCGTTCTACATCGATAACTCTCTGGGCATCAGGATTGGTGCGCTGCTCGTCCTCGCGGGGTCGCCCGGGTTCATCCTGTTCTATGTTCCGCTGTCCTCCATGATGGCTAGAATGGAACCGCGTTCTTGGGAGTTGGCCGCTATTCAACTCATCTGCGGCACGTTCGCCGTGATACCTTTCATGTTTTTCACCCTGCTCCTGATCGCCGCAGCCTACCGGCCCGACCAGGCAGCGCTGACGATCCAGGCGCTCGCAGACGTGGGTTGGCTGGGACTGTTCGTTCCCACTATTTTCGCAGTGCCACAGATGTTCGCGATTGGAGCGGCGGTCCTGAGGGATCGGTCGGATGTCCCGATTTTTCCGCGCTGGATTGGGTATTTCAACTTCTGCGATGCGATCCTCTTCCAGACTTCCATGTTTGTCGCCGTGTTCAAATCCGGTCCGTTTGCGTGGAATGGGATCCTGGCGTTCTGGATACCTTTCACGATGTTCTTCTGGTGGTTCATTATCATGATGTGGGCCATGCTGCGCGCGTTGAAAAAGCATCCGGTCTACGCCGGCTCCAATTGATGGGACGACAATGAGCGAGCCGGAGAACCGCAGGATACCGGCGGAAGCGGGCGTTTGGGTTTTCGTGATAAGCGACATGATGGTGTTCGCCATCATGTTCGCGAGCTTCGTCTACCATCGTTCGCAAGCTCCGGAGCTTTATGCGATGGGCAGCCGCCCTCTCAGCGTGGGGCTGGGGCTGCTCAATACGATAGTTCTGCTGACCGGTTCCCTGTTTGTGGCCCGCGGGGTCGAGGCCTTTCGCATAGCGCATTTCGATCGATCGCGGCGATTGATATTGCTGGGTATCGCCTGTGGCGCCTTGTTCGTGGGCGTGAAGTGTGTCGAGTGGAACGACGCATTCGTGGCCGGACTGACACCGCTGGCTGGCGATTTCCACATGTTCTATTTCATGTTGACCGGCATCCATCTGGTGCATGTCATCCTGGCATCCATCCTGTTGATCATCGTCCGTAACTGGAAGGTCGACCCTGCGAGGCCAGCTGCAGCACTGATCGCGACGGAAGCTGGGGGAATCGTATGGCACCTGGTGGACCTCATCTGGATCGTGCTGTTCCCCCTGCTTTATCTCACCTCTTGAGGCCGAAATGCGCTTGTTGATCGTTTGGGCAGTACTCGTTGCCGCCACCTTAGCGAGTTTCGTTATCGGCGAGGATGCCAAGCACCAGGCTATGACAACTGCTGCCATCCTCGCCATCGCCTTCTTTAAAGCGAGGCTGGTGCTGCAGGAATTCATGGAGGTGAACACCGCACCGATCCTGCTTCGCGTGATAACCGATGCCTGGGTTCTGGGCGTCGGAGCACTTCTGATCGCTGTTCCGTTCGTCGCCTCCCGGTGACGGCCGAAGCAGGTTCACATAAATGAACGGAGGGACCCAATGGACTTGCAGTTGAAGGGAAAGCGCGCGCTCGTCACGGGCAGCAACTCCGGTATCGGGGCGGCCATTGCTGCGGAGCTCGCTGCGGAGGGCGCAGCGGTGGTGATCCATGGGCGCGACCGCGATCGCGCGGAGAAAGTTGCGGCTGACCTAAATGCAAAGGGCGGGCGGGCAGTTGTCGTGCTTGGAGACATCAGGACAGACGCTGGTGCCGAGAGGCTGGCTCAAGAGGCGCAGGAAGCTCTGGGCGGCATCGACATCCTGGTGAACAATGCCGCCAGCATGGTGCGGGAAGACAACCCCACGTTCGCCGACACCTTGCCGGACGAATATCTGGAAGCAGTCAACAGCAATCTCGTCCCTTTGGCGCGTTTGTCGCTGAATCTTTCGCCGGCAATGGCTGAGCGCAAATGGGGCAGAATCATTTCGATCTCATCGATCGGCGGCCGTATGCTGGCCGGGCGTATTCACGCATACTGTGCATCCAAGGCCGCTGTCGATCATCTGGCCGGCAATCTTTCCCAGACGCTTGCACCCTCTGGAATAACGGTGAACACGATCGCGCCTGGAACGATCGCCTCGCCAATGTCTGATGATTGGATCGCCACGCTCCGGACGCAATATCCTGAGCTGGGTTGGACCGACGACGTGATGGAGAACGAGCGCGTTTATACGTCACATTTCGCACCTCAGCCGGTTCCGCGCCTTGGGCGGCCCGAAGAGATAGCTGCGGCGGTCGCCTTCCTCGCTTCACGCCGCGCCGATTATATCACGGGCGCTTATCTGCGGGTCGACGGCGGGGTGATGCAATCGCTGTGATGCTGCCCATAATCTCAAGTCCAATGCTGCCAACAAATTGGCCCGGTTGACCAAGAATCGACCAAGATCCCGCTATAGTGACACTTCCTCACACCGGTTGAACGAGGTGCGGGCTCTACGAGAGTTTTTGCAGGGCGTGTCCGAGATTTTGATGGAGTTCGGGATGAGCGAGCAGTCGACTGTGCGCCTCGATGATCGTGTAGCGGTGGTAACCGGAGCCGGTAACGGACTGGGGCGCGAATACGCGTTGGCATTGGCTGAGCGCGGTGCTGCGGTGGTCGTGAACGATCTGGGCACCGATGTTAGAGGCAAGGAAGTCAGGGTCGGGGACCATCCCGCGGATCGTGTCGTCGAAGAAATTCGGATGAAGGGCGGCCGTGCGGTCGCCAGCAAGGCCTCGTGTTCAACATATGAGGGCGGGCAGTCGATTATCGCCACTGCGCTTGATGCTTTCGGGCGTATCGACATACTGGTGCACAATGCGGGCTTTCTCCGTAACCGCTCGTTTGCTGACATGACGGAGGAGCAGTTCCGCACTGTCATCGATGTGCATTTGATGGGCGCTTTTTACACCGCTCAGCCTGCCTTCCGCGCGATGATGAACAGCGGTTACGGCCGGATCGTTTTGATTGGCTCCGCTGCGGGCGAGTTCGGATCCTACTGGCAGGCCAACTATTCCGCTGCCAAGGCGGGCGTGGTCGGGTTTATGAACGACATCGCCAACGAAGGCGCAGAGCATGGCATTTTGGTGAATACGGTGCTGCCGCTGGCAACAACGAGGCTGGGTGTCGAGGAAGATGACTGGGCGCCTGGATTTTTCGACGCTGCTCCTGCCGGTTGGGCCCAGGAATTGCTGGTGCCCGATCATGGACGCGACTTCGTTGCATCTATGGTCGTCTGGCTGGCGAGCGAGAACTGCAAAGGCACGCAAAACGTTTATAGTGTGGCCGGGGGGCGCTTTGCCCGTGTGTTTACCGGGGTCACGCATGGCTGGTTGTCAAACTTTCCACAAGCAGCGAGCCCTGAGGACATCGAGGCGAACCTGGCTGAAATCGAAGATCTGGGGCGGTTCACCGCGCCGAAGGTCTTGTACGGTGAGTTTGAGGCAATCCTGCAGAACCGCGCTAACGCGCGCACTTAATGGTAGGCAAAGATGAAAGACTCTAAATCACTCGAATTTGGACTCATGTGCGAGTTCCGCAATCCCAAGGATTGGGCGCGGCCCTTTCGTGAACGCGTGGATGAGGTTATTGACGCAGCAGTGCGGGCCGAAGAACTGGGGTACGATGCCATCCAGTTCACAGAGCATCATTTCTACGAAGATGAATATATATCCTCTCCGCTGCTGCTCGCGACGCTGGCTGCATACCGCACCAAGACAATCCGCATCGGGTCTTCGGTACTGATCCTGCCGCTCTATAACCCGGTGCGCCTTGCAGAGGATGCCGCCTTCATAGATAACCTTTCGAACGGCCGGTATGAGCTTGGCTTCGGTGTCGGCTACCGCTCCGAAGAATTCAATGGAATGAGCATAGCGTGGGAGAAGCGGGGCGAGCGCACCGACGAGGCCGTCGAAATCATCCGCAGGCTCTGGGAAGGAGAGGAAGTCACCTTCCACGGCAACCATTTTCGGGTCGACAAGGCAAGCCTGCGTCCCAAACCCGTCCAACAACCACGTCCGCCGATATTGGTCGGCGGGTTTTCGAAGCCGGCCTCCCGGCGCGCTGCGCGTTACGATGGGCTTCTGATAGGAAGCGATCTGTCCCAAAACGAGGTTTATGAGGAGGAGCTGCGTGCTGCCGGGCGCGACGTCGCTTCGGGTGCGATCTATGGCGGCAAAGCGTGGACCTATGTGTCGGAAACGCCCGAGGAAACCTGGAATACAGTCGCCCCGTACGCGATGTATCATATAAATTATTATACGGCTCAGGGCGCAGCCGATAGCTATTTCACGCAAGAAGAAGGCAGCCAAGCCTCGTCGGCTTCGTTGGAAGCATTTCGGGCGCTGGGCGTGTTCCGTGTTATTTCGCCTGACGAGATGATCGAAGAGATCAAGGGCATGCAATCACAAATGAATCTGAAGCGGTATCTCTACTTCATGAACACCGGCATGGTCCCAATGAAAGTGATCGGTCCGTCGATCGAGCTGTTTGCCAAGAAGGTCATTCCCGCATTCCGCTAGGATATTGAAACACTTCTATTGATTGTTGAAGGAAGACTGATGGCTCTGACACTGACCATTCCGAAACTCGAAATGTCAATGACCGAAGGAACATTGGCCGAATGGAGCGTAGAGGACGGCGCGCATGTTGAAGCCGGCGATGTGATTTACGTTCTTGAAACCGACAAGACTGCGCGTGACATCGAAGCACCTGTCGCCGGAAAGCTGCTCCAAAGAGCGGCGCCCGGCGAGACCTATGAGGTCGGCACGGAAATAGGCGAGATTGTCTAGGCACAGGCGCGGAATTCAGTCGGCGCATGCACATGTGCATGAAGCCTCATTTTGCCTGGCAGATCGTTTTCAAGATGGCAGTTCAAGATCGAAAGGGCATGCTCAATGAAAGGCTTTTCCCGACACGTAGACCATATCAACTGGATCTCGCGGCCTGAGAATCTTCACGCTAACGTCACGCGGCTGGAAGCCCTGACAGGCCTGAAAATGCAGCACCTCGATCTGACTGCATTCGGATTCGAAATGTACATGTCCTGGGAGGGAGGCGTCGGCGTTATCGCACCGACTGGGGAACCGAGCCCCTCCAACCAACATCTGCATGACTGGCTGGACGAGCGCGGCGAGGGTGTTCGCTCGGTTATTTTCGGCGTTGCCGACATCGAAAGCGAAACCGACAGATTGACCGCACTTGGGTTCGCTGTGGGCAAGGAGTTGAACGATGCACCAGGTTCGCCCTGGCACGACAAGGTCAGTATTCGGGAACGGCCGGTCACTGCCATCATGAACACCGCGTTCACGCTGGGTCAGATCTTCTACAGCGATGATGTCGTGAAAGTTCTGTGAAAGGTCCGACAGGACAATAGGGAGGGTATGTATCATGGACTTCGGCATCAGAGGAAAAGTGGCTTTGGTCGTGGGCGGGAGCAAGGGCATGGGCCGTGGATCCGCCGAAGCTCTGGCTGCGGAGGGCTGTATCGTCGGTGTCGTCGCGCGTGATCAGGCTGGCATCGACGAGGCTGTGGATCAGATTTGCACGACGGGCGGCCAAGCGATCGGGATATCGGCGGACATGGCGACGCCCGATGGAATCCGGAGCGCCGTGCAGCGCCTGACCGATGCGGTGGGGTCACCGGATATCGTCGTAAGCCTTGTCAACGACTTCAATTTCGGATCATTCGAAAACTCGAACGCAGAAAAATTCGCGGAAGTGTTCCAGACTTTCACCCTGTCACAGGTAGCCCTCGCGCATGCAACGATCCCTGCCATGCGCGAAAAACGCTGGGGGCGCTTCATCCACATTGGTTCCCTGGCCGGCAAGGAGCCACGGCTGAAGTGGGACCACATCTACCATAACACTGTGCGGCCATCGACGGTGGGGTTCTTTCGCTCGTTGGCGCAAGAAGTTGGAAAATACGGCATCACAGTGAATGTCGTCGGACCCGGCCTTATCCGGACGCCCTCGTTCGAATGGTTTACGTCTCATAACCTCGGGTTCACGAAAGAGGAAACCGCCCAGTGGCTTGCGGGCGAAATCGGCTTTCCCGGCTCGGAGGGAAAGATGCGCTTGGAGATAGCTCTCGAGCGCGCCGGCGAAATGGAGGAAATCGGCGCGACGGTCGCATTCCTCGCCTCGCGCCAGGGTGGATATATCACCGGCGAATGGATTGCGGTCGACGGCGGAGAGCACGCCTACACATTTTGAAGCACCGATGCGCTTGCCCCTCCAACACTGATTTTCTGCCCGCCTGACACAGCGGCTGATGCCGCGCTCAGGCGAGGGGCGGCAGCAATAGCGAGTTCGCCGAACGAGAATGTCTGTCCAGATTGTTCCGTTCTATCGCTAGCATTCCGGTCGGCGACGGGACTGAAGCCCTTTTAAAACGCGGCGATACGTGCAATGGCGCACTATAGCGATCTTCAGTTTCAGGGGCAGGCAGGGACATGCGAGCGAAAAAGCCAACGGTGGATGCGGTTGCCGCGGCCAAGGGGCCACCGGACAGCGATCGAGAGCAAGGACTGCCCGACCGCGTTGTTGAAGCGGTTCACGCCGGATTGATGACGGGGCGTTACGTTCCTGGACAGAAGCTTATAGAAAGTGAGTTGACCAAGACGTTCGGCGTCAGTCGAGGGTCCCTGCGCGAAGGACTCAAACGTCTGGAGTCGGATGGTGTTATCGTAATTTCGCGCAATCGCGGCGCTCACGTGCGCACGTTGACGCGCAAGGAAACAATGGACCTGGTCGAGGTTCTGGAGGTGGTCGGTCCGTTCATGGTGCAGCTTGCGGCAAAAGCCGTCAAACTCAACACTAGTGCCAACGTCAAATTGCTGGACGCCCTGTTGGCTCGACTGAACAAATACTCGGGCGGGGACTTGGAGTATCTCGATATCCGGCGAAACTTTTACGATACGATGATCAGCGTCGCCGACAATGCCCATTTGCCCGCGACGGTGCCGGTGATGCTGGTTTGCCTTCTTCGCCTGCAATTCCTCCGCTACTCGAACGTGGATCGTCAGGACAGCATCGAAATCGACAAGCAAATTGTCAGCGCGGTTCGTAATGGTCAGGAAGCCGAAGCGGCGCGATTGATGAAGCGCTATACCAAGCTCGTGAAGAAGCAATGGGCTGAACTCCCCCAGGAAGCCTTCGCAAACTAGAGCATCGCGCCAAAAAGGCCTGTCCTGAGCTTGTCGAAGGGTGGGAACCGGTTTTTGGCAACCGGTATGCGACAGCAAAAAGATAGAGCGCGCGTCATGCGTCAGATTTAACGCAGCGCGCTCTAAAATCGGCTCTGTGGCGGCATGTTGCGCATCTGCAGGGACCAACATGTCGTGCGCGTCCCTGTGGCGATGGCGGTTGGCTGGACCCGCCAATCTTAGTCATAAGATCATGATTTGGTCCTGATACGTCAAGCTTTCGATCAAGCTGCAGATAAGGCTCCTTTCAAGAGCATCTCCGCGCCTGACGCGCGGACATGCACGGAGGGAGAGAGCTTATGACGACCCGGGGAATGCCCAAATTTTCCGATTACTGCGATGCCTACGAGTTTATTGCATTGCGCCGGGAAGCCGGCATCCTGGAAGTCAAACTGCATAGTGCAGGAAACAGCCTGAAGTGGAACGCCAAGATCCATGATGAGCTCGGCTACTGCTTCTCTGACATTGCCAATGATCCCGAGAACGAAGTCGTAATTCTGACGGGAGCTGGCGAGGCTTTCTGCAATGAGGTCGACTGGGTAGGCATGGGAGAATTTAATGCCACGACGTGGGAATTGACCCACCGAGAGGGTCTCCGCCTGCTGCAAAATCTGCTTGATGTGCAGGTACCGGTCATTGCTGCGATCAACGGGCCAGCCCATGTCCATGCCGAAATTCCGCTAATCTCGAATATTGTCGTGGCCTCGGATACTTCCTCGTTCCAGGACGGAGTGCATTTCCTTCTTGGCGCCGTGCCGGGCGACGGCACCCATTCGATATGGCCTGCGCTGCTCGGCCCCACTCGCGGCAGCTATTTCCTTATGACCGGGCAGATCATAGGCGCAAGCGAGGCTCTTCAGGCCGGGTTTGTCCACGAAGTTGTCGCGCCGGTCGATGTCTTGCCGCGGGCCTGGGAGCTGGCCGCACAGATTGCGGCGTGCCCACGCATTGCACGACGATACACGCGTGAGCTGATGACCCAGCCCCTCAAGCGGCTGCTGCTCGAAAATCTGAGCCACGGTCTGGCTCTCGAGGGGCTGGCGATGCTGCAGGCTCAGGGATGAACTGATCGATAAATAGCTGTCTCGCATCGACAGCAACTAGCGCCGCACGGTCAAGACGAATGCGCCAAGCGATATCAAAGTTGATCGAAAGCTGCAGACGAGCGCTACCTGGAGATTGCAATGTATAACATGCCGCGAATAAGAGATCTCGATAACTCGGATTTCAATCCATTTATTTCCGATGACATCGCCTGGGGGGGCGTCGACGATCCCTACCCGACAATAGCGCGCATGCGTCGGGAAAAGTCGGTTCATAAGATCGACTATCGCGAGATCTTTACCGGGTCACCCGACCCGACATTCAAATCGGACGAGAAATACACGATCCTCGGTTATGAGGCGGTGTCCGGTGCGCTCATGAGCCCGGAAAACTTTTCCAATTCCCTGTTCATGGATGCACTGGGCCCGGCGCTCGGCAGAAGCATCGTCATGATGGACCCGCCGGAGCATTCGCGATACCGGCGGCTTTTCCAAAAGGCGTTTCTGCCGCAGATCGTGGCGCAGTGGCAGAAGGAGATCATCGATCCGGTCATCGCCGGTTTGATCGACGATTTTCGTGCCGATGGAAAAGCCGATCTGGTTTCCCAGTTCACCAGCCATTTTCCATTTCAGATCGTCTATCGGCAACTGGACCTGCCTGCAGAGGATTGCGCGACCTTTCATAAACTCGCGATGGCACAGAACTTCATGCCATCGCACCCGCACGAAGCGATCGAAGCGGGAAGCCGCCTCGGAGAATATTTCGATAGATTGATTGACATCCGCAGCGAAAAGCCAGGCATCGATCTGATAAGCCTGTTCGCTACTGCCGAGGTGGAAGGCGAGCGCCTGCCGCGTGAAATCGCAATATCCTTTGTCAAGCAATTGGTTAATGCTGCTGGAGATACCACCTTCCGCGCGACGGGGACTTTGCTGGCCGCGCTGCTGACCAATCCCGACATGCTGGAGGCAATTCGCAAGGACCGGTCCTTGATTCCCGCAGCAATCGAGGAGACCCTGCGCTGGGAAGGCCCTGTCATTTTTACCTGGCGATCCGCAGCGAGGGACGTGGTTTTGGACGGTGTTACCATTCCGGAAGGTGCCGCAGTCAATATTGTGACCGGGTCGGCCAATCGTGACGAAACCCGTTTTCCCGATCCAGACAAATTCGACATTTTCCGCAAGTCCACCCATCGCCATCTCGGCTTCTCGACCGGGCCACATGTCTGCATCGGCCAGCACCTCGCGCGGCTGGAGATGACCCGCGCGCTGGAGGCGTTCCTGGACCGGTTGCCCAATTTGCGGCTTGATCCTGACTATCCGGAACCACGGGCCACGGGATTTCAGCTCAGGTCACCTCGGCAAGTTCGCGTGCTGTTTGACGCGTAAAGAAGCAAGGTTGACACCGTCATATGCAGAAGTTTGATTTCGTAATCGTCGGTGCAGGGTCTGCGGGATGCGTGCTTGCGGACCAGCTTTCTGCATCAGGGCGTCACTCGGTGTTACTTGTCGAAGCGGGCGGACCGGACAATAGTCCGTATATACACATGCCAAAAGGGATCGGACGGATCGTCGGCGATCCGAAGCGAAACCTGTTTTACCAGACAGAGCCTGAACCGGGAAACGGGGGCGTTGGCGAGGTGTGGTTGCGTGGCAAGACGCTCGGAGGGTCCAGCGCAATCAATGGAATGGTCTATAACAGGGGGCAGCCTGCGGACTATGACCACCTCGAAAGCCTTGGCTGCCCCGGCTGGGGTTGGAGCGAAATGCTCCCTCATTTCAAGGCGATCGAAAACCACCCGCTCGGTGCATCTGCGTGGAGAGGTGAGGGCGGGCCGTTGGGGCTGTCCCTTCCGCCGGCGGACGACCCCTTGAACAAGATTGTGCTGTCAGCGCTTGCATCCCTAGGCTTGCGGCGGCTCGAGGATCTCAATGAGGATCATGGCGCCGGGGCGTTCGGCCTCCTGCCCCAGACCATATATCGCGGGAAGCGGATGAGTTCGGCAGTTGCGTTTCTCAAGCCGGCCATGCGGCGGCCGAACTTGAGGGTCGTCACGGGGAAACGCGCAGACAAGCTTCTCTTCGAGGGAAATCGCGTCGCAGGACTCCGCTGCGTCGATGGAACGGAATATCGGTGCGGGCGGGAGATCATTTTGTCCGCAGGGGCATTGGAATCGCCGGGCGTGTTGATGCGCTCGGGCATCGGCGATGCGCGGGAGCTGCAGGCGATGGGCATTCAGCCAATTTACCATGCTCCGCAAATGGGCTGCAATCTTATCGAGCACCGCACGCTGACGCCTGAATATGAGGTCAGCAGCTATAGATTCAGCCAGAATAATCGCTTTTCGGGATGGCGGCTTTTGGCCGGTGTGAGTGCCTACTACGCCGCTCGATCCGGCACCTTGAGCCGGGGCTCTTTCGAGATTGGAATATTCCCCAAGGTCACGGAAGGCCCCGGCCGCCCTGACTCACAGATACTGCTGTTTCCCTATACGATCGATCCCGCGAAATTTCCCTTGGGTACGGGCGATACTCCGCAAATCGCCTTTGCGGGCTTTATCTCGCGCCCCGACAGCCGGGGTTCGTTGAAACTGCGGTCGAGCGACCCGATGGCGCCGCCGGTGATCCGCCCTAACTACCTTGCAACCGAGCATGATCGTGCGGTGGCCATCGGCACGATCCGCTACATACGAAAGATTGCAGGAGCCGCGCCGCTGCGTGATATTATCGTGCGCGAGACGTCTCCCGGCCCCGACACGAAGAGTGACGAGGAATTGCTCGCCGCGTGGTCGACCAAGGGCGGTTGCGGCTATCACACGATCGGTACCTGTGCGATGGGGTCCAATCCCCAATCGGTCACGGACCCGAATCTGCGGGTCCGCGGCGTAGAAGGCGTTCGAGTCATGGATAATTCGGTGCTCCCTCACATGGTTTCGGGTAATACCAATGCGCCTATGATGGCCATGGCCCGGCGCGCGGCAGCACTGATCCTCCAGGGGGCATGATGCAGATTGTCCGACAATATTGATTGACAAAAAATATTTATGATCTAAGTTCCCGATGGTCGGCGTCGGTCCAGTGAGTCTGTCAATGGCAGGCGGCGCAGCGGACCGGCCGCGTAGAAAACGATCATGACGAGGAACGAGATGACCCAATATCTTTGCATCGACGCAGATGCCCACATCACCGAACCGCGTGACACCTGGACCAGCCGGGTTTCCAGCAAATATAAGGATCGTGTCCCGACGGTGAGGCTCGACCCCGCAACGGGCGCCGAAACCTGGTACATGGGCGACAACAAGATGGCCACTGTTGGCCTTACCGCGACCGCCGGCTTCGCGCGTGAAATGCCGGAATTTCCCCTTACCTACGAGGATGCAATCCCAGCATCCTACGATTCAGGCGCGCGGCTGAAGTTTATGGACGAGGCCGGGATCTGGGCGCAGGTCCTGTATGGAAATGTGGGGGGCTTTGGAGCCCAGCAGTTCCTGTCCGGCGATGATCGCGATCTCGCCAACGAATGTGTCAGGGCCTATAACGATTTTCTCGTCGACTGGACGTCGGTTGATGCCCGCCGGTTTGTGAAAAACGTCGCGGTGCCGTTCTGGGATATCGATGCGACGGTAAAGGAGATAGAGCGCTGCGCCAAGCTGGGGTTTGGCGGCATCACTTTCACGGGCGCGCCTCATGATTTCGGGTTTCCCTTCATCGGCGACAGGCATTGGGATCCGCTGTGGAGCGTGGCGGTGGACACCGGATTGCCGATTAACTTCCATATCGGCAGCGGTGACCTCACCACTCTCGATTTTCCGAAACGCTGCGAGGTTGACGGGTTCGCATCGGCCTGGGCGCGGGGAAGCGCAGACTGCTTTTTGATGAATGCTTTCCAGCTGAACGACCTGCTCTTCTCCGGCGTGCTCGCCCGGCATCCGAAGATCAAGTTCGTATCCGTTGAAAGCGGCATCGGGTGGATACCGTTCGTGCTTGAGGCGGCCGATCATCAGTTCAAGGTGAACGATGTGTCAAGATCGCGTCCTGACTTCAAAATGCTTCCGAGTGAGTATTTTCGGCAAAATGTCTACGCATGTTACTGGTTCGAAAAGGACGCTCCCAGTCAGGTGATCAGCACCGTAGGAGAGGATAATATTCTTTTCGAAACCGACTTTCCGCATCCAACCTGTCTTTATGACAATATCCCGGAGGCCATCGAAACGGCACTCGGAAAATTCGACCATGTCGTGAAAGACAAAATTCTGTTCGGCAACGCGGCCAAGCTATACAACATCGAGATGCCGCAGCTGGCGGTGGCGTGAAAGCGGCAACCTCACGTTTTCACGACTAGACCATGATCGGTTCAGGCTGAATCGCCTGAAACTTCGATCACGGTCTCATCCAAAGTATGAGCCTTCGCCTTTATTGAACGCCTGCGGCGCTTCAATCAAAGGCGGTCAGGCTCTGAGGAGTGGCTTTCAGTCCGTCCTTTGTGCCGCGCGAGATAAGATGCTCGCGCGGCACATGTTTTGAGGACGTGTGATAGTGCGAAACGGGGCCTGAACGCGCCGAGGGAGGATCATGTCGGGCTGCGCCAACAGGGATGCGCTCTTCCTGCCCTTCCTAACCGGAAGTGACGCGCATTACATTCGGACACCGACGAAACAATAGGGCGAAGTTGTAGGACAATAATATTTGACATCATGCAGGCTTTGGCTAGATTCGGGCGGCAGGTCTGGAGTGCCGCTGCATCAACAGATGATTTGCCGGTTAGCCATAAGACCAGAATTCATAAGAATGGCGAGAAATACTCGCGCCGAAACGGGAGGATGCCAAGTGATGGATGACTCGAGGAAAGCCGCCGGTGCCGCATTGATGGCGGTTCTATGTGTAGCGCCGCTTTCGGTGATGCCGGCAGCGGCGCAGTCCGAGCAGGGCAGTGGGGACGGCGAAATTATCGTCACCGCGCGAAAACAGCAGGAGTCCGTTCTGCGCGTGCCTGTCGTCGAGCAGGTCCTAACGGCCGACGCGATCGAGCGTTTTCAGATCCGCGATGTGCAAGACATTTCAACGCGCATTCCAGGTCTGGCAAGTGGCAGCACAATTGGTTCGATCGGCGAGCAGATGTCGCTGCGGGGCGTCGGCTCGAACTCTCTCGATCAGGGTGTCGACCAATCTGTTTCGCTTGTGATCGATGGGCTGCAGTTGACCCACGGACTTGCGTTTCGCGCTGCCGCGTTCGATCTGCAGCAGGTTGAGGTGTTGAAGGGGCCCCAGGCGCTCTATTTTGGCAAGAACACCACTGCCGGCCTCATTTCCTTCCAGACGGCCGATCCGGGCAAAGAGCTTGAGGTCAAAGCCAACGCTTCCTACGAGTTCGAAACTCGGGAGAAACGCGGGGAATTCGTTATCTCCACTCCAATCAACGAAACGCTGGGCGTCCGTGTCGCGGCTCTCTACAGCAATCTGGATGGAGACCTCAAGAACATAGCCTTTGCGCAACCCCGCTTTGGTGGCAAAAATCCTCGTTATTCCAGGCTCGGCGGCGGTCGGAGCCATCTTGTTCGCCTGACGACTCTGTGGAAGCCAACCGACAATTTCACCGCTCGACTTAAAGCCAACTTCACCAAGGACAAATTTAGATACGGCTCCACTCTGCAGCTGGCGTCATGCCCCGATGGAACAGGGCCGATCGGTGGCGCGCCCTGGAACTTCTTTTCACCTGCCGAGGATTGCAAGTTCGACAAGAAGATTACCATTATCGATTTCGACCCTGCCGCCTTTCGAGGTGTACGCAACAATGGCGTGCCTTTTCACACCCTTCGGCAAAACTTCGGCTCGCTGGAGCTCAACTACGATCTGAGCAGTCAGCTGTCCCTCACCTCTTTGAGCGGCTTTTACGATGCCAAGGGGGACGCGTCCGTAAACGCAACTTCGGCGAGCTATGCAGCCCCCGCCTTCTTGGTCGACACGCGCTTTCGTCGGCGCGAGTTCACTCAGGAACTCAGGCTTGCATCAGACTTCGACGGCCCCCTCAATTTCACGGCCGGCACCTTCTATCAGAAGGGCAAAATCTCGAACGATTTTCTCTTGCTGGGCAATCAATCGTTTTTGTTGAGCGATCTCGTACCCATCTTTCCGGCAGTTCCCATCTTGCCGCCGGAATTGGTCAAGGGAAAGAGCACCATCGATATCGATTCGATTTCGTTCTTCGGCCAACTGCGCTGGCAAGCGACCGACAAGCTTGAAATTGCGGCGGGCGCCCGTTGGCAGAACGAGCGGAGGAAGCTTCATGTCCTCGATCGCTTTACCAACACGCGGGTGGCGCTGAAGCCGGGGTCGGACCACATCGGTTCCAAGAACTGGTCACCCGAGCTGACGCTGACTTATCTGGCGACCGACGATCTGACCGTTTTCGCTGCCGCCAAACGCGCCTATAAATCTGGCTCTTTCAGCATCGTGGTGCCTGGCAATCCGGGCGAGGACAAGAGCTTCGGTGACGAACGGGTGACCGGCGGTGAAGGGGGCATCAAGGCGCGCCTGATGGATCGCGCGCTCTCGCTCAACGTAGCAGGCTACTACTATCGATATGATGGCCTTCAGACAGGCGTGAACGAACTCCAGAAGAACGGATTGCCCGTCGTTCGCACGATCAACGCGGGCAAGGCGGATATCCATGGTGTGGACCTTGAACTCAATTACCGTCCACCGGCGGTCGAAGGCCTGAGCCTCAGCCTTGTCGCCAACTGGAACAAGACCAAGTTTCTCAAGCTCAACAATGTGCCGTGCTACGGCGGCCAGTTGATTTCCCAAGGCTGCACCCAGCAGTGGGCTCCCGCTCCTGATCCCACCAACGCCCCCGGAGCGATTCTGGATCCGGCTGGCTCGGGACGCATCGGATATTACACTTCGCAAGACCTCAGGGGGATACCATTTGTACGTGCTCCCGAATGGCGGATCAATTTCGGGTTCGCGTACGAAGCGGGCCTTGCTAACGGCAAGCGCCTGATTTTTGCGAACGAAAATCAGTATTCTTCATCATACATCACGGTAGTCTCCGATCCGGCCACAAGACCCCAGGTTCGCCAGTCCGAGGCTCTCAAAGTGGATCTCAGTCTTACTCTATACGGCTCCGACGATCGATGGAGCGTTGGGTTGGCGGGTAAGAACCTCACCGACAAACTGCGGCCCGGCTTTTGCAGCACTCAGCACTCTGCCGGTGCCGCTGCGTTTTCCACGCTAATCGCGGGCGGCACAACACGGAATGTCGGCGGGGAAGACGAGCTGGCTTGCTCGGCCGCGCTCGGTCGTTCCGTCGCGGTTCGCATCGGGTTCAAATATTGATTAAGAAGGGCGATCAGACCGGGCTTTTCGGTTCTGATCGCCCGCCCATCTTCTCCGGGCGACCGCTTGTTGGCCCAACCGTGCGTTCACACGAGATAGGGTATCGCCACAAGTGCCACCCACAGGACGGCGGCCCATAGATCCGTCGCAATGCTCAGAAGCAACGGCGCGGCCCGCACTTCCATGAATTCCTGTATGACGAAACGTACTTTGACGATTGCAATTGCAAGTATGATTGCGGTTGTCACCGGGCTGGCTTTTACGTCTTCACCGATCGCGAAACTCGCAAGCGTTGCCGCTATAAGCAATAGCCAGACTACAAAGAACCGCATGGAAATCGCCTTGCGCTAACGACTACCGCGTCAGGTAGATGAGTGGAAAAAGTACGATCCAGATCAAATCGACAAGATGCCAGAAGATTCCTCCGATCTCCACAAACACCCGATCTTCGTCAGCGAAAACCCCGCCTTTCGCTTTCAGTGCGATAACCAGCAACATGCCCATTCCCACGACCACATGCACGAGGTGAATTCCCGTAAATGTGAAATAGAACATAAAAAACTCATTGGTCAGCGGAGTGATGCCATGGGCAAGCTTGCTTCCCCATTCAACAACCTTCACGCCGACAAAGGCGACCCCGGTCCCGAGACCGGCGACGAAGAGCATGAACGACCTGTCGCTCTTGTGCTTGAACGCACTTACTGCCTGGGCCACGAACAGCGAGCCTGTCAGCAACAATAGGGTGTTGAGCAGGCCCAGGGGCGTGCTCAATTGCGTTTGCGCCCTCTCGTACACTTGCGGCGACAGCGCTCGATAGTAGACGAAGGTGGCGAAGAGGATGCCGAACATGACCAGATCGCCGGCAACAAACGCCCACCATCCTGGCTCTGCGGGCAGCCTGCCCACCTTGGTCTTCGTCCTGAACAATCCTCAGGCTTCCTCTGCAAACGCCGGGTGCTTAAGTGCGCGTAATAACGTAGGGACCATGACCAGGTACCAGATGAAAAATATGCCGAAGGGTATCCAAAAGCTGAGCAGCCCATTCCAGGCAAAGGGGCCGGTTTGGAAAAGCGGAGCGAGCACCGCTGGTTGGAATAAAAGTGCCAACCACAAGTTGAAATAGCCCAGCCAACGCGGGAACAGGGGCGGGCTGGACTTGTCTCGGAGTGCGGCGACAGCCATTGCGATAAACTGCGGAACGATCGTCATCGCCGTCATGATCAGATAAAACCATCCCATGTCGGAAAATGCCTGGATCGCATAAGCGTCGCGGTCCGGGCGAAAGGCGGCGACCTGTAGGGAGGCCGCTCCAGTGATAAAGGGGAAGGTGCCGAATGCGCCGGAAAGGAGCTGAACGATGGCGAGCGGCCACAGCGAGCGGTTGATCTTGTAGATCACCGCCGAGATCGGAACGAGAAATACGAGGAAGCACATTGCGCCGAACATCATCGACATTGCGCCGAGCCGTATACCGATCGAGTGATCAAGATAGAGTGCCTTGACGGCTTCGGGAGCGAGTGCAGGCGATGGCGGAGGTACAAAGCCCATCAGGGGCATCATGCCGACCGTCATCAGCACTATGCCAACCGGGCCGAGCCATACCATGAACCTCAGGTCTTTAATCATGTCTCGCTCCCCTGCTATTCTGCAAGCACCTCTGAATTCAGGACACTCTGCTTGGCAATGTTTTACCCAGGCTATCTGCGCTCGCGCCTCTTCAACACATGTCTTCCTGCCGGGGCGCGCTGTGTCAAATTTGAATCAGCCGGCGCGCTCCAAGGTTTTGTTTTACCGCATCGTTCTGGCGCAAAACCGGTTACCGTCCTTCGACATGCTCTGGACAGGCTTTTGCGCACGATAGTCCAGGGCGGCTGTTCCGCGCAGCCAGTTTTTGTTCCTCAAATGATCGCTCATGTGCATTATCATTTGCCGTAATTTGCCGGAGCGCGCAATGCGCGATCCTGTGTAATTGCGAAGGGTGAGCGCTCGCAGGCAGCAGACCGCGTCAGCCGTTGATCGGCTTCTTCACCTCCAGCCAGCTGTCCACCACCGAATGAAAATAGGCCAGGCGTATTTCCTGCCGCGTGAGCGCCATATAGCCCAGCCCATTGTTCTTGAGACCGCGCTGTTGCCGGGGCATTGTCTCATAATCCTGTTCCAGGGTGATGAAGTAGGGATAGTGGTCACCCTCGGCCATGACTTTTCGCGGCTCGCGCGCTGCGGCGCGCTGCTCGGCAGGCAGCCAGGCCAGATTGAGCACCCACCAATTGCAGCGATTAGGGTCACATCAGGATGCGGATAGGAAATGATGACCAGCGCCTCGCCTGCTCGTGCCGAAATGAATATGTTGGGAAAGACGACATAGAAATGACTGTCGATCATCTGTGCGTCGGAAAGCTGGGCAAGGTCGAGCCCCTTGGCCTCCAGGCTTTCGCGGGTCGCCTGCTGGAAAAGCCTTCGCGTAGTGACTCCAGCGGGAAAAGCCAGTTCCCCGTTCGAATTGCGGTACTGGTCTAAAAGTTCATCGAAGCGGGGCAGCACGAGGGCAATACCTGGAAAATTGTCCATCAGTCGACGCATTGCCTGTGCCTGATCTTCAGGCCCGTAATTCTCGAGATTGGCGTCCCCAAACGGGCCAGAACTTACCGAATGATCCCCGAAGAAGCCGTAACGCTGGTTGGTTTCGTCCAGTGTCGAGACCAAATCCGGGTGAATGCCCTGCAGATGATAGGCTTCCTGGAAGGCATCCATTACGATTTTCCAGTTGCAATCGACGGCTTCGATTACATTAATGCCTACCGGCACCATCTCGTCGAGATGGTAGGGTGCCATGAGATCGGCAAATTCACCGAGATACTCCTTCAGCGGGCGGGCGTCGGGGTCAGGATTCAGGAATATAAACCCGGCAAAGCATTCAACCGGGACTTGCCGAAGCCCCAACTGGTCCTTGCTGCCGACGAAGTCCTCGACCGGACCATCGTAATCCGGCTTCGGAACCGCGAGGAGCTTGCCATCGAGGCCGTATGACCAGTTATGATAAAGGCAGGTAAAGCGGGCCGACTTGCCATGCCCTTCGCAGAGCGCGAAGCCGCGATGCCTGCAAGCATTAACAAAGCCGCGAATGACGTTGTCTTTGCCTCGGACGAGTATGAAGGACTGATCGAAGATACGATATTCGGTCCAGTCGCCCGGTTGGGGGATGTCATCCGGTCGTGCGGCGACCTGCCAGATGCGCATCCACAGGCGTTCGCGTTCGCGCGCATGAAACGCCGGACAGTGATAGCGATCGGTCGAGACGTGCATGCGAAATTGCGCAAAGTCTATATCCTTGATGCGGGGACCGCGTTCGATACATTCACTGGGAAGTTTCGAAGTCATTCTGGCTGACCTTTTTCAATATGGCATGTTTCAATATGGCATGATGCGAGATGCGCCCAAGTCTCGGCGCAAAAGGCTGTGGCTCAGATTTGCCGACGCCCCCGATATTGTCAAGTCATATTGTTCGACGAAATATGACCGGATCGGGAGGGGCTTTTGGGTGTAGCCGGTCAGTATCCAATTGTTTTACGGTTCATATTCTCTTGGCGCGTGTCGATTGTGGCTTATGGGCCTGCTGTCGTTTCGATAGAAGTTCGCCGAGCGGTTCACCGCATATTGCTCTGTGGGCATAGTGCCCGGTGACGGAAGCAGGGCGCCGCAGTGACCGTCTCGCCGGGCTTCGCCTTAGCGCTTGCCGGAAGCTCAAAACCGGGATGTCGTTCGTTCGAGGCGGCCAATTTTGTTGGACAATATGGCTTGACACAATGGCCTTCCGGGTTACAGATGACCTCGGCTCAGATCGCCGCTTCGGCGATGACCGGTTGTACGGGGCTCCGCCGGAAAGCGGTGGCCCGTTCTCCACAATATTGGCGAGGTTTTCAGTGACGAACTATATTTGCATCGACGCGGACGCGCACATCACCGAGCCGTCCGATACCTGGACAAGCCGCGTTGCAGCGCGTTTCAAGGATCGCGTGCCGCAGGTTCGCACGGATCCAGCGAACGGTGCGGCTACCTGGTATATGGGGGATAGCAAGCTGGCGACCGTTGGATTGACGGCAATGGCGGGTTTTGCCGGGGAGTTGCCGGCCTTTCCGCTGAATTACGAAGACGCCATCACGTCGTCTTATGACTCGGCGGAGCGGCTCAAGTTCATGGACGAGGCGGGAATATGGGCCCAGGTTCTTTATGGCAATGTGGGCGGTTTTGGCGCGCAGCAGTTCCTGACCGGCGACGACCGTGATCTGGCGAACGAGTGCGTGCGGGCATACAACGACTTTCTGGTCGACTGGACTTCGGTCGATCCCCGCCGGTTCGTGAAGAGCGTGGCGGTGCCGTTTTGGGATGTCGACGAGACCGTCAAGGAAATCAAGCGCTGCGTCGATCTGGGCTTCCGTGGCATCACTTTCACGGGCGCGCCGCACGAGTTCGGCTTTCCATTTATCGGCGACCGATACTGGGATCCGTTGTGGGAGATTGCTGTCGAAGCCGATCTGCCGATTAATTTCCATATCGGCAGCGGCGATCTTTCCAGCCTCAATTTTGAAGAGCGGTGCAAGGTGGACGGGTTTGCATCGGCGTGGGCGCGGGGCAGCGCCGACTGCTTCCTGATGAACGCGTTCCAACTCAACGACCTGTTGTTCTCTGGCGTGCTGGCACGTCATCCGAAGATCAAGTTCGTTTCGGTGGAGAGCGGTATTGGCTGGATACCGTTCGTGCTGGAAGCGGCCGATCACCAATTCGCTGTGAACGATGTCGCCAAAAACCGGCCCGAATTCACAATGCGGCCAAGCGACTACTTCCGGCAAAATGTCTATGCATGCTATTGGTTCGAAAAAGATGCGCCGGGCCAGGTGATCGACACGATCGGCGAGAACAACATATTGTTCGAAACCGACTTCCCGCACCCGACATGCCTGTACGACAATGTCGCCGAGGCGATTGATACTGCCCTGGGCAGCTTCGATCCAGTTCGTAAGCGGAAAATCCTGTTCGAAAACGCTGCTGACCTCTACAAGATCGAGATGCCCGCGGACCTCGTGACCGCCTGAATGCGGTATTCGCAAGGGCAGCAAGAGCTGCAATATATAATAAGCGCGAAATCGAAAAACGAAGCATATAGAGGAGATGGGGTTGTGGCCAAAATCAGCGTCAACGGTCTCGATATCGCTTATGAGATAATTGGCGATGGGCAAAAAAACGCCATCATCACGCCAGGCGGGCGGGAATCGAAGGACACGCCAGGGGTAAGGGAAACCGCTCAAGAACTAGCCAAAAACGGATACAGGGTCGTCATCTGGGATCGACCCAATTGCGGTGAATCCCATATTTCTTTCGAGGGCGAGAGCGAATCCATTCTCAACGCGGATGTGTTGGCCGGGTTGCTCAAGGCGCTCGATATGGCGCCTGCGCTGGTCGTCGGCGGGTCGGCCGGTTCGCGCGTTTCACTGATTGCCGCGCTGCGTCATCCGGAAGTCGTCAGCGGTCTGGCGATGCTGTGGATTTCGGGAAGCTGGACCGGGATGTCCGTGCTCGCGTCCTTCTACTGCGGCGGTCCGGCCGAGGCAGCGCGGAAGGACGGCATGCGTGCCGCAGCGGAACATTTTGCTTTGGCTCCATGCGTCCAGCGCAACCCGGACAATCTGGAGCGGATACTTGCCTACGATGTAGAGCAGTTCTGGGATATCATGCAGAAGTGGGCGAAAGCGTTCTTCATGATCACCGACTCCCCGCTGCCGTGCATCACGCGAGCTGATCTGGCAAAATTGAACATGCCAGTGCTCATTTTTCGTAGTGGTGTGTCAGACCCCAGTCATCCGCGCGCCACATCGGAAGAACTGGCTGCGCTGATACCCGGCGCGCAGATCGTCGACCCGCCCTGGGGCGATCGCGAATGGATCGAGCGTATCAAGGATCCGACAGCCCTTTTCAAGCGCTGGCCCCTGCTGGTGCCGCAGCTGGTTGAGTTCGGTCGGCAGGTGGCTTGATGAGCGGTTGGCAAGGGGCGGGCGGCGCGTTGCCGACCGGCGTCGCCGTCGTTACCGGAGCCGCAGGGGGAATGGGTTCGAAATGTGCGGCGTGTCTCGCGCGCGATGGCTGGAAGAATTTGCTGCTGTGTGATGTTGACGCCGCCAGACTGGAAGCGGTGGCGCGGCCGCTTCGTGAGAACGGGACCAACGTAGAGATCATTGCCGGCGACATCACCGATCCGTCCTTCATCGCGAAGATCGTCTCGGCAGCGGAAGCGCGTGGAATCGGCGCCCTCGTTCATACGGCCGGCATAGCGCCGCAGATGGGTACCAAGGAGCGGGTTCTTGCCATCAACCTCGACGCAACATTGGCGCTTGTGGAAGCTGTCAGGCCGCTGATGACACAGGGCAGCGCGATTCTTCTTTACGCGTCGACGGCGTCGCACATCCCCGAAGCGCCCGAGCTTGAAGCGCTTTTCGAAAATCCGCTTCCGCCGGGGGGAAGTCTCAGCTACGCGGATCGGGTTCCCGGCGCTATGGAGGCCTACAAGCTGTCCAAACGTGGAGTGCGTGCGCTGGTACGGCGCGAAGCGCGAAGCTTCGGCAAGCGCGGCGTCAGGCTTGTGTCGATTTCCCCGGGGATCGTCGACACCGTCATGACCGAGGGTGAAATGAACGATCCGATGCGGTTCATGATCGACGTGGCAGGTGTTCAGCGGAAGGGCGATCCGGTCGAGCTGGCTGAAGTTTCGGCCTTTCTCGTTTCGCCCCGTGCTAGCTTCATCACAGGAACAGACCTGGTTGTCGACGGCGGACAATTGGCGGGGATCGAGCACGCCGAAGTGGCAATGCCTGATTTGCCCAAATAGCGCGTGATGACCTGTGCCCCTTGTCGATCGCAGCAGCGCTGGGAGTGATGATCAAAGCAAGTTGCGTTTCGTAACCAAAAGGCCCGGTTAGGATTGGGCATAGTTTTTTAGGGCCGAATCTCGATCCGCCCCAGGTAAACGATGCTCGCGGGTTAAGATGGTGGAGTGGTGTGTCTCGTGTTGACAGGACCTAGTCTTGAAGTTCCTGATCTGGAAGCCAGGCGTGATTGGCTGCTTGGCGCGTCCTTGGACGAGCTCATGCGGGAGAGCGAAGCGCTGACGCTTGCGGGCCATGGTTCGCTTGTCACCTACTCGCGCAAGGTGTTCATCCCGCTGACCCGGCTGTGTCGGGATGTTTGCCATTACTGCACGTTTGCGGCCTCGCCGTCGCGGCTTGAGGCGCCTTATCTTGATCGCCACGAGGTTTTGCGGATTGCGCGTGCGGGGGAGGCGGCGGGGTGCCGCGAGGCGCTGTTTACGTTGGGGGACCAGCCCGAGCTGCGCTTTGCAACGGCGCGCGCCGCGCTCGACCGGCTGGGCCACGAGACGACCTTGTCCTATCTTCGCGAGATGGCGGCGCTGGTGGCCAGTGAGACGGGGCTGCTGCCGCATCTCAACCCCGGGCTGATGGGTGCGGGCGATTATGCGATGCTGCGCCCGGTTGCCGCTTCGATGGGGATCATGCTCGAGACGTCGGCGGCGCGCCTGTCCGAGCGGGGCGGGCCACATTTCGGGTCGCCGGACAAGCATCCGGAACAGCGCCTCGCGTCGATTGCCGAGGCGGGCCGCGCGCGCGTTGCCTTCACCACCGGCATTCTGATTGGCATCGGCGAGACCCGCAGCGAGCGGATCGACGCGCTGCTCGATATTGCCGCGCTTCACCGTCGCTACGGTCATATCCAGGAGGTGATCGTCCAGAACTTCCGGGCCAAGCCCGGCACGCCGATGGCGCGGCATCCCGAGCCGTCGCTGGAAGAGCATCTGTGGACGATCGCGGCCGCGCGCCTCATCCTCGGGCCGGACATGTCGATCCAGGCGCCGCCCAATTTGCGCCCGGACGAGCTGGGAGAGTTGCTGCGGGCGGGTGTGAACGATTGGGGTGGCGTGTCGCCGGTAACGATCGATCATGTGAACCCCGAGGCGCCCTGGCCGCATCTTGCCGCCCTCGACGCGGCAACCGCCGCTGCAGGGCGCGTGCTGCGGCAACGGCTCGCGATCGGCCCGGGTCATGCGCGCGATCCCGAGCAATGGCTGGATCCGTCGATGGCCACGCGGGTGCGCCGGGCGGTCGATGGGCGCGGGTTGCCCTTTACCGATGGATGGCGCGCCGGATCGGGCAGTGCCATAGCCGCCATGGCGCCGGGCCCCTCCGCCGCCTTGTCGACGGTCGATGGGATCATCAGCCGGGCGGCGAGCGGCGATGGCCTGTCGGAGGCGGATATCGTCCGGCTGTTCTGCGCCGAGGGCGAAGAGGTACGCCACATCGCTGCGGCAGCCGATGCGCTGCGCCATGAGGCCGTGGGCGATGCCGTCACCTATGTCGTCAACCGCAACATAAACTACACCAACATCTGCCTCTATCATTGCGGCTTCTGTGCCTTTTCCAAAGGAAGCACGCGGTCGCTGCGCGGCGCGGCCTACCGGCTCGACCTTGAGGAAGTGGCACGCCGGGCAGCGGAGGCGGCGGCGCGCGGCGCGACCGAGGTCTGCCTGCAGGGCGGCATCCACCCCGAGTTCAATGGCGAGACCTATCTCGCCATCACGCGTGCCGTGCGGCAGGCGGCGCCGGGCATTCACATTCACGCCTTTTCCCCGCTCGAAGTCAGCCATGGCGCGGCAACGCTGGGGTTGCCGCTGGAGGACTATCTGGGGCGCCTCAAGGCCGCCGGCCTTGCGACATTGCCCGGCACCGCGGCAGAGATACTCGACGACGAGGTTCGCGCTGTCATCTGCCCGGACAAGGTCTCCACCCAGCAGTGGCTCGATGTGATGCGGTCGGCGCACGCGGTGGGTTTGCGATCGACCGCGACGATCATGTTCGGCCATGTTGACCGCTACGACCACTGGGCGCGCCATCTGTTGCGGATCAGGGCGCTGCAGGAGCAGACCGGCGGCTTTACCGAGTTCGTTCCGTTGCCGTTCGTCCATATGGAAGCACCCTTGTGGCGCAAGGGGGCCGCGCGATCGGGGCCGAGCTATCGCGAGGCCTTGCTGATGCACGCCGTTGCCCGGCTGGCGCTGCATCCGCACATACCCAACATCCAGGCATCCTGGGTGAAGCTCGGTCCTGATGGTGCGTGCGAGGCGCTCACTGCTGGGGCCAATGATCTTGGAGGCATATTGATGGATGAGACGATCACCCGGTCGGCAGGCGGCGTCAACGGCCAGCTGTTCGATGCGGCGAGGATGGAGGCGACAGCGGCGGCGGCAGGGCGCTTTGCCCGCCAGCGCACCACATTTTATGGTCCCGTAGCGGCCGAACGGGTGCCCGCGTGACTATGCTCGGCACGATCGCCGTCATCGGCGGGACCGGCAATCTGGGCGCGGCGCTCGCGCGGCGCTGGGCAAAATCGGGCCTCACCGTGATCCTTGGGTCGCGCTCTGCCGCCGGTGCGCAGGAGAAGGCGGCCGAACTCGGCTTTGGCCTGTCGGGCGCTGCCAATGCCGATGCGGCCGCTCAGGCCGATATCATCGTCGTCACCGTGCCGTGGAGCGCGCAGGAAGCGACCTTGCGCGAGATCGCGCCTCATGTGGCCGGCAAGCTGGTGGTCGACACCACGGTTCCGCTCGTGCCGCCCAAGGTGATGCGGGTGCAGCTTCCCGTCGAAGGCAGCGCCGCGGTGCGGGCGGAAGCTTTGCTCGGCGGGCAGGGCACGCTGGTCTCGGCCTTCCACAGCGTCGCCGCCCATAAACTCGCGACCGACGAGGAGGTCGATTGCGACGTCCTCGTGTTCGGAGACGACAAGGCCGCCCGGACCCAGGTCATCGAACTTGCCCGCCACGCCGGGCTGCGGGGCCTGCACGCAGGTGCCCTCGTCAACTCCGCCGCCGCAGAGGCCCTCACCTCCATACTCATTTTCATGAACAAATCATACAACCTAGACGGCGCAGGCATCCGTATCACCGGTAAACTCACCAATCCGGAACCCTGAAACCAGGTGACGAACCAAAAATTCAAGGGCAATAAACACCCGACGAAATATACCTACATGATTGTCAGATAAAATGGTTATGACATACAGTCGCGGACGACCAACCAGGTAGACAATATTCATTTTGGGAGCGAGGACATGGCAAAATTCAAGATGGTGGTTTTAACCAATGCTGTCGATGGTCGCGACGCCGAGTTCAACAGTTGGTATGATGACGTTCACCTGCCTGATGTTATGGACATTCCGGGCATCGTGGGCGCGGAGCGGTTTCGCATGCGGGAAGGCTCCCGATGGAACTACCTCGCGATCTATGATGTCGACTGCGATAACGTTACCGATGTCCAAAATGAATTAGATGCACGTGCCGGAACCGACCGGATGACGATGACCGATGCGCTCGACATGGCCGATATATATATGGGGATAGCGGAAACGATCACGCCCTACCGCTCGGCTTGAAGGTGGTTGATCGACATGTTGACTGCCGCTTTCACCGAAGGCCGACAGCGCATTGCCCGCTCATTGACGTATAAATCTGTTTGGCCGTCCTATAGAGCATCGTTCGCAAAAGCCTGTCCTGAGCTTGTCGAAGGGTGGGAACCGGTTTTGCGCCAAAACGATGCGGTAAAACAAAAACTTAGAGCGCGCTGACCGATCCAGATTTAACGCAGCGCGCTCTAGGGTCAGGACTCATTGATCAGAGCCAGAAGATGACGGTAGCAGCGAGGGCGATGGCCGAGAGAAAGACGGTTGGGCATCTGTCATAGCGTGTTGCGATACGCCGCCAGTCCTTGAGGCGACCGAACATGATCTCGATGCGGTTGCGGCGTTTGTATCTGCGCTTGTCGTACTTGACGGCTTTGTTCCGGGATTTACGGCCCGGAATGCAGGGTTTGATGCCCTTTTCCCGCAAGGCATCACGGAACCAGTCCGCATCATAACCCCGATCAGCCAGCAGCCACTGTGCCTTGGGGAGGGTGTCGAGCAGGGCGGCGGCCCCTGTATAATCGCTGACCTGACCTGCGGTTATGAAGAGGCTGATTGGGCGACCGTTTGCATCGGTGACGGCATGCAGCTTGGTATTCATGCCACCCTTCGTGCGCCCGATCAGGCGTCCAGCTTCCCCCTTTTTACCGCCAGGCTGGACGCCGTGCGGTGGGCTTTGAGATAAGTTGCATCGATCATGACCGTCTTGCGTTCGGGAGCCTGCGGTGCGGCTAGGCCTTCCATCATCCGGACGAAGACACCCTTGTCTCCCCAGCGCTTCCAGCGGTTATAAAGCGTCTTCGCCGGGCCATATTCCCTTGGCGCATCGCACCACCGTAATCCATTGCGATTGACGAAGATTATCCCGCTTAACACCCGTCGATCATCAACCCGCTGGCGACCATGGCTTTTCGGAAAATAGGGCTGAAGCCGAGCCATCTGCTCGTCCGTCAGCCAAAACAAATCACGCATCTCTCAGGCTCCTTACTGCGCGCCTGAATCACATTGCAGCCCGATAATCAATGGGTCCTGACCCTAGCTGCCTGCTTGGCGCGTGGGGCCGATGAGACGTTGGAGAAGCAAGCGATGGAATACAGACTGTTGGGCAACAGCGGCCTGCTCGTGTCGCGGCTTGCTTTTGGTGCCATGACCTTCAGTAGCGGCAATCGCGATCTTTCGCTGTTCAACGTGGACCCTGACAGTGCCGATGGATTGGTCGGCCAGGCGATCGACGCAGGAGTAAACTTCTTCGACACAGCGGACGTTTATGCCGGCGGTCAGTCTGAGGAGATATTGGGGAAGGCATTGGCCCCTCACCGGCAGAATGTGGTGATCGCAACGAAAGTGGGTGGACGCTCCTCTCAGCAACCCCTGGATGCCGGGCTGACACGGCGCCACATCCTGGCCTCCGTCGATGCAAGTCTGCGGCGGCTGGGGACGGACTGGATCGACGTGTATCTCGTCCATCGCGAATGCTCCAATACGCCCCTGGAAGAGACGCTTTCCACACTCGATGCGATCGTTCGCGCAGGCAAGGTGCGCTATCTCGGTTTCTCGAACTGGTCGGCCTGGCGGGTCGTGGCGGCCATGGAGATGATGCGAGCAAACAACCTCGTCCCTTTCACCCACGGCCAGCTCTATTATTCACTGGTAGGGCGCGACATTGAGGATGAGCTGCTCCCCGCCCTGGCGCACTATGGTCTTGGTCTGACGGTGTGGAGCCCGCTGGCCGGCGGATTCCTGACAGGCAAATATCGTCGCGGCGCGCAGCCGGACGAAGGTACGCGTGCTGCCGATTTCCCTGCCATGCCCATGGATGTCGATAGAAGCTACGCGACGCTCGATGTGATGCGTCAGGTTGCTGATACGCACGGAGCTAGTCTGGCTCAGATCGCACTTGCATGGCTGCTGGAGCGGCAACCGGTCACAAGCATATTGCTTGGAGCCAGCAAATCCGATCAGCTTGCCGATACACTCAAGGCCGTCAACGTTCGGCTCAGCGCCGAGCAGTGCGCGGCACTGGATGCCGTCAGTGCAGGTGAACCGCGCTATCCTCATTGGTTCCTAGAGCTTTTTTCCGACCAGGTGATCACTGGGCTGCTCGCTACCGCGCGGAACTGATGCGGTTAGGGAAATAGGGCTGTCGCGAAGTGCAGGCGATTTGCGGGCTGGAGCATCGTGCCAAAAAGGCCTGTCCCGAGCTTGTCGAAGGGTGGGAACATGTTTTGGCAAAAACGATGCGACAACAAAAGATAGAGCGCGCGTCTTGCGTCAGATTCAACGCTGCGCGCTTTGGATTATCGGTTTGTGCTCGGGCCACCACAGGGATGTTTGCTCCGCGCGGTCAAGATTATGTCTCTAACTGGCAAGAGCACTGCCCCCATTCGTCTATCTTCGCCGTCTGAGGCGCTGGTCTAGCCAGCTGGCACAATCTGGCGGTGTTAATAGTCGGCAATGGCTCAGAACGCTGGATGTTGCGAAGATTGGAACGGCGATCCAGTCGTTCGGATGGTTTCCATTCGCCCCGGCGAGTGCGCGACGAACGAGAAACAGACGGAGCGAGTAAGTGGATATTGAGACACGGAAAGAGACAGCCAAAGCTTTTATGTTGGCGCTGGATGCCGGTGATGCCGAATTCGTCCGGTCGCATATTTCAGATGACTTCCATGTCCAGTTTATGGACCAGACACCCATTTTCGAGAGCGGGGGGGATATCCCCAACCGCATGGCGGCTCCGGAATTTTTGGCAGGTGGTGTGCCCCTGATCCGCTCAGTCACCGTAGATGGCATGCACTTCGTGTTCACGTCCGTAGTTGCTGAGGGCGATGAAGTGGTTATTTTCGGAAAATCGGACGGCCAGACGGTAACGGGCAGAGCCTATAGAAACGTCTATGCGTGGCGAATTGTCTTCTCCGGTGACAAGATCATCGAGCTTAACGAGTTCTGCGATACGCATCTTGCCCGAAATATAATCTTTTCGATGCAGGCGGCCTGATCTGCAATTGGGTGATATTTCCAACCGGAGCATCGTGCCAAAAAGGCCTGTCCTGAGCTTGGCGAAGGGTGGGAACCGGCTTTTGGCAAAAGCGATGCGACAACAAAGAGAGCGCGCGCGTCTTGCGTCAGATTAACGCAGCGCGCTCTAAAGCGTCCGGAAGCCGACAATTATTGCTGTGCTCAGGCGGCATTCGCGAAAAGGCGTGCAAACCCCTTCTTGTCGCTTGGATCTGACAGCGTGCGAGAACCTTCCATGAGGGGAAATCAGGGAGATGGAAGCCTTCGACGAAACGTTCGATTTCGTGGTCGTCGGCAGCGGAGCCGGCTCGATGGCGGCCGCGCTGATGATGCGCTCTCAGGGCAAGAGCGTCGTAATTCTGGAGAAGACCGATCTCATCGGCGGCACGACCGCGCGCTCCGGGGGCGCAATGTGGCTGCCGAACAACCGGTTCATGAAGCAGGCTGGCATCGATGAAAGCGACGAGAAGGCCAAGCTCTATTTCGACGCTGTAGTCGGTGATCATAACGATACACCCGGAGCCTCGCGCGAGCGGCGGCACGGCTATATCGAGCAGTCGCCGCAGCTGGTCGATTTTCTGGTCGGTCAAGGTGTCAAGCTGCAGGCAGCAAGATACTGGCCGGACTATTATGATGAGTTGTCTGGCGGGCTTGCTGTAGGTCGTACCGTGGTCGCCCAGCTATTCAACGTCAATGAATTGGGTCCATGGCGCAAGAAGCTGCGGCCGGGCTGGATACCGATGGCCGTCTTGGTCGAGGATGCCTTTGCGCTTCAACATGTGAAGCAGTCCTGGCGCCTGAAACGGATGGCCGCCAAAGTTGGCTGGAAGATGTTCACTGCGAAACTGACGGGCAAGCAATGGGTAACGGCCGGAGAAGCTCTTCAGGGTCGAATGTTGCAGGCTTCGTTGAAAGCGGGGACTGACATTCGGACCGATGCGGCGGTTACGGAACTGATCGTGCAGGACGACGCGGTGAAGGGCGTGGTCATAACGCGTGGCGGCATCCCCTGGCGGATTGCGGGCCGCCTCGGCGTGCTCGTGAATGCGGGCGGTTTCTCCAGAAATCAGCGGATGAGGGATAAATATCAGCCCGGTACTTCCGTCGAATGGACAAGCACCTGTCCGGGCGACACGGGCGAAATGATTGAGGAGATGATGCGCCATGGCGCAGCCGTCGCCCAGATGGATGAAATGGTCGGTTCGCAGACGGCGATGGTTCCGGGGATCGGTGAACATGATATCAAGCCGGGCGTCCATCTCTTCACTGGCCTTCCCCATGTGATCGTGATCGACCAGAGCGGCGTCCGCTACATGAACGAATCCGGCTCCTATATGGAATATTGCCAGCACATGCTTGAGCGTAACAGGACTGTCCCTGCCGTACCGAGCTGGGCGCTTTTCGACACGAACGCGATCACCAGATACATGCTGGCAGAGACGCTGCCCGGTGCGCGAAAGCCGAAACGGTGGTTCGATGAGGGGTTCCTGGTCAAGGCAGACGATCTCGACGAGATGGCCAGGAGGCTAGGGATGGAGGCAACCACTCTTCGAAACACGGTAGAACGCTTCAATGGTTTTGTGGACCGCAAAGTCGACGAAGATTTCCATCGAGGGGAAAGGTCATATGATCGCTTCATTGGCGATCCGTTCAACAGCCCCACACCGACGCTAGGAAAGATAGAACGCGCGCCTTTCTATGCTTTCCGGGTTTATCCGGGGGATGTTGGTACGTATGGAGGCGTCGTCACGGACGTTCGCGCCCGCGTGCTCAAGGAGGATGGCACCGCCATCCCCGGTCTGTATGCCACCGGCATATCCACCGCATCTGTAATGGGTCGCAAGTATCCCGGCGCAGGCGCCAGTGTCGGGCCGTCGCTGCTATGGGGCTATGTCGCCGCCAAAGACGCGCTCGGCCTTGCGTGATCTTGGTGCGGTCATGTCAAGCTGCAAGAAACTGTGCATTATGCAACGTAGTCCTCAGTTCGTACAATATTTGGAGGTTTCGTGATTCTGTCGGAGACGCAGGTCGCCATACGCGACGCCGTTCGCGAATTCGCGCAGGAGGAAATTCGCCCCCTGTCGTCGCATTTCGAACAGCAGGGCGGTTATGACGACGGCCTGTTCGAGCGTATCGCCGCTCTTGGGCTGCTGGGAATGGTGGCGCCGGAGGAATATGGCGGGGCGGCCAGCGATTATGTTTCCTACGCGCTGGCTCTCATCGAAATTGCGGCGGCTGATGGCGCGCTGTCTACGATCGTTTCCATTCAGAACTCTATCATGGTGTCCGGGCTGCTCAGGGATGGGACAGCGGAGCAGAAGGCTCTCTTCCTGCCTGAACTGATTTCGGGACGGTGCATCGGCGCTTTCGCACTCACCGAGACGGATGCTGGCTCGGACGCGTCGGCGATCAGGACCAGGGCAACGAAGGTCGACGGCGGCTGGAGGCTCGATGGAGCCAAGCAGTTCATCACCTCGGGCAAGATAGCCGGACTGGCCATGGTGATTGCCGTAACCGATGCTTCAGCCGGCAAGAAGGGAATGAGCGCGTTCCTCGTGCCGACCGATCGGCCCGGCTATATCGTCGACAAGGTTGAGCACAAGCTTGGCCAGGTCGCCTCCGACACCTGCGCGTTGCGGTTTGAAAATCTGTTTGTCGAGGATGAGCTGGTTCTCGGGCAGGTCGGCCAGGGCTATCGGATTGCGCTTTCCAATCTGGAAACCGGCCGTCTCGGTATCGCGGCGCAATGCGTGGGGATGGCGCAAGCTGCACTCGATATTGCGACCCAGTATGCGAAAGAGCGCGTGTCCATGGGCAAACCCATCATCGATCATCAGGCGGTCGGCTTTCGGCTCGCTGATCTGGCGACCCGGCTTGAAGCGGCCCGGCAGCTCGTCCTTTCGGCCGCGGCGTTGCGGGACGAGGGGCTGCCCGCACTGGCGCAGGCATCGATGGCGAAGCTCTTCGCATCGGAGACGGCCGAAATCGTCGTGTCTGGCGCTATTCAGACACTGGGGGGATACGGCTATCTAGAAGAATTTGGCGTCGCGAAAATCTACCGCGATGTTCGGGTCTGCCAGATTTACGAAGGCACGTCCGACATCCAGCGGATGGTGATCGCACGCTCTTTGTGAGGACTGAACATGGTTGGTGATCCCATTGTCATAGCAAGCTACGCCCGCACGCCAATGGGCGCGTTTCAGGGCGCGCTGTCTTCCGTGAAGGCGACTGAGCTTGGATCGGTCGCGATCCGGGCTGCGGTCGAGAGAGCGGGCGTAGCCGGGTCGAGCATCGATCGCATCTACATGGGCTGCGTTCTCCCAGCAGGGTTGGGTCAAGCGCCCGCGCGGCAGGCGGCGCTTGGTGCGGGCCTCCCAGAAAGCGTGCAGGCGACCACAATTAACAAGATGTGCGGTTCCGGCATGCAGGCGGCGATCATGGCAGTCGAAGCTCTGCAGGCAGGAGCCGCTGACGTCGTTGTTGCCGGCGGCATGGAAAGTATGACGAATGCGCCCTACGCGCTCGGCAAACATCGCGGCGGCGCGAGGATCGGCCATGATCGCATTATTGACACCATGATGATGGATGGCCTGGAAGACGCATACACACCGGGCAAGCCCATGGGCGCCTTCGCGCAGGATTCGGCGAACGCCTATCAGTTCACCCGCGCGATGCAGGATGCCTTTGCCATTCGTTCGCTGGAGCGGGCGCGCGAGGCCATTTCCTCTGGTGCTTTCTCCAGCGAGATCGCGCCGGTAGAAGTCAGCGCGCGCGACGGCTCTATAATAGTTGATACGGATGAGCAGCCCGGACTGGCCAAGCCGGACAAGATACCAAATCTGAAGCCCGCTTTCGCTGTTGACGGAACGATAACGGCGGCCAGTTCGGCATCCATTTCCGATGGCGCCGCCGCCCTTGTTCTTACGCGTCAGGGCATTGCCAATCGTCTTGGCGCGACGCCTATTGCGCGGGTGATCGGCTGTTCGGCTCATGCGCATGCGCCCTCGCTGTTCACAACGGCCCCGGTAGCCGCCATCGAAAAGCTGCTCGCGCAAATCGGCTGGTCGGTTAGCGATGTGGACCTCTTCGAGGTAAACGAGGCATTCGCCGCTGTCGCCATGATCGCGGCGACCGATCTTCAGATCCCCGACGACAAGCTCAACGTGAATGGCGGTGCGACGGCGCTGGGCCACCCGATCGGGGCATCGGGCGCGCGGATCGTCGCAACCCTGCTCGCTGCGCTTGAACGGCGCGGGCTGAAACGGGGCGTGGCCAGCCTGTGCATCGGCGGCGGCGAAGCTACCGCCATGGCGTTTGAAATGCTCTGATAGAGGACTGAGAATGAACATTGAAGGTGTAGCAGCAATCGTTACCGGGGGCGCATCCGGTCTGGGCGGTGCAACGGCAAAGCGCCTTGCCGCCGCCGGTGCGAAAGTCACGATCTTCGATTTGAACGCGAATCTGGCTACCCCGCTCGCAAAAGAGATCGGGGGGCACTTCGTTGCGGTAAACGTTACTGACGAAAACGCTGTTGAATCCGCTCTTCAGGAGGCTGAGGGGCTGCACGGCAAGGCGCGGATCCTCGTCAACTGCGCCGGGATCGGCCCTCCGGCCAAGGTGATCGGTCGCGACGGCGCCGCGCTTCCGCTCGGCGAATTCTCCAAAATTGTAACGATCAATTTGATTGGTACCTTCAACGTCCTGTCAAAGTTTGCGGCGCGTCTGTCCATGGCAGATCCGATCGGCGAGGAGCGGGGCGTCATCATCAATACGGCTTCGGTCGCTGCCTACGAAGGGCAGATCGGCCAGGCCGCTTATGCGGCGTCAAAAGGTGGCGTGGTTGGCATGACATTGCCGATTGCGCGCGAATTTGCGCGCTACGGCATCCGCGTGATGACGATTGCGCCTGGCCTGTTCCTGACCCCGCTTCTCGAGAGCCTTCCCCAGGAGGCGCAGAACTCGCTGGGCAGTCAGGTTCCGTTCCCGAGCAGACTGGGTGCGCCAGAAGAATATGCGCAACTGGTCGAAAGCATCATCGCCAATCCAATGCTGAACGGCGAGACAATCCGTCTCGACGGCGCTATCCGGATGGCGCCGAAATGAGCGGTCCGGCCTCTTCGGCGCAGTGCGCGGAGGAGCCGCTGATCACCGAGGTGGCCGAAGGGATAGCCTGGCTGACGTTGAACCGCCCCGCAGCGGGAAACGCTATCGACCTGGCCATGGCTCGCGCCTTGGTCGAAGCCTCGATCCGTTGCCAAACCGATACGGCCATTCGGTGTGTCGTTCTCACGGGAGCGGGCCGGCTGTTCTGCGCAGGTGGCGATGTCGGCACGTTTGCCTCCGCAGGCGATCAGGCTCCGGCGCTGCTCAGCGAACTCGCGGGGACGTTGCATATGGCGCTGGCGCGGTTTGCGCGGATGCCCAAGCCAATGCTTGTTCTCGTCAACGGCCCTGCTGCCGGAGCCGGCTGCGGCCTCGCAATCGCAGGTGACGTTGTACTGGCGGCGCGCTCTGCGCACTTCACCGCCGCCTATGGGGCGCTGGGTTTGACGCCGGATGGCGGCCTGAGCTGGCTGTTGCCCCGGCTCATAGGGCTCCGCAAGGCGCAGGAGATCATATTTACGAACCGCCGCATAAACGCCGACGAAGCCGAAGCGATCGGAATGATCACGCGCACCGTGGATGACGAGGTTCTGTACGAGGAAGGGCGCCAAACCGCGTCACGGCTTGCCGCGGCCGCGGTCTGCGCGGTCGGAGCGACGCGGGCGCTTTTGCAGGAGGGTTATTCGAGCGGCTTTGAAACGCAGCTTGAGCGGGAAGTGCGGGCGATCAGCACCGCAGGCGCATCGGCGGAATTCCGCGAGGGCCTAGCCGCCATCCTCGCCAGACGTACACCCGATTTCAGAGGAGTCTAAGAATGGCCGAGGCCTATATAATGGATGCCGTGCGGACACCGGGTACCAAGCGCAAGGGGCAATTCGCGCAATGGCATCCCGCAGACATGGGAGCAGAGGTCCCCAACGTGCTCTGTGTGCGAGGCAAGCGTTATGGTCTGCAGACGATGTGCGAGGGTGGCGGTGTTGCCGATGTGACGATCATGGAGGCACTTTAATGGCATTGCGAACGCGATTCACCGAACTGGTCGGAATTGAGCACCCGATCGTTCAGGGCGGCATGATGTGGGTCGGTCGCGCCGAGCTGGCGTCGGCCGTGTCCAACGCGGGTGGTCTTGGGATTTTGACTGCGCTGACCCAGTCGACGCCCGACGATCTCCGGCGCGAGATCGATCGGTGCCGGGCCATGACGGACAAGCCGTTCGGGGTTAACCTGACCATTCTTCCCTCCGTCACCCCGCCGCCATATGCGGAGTATCGCAAGGCCATCATCGAAAGCGGTGTAAAGATAGTCGAGACCGCAGGGTACAAACCGAAGGAGCATGTCGATGACTTCAAGGGCCACGACATCACCGTGATCCACAAGTGCACTGCCGTGCGGCATGCGGTTTCCGCCGAAAAAATGGGCGTCGACGTCATCTCGATTGACGGCTTCGAATGCGCCGGTCATCCGGGAGAAGACGATATCCCGGGGCTGGTGCTGATCCCGGCGACGGCCGACAAGATCTCCATCCCGATGATCGCGAGCGGAGGCTTTGCCGACGGACGTGGCCTGGCGGCGGCGCTTGCGCTCGGCGCTGAAGGCATCAATATGGGAACACGCTTCTGCGCGACGAAGGAGGCTCCGATACACGATGCCGTAAAGCAGTTTATCGTCGCCAATGACGAGCGCGCCACAAACCTGATTTTCCGGCGCTTTCATAATACCGGGCGGGTGGCCAAGAACAGCGTCTCCGATCGTGTCGTGGAAATTTCGGCCAGGCCTGATGCCGAATTCGAGGATATCCGCCCGCTTGTGGGCGGCGCCCTCGGCCGCGAGGCGCTGGAAACGGGCAATCTTGATGCCGGACTGGTCTGGGCGGGCCAGAGCCAGGGGCTGATCCATGACATCCCAACCTGCCAGACCTTGGTGGACCGGATAGTCGAAGATGCGCAATCGATCATCCGGAACCGGATGAACGCGATGATCGCGGTGTAGATGAGGGAGGCATGTCATGACGACTGCGCGGGTTGAGACGTCAGCGACCGGTCCGCTCGCGGGTGTTCGCGTGATCGAGTTTGTCAGCATCGGGCCCGGTCCTCATTGTGCCATGCTGCTGTCCGATATGGGGGCAGACGTATTGCGGATTGACCGGGAGGGGGGGAATGGCTGGGCCAATCCGGTCGCGGACCGTGGCCGCGCGACAAAAACGGTGGATATCCGGTCTGAAGCCGGTCGCGCCTTTTGCCTCGACGTCGCGGCGAAGGCTGACGTCGTTATCGAAGGGTTCCGGCCCGGGGTGATGGAAAGACTTGGCCTCGGCCCTGCGCAAATGCTCGAGCGGAATCCGCGCCTGGTCTACGGTCGGATGACGGGCTGGGGACAGGATGGACCACTTGCCCAGACGGCCGGCCATGACATCAACTATATCGGGCTGACGGGTGCACTTGCGGCGATCGGCAAGCCCAGCGAACCTGCCACCGTCCCGCTCAATCTTGTCGGAGACTTTGGCGGTGGCTCGATGTTTCTTGCGCTGGGCATTGTCGCCGCTCTCTTCGAGCGCGAGAAATCCGGACTGGGGCAGGTGGTGGATGCGGCGATAATCGATGGCGTGGCGTCGCTCATGACCATGTTCGCCGGGTTGATCCCGTCCGGAAGCATATCTGTCGAGCGCGAGACAAACATTCTCGCCGGCTGCGCCCCCTTCTATCGTTCCTATCTTTGCAAGGACGGCAGGGAAATGGCGGTCGGTTCGCTGGAACCGAAGTTCTTCAACGAAATGCTGGAGAAGCTGGGTCTGCAGGCGCTTGGCAACTGCCAGGACGATAGGAGCCAATGGCCGATGCTGACGGCCGCCTTGCAGCAGGCTTTTCTTGCCGAAACCCAGGCCTATTGGACCGAACTGTTTAACGGCTCGGACGCGTGCGTCGCACCGGTATTGACGCTCGAGCAATCATTTTCTCACCCCCACCTGCGCGCGCGCGAGACCTATGTGGAGAGGGACGGGGTCCACCACGCGGCACCGGCCCCGCGCTTTTCCCGAACACCTTCGGCCATCAGGCCGACACTGGATGCGGAAGCCATGTTGGCATCGTGGGAAAGCCACTAGAGCATCGTGCGCAAAAGCCTGTCCTGAGCTTGTCGAAGGGTGGGAACCGGTTTTGCGCCAAAACGATGCGATAAAAAAACTTGCAGCGCGCTGACCGATTCAGATTTAACGCAGCGCGCTCTAGGACCGTCGATGCGCCAAAAAGGCGAGACGGATTGAACGTCTATCTGCAGGCCGGTCGCTCTCAGCCGCGCCGAATGACCATGTTGCGGATTTCGCTCATATCCTCCATCGCAAAGCGTATACCTTCACGGCCGAGACCGGAATCCTTGACGCCCCCATAGGGCATGTTGTCGACCCTGTAGGATGAAACGTCATTGACGACGATGCCGCCGACATCGAGATCGTCCCAGGCGTTGAGCACTTTGTGGATGTCTCGGGTGAACAGGCCTGCCTGAAGGCCGAATTTGCTATCGTTCACTTCGCTCAGCGCTGCGTTCCAGTCGCTGAACTTCGAGAGGATCGCCAGCGGTCCGAAGGCTTCTTCGCGTACGGCGTCGCACCCGGCCGGCACGTCCTCCATCAGCGTGGCTTCCAGCATGGCGCCGTTGCGCTGTCCGCCGACGAGCAGCTTGCCTCCGGCCTCACGGGCAGACTGGATCCATCCTTCGAGCCGCCTGGCTTCCTTCTCGGAAATCATGGGACCGATGAATGTCTTGCGGTCCTTGGGATCGCCCGCCACCAGCGTTTTCGTCCTTTCGACGAGCATGGTCCGGAACCGATCGTATATGTCCTCATGAATTATGATGCGCTGTACGCCGATGCATGACTGGCCCGACTGATAGAAGGCGCCGAAGATGATGCGTTCGAGCGCGTGGTTTAGATCGGCGTCGTGGTCGACGATCACCGCAGCATTGCCGCCTAGTTCAAGCACGACCTTCTTCTTGCCGCTCTTCGCCTTCAGGTCCCAGCCCACTTCCGGGCTGCCGGTGAAGGAGAGTAATTTCAGCCTGTCGTCGGTCGTGAACAGGTCCGCGCCATCGCGGCTGGCGGGAAGTATCGAGAACGCTCCCTTGGGGAGCACGTCGCACTCGGACAGCACCTCGCCCATGATGATTGCACCGAGCGGCGTCAGGCTGGCGGGCTTCATCACGAAGGGGCACCCCATTGCGATCGCGGGCGCGATTTTGTGGGCGGCGAGGTTCAACGGAAAATTGAAGGGGCTGATGAAGCTGCACGGGCCGATCGGCACGCGCTTCCACATACCCATATACCCCTTGGCGCGCGCCGAGATGTCCAGTGGCTGGACCTCACCATAGTTGCGCGTCGCTTCTTCGCTGGCGATGCGGAATGTGTCGATCAGGCGCGTGACCTCACCCTCCGCATCATTGATCGGCTTGCCTGCCTCGACGCACAAAGCATAGGCAAGCTCATCGAACCGCTCGCGGAAACGCCTCACGCAATGGTCGAGCACGGACTGCCGCTCGAAGCTCGCAAGCTTCGCCATCGCCGGTGCGGCGCGGGCGGCACCCGCGATGGCTTCGTCGATAACATCGGGGGTCGCCAGTGCTGTGCGGAAAGCGACTTCGCCGGTGAACTTGTCCGTGACCGCGAGATCGCTGTTGGGCTGCGCGGCCTCATTGTTCAGGTAAAGCGGATAGACGCTTTTCAGCATGTCAAATCTTCCTTTGTGATTGGCCGCGATCGGCCGCATTGCGCCACTTCAATTTCGTCCGTCGCTACCCGGATGTTCCGCACTGCTCCAGCTCTGAGCGAATATCTTTGCCCGAACAGGTCCCGAAAGGTTCTTTGTCATTTAACAAAGGCTCCTTGTTGCAATGCGCTCCACGCGGCCATGTCGTCCGGCGTGTCGAGGTCGTGAGACAGTCCGGGCGTCTGGACGATCCGCGCACAGGCTGCGGCGGTGCGATGGGCCTCGAAGCTGCCGGGCCCGAAGGCAAGTGCCATCTCGATGCCGGGGGGAAGGGCGAGCGCGTTGGTGCCCGTGCCGTGCCGATCCGGCGCGATGGCGACCGCGCCGTCCGTCGCCGCGTTCATGAGCTGGCTTACATCATTGGTGCAAAGATGCGGCAGGTCTGCGTGAATAATGAGGACGGCGCGATGCAGCCATCGCCGGCGTGCTTCGCCCAGTTCGGCGTTGAGGCCCCGGCCCTGGTCAGGCAGCCAGACCGTCCCTGCACGGCTTTCTGGCGACAGGAGGCCGATCTCGACGATCCCGGGCGTTTCGCGCACCGTTTGGAGCACGTGCGCTGCCATCCGCTCGGTGAGGGCAATACGGTCGTCCTCGGGCAGGCCAAGCCGGGTCTTGCGCCGCGTCGGCGATTTCAGGGGGACAATGGCGTGCCATCCGGTCATCGCGCGAGTTGCCCGGCCAGCGCGAGCGCGCAGCGGGCGACGCGGCGCTTGTCTTCCAGATCGCGCATGAGCGTGCTTGTATGGCTGGCGGGCATGTCAGCGGGCAATTCATCGGAAACATCGACCACCAGGCCGTCTATCATCCCGCGATAGTGGGCGATGATCGCCGCATTGGACTCGGGCAGGTCCAGTTCCGCCATGATCTTCGATGTCGGGCCCTTGATCGACCGTCCGCCGATAAGGGGAGAGACGGCCACCTTTCCCGCAGGGCTTTCGCGCAGGGCATCGGCAATACCGGGGACGGCGAGGATCGGATCGACGCTCAGGAACGGGTTGGACGGGGCAATGAATATGGCGGACGCCTCGGCTATGGCTTCGACCGCACCCGGAGCCGGACGCGCCTTTGCAGCGCCCTCGAACTCGACACCCAGTAGACGGGGCGCGCATTGCCGCTCGACGAAATAGCGCTGGAAAGGCAGGCGGCCTTCGTCCGTGGTCACTATGGTGGCGACAGGGTCATCGGACATGGGCAGGACGCGCGCGTCGATCCCCCAGGCTTGCGTCAAATGTGCCGTTGTGTCGGACAAGCTATGCCCGGCGCGCAGACGGTCTGTCCGCAGAATATGCGTCGCAAGATCACGATCGCCAAGCTGGAACCAGGCGGGGCCGCCCAGCTCCCTGAGCGCGCCCATGCACTGCCAGCTTTCGTCCTGCCTCCCCCACCCGCGATCCCTGTCGGACAGGCCTGCCAGTGCATAGAGGACGCTGTCGATATCGGGCGAGATATGGAGGCCCAGATGCGTGAAATCATCGCCGGTGTTGACGATGGCCACGAGGGGCGGACGCTCTGCAAGATGGTACATGCCTTCCACGAACTTCGCGCCGCCTACGCCGCCGCTCAGGATGACGATCGGCCCGTTCACCGGAACAGATCCTCTTCAAGCGGACGTACAAGTGCCACCGCAGGGTTGTCACCCTGGGGAAGGGAAAGACCGCGTATGAGTGCGGCAGGAATGCCCTCGGCACCTTCTCCGGTGACGAGGCCGGCGGCCGCGGCAACAAGATCGGCAAGGGCAACTTGGGTCACCGCCAGCGTTCGCCCGTCTCGATCCGGCTCGCCGCGCCGGTCGATCAGCGAGGGCAGCCCGGCGGCGCCAATGGCGACCGGAACGACGCCATGCCGCCAGGGGCGACCAAAGCTGTCGGTGATGACGACGGCGGGCGCAACGCCGGTCAGCGCAGTGATCCCTGTTCGCAAGGCGCGTGCGCTCTGGTCGGGGTCGAGGGGGAGAAGGAGGATGCGGTCGGGATCGCTGCCGCCGAGGTTGGATTGGTCGATACCCGCATTGGCCATGACGAAGCCGCAGCGGTGCCGCGTAATCAGCACATGAGGGGCCGCACGCACGACCGCTGTCGACTCCCGCAGCACCATCTCGACAAGGCGGGGCTCCTTGCGCACCTGCTCGGCGAGGCTGATGGCCTCCGCCGTCGGCGCGACATCGGCCAGGCTGGCCCAGCGCCCTTCCGACTTGGAGACGATCTTCTGCGTCACGATCAGAGCGTCGCCGGGCATGATCGTATCGCCGCTCTGGCGGATCGCCGTGGCGATGAGGTGCGGAAGATCATCGCCTGCGCGCACTTCACCCATTCCCGTAACAGGATGGATCGTGATCCGGGAAGATGGTCCGTTGCTCGTGTCGCCGGCCGTCACGCCATCTATTCCTCAAACCCCGATACAGTAATGTGCGCCAGCCTAGGCGTGAAGGTCCATTCAGGCAATGCTCCGATAGCCACGCCGGTTGGTTGAGGTCAACTGCGGCAGCTGCGAAATGGGCCCGCAAGCCTATCATTTCAGTCCGAAGGCATGCCGACGCCTGTATCAGTCACATAGCCCTGGCTCTGTCGTGCGGCTCCCCACAGTCGCCCTATACGACGTTCCGCATCACTTCCCCGATCTTCTTTCCGTCCTCGAAATATCCGAGGCCGTAATCACCCTTTATCGTCGTCCGCAACGTGCGCCGTTCATATTTGGGATCGCACCCTTCCACGGCATGCAGCAGGCGCCAGTTGTCCCAGATCAGCATGTCGGTGGGGCGCCAATCGTGCCAATAGACCGCATTCCCCGTGCAGAGTTCATTGATTGTCTGGCAAACTTCTTCGAAGAATGCCTCACCAGCCGGGTCTTCATGATGTTCAATGCCCTCGGACATCCAAGGGCCTATGTGAAGGACTTTCTCGCCGGATGCCCGGGTCCAAATGGCCGGATGCATCGCCCGTGGGAACATCGCTACTTCGTGCAGCATCGCTCTCGCTTGGGGGACGTCGCCCAATGCCTTGAAGTTGACGCCGAACCGCATTTTGGTCAGCCGGATATCGAGCGTGTAGATGATGTTCAGTTTTTCCAGCTTGTCGCGCAAGGCGGCCGGAAACCTCTTGTAAAGATCGATACCGTCGGCGAAGCCGGTCCGCCCGCCCTCGGGCGCGTTGATGGCAGCGCGCAGAACGCCTGCGCGGTTGAGTTCATCATTATAACAGTGGTCGAAATGCCATGGGGAAAATCTCGCGAGCCTCTTCCCGTCGATTTCCACCAGCCCGTCCACGTTATTGGGATCTTCGTTTGGAAGCGAATGCATGTCGATGACGCCGGGATGCGCATCGCCCACATCGCCGTCACGCGGGGTCGATTTGGTCGGATGATCCTTGAGCGACCCGAACACCTCGCTCAGGGCAACCTGCATTTTCGAGCTTGGCTCCATGTTTTCAAAAACGAGGAGTCCGTGTTCCTCGAACAGTCCATTGAGTTGGGCGCGAACTGCGGTATCATTTATGTTGTTCCAGCCCACGCCGTCGACACGCGCTCCAAAGGGCAGATCCTCCTTCAGTTTGCTGATCTTCAGTTCGCTCATGTCGCCACTCTCCAGAAACTTTTTGGTATTCGTCGATAATAAGGCGAGGAGGTCGCACGATATTGATCCAACAAGACAGAAAATTGACGTGGTGGATAGCATCCGGGTCTGCGTCGCACGCTGATAGGGCGCCACGTGGCAGGTCCGGAGTGCCGTTGATCAAGGTGTCGCCCGGCAGAAGGGGGTGCAGATTGTCCTAGTAAGTTGTCGGTCAATAATGTAATAATCTGGCCCAGCATTTCGGAGAGGGTGATGCCAGAAACGCTGTTCGCGCTGGATCGACGCAATTATCAGGATTGCCAAAGGCTGTTCCGCGGCGACCGTGATCAGGAATATTACAGCGGCGATTTTTGGATAGACGATGCTCGTCAAATGACCGTCCGAGCGCAAAAAAGTGAGATCGGTCCCTATGCGATCATCGTCACTCGAGCTGCGACCGTTCAGCATTTCCGGCGACAGCAAAGGCATATTCGCGAAGACGCCACCGATCTTTCGATACTGTGGTTCGTGCGTAAGGGTGTCCTGTGCTTTTCAAACCACCTCGGCCGGCAGGAAGTAGGACCGGGTGAGGCGCTGATCACGCGTTCCACAAACCCGTTTCTTGTTGAAATTAGAACTGAGGACCACGCGGGAGGAGCGACGAGTGAAGTCCTGCACGTCACCGTGCCAACCCACTTGCTGAGGGACCATGTGGTACGGGAAATTTCGTCAAGCCTGTTTATCGACTCATCGTGGACCGAGGTTTCGATTGCGCGAAATATACTCACGGATGTGTTTGAAAATGACCACGATGTCTCATTCAAATCTCGGCTGATTCTGGTAGAGGCCGCAATCGAAGTTATAGGTCATGTCGGCCGCCGTCTTCAGTCAGAAGTGCCTGCACGCCAGACAATCGCCGAGCAAAGGCTAGATCAGGTGCTGCGCTTTATAGAAGTTCATCTGTGCGACCCCAATCTGAGCACCGCTATGGTGAGCGAGGGATGCAATTTGAGCCCACGCTACGTCTCCTCCCTGCTCCGGACGACGGGCTCCACCTGTACGGAGTTCATCTGGAGACGCCGCCTGGAACATGCGCGGAATTGGTTGATGCAAACGGAAGCGCGCGAGGTCGCCGTGCACGAAATCGCATATGGCGTAGGCTTCAAGAGCCCCGCGCATTTCAGCCGGATGTTCAAACGTGTCTTTGGCGTGAATGCCAGCGAATGCCGCGCGGCTTCGCGTGAGGCGGATAAAGCTGCCCGCATGAAGAACTGACGTCAGGCTGAGGGGCGCTGTGCGTTCGAAGGGCCGATGCTGTCGCAGACAACGGCAAACGCGCGCCAGGCCATCGCGTAAGTTGGAAGCCCCTCTATCTGTGTCGAGATGACAAAATCGGTTCAGACCCTCGACGATAAATACACGCAAACGGATGGGGAGGTGCTGATTGGCGCGCTCCAGGCCGTTGTGCGGCTGTTGATCGATCAGGCTAAGCGTGATGCGGCGGCGGGCTTGCGCACGGCCGGATATGTCACCGGCTATCGCGGGTCGCCGGTGACGACGCTTGACGCACAGCTTTGGTCTGCGGCTCACCTGCTGGACGAACATGATATACGCTTCGAGCCGGGGCTGAACGAGGAACTGGCCGCCACCAGCCTCCGTGGTACCCAGCAGGTTAATTGGTTCGGCAAGGCGCGGGTCGAAGGCGTGTTCGCGCTATGGTATGCAAAAGGCATCGGCGTCGACCGCGCGCATGAAGCGCTCAAGCTCGGCAATCTGGAAGGGACGGCTGCGAAAGGCGGTGTCCTGCTCCTTGCCGGTGATGATCATGGTGCCAAGAGTTCTGCCAGCGCACATCAGTCAGACCAGAATCTTGCGGCCGCGCTGATCCCCACATTGTACCCCGCCACCAGCGAAGAATTGCTCAGCTATGGGCAGTTCGGCTGGGCGATGTCGCGCTACAGCGGGCTGTATTCCGGTTTCAAGACCATCACCGACACGCTGGACCTGACGCAGACCGTCGCCCTGCCTGCAGCCAATTTTGCCATAGCACTGCCCGATCGAGACGGACCTCCTTTGTCACTGGTTCAGGGGCGAGGACCGCTTGAACAGGAGGCGCTCACCGTTGATCACCGCCTCCCGGCTGCGCAAGCGTTCGTAAGAAGCAACGCGCTCGACCGCATCACCCACGGAGGGCGTGACAACAATCTGACCATCGTGACGGCTGGAAAAAGCTGGCTCGATACCGCCCAGGCGCTCAGCGATCTGGGGCTGACGCAGGAGCGCTGCGAGAAGCTCGGCATCAGGGTCGTGAAGCTGGCGTTGACCTGGCCGGTCGAACCGCAGTTCCTCCGTGCGAGTTGCGCCGGCGCGCGTGAAGTGCTGGTTGTCGAGGAAAAGCGCGGCTTCGTTGAGGATCAGGTGGCTCGGCTGCTATATGGCCTGGCTAATGCGCCTTTGCTCTCCGGCAAATGCGACCCGGCCGGTGCGGCGCTGATCAGGGCGGACAATGTTCTCGACGCTGCCGCAGTAAGGCGGGCTCTCGTGAGGCGGCTGGCTGACTTGGACCGCGTGGACGAAGAACTGCGCTGCCGAGCGGACAGCCTTGCCGCTTCGGATGCCCGAGCGGAAGGATTGGTGGCCGAGGCGGTCCGGCCGGCCTATTTCTGTTCGGGTTGCCCGCACAACCTTTCCACGGTCGTTCCGGACGGGAGCGCCGCGATGGGGGCAACCGGCTGTCACGGCCTGGCGCATTTCATGCCGAGCCGGAACACGATGGCAACGGTCGGAATGGGCAGCGAGGGGATGCCATGGGTCGCGGCTCAGACCTATGTGGATACCCCGCATTATTTCCAGAACCTCGGCGACGGGACATATACCCATTCCGGGCTTTTGACGATCCGGGCGGCCGTCGCGGCAAAAAGCCGGGTGACATACAAGATCCTCTATAATGACGCGGTTGCCATGACCGGCGGTCAACCGATGGAGGGCGGGCTTTCCCCTGTCCAGATCGTGCACGAGCTGGTCGCCGAAGGTGTCGATCCGGTGGTATTGATCAGCGAGGACCCGTCGCGCTTTTCGGTGGCCGATCTGCCCGCCGGAGTGCGTCTGCTGCATCGAGATTACCTCGATCAGGTCCAGCGTGAGTTGCGCCAGGTCGCGGGAACTTCAGCCATCGTCTATGACAGCACCTGCGCCAACGAAAAGCGCCGCAGGCGCAAGCGCGGTCGCTATCCTGACCCCGCCGAACGTCTGTTTATCAATCAGGCCGTATGCGAAGGGTGCGGAGACTGTTCGCAGCAGTCCAATTGTCTCAGTGTAGAGCCCGTCGAAACCGAGTTCGGTCGCAAGCGCCGCATCAACCAGTCAACCTGCAACAAGGACTTTAGCTGCATCAAGGGTTTCTGCCCGAGTTTCGTGACCGTCATCGGAGGAAGGCCGGCGAGGCGAGAGGCCGATGTCTCCATGTTGGACGCGCGCATATCCGGTTTGCCCGCGCCCGAACCATCCCCGGTGAATGGCGGATATGACGTGCTCGTCACAGGGATCGGGGGGACGGGGGTGCTCACAGTCGGTGCAGTGCTGGCAATGGCGGCGCATATCGAGGGGAAGGCTGCAAAGCTGCTCGACATGACCGGGATGGCGCAAAAGGGGGGCGCAGTCGTCAGTCATCTGCGTATTGCCGAACATATAGATCAAATACCCAGCGCACGGGTGGGCACGGGTGAGGCCGACCTGATCATCGCCTGCGATCTCGTCGTCGCCACCGCGCCCGATGTGATGCGCGGCGCCGGTGAGAGCACCCGGCTGATCTGTAACGAGGATGTCGTGCCGACTGGCGAATTCCAGACCAACCAGGCTCTGGATTTATCTGCCTCCCGCTTCCTCTCGGCGCTGGCAAAGCGCGTGTCGCCCGACCGAACCGACAGCCTGCGCGCGGGCGAGCTTGCGACGCGGCTTATGGGCGATGCGATCTTCACCAATTTCCTCATGGTGGGCTATGCCTTGCAGAAAGGTTTGCTGCCGCTCGGTGTGAACGCGATCGAAGAGGCGCTGATTATGAACGGCGTTTCCGTGAAACAGAACATCCGCGCCCTTCAGCTAGGCCGCCTTGCCGCAGTTGACCCGGGCGTACTGCTGCGCCTTGCCGGGATAGGCGAGGAGTCCGCGCATCGACCGGCGACCCTGGGTGAAATGCTGGAGAGCCGCCGTGCCTTCTTGCGGAAGTACCAGAATGACGCCTGGGCAAATCGCTATGCTGCGACGATTGCCGCCATCGAAGGGATCGCCGCAAGCCGCGGCATCAAAGGTTACGAGAATTTTCTCGTCACCTGTGCCGACCAGCTTGCAAGGCTGATGGCGTACAAGGACGAATATGAAGTTGCTCGGCTGTATACATCTCCTGAATTCAAAGCGTCCGTCGAGGATGCGTTTGAGGGCGACTACGTCCTCCAGTTCAACCTGGCGCCCCCGCTCCTCCCGTTAGGGAAGGACCCCAAGACCGGCCGTCCCAGAAAAATCCGTCTGGGTCGATGGATTGTCCCCGTTTTTCGAGCACTGCGTCACGGCAAGATGCTGCGCGGTACCCCGTTCGATCTGTTCGGTTACACCGCCGAAAGACGGATGGAGCGCGCGCTGATTGGAGACTATGAGGGCCTCATTGCAAGCCTGGCCGGCGAGCTCACACAGGCAAATCTTCCGCTGGCACAGGAGATCGCCGGATCGGTCTGGCGTGTGCGAGGCTACGGGCCCGTCAAGCATCAAGGTGTGGCTGAATGGCGAGCGTATCTCGAGGATGCGCTGCCACGCTTCCGCGCGGAGCGCTCCTGACGTCAGTCTCCAATCGTCCAGCGTCGCCCCATTAACGGCCGCTCCGTGCCTCTGAGTCGTTTGACGCGCACACAGGCTCGAGGCGAGGCCTTCGCACTGGCAGCGCGACAATCGGCTCCAAGCCGGTCAACGGGTCGTACCGACCGGGTCATTTCACTGATCTGTGTCAGACCCGATAAGCTGTCGTTCTGAGATACAGGCGTGGTGAGGAGAGGCCTGATGAAAGACCTGGACTATTATCAGTATTCCTACGTCACAACGGACTGGCGACGGGCCATGGACGAACTGGCGGAGCAGCATGACATTGGCGGGTGGTTTGAAATGCCCGACGCGGTATTCGACACCGGCCCCGGCAAAACAGCGGTATGCCATTTTGCCCTGGCCAACAAAAATGGCCTTCAAATAGAGGTTATTCAGCCCATTTCGGGCGATTGCAGCGTCTACCGGATCGGTCTGCCCGAAAGCGGCTATGCCAAGCGCTTTCACCACCTCGGTCGTCATTTCTCCAACCGAGCCGACTTCGACCGTCATTATGCGGCGGCCAAGGCGCGCTACACGCTTCCGGTTGCGGCGGAAACCATGGGCGGCGAATATGCCTATTTCGATGCGCGTCAGGACACGGGGCACTTCCTGGAACTCTATATTTTTCCGGCGGATTCCCATCTGTCACAAGTGCCTAATTGGTGATGCAGGTGGGACAGGGCGATATTTATGACGTCGTTGTCGTCGGGTCCGGGTCCGGAGGCGCCATGGCGGCTCTGCGCGCTGCGGACCGCGGCCTTTCTGTTCTCATCATTGAGAAGGAGCACAAGTTCGGCGGTACAAGCGCAACGTCGGGTGGCGTGCTATGGGTCCCCAACCATGGGCTGCCGGGGAACGAGGACGACAGCCGGGAGGGCGCCCTGTCTTACCTCAAGGCCATTATCGGGGTTCCGGTAAACCAGGAAAGGCTTGAGGCGTTCGTAGACATTGCGCCCGAGATGCTGGCATTCATGCGATCCCTGGATATTCCTGTGAACGTCGGGGTTTGGCCAGATTACTTCCCTGACAGGCCCAATGCCCGTTCCGACCGATCGCTGACCATCTCCACGTTCGATGGACGCAAGCTGGGGGATGCGCGCTATCCTTTGATGCGCGAGCAGTATAACCGTTTCAAGCTGTTCGGCAGATATTCGATGGACTTGCCGGAGACCTTCACCCTGATGATGCAGGCGAAAGGCTGGAGGCGCACCGTCATCAATATCCTGCGGCGCTATCATCTGGATCGCGAGACCCGCAGGGCAAGCCACCGTGACCGCCGCTTTACGCAAGGCGCGGCGCTGATGGGCTGGCTCTTTCAAAAGGCTTTCGAGCGTGGCGTGGAGCTGCGCACCGAAACCCAGTTGCAGGAGTTGATCGTCGACAAGGCTGGAAATGTCACCGGCGTCGAGGTGAGCAATTTTGGCCGCAGATACACCATTTCCGCTCGTTACGGCGTAGTCCTGGCTGCGGGCGGATATGAATGGAACCAGCAGTTGCGTGACCGCTTCTATCCGGTACCCGGATTGACGCGGCATTCCTCTACTCCGGAGGATGCCAACCGGGGCGAAGGCTTGATCGCAGCCGAAAAAATCGGCGCCGCAACCGAGCATACCGAACAGGGGTGGTGGATCCCCACGATGCGGCTGCCGATGCGGCACGCCAGCAATTTCAATGAAATCCATCAAGCTGCCTTTGACGTAGGCAGGCCCCACTCGGTTTGCGTCAACCGTAATGGAAACCGCTTCGTCAACGAAGCCATGGGTTATGATAGTTTCGGCCAGGCGATGGTGGAGGACCAGCTGAAAACGGGAGCGAATTGCCCGTGCTGGCTGGTCTTCGACGCCAATTTTCGAGAGAAGTTCAGCGCTGGGGGGCTGTTGCCGAATATTCTTATGCCTGACAGAAAGGTTCCTGGAGACTGGTGGGATCACTACGTGTTCCGCGCTGGTACCGTTGCCGAACTGGCAGACAAGATCCATGTGCCGCGCGATATGCTGGAAAAAGTAGTCGCCAACATGAACGAATATGCTCGTGTCGGTACCGATCCGGAATTTCATCGCGGCGACACCGCATATGACCAGATGTTCGGCGATCCGTCGTGCAAGCCCAACCCGTGCCTCGGCCCGATCTCCAGGCCGCCATTCTATGCGGTGCCGATCAATAATGGCGACCTCGGGAGCAAGGGCGGTCTGAAATGCGACGCTGCCGGCCGGGTACTCGATCAAACGGGTTCGCCCATCGGTCATCTCTATGCCGTGGGCAATCAGGCCGGTACCCCGTTTGGGGATACCTATCCTGGTGCAGGCGCAACAATTGGCCCGGCTCTCACTTTCGGATTTGCTGCTGCAAATGACATTGCCAGGCGCGCAGCCAATCAGACGGGCGCCCGATAATAAGACAGTGCGGAGGCGATAGGATGAATTCGAAAGTAGCGATCGTGACCGGAGCGGCGGGCGGAATTGGCACTGCAATCTGTCGCCATCTCGGAAAGGCCGGAGTTCGCGTCTTGGGAACCGGCCGTAATGCGGGAAAGCTTACCGCATTGAAGGAGGTTCTGGCGGGCGAGAATATCGCGTTCGATTTTGTCGCGACGGACATTGCAAGCGAAAACGGACCCGAAGCGGTGGTGGCGGGCGCCCTGAAAATCTTTGGGCGTATCGATCATGTGATCAACAATGCCGGATCGTTCAACTTTGGCCCGGTTCACAAAACTACCGACGATATGCTCGACGAGGTGCTGGGGGTGTCGCTGCGCGCACCGTTTCGACTATGCCGCGACGCGCTCGAGCATATGGGCGATGGAGGCACCTTTACGTTCATCGGTTCCACGTGGGGCCTGTACGGAACGGCGGGAGGCGGCGCCTACAGCACCGTGAAGGCGGGACAGATCGGACTCATGCGGACCCTGGCAGCGGAATATGGCGCAAGGGGGATTCGCGCCAACTATGTCGCTCCGTCTGTCGTACGAACCGAAATGACGGACGCTTTCTGGGAATCGGATTTCTTCCAGCGGACCAACCACGAACTTACACCGATCCAGCGAGACTGTACTGCTGATGATATCGGCGCGATGGTCGCATTTCTGTGCTCGGACGCGGCGGGGTTTGTCAGCGGTCAATCGATCGCCGTCGATGGCGGCATTTCGACCACGCGTTACCTTTCGCCTGTAGCCATCGCGCGCTGATCCCAGCCTTCAGGTTTCGCCGAGGGGTTCAACCGGACGAAACCCAACGTGCCCTGGCACATGAAGCGTTCAAACGGCCAGTGTCATTCTGACAGCGCACACGCCGACAAAATGGCGCGGTGCTTGCGGGTGAACCGGCAGCGCAGACATAACTCGGTGGACGGCGTCCGTCACAATTGATAGTTCACCATCAACAAATCAGCATCCAACCTCCTTGCAGGTGGTATATAAAACGAAGGGGCAACGGCGTGAGTGGGCAAACTGTCATTATCACTGGTGGATACGGAGCATTGGGCCGGGTAGTGTCGGAGGCCTTCGCTGCGGCGGGTGATCGGGTTGTCCGGGTTGATTTCGCCTCGGCCCCACCAGACACAATAGTCGGCGGCATTGACCTGTCAGGTGTCGATCTGCTCGATCAGCAGGCGGTCGACAACGCGATCTCGCAGGTCGTCGATCGCTTTGGAGGCATAGACGTTCTGGTCAACATCGCAGGTGGCTTCATCTGGGAGACCCTGGAACAAGGCAGCGTTGCTGCGTGGGAGCGCATGTTCTCAATGAACGTGAAATCGCTCGCGACCATCACAAAATCTGCTCTGCCATATCTCAAGCAGAGTTCGGCGGGGCGTATTGTCAACATCGGTGCTGGGGCTGCGCTCCAAGCGGCGGCCGGTATGGGTGCCTATGCCGCCTCCAAATCCGGCGTCCATCGTCTTACGGAGGCGCTGGCGGCAGAACTGGCCGACAGCAATGTAACCGTGAACGCGGTGCTCCCCAGCATCATCGACACGCCAGCGAACCGCGCGGATATGCCTGGTGCCGATACCAGCCAGTGGGTCAAGCCTCAGGCGATCGCCGATGTCATATTGTTCTTGGCGTCGCCCGCCGCCCGCTCGATCAGCGGAGCGCTCATCCCCGTCACCCGGGGTCAAGCCCACTGATAGACTGTGATCTGGAGCAATGCTGCGTCAATAACTATGGCGGCTCCGCTAATCGGCGGCAGCACGGGGCTGCACACCAGCAGACGAGCCGTTGCTGCCAGATGTCGATAGCCCAGAGCGCTCGGCCCTCGGCGCTCGTGTCGTACCGGAGCGAAAACACGGCCTGATCCCGTCAGGCAGCGCGCAATCATGCACGCGCACCATAGTGCGTGGTCAGGGTTGCAGGTTTTCAATTCGCGGCACAAACGGTTCCATGGCAATATATTTGTCGACCGTCCGTTCAAAGTGCCTGACACGGATTTCCTGATAGTCAGCTAGCGTGAGGCCCATCTTGGCGCTCGCTTCCAACCCTTCTTGCTGGGCGTAAAGGTTGTCGGTATCCTGATCCAGAATCTTGCCGAAGCCGGGATCCATCCCCTCGGCCTCTGCAAAGCTCTGGTGATCGGCCAGTTTCTGTACTTCGGCGGTTTCAAACTCTCCATTTCTGGGTTTGGGCCGCATGAACATCACCTCGTAGATCGTACGGCGGTGGTCCCGCGCATCCGGCCGAAAGCGATAGATCATGGGAAGCGAAATTCCCGGAAAGAGAAACAGATTGGGGAAGACCGTATAGCTGTAGGTATCGAGCAACTCGCTGTCGGAAACGGCCGACAGATCGCTGTTGGTTGCTGTTTCGAACATATTACGAAACATGTCGGCCATCACCTGCCGCGCCCGCTCTCCCGCTTTCAATTCAGGCTTTTTGCCTCCCAGAGACGAACTATCGCCGAGCGTAAAGTTCTCTATGATATCGGCCTCGGTATATTTGCCCTTCAATTTCGGACTGACAACGCCCAAGGTTGAGATAAACCGGTTCACGTGCTCGTCATAAATGTCGTACTGGCTGTTCACGTCGCCGTTTGCAGGCGCAACCTGAGGGTGGGTATCGCCGACATGATAGGCTTCCATGAAAGCCTCCATCGTCAGCTTCCAGTTGGCCGGATAGCTCTTCTGAACGTGAAGGTAGATGTAGCGGTTTTCGAGTTTCCACGCGTCTAAATGCGCCAGCGCCTTTTTGCCGAGATAGGTTTTCAGATCAGGTGCGGCTGGGTCCATGTTGACCCAGACGAAGCCTGCCAGAGTTTCCACGCGCGCCTGCGGGAGGCACATCTTGCGTCCTGCAAGATGCTGAAAGTCCCACCGTTCGGGAATGTCCTTCAGCGAACCGTCAAGATTCCAGGTCCAGCCATGAAACGGGCATTTGAGATCGATGGCGGAGCCCTCGGTTGCCGAGGGCTTCAGCTTCGTCCCGCGATGAAGGCAGGCATTGTAATGCGCGCATATCGAACCGTCGTCGGTGCGCACAACGATGAAGCTATAGGGACCGATGTCATAGACATAATAATTGCCGGTATCGGGTATCTGGTCCTCCCGGCAGACCATTTGCCAGGTGCGCGTCCACAGCCGCTTGAATTCCGCGTCGGCAAAGGCGGCTTCGGTATAACGAGCCTTGTCGATATCTTCGCTTCCGAGATATTCGTAGGAGACCTCGCGGGCCCATGCGGGCGCCCCATTGCGATCGCGAGCGATGATTTCCTGTGTTGATTCATCGGGATGGCGGGCCTCGCCCGGCCGGATTCCGCTCCGTTCGACGTTCATGACCCCCTCCTCAAGCACTGACGGTTTCTGAAACAGCCGGTGCCAGCCCCCCGGCCGCTTGCGGCAACATATTCTTGCAGATCGCTCCATCCTTCATCACCAGCCGGATGTTGTCGGGTCCGACAAGCACGCTCGGATCCTGAAGGGGATCGCCGTCGACGATGATCAAGTCCGCAAGTTTGCCCGGCTCAAGAGTGCCGAGCGATCCGTCGTCCATCATGGCAAGGCCGCCGTTGCGGGTGGCGCACCGCAAGGCCTCTGCCGGCGTATAGCCATAATAATCGACGAAGAATGTAAGATCGCGTGCCTGTGTGCCCTGCGGGCTCCAGCTGAAGCCATAGTCTCCGCCGATCAGGTGACGTATTCCACGCTTACGCAATTTCGTGTGGGTCTTGCAGGAGTTCTCCAGCAGCTCGGGGATATTCATATAGCCAGCTATCTCAACGGACAGACCATAATCCGTCGCGTCGCCAGCCATGATCTGGTGAAACAGTCCCACGGTTGGTGCCACGAAGATGCGGTCTTTCGCCTCTTCCAGCATATCGAGCAGTTCCTCGTCGGAATACTCGACATGGAATATCGCATCGATGCCCGCGCGCACGCACATCTTGGAGCCCTCGATCGAACGTGTATGCGCGTTGATTTTCTTGAAATAGCGGTGTGCCGTATCCACCGCCATCTTGATCTCTTCGAACGTCATGGGGGTACAATGCCCCGGCGTGTTGGGATAAAAGGGGTCCCCGGAGACATCCAGCTTGATATTGTCGACGCCCTCGCGGCAGTGGATGCGCACGGCCTTGCGCATCTCTTCGGGTCCATCGACCAGCGTACCCAGGCCGACACGCGGATTATGCTCGCGCGTTTCGTCTCCCATGCCGGCGGTCACGCTGATTTCAAGGCCACCGGCGCGAATGCGCGGACCGGGCAGGCGCCCGGCATTGACCTCGTCACGGACTGCGGCCCCGAGCCGCAGCTTCGCTTCCGATGCGCCGTAGACGCTGGTGAAGCCCGCCTCGATCAATGCTTTCGCCCCGCGCGCTGCGGTGAACGTCTGTGCCTCCGGTGTGGGGGCGATCAGATCCTCGGTGGCGGATACGTTCTCGAACGACAGGTGCCCGTGCCCTTCCACCATGCCCGGCATGACGAAGCGGCCGCCCGCGTCGATCACGGTATCGGCAGGGCCTTCATCGGCCGCAGCGATCCGGTTTCCCGCGATCCGCAACTCACCGCGTCGCGCGGGGGCGCCGGTGCCGTCAAATATCATCGCGTTCCTGACAAGCGTAACGCCCATCGGATAATCCTTTCGTCATACCGCCCGAAAAAGGGACAGCCGCCGCCCACATATCGGGTACGAACTGAGAGTAACCGCTCAGGGGGGAGGGCCAATGACTGAACCAGCAACCGTGGCTGTCTCGGTCGGAGTGTTCACAGGAAAGACTTGCCTTGCGGCGCTTTGGTTGGCTCTAAGAATGGCATGGGCGAGGATCTGGTTGAACTGCGAAGCGAAGTGCGCGGCTGGCTTGCGGACAACGCTCCGTCCGATTGGCGCGAAGCGAAATCGCACGAGCGTTTTGTAGAAGCGCAGCGGGCCTGGTTCAAAAAGCTGGTCTCGGCAGGATATGCCGTGCCGCACTGGCCCGAGCCATGGCCGGGCGGTGGCCGCGGACTTGCCGAACAAAAAATCATTTATGAGGAGCTTGCGCGCGCCGACGCGCCACGGCTGCTGCTTTCGTTCGTGTCGACCTACCACGCCTATGCGACGCTCTCGGAATGCGCTTCGCCCGAACAGCGTGACCGGTATCTGCCGGCAATATTGGAGGGGGAAACCTGGTGTCAGGGTTTTTCGGAACCGGGTGCCGGGTCTGACCTGGCGGCCCTTGGTACCAAGGCTGAGCTGGTCGATGGCCATTATGTGGTCACAGGCCAGAAGATTTGGTCAACAATGGCACAATATGCTGACATGTGCCTGTTGCTCGTGCGCACCTCCAGCGACGGTCCCAAGCAGTCGGGACTGACCTACCTGTTGATGGACATGAAAACCGATGGCATCACGGTGCGGCCTATCCCGCAGATTCAGGGCGATGAGGAATTTGCGGAGATATTTCTCGACGAAGTACGCATCCCCGTCTCGCAAAGAGTCGGTGGGGAGGGTGATGGCTGGAGCGTTGCGCAGAAGACCCTAGGGTCAGGACTCATTGATCAGAGCCAGAAGATGACGGTAGCAGCGAGGGCGATGGCCGAGAGAAAGACGGTTGGGCATCTGTCATAGCGTGTTGCGATACGCCGCCAGTCCTTGAGGCGACCGAACATGATCTCGATGCGGTTGCGGCGTTTGTATCTGCGCTTGTCGTACTTGACGGCTTTGTTCCGGGATTTACGGCCCGGAATGCAGGGTTTGATGCCCTTTTCCCGCAAGGCATCACGGAACCAGTCCGCATCATAACCCCGATCAGCCAGCAGCCACTGTGCCTTGGGGAGGGTGTCGAGCAGGGCGGCGGCCCCTGTATAATCGCTGACCTGACCTGCGGTTATGAAGAGGCTGATTGGGCGACCGTTTGCATCGGTGACGGCATGCAGCTTGGTATTCATGCCACCCTTCGTGCGCCCGATCAGGCGTCCAGCTTCCCCCTTTTTACCGCCAGGCTGGACGCCGTGCGGTGGGCTTTGAGATAAGTTGCATCGATCATGACCGTCTTGCGTTCGGGAGCCTGCGGTGCGGCTAGGCCTTCCATCATCCGGACGAAGACACCCTTGTCTCCCCAGCGCTTCCAGCGGTTATAAAGCGTCTTCGCCGGGCCATATTCCCTTGGCGCATCGCACCACCGTAATCCATTGCGATTGACGAAGATTATCCCGCTTAACACCCGTCGATCATCAACCCGCTGGCGACCATGGCTTTTCGGAAAATAGGGCTGAAGCCGAGCCATCTGCTCGTCCGTCAGCCAAAACAAATCACGCATCTCTCAGGCTCCTTACTGCGCGCCTGAATCACATTGCAGCCCGATAATCAATGGGTCCTGACCCTAGCTTCCGAGCGCGGTTTGACGCTGCTTGAATTGTCGTACCGGATGCGCGGAGCGCTCGACCGTATTGCCGCGACCGTTCGGCAGGCAGGCCGGGATGCCGATGTCGGCGTGCTGCGCGATTGTGGCCGGCTGGCTACGCGCGTCGAAGCCGTTTGCGCCCTCGCGGATGACTATCTGGAGAAACGGATAAACGACACTGAGCAGCCGGGAGATGCCTCGCTGGTCAAACTTGCATATTCGCGCTGTTTGCGCGCCTATGCCGATTTGGGTGTGCGCTTGGGCGGCATGGATGCGCAGTATCGTCGGCCAATCACCTTTGGCGACCTGAACAGCGGCAACTGGCTGGCAGATTTTCAGAACAGCTACGCCTGGACGATCGCGGGCGGCAGCGACGAAGTGCAGCGCAATATCATCGCGGAAAGAATGCTGGGGATGCAGAGGGAACCCAAGGGCTGGACGCTGTGATGATCGATTTCTCCGAACTGGTGGACGTGGCGAGGAAGATGTTTCCGGCCGATCAGCTCGCCCCGGAGCGCGACCGGGCATGGGGGTTGGCGACGGAAATGGGATGGGGAATGATCCGCGTTCCTGAAGCCTATGGTGGCCTTCAACTCGGTCGTGCCGCCTCGACCGCCATACATTATGAACTGGGGCGCGTGCTCTCGCGCATGCCGATGATCCCCGCCCAGCTTGGCGTGCTGGCGGTCGCCGCCAGTAGTATGCCGGATCGCGGCGCCCTCCTCGAACGAATGATGGGGGGCGAATATATATCGGTACCGCTGCTTGATCCCCGGATACATGCAAGCGACGGCACGATTTCCGGCTCGCTTCATGGCGTGCCGGACGCGGACATGGCCACCCACGTCCTCGTCGATGCGGCTAATCGGATTGGTCTCGTATCGCTGGCGGCCGATGGCGTCGCACTCGTGGAGCGCGAAACGTGGGATGCCACCAGACGGATGTTTGATATCCTCCTTCACGATGTACGGCTGGATTCCGGGATGATCATGGCGGAAGGAGCCCACGCCTCGGCCATTCGAGCTGAGTTGGGGGTAGAGATGCATCTGGCGCTTGCGGCAGACAGTCTGGGTGGGGCCACAGCAGCGCTCGAAATGAGCACGGAGTATCTCAAGACCCGTCAGCAGTTCGGCAGGCCGTTGGCTATGTTCCAGGCGCTCAAGCACAGATGCGCCGACCTGAAAAAGGAAATCGCGCTGGGCGATGCACTGCTCCGGGCGACAGCGGCGGACAAGCAAGCGGGTATGGTTGCGGCTGGGGCACTTAAGTCGTTCGCCGCGCGCATTTATCGCGACGTCGCGGAGGAGGCGATCCAGCTCCACGGCGGTATCGGTCTTACTATCGAAATGCCGGTGCACCTGTTTCTGAAGCGGGCGATGCTCAACTGCGAGTTGGGTGGCTGCGAAGACATTTGGGCAGAACGGGCGGGCAGGGAAATGCTCGCCCGGACTGCCTGAAATCCATCAGCGGCGAGCTGTTGGCATTTCACGCGGCCAGAGGGCATCGGCCGCAGCAGCAGCATTGCCCGCGCGGCCTCCCAGTTCACTTATCAGCGCTTTCAGCCGGTAGGTCCAAAGATGCAGCGGGTGCTCAAGGGTCATGCCCATGCCTCCAAGGAACTGGTGAAAATCATAGACAGCGTTTCGTGCTGATTCCTGCGCATGCCAAAGGGCCATTGCTGCGTCTTCGGGCGTCTCCGTTGCTGCGGCTTTCATAGCGAGCCAGTAGGTGCTGTTCGTGTTCACATGCGCCTGGGCCAGCCTGTGGCGGACAGCCTGAAAGGTGGCGATCTTGCGCCCGAACTGCTCTCGTTCGCTTACATGGCTGATCGTACTATCGAGTGCGGCGCGCAGCAGGCCGGCTATTTCAGCCGCCAGCGCAACCCTCCATCGGCGTTGCGCTTCTTCAGGCCTGATTTCCAGCGTTGCGCGATCATCAGGCATGTGCAGCAAGGTCGCCACGGGGTAGGCGTAAAGCGATTCCGGTTCTGCGCGAATCTGGTCAGGCTGCGCAACGAAATACGACGTGCGATCAGCCTCGAGGACCACAATTCTCGTGCCGGGCGCCAGATAGCGGATCGGAAACGGCGCGCGCGCGCCACTCATCACCGCGACCGCGCTAGAGGATTGAGCGGGCAGCGCGCCCCCAAAGAACATGCTCGCTCCGGTCTCGCTGGCCACGGGCAGGCGCGATATCCTCTCGACGATGATAGCCGCAGTGACGGCGCCTAGCTCGGGATCGCTCATCACATCCAGAAAGCCGCCGTCTCGCAATTCCCTGTCGAGCGTCTCGCTCTGCGTGCTGAGCGGGGCATCGTGCAGATCCGGCGCGGAATAGCCCTTTGTGAGGGAATCCAGTGCGGTCAATATCGAGCTTTGAAGGTCGCTGAGTGTCAGGTCCATCAGCGGGCCTCCCGCGGCAGATGCAGTACGTCGCTGGCGATGACGTTAAGCTGGATTTCGGCAGCCCCGCTTGCAATGCCGGCGACGATAGCCCGTTGGTGGTGCATTTTCAGAAACGGGTGCTCGTCGACCAGTGCGTTCGGAACATATTCGACGACGAACTCAGCCGCGCTCCGTTCGCAATTCACGGTTGCAAACCGCGCTGTCGAGCTTTCGGCGGTGAGTTCTTCCCCCCTGGCGCGCAGGCTGACCAACGCGTAGTTCGCGGTGCGCGCCGCCTCGCAAAGCGCGACAGCCTTGGCAGCCTCGGCGCGCACCAGAGGTGCGTCGAACTCGCCGCGATCCTGCAAGATCTTCACCGCGCGATCGAGGGCGGCCCTCGCCAGCGCGTAACGCGGTATGCCAAGTCGTTCATTCCGCAGCGAATAGGAAATGATTTCCCATGCCTGGCCTTCTTCGCCCAGGCGCGCGGTCACTGGTACACGCACATTGTCGAAAAACACCTCGTGGATGTCGCCTTCGCCGATGAGCGAAGGGATCTGCCGCACAACTATGCCGGGCGTGTCCATCGGAACGAGGAGGATGGTAATGCCGCGCTTGCGGTCGTCCGATGTGCGGCACAGCAGAAAGCAGGTTTGCGCTAGCGTCGCGTAGCTGGTCCAGATCTTCTGGCCGTTGATCACATATTCGTCACCAGCCTGTTCCGCACGGGTGCGCAGGCTCGCGAGGTCCGATCCTGCCCCCGGTTCCGAAAAGCCCTGGCACCACAAAGCGCGGCCTTCCGCGATCCGGGGAAGATAACGACGCCGCTGCTCTTCAGAGCCATAGCGGATCAGCGTAGGGCCAATCCAGTTGACGTTCATATACTGCCCGCCGCGCGGTTCCCCCGCACGCCACATCTCCTCGGCGAGGATCGTTTGGTACCAAGGGTCGAGCCCGGCTCCACCATGGTCTTGCGGCCAGTGGGGAATGAGAAGACCTTCGGCGGCAAGCTTTGCGCAAACTGTCTCGGCATATTCGGTCAGCGCAGGCGATGCCGGTCCATGCTGACTGAAACGTTCCCAGTCGTCCGGTAACAGCTCGGCCAAGAAGGACTTGATACGCTCGCGGAACTCCCGCTGATCTTCGGTCCAAACGAACTCCACCTAAAATCCCCTCGCAATGCACGAAACCCGTCAACCCGATTCGAGCGGCCAATAACAATTGTCCGACAATAAAGGGATATATATGATCTGACAATCGTGCCGGATTTTGCATTGCGTTCGTTGACATATGGGCGGTAGCCAGCGATGTTTGGTGAGGAATCGTCGCATGTTCCCTGTGCGCCGCGCCCTGCCGGAATGGGTACATAATTTACGGAGCGCCTGATGGATCACGCAGTGCCAGAGTTTGAAACCATCGCGCTGAAGCGTCGTGACAGAGTCCTGACGATCACCCTGAACCGGCCGGACGTGATGAACGCGTTCGACAAAATGATGCATGACGAACTGCCGGAGGCGCTCGTCTTCGCGCGCGACGACAGGGCGAGCGACGTGTTGGTGCTCACCGGATCAGGAAAAGCATTTTCGGCCGGCGGCGATCTGGCGCACATTGCCGACAATGCAGCGCATCCCGAGAAATTCGATCATGAAATCGCAATGGCGCGGCGCATCGTGATGACACTGCTTGAAACGGAAAAGCCAGTCATATGTCAATTGAACGGGCATGCGGTCGGCCTGGGCGCCACGATCGCCCTGTTGTGCGACATCGTCTATGCTGCCGAACGGGCCAAGATTGGGGATCCCCACGTCGCGATCGGTTTGGCGGCGGGCGATGGTGGAGCGCTGGTGTGGCCTGCGCGCGTCGGACTTACAAGGGCTAAGGAGTTCCTTCTGACCGGGGAGTTGCTGACAGCGGGCGAAGCGGCATCGATCGGGTTGATCAATCGCACATTCGCCGCCGAGGACCTTGATGCTGCGGTAGAGGCGCTGTCTGCGAAACTGCTCTCGATGCCGCAGATAGCGTTGCGAAAGACCAAAGCGCTGCTCAATCTGGAAACACTGCGGGCGGCCGATGGGATCCTTGATGTTGGTCTGGAATGGGAAAAAGAGACGGTACGAAGTGCGGAGCATCGATCCGCTATTGAGGCGCTGCTGGCAAAAGCGTGAACGCCGGTATGATGGAGCGCGGCGGGCGATGGCGTGCCGCAAATCTGGCTTCAGGATCGATACGCTCGCTGTCCGGCACCGGACTCAATCCGATGAGGTGCATCGGCCCACAGTAACGCTGACGTACCTTCTGTTTGTTGTAATTCCACAAAAACATTCAGAATGCGTACTCCATTTCATGCAATTGCGAGCCTCGGCGACTGCCGAAAAAATGGTCGATCGTGGGGATCATGCAACCGCGTGTCCGACCGCGAGCCATATTGTCCGACAATAACGATTGACGTTATGAATCGGCTGAGTTAGCCTACAATGAATTAAAACGCACAGGTCTCGCGGTCAGCTGTGACAGAGGCAGGCGGAGTGAGCACGGGTCCCAATGCCCGGTTCCCGCCGATCCTGTGCCAAAAAAACTGATGGCGATGAATTCGAAACGGGGAGGATATCATGAATTATTCACCGCATTGCAAAATGTCGGCCGCCGAAGGGACCGGACGGCTGTTCAGCAGGATTTGGCGCGCCGGGGCTCTGGCGGCCACCGCGCTGTCGCCTGTTATCATGGCGGCGCCTGGGCTTGCGGCGGAGGCAACTGCGGCGCCGGCTGAAACCGAAGTCGTCGACGATTCGATCATCGTCGTCACCGCGCAGCGCCGGACAGAGGCGCTGGAAGATGTGCCGATGACTGTTACGGTGCTGACGCCGGAAAGCCTCGCCAAGGCCAATGTCAACAACGTTCGCGATCTCGCCAACGTTACGACAGGTTACCAGCTCGGCAACGGCGGCACCGTTCCGCAGCCGGCAATTCGCGGCATCACCACGACAAATGCGGGCGCTTTCGAGAACAACGTCGCCGTCTATATTGACGACGTCTACCAGACCCTGCCCGCCGCCCTCAATATCGACATGCCGAACATTCAGAACGTCCAGGTTCTGAAAGGGCCGCAGGGCACGCTGTACGGAAGAAATGCAACAGGCGGTGCGATCCTGATTTCGACAATCGATCCAGGGAAGAAGTGGACCGGCAAGGTCGAGTTGACCTATGCTCGCTTCGACGACAAGCGCGCCAGCGCCTTCGTATCCGGACCGATTAGCGATCAGGTTGGAGTCAGTCTCGCCGGTTATATTCGCCGGACCGACGGCTGGATCAAGAAGGCCAGCCGCACCCAACCTGGCAAATTCGACGGGCGCACGCTTGGCATCGATCAGGATGCCATTCGCGCAAAGCTGTACTTCGAATTCAGCGACAGCTTTTCGGCCACGGCTGGATATGCCTACACGCATGTCGATGATCCCAACGCGAACAACTTCACCCATTTTGAAAACGTGACCGTCCCTTCGGCTGCTTCAGGCGGCACGACGCCGACCAAGTTGGGCGGAGCGGCGTTCGATCTCAAATCCAAGATCAACGTGAAACAGAACGAAGGTTTCTTGAAGCTGAAGCTGGAAACCGGCATCGGCGAACTGCGATCCATCTCCGCATACACAAATACAACGGTCGACACTCCATTCGACCCAGACGGAAGCTATGTTCCCGCCCAATATTTCACCAACAAACAGCGGGACCGCAGCTGGCAGCAGACCCTGGATTACTCGATATCCGCGATTGACAACCTCGATCTGCTGGTGGGTGCGCAGTATATCAATATCAAGACCTCTTATCCTGGCCCGGCGACGTTCTACCTAGGACCGACGTCTTTTAACCCGGCAGTCGAGGTGCCGCTGTCGCAATATTCGGTGTTCTACAGGGACGAGGTATTCAATCGAACGAAGGAGGCCTGGGCCGCCTACGCCGACGCGACTTTCCATTTGGGTGATCGACTGAGCATCAATGCCGGTGGTCGCTACAGCGAGGAAACGCAGGACGTATATGTCCGGCGAACCAGTCCTCTCCGTATCAGCCCGTCCAACCCGGTCGGCTTGGTCTACGACACGAAAGCTTACGAGGCCGCGACTGGTACTGAATTCGCTTCCAAATACAAAAAGTTCACGCCTCGCGCATCGATCCGTTACGAAATCGAGCCGCGTACGAGTGTTTACGTTTCCTATTCCAAGGGTTTCCGAAGCGGAGAATGGCCATCCAACGTTCCCACAAGTGGAGGTGGGATTGTGGGCGCGCCGAGCCTGTATCGCGATGCCAAACAGGAGACAGTCGACGCGTATGAGGTCGGGTTCAAGCATGCAGGCAGTCGCCTTCGCGCCGAGGTCGCAGGCTTCTATTATGATTACAAGAACTTGCAGGTGTCCAACACAGTGGTCTCCGGCACCAGTATCTTCACCATTTTGCAGAATGCTCCCAGCGCTGAAATCTACGGCGCGGAGGCCAGTTTCGACTACGAAGTCGTCGAAAACTTCAATGTGCATGCCGGCGCGACGTGGCTGCACGCTCGCTATGGCAAGGGCTTCATTTACAGCGGTACCGGGGTCAATCCTGCGGTCACCGGTTTCAACACGAACAGCGATCCGCTGAAGACATTCAAGAACGTTTCGCTCGCCCAGGATATTTCGGGCGATCAGATGGCTCGCGCGCCCAACTTTACCGCGGTGCTGGGAGCCGACTACCTGATCCCCAACGGCGAGGGCGGGTTGCTCATGGCTGTGAATGCGAAGTACACGGATAGCTATGTCGTCACCGATCCGTCTATCTGGGGCGGTTGGGTTGCAAATAATCCGGCGAACTTCGGGAACAATGCGTCGTTGCTCCAGAACACGCCTTATGCAAATCGCGCGAACCAGCAGCGTGCCCGTCAAGGCAGTTTCGTGATGCTGAATGCTTCGGTCACATGGACGGATCCCAGCAACACATATTACGCGCGTTTGTGGGGCAAAAACCTGCTGGATGAGAAATTCCTGATCCACTATCGTCCCACCACGGTTGACACCTATTCACCTCTCGGTGAGCCACTGTCATTCGGTGTGACGGCAGGCATTCGCTTCTAACAGGGGGTAATCGGCTTATTGCCGGTCATTCGCGCGAACTCTGTGCCACTCACCCGGCTGCGACCCCCGGGTGGGTGGCATCGTCTTAGAGCATAGTGCCAGAAAGGCCTGCCTTGAGCTTGTCGAAGGGTGGGAACCGGTCTTTGGCAAAACCATGCGACAAGACAAGGATAGAGCGCGCGTCATGCATCAGATTTGACGCAGCGCGCTCCAAGTTTTTGTTTTAACGCATCGTTTTGGCGCAAAATCGGTTCCCACTTTTGCGCACGATGCTCTAGAAATCGCGGTAAAACAATAGCCTGGAGCGGTTGATCTGTTTCATTGAGATCGGAAAGCGCTCTAGGGGCCGTGGGGATTCAGTTCAGATAGAGCCGGGGCCGCAGGCGACCGCAGGGCAAAAGGGGGATTTTCGAGCATCTTGAAACGAGGCACGTGACTCGTTTCAACGCAGCGTACTTAAAGGTACGTGAGCACCGAAGCGCAGAAAATAGCGCTTTGCAGGCCTATATGGACTGAATCCCCACAGCCCCTAGAACAATGATGAAACCGCCGCCCATGTGGCGCCCCGCCGTTTCCTTGGCGTATTCAGCTGTCTCAACTGACACATTTTGTTCCGTAATATCAAATTAAAGTCCGGCATTGCCGCGAATATTTGCAGGACCTGATCCAGTTAGGTCATGATGACTGGAACGGTGAAATCTTGCGGGTTGAGGGCCTCTGGTTTTCCGTCAACCCGCATTCGGGTGGCTGTCCGATCGCGCAGACGGCAACTTGTAATGGCCGCCAGCAAAAATGGGGTCCACGGTCTCAGCGATGACAGCCCGACCGGCAGACTGCCCGCGAGCGGTCGTCCATGGGCCAGCTTCCAAAATTCTGAGCCGCAAGCGGATTGTCGGCGGCGAACCAGAGCATCGTGCCAAAAAGCCTGTCCTGAGCGAAGCCGGAGGGTGGGAACCGGTTTTTGGCCAACACGATGCGACAACAGAAAGATAGAGCGCGCGGCTTGCGTCAGATTGAACGCAGCGCGCTCTAGAGGTCGACACCCGATCTCGGTTTCCAAACGTCACGGCAAAAACACTGGAGAGACTAATGGCTGAAATTCATGTTCGCGATTTAGCGGAAAACCTCGCCTTCGGGTCACGGATTGCCGGTGTGACCTGGGACAACATCTTTGACCAGGCGATTCGGGCGCAGATAATCGAGATATTCGAGACGCGCGGAATGATCGTGTTCGAAGGTATGGATTCTACCTCGAAGATGCAGGTGGAGCTCAGCAAAATCTTCGGTCCGCTAAAGGAGCATCCTTCCCAGTCAACACCTCGGGATAAAGACGCCGCAGATGCGGCGCTCGGCATAATAGACATGCATTACAAGCCACGCGAAAATCCGGAAGAAGACTGCCTTGTTGAGCGGAACGGGCGGCGCATTGCCTGCTATTCTCCATGGCACTTTGATCATTGCTACAATGATGAGCTGAATCGTGCGGGTGTGCTGCGCGCGGCGATCGTGGCACCCGAAGAGGGCAGGACGGGTTTTGCCGACGGTATCGATCTATATTCCCGGTTTCCGAAGCATCTACGCGACGGACTGGAAAACCAGAATATCATCTACACGCTCGACACCCGGCTCGGCACTATGCGTTTCGGCGTGGATTTCAAAGTCATCAGCGAAGCGGCGCAAACTCCCGCCTTGCTCCTCGAAGCTGCGAGGTTCCCTCGCGCCATGCATCCCGCAGTGTGGACGCGCAAGACTGGTGAAAAGGTGCTTCACATCGGACCTTGGATGTCCGTCGGCATGGAGCGACGCGAAGACGCCGAAGGGGACGCCTTTTTGGATGAGGTTTGCCGTACCCTCAACGCGCTATGCTCTGCCGAGCACGTCTACTGGCACGAGTGGAACACGTCCGACATGGTGATCTGGGACAATTGGCGGATGCTGCATGCAGTCGAAGGCTATAACCCCAAGTACGAACGCAGAATGCTGCGCACAACGATCAAGGGAGATTACGGCCTCGGCTATTTCGAAGACGGCAAGAAGATTGGCGAGGTTCACCGGCAGTTAGCGTGATCCTCGCCGATGAGGGGCAGGATGCACGTCAATTGCAAGATCGGACCCCATTGGAAGGCTCCAAAGCGGTCCTGCCTGATAGGTCATCTGAGAGGCGCCGAAATACAATAATGACCCCCATGTCACAGCGAATATGTGGAGATTAAAGCAATGGGTGACGACAATAATGTAATTCGATTTGACGGCCAGGTTGCAGTGGTTTCGGGGGCTGGCGGAGGGCTGGGCGCGGCCTATGCAAAGGACCTTGCCCGCCGTGGTGCTTGCGTGGTGGTAAACGATCTTGCGGCCAGGTCGGCGGGAGAGCCCAATCCCGCAGATGTGGTGGCAGAGGAAATTCGCGCTTCAGGCGGCCGTGCTGTGGCAGCGAACTTCAGTTGCGCAGTCCGTGCGGGCGGCGATGCGATCATCGATTGTGCAGTGAAGAATTTCGGCCGGGTCGACGTTCTTGTTCACAACGCGGGATTCCTGCGCAACGGTCCGTTCGAGCAACTCTCCGAAACTGCCATCCGAGAAATTATCGATGTGCACCTCATGGGCTGCTATTTTCTCGGCCAACCCGCTTTCAGGCTTATGAAGCAGCAGCAATATGGCCGTATCGTGCTGATCAGCTCGTCTGCGGGCATGTACGGGTCTTTGTGGCAGAGCAACTACGGAGCGGCAAAGGCCGGCGTCGTCGGGTTGATGAACAATCTTGCCCGTGAAGGCGCAAAGCATGGGGTTCGGACCAACTGCGTACTTCCCTCTGCGTTCACCCGCCTGGGTCGTGAAGCCAATGAATTTCCACCGGATTTCCACGATCAGGCGCCGGAGGGATGGGAGGCTCTTTTCGACCCGGAAATAAGCCTTGGTTATGTCGTTCCTATGGTGACATATCTTGCCAGTCGAGAATGCCAGGTGAATCAACAGGCATACGCTGCCACCGGCGGGCGCTTCTCGCGTGTTTTTACCGCAATCAGCGAAGGTTGGGTGTCGGACTATCGCAAGAATGCGACAGCAGAGGAAATCGCCTCGCATATCCAACAGATCGACAGAACGGAAAAGTTCATCGTCCCCAAGGTCATGCAGGAAGAATTTGCTGACGTCATCAGAGCGCGTAACGCACTGTAGGCACTGGCCAGTGCGACGACTGATTATTGGTGTTTATCGCCGCTCGAGCGTCGTACGCATCAGTGGGGCCCGGATGGGGCCAAACGATGCGATAACAGACAAACAGAGCGCGCTGCGTCAGATTTAACGCAGCGCGCTCAAGGTCGCACTTTTGGGGCACTCATCGTGCGTCGTCGCGGAGTAAGCCAATGGTCGGATCCGCGTGCTGCGGATTTTGATCAGGCTCACGCCGTCGTGGCGCAGGTTTGAGAGGCAATCATGAAAAAACCAGCTCCAGCCGCTGAATGCCGCTGACCACGCCCGAGGACATGACCGGGGTCGTGCCGGGCTTGACGGAGAAATCGGGGATACGCGCCAGCCACTCTTCCAGGAAGATGCGAATCTCCCGTCTCGCCAATGTAGCGCCGGGACAGGCATGCGGGCCGTTTCCGAAGATGGCGTGGACAGGCTTTTCCCTGTTGAAATCCACGGTGAGGGGGTCGGGGTTTATCCGCTCGTCCAGGCCAACGAAGACATTGGCCGGCAGGACAAGATCGCCAGCCTTGAACTGTACACCGCCAAATTCGAGATCTTCAGTGATCAGGCGTGCCGTGTTGGCCAGGCCGTGCCGGCGGAAAAGTTCCTCTACGGCGTTCTTCATGAATGCCGCGTCGTCAAGGCGTGCAGCAAGCTGCCGACGATGCCCAGGATTGCGGGCTAAGAACAATGCGATAAATCCCGACATACCGGCAACCGTGTCGAGGCCACCAAAAAAGATCGCCGCTGCGTAGGATATGGCCTCAGCTTCGCCGATGCGCTTTCCGTCAATCTCCCACGTGACGATCTGGCTCAGCAGATCGCTGCCGGGGTTGTCGCGCCTGGATTGAACCCAGTCATTGAGATGTTCGAACATCTTCGCCTGTCCGCTCACACGGATTTCCTGCGTCTCTCCGCGCGTTACCTGCTCGGCGATGGGCAGCAGCCCTTTCTTTGCATCAATCGGCAGATCGACGAGAGACAAGAAAACGTCGATCGGCAGGACTTGCGAGAAATCCTGTATGAACTCGCATTCGCCCTGGGGTACCAAGCGCTCAATTGCATCAATAGCAACCTGGCGGACCCGCGCTTCGAGCTTCGTTATGGCCGACGGCACCATATATTGATTAAGCAGCCGCCGATAACCGGTATGTTCAGGCGGATCGAGGTTGATAGGAATAACCAGGGGTGTACCGGGCGGAAATGCCGGAACCGCGATCTGATTGTGCGAAAAGTGGCGGTGGTCGAGCTGCATCTGCACAATGTCATTTGCCCGGGTGGCCACCCAGTGGCCACCATTATGCGGCGTCCAAAAGATGTCAGGTGCGCGTTGCTGAAATGCCGCAAACGCAGCCTGGACATCCTCTGCCGCCCCCGGGAGGTTGTAGAGATCGAAATCGAAAACGAGCTCTGCAGGTACATGCGCGGGACGGGACGCGAGATGGCCGGTGTTCATCATTCGGTTCAGCGCTCCAGATGATCGATCTGGCCGACGCGATTAGTCGACTGCCAGCCTAATCCACTGATTATCGCATAGTCATCTTGGCTTGCGAGGCTTGTCTTAAAGGCTCTATTGTTTGACAAAACAGGACGCTGGACGGTTCGAGAGCATCGTTCCAAAAAGGCCTGTCCTGAGCTTGCCGAAGACTGACAACGAAGCGATGTTTTGCCGAAGACTTACGTCTCCAGCGCGTTGCGCAAGCGTTCCACCTCTAGTTCCAGCTCTCTGATGCGGTGGAGCAGTTCCGCGCGATCAGCTGCGCTGTAATCTTCGAGCGTCGCAGGCTGCCCAGTCTGTTTGGCGTTGCGCCGTATCTGGCTGGGAGAAGTGCCGAACCACTCTTTGCATCGCCGGGAGAATACGGACGTCTCGCTAAAGCCGATTTTTGCCGCGATGTCAGTTATCGGTAAAGCCGAATCCGTAAGATAGCGAATGGCCGTGTCTGTTGATGGTCGCTGAGAGTTGACCCGGGATTTTCACTGAGAAGTGACCCGTCTCGGATATATGTTTCGGTTACGTCCTGTGGGTCAAGATGATGTTTTCTCCTTTTCTGGTTTTGCCTGCTGGGCAGAGCTATTTTTGAAGCGGAAGCTGTCGTTTCCGGTTTCGAGGATGTGGCAGTGATGGGTGAGGCGATCGAGGAGAGCGGTGGTCATTTTGGCATCGCCGAACACGCTGGCCCATTCACTGAAGCTGAGGTTGGTGGTGATGACGACGCTGGTGCGCTCATAGAGTTTGCTGAGCAGGTGGAACAGCAATGCGCCGCCTGATGCACTGAACGGCAGATAGCCCAGCTCATCGAGGATCACGAGATCGGAGTGCACGAGCCGATTAGCGATCTGTCCGGCCCTGCCTTGCGCTTTTTCCTGTTCGAGGGCGTTGACCAGTTCGACAGTGGAGAAGAACCGCACCCGCTTCCTGTGATGTTCGATGGCCTGCACACCGAGCGCGGTGGCGACATGGGTCTTTCCGGTGCCCGGGCCGCCAACCAGCACGACATTGTCGGCAACGTCGATAAAATCGCAACGATGGAGCTGACGAACCAGCGCCTCGTTGATCTCGCTACTGGCAAAGTCGAAGCCGGCAAGATCGCGATAGGCCGGGAACCGCGCGACCTTGAGTTGATAGGCGACGGAGCGCACCTCCCGTTCGGCCGTCTCGGCTTTGAGCAACTGTGAGAGCATGGGCACGGCGGCTTCGAACGCCGGCGATCCCTGTGCCATGAGATCGGTAACGGCCTGTGCCATACCGTGCATCTTAAGGCTTCGGAGCATCACGACGATAGCGCCACTGGCAGGATCATGACGCATGGCGTGTCTCCCGACGCAGCGCATCATAGCGTTCGACATTGGCCATTGGTTCACTGACCAGCCTCAATGCCTGCGGTGCCGTCACCGGCGGCGTAGCGGTGGGCTTTCCGTCGAGCAGCCGATGCAGCAGGTTGAGGATATGGGTCTTGGTCGGGACGCCAGCCTCCAGTGCCCGTTCGACCGCAGTCAGCACGGCCTGTTCGTCATGATGGAGCACCAGTGACAGGATCTCGACCATCTCTCTGTCGCCACCAGGGGTGCGCAGCAGATGCGTCTGCAACCGCCGGAAGGCATCGGGCATCTCGAGGAACGGCGCACCGTTGCGCAACGCTCCGGGCTTGCGCTGGACGACGGCGAGATAATGGCGCCAGTCATAGACAGTATGGCCCGGCAGATGATGCGACCGATCGATGATGCGCTGGTGCTCGCATATCACCTGACCTTCGGCAGCGACCAGAATACGGTCAGGGTAAATCCGCAATGACACGGGCCGATTGGCGAAGGATGCCGGTACGCTGTAGCGGTTCCGGTCCAGATGGACGAGGCAGGTCGGCGAGACGCGCTTGCCCAGTTCCACAAAGCCATCGAACAGCCTGCCCATCGGCATCAGGCTTTGCACTTCGTCGGCCCACGCGTCCGCGACCGAACCCGGCTCGATCCCGTGCGGTATCTCCTGCCACAAGGCCCTGCAGCGCTGTTCGAGCCACAGGTTGAGCGCATCAAGGCTCTCAGCCTGAGGGACAGGTTGCCACAGGCGATGGCGGGCGTCCTGAACGTTCTTCTCGACCTGGCCTTTCTCCCATCCTGCTGCCGGGTTGCAGAACTCGGCCTCGAACAGGTAGTGGCTGACCATCGCCAGAAAGCGGGCATTGACGGTCCGCTCTTTGCCGCGCCCGACCTTGTCGACGGCGGTGCGCATATTGTCGTAAATGCCCCGGCGCGGAACGCCACCCAGCACACGGAACGCGTGATTATGGGCGTCGAAGAGCATCTCGTGCGTCTGCAACAAATAGGCCCGCACCAGAAAGGCCCGGCTGTGGCTGAGCTTGAAGTGCGCCACCTGCAACTTGGTGCGTACCCCGTCGATGATCGCCCAGTCCTCGCTCCAGTCGAACTGGAACGCTTCTCCCGGCGCGAACGCCAACGGCACATAGGTGCCGCGACCGCTCATCTGCTGCGCTTGCCGGTAATCGTCGCGCCAGGCTCGTGCAAAGGCAGCAACCCGGCCATAGGAACCGTCATAACCCAGCGCGACCAGATCGGCGTGCAACTGCTTCATCGTGCGCTTCTGCTTGCGCGGGCGTCCCATCTCCCGCTTCAGCCATGCCGATAATCGTTCGGCAAACGGATCCAGCTTGCTCGGCCGCTCCGGCACCTTGAACCGGGGCTCCACAGTCCCTGCACGCAGATATTTACGGATGGTATTACGGGATAGTCCCGTGCGTCGCGCTATCTCCCGGATCGGTAAATGATCGCGCAAATGCCAGCGCCGAATAATGCTCAATAACGCCATGTCCAACACTCCATGATCCCTCGCTCATCAAAGCCAGGGATGAGTTCAACATGGGTCAAATCTCAGTGGAAATTTATAACCCTCCCGGGTCAACTCTCAGCGACAATCAACATACTACCTCAAAAGGGTGGCCGAGCTTGCAATCCCGACCACCCGCTCCTTCAAGAGGAGTGTCGGGTAGGCGCTTCGCGGCGATCCAACCGTTTCTGGAGCCAGTCCAATATTTCAGCCTCAACCCACCCCACTCGGCTGGGGCCAAGGTGAACCCGCTTGGGGAATTGCCCGGCCTTTTCCAATCGTGCGACGTGCTGCGGTGAATACAGAACCAACTCCTTCACTTGGCGCTTTGATAGTATCCTCATCACGATAATCCCTAAGAAGGGAGCATCGCGATGCCCCGGTTACGACAATACCCAGGCGGGCTGACGCTATCAGGATCGGGAGGAGTCTTCAAATCAGTGTTCACTACGGAACATGGCAACACAGGAGTATGTGTTACCTATACGCTACCTGATGATTGCTAGGTATCGCTCGAAATTGGTTTAAGTATTTGAAATTATGGAGCGGGCGAAGGGATTCGAACCCTCGACCCCAACCTTGGCAAGGTTGTGCTCTACCCCTGAGCTACGCCCGCTCTGGCGGCCGGACGCGGAAGGTGAAGCCTCGCGATCCCGGCGGGTGAGCGGCGCACCTAGCATCGGTCGGCACGCCCGGCAAGCCCCTTTCGCATCTGGAATCCAAACATTGTCGAGGGTGCTTGCGCTGGGCGTCTTTGCACCCCAAATAGGCGAGCATATGCGGGCGCGCGCGCTCCCGCTTCAGGAACAATATCGGAGGCAAGAACGTGGCTACGCTGGGGTTGAGCGAGGCGGACCGCAAGGCAGTCGAGGATTTCCGGCGGGATGTCGTCGATCCGTCGCGCACGGCTCTCGTGGTGGTGGATTTCTGGGCCGAATGGTGCGGCCCGTGCAAACAGCTTGCGCCTGTGATCGAAAAAGTCTGCGCCGACTATGCGCCCAAGGGCGTGAAGCTCGTGAAGATCAATGTCGATGAAAACAAGTTCATCGCCAGCCAGTTTCGCGTTCAGAGCATCCCCACGGTCTATGCGGTGTTTCAGGGCCAGCCGGTAGCGGATCTTACCCAGGCGCGTACCGAGGGTCAGCTGAAGCAGATGCTGGACCAGATTCTGGCGCAGCTGCCGGTGCAATCGGACGAGAAGGCGCTGGAGGCGGAGATCGAGCCGCTGGTGGCGATGGCCGAGCAGGTGCTGGATGAGGGCGACGCGGAGCGTGCGCTGTCCATCTTCTCCCAGATTGCGGACATGGCGCCGGATCATCCAGCGGTGATCGCGGGGCATGCGCGCGCGCTGGTGGCGCTGGGTCGGCTGGACGAGGCGCAGGCCGTGCTGGATGCCGCGCCCGCCGAGGCATCGAAGGATGCACGGCTAGAGCGGGCGCGCGCTGCCCTCTCGCTCGCGCGCGATGCGAAGCCGGTGGCAGACCTCTCGGCGATAGAAGCGCGGGTTGCCGCCGATCCTGATGATCATGCCGCCCGGTTCGAGCTGGCGGGCGGGCTGATGGCCAACGGCGCACGCGATGCCGCGGCCGATGCGCTGCTGGAAATTATCGCGCGTGATCGCGACTGGGAGGGCGGCGCAGCGCGGACCCAGCTGTTGAAGCTGTTCGAGGCGGTCGGCCTGGAGGACCCCTGGGTATCTGCCCAGCGTCGCCGCCTGTCGGCCATATTGTTCACCTGATCGGGGGAGGAGAGCCGCGCCGATGACCGGGCAGCGTATCTCGCTTTTTCCCCTCGCCGGCGCGTTGCTGTTTCCCGGCGCGCATTTGCCGTTGCATATCTTCGAGCCGCGCTATCGGGCGCTGGTGAGCGACGCGCTGGCGCGTGACAGGCTGATCGGCATGGTGCAACCGGCAGAGGAGGGGTTGAAGCCGCGCCTTTACGAGGTCGGCTGCCTCGGGCGCATTGCCGAGTGCGAGGCGCTGGAGGACGGGCGGTTCAACATCATCCTTGCGGGGCTGGCCCGCTTTCGCATCCTGCGGGAGCTGGATGTCACAACGCCGTTCCGCCAGGTGGAGGCCGAGGTCGAGCCGGAAGGGCGGAATGACGACGAGGCGCTGAGCGCCGTCGCCCGCGCCGCGCTGGAGCAGGAGGCGCGCCGCTTTGCCGAGCATCTCGGCTATATCGTCGATTGGTCCGCCGTGTCCCGGCTGGACGACACCACCTTCGTCAACAGCGTGGCGCAGGTCGCGCCCTTCGATGTCGCGGCCAAGCAGGCGCTGTTGGAGGCAACTACCCTCGCCGAGCGCGCCGAACGCGCCATGCAGCTCATGCAGTTTTTCGGCCATACCGACACGGACAAGCCCGCCACCTTGCAGTAAGCGGGCCGCCGGCGTCTGCTTGAATGGCGATCGGTCAGCCCAATGCTGCGCGGAGGGCATTCACCGCCAGGACGATCAGCACGATACTGGAAATGAAGAAGATGCTCGCGCGCACCGGGATTGTGTTGACCTTGATCTGCCAGACGCTGTGCACCACGCGCAGGCCGACATAGGCCCATGCGAGGATGATGTTGAGCTGGCTCGCCGCGCCGAGCAGCGCCAGCAGGATCACGATCGGATAGAACAGAGTCGGCTGTTCGAGCAGATGCGAGTAGTTGTGTGAAGGCCAGTTCACCGGCTTCGGCAAGACGCTGTCCAGATCCTGCCCGCGCCCGCCCGGCGGCACCTTCGCGAGGTCGATATTGGCGGTCTTGAATGCCCCGAAGCGCACCACGACCATGTAAAGCATGACGATGAGCGTCCACAGCGCCAGCGCCGCCGCGGGCGCCAGCATCTCGTGCGAAAATGGTGATATCATTATTGTCCCTCCTGCCGTTTCCGGTGGGCGGGAAACTGATCCTGCGCGCCGTCCAAGTCAACAGCACCGGAAAGGGGGTGCCGGGCGGCAGCAAGGCCGCCCGTGCACCCGTTATTTGCCGAGCTTCACCACATTGTCGCGGCGTGGCGCTTCCTCGCGCTCGTCGTCATACAGGGTCGCCATCGGCGCATCCTCGACCACAACCAGCGTCTCGGCGGTAAAGCCATTGAACCCCGTGCGCATCGCGCAGCCATAGGCGCCGAGCATGCCGACTTCGATATAATCTCCCGTCTGCACATCGGCGGGCAGCAGAAACGGCCCTGCCATATGGTCCATGTCGTCGCAGGTCGGACCATAAAAGCTGAACGGGATCACATCCTCGCCGTCATTGTCATGCCCGTCGCGCAGCAGCTTGACCGGGAAGCGCCAGCCGATATGCGCCGCATCGAACAGCGCGCCATAGGCACCGTCGTTGATATAGAGCTCGTCGCCCCGGCGGCGCTCCACGCGCACGATCAGCGAGCTGTATTCGGCGCACAGCGCGCGGCCGGGCTCGCACCACAGCTCGGACGAGTAGGACACCGGCAGGCTTTCGAACGCGCGGTGGATGGCGTCGAAATAATGCTCGAGCGCGGGCGGCTCCATGCCCGGATAGATTGACGGAAAGCCGCCGCCCACGTCGATGATGTCCACCGTCACCGCCGCATCGACAATGGCGGCGCGCACGCGCTCGATTGCCTGCGTATAGGCATGCGGGCTCATCGCCTGGCTGCCGACATGGAAACAGATGCCCAGCGCGTCCGCCGCCTGGCGGGTGGCCATCAGCAGCTCCTTCGCGTCGCTGAGGTCGATGCCGAACTTCGAGGCAAGACTCAGTTGCGCATGGTCGGACGACACGCGCAGGCGCACGCACAGCTCCAGATCCGCCGCGCCATCAGTTGCGCGTACGATCTTCTCCAGCTCTTCCATCGTGTCGAGCGAGAAGGTCCGCACGCCGTGCACATGATAGGCCTCGGCAATCGCCTCCTCGGCCTTCACCGGATGCATGAAGCACAGCTTTGCTTGCGGCAGCACCTCGGCCACCAGCCGCACCTCGGCGATGGACGCGACGTCATAATGGGTGATGCCGCTCTCCCACAACGTACGCAGCAGGGCGGGGGAGGGGTTCGCCTTCACGGCATAGAGCGAGCGCCCCGGAAACTTCTCAGCGAAGAACCGGGCGGCGCGGGCTGCTGCCTGCGGGCGAATAAGCGTTACCGGTGCTGCCGGTTTGAGGGCGGTTGCTACCCCCAGCGCGCTAGGATGCTTGTGCAATTCAAGGGACCTCCAGGGTATTAGCCAAAACAAGCTGCCTTGCGGTGGAAGTCCCATGGGGCAGCGGACGCACGATATATGGCGAAGGGGGGTCCGTGTAAAGTACCGCGCTTAAGATTCCGTGACGGGCCGAAACTCAGGAAAGACGGCGCTTGAATTCGTCGTAATCGAAGGTCCGTATGGCGCGCAAATCATTGGTTTCGCTGTTCCACAGCCAGATCGCGGGCAGGGGGACGCCGTTGAACGTGTTGGTCTTGACCATCGAATAATGCGCCTGGTCGAGAAACGCGAACCGCTGGCCGACCGCAGGCAGTCCGCCGAATCGATAGTCGCCGATAATGTCACCCGCGAGGCAGGACGGGCCGCCCAATCGAGTCGCCGGGCCGTCTGATGCCTCGTGCAGCATCGCCGGGCGATAGGGCGCCTCGATCACGTCGGGCATGTGGCAGGTCGCGGAAATATCGGTGATCGCAACCGGCATGCCGTTGTCGATCACGTCCAATATCTCGCCAACGAGAATACCGGCATCGAGCGCGACCGCCTCACCCGGTTCCAGATACAGTTCGCAAGCCGTACGCGCCTTCACATCGCGCAAAAACGCGATCAGTTCCTCGCGCTGATAATCCGCGCGGGTGATATGATGCCCACCACCGAAATTCAGCCATTTGAGGCGCAGGAAATGCGGCGTGATGCGGGGTTCCAGCGCCTCCCATGTGCGCCTCAGCGGCACGAAATCCTGCTCGCACAACGAGTGGAAATGCAGCCCGTCAACGTCATCCAGATGCTCTGATGTGAGCTGGTCCACCGGAAAGCCGAGGCGGCTGTGCGGCTGGCACGGGTCATATTTCGCGACCTCGCCCTCGGCATGCAGCGGGTTGATGCGCAGGCCCACGTCAAAGCTGTGCCCCGCCGCGCGCGCGGCATCGAGGATGGGCTTGAAGCGCGCATGCTGGCCCGGCGAGTTGAAGATGATGTGATCGGACAGCGCGCAGATTTCGGGCAGGTCCTCTGCCTTGTATCCCGCGCAATAGGTCGCCACCTCGCCGCGATACTCTTCTTTACCCAGCCGCGCCTCATAGAGGCCTGACGCGCACACGCCATCGAGATATTCCGCGATGACCGGCCCCAGCGACCACATCGAGAACGCCTTCAGCGCGGAGAGCAGCTTGATTCCCGCGCGGTCCCGCACATCGGCGAGGATGGCAAGGTTGCGCCGCACCGCCGCCTCGTCCACCACGAAGGCGGGCGAGGGGACGGAACTAAGATCGAAGCGCGCAAAGGCGCCGGGGTCACCCGCGCGAGTTTCCATGGTTTATGCCTGCCCCAATGGTCCCTTGAAGATGAAGAACGCGCCGATCGCGATAAACGCGAAGCCGACCGCATGATTGATCGTCAGTCTCTCGCCAAGGTAGAAGGTCGCGAATGCCGCGAACACGCAGAGCGTGATCACCTCCTGCATCGTCTTCAGCTCGGCGACCGAATAGACCCGCGCACCGATCCTGTTGGCGGGCACCGCCAGGCAATATTCGAACAGCGCGATGCCCCAGCTCAGCAGGATCGCCAGCCAGAGCGCCCGCTGCGGCGAGCCCAGATGCCCGTACCACGCGAATGTCATGAAAACATTCGAGGCGACGAGCAGAGCGATGGGAGCAAGCACGTTCCAGGTCATCGCCGAGCGATAGCCCGCCGGAGATCAGAACGCCAGCGGCCCATCCAGCTCCTTCACCTTCCACGGCAGGCCGTGCCTGTTCAGCATGTCCATATAGGGGTCGGGGTCCATCTGCTCCATGTTGAACACGCCTGCGCCTCCCCAGGCACCGGTGAGGATCATCGCCGCGCCGATCATCGCGGGCACGCCGGTGGTATAGCTCACCGCCTGATTGCCGGTCTCGGCAAACGCCTCCTCATGGTCGCATATGTTGTAGATATAGTAGGTCTTGGCCGATCCATCCTTGGCGATGCCGGTGGCGATGTCGCCGATGTTGGTCTTGCCCTTGGTCGTCGCGCCCAAGGTCGAGGGTTCGGGCAAAACGGCTTTCAGGAACTGGAGCGGGATGATCTCCTTGCCTTCATACATCACCGGGTCGATCCGCGTCATGCCGACATTCTGCAACACCTCGAGGTGCTTGAGATACGCGTCGCCAAAGGTCATCCAGAAGCGGATGCGTTTGATCTCCGGCAGGTGCTTCGCGAGGCTTTCCAGCTCCTCATGATACATGAGGTACATGTTCTTGGGGCCAACCGCCTCGAAATCGAACGTCTGCCTGTGGGAAAGTGCGGGCGTCGTCACCCACTCGCCGTTTTCCCAGTGGCGGGCAGGCGCGGTCACTTCGCGGATGTTGATTTCCGGGTTGAAGTTGGTGGCGAAATGCTGGCCATGGTCGCCGCCGTTACAGTCGAGAATATCGAGCGTGTCGATCCGGTCTAGATAATGCTTCTTGAGGTAGGTTGCGAACACGGAGGTGACGCCAGGGTCGAAGCCCGAGCCGAGCAGAGCCATCAGCCCCGCGTCCTTGAACCGGTCCTGATAGGCCCACTGCCAGCTATATTCGAAATGCGCCTCGTCACGCGGCTCGTAATTGGCGGTGTCCATATAATGCACGCCCGCCGCCAGGCAGGCGTCCATGATGGCGAGATCCTGATAAGGCAGCGCGAGGTTGACGACCAGCTTGGGGCTATACAGCTTGATCAGCGCAGTAGTGGCCGTGACATCGTCGGCGTCGATCTGCGCGGTCTTGATGACGACGCCGGTGCGCTCCTTCACCGATTGCGCGATGGCATCGCATTTGGACAGCGTGCGGCTCGCCAGCGTGATGTCGGAAAAAATATCCGCATTCATCGCCATTTTGTGGACAGCGACCGAACCGACGCCGCCCGCGCCTATCACCAGAACCTTGCTCACTCGCGCGCTCCTATGGGGGACTCTTCTGTAGTCCGCCCATATAGGCCCGCAAGATTACAGTGCAATGGCGGTCTAAGGGCGGATCGACATTCAGATGATGACGTGACGGAGTCGTAGACGACCGCAGGACAAAATGTCGGTTTTCCGTGACCCTTGGACCGAGTCACGCGCCTCGGTCAAACGCAGCGTACTTAAAGGTACGTGAGCACCGGAAGCGCGGGGAACCGATATTTGCAGGCCGTCACGGCTGAATGCCGATCCGCCTCAGCTTCCGAAAGGCTCAGCGCCGCAGCGGCGGCATTTCTATCGTGATGCGCAGGGTTGTGATCAGCGCGGCGGGAGCCCCCGCCACCCCTCCAGGATCGCCGACGATCTGGAGGTCGGGCTGGAGCATCAGGAACGGCGCGATCCGGTCCGCATAGGTCAGCTCAAGGCCGTATTCGTGGCGACTGGGGGTGTCCCCGGCGGCGCGCATGGTGTCGCGAAACGGTATGCTGGTGCGGGCATAGCGCAGCCCTAGCCCGCACTATTCATGAGGCCTCCGCTCCGGGTTCGTGCGAGCATGGTTTGTCGGTCGCCGGGTGATCAGAGCAAGCTCCTCCGGCGGTTTTTTCACCGCGTCAGGATCGATGGGCTTTTCGAGGTTGAAGGACGAGGGCTCGGGCTTTGGGCGGCACTGCCGCGCTGGTTATGTGGGTGCCGGCCGGAGGCCGGTGGCAATGGTTCTGAACAGGCTGGCATCGGGACAGGCTGACGCGAAGGCGACGCGGATGCGCGTAGCGGTTTCGATGATGCGGGCGGCGACCTTGAGCAACCGCAGGCGCAGCGTTGCGAACTCGGCGGTGGCGAGCGCGGCAGCCTTCGGGATTTCCTGCTGGATGCGCCACACGAGCCAGTAGGCGGCGGTGTGCAGGATGAGGCGCATCTGGTTAGCATTGGCTGAGCGGCACGAGGTACGATCGCTGGCAAGCTGGGTCTTGTGGCGCTTGATCAGGTTCTCGGCGTTGCCGCGCGCGCAGTAGAGGGTGTCGTAGATATGCTCAGCCGAACCTTCGGCCAGCGAGGTGACGACATAGCGGATGTCCATGCCCAGCGTGCTGGCCTCGATCCGGGCGACGACGCGGCGCTGGCACTTCCAGCTCTTCGCGCCGTAGCGGGTCTCGGCATAGTTGCGCAGGACCGGATATTGGCGCTGAGCCCGCTTAACCGCGCAGGCATCGGCGGCAGCGACGATTTCGGGATCAGCACGCAGCGCGGCGTTGGTCGGCAGGCCGAACACGTAGTCGACGCCGGCCGCCTCGCAGAAGGCCATGACCTCGGGCCGGCCATAGTGCCCGTCGCCGCGGATGGTGATGTGCGTTTCGGGCCAGTGCCGGCGCAGATGGCGCACCAGGCGCCGGATGTGGCCGGCAGCTTCGGCGCCCGACGGTGTCTTGCCGGTGCGCAGCAGCATCGCCACCGGTCGGCCGGTGGCAGTGTCGTAGACATGGATCGGCAGGAAGCAGCGCTCGCCATGATGCCCGTTCCAGAAGGAGAGCTGCTGATAGCCATGAACAACGTCACAGGTGTCATCGATATCCAGCGTCACCGCCGCCGGCGCGGCGGGGTAGCTGGTGCAGTAGATGTCGATCATCGCGGCCATCATCCTGGCCAGCTCGCGTGTGGTCGGCGCATTTTCCCACCGGCTCATCGTCGGTTGGCTGGCCAGCCCCGCGCCCGATCCCGGCAGCTTGCCCAGCGCCAGGCGGAAGCCCGGATCGTCGCGCAGAGCGTCGAGATCATCGGCGTCTTCATAGCCGCAGGCGATCGCGAACACCCGGGCACGCAGGATGTCATCAAGGCGATGGATCACCCGCACAGGGTCCCGCGGATCGGCAATGCAAGCCGCAAGCCGCCGGCAAAGCCCCATCGCGCGCTCGGCCTGTGCCAGCAGCAGAACACCGCCATCCGAGGTGAGCCGACCTCCGTCGAACGCGGCTGTGATCTTCTTGCGCCCGATCGCTGGAAACGAAAATCCCGGCGCGCTATCATCGCTCCCGGCGGGTGTGGCCCGTGGCATAAATTGCCTCGCTGCAGGACTGGTCTAGACACCCATTTTCCTACATCAAAGCAATCGCTTACACCACTCCCGCCAACCCTTCTGACCAAGCCCGATGAATAAGCCGGGCTAGGGAAAGCGCGCTGTCGTCGCGCCCCGGCCATACGGGGCCATACAGCAGGCCGGTGTGCGCAGCCCACGAAAAGTCGCTCGTCCGCCCGTCAGACGCGCCGCCGCGCAGGAAGGCGTCGAGGCTTGGGCTGTCTTCGCTGCCGAAGACATGCGCCTCCATCATGCCGTATATCCCCCACGCCCTGCGCATCAGCGGGTCGCCTGCGGCATCGGTGGCGAAGCCATCCTCCTGGCGCTTGGTATAGGTCCAGGCGCCGAGGCTCAGGCGCGCCGGGCCGATTTCGTGGCCCGCCTCGCCGATCAGCAGCACGCCGTCGTCAAAGCTGGTGTCGATGCCGCCATGGTCGCCCCATGTCTGCGCGCGCGCGTTGAAGGCGGCCGCCTGCACATAGCCATTGCCGCCGTCGATGTCAGCACGCAGGCGCACGGCGAGTGCGGACGATGGAAAGATCGAAGGACCATTCGCGCCGGTCGCCGCCAGCTCGGAGCCGATGCCGAACGGCGGCGCGATCAGCAGCCCGGCGCTGTCACTCGCGTAGAACTCGCTGTTGAGGTCATAGAGGCCAGCGCGCAGGCTGGCGCTGCCCAGGTCTTGCTCCACCCAGGCCTCGAACAACCGCGCGGCGGATTTGCCCACCTCGATATTGTTGACGCCCTCCAGCGTGCCTGCGCTGTCATTGGGGCGCTTGCCGAAATTGCCTAGGCCATAGATGAAAGCCCGCCCGCCGCGCCAGCCGAGCAGCCGGTCGAGGTCGATGTCTGCGGTCAGGTCGACATTGCCGAGGTAACGCGCCTTTTTGTCCGTGCCGCCAGAGAGGGTGGCGGCTACATCGGACGTGTAGGACGTGTCTATGCGCACGGCATCTGTCTGCGATGCCGGGGCGCTGTCCTCCGCCGAGGCGGCAGGCGAGATGGCCATGGCGAGGGCCAGTGAGAACAGAGAACTAAACCAAAAACCCTTCATGCCGCGAGCCTCCTGCGGTGGTCTTTAGCTGCAGAGTTTGAATCCAAGGTAAAACTCGAAAGCTGGCTTACGACATCGCGTGTCACATCAACCACCATACGCGTCACGGCGGTGACCTGCTCGGTCGCGGCGGCGTTTTGCTGGGTGATGCCCTGAATGTCGTGGGCGCTGCCGTCGATCGCGCTCAAGGACCCGGCCTGCTCTGTCGCGCTGCTGGTAACGCTTTCCATCACGGTCGAGATTTCCATGACCCTGGCGAGGATGGCCTCCAGCGAGTCTCCCGCCTCGCGCACGAGCTTGACCCCGGTTTCGACCTGAGAGGAGCTGTTGGAGATGAGCTGCTTGATTTCGTGCGCGGCGTCGGCAGACCGTTGCGCGAGTGCGCGCACCTCGCTGGCGACGACGTTGAAGCCCTTGCCGGCCTCGCCCGCGCGCACCGCCTCGACCCCCGCGTTGAGCGCCAGAAGGTTGGTCTGGAAGGCGATGCCGTCGATGACGGAGATGATGCTGTCGATCGCGCGCGAGGAGGTTTCGATCTTGTCCATCGCCTCGACCGCGCGCTGGATCACGGTGCCGCCCTGCGCCACCGCGCCGTTCACGTCTTTCACGGCCGTTTGCGCCGCACGCACTGACTTGGCCGAGGCGGCGACCTTTTCCGATACGTCGGAAATGGCGTCGGCGATCGCCCTGATGCTGCCTGCCTGCTGCTCGTTGCGGCGGGCCAGGTCGTCTGCGGAGCGGTTGATCTCCTCCGCGCTGGTCAGCATCTTGTCGGTCGACTGGTGCACGGTGCTCAACACGGCGGAAAGCTGATGCACCGCCTGGTTGAAATCGTCCTTGAGGCTAGCGAACGCGCCCTTCAGCTCCGTCTCGATGCGGCTGGAGAGGTCGCCGCTGGCGAGGCGGGCGAGCGCGCTGCCGATGGTGTGAACGATCTCCTCCTCCTGCGCCTTGCGGGCGGCAACGGCTTCGGCAATCTGATCGCGCATGCCATAGACGGCCTCGCCCAGCTCGCCCAGCTCATCTCCGCGCTCTGTCGCCTCGATCGTGATATCGAGGTCGCGCCGGGTCAGCTGCTCCACCGCGCCCTTGATCTCGAAGATCGGGCGCAGGAACTGCTTTGCGAAGCTGCGCCAGACGAACAGGATCGTGCCGACGATCAGCAGCAGACAGGCATAAGTGACATAATTGCCGCGCCGTGCCGCGTCGCCCGCATGAGAGCGTGTCTCGGCCACATGCGTCTCGATAGCGTCTGACACGCCCCCAAGACTGCCCTCCAGCGCCTTGAACTTGGCGTTGAACTGGCTCAAGGCATCGGGCGAGACAGGCTGGCTGGCCAGCGCCGCCTCGGCGATCTGCTCTGCACTGGTGAGATACATCTCCACATCCGCCTTCACGCCGGTTGCGCTGTCCGTCACCGCCTTGGACTGGTCATAGGTCAAAGTCGCGTCGTAGAATTCGCGGAAGTTGGTGACGCGTTCCTTCAGCGACTGCGCCAGCGCCGGGGCGTTGAGGCTTGGCACGGTCTGCGCGGCAAGGATGCCGAGCACATCGCCCCGGATCGCGTCATGCTCCATGTCCGTGTCGGTCTGGTTGCGCAGCAGTGCGGATGCCTGCACCATCTGGCGCATTGCGTTCGTGATCTCCCGGTTAACAATGTGGCTCGCGAGCGCCCAACTGGCGGCAACAGCCAGCAACAGCCCAAACGTAAGCTGAACCTTGAACCTGATGGACGAGCGTTTCATACTTCTCTCCAGGCAAGCTTTAGTTTGTCTATTATATGATTTGGGTTGGTTAATATTGCATTATCCTTGGCAAATTCGGGTTTTTATACGGGCGGTTACTGTAAGTCGCCTAATCGAGGGATACGGTCTTTCCGCACGCATGTGTTAAACTCTCCGGCTGGACATTGCCGGTGTCGAGGCATACACATTGGCCATCCCCGGGGAGCCATGTGGCTGAGAGGCAGGCGTAACGTCCTGCGACCCGCTGAACCTGAAACCGTTAATACGGTCGGAGGGAGGGCATGCCGCAGCGGTCATTCTCTCTCCCGATCTCCGAGGAGAATGACCATGGCAGACCTTCCCGCAAAGGCAGAGATTGGCGTCACCACCGGCCCCATAAGAGGCAGCCGCAAGGTGCATGTCGCCGCGCATTCGGGCAGCGGCATCCGCGTCGCTATGCGCGAGATCGATCTGGCTGGCGGAGAGCCCTCGATCCGCGTCTATGACACCTCCGGCCCCTATACCGATCCGCAAGCCCATATCGACATCATGGCCGGCCTGCCCCAGCTGCGGCGCGAGTGGATCATGGCGCGCAATGATGTCGAGGCCTATGACGGCCGCGCGGTGAAGCCGGAGGATAACGGGCAGCTCGGGCCGGATCGCTCCGGTGGAGTCCGCCCCTTCCCCAATGTCGTCCAGCGTCCCTTGCGCGCCAAGCCGGGCGCCAACGTCTCCCAGATGCACTATGCCCGCCGCGGCATCATCACGCCCGAGATGGAATATGTGGCGGAGCGCGAGAACCTGGGCCGCGAACGCTTGCGCGAATACGTCCGCGATGGCGAGAGCTTCGGCGCCGCCATCCCCGATTATGTCACGCCGGAATTCGTGCGGGACGAAGTCGCCCGTGGCCGCGCGATCATCCCCAGCAACATCAACCACCCAGAGACCGAGCCGATGGCGATCGGCCGCAACTTCCTGGTGAAGATCAACGCCAACATCGGCAACTCCGCCGTCGCGTCGGACGTCGCGAGCGAGGTCGACAAGATGGTCTGGTCGATCCGCTGGGGCGCGGACACGGTGATGGACCTCTCCACCGGCCGCAACATCCACGACACGCGCGAGTGGATCATCCGCAACAGCCCCGTCCCCATCGGCACGGTGCCGATCTATCAGGCGCTCGAAAAAGTCGGCGGCATCGCCGAGGAGCTGACGTGGGAAATCTTCCGCGATACGCTGATTGAGCAGGCCGAGCAGGGCGTCGACTATTTCACCATCCACGCGGGCGTGCGCCTGCCTTACGTGCCGCTCGCGGCGAAGCGCGTCACCGGCATCGTCAGCCGGGGCGGCAGCATCATGGCGAAATGGTGCCTCGCGCACCATAAGGAGAGCTTCCTCTACGAGCATTTTGACGAAATCACCGAGATCATGAAGGCCTACGACATCGCCTATTCGCTGGGCGATGGCCTGCGCCCCGGCTCGATAGCGGACGCGAATGACGAGGCGCAGTTCGCGGAGCTCTACACGCTCGGCGAACTCACCCACCGCGCGTGGAAACAGGACGTGCAGGTGATGATCGAAGGCCCCGGCCATGTGCCGATGCACAAGATCAAGGAGAATATGGACAAGCAGCTCGAGGTCTGCGGCGAGGCGCCGTTCTACACCCTCGGCCCGCTCACGACCGATATCGCGCCGGGATATGACCATATCACCTCGGGCATCGGCGCGGCGATGATCGGCTGGTACGGCACGGCGATGCTCTGCTACGTCACGCCTAAGGAGCATCTCGGCCTGCCGGATCGGGATGATGTGAAGGTCGGCGTCGTCACCTACAAGCTCGCCGCCCACGCGGCGGACCTGGCGAAGGGCCACCCGGCGGCCAAGGTGCGGGACGATGCGCTCTCCAAGGCCCGCTTCGAGTTCCGCTGGCGCGACCAGTTCAACCTCTCGCTAGACCCGGACACCGCCGAGCAATATCACGACCAGACCTTGCCCGCAGAAGGCGCGAAGACCGCCCACTTCTGCTCCATGTGCGGCCCGAAATTCTGCAGCATGAAGATTACGCAGGAAGTGCGGGAGTTTGCGGCCAAGCAGAACCAGAGTGCGGATGCGTTCATCGCGGCTGGCTCAGAGGCCGCTGCGGAACAGGGCATGGCCGAAATGTCAGAGAAGTTCCGCGAGAAAGGCGGCGAGATTTACCTTCCTGCCGCCGAATGATAGCATCCCCTCTCTCGCCATTGGGCAGGCGGGAGGGGGGACTATCCATGAAAAAATCGAAACGCGCTCTCGTCGGCATGGTTGTGCTGGACCTGTTTCTGGCGCTCGGCACCTTCTGGCTGGTGATGCAGGTGCGGGGCGGCGTATCAACAACGGTCGAGCCGCAAGAGGCCATCGCGACCATCACCTCGATCGGCGGCGGCGCGATCGGCATCGTCACGGCGATATTGGGCATGGCCTATGTCGTGCACCGCAAACGCGGGGATTGAGGGCTCAAAGTTATCAGCTCAATTTTCATCTATGTCGACAAAGTTTAATTTGCGACCGACGCGATCAATTGTGACCGTCACCTTTTTGTTTACAAGAGGACCAATCACGTCGTCGATGGCATCCTGTAGCCCGACAATTCTCTGATGCCGCCCCTCTACTTCAATTTCAAGCCAGTCTCGATCTAGATCCAACGCACGAAGCGTGCCAACGATTTTGTCCCGCGTCCCTGAATCCGAAGGTAAAGCTTTGATTGATGCAATATATTCTGAAGCATAATGTCTGGCATCTGGGCTTAAGTTAATTTCCTTCGGATTATCGTATGAATAAATCCTCACTCTCTCATAGTTTCTACCTGTCGGCGACAGGATCTTGGTGAGACGTACAAAAGTAGTTCTATAGTCCTCATCAGTTATGATATGCTCTAATTGTTCATCTGACCCCGAGGCACTTGCCTGAACGATATCAAGAAACTTATCAGTGACATACATCGGGGCTAACTGGTCCTTAAAAAAGTCACGTTGCTGCGGACCTTGCACGGCTACAGCGAATTGATAGCTGCCTGCGGGCGCTTGGAATAGCCAAGGGCGACAGTAATCCCGTATTTCAGGGCTGGGCCTGCCTCTAGTTCGTAAAGGTAACCGGCTAAGATATTCAACAGTTCTTATAAATATATTCTGAACGGTTTGAACTTTCGAGAGAATAAGGTCAAGTGGAGCTCCCCCAGTAACCACTTCTCCGCCGCTAATGGATACGATAACTTGTCCCGGCAAAAATTTGATATCGCGCTCCCGCTTAGCTGCTTCATTCCATACAGCCTGCAATACGGCCTGGAGTTGAACCCGCGCATCTTCCAATAGTTTACCATTAAGTAGCTGAAGTGCTAGTTCTTCAGCCTCGGAGAAAAGTTTACCTTTGAATAACAGTGATGCAGCGCTGACGCCAATAATGCCACGAGTTCGAATTTTATCGAATGGGATAGCATCGAGCGCTTCAATCTCTAATTTTGCTGCTGCCGCGTAAAGACCTTCTGCATCCGAGCGGCTAATCACTCGCAGTTGTGCAGCTCTGAACGCCAGATCAGCACTTTTCTTGTGAAGTTCAGACCAGCTCACGGCTCTATAACCTGTGAAACTAGAACTAACTTCTCACTGAATCCTACCACAGAAGCCAAAGCTGGCTTGGAATGTCCTGCCGCTCTCGTTTGATCAATTTTTTTCGTCAGACGCGTTCGGCAAACAGAACGCGCACCTTGGTCAGTTCCAGACACCTCCAAACGCAGGGCTGTTTCCAAGTCGTCGTTAGCAGCGGTAGCTGGTGCAACGTAGAAATCGGCTCCGCTTAGCGTCTCAGCACGTTGGACCGCTACATAGCCAGTTTGTAACTCAAGAGCTGCTAGCGAGACTCCGTAGGCTCCCCATTCAGTAGTGTCGATCGTATTAGCATAAGCCCGATCCATTTGAGGCGTAGGTGCAAGCCAATCTACAGTGGCTTGGGATGATCCGTCGACTGTCTCAATGTCAACTACACTTGGACGACTGTGATGACGCGCAAAACAAACAGATGCAGCCTCGAAAAACATTTGCGCCATCCCCTCTGTTAATCCCGGATGGCGTTGATCCATTTCCGCTAGGGGCAGAATATTCATGCAGAAATCCTATATTCTCTTGTGAAGGCGAATAGCGGATGAAATCCGGTCCGCCAAGTCTCATCCAACACTCTGTCCTACAGCCCCGCCTTTGCGGTACACCCTGCCCATGCCCCGTTCAAAATCCTCCCGCCCCGCAGGCAAGGCCATGCCGCAGTTCCCCTTCACCCCGGTCGCGCGCGCCGCGCGGCATGATGGGTGGACCGCCGAACGGCAGATCGCCTTCATCAATGCGCTGGCGGATTGCGGATGCGTTGCCGATGCGGCGCGGGCGGCGGGCATGTCTGTGCGCAGCGCCTATCGCCTGCGCGCGCATCCCCAGGCGGGGAGCTTCAGGCGAGCCTGGGAATCGGCGATGGAGTGGGCGATCCAGCTGTTGCAGGATGCCGTCCTCTCCCGCGCGATCAAGGGGGTGCCCGTCCCCCATTATCATCAGGGCAAGAAGGTGGGCGAGCATCGGCGCTATGACGAGCGCCTTGCCCAGTTCCTGCTGCGCACCCGCGCCCCGGCTTATTATGGCCGCGCGGCGGAAAAGCAGGAGCTGCCGATCCAGTCCCATCATTATGCCATCGCGCTCGCCCGCGCGGTGCTGCATATGGAGGCCGAGGCGGAGGATGTGCGCGTCGCGCTCACCGCCGAGGAGGAAAGCCGCGCCGGGCTGGTGCTCGATGATGTCGATGTCGTCTATGGCGCGGAGGCGGAAGCGATCGACGCCGCCGATGAAGCGGAAGAGCGCGCGCGGCTGACGGCCGAGGGCGGGCAAGGCGGCGCGGGCGGGGAGGACGGGCAGGCGCAGTAACCCCCCTCACAGGGCGTGACTTTCATGACTTTTGGCTGCCAGGCGGGCGCCGTGGTCAGCCCTCCAGCGTCTTTTCCAGCGTGATCTCGCAGTTGAGCAGCTTGCTGATCGGGCAGTTGGCCTTGGCTTCGTCGGCAATGCGGTCGAAGTCTTCCTGCGCGATGCCCGGCACCTTCGCAGTAAGGGAGAGCGCGCTCTTGGTCACGGCAAAGCCCTCGCCGTCCTTGTCCAGCGTCACCTTGGCCTCGGTGTCCAGCTGGCCATCGCTGTGCCCCGCCTTCGCCAGCGCGAAGCTCAGCGCCATGGTGAAGCAGGCGGCGTGGGCGGCGGCGATCAGCTCCTCCGGGTTGGTGCCCGGCCCGTCCTCAAAGCGCGAGGCAAAGCCATAAGGCTCGGCGTCGAGCGCGCCGCGCTTGGTCCAGATATGGCCTTTGCCATCCCGGCCGAGGCCTTCGTAGCGGGCGGATGCGCTGTTGACAGTCATGGCAGTGTTCCCGTGCGGATTGGAGGTTGCATGCCCTCAACACCTGCGCGCGCCAATGTTTCCGCATTGGCCTGCAATCCCTGTGGTGTGCGCCGGTGCTTTCCGTACACCCGCACGGTCGTTCGCTCCACATCGTCTCGCTCAATGGAAGTCCCTGGATTTGGGCAGCAGCCTCACATCGCGCGGGTGGCGGTGCCGCGCCTCGACGGCGGGCATGGCCTTGCGCGGATGCTGGGGGTGGACGAACTCGTCTGCGGGAGAGAGTTCCGGTTCCGCGCGATAGCTGTCGGAAAGGTGCGCCAATACTTCGCTCCGGTCGAGGATGCGGCTCGCCATCACGTGGATGACACCCTCCCTGCTCACCTGTAGTTCGCCCTCGACCAGCATGACGCGCGCGGCCATCACCTCGCGGCGCATGGCCTCAAACTGGCGCGCCCACAGCACGATATTGGCGATGCCGCCTTCGTCTTCCAGCGTGATGAAGATCGCATTGCCCTTGCCGGGGCGCTGGCGCACCAGCACCACCCCGGCGACGCGCACCTTCGCGCCGCTCTTCATGCCGCTCAGGGCGGCGCAGGGCATAGCCTTCTCCCGCGCGAACAGAGGGCGCAGCAACGCCATTGGATGCTCTTTGAGCGAAAGGCCGGTCATCTGATAATCCGCCGCCACATGCTCACCCAGGCCCATGGGGCGCAGGAAGACGTCCGGCTCCACTCCCAACTCGGCGGCGCGCGGGGCGGCGAACAGCGGGAGTTCGTCGTCCGGCAGGCGGCGCACCTCCCACAGGGCGGCGCGTCGCCCCGCGCCCAGCGAGCCAAAGGCATCGGCATCAGCAAGCAGGCGCAGCGCCCGCTGCGGCAGGCAGGCCCGCCGCGCCAGATGCTCGATGGAGGGGAACGGCCCGGCTTCGCGCGCCGCTGTGATCGCCTGCGCCCAGCTTTCGCGAAAACCGGTGATCTGGCGAAAGCCCAGACGCACGGCGAGAGCAGTATCCGCGCGCCGCTCCAGCCCATTGTCCCACGCGCTGGCGTTCACGTCGATGGGCCGCACCTCCACGCCATGCTCGCGCGCATCGCGCACGATCTGCGCCGGTGCGTAAAAACCCATCGGCTGGGAGTTGAGCAGCGCGGCGGCGAACACCGCCGGTTGATGGCACTTGATCCATGCCGAGACATAGACCAGCCGGGCAAAGCTCTGGGCGTGGCTCTCCGGAAAGCCATAGCTGCCGAATCCCTCTATCTGCTTGAAGCACCGTTCGGCAAAGGCCGGGTCATAACCGCGCGCGACCATGCCGCCGATCATCTTCTGCTGAAAGCCGTGGATGGTGCCGACATTGCGGAACGTTGCCATTGCGCGGCGCAGGCCGTTGGCCTCATCGGGCGAGAAGTCCGCAGCGACGATGGCGAGCTTCATCGCCTGTTCCTGGAACAGCGGCACGCCATAGGTTCTGCCCAATACCGTGCGCAGTTCATTGGGGTTATGCGGTGGGGCGGGGCTGGGATATTCCACCTCCTCCTCGCCGCAGCGCCGCCGCAGATAAGGGTGGACCATGTCCCCCTCGATCGGGCCGGGCCGCACGATCGCCACCTGCACGACCAGATCATACAGCTCGCGCGGCTTGAGGCGCGGCAGCATGTTCATCTGCGCCCGGCTCTCGACCTGAAACACGCCGATGCTGTCGCCCTTGCACAGCATGTCATAGACTGCCGGGTCATCCGACTTGAGGTCGATATCGAGGCTGTGGTCGCCCAGCCCATGCTGGCGCATCAGGTCGAAGCTCTTGCGGATGCACGTCAACATGCCGAGCGCCAGCACATCGACCTTCATCAGGCCGAGCGCGTCGATATCGTCCTTGTCCCACTCGATGAAGGTGCGATCCTCCATCGCGGCATTGTGGATCGGCACGATCTCGTCCAGCCGCCCCTGGGTCAGCACATATCCGCCGACATGCTGCGAGAGATGGCGCGGGAAGTGCAGGATCTCCTGCACAAAATGGTTGAGGCGCGCTATTTCCGGATTGTCGGGGTCGAAGCCGCTCTCCTCCACGCGTTCGCGCTTATATTCCGAGGAATAGCTGCCCCACACCGTGCTCGCCAAGCGTGTGGTCACATCCTCGGAGAGGCCCAGCGCCTTGCCCACCTCGCGCACCGCGCTGCGCGGGCGGTAATGGATCACGGTGGCGGCGATGCCCGCGCGCTCCCGCCCATAGCGGCGATAGATATATTGCATCACCTCCTCGCGCCGCTCATGCTCGAAGTCGACATCGATGTCGGGCGGCTCCTTGCGCTCGGCCGATACGAAGCGGGAAAAGAGCAGATCATGCGTGGTCGGGTCGACAGAGGTGACGCCGAGCAGGAAACAGACAATGCTGTTGGCCGCGCTGCCGCGCCCCTGGCACAAGATCGGCGGCTCCTGTGCGCGGGCGAAGCGGACGATGTCGTGCACGGTCAGGAAATAATAGGCGTAGTTCTGCTGGCGGATGAGCGCGAACTCCTCCTCGATCCGCCTTTGCGCATCGGGGGGTATGTGTGCGCCGTAGCGCTGGTGCGCGGCTTGCCTGACCAGATGCTCCAGCCAGTCCTGCGGCTCCCAGCCATAGGGCACCGGCTCATGCGGATATTCATAGCGCAGATCGTCCAGGCGGAAGGCGATACGCGCGAGGAAATGCTGTGTTTCCTCGATGGCTTCGGGGGCATGGGCGAACAGGCGCGCCATTTCGGCGGGCGGTTTCAGGTGGCGTTCGGCATTGGCGGCAAGCTGGCGTCCTGCCTGCTGCACCGTCGTCTTGAGACGGATGGCGGTGAGCACGTCGTGCAGGGGCTTGGCAGTGGGCGCGGCGTAGAGCGCGTCGTTGATGGCGATGAGCGGCAGCCCTGCCTGCGCGGCGAGGGCGCGGGCCTGGGCCAGGCGGCGCTCATCCCGCCCCGTACGGCCCATCACCGCGCCGAGCCACACGCGCCCTGCCGCTGCCTGCCGCAGCCGGGCCAGCAGCGTCGCATCCGCGCTGGGCATGGCGATCAGCAGCAGGCCTTCGGCATGTGTCAACAGATCATCGAGGTGCAGGACGCACTCTCCCTTGCGTGCGCGCAGATTGCCGAGGGTGAGCAGGCGCGTCAGCCGCCCCCAGCCGTGGCGCGTCGCGGGATAGGCGATGATGTCCGGCGTACCGTCCGCAAACACCAGCCGCGCGCCGACGACGAGGCGGAAATCGGGGAAAGGCAGGCCTTCGGTTTCAGCCTTTGCGGTTGCTTCGCGCAGGGCCACATGCGCGCGCACCACGCCCGCCACCGTGTTGCGATCGGCAATGCCGATACCGGTCATGCCCAGCTCAAGCGCATGGGCTACCATATCGCAAGGGTGCGAGGCCCCGCGCAGGAACGAGAAATGGGTCGCCGCCGCCAGTTCGGCATAGGGGGGCGGGCCACTCATGCGAAAAGACCGTGCACATACCAGCGCGGCTCGCTGGTCTCTCGCCCGTGAAGCCCGTGGCGGCATAGCCAGAAACGGCGGCCATCCTCATCCTCGATCCGGTAATAATCGCGGCTGAAGCCGGGGCTGGCATAGCCCTGCCGCCGCCGCCACCATTCCGGAGCGATCCGCTCCGGACCTTCGTAGAGCCGCACCAGATGTTGCTCGCCCCGCCAGCGGAACCGGCGCGGCGGTCCGTCCGGGATCGTCGCCAGCACCTCTACCGGTTGTGGCGGATCGAGCAGGAAGAGCGGGCGCAGCGGCGGTTCGCCCGTCTCGCCGGGGATGGACGTGGACCCCCGCTCGCCATCCTGTGCGCGCGCCAGATAGCCGGCGCGCTCCGGCACATGGCTGTTACCGGTGGCAAAACTCTGGATCGCCGCCGGGCCATAGCGCACCGCCAGCCGATCGAGCAGCGGGCCGATGTCCGCCGGGCCTGCGGCATCGGGCGCAAGGCTGCGCTGCTGTTGCTCCAGCGTTTCGGCGTGGCTCACCTCGAATACCAGGCTGTCATAGCCGAAGCCGGGGTCGAGCGGGTCTGCAAGGCTGTCTATCCGCTCGGCAAACAGGCGCATGAGGAGCGCGGGGTCACGAGTGGGGGTGCCGGTCTCGATGGAGAGGCGCGCCACATGCCCGTCGCTGCGACAAAGCTGAACCGCGAACGCCCGCCCGCCCTTGCCCGACTCGGCCAGCGCGCCCGCTGCCTGCGTGGCCAGCCATTCGATCGCATCCAGCACGTCCGCATGGCGACCAATGGGTTCGGCAAAGCGCAGCTCGGCCCGGATATCCTCCGGCGGCAGATGCGGGACGATATGCGGGTCCTCGCTGCCCGTCAGCCGGGCAAGCAAACGCACGAGCGGTGCGCCAAAGCGGGCGGCGAGTGTCGCAGGCGGCAGGGCGGCCAGCTCTCCTATGGTGCGAATGCCAGCGCGGCGCAGGGCAAGGCGGACGGTTTCGTCCACATCCAGCGCATCGAGCGGCAGGGCGTGCACGTCTGCGCCGCCATGGCGGGCGAGCGCGCGTGCCGCATCGGGCGTATGCGCCACAGCCAGCCACATCGTGTAGCCGCGCTGGCGGAAATCCTGGGCGATGGCATCGCGCATGGCTGCCTCGCCGCCGAAGAGGTGCGCGCAGCCGGTAATGTCGAGCATTATGCCGCACGGTGGATCGGGCATCACGCTGGGCGTATAGGCAATGCAATGCCGCGCCATCTGGCCGAGCAGCACCGCGTCAGCTTCCGGGTCATGAGCCAAGGTGGCAAGATCGGGCACCAGCCCGCGCGCATCGGCGAGCGCCATGCCGGGTGCAATGCCGGTCTGTGCCGCCAGCGGCGAGAGCGCGGCAAGGCGCAGGGCGCCACGCTGCTTCTCGACAAGAGCGAAGGGTTGCTCAGGCCGCGCGAGGCCGCCGCGCATCGCCCGCTCCGCCGGCAGCCATGGCAGATGAAGGGCGAGATAGCGGCGTGGCCCGTGCGACATGATCCCCGATGCGGAACGCAGCCGTGTCACGATCCCACTCCAATATGAGGCGAAGCCCGTCTCTCCCGCCGCGCTGGCGCAACAGGTCGAGCACGAAGGCAGGCGCGCCCGGCGCATGCGCCTCCAGCGCGCGGGAAGGCGCGGCCGCCACATGCCAGCGGGTATGCGCGGCGCTGGGCGTAGGCTTCGCCTTGCCGCGCACCAGCAGTGTCATCGTGTCCATTTCCAAAGCCGCAAGTGCGAAGCGCCGCGTGGCCGTGAGATCCAGCAGGGGTTGCCTGCCGGTCAGCTCCATCACCACTGCCGAGACTGCCGCATCGCGCGCCGCATCGAACGCTGCCTTCAATACTGCCTTGGCATCGGGCAGGGTCAGCAGAGTCAGCAGGCGCGTGTCGATGCCCAGCTCGGCGATGCCGGGGCCGTAGGGATAGCCGCCCAGCCGCGCCGCCTTTACCTCGCGCGCCCAGATCAGGGCACCGCCGTGCTGACGCTGGCGCATGGCGGCGAGGAGGAGCGCAAAACCACTGAGCGACGGCCCGTCTTTCTCTCCCGCCTGATAAAATTCGTGCACGCCTTGCGCAGCCAATCCGCCTTCCAGCCATTGATCCGCGCAACTGCTTCCCAATCCCAGGCGCGCCGCAGGCTCAGCGCCGGATAGACCGGCGGCCAAGAGCTTTTCACGCCCGGGTACAAAAGACGAATCAGAGAACATGTTCCTATTATGTTCTCATTTCTCTGATTGTCGAGGGGGTGCGTTCAAACCCTCCGCAACGCCTGCGCCGGGCGCAGGGCCATGAGGGGGAGAGAGGCGCCGAGGCCAATGCCCAGTGTCAAGCCGGCACCCCCCAGCAGCGTGGCGAATACAACCCACCAGTTCGGCATCCAGGCGAACTCGAACAGCTTGACGATCACGAACCATGCCGCTCCGATGCCGAGCACCAGTGAAACCGCCGCCAGCACCAGCGCGATCAGCCCATATTCGAGTGCCTGCGTACCCAGCACCTGCCAGCGGGTGGCACCCAATGTCTTGAGGATGATCGCGTCATAGCTGCGCATCTGGTGCGAGGCGGAAATCGCGCCGATCAGCACGGCGATCCCCGCCAATATCGTGATCGAAGCGGCTGCGAGGATGGCGGCGCTCATCTGATCGAGCAAGGCGCGTACCTGGACGAGCACCTCTCCGGTCTCGATCACTGAAACGCCGGGGAAGGCCGAAAGGAGCCCGCGCGTCACCGCTGCTTTTTCGTTTCCGCGCAGGGTGATGGTGGCGGTAAGGGTGTGCGGCGCGCCTGCGAGGCTGCTGGGCGAAAACACCATCACATAATTGAAGCCCATCGTCTCCCAGTTGATCGTGCGCAGCGAGGCGATGCGCGCTTCGATCTCACGGCCCAAAACGCTGACGGTGAGGGTGTCGCCCACATCGAGATCGAGCAACTTGGCCTGCTCGGCATCGAGCGAAACAAGCGGCGGCCCGGCATAATCGGCGCGCCACCATGTGCCCTTCGCAATTTCGCTGCCTTCGGGCAGCACGGTGCTGTAGGTTACGCCGCGCTCGCCGCGCAGGAGGAAGGCATCACCCGGCACATTCTCGCGCTCGGCAACGCGCTGGCCGCCATAAGCGACGACCGTACCACGCAGGGCAGGCACGATATTGACGGCGGCATCCGGCGCATGGCGCGCGATAGTGGAAAGCAGCTCCGCCCTATCGCCCGAAGGTATGTCGAGCACGAAGAGGTCCGGCGCCTTTGCCGGCACAGTGCGGCTGATCTCGTTTTTCAGGCTGGTCTGAATGCCCGCCAGCGTCACGAACAAAGTGAGCGCGAGGCCGAGCGCGATGACCAGAGCGGTGGTCTGCGCGCCAGGCCGATAAAGATTGGTGAGGGCAAGCCGCAGCAACGGCGCGTGCGGACGCGGCACCCTGCGCGCCACCCATCGGGCCGTAAGCCCCAGCCCCGAAAGCAGGAGCAAGACGCCCGCGATCGCGCCGATGACCCAGAGCGAAAACAGCACATCGCGTGCGCCTAACAGCACGAGCGCGAGCAATAGCAGCACCGCGCCCACCGTCATCGCCCGGCTGCGCGCATCCAGCCCGTGGCGCAGCGGGTCCACGCCCGCGCGCAACAGCGCCGCGCCGGACTCGCGCCGTGCCCGCGCCAGCGGCGGCACCGCGAAGATCAGCGCGATCAGCACGCCATAGAGCATGGCGGTGACGAGCGGCAGCGGATGCAGCGTGAAACCGGGCCGCACCGGCAGCACATCGCCCGCCAGCGCCACGATCAGCGGCACGGCAAGTGCGCCCACGATCAGCCCCAGCACGATAGCGAAGGCCGATACCGCGCCGATCTGGAGCAGATAGATGCGCGCAATGTCCGAGGCGCTGGCGCCCAGTATCTTCAGCGTCGCAATACCGCGGCGGCGCAAGGTCAGATAGGAGGTCACGCCGTTATTGACGCCGATTCCCGCCACCGCCAGCGCGGTCAGGCCGATCAACGAAAGGAACTGACCCATGCGGCCGAGGAAGCGGTTGGCGCCGGGAGCAGCGTTCTCGCGGTCGCCGAATTCCCAACCGGCGGGGGCATTCTCCTCCTCCATGCGCTGGCGGACAGTCGCTGCGTCGGCCCCGGTGGGCAGTCGGATTCGATATCTGCTCTCAAACAGGCTGCCCGGCTGAATGAGGCCGGTACGGCGCATACCGTCCATCGAAACGATCGCCACCGGGCCGAGGGTGAAGCCCTCGCTCACGCGATCCGGCTCGTCGGCGATGATGTCCTGTACTGTGAAATCCGCGCGGCCGTAGCGCAGTCTATCTCCCAGCCGCAGCGAGAGCCGCTCCGCCAGTGCTGCGCCGATAAGGATCGCATCGGGCGCAAGCGGCGCGGCGTAGCGCCCGTTCTGCAATGTAAGTGTGCCATAGAGCGGGTAGGCGGCATCCACGCCTTTAAGCTCCGTCAGCACTGCCTCCGGCCCGTTACCTCGCGTGCCGTCGATGCGTTTGGCCATGGCGCGCGTGCGGATGGTCTCGCTCAACGCACCCTGCCGCGCGAAGGCACGCTTGTCGTCGGCGCTCGCCTCACGCTGCGTCATCTTGATCTGGATGTCGCCGCCTAATATCACCTGCCCGCGCTCGGAAATCTCGGTGGTGATGGCGGTGGTCAGACTGCCGACCGCAGCCAGCATTGCCACACCGAGGAACAGGCAGACGAACAGCAGGCGCAGGCCAATCAACCGCGCATGCAGATCGCGCCGGGCAATGCGCCAGCTTGCGCGCCAGCCGAGGTCGCGCTGTCCCATCTCAGCCGCGCCGTTCGTTTGCGATGCGGCCGTCGCTGATCTCGACAATCCGGTCGCACCGTTCGGCCAGCGTCGGGTCATGGGTTATGAGCATCAGGGTTGCCTGCGCTTCGCGGTGACGATCGAACAGCAGGTCCGTGATCGCCTGCGATGTCTTGCCATCGAGGTTGCCGGTTGGCTCGTCGGCAAAGAGGATCTTCGGCTCGGGCGCCATGGCGCGGGCGATGGCGACACGCTGTTGCTCGCCGCCGGAAAGCTGGGCGGGATAATGATCCATCCGGTGGCCAAGGCCGACGGCGGTCAACTCCCGCGCCGCCCGGGCAAAGGCATCGGTGCTGCCTGCAAGTTCCAGCGGCACGGCGACATTCTCCAGCGCGGTCATGGTAGGCAGCAGGTGGAATGCCTGCAGGATGATGCCGACATGGCCACGCCGGGCGCGCGCGAGTTCGTCCTCATCGAGCGCGCTGAAATCCGCGCCGCCGATCATCACTTCGCCAGCGCTCGCCCGCTCCAGCCCTGCGAGCACTGCCATCAGTGAGGATTTGCCAGACCCTGACGCGCCCAGCACCGCCACGCTTTCCCCCCGGCGGATATCAAGGTCTATCCCCCGTAAAATCTCGACGGGATTCTCCGCTGGGCCAAGCGTCAGCGTGACATTTCTCGCATGAACCACGATAGGGGAAAGATCGTTCATTTGCATGTGCATGAAGGGATGTGCCTACCGGTGTGGAACAACGCGAAGAAGAGCTGGGTGTCATATGGGGTGCTGTTGGCGCTTGTCCAGCTTGTCACGGCCTGCGGCGCGGCAGACGAGCAGGGCGATGGCCCCTCACAAAAAGTTGGTAACGGGCAAGCGACGACCAACAGGGCGGCGGGTAATGTTAGCGCGCCGGCGGCGGGAGACGCGCTGGTCGTGGTGTTCGGCGACAGCCTGTTTGCGGGATATCAGCTCGGCCGGGATGAGGGCTTGGCCCCTGCGCTGGAACGCAATTTGAGGGCGTTGGGCACGCCCGCGCATGTGTTCAATGCCGGAGTCTCGGGCGATACCAGTGCGGCAGGGTTGATGCGCCTGGGGTTTGTGCTCGATGGGCTGCCCAAGAAGCCCGATCTCGTCATCATCGGCTTTGGCGGCAACGATATGCTGCGCGGTCTCAGCCCGCAGGCCACGCGGGACAATCTTACCGCGATGCTGGAAGAGCTGAAGCGGCGGGGCATCGCGGCCATGCTGGCGGGCATGATCGCCGCGCCCAATATGGGCGATGATTATGCCAAGGCGTTCAACCCGATCTATGCCGATCTGTCCCGCCGTTATGGCGCCCCGCTCTATCCCTTCATTCTCGATGGCGTGATCGGCGACCCGAAGCTGCTCTTGGCCGATGGCATCCATCCCAATCCGCAGGGTGTGGACAAAATGGCAAACGGCCTTGCGCCGCTCGCTGCGCGGGCGCTGAAGGAATGACATTTCATTGAGTGCTGTCTCTACTCTCAACTGGTTGCAACTGTAGGGGTTGTCCAGAGTTGGTGCTCGTCGACGCCCGCCAAGATTGGCCTGCCCTTACAGGACGGCGCGGCGTAACCGCCTTGACGCGCCGGACCATCGAAGTGCAGAGATCAACGATGACCAGCCAGCCTCAATCGGCGCGCCCGGCCGCGACAGCCGTTGTCGCGCGGCATAACCCGTCGGGTGCTCCGCATTTTCTGATGCAGGAACGTGCCGAGTCGATGACCTTCGCGGGCGGGGCGATGGTTTTTCCCGGCGGCGCGGTGGATAAGGCCGACCAAGATCACGCTGTGCGGATCGCGCCGCAGGGCGATATCGAAGATCTCGCAGCGCGTATTGCGGTGGTCCGCGAGACCATCGAGGAATGCGGCCTAGTGCTGGGGCTGGTGGATGAGGCGAGGGCGGCCGAAGCGGCGCCTGCGTTGCGGCGCGCGTTGAAGAATGGCGCATCGCTGGCCAGCGTGGCTAACTCTATGGGGTTGGCCTTCGACTTTGATCGCCTGATCCCGTTCGCGCGCTGGTGCCCGCCCTCGACAACGCCGCACCGTCGCTATGACACCCGATTTTATATCGCCATTGCCGGTCATGTGCCGGGAGAGCTGACGCCGGACGGAGGCGAGACGACGCGGCTGGTCTGGCATACTGCGCAAGAGGTGCTGGACGAGGCGGACGCCCGGCGAGTGAAGATCATCTTCCCCACCCGCCGTAACCTTGAGCGACTGGCCCAGTGCGAGAGCATCGCGGCGCTGGTGGCGCATGCGCAAGCGCACCAGGTCAGGCTGATTGAGCCAAGGGTGGAGACGCGCGCCGATGGCGACTATCTGTGTATCCCTGAAGGGCTGGGATACCCGGTCACGTCAGAGCCGTTCAGCACAGCGAGCAGAGCATAACAGCAGGGCATAACAAACGTGTTGTAACACGCGGCGTCTTGGGTTAGAGGCGCACCATTCTTCCTGACATTGCCACCATGTTAGGGTCGGAACCGCGAGGCTCCGGCGCTAGAAGGTCATGTCTTTCGAAAGGGTTGTTTGTGGTCGATCTGGCCGCACTGACACAGTTGATCGAGCCTGAGGCGCGTGCCCTCGGGTTTGACCTCGTGCGTGTCAAGATGTTCGGCGGAGACGACCCCACACTCCAGATCATGGCGGAGCGGCCGGATACGCGTCAGCTGAATATCGACGATTGCGCCGCACTTTCGCGCCGCCTGTCCGATATGCTCGATGATCTGGAAGCCAAGGGCCGTGACCCGATCGAAAGCGCCTACAGGCTTGAGGTGTCTTCGCCCGGTATCGACCGGCCCTTGACCCGGCTCAAGGACTTTGCCGACTGGGCGGGGCATGAGGTGCGGATCACGGTGGTCGAATCGGTCGAGGCACGCAAGCAATTCAAGTCCATCCTTGCCGGGGTGGAGGGGGAGACGATCCTGCTCGACGACCCCAAGCTGGGCCGCGTGAGCATCGGCTTTGACAATATCCAGAGCGCCAAGCTGGTGCTGACGGATGCACTAATTTCTGCTACCATGCCGCTCTCCTCGGAAGGGGCGGACGAGATTGAAACGGAAGGATAAGGTACGATGGCCACTGCCATTTCCGCCAACAAGGCCGAGCTGATCGCCATTGCCAACAGCGTGGCTTCGGAAAAGATGATCGACAAGGCCATCGTCATCGAGGCGATGGAGGACGCGATCCAGCGCGCGGCTCGCGCCCGCTATGGCGCTGAGAACGACATTCGCGCCAAGCTCGATCCGGACACCGGCGATCTGCGGCTGTGGCGCGTGGTCGAGGTGGTCGAGACTGTCGAGGATTATTTCAAGCAGGTTGACCTCAAGCAGGGTCAAAAGCTCCAGCCCGGAGCCGCGCTGGGTGACTTCATCGTCGATCCGCTGCCGCCCATTGATCTGGGCCGTATCGACGCTCAGTCGGCCAAGCAGGTGATCTTCCAGAAGGTGCGCGATGCCGAGCGCGAGCGCCAGTATGAGGAGTTCAAGGACCGCGTGGGCGAAATCATCACCGGCGTGGTGAAGTCGGTTGAGTTCGGCCACGTCGTCGTCAACCTAGGCCGCGCCGAGGGCGTCATCCGCCGCGATCAGCAGATTCCGCGCGAGGTAGTACGCGTGGGCGACCGGGTGCGCTCGGTCGTGCTCAACGTCCGCCGCGAAAACCGCGGGCCGCAGATTTTTCTGTCCCGCGCGCATCCCGAGTTCATGAAAAAGCTGTTCGCGCAGGAAGTTCCGGAAATATACGACGGCATCATCACTATCATGGCCGCCGCACGTGATCCCGGCAGCCGTGCCAAGATCGGCGTTATCAGCCGCGATGGCAGCATCGACCCGGTCGGCGCGTGCGTTGGCATGAAGGGCAGCCGCGTGCAGGCGGTGGTGCAGGAAATGCAGGGCGAGAAGATCGACATCATCCCCTGGAGCGAGGATACCGCGACCTTCGTGGTGAATGCGCTCCAGCCCGCGACCGTCAGCCGCGTCGTCATCGATGAGGATGAGGGCCGCATCGAAGTGGTGGTGCCGGACGATCAGCTCTCGCTCGCCATCGGCCGCCGGGGCCAGAATGTCCGTCTCGCCAGCCAGCTGACCGGCAAGGCGATCGACATCATGACCGAGGCTGATGCGAGCGAAAAGCGGCAGAAGGAATTCGTCGAACGGTCCGAGATGTTCCAGAACGAGCTGGACGTCGATGAGACGCTCTCGCAGCTGCTGGTCGCCGAGGGGTTCGGCGAGCTGGAAGAGGTCGCCTATGTCGGCGTTGAGGAGCTGGCAGGCATCGAGGGCTTCGACGAGGAGCTGGCCGAGGAGCTGCAAAGCCGCGCGCTCGAGGCGCTGGAGCGGCGCGAGGCCGCCGCGCGCGAAGAGCGCCGGGCGCTGGGCGTTGAGGATGCGCTGGCCGACATGCCGCACCTCACCGAGGCAATGCTGGTGACGCTTGGCAAGGCGGGCATTAAGACGCTCGACGATCTGGCCGACCTTGCCACCGACGAATTGATTGCGAAGAAGCGTCAGTCCGACCGCCGCAAGAACAGGGAGTCGGCCGAGGACAAGGGTGGCGTGCTGGCGGAATATGGCCTGTCTGAGGAACAGGGCAACGAGATCATCATGGCCGCCCGCGCGCACTGGTTCGCGGATGAAAGTGGGCCAGAAACAGGGGAGGTCGCAGATGCTGCGGATGCTTCCCAATGATCGGCGCGTTGCTGAACTAAATACCGGCCGCAGCGAGGCGCTCTCATGACCGAGCGCCGCTGCATCCTGAGCGGAGACCGCGCCGCGCCAGAGCATCTGGTGCGCCTCGCGCTTGCGCCCGACGGCGCGGTGATGCCCGATGTGCGCGCGAAGGCGCCGGGGCGGGGCGCGTGGATCGGCGTGCCGCGCGCGGCGCTGGAAAAGGCACTGGGCAACGGCAAGCTCAAAGCCGCTTTGGCACGAGCATTCAAGACCGGGGAAATCGTGATCCCAGCAGATCTGGGCGGGCTGGTGGAAAGCGCGCTCGAACGGCAGGCGATGGAACGGCTGGGCCTTGAGGCGCGCGCGTCCAATCTCATTACCGGCTCCGAGAAGATCGATGTCGCGGCGCGGCGCGGGCAGGTGAGCATGTTGCTCCACGCCGCCGACGCCGCGCCCGATGGGCGCCGCAAGCTCGATCAGGCATGGCGGGTAGGCGAGGAGGCCGAAGGTCAGGAATTGGCGGGCATGGTCTTGCCCGTAGGCCGCGAGCCTCTATCTCAGGCTTTGGGGCGAGAGAACGTCGTCCACATCGCGGTGACGAACCCCGGCGCGGCGGAGCGGATCGGTGCGCTGTTAAGCCGCTGGCAAAGCTATGCCGGATGCGCTAACAGTGCGGCAGAAGAACGATCGCCGGAGGCGCGGGTTAGGGCCGGTACGGCGGATATGTCCATCGGGCATGATGACTGAGCGGCGGCCTTGCACATGGGCCATGCCGCATTTTGGTGTTTGAAGTTGAGAAGGTTGAACAAAGTCGATGAGTGACAGCAACGAAGACAAGCCGGTTCTGGGCCGCAAGCCGCTGGGCATCAAGCGGACGGTAGAATCGGGTCAGGTGCAGCAGAGCTTCAGCCACGGGCGGAAAAACACCGTCGTGGTCGAGGTAAAGCGCCGTCGCATCATCGGCAAGCCTGGCGAGGCTCCGATCGCCGCGCCGGAGCCTGTGGTCGCCGCGCCCGCGCCGGTTGCGCCTGCTGCCCCCGTAGCGCCGGCGCCGCGTCCCGCCGCGCCTCCGCCGCCGCGCAACGACCTGATGAGCCGTCAGGAGATGCAGGCGAAGCTGCTGCGCGAGGCCGAGGAGGCCCGCATGTCCGCGCTGGAAGATGCGCGCCGCCGTGAGGAAGCCGCACGCCTTGCCGCGAGCGAGGAAGAAAAGCGCCGGGCAGAAGAAAACCGCCGTGCTGAGCAGGAGAGCGAAGCTGCTCCAGCGCCAGAAACAGCGCCTGCGCCGGAGCCGGAGATGGCAACGGCAGAGGTTGATGCCGCACCGTCGACCGCTGGTGCAGGGGAAGAAGGGACGGACGATGCCCGCCCCGCACCACGGCGCTTCACGCCCGTCCTGCCAGTCAAGCGGCCCGAACCCGCCGCCAAGCCTGACCGCGCAAAGCGGGGCGATCATGATCGCCGCCAGTCGGGCAAGCTGACCGTCAACCGCGCGCTGTCTGACGACGATAGCGCCCGCGCCCGCAGCCTTGCCGCGCTCAAGCGCGCGCGCGAAAAGGAATATCGCCGCACACATGGTGGCAGCCAGCAGGCGCGCGAAAAGCAGGTGCGTGATGTTGTGGTGCCAGAGGGGATCACGGTGCAGGAACTTGCCAACCGCATGGCCGAAAAGGGTGCGGATCTGGTGAAGGCGCTGTTCAAGATGGGCATGCCGGTTACGGTCAACCAGACGATCGACCAGGATACGGCGGAGCTGCTGGTTGAGGAGTTCGGCCACCGCATCCAACGCGTGTCCGACGCGGATGTCGAGATCGACACCGGCGCGGATGTCGATGCGCCCGAGACGCTCAAGTCCCGTGCGCCCGTCGTCACGATCATGGGCCATGTCGACCATGGCAAGACCAGCCTTCTGGATGCGCTGCGCGGTACCGATGTAGTGGCGGGCGAAGCGGGTGGCATCACTCAGCATATCGGCGCCTATCAGATCAAGGCGAAGGGAGGCGAGGTCATCACCTTCCTCGATACGCCGGGCCACGAAGCCTTCACCGAGATGCGCGCACGCGGTGCAAACGTGACCGATATCGTCGTGCTGGTCGTCGCCGCGAATGACGGCTTGATGCCGCAGACCATCGAGGCGATCAACCACACCAAGGCGGCCGGCGTGCCGATGATCGTGGCGATCAACAAGGTCGATCTTGATACCGCCAACCCCCAGCGCGTGCGTGAGCGCCTGCTGGAGCATGAGGTGATGGTCGAGGAAATGGGCGGCGAGGTGCAGGACGTCGAAGTCTCCGCGCTCAAGAAGATCGGCCTCGACACGCTGATTGAGAAAATCCTGCTTCAGGCCGAACTGCTGGAGCTCAAGGCCAACCCCGATCGCGCGGCAGAGGGCCGGGTGATCGAGGCGCAGCTCGACAAGGGGCGCGGCGCGGTTGCCACCATTCTCGTCGGCCGCGGTACGCTCAAAGTGGGCGACATCTTCGTCGTCGGCGAGCAGAGCGGCAGGGTGCGCGCGATGGTCAACGACAAGGGCCAGAACGTCAAGGAAGCCGGGCCGTCTATGCCGGTTGAGGTGTTGGGTCTTTCCGGCGTGCCGATGGCGGGCGACCAGCTCTCGGTCGTGGAGAACGAGGCGCGCGCCCGCGAGGTCGCCGCCTATCGCGCCGAACAGGCGACGAAAAAGCGGACGACCTCTGCGCCGACCAGCTTCGAGCATATGTTCTCGGCGCTCAATACCACCCAGATCGAGTATCCTGTGGTTGTGAAGGGCGACGTGCAGGGTTCGGTCGAGGCGATTGTCACCTCGCTCAACCGTATTTCCACGGACGAGATCAAGGTGCGGGTGCTGCATTCGGGCGTCGGTGCGATCACCGAGAGTGACGTGACTCTGGCTGCCGCCAGCCGCGCGCCGCTGATAGGGTTCAACGTGCGCCCCAACGCCAAGGCACGCCAGCTTGCCGAGCGCGAGAAGATCAGCCTGCGCTATTATGACGTGATCTATGACCTGCTTGAGGAAGCCCGCAATGAGATGGCGGGCCAGCTTGCGCCGGAGCGGATCGAAACGGTCGTCGGCCGGGCGGAGATCAAGGAAGTGTTCCCCGCAGGCAAGAAGGACAAGGCCGCCGGTATGCTGGTGGTCGATGGCTTCATCCGCAAGGGTATCAACGCGCGCCTCACCCGCAACGATGTCATTGTCTCGGCGACGACCATCGCCTCGCTCCGCCGCTTCAAGGACGATGTGGCCGAGGTGCGCGCAGGTCTGGAATGCGGCGCGGTGCTGGCCGACACCAACGACATCAAGCCTGGCGACATGCTGGAGCTGTTCGAGGTAGAGGAACGCGCGCGGGTGTTGTGACCCTCGCTGAAAGGGATGGGACATGGCCGGGAATGAGGGCGCTTCCGTCCGCCTGCTGCGCGTAGGCGAGCAGGTGCGCCATGTGCTGGCGGATATCCTTCAGCGCGGCGATGTGCACGACGACATACTCGCCCGCCATATGGTGAGTGTGACCGAAGTGCGGATGACGCCTGACCTGCGCCATGCCACAGCGTTCGTGAAGCCGCTGTTGGGACGGGACGAGGAGGCGGTGCTGAAGGCGCTGCGCCAGAACACCGCCTATCTCCAGCGAGAGGTGGCCAAGCGCGTAAAGATGAAGAACGCGGCCAAGCTCAAGTTCATCATTGACGAGAGTTTCGATGAAGGCAGTCATATAGAGGCGCTGTTGCGCGACCCCAAGGTGGCGCGGGACTTAAGCGAGGAATGAGCCAGCCCGGCAATGCCCTCGAACAGGAACTCACGGACGGCAATGTGAGTTTGGTTCCGTTCAAGGCCGAGCATGCCGGGCCGCTGCTCGATGCCTGCGCGCGTGACCGTGACATATGGGAGATCTATCCCGTCAATATGCTCTGCGAGGATGCTGAAGCGATGCTCAAGCGCTTTCACGGCGAGCAGGGGTGGGTACGATTTACTGTGCTGCTGGACGGCGCGGTGATCGGCACGACCAGCTATATCACCCCCGACCCGGCAAATGGAACGGTGATGATCGGCGGCACTTATATCGAACCCGCAGCGCGGGGCACCGGGGTCAATTGCCGCATGAAGCAGCTAATGATCGACCACGCGATCGGCTGCGGCTTCTGGCGGATCGAATTCACAGTCGACACCCGCAATGCGCGCTCGATGGCGGCGATGGAAAAGCTGGGTGCCGTGCGAGAGGGGATTTTGCGCAGGAACCGGGTTACCTGGACCGGATATGTGCGCGACACCGCCCTATATGCGATCTTGGCGGATGACTGGCGGGCGGCCCACCCGTGAGCGCCCTCCACGGCTGGATCATCCTCGACAAGCCTTATGGTCTGGGCAGCACGCAGGCGGTCGCGGCGGTCAAGCGCTGTCTGCGTGAGGCGGGATACCCCAAGGTCAAGATCGGCCATGGCGGGACACTCGATCCGCTGGCTTCGGGAGTGCTCCCCATCGCTCTGGGCGAGGCAACCAAGCTCGCCGGGCGGATGCTCGATAGCGACAAGGCCTATGATTTTTGTGTGAAATTTGGGGAGAAGACCGACACGCTGGACGCGGAAGGGGTGGTGATCGCCACCAGTGATGCACGCCCGGCCCTGGCGGAAGTGGAGGCCATCCTCCCGCGCTTTACCGGCCCGATCGAACAGATGCCGCCCGCTTACTCGGCGCTGAAAGTGGATGGCCGTCGTGCTTATGATCTCGCGCGGGCAGGCGAGGAAGTGACGCTCAAAACCCGCGCCGTGACGATCCACGCGCTCGAAGTGCTCGCCTGCGATGCGGAGTGCGTGACCCTTTCCGCCACCGTATCCAAGGGCACCTATATCCGTTCCCTCGCGCGCGATATTGCCCTCGCGCTCGGCACGGTTGGCCATGTGACGATGCTCCGCCGCACCAAGGCCGGGCCATTCACCCTGAAATCCGCGATTTCGCTGGACAAAATTACGCAAGCTGCTAAGGGCCGCACCATCGTGCAGTATGTGCTGCCGTTGACGGTTGGGCTGGACGACATCCCGGCTCTGCCCGTCACTCCCGATCAGGCGCTGGCCCTCAGGCAGGGCAAAGTACTGGCGGGAGACCCCCGCAAGCAGGGTCTGATGCTGGCGACGGAGGGCCAAACGCCCATCGCGCTGGTGGAAGGTTCCGGCCTGGAAATCCGGGTCGTGCGGGGCTTCAATCTCTGATTATAGAAAGGAAGCCGATGTCGATTACAGCTGAGCGCAAGAGCGCGCTGATCAAGGAACATGCCCAGAATGAGGGCGATACGGGTTCTCCCGAGGTGCAGGTCGCGATCCTTTCGGAGCGCATTTCGAACCTCACCGAGCACTTCAAGGGCCACCATAAGGATAATCACAGCCGCCGCGGCCTGCTGATGCTGGTCAACAAGCGCCGCAGCCTGCTGGATTATTTGAAGAAGAAAGATCAGGGCCGCTACGAGGCGCTGATTGCAAAGCTGGGCCTACGGAAGTAAGGTTGAGCGCAAGGAGGCGGCCCCAAACGGGGCCGTTTCGATTCGGAGGCCATGCAATCCGGCATGGCTCTGACATGAGGAGGCGAAGAGAATGCCTCCGTACCGCTGCGGGCCGGCTTTGCCCGCACTCTGCAAGCCCCGCCGCGCAATAGGGCCGGTGGGTGGAAGGAAAACCAATGTTTGATGTAAAGACAGTCGAAATCGAGTGGGGCGGAAAGACCCTCAAGCTCGAAACGGGCCGCGTTGCCCGTCAGGCCGATGGCGCAGTGCTCGCGACCTATGGCGAAACGGTGGTGCTGTGCGCAGTCACGGCGGCCAAATCGGTGAAGGAAGGGCAGGATTTCTTCCCGCTCACCGTTCACTATCAGGAGAAATACTCCGCAGCCGGGCGCATACCCGGCGGCTTTTTCAAGCGTGAGCGCGGCGCGACCGAAAAGGAGACTTTGGTCTCCCGTCTGATCGACCGCCCGGTGCGTCCGCTGTTCCCCGAAGGTTTTTACAACGAGATCAACGTCATCGCCCAGGTCATGAGCTATGACGGCGAGACTGAGCCCGATATTCTGGCGATGGTAGCGGCCTCGGCTGCGCTCACCATTTCGGGTGTGCCGTTCATGGGGCCGATCGGCGCGGCGCGCGTCGGTTTCAAGGATGGCGAATATCAGCTGAATCCGTCGCTTACGGAAGTCGCGGAAGGTCGGCTCGACCTCGTGGTTGCGGCGACGCAAGACGCGGTGATGATGGTCGAGTCCGAGGCCCAGGAGCTGACCGAGGACGAAATGCTCGGCGCGGTGATGTTTGCTCATGCCGAGAGCCGCAAGGTGATCGACGCGATCATCAAGCTGGCCGAGAAGGCGGCGAAGGATCCGTGGGAAATCGACCTGTCCGACAACACGGTCGAGATGAAGGCGAAGCTCAAGGACCTCGTCGGCAAGGATATTGCTGCTGCCTACAAGCTCACCAACAAGTCCGAGCGGTCCAACGCGCTGAACGAAGCGCGCGCCAAGGCGAAGGCGGCGTTCGCGGAGGAAAGCCCGCAGACACAGATGGTCGCCAATAAGACGATGAAGAAGCTGGAGGCCGACATCGTTCGTGGCGCGATCCTCAAGGACGGCCAGCGTATCGACGGCCGCACCACCACGCAGATCCGCCCGATCGAGGCGATCGTTGGCTTCCTGCCGCGCACCCACGGTTCGGCGCTGTTCACTCGTGGTGAAACGCAGTCAATCTGCACCACCACACTCGGCACCAAGGACGCCGAGCAGATGATCGACGGGTTGGACGGTCTGCACTATGAGCGCTTCATGCTGCACTACAACTTCCCGCCCTATTCGGTCGGCGAAGTGGGTCGCTTCGGCGCTCCGGGTCGTCGCGAAGTTGGCCATGGCAAGCTCGCTTGGCGCGCGCTGCACCCTGTGCTGCCCACCAAGGAAGAGTTCCCCTACACTATCCGCGTTCTCTCAGACATCACCGAGTCGAACGGCTCTTCTTCGATGGCGACGGTTTGCGGTGGTTCGCTCTCGATGATGGACGCCGGCGTGCCCTTGAAGCGTCCGGTGTCAGGCATCGCAATGGGCCTCATCCTTGAGGGCAAGGAGTTCGCCATTCTCTCGGATATTCTCGGTGACGAGGATCATCTCGGCGACATGGACTTCAAGGTCGCTGGTACGTCCGAAGGCATCACCACGATGCAGATGGATATCAAGATCGCTGGTATCACCGAGGAAATCTTCAAGGCTGCACTGGCCCAGGCCAATGCAGGCCGCGCGCACATCCTTGGAGAGATGAGCAAGGCACTGGGCGAGGTCCGCTCTGAGCTGTCGGCGCACGCGCCGCGCATCGAGACGATCCAGATCGACAAGTCGAAGATCCGCGATGTCATCGGCACGGGTGGCAAGGTGATCCGCGAGATCGTCGCGGAGACCGGGGCCAAGGTCGACATCGACGACGAGGGCGTCATCAAGATCAGCTCGTCGGACATCAAGCAGATCGAGGCTGCCAAGGCCTGGATCCTCGGCATCGTCGAGGAGCCGGAGGTCGGTAAGATCTATAACGGCAAGGTCGTCAACATCGTCGATTTTGGTGCGTTCGTGAACTTCATGGGCGGCAAGGACGGTCTCGTCCACGTCTCAGAGATGCGCAATGAACGCGTCGAGAAGCCGGGAGACGTCGTTTCCGAAGGCCAGGAGGTCAAGGTCAAGGTGCTCGAGATCGACAATCGCGGCAAGGTCCGCCTGTCGATGCGCGTTGTTGATCAGGAAACCGGCGAGGAGCTGGAAGACACTCGCCCGCCGCGCGAACCGCGTGAGCGTGGAGATCGGGGCGATCGCGGCGGGCGGGATCGGGGTGACCGTCGTCGTGGCGGCGGCCGCGATCGGGACCGTGGAGAGCGCGGCCCGATGCCCGAGCGCTCCGGCGGCGAAGATGATGCGCCGGGTGGTCTGCCGGATTTTCTGACTCAGGATTGATCCTCGATTTGTAAAGCCATGAAAAGGGGCTGCGGAATATTTTCGGCAGCCCCTTTTTCTTGCGAAGATATCTCGGTTTTTGGGGAATTTTTATTGTCACGCAGCTGGACACCTTGATTTACCGGGTTCCAGGGTTGTCTTCAACGTGTGGGATGGTCAGCAGGCGGATTTACGGCCATGCGTTCATCGCGCTCCGGCCGCTGGAGGGGAGAACCACGTGTTCCGGCCTGAGCAGCGTCTGATCACGTCGTGGCCGTTCGGCTTTCCCAGTAGAGGAAACGTTTGAAGTTGAAAGCGATGTTGGCGAGGCCGATCTTGGCTTTGGCGCGCTCGATGCCGATGGTGCGGATGAACAGGCCCATCCTGTGTTTCTGCGTGGCGAAGACGTGTTCGACGGCGGATCGGATTTTGGAACGCGCGGCATTGGCACGCTGGCGCTGCACAGGCAGCGGCTTGCCAGGCGCACGCCGGAAGTGGATTTTCGACACGCGCCCCGCGCGCAGGATGGCCCGCTCGTTCTTCTGACTGCGATAGGCCGTATCCGCCCAGATCGAACTGCCGGTGTTTTCCGCATCGATCAGGCCGGGCAGTTCGCGGCCATCGTAGCGGGCGGCATCGCTGGCGGACCATGTACGGATGAAGCCGTGGCGCTGGTCGATGCCGATGTGGGATTTGTAGCCGAAGATGGGCGTGGCGATCTCGGCCATGAGCTTGCCGTCGGGCCCTTTCTTCCGCCGCCCGCGCTTGAGCGTCCAGCGCGCGTCACGGTCCTTCTGCGCCAGCCTCGCCGGCTTGGTGGCCCAGCCCTCGGGAATGCCGCCGTCCTTGACGATGGCGCGCTCCTCGTTGGTCATGCGCTGGCGCGGGGCGGCGATAATGCTGGCGTCGAGGATCTGGCCGCCCATGGCCAGGTAGCCCTGATCCTTGAGATGGGCATCGAACCGGGCAAACAGGGCGTCGACGGCATTGGCGCGCACGAGTGCCTCGCGGAAGCGCCAGATCGTCGTCTCGTCGGGCGTGTTGTCGCCATCGTCGAGACCGAGGAAACGTCCGAAACTGCGCCGGTCCAGAATCTGGAACTCCGCTTGCCCATCCGACAAGCCGTAGAGTGTCTGCAGGATCAACGTCTTGAACATCATGACCGGGTCCATCGGCGGTCGGCCGCCCTTGCTGCCATCGGAACGCTGCAGGGCCGCATCCAGCGCGGGCCGGAAAATCTCGAAGTCGATCAGTCCGTTCAACTTCTCCAACGGATCGCCCGCCGCCGACAACGCCGCATACCGCTCATCCAGATCGAAAAACCCACGCTGAACCGACACATACGCCTCCATCGCTGCAACTCGATGGAATCATAATCCCGCCCTCACCGCCAGAGGTAAATCAAGGTGTCCAACTGCGGGACATGACTCTTTTACAGCGATCCCATAGAGGCGCGTTCACCCCCTAAGACTGACCTCCCGAAGCCCACAGGCGACGCAGCAAGGGTCATTGGCAAGAGCTGTGTCGCTCTCGGGTCGCATGCCAATGACCACTCTCTCTCACACCTCTCCGCTGAACGTATCGCATTGCGCCGGGTCGCCGGTATCCAGGCCACGCTTCAGCCACCGCATCCGCTGCTCCGAAGAGCCATGGGTGAAGCTGTCCGGCATTGGCGTACGCCCGGCATCGCGCTGAAGCGTATCGTCGCCGATCGCCTGCGCCGCACGAAGGCCTTCCTCCAGATCGCCCGCTTCCATAAGACCCGTCAGCTTCCCCCACACCCCGGCATAGCAATCCGCCTGCAACTCCACCCGCACCTGCATGGCGTTGCCTTCCGCCTCGCTGGCGCGCCCTTGAAAATCATGCGCCTTGCGTAATGTGCCTTCCAGATCCTGGATATGGTGGCCGACCTCATGCGCGATAACATAAGCCTGCGCGAAATCGCCCGGCGAGCCGAAGCGGGTTTTCAGCTCGTTGAAAAAATCGGTATCCAGGTAGATCCGCTGGTCGTTGGGACAGTAGAACGGGCCCATGGCCGATTGCGCCGCACCACAGCCGGACATGCCGCTCTGGGAATAGAAGACCAGCGTAGCAGGCTGATATTGCTGGCCGCTCTGGCCGAACACCTGCCCCCACACCCGCTCCGTCGATCCAAGCACTTTGAGTGACCAGTGCTGAGTCTCGGTCAGCTGCGCAGCATCTTGCGAGCTCTGCACATTGGGCGCGCTGCCGCCGCCGAACATCGAGCCGAGGTTCAGTCCGCCGCCCATCACCGCGAAGATCAGCAACACCACCGCGATTCCGCCACACCCGAAGCGGGAGCCGATCATGGGGAGCAAGAAACCGAGCAGATTTCCTCCGCCGAACCCACCGCCAAAGCCTCCGCCGCCTCGCTGGACTTCGAAGTTGCTGCTTTCCTGTTCGTCGTCGAGGCGCATCGCTCTCTCCCTTGGTGTGCGGTAGTGTGAAGTAAGGTAATTCCGCAAACAAGAAAAGGCTGCGGGGCTTGGCGCTGTCGCAAATTAGCCTTATTGCGGTGCAGCGCAATCTGGCGCGGAACAGACATGGGGATCACATGACGCTCAAGGGCAAAACCGCACTGATTACCGGCTCCACCTCCGGCATCGGTCTCGCGTATGCGAAGGCGCTGGCGGCCGAGGGTGTAAACCTCGTCATTAACGGTTTCGGTGATGCCGAGGCGATAGAGCGGGAGCGGCAGGCGCTCGAAGCGCAGAGCGGCGCGCGCGTTCTTTATTGTGGGCATGACCTCACTCGGACCGATCAGATCGAGGCGATGATGCAGGAGGCCGCCAATATCTTTGGCGGGGTGGACATACTCATCAATAATGCCGGGTTGCAGCATGTCGCGCCAGTGGAGGAGTTTCCGGCTGAGAAATGGAACCTTATCATCGCTCTCAACCTCAGCTCCGCCTTCCACACTTCGCGCCTGGCCATTCCCTATATGAAGCAGCAGAAGTGGGGTCGGATCATCCAGACCGCCTCGGCCCATTCGCTCACCGCCTCTCCATTCAAAAGTGCCTATGTCACCGCCAAGCACGGGATCGCCGGACTGACCAAAACGATCGCGCTCGAAACCGCGACGTTCGGTATCACAGCCAACTGTATCTCGCCCGGATATGTCTGGACGCCGCTGGTCGAGAATCAGATTCCGGACACTATGAAGGCGCGGGGCATGACGCGCGAGCAGGTGATGAACGATGTGTTGCTCGCCGGCCAGCCCACCAAGCAGTTTGTCACGGTTGAGCAGGTGGCGGCCACAGCGCTGTTCCTGTGTTCCGATGCCGCAGCGAACATCACCGGGGCAAATATTTCGGTCGATGGCGGCTGGACCGCGCAGTAAATTGTGGCAGGCTGGACGAATGTGGGATCATTGGACTAGAGGGCTGGGTCAGCAACAGGCGCGGCCCGACGCCGCGATTCGGGAGGCACTATGAGCAAGGTCGATTTTCCGGCGATGCGCGCCGCCATGGTGGCAAGCCAGCTTCGCACCAGCGATGTTAACGACCCTGCGGTTATCGCCGCGATGGCGTCTGTCCCGCGCGAAGACTTCGTACCCGCCGCGCGGCGCGAAACCTGCTATATAGACCGCCCCGTTCCTCTGGGCGATGGCGGAGCGATGAACCCGCCGCTCGCAACCGGCCGACTGCTAACCGCCGCGCAGATCGAGGCGGGTGACAAGGTGCTGCTGCTGGGGGATGTGACAGGCTATACAGCCGCGCTGCTGAGCCATATGGGTGCCGAGGTGGTGAGAGTGAAGGCCGGTTCGGCGAAGGGCGACGCCAAAAATGGGCCTTATGATGCCATCCTGATCGACGGCGCTGTCGATGCCTTTCCTGACGCGCTTTCGGCCCAGCTTGCCGAGGGTGGCCGCGTGGCCTGTGGCGTCATCGAGCGCGGCGTGACCCGGCTCATGAGCGGGCGCAAGGCGGGGGGCGTCGTTGGCCTGATCGCGCTTGCCGACATGGACATGGTGCGAGCTGCGGGTTTCGAATCGGAGAAAGCCGGCTTCGTCTTTTGAATTTCGGGCAAAAGGCGCGTAAATCTGCGTTCAGCACAGTGCTTGACACAGATTTTAACCATGTCAATGTGCGCCGGATTATGGGGGCGTGGGCAGCAGGTGATCAGACATGGGTGATATGAGTAAGGAGCCGTCGATGGAGGAAATTCTGTCTTCTATCAAGCGGATAATTGCTGAGGATGGGGAAATCCCCCCGCGCAAGGAGCCGAAATCAGCTGCGCGCCGCGACACGGATCGCGAATCGCGCCGCAAGGCTGTCGTTGCCAGCTTGGCCAAGGACGCCGACGATGGCATCGCGGCATCCTCCTATGTCGACGAGGTGCTGGAGCTGACCGAGGAAATGCCGCGTGTGGGCCAGGCGATCAAGGCGGATAGCCCTGTTGTGCTCGACGAACTGGTCGATGAGACGCTTTCGCTCGACGATATCGCGCTGGAGCTGGACAGCAGCTTTGACATGGCCGACGAGGTTTCGGCTGAGCGGATAGACGAAGAGGTCGCCATGGAAACTGCTGCACCCGTTTCATCGCCGTCGGCCGAATCCATCGTCTCGCAGGCTAGCGAAGCGGCCACCCGGTCCTCACTTGCGGCGCTGTCGTCGCTGATGATCAAACCCAGCGAGCCGGAAGCAGCGGAAAACACGTTGGAAGGCCTCGTGCGCGAAATGCTGCGTCCGATGATGAAGGACTGGCTCGACGCCAATCTGCCCCGCCTTGTTGAGGGTATGGTGGCGAAGGAAATCGCGCGGATCACCGGGCGTCCGCTGTAATCGCGGGCGCGGATGCTGCATCCGCGAATTGACCTCTCCGGCATAAGCGCGCATCGTTTTTTCGTATTTTCGGGCGAAAAACCGGTTCCCACTTTTTCTGAAAATGCTCTAGTGGGCTAGCCCATGACCGAGCTTGCGAAAACATTTGATCCCGCCTCTATCGAGGCGCGCTGGTATCAGCATTGGGAGGCGAACGGCCTGTTCCGGCCCGAGAGGCCCGACGCGCAGCCCTTCACGATCGTGAACCCGCCGCCCAACGTGACGGGCAGCCTGCATATCGGCCACGCGCTCGACAACACTTTGCAGGACATCGTCATCCGCTATGAGCGTCTGCGCGGCAAGGATGCGCTGTGGGTGGTAGGCACCGATCATGCCGGCATCGCGACGCAGATGGTGGTCGAGCGCCAGCTGGAGGCGCGTCAGGACAAGCGCACCAATTACACGCGCGAGCAGTTCATCGACAAGGTCTGGGAATGGAAAGCCGAAAGCGGCGGCACGATCACTGGTCAGCTCCGCCGTCTCGGCTGCTCGATGGATTGGAGCCGCGAGCAGTTCACGATGGACCCGCATTTCACGCGCGCTGTCGTCAAGGTGTTCGTCGATCTCTATAACGAGGGGCTGATTTATCGCGACAAGCGACTGGTGAATTGGGACCCCGGCCTCAAGACCGCTATTTCTGACCTTGAGGTCGAGACGCGCGAGGTGCAGGGCGGCTTCTGGCACTTCAGATATCCGCTGGCTGACGGCGCAAGGCTGGATGACGGGCGCGAATTCATTGAGGTAGCGACGACCCGACCCGAGACGATGCTCGCCGATATGGCGGTGGCGATCAACGGCGCGGACGAACGCTATCAGTCCGTTATCGGCAAGTTCGTCATCCTGCCTATTACCGGGCGGCGCATTCCCATCGTGGCGGACGACCATGCCGATCCGGAGCTGGGTTCGGGCGCGGTCAAGATCACGCCGGGCCATGATTTCAACGACTTCGAGGTCGGCAGGCGCGCAGGGATCAAGGCGGCGGACATGCTCAACATGCTCGATGCCGATGCGCGCGTGGTGCAGACGGCGGATGGCCTCATCCCGGCGGACTATCTCGGGCTGGACCGCTTCGAGGCGCGCAAGGCCGTGGTCGCGCAGATGAAGGCGCTCGGCCTGCTGATCCCCCACGTCACCAAGGACAAGGAAGGCAACCAGACCGAACACGACGCCGAACCGCGCACAATCCAGACGCCCTATGGCGACCGCTCGGGCGTGGTGATCGAGCCGTGGTTGACCGACCAGTGGTATGTCGACGCTGCGACGCTGGCACAGCCCGCGATCGAGGCGGTAAAGTCCGGCGCGATAGAGATCGTGCCGAAGAGCTGGGAGAAGACCTATTTCAACTGGATGGAGAATATCCAGCCCTGGTGCGTCTCGCGGCAATTGTGGTGGGGGCATCGTATTCCGGCGTGGTTCGGACCTAAAGTCTCCAACGGCAAGATCATGTATGATCTTGGCATGACCAACGTAGAGGTTTTTGTTGCTGACACACAGTTAGATGCGTTGATTCAAGCTGAGAGATATTACGCAAACGCGGGTCATGCTCTTCCGGTTGAGGTGACAACTCTGAACATGCTCCCAAGCCTCACTGGCAAGGGTAATGATCCAAACAATATATGGATTTATCAAGAAACGGACGTCCTCGACACATGGTTCTCCTCCGCCCTCTGGCCGTTCGCGACGCTCGGCTGGCCGGAGGGAGAACATCACCCCTCCCCTGCAGGGGAGGGGCCGGGGGTGGGGGCTCTCAGCCAAGTGCAGGATGTGGGGCAACACCCCACCTCAACCCCTCCCCTGCAGGGGAGGGGCTTACTGCAGCGCCACTACCCCAATGACCTGCTGATCTCCGGTTTCGACATCCTGTTCTTCTGGGATGCGCGGATGGCGATGCAGGGCATCCACTTCATGAAGGATGTGCCGTGGAAGCGGCTTTATCTGCATGGCCTTGTGCGCGCGGCGGACGGGCAGAAAATGTCCAAGTCCAAGGGCAATGTCGTCGATCCGCTCGGCCTCATTGACCGCTATGGCGCAGATGCTCTGCGCTTCTTCATGGCGGCGATGGAGAGCCAGGGCCGCGACGTGAAGATGGATGAAAAGCGCGTCGAGGGATATCGCAACTTCGCGACCAAGCTGTGGAACGCGACCCGCTTTGCCATGAGCAACGGCATCGGCGCGTCCTCTGCGGTCGCGGCACCGCCCGCAACGCTCGCGGTCAACAAATGGATCATCGGCGAGGTGGTGGAAACCGTCGCCGCGCTGGACAAGGCGCTCGCCGAGCTGCGCTTCGACGCCGCGGCGAACGCGATCTATCATTTTGTGTGGGATCAGTTCTGCGACTGGTATCTCGAACTCATCAAGGGCGCGCTGGACGACGAGACCAAGGTGGTCGCGGGGTGGGTGCTCGACCAGATACTGGTAATGCTGCACCCGTTCATGCCGTTCATCACCGAGGAACTGTGGCACGCGCTCGGGACACGGGACTATGAGCTGATCGTCGCCAAATGGCCGGAGCCGGGGGCGGCGGTGGACCCGCAAGCAAAGGCTGAGGTGGAGTGGGTTGTGGAGCTTCTAGCAAACTTGCGTTCTATCCGAACGGAAGTGGGGATTCCGCCGGGGCAAAGGATCATTATCGGGCCTGACAGTCGCAAGCTGGATGACGCCACCCGCCAGATATTGATCTCACGCTTTTCTAAGCATGGCCCTGCACTTGCTCGTATCGGAAAGCTGCAAGCGGTAGTTTTTTTCAACTCCGGGATTCGCATCAATAGTGAGAGTGGGAGGCAGGAAGATCGGGTAGAAGAGTCTCAAACAAGCTTTGCCATTCCTGGTTCGGCAGTCCCGTTTGCGGCAAAGGGGGTTGAATACACTTTTGGCCTCGAAGGCTTGATCGACGTCCCCGCTGAGAAGGCGCGGCTTGCGAAGGCACTCGAAGCGGTGAGCAAGGAAGCGAAGTCGCTCGAAGGCCGCCTCAACAACCCGGCGTTCGTCGAAAAGGCCAAGCCCGAGGCGGTTGAGAAGGCGCGCGCGGATCATGCGGAGAAATCCGCCGAGGCGGAGCGGCTGGCTGCGGCGCTGGCGCGGTTGGGCTAGGCGCGCGCCAGAGTCAGCGGCGGTTCATCGGCCGCACCTTATCGCTCGCTGCGAGCAAATGCGAAGGGAGAGGCGCGCTTGCCGGACGAGAGTTTAGCCGCCAAGGATTGCCGTATATGCGCCCGCTCCTCCTGACTGCCTGCTTCGCTGCGACCCTTGCACCCGCACCTGTTTACGCGCAGCAGCAGACCACCAACGCGCAGCAGGACGAGCAGGCCGAGGACGAGATTGTCGTCACGGCGTCGACCCGGCTGCCCGGCGCGGCGCTGGGCGAGATCAAACCGGAGGTCACGCTGGGCGGGGCGGATGTGCGGGCGCTGGGCGTCAGCAGCGTCAGCGAGATCCTGAGCGAACTCGCGCCGCAGATCCGGGGGACAGGCGGCGGCGCTCCGCTGATCCTGCTCGAAGGGCGGCGCGTTTCCGGGCGGCAGGAGATAGAGCGCATCCCTTCCGAGGCGATCGCGCGGGTCGATGTGCTGCCCGAGCAGGTCGCCCTCAAATATGGCTATCCGGCGGATCAGAAGGTCGTCAACTTCGTGCTGCGCAAACGCTTCCGCGCCTGGACGCTGGATGGGCGGCAACGCCTCGCGACCGAGGGTGGCGGCGGGCGCACCAACGCCGAGGCCAGCTATTTCTCTGTGCGGGATGGCGCGCGCTTCAGCCTTGCTGCCGAATATACCAGCACCGACCTGCTCACCGAGGCTGATCGCGGGTTGATCGGCGGGGCGGGGGTGACCGGGCGCTCGCTGATCGCGGCGGGCGAGCAGTTCGAGGCGAACGCCTCTTATCACCACCCGCTGTCCGAGCGGCTGACCGCCAGCGTCAACGGCGTGGTGACGACGGATGAGACGCGCGCGCTCACGGGCGCGGTGGGTGACCAGACCCGCACCACGAGCAGCCAGACCGCGCGGCTGGGCAGCACGATGAACCTCGATGTCGCGCGCTGGCGCGGGACGTGGACGACGGCGTATGACCATGGGGAGTCGAGGGCTATTTCCACGCGGACACCGGCTGGACAGCCGGCGGATCAGGCGCGCAGCAATGACGATGTGCTAGTGAGTGACATTAGCATTAACGGGCCGATCGCGCGGCTGCCCGCAGGCGACATATCGCTGACCGGGCGCGTGGGCGGGACGCTGAGCCGCTTCGACAGCCGCTCTTTCCAGCGCGGTACCACCCGCGCTGCCGCGCTCAAGCGCACCAGCGGCTTGGGCGCGCTCAACATCGACGTGCCCGTGCTGGACAGCCCGACCCGCTGGATCGGCGACCTTTCGTTGAACGCCAACGTGCAGGGCGAGACACTGTCAGACTTCGGTACCGTGCGCGCGTTCGGCGGCGGGTTCAGCTGGGCCCCGGTCAAGACCGTGAGCGTGGTCGGTTCCTACAAGGATGCCGAGACCGCGCCGACGGTCCAGCAGCTGGGTGATCCGCAGATCGACACAGATGCGGTGCGCTTTTTCGACTATGTGCGCGGGCAGAGCGTGCTGGTGCGGCGCACGTCCGGCGGCAATCCCGCGCTGGAAAAGGCGCAGCTGCGCGAGTGGCGGCTCGGCCTGAACCTCAAGCTGCTCGACAAGCCCAATCTCGGCTTCACGCTCGATTATACCGGCCGCCGCACCGACAACGGCATCGTCGCGCTGCCCGCGCTCACCGCCGCGAGCGAGGCGGCATACGCCGGGCGCTTCGTGCGGGATCCCACGGGCATGCTGATCGCGGTCGATGCGCGCCCTGTGAATATTGCGCGCCAGACGAGCGATGTGCTGCGCTGGGGCGTCAATTTCTCCAAGACATTGAAGACGCCGCAGGCGCAGATCGACGCGATGCGCGCTTATATGGCGCAGCGCTTCCCCGGCGGGCCGCCGGGTGCAGGGCAGGGCAGCGGGCGTGATGGCGCGCAGGGGGCGCCCGGTGGCGGGCGTGGACCTGGCGGTGGCGGCTTTGGCGGGCGCGGCGGCGGAGGCGGCCGCCTCAGCTTCTCGCTCTATCACAGCATCCACCTGACCGAAAAAGCGACGCTGCTGGCGGGGCAGAGCGAGATCGACCTGTTGGGCGGCGGCACGTTGAATGGCGGCGCGCCCCAGCCGCGGCATGAGGTGGAGGCGACGGCGGGCTATAATCGCGGCTGGCTCGGCGGGCGGCTCACGGCCAACTGGCAGAGCGCGGCGCGGGTGCGAGACCCCGGCGGCGCAGCCTCCGGCAACCTGCGCTTCGGCGATCTTGCCACCGTCAATTTGCGCTTGTTCGTCAATCTGGGGCAGATACCGTCTGTGCTGCGCGATCATCCGTGGCTGTTCGGAACGCGCATGAGCGTAGGCGTGGGCAACATCTTCAACGCGCGGCAGCGGGTGACGGACGGCACCGGTGCGACACCACCGGCCTATTCGGGTTCGCAGCTCGATCCGCTGGGGCGGACGATTACGATCAGCATACGCAAGCAGCTGTTTTAGGGGCCGTTGAAGTCGCCACTATGTCATCCCGGAAGCCGATTTTCTCCAAATCCGCGAGGATTTGGACAGGAAATCGCGCTATCCGGGATCCAGTGAACGAGGCTCAGCGCTTGAAAAGCTGGATCCCGGATCAAGCATTGCCGCGAAAAAGCACAGGCTTTTTCGGGCAAGGCTAAGTCCGGGATGACGGTTGTGGTGCTGTAGGCGATTTGGTTTTCACACGCCAATCCGCGTCCGCTCTTCCGTCGTAAGCTGCTCGCGCACCATTTGTTGAAAGATCGCCTTCGCGCCAGGCCCGTTGAAGTGCTGGCGGTCGTAATAGGCCGGGTCACGCCCGGCGGTCAGCAGGCATTGCTTGGCTGCCGCGTCGCATAGCGCCGTGCGGGGCGAGAGGTATGTGCCGAACTGGCGTGCCAGCGGGGCGAGGCGGGCGTCGGCCTGCCAGATATGGCGACTCAGGTAACGCGGCGGCAGATCAGGCTCGCCGCGCACCCGCGCCGCCGCCATCAGCTTGGGCACGCGCACGCTATATTCGGGCGTAGGGCCGATAACGAGGATCGGCGCGCCAATGCGCTTGAGGCGTTCGCCCAGCGCAGTCACCTGTGCGGGGCGCAGGCGCTTTACCTGCCAGCTGACGACAATGAGATCGGGCTTGGTGCGCGCGGCGGCATCAAGAGCCTTGCGGAGGAGCAGGCCGCAAGGGGTCTGCGCAGCCTGCGGGTCAAGCGCATCGTCGGGCGCGCACGCAGCGTAAGTCGCCTCCATCACGCGGGCATGGGGCAGTGCGTCGAGCGCCGGGCGGAACATGTTGGCGTGGCTGTCTCCGAGCAGCAGTATGCGCCGCTCGCCGGCTTTGACGACAGGTGCGAGGCAGTCTGCCGGGAATTTGGCCGGGTCGTCACGCTCGGTCAGGATGCAGCGGCGCCAGGGATTGTCTTCCGCGCCTTGCACGAAGCTGGCGATGCGCACCGTCTCGGCATCGAACCGGGCGGGGAAGCCTTTGGCGACAACGAGCAGCGTGCACAGGCCAAGGACCACAGCTGCGCCGCCGCCGGTCCAGCGCAGCAGCGCGCGGCCGGGCATCGTCGTGGATTTGCGGAACGGCTGCTCGACAAAGCGCCAGCTTGCCCATGCGGCGAGGAAAGCGAAGGTCACGATGGCGGCGCTCAAAGTGTTGGAAGGCACATCGACCAGCGCGATCTCGCGCGCAAAGACGATCGCGGGCCAATGCCACAGATAAAGCGAGTATGAGATGAGGCCTACCCAGAGGAAGGGTTTGAGCGCCAGCACTCGGGCGATGCTGCTGCTGCCATGTTGCCCCGCCCAGATGATGAGCGCGGTGCCCAGCACCGGCGGCACGGCGGCAAGGCCGGGCCAGCCCATATCGGGGCGCAGCAGTGCAAGGCTGAGCAAGATCAGCGCCGCGCCGGCCCCTGCCACCACTTCCCGCGCACCGCGCGAGCCGAGCGCGGGCCATGTCAGGCGGTTGAGGATCACGCCCGCCAGCAGTTCCCACGCGCGGCCCTGCGGCAGGTAGAACGCATCGACCGGCGCGCTTTGCACTTGGCTGACATTGAGCGCGAGCGAACCAACGAGCATCAGTACCAGCGCGGGCAGGATCGCGCGGCGCGCATATTTCGCGAGCAGCGCAAGGATGACCGGCGCGAGGATGTAGAATTGTTCCTCGACCCCCAGGGACCATGTGTGAAGCAGCGGCATGTCCGCCGCAGCCTCGTTGAAGTAATCGACCGTGTGCCAGAAATAGAGGTTGGACGCGGAAAGCAGCGCCGCTGCAGCCGAGATGCCGCCCTGTTCCAGTTCGCTCGGCATCAGGAGAAGCGCGGAAGCGCCCAGCACCGCCAGGATGGTCACCAGCAACGCGGGGACGATCCGCCGCAGCCGCCGCTCGTAGAAGCGCAGGAACGAGAATTCGCCGGCTGCGCACTCACGCAGGATGATCCCGCCGATCAGATAGCCTGAGATGACGAAGAAGATATCGACGCCGAGGCCACCTGAAGGGAGCAGATTGGGCCGCAGATGATAGGCGAAGACGCTCAATACCGCGACGGCGCGCAGGCCGTCGATATCCGGCCGGTATTTCATGCCGCCTTCATGCGCCATCGCTAGAGCTGCCCCCTGACGGATCTGTCCTTCCCCGCATTCCCATGACGCCGCCGCGCGCGATATGCAAATGCGTTAAGCGTGTTGTGCATGGGCCGGGGTGCCGGCGGTCAGATCACGATGGCGGCGGCGGGCTGGCGCAGCTCATCGGTGAGCGAGGCGACCTTGAGGCGCAGTTCGTTGACGTTCGATGCCACCTCATCGGCGATGCCGGAAACGGTCTCGACGTTCCTCATGCCGTTACTGGCTGCTTCGCCCGCGACGCCTGCGATGTTTTCCAGCCGGGCGGAGAGGGCGACGAGCTGATCGACGCTGCGGTCGACCTGGCCCAGCGAGAGCGACTGGCCCGCCACCACATTCTCGATCGTTTCCGCAGCCTGCGAGGCGGGGCTGAGCGCGCCGATCAGGTCTTTGATCGCCTCAATCGCACGGCGCTTGGTCTCGGCGATTTCCGCCAGCTGTTCGGTTACCTGCTGTGTCAGACCGGCGGTGTGGGCGGCGAGGGCCTTGACCTCTCCCGCGACGACCGCGAAGCCGCGCCCGCTTTCGCCCGCGCGCGCCGCCTCGATGGTGGCGTTGAGGGCCAGAAGGTTGGTCTGCGAGGTGATTTCCCCGATCATTTCGGAGATGCTGCGGATGCGGCCTATCGCCTCGCCAACATCGCCGATGCGCTGAGATACCACGCCTGCCTTCTCGATCGCGGCTTCGAGCGACTGATCCGTGACCTGCGTGTGTGTCTGCACTGACGAACAGGAGTGCGCGAGATGCTCGGTCGCCTTGATGACGTCGTCCAGCCGCTGGCGCGCGGCGGCGCTGGCAGACTGAACATCAAGCGCGGAAACATGAGTGGATTCGGCCGAATGGCGCAGATCGCCGGACTTCTTGCCCAGCTCCGACACCATGTCATAGAGCGAGGAGACGAAGGCGGTCACTTCCTGGTCGATGCGGTCGGCGATGTCCTTCATCACCGCATCTCGCATTGCTTCGGCGCGCAAATGGGCCTGCGCCGATTCGGCCAAGAGCTTGGCATTGTCGGCCCGTGCTGCCTCTACCGCGCGCGTCAGATCCTGCTGGCGCGTGCGCTCCGCGGCCATCAGTGCGTTGTGTTCGACAATCTTATCATGCGCCCTCTGCCCCTGCGCCAATGCGATGCGGCTCATGCGCAGCACTGCCAATATGCCCCCGATGAAGCAGAGCGCGAACGCCAGCGAAAACGGGAGGACGACAATGCGAAGACGCGAACCAGGGCGAGCCGAATCCCAGTGCAGGCATCCGATAACCCGGCCATCGGACGCGTGGAGGGTGATGCCGTCGGGCCGCTGTTCCGATTTTCCGACACGGATGGTCAGGTTCTTGAGGCTGTAATTGCGAGCCAGCTCGTTGAGCAGCGGCGTATCAAGCTCCTTGGCGAACAGCAGCATCGTGGGCCGCTGGCCCCTGCGCAGATGCACCTGCCCGTCGCTGGGCACGATGGCGGCCATGCCCATCAGTGCAGGGCGGCCGCCGACGACTGTGAGGCTGACGAGGCGTTTGTCTCGCCCGGCCGGGGCGGTGCGCATTTCTTTCAGCATTCGCGCATAGTCCCTGCCGAAGACAGCCTCCGGTTTCATGGACTGTTGCTTGTCGCGATAGCTGCTGTAGATGATTTCGTCGTCCGGGCCGATGACGAAGCTGTATTCATAGCCCTGGATTTGGTAGAGATAGGGGCCGAGATTCGTGTTTGCCCAGTTGATGTTGCGGCGGAGCACCATGTTTTGCACCGCATCGTTCCACACGCCATAGTCGCCGAGGTTGCGGGTGAGGAACTCTTCGCGCGAATGAAGCGCCGCGCTGGCGAGATTACGCTCCTGCTCCATCTGCAGCGCGTCCTGCTCGTATGTCATCCAGATCATCAGCGAGATGCCAATCGCTAGGAAAACCGTCACTACACCGATCAGCGGCAGACCGAACTTGCGCAAGAACGTGGAAGGGCGAGACAGGGGCATCGGTCAGCAGACTCGAAGTATGGTTAGCGACCGGTGTGCGATAGCGGTAAAGTATTGAAAAACAGTATCTCCGTTGATTGCCCCTGTTCCCGCGCGCCGACCGGGGAAGAATTCCCGCTTGACCGGAACCTTAGGGCGCATATGGCAGTTGATACGGCCACGCCCGGTCGCGGTTGGGGCAACATCGCCGTTTTGGCGGGTGTGGTTGGGATACGAAGGTATTTTCAGGGAAGGACGGATTTGAGCGCGTCTCTGCTCGCTATCACATTGATGATGGCTCCCGGACAGGCGAATTCCGGCCTGGGCGGTCCGCCCCCCGTGTTGCTTACCACTCCGCCGCCCGGTGCTTCGCCGGAACAGGCGGCTGCCCCAAAGATGCCGGCAGGCGCACCGCCGCAGATCATTGCCCCTGCGGCGCCTCCCGCTGCCGGAGCGCCTCCGCAAATAGTCCCTCCCGACGCCGCTGCACCCTCCGATGGCCAGAACGTGATAACCGTCTCCGGCGAGCGCGGCGCCCCCCGGTCCGACCCGGCGCAGGCGGTCAATCAGGTGAGTTACGAGGCGGTGCAGGCGGTCGACAAGGCGATCATCGGGCCGGTCGCGCGGGAGTATAAGGAAAGCGTGCCGAAAAAGGTGCGCAAGAGCGTGCGCAACGTCATCAACAACCTTGATGAGCCGATCGTGTTCGTCAACTTCCTGCTGCAGTTCAAGATCGGCAAGGCGTTGGAGACCGTGGCGCGCTTCGGCATCAATTCCACGCTCGGTATCGCCGGGCTGATTGATGTCGCCAAGAAAAAGCCGTTTCATCTGCCCCGCCGCTCCAACGGGCTGGCCGATACGCTGGGCTATTATGGGGTGGGGCCGGGGCCGTATCTGTTCCTGCCGCTGATCGGATCGACCACGGTGCGTGATGTGTTCGGCCGGGTGATCGATCTGAGCCTGGTGCCTCTGGTGGCGGGCAAGCCATTCAATACGCCTTATTATGCCCTGCCCAAGGGAGGCCTGAGCGCGCTGGACGAGCGCGCGGAGTTCGATGACGAGCTGAAGGAAATCCGCGAGAGCGGTAACCCCTATGCGGCGCAGCGCACTTATTATCTGAACAAGCGCAAGGCGGAAATTCTGGCGCTGCATAGCGAGGAATATCGCATCAGAAAGATGGCGGAGGAGGCAGCCAGGGAAACAGCCGATGCCGCAGCGGCGAAGAGCAGCGAAAGCAGAGGCGGGGAGCCGGCGCCCGTAGCTGCGCCCGTTGGGGCGCCCCAGGCCGCCGAGCCGCAAACGGTCCCTGCCCAGACCCAGCCGACGCCCCCTGCGCAGCCTGTACCACAGGGAGCGCCGACCGCGCCCGTTCAGCCATAGTTCCTGCCGTCACGCTGCGTCTGCCAGGCTGCCAGCCGAGCGGTAGGTGCGGCTGGTGATCGGCAGGTCGTTGTTGGGCATGTCGATCTGGAAGTTGCCGACCAACTTGGCGAGCGACTCAGCCTCACTCGCGAGGTTACGAGCCGACGCGGTCGACTCCTCAACCATAGCGGCATTCTGTTGCGTCATCTGGTCCATTTCGCCCACGGCGGCGTTGACCTGAACCAGCACCAGCGATTCCTCTTCGACAGATCCGGCGATGTTGCGCACCAGCTTGGTGATCTCGCTCACACGCTCGACGATATGATCGAGCGTCTCGCCGGCTTGCCCCACAAGGCGCACGCCGTTCTCCACCTGCTGCGCCGAAGAGGTGATGAGTTTCTTCACGTCGTTGGCGGCATCGGCCGTGCGTTGGGCAAGGCCGCGCACCTCGGCGGCGACCACCGCGAAGCCATCGCCCGCGTCGCCCGCGCGCGCCGCCTCTACCGCCGCGTTGAGCGCCAGCAGGTTGGTCTGGAACGCGACATTATCGATCAACGCGATGATCTGGCTGATCTGCTTGGAGCTGTTCTCGATCTCGTCCATCGCGGCGATCGCCTCGTGCACGATGCGTCCGCCCTGCTCGGCGGCGTCATGCGCATCCTGCACCGCGCTGTTCGCCTCCTTGGCGGCATCGGCGGTTTCGCGTACCGATCCGGTGGCGGTCGTCATCGATGCGGAAGTTTCCTCCAGCGCGGCGGCCTGTTGCTCTGTGCGGATCGAAAGGTCGTTTGAGGCCTGCGCAATCTCTCCGGTGCCGAGGCGGATGGCGTGCGAGGCTTCCGACACGGCGCGCAGCGCGCTGCCCATAGCGGTGAGGGCGGAGTTGAAGTCCTGCCGCAACTCCTCATACTGGCCTTCGAACTGGTCCTCGATGCGATAGCTTACATCGCCGTTCGCAAGATGGCGCAGCGCGACTGAAAGAGCGTCAATGATGCGGGTCCGCTCAGCCTGTTGCGCCCGGCCCATTTCCTCGAGCGCGCGCTTGTCTACCTCGGCCTGGCGGAAGCTGACGAGCGCTCGGGCGACATCGCCGATCTCGTCCGCCCGGGTATCACCCTCGATCGCGGCAGAAAGATCGCCGTTCACCATGGCTCGCATCGTCTCTGCCGTGCGGGCAAGCGGCGCGGAAACGCGGGAGAGCATGGACCAGCAGAAGAGCCCGACGCAGGTGACAACCAGCAGCGCGGCCACACCCAGGATCATGTCGATCTGCTTGAGGGAGCCTTGTGCCTTTTCCTCCAGATCCGCCTGATACACTGAAATTTCGGCTATGGCATTGTCTATCGCCTCCCGGTGACGGTCGAACGCAGGCGTGATCACGGTATCATGATAATGATCTGCCGTGGCACGGTCTCCACGCCGGATGGCGGGGATGAACTGATTGTCGACCGAGGCCCAGAATTTGTCGCCCCATTCATAAGCCTGGCGCATATTGTCTGCGGCGCCAGGTGGAAGATCCGCATTGAGCCACACGTCCTTGCGCGTGCGGTATGCCTTTTCCATCCTGACCAGATTATTGATGATCTGCGCGCTGTGCTCGGAATCTTCGAGAGCGAGCGTGACGGACATGAAAGGCTCGATGATGTAGTTTGCTGGAGGAAGGACATCGGCCATCAGCTCCGCGGTTTGCCGCTGGCGAGTTTCGATTGGGCCACCTATACTGATCTCCCGGATCTCAATGGCCGCGATAGTCCCGCCGACAGCAAGGAGGAGAAGGAGCGCAAAAGCGCCGAGCTGGATGAGTTTGCGAATGGTCATGCCGTACAATCCTACGATTGGGGAGCGTCCCTCCATTATAGGATGGTGCCCACGGCATCGGGCGCGTGGTTAATTTTTGCCGTGAACGGGAAAAGCTGCGTGCGAGCCTGCGTGCTTGACCATGCGGGAACGCATCGCTATAGGGCGCGCTGCCTCGCGGCCAGTAGTTGGGGATTCCCGCCCTTCCGTTTCGCGGATTTGCGCAGTTCCGAAGTGCCGACAAGCGAGTCACATTATGAGCTGAACATTGCCGGCTTGTCTTGCAGGTCCAGGGGGTCATTGGCCGCCGGGGCCGTTGCTGTTGGAATAAACCACGGCAACAAGAGGGCGGGTACGGTAAAGTAACTGAGAAGGTGAAGGGCTTCATGCCAACGATTAACCAATTGGTCCGCAAGGGCCGCGAGCCGCAGAAGGCCAAGAGCAAGGTCCCTGCGATGGAAGCGAACCCGCAGAAGCGCGGCGTTTGCACCCGTGTCTATACCACGACCCCGAAGAAGCCGAACTCGGCGTTGCGCAAGGTTGCCAAGGTGCGCCTCACCAACAGCCGCGAGGTCATCACCTATATCCCGGGTGAGGGCCACAACCTGCAGGAGCACAGCGTCGTGCTGATCCGCGGCGGCCGTGTGCGCGACCTTCCCGGTGTGCGCTATCATGTGCTGCGCGGCGTGCTCGACACGCAGGGCGTCAAGGACCGCAAACAGAGCCGTTCGAAGTACGGCGCGAAGCGTCCGAAGTAAGGCAGGGGAGAAGAACATATGTCACGTCGTCGTCGCCCCGAAAAGCGCATCATCCTGCCCGATCCCAAGTACAAGGATCAGGTGCTTTCCAAGTTCATGAACAGCGTGATGCTGGACGGCAAGAAGGCCGTTGCGGAGCAGATCGTCTATGGCGCGCTGGAGGCTGTTGAGGCCAAGGCGAAGAAAGACCCGATCCAGATGTTCCATGACGCGCTCAACAACGTCAAGCCGGGCATCGAGGTTCGCAGCCGCCGTGTCGGTGGCGCCACCTATCAGGTTCCTGTCGAGGTGCGCCCCGAGCGCGCGCAGGCGCTCGCCATCCGCTGGCTGATCTCGGCCGCGCGCTCGCGCTCGGAGACGACCATGGCCGCCCGCCTCTCGGGCGAGCTGATGGACGCCGCCAACAACCGCGGCAACGCGGTGAAGAAGCGCGAAGACACGCACCGCATGGCAGAGGCCAACCGCGCCTTCTCGCACTATCGCTGGTAAACTTTTCGGGATGGCCGGTGCCTCGCGCTCCGGCCACTCTTGCACATAACCCAACCCGCCGCATTCGGCACACGGAGTAAGCATCATGGCCCGCAGCCATCCGCTCGAACGCTATCGCAACATCGGCATCATGGCGCATATCGACGCCGGCAAGACCACGACGACCGAGCGTATCCTCTACTACACCGGCAAGTCCTACAAGATCGGCGAGGTGCATGACGGCGCCGCGACGATGGACTGGATGGAGCAGGAGCAGGAGCGCGGCATCACGATCACGTCTGCGGCGACCACGTGCTTCTGGAACGACCACCGCATCAACATCATCGACACGCCCGGACACGTGGACTTCACCATCGAGGTGGAGCGCTCACTTCGCGTGCTCGACGGCGCGGTAGCATGCTTCGATGGCGTGGCGGGCGTCGAGCCGCAGTCCGAGACGGTGTGGCGCCAGGCGGACAAGTATAAAGTCCCGCGCATGTGCTTCATCAACAAGCTCGACCGCACCGGCGCAAACTTCGAATATTGCGTGCAGTCGATCATCGAGCGCCTGGGCGCGACGCCGGCGGTGCTGTATCTCCCCATCGGGATCGAGAGCGACCTCAAGGGTCTCGTCGATCTGGTGCAGAACCGCGCCATCATCTGGAAGGACGAGAGCCTGGGCGCCGAGTTCTTCTTCGAGGAAATTCCGGCTGACATGGCCGACAAGGCCGCCAGCTATCGCGAGAAGCTGATCGAGCTCGCCGTCGAGCAGGACGACGAGGCGATGGAAGCCTATCTCGAGGGCAATGAGCCGGACGTCGACACGCTCAAGAAGCTGATCCGCAAGGGCACGCTGAACCAGAGCTTCGTGCCGGTGTGCTGTGGCTCGGCATTCAAGAACAAGGGCGTGCAGCCGCTGCTCGACGCAGTGGTGGACTATCTGCCCTCGCCGCTCGACATCGAGGACGTGCAGGGCATCAACCCCGACACCGACGCGCCGGACAGCCGCCCGACCGACGACGCCGCGCCGTTCTCCGGCCTGGCGTTCAAGATCATGAACGACCCGTTCGTCGGCTCGCTCACCTTCGTGCGCATCTATTCGGGCACGCTGACCAAGGGCACCTACCTCAACTCCGTCAAGGACAAGAAGGAGAAGGTGGGCCGCATGCTGCTGATGCACTCGAACAACCGCGAGGACATCGAAAGCGCCTATGCGGGCGACATCGTGGCGCTGGCGGGCCTCAAGGAGACCACCACCGGCGACACGCTGTGCGCCGAGAAGGCACCGATCATCCTCGAGCGCATGGAATTCCCCGAGCCGGTGATCGAGCTGTCGGTGGAGCCGAAGACAAAGGCGGACCAGGAGAAGATGGGCGTCGCGCTCAATCGCCTCGCCGCCGAGGACCCGTCTTTCCGCGTCTCGACCGATCACGAGAGCGGCCAGACCATCATCAAGGGCATGGGCGAGCTTCACCTCGATATTCTCGTCGACCGTATGCGCCGCGAGTTCAAGGTTGAGGCGAATGTCGGTGCGCCGCAGGTGGCCTATCGTGAATCGCTCGCGAAGCCGGTTGAGGTCGACTACACCCACAAGAAACAGTCGGGTGGTTCGGGCCAGTTCGGTCGCGTCAAGGTCTCGGTCACGCCGGGCGAGCGCGGCAGCGGCATCACCTTCATCGACGAGATCAAGGGCGGTAACATTCCGCGCGAATATATCCCCGCGATCGAGAAGGGCATGCGCGAGACGGCGGAAACCGGATCGCTGATCGGCTTCCCGATCATCGACTTCGAGATCCGCCTGACGGACGGCGCCTATCACGACGTCGACTCCTCTGCGCTGGCATTCGAAATCGCGGGCCGTGGCTGTATGCGCGAAGTGGCGCAGAAGTCCGGCATCAAGCTGCTCGAGCCGATCATGAAGGTCGAGGTCGTGACGCCAGAGGATTATCTGGGCGACGTGATCGGTGACCTCAACAGCCGTCGTGGCCAGATTCAGGGAACCGACAGCCGCGGCAACGCGCAGGCTGTGCTGGCGATGGTGCCACTGGCCAACATGTTCGGCTATGTGAACCAGCTGCGCAGCTTCACCCAGGGCCGCGCGCAGTACACCATGCAGTTCTCGCACTATGAAGAAGTGCCGCAGAATGTGGCGGAAGAAGTGAAGGCGAAAATGGCCTAGGCGTTCGGTTCAGAAGGGCCTGCGAAGCCCGGTTTTCTGCGATCCGGTGCTCACGTACCTGTAGTACGCTGCGCTCCGGTTCTCGAAAACCGAACTTCTCGGCTCCCCCTGAACCAAACGCAGCGCACCCTATTTTGCATCGGATTGGCGAGGGCCAAAAAGCTGCAAAACAGGCTGGCATTATCGAAATTAGCTGCTATGAGCGCCACTTCGCGAGGCGCCTCCAGGCAGTCGAAGCAGATTTGGACAAGAAGAGGTAGGAAATGGCTAAGGCTAAATTTGAGCGGACCAAGCCGCACTGCAACATCGGCACCATCGGTCACGTCGACCATGGCAAGACCTCGCTGACCGCAGCGATCACCAAGGTTCTCGCCGAGACCGGCGGCGCGACCTTCACCAGCTATGACAACATCGACAAGGCGCCCGAAGAGCGCGAGCGCGGCATCACCATCTCGACCGCGCACGTCGAGTATGAGACCGAAGCGCGCCACTATGCGCACGTCGACTGCCCCGGCCACGCCGACTATGTGAAGAACATGATCACCGGCGCAGCGCAGATGGACGGCGCGATCCTCGTCGTTTCCGCGACCGACGGCCCGATGCCGCAGACCCGCGAGCACATCCTGCTCGCCAAGCAGGTCGGCGTGCCGCAGCTCGTCGTGTTCATGAACAAGGTCGACCTCGTCGACGATCCGGAAATCCTCGAGCTGGTCGAGCTGGAAGTGCGCGAGCTGCTCTCTTCCTACGACTTCGACGGCGACAATATTCCGATCATCGCCGGTTCGGCCGTTGCCGCCCTTCAGGACAAGACCCCTGAGATCGGCCACGACGCTATCCTGAAGCTGATGCAGGCTGTTGACAGCTGGATCCCGCAGCCGGAGCGTCCGGTTGACAAGCCGTTCCTGATGCCGATCGAAGACGTGTTCTCGATCTCGGGTCGCGGCACCGTGGTTACCGGCCGCGTCGAGACCGGCATCGTCAAGGTTGGCGAGGAAGTCGAGATCGTCGGCATCAAGCCCACCAAGAAGACCACCGTCACCGGCGTCGAAATGTTCCGCAAGCTGCTCGACGAGGGCCGCGCGGGCGACAACATCGGTGCGCTGATTCGCGGCGTGGGCCGTGAAGAGGTGGAGCGTGGCCAGGTGCTCTGCAAGCCCGGCTCGATCACCCCGCACACCGAGTTCGAAGCTGAAGTGTACGTCCTTTCGAAGGACGAAGGCGGCCGTCACACGCCGTTCTTCGCGAACTATCGTCCGCAGTTCTACTTCCGCACCACCGACGTTACGGGTGAGGTCATCCTCCCCGCCGGCACCGAGATGGTGATGCCCGGTGACAACGTGAAGCTCGGCGTGAAGCTGATCGCTCCGATCGCGATGGACCAGGGTCTGCGCTTCGCAATTCGCGAAGGCGGCCGGACCGTCGGCGCAGGGGTTGTCGGCAGCATCTCGAAGTAATATAGGCACCGGACCGCGCGGGTCGACTGATTCGCGCGGTCTGATTTTTTCTGGCTCTTTCGCATCGGTAAGTTGGACATGGAAACGCAGAATATCCGTATTCGCCTCAAGGCCTTTGATCACCGCGTGCTCGATCAGGCGACTGGCGACATCGCCGACACGGCTCGTCGTACGGGTGCTCTTATTCGCGGTCCCATTCCGCTGCCGACGCGCATCGAAAAGTTCACGGTCAACCGTGGACCGCATATCGATAAGAAGAGCCGTGAGCAGTTCGAGGTTCGCACCTACAAGCGTATGCTTGACATCGTGCAGCCGACGCCGCAGACGGTCGACGCGCTGATGAAGCTCGATCTGGCCGCTGGCGTGAACGTCGAGATTAAACTGGCCTGATGGCCATGTGAGGGGTAGGCCGGTTCGGCTTGCCCCTCAGCTATTGGGATACCGCCGGACTTGTCCGGGTCATGGTCCCCCGTCGCTCTCCTCGAGAGAGCATCCAGCCCGGGCGGGGTGATCAAATTTTGGGTTGGCCCCAAGGGAATGCTCCCGAGGGGTTTTTTCGTTGGATAAGCCCGTGAAGCGCGAGCGACGCGGGCCTCTATTGGAGGACAAGATCATGCGCACTGGCGTGATCGCGAAGAAAGTCGGGATGACCCGCCTCTTCAACGAGGACGGACGGCACGTGCCGGTCACCGTTCTGTCGCTGGAAGGCAACCAGGTCGTTTCGCGCCGCGAGATTGATAGGGACGGCTACGTCGCCGTCCAGTTGGGCGCTGGCGTTGCCAAGGCGAAGAACGTCGCCAAGCCGCAGCGCGGGCAATTTGCCAAGGCTGAAGTCGAGCTGAAGGCGCAGGTCGCCGAGTTCCGTGTCGCTGAGGACGCGCTGCTCGATGTCGGCGCGGAGATCGCCGCCGATCACTTCATCGCCGGCCAGCTGGTTGACGTAACCGGCCACACGCAGGGCAAGGGCTTTGCCGGTGCGATGAAGCGCTGGGGCTTCGGCGGTATGCGCGCAACTCACGGCGTGTCCATCAGCCACCGTGCCCATGGTTCGACCGGTAACCGCCAGGATCCGGGCCGTGTGTTCAAGAACAAGAAGATGGCGGGCCACATGGGCGACCGCCAGCGCACCCAGCAGAACCTCGAGATCGTCCGTACGGACGTTGAGCGCGGTCTGCTGTTCGTCAAGGGCAGCGTGCCTGGCTCGAAGGGCACCTGGCTGCTCGTCAAGGATGCGGTCAAGGTACCGCGCCCGGCCGACGCGCCCTATCCCGCCAGCCTCAAGCAGGTTGCCAATTCCAACGATGCCGCTCCGGCTGCTGCCGACACACCCGCCGAGGATGTCGCCGCTGTGGAAGCGACCGAAGGCCAGGAGGGCTAAGCCATGAAGGTTGATGTCAAAACCCTGGACGCCGCCAAGGCCGGTGATGTCGAGCTGAACGACGCCGTGTTCGGTGTCGAGCCGCGCGCGGACATTCTGCACCGCGTCGTCACCTGGCAGCTCGAAAAGCGCCGCGCCCCGGCCCGTGCCACCCGCGAGCGTTCGGATGTTGCCCGTACCGGCAAGAAGTTCGGTCGCCAGAAGGGCGGCGGTGTCGCCCGTCACGGCGATCGTCGCGCCCCGGTGTTCATCGGCGGTGGTAAGGCACACGGCGCCCGCGCCCGTACCTTTGGCCACGACCTGAACAAGAAGGTCCGCGCACTCGGCCTCAAGATGGCGCTCTCGGCCAAGGCCAAGGGCGGCACGCTGACCGTGCTCGACAACCTGGATGTCAAGGACGGCAAGACCAAGGTGCTTGCGGGTCAGCTCGAGAAGCTGGGCCTGAAGAAGGCGCTGTTCATTGATGGCGACGCCATCAACGTCAGCTTCGCCAAGGCGTCGTCGAACCTCATCGGCATCGACGTGCTGCCTGCGGTCGGCGCCAATGTGTATGACATTCTGCGTGCGGATGCGCTGGTCCTGACCCGCGCCGCCGTGGAAAAGCTGGAGGCTCGTTTCAATGGCTAAGACCACAGCCCCCGCAGCGACCCTGCGTCATTACGACGTGGTGCTCGCCCCGCACATCACCGAGAAGGCGACGCTGCTTTCCGAAAACAACGCCGTGGTCTTCAAGGTGGCGAACGACGCCACCAAGCCGGAGATCAAGGCCGCTGTCGAGGCGCTGTTCGGCGTGAAGGTCAAGGGCGTCAACACGCTCGTCCAGAAGGGCAAGACCAAGCGCTGGAAGGGCAAGCCCTACACACGCAGCGACTTCAAGAAGGCGATCGTCACGCTGGCCGAGGGCCAGTCGATTGACGTGACCAGCACGATCTGAGCTGAGGACGGACAATGGCACTCAAGCATTATAATCCGACCAGCCCGGCCCAGCGCGGCCTGATCCTGGTCGACAAGTCTCACCTGCACAAGGGCAAGCCCGTCAAGGCGCTGACCGAGGGCAAGCGCAAGACCGGCGGCCGCAACAACAAGGGCCACGTGACTTCGCGCGGCATCGCGGGCGGCCACAAGCAGCGCTATCGCATCATCGATTTCAAGCGCCGCAAGTGGGATGTCGAGGGCACGGTCGAGCGTCTGGAATATGACCCCAACCGCACCGCCTTCATCGCGCTGGTCTCCTATGCGGACGGCGAGCAGGCCTATATCCTCGCGCCGCAGCGCCTCGCCGCTGGCGACAAGGTGATCGCCGCGAAGAAGACCGACGTGAAGCCGGGTAACGCGATGGAGCTGGGCCAGATGCCGGTCGGCACCATCATCCACAATGTGGAGATGAAGCCGGGCAAGGGCGGCCAGCTCGCCCGTTCGGCAGGCACCTATGCGCAGCTCGTCGGTCGTGATCGCGGCATGGTGATGGTGCGCCTCAACTCGGGCGAACAGCGCTACATCCGCTCTGACTGCATGGGCACGGTGGGCGCGGTGTCGAACCCCGACAACGCCAACACCAACCTGGCGAAGGCTGGCCGCAACCGCTGGCTCGGCAAGCGCCCGCTCACCCGCGGCGTCGCCAAGAACCCGGTCGACCACCCGCACGGCGGTGGTGAAGGCCGGACCTCCGGTGGCCGCCATCCGGTGACCCCGTGGGGCAAGCCGACCAAGGGTGCCCGCACCCGCCACAACAAGGCGACCGACAAGTTCATCATCCGGTCGCGTCACGCGAAGAAGAAGAGGTAAGCGATGGCTCGTTCCGTCTGGAAGGGTCCGTTTGTGGACCTGCATCTGCTGAAAAAGGCAGAAGCTGCTCAGGATACGGGCGGCAAGGCTGGCCCGATCAAGACCTGGTCGCGCCGCTCGACCATCCTGCCGCAGTTCGTTGGCCTGACGTTCAACGTCTACAACGGCAAGAAGCATATCCCTGTCTCCGTCAACGAAGACATGGTCGGCCACAAGCTGGGCGAGTTCGCGCCGACGCGCACCTTCCCCGGCCACGCCGCTGACAAGAAGGGCAAGCGCTGATGGGCAAGGCAAAATCCCCCCGCCGCGTGGGCGACAACGAGGCGCTGGCCGTCGGCACGTCGATCCGTGGCTCGGCGCAGAAGCTGAACCTCGTCGCCACACTGATCCGCGGCCGCAAGGTCGAGGAAGCGATGAACATCCTCGCTTTCTCCAAGCGCGCGATGGCGGTCGATGTGCGCAAGGTGCTGGCTTCGGCCATCGCCAATGCCGAGAACAACCACAATCTCGATGTGGACTCGCTGGTCGTTGCAGAGGCGTCGGTCGGCAAGGGCATCGTGATGAAGCGTTTCCATGCCCGCGGTCGCGGCAAATCGACCCGCATCCTCAAGCCCTTCAGCCGGGTGCGGATCGTGGTGCGCGAACAGAACGAAGCGGAGGCTTGAGCCATGGGTCATAAGAGTAATCCGATCGGTCTGCGTCTCCAGATCAACCGCACCTGGGACAGCCGCTGGTTCGCCGAGCGTGGCGACTATGGCCGTCTTCTCATGGAGGATCTCAAGATCCGCCAGTATGTGATGAAGAACCTGCCGCAGGCCGCGATCTCCAAGGTCGTGATCGAGCGCCCGGCCAAGCTGTGCCGCGTGTCGATCTATGCCGCGCGCCCCGGTGTCATCATCGGCAAGAAGGGCGCGGACATCGAGAAGCTGCGCCGCAAGCTGGGTGAGTTCACCTCGTCTGACGTCAGCCTCAACATCGTCGAGATCCGCAAGCCGGAGATCGATGCGAAGCTCGTCGCGCAGGGTGTTGCCGACCAGCTGGAGCGTCGTATCGCGTTCCGCCGCGCCATGAAGCGCGCGGTGCAGTCTGCACTGCGTCTGGGCGCCGAGGGCATCAAGATCACCTGCGGCGGCCGTCTGGGCGGCGCGGAGATCGCGCGGACCGAGTGGTATCGCGAGGGCCGCGTTCCGCTGCACACGCTGCGCGGTAACGTGGACTATGCCGAGGCCGAGGCCCACACCGCCTATGGCGTGTGCGGCATCAAGGTGTGGATCTTCAAGGGCGAGATTCTGGGCCATGACCCGATGGCGACCGACCGGCTGATGATGGAGGCTCAAACCTCCGGCGTCCGCCCGGCGCATTGAGAATAAGGTAAGAGCACCATGCTGCAACCGAAGAAAATGAAGTTCCGCAAGGCCTTCAAGGGCCGGATCAAGGGCGATGCCAAGGGTGGCAGCGACCTGAACTTCGGCGCTTATGGCCTCAAGGCCATGGAGCCGGAGCGGATCACCGCCCGCCAGATCGAGGCGGCCCGCCGTGCGATCACCCGCCACATCCGCCGTCAGGGCCGCTTGTGGATCCGCGTGTTCCCCGACGTGCCGGTGTCGAAGAAGCCCGCCGAAGTCCGTCAGGGTAAGGGCAAGGGCAGTGTCGAGTATTGGGCGGCGCGCGTTAAGCCGGGCCGCATCCTGTTCGAGCTCGACGGCGTTCCCGGCCCGCTCGCGGCGGAGGCCTTTTCGCGCGCAGCGATGAAGCTGCCGATCAAGACCAAGGTCGTTGCCCGCCTGGGCGACACCTCGCACCTGGGAGCCGGAGCATGAGCAAGATCGCTGACCTGCGCGCCAAGAGCGACGATGAGCTGAACGGTGAGCTCGCGAACCTGAAGAAGGAGCAGTTCAACCTGCGCTTTCAGGCTGCGACCAACCAGCTGGAAAAGCCGGCTCGGGTGCGCGAAGTGCGCCGCTCGATCGCGAAGATCAAAACTCTGCAAAATGAACGCGCGGCATCCGCCGCAGGGGCCGAGCGTGCGCGCTCGGCTGCGAAGTAAGGAAGGAACCAGACGATGCCCAAGCGCGTGCTGACGGGAACGGTGGTTTCCGACAAGGGTGACAAGACGGTGGTGGTCCGCGTGGAGCGCAAGGTGAAGCACCCGCTCTACGGCAAGATCATCCGCCGTTCGAAGAAGTATCACGCTCACGACGATGCCAACGAGTATCGCGAGGGCGAGACCGTCCGCATCGAGGAGACGGCGCCGATCTCGAAGCTCAAGACCTGGAAGGTCATAGAGCGGGTGGATACGCACAAGTCCCCGGAAGTGGCGGCATAAGAGCTTAATCAGGAACCACCGGAAGCTTCCGGCAGGCCAGACAAGAAGGAACCGGATCGATGATCCAGATGCAATCCAATCTCGACGTCGCGGACAACAGCGGCGCGAAGCGCGTCCAGTGCATCAAGGTGCTGGGCGGCTCCAAGCGGCGCACTGCGGGCGTGGGCGACATCATCGTCGTCTCGATCAAGGAAGCGCAGCCCAAGGGCAAGGTGAAGAAGGGCGACGTGCACCGCGCCGTCATCGTGCGCACCCGCAAGGATGTGCGCCGCCCGGACGGCAGCGTGATCCGCTTTGACGGCAATGCCGCCGTGCTGGTCAACAAGAACCAGGAGCCGATCGGCACCCGTATCTTTGGCCCCGTGGTGCGCGAGTTGCGCGCGACCGGCCACATGAAGATCATCTCGCTGGCTCCGGAGGTGCTGTAATGAGCGCGGCCAAGATCAAGAAGGGCGACACCGTCGTTGTGCTCGCCGGCAAGGACAAGGGCCGTTCCGGCGCTGTCCTTCAAGTCTTCCCCAAGGAAGACAAGGTGCTGGTTGACGGCATCAACGTGCATGCCCGCCACCGCAAGCCCGATCAGCTGAACCCGCAGGGTGGCATCGATCGCAAGCCCGCGCCGCTGCACATTTCCAACGTCGCCGTTGCGGGCAAGGATGGCAAGGCCACCCGCGTCCGCTTCGAGGTGCGCGATGGCAAGAAGGTCCGCGTGGCCGTGAAGTCCGGGGAGGTCATCTGATGGCTGACAAATATACGCCTCGCATGAAGTCGATCTATCAGGATCAGGTCGTCAAGGCGATGACCGAGAAGTTCGGCTACAAGAACCAGATGGAAGTTCCGAAGATCGAAAAGATCACGCTGAACATGGGCGTGGGCGAAGCGACGCAGGACAAGAAGAAGGTCACGTCCGCCGCCGAGGAAATGGAGCTGATCGCGGGCCAGAAGCCGGTCATCACCAAGGCGAAAAAGTCCATCGCCCAGTTCAAGCTGCGCGAGGGTATGCCGATCGGCGCGAAGGTTACGCTGCGCCGCGAGCGCATGTACGAGTTCCTCGACCGCATGATCACGATCGCGATGCCCCGCATCCGCGACTTCCGTGGTCTCAACCCGAAGAGCTTCGACGGGCGCGGCAACTATGCCTTCGGGATCAAGGAACAGATCATCTTCCCCGAAATCAACTATGACCGCATCGACAAGGTGCGCGGCATGGACATCATCGTTACGACCACGGCGAAGACCGATGACGAGGCGCGCGAGCTGCTGCGCCTGTTCGGTTTCCCGTTCCCGGTCGAAGAGGAAAAGCAGGCCGCGTGAGCGTGTCTGCCCGTAAGGTAGGAAAGAGAGCTTAAGTCGATGGCGAAACTGAGTTCCATTAACAAGAACGAGCGGCGCAAGAAGCTGGTGAAGAAATATGCCGGCAAATATGCGAAGCTGAAGGCGATCGCGGCGGATACGTCGCTCGACGATACGGAGCGCCTGATGGCGCGGCTGAAGATGGCGGAGCTGCCGCGCAACGGCAACCCGACCCGTATTCGCAACCGTTGCGAGCTGACCGGACGTCCGCGCGCTTACTACCGCAAATTCCGTCTCTGCCGCGTGCAGCTGCGCGATCTCGCCAACAAGGGCCTGATCCCCGGCGTCACCAAGTCGAGCTGGTAAGGAGCCAAGAAATGGCATTGACCGATCCTCTGGGTGATATGCTCACCCGCATCCGCAACGGCCAGACGGCCCGCAAGGACAGCGTGACGACGCCGGCTTCGAAGCTGCGCGCCCGCGTTCTCGATGTGCTGCAGCGCGAAGGCTATATCCGTGGCTATTCCGAGGAAGCGCTCGGCAAGCACCCGGGCCTGCGCATCGAGCTGAAATATTTCGAGGGCCAGCCCGCGATCAAGCATGTCGCCCGCGTCTCGAAGCCCGGCCGCCGCGTCTATTCGGGCAGCAAGGAGCTGCCGATCGTGCGCAATGGCCTCGGCATCACGATTGTTTCCACGCCCAAGGGCGTTCTCTCCGACGCGGAAGCGCGCGAGCAGAATGTCGGCGGCGAAGTGCTGGCGGAGGTGTTCTGATGAGCCGCACAGGCAAGAAACCCGTGGCGATCCCCTCTGGCGTCACCGCCAGCATCGAGGGCGGCGTCGTATCGATGAAGGGACCGAAGGGCACCCTCTCGATCCCGATGGCCGATGAAGTCACCTATGCGCTGGAAGACGGCAAGCTGACCGTCGCTCCGGCCAACGCAGGCAAGCGCGCACGCTCCTTCTGGGGCATGCAGCGCACGCTGATCCAGAACCTCGTCACCGGCGTGACCGAGGGCTATACCAAGGTGCTGGAAATCACCGGCGTCGGCTATCGCGCCAACGCGCAGGGCAAGACCCTGAAGCTGCAGCTCGGCTATAGCCACGACGTCGATTTCCCGGTGCCCGAGGGCATCGAGATCAAGACCCCGGATAACACCACGGTCGAGATTTCGGGCATCGACAAGCAGAAGGTGGGCCAGGTGGCCGCCGAGATCCGCCGCTGGCGCAAGCCGGAGCCTTACAAGGGCAAGGGTATCAAATATCGCGGCGAGTTTATCTTCCGCAAAGAAGGCAAGAAGAAGTAAGCCATGGCGAAACTCTCTCTCTTCGAGCGGCGTCGTCGCCGCGTTCGCACCGCCCTCAAGGCGCGCTCGGGCGATCGCCCGCGTCTTTCGATCCACCGTTCGGGCCGGCATATCTATGCCCAGGTCATCGACGATGCGCAGGGCCACACGGTTGCCTCTGCCTCAACGCTGGACAAGGACGTGCGCGGCAAGGCCGGGTCCAACTCCGCCGCCGCTGCCGATGTCGGCAAGCGCGTCGCCGAGGCGGCGACCAAGGCCGGTGTGACCCGCGTCGTGTTCGATCGCGGTGGTTTCCTCTTTCATGGCCGCGTGAAGGCGCTGGCCGATGCGGCTCGCGAAGCCGGGCTGGAGTTCTGATATGGCAGATGAAAACGACATTCAGGCGCAGGCCGGTAACCCGGCGGCGGTAGAAGCCGAGACCCAGGGCGAAGGCCGTGGCCCGCGTCGTGGCCGTGGCGGCAACCGTGGCGAGCGCGGTGACCGTGGTGGCCGTGGCCGCCGCGACGACCGCCGTGGCGGCAACCGCGACGAGGAACAGGGCGAGGAGCTGGTCGAGAAGCTGGTTCACATCAACCGCGTTTCCAAGACCGTGAAGGGCGGCAAGCGTTTCGGCTTCGCGGCGCTGGTCGTTGTCGGCGACGGCAAGGGCCGGGTCGGCTTCGGCCACGGCAAGGCGCGCGAAGTGCCCGAGGCGATCAGCAAGGCGACCGCTTCGGCCAAGAAGAAGATGGTCCGCGTTCCGTTGAAGGAAGGCCGCACACTGCATCATGATGGCCGTGGCTGCTTCGGCGCCGGTAACGTCACCGTGCGTTCGGCTCCGGCAGGAACGGGCATCATCGCGGGCGGCCCGATGCGCGCCGTGTTCGAGAGCCTGGGCGTGGCGGACGTGGTCACCAAGTCGGTCGGCACGTCGAACCCCTATAACATGATCCGCGCCACCTTCGAGGCGCTGACCGATCAGTCCAGCCCCAAGGCCGTGGCCCAGCGCCGTGGCAAGAAGGTTGCGGATCTGCTGCGTCGTGGCGGCGCCTCTGCCGAGGTGGCCCAGGCCGACGCCGAAGCGATTGCGGAGTAAGCGATATGGCCCAAGGGAAAAAAACCATCAAGCTGAAGCAGATCGGATCGCCGATCCGCCGCCCCGAGGCCCAGCGCAAGATCCTGATCGGGCTTGGCCTCAACAAAATGCACCGTGAGGTGGAGCTGGAGGATACGCCCGAAGTACGCGGCGCGATCAAGAAGCTGCCGCATCTGGTGCAGGTCTTAGATTAATATATCATCCTTTCCCGCTTGCGGGAGAGGCAGCGAGACTGGGCTGCGCAGCAGGCCCTAGTCGCAGCGGTGAGGGAACCGCCCTCACCAACTTCGCCTAGCGAGCAAGCTCGCAAGGCTTCATATCCTCTCCCGCCAGCGGGAGAGGAAGCGCGAACATAGCGAAAGCGAGTGCACAGACATGAAACTGAACCAACTCTCCGATAATGCAGGCGCCCGCAAGGGCCGTATGCGCGTGGGCCGTGGTATCGGCTCGGGCAAGGGCAAGACCGCCGGGCGCGGCCAGAAGGGTGCGAAGGCGCGCTCGGGCGTGTCGATCAACGGCTTCGAGGGCGGCCAGATGCCGCTCCACATGCGCATCCCGAAGCGCGGCTTCAACAACATCTTCGCCAAGGATTACGCGATCGTGAACCTCGGCGCGATCCAGAAGGCCGTCGACGCGGGCAAGATCGCCGCTGGCGCCGCGCTCGATCATGCTGCGCTGAAAGAGGCTGGCCTGGCGCGCGGCGGCAAGGACGGCGTCCGCCTGCTGGGCAAGGGTGACCTCTCCGCCAAGCTGACCTTCACTGTCGCCGGTGCGTCGAAGGGCGCGATTGAGGCAGTCGAGAAGGCCGGTGGTTCGGTCTCGGTGATCGAGGTGGTGAGCGCCGCCGAGAAGGCCGCCGCCAAGAAGGGCACGGTCCGCGCGGCGAAGCTCGCAGCACGGAAGTAAGCCTCTCCGCTCGAATTTTGAGACCCCGCTCGCCCGCAATGGGAAGCGGGGTTTCGCTTTTTTGGGCCATGGCACCGGCATAACCTTGCTGGGTCCGCTACGCGTCACCAATTCCTGTTGATGAACGGGGCGAACCAACAGGTTAATGGTTCACACCCGCCGATATAGCCGCTAAGGGACGTTTTCGCCTGCCCGCAGGCGCCAGTTTTGAAGGTTTGAGAGCAAGCATGGCAACCACGGCCGATAAAATGGCGGCGAACATCAATTTCGCCAAATTCGCGCAGGCGACGGACCTCAAGAAGCGCCTGTGGTTCACCATCGGCGCCCTGATCGTGTTTCGCTTCCTCAGCCATGTGCCGCTGCCTGGTGTCGATCCGACCGTACTCAAGACGCTCTATGCCCAGACGCAGGGCGGCGTGCTCGACATCTTCAACACCTTTTCCGGCGGCGCGCTGGAGCGCATGAGCCTGATCGCGCTGGGCATCATGCCCTACATCACGGCGTCGATCGTGGTGCAGCTCGCGGCCTCGCTTCACCCCACGCTCGCGGCGATCAAGAAAGAAGGCGAGAGCGGGCGCAAGCGCCTCAACCAGTATACCCGCTATGGCACCGTCGGCCTCACCGCCGTTCAGGGCTATTTCATCGCCGTGGGGCTGGAAAGCTTCGGCGCGGCGCAGGGCATGCAGGCGGTGGTGGAGCCGGGCACGCTGTTCCGCATCACCGCCGTCGTCTCGCTGATCGGCGGCACGATGTTCCTGATGTGGCTGGGCGAGCAGATCACCTCGCGCGGGATCGGCAATGGCACCTCGCTGATCATCATGGCGGGCATCGTCGCGCAGCTGCCGGTTACGCTGGCGAACCTGTTCCAGTCCGGCCGCGAAGGCTCAATCTCCGGCCTGTTGATCCTTGGTATCATCATCGTCGGCCTTGGCCTCATCGCGCTCATCTGCTTCATGGAGCGGGCGCAGCGCAGGGTGCTGATCCAGTATCCCAAGCGGCAGACGCGGCAGGGCCTGATGCAGGCGGACCGCAGCCATTTGCCCCTGAAGGTCAACACGGCGGGCGTGATCCCGCCGATCTTTGCCAGCTCGCTGCTGCTGATGCCGCTCACTGTCTCGAAGTTCGCGGGCGACCAGGTGGCGGGTGAGAGCGCCTGGGGTGACTTCGTGCTCGCGCTTAACCAGTATCTCAGCCACGGCAGCCTCGTTTACATGCTGCTCTATGGCCTTGGCATCGTCTTCTTCTGCTTTTTCTATACTGCTTTGGTATTCAATCCCGAAGAGACGGCCGATAATCTCAAGAAGAATGGCGGGTTCATTCCGGGCATCCGGCCGGGCAAGAACACCGAGAATTACCTCGATTATGTGCTGACGCGCATCACCGTAATCGGCGCGGCCTATCTCGCCTTCATCTGCCTTGTGCCGGAATATGCCATCAGCCAGGCGGGCATTCCCTTCTACCTTGGTGGAACTAGCCTTCTGATCGTCGTCAATGTAACGGTGGACACCGTGACGCAGATTCAGAGCCATCTGCTGGCGCATCAATATGGCGACCTTATCAAGAAGGCACGCCTCAAGGGACGGATGCGCTGACCCGCTGCACCGGGGGGGCGCCATAACAGGGGACGGATATGAACATCATTTTGTTGGGCCCTCCGGGTGCAGGCAAAGGCACGCAGGCGACCCGGCTGGTCGAAAGCCGGGGCATGACGCAGCTCTCAACGGGAGATATGCTGCGCGCTGCGGTGAAGGCGGGCACTCCAGTCGGTTTGCAGGCGAAGGCCGTGATGGAATCGGGCGGTCTTGTTTCTGACGAGATCGTATCCGGCATCATCGGCGAGGCATTGGACGCGCTGTCTCCCGAAACCGGTGTGATCTTCGATGGCTATCCGCGCACGCAAGCGCAGGCACATTCGCTCGACGATATCCTGTCGGCCCGCGGCCGCACCCTCGCCCACGTGATCGAGCTGGAGGTCGATGAAGACGCGCTGGTCGAGCGGATCACCGGCCGCTTCACCTGCGCCAATTGCGGCGAGGGCTATCACGACACATTCAAGCTGCCCGCCAAAGAGGGCGTGTGCGACAAATGCGGGAGCACCGAGTTCAAGCGCCGCGCCGACGACAATGAGGAAACCGTGCGCACGCGCATGGCCGAATATCGCGCCAAGACCGCGCCGATCCTTCCCATATACGAGGCGCGCGGCATCGTCTCGCGCGTGGACGGCATGGCGGACATGGACGATGTGACGGTGGCGATCGGCGCGATCCTCGGCTGATGCGGACCGGGCGACGCATCCCGCTGACCGGCGGGGATGATCGAGCTTAATCACAGGGCGCGCGCTGGCGCTGCTGTTGGCGGCGCTGGCGGGATATGTCGACGCGATCGGCTTCATCCAGATCGGCGGATTTTTCGTCTCGTTCATGAGCGGGAACAGCACCCGCCTTGCGGTGGGCCTGATGCATCATGCGGCGGACTGGATACGCGCGGGCGGCCTGATCGCCGCGTTCTTCCTGGGCGTAATTGCCGGGTCGCTCACTGGCAGGCTCGCGCGCAGGCGACACAGGGCTGTGCTGGGGCTGGTGGCGCTGTTGTTGACGCTGGGTGCGGCGACGGGAAGCGCGGGCTGGGCCATGCCGTCCGCGCTGCTGCTTGCCTTGGCAATGGGTGCGGAGAACGCCACGTTCGAGCGCGATGGCGAGGTGCGTGTGGCGCTCACCTACATGACCGGCACCTTCGTCAAGGCGGGGCAGCGCATCGCGGGCGCGCTGCTGGGCGAGGACCGCAGGGCATGGCTGCCGCATATGGCGCTGTGGCTGGCACTGGTGGGCGGCGCGGTGGCGGGGGCGGCGATGCAGACGCACTTTGGCGCGGCGGCCTTGTGGTGCGCGGCGGCGGTTGCCGCAGGCTGCTGCCTTGCGGCGGGGCCGCTCGATGATGCAGCGCCCATGCCCTCTCGCAGTTAGGGCTGCTACTGCTCACCCGCCAACAGCTTTACTAGGGTCTTAAGCATTTTCCGCTATCAGCCGCGCAATGCGAGACGAAACGGCTGTTGTTGATTCGCCGGTGCGCGCCACCAGGGGGCGCCTGATCGAGCTTGATGCCCTGCGCGGCATCGGGGCGATCACAGTCGTGCTGTTTCACTTGACCACCCGCTTTCCCCAGGTATTTCCGGGCGTCGACCACGTCCCCTTCTCGTTCTGGGCGGGGGAATATCGGGTTCTGTTGTTCTTCGCATTGTCCGGCTTTGCGATCTTCTTCACGCTCGAGCGGATAGGCGGTGTGATGGATTTCGCGGTCAATCGCTTCTCGCGTCTTTTTCCGGCCTATTGGGCTACCCTCCCGCTGGTGCTGGCATTCGTGTGGCTGGGGCATGTGGAGCAGTTGCAGATCCCGTCCACCGCCGCGCTCGCCAACATCACGATGCTGCAGGGCTATCTCTATCTGCCCGCAGTGGACGGAGCCTACTGGACGCTGACGGTCGAGCTGGGATTTTATGCCTGCATGATCGGGTTGTGGCTGTTGCTCGGCAAAAAGCTTGATCGGCTGGAGCCGATGTTGATCCCGTGGCTGGCACTCAAATGCCTGATGTTCCTGTGGGAGGACATGCCCTCGCGCATCGCCATGGTGCTGGTGCTTCAGTTCGTGCCCTATTTCATTATCGGCATGCTGTTCTATCGCATCTGGTCGGGGCAGCGCCAATGGCACAGGCAACTGCCCTATTTCGCGGCGGCGCTGATCACGTTGTTCCTCACCGACAAATACGACATGTTTCTGGCCGGGTGCGCTCTCATCATAACCTTTGCGGCGACGCTCGGCGGGGCGCTGCGCTTTCTCAACGTGCGGCCGATATTATGGTTCGGCGCGATCAGCTATCCGCTCTACCTCGTGCACGAGAATATCAGCTTCGTCATCCTGCTGAAAGCGCAGGCCGCCGGGCTGGATCACTGGAGTGCGTTCGCGCTCGCGCTCAGCGTGATCGTGCCGATGGCAGCGGCGCTGCATTATGGGGTTGAAATGCCTGCGAGCCGGTGGATCACCGAGCGGTGGAAAGCGCGCAAAAGCAGCCGCAGCGGCGGGACCGAACGGGCAGGGGCGATCAGGCTCTAGCGGAAAGGGGCATGCGGGGAATATCCTCACCCCTGTGGCCGCGCTGATAGGCGACCTCCTTGATCATCGCGATCAACTCGGGCGCCTGGCTGACCATGCGCGACTTGTTAAAGCATCCGGCGGCGCCTTTTTGTTCCGCCTCGACCCGCATCGGATCTCCCTCGCGCATGAGCGAGGAAAGCATGATGACCGGGCGCGGCTCCTCGCGCATGATCTGTTCCAGCACGGCCATGCCGTCCATGCCGGGCATTGCGACATCCAGAGTGATGACATCCGGGTCGGTTTCGCGAATCAGACGGAATGTTTCCTCGGCGTCGCCAGCGATGCCGACGATGCGCAGCGAGCGGTCCTGCTCCAGCAACACCTCCAGCATTGCGCGGATTGTTACGGAATCATCGACGACCAGGATTGTTGTTAAATTCATTGATGCCAGTCTCCGCCGATCCGCTGACCCTTTATAAAGGATCGACAACCCCATTTTCCGATATTTTGGTTAAGTGAAGGTGAACATAGTCCTTTGCTTGACAGGGCACAGGCGACTCGATAAGGGCAACCGCTTCCGATACATGGATGGACGGCAGTGCGGGTAAAGGCGCTGGCCGTGCTTTTTGTATCCCGGAATATCGTCGTTGCCCATGCCGGATTATACCGGCAGCGCGGCATCAAGCTTTGAGATGGGGCGCTCGCCAGGCGCCCTGTGGAGCAGGAGAAGCATTTTTATGGCACGTATCGCGGGCGTCAACATCCCGACCAACAAGCGCGTTATCATCGCGCTGACCTACATTCACGGCATCGGCCGCAAGACTGCGGTGGACATCGCAACCAAGCTCGGCATCGACGAGAGCCGCCGCGTTCAGGATCTTTCGGACGCCGAGGTGCTCCAGATCCGCGAGGCAATCGACGCGAGCTACACGGTGGAGGGCGATCTGCGCCGCGACACCGCGATGAACATCAAGCGCCTGATGGACCTCGCCTGCTATCGCGGCCTGCGCCATCGCAAGGGCCTGCCGGTTCGCGGCCAGCGCACGCATACCAACGCGCGCACCCGCAAGGGCAAGGCGAAGCCGATCGCAGGTAAGAAAAAGTAAGAATCGTCCCGGGGACGATTTCAACTTTTTCTCCGCCGGAGGCAGCCCGCCTTGGGCACAGCCTCGAAGACAGAAATTTCGAGTAGGGAATGCAAGATATGGCACGGGAACCTCAGCGCATCAAAAGACGCGAGCGCAAGAACATCTCGGCCGGCGTCGCGCACGTGAACGCCAGCTTCAACAACACCATGATCACCATCACCGACGCGCAGGGCAATGCGATCAGCTGGTCGTCCGCCGGCATGATGGGCTTCAAGGGCAGCCGCAAGTCCACGCCGTACGCCGCGCAGGTCTGCGCCGAGGATGCGGGCCGCAAGGCCGCCGAGCATGGCGTGCGCACCCTTGAGGTTGAGGTGAAGGGTCCGGGTTCGGGCCGTGAGTCCGCGCTGCGCGCCCTCCAGGCCGTCGGCTTCACCATCACCTCGATCCGCGACGTAACGCCGATCCCGCACAATGGTGTGCGGCCGTCCAAGCGTCGTCGCGTCTAACGAACCTCCCGTCAGGGTGGCGGACGCGCCACCCTCGCTTTTGCACCGGCCGGGGTTCGCTTCTTCAGTGAAGGCAGAACTCCCGCCATATTCCCAGGGGAAATACATGACTGTCAACATGAAGAACTGGCAGGAATTGAAGAAGCCCAACAGCCTGGAGATCAAGTCTGCCGGCGATGGCCGCCGCAAGGCGACCTTCGTGGCGGAGCCGCTTGAGCGCGGCTTTGGCTTGACGCTGGGCAACGCGCTGCGCCGCGTTCTGCTGTCGTCGCTGCAGGGTGCGGCCGTAACCTCGATCAAGATCGAGAACGTGCTGCATGAGTTCTCGTCGCTCGCCGGTGTGCGTGAAGACGTGACCGACATCGTGCTCAACGTAAAGCAGATCGCGCTCAAGATGGAGGGCGAGGGGCCGAAGCGGCTTCAGCTCTCGATCACCGGCCCTGCCGAGGTGAAGGCGGGCGACATTGCGGTGTCCGGCGACATCGAGGTGATGAACCCCGATCTCGTCATCTGCCACCTCGATCAGGGCGCGTCGCTCAACATGGAGCTGACGGCCGATATCGGCAAGGGCTATGTTCCGGCCGTTTCCAACCGCCCGGCCGATGCGCCGATCGGCCTCATCCCGGTCGATGCGCTGTATTCGCCGGTGCGCCAGGTGGCCTACAAGGTCGAGCCGACCCGCGTGGGCCAGGAGCTGGACTTCGACAAATTGAGCCTCACGGTCGAGACCGACGGCACCGTCAGCCCCGAGGATGCAGTCGCCTATGCCGCGCGCATCCTGCAGGATCAGCTGCAGCTGTTCGTCCACTTCGAGGACGCGCTGGCCGCGCCAGCGCCGGTCGCGATGGCAGGCGGGGCTGCTGCGGGTGGCGAGGGCGAGAGCAACGCCAACACCATCAACCGCTACCTCCTCAAGAAGGTGGACGAGCTGGAGCTTTCGGTCCGCTCGGCCAACTGCCTCAAGAACGACAACATCATCTACATCGGCGATCTGGTTCAGAAGACCGAGGCGGAGATGCTGCGCACGCCGAACTTCGGCCGCAAGTCGCTCAATGAGATCAAGGAAGTGCTCTCGTCCATGGGCCTGCGCCTCGGCATGGATATCCCCGGCTGGCCGCCGGAGAATATCGAGGAGATGGCGAAGAAGCTCGAACAGGAGCTCATGGGCTAAGACCGGCGGCATTCCGCCCAGGCGGGCCTGCAAAGCCCGATTTTCTCCGGTCCGGTGCTCACCTACTATGGGTACGCTGCGCGCCGGTGCTCGAAAATCGAACTTTTGCCCTACGGTCGTCTTCGACCCGGCTCCGCCTGAACGAAACACCACGCGGTCTTAGGACACACAGGCGATGGCGGTGGCCTGCTAGCCAACACCGCCGGGATGGGGATACCTCGCACGGTCCCTTTACGAACGGAGTAAGAAACATGCGTCACAAGGTAGGACATCGCAAGCTACAGCGCGCATCGGGCCATCGCACGGCCCTGCTGCGCAACCTCGCGGCCTCGCTCATCAAGCACGAGCAGATCACAACCGGTATCGCCAAGGCGCGCGAACTGCGCCCCTATGTCGAGAAGCTGATCACGCTCGCCAAGCGCGGTGGCCTTTCCAACCGCCGCCTCGCGCAGTCGCGCCTGCAGGACGACGCGCAGCTCGCCAAGCTGTTCGACGTTCTGGCTGAGCGCTACAAGGGCCGCGCCGGTGGCTATACGCGCATCATCAAGGCGGGGTATCGCGCGTCAGACGCCGCGCCGATCGCGGTGATCGAGCTGGTCGACCGCGACACCAGCGCCAAGGGTCAGGACAGCGGCCCGGTGCAGACCGCAGACATGGATGAGATGGAAGCCGCCTAAGCGCTTCATCACATCATCGCTTCACAAACGGGTCGTCGGCCAATAGGCTGGCGGCCCGTTTGGCGCTATAAGCCCGAGGGAGCCGGGAGAGGGTGTGACAGGATCCACATATCGGGCCGCGCTGATATGCGCGCTGGCGCTGGGCGCGCTTTCTGCTCCGTGCGCACGGGCAAATGCGCCAGACGCTGCCGCTTCGGCCCCTCGCTCCGCGAACAAGGACTCCATGCCCGCCATCCGCTATCCCGCCACCCGCGCGCTGCCACTCATTGAGGAGAAGTTCGGCGAAAGCATTGCCGATCCCTATCGCTGGCTTGAAAATGATGTGCGCACCGACAAAGAGGTCGAAGCCTGGGTTGGCGCGCAGAACCGCGTCACCGACGCTTATCTCGCCACCTTACCGGGGCGGGAGATATTGCGGGCGCGGATGCGCGCGCTGTTCGACTATGCCCGCTATTCGGTGCCCCGCAAGGCGGGTGGGCGGATTTTTCACCTCTTCAACACCGGCCTGCAAAACCAGTCTCCACTGTATGTGCGCGAAGGGGCGGAGGGGGCGCCGCGCCTGCTGATCGACCCCAATGGCTTTGCCAGGGACGGGGCGACCGCGCTCGCTGAATGGGAGCCTTCGCCCGATGGCCGCCGCCTTGTCTATGCGGTGCAGGACGGCGGCACCGATTGGCGCACGGTGCACGTGCTCGATGTCGATAGCGGCGCTGTGCTGCCCGACCGGGTGGACTGGGTGAAGTTCTCCCGCCTCGAGTGGGACAGGGCCGGGGAGGGATTTTTCTATTCCCGCTTTCCCGCGCCGGAAAAGGGGCGCGAGTTTCTGGGCGCGGACCTTGGCCACGCGGTCTATTATCATCGCCTCGGCACAGATCAGAGCGCCGATCGGCTGGTCTATCGCACCCCGGATCACCCCAAATGGAACCACAGCGCGCAGGTGACGGACGATGGTGCCTGGCTCGTCATCACCACCTCGGAGGGGACGGACCCGCGCTATGCCGTCACGGTGATCGACCTCGCCGATCCGAAATGGAAGCCGCGCAGGCTGGTATCCGGCCTCGACCATGAGTGGCGGCTGGTCGGCAGCGTGGCGAGCCGTATGTGGTTCATCACTGATCGAGACGCGCCGCGCGGTCGCCTCGTCACACTCGATGCCGCGCGCCGCCGCGCCGCCCCGGTGGAGGTGGTGGCACAGCGGGCCGATACGCTTGCGGGCGCATCGATGATCGGGCGGCGCATCATCCTCGCCTATATGAGCAAGGCACAATCGGTTGCGGAGCTGGTCGAGCTGGATGGCCGCTTTGTCGGCCCGGTCCCGCTGCCGGGAATCGGCACGGCGGCGGGCTTTGGCGGCAAGGCGGGCGACCCGGAGACGTTCTTCAGCTTTTCCGGTTTCACCACGCCGGGCACCATCTATCGTTTCAATACCGATACGGGCGCTATCGCAGAGTTCGCCCGGCCGCGCCTCGCCTTCGATCCCGAGGACTATGAAGAAGAGCAGCTGTTCTACGCTTCCAAGGACGGCACCAAGGTTCCGATGTTCGTCGTGCGCAAGAAGGCGCTGGCCCGCACCCGCACGCCCGCGCCCACGCTGCTCTACGGCTATGGCGGTTTCAACATTCCACTCACGCCGGGCTATTCCGCCACACGCATGGCCTGGCTGGAGCAGGGCGGGGTGATCGCGGTGGCGAACCTGCGCGGCGGCGGCGAGTTCGGCCGCGAGTGGCATGATGCGGGCCGCCTCGCCAACAAGCAGAATGTGTTCGATGATTTCATCGCTGCGGGCGAATATCTGATCGACAATGCCTATACCGGCGCGGGCCAGCTCGCCATCGAGGGCCGATCCAATGGCGGGTTGCTGGTGGGCGCGGTGGTGAACCAGCGTCCGGACCTGTTTGCTGCCGCGCTGCCCGCCGTCGGCGTGATGGACATGCTCCGCTTCGACCAGTTCACGGCCGGGCGATACTGGGTCGATGATTACGGATACCCGGACAAAGAGGCGGATTTCAAAATTCTGCGCGGCTATTCGCCCTATCACAATATTCGCCCGGGCGTGGACTATCCCGCGATCCTGGTGACGACGGCCGATACGGACGACCGCGTGGTTCCGGGCCACAGCTTTAAATATGCCGCCGCGCTGCAGGCCGCGCAGATCGGCCCTAAACCGCACCTCATCCGCATCGAAACGCGCGCCGGGCATGGCTCGGGCAAGCCGGTCGACAAGCTGATCGCCGAATATGCCGACAGCTACGCCTTCCTCGCGCACTGGACCGGGCTGGAGGTTACGCCCAAATAGCGCGCAGGCTGGACAGGCGCGCCTGCCCGCCTTATCGGCTCCCTATGACAGGCCAGCACCACGAATCCATCCTCATCGTCGACTTTGGCAGCCAGGTGACGCAGCTCATCGCCCGGCGCGTGCGCGAGGCGGGCGTCTATTCGGAGATCGCCCCGTTCAGCGCCGCCGCCGCAGCCTTTGAGCGGATGAAACCCAGCGGGATCATCCTGTCGGGCGGTCCGTCCTCGGTAACGTGGGAAGACAGCCCGCGCGCCCCGCAGGCGTTCTTCGATGCGGGCGTCCCGATCCTTGGCATCTGCTATGGCCAGCAGACGATGATGGAGCAGCTTGGCGGCAAGGTCGAGGGCGGCGAGGGCGGCGAATTCGGCCGCGCCTTCATCGACATCACCGGCAGCTGCACCTTGTTTGACGGCCTTTGGGCGCCGGGCGAAAAGCATCAGGTGTGGATGAGCCATGGCGACAAGGTGACGCGCCTTGCCAAGGGCTTTGAGGTGGTGGCGAAAAGCGAGGGGGCGCCCTATGCCATCGTCGCCAACGAGGCGAAGCGCTTCTACGCGATGCAGTTCCACCCGGAGGTGGTGCACACGCCAGACGGCGCGAAGCTGATCGCGAATTTCGTGCGGCATGTCTGCGGCTGCGCGGGCGACTGGTCGATGGCCGAATTCCGCGCCACCAAGATTGCGGAGATCCGCGCGCAGGTGGGCAGCGGCAGGGTGATCTGCGGCCTCTCCGGCGGCGTGGACTCGGCGGTCGCTGCTGTGCTGATCCACGAGGCGATCGGCGACCAGCTTACCTGCGTGTTTGTCGATCATGGCCTGATGCGCATGAACGAGGCCGATCAGGTCGTCAGCCTGTTTCGCCAGCATTACGGCATCAACCTCGTGCATGTCGATGCCTCCGCCACTTTCCTTGGCGGCCTTGCGGGCGTGACGGACCCGGAGGCGAAGCGCAAGTTCATCGGCAAGGCGTTCATCGACCTGTTCGAGGAGGAAGCCCGCAAGGTGGGCGGTGCGGATTTCCTGGCGCAGGGCACGCTTTACCCCGATGTGATCGAATCGGTGAGCTTCACCGGCGGGCCGTCCGTCACGATCAAGAGCCACCACAATGTCGGCGGCCTGCCAGAGCGCATGAACATGAAGCTGGTCGAGCCGTTGCGGGAGCTGTTCAAGGACGAGGTACGCGTGCTGGGCCGCGAGCTGGGCCTGCCGGAGATTTTCGTAGGCCGCCATCCGTTCCCTGGCCCCGGCCTCGCCATCCGCATTCCCGGCGAGGTCAGCCAAGAGCGCTGCGATATCCTGCGCAAGGCGGACGCGATCTACCTTGAGGAAATCCGCAATGCTGGCCTCTATGACGCCATCTGGCAGGCGTTCGCCGTGCTGCTGCCCGTGCGCACCGTGGGGGTGATGGGAGACGGGCGCACCTATGACAGCGTCTGCGCGCTGCGCGCCGTCACCAGCACGGACGGCATGACGGCGGATATCTATCCCTTCGACGCCGCCTTCCTCAGCCGCACCGCTACGCGCATCATCAACGAGGTGAAGGGCATCAACCGCGTGGTGTATGACTATACATCCAAACCGCCGGGCACGATCGAGTGGGAATAATTTTTGCCCATCCGAGGGTATCCAAAACTACGCCAGAATACGCTCTAACCCACTGAAAAACAGAAATAATCAAGCCATAGCCTATCGATGTCTATCGGTGGGCATGGAACGCGTCTGTCGTATCTGGTGACGGACCCGCCCCCGGTTGATCATCCGGAAAATCGAAAGTACCGTCACAGCGACAGAGGCTCGTGACGGTACTTTTTTCGGCCTAATCTGCTGAAAATAAACAGATATATCCGCCGAAAGCCTCCGAAAAACGCCTGACGGTCTTTTTTTGTGTGGAGGCCCCAAATGTTGACGGATGCAGCACTCAAGTGCCTGAAACCAAAAGCCAAAATGTACAAGGTGACCGATCGTGACGGCATGTATGTGCGCGTCGCACCCACAGGCGGCATCTCGTTCAGGCTGGACTACCGGCTGAACGGCAGGCGCGAGACCGTCCATCTTGGCAAGTACGCCAGAGATGGGATCTCGCTCGCCCGGGCGCGTGAACTGTGCCTGGACGCCAAACGGATGATCGCAGAGGGGCGGTCACCAGCCATCGAGAAGCAGCGGGATAAGCGTCGGATCAAGGAGGCCAAGAGCTTCGGTGAGTTCGGCGAGAAGTGGCTGACAGGCGCGCCCATGGCCGACAGCACGCGCGCCATGCGCCGCGCCATCTTCGAGCGCGAACTCAAGCCCGTCTGGCGGAATCGGTTGCTGACCGAGATCACGCCTGATGACCTGCGCGCACACTGCGCCAAGATCGTGGAACGGGGCGCGCCGGCGACAGCCATCCATGTGCGGGATATCCTGAAGCAGATCTACGCCTTCGCCATTCTCCATGGCGAGAAGGTCGCGAACCCGGCCGATGATGTGGGTCCTGCTTCGATCGCCACCTTCACGCCGAAGGACCGGGCGCTTTCGCCGACCGAGATCCGCATCATGCTCAAGCAACTCGAGCATGTCGCGACCCTGCCGACGATCCGCCTCGGCATGAAGCTCTACCTCCTCACCATGGTCCGGAAGAGCGAGTTGCAGGACGCGGTCTGGGATGAGGTCGATTTCGAAAACGCTGTCTGGACGATCCCGAAGGAGCGCATGAAGCGATCGAAGGCGCACAACGTCTATCTGTGCCGGCAGACCCTCGACATCATGATCGCGCTCAAGACCTGCGCTGGTAATTCCCGATATCTGCTGCCGTCCCGCTACGATGCGGACGCGCCGATGTCGCGGGCGACCTTTAACCGGGTCACCTACGCTGTCGTCGAACAGGCCAAGAAGGAGGGGCTGCCGCTGGAGCCGTTCACCGTCCATGACCTTCGGCGCACGGGGTCGACGCTGCTCAACGAGCTGGGCTTCAACCGCGACTGGATCGAGAAGTGCCTTGCGCACGAGGATGGGCGTTCATCGCGCGGCGTCTATAACAAGGCCGAGTACGAAGTTCAGCGTCGCCACATGATGCAGGAATGGGCTGACACCGTCGATGCCTGGGTCGAGGGCCGGAAGTATGTTCCGACGCTGTTGCCGACAGTCATGCCGCCTATCGCGCTCGATCCTGCCCTTTGACCGGCCGGGAATGGCGTTTGGTCACATCGGGATGCTGAGCGCGGGCAATCGGCTTCGCGCGCCGTGCCAGCAACCAGGCCTGGACCTCCGCAAGATCCCAGACGATGCAGCGCGGCGACAGCGCGAAACGCCGCGGAAAGTCGCCGCGCTGCTCCATCTCGTAGATCGTGCTGTCTGCCAGGGGCACCATCTCTCGCAGTTGGTGCCGCCTGATGGTCTTCCTGATTTCCAAAGGCTCAATCTGACCCATTCTCAATCTCCTTCGCGGCTGTCGCCGGCGATTGAGAACGATAGGTGCCGATACCGGAAGTCCCTTCTGCGTGGCGTGCGGCAATTTCGGGCTCTGGCGTAGAAATCGGCGTGCTGTTTCCAGTCCTGACAGCGCGGCCGGACATCCGTCAGCCCACAGAATCTGCACGACTCGCCGCACGCGTTACGCGCCGTAATTGCGCTGTTCAGATCACGCACCATTTACTGCTTGCACCGGCGGGATGCGATCCGGAGGTCCGCTAGCGACGTAGCAACAGTCGAATATGTGACATTTAAGGATTTCGTGGGCGGCGGTAGCGAGGAGACGGAGAAGACCTATCATCTGATTGGAACAGTTCTCGGGGGCTGACGGGGCTACGTTTGCAAAGACCTTTGCATCATGGGGAACCATCGTGCCGAGATCGAAGATCGAGCTACGCCATGTGCGTTACATCATCGCCGCTGCGGAAAGCGGTAGCTTCCGGCGCGCGGCACAAGATCTCGGCGTCGAGCAGTCGGCGATCAGCCGCCGCATCCGGGATATCGAGGATGAGATCGGCGCTCAGCTGTTCCGCCGTCATCCTGCCGGCGTCGACCTGACGGACATCGGCAAACAATTCCTGGATCAGGCCGCCCCTGGGGCTCGTCAGATCGGATCGGCGCTCGACGGTGCAAGAACAGTGGCGAACAGAGGACGGCATCTTCGGATCGGCGTGTTCGGGCCTCTGACCATGGGCTTTCTGTCGGAGCTTTTCGGGGCTTTTCGGGGTGACCGCCCGGGGGTCAAGCTGAGGTTCAGCGAGGGTAGCTGTCCCGAACTAATCGCGGCCGTGAGGCGGGGGCAGCTTGATGTTGGCATTGTCGCCGAAGCATTGCCCGCGAAGGGCTTGGACGTAACGCATCTGTGGGCCGAGCCTGTGTACGTCGCAATGTCAGACGGCGACCCACTCGCCGATCAGAAGGCGCTCCAGTGGGATGACTTGCGGGATCGGCACTTTGTGGTGACCCATTTGCCGACCGGTGACTTCGCGAAGGCTTACCTGATGCGAAGCCTCCAGACTTCGCCCGGCGACCTTCAGATCGAGCAACTGGCCGTCACTCGAGAATCGCTGATGCAGATCGTTGCGCATGGCGGCGGCGTCACCATCGCGGGCAGCGCCCATGTTCGGTCCGGCCTTTCCGGCATCACCTTCCGCCTGATCGAGGACGCCGTTCTCCGCTATGGTGCGGTCCATTCGAGCGGGTCTCTGCCGAGGGATCTCGAACGTCTGCTGACGCTGGCGAAGTCCCTATCGGAGAGAGACCAGGCATGGTTCACCCGGCAGCGGCTCATCCGTCCTGAACATTGGCGCGTGCCGCACGCTGACCGCCATCGCGGCGCGCGCGGGCGAACCCCCGATCGGTTGCAATGAAGCGCTCGAGCATGGGCACGACGAGCTTCGTCGGATCGCTGATGGCCTGGCCTTGTTCGCGGCCGAGTGCCGCGGCGTAGGCGACGAGGTCCCGATGCAGGGGCGCAGGGAGTTCAATCGTCACCTTCACCGGCTTGTCGTCGACGATTGGGCCGAGCTTCAGCTTGGTCATCAGAAGCCTCCATAAGGTTCAAGCACGAGGTCGCGGGTGACGATGACGCGCACGGGAAATCCCGGCCGGATCGTGAGGGTCGGCGCGACATTGAGCTGCCGACGGATGATCTGCTGGCCGGCATCGTTGATCGTGTCCTGCGCACCGTTCCGGATCGCCCGGAGCAGCCGATCCTGATCGTCGACGGCCAGTTCGGCGCCAACCGACAACAGGGTCGACAGGCCGGCTGCCTTGGCGAGATCCCACCAGTGATAGTCGACGCCATCCTGAAGTCCCGCATAGCCTTGCGCGTCGGCTCCGGGTTGACGTTCCAAGACGATCGAACGGCCGTTCGGGAGGATGAGCCGCTTCCAGACGAGTAGAACCCGGCGCTGACCGAAACCGACATCGTTGCTGTACTCACCGATCAGCCGCGTGCCCTGCGGGACGAGCAGGATGCGCCCGGTCGAGCTGTCGTAGACATGCTCGGTCACCTGCGCGGTGATCTGGCCCGGCAGGTCCGACCTGATGCCGGTGATCAGCGCCGCCGGGATGACGGCGCCGGTCTGGAGGACAAAGGGCGATGCCGGACCCATCACGCGATCCGGCGAGACCGTGCGCCGGTCTACGCCCGCATTCAGGAACGCGAGCTGGCGATCCTGTGCCGTGGGTGTGCCTGGCTGGCCCGGAAGACCCAGCCCAGTCAGGCTCGGGTTGCCCGGTCCCCCAGCTGTCGAAACCGGAGCTGCGACGCGCGCCTCGGTTTGGAAGAAGACGCGGCTCGTTCGGGCAGCTTCTTCTTCCGCGCGTCTGCGCTGCTCCACCGGATCGACGGCGGGCGCTGCCGCCATTGGCGGCGTGACGGGCTGGCCACGATTTTGCGCATCGAGGATGGGGCGCCCCAGATCCCCGGGCAACGGAGGCCCGAGCACCGGGCCGGTATAGTCGCGTGGCAGGCCGGCAAGCCCGTCCGCAGTTCGCCGGTTCTGCGTGGAGTAAAGCTCCTCATTGCCCGGGCCGATGTTGCGCGTCTGCAGCGCATAAATGAGGGCGCCACCCACGCCGAGCGCGGCAACCAGGCTGATGCCTCCCAGCACCTTTCGTGACAGCCGGGTGACCTTGGGTGGTTCGGCGCGCAGCCGCATCGGCGCAGCTGCATCGCTGGGTGGTGTGCCGACCAGCGGTGCCTCGGCTTCGCCCTGTGTGTCTCGTTCGCTCATGATGCGGGCCTCCCATCGGTGCGAACGATCCTCACCGTCTGCTGGCGGTCTCCACTGCCGAGACGCAGCTCGGCGGCGCCGAACAGGCGGTCGACGATCAGGACGTTCTGGTGAATCCGGCTGTTGGCGATCTGCGGTTCGCCATCGGCGCCGATGACGAAGAGCGGCGGCATCTCGCCCTGAACGATCCCGCGCGGGAACTCGACATAGACGCGGCGCCCGTCGTCGTAGACCGAAACCGGCCGCCACGGCGGCGTGTCGCCCGTGAGACCGTAGCGATAGTTCCGTGCCGCAACGGCCGGGATCACCGGCGTGGCGGGCACGGCTTGTCTCTGCGAGGCGGGCGGCTGCGGATAGGCCCAGGCGACGGCCGGCATATAGGGCCGATCGCCGGAGCGCAGCTCGATCATGTAGATGCGCCGGTCGGTGGTGATGACCAGATTGGTCGTGATGTCTGGCCGTGTCGGCTTTACGAGGACATGGACGCGCCGGGTGATGCCAGAGCCGCTCTCGGTGTCGCCGATGATCCAGCGTGCCGTGTCGCCCGCAGCGATGGGGCCGGCGCCAGTCAGGCTTTCGCCTGGTTCCAGCGCGATGTTGGTGATCTGCCCGGGAGCGGCATAGACTTGATAGAGCGCGCCCTCGCTCCAGGGATAGATCTGGATCGAGTTGTAATAGCCCTCGCGGCGCGGTTCGACGCGCGCGGCGGCATTGGCATTCTCTACACGACCCGCCGGCGTCCCTGCGGCAGCGCCACCGCGCGCGGGTGTCCAGGCGGGCGGTGTGTGAAGCGGCCTTGGTGGCGCCTCCGTGACGGCAGCCGGCACAGGGGGAAGCGGCGGAACTTCGGCGTCATAGCTGATCTGTGGCGGTCGGTTGGTCGCGCAGCCGGCAAGCGCCAAACCGGAGATCAGCAGAAGCGCAAAACCGGAAGTGCGGAAGCGACGGCTCACCGGTTGACGGAAATGATTTCTCATTGCCCCAGCTCCCGTGACCAGTTGATGGCGTTGACGTAGATCCCGAGCGGGTTGGCCCGCAGCCGCTCTGCGTCGCGCGGGGGCTGGATCACGATGGTCAGGATCGCTGTCCAGCGCTGTGTCGTGGAGAGCTGGCCGTTCTCGTATTGGCGTTCGGTCCAGGCGACACGGAAGCTGTCGGGCGAAGCGCGGATCACGCTCGACACTTCGATCGACACCTGCTGCTTGCCGACGCGGGTGAAGGGGTCATTGGCCCGGGCGAAGTCATTGAGGGCGGCCGCACCGCGATCGGTCGTGAACTCGTAGGCGCGCAGCCAATTCTGCCGGACGACGATGGCGTCGGCCGGAATCGAGCGGACCTGCTCGATGAACCGCGCCAGATGCCAGGCCACCTGCGGGTCTGTGGGGCGATAGTCGGCCTGCGCTGGCGCGACCGCCTGCGCCTGGCCGAGATTGTCGACCTGCACCACCCACGGGACGATGGTCCCGCGCGCCGACTGCCAGACCAGCGCGGCGGCGAAGCCGGCGGAGAGGATCAGGCAGCCGAAGGCCATGAGCCGCCAGTTTCGGGCCTGGACACGCGCCGATCCGATCCGATCGTCCCAGATCTGCGCCGCGCGCTGATAGGGTGTCTCGGGCTCGGGCGTCTTGCCATAGTGGGTTGCGGGTCGCTTGAAGAAGCTCATGTGCGGTCGCCTCCGGAGAGATTGATGGAAGAGCCGCCGCCGTGGCTGTCGCCCGATCGGATCGCGTGTGCCGCGAGCGTGACGCCGTGGCTCATGGTCTGCCCACGCCGCATGCGCTGTGCCCACGCCGGCGGGCTGGCGGCAGCGCCTGTGGCTGCCGGTGCGGCATCATTGGCGACCGTGCCCATGCTCGAGGAGCCGCCGGTGGCGCCAAAGCCGGTCTTGACGCCGTCGGCGAAGCTGGAGCGAACGCTCTGCGCGGCCCGGCGCAGTGGAGAGGCTGCCGCGCCGCCGGCAGCTCGTGCGACGCCGCCGAGGCCCGACGCGACGCCGGCGGCACCCGACTTGCCGAGGGAACCGAGACTGTAGGCGGCGGAGGCGGCTCCCGCTGCGCTGGCTCCGCCGCGCACGGCAGCGGCGCCGCCGGAAATGGCGCTCGCGCCACCGCGCAGGGCGAGCCCGGCCGCGCCGCCAGCAGCCATGGCCGCGCCCCCCGCCACGAGGCCGGTGCCGATGGCGGAACCGGCGCCGAGTTGCGGGCCGCCGGACACGATGCCGTTGGCGATACCGGGACCGAAGATGCCGAGACCGAGCAGCGACAGCGCCGCCAATACGACGGCCATCGCGTCGTCGATGGTCGGCGGCTGACCGCCGAAGCCTGCCGTGAACTGGCTGAACAGAGTTGAGCCGATGCCGATGATGACGGCGAGCACCAGCACCTTGATCCCTGATGAGATGACGTTGCCGAGCACGCGCTCGGCCATGAAGGCGGTCTTCCCGAACAGGCCGAACGGGATCAGGACGAAGCCGGCCAGCGTGGTCAGCTTGAATTCGATCAGGGTGATGAAGAGCTGGATGGCGAGGATGAAGAAGGCGAGCAGCACCAGCGCCCAGGCGAAGAGCAAGCAGGCGATCTGGATGAAGTTTTCGAAGAAGGCGATCCAGCCCATCAAATTCGAGATGGATTCGAGCAGCGGCCTCGCCGCATCGAGGCCCGTCTGCGCAACCCGACCCGGCCGCATCAGGTCCTGGATGGAAAAGCCCGTGCCGGAGGCCTGGAGGCCGAGGCCGGCGAAGCTTTCGAAGACGATCCGCGCGAGGTTGTTCCAGTTGCCGATTATGTAGGCGAAGACACCCACAAACAGCGTCTTCTTCACCAGACGCGCGATGATGTCGTCATCGGCGCCCCAACTCCAGAACAAGGCGGCCAGCGTGACGTCGATGACGATCAGCGTCGTCGCGATGAACGCCACCTCACCGCCGAGCAGACCGAACCCGCTGTCGATGTAGGAGGTGAAGACTCCGAGGAAGTTGTCGATGACGCCGCTGCCGCCCATGGCTCACCGCCCTTCGTCGGCGCGCTGCGGCGCGGTGCGGGTGCCAAGGAAACGGTCGCGGGTTGCGGCCCAGATGCGCAGACACTCGCTGTCCCTGGCTGCGGCTTCCCCCATCTGCTGGCAGCGACGCTGGCCCTCGGGCAGCGGGTCCGCCGCCTCCTCAAGCACGGGCGTCGGCCGAATTGCTGGCCTTTCCTCCTTCCGGCTCATCTCGATCACCGTTGCCGTGATCGCAACAGAGACGAAGATGATCGCGCCCACGCGGGCCAGCGTCTTGCCGTCCATCCCGCCGCCCTCAGTTGCCGTTCGGGAACATCCGGGCGTTGCCGGGCTGATAGCCGGACCCCGGGGTCAGGAACCGGCGGCGCTGTTCTCGGCCCTGTTCGGCGGCAGCGGCCCGCTCAGCATCGACAAGTGCCTGCGCTCGGCCGTTCGCGGCGACGACGGCGACCAGGTCTGCGAGTTGCTGCGCCTGCAATGCGAGCAGCTGGTTGCCTGCCTGGGTGGCCTGAAGCGCGCCGGTCGCGCCCTGGCTCTGCCCGACCAGAGCCGCCATCTCGGCGCGGTTGGTGCCGATATTGCCCACGACACCTGCCTGCACGCGGAGTGCGTCCTGAAGGCCGCCGACTGTGTTCTGCCAGCGCGAGCGAGCATCGGCGACGAGCCGCTGATCCGAGGTCGACAGCGAGATGTTGCCGTACTGGCTCTGGAAGGCCTGATCGATCTGCTGCACGTCGAAGGCGATGCGCTGTGCCTGACCCAGAAGCGCTTGTGTGCGCTGTACCGATTGCTGGAGCTGTTGAAGCGAGGAATAGGGCAGGCTCGCGAGATTGCGGGCCTGGTTGATCAGCATCTGCGCTTCGTTCTGAAGGCTCTGGATCTGGTTGTTGATCTGCTCAAGCGCCCGCGCGGCCGACAGGACATTCTGGACATAGTTGGTCGGATCATAGACGATCCACTGCGCCGCTGCCGGGGTGACGAATACCGGCGAGAAGGCGACGGGCAGCGACAGGATGGTTGCGACGCAAAGGGCCGCGCGAGAGCGTCTGATCATCATGGCTTGGGCTCCAGGTTGGTGAGATCGGGGATAAGGTCGGCAGCCCAGCTGACATCGCGGGCGCGCAGCCAGGCGGGCAGAAAGCCGTCGCGGCCATGCTCGGCGAGGATCGTCTCGATGGCAGTCTGATCGGTTTTCGAGGATGCCGCGCAGAGCGCGAGGGCGACTTCGGAAAGCCCCAGCTCGAACAGCCGGTTGCCGCGTCGCGACTGGCAATAATAGTCGCGCTTGGGCGTGGCCCGGCTGAGGATCTCGATCTGGCGGTCGTTCAAGCCGAAGCGCCGGTAGATCGCCGTGATCTGGGGCTCGATCGCGCGTTCGTTCGGCAGCAGCAGACGCGTCTGGCAGCTTTCGATGATGGCCGGCGCGATCGCGCTGCCGTCGATGTCGGCAAGCGATTGCGTGGCGAAGACGACGGACGCGTTCTTCTTGCGCAGCGTCTTCAGCCATTCGCGCAGTTGCGCCGCGAAGCCGTCATCGTCGAGCGCGAGCCAACCCTCATCGACGATCAGGAGCGTTGGCCGTCCATCCAGCCGGTCGCCGATCCGATGGAAGAGATACGCAAGGACGGCCGCCGCCGCCCCGCCGCCGATCAGCCCCTCGGTTTCAAAGGCCTGGACCGCGGCGCCCCCGAGCTGTTCACCTTCGGCATCCAGCAGCCGTCCGTAAGGACCGCCCACGCAATAGGGGCGGAGCGCCTGCTTGAGATCATTTGACTGCAGGAGGACGGCAAGGCCGGTCAGGGTGCGCTCGGGAAGCGGAGCAGACGCCAGCGAAGTCAGCGCCGTCCAGAGATGTTCTTTCACCTCCGGCGTGATCGGGACGCCCTCGCGGGCAAGGATGGCGGCGATCCAGTCGGCTGCCCATGCGCGCTCGTGGGTCTCGTGAACGCGCGCGAGCGGCTGAAGGGACACCGACGACGCGGCGCCGTCCGTCAGGCTGCCGCCGAGGTCGTGCCAGTCGCCGCCCATCGCCAGCGCGGCCGCCCGGATTGAGCCGCCGAAGTCGAAGGCGAAGACCTGGGCATCCGCATAACGTCGGAACTGGAGCGCGATGAGCGCGAGCAGCACGGACTTGCCCGCGCCGGTCGGTCCGACCACCAGCGTGTGGCCGACGTCGCCGACATGCAGCGAAAAGCGAAACGGCGTGCTGCCTTCGGTCTTGCCGTAAAGCAGCGGCGGCGCACCGAAATGCTCGTCCCGTTCCGGCCCGGCCCAGACCGCCGATAGCGGAATCATGTGGGCGAGGTTCAGGGTTGAGATCGGTGGCTGCCGGACGTTGGCGTAGACGTGGCCGGGCAGCGAACCGAGCCAGGCATCGACGGCATTGATGGTCTCGGCCATCGCCGTGAAGTCGCGGCCCTGGATCACCTTTTCCACGAGGCGCAGCTTCTCGTCGGCGGTGCGCGGATCGGCATCCCAGACGGTGATGCTGGCGGTCACATAGGCCTGACCGGCATAGTCGGCTCCCAGCTCCTGCAAGGCCATGTCAGCATCGGCCGCCTTGTTCGCTGCGTCCGTATCGACCAGCGCGGAGGCCTCGTTGGTCATGACCTCCTTCAGAATTGCGGCGATCGACTTGCGCTTGGCGAACCACTGCCGCCGGATGCGCGTCAGCAGTTTCGTGGCGTCCGTCTTGTCGAGCAGGATCGCCCGCGTGGACCAGCGATAGGGAAAGGCGAGCCGGTTGAGATCGTCGAGAATTCCAGGCGTCGTCGCCGTCGGAAAGCCGTTGATCGTCAGCACGCGTAGATGGGCAGCGCCAAGCCGCGGCTCGAGGCCACCGGTCAGCGGCTCATCGGCGAGAAGCGCATCGAGGTAGATCGGCGTTTCCGGAACACGCACGCGGTGGCGCTTCGTCGAGACGGTCGAGTGCAGGTAGGTCAGCGTCTCGCCGTCATCGAGCCACCGGCACTCCGGCATGAACCCGTCGACGAGCTGGAGGACGCGGTTGGTGCGGTCAATGAAAGCCGCGAGGGCTTCATGGGGGTCCACGCCGGACTGTTGGCGACCTTCGTAGAGCCAGGTCTCCGCCCGCGCGGCATCCTCGGCGGGCGGGAGATAGAGGAAGGTCAGGAAGTAGCTCGACTCGTAGTGTGCCCCCGCTTCCTCGAAGTCGGCCTTGCGCTCGGCATCGACGAGGGCGGACGCGGCGTCGGCGAAGCGGCTTGCCGGATAAGAGGCGGCTTCGTGACGCTGCGCTTCAACGAAGATTGCCCAACCCGAGCCCAGACGTCGGAAGGCGTTGTTGAGGCGACCGGCGACGGCAACCAGCTCGGCGGCTACAGCGGAGTCGAGATCGGGACCACGAAAGCGCGCAGAGCGCTGGAAGCTGCCATCCTTGTTGAGCACGACCCCTTCGCCGACCAGCGCCGCCCAGGGCAGGAAATCAGCGAGGCGGGTCGCGGTGCGGCGATATTCGGCGAGGTTCATCATGGCCGCGCCTCAGACCGCGAGATGACCCGGAATGCGCAGATGTCGGCGGCCCACCTCCACGAAGAGCGGATCGCGCTTTGCTGCCCAAACGGCGGCGAAATGGCCGATCGCCCAGATGAGGAGACCGACCAGCCACAGCCGCAAGCCGAGACCGACGGCGCCGGCGAGTGTGCCGTTCATGATGGCGATGCTGCGTGGCGCGCCGCCCAGCAGGATATGCTCGATCAGCGCGCGGTGGACCGGAACCGAAAAGCCCGCGACCTCATCGGGATGATGCAGCAGGCCCGCCATCAGACGAGCGCCCCGCCGCCGAACGAGAAGAACGACAGGAAGAAGCTGGACGCCGCGAAGGCGATCGACAGGCCGAAGACGATCTGGATGAGGCGCCGAAATCCCCCGCTCGTGTCGCCGAACGCGAGCGTCAGGCCGGTGACGATGATGATGATGACCGCGATGATCTTGGCGACCGGACCCTCGATCGACTGAAGGATGGACTGCAGCGGTGCTTCCCAAGGCATCGAAGAGCCAGATGCGTGAGCGGCAGGCGCCAGAAGAAAGCTCAGGGTCAGCGCGGTGGCGGCGGTCGCGAGGCGCTGATGGCCGCGCGCGTTATGTCGGATCATGCGGGTTCTCCTTTTGGGTCGGGAGGCTGGGTTGCGGGGGAAAGGCGGTAGTCGGTGTCCGCTGCGAGACCATCGACGCGGGCGAGTTCGGCAAGGCGTCGCGCGCTGCCGCGACCGGACAGCACCGCCACGAGGTCGATGGTCTCCGCGATCAGCGCTCGGGGGACAGTGACGACGGCTTCCTGGATGAGCTGTTCGAGGCGGCGCAGCGCGCCGAGCGCAGTGCCGGCGTGGATCGTGCCGATCCCGCCGGGATGGCCAGTGCCCCAGGCCTTCAGGAGATCGAGCGCCTCTGACCCACGCACTTCGCCGATCGGGATCCGGTCCGGCCGCAGCCGGAGTGAGGAGCGCACCAAGTCGGACAGCGTCGCAACACCGTCCTTGGTGCGCATGGCGACGATGTTCTGCGCCAGGCATTGCAACTCGCGGGTGTCTTCGATGACGATGACGCGGTCGGTCGTCTTCGCGACCTCGGCCAGGAGAGCATTGGTCAGCGTGGTCTTGCCGGTGCTGGTTCCGCCGGCGACGAGGATGTTGGCGCGCGATGCGACGCCCTGCCGGAGAATGGCGGCCTGGTCTGCCGTCATGATGCCGGCGGCGACATAGTCGTCTAGCGTGAAGACGGCGACGGCGGGCTTGCGGATCGCGAAGACCGGAGCCGTCACGACGGGCGGCAGCAGGCCCTCGAAGCGCTCGCCGGTTTCGGGGAGCTCGGCCGAGATGCGCGGCCGACGGTCATGCACCTCGGCGCCGACATGGTGGGCGACGAGGCGGACGATGCGTTCGCCATCGGCCGCCGAAAGTCGTTCCCCCGTATCGGACAGTCCGTCAGAGAGCCGGTCGACCCAGAGCCGCCCATCCGGGTTGAGCATGACCTCGACGATCGCGGGGTCTTCCAGGAATCGGGCGATCGCAGGCCCCAGCGCGGTGCGCAACATGCGTGCGCCGCGTGAGGCTGCTTCCGATTGCTGATGGTTGACCGACACGTCGTCCCCGTTCGCTTGCGGGTCCGCGCGACGCGCGGCCCTGGATCGGGGATGAGTAAGAAAGGCAGGAATTGGGGCGTTGCAACAACGCTCAGGGGGTCATCGTACTGTGGCGAAGAAAGACAGGTGATCGGCGGACCTGCGTCGAGCCACGGCAGCGTCTGGGTGAACCGATTTGGACGATTTCCCGAGCGGGAAAAATTCAGGTCCGGGAGCTACCTCGAGGCGCAACCTTTCCCGAGCGGGAAATTCTGATAGACATTCTTCAGAAATCCATGATACTTTCCCGTTCGGTAAATATCATGGCCAGACGCAACCTCACTACCGCCGAGATCGGCGAAATCGTCCGAACCACCCGCAAGGCCGCTGGCCTGCGGCAGGACGAGCTTGCGGGCGCAGCAGGCGTCGGCCTGCGCTTCATCGTTGATCTCGAGGCCGGCAAGCCAACCGCGCAAATCGGCAAGACGCTTCAGGTCCTGTCTGCGCTCGGATGTTCGCTTGATATCACGCCGCCGCCCAGCCCCAAAGGAGCGCGGAAATCATGACGCGCACCCTCGATATCTGGTGGGATGGGCGCCTGGTGGGCCAGTTGACGCAGGACAAGCACGGGGAACTCGGCTTCGCCTATGCGCCGGCTTGGCTTGACGATGAGCAGGCGCAGCCCTTGTCCGCCTCGCTGCCCAAGCGGGCGGAACCGTTCAGTCGCCGCGAGTGTCGCCCGTTTTTCGGCGGTCTCCTGCCGGAGGAAAGCCAGCGCGACGCCGCGGCTCAGGCACTCGGCGTGTCGCGCGCCAATGATTTCGCCCTTCTTGATCGCCTCGGAGGCGATGTCGCGGGCGCGCTGCAGCTTCTGCCGCCTGGCGAAGTACCGGCCACTCTTGCCCCCGATCAACGGCCAACCCGGCTTGACGATGCAGGCCTGATCCGGGTGCTGGACGCGCTGCCCGTCCGCCCGCTGCTCGCGGGCGAGGAAGGATTGCGCCTCTCTCTCGCCGGCGCGCAATCGAAGGTGCCGGTGGTGCTGGTGGACGGGGCGGTGGCGCTGCCTGCGCCGGGCCAGCCCACCACGCATATTCTCAAGCCGCCGATATCGCGCTTCACGGCCACGACCGAGAACGAGGCGTTCGTCATGCGCCTTGCCGCCGCAATCGGCCTTGATGTCGCGCCGGTGGAAGCGCGCATCGTTCAGGATCGCACATTTCTGCTGGTCCAGCGCTATGACCGCGCCATCGGCGACGATGGCATTGTGCGCCGGATCCATCAGGAAGATTTCTGCCAGGCGCTCGGCGTGCCACCGGAGACCAAATATGCCAGCGAAGGCGGCCCGACTTTCAAGGATTGCTTCGCGCTGCTCCGCCGTGTCGCCGCAAGGCCTGCCGTCGATGTGCTGAAGCTTCTCGATGCGGTGATCTTCAATGTCATCGCCGGTAACGCCGACGCTCACGGCAAGAATTTCTCGATCCTTTACGATACCGAAGGCCCACGCCTCGCCCCGCTCTATGACCTGCTGGCGACCGTTGCCTATCCTGATCTCTCGCCGAAATTCGCCATGAAGATCGGTAAGCGTGCGACACTTGCCGAACTGGACGACGCCGGCTGGGCAGTGTTCGCGTCGGACGCAGGCCTCGGCCTACCACTGACAAGAAGACGGATCGCGGAGATCAGCAAAGGCGTCATTGAAAAAGTAACCGCCGTCGCGTCGGAGCTTTCGCGTCTAGGGCTGGACAAAACGGCTATTGAGCAGTTTGCCGATATGATCCGTGAGCGCGCTCGCCGGCTGGCGGGCGCCTAGATACACAGGACGGCGAGATGCTTGAAAGAGAAACCGTCGTCGATGATCCGCAACAGCTGCTCGGCCTACTCGCGAAGCGAGGTTGGTTTCGACATAGCGCCGAGGCGATGCATCACGGCTCCATCCTTCGTGAGATGGGGCAGGTCGGTGAAAGGCTTGGTCGACGCGTTCGAGGCCGCGCCGGTGCGCTCGAAGAGGTGGTCGAGCCTCGGCATCTCGAGGAAGCGCACCCTAGATCCCTGAGCGCCCGCTACGGCCTTGGCGCGTTGCCGTTCCACGTTGAACTCAGCCATCGCACCAGACCCTGCCGGTACCTTCTTCTCGGGTGCATTGACCCTGGATCGCCATCTGCGGCGACTATGCTCCTCGACTGGCGAACGCTCGACTTTTCGCGTGAGGAGCTGAACCTTCTCGAAGAGGCTCCTGTCCTCGTGCGCGCTGGCCGACGCTCCTTCTATTCGACCATTCTGGCGATGGGTGGAGCCTTCTTTCGTTATGATCCTGGCTGCCTAGAAGCCGTAGACGAGCGCGGACAACGAGCACTAAGGCTTGTCGAAGACCGGATAGCTGGCGCTCCCTCGGACGTGCATCATTGGTGCCAAGGCGACATCCTCATCATTGACAACTGGCGCGTCTTGCATGGACGCAGCCCGTCGGACCAAGGGTCCGGCCGACGCTTAGCAAGGATTCTCATCGATGCCTGAGGACGTTTTCATCGCCATCAACGGCGATGCGCTGCATGCAAAGTCGAAGGTCTACATCAGCCGTGCCCTGGCACGGAAAGGTGCCGGCGATCTCGACGAGTATCAGCTGTGGGCATCTCTTGCGCTCGAGCTGCTAGGCAAGGCTGCGCTCGCCCGGAAACACCCAAGCCTCGTGGTCGATCCAACGCACTGGCAATCGATGTTCGTCGCCGCCGGTATAAACGTCACGACTGACGTCAAGACGATTGCCGCAAAGACCTTGTTCGAGCGGCTCGCACATTTGGTCCCCCGCTTTGACAAGACTGTTCAAAAGTTCTGCCAGGATATCGCCGAACGTCGAAACGCCGAGCTGCACTCGGCCGACCTGCCTTTCCGGACTATGCGCCTCGATGCCTGGGAAGCGCATTATTGGCATGCTTGCGATACGATCCTGAATGCGATGGGATCATCTTTGGAGCAGTGGCTTGGCGCAGCTGACTCAAAGGCTCCCCGACAGCTGCTCGACGAAGCTGCAAACGCCCTTCAATCCGCGGTCAAACTGCGTGTTGAAGCTGCGAAAGATCAGTTCGAGGCACTGAAAAAAGCTGAACGGGAGCGTCTGGCGGTTGAGGCTGATATGCGTCAGCCACAGAACCAGGTGGGACTGTTCAAGGCACGCTATGACGAGATCTGGATTGAGTACTGCCCAGCCTGCAAATGCCGCGCTTTCATGACCGGCGTGCAGACCGGCGAAGAAATTAGCGAAGAGCGCGACGAGCACGCGATGTGGGAAGTCGTCGACCGAGAGTTCGTCGGCGAGGAATTTCGCTGCCCGACATGTGAGCTCACGCTCATGGGAAGCGACGAGATCGATGCCTCTGGCCTCAGCTACATTCATGAGGATCAGCAGGAGCGCGAAATGGAATACGAGCCCGATTACGGCAACGACTAAAAGCGGAAAGTGGCGGAGAATACCAACGAGGATGCTGGCAAAACTGGAATTGCGGTGCAACCTGGGAGGTAAGGGCGGATCGGAAAGCCCCATAAATAATTGGGTTCTTAGCCGTCTGGGGGGGCGACCCCGCCGATATCGTCCGGAATCTCCCTCAAATAGCTCTGCCCCTTCTGCAGGCGCCGCCCCAGCGTTTCGATGAATCCCTCGTAGCGCTCACGCCCCTTGGCCTGCGCCGACGCCTGAGCATCGTTCGGTAAGGGCGGCGTGATCGTCAGCCAGAAGCGGACGAAGAGGGCCAGTGTCTCAGCGGTGACGCCAAGGTCGCGCTCCAAGCGCTGTACCTGGCGCGACAGGCGATCAAGGCGGCGGGCGAAAGCGGCTTCGCGCTTGTCCGCGCCATCAGGTGACAGGAATGACGCAACCGCGGCCTCGACGATCGCGGAGCGGGAGAGCTTCTTGCGGTCGGCGAGATCGGCGATCTGGCGGAGCATCTCGGGCGGGAAATAAACGTTCATCCGGTCGCGCATGGTTACCTCACAGATCGATGCCGTCATTGGGATCGAGCGCGACCTGTCTCGCCACGCCGCGCATCTGCTGGCGCAGCGCCTGACGCTGCCGCGCCGCGTCTTCCGGCTCATCGTCAAGCATGATGGAAAACTCATCGGCCGCGGCAGGTCCGGTTGTTTCCTTGGCGATCGCGACATGGTCGGGCAGTTCGGGCTCGCGCCGCAGCCCGCCATTGGCTGCGTCTTCCGCCTTGTTGAGCTGGGCCGCGAGGTCTGCGTCGGGCCGCTGCGGCTTCAACCCGGACCAGGCGTCCTTTCGGGTCGAACGCCCGCATTTCGCAGGGTCGGGCGATGGCAGGATGCGCTCCTTGAAGCGGCGATCCTCGAAATAGCGGGCCTTCTTGGCTCGGATGGGATGGACACCGGCGGCCATGACGATCTCGTCGGTCGCTGGCAGTTGCATCACTTCGCCGGGAGTGAGGAGCGGCCGCGCCGTCTCCGAGCGCGAGACCATCAGGTGACCGAGCCATGGGCTGAGCCGATGCCCGGCATAGTTCCGCATCGCCTTCATCTCGGTCGCGGTGCCGAGCGCGTCGCTCACGCGCTTGGCGGTGCGTTCGTCATTGGTCGCGAAGCTCACCCGCACATGGCAGTTGTCGAGGATCGCATTGTTCGGGCCATAGGCCTTCTCGATCTGGTTCAATGACTGGGCGATGAGGAATGACTTCAGGCCGTAGCCGGCCATGAAGGCTAGCGCGCTCTCAAAGAAGTCGAGCCGGCCGAGCGCTGGAAACTCGTCGAGCATCATCAGCACGCGGTGGCGCCGGTCCCGCGCATGCAGATCTTCGGTCAGGCGCCGGCCGATCTGGTTCAGCACCAGCCGGATGAGCGGCTTCGTCCGGGAGATGTCCGATGGCGGAACCACCAGGTAGAGCGTCGCCGGCTTCTCGTCGGCGATGAGGTCGGCGATCCGCCAGTCGCAGCGGCGCGTCACCTCCGCCACCACCGGGTCGCGATAGAGGCCCAGGAAGGACATGGCGGTGGACAGGACGCCCGAGCGCTCGTTGTCGCTCTTGTTCAGGAGTTCGCGCGCCGTCGACGCCACGACGGGATGAGGGCCGCCGGCTCCGAGATGCGGCGTCGTCATCATCGCCTTCAACGTCGCCTCGATCGGACGGCGCGGATCCGACAGGAAGGCGGCGACGCCGGCGAGCGTCTTCTCCTCCTCCGCGTACAGCACGTGCAGGATGGCGCCGACGAGCAGCGAATGGCTCGTCTTCTCCCAGTGATTGCGCTTGTCAAGCGAACCCTCGGGATCGACGAGCACGTCGGCGACGTTCTGCACGTCGCGGACCTCCCACTCGCCGCGCCGCACCTCCAGGAGCGGATTGTAGGCGGCCGACTTGGCGTTGGTCGGATCGAACAGCAGAACGCGACCGTGTCGCGCCCGAAAGCCGGCGGTCAGCTGCCAGTTCTCCCCCTTGATGTCGTGGACGATGGCGGAGCCCGGCCAGGTCAGGAGCGTCGGGACAACGAGACCGACACCCTTGCCTGATCGGGTCGGTGCGAAGCACAGGACGTGCTCCGGTCCATCGTGCCGCAGATAGGCGTCGCCGAGCTTGCCGAGAACGACGCCATCAGGTCCGAGCAGACCCGCTGCCTTCACCTCCCGCAGTTCAGCCCAGCGAGCCGACCCATAGGTCTCGACGTTCTTCGCCTCCCGGGCACGCCATACTGACATCGCAATGGCGACCGCGATGGAGATGAAGCCGCCTGAGGCGGCGATCACCGCGCCTTCGACGAAAATCGGCGGCGCATAGGCGTCATAAAAATACCACCACCAGAAGAAGGCGGGTGGGTAGTAGACCGGCCAACCCGCCAGATCGAACCACGGCGTGCCGAGCTGCGCCTGAAACCCGAGCCGCCAGGCGGTCCATTGGGTCGCGCCCCAGGTCGTGAACAGCACGATGAGGAACACGGTGGTGATCTGGCCCCAGAGGATTTTCGTCGCGGACATCGGCGGCGGTCCTTTCTTCCTTGTCGGTTAGAGGGCGAGCCCGCGCTTGCGGCCGAGACCCCATTCGATGCCCCCGCCGTCCTTCACGGCGCCGGCGACATGCTGGCCGAGCCTGCGTTCGATCTCGCGGGACCAGGGCACGAGCTGGAAGCCGAGGCCCCCATCGCGTGCCGTGCTCTCGATCATCGCGAATCGGCCGGAGGAGAGGTCGAGACGCTGGCGATAGATGCCGGCGACCTGATCACCGGCGGATGCCTTTATGTGTTGCAGCCCGGTCTCGGCGGAGAGGCTCGCACCGACTGCATCCAGTTCGCGCCGCCGCAGTGTGGCGAGGAGGTCGCGCTGCAGGATGATCCGCTGGCCCTGGCGGCGACCGAGGCCTTGGTCTGCGAGATGCTCGGCCCGTGCCTGCAGGGCGTCGCGTACCTCCCGCCCAAAGCCTCCCATCGAAAGCGGCATAGGGTCCGCTTCCACCAGCCGATGGTCCAGCCAGGTGGCTCCCTGCGCCCTGATCTGCCGGCTGAGATCGAGGTCTGACCGGGAGGCGAGAACGAGCGTCGGGCGCGGCTCATCGGCTCGGCCAAAGCGCCGAACCTCCACGATGCCGCCGATCGCAGGCGCATGCTCGAAGGCCTCGACACCGCGGAACCGGACATGGTGGGCGCGGCCGTCGGTGCCGTCGATCACTGCATAGGCTTCGCCCGTCAGCTCGTCGTGCAGCCCACGATCGATCAGCCGCCCGATGATCGGCGCCTGTCCGCTGTCGCCTTCGATGACATAGTCGGCGACAGCGCGATCTTCACCGCGCTCGACGAAGGCGCGGTGCATCGTCTTGATGATGTCGCCGCGAAGTCCGAGGTCGCGCAGGTGGCGTTCGGCGTCGAGCCCGACCATCCACTCGCCGGGAGTGGCGGAAGACGCGAGGCCCATCTTCTCCAGGTGCTGAAGTCGACCGATCATGAGCCGGCGGGTCTGGGGATCACCAGCACCGGACTGCTCGGGACGTAGATCGATGAAACCGGTCTCGTCGGCTGCGATGCGGATCTCGACATCGAGGCGCGTCCAGCGCTCGGCTGTGATTTCGCGCTCGAGCGCCGTCTTGATCTCGTGCTCCGGCTTCGGACCGAGCTCGATCGACACCAGGTCCTCCGCCCGGGAGCGTAAGCCGCGGCTGATGTAATCGCGGGAGATGACGAGGTCGGCGCCCTCAGCGTCGATGCCCCGCACCAGCAGATGAACGTGGGGATTGTCGGTGTTCCAGTGATCGACCGCGACCCAATCGAGCCGGGTGCCGAGGTCGGTTTCCATCTGGCGCGCGAGGTCGCGCGTGAAGGCGCGCAGGTCCGTCATCTCACCGGCGTCTTCGGGCGAGATGATGAAACGGAAATGGTGCCTGTCATCCTTCGAGCGCGCGGCGAAACCGGCGTCATCGGCGTGGTCGTTTTCGACATCGAACATCACGGCCTTTTCGCCGTCGCGCGTGACGCCGTCGCGCTTGAGGTAGGAGAGGTGGGCATGGAGCGGCGCGGACCGAAAAGCCCGGCCCTGGTGGCGGGCGATCCGCGCTTTGACGACGACGCGGCGCGACGAGCTGAAGAGCCGTGCGCGGCTGAACGCGATGCGTCCTCGCCCGAAGGTCGAACGGCCATAGCCGGACGCCTTGCGCCCCGGACCGCCACCAGTGCTGACATGCCCCGAGCGCTTGGCGGCGCGCAGGACCTGATTGATGAAGCTCTTGGGCTTCGGCGCCCGCGTCGAACCGATGCGGCCTGGCCGGACCCGGAAGTCGCTGTCGCCATCGCTCATCGCCGGCCTCCGGCGGGCCAAACGATGGACAGTGCCGGCAATGTCGTTGAAATAGCGTGGAAAATAGCCGGAACCGGCACTGCCCCCGACCGACCGGCACGCGAGAAGCCATGCGAAAGCAATGGCTTGCACGAGAGTGGCGAGCCGCTTTTATCTCGCCGTCTGTTGGTCGTGTCTGCTTCGCTCCAACCGCCCCATGCCGCCCGTTTCCGGAAGCTCGCTACACCGCGCCAGAGTGCGATCCTGGTCATGGGCGCCCCCCATCGCTGGCGCGCGTCACGAAGATGCCTGCCGTCTGCGTCGAAGCGGCGATTGGGGGTTGCTGCGGATCTGCCGTCCGGCCGGCGTTCTTTTGACGATCGGGCTGCGATCGTTCTGCACCAGCGCTGCCATCGGAGCGCGCGACGAACAGCGGCGACCGAGTCCAGGCGAGCGGGTCGACGGTCGCGACAGCGATGCCGGTAGCGAGGGGCTCACTGCCAATCAGCGGCGCGAGCGCTGACACATAGGCGATGGTCTCAGCGGGCAGCGCGCGGCCCGCTGAGAGATAATCATCGTAGCGCCCGGGACCGGCATTGTAGGCCGCGAGGAAGCCCGGCGCGCCGTAGCGGTCGTGCATTTCACGCAGATAGGCTGCACCGGCGAGGATGTTGTCGCGCGGGTCAAAGGGATCGGCGCCCAGACCGTGGCGCGCGCGGAGGTACGCCCAGGTCGCGGGCATGATCTGCATGAGCCCCATCGCGCCCTTGGGCGAGACGGCACGGACCCGACCGCCGCTCTCGACGCGCATGACCGCCCAGATCCAGCGCTCGGGAATGCCGAACCGCTGCGCCGCCTCGGCGACCGCTTGCGCGTGGGGCGAGGCTGCAGCGGTTCGCTCGATGGACGATGTCTGCGCCACAGACGACGCGGGCATCACGCCGGCAAAGACCAGGCCGGAAAGGAGAAGGACGGGCAGTCGGCAGGCGACCCGTTTCGCACCGACGGCGGTGTGGCGACGAGAGACGCGCATCGGTCAATCCCGCTCGCTGCGCTTGGTCGGCCGGTTCCAGTAGAGCCCCCAAGCTGACTTGTTGTCCGCCGACTGGAACAGGTTGGCCCGGATTGGCTGCGCGAAAGTCGGATCGTCGAGCTGCAACGACACATACTCGCCGGCCTTCTCGCCGGTGCGCTTCCATCCAGCCCCCACTTCCGGCCCATCGGCATCGTCGCCGAGGTGAACGCGATAGTCGGGCGCGTTCTCCGCGTCGGAATGCTCCGCCGGGACGAGCACCAGAGCTGCATCGAGTGCGAGCGTGCGGATGCGGCCGCCAAAGCCGCTCTTGGTGCGGGTAAATTCTCCGATCAGGGTCATGGCAACCTCCTTGGCGATGTGGTGGAACGGGTCATGGCTGCGCCGTCTACCCAAGTCGGCGCGCGCCAGACGAAGCGACCGTTGCCGTCTTCGTCGGTGTACAGAGGAGTGGCCCGCCCGATCACAGTGGTGACGGCGAGAGGCCCGAAGTAGCGGCCGTCGAGGCTGTCTCGGACGGCGATATTCATGAGGAAGAGTTCGCTCGCGCCGAGCCGGTGGCAGCCCTGCCAGATGGGCAGCGTGCGTCCCAGACGGTCGTGGTCGAGCGCATTGCCGACGGGGGTTCCATCGACTGTGATGTCAGCGCCCGAACGGCAGACGGTCTGGCCAGGCAGTGCGGCAACGCGCTTCAAGAGCGGCACGCCGCGCGGCAGATAACCCCGGTCCGCGAGGAAGGCGGCAAGCGGCTCCGGCGCATTGACCGCGACAAGGTCGGTGACCTCGAGCGGGGTAGCCGAGCCGATCTCATAGAGGCCGACCGGCACACTGGCCGATGCGTTCCAGACAAGCCGCGGTGCCGTGTTGACCACCGCGAGCGTGATCAGCAGGAGCGCGGCACCCGTGGTCGTCAGCAGGTAGCCGGCGCGCGTCATGGCTCTGCTCTCTGTCGCAAGCGCCACGCGCGGTGCTGCTGGCGGGAGTAGGCTCGCGGGACGTCACCGGCGGCGAGCCGGTTGTGGACATGGCGCCAATAGTCAGGCGCAGCTTCGGCGGGATCGATGTCGAGCGCTTCGATCGCGTCGGTCAGAAGCAGTACGCGTTCGACGCTCGGCCAGCCGCTCGTTTGCAGCAGGATTTCACCACCGGGCCGTACCGAGGGCAGCGTCTGATAGCCTTCGCCCGCACTGACGGCGCGCAGGATGTCGATGCGTGAGACGACGGTGCCAAAGCCATTCGAGGCCCAGCGGACGAAGGCGAAGACAGCCCCGGCGGGGAAGCTGAGGACGCGACGCCGCCGGTCGAGGATCTGTTCGTGGACCGCATGGCCGAAGCGAATCCAGTGTTCGACCTGCTTCTCGCGCCAAACCAGTTCGACCTCGGTGAGCCGACCCGAAGGTGATGACGGCCGAACGCCCGCTGCGCCATGAATTGCCGGAGCGTTCATTGCCCGTCCCCCTCGGCAGGAAATGCGTTCGCGAGCAGCTCGCGCAGCATGTCAGCGACGGTTTGGCCGCGCTGGAACGCGGTGACCTTGATCCGGCCGCGCAGGTCCGGCGTGACGTCGATGGTGAGGCGCGCGGTGTAGGCGATAGCGTCAGCCCTGCGTCCGCGCGGATCGTCGGCGGCCTTGATCCAGGTGTCCGGGTCGCCGGGCCGCGCGGCGAAGCTGCGCCTGGTCATGGTGCGAGCCTCCCGACTTCGGTGCAGAGCGCGGCGACCTCGCGCGCACCGGCGCGCTGGCCATCGAGTTCCGAGATCAGGCGGCCGGATTGCGCGGCATCCGCGAAGCCGACGCGTTGGCCGATCGCGCTCGCCAGCACCGGCGGATCATGTTCGGCGAGCGCCTTGGCGGTCTCGCGCGCGATGACGGTGCGCGCGCCGCAGCGGTTGAGCACGAAACGCGCGACGAGCGACGGGCGGAACAGGCGTGCTTCACGGAGCAGTGCCAGCATCTCGGCCGACGCCCATCCGTCGAAGGGCGATGGCTGAACCGGGATAAGGACGAGATCGGCGGCAAGCACGGCCGAGCGCATGAGGCCGGCGACGCGCGGCGGCCCATCGATCACCACATGATCGGCGCCGCGCGCCAGTTCGGGCGCTTCGCGGTGCAAGGTGTCGCGCGCCAGTCCGATGACGGCGAATTGGCGGGGCAGGCCTTCACGGGCGCGGGCTTCGGACCAGTCGAGCGAGGAACCCTGCGGATCGGCGTCGATGAGCATGACACGCTGGTCGCGGCTGGCCCATTCGCCGGCGAGATGGAGCGCGAGCGTCGTCTTTCCGACGCCGCCTTTCTGGTTGAGCAACGCGACGATCATGACCGCGCGCTCCGTCGGCCGCGGGGAGGTTTTCCACCGTCGCTCCGCTCCAACAAGAAGTTAGATTCTTTGTTAGACTCTAAGTTAAGGCTCGGAATCGCTGTTTCAGGCCAGAGGGTTAGCTGCGATCCGCGCGCCCGAAGTCCCGAGGCGGCTGCGCCCGAAATCCCGATACCATTTGCGCCCGAAGTCCCGATCGCATCCACAACGCCATCCACAGGGCCTGTGGACAAGCTGATAGGGCGGATGAGCAAGCGTTCCTGACGACCGGCGCGCTCCAAAGCCAAGCGATAGCCGGGTAGCGGCTGGCGGGCGACGATGCGGCGGATGTCGATGGCGAAGTCGGAGACGCGCGCCAGGCTACCCGATTTTGCGTGCAGGTGCGCAATGTCGAAGGTCCAGCCCGCAGGCTGACGGCCGGCATGTTTGCGGGCGACCCGATAGAGCCAGCGCTCGATGCCGCCGGTCAGCCGGAAATAGGCGGGATCGATGGCGAGGACGAGCGAGCGGTCGATGACACCGCGATAGAGCCAGTCGGGTAGGACAAACTCCATGCCCTCCACACGGCCGTCGCGCGTTGTGCATTCCCCCCACTCGTTGATCCAGGAGAATTGCTGGCGCCGCCAATGCTCGCCGTTGCGGATCGTGGTTTGGATGACGGTCGACTGCAGGCGCGCCAACGCGCCCTTCAACAGCCGGTAATCGCGCGATCCGGTCTGACGTCCGATCGCGGTCAGGAGCTGATAAGGGGTGAAGCGCAGGAAGCGTGAGGTCTGGAACCCGAGGTTTGCGGCTTCGACGATCTGGCTTGCGGCCCAGATCAGGATATCGGCGTCCCAGATGGTCGCCATGCCATGCTCGGGGACCGCGAACACTTCGACATGGACGTCGCCGGCCTCGTAGAGGATCGGCGTGGTGCGTTTGGCTTTGGCCAGCGAGAAGAAGGGCCGCTCCATCAGATCGCGCTGATCGCGCGGGCTGGCGTCACCGGTGGCGACGACGAACGGATCGAGCCGTGATCGTTCGCTTGGGGAGAGGGGGCGTTGCCGTGGCGGCATGTCGGACGGCTCAGCGGGCTTGGCCGCCGCCGAAGGCAGGCGTTATGGCGGCATGGCGCTTGGCGGGAAGGACACTGCCGCGCGGATCAGACGTCGAGGTGACGAAGCCGCGGTCTGCCCAGGCTTTCAGGTCCTCGAGCGCGTAGACGACGCGCCCGCCGAGCTTTCGATAGGCGGGACCGGTGCCGTAGGTCCGGTGTTTTTCAAGCGTGCGATCCGAGAGACCAAGGAAGCGGGCCGCTTCGGGTGTGCGGAGAAAGCGTTGCGGCACACCGGCGCCATTTGGTGACATGATCGGGCCTCCGAGGTTGCACGAGAGCCGCTGGGGGACAGCGGCGGTTGGCGGCTACCCTGGCGGAGCGCGACGTTGCGGAAGGAGTGGGAAGCTGGCGGGAGCAAATCCCCACACACGGCCTGCTAGCGTCGACGGCGATGACTGAGCAGGCGTCGATAGCCGCCAGCGATCATGGCGAGGCCGCCGCGCACAAGTTCCATGGTGGCGAACCGGCGTGAGGATGTTTTCCAGGGTTCATCGGCAAGGTCGCGCGTGCCGAACAGGATCGCGGCGATCTCGCGGTAGCTGGCGCCGCTGAGACGGCCGTCTACAGCCTGCAACATCCGTCGCGCACGGTGACGCTGCTGCCGCGTTAGCCGCGTGTCGGCCGGGACCGAGCGGCCATGGAGCGAACTTAATAGGCGGGCGACTGCCTCGAGCCGATCGAACCCGTCGGGGCCGAGCGGAATGACGGCCGCCGTGCCCTCGGCACCACTCGCGCCGGCGAAGCGCAGGATCTGAAGCCGTTCGCCGTTCGTCAGGCGATGAAGGAAGTGGAAGCCTTGCGCGTCTGACTGACCAGCCGCGTGGCCCTTAATGGTTGGCGACTTGTCGTCTTTGGGCAGGATAGCGGGCGGCGCGGTCAGCAGCACAACGCCAGTGTTCAATGTGGGTGCCCAGATGGGCGCGGCCTCTCTGGCGTCGAGGGCAGGCGACACCAGGAAATCGCAGCCCCCATCGAGACCTCGTCGCCTCGGTTGCTGCAGTGTCGGCGTTCGGTTCCACCTGAGCGGCCTCGAAGTCGCGCTGATAGTCTTCGTTCCGGCGCAGCCATTCCCAGGCGAGTTCAGGCGAGACGAGGTCTTCGACGTAGTCGTAGTGCTCGGATGATCGCCAATGCGAGATGTCGGGGGTCATGCATCCTCCGCCAGCAAACCTGCAGCAGCTTCGCTGGGCAGGATTCCGTCACGCGAACCAAAGCGGAAGCCGGAGAATAGGAAACGGGCGATGCCGCCGCGGCATCACCCCCGCATCACCGGCGCGGATGCTCGTGTGCGAGCTCGCGGTAGCCGTGCTGGGTCATCCATCTGGCGCGGTCGAGATGGCTGTCGTGGACGCGGCGGGCGCGCTCCGGTTCGGCAGCCGGGTCGATACCGAACAGGATCAATACGGCTTCTTCCCATGCCGCGCCGTCCGACGCAGCATCGAGGAGACGGAGGTAGAGCGTCATGTGCTGACGGTCATAGTCGGTGACCGACGCGCTCTCGGGCGGCCGTTCGAGGAATTCTGCCTTGGTCACGAAGCCCCACCTGGAATCACAGTGCCCCTGTGTGTGGGGATGGCGTTAACCAAGCCCGACTTCGACGGCAACGGGTATGGTTGTTGGCCCGCAATGCGGGTTGGCCGTCGTGAACCGGCGCTAGCGTCTCTTCCGCATGTCGCTGGTGGCTTTTCGGCCATGGACGAGCATCACCCCTTCACCTTGGTCGGACACTAGGAGAAGGATGCCGTTCGCCTCGAGTGCCCGGCGCACCTGATCGCGTGTGCTCTCATACACCTTCAAGTCGCTTTCCGACTCGAGGCGCTTGAGCGCGGTCAGTGATACTCGGGCTGCGTCAGCGAGCGTCTCCTGTGTCCAACCCAGCAGCGCGCGTGCGGCCCGCGACTGTCGGGCGGTGATCATGCATGATCACCTCCCACCAGGGCCTACGCGCACGCCAGAACTACGACTATAATAGTCGTTCTTAGCTTCTCAGGCCAGACTGAAGAGCGTCTATTGCGGTCGTTCGAGTAGTTCAGGCCGCAAGCTGATTCGGATGCTTTGGCAGGCGAAGACCCCGTCCGGATCGACCGGACGGGGCGTCGCTGGAGCCTCAGTCGCCGTTGCGGCGGCTGGGGCGGGACCAGATGAGGCTGAACCCTTCGCCGTCCTCGTCGTCGAACAGGTTGGCGTAGATCGGGGCGTTGAAGCTCGGGTCGTCCAGCTTGAGACCAAGATAGTCGCGGCCCTCGTTGGAGCGCTTGGACCAGGCGGCGCCGATCTCGGCGCGACCGACCAGGACGCGGTGGCTGGGGGCGTTCTCGCCCGTGGCCCGGGTCTCGGGGACGATGCGGACGTTCTTGGCCTGAACGCTCAGGGTGACGATTTCGCCGGTGAACTCGTTCGTGCCGGTCTTCTTGAAGGTGCCGATGGTCGCCATGTCAGTTCTCCTTGATCTGAAGTCTCGAGCCCGCACCATTGCGGCCTCGATGGCGATCGATGGGCCGGAGACGATCGACGGCGCACTCCTGCCTGGGGTCCCCAGTTTGCTGGGGTAGGCTTGGGGCCTGACAGCAAAGGAGGAACTTTCTTGTCGCGCGAGGAATGACGGCGCAGCCGGCAGGGGAAGAAAGTTGTGACGCCGCTGTTGCGCCATAGGCGAGCGAGGCGTTAGCCGGTCTTCGGCCAGATCAGGCCATTGAAGAGGCCGCTCCGGTGCGCTCGATCTGGCTGGATCCTGAGGGGATGACGTGGCGCCGCATGGCATCGGCCAAGTCGGCTTGTGCGGTTCACGCTATCGACTTTCTGAGCGCTCAGCTGATACGTCGCGTCCTACTGATGAGGGGCACCTGGCCAGTGCCGCCCGTTCACCTGCGCTCGGTTCGTTGCCCAATGAGCGGCCTTGGATCAGACGATAAGCGAGCCCGGCGCGATGAAAGGTTACACGCTGCCGTGCGCGCCTTTTCGCCCGATCCCACGTCAGATCCACGGTTGACGCGCGGGGCATCGCCGCTTTCTGATCTGGCTCTTTGTTCAGTTCGGCATTCAGGCGTTGGCAATGCCTCGGCTGGTCGATCCGGGCGGGGTCAAAGACGTCACGCGGATGAAGGCCGTGACTGCAACGGCGATTGCCCCGACGACCGAGAACACGAGCTGCCATGCTTCCGAGGGCATGGTGTGCTTCACGATGCCATGCGTCGCGTGAAAGCCCGCAATGGCCGCGGGTGCGACGAAAGCCAAGGCGACGAGGATTTTCAGCCAGACCGGCCGCAGGATGGCGAGCAGAAGCTGGCCGACGCCGAGTGCGATTCCGGCGGCAGCGACGCCGATGACGATGGCGCCGACCAGGCCAGCGCCGGTCTGATGTGCCCAGATGCCCGCGCTGACGCCGATGAAGGCCGGAAGCGCAAAGACGGTGAGCGTGAACAACAACCAGCAAAGTACGCCGATGGCGGCCAGCGAACCGAGCATGGCGAAGATGATCATGGTGGTGGCCTCCGTGAGAATAGGTCTGACGGGTGCGCCATCCACCACCACCAAGGCGCGAGGCGGAGTATAGCCAAATTCGACGCGCTTCGGGAGCGGAAATCGAACCGATCTCCGCCCGCGAAGCTGTTCCGCCAGACGTCAGACGTCGAACGGATCGATCTCGGCCACGATCTCGGCATCGCCGTCGAACTCGTTGCAGGGAGTGACGGACAGCGTGCCGTCGCCCGCCCGGAAGATGATGATGGCGACCATCAGGGTGCCAGCGAGGCTGTTTGCGAAGGCGTAAGCGTCGTTGAGGGACATCGGTCCGGCTCCTGTTCCGAGCGGAGGACCATCCCCCGCTGACAGGCGCCCGATGTGTCCGGCCGAGGGCCGCAATCACCGCGCAGGCGAAGACGAAGCGGCGGCACGCAATGGGCGTAGCCGACCCTTCATGGGTTGATGGCTTCAGGCCTTCGGTCGGACCAAGGATCAGCGCGGGAAAGCGGGGTGGTCGTCAGTGACCGGTGCCTGGACGATTTCGGAGCCGACTGAAATCAGGAGCTCAGCACGCCTCTATTGTTGGCCGGGTCTTGATGATCTTTCGGCGGCCACGGTTTGATTTGTCGGCCCATCTTCTCGACGATAGGGATCGGAGCTAGCGCTCCCTTGGTTGTGACCGACCGTTGGGAACCGTCGATATAGGGCTGGTCATCGCGCGTATATCCGGCTGCCACATTGCCGCCATAGCAGCTCAATTCGAGGCGTTGCAGAACGCCGCCAATCGATACAAAATACGCATCTTCAATGTCTCTCAGCATTTTCTCTTCGACAATCTTCTTATCTGCAATTTCGTGTTGAGCAATATAAAGTTCGTGAGATATTTTATCTTCCAGAGAGTCGGATTTCGCTTGAGCGTCATCTCGATGTTTCTTTATTCTTTTTCGGAGATCGCCTGCGTACTGCTCAAACAGTGTGTCTTGCCCGATTGTCATCAGCGTAGTTTCGTCAGCCCAAACAAATTCTTCAACCAGGGCGCCTGAGCGCCAAGTCAATTTCCCGATCCAAGGCTTGTCGCTGTCAAATCCAAAGAGCAGGAAGAGCGCTACTGGATCGCTGTCTCCACTGTGTTTGCCGAAATAATCGGTGATCAGTGTCGCTGCCAGTTTGAAAAGACCAGCGCCTTCCGGTTTCGGTTCATCGCCTTGCGGTGCGATGAGCGCGCCGAACGCGCGGGAGATATGGGTAACAAGCGAGAGACACTCAAAACACGATCCTGAGAAGCCGATGCCAACTTGTGTCTCAAAATATGGGTCGGTCCAAGCGCCAACTGTGGTCGTCAGACTGTCAATTCTGAAGCAACGAACAGGGATAGCGAACAGCTTCGTTGTTGTATCGTTGATCGTCTTGAAGGTGCCGTCTGTACGGGATATCGAAGCACGACTGTCCGCTAGGGCGGTGATACGAAGACATCCGAAACTGCTGTCTAGCCGGGCACTTACAAGTGTCATGTTGCGGGAGCACTCCAATACAGAATCTAGCCTTCTTACCACGAATGATGACGTATATAGCGTCCGACACGATACGAAAGTGACTGATTTCTGCTTCTTGAAAAGAGACGGCGCTCACGCGCCGCCGAACCTCCAGACCGGGATGCCGAGCTTCTTGGCCTTGTCGGCCAGGTTGTCCTGTATGCCGGTGCCGGGGAAGACGATGACGCCGATCGGCAGCACGTCGAGCATCTGATCGTTGCGCTTGAACGGGGCGGAGCGGCCGTGCTTGGTCCAGTCGGGGGCAAAGCCGATCTGCGCAACGCCGCGGTGGTCAGCCCAGCGGGCGGCGATCTTCTCGGCCCCTTTCGGCGACTTGCCGTGCATCAGCACCATGTCGGGATGCTTCGCGCGGACCTGGTCGAGCTTGGCCCAGATCAGTTGGTGGTCGTTGAAGTCGAGCCCACCGGTCAGCGCAATTTTCGGCCCGGCGGGGAGTAGCACCTCGCGGTCGGCGCGCTTGCGTGCGGCGATGAAGTCACGGCTGTCGATCATTGAAGAGGTCAACTGGCGATGGTTGACGCGTGAGCCATGGCGGGGAGACCAGTTCGAGCCGGTCGTCTTGCGGTAGAGGTCGGCGCCAGTGTCGCGGAAGAGTTCGAGGGCGTCGCGGCGTTCGATGAGTCGCTGCCCCGCAGCGATAAGCGCCTCGAGTTGCACGGCCTTCACCTCGGAGCCGTCCTGTTCGCGCTGCCCTTGCTTCTGCGCCTGCTCGTTGTCGTCGAGCGTGCGTTCGACCCGTTCGACGGCGCGGTGGAAGCTGTTGACCGTTGACCACAGCAGGTCATCCAGGTCTGCATCGAGGCCGGTGTCGGCCATGGTGGCGATCAGCGCATCGAAGATGTCGGCGACGGCGCCTGCGATCACGCGATCTTCCGGGATAGGCCGGGGATCGGGCTCATCGTCGCGTGGATGGAAGCCGTAGAGCTGAAGCTCGGTCAGGACATGATCGGTTGGAGAGGAGGTATGGTCGGGTTCAAACTCGTCATGCTCGCTCATGGGAAGCTCCGTTCGCTGGACCGCGACCGCCGCGGCCTTCATGGCGACGAAGCCGTCGGACGGGCTGGACTGGCACCCGGAGCGAAGCGAGGGGCCGCAGCGTGAGCGAAGGACCGCAGGGGCCGGCTATTTTGTCTCGCGATGGAAAGGCCCGAGCCGGGGTCCCCGCGTGGCTTGCCCGCGTGGGGTGGAACGGGCCGCCGGAAAATAGTCGGCTACAAGGTTGCCCGGACGGACCGTCTGATGGCCGATCGCCCTCTGGAAGGCCGGGGCGCAGTCCTCTGGCGCAATGGTCATCCCAGATGCGGGCTTGCACAAAGTTCTCGACCAACACCCACCCGCCTCCATTCCGGTTAGGCTGCGTGCTCCATGAAGCGTGCGACATCCTGGGGCGCGATCTGGACGCGGATAGCCGCCCGGAGCGCCTCGGATCCTAGAAGCCGGAGGTCTTCATTGAAGTCGCCGAGGGCCGGTGAGAGGATGAGCGTCTCGATGCCCGCCTCGTCCGCGCGGGTCATCAAGGTCGTCACCGCAACATCGCCGGCAGGGTCGTCATCACGCGCGACATACAGCCGGTGCAAGTGTACGGGGAACTGGATGGCAGCCAGATGTGCCGCCGACAGCGCGGCCGCCATCGGCATGGTGGGCAGGACGCAGCGCAGCGACAGCATGGTCTCGACGCCTTCGCCGGCCGCCATCACCGAGCCGGGCAGTCCGAAGCGCACGGCAGACCCGAGGAGATTGCCCATCGCCCGCCTCGGTGTCTCGACTGGCGCCTTGCCCAGGGTCGCCTCGTTGAAGCCGCCGGGATCCAGCCAGGTGCGGTGCGCGCCGGTGAGGTCGCCATTCAGATCGGTGACGGCCGCGATGATTGCCGGCCAAATTTCGGTCGGCGCGTCTTCGTCGGGGCGATAGTAGCAGCGGGGATGGAAGCGCAGCGATCCGGTTTCGTGCAAAGACGTAATGCCGCGTCTGCGCAGATACGTTTCAGCGAGCGTGTCCCTGATCGGCTGCGCCATCGCGAAGAGACGCCTCGCGGCTTCAGGCGATCCCATTGGCGCCGCGGACGTCCTGCCTCGTCGCCGCTCTTGTGCTGGGTCTGGATGCGGGAGGCTCAAGAAGCGCCGGGCTTCCTCGGCAATCTGCTTGAAGTCGGGAAGGCCGCAGGTTTCGCGGATGACGTCGAGCAGATCGCCATGTTCGCCGGTGGCGGCGTCGGTCCACTTGCCCGCAGCGCCCTTGCCGGTCTGCGGCCCCTTGAGCCGCACGAACATTGAGCGGCCAGGCGTGTTGCGAACGTCGCCGACCAGCCAGTAGCCTCCCTGTCTTGTGCCGTTGGACAGATAGTGCCGGCACACGGCCTCGGCCTGGCCAGCAAGGCGGGCCGCCAGATCAGACGCGTCGAAGCCGGCCATCACGCGGCCTCCCGTTCGGAGATACGCGCGACGGGATAGCGCTCCATCACCTTGGCGAGAACGGCCACGCCGGTCGCGTCGGTGGGAATGAACATGCGCAGCTTCCAGGAGATGATCTCGTGGAACAGGCCGTAGGAGCGAAGACGGTCGCGCATCGTGTCGGAGAATCCGGACAGTTCGATGCGGTGGACGCCCATCACCCGCGCGCGGTGAAGTTGGAGGCCTTCGGCGAGATCAAGGACCGTGCCGCCTGCTGCCAGGGCTGCGAAAGCATCGTCAGGTGTCAGTGTGGGCGCGCCGGTCGAGAGCGCGGTCGCCGCCCACGCCGGAGAGACTCGCCGACCGATGATGCGTTCGCCGTCGTCCGTCTGGAGGCGATAGACGCGTGTGGACTCGTCCGGCAGGCGCTTCCAGATCGGGAGCAAGAGCCCGGCGACAATATGGATCGAGCTGTCGGTGAACTCCGGGATCTGCGCCAGTTCGCGCTGCCACGCCGCCGCGAAGACATCGCGATCTGCCACCCGCCAATGGCTCTCCGCCATCGCCGCCAGCGATGCATGGTGGTGTTCCATCGGCCGGAGCAAGCGTACCCGGCGTTCGATTTCACCATCATCCAGCATAATGCTTGGGGCTGGCACTTGCACCGCCGCCCGGGCGGATCGTTCGTTGATGAGCAAGGCTGCCCGTGGGTCGGCCAGAAGCTCGAACGCCTGATCAAGCGACAGGGGCCGGTTGCGCTCGCGCTGCGTGATTGTCAGCAACCGCGTCTCGGCGCCGGTGGCCGGGTGCGTATAGATGGCGTGCCGGTCGGTGACGACGAAGCTCTCGGCCTTCAGTGTTTCCAGCCCGATGTCGTAGGTGCCGCTGGCCAGTGCTCCCGCAATCCGGGCATTGAGCAACTGCTCGAAGGCGGTGAACAACACGCCTTGGAGGTCGATCGTCAGCGCCAGCAGTCGATTGAGAAAGGTCGTGATCGGCGGCAGCTCGTCGCGGATGCCGGTCTCGTCCATCAGGCTGAGGCCGGTGGCGCTCTCGAAGAGCTGGAGCGAGCAGCCTTCGACCTTGCCGCGGACGATCAGCAGGTAGAGCTGGCGCAGCGCGTCGCGCGCATGGGGGCTTTCAAGATTGTCTTCGGGTCTGAAGAGGCCCTGTCCGCCGGTCTGGCGCTGGCCACGTGTGATCGCTCCGAGCGTGTCAAGCCGGCGGGCGATGGTCGACAGGAAGCGCTTCTCGGCTTTCACGTCCGTCGCGATCGGACGAAACAGTGGCGGCTGCGCCTGGTTGGTGCGGTTCGTGCGGCCGAGGCCCTGGATGGCGGCGTCGGCTTTCCAGCCCGGTTCTAGGAGATAGTGGACGCGAAGGCGCTGGTTCCGCGCGGCGAGGTCGGCGTGGTAGCTGCGCCCGGTTCCCCCGGCGTCGCTGAACACAAGGATGCGCTTGGCATCATCCATGAAGGCGGCGGTCTCGGCGAGGTTGGCAGAGCCGGGACGGTTCTCGACCATCAGCCGATCACCTTTGCGGATGATTCGCCGCGCGCGCCCGGTGACTTCGGCCACCATGTCGGTTCCGAAGCGCTGGACGATCTGATCAAGCGCGCCAGGCACCGGCGGAAGGCTTGCGAGTTTCTCGATCAACCGGTCACGCCGGGCGACCGCTTCGCGGCTCTCGACGGGCTGGCCATCGCGGGTGACGGGTCGCGAAGAGAGATTGCCTTCCGCGTCGGTGAACGGCTCATAGAGCTGCACCGGGAAGGAGTGCTGAAGGTAAGAGAGGACATATTCGCGCGGCGTGATGTCGACGCGCACGTCGTTCCATTCCTCGGTCGGCACCTCGGCCAGTCGCCGCTCCATCAGGGCCTCGCCGGTGGAGACGATCTGGACGACAGCCGCGTGCCCGTCATCGAGATCGCGCTGGATCGAGCGGATCAGGGTCGGGGTCTTCATCGAGGTCAGCAGATGCCCGAAGAAGCGCTGCTTGGTGCTTTCGAAGGCCGAACGGGCGGCTGATTTGGCGCGGGCGTTGAGCGTGGCTGTCTCGCTGGTGATGTTCGCGGCGCGCATCGCGGCATCGAGATTGTTATGGATGATCGAGAACGCGCCAGCATAGGCGTCATAGATGCGGCGTTGCTCGTCGGTGAGCGTGTGCTCGACCAGCTCGTACTCGACCCCGTCATAGGACAGCGACCTGGCGGTATAGAGGCCAAGGGCGCGAAGATCGCGGGCCAGCACCTCCATCGCCGCCACGCCACCGGCTTCGATGGCAGCGACGAATTCGGCCCTGGTGGCGAAGGGGAAGTCCTCGCCGCACCACAGGCCGAGGCGCTGGGCATAGGCCAGATTGTGAACGGTGGTGGCGCCTGTCGCCGAGACATAGACGATGCGGGCGTCGGGGAGGGCGTGCTGGAGGCGCAAGCCGGCACGGCCCTGCTGCGAGGGCGCGACGTCACCTCGTTCTCCCTTGCCGCCGCCGGCGTTCTGCATGGCATGGCTCTCGTCGAAGATGATCACCCCGTCGAAATCTGAGCCCAACCAATCGACGATCTGCCGGACGCGCGAAACCTTCTCGGCTTTCTCATCGGACCGTAGCGTGGCGTAGGTGGTGAATAGGATGCCTTCCGGCAGTGTGATCGGCCGTCCTTGCGGGAAGCGGGAGAGCGGCGTCACGAGCAGGCGCTCCATGCCGAGCGCCGACCAGTCGCGCTGCGCGTCCTCGATCAGCTTGTCGGACTTCGAGATCCAGAGGGCCTTGCGCCGTCCGCGCAGCCAGTTGTCGAGGATGATGGCGGCGGACTGGCGCCCCTTGCCCGCGCCGGTGCCGTCGCCCAGCATGAAACCGCGTCGGAAGCGGATGGCGGATGCCGCGTCGTCGGTTGCCGCGGAGACGAGGTCGTAGGTCGCGTCAACGGTCCAGGCGCCGCTGAGGAAGCCCGTGTGCGCCTCGCCAGCATAGATCACGGTTTCGAGCTGCGCGTCGGAAAGGACGCCCTCGTTGATGAGCCGTTCGGGCAGGCGTGGACGATAACTTGGCTTTGGCGGCGCTACCGACGCCATGGCCGCCGATTGCACGAGCTTGGTCGGATGCGCCTGAGAGCCGGGAATGCGGATCGTCTGAAGTGCGTATTCCTCGTAGATGGCGTCGGTCAGGCGACCGCCCTCGGCCGGCTGCCAGTCGAGGGTCTCATAGGCAAGATCCACGTAACTGGGCTCGTCGAGTGAGGATCTGAGAGCTGATTTCGCGGGACCGCGCGCACTCGGGCGGGCAACCCGCTTCGACGTCATCGGCGACGGCGTGGGCAGGGCGAGAGAGTCCGCCAGCGTGAGGCGCGACGGAACCTGCTTCGTGACCCAATCCATGAGTGTGCGCGCGTCGGGTGCGGTTCCCGGTGATGCCGGAAAGCGGGCCGGATCGTCTGCCGGCAGCTTGTCGAACACGGTGAGCCGCGTGTCGATGGCGGTGCCGTGCTTGGCATAGACGGCGCCGTCGATGCTCGCGGTGAACACGACGCGCCCGCGCACCTGCAGGCGCATGAACGCCTCGCGCCAGGCGGGATGGTCCGGGCCGCAATTGGCGCCCGTGATGGCCACCAGGCGCCCGCCTTCGGCGAGGCGGGCGAGCGCGGACGCGATGTGCCGCAGCGCTGCGTCGCCCATGCGCCCAGAGACATTTGCAAGTGCAGAGAATGGCGGGTTCAGCAGCACGACGGTCGGGATCATCGCCGGGTCCAGGTAATCGTCGATCTGCGCCGCATCGAAGCGCGTGACGGGAACGACCGGAAAGAGCGAGGAGAGGAGGTTGGCCCGGGTCTCCGCCAGTTCGTTGAGGATCAAGGTCGCGCCCGCGATCTCCGACAGGATCGCGAGCAAGCCGGTCCCTGCCGAAGGCTCGAGCACACGGTCGGAGGGCAGGATGGTGGCAGCGGTCGCCGCGATGAGTCCGAGCGGGATGGGCGTCGAGAACTGCTGGAACGTCTCGCTGTCCATCGTGCGGCGCGTGTGCGTGGGAAGCAGCCCGGCGACTTTCGCGATCAGCGGCAGGGCGGCGGCCGGAGAACCGGCTTTGTGCAAAAGCGCTCTGCCGTATTTGCGGACGAAAAGAACGGTCGCTGCTTCGCAAGCATCATAGGCCAGCTTCCAATCCCAGACTCCGGCAGCGTCGGACGCGTTGAAGCTCGCTTCCATCGCTTCACGAAGTAGGGTGGCGTCCACACGTCTGCCGGCTTCGAGATGGGGGAGGATGGATCGGGCGGCGCCGAGCAGTGCGGCGGTTCGGTCGGCGCGTGGCAGATGAGATGCCGGCGTATGTTCTTGTGCGGCTGGCGCGGAACGATCGTACATGGGGAAAACCTCGAAAGGAGAGCGGGAACAGGACGAGCCCGTGGGCGCTCTCTCTCGACCGTCCGGGCTCAAACCCGTCCCGGCCCCTCTCTCCCTCTCGTGAGATGTACGCGTGCCTGCTTCAGCCGAAGCGCCGGCCCGCTTCGGTGAAGGTGTAGCCGTTCGCCGCAATCGCCTCGTCGACGGCCTCGTCCGAGGTCAGATGCTCGTATTCCCGTTGGAGCTGGCGGTAGAGCCAGCGGGCCAGATCTCGGAGCGCTTCGGAAACGGTATTTTCCGCATCGGTGGTCATGTCCTGACCCGTGGGGCTGTCGCGATCGACTGTGATGGCTATGCAATGCTCGTGATAGTAGCGCCCCCGGTGGGTCACGGTGGTTCGGAGCTGGTAGAAGTTGCGCCGCTGAACGGCCTGGAGGGTGTCGGCGATCCGGTGAAGCGCGGTATCCGTTGGTGCATAGTCTCGGATGCGGCGGGCGGCGGCTCTCGCATGTCTGTAGTCGCCCTCGAAGCAGGCCCCGTCCCCCTGGCTCCAGAAGCCCGAGAACCAGATGCAGGGTTTCGAGCGGGTGCCGCCGCCGAACAGCCGGACAGGGCGCGTCCGGAGGCTGATGCCCAGGATCGTGCAGATGCGTTCGAAGTCGTCATAGACGAACTCGAACCAGTCATGATCGAAGCCGCCTTCGCGATACCATCCGCGCGCGGCGTCCTTCGCCGCGTCGGAGAGTTCATCGAGCCGATAGACGATGGTTTCGATGATCTCAGGCATCGGGATCACCTCCGTCCAAAGCGGTGGCGAGCCAGCCATCGGTGTCGATCCATCCGACCGTATCGCCGGTGCCGAGGTCGAGGATGTGCGCGCCACCGCCGAAGGAATTGAGCCGCGGCCGCAAGCATGTGTTGGCGTACTGAAAGCCCCAACGGCCCTTGAGACCGAACTCCGTAGCGCAGAGCTTCACGAACTGGATCAGCCGTTCGGGATCGCCGGAGACGTCATCCCGCAGCCAGAGCTGCGAGCCGCCGTGCTCGGGCTGGATGGAGACGAGGAAGCCTTCGGACGGCGGTTCCTCCGCAGCGCCAGCCTCGGTCAGTGCGTTGTAGAGATCGAGCGCGCGTGCGGCATTCTGGGGCGTGCCGACGTCGAGCAGGCACGAGAAGTGCGTGAAATAGTCTGCCATGACAGTCTCCCGCGAACATGGAAAAGCCCGGCGCGGCGACCGGGCTGATGGAAAGGACGTGTGAGGAGAGATGCGGGACCGCCGGAGCGGCCCCGCCTGGATCGGCTACTCGGCCGCGATGGCCGGGAGTGGCTCGACATCTTCGTCCGAGGCTTCCTCGTCGCCGGACAGGAACGCCGGCAAATCCTTGGAGCCTGCCTCGGTTTCGGGTTCGCCGGGTTCGGACGACCTTTCCGTATGGGCAAGCCGCAACGGTTCGGGCAGCCACCCGGTGTCGGCGAGGAGGCGTTCGGCCTCCTTGGCCATGTCACCCTTTTTCAGATGCTCGATGAGCTGCGCGGCCCGGTCTCCGGCGCCCTCACGCACGGCCTCGACGATGCGGCGCTTCGGCACCCGGCCGAGATAGTTGTCGACGGACGGCCGCCATCCGGCGTCCACCATGTCGAGACCGGTGGCGCGCGCGAGCCGGTCGGCCTGGGTGAGACGGCGTTCGAGCCCGTGCTGGGACACGCCGTTCCCGCCATAGGGGTTCGGCTTTTCGTAAAGCGCATTGACGCCGAAGCTTACGCAGTGGGCGAGCAGGGAGAGCCGGCTCGCATCGTCGAGCGCCGACAGCCAGTCCCAGAGCGCCTGATCGTCCTGCGGAAGGTCGGCCTTCCAAGCGTCCTGACGCTCCGCGATCGCGCGTGCGGAGGGGCAGTCCTTGAGGTCGGCAGCCTGCGCGGGGAAGAAGACATGTCGCACGGACGCTTCAAGGCATCCGCCGCCAGTGGTGGTGCGCTGGAACGTGTCGATGACGAGCTTGTGCAGAAGCGCCGTCAGCGCGATTTGCGGGTTGCTCGCCACGGCGTCGCGCAGCGCGAGCGTGCGATGGGCGGTCAGTTCGACCACCAGGCGCTCGGGCAACGGCTTGATCGCGTCGTCCTCGTCCTCGTCGCCTTCGATCGGCTGCCCCCCGACCGTGATGACGGTACGGGACGAGCCGCTGGAGCCAGGCTCGCCGGCTCGGCCGCTGATCGCCGCCGCACAACCGTCGGTCTCATCCTCGGGAAGGACAACAGGCGCCTCGTCTTCCGGGCGAACATAGCCGCGGTCGACCACAAGCTTGCCGTCTGCGCCGATGCTCAGGAAAACGCCTGCGCGGGCGATATCGGTCGGGTCGAAGATCATCGGCCGGTTGTCGAGTTCACCAAGCAGGGCTTCAATTTCGCCAAGCCGCGCATCGACCTCGTCGGGCAGTTCGTCCGCGCCTTCATACTCGGCTTCAAGACGCTGATATTCGGCTTTGAGTGCGTCGATCGTCGCCTGGTCGTTGGCCGATCGTTCGGCGGCGACGCCGTCGATCTGGCGCAGGCTTTGGGTGTGACCGTAGGGGAAGTCTGCAGCGACCTCGATCCACTTCCAGCCTTCCGCCGCGATGGCGTCGGCTCCCGTCTTCAGCTTGGCGGCAACCAAGGTGTCGAGCAGGGCGGCATCTGCGAGCCAGCCGCCATCGTCCTGTTGGAAGAGATCTCGCAGAAGCGTGCCGCCAGCCGCCTCATAAGCGTCGAGCCCCACGAACATGGCCCGGCGGTCCGACGCGCGTACCGTCTTTTCGGTGAGCATGCGGCGGATCTGATAGGGCTCCTTGGACCAGGAGCCAGCGATCGCCTCCCAGACCTGTTCCTGCCTTGCATGGTCGGCGCTGACCGTGAAGGCCATCAGCTGCTCCAGCGTCATACCGTCCTCGGCGTAGATGTCGAGAAGCTTCGGCGAGACGCTGGCAAGGCGCAGACGCTGCTTCACGACGTGGCCTGAGGTAAAGAAGGCCGCGGCGATGTCTTCCTCGGACTGGCCCTTGTCGCGCAGCGCCTGGAACGCCCGGAACTGATCGAGCGGATGCAGCGGGGCACGCTGAAGGTTCTCCGCGAGGGAGTCATCTTCGGCCAGGATCGATGTCGCGGGATCGCGCACCACACACGGCACGGGTGCTGTCTTGGCGAGGCGCTTCTGCTTCACCAAGCGCTCGAGCGCCCGGTAGCGACGGCCGCCGGCCGGGATTTCGTAGAGACCGGTCTCGGCGCCGTCGGCATCGAGGATGGGACGGACGTTGAGGCTCTGCAGGAGGCCGCGGCGGGCGATATCCTCGGCGAGTTCTTCGATCGACACGCCGGCTTTGACGCGCCGGACGTTCGATTGCGAGAGCGTGAGCTTGTTGAAGGGGATGTCGCGCGACGGCGACAGGGTGATCTTCTGAATGGCAGTGGCCATGACAGGTCTCCGCGACGGGCGGCCGGGAGCCTCTCTCCCGACCTCCAACCCGTCACGAAAATCGGCGCAGCCCTCTTCCTCTCATCGCTTCCGGAAAGCCGGAACGCCGTAGAGCCGGAAAGACGGGACTGCGCCGATGCTTGGAGCGGGCTCGAGTGCGTCAGGCCGCCTCGCGTGCCGCCTCAGAGGTTGTGGCAATCGCCTGACCAGCGTCGCCGGTGCTTGGTGCGAAGGCCAGCAGCCAGTCTGCCGCTTTGCTCGCCTGGCTGGCTGCGCGGACGATGGCGCGATTGTCTTCGCGCAGGACTTCGGCTAATCGCGAGGTGTCGATAATGTGAAGGAACGCAGTTTCAGTGTCTGAAATGCGCAGAATTGCGACGTTATCTGACGGGCTTTGCTCCGCATTATTTCTCGACGAACCTCTGCGGTCGTTTGACCAGCAGAGGAGCCGTCAATGCCGAATACCGATTGCGAACTGATCTCCGAACTCAGATCCGTACTGACCAGCCAACGATACAGCCCGGTGGTGGCCGGGAACTACTGCGCCTATGCGCGCGGGTTCCTCGACTATCTTGCCCGGCGCAGCATCCCGATCGCGGAGGTGACCGAGGCGCAGGTGGGGTACTATTTGCACCATGCGATCACGATGTTCCGCAAACGTCATGGCCGACCACCAGGGCCGTGTTGGCACTCCATTCCGCGTTCTGGAATCCACGCCCTACTGCGGCTTGCACAGGGCCGTTGGCCACCCGCGCCCAAAGCGACATGTGCTGCTGACACGCTGCGCTTTACGATTTGCGACGAATACGAGATCTGGCTGCGCGAGGAGCGGGGCCTTGCGGAGCGCAGCATCTACGCATTGATGTGGGAAGGTCGGAACTTCCTGACCTGGCAGCTTGATCGATGCGGCGTCGACAGCCTGGTGGAAATGAGCGTCGGCGACATCGACCGTTACATGGATATGCGCAGCCCGCACCAAACGCGCAAATCGGTGAAGGACGTGGCGGAGCGTCTTCGCTCGCTGTTGCGTTATCTGCACCGTACGCGCCGCACCGCAATCGACTTGTCGCCGCACGTCATCGCCCCGCTATTGTATGCCTATGAAGGGGTGCCCTCGATCCTGGAGCGCGATCAGATCGCCGCCGTTCTGGAAACCGCGAGCAAAGACACAACGCCTATCGGGCTCAGAGATCAGGCGATCCTGCAACTGCTGGCGACTTATGGTCTGAGGTCCGGCGAAATCCGCAATCTGAAGATCGAGGATATTGACTGGCGGACGGAATCGATCCGCATCCTCCACACCAAGACCCGTGCCTGTTCCTATCTGCCGTTGATGGCTCCGGTGGGCGAAGCCATCCTCAGCTATCTGCGCTCGGGACGACCGCAGACCGACGCCCGCGAAGTGTTCGTGCGGACCCGTGCACCCTATGGAAGGCTCCGGGTGCTGCATAGTGCCGTCTTCCGGCGAATCCGGGATGCCGGGGTCAAGCCACCGGGGAAGTGTGGGCCACACATCTTCAGACATGCCCGCGCGGTCGAGATGCTGCGCGCCTCGGTCCCGCAAAAGGTGATCGGCGATATGCTGGGTCATCGTTCGACGGAATCTACCGCTCCGTATCTCAAGCTGGCAACCGAAGACCTGCGGGCCATCGCGCTCGACGTTCCGGGATCGGAGGTGCTGTCATGACGCCATGGCCCGATCCCGAACGACTGTTGATCGCGCGCTATCTCGCGGACCTTGGCCTGCGCAGCAAGAACAGCCGCACCTATTACAAACAGGTGCTCTACAGCTTCCAGGACGTCGCCGCGCGCCACACCGAACTCGGCCAAGATGTGCTGGTAGCCTGGTTGCGGGCGTGGTCCGACCGTTGGACAGCGACGACGCTGCTCCACCGCACCCGCATTATCGACCGGTTCCTCGATCACCTTGTGCAAACCGGGGCGATCCACCGCAATCCCGTCGTCGTCCTGCGCAAGGAGTGCAACGTCAAGCAGTGCATGCCGGTCTGGCGCGCTCTGGCTTCACGCGATCCAGAACAAGCCCTTGCCGAACTGCATCAGCCCAAACCGTTCGGCAGCGTGCTGGGCGCGATCATGGCCGAGCACGTTACGCTGATGCGCAACAGGGGGTACAAATATACCACGCAGCCTGTGTGGCTTTTGCGGTTCGACCGGTTCCTACAGCTGAACCCGGCGCTGCAGGATGAACCGATCGGGGTGATGCTCGAACACTGGGCGGCGGCGAAGGCCACGCGCAATCATCCTGCCGAATGCGAAAAGCTGAAGCGCGTCCTTGCGAAGATACTCCGCCACCGGGATCCGTCGATCCCACCGCGCCGACCGGACCCACGTCCGGGGAAGGAAGTGGCCAAACAATGGCGCAAACCTCATATCTATACGCCCGCCGACGTGCAGCATATGCTCGACATTGCTCGCTCTTACCCCTCTCCGCGAGCGTCGCTTCGCCCGTTGAGTGTCTACACGATGCTTCTGCTCGCCTATTGCGCGGGCCTGCGGCGCAGCGAGGTTGCCCGCCTTGATCTGGGGGATGTTGATCTTCAGGGCGGCACGATCACTATACGGCAGACCAAGTTCTACAAGACAAGGATACTGCCGCTGCCCGACACTGTGATGGCCGAACTTCGGGCGTACATCGATGTGCGGCGTCGCGCGGGTGCCCCGCAGGATCCGAGGTCAGGTCTGTTCTGGCACGAGCAGCGGAGCGGCCGCTATACGAAGCAAGCCGTCGCCTGGCTGCTCGTTGACGTCATACGCCGTGCCGGGCTGAAGCCACCGCAGGGGCGAACGGGACCGCGTTTGCACGACCTGCGCCACTCGATGGTCGTGAACCGGATCCTCGAATGGTACAGGACGGGCATCAACCCGCAGGACCGTCTGCCATTCCTCGCGACCTACCTCGGCCACCGGGATATCAACTCTACGCTGGTCTACATCACGGTCACCCAGGATCTGCTGCATTACGCAAACGAGCGGTTCCGCATGGTGGGCGCACCTTGCCTCAGCATGGAGCGGGAGGTGCAGACATGAGCAAGGCCAACCCGTTCCCGGTACTGATGCGCGCGTTCTTCTACGAATGGCTGGTCGAGCAGCGCAACGCATCCATCCATACAGTCCGATCATACCGCGATACCTGGCGGCTGTTCTTGCGGTTCGTCGCACAGCGGGCTGGAAGGAAGGTGGCTATGATTACGATGACTGATCTGGCCGCAAGCGAGGTCTCCGCGTTCCTCAGTTACGCTGAACATGAGCGCGGCGGCACGATCGGCACGCGCAACTGCAGGCTTGCCGCAATCCGCAGCTTCTTCCACTTCGTGGCGACCAGGGATCCTGCATCGATCGCGCAATGCGTCGAAATCCTCAACATACCCGTCAAGCGCACGCCGGTATCGGAGCCCTGCTATCTGGATCCGGCGGAAGTGACGGCAATTCTTGCCCAGCCTGACCGTTCGACGCTCGAAGGCATGCGCGATCATGTGCTGCTCTCGTTCCTCTACAACAGCGGCGCACGAATACAGGAAGCGCTCGACTTGTGCCCCGAAGCAATCCGGTTCGAAAGTCCGAGCTGCGTGCGCTTGACCGGCAAGGGACGGAAGGAACGCATCTGCCCGCTCTGGCCTGAAACAGCCTTGCTGCTGAAGAAGCTGCTCGAACGGCAACCACGGGCGCCTGACCAACGGCTGTTCGTTAACCGCTATGGCGAACCGCTCAGCGCGTCGGGCGTCCGATTCAAGCTTGCCGCCTACGTAAAGGCGGCGACCGAAGCCACACCAACGCTGCGTACCAAGCACGTGACGCCGCACGCCTTCCGGCACGCCACCGCCGTGCACCTCATATCTGCGGGCGTCGATGTTACAGTCATCCGCAGTTGGCTCGGCCACGTGAGCCTCGACACGACCAACCACTATGCCAGGGCCAATCTTGAAACGAAGCGAAAGGCCCTGGAACAGGTCGCCGTTCCGACAACACCCGGCGGTCAGCCTTCGTGGAAGCGCGATACAAGCGTGCTCGCCTGGCTCGACACGCTTTGAAATAATGTGAAGGAACGTTGGCAGGAAACCCCAGAACTCGGCCAATCTGGCCGCGTTCCTTCACATTATCGACACCTCGCGATTAGCCAGGTTATGGCGAGGTGAGCATAACGCCAGCCAGGATCCGATGTAGTCTGCATGGCGGACGGTCGGGGCGATGCCGAGGGCGGCGCAGCAGAAGGCCGAGGCGATCTCGGCCACATATCCTGACAGTCCAGCCCCAATCCGGGGTTCGAGGAAGAAAACCATCGGCTGCCTCCAGCACTGCCCAAAAACCGCATCGGCCTCCCCCGAGGCGGGGGTGGGCGGCGAGAGCGACCGAAGAGGCCCGTTCGAGCGGCGGGCTGCACCCGCAGGGGCGAAATGAAATGGAGCAGCCCGGCGAAGCCGGGGCTTGCAGCCCGCCGTGGCGGGCCTAGCAGGGAGCGCCGACCACCTCCGCGTCGGAAGGGAGGCCCAAAAAGTAGCGCCGCCGCGTCAGCGGCGTCCGCAGATCAGGCGGGCGACAGCCCGCTATCGTCTTTCGCGACAGGCTGCCGCCCGCCCGCGGGCGAGCACTGGTGACGGATCGTGCGCGGCGTCGCCTAGAGCATGTAGCCGATATCCGAGGCGCCGGTCGGATAGGCAAACATGGTGGAGCGTAGATCGGCCGCGGTGAGGCCGTGGCGGATGGCCAGGCCGAAAAGGTTGATCACCTCGTCGGCGTTCGGCCCGACGAGATGCGCGCCGAGGACGAGGTCCGTCCGCTCGTCGATCAGAACTTTGTGGCCATAGACCGGCTCGGCGAGCCGGCGGGCGGTGAACCAGTCCGGCGTCGAGGCCGCGTTAACCCGGAACTTGAGGCCGCTGCGGCGCGCCGCCTCTTCCGAAAGCCCGACGGCGGCGATCGGCGGCACGGTGAAGGCGACGCTCGGAACACCGCGATAGTCGGGCTCGCGCGATGGACCTTGCAGGAGGTTCGCGGCGACGATCTTCGCGTCGTGGCTCGACACCGGGGTCAGGGGCGGCCCGACGCCGGCGGCGTCACCGGCGGCATAGACCCGCGGGTTGGAAATGCTGCGCAGATGCGCATCGAGCTGCAGTCGTCCGTCTTGCACCGCGACCTGCCCGGTGGACAGGTCGAGGCTGCCGAGATCGGGACGACGCCCGGCAGCATGAATGACGAGATCGCAGGCGACCTCCAGGTCCGGCGCTCCCTGGCGAGAGGCACGCACCTGCAGGCCGTCCCCGTTCCGCTCGACCCGTGTGACCGCGGTGCCGGTCTCGATGCGAATGCCGAGCGCCGTGAACCGCGGTGTGAGCCAGCCCACCAGGTCGGGATCGAAATGCGGCAGCAGCCGGCTAGCGCGCTGCAGGATCGTGACTTCGGCGCCGGCACGTGCGGCCAGATGCGAGAACTCCGCGGCGACATAGCCGCCGCCGATCAGCACGATCCGGCGCGGCAGCGTCTCCAGCTCGAGGAAAGCGTCGCTCGTGCTGACCAGCTCCTCGCCTGGAATGCCGAGCGGGATCGGCCCCGCGCCGGTTGCGATCAGGATATGCTGGGCCTGCAACGTCCGACCGTCGACCGCGACCGCGTCCGGGCTTGCGAAGCGCGCTAGCCCGTGGAAGGCGTCGACGCCCAGCTTGGCGTAGCGGCGTTCCTGCTTGGCGGGGACCGGATCGGTAAAGCTGCGCTTGAACGCCATCAGGCTCGGCCAATCGATCGCCAGGTCGCCGCCGACACCATGTCCGGCCATGCGAGCGGCGGCATCGATCGCCTCTTCGCCGCTGACCAGCATCTTCTTGGGATCGCAGCCCCGTAGCGCACAGGTGCCGCCGAACGGGCGGTGGTCGATGACGGCGACGGACCATCCGGCGGCGCGGACCTGGCCGATCGCGACCTGGGCGGCTGTTCCGCTGCCGATGACGATCAGGTCGTAATGGGCCATGGCAATATCCCTCCGAGCATCGGTGCAAAGATCGCGCGGCCGACCTGGAGGGCCTCGCGCAGGGTCAGGCGAATGCCGTCGCGGGCGGTCACGGAACCGTCCATACGCCAGGCTTCAAGATGATCGGCATGGCAGAAGAAAGCCTGCTGAGTGCAGAGCGAAGACGCTGCACAGCCGCCGGTGTAGCGATGACCGGACCAGACGAGAATCCCCTCGGGCACGACGTCGCCCAAGGTGCAGCCCCGGTCGTGGACATGGATCGCAAGCGAGCGCCGGCATTGGCGGCATGACGAGCGGATGAGGCTGGCGTGCGGTGCGATCGTGCAGATCCCCAGCGCGTCGAGGGCGCACATGGCTCCCATCGTGATACCCGCGGCCTCCACCTGATGCTCACTGGGAGCATCGGTGAAAGGATAGGCGCCGCTCACTCGGCCGTCGCCGTCGAGGACCACGAGATCGCGTCCGGCGAGCCGGTGGAGCGCTGCGGCCACGTCGCCGGGCGGGAGCGCAACCGCGGCAGCGATCTCCACCGGCGCCGGCGCGTGGCCCTGGGTGACATAGGCCCGGAGGATGGCACGCCGCACCTCGTCCTCGGTGCTGTCGATGCCATGCCACCTGCGGCCGATAAATGCCGCGAACAGCGCTGTCAGGGCCGAATGGGCGCTTGGCGCGGTGACCGCAGTCCAGTCCGGGACGACGGTGCCGTCGGGGAATGCAACCGTCGGTTCAGGGGCAGCGTCAGCGGGGGTGGCAAGCGTCACGGCTTGTCTTCAGCCGCAGCAGGACGCGCCCTTGCCCTCGATCTGGATCGGCGGACACGGAACGTCGCCATAGGAACAAAAGACGCAGCAATCGCCCTGCTTGGGCTTGAGGACCGCGCCGCAGCCCCGGCAGTCATAGAAAAACTGGCATGCGTTGGTCGGCATCGTCTCGGTCGCCTGATGTCCGCAGTGCGGACAGGTCAGGGTCGAGTGCAGCTCCGGAACGACGTCAGACATAGCTATAACCCGCCCAGAGCAGTGCCGCGCCGACCAATAGGCCGGCGAGAGTGAGGATGCGCGTCCAGCGCGGCGTGCACACGCCGTCCGGGCCGCAGCGCATGGCGGCGAGTTGCTGGCGCAATAGCAGCGCGGCGCCGGCGACGAGGCATAATGCGCCGATCACGAGGAGCGGCGTGCGATAGGGCGCGGAGACGACGGCCACGCCGCTGAGCCAGGCCGCGCCGATGCCGGCGGATGCCAAGAGGATCGGCAGTGCGCAGCAGGCAGCGACGCCGAACGCGGCGGCGATCCCCGCCAGGGTAAGCGCGGCGGTACTTATCCCCTTGGGCGGGCTTGGTGTCTGGGTCACGGGCGACTCCTTGTGGCGGGCATGCAGCTATCCTACCATCTGTAGCGACTACAGACTCAAGAGGTATTTTGGAAGATGGCCGCAACCGCCGCGATCCAGATCGGCGAACTCTCGCGCCGTACCAGCTGCAACATCGAGACGATCCGCTATTACGAGCGGATCGGGCTGCTGCCCGTTCCGCCGCGGCGGGGCCGTTACCGCAGCTACGGTCGGGAGGACGTGGCTCGCCTGGGCTTCGTGCGCCGTGCGAGGGAGCTGGGCTTCACCCTTGACGAGGTGCGCGCCTTGCTCGGACTCGCGGCCGGCGGCCAGGCCTCCTGCACCGAAGTCCGCGAGCTCGCGGCGTCGCATCTGCAGGATGTGCGCGCGCGGATCGCGGACCTCAGGCGGATGGAACGGGTTCTGGCAGACTCGGTGCGAGCCTGCGATGCCGGTCAGGATCCGGGCTGTCCGCTGCTTGATGCGCTCGGCGCCGAGGTGCGGGCCGCGTGAGCGTCACGGCTGCTGGGCGTGCATCCCAATCGGCCGCCGCCTGCGCCTTGCTGGCCGCAGTGAAGATCGCGCGGCTGTCGTTCTTCAGCACCTGAAGTAATCGCGAGGTGTCGATAATGTGAAGGAACGCAGTTTCAGTGTCTGAAATGCGCAGAATTGCGACGTTATCTGACGGGCTTTGCTCCGCATTATTTCTCGACGAACCTCTGCGGTCGTTTGACCAGCAGAGGAGCCGTCAATGCCGAATACCGATTGCGAACTGATCTCCGAACTTCAGATCCGTACTGACCAGCCAACGATACAGCCCGGTGGTGGCCGGGAACTACTGCGCCTATGCGCGCGGGTTCCTCGACTATCTTGCCCGGCGCAGCATCCCCGATCGCGGAGGTGACCGAGGCGCAGGTGGGGTACTATTTGCACCATGCGATCACGATGTTCCGCAAACGTCATGGCCGACCACCAGGGCCGTGTTGGCACTCCATTCCGCGTTCTGGAATCCACGCCCTACTGCGGCTTGCACAGGGCCGTTGGCCACCCGCGCCCAAAGCGACATGTGCTGCTGACACGCTGCGCTTTACGATTTGCGACGAATACGAGATCTGGCTGCGCGAGGAGCGGGGCCTTGCGGAGCGCAGCATCTACGCATTGATGTGGGGAAGGTCGGAACTTCCTGACCTGGCAGCTTGATCGATGCGGCGTCGACAGCCTGGTGGAAATGAGCGTCGGCGACATCGGACCGTTACATGGATATGCGCAGCCCGCACCAAACGCGCAAATCGGTGAAGGACGTGGCGGAGCGTCTTCGCTCGCTGTTGCGTTATCTGCCACCGTACGCGCCGCACCGCAATCGACTTGTCGCCGCACGTCATCGCCCCGCTATTGTATGCCTATGAAGGGGTGCCCTCGATCCTGGAGCGCGATCAGATCGCCCGCCGTTCTGGAAACCGCGAGCAAAGGACACAACGCCTATCGGGCTCAGAGATCAGGCGATCCTGCAACTGCTGGCGACTTATGGTCCTGAGGTCCGGCGAAATCCGCAATCTGAAGATCGAGGATATTGACTGGCGGACGGAATCGATCCGCATCCTCCACACCAAGACCCGTGCCTGTTCCTATCTGCCGTTGATGGCTCCGGTGGGCGAAGCCATCCTCAAGCTATCTGCGCTCGGGACGACCGCAGACCGACGCCCGCGAAGTGTTCGTGCGGACCCGTGCACCCTATGGAAGGCTCCGGGTGCTGCATAGTGCCGTCTTCCGGCGAATCCCGGGATGCCGGGGTCAAGCCACCGGGGAAGTGTGGGCCACACATCTTCAGACATGCCCGCGCGGTCGAGATGCTGCGCGCCTCGGTCCCGCAAAAGGTGATCGGCGATATGCTGGGTCATCGTTCGACGGAATCTACCGCTCCGTATCTCAAGCTGGCAACCGAAGACCTGCGGGCCATCGCGCTCGACGTTCCGGGATCGGAGGTGCTGGTCATGACGCCATGGCCCGATCCCGAACGACTGTTGATCGCGCGCTATTCTCGCGGACCTTGGGCCTGCGCTAGCAAGAACAGACGCACCTATTACAACCAGGTGCTCTACAGCTTTTCCAGGACGTCGCCGCGAGCACCACACCGAACTCGGCCATATTGTGCTGGTAGGCCTGTTGCGGCGTGGTCCGACCGTTGACAGCGACGACGCTGCTCCACCGCACCCGCATTATCGACCGGTTCCTCGATCACCTTGTGCAAACCGGGGCGATCCACCGCAATCCCGTCGTCGTCCTGCGCAAGGAGTGCAACGTCAAGCAGTGCATGCCGGTCTGGCGCGCTCTGGCTTCACGCGATCCAGAACAAGCCCTTGCCGAACTGCATCAGCCCAAACCGTTCGGCAGCGTGCTGGGCGCGATCATGGCCGAGCCACGTTACGCTGATGCGCAACAGGGGGTACAAATATACCACGCAGCCTGTGTGGCTTTTGCGGTTCGACCGGTTCCTACAGCTGAACCCGGCGCTGCAGGATGAACCGATCGGGGTGATGCTCGAACACTGGGCGGCGGCGAAGGCCACGCGCAATCATCCTGCCGAATGCGAAAAGCTGAAGCGCGTCCTTGCGAAGATACTCCGCCACCGGGATCCGTCGATCCCACCGCGCCGACCGGACCCACGTCCGGGAAGGAAGTGGCCAAACAATGGCGCAAACCTCATATCTATACGCCCGCCGACGTGCAGCATATGCTCGACATTGCTCGCTCTTACCCCTCTCCGCGAGCGTCGCTTCGCCCGTTGAGTGTCTACACGATGCTTCTGCTCGCCTATTGCGCGGGCCTGCGGCGCAGCGAGGTTGCCCGCCTTGATCTGGGGGATGTTGATCTTCAGGGCGGCACGATCACTATACGGCAGACCAAGTTCTACAAGACAAGGATACTGCCGCTGCCCGACACTGTGATGGCCGAACTTCGGGCGTACATCGATGTGCGGCGTCGCGCGGGTGCCCCGCAGGATCCGAGGTCAGGTCTGTTCTGGCACGAGCAGCGGAGCGGCCGCTATACGAAGCAAGCCGTCGCCTGGCTGCTCGTTGACGTCATACGCCGTGCCGGCTGAAGCCACCGCAGGGGCGAACGGGACCGCGTTTGCACGACCTGCGCCACTCGATGGTCGTGAACCGGATCCTCGAATGGTACAGGACGGGCATCAACCCGCAGGACCGTCTGCCATTCCTCGCGACCTACCTCGGCCACCGGGATATCAACTCTACGCTGGTCTACATCACGGTCACCCAGGATCTGCTGCATTACGCAAACGAGCGGTTCCGCATGGTGGGCGCACCTTGCCTCAGCATGGAGCGGGAGGTGCAGACATGAGCAAGGCCAACCCGTTCCCGGTACTGATGCGCGCGTTCTTCTACGAATGGCTGGTCGAGCAGCGCAACGCATCCATCCATACAGTCCGATCATACCGCGATACCTGGCGGCTGTTCTTGCGGTTCGTCGCACAGCGGGCTGGAAGGAAGGTGGCTATGATTACGATGACTGATCTGGCCGCAAGCGAGGTCTCCGCGTTCCTCAGTTACGCTGAACATGAGCGCGGCGGCACGATCGGCACGCGCAACTGCAGGCTTGCCGCAATCCGCAGCTTCTTCCACTTCGTGGCGACCAGGGATCCTGCATCGATCGCGCAATGCGTCGAAATCCTCAACATACCCGTCAAGCGCACGCCGGTATCGGAGCCCTGCTATCTGGATCCGGCGGAAGTGACGGCAATTCTTGCCCAGCCTGACCGTTCGACGCTCGAAGGCATGCGCGATCATGTGCTGCTCTCGTTCCTCTACAACAGCGGCGCACGAATACAGGAAGCGCTCGACTTGTGCCCCGAAGCAATCCGGTTCGAAAGTCCGAGCTGCGTGCGCTTGACCGGCAAGGGACGGAAGGAACGCATCTGCCCGCTCTGGCCTGAAACAGCCTTGCTGCTGAAGAAGCTGCTCGAACGGCAACCACGGGCGCCTGACCAACGGCTGTTCGTTAACCGCTATGGCGAACCGCTCAGCGCGTCGGGCGTCCGATTCAAGCTTGCCGCCTACGTAAAGGCGGCGACCGAAGCCACACCAACGCTGCGTACCAAGCACGTGACGCCGCACGCCTTCCGGCACGCCACCGCCGTGCACCTCATATCTGCGGGCGTCGATGTTACAGTCATCCGCAGTTGGCTCGGCCACGTGAGCCTCGACACGACCAACCACTATGCCAGGGCCAATCTTGAAACGAAGCGAAAGGCCCTGGAACAGGTCGCCGTTCCGACAACACCCGGCGGTCAGCCTTCGTGGAAGCGCGATACAAGCGTGCTCGCCTGGCTCGACACGCTTTGAAATAATGTGAAGGAACGTTGGCAGGAAACCCCAGAACTCGGCCAATCTGGCCGCGTTCCTTCACATTATCGACACCTCGCGATTAGCCAGGTTATGGCGAGGTGAGCATAACGCCAGCCAGGAGGCGATATAGGCGGCATGATCGGGACGCGGATCGTGCGCGATGCCGAGGTCGGCAAGCAGGAACGAGGCGGTCAGCTCGGCGGTCGCTTCCTCCATCGCGAGCGCGTCCTTGGTCCACCTGGCGCTGAAATCCCGGTCGAGCCGATGCGCCGCGCCGCTGGCATGGGCACACTCGTGGATATGGGTGCCGTAGAATCCATGCGCGCTACGGAAGGTTGCGAAGTGCGGCATGTAGATGCGGTCTTCGCCGAGATGGTAATAGGCGCTGCTCGACCCGTAGACCGTGTCGATACCGAGCGCGGCGATGAAGGCCTCGGCGGCCGCAAGGCGCTCGCTCTCGGGCAGGACCGGCCCGGGCTCGGGCGCGTAGCCGTCGACCTGATCGGCGTTGAACAGGCTGAACGCCCGGGCGAAGAGCCGCCGTCCCTTGCCGCCATCTTCGTCATCCTGCTCGTCGTCGCGCCGGCTGATCTCCTTCCAGAGGACGCCGAGGCTGGCCTGCTCGCCCTTGCGGACCTGGGCGCCGCGGTCCTGCCACTGACGATAAGTGCCCCAGACCCCGCTCGCATAGCCGCCGCCATAGGCCGCCGCCCAGAGCGACACCGTGTGTTCCGCGATAGGGCTTGCCGCTGGCGATGTTGGTCGGCCGGGTGACATCGGCGCCGCTGTGATGCCATGGCATGCGCCAGTTGCCCGTACCGGCTTCGATCGCTGCAAGGATCGCCTCGGTGACCCGAGTATAGACGTCGGCTCGTACCTGAGTTGGCATGATCTGAACTCCGCTTGCCCGTCGGGGGCCATCCCCGCGGCGGAGCTCGACTAGCGCCGGGCACAAGCGCGGTTGCGCACCCGTAGGGCCGCAGCGAAGCGGAGGACGGCAACGCCGTTGCGCCAGCGCGCCGACCGGCGCAGAGCTTCCGCCGTCAGCCGGGTTGGCCTCCGGCGGCGCGGGGCCGATGGCGTCGATCACGGTAGTGAGCCGGTTGATCTCGGTGGCGAGTGCATGGCGTTGAAGATCCGACAGACGTCGTTCGCGCAGCAATGCCCTGGCATCATCGGCCGCGCGTTCCCAAGCTGGCCTGTGACGGGCGGTGATGCAGGCGTTGGGACAGCGGGTCGGCTCGCACAGCGCCGTGAGCGGCTGCTTGGGATCGGGGGTGGTCACGCGCTTGAGGCAGAGCGCGGTGGCGGGATCGAAGAAGCAATCCGCGAGGAGGCCGACATGGAGGGTTCGCGCGACGCTGGCGAGCATGACACGTAGCCGGGAGCGGTCGGCGATCATGGCGGGCAAGGGCCCGAGCTGCACGGCCGCATCGTCGAGCGTCCGCGCGATGCGTGGTCCCGCCGGCCCCGCGAGTGAGGCACCGCCCTGCCGCCGGTCGAAATAGTCCAGCAGGTCGCCCTGCTGACCGAGCCGGCGCTGCGCCTCGACCTCGGCGCGAAACCCCGATGCGCTGGTTCCGGCATAGCCCTCGAAAGCGGCGACCGAGGCGTGCTTATACTGGATCATGCCGGCGATGGTGCCGAACGGACGGTTGGCGATGTGCCATGCGATGGTGCGGCGGAACTGCCGCGTCGTTATGCGCCACGGCTTGCCACCGGGTCCGGACGGGATGACCGGCACATCAGGGCTGCCGAAGGCAGCGTTGAGGTGGTCGCGGAAGGCGTTGAGTTGGCGGACCACCTCGCTCGACAGATGCGTCTTGGTGGCGGCGCCGGGGCGTAGCACCGGCCAGAGCGTATCGCTGCCGCTGGCGCGCGTCGGTCTTGCCGACAGGCGTTCAAGCACCGCTATCGCGTCTGCGACCGGCTCGATCGTCACCCAGCTCGCCGCCTCGCCCATGGTCGACCGACGCTTGTAGATGGTCGATCGAATGCGATGCCGCTCGACCAGGCCATCCTCGCTGCGCGCGATCGAGAGGCACCCCCGCCGCATCGCCTGCACCTCGCAGTCGCGCATGCCGGTGAGGTAAGCGCACACTATAGGCGGCCGCCTGAAGCATCCGTTCCTCTTGTGCGAGCGTCTTCGCATCGAAGCGTGCGCGCCATGGCCGACCGCTATCGGGATCAATCGAGATCGGCGTGTCCATGCCGCCCACTTCGACGCCCAGGTCGGCGGCAGCGGCTTCGATCAGGGCGGAGACGCCCTTGGCGAGTCCGAAATGCATGGCCGGTTCCGCCTCAGCATCGACACCGGCATGAAGATGGAGAAGATGGACGTTGATCGGCGGCGTCGCTTCTCCGGTGCGGGGATCGGTGCGCGTGACGCCGTTATGCGCGGTCGTCCAGATCGGCACGCCGCGGCCTTGCCGGGCTCGACGCGCGATATGGCGCTCGAGGCCGCGCGCTGCCGCAGGCGGCGCCTGCGCCAGGCAGTCCGCGCTCGGGCAAGCAGCCGGGCGCGGCGCGCCTCGAGCCGATCCAGCGCGGCCC
>NZ_JAPFBJ010000001.1 GCF_030867385.1 Sphingobium sp. DEHP117 | reverse complement strand
ATCACGCCCGCCCATGCCCGCGCACCCGCGTTCGACGATCGGCCCGTGCTGGCCACTGCGCCGCTCAAGGCGGGCCACGCCCGCGAAGAGCTGTCGCGGGTCGGCGACTCAAGCTGGGATCTCGGTCCGCCGTGTTCCGCGAGAACGCGCGGCGCTGCCATGTCACCGTGCATTTCGACGTGCTCGAACATGCCGATGTGCAGGCGGCGATGCGTGCCTATCTCTACGCCCGCCTCAACGTCGATCTTCCCGGCTACCGCCCGAAGCTGCCGCCGGCGAGCATCCGCCAGGCATTCAACCGCGCACGCCGGTTCTTCGCCTTCGCGCGCCTGACGCTTGGAGGGCTCGACCTTGGCCGCATCGATCAGGCGCTGGCCGATGCCTATGCCAGGCATCTTCGCCACGATTCTGCCCGGCGACCCGTCATAGTCGGCCACCTCCTCGAAGTGGTTTCCGATCTCTATCACTATCGTGACCGCCTCGCTGGCGGAGGCCTCGCGTTTGAGCCCTGGGCCGGACAGGCACCCGCCCGCGTCGCAGGCTATCGGCACGTCGTTGAGAACCGTACCCCGCGGTTTCCGGAAGATGTCATCGCCGCACTGCTCGCCTGGTCATTGCGCTACGTCACCGTCTTCGCGCACGATATTCTATCGGCTCGGGCCGCGCTGGATCGGCTCGAGGCGCGCCGCGCCCGGCTGCTTGCCGCCGAGCGCGGACTGCCTGGCGCAGAGCGCCGCCTGCGGCAGCGCGCGCGCCTCGAGCGCCATATCGCGCGTCGAGCCCGGCAAGGCCGCGGCGTGCCGATCTGGACGACCGCGCATAACGGCGTCACGCGCACCGATCCCCGCACCGGAGAAGCGACGCCGCCGATCAACGTCCATCTTCTCCATCTTCATGCCGGTGTCGATGCTGAGGCGGAACCGGCCATGCATTTCGGACTCGCCAAGGGCGTCTCCGCCCTGATCGAAGCCGCTGCCGCCGACCTGGGCGTCGAAGTGGGCGGCATGGACACGCCGATCTCGATTGATCCCGATAGCGGTCGGCCATGGCGCGCACGCTTCGATGCGAAGACGCTCGCACAAGAGGAACGGATGCTTCAGGCGGCCGCCTATATAGTGTGCGCTTACCTCACCGGCATGCGCGACTGCGAGGTGCAGGCGATGCGGCGGGGGTGCCTCTCGATCGCGCGCAGCGAGGATGGCCTGGTCGAGCGGCATCGCATTCGATCGACCATCTACAAGCGTCGGTCGACCATGGGCGAGGCGGCGAGCTGGGTGACGATCGAGCCGGTCGCAGACGCGATAGCGGTGCTTGAACGCCTGTCGGCAAGACCGACGCGCGCCAGCGGCAGCGATACGCTCTGGCCGGTGCTACGCCCCGGCGCCGCCACCAAGACGCATCTGTCGAGCGAGGTGGTCCGCCAACTCAACGCCTTCCGCGACCACCTCAACGCTGCCTTCGGCAGCCCTGATGTGCCGGTCATCCCGTCCGGACCCGGTGGCAAGCCGTGGCGCATAACGACGCGGCAGTTCCGCCGCACCATCGCATGGCACATCGCCAACCGTCCGTTCGGCACCATCGCCGGCATGATCCAGTATAAGCACGCCTCGGTCGCCGCTTTCGAGGGCTATGCCGGAACCAGCGCATCGGGGTTTCGCGCCGAGGTCGAGGCGCAGCGCCGGCTCGGTCAGCAGGGCGACCTGCTGGACTATTTCGACCGGCGGCAGGGCGGTGCCTCACTCGCGGGGCCGGCGGGACCACGCATCGCGCGGACGCTCGACGATGCGGCCGTGCAGCTCGGGCCCTTGCCCGCCATGATCGCCGACCGCTCCCGGCTACGTGTCATGCTCGCCAGCGTCGCGCGAACCCTCCATGTCGGCCTCCTCGCGGATTGCTTCTTCGATCCCGCCACCGCGCTCTGCCTCAAGCGCGTGACCACCCCCGATCCCAAGCAGCCGCTCACGGCGCTGTGCGAGCCGACCCGCTGTCCCAACGCCTGCATCACCGCCCGTCACAGGCCAGCTTGGGAACGCGCGGCCGATGATGCCAGGGCATTGCTGCGCGAACGACGTCTGTCGGATCTTCAACGCCATGCACTCGCCACCGAGATCAACCGGCTCACTACCGTGATCGACGCCATCGGCCCCGCGCCGCCGGAGGCCAACCCCGGCTGACGGCGGAAGCTCTGCGCCGGTCGGCGCGCTGGCGCAACGGCGTTGCCGTCCTCCGCTTCGCTGCGGCCCTACGGGTGCGCAACCGCGCTTGTGCCCGGCGCTAGTCGAGCTCCGCCGCCGGGGATGGCCCCCGACGGGCAAGCGGAGTTCAGATCATGCCAACTCAGGTACGAGCCGACGTCTATACTCGGGTCACCGAGGCGATCCTTGCAGCGATCGAAGCCGGTACGGGCAACTGGCGCATGCCATGGCATCACAGCGGCGCCGATGTCACCCGGCCGACCAACATCGCCAGCGGCAAGCCCTATCGCGGCATCAACACGGTGTCGCTCTGGGCGGCGGCCTATGGCGGCGGCTATGCGAGCGGGGTCTGGGGCACTTATCGTCAGTGGCAGGACCGCGGCGCCCAGGTCCGCAAGGGCGAGCAGGCCAGCCTCGGCGTCCTCTGGAAGGAGATCAGCCGGCGCGACGACGAGCAGGATGACGAAGATGGCGGCAAGGGACGGCGGCTCTTCGCCCGGGCGTTCAGCCTGTTCAACGCCGATCAGGTCGACGGCTACGCGCCCGAGCCCGGGCCGGTCCTGCCCGAGAGCGAGCGCCTTGCGGCCGCCGAGGCCTTCATCGCCGCGCTCGGTATCGACACGGTCTACGGGTCGAGCAGCGCCTATTACCATCTCGGCGAAGACCGCATCTACATGCCGCACTTCGCAACCTTCCGTAGCGCGCATGGATTCTACGGCACCCATATCCACGAGTGTGCCCATGCCAGCGGCGCGGCGCATCGGCTCGACCGGGATTTCAGCGCCAGGTGGACCAAGGACGCGCTCGCGATGGAGGAAGCGACCGCCGAGCTGACCGCCTCGTTCCTGCTTGCCGACCTCGGCATCGCGCACGATCCGCGTCCCGATCATGCCGCCTATATCGCCTCCTGGCTGGCGTTATGCTCACCTCGCCATAACCTGGCTAATCGCGAGGTGTCGATAATGTGAAGGAACGCGGCCAGATTGGCCGAGTTCTGGGGTTTCCTGCCAACGTTCCTTCACATTATTTCAAAGCGTGTCGAGCCAGGCGAGCACGCTTGTATCGCGCTTCCACGAAGGCTGACCGCCGGGTGTTGTCGGAACGGCGACCTGTTCCAGGGCCTTTCGCTTCGTTCAAGATTGGCCCTGGCATAGTGGTTGGTCGTGTCGAGGCTCACGTGGCCGAGCCAACTGCGGATGACTGTAACATCGACGCCCGCAGATATGAGGTGCACGGCGGTGGCGTGCCGGAAGGCGTGCGGCGTCACGTGCTTGGTACGCAGCGTTGGTGTGGCTTCGGTCGCCGCCTTTACGTAGGCGGCAAGCTTGAATCGGACGCCCGACGCGCTGAGCGGTTCGCCATAGCGGTTAACGAACAGCCGTTGGTCAGGCGCCCGTGGTTGCCGTTCGAGCAGCTTCTTCAGCAGCAAGGCTGTTTCAGGCCAGAGCGGGCAGATGCGTTCCTTCCGTCCCTTGCCGGTCAAGCGCACGCAGCTCGGACTTTCGAACCGGATTGCTTCGGGGCACAAGTCGAGCGCTTCCTGTATTCGTGCGCCGCTGTTGTAGAGGAACGAGAGCAGCACATGATCGCGCATGCCTTCGAGCGTCGAACGGTCAGGCTGGGCAAGAATTGCCGTCACTTCCGCCGGATCCAGATAGCAGGGCTCCGATACCGGCGTGCGCTTGACGGGTATGTTGAGGATTTCGACGCATTGCGCGATCGATGCAGGATCCCTGGTCGCCACGAAGTGGAAGAAGCTGCGGATTGCGGCAAGCCTGCAGTTGCGCGTGCCGATCGTGCCGCCGCGCTCATGTTCAGCGTAACTGAGGAACGCGGAGACCTCGCTTGCGGCCAGATCAGTCATCGTAATCATAGCCACCTTCCTTCCAGCCCGCTGTGCGACGAACCGCAAGAACAGCCGCCAGGTATCGCGGTATGATCGGACTGTATGGATGGATGCGTTGCGCTGCTCGACCAGCCATTCGTAGAAGAACGCGCGCATCAGTACCGGGAACGGGTTGGCCTTGCTCATGTCTGCACCTCCCGCTCCATGCTGAGGCAAGGTGCGCCCACCATGCGGAACCGCTCGTTTGCGTAATGCAGCAGATCCTGGGTGACCGTGATGTAGACCAGCGTAGAGTTGATATCCCGGTGGCCGAGGTAGGTCGCGAGGAATGGCAGACGGTCCTGCGGGTTGATGCCCGTCCTGTACCATTCGAGGATCCGGTTCACGACCATCGAGTGGCGCAGGTCGTGCAAACGCGGTCCCGTTCGCCCCTGCGGTGGCTTCAGCCCGGCACGGCGTATGACGTCAACGAGCAGCCAGGCGACGGCTTGCTTCGTATAGCGGCCGCTCCGCTGCTCGTGCCAGAACAGACCTGACCTCGGATCCTGCGGGGCACCCGCGCGACGCCGCACATCGATGTACGCCCGAAGTTCGGCCATCACAGTGTCGGGCAGCGGCAGTATCCTTGTCTTGTAGAACTTGGTCTGCCGTATAGTGATCGTGCCGCCCTGAAGATCAACATCCCCCAGATCAAGGCGGGCAACCTCGCTGCGCCGCAGGCCCGCGCAATAGGCGAGCAGAAGCATCGTGTAGACACTCAACGGGCGAAGCGACGCTCGCGGAGAGGGGTAAGAGCGAGCAATGTCGAGCATATGCTGCACGTCGGCGGGCGTATAGATATGAGGTTTGCGCCATTGTTTGGCCACTTCCTTCCCCGGACGTGGGTCCGGTCGGCGCGGTGGGATCGACGGATCCCGGTGGCGGAGTATCTTCGCAAGGACGCGCTTCAGCTTTTCGCATTCAGGCAGGATGATTGCGCGTGGCCTTCGCCGCCGCCCAGTGTTCGAGCATCACCCCGATCGGTTCATCCTGCAGCGCCGGGTTCAGCTGTAGGAACCGGTCGAACCGCAAAAGCCACACAGGCTGCGTGGTATATTTGTACCCCCTGTTGCGCATCAGCGTAACGTGCTCGGCCATGATCGCGCCCAGCACGCTGCCGAACGGTTTGGGGCTGATGCAGTTCGGCAAGGGCTTGTTCTGGATCGCGTGAAGCCAGAGCGCGCCAGACCGGCATGCACTGCTTGACGTTGCACTCCTTGCGCAGGACGACGACGGGGATTGCGGTGGATCGCCCCGGTTTGCACAAGGTGATCGAGGAACCGGTCGATAATGCGGGTGCGGTGGAGCAGCGTCGTCGCTGTCCAACGGTCGGACCACGCCCGCAACCAGGCTACCAGCACATCTTGGCCGAGTTCGGTGTGGCGCGCGGCGACGTCCTGGAAGCTGTAGAGCACCTGTTTGTAATAGGTGCGGCTGTTCTTGCTGCGCAGGCCAAGGTCCGCGAGATAGCGCGCGATCAACAGTCGTTCGGGATCGGGCCATGGCGTCATGACAGCACCTCCGATCCCGGAACGTCGAGCGCGATGGCCCGCAGGTCTTCGGTTGCCAGCTTGAGATACGGAGCGGTAGATTCCGTCGAACGATGACCCAGCATATCGCCGATCACCTTTTGCGGGACCGAGGCGCGCAGCATCTCGACCGCGCGGGCATGTCTGAAGATGTGTGGCCCACACTTCCCCGGTGGCTTGACCCCGGCATCCCGGATTCGCCGGAAGACGGCACTATGCAGCACCCGGAGCCTTCCATAGGGTGCACGGGTCCGCACGAACACTTCGCGGGCGTCGGTCTGCGGTCGTCCCGAGCGCAGATAGCTGAGGATGGCTTCGCCCACCGGAGCCATCAACGGCAGATAGGAACAGGCACGGGTCTTGGTGTGGAGGATGCGGATCGATTCCGTCCGCCAGTCAATATCCTCGATCTTCAGATTGCGGATTTCGCCGGACCTCAGACCATAAGTCGCCAGCAGTTGCAGGATCGCCTGATCTCTGAGCCCGATAGGCGTTGTGTCTTTGCTCGCGGTTTCCAGAACGGCGGCGATCTGATCGCGCTCCAGGATCGAGGGCACCCCTTCATAGGCATACAATAGCGGGGCGATGACGTGCGGCGACAAGTCGATTGCGGTGCGGCGCGTACGGTGCAGATAACGCAACAGCGAGCGAAGACGCTCCGCCACGTCCTTCACCGATTTGCGCGTTTGGTGCGGGCTGCGCATATCCATGTAACGGTCGATGTCGCCGACGCTCATTTCCACCAGGCTGTCGACGCCGCATCGATCAAGCTGCCAGGTCAGGAAGTTCCGACCTTCCCACATCAATGCGTAGATGCTGCGCTCCGCAAGGCCCCGCTCCTCGCGCAGCCAGATCTCGTATTCGTCGCAAATCGTAAAGCGCAGCGTGTCAGCAGCACATGTCGCTTTGGGCGCGGGTGGCCAACGGCCCTGTGCAAGCCGCAGTAGGGCGTGGATTCCAGAACGCGGAATGGAGTGCCAACACGGCCCTGGTGGTCGGCCATGACGTTTGCGGAACATCGTGATCGCATGGTGCAAATAGTACCCCACCTGCGCCTCGGTCACCTCCGCGATCGGGATGCTGCGCCGGGCAAGATAGTCGAGGAACCCGCGCGCATAGGCGCAGTAGTTCCCGGCCACCACCGGGCTGTATCGTTGGCTGGTCAGTACGGATCTGAGTTCGGAGATCAGTTCGCAATCGGTATTCGGCATTGACGGCTCCTCTGCTGGTCAAACGACCGCAGAGGTTCGTCGAGAAATAATGCGGAGCAAAGCCCGTCAGATAACGTCGCAATTCTGCGCATTTCAGACACTGAAACTGCGTTCCTTCACATTATCGACACCTCGCGATTACTTCAGGTGCTGAAGAACGACAGCCGCGCGATCTTCACTGCGGCCAGCAAGGCGCAGGCGGCGGCCGATTGGATGCACGCCCAGCAGCCGTGACGCTCACGCGGCCCGCACCTCGGCGCCGAGCGCATCAAGCAGCGGACAGCCCGGATCCTGACCGGCATCGCAGGCTCGCACCGAGTCTGCCAGAACCCGTTCCATCCGCCTGAGGTCCGCGATCCGCGCGCGCACATCCTGCAGATGCGACGCCGCGAGCTCGCGGACTTCGGTGCAGGAGGCCTGGCCGCCGGCCGCGAGTCCGAGCAAGGCGCGCACCTCGTCAAGGGTGAAGCCCAGCTCCCTCGCACGGCGCACGAAGCCCAGGCGAGCCACGTCCTCCCGACCGTAGCTGCGGTAACGGCCCCGCCGCGGCGGAACGGGCAGCAGCCCGATCCGCTCGTAATAGCGGATCGTCTCGATGTTGCAGCTGGTACGGCGCGAGAGTTCGCCGATCTGGATCGCGGCGGTTGCGGCCATCTTCAAAATACCTCTTGAGTCTGTAGTCGCTACAGATGGTAGGATAGCTGCATGCCCGCCACAAGGAGTCGCCCGTGACCCAGACACCAAGCCCGCCCAAGGGGATAAGTACCGCCGCGCTTACCCTGGCGGGGATCGCCGCCGCGTTCGGCGTCGCTGCCTGCTGCGCACTGCCGATCCTCTTGGCATCCGCCGGCATCGGCGCGGCCTGGCTCAGCGGCGTGGCCGTCGTCTCCGCGCCCTATCGCACGCCGCTCCTCGTGATCGGCGCATTATGCCTCGTCGCCGGCGCCGCGCTGCTATTGCGCCAGCAACTCGCCGCCATGCGCTGCGGCCCGGACGGCGTGTGCACGCCGCGCTGGACGCGCATCCTCACTCTCGCCGGCCTATTGGTCGGCGCGGCACTGCTCTGGGCGGGTTATAGCTATGTCTGACGTCGTTCCGGAGCTGCACTCGACCCTGACCTGTCCGCACTGCGGACATCAGGCGACCGAGACGATGCCGACCAACGCATGCCAGTTTTTCTATGACTGCCGGGGCTGCGGCGCGGTCCTCAAGCCCAAGCAGGGCGATTGCTGCGTCTTTTGTTCCTATGGCGACGTTCCGTGTCCGCCGATCCAGATCGAGGGCAAGGGCGCGTCCTGCTGCGGCTGAAGACAAGCCGTGACGCTTGCCACCCCCGCTGACGCTGCCCCTGAACCGACGGTTGCATTCCCCGACGGCACCGTCGTCCCGGACTGGACTGCGGTCACCGCGCCAAGCGCCCATTCGGCCCTGACAGCGCTGTTCGCGGCATTTATCGGCCGCAGGTGGCATGGCATCGACAGCACCGAGGACGAGGTGCGGCGTGCCATCCTCCGGGCCTATGTCACCCAGGGCCACGCGCCGGCGCCGGTGGAGATCGCTGCCGCGGTTGCGCTCCCGCCCGGCGACGTGGCCGCAGCGCTCCACCGGCTCGCCGGACGCGATCTCGTGGTCCTCGACGGCGACGGCCGAGTGAGCGGCGCCTATCCTTTCACCGATGCTCCCAGTGAGCATCAGGTGGAGGCCGCGGGTATCACGATGGGAGCCATGTGCGCCCTCGACGCGCTGGGGATCTGCACGATCGCACCGCACGCCAGCCTCATCCGCTCGTCATGCCGCCAATGCCGGCGCTCGCTTGCGATCCATGTCCACGACCGGGGCTGCACCTTGGGCGACGTCGTGCCCGAGGGGATTCTCGTCTGGTCCGGTCATCGCTACACCGGCGGCTGTGCAGCGTCTTCGCTCTGCACTCAGCAGGCTTTCTTCTGCCATGCCGATCATCTTGAAGCCTGGCGTATGGACGGTTCCGTGACCGCCCGCGACGGCATTCGCCTGACCCTGCGCGAGGCCCTCCAGGTCGGCCGCGCGATCTTTGCACCGATGCTCGGAGGGATATTGCCATGGCCCATTACGACCTGATCGTCATCGGCAGCGGAACAGCCGCCCAGGTCGCGATCGGCCAGGTCCGCGCCGCCGGATGGTCCGTCGCCGTCATCGACCACCGCCCGTTCGGCGGCACCTGTGCGCTACGGGGCTGCGATCCCAAGAAGATGCTGGTCAGCGGCGAAGAGGCGATCGATGCCGCCGCTCGCATGGCCGGACATGGTGTCGGCGGCGACCTGGCGATCGATTGGCCGAGCCTGATGGCGTTCAAGCGCAGCTTTACCGATCCGGTCCCCGCCAAGCAGGAACGCCGCTACGCCAAGCTGGGCGTCGACGCCTTCCACGGGCTAGCGCGCTTCGCAAGCCCGGACGCGGTCGCGGTCGACGGTCGGACGTTGCAGGCCCAGCATATCCTGATCGCAACCGGCGCGGGGCCGATCCCGCTCGGCATTCCAGGCGAGGAGCTGGTCAGCACGAGCGACGCTTTCCTCGAGCTGGAGACGCTGCCGCGCCGGATCGTGCTGATCGGCGGCGGCTATGTCGCCGCGGAGTTCTCGCATCTGGCCGCACGTGCCGGCGCCGAAGTCACGATCCTGCAGCGCGCTAGCCGGCTGCTGCCGCATTTCGATCCCGACCTGGTGGGCTGGCTCACACCGCGGTTCACGGCGCTCGGCATTCGCATCGAGACCGGCACCGCGGTCACACGGGTCGAGCGGAACGGGGACGGCCTGCAGGTGCGTGCCTCTCGCCAGGGAGCGCCGGACCTGGAGGTCGCCTGCGATCTCGTCATTCATGCTGCCGGGCGTCGTCCCGATCTCGGCAGCCTCGACCTGTCCACCGGGCAGGTCGCGGTGCAAGACGGACGACTGCAGCTCGATGCGCATCTGCGCAGCATTTCCAACCCGCGGGTCTATGCCGCCGGTGACGCCGCCGGCGTCGGGCCGCCCCTGACCCCGGTGTCGAGCCACGACGCGAAGATCGTCGCCGCGAACCTCCTGCAAGGTCCATCGCGCGAGCCCGACTATCGCGGTGTTCCGAGCGTCGCCTTCACCGTGCCGCCGATCGCCGCCGTCGGGCTTTCGGAAGAGGCGGCGCGCCGCAGCGGCCTCAAGTTCCGGGTTAACGCGGCCTCGACGCCGGACTGGTTCACCGCCCGCCGGCTCGCCGAGCCGGTCTATGGCCACAAAGTTCTGATCGACGAGCGGACGGACCTCGTCCTCGGCGCGCATCTCGTCGGGCCGAACGCCGACGAGGTGATCAACCTTTTCGGCCTGGCCATCCGCCACGGCCTCACCGCGGCCGATCTACGCTCCACCATGTTTGCCTATCCGACCGGCGCCTCGGATATCGGCTACATGCTCTAGGCGACGCCGCGCACGATCCGTCACCAGTGCTCGCCCGCGGGCGGGCGGCAGCCTGTCGCGAAAGACGATAGCGGGCTGTCGCCCGCCTGATCTGCGGACGCCGCTGACGCGGCGGCGCTACTTTTTGGGCCTCCCTTCCGACGCGGAGGTGGTCGGCGCTCCCTGCTAGGCCCGCCACGGCGGGCTGCAAGCCCCGGCTTCGCCGGGCTGCTCCATTTCATTTCGCCCCTGCGGGTGCAGCCCGCCGCTCGAACGGGCCTCTTCGGTCGCTCTCGCCGCCCACCCCCGCCTCGGGGGAGGCCGATGCGGTTTTTGGGCAGTGCTGGAGGCAGCCGATGGTTTTCTTCCTCGAACCCCGGATTGGGGCTGGACTGTCAGGATATGTGGCCGAAATGGGTAGCGCCTTCCTCTGCGCCGCGCTTGGCATCGAACCGACCGTGCGCCATGCCGATTATCTGGCATCATGGGCCAGGTTATGGCGAGGTGAGCATAACTCGAGTAATCGCGAGGTGTCGATAATGTGAAGGAACGCAGTTTCAGTGTCTGAAATGCGCAGAATTGCGACGTTATCTGACGGGCTTTGCTCCGCATTATTTCTCGACGAACCTCTGCGGTCGTTTGACCAGCAGAGGAGCCGTCAATGCCGAATACCGATTGCGAACTGATCTCCGAACTCAGATCCGTACTGACCAGCCAACGATACAGCCCGGTGGTGGCCGGGAACTACTGCGCCTATGCGCGCGGGTTCCTCGACTATCTTGCCCGGCGCAGCATCCCGATCGCGGAGGTGACCGAGGCGCAGGTGGGGTACTATTTGCACCATGCGATCACGATGTTCCGCAAACGTCATGGCCGACCACCAGGGCCGTGTTGGCACTCCATTCCGCGTTCTGGAATCCACGCCCTACTGCGGCTTGCACAGGGCCGTTGGCCACCCGCGCCCAAAGCGACATGTGCTGCTGACACGCTGCGCTTTACGATTTGCGACGAATACGAGATCTGGCTGCGCGAGGAGCGGGGCCTTGCGGAGCGCAGCATCTACGCATTGATGTGGGAAGGTCGGAACTTCCTGACCTGGCAGCTTGATCGATGCGGCGTCGACAGCCTGGTGGAAATGAGCGTCGGCGACATCGACCGTTACATGGATATGCGCAGCCCGCACCAAACGCGCAAATCGGTGAAGGACGTGGCGGAGCGTCTTCGCTCGCTGTTGCGTTATCTGCACCGTACGCGCCGCACCGCAATCGACTTGTCGCCGCACGTCATCGCCCCGCTATTGTATGCCTATGAAGGGGTGCCCTCGATCCTGGAGCGCGATCAGATCGCCGCCGTTCTGGAAACCGCGAGCAAAGACACAACGCCTATCGGGCTCAGAGATCAGGCGATCCTGCAACTGCTGGCGACTTATGGTCTGAGGTCCGGCGAAATCCGCAATCTGAAGATCGAGGATATTGACTGGCGGACGGAATCGATCCGCATCCTCCACACCAAGACCCGTGCCTGTTCCTATCTGCCGTTGATGGCTCCGGTGGGCGAAGCCATCCTCAGCTATCTGCGCTCGGGACGACCGCAGACCGACGCCCGCGAAGTGTTCGTGCGGACCCGTGCACCCTATGGAAGGCTCCGGGTGCTGCATAGTGCCGTCTTCCGGCGAATCCGGGATGCCGGGGTCAAGCCACCGGGGAAGTGTGGGCCACACATCTTCAGACATGCCCGCGCGGTCGAGATGCTGCGCGCCTCGGTCCCGCAAAAGGTGATCGGCGATATGCTGGGTCATCGTTCGACGGAATCTACCGCTCCGTATCTCAAGCTGGCAACCGAAGACCTGCGGGCCATCGCGCTCGACGTTCCGGGATCGGAGGTGCTGTCATGACGCCATGGCCCGATCCCGAACGACTGTTGATCGCGCGCTATCTCGCGGACCTTGGCCTGCGCAGCAAGAACAGCCGCACCTATTACAAACAGGTGCTCTACAGCTTCCAGGACGTCGCCGCGCGCCACACCGAACTCGGCCAAGATGTGCTGGTAGCCTGGTTGCGGGCGTGGTCCGACCGTTGGACAGCGACGACGCTGCTCCACCGCACCCGCATTATCGACCGGTTCCTCGATCACCTTGTGCAAACCGGGGCGATCCACCGCAATCCCGTCGTCGTCCTGCGCAAGGAGTGCAACGTCAAGCAGTGCATGCCGGTCTGGCGCGCTCTGGCTTCACGCGATCCAGAACAAGCCCTTGCCGAACTGCATCAGCCCAAACCGTTCGGCAGCGTGCTGGGCGCGATCATGGCCGAGCACGTTACGCTGATGCGCAACAGGGGGTACAAATATACCACGCAGCCTGTGTGGCTTTTGCGGTTCGACCGGTTCCTACAGCTGAACCCGGCGCTGCAGGATGAACCGATCGGGGTGATGCTCGAACACTGGGCGGCGGCGAAGGCCACGCGCAATCATCCTGCCGAATGCGAAAAGCTGAAGCGCGTCCTTGCGAAGATACTCCGCCACCGGGATCCGTCGATCCCACCGCGCCGACCGGACCCACGTCCGGGGAAGGAAGTGGCCAAACAATGGCGCAAACCTCATATCTATACGCCCGCCGACGTGCAGCATATGCTCGACATTGCTCGCTCTTACCCCTCTCCGCGAGCGTCGCTTCGCCCGTTGAGTGTCTACACGATGCTTCTGCTCGCCTATTGCGCGGGCCTGCGGCGCAGCGAGGTTGCCCGCCTTGATCTGGGGGATGTTGATCTTCAGGGCGGCACGATCACTATACGGCAGACCAAGTTCTACAAGACAAGGATACTGCCGCTGCCCGACACTGTGATGGCCGAACTTCGGGCGTACATCGATGTGCGGCGTCGCGCGGGTGCCCCGCAGGATCCGAGGTCAGGTCTGTTCTGGCACGAGCAGCGGAGCGGCCGCTATACGAAGCAAGCCGTCGCCTGGCTGCTCGTTGACGTCATACGCCGTGCCGGGCTGAAGCCACCGCAGGGGCGAACGGGACCGCGTTTGCACGACCTGCGCCACTCGATGGTCGTGAACCGGATCCTCGAATGGTACAGGACGGGCATCAACCCGCAGGACCGTCTGCCATTCCTCGCGACCTACCTCGGCCACCGGGATATCAACTCTACGCTGGTCTACATCACGGTCACCCAGGATCTGCTGCATTACGCAAACGAGCGGTTCCGCATGGTGGGCGCACCTTGCCTCAGCATGGAGCGGGAGGTGCAGACATGAGCAAGGCCAACCCGTTCCCGGTACTGATGCGCGCGTTCTTCTACGAATGGCTGGTCGAGCAGCGCAACGCATCCATCCATACAGTCCGATCATACCGCGATACCTGGCGGCTGTTCTTGCGGTTCGTCGCACAGCGGGCTGGAAGGAAGGTGGCTATGATTACGATGACTGATCTGGCCGCAAGCGAGGTCTCCGCGTTCCTCAGTTACGCTGAACATGAGCGCGGCGGCACGATCGGCACGCGCAACTGCAGGCTTGCCGCAATCCGCAGCTTCTTCCACTTCGTGGCGACCAGGGATCCTGCATCGATCGCGCAATGCGTCGAAATCCTCAACATACCCGTCAAGCGCACGCCGGTATCGGAGCCCTGCTATCTGGATCCGGCGGAAGTGACGGCAATTCTTGCCCAGCCTGACCGTTCGACGCTCGAAGGCATGCGCGATCATGTGCTGCTCTCGTTCCTCTACAACAGCGGCGCACGAATACAGGAAGCGCTCGACTTGTGCCCCGAAGCAATCCGGTTCGAAAGTCCGAGCTGCGTGCGCTTGACCGGCAAGGGACGGAAGGAACGCATCTGCCCGCTCTGGCCTGAAACAGCCTTGCTGCTGAAGAAGCTGCTCGAACGGCAACCACGGGCGCCTGACCAACGGCTGTTCGTTAACCGCTATGGCGAACCGCTCAGCGCGTCGGGCGTCCGATTCAAGCTTGCCGCCTACGTAAAGGCGGCGACCGAAGCCACACCAACGCTGCGTACCAAGCACGTGACGCCGCACGCCTTCCGGCACGCCACCGCCGTGCACCTCATATCTGCGGGCGTCGATGTTACAGTCATCCGCAGTTGGCTCGGCCACGTGAGCCTCGACACGACCAACCACTATGCCAGGGCCAATCTTGAAACGAAGCGAAAGGCCCTGGAACAGGTCGCCGTTCCGACAACACCCGGCGGTCAGCCTTCGTGGAAGCGCGATACAAGCGTGCTCGCCTGGCTCGACACGCTTTGAAATAATGTGAAGGAACGTTGGCAGGAAACCCCAGAACTCGGCCAATCTGGCCGCGTTCCTTCACATTATCGACACCTCGCGATTACTGGAGGTCTTGCGCGAGGACAATCGCGCCATCTTCTGCGCCGCGAGCGCGGCGAGCAAGGCCGCCGACTGGATAATGGCGCGCCATACCGAGGCCAGCGAAAGCGACGAGCGGAGGGCGGCGGCATGATCCTGCTGACCCCCGAACTGCGCTTCGCGCTGCGCGCGAACGACTTGGCCCGCTGCGCCGCCGCGCGCGATGGCGCGCCAGAACCCGATCCCGTTCCGCTGGTCAAATTCTTCAATCCCTTGGGCGCGGCAACATGGCTCGCGACCGAGCTTTACGATGATGACGACACGCTGTTCGGCCTTGCCGACTTGGGGTTCGGCTTTCCCGAACTCGGCACATTCAGCCTGTCCGAAATGGCGAGCGTCCGCTTGCCCTTCGGCCTGTTCATCGAGCGCGACGAGCATTTCGAACCGTTCGCCCCGCTCTCGACATGGGCCGAGACCGCGCGGCGGGCGGGCGCGATCATCTTCGCTGAAACCGAACTTCGCCGCGCGGCCGACAGCCGCAACGGCAAGGAGCTTCCGCCCCGAGGCGGGTGACGCGCGGCGCGTTTCGCCGCATCGAGTGCCGGTCCCGCCCATCCAGCAAGACAAACGGGACCGGCGCTCCAGAAGGAGCAGACCAATGAAACTCGACTTTATCGACCTTGGCAAGCTGTCCGTCAGCAAGGCCAATATGCGCTACGCGAAGAAGGCGCCGGACGTGTCCGACATCCTTCCGACCGTCCGCGCGCGCGGCGTTCTCGTGCCGCTGATCGTGCGACCGAATTGCGGTCCCGATGCGTTCGAGATCGTCGCGGGCGCGCGGCGCTTCACCGCCGCGCAGATCGTCGCGGGCGAAACCGGCAGCGCCGACCCCTTGCCGTGCGCCATTCTCGAGAACGGCGACGATGCCGCCGCCATCGAGGCGTCGCTGATCGAGAATATCGCGCGGCTCGCGCCCGACGAGGTGACACGCTGGGAAACCTTCACCCGGCTGGTCAAGGAAGGCCGCGACGAAGCGGATATTTCCGCGACGTTCGGCATCCCCGAGCTTGGCGTCAAACGCATCCTCGCGCTCGGCAATCTCTTGCCGCGCATCCGCGACCTCTACCGCAAGGAAGAGATCAACGCGGCGACCGTCCGGCACCTGACCTTGGCGAGCACGAGCCAGCAAAAGGCATGGCTGGCGCTGTTCAGCGACCCCGACGCCTATTGCCCGACCGGCCATCAGTTGAAGGACTGGCTGTTCGGCGGCGCGTCGATCAAGGTCGAACATGCCCTGTTCGACGTCGAGAGGCTCAAGCTCGCGATCATCGCCGACCTGTTCGGCGAGGATCGCTTTTTCGCCGACGCCGACGCCTTCTGGCGCGAGCAGGACGCGGCCATCGAGGATCGCCGCGAAGCCTATCTCGACGAGGGATGGAGCGATGTCGTGATCGTCCCGCGCGGCGAATACTTCCATCGCTACGAGTTTGTGAAGGCTCCCAAGCGCAAGGGGGCGCGCGTCTATATCGACGTGCGCGCGAGCGGCGAGGTGGACTTTTACGAGGGCTATGTCACGTCGAAGGAGGCCAAGCGGCTCGAACGCGGCGAGCCGATCGACACCGCTCCCAAGGTGCCGCGCCCCGAGGTGACGAGCACGATGCAGACCTATATCGACCTGCATCGCCACGCGGCCGTGCGCGCCGCGCTGACCCGTCACCCCAAGGTCGCGCTGCGCTTGATGGTGGCGCACGCCATCGTCGGTTCGCCGCTTTGGACCATCAAGCCCGAGCCGCAGACCGCGCGCAACGATTTGGTTGCCGAAAGCGTCGAAACCTGCCGCGCGGAAACCGACTTCGATACGAAGCGCCGCGCCGTATTGGACCTTCTCGGCTTCTCGCCCGAGGAACCGACCGTGGCCGGCGGCAACGGCGACGACTTCGGACTTGTCGGCGTGTTCCTCCGCTTGCTCGACGTGCCCGACCGCGCCGTCATGGACGTGGTGGTGATCGTCATGGGCGAAACGCTCGCCAGCGGCAGCGCCGCCGTCGAGGCGGTGGGCGGCGAGATCGGCGTCGATATGGCCCGCTACTGGCAGGCCGACGACGCCTTTTTCGAGTGTGTCCGCGACAAGGAGGTGCTGACCCGCATCGTCGCCGAGGTGGCGGGCGAACCTGTCGCCGCCGCCAATGCGAAGGAACCGGGCAAGGTCTTGAAGCGCATCGTCCGCGACCATCTGGACGGCACGAACGGACGGCCCAAGGTCGAGGGTTGGGTGCCGAAATGGATGGCGTTCCCGCCCGCTGCCTATACGGCGCGCGGCGGCGTCGGCACCGTCGCGGCTCATGCCAAGGTGCTCGCGGCGCGCCCCGACCGCGAGCCGGAACCGACCGGCCCCGGCGCGGTGATTGCGCTTCCGGCCCCTGCCAAGGCCGAGCCGCAGGAACAGCCCGAGCGCGAAGCCGCATGAAACTGGACGGGCGGCGGCGCACCCGCCGCCCGTTCCGCCCCCCATAAAATCGCCGCGCCGCTCGGCCGCAAGCGGCCCTCGCAGCGCGGATTTCAGACAGGAGACTTGTCATGGCCGACCGTGTTTCGGCATCCATCACCATCGGCGGGACGCTCCCCGCCAGCCAGCTTCCCGCCTTCGCCGAGGCCATCGCGAACGAAGGGCTGTCCACCGAATGGGACGGCGAACCCTTCGCGCTCGGCGATCTGCCCGAGGGCGAGCCCTTGGCGCTCATGGCGCACGAGGTCGCCTGGGGGCGGTTCGAGGGACTCGAAGCCTTCTGCATCGCGCATGGGCTTTTCTTCGCGCGCTGGTCGGGCGCCTATGCCTGCCAGTGGGGTGCGGAACGCACCGTGTTCACCGGCAGCGGCGAACCGCAAAGCTACGCTGCCGACGAGGACAACTATATCCTCATGGGGCGCTGCACCGCCGAGCGATTGGGCAGCTATGCGGCGATCATCGCGCATTTCGATGCGGCCGACTTCGCGGTGCCCCCGCTTGTCATCACGCCCGAACGGGAGGAGGCGAGCAATGGCTGACATCTGGATTCAGGGCAGCTTCGCCTTTCGCTGCACCGCCGCCGAGTGCGCGCTGATCGAGGAAGTCGCAAACGCTGGCTACGCGCTGGCGAATGACGACGCGCCCGATCCGCCGAGCGCGGCGCTGCTCGCAGCCTTTCCGCCGGACGATGCGAACGTGCCGTGGAGCGGGTTTCGCGAGGCGTTCAACGATCCCGAATTTCCCACCATCGGAGCCGATTTCATCGCGGAAACCTGCCCCGACGACCCAGCCGTGCGGATCGTGTGTTTCGCCAGCATGGACGATTTCGACGCCTATGCTATCGCCGTGGTCGTCCAGCGATGTTGCGCCGAAACGTTGTCCAAGGGGCCGATAGGCTTTGATTGGGCGATGACCTGTTCCAAGCCCCGCATCGGTGAATTCGGCAGCGGCTGGTGCGCGATTTTCGCAGACCGCATCGAGATCGAGGCGACCAACGAGCCGCTGGCGCGCGCGCTCGCGGGCGACGGCAACTAGCCCAAATCGCGCCGCACCGCGCGCTCGCGTGCCGAAAACCCCCGCCGCCTGACCTACCGGGCGGTGCGGCGGATCACCGTCCGGGTGCTTCCGCATAGCGTGCATTCGTCCTTCTGCCGCTCGAATCCGCGCGTGCCGCCGAGCGCGCGGGTGACGACATTGGCCTGTGCGGTAACCCACAGGTTGAGCCGGTCAGTCACGCAGGCATCGCACACCGCCGCGCCGTCCAGCCGCACGATCAGCCGTTCGATCTGCCCCGCAATCGTCGTTCCTTCGTTCATCGCCGTGAGGCTATAGCCGCCGCTTCGTGGCCGCGAAAGCAATCATGGCTTCCCGGAAGGACGCCGGACTGGGCTTCCTGTCCGCGCGCGCATCTCGTCCTTTCGTGTCTCACCACCCCGTCGCCGGCTCCTTGGGCGCATGACCTGGGACGGCCGCGCGCCCCGCGAAACCATCGCGCGGAACTGATTTCCCCGCGCCGCTTTGGCGGCGCTCCTCGCGGCCGCTTCGCTCCAAATCAGCCCCGCGCTTCCGGTCCTCCGCTTCGCTTCGGCCTGCGGTTCGCAGCGCGCTCAAGGGCCGTCCCTTCGGTCCGCCCATCGCCCGGCATCGGGTCGGGCGACTGTGTGAAGGAGACGAGAAATGCCCGCAATCGGTCATGTCCAGCGCCAGAACGACGGTTCGTTCCGGGGCGCCTTGAAGACGCTTTCGGTCAATGCCGAGATCGCCATCATCCCCAATCGCGGTAAGACCGGGGACCAGCCCGACTACCGCGTGCTGTCGAACGGCGTCGAACTGGGCGGCGGCTGGATCCGCACCGGCGAGGTGAGCCAGCGCGAATATGTCCGCCTCGCCATGTCAGCCCCCGAACTTGGCGGCCGCACCCTCTACGCCAATCTCGGCCGCGCCGCCGGGCAGGACGACGACGACGCGTTCGCTGTCATCTGGAACCCCGGCGACTGAGCCGGATCGCTCCCGCGCCGGTCACCCGGCGCGGGGCTTTCCTCATGCCTTGAGGGCTCGGCGTGGGCCTTTTCCTGCACCGGAACGCGCTTGCGGGCCTGCAGAGAGGAAGAAATCCGCTCAGCAAGCACCGAGTATCCGGCGGCGAACGGACCGCCTCAACCATCGACGGTTCCCCCAATTTTCACGCCACCTGCGTTCCGCTTCGCTCCACTCCGGCGACGAGAAAATCGGCTCCCCCGTCGCCCGCTTCGCGGCCGCTGCGCGGTGGTTGACCCGACCCGCTCCCCGCCGGGCGATGGCTCATCTTTCGCTTGTATCAGGAGGATGAGATGTCGGTTGAACAACAGATCGAGGAGCTTCGCGCGGAGCTTTCATGGTGCGATGACGCGGCAGAACGGCGGCAGATCGAAGCCGAATTAAGGGCCGCTGAGAAGAGGCTGAAGCGGTGCAATCGGGCGCTGCGTCAGGCCGAACAGGCAGGCTGGCAATAAGGCGATGCGCTGTTGAAGGGGCAGGTTCGCGGGAGTGGTGCCGCATGGCGCCGCTCCCCTTTTCTAATCGGGAAGGCGGGAAGGCAAAGCGGGCGTCTGGGGCGGCAGGTGGCAGTCGGGCTTGACGGCAAGATAGAGGCAAAATCTCGCGATTTTGTAAGTGTTTGTCTGCACATCGTTTTTTGAAGGCTTTTGCGAGACTCGCCCTTTGAGTGCGAGACAGGGTTGCCAGGAATGGCGGTTTTCTGGGCTTTTCCGATCCCAATCGCGAGACTCCTTGCGCTCTGGCGAGGACGCGCCATTCTTATCGGCGGGGAGCGTCATTCCGGTATGGAAGGACGCCGCTATGCGCGATGATGAGTTCGAACCGCACCTGGGCCGGATGCGCTGCCGGGGCAAGGAGCAGCGCTACCTGAGCCGCGTCGTGAAAGCGGCAAAGCGCGCAGGGCTAAAAACCGGCAGGCGTGGCCGCTTCGACGGCAGCCGGATCGGACGTGGCGCGAGCGTTGCACGGGTGCTCAGATCGCGCGACCGATTGGGCGCGTTCCGGTCGCGCCGCGTGATCGTCAAGATACGGCCTGTTGGACTTGGCGGGAAAGGTATGGGCGGCGCGAAGGCGCACTTGCGTTATATCCAGCGCGATGGCGTGACCCGCGAGGGCGAGCCCGGCGCGCTCTATTCGGCCGACGAGGATGTCGCCGACGGCAAGGTGTTCCTCGAACGCTGCGACGGCGACCGCCGCCAGTTTCGATTCATCGTGTCGGCCGAGGACGCCGACCAATATCCGGACTTGAAGCCCTTTGTGCGCAGGCTGATGACGCAGATGGAGCAGGATCTCGGCACGAGGCTGGATTGGGTGGCAGTCGACCATTTCAATACCGGCCATCCGCACACGCATATCGTTGTGCGCGGCGTGAATGACCGGGGCGAAAATCTGCTGATCGCGCGCGAATATATTTCGCACGGGGCCAGGCAACGCGCGATCGAGATCGCCAACCTCGACCTCGGGCCGCGCACCGACCTTGAAATCGAGGAGCGGCTTCGCAGCGATACTGGCGTGGAGCGGCTGACCGCGATCGACCGACGGCTGATCCGCGACATGGATAGTATGCGCCTGGTCAGCGCGAGCGACAGCGACCCGTTTCACCAATCGGTTCGCGTCGGCCGCTTGCAGAAACTTGGGCGCATGGGACTCGCCTCGCATATCGGCAGCGACACCTGGCGGCTCGAGCCCGACCTCGCGAACACACTGCGCCGGATCGGGGAGCGTGGCGATATCATCCGTACCATGCAGCGCGAGCTGACCGCGCGGAAGCTCGACTGTGCCGCGGCCGATCGCGTCATCTATGATCCGACGGCGCAGGAAGCCGCGCCGATTATCGGCCGCGTTATCATGCGGGGATTGGCGGACGAGCATGAAGACCGCCATTATCTGCTAATCGACGGCATCGACGGGCGCACGCACTATGCCGAGATCGGCGAGGGCGAGATGGTCGATCCGACCCCCGAAAACGCCATCGTCCGGATCGTGCCGCGTGAGGGCGGCGTTCGCCCGGTCGATCGCACGATTGTCGAAGTCGCCGCCGCGAACGACGGACGCTACACGATCGACGCGCATTTGCAGCAGGACCCGAGCGCCAGTGAAGGCTTCGCCGAAACCCATGTCCGCCGGCTGGAGGCGATGCGGAAGATCGCCCGCAATGTCGAACGCGATCCCGATGGAAGCTGGATCGTCACGCCCGATCATCTTGACAAGGTGGTTCGGTTCGAGGCGCGCCAACTCCACGACCGGCCCGTCGCCATCGAGGCGCTGTCGACCGTCCCGCTCGACAATCTGCCAGCGGCCGAGGCCGCGACCTGGCTCGATCGTGAGCTGGTTGCCGCCAGCCCAGCGCCGGTGCGCGATGCCGGGTTCGGCCGCGAGGTTCGTTCAGCGCAGGCGATGCGACGGCAATGGCTGATCACCGAACAGCTTGCAGACGAACAGGATGGGCAGACGGTCTATCGGCGAGGGATGCTCGCCGCGCTCCAGCGGCGAGAATTGCTGCGTGTCGCCCGCCAGCTCTCCGACAAGTTAGGCGTTCCGTTCGCCGAGGCCAGAGAGGGGGAGGCTGTTCAAGGCAGGCTCGTGCGCGCAGTCGAGATGACGAGTGGTCGCCATGCGCTCATCGAACGGTCGCGCGATTTCACGCTGGTGCCGTGGCGCTCTGTTCTCGATCGCCATGTCGGCAAATCGGTCTCGGGCATCATGCGCGACGGCGGGATCAACTGGACACTCGGGCGGCAGCGCAGCGGGCCGAGCGTCTCCTGATCCGGAGGATTCGGGCTTCCTATTTTCATGAAATTATGTTTTCATGGATTCATGAAAAATATCGCAGCGCAAACCGATGTCGGCGACGAGCATCTTCAGGTGCAGATTCCTGCCGTTACGAAACGCGATCTCGGTCAACGGTCGCTCGATTCCCGCGAGCCGATCCGGATGATCGTACTGCGGGCACTTGAAGCCTATGGCGTGAGCGTCCCCGCAGACGCGATATCGGATCGCCGGAAGGGCAGGCGATGAGCGAGGATTTCGAAGCTCTCACTGTTGCGGATTATGCGAAGCAGGCCGCGCGGACTGATCAACGCAGCGGTGGCCGCGCACTGGGCTTCTCGATGCTTGGCCTTTTCGGCGAAGTCGGCAGCTTGCTCAGTGAGGCCAAGAAAAAGCAGCGCGACGATGCCTCCTACCTGGGTTACGCTCACGCCGTCGCGGAAGAGCTTGGTGACGTCCTTTGGTATCTGGCGGCGATCGCACGGCGCAGCCGCATGGCGCTCAGCGACATCGCTGCCGCCGCGGCGACAAACGGCGGACAATGGCAGACGGGCGGCAACGAAACGCTCAGTTTCCATGCGCTGCAGCCGCAGCACATTCCGCTTGCCAAGGCACCGATGCCGCAGTTCGAGCATAGCCTGCTCGCGCTGGCAGGCGACGTTGGGCTGCTCATCAACGATTTCCAGGCGGGCGGTCTTGCGAAGGACCGCGAAGCACTCGCGGGCCGGCTGGTCGCGGTCATGCGCCGGTTGATCCAGGCGGCAAACGAATCCGGTGTTACCATCGAGGCTGCCGCCGTGAAGAATCTTCACAAGATCTTCGATCGCTGGCCGCGCGAGCGCATCTATCCGGCGCCGACCGATGCGGCGCTCGACCCAGAAGAGCAATTGCCGCGGCGGATGGCGATCGACGTCTATGAACGCACCGTTCGCGGGCAGACATTCGTGTATCAACGCTCAAGCGGTGTGTATGTCGGCGACCGGCTCACCGACAACGCGCTCGAACCCGACGACTATCGCTTCCACGATGTCTTTCACTACGCTTATGTCGCGGTGCTTGGCTGGTCGCCAGTGCTGCGTGCGCTGCTCCGTCTCAAGCGCAAGAGCGATCCGAAACTCGACGACGCCGAAGACGGTGCTCGGGCGATTCTCATCGAAGAGGGCATAACTTCCTGGATTTTCGGACAAGCGCAGCAACTCCGGTACTTTGAAAACGTGAAGCGCGGTGGCCTTCCGCTGGACATGCTGAAGCATGTCCGCCAGTTCGTCGCCGGCTACGAATCAGAACGCTGTCCGCTGTGGCTTTGGGAGGAAGCGATCCTCCAGGGCTATACGGCTTTCCGCTTCCTTCAGGAGCATCGGCGCGGCCGCGTCCTGATCGACTTCGCCAATCGCCGCCTGCGTATCAAGGAATTGCCGTCATGACCCCGAAATCCTTTGTGTCCACCCTGGCGGCGACCGAACTTCCCTCAGTGTTCAATCCCTGGCGCGATCGCTGCACGGTCCATGACCGCAGCGACGCCGCCGCCCGGCGCCGCGACAATCTCGAAATGCTGCTCACCGCGGCGCTTGATCATCGCGTCGAAACGATCTGGATCGCGCGTGATCTCGGCTATCGCGGGGGGCGGCGTACGGGCGTACCGCTGACCGACGAAATTCACCTCGGACATGCCGGTACGCTGATGGGCGGCATCGCATTCGAACGTGCGACGCAGGGACCCGCCGTGGCGGAGCGCACCGCGGCGATCGTCTGGCGTGTGCTAGAGCGGATCGGTCAGCCTGTCATGCTCTGGAACGTTTTCCCGTTCCATCCCCATGAAGCGGATGATCCGATGTCGAACCGATGCCACACGCGAAGCGAGCGCGAGGCGACCTGGCCGATATTGCAAGCCCTCGTGTCAATGATCCGGCCCCGCCAGATCGTCGCGATCGGGCGCGATGCTCACCTGGCGCTGGACGGTCTCGACATTCCGACCACCGCGGTCCGCCATCCGAGCTACGGCGGGCAGCGCGAGTTCATCGAGGGCATGTTCAGCCTGTACGGTGTCGCGGATGACAACGATGAGCCGCTAGAACTGCCGTTGGGCGCGCCTCACGCCGCAGCAAGGAGATGTGCGCTCGCCTGATCGCAGCGCTCAAAGAGTTGCTTAAGATCGCCGCGGTTCCAGTTGGCGGTGTCGACCGTGGCGTTGGTCGAGACGATCGTGAGCGGACCCAGCGCGACCCCGCCTTCCTTGGCGATGAATTCGAGCAGACGGCCGAGGCCGATCAGATTGCCGAGCAGTTTTTCGATATAGTAGTGATTGCGGTAGAGCGCGGTCATGCCGAGGCGACGATCGTCGCCCTTGCCGATCAGCTTGAGACTGGCAAAGCTCAGGCACTGACCGCCGTAGGGCGAGTCATTCACGTCGCGGGCGGGGTCGAAGATCAGCAGTTCGAATTTGTTGAGCGCTCGGACGTTCGGGTTGCGCAGGCGCTCGACGATGCCCCAGATTTGATTGATTGGCTGGCCGTCGGCGCGGGGCAATTCCATCATCCGTTCGAAATAATAGCCCGACCAAGCGCCCGACCTCCGGACCTTCGGCAGCACGTTGTCGCGAAACCGGTCGAAGAATTGCGGCGCGCCGTAGCGCCTGTACAGCGCTGCCGGAAAAATCGTGTTGGCGACCGTCTCGATGGGCTTCTTGCCATGGCCCGAAAGGAAGGCATCGACTTCCGCCACGACGGGATCGGCGAGTGTTGCGCGCGCAGTCGGCTCGGCCACGGAGATGACGACATTCTGCGCCTGGTGTCCGGTGGCGAGGTCGACGAGCCGGACCGCCTCGCGCCAGCCAGCAACGCAGTCAGGCTGCGGCGGTATGGGAAGATACATCGACTTCCTCCGTCAAATTTGCCGTGGCGAAAAGGCGCGGCGCTAGAAAGCGCTCAGTAAGCCAGGCGTGGCCTTCCAAGCCCCAACCTGGTCCCCAGCTGTTGCGGATGAGAATGGCCGGGATGCCGTCCACGGTTCCATGCCCGACCGCGACGACCGCGTGCCGTTGCGCTGGCTCGGGGAGTTCGTCGTTCGCCGGATCGACGACGCCATCACCGCGCGGCTGGAAGAAAGACCGTGACAGCATCGTCAGCATGAGCACCGGCGTGTCACGGTCCAGCGCGGCAAGGATGGATGACAGGTCGGTTCCATCCCTCTGTCCGTTGCGGCCATAGAGCGGGCCAACGGTCGCCGGCGGCGTCCACAGTCGATGATCGGCTGGAACCGCAGCCAGATACGGCCAGCCTTTCTCGTCGGGTTGGCCATCGAGCCGTAGCGCGTCCAGCATTGTGGATAGCAGTGCGCCGCTCGTCGGCGGTCTGCCCGCCCGTTTCTGCGCGGCATGAAAGGCGAATTCACACGACAGCGGTGCCCAGCCGTCGCGAAGCCCGGCGTGGGTGTCGCTCGCGGCGAATGCGAGGCATGTCGGCCGCGCGCCTTGATCGCGCGCAGGTCCGAACAGCGGCCGAAGGTCACGGACGATATCGATCATGGGGCGTCAGGCGGCCTCGAGCAGGTGCCGCCGTTCGGCGCGCGACAGGCCCGTCTGTTCCGGGCCGGTGAGGTCGAAATCGAGCGTCAGGCTGGTGAGGGCCGGCGCAGGCTGCCACGGCCGCCGCTCGTCGAGCGACATGCGGCCGCGCCGCGGCGCATCGGGCGCCGCGGTGACACGGCGGACAACGGGACCACCGATGCCATCGCCGTCGATTGCCTCACGCTCGTCGCGAACGACGGCGAAGCCGCTGGCGATCAGTTGGTCGAGATCCCAGAGATACCCACCGCCGCTATGTTCTTCGAGCCGCAGCACGAAAAGATCATTGCGACTGCCATCGATCCGCGAGCCGGCATCGCGCTCGGTCAGCAGCCAGACGTCGCCGCGATAGTTGTCGGGCCGATAGTCCTTGAGGAGATCGACCTTCAGGCTGCGCGGCTGCGTCCGGAGCAGGTCGGTCATCACCGATGGCGAAATCAGATTGTAGCGAACCAGGGTGCGGCACGTCGCCTCATAGCTGGCGCCGATCCGCAGCGAGAGCTGATAGACGACATTGGGGCGCCGGAAATGATCGATCTGCCATCCTTGTCGCGCGCTGTGCGCGAGCATCAGCCATTTCGGCATCATGAAGGCGATCGCAAAGGCGTCGGCTTCGGTTTCCTCGAAGTTGTTTCCCGGTTCGGGCGACATCGGCATCCGGCGCAGGATGCTCTCATCGTCGAGGCTCGGCTCGTGTCGCATCGAAAAATGCCCGAGTTCGTGCGCGGCCGTGAAGCGCTGGATGCTCATCGGTCGTTCCGTCGTGACGAGAACGCCAGGAGCAGGTGCGCTGAGATAGGCGCCGAGCAGGCCTTTCAGGGGACGAAGCAGCAAGGGTAGACCCACGGCATGGATCGCGCCGAAGACATCGACGCTGCCGCCTTGGGTCTCGATCAGTGCGCGCGTATCGAGTTCGCGATGCAGGCGGCCCGCTGCCATCGTACCAGCGCGAACCGCGCTCGCATAATCCGACGCCATCGATCAGCTCCGTTCGCCGCCAGACCGCGAGCGGAGATATTCGGCAAACCGGCTCAGCTCGGCCCGGTCCTCAGTCGACAAGGCCGCAACGCGTCGCGCCAGATGGGCGACATCGGCGGGAAGGCTCGCGGAGGCCTCGTCTTCGCCGGTAAAATAGGCCACCGACTGGCGGTAAAGACGGGCAAGCCGCGTCAGTTCGATCGCTTCAACGCGGCGCTGGCCATTCTCGATATCGGTAAGCGCGGTCCGGGGAATCTTGAGATAGGCAGCAACTTCTTCCTGCTTGAGGCCGAGATATTTCCGTGCTTCGCGCAGACGGTCGCCCAAGCGCCGCCGCTCCTGCTCGTCGCCTTCCTGGCGGAGTGCGAGATTGGTCATGGCTTCGACCCTTTCTTCTTAACCCAGACGCGTTCGATCTTAGGGAGGAGGTCGTCAATCGCCTTCTCGATCGAATTGTAGCCGCCGGTGCGGACGATGCTGTCGCGAAGCTCGATGTCGAGGACCTGCTCCACCGCGCAAAGCGTGTCGACCACGGACAAGGAGTCGAGTGGCACGGGCGCCTGGATGATCTTCGGGTTTTCCGGAGGTAGGGCAATTCCGCGCACCTGTGCCTCAGCCCTGGCCACTTGCAGCAGTTCGTCGACCAACGCCCTAATGGCGTCGGCTTTGGGAAACGCGGTTGCCGCGGGCTTCGGAGGAGCGATTGTCGCCATGCATGCCTCGCACGATTTCACTACATTAAATGCGATATAATGTCTGATAATCCGACACGCAAGCCCGAATTTGCAGCTCGGATTTTTGCAGGGTGTAGCGGGTCATCGGCGGTGCGGTGTGGTGGTCAGTGCCACCTCGAGGGACAACGGCAGGGCAGAATCATCAACTCGGGTCATAGCTCGATCAAAAGAACAGAGCTGGAATATTGAGTCAGTCGCCGACGAGTGATCTCCTTCGGTCACCCACCAGCCCCCAGCGGCTCCGTTCATTTCGGGCGGCCCATAGCCGAGTCTTGAAGCCGCGCCCCGACCGCATCCGGCGGTATGGGCGGGAGCTTCAACGTGACCCCGACCAAATTGCTCATCGGCCAGATCCTTGTCGTGTTCGCAATCGTGATCGCGGGCCTCTGGGCGGCGACCCAATGGGCGGCGGCGATGCTCGCCTACCAGCCCGAACTTGGTCCGGCCTGGTTCATGGCTGGAAGCACGCCGGTCTATCGTCCCTGGGCGCTCTTCCCCTGGTGGTATCACTACGATGCCTATGCGCCGCATGTTTTCGACAAGGCCGGCGCGCTCGCCGGCGCGAGCGGTTTCATCGGCTGCGGCGCGGCGATCGCAGGCTCGCTCTGGCGCGCGCGGCAGTCGCGCCAGGTCACCACTTATGGTTCCGCGCGCTGGGCCAAGCCGAACGAGATCGAGCGGGCAGGCCTTCATGGTGACGCCGGCGTGTTCCTGGGCCGCTCGCGTGGCCGTTATCTGCGCCATAACGGCCCCGAACATATCATGGCGTTCGCGCCGACCCGTTCGGGCAAGGGCGTCGGGCTGGTCATACCGACGTTGCTCGGCTGGACCGGCAGCACCGTCGTTCACGACATCAAGGGTGAAAACTGGCAGCTCACCGCCGGTTGGCGCGCGCGCTTCTCCCACGTCCTGCTGTTCAACCCGACCGATCCCGCTTCCGCCAAATACAACCCGCTGCTCGAAGTCCGGCGCGGCGAGCATGAGGTCCGCGACGTCCAGAACATCGCCGACATCCTGGTCGATCCCGAAGGCGCGCTCGAACGGCGCAACCATTGGGAGAAAACCAGCCACAGCCTGCTGGTCGGCGCGATCCTCCACGTTCTTTATGCCGAGCCGGAAAAGACGCTCGCGCGGGTAGCCACATTCCTGTCGGACCCCCAGCAGCCGTTCGTCACCACGCTCCGGCGGATGATGACCACCAATCATCTCGGCACGAAGGATGCGCCGATCGTGCATCCGGTCGTGGCGTCGGCGGCGCGCGAGGTGCTCAACAAGTCCGAGAACGAGCGCAGCGGCGTCCTCTCCACCGCCATGTCATTTCTCGGCCTCTATCGCGACCCGACCGTCGCCGAGGTCACGTCGCGCTGCGACTGGCGGATCGCGGATCTCGTCGAGGCGGGCCACCCCGTCTCGCTCTACCTCGTCATTCCGCCATCGGACATCAGCCGAACCAAGCCGCTGGTACGCTTGGTGCTCAACCAGATTGGTCGCCGCCTTACCGAGAAGCTGGATGCCGATCCTGCCAAGGCGGGCAAGCACAAGCTCCTGATGATGCTGGACGAGTTTCCGGCATTGGGGCGCCTCGACTTCTTCGAGACCAGCCTTGCGTTTCTTGCAGGCTATGGGGTTCGCGCCTTCCTGATCGCGCAGTCGCTCAATCAAATCGAGAAGGCATATGGCGAGCACAACTCCATTCTCGATAACTGCCATGTCCGTATTGCCTTCGCGACCAATGACGAACGCACGGCGCGGCGGATCTCGGACGCGCTCGGCATCGCCACCGAGCAGCGCGCGATGCGCAACTACGCCGGCCACAGGCTCGCGCTGTGGTTGGCCCATGTCATGGTCAGCCGGCAGGAGACGGCGCGGCCGCTCCTGACCACCGGCGAGGTGATGCAGCTCCCGCCCAAGGACGAACTGGTGCTCGTTTCCGGCATGGCGCCGATCCGCGCGAAGAAGCTGCGCTATTACGAGGATCGCAATTTCCGCGAGCGGATCGCGCCGCCGCCCCAGCTCGCGCCCGGAGACTATCCCGATCGCCCGCAGGGCCGCCCCGACGATTGGAGCGGGCTGGTCCGCGCGCCTGACAGCCGGCTTGGCAAGGCCGACGACGACGCGAAAGCCGATGAGGACGGCGGCTTGCAACAGCAGCGCCATCCCGGACTCGGCGAGGAACAGACCAAAAAGCCCGAACCGCCCAGGCAGCTCGATCTTCTCGGCCTCGACCGCGACGACACCGATCCCGTCGCCGAAAAGCACGCGATGGACCGCGCCGGCACCACCGGCACGCTGATCCGCGCCCATACCATCAACCAGGGTCGCGACAGCGACACACTGCCGAGCTTCTGACGATGGCGGCGATCAAACCCAACCGCGTCCGCTACCAGCTCTTCCTGCCCGAAGATCTGAGCCACCGCTTCGAGGCGCTGGCGAGCCAGCCCGGCGCGTCCAAATCGGCGATCCTCACCGACGCGCTCACCGCCTGGCTCAACCGGCAGGCGGCGAGCGGGCTGGAGAACAAGTTCAGCCAGCGGCTCGATCGCATGTCGCTCGCGCTGGGGCGTGTCGAGCGTGACGGGCATGTGCTGCTCGAGAGCCTGGCGCTGTTCATCCGCTATGAACTGATGGTGCAGGCCCCTTTGGCCGAAGCCGACGAAGCGGCGCGTGCGATCGGCCGAGACCGCTTCGAGGCGTTCATTGCCCGCGTCGGCGAAGCGCTCGCCAGCGGCCAGCGCACGCTTGCTGCCTCCGCGAAAGACAATGGAGGTGGGCGATGAGCGACACGCTTTTCGGCTCCGATAATTCCGCAGGGCGTCGGCGCGCGATGCTGCGCACCGCGATGGGGACGACTATCGCGGCGGCGCTGGCCGATCCGATGGTCATCGAGATCATGGTCAACCCGGACGGCGTGTTGCGCCTCGATCGACTTGGCGAAGGCCGGATCGATACCGGCACCAAATATGAGCCCGCGCAAGTCGAGCGGATCATTCGTCTGGTAGCATCCCACGCGCGCACCGAGGTTCATGGCAATGCGCCGATCGTTTCGGCCGAGCTGCCGCCGCACGGCGAAGGCGCGGGCGAGCGGTTCGAGGGTATCCTGCCGCCGGTCAGCCTCGCGCCATGCTTCTCGATCCGCAAGCCCGCGGCGCGCATCTACACTTTGCTCGACTATGTGCGGGACGGCATCATGCTCGCCGACACGGCGCGACTGCTGTCGATGGCCGTGGTCGAGCGCAAGAACATCCTGGTCGCGGGCGGCACCAGTTCGGGCAAGACGACGCTTGCCAACGCGCTGCTCGCCGAGATGGCGCACCTCGATGAACGCGTCATCATCATTGAAGACACGCGTGAGTTGCAATGCGCCGCGCCCGACGTGGTGGGGCTGCGCACGCGTACGATCGGCACTGCCGGAGCCGGCGGCGTCACGATGGCTGATCTTGTCCGCTCGACATTGCGGCTCCGCCCCGATCGCATCGTCGTTGGCGAGGTGCGCGGGCGCGAAGCGCTCGACATGCTCAAAGCCTGGAACACCGGGCATCCGGGCGGCATCGCAACCGTCCACGCCAATTCGGCAGTGTCGGCCCTCTACCGGCTCGAGCAGCTCGTGCAGGAAAGCGTCGTCACCGTTCCGCGCCGGCTGATCGCCGAATCCATCGACATGATCGTGTTCATCGCCGGGCGCGGCCTCGCGCGCCGCGTCGACACGATCGCGCGCGTCGCCGGCCTCGATCCCGACGGCGGCTACGCCGTCCTCGACCTTACTCCCGACCACGCCCTCGAACCCCAAGGAGAATGACCATGCGCTTGTCCCGTATTCCTGCCCGTATTCCTGATCGTCGGAGCATCTTCCTCACCGGAGCCGCCATCGGCCTCGGGCTTGCGCTCGCCGCCACCGCGCAGGCCGCCGGCTCGGGCATGCCGTGGGAGGAACCGCTCCAGCAGGTGCTGGAGTCGGTCCAGGGTCCGGTCGCCAAGATCGTCGCGGTGATCATCATCATCGTCACCGGTTTGACGCTGGCGTTCGGCGAGACAGCAGGCGGGTTCCGCCGCCTCATCCAGATCATCTTCGGCCTGTCGATTGCGTTCGCGGCGTCGAGCTTCTTCCTCAGCTTCTTCAGCTTCGGCGGTGGAGCGCTCATCTCGTGATCGCCTCCGGCAGTCATATCGAGGGTTTCGAGGCGCCGATGCACCGCGCGCTCGCCGAGCCGATCCTGCTCGGCGGGGCGCCGAGGGCGATCGCGATCGTCAATGGTACGATCGCGGCCGCGCTCGGGCTCGGTCTCCAGCAGTGGATCGCCGGGCTGGCCATGTGGGCGTTCGGGCACACCCTCGCGGTGTTCGCCGCCAAACGCGATCCCGACTTCGCCCCGGTCCTGGTTCGCCACCTTCGCCAGAAGGGGCATCTGTCATGCTGAATCTGCGCGAATACCGTCAGAAGGCCGCCCGGCTCGCCGATCACCTTCCATGGGCGGCGCTTGTCGCGCCCGGCGTGGTGCTCAACAAGGACGGCAGCTTTTCGCGCGTCCTCAGGTTCCGCGGCCCCGATCTAGAATCCGCCACCGAAGCCGAGCTTGTCGCCGCCTGCGCGCGGGCGAACAATGTCCTGAAGCGCTTCGGCTCGGGCTGGGCACTCCATTTCGAGGCCGAGCGGCGCGAAGCGCTGGGTTATCCCGACAGCAGCTTTCCCGATGCGGCGTCGTGGCTGGTCGATGAGGAACGGCGCGCGGCGTTCGAAAGCGCGGGCGCGCATTTCGAGAGCCGCTATTATCTGACGCTCACCTTCCTGCCTCCGCCCGATCAGGCGGACACGGCGGGCCGAGCGCTGGTCGAGCGCAGCGACGACGCGAAGGGCCGCGACTGGCGACAAGCGCTTGCCGGCTTCATCGCCGAGACGGATCGCGCGCTTGACCTGTTCAGAGGCTTCATGCCCGAGGTGCGCGCGCTCGGCGACAGCGAAATGCTGACCTTTCTCCACGGTGCGATCTCCGCGCGCCGCCATGTCGTCGCCGTGCCCGAAACGCCCATCTATCTGGACGGGCTGCTGGCCGACACGCCGCTGACCGGCGGGCTGGAGCCGATGCTGGGCGACCAGCATCTGCGGACGCTGACCATTCTCGGATTTCCGAACGCGAGCCGTCCCGGCATCCTCGACGGACTCAACCATGAGGATTTTGGCTATCGCTGGGTGACGCGCTTCATTGCGCTCGACAAGACCGACGCAACCAAAGCGCTCACTCGCCTGCGGCGGCAGTGGTTCAACAAGCGCAAGTCGATCACCGCGCTGCTGCGCGAAGTCATCTACAACCAGCCGGTCCAGCTTCTCGACAGCGATGCCGACAACAAGGTGGTCGATGCCGACCTGGCCTTGCAGGCGCTCGGCGGCGATCATGTCGCGTTCGGCTATCTGACGACGACGATCACCGTTGCCGATATCGACCGCGCCCGCGTCGAGGAAAAGGTCCGCGCGGTCGAGCGCATCGTCAACGGGCTCGGCTTCACCTGCATCCGCGAGGGCATGAATGTGGTCGAGGCGTGGCTGTCGAGCCTGCCGGGCCATGTCTATGCGAACGTCCGGCAACCGATCGTCCACACCCTGAATCTCGCGCATCTCATGCCGCTGTCCTCGGTATGGGCAGGACCGGCGCGTAATCCGCATCTCGACGGTCCGCCGCTGCTTTATGCGGAAACCAGCGGCTCGACGCCGTTCCGTCTCAGCACGCATGTCGGCGACGTCGGTCATATGCTGATCGTCGGACCCACCGGGGCCGGAAAGTCGGTGCTGCTCGCAATGCTCGCGCTTCAGTTCCGGCGATATCCAGACTCCCAGGTCTATGTCTTCGACAAGGGATTTTCGGCGCGCGCGGCCGTGCTGGCGATGGGCGGCGCGCATCACGCGCTCGGGCTTGGCGGCGAGAGCGGTCATGCCGATGACGAGGGCGGGCGAACGATCGCCTTCCAGCCGCTGCGCCACATCGATCGCTCCAACGAACGAGCCTGGGCGGCCGAATGGATCGGCGCGCTGCTCGCCCATGAGAAAGTACTGGTCACACCCGAGATCAAGGAGGCCGTCTGGTCGGCGCTCACCAATCTCGCGACTGCCCCGATCGAGGAACGCACGCTCACCGGCCTGTCGCTGCTGCTGCAATCGGCACCGCTGCGATCGGCGCTCACGCCCTATACGCTCGAAGGACCGTTCGGCCGCCTGCTCGACGCCGCCGAAGACGATCTAGCGATCGCCGACGTGCAGTGCTTCGAGACTGAAGCGCTGATGGGGCAGGCGGGCGTCGTTGCGCCCGTGCTGACCTACCTGTTCCACCGGCTCGAAGAGCGCTTCACCGGGCGGCCGACGCTTCTCGTACTGGATGAAGCCTGGGTGTTCCTCGACCACCCGCTGTTCGCCGCGCGCATTCGTGAGTGGCTGAAGGTGCTGCGCAAGAAGAACGTCAGCGTCGTGTTCGCGACACAGAGCCTAGCCGATATCGCCGACAGCACGATCGCGCCGGCCATCATCGAAAGCTGTCCGCAGCGCATCTTGCTGCCCAATGATCGGGCGATCGAGCCGCAGGGCCAGACGGCCTACGTCCGCTTCGGTCTCAACGCGCGCCAGATCGAACTGGTCAGCCGCGCGACGCCCAAGCGGCAATATTATCTGCAATCAGCGCGCGGCAACCGGCTGTTCGAGCTTGGGCTAGGCCCGATCGCGCTGGCGTTGTGCGGCGCGTCCGATCCCGACAGCCAGAAGCGCATAGACGCGGTGCTGGCCGAAAAGGGCCAGGCCGACTTCGCCGCGACCTTTCTCTCCCAAGCCGGCCTCGATTGGGCGGCCGACCTGCTTGGGCGTCACCCTGCCGCCCGCCCCCCAGAAGACAAGGAGTAATTTCCCGTGCCCCGTATCCCTATCCGCAAATATGCGTGCCTCTCTGCTCTCGCGCTCGGCGCCGTCGGCTCGCTCGGTATCGGCATCGCGTTGACCTCGACGCCCGTCGCGGCCCAGCTCAGCGTGTTCGATCCATCGAACTATTCGCAAAACCTGCTCACCGCCGCGCGCACGCTCGCCCAGATCAATAACCAGATCCAGAGCCTCCAGAACGAAGCGCAAATGCTGATCAACCAGGGCAAAAACCTCACCAGGATCGATTTCCCGCAACTTCAGGAGCTTCGCCAGCGCCTCCAGCAGATCGACCAGCTCATGGGCCAGGCGCAGGGCGTCGACTTCCGCATCGATCAGCTCGACGAGCGCTTCCGCCAGCTCTACCCGCAGGAGTTCGATCAGGTGTTCCGCCGCGATCAGCGTGTGGCTCGCGCACGCGATCAACTCGATACCGCAATGTCCGCGTTTCGCCAGACGATGGGGGTCCAGAACCGCATCGTCGACAACGTACGGAGCGACACGCAGGCGCTCGCCGACATCGTCGCGCGCAGCCAGGGCGCGGAAGGCTCGCTTCAGGCGCAGCAGGCCACGAACCAGCTTCTCGCGCTCACCGCCAAGCAGCAGCTCCAGCTTCAGCAAATGATGGCGGCGCAGTTCCGGGCGGAATCGGTCGAGCAGGCGCAGCGGGGCCAGATCGCGCGCGAGGCACGCGAGTCAACGCGCCGCTTCCTCGGCGACGGCAAGGCTTACACGCCACGCCAATGAGCTGAGGCAGGCGAGGACCGCGCCCCCAGCTCCCCCCGGTCCGAACCTGTCTCGTCGCGGGGGCCGTAGGGCTTGCCCCTCTCATGGCCGCCGGTCCCCGCGACACCTTTCAACTTCAAGCAGGAACCCGCCCATATGGATGACCTGAATGTCATCGATCAGTTCATGGAGGCCTTCGCCTCCTACATCGACAGCGGGTTCGGCCTGTTGGGCGGTGACGTCGGTTTCCTGACCACGATCCTGATCGGCATCGACATCACTCTCGCCGGGCTGTTCTGGGCGCTCGGCGGCGAAGACGACGTCATCGCCAAGTTCCTCAAGAAGATCCTCTATGTCGGCGTCTTCGCCCTGATCCTCAACAGCTTCTCGACACTGTCCGATATCATCTTTCGCAGCTTCGCCGGCCTCGGCCTCACCGCAGGGGGCAGCGCGATTACGGCTGACGATTTATTGCGACCCGGCAAGCTGGCCGGGACCGGCTTCGAGGCAGCATGGCCGCTCCTCGAGCAGGCGAAGGAGTTGGTTGGCCCGATCGCCTTCTTCGACAATTTCATCGAGATCGCCGTGCTGGTGATCGCCTGGGTCGTCGTCATCGCCGCCTTTTTCATCCTCGCGATCCAGCTTTTCATCACAATCCTCGAATTCAAGCTCACTTCGCTCGCCGGCTTCGTGCTCGTGCCCTTTGCGCTGTGGAACCGCACGTCGTTCCTCGCCGAACGGGTGCTCGGGAACGTCGTCAGTTCGGGCATCAAGGTCATGGTGCTCGCGGTCATCGTCGGCATCGGCTCTAACTATTTCGCCGACTTCACCAGTGCGATCACCGGCGACGAGGTGTCGATCGAACAGGCCGTGTCGCTGATGCTCGCGAGCCTCGCGATCTTTGGCCTCTCCATCTTCGGCCCGGGAATCGCATCCGGCCTCGTCGCCGGCGCGCCGCAGCTCGGCGCCGGATCGGTGATCGCCACTACCGCGCTTGCCGGCGGAGGTCTTGCGATGGCAGGCGCTGGCGCCGTCGGCGCGGCACGCGGTCTCGCGGGGGCCGGTCTCGGCGCGATCCGCGCCGGTACATCGATGGGGTCTGCCGCATCCACCGCCTACAAGCTCGGGCAGGAAACCTCGGGCTCGACCAGCGTCGGCGCGGGCCTCGGCGGCGTTGCGACCGCCATGCGCGGCGCGGCTGCCAACCGGATGAGCGGCGGTCTCGGCGTTAGCGCTGCCGCCGATCGTGGGCAGCGCGCCGCATGGGAAGCAGGAAGCACCCGTGCCGGCGGCGGCGCCCCCGCAGCCGCGCCGACAGGCGCAGCTGAAGGAACACCCGCCTGGGCGCAGAAGCTTCATGCCAGCCAGAATGCTCGCCACCGCCGTCAGATGGCGATCCACGCAATCCAGGGCGGCGACCGCGGCGGCGCTGGCGCCACTCCAGACATCAAGGAAAGGGACTGAGCGATGAAATTTCGACGCGCATTGCAGCGCTATGGGCGAACGCCCGAACCCGAGACACCCTACCAACGAGCGGGCCAGCTTTGGGATGAGCGTATCGGCTCGGCTCGCGCACAGGCGAAGAACTGGCGGCTGATGGCCTTCGGCGGCCTGTTCCTGACCACTGGTCTGTCGGGCGCGCTGGTCTGGCAATCGATGCAAAGCCGCGTCGTGCCCTATGTGGTCGAGGTCGATGCACTCGGGCAAGCACAGGCCGTCGCGCCTGCCGCCAAGGACTATCGGCCGACCGATCCGCAGATCGCATGGTTCCTCGGCCGGTTCATCACCGGCGTTCGAGCGCGCTCGCTCGATCCGGTATTGATGCGTGAAAACTGGCTATCAGCCTATGATTTCGCGACCGAACGTGCGTCACTGTTCCTCGGCGAATATGCCCGCACCTCCAATCCGTTCGCCGATGTCGGGCGCAAGACGGTTTCGGTGCAGGTGACGAGCATCGTCCGCGCGTCAGATACGAGCTTCCAGGTCAAATGGACCGAGCAGCAATATGAGCGGGGAAGCCTCGCCAGCACGTCACGCTGGACGGCGATGCTCACGGTGAAGATCAAGCCGCCGCGCTCGGCCGATGTGCTCCGAAAAAACCCGCTCGGTCTCTATGTTGACGCGATCGACTGGAGCCGCGAACTGGAAACGCCGCAGGACCGGCCACCTTCGCCGCAACCATCGGCCGTGCCCGATCCCGCACAATCACTCCCGGTCGCGCCGCCCGCCGACATTCCGCTGGGCTCGCCGCTCGATCCGACCCTTGCTCAACCCGCAGCCGCACCATCCCCCGAAAGGACCGACCAATGATCCGTGCCCTCATCCTGGCGGCGAGCGCGATGGCGCTTGCCATGCCCGCCGCTGCGCAGAGCCGCGAACCCGCGTCACCGACCGCGCGCGTCACTGCCGCCAACCGGGCGGCACTGCGCGAGCCGTCGAGCGCGGGATATATATATGCCGTCCAGGTCTATCCCTGGGCGGAAGGCGTGCTCTACCGGCTCTATGCCGCGCCCGAGCGCATCACCGACATTGCCTTGCAGCCGGGCGAAACGATTGTGTCCGTCGCCGCCGGCGACACCGTGCGCTGGACTGTCGGCGATACCACCAGCGGCATCGGCGAAAGCAAGCGCGTGCACATCCTCGTCAAGCCGTTTTCGGCGGGCCTACGCACAAACCTTGTCATTGCTACCGATCGCCGGACCTACCATCTCCAGCTCGAAAGCACGCCCGCGACCGCGATGGCGGCGATCTCCTGGACCTATCCACATGACGAGCTGATCGCGCTCCGGCGTCAGCGGGATGCAGCCGTGGCGGCGACGCCGATCGCGTCGGGCCTCTCGGTCGAAAGCCTCAACTTCAACTATGCGATCTCGGGCGACAAGCCGGCCTGGCGGCCGCTGCGCGCGTTCGACGATGGGCGGCAGACCTACATCGAGTTCTCGCCCGCGATCGCCGTGGGTGAGGCGCCCCCGCTGTTCGTGATTGGCGAGGATGGCGAGGCCCAGCTCGTCAACTATCGCGTCGCCGGCCGCTATTATGTGGTCGACCGCCTGTTCGGTGTCGCCGAGCTGCGCCTTGGCGGCAAGAAACAGCAGATTGTCCGTATCACCGCCGCCCAGCCGAAGAGCCGGCAGCGCAAGGCCGGGAGGGGCGCGTGACCGATCCAACCGCTTCTTCCGCGCCGATCGCGGCGCCCAAAGCCGACCCCGAAACGCTCGTTCTGCGCGCGGCGCCGGGCCGCGTCACCCGTTTTCGCCGCGGTGCGATCGTCGCCATCGCTGCCGCCGGCTCGACCGCGATCATCGGCGTCGCCTGGCTGGCGCTCAAGCCCGCGACCCTGAGCCTGATCGCACCAAGCGATGAAAAGCTGGTTGGCGCGAAGGCGCCGCCTGATGCGCTCGCGGGCGCGCCGACGAGCTATGGCGACGTGCCGAAGCTCGGGCCACCGCTTCCCGGTGATCTCGGGCGGCCGATCCTCGAGCGCCAGCGGCAGCTTGGCGGGATGGTTCCCCCTGACCCCGCTGCCGATGCGGTGAGCCGGGCCGCGCAGGAAGCCGAAGCCGAGCGCCAGCGCATCGCCGCTGAGCAGAAGGCCGCACGCGAGTCTGGCGTCATGCTGCAATTGGCGGGCGGCGGTCGCGCCGCCGCCCCTGCACCGGTGACTACCGATGCAAGTGTTCCGCCAGCATCGGCCGAGACTGCCAAGCCGCTCCTCGACCCTGACCGAGATCCTAACGCCCAGGGGCGCAAGAACGAATTGGTCGGCCGCGCCAATCGCGACGACGACATCAATCCGCACGCGCTGGCGCAGTCCGTATCGCCTTGGATCTTGCAGGCCGGCAGCATCATTGCCGCGAGCCTCATAACCGGGCTCAACTCGGATCTTCCCGGGCTCGTCACCGCGCAGATCACGGAGAACGTCTATGACAGTGTGACCGGGCGCGGTCTGCTCATTCCGCAAGGATCGCGGCTGATCGGCAGCTACGACAGCGTTGTAGCGTTTGGGCAGAGCCGTGCGCTGGTCGTCTGGCAGCGGATCATCCTGCCCGACGGCTCGTCGATTCGTATCGACAATGTGCCGGCGACCGATACGCAGGGCTATGCGGGTCTGTCCGACCGGATCGACCGGCATACTTGGCAGCTTCTGAAGGGCGTCGCCCTGTCGACATTGCTGGGCGTCGGCACTGAATTGAGCTTCGGCAGCACCGAAAGCGACCTTGTCCGGGCGATCCGCGAGTCAGCGCAGCAGAGCGGCGCGCGCGCCAGCGATCAGCTCGTCACGCGCAATCTCAATATCCAGCCGACCTTGCGCGTTCGCCCCGGCTGGCCGCTACGGGTGGTCGTGCACAAAGACATCATATTGCCCGGACCCTGGGGAGGCCGTCATGGCTGATTTGAAGCTGCCAAGGCTGCCCGATCGGACGCCGGTTAAGATCACGATCAACGTCATGCCGGATCTCATCGAAGCGCTGAACGACTACGCCGAGGCCTATGAGGCGGCCTACGGCCGACGCGAGTCCGTACCGGACCTCATTCCATTCATGCTTAGCGGCTTCCTGGCGAGCGACCGCTCGTTCAGCCGGGCACGTAAGAAATAGTCCGATGTCGGCCCGGCAGCCTGCAACGAATGGCGACGACGCGCCCCCGATTGGGCCGATAAGCGTTCGCATTCCCGACGCAGTACGGATGACGGGGCTCAGCAAATCCAAGATCTACCAGCTCATCGCTTCCGGCGACATCGAGGCAGCCAAGGTCGGCCGTGCAACCGTGGTGTTTGTCGATAGTCTGCGGTCCTTTCTGCGATCACACTGTAAACAGCCGCGTTCTCGGGCGTAGCAGGGATCGCGCATGTCGGCCTGTCGATATTTCGGCACGGCCTGTCGCGAAGGGGTAAAATTGGGGGTGGATTGAGCGGAATTATCGGCACGACGATCAAGAACGTTGTTATAAATCAGTATCTTATGTTTTTCGTGTGAATCCCTCCTCCGCTACCATTTTGATAGCCCCCTTCAGTGAACCCGTCCAGGCGAGTGTCGACGCATGCTGTCATGCGTCCCTCGTCGACAAGGGACGGCACTCCACATGCCGAACAAACCCACGAACCATCGCCTTTCCCGGGTCTCTCGCGAGTCAATCGTGCCGGCTCCACAGACCATCGCCGGTTTCCAGGATCACGATTGGGGCGCTACTGTTGCGTGGCAGGCCTCGCAAACGCGACCGGACTGTCAGCCATTTTTGTTGTCGGCGGGCGACACTGGCTCCCACAGGAATGCCCTTATCAGGTGAACTCGCTGATAATCGATTTCCAGGCACGCGTGTTGTCGAAAACGTATCTTGACTGGCGCGCATGAATGATCCGGCGCCGCTCCAACATCCAAATCAAGGCTAAAACCTCAGTTCGCATTCACGCACGGCCTCGCTTAAAAATTCTGACACCGCTCGGACGCGCGGGTCGCGTTGCAGGTCTGCGTGCATCACCAGCCAGTAGCTTCTTTCCGCGTTGATTTCGGTGGGCAGGATCCGCTGCAGGCGAGGATCCTGATCCGCCGCCAATCGGTGCAACATGCCCAGCCCCAGCCCGGCTGCAATAGCGGCATGTTGCGCAGCGCTTGAACTCGATCGAAAAACGGAGATTGCCCCCGGCACAGCCGTATCCAGGACGTTCATCTCAGGATAGTCCAGCAGCTCGTCAATGTACGAAACGAAACAATGCTCGCGCAATGCATCGACCTCGATGACGGCGCCATGGCGCTCCAGATAGGCCTTTGCGCCATAGAGCCCGATATTATAGTCGGCCATCTTGCGAACGACCAGCCGCCCACGTGGTGGAGGCCGCAGGGCAATCGCCACATCTGCCTCCCGCTTGGAAAGGCTGACCGACCGGCTTTCCGGTGCAAGCTCCAGCGTTAGTCCGGGAAATTGCGCACGAAACTGGTGCATTCGGGGTGCGACGACCCAGGTTCCAAATATCTCTGGCGTGGCAAGGCGTACGACGCCCGTTGGAGCTGTCGCACGGCCCGTAACGCTCATGGCAGCGGCGATGAGTTCTTTCTCGATCCGCTCGGCGTGAGCGATCAGCGGCCCGGCCGCGCTGGTCGCTGTCAGCCCACGGGGCGAGCGATCGAACAGCCGTATGTCAAGTTGATGCTCCAGCGCTGTCAGGCGGCGCGACACGGTGCTGTGATCGATCCCGAGGCGCCGCGCTGCGCCGACGGTGCTACCGGTCCGAATGATGCCAAGAAAAACGCGAAGGTCGTCTGAACTGAGCATACTCTTCTCTGCACAACGGATTGGCAATATTAGGCCTGTTTTCGCAAAGCTTCCACCTCTATCTTGAGCATCTCATCATTGGGAGAGACTCCATGCGCCGCATCACACACTTCATCGCCGGTGAGGCTTATTCCGCCAACACTTCCCGAACGAGCGACGTTTTCGACCCATCCACGGGCCAGGTCCAGGCACAGGTGGAACTGGCCGATGCTGCCGTGCTCAGCCAGGCCGTCCAGAACGCCGTCGCGGCACAGCGCTCCTGGGCGGCGATGAACCCGCAGCGCCGGGCCCGCGTCATGTTCCGCTTCAAGGAGCTGATTGAAAGCAACATGGACGAGCTCGCTCATCTGCTCTCATCCGAGCATGGCAAGGTTATTGCGGATTCGAAGGGCGACATCCAGCGCGGACTCGAAGTTGTCGAGTTCGCCTGCGGCATCCCGCATTTGCTGAAGGGCGAGTATACCGAAGGCGCGGGCCCGGGAATAGACGTTTATTCGACACGTCAACCGCTGGGCGTCGTGGCGGGGATCACGCCGTTCAACTTTCCTGCCATGATACCGCTCTGGATGGCGGCGCCCGCGATTGCGTGCGGCAACGCCTTCATCCTCAAGCCATCGGAACGCGATCCCTCTGTGCCGATGCGGCTTGCCGAACTGGCGATGGAAGCCGGGCTTCCGGAAGGCATTCTGAATGTCGTTCATGGAGACAAGGAGATCGTCGACGCGATCCTCGACCATCCTGATATAAAGGCGGTCAGTTTCGTCGGCTCTTCCGACATCGCCAACTATGTCTATGGTCGCGGAGCGCAGAACGGCAAGCGCGTACAATGCATGGGCGGCGCGAAGAACCATGGCATCATTCTACCCGACGCCGACCTCGACCAGGCGGTGGCCGACATTATCGGTGCGGCCTATGGTTCCGCCGGCGAGCGCTGCATGGCTCTCCCGGTCGTGACGCCGGTCGGTGACGCCGTCGCCGAGGAACTGCGCAAGCGACTCGTGAAAGAAATCGCATCGCTGCGCGTCGGCATCGCCACTGATCCGGATGCCCATTACGGGCCTGTCGTCGGCGCCGCCCATAAGGCGCGGATCGAAAACTATATTCAGATGGCAGCCGACGAGGGAGCGGAAATCGTCGTCGACGGGCGGGGCTTCTCGTTGCAGGGTTACGAAGACGGCTATTTCCTCGCGCCGACATTGATCGATCACGTGAAGCCCGACATGAAGTCCTATCAGGACGAGATATTCGGGCCGGTTCTCCAGATCCTGCGCGCGCAAACACTCGAGGAGGCGCTGAGCTATCCAACGCGGCATCAATATGGCAACGGTGTCGCGATCTTTACCCGTAACGGCGACGCCGCCCGGCAGTTTGCATCTCAGGTTGAGGTGGGAATGGTTGGCATCAACGTACCGATCCCCGTGCCTGTCGCCTATCATTCCTTCGGCGGTTGGAAGCGGTCGGGCTTTGGCGACCTTGATCAATATGGCATGGACGGCGTCCGCTTTTACACGCGCACGAAAAAGATTACCCAGCGCTGGCCCTCCGGCGGCGCCGTGATCGATCAGAGCTTCGTCATTCCGACGATGGCCTGAATATCGGACCAGCGGAGGCGACTTGAGGATCGTCTCCGTTGGTCCAACGATAGGATGTCAACAGTGCCACACACGCGCCAATGCTTATGTGCAGCGCTGCCCCTACCAACGCTGCCTGATCTTGCCCCACCACATTAGCGTGCGACATTATAGCGGATCGTTCGCAAACGTGCTGAAGGTTTCGCCTTCCTGACGCGGGTACGCCACGAGGGACATCAGCGTGCCATTGTCACGGCAGGCACCTCGGTCATGGAACAATCGCAGTGCCTTCGCCATCTCCTGATACCGTTCTGCTTAAGCGATCTTCCAGACCGGCGCGGAATGCTATGACCACCCGTCCTGTTCCTCAAGGTCTCGCGCCAGTTTCGCGATAACCCGATAGCAGTCCAGCACGCTGGCGACGGATGCGTTCGGTTCCCGGCCCTCGCGGATCGCGGCAATGAATTCGCGGTCCTGCAGTTCGATGCCGTTCATGCTGACATCGACCTTTGAGACGTCGATCGGCTGCTCCTTGCCGTCGACCAGATCGTCGTAACGGGCGATATAGGTCGCATTATCGCCGATGTAGCGGAAAAAGGTTCCAAGCGGCCCGTCATTGTTGAAGGAGAGCGACAGGGTACAGATGGCGCCGGTCTCGCTCTTGAGCTGGATCGACATGTCCATTGCAATGCCGAGTTCCGGATGCTTCGGCCCCTGCATGGCGCGGGCGTCAACGATCCGCCCGGCCTGGTACGCGAACAGGTCGATCGTGTGCGCGGCATGGTGCCAAAGCAGATGGTCGGTCCAGCTGCGCGGTTCGCCTTTTGCATTCAGATTCTTGCGCCGGAAGAAATAGGTCTGCACGTCCATCTGATGTACCGAGAGCTCACCTGCGACGATCCGGTTGTGCACATATTGGTGCGAGGGATTGAAGCGGCGCGTGTGCCCCACCATGCATACAAGGCCGGTTTCCTTCTGCTTGGCCAGTACCGCCTCGGCGTCAGCCCAGCTATCGCACAGAGGGATTTCAACCTGAACATGCTTTCCGGCATTCATGCAGGCGATTGCCTGCCCGGCATGCTGCGATGTCGGCGTGCACAAGATGACCGCATCGACATCGTCGCGCGCCAGCGCATCGGCAAGATCGGTCGAGCTGTGTTTCGCGCCGTATTTTTCGGCGACCACCGCCGCCTGCTCTGCCCTCCGGCTGATGACGGAAACGATCTCGACCCCGTCGATGTTCTTCAGGCCGTCCAGGTGCTTTTCGCCGAAAGCTCCGGCGCCTGCTAGAGCGATCCTCATGATATTACCTCCGATAGTTTGACTTGTAGGTCGGCAGCCAATCCGCAATGCGCTTATAACGCGCGGTCACAGGCCGCGGGCCTTCAGCGCAGAATCGAGACGCGGAAAGACGCGCCGTGCGTTGCCTTCATAGATGGCGTGGCGGCTTTGCTCGCTGAGGCCGAGTGCATCGACATAGCGTTTTGTGTCGTCGAAATAATGGCCAGTGGTGGGGTCGATGCCGCGCACCGCGCCTACCATCTCGCTGCCGAAAAGGATGTTCTTGTGCTCGATCACATCGGCGAGAAGATCAATCCCCGGCTGGTGATACACGCAGGTGTCGAAATAGATGTTGTTCATGAGATGGCTTTGGAGGTCGGGCTTTTTCAGCATGTCGGCCAGCCCGCGATAGCGGCCCCAGTGATAGGGCACCGCACCGCCGCCATGGGGAATGATGAACCGCAGCGTCGGAAAGCGACTGAACAGATCACCTTCCAGAAGCTGCATGAAAGCAATGGTATCGGCAGCAATATAATATCCGCCGGTGGCGTGCATTGCCGGGTTACACGAGCCAGAGACATGGATCATCGCGGGAACATCAAGCTCACACATCTTTTCGTAGAATGGGAACCAGTATTCGTCGGTCAGCGGGGGATGCCGGAAATGGCCACCGCCGGGATCGGGATTGAGATTACAGCCGATGAAGCCCAGCTCGTTGACGCAGCGATCCAGCTCGACGATCGAACTGGTCATGTCCGCCTCCGGCGATTGCGGCAACATGCACACGCCAGCAAAGACGTCGGGATAAAGACCGACGACCCGGGCAATAAGATCGTTGCACACCTGCGCCCACTTTACCGCCACGGTCTGATCGCCGACATGGGGCGCCATCGCGCTGGCACGGGGTGAGAAGATCGTCATGTCCGCGCCGCGTTCCTTCAACAGGCGCAACTGGTTGGTCTCGATCGTTTCCCGGATCTCGTCGTCGGTGATGACGGGGTAGGGTAGGGCAGGGGTGCCAGCCTTGAACGCCGCCTTCTGGCTTTCTCGCCACGCATCATGGGCTTTGGGCAGCACCGTGTAATGCCCGTGACAGTCGATTATCATGGTCATGAACCGTGCTCCCCTTCATTCGGGCTGGCTATCGGCTTACCCGCCTGCATTTGTTGCCGCCGGACGGTGCCGGTGGTCATTATAGGTTCAACGCCGATATCTCTCAGCATGCTCACGGCCTCTTCCATCTCGGCGGCACGACGAACTCCGTGGGTTGCCATCCGTTCGATGTTGTAAGCGGCGCGGTCGAACCAGCTGTCTCGCCGTTCGCTTGCATCGAGAGACGCGAGCACAGCGTCCGTCACACCCAAGGCATTTGCGCCGAGCAGCATTTCCGCTGTCAACGCCTCCAGCCCTTTGACCATCACCGAACGCAGCAACTTGATGGCGGAGGCGCGCCCAATATCATTGCCCGCGATGCTGATGGTCTCGAACCCTGCCTGACGCAGGAGAAGTTCGGCCTGCGCTGAAGCCTCGCCCGAAAGCAGCAAGGGCACGGACAGGCGGGCAGGATGAACCGGCGCAAGAACCGCTGCATCGACATAATGTGCGCCGGCAGCCTCGATCATTGCCGCTGCCGCCCGTTTCGTCTCGGGCGCGACGGAGTTCATGTCGCACCAGATGGCACCGGGAGCGAGTAAGGGCGCATAATCGCGCGCGGCCTCATAAGCGCTTGTGGCGGTCACCAGAGAAAGCACCAGCCGCGCATGGGCAAGCGCTTCCTGCGCACTGCGCGAGACAGGTAGGCCGTCGACCACCATCGCGGCACGCCGGTCGTCCTTAAGGTCCCAGCCGCGGGCATGGTTGCCCCATGCGCCCGCGATGGCAAAGGCCGACCCGGCTTCTCCATATCCAATGACGGCCAACATCATGCCGTCATTCTGCGGCGAACCCGCATGATCGGGAAATTGAAACCGTTGTGTTGTCATAAGTACAGGCTAATCTATCATTTCTTGGCTAACCGTTGGCACCGGCCGGTATGACGCCCCTAACCTGCAACAGCACGCTCAAGACAAGCGACGAACTCTGCATGAACCTCCGTCGGTGTCCACGACGCGCGAGTCGTCAGGGCAATGTTGCGGCCGAGATCGGCAGGCAGATCCATGATCCTGGCCAGCCATCCTGCCTCGAGCTCGACCTTGACCTGGTCGGGCGAAGCGAGGGTCAACATGTCGCTATCCATCAGCAACTGCCTGATCGTCATCATGGACCCGGATTCGATAGGAACGGCGGGCAAGGGCAGTCCATGCCGCTCGAACATGGTCTGCCATAGCGCGCGCAAGGGCGCTCCGCTGGCCGCAATCACCCAGGGAAAGTTGACCAGATCTTTCATGTTGGCAGCCGTCCCGTCGAGAGCGTGGCCCTTGCGGGCAATGACGATGAGCCGGTCCCGGAACAGCGCGCGCTCCAACAGATCCGGCTCCATCAGCGGATCGCGCTGGGCGCCGATCATCATGTCCAGCGCTCCGTTGCGAAGCGGCTCGACAAGCTCGGCTCGGGAGCCTTCCACGATGGAGATACGGACTTGTGGACGAGCTTTGAGAAAGCCGATGACCGCTGCCGGCAGCACCCTTGCGCGCGACAATGGCATAGCGCCCACTGATATGCTCCGGGTTTCGTGCCCCTTTAGCGCTTCCAGTTCGGCCAGCCCCGTTTCCAGCTCCACCTTGGCAAGGCGGAACGCCCGGGCGAGCCTGGTTCCTGTTTGAGTGAGGCGCACCATCTTGCCGCGCCGCTCTACCAACGTGCAGCGCAACACCAGCGCCAGATCGCTGACCGCGCGGTGGAGCGAGGGAGAGGCGAGACGGGCGGCTTGGGCCGCACCGATGTAGCTTCCCGCATCCGCCAGCGCGATGAGCGCCCGAAAGCGCGACATGGTGACATGAGGGCTGGCGATATGCGCCAGCGCTGCCTCGACACGGGGAAGGAAGACGGCCGCCGCCGGCGTTTGCGTCATTCCGTTGTGACGCCGTTCGAACAACGTGACGCCGAGCATGTTTTCGATCTGGCTCAGCGCCTGGGTTATCGCCGGTTGCGAGAGATTGACGGCCTGGGCCGCGGCATTCATCGTTCCAAACTGGCCGATTTTTGCTACAGCCCGCAAATGGCGCAGATTGAAATCCCAGACGGTCACAACGCCATCTTAGCAAGATCTAATAGCTTTGCCAGACATATGTTTTTCCCTTTCCCGCGTTCCCGGGCAAGCTAAATGAAACGAGAGAGGCAATATATGACCGGAATAGTCGTCCAGAACATCGAGCGCGCCGATGCTGATGTGATAGATGGGTTAGCCCGATGCGGGGTTGCGACGGTGCACGAGGCTCAGGGGCGCACTGGTTTGCTGGCCAGCTATATGCGCCCGATTTATGCCGGCGCGCGTATCGCTGGGTCGGCCGTGACGATCAGCGCACCGCCCGGCGATAACTGGATGGTTCATGTCGCGATCGAGCAGTTGCGCGAAGGGGACATTTTGCTTCTCGCCCCCACAAGCCCCTGCGAGGACGGCTATTTTGGTGATCTTCTCGCAACTTCGGCGCAGGCGCGCGGATGCCGGGGGCTGGTGATTGATGCGGGCGTGCGGGACGTGCGCGATCTGACGGAGATGCAATTCCCCGTCTGGTCCAAGGCAATCTATGCCCAGGGTACGGTCAAAAACACGCTCGGCAGCGTCAACGTCCCTGTCGTTTGCGCCAACGCGCTCGTCAATCCCGGCGATGTGATCGTTGCCGACGATGATGGGGTGTGCGTTGTGCCGCGCGCCAATGCGCAGGCCGTGCTTGAAGCCGCACAGGCCCGTGAAGCGAACGAAGGCGAAAAGCGCGCCAAACTTGCGTCTGGGGTGCTCGGTCTCGACATGTACAAGATGCGCGAGCGGCTGGCGCAGCAAGGGCTGAAATATGTCTGACCCGCTTGCCTCAGGTTCCGCACGTTGCATGTGGATGCGGGGCGGCACGTCCAAGGGCGGGTTTTTCCTCAAGGACGATCTGCCAGCCGACCCGCAGGCGCGCGATGCGTTCTTGCTGCGGGCGATGGGGTCTCCCGATGTGCGTCAGATCGATGGCATGGGCGGGGCGGATCCCCTGACCAGCAAAGTGGCAGTGGTGAGCAAATCCACGCGTGCGGGTGTCGATGTCGACTATCTGTTCCTTCAGGTTTTCGTCGATCAGGCTGTGGTCAGTGACGCGCAGAATTGCGGAAACATGCTGGCTGCCGTCGGCCCGTTCGCGATTGAGCGCGGGCTGGTGGCTGCATCTGACCCGGAAACACGCGTGACCATCTGGATGGAAAATACCGGGCAGGTTGCCCTCGCGACGGTACAGACGCCGGACGGCGAGGTCAGCTATACGGGTGATGCTGCCATTGACGGCGTGCCGGGCACGCACGCCCCGGTCCCCATAGAGTTTCGCGATACCGCCGGATCCAGCTGCGGGCAGCTTCTTCCTACGGGCCGCCCCGTCGACATCATCGAGGGTGTCGCCGTTACCCTCATTGATAACGGCATGCCTTGTGTTGTCATCAAGGCATCCGACGTCGGCATCACCGGCTATGAAGATCGGGAGAGCCTCGACGCAAACATGGATCTTAAGAGACGCATCGAGGCCATTCGCCTCGTGGCGGGGCCGATCATGAATCTGGGCGACGTTACCGCAAAAAGCGTCCCCAAAATGATGCTGGTCGCCCCGCCGCAAGCAGGAGGGGCGATCTGCGTCCGCAGCTTCATTCCGCATCGCGCCCACGCGAGCATCGGAGTTCTGGGGGCCGTGAGCGTCGCGACCGCTTGCCTCATCGAAGGATCGCCTGCGGCTGATGTCGCCAGCATTCCGGATGGCGCTCGCAAGGCACTTTCGGTGGAGCATCCTACCGGCGAGCTGACCTGCGTGCTGGAGACGGATGCGAGCGGCGCCGTCACCTCTGCAGCCTTGCTGCGCACTGCCCGCAAGCTGATGGACGGAGAGATTTTCGGATGAGCGCTCGCATACGATCATGGCATTCGGCGCCATCCCGGCCGGGTTATGTTCCTCCGGCTGGGGCGATTGATGCCCATTGTCATGTCTTTGGCCCGATGAGCGAGTTTCCGTTCAGTCCCAAGGCGAAATACCATCCGCAGGACGCCGGCCCGGACATGCTGTTCGCCCTGCGAGACCACCTCGGCTTCAGCCGTAACGTGATCGTGCAGGCGAGCTGCCATGGCACCGATAACGGCGCAACTCTGAACGCGATCGCGAAATCAGACGGGAAGGCGCGGGGGGTTGCCGTCGTTGATCCGGATATCTCGGATGAGGGGCTCGCCCAACTCCATGAAGGCGGGATTCGGGGGGTACGTTTTAACTTTCTGAAGCGCCTGGTGGACGACGCCCCCAAGGACAAGTTCATCGAGGTGGCGAGGCGTCTTCCCGCTGGATGGCATGTCGTCATCTATTTCGAGGCGGACATCCTGGAAGAGCTGCGCCCGTTCATGGACGCGATCCCGGTGCCGCTTGTGATCGACCATATGGGGCGGCCCGATGTCTCGCAGGGGCCAGATGGAGAGGATATGAAAGCCTTCCGTCGCCTGCTTGATAGCAGGGGGGATATCTGGTTCAAGGCGACCTGTCCGGATCGGCTCGATCCCGGCCAAAGCCCATGGGACATGTTTTCTCATGCTGTTGCCCCTCTGGTAGAGGCATATCAGGATCGGGTTCTGTGGGGCACGGATTGGCCGCACCCCAATATGGAGAGCAACATCCCGGACGATGGAGATATCGTCGATATGATTCCCCGGATTGCGCCGACTGCTGCGCTTCAGCACAAGCTGCTCGTTGCAAATCCGATGAAGCTGTATTGGCCAGAGGAACTCGGCAGTCGAGAAAGGTCGAGTGTCTGATGTTCCGGGTGTCTGGACCCCTTTATACGTTTGACGCACGGTGCGTTTCGCATCCATTGCTGGAGAGAATTGAATGACAGCTACGCGGGGACAGCAGGACATCCATGGGTATCTGGCGGAATTCGATGATATTCCGGGCACGCGCGTTTACACGGCGGCGCGTGCCCGCAAGGGATACTGGATCAACCAGTTTGCGATGAGCCTGATGAAGTCGGAAAACCGCGCGCGGTTCAAGGCGGATGAGCGCGCCTATCTGGACGAATGGAAACTTTCGGAGGAGGCGAAGGAAGCGCTGCTCAGCCGCGATTATAACCGCCTGCTCGATCTGGGGGGCAATATCTATTTTCTCTCCAAGCTGTTCTCTACCGATGGCCTAAGCTTTGCCGAAGCGGTCAGCACGATGACCGACATGACCTTCCCGGAATATCGCGAAATGATGAACAACGGCGGCCGCAGTCCCGAAGGCGTACGCTCGATCAAAGGAAAATATTGATATGGCGCGTATCACTGCCGGTATCGGCTCCAGCCACGTTCCGCTGCTCGGTGTAGCGGTCGATCAGGGCAAGACGGGTGACGCGTATTTCGGCCCGATCTTTCAAGGCTATGAGTGGACAAGGAAATGGCTGGAAACGACGGCCAAGCCGGACGTGGTCATTCTGGTCTACAACGACCATGCATCGGCCTTCGATGCCAATATCATACCCACCTTCGCGATCGGCTGTGGTGAGGTTTACAAATCGGCGGATGAGGGCTGGGGCCCGCGCCCCGTCCCCGATGTTGAGGGCCATGCCGACCTGGCCTGGCACATAGCCCAGAGCCTCATCCTCGAGGAATTCGACATGACCATCATCAACGAGATGGATGTCGACCACGGCCTCACCGTACCTTTGTCGATGATGTTCGGCACGCCGGCGGCCTGGCCGGTCAAGGTGGTGCCGCTGGCGGTCAATGTCGTGACCTATCCGGTTCCTTCGGGCAACAGATGCTGGGCGCTGGGCGAAGCAATCGCCCGCGCGGTGGAGAGCTTCCCGGAAGACCTCAACGTCCAGATCTGGGGAACAGGCGGCATGAGTCACCAGTTGCAAGGGCCGCGCGCGGGCCTGCTCAACCGGGAGTGGGACAACAGGTTTCTCGACCTTCTCGAGAGCGAGGGCGATGCGGCCCGGCACATTCCACACATCGAATATCTGCGGGAAACGGGCAGCGAGGGTATCGAAATGGTCATGTGGGTCATCATGCGCGGTGCACTGGGGCATGCCGTCACCCCGCTCCATCGGCACTATCATATTCCGTGCAGCAATACGGCCATCGGACATATCGTCCTCGAACCAGCTTAGGGGCCTGTTAGGATTGAGCTCAGACGGCCCCTGAACGGGGATTGTTCTGAGCTCTAAAACCCTTGGTTTTGATTGGGATATGTGATTTCCGGTTTCCGTGATTTCATGGGATGACGGGATGGCACCGCCGGATGCTTGAGCCTGATGAGTGACCTGCTCGGCTGAGCGGCCATTGCGGTCAGCTGAAAGCATTTTTCGCATTGTGGATCGTAAGCAGTTCCGGCCGGATGCCGATCTTCACCAGTGACACCTTCCCGACACCATGCTTTCACTGCTCTGATAATTCGCGAAGTGCTGTCACCAGCCGCGATATCGCGCTCGATTTTTCAATCAGGTCGTTTCGCTCTTTGCTTTGGAAAAAGCATATGGTTCGCGTTTTGGTAAAACCCGCCATAGACACCATCGCCATACCGGCCTGAGCGAAACTCGAGGGCATGACCGTAATCCCCAGTCCGCTGCGGACATAGGCGATCGCGCGCTCCTCGTCTGAAGTTCGAGCCGCCATGAAGGGGCGTATCCCGCGACTGGTAAAATACTGGCTGACCTCTGCCAATGCCTCGCAATTCCGCCGCACGAACATGGTTTCCCCAGCTACGGCATCGGCACTTACGACCTTTTCCGAAGCCAGCCGGTGGCCAATCGGGAATGCCAGCGCATAGCCTTCTTCGAAGATCTTCGTGCCTTCAGAAGAGCCGGGGACCCTCAGCCCGATAGCGGCGTCGATCCGCCCACGGTCGAGCAGGGCGGGCAGGTCTCGTGCGCGGGCATCGACAATTTCGATCCGTTCTTCCGTCGATCCGCATGCTGCACTGACGAGAGATTGCACCCAGGATGCAGGAAGCGCCGTCATGATGCCTATGCGAATGGTCGCCGTGGGCTTGTCTGCGCGGGCCGCATATTCGGCTTCCGTGAAATCCGCTTCGATACGCCGGGCGTGGGGCAGAAAGCGCACTCCGGCAGGAGTAAGCTCAACGCGCCGGTTTGTGCGCTCGAACAATTTTCGATCAAGCGCTTCTTCAAGTTTGACTATCCCCACGGACAATGTCGGTTGAGACACCCGGCAATGGCGGGCGCCCGCCGAGAAATTGCCGTGATCCACGACCGAGAGGAAATAGCGGACAAGATACCGATCTATCATAGACACCGTCTATGATTATTATGAATCGAACGCAACTTCCTTGATGGCTATGCACTGTGCTATCTGGTGCGGTAACAGGATGAGGGAGAGGAATGATGGCGGACCTCGCTTTCGGGCTGGGCGAGATGGCGGATACGATCCGCGCAACAACGTCCCGTTTCGCCGCAGACCGCATTGCACCCCTCGCAGCGCAAATTGATGCGGACGATAGTTTTCCGCGTGAACTCTGGCCCGAAATGGGCGTTCTGGGCCTTCACGGCATCACCGTCGAGGAGGAGTTCGGCGGGCTGGGCCTTGGCTATCTCGAACATGTTGTGGCGGTGGAGGAGATCAGTCGCGCATCGGCATCCGTCGGTCTGTCCTACGGTGCGCATTCCAATCTATGCGTCAATCAGATCCGCCGCTGGGGCACTCCCGATCAGAAGGCGAAATATCTGCCCAAGCTGGTTTCGGGCGAACATGTCGGCTCACTCGCGATGTCGGAGGCCGGGGCAGGCTCAGACGTCGTTTCCCTCAAGCTGCGCGCCGACAAGGTGGATGGCGGCTATCGTCTTAACGGTACTAAATTCTGGATTACGAACGCACCCTATGCCGATACGCTGGTCGTTTATGCCAAGACTGCGCCGGACGCCGGGTCGAAGGGGATCACGGCCTTTTTGATCGAGAAGGGCTTTGCGGGCTTTTCCATCGGGCAAAAGATCGAGAAGGTGGGGATGCGGGGCTCGCCTACCGCCGAGCTCGTTTTCGATGATTGCTTTGTGTCTGATGCCCAGGTTATGGGCCCGATCGACGGCGGTGTGAAAGTCCTCATGTCGGGATTGGACTATGAACGGGTCGTCCTGTCGGGGATTCAGCTCGGCATCATGCAGGCCTGTCTCGATGTCGTCATCCCCTATGTCCGCGACCGAAAGCAGTTTGGCGTGCCCATCGGGTCTTTCCAGCTGATGCAGGCGAAGGTCGCCGACATGGCGGTCGCCTTGAGCAGCTCTCGGGCCTATGTATATGCGGTCGCCAAAGCCTGCGATGCCGGCCAGACCACGCGCCACGACGCGGCGGGGGCAATCCTTCTGGCGTCCGAGAATGCCGTGAAAGTGGCTGGAGAGGCCATCCAGGCTCTCGGTGGCGCTGGCTACACCAGGGATTGGCCTGTCGAACGCTATTGGCGGGATGCCAAGTTGCTCGACATTGGTGCGGGGACCAACGAGATTCGCCGGATGCTGATAGGCCGCGAGCTTATCGGTGCCGAAGCTTTCAGGGGGCAGTAATCATGCTTTCGACGATGATCGATCCGGCATCGGAAACCTTCAAGGCGAATTTCGAACTGAACAAGAGCCTGGCGGCAGAGCTGCGTTCGAGAATGGAAACCACCGCGCTGGGGGGCTCGGCCGCACATCGTGAGCGCCATGTCGCTCGCGGCAAGCTGCTTGCGCGTGACCGCGTTCATCGGCTCCTCGATCCCTTGTCTCCTTTCCTGGAGGTCGGCGCACTTGCCGCCAACGGGATGTATGATGATGGTGCTCCCGGTGCAGGCCTGATCACCGGGATCGGGCGGGTTTCCGGCCGCGAATGCATGATCGTCGCCAACGACCCGACCGTTAAGGGCGGCGCCTATTTCCCGATGACGGCCAAAAAGCATCTCCGCGCGCAAGAGATCGCGCGTGAAAACCATCTTCCCTGTATCTATCTGGTCGATTCAGGCGGCGCCAACCTCCCGCATCAGGCGGAGGTATTCCCCGATCGCGATCACTTCGGACGCATCTTCTACAATCAGGCGCAGATGTCTGCGGAGGGCATTCCCCAAATTGCCTGTGTCATGGGCAGCTGCACCGCTGGCGGCGCGTACATGCCCGCCATGTCGGACGAAACCGTCATCGTTCGCAATCAGGGCACGATCTTCCTGGCGGGGCCGCCCTTGGTGAAGGCCGCGACCGGCGAGGTCATCACCGCAGAGGAGCTGGGCGGTGCGGAGACCCACGGACGGCGGTCGGGTGTGGTCGATCATGTCGCGGAAAATGACGAACATGCGCTGCTGATTGTCCGCGACATCGTCGCGACGCTCAATCGGCCCAAGACTACCGATATCGTCCTGGCCGATCCCAAGCCTCCCAAGTTCGATGCAGAGGAACTCTACGGGATCATACCGCAGGATGTCCGCGCGCCTTATGATGTGCATGAGGTGATCGCGCGGATAGTCGACGGTTCGGAGTTCCATGAGTTCAAAACGCTTTACGGAACCACGCTTGTCTGCGGTTTCGCGCGGATCTGGGGCATGCCGGTGGCGATCCTGGCCAACAACGGTGTGCTGTTTTCCGAGTCTGCGCAGAAAGGTGCGCACTTCATCGAATTGGCCTGCCAGCGGCGGATACCGCTTCTGTTCCTCCAGAATATTTCCGGTTTCATGGTGGGCGGCAAATATGAGGCCGAGGGCATTGCCAAGCATGGTGCCAAGTTGGTCACCGCCGTTTCGACGGCGAGCGTGCCTAAGCTCACCGTCTTGATCGGCGGTTCCTTTGGCGCCGGCAACTATGGCATGTGTGGTCGGGGCTTTCAGCCGCGCTTCCTCTTCACATGGCCCAACGCGCGCATCTCGGTGATGGGCGGAGAACAGGCCGCTTCGGTGCTGGCTACCGTTCACCGTGACGCCGAGACGTGGACGGACGAAGAGGCCGAGGCTTTCAAGGCTCCTATCCGCCAGAAATATGAAACTGAGGGCAACCCATATTACGCAACGGCGCGGCTGTGGGACGACGGCGTGATCGACCCCGTGCAGACGCGTGATGTGCTGGGGCTTGCCCTCTCAGCGACGCTGAACGCGCCGATCCCCGAGCGCGCGCAGTTCGGCCTCTTCCGAATGTGACCTGGATGGCGAGACCGAATGTGCCTACCCAAGCTGAGACCACCCACCACGTGACAATAATTGCGGCGGGACACGCGGAGTGAACAGATGATCAAGAGTCTTCTTATCGCGAACCGTGGCGAAATCGCGCGCCGCATCATTCGAACGGCCAGGCGCCTGGGGGTCCGCACTATTGCGGTGCATTCTGACGTCGACGCCCGGATGCCGTTCGTGCGCGAGGCCGACGAGGCCGTCTGCATCGGTACGGCGCTCGCCAAGGACAGTTATCTTCGGCAGGACCTCATCATCGAAACCGCGCTGGCAACCGGCGCAGAGGCAGTTCACCCCGGCTATGGCTTCCTGTCGGAAAATGCAGAGTTTGCTGAAGCGGTCGTCGCGGCGGGGTTGATCTGGGTCGGGGCGCCGCCCGCGAGCATTCGCGCAATGGGCCTGAAGGACGCCGCCAAACAGCGGATGATCGCCGCAGGTGTCCCTGTTACTCCCGGATATCTTGGAGAAGACCAGTCGTTGAACCGGCTTCAGAAGGAAGCGGACTCGATAGGCTATCCCGTGCTGATCAAGGCCGTCGCGGGCGGCGGCGGCAAGGGCATGCGCAAGGTGGATAGCGCCGCGGAATTCGCCGAGATGCTCCCCAGCTGCCAACGCGAAGCCGCCGCTTCGTTTGGCGACGATCGGGTGCTGATCGAGAAATATATCCTCTCTCCCCGCCATATCGAAGTTCAGGTCTTTGGCGACACGCTGGGCAATGTCGTTCACCTGTTCGAGCGCGACTGCTCGCTGCAGCGACGGCACCAGAAGGTGATTGAAGAAGCGCCTGCTCCGGGGATGGATCCTGTCACCCGCGCAGCGGTATGCGATGCTGCGGTCAAGGCGGCGCGGGCGGTCGACTATGTGGGTGCCGGTACGATCGAGTTCATTGCCGACGGATCAGAGGGTCTCAAGCCCGATCGTATCTGGTTCATGGAAATGAACACCCGGCTCCAGGTCGAACATCCCGTAACGGAGGCGATCACGGGGCAGGATCTGGTCGAGTGGCAGTTGCGCGTTGCCAGCGGCGAGCCTTTGCCCAAGAACCAGGACGAACTCGCAATCACCGGCTGGGCGATGGAAGCGCGGCTCTATGCAGAGAACCCGATGACCGGCTTCCTGCCATCGACCGGGCCGCTGGAAAGGCTCCGTTTCCCCGATGGTGTCCGCATCGACAGCGGGGTCGAGGAGGGTGGGGAGGTGACGCCCTTCTACGACCCGATGATCGCAAAGGTCATCGTTCACGCCGATGGACGCGAGCGCGCGGCCAATGCGCTTTCAAAGGCCTGTGCAGACGTTCAGGTCTGGCCTGTCAAGACGAACGCGGCCTTTCTCGCGCGCGCCGCGCGCCATCCGGACTTCGTGAGCGGCCACGTCGACACGGGTTTCATTGAGCGGCACAGCACACAGCTGATCCCGACCGGGGAGCCGTCTGAGCGTGTTCTCCAGGCCGCTGCGCAATGTCTTGTCGCGCCGGAGTCGAGGGATCCATGGGCTTCGCTCCACGGCTTCCGGGCGAACGCCGCGCCCGACCGTCGCGTTGAGGTCGAAGTGGCGGGCAAGGCCTATCTGGTAAGTGTCGATGCAACTCCAGCGGACGTGCGGCGAGCGGACGGCATTCTGTTCCTTGATGGCGAAGCCTGGCCTTTCGGCCCCCGGCGCGCGGATGCAGCGACAGGCGGGGGCGCAGTAGGCGACGGCGCCATAATGGCACCAATGCCCGGGCGCGTCATCGCGGTTGCGGTCGAGGAGGGGGCGGCGGTCACCAAGGGGCAGCGGCTCGTCGTGCTCGAAGCGATGAAAATGGAGCAGGCCCTGCTAGCCCCCTTCGACGGTGTTGTCGCAGAATTGAAAGTGGCGGAAGGGGCGCAGGTTTCGGAAGGAATGCTGCTGGTCCGCATTGAAGGAGTCGCCTGATGGCTGGACGCTATTTCGATGAATGGGTTGTAGGAGACCGGCTCGTCCATGATATCCGGCGAACGGTCACCGAGACGGACAACCTGCTCTTCTCGACGATGACGCATAACCCGCAGCCCCTTCATCTGGATATCGAGGCGGCCAAGGCCAGCGAATTCGGTCAGATACTCGTCAACAGCACGTTTACCTTCTCGCTCATGATCGGCCTGTCGGTAGGCGACACGACGCTGGGCACATTGGTAGCCAATCTTGGCTACGACAAGGTTGTCATGCCGAATCCGGTCTTTATCGGCGACACATTGCGCGCCGAAACCGAGGTGGTCGCCTGCAAGGACAGCAAGTCGCGCCCCACCGCCGGGATCGTCACCTTTCAGCATGTGTTGCGCAACCAGCGCCATGAGATCGTCTGCCAGTGCCTGCGCCCCGCGTTGCTGCATCGAAAACCGGCGTAAGGTGGCGCTCGCGGTTGTTGTCCCCGTGACAGGCGGAGCAGGACGGGGGTTAGACGGTGAGCAAGGCTGCGAGATCTGAAACTCTCTTCGCGAGCTTGACGTCTCGCTCCGACAAGCCATTTACATCATGTGTGGTCAGCAGGATGGTGACGCGACCGTACACATTGGACCATTCGGGGTGGTGATCCGCTTTCTCCGCTTCGAGCGCGACCGCCGCCATGAAGGCAAAGGCCGTGATGAAATCCGGAAAGTCGAAGGTCTGCACAACCGCATCCCGCTCCGGCTCGTGTCTCCAACCGGGAAGTACGGCCAGGGCCGCTGTGCGCTCCGCGTCATCGAGCCGTCTCATGTCGCTCCCTCAACCGTCTGTTCGATCGCACCGAAAATGGAGCGGCCGGTCTCATCTTCCATCCAGATGCGGACAGCATCGCCATGCTTGAGGAAAGGCGTTGCAGGAGCGCCGTCGCGAATGGTTTCGACCATCCGCACCTCGGCAATACAGCTGTAACCCAATCCACCATCGGAGACCGGCCTGCCCGGGCCGCCATCCGCGTCGCGATTGGAAACCGTGCCGGAGCCGACGATCGTGCCGGCACCGAGCGAACGGGTCTTGGCGAGATGCGCGATGAGTGTGCCGAAGTCGAAGGTCATGTCGGTCGCCGCGTCCGCGCGCCCAAATGGCCGGCCATTAAGATCGACGTGGAGCGTTCCCGAAAGTTTGCCGTCCGCCCAGCGTTCGCCCAGCGTATCGGGTGTGACGAACACGGGCGAGAGCGCGCTGGCGGGCTTTGACTGATAGAAGCCGAAACCTTTGGCCAGCTCCGCCGGAATCAGGTTCCGGAGTGACACGTCGTTCACCAGCCCGACAAGGCGGATCAGGCTGCGCGCTTCCTGCGCCGTTACGCCCTGCGGTATATCGTCGGTGACGACGACTATCTCCGCTTCCATGTCGCAGCCCCAGGCCTCGTCGGCCAGCGGGATGGCGTCGCACGGCCCCAGGAACCGGTCGGAGCCACCCTGATAGACGAGCGGATCATGCCAGAAGCTTTCGGGCAGTTCCGCACCGCGTGCGCGGCGCACCAGTTCGACATGGTTCACATAGGCCGAACCATCCGCCCATTGATAGGCGCGGGGAAGCGGGGCAGCGAGCGCCGCTTGGTCGAGCGGCTGCCCTACCAACGCGCCGCAGGCAAGCTGATCGGCGAGCGCCCTCAACTTCGGCTCGCAGGTCGCCCAGTCGTCCAGCGCTGACTGCAGGGTCGGGGCGACGCCGATGGCGTCAGCGTAAGTGGAAAGATCGTCGGACACGACGATCAGGTGGCCATCACGACCATGCTTGAGGCTGGCCAGCTTCACGCTTCGGGCGCCTTGTGCAGCCATTCGGCATGTTTGGGCGCACGCTTGGTTCGGCTCCATTCCTCCAGCATCAAGGGCGCGACACGCTTGAGTTCCGCATATTGCTCGGCCGTTCCGATGTTGCAGGCCAGCTCCACGCGATGGCCGTTGGGATCGAAAAAATAGATCGACTTGAAGATGCCGTGCCAGGTCGGACCCAGCACGTCGATGCCTTGCGCTTCGACATGCGCCTTGGCGGCAAGCAGCGCGGCTTCGTCCTCAACCTCGAAGGCGAGGTGCTGCACCCATGCGGGCGTGTTGGGGTCGCGGCCCATCGGCTGCTGGTTCGGCAGCTCGAAAAAGGCGAGTACATTGCCGCCGCCACAGTCGAGGAAGACATGCATATAGGGGTCATGCTCGCCGGTCGAAGGCACCTTGTCCTCGGCAAAGGCTGTCGTGTAGGTCATGCCGAGCACGCGGGCATACCATTCCACAGTCTCCTTGGCGTCGTTGCAGCGATAGGCGACATGATGGATGCGCTTGAGTTCGGGAGGGGAGGTCATGCTGCTTCTCCGGTCTTCAGCGCCCCGCGCCGCAGTTGGTCACGCTCGATGCTCTCGAACAACGCGGTGAAATTACCCTCGCCGAACCCCTCGTCCTTCTTGCGCTGGATGAACTCGAAGAACACCGGACCGATCTGTGTTTCGGAGAAAATCTGGAGCAGCAGGCGGGGATCGCCGTCCGTCGTCGAGCCATCGAGCAGGATACCGCGCGTCTGCAGTTCGGCAACCGGCTCGCCATGGCCGGGCAGACGCTCTTCCAGCATCTCGTAATAGGTTGCGGGCGGCGCCGTCATGAACGGTGTGCCCAGCGCCTTCAGTTGGTCCCAGGCGGCAATGAGGTCATTGCACAGGAAGGCAATGTGCTGGATGCCCTCGCCATTGTAAGCCCGCAGAAACTCCTCGATCTGACCGCCTCCGGCCTTGCCTTCCTCGTTGAGCGGGATGCGGATCTTGCCGTCTGGCGCGGTCATCGCCTTGCTCGTCAGGCCGGTATATTCGCCCTTGATGTCGAAGTAGCGGATCTCGCGGAAGCCGAAGACGCGCTCGTAGAAGCCCGCCCAATGCGCCATGCGGCCACCATAGACATTATGGGTCAGGTGATCGATGATCTTGAGACCCGCACCGACCGGATGCGTGTCGACGCCCGGTTCATACACAAAGTCGATGTCATAGATCGAGAGCGCGCCGTCACCGTCCTCATAGCGGTCGATCAGGTAGATGATCGAGCCGCCAATACCCCGGATCGCGGGAAGACGCAGCTCCATCGGGCCGGTTCTGACCTCGACCGGCTCCGCGCCGCGTTCGATAGCCAGTGCATACGCCTTGGCCGCGTCCTTCACCCGCCAGCCCATGCCGCAGGCCGACGGGCCATGCTCCGCCGCAAAATAGGCGGCGGGGCTGCGCGGCTCGTAGTTGGCGATGAGGTTGATCCCGCCCTGGCGCCACAGCTGTACATCCTTCGACCGATGCCGGGCGATCAGGGCAAAGCCCATGGCGGCGAACACCGGCTCCAGCGCGCCCTTTTCCGGGGCGCTGAATTCCACGAACTCGAAGCCATCGAGGCCAAGGGGATTTGCGAAACTGGTCATGAGCAGCATCCTTCCCGGAATTTCTTAGCGGAGCCAGTGCGCCGAAGGCGTCTTTAGAGTTGATTTTGCATAGGCCTGCGTGCCTGTATGGATCACATTGTCCGTGGGCAGCAGGACGCCCACATCGATGGGTTCGTGCCCGCGCAAGCACTCATAGATCGGGCCAAAGTCGGCATCGCGGGTTTGCCGCAGCAAGTCCTCAAAGCTGTCGATGACGAAATAGTTCTGTTGGTAATCATCGATCCTGTAGCAGGTGCGCATGACGCGCTGGAGGTCGAAGGCGATCCGGTGCGGAGACGGATCGTCGAGCGCGAACACGCTTTCGCCATAGGACGATACAATGCCGGCACCGTATAGCTTCAGATCGCCGCCGTCGCGGATGAGCCCGAACTCGACCGTATACCAGTAGAGACGCGCCAGTGCTTCGATCATGCCCAGGCTGGCGGCGCGCAGCCCGCCTTCGCCATAGGCCTGCATATAATCGGCAAAGACCGGATGGACGAGAAGCGGCACATGCCCGAACACATCATGAAAGATGTCGGGTTCCTGCAGGTAATCGAGCTGTTCGGGTGTACGAATGAAGCGACCCGCCACAAATCGCCGGTTGGCCAGATGCTCAAAAAACATCTCGTCAGGCACCAGTCCGGGTACTGCGACAACCTGCCACCCGGTCGCGCGCGTCAGCCGCTCGTTCAACTCGTCAAAGTCGGGGATGCCGGGCTTCGTCATGCGCAGGACGTAAAGCCCCTCCATGAACGCCGGAACGACGCGCGCGGGCAGCATTTCCGTCTGTCGCGCGAACAGGCGATCCCACATTTCATGTTCGGCAGCGCTATAGGAACCCCAATCTTGGGCAATAGTCCAATCCATGGCCGCTCCGGGTGGAGGTTGGCTGCTGTTTCCCATGATGCGAACATAGCATATCCTGATGAATTATTGTTTCAGATATCACGAATAATGAGGTATCATCGATAGATATGGATCATAATTGAGGGATTTATGATGAATCTTCGTCTCAACGTCTCGCGCCCTGTTATTGAGTCTGGCTGCCAGAGAGTAATCAGGAGCTCTCGAGTCGGGTTCGATGGAAGCTTCCAGTCATGAGCATCGTTCTTCATGGCTACTGGCGCTCTTCCGCGTCCTACCGGGTGCGTATCGCGCTCAATCTCAAGCGGTTGTGTTATGAGCAGGTCACGCATGATCTGCGGAGGGGCGAGCATGGCGGGGCGCTGTATCGCGCGATTGCCGCCAACGGCCTGGTGCCGGCAATCGAGGTGGAGGGGCAGCCCCTGACCCAAAGTCCGGCAATTCTGGAATGGCTCGAGGAAAGCTATCCCACTCCACCGCTGTTACCCCATGACCCGATGCAGCGCGCGTTGGTCCGCTCGATGGCATTGATCATTGCCTGCGATATCCATCCGCTCAACAATTTGCGCGTGCTCAAGGCGCTCCGCAGCGAATTCGCCGCATCGGAGCAGGCTGTTCAGGCCTGGGTTGGCCGCTGGATGGGCGAGGGCTTCGCAGCTCTGGAGCGTCTGGTTGGCGAACATGGAAAGGGCTTCTGTTTTGCCGACAGCCCCACCATCGCCGACTGCTGCCTTATTCCGCAGATATACAATGCCCGCCGCTTTGCCATCGATCTATCGGCCTACCCGGCGCTCGTCGCTATCGATGAGCGTTGCAAGACCATTGATGCCTTTGTGCGTGCCGCGCCCGAAGTCCAGCCGGATGCTGATGGAGCGGCCTCGTGACCACAGTTCGAACACTTGATCCGATCGATCGTAAATTGCTGCACGAACTGCAACGGGACGCGTCGATCAGCCACGCCGAACTGGCCGAGCGGGTGGGCGCCTCGACCGCGTCATGCTGGCGCCGCATGCGCGCGCTGGAGGCCGATGGCGTCCTGGGGCGACAGGTGCGCTTGGTCGATGCTGCGCGCGTAGGGCGCGGTGTCAACGTGATCTGTCATATCAAGATCAAGAACCATTCGGCAGAAACTACCGAGGCCTTCGAGGACTTCATCGCATCGCGGGACGAGATCATCGAATGCTATGCGATGTCCGGCGAATGGGACTATATGCTGCGGATTCTTGTGGCCGATGTCGAAGACTATAACCGGTTTCTGATGCGCACTGTGCTGCGACACCCTTCCGTCGAGACGGGATCGTCATACTTTGCCCTTGCGCAAGTGAAGTACACCACAGCGGTTCCGATATAGAGGAAAACGTCGCTTTCGGAGAGGTGTTCAGCGCCATCTCTTGCCAGGTTCTGGGTGGATGATCGCTGCGGCGCAAATAGTCGAAACTCCAGTCGGCATGGGACGGGCCGACATTGCCATAAAATCGGCGGGGGGATATCGGGGTTTGCGGTGAGGGAGAATCCACAAAATGTCATCGGTCGAACAGGTGGTGAGTTGCCATCGCGTGGGCGGTGAATTGGCGGCCAGACGCGCGCAGCAGGAAGGATGGAGCTGATGAGACGACGCGTTGCCGGTCGCGACGTGCACCCCATTGGTCTGGGATGCATGAACCTCAGCTGGGCCTACGGCGGCCCGCCGGTTCATGATGACAAGGTGCGCTTGCTGAATGAAGCGCTCGACCTCGGCTATGATCATCTCGATACCGCGAATATCTATGGCAAGGGTGCGAATGAAGAGCTGCTGGCAGGGGCGGTCATGCACCGGCGCGACGAATTTCTGCTTGCCAGCAAGACGGGCATCATTGTCGACGGGCCGCGCCGAGGCATCGACTGTTCCCCGGCATCGATTTCAGCCTCGCTTGACGAGAGTCTGAAGCGTCTTGGAACAGATCATATCGACCTGTTTTACATGCACCGGTTCGACCCCAAGGTACCGATTGCCGACAGTGTGGGCGCGATGGCCCGGGCTATAGAGGCAGGCAAGATCGGCGCCTATGGTGTCTCGGAATGGTCAGCGGCACATATTCGTGAGGCGCATGCGGTCCATCCGATGGCGGCGGTGCAATCGGAATATTCCCTTTGGTCACGCAACGTTGAGCTGGGCGTGCTCGCAGCAACCAGGGAGCTCGGTATAGCGCTTGTCGCGTTCTCTCCACTGGCACGTGGCGCGCTCGGCGGAGAGTTCAAGGATGTGGGCACGCTGGGGGAGAACGATCTGCGCTTGACCCATCCACGTTTCAGTACGGAAAACTGGCCGAAGAACCTTTTACCCTTAGCCCAGTTTGATGCGCTAGCCGCGAGAGAAGGTTTGAGACCCGCCCAGTTAGCTTTGGCATGGCTGCTCGCACAGGGCGACCATGTGTATCCTATTCCCGGCACTACAAGCGTTGCTCATCTGCGCGAAAATTTCGACGCACTGGCGTGTGAGGTTTCGGATGAAATCCTTAACGAAGCCGGCGCCATCATCAACCATCAAACGATCTCTGGCCATCGCTACCCGGAGGTCATGCGCCACACCATCGATACCGAGGACTTCGGGCAATGATCATTCTCTCCTGCTCAGCGCATGATGGTGCGAGATCGGATCATGGGGCCTTCATTGCCGCAGTTGAGACACGCTCCAACTTCCTGCGCAAATAGATCGGTGCTCAAATCGATGCGCGCCGTGGCGATCGTTTGCAAATCGGCCGCGAGAAATCGCGCGAGACACGTATCGCAAAAGCTCGCGCCGAGCCGTTGCGACAGGAACTGACGAAGTTCATCTGCCAGCTCGGCCGAAGGCCGCGGGCGCGTGTCGCGTTGCCTCGGTCCGCGATCCAAAATCCGTTCGACCAAGGACCGCTGCGCAGTATCGAACGGCTCCTGACGCGCCGCTGCCGCGTTCGCAGCAATCCGGCCCGAGCGCGACGTCGCGGTCAGAACCGAAGAAACACGCGCATCGGAAAGTATCCAGCGTAGAATGGCAGCGCCCCAATCGCCCACTTCAAGCGCGGCCAGTTCATCCGCCGTTGGATCAGCGAGCAGCACGCCCCAGCGCAAAGGCTGCATTACGAGCACCGATATACCTAGCTCTTCGGTAAGCGGCAGCAACCGTTCGGTCGCTTGTGGCCGTCGCGGATTAATTCACGCCGCGCGCGACGGTGCGTTACGAGGTTGCCGATCGGTCGAATGTCTATTTCACCTATTCGCAGGATTTCGATCGGGTTCTTTCAATGCTGCGGCGTCGACAGCCGCCGCAGCCCGGCTCCCAATCCGGCCGGAAACTGTCGATGCTTTCGAAGTCGGCTTTAAAACGGCTCAGCGGGGCGGTCATCGACAGATTGGCCATCCCGGTGCCTTAGCCGATTGTCGAGGCGAGCAGTGGGCGCCAGCCACGGCGCCACTCATTCGTCGGTCCATCCCCCATCGCCCCGCTCCCATGATTATCTGATCAAAGGGCTAGGCCCACCGGCTTCAACTAGCAACCCAACGACTTCATATATTCGCAGATAGCGCGCGATGTGGGGGGCGGCACCGTCGACGGTGCGGACATCAGCTTGGTGTGGCACCATGGTGGCTGGCGGATCGAGGGTGGTGCGCAGGTGCAACATGCACGGCTGGAGAAGTCGTTCGACATACGGGTTCCCGATAACGCCCATTTGCCGGTGGTGCCGGACTTGTCCGGCCGGATCGCGGGAACCCGCGCCCTCTCGTTCGGTGAATGGGCGGGTGAGGCGGGGCTCTTCGTCCGATATACGGGACGGGCGCGCCTAAGCCTCGACCCCGGATTGGACCGCAGGATGGGCGGTTATGCGACGGTCGATCCGTCGCTGTCATTGGGCAGGGGCGGCTGGACCTTCGGAATGTTTGCGAGCAATCTGCTCGACAGCAGCGCCGACAGCTTCGCCTTCGGCAACCCGTTTTCCGTCCGCAGCACACCGCAGTTCACGCCATTGCATCCTCGCAACTTCCAGGTGACAGTTTCCCGGCGATGGTAGGTAAGGGGCAGAGCAAAATGCAAGAACGGCCGACCCAATGTCGTCCCGCTCTCGCCCTTCATGCTGGCGGTGCTCGAAGACGTCCCGCGCCAGGGCAGTTGCGATCTTATATTCACGACCACACGCAACACGCCGATCACCGGCGCCACCAAGATACACGAACCGTTGATGGAGGACTGCGGTAGGCAGTACCTGCGCCGTACAGCGCCAACCATGATGGCCCGCAAAGGTGACGAAATCGCGTGTCGGTAAGCCATTGAAAATATGGTGAGCCCTGCTGGATTCGAACCAGCGACCTACTGATTAAAAGTCAGTTGCTCTACCGACTGAGCTAAGGGCCCGCAGGTGCGCAGCTGATGCGTGCGCCTGCAAACAGGGGTTCACCTAGTCGGGGCTGGCGGCGCGGTCAACCGCTTCCGGGCGGGCAACGCGGTTTTTCCAGGCGGGAGCGCAAATGGGCGATGCGCAGGCCCGTCACCGGATCGCGCCAGCGCGGCGCGACCCCCTCGAGCGGTCTCAAAACGAAGCCGCGCGCGCGAAAGGCGGGGTGGGGGATGACGAGGCCATCGCTGCCCCACATGCCGCCACTCCACAGGATGATGTCGAGGTCCAGCGTGCGCGCGCCCCAGACGCGGCGGCGCTTGCGCCCGGCCTTGCGCTCGATCTTGTGCAGCTTGTCGAGCAGCTCAGGCGGATCGAGCCGCGTCTCCACGATCATGCACGCATTGGCATAGCGGCGGCGGGAGGGGCCGAGCGGCGCGGTCTCGATGATGTTGGACTGAGCAATCGCGGCGAAGGGCTTGCGCGACAGGCGCTCCATCGCCTTTTCCACCAGTCTGTGCGGTGTGAGCGTGCGCGAGCGTGGCTGGTTGGAGCCGAGCGCAATCGCGTAGCGATGCCTGCCCTTGCCCACTCAGATGTCCTGCGCGAGGCGCTGGTAGAGGTCCGGCCGCCGGTCGCGGAAGAAGCCCATCCCCGCGCGATGCCTGCGCGCCCGCTCCAGATCCAGCGTGGCGACCAGCGCCCCGGTCTGCCAATCCTCGACCTCAGCAACCAGGTCCCCCCATTCGTCGGCGATGAAGCTGTGACCGTAATAGCTCTGGCCGCCCTCCACGCCGTCATTGCCGATGCGGTTGGCCGCGATCACCGGCATACAGTTTGAGACGGCGTGGCCCACCATCGCCCGCCGCCACATGCGGCTGGTGTCAAGCTCCGTGTCATACGGCTCCGAGCCGATGGCGGTTGGGAAGAGAAGCATTTCCGCGCCCATCAGCGCCATGATCCGCGCGGTTTCGGGATACCACTGGTCCCAGCATATACCCACGCCGATAGTGCCGTATTTGGTCGGCCACACCTTGAATCCGCTGTTGCCGGGGCGGAAATAATATTTCTCCTCATAGCCCGGTCCGTCCGGGATGTGGCTCTTGCGATAGACGCCCATGATCGCGCCCGTGTCGTCGATCATCGCAAGGCTGTTGTAATGATGCTGGCCGTCCCGCTCGAAAAAGCTGGTGGGGATATAGACGCCAAGCTCCGCCGCGAGCGCCTGCATGGCAAGCACGGCCGGATGCTCGGCCGTGGGCATGGCGCGGGCGAACAGCGCCTCGTCCTCCACCGTGCAGAAATATGGCCCCTCGAACAATTCGGGCGGCAGGATGATCTTCGCCCCGCGCGCCGCGGCCTGACGCGCGGCGCTTTCCACAGCGGCGATATTGGCCGCCATGTCATCGGTGAAGGCGAGTTGCAGCGCGGCGACGGTGGCGCGGGGAGGCGTGGCAGTGGTCATTGCGGTATTTTCCATACGAAACGCATGTCATAGGTAGAATCAATCGGGGCACCGTTCTGATCGTTCGCTGGCTTAAAGCGAGCGCGGCGGATCATTCTCTCACAACTTGCTGCGTCGAGATCAACATGACCAGAAGATTCCAGAATCAAACAACCCTTAACGGATCCATCTTTAGCTACAGCTAGCCTCAGCGACGTTGTTCCTTGACGCCCCTCTCTAAGCGCGTCCAACGGATAATCTTCCGGCGTCTGAGCGGACAAGGCCTGGCCAACGAAAGCCAGGATGGGCGCAAGAAGCCATGCACGTATCATCCCATCCCCCTCGGCATCTGCTGGCTGGTGCAGTGGAAGCTGCCGCCGCCTGCCAATATCGCATCGGACGGCAAGGCTACAACCTCCCGTCCCGGAAAAAATGGCCTGAGTGCTTCGACCGCCGCCGCGTCGTTCGGGCGGCCATAGGCGGGCACGATGACGGCCGCATTGCCGATGAGGAAGTTCATATAGGATGCGGGAACGATCGCTCCGCCCGCTTCCACCCGGCCCGGCGAAGGTATGGGTGCGACAGTGAGTCCGTGCGCGTTGGCCCTGTCGCAAGCGTCCGCATAGATTGCGGCATTGGGGTCATCGTCCGTGCTCGCCTCCGGGATCGCGATCACTCCCGGCGCGACGAAGCGGGCAAGGTTGTCGACATGGCCGTCGGTATGATCGTTGACGAGGCCATCGCCCAGCCACAGCATGTCGGTTAACCCCAGGCTGCCCGCCAACAGCGTCTCGATCTGGCGGCGGTCCAGCCCCGGATTGCGATTGGGGTTGAGCAGGCACTCCTCGGTGGTGACGAACAGCCCGGTGCCATCACTATCGACCGCGCCGCCCTCCAAGATGAGCGGCACGGAGCGGCGGGGCAGGGGGCAAGTGGCCGCGAGCCGGGCGCCGATGTCTTCATCGCCCGGCATCTCATATTTGCCGCCCCAGCCGTTGAAGCGAAAATCCGCAAGCGAACGTACGCCCGCGCCGTCGACGACACCGATCGGCCCGGTATCGCGCAGCCAGACGTCACCAATGCGCTCGACAACGATCCGCGTATCGCTCTTGAGCAAGGCACGCGCCTGCCCGGCGCTCCCCTCATCATTGCAGACGAGGCGCACTTCCTCGCCCTTGCTCCCCGCGCGCACGGCATCGGCAAAGGCGCAGATCTGCGCCTGCGCTCGGGCCAGCGTCTCCGCGCCGCCCCATTCTTGCCGGTTCCATGGAAAGCCGATCCACAGCCACTCGTGCGGCTCCCACTCGGCGGGCATGCGGATGGTCATGATATGTCCTCGAACCAAATGAAAAGGGCGACCCAGCGGCCGCCCTTCGCATATATCGCTGAACTGTAAAAGGTTACCGCGAATAGAATTCGACGACGAGGTTCGGTTCCATCTTCACGGCATAGGGCACTTCGTCCAGCGTGGGCACGCGGACATAGGTCACCTTCGCCGGGCCATCGGGCGCCACATAGTCGGGGATGTCGCGCTCGGCGAGGCTCTGCGCCTCCATCACCAGCGCCATCTCGCGGGCCTTCTTGCCCAGAGTGATCTCGTCACCCACCTTCACGAGGCGGCTGGCGATGTTGCACTTCACGCCGTTCACATAGATATGGCCGTGCGAAACGAGCTGGCGGGCGGAGAAGATCGTCGGCGCGAACTTGGCGCGATAGACGACTGCGTCGAGGCGGCGCTCCAGCAGGCCGATCAGGTTCTGGCCGGTGTCGCCCTTCATCCGCGAAGCTTCGGTGTAGTTCTTCTTGAACTGCTTCTCGGTGATGTCGCCGTAATAGCCCTTCAGCTTCTGCTTGGCGCGCAGCTGGATGCCATAGTCGGACATCTTGCCCTTGCGGCGCTGGCCGTGCTGGCCGGGGCCATATTCACGCTTGTTGACCGGGGATTTCGGGCGACCCCAGATGTTTTCGCCCATCCGGCGGTCGAGCTTGTATTTGGCGCTGGTGCGCTTCGTCATGTGACTTCCTTCAATTGCTAACAACGTCGCCCATGCCCGCAAGAGCGTGGGTTGATCCCGGTATCGCCTGATTTCCGTGTTTCAGGAGCAGGGCCGCCGCTTCACCGGGGTGCGGAGCCAATTGCGAAGGCGCGCCTATGGCGGCCAAGCAGGCTCCTGTCAAGGGGGGCGCGCAAACGGCTATTGTCACTCGGTTCGTCGCATAACTAAATTGTTGAAAATAATGTATTAATCTTCTGGCGCGACGAAGGGTGAAGATTATCCATCCAAATCTTAATTTCGGCCGAGGGGAAAAGGGAAATGGTCGACTGGTTCACAAAAAAGGCGCCGATCCGGCAGAAATTCAAGGCGCTGCTGGCGCTGCATGCGGGGCTTGGCGCACTGGCATGTATCGGGGCAGCGCTGGCGGCAAGCTGGTCACTCGGCGCGGGGCTGTGCATCGCCTTTGCGGCAATGATCGGCCATATCGCGCTGGTGGCGGTGAGCAGCAAGCTGATCTGCGATCCCTATGTTGATACGGTGGTGCGGATGGAGGGGCTGGCGGCGGGTGACCTCGTCTCGCCCGTGGCCTATACCGACCATGAGGACTGCGTGGGCAGGATGACGCGGGCGATGTCCGTCTTCAAGGAGAACGCGCTGCGGGCGAGCTCTGCGGAGGAAGTGGAGGCCACCGTCGCCGCGCTGGGCACCGGTCTGATGGCGCTGGCGCAGGGAAATCTCACTCTTCGCCTCGATCGCACCTTCCCGCCGAAATACGAAGCACTGCGCACGGCTTTCAACGCCACGGCAGAGCGGCTTGATCATCTCATCGCCACCGTATGCACCTCCACACAGAACGTGCTGTCCGCCTCGGGCGAGATACGGGTGGCATCGGCCGACCTCTCCCAGCGGACCGAGCAGCAGGCGATGTCGCTGGAAGAAACTGCGCGCAGCATGAGCCAGGTTACGGAGCTGGTACAGGAGACGGCAGGCAATGCCGATCAGGTCAACCACACGATCTCGGCCGCGCATCGGGAGGCAGCCAAAGGCGGGGAAGTGGTGACCCGCGCGATGGGCGCGATGAGCGCCATCAAGGCGTCATCGGACGAGATCGCAAGCATCATCACCATGATGGACAGCATTGCGTTTCAGACCAATCTGCTGGCGCTCAATGCGGGTGTGGAGGCTGCGCGGGCCGGGGATACCGGCAAAGGCTTCGCCGTCGTCGCGAACGAAGTGCGCGCCCTTGCACAGCGTAGCGCCGAGGCGGCCAAGGACATCAAGGACATCATCACCAAGAGCGCCGGCCAGGTCGACGCAGGCGTGTCACTGGTCGGCGAAACCGGCGCGGTGCTTGACGAGATTGTGGGCAGGGTCGGCTCTATCTCGACGCTGATCGGCGATATCTCCGGCGCCTCGGTGCGGCAGGCATCGCGGTTGGTGCAGGTAAACGCGGCTATCACCGACATGGAGTATATGACCCAGCAGAATGCGGCGATGGTTGAGCAGAGCACGGCGGCGACGCGGGCCATGGGCGGGCAGGTGGCGCAGCTTGCCGAGTTGCTGAGCGGCTTTCAGGTCTCGGGTGGTCAGACGAGAGCCGCACCACGGCCCTTGGCTGCGGCCGCTTGACGTCACGCCGCAGACGTTCAGCGCGGGCGCGGATTGGCGAGGCTGGAAAGGACGCCGCGCAGCGTGCGCACCTCCAGATGGTTCCAGCCCGGCTTGGTGAGCAGGTTGCGTAAGGTGCGGCGTGTTGCCGCCGCCCGGCTCTCGGGGAAGAAATAGCCCGCCGCCTCCAGCATCGTGTCGAACTGCGCGATCATGCCCTCCAGCTCCTCCTGCGGGGCGGGGGGCAGCAGGTCCTCGTGCGTGGGTTGGGCGAGCGACACCGCGCCTCCCTCTGCGTCGCTCGAGACATGCTTGGACCATTCATAGGCAACAAGGATCACCGCCTGCGCAAGGTTCAGCGAGGCGAATTCCGGGTTGATCGGCACCGTGAGGATCGTGCGGCACAGCGCCACCTCCTCGGTCTCCAGCCCTGAGCGTTCCGGCCCGAATACGACCGCGCTGCGTCCCACTGCGCCATGGATCTCCAGAGCGGCCTCTTCCGGCGTCACCACCGGCTTGGTCACGCCGCGCTTGCGCACGGTGGTGGCATAGACATGGGCGCAGTCCGCCACGGCTTGTGCCAGCGTGTCGTAAATCTTTGCGCCTTCCAGCACTTGGTCCGCCCCGGCCGCCGCCGGGCCTGCGTCAGGGTTCGGCCAGCCATCGCGCGGGGCAACTAGGCGCAGCTCGGTCAATCCGAAGTTGAGCATCGCCCGCGCCGCCTTGCCGATATTCTCGCCCAGTTGCGGGCGGACGAGGACGATGATGGGGCGATGGTCTTCGATTCCGCCGCCGGTCTCGACACCGGTCTCGACACACTCGACCGGTGCTCGAACCGAACGGCTGCCTTCATCCTCACCCCGTTCGTTTCGAGCAGTCGTCGAGCGCAGTCGAGACGACTGTCGAGAAATCGAGGCCGCGCTCTTTACCGCAGCGAAGTCGCCCCTGAACAGCGCCTCCTTCTTCTTGCGCGACCAGTCCTTGATCTGCCGTTCGCGCTCCAGCGCGTCGATGCGCTCGGGGAAGGCCTCGCAAAACATCAATTCTACGGGTCGGCGGGTGTGGGTGTAGCCAGGAAGCGTGCCGGACTGATGTTGCGCAATGCGCCGGTCCAGATCGTCGGTGTGCCCGGTGTAATAGCTGCCGTCAGCGCATCGCAATATATAGACCCAGAAGCTCACGCTGGCCGGTCTCTCAAGCCTCGACCTTGCCATTTGCCTTTGCTCTGGGTGAACAGGGCGCGTGTTCTATTCACCCCCCGCTTCCTTCACGGCGGAGGCGAAGTCCTCGAAATCCTGCGCCTCGCGGAAGTCCTTATAGACCGAGGCGAAGCGGATATAGGCTACGCTGTCCAGCTCCTTCAGCGCCGCCATCACCAGCTCGCCGATCGATTGCGCGCTGACCTCGTTTTCGCCGTTGGTCTCGATCTGGCGCTGGATGCCGGAGGTAAGCTTTTCGATCCGCGCCGGGTCGATCGGGCGTTTGCGGCAGGCAATCTCCAGCGAGCGGGCGAGCTTGTCCCGGTCAAACGGCTGGCGCTCGCCATTGCTCTTCACCACCCAGATGTCGCGCAGCTGGATGCGCTCGAACGTGGTGAAGCGCGCGGCGCAGGCCTCGCACTGGCGGCGGCGGCGGATCGCGGCGCCATCGTCCGTGGGCCGCGAGTCCTTCACCTGGCTGTCGTCATGTCCGCAAAAGGGGCAGCGCACCCGTTCTTATCCCTCGTAGATCGGGAAGCGCGCGCACAGCGCCGCCACGCGCTCGCGCACATTGGCCTCGATCGCCGGGTCGCCCGCCTCGCCCTTGTCCTTGAGGCCGCCGAGCACGTCCGCGATCATGTCGCCGATCGCCTCGAACTCCGCCACGCCAAAGCCGCGCGTGGTGCCTGCGGGGCTGCCGACGCGGATGCCGCTGGTCTTGGTCGGGGGCAGGGGATCGCCCGGAATCCCGTTCTTGTTGCAGGTGATGCAGCTGCGCTCCAGCGCCTCGTCCGCTTCCTTGCCGGAAATGCCATAGGGGCGGAGGTCAATCAGCGACAGGTGGGTATCGGTGCCGCCCGACACTACCGCCAGACCGCGCGCTTCCAGCCGCGCCGCAAGCGCCTTGCTGTTCGCCAGCACCGCCTTGGCATAGGCCTTGAATTCGGGTGTCAGCGCCTCGCCAAACGCGACCGCCTTGGCGGCGATCACATGCATCAGCGGGCCGCCCTGCAGGCCGGGGAAGATGGCGGAGTTGATCTTCTTGGCAATCGCCTCGTCATCGGTGAGGATCATGCCGCCGCGCGGGCCGCGCAGCGTCTTGTGCGTGGTGGTGGTCACGACATGGGCGTGGCCGAAGGGTGTGGGGTGAACTCCGCCCGCAACGAGGCCCGCAAAGTGCGCCATGTCGACCATGAACAGCGCGCCGACCTTGTCCGCGATAGCGCGAAAGCGGGCGAAGTCGATGTGGCGGGGATAGGCGCTGCCCCCGGTGATGATGAGCGTGGGCTTCGACTCCACGGCCAGGCGCTCGACCTCGTCATAATCGATGAGGTGCGTGTCCTCGCGCACGCCATATTGCACGGCGTTGAACCATTTGCCGGACATGGCGGGCTTGGCGCCGTGGGTGAGGTGGCCGCCTGCGTCGAGGCTGAGGCCCATGATCGTGTCGCCCGGCTTGGTCAGCGCCAGCATCACGCCGCCGTTCGCCTGCGCGCCCGAGTGCGGCTGGACATTGGCAAAGCCGCAGCCGAACAGCTCCTTGGCGCGGTCGATGGCAAGCTGCTCCACATCGTCGGAGGGCGCGCAGCCCTGATAATAGCGCTTGCCGGGATAGCCCTCGGCATATTTGTTGGTGAAGACCGAGCCCTGCGCCTCAAGCACCGCCTTGGAGACGATGTTCTCGCTCGCGATCAGCTCGATCTGGTTCTGCTCGCGCTTCAGCTCCTTGCCGATCGCGGCGGCGACCAGCGGATCGCGGCTGGCAACGCCTGCGGTGAAGAAATCGGCGGCGCGAATGTCGTTCGCGGCTTCGAGGGTGGCGGGGGCGGTGCTCATGAGGGCGGTCCTTTCCGGTTCAGAGCGAAGGGTTCGAGAGTTTGTCGACACGGCGCTGGTGGCGGTCTCCGCCAAAGTCGGTCGAAAGGAAGGCGGTGAGGCACGCCTTGGCCATTTCCGGGCCGATCAGGCGCGCACCCATCGCGATGACGTTGGCGTCGTTATGCTCGCGCGCCAGCTGTGCGGAGAGCGGCTCGGAAACAAGTGCCGCGCGGCATTTGGGATTGCGGTTCACGGCAATCGAAATGCCGATGCCCGATCCGCAGAGCGCAACCCCTCGCTCGGCCGCGCCGCCGGCGATGGCCTGGCCCAGCCTGTAGCCATAATCCGGATAATCGACGGACGTGCCGTCATGCGGGCCGAGGTCGTCCACCTCATGCCCCTGCTCGCGCAACCAGCCGGCCAGCTGCGCTTTCAGCTCGATGGCGGCATGGTCTGACGCGATGGCGATGCGCATGGGTTGTGGCTTTCCTCTGGCGGAGCGATTCGGCTGTGGCGCCTATCTAGGCGCGATGCCCCGCAATTGCCACAGTCGCGTTGCCCGATTATGCGGGTGGCCGAAAAGGAGACATGCCATGAATGCCGCGCCCGTATCCGGAACAGTGCTGTCCGTGCTGATGCTTGCAGGGCTGGCGCTGGCAGGGGGCGGAGGTCTTCTGTTCGTCCGCCAGCCAGGGAACAGCAAGCGCGCCTGGCTGATGATCATTGCCGGTCTGGTGATGTTTGCGAATGTGGCGATTTGGACGATTCCTCTATAGTTTTGAACGCCTTACCGAATAGCACCACAGCCTCTCTCATCGGCCGGAACGGGATGCGCAAGCACGGGTTGGGTATGATGTGTCTGTGAGTTGGACACGCAAAGGTAGAGGAGTTTTACCATGGCAAATCCCAACCAGAACCAGGGCGATCAAAACCGTAATGATCAAAACCGTCAGCAGGGCGGGCAGGACAGCAACCGTGCCGGTCAGCAAAACCAGCAGGACCAGGGCCGCAATCAGCAGGGCGGCCAGACGGACCAGAACCGCTCAGGCCAGCAGAACCAGCAGAATCAGGGGGGTTCCCAGCAGGGTGGTTATAACGAGAGAGACCGCTCGGATCAGTCCCAGCGCGGGCAGCGCTGAGCTTTGATCAGCCAAGGGAAAAGGCCGCCGAGACTGGCGGCCTTTTCGCGTTTTGACTATCGAATGATTATTTGATCGGGCTGTCCGGCGACAGCCGCATGTCGAGATAATTGTCGACCGACATCATCACCTGATCCAGCTCATTTTCGAAGAAATGGTTGGCGTTGCGGATCTCGTCATGATGGATCGTGATGCCTTTTTGCGTCCGCAGCTTGTCGACCAGCTTCTGCACGGCGTTGGCGGTAACCACCTCGTCGTGCGTGCCCTGAACGATGATGCCCGAGGCCGGACACGGGGCGAGAAAGCTGAAATCATACATGTTGGCGGGCGGCGCGACCGAGATGAACCCGCGGATCTCCGGCCTGCGCATCAACAGCTGCATGCCGATCCACGCACCGAAGCTGAAGCCCGCGATCCAGGTCGTCTGCGCCTCGGGGTGAAAGCTCTGCACCCAGTCGAGCGCCGCTGCCGCATCAGACAATTCGCCGATACCGTTGTCGAACGTGCCCTGGCTGCGTCCCACACCCCGGAAGTTGAAGCGCAGCACGGCAAAGCCGCGTTTCACGAAAGTCTTGTAGAGCGCCTGTGTGATCCGGTCATTCATCGTGCCGCCACCTTGCGGGTGGGGGTGGAGGATCATCGCCACGGGAGCGCGGGGGCGGGGCGGCGGGCTGAAGCGGCCCTCAAGGCGGCCTTCGGGGCCGGGAAAGATCACGTCGGGCATGGCACCTGGCTGTCTGGCTAGAACGGTGGACCCCGGCCCGCGCTCGGCGCTGGCTAAGGATGAAGGAGCGCCTATATAGGACGCAACCGCAATTTCGCAATAAAATGAGTCGATCCGTGCCAAACGGCCAGTCTTTCACCCCGCAAAAGCGCATCTATCTCGATCACGCGGCGACCACGCCGGTGACCGATGCCGCGCGTGAGGCGATGGTCGATGGGCTGGCGCGCTGGGCCAATCCATCCTCACCCCATGCCGATGGGCGCACGGCAAGGGCGGCGCTGGAGGACGCGCGGAGGCGCATCAAGGCCGCGCTGGGCTGGGATGGAGAACTGATCTTCACTTCAGGGGCAAGCGAGGCGATTTCCATCGCGCTGCGGCAAGCAGCCACCGAGCGCATCGCCGTTTCCCCCACCGAGCATGATGCAGTGTTGCGCGTGGCGGGCAATGCGGCCGAGTGGCTCGCAGTGGATGCCGACGGTATCGTCACGGATGTACGCGAAGCCGCGCTCCACGCCATCCAGCATGTGAACAACGAAACCGGCGTGATCCAGCCGATCGCCGAACTCGCCGAGCGCATCCATGCGGCGGGCGGATGGATGCTGTGCGATTGCGCGCAGAGCGCCGGCAAGATCGACCTGCCCGTGGGGGCGGACATGATCGCCATCTCGGCTCACAAGTTCGGCGGGCCGCCGGGCGTCGGCGCGCTTCTCGTCCGTGACCTCTCGCTGTTGCGGCCGAGTGGCGGGCAGGAGCAGGGCTATCGCGGCGGCACGGAGAATCTGCCGGGCATAATGGGCATGGCGGCTGCCGTGGAGCAGGGGCGCGGCTGGATGGGCGAGGCGGTGCGTCTGCGGGCGATGATCGACGCTGCTGTGTGCCAGGCGGGTGGCGCAGTTGTGGCAGGCGCGGCAGAGCGCATCCCCACTATCGCCAGCTATCGGATGCCGGGCGTCTCGGCGCGCGCGCAACTCATCCGCTTCGATGCGGCGGGCATCGCTGTGTCGGCCGGGGCGGCCTGTTCGTCCGGCACGCTCAAGACAAGCCCGGTGCTGCGTGCGCTCGGGTGGGCCAATGACGCCGCCGATGAAGTGATCCGCGTCAGTTTCGGGTCGCAGACGTGCGAGGCCGAGGTACGCGCGTTCATCGAGGCGTGGCGCGGCATGGCCAAAGGTCAGGCCGCATGATCTATCTGGATTATCAGGCAACTACGCCGCTACCCTCAGAAGTTTTCGAGGCAATGACGCCGTGGCTCAAGGACTATTTCGCCAATCCCCACAGCGCGCATCGCCCGGGCCGCGCGGCGGCGGCGGCGGTAGAAGTCGCGCGCGATCAGGTGGCGGCCCTGCTGCCGCCTGAGGGGCGTGTCGTCTTCACCTCGGGCGCCACCGAGGCGCTCAACATCGGGCTGGTGGGCGCGGCGCGGAGCATGCGTGGCCGTGACGCGCGCCGCGTGCGCATCCTCCTGCCCGATACCGAGCATGCCGCCGTGCGTGACACCGCACTCGCGCTGCGCACGGAGGGGTTCGACCCAGTGCTGCTTCCGGTAAGGCAGGATGGCCTGCTCGATCTGGCGGTGGTGAAAGATGCGCTCGACGAGCGCACAGCCGTGCTGGCGGTGATGCTGGTCAACAATGAGATCGGCGTGATCCAGCCGGTCGACACGCTTGGGCTGATGGCGCAGGGCGCAGGCGCGCTGTTCCTCTGTGATGCGGTGCAGGGGGTGGGGCGGGTCGATCTGCCTGCTGAGGCAGACATCATCGCGATTTCGGCGCACAAGATCCACGGCCCCAAAGGCATCGGCGCGCTGTGGGTGCGCAATGGCATTGATCTTCCGCCGTTGATCCATGGCGGCGGACAGGAGGGCGGCTTGCGGTCCGGCACGCTGTCGCCCGCGCTGTGCGCGGGGATCGGGGTCGCATCGCGGCTGATGGCCGAGCGGCGCGAGGCTGACGCCACGCATGTAGCAACGCTCCACGCCCGCGCGCGGGAACTGTTCGCCGGTTGGACGCTTAATGGCAGCGTGGATCACCGCTATCTCGGCAACCTCAACCTCCGCCGCGAGGGGCTGGACGCCGCCCGGCTGATGGCCGATTGCCGCGATGTCGCGTTCTCGCTCGGGTCGGCCTGCGCCAGCGGATCGGGCAGGCCCAGCCATGTGCTGCGCGCGCTGGGGCTGTCGGATGCGCAGGCCCGGTCCTCGATCCGGCTTGGTTTCGGGCGATATACCACGCTCGATGAGATTGAGCGCGCAGCCGAGATCATCAACCGCGCGGCGCAGGCTCAGGAGTAAGAACGGCAATGCCCATAGTCCGGTTCATCAGTGATGATGGCGAGTATATTCAAGAGGTTACCGCGCAGAGCGGAGAGGTCTTGCTAGACATTGCGCAGGCTGCGGGCCAGCCGCTGGAAGGCACTTGCGAGGGGCAGATGGCCTGTTCAACCTGCCACGTCATCATCGCTGCGGAGGATTTCGCCAGGCTGCCGCCCGCCTCGGAGGCAGAGGAAGACATGCTCGATCTCGCTGCCGCTGCCACCCGCACCAGCCGCCTCGCCTGCCAGATCGTCCTGCCGCCGGACATGGACACCCTCACCGTGCGCATGCCCGGCGAATGGCGCGACATGAAAGGCGTGTGAGCGCCTGATTGCAATTCGGCGGCGTTGCCTCCATATGGCACGCGGGAGTCGGGCGGACGTGGTCGTCGCCAACCTGGTCAGGTCCTGACGGAAGCAGCCACAGTGATTTCGCTGCGGGTCGTTCCGGCTCCTACTTTCTCGCACCCGCCGCCGCCAATTCTTCGACAATGATGCGGCGAGCCGTTAGAACAGCCGCATGACCGATTCCCCGCCCACCACCGGCAGCGCCTATCGCGTGCTCGCGCGCAAATATCGGCCGCAGACCTTTGCCGAGCTGATCGGACAGGATGCGATGGTGCAGACGCTGGGTAACGCGATCAGGCGCGGGCGGCTCGCCCATGCTTTTTTGATGACCGGCGTGCGCGGCGTGGGCAAGACCTCGACCGCGCGCCTCATTGCCAAGGCGCTGAACTGCATCGGCCCGGATGGGCAGGGCGGCCCGACGATCGACCCGTGCGGCCAATGCGAACCCTGCCTCGCCATCGCCGAAGGCCGCCACATCGACGTGATCGAGATGGACGCCGCCAGCCACACCGGCGTTGACGACGTGCGCGAGATCATCGAGGCGGTGCGCTATTCGGCGGTGTCGGCGCGCTACAAGGTCTACATCATCGACGAAGTGCACATGCTCTCCAAAAACGCCTTCAACGCGCTGTTGAAGACGCTGGAAGAGCCGCCCGCCCATGTGAAGTTCCTGTTCGCCACCACAGAGGTCAACAAGGTGCCGGTCACGGTGCTCTCCCGTTGTCAGCGGTTCGATCTGCGGCGGATTTCGGCGGAAAAGCTCGCTGCACACTTCGCTCATGTGGTGCGCGAGGAAGGCGTGGAGGCGGAGGCCGAGGCCTTGTCGCTGATCGCGCAGGCGGCGGAAGGCTCCGCGCGCGATGGCCTCTCGATCCTCGATCAGGCGATCGCCCATGCCGAGACCGAAGGGGCGGGCGATGGTGCGCGCGTCACCGCCGCGCAGGTGCGCGAAATGCTCGGCCTGTCGGACCGTGGCGCAATCCGGCGCCTGTTCGGGTTGCTGTTGGCAGGCGATGCGTCTGGCGCCCTTGCTCTCATGCGCGAGCAGCATGATCTCGGCGTCGAGCCGCTTTCCATCCTGCGCGGTCTGCTGGAGACAGTACACGGCGTCACGCTGCTGAAGGCGGGCGGCAAGGGCGATGACCCCGCGCAATCGGTTGAGGAGCGGGAGGCGCTGGCCGACTGGGCGAGTCAGCTTGGCTTCGCGCCGCTGCACCGGCTGTGGCAGCTGCTGCTCAAGGGGCATGAGGAGGTTGCGCGCGCCGCGATGCCTACGCAAGCGGCGGACATGGCGCTGTTGCGGGTCATCCACGCGGCCAGCCTGCCCGATCCGTCCGAGCTCGCGCGGCTGCTTGAAGGGGGGGCGCCCGCCGCATCCGCGCCGAATGCCGCAAGTTCCCCCGCCGCCGCACCATCATCCGCCCCCACCGCCACGCTTCCCGCCAGCTTCGAGGCGCTGGTCAAGCTGTTGTGGGATCGCAACAAGGGCCTGATTGCTGACGAGATAGAGCACTTCGTCCGCCCGATCCGCTACGCCCCGCCTGAGCTCGATTTCGAGCCCGCCCGGCCGATGGCGCAGGATCAGATCGACCACATTCGGGTGGCGATCGACGAGGTAACCCGCGGGCGCTGGCAGTTGCGGTTGGCTCAGGGCGAGGCGGAGCCAACCCTGTCGGAACGGCGCGAGCAGGCGGAACGGCAAGCCAAGGAAGATATTCTCAGTCACCCGGTCATGCAGGCGGCGCTGGCGGCGTTTCCCGATGCGGAGCTGTTGCCTGCCGATGACGAAGCGAAATGGAGCGAAAGCGCATGAAGGACTTGAACGAGATATTGGGCATGGCCCAGCGCGTGCAGGAGGAATTGGCCCGCGCGCAGGAAAACCTGGACAAGATCGAGGTCGAGGGCGCTGCCGGCGGCGGCGTGATCAAGGTCCGCGCCACCGCCAAGGGGCGGATTACCGGCGTTTCCATTGACGAAAGCCTGCTCGCGCCGTCCGAAAAGCAGATATTGGAAGATCTTGTCGCCGCCGCGTTCAACGACGCGCGCAAGAAGGCCGATGAAGCGTCCAGCGCAGAGATGGGTAAAATGACCAGCGGTCTCTCGCTGCCGCCCGGTTTCAAGCTGCCGTTTTGATGGGCGAACCGCGCTTGTTGGAGCAATCCTATTTTCAGCTTTTTGCGCTAAGGCTGCCGCACCATTGATCCGCGCACTATAGAACACAATATAGGATCGGCATCCCATTCAGGTGCGCCAAGGAGTTTAGAACAGACATGCAATTCCCGCTGCTCCCCCTGCGTGACATCGTTGTCTTTCCGCAGATGATCGTCCCCCTGTTTGTCGGACGGGATAAAAGCGTTGTCGCCCTGGAAAAAGCCATGGAGGCGGACAAGGAAATTTTCCTCGTCTCCCAGCTAGATCCCGCCGAGGACGAGCCGGATCGCGACGCCCTTTATGACATGGGCGTGATCGCCACCGTGCTTCAGTTGTTAAAGCTGCCCGATGGCACCGTGCGCGTGCTGGTCGAGGGCAAGCAGCGTGCCCGCCTTCAGGCGGTGTCGGACGCAGACGGCTATGTCTCCGCCGAGGTCGAGGCCGCGGAAGAACAGGGCGCGAGCGGGCCGCAGGCTTCGGCGCTGATGCGCTCGGTTGCCGATCAGTTCGAGAATTACGCCAAGCTCAACAAGAAGCTGCCCGCCGAAACGCCAGTGCAGCTGCGCGAGATCGAGGAGGCGGGGCGGCTCGCCGATGCCGTCGCCGCGCACATCAGCGTCAAGGTGTCGGACAAGCAGGCTCTGCTCACAGAGACGGACGCTGCCAAGCGGCTCGAAATGGTCTTCGCCTTCATGGAAGGCGAGCTGGGCGTGCTGCAGGTCGAGAAGAAGATCCGCGGCCGCGTCAAGCGCCAGATGGAGAAGACCCAGCGCGAATATTATCTCAATGAGCAGTTGAAGGCGATTCAGCGCGAGCTGGGCGGCGCCGAGGGCGACGAAGCCGACGAGCTGGCCGAGCTTCAGGACAAGATCAACAAGCTCAAGATGACCAAGGAAGCGAAGGCCAAGGCCAACGCGGAACTGAAGAAGCTCAAGTCCATGCAGCCGATGTCGGCCGAGGCCACGGTCGTGCGCAATTATCTCGATGTGCTGCTCGGCCTGCCTTGGGGCAAGCGCAGCAAGGTCAAGAACGACCTCAAGCGCGCGCAGGAAATCCTAGATGCCGATCATTTCGCGCTGGAAAAGGTCAAGGACCGGATCGTCGAATATCTCGCAGTCCAGGCGCGCACCAACAAGCTGAAAGGCCCGATCCTGTGCCTGGTCGGCCCTCCGGGCGTCGGCAAGACCTCGCTCGGCAAGTCGATCGCCAAGGCGTGCGGCCGCGAATTCGTGCGCCAGTCGCTGGGCGGCGTGCGCGACGAGGCCGAGATTCGCGGCCATCGCCGCACCTATATCGGCTCGCTGCCGGGAAAGATCGTGTCCAACCTCAAGAAGGCGGGCAGCATGAACCCGCTGTTCCTGCTCGACGAGATCGACAAGCTCGGCCAGGATTTCCGTGGCGATCCCGCCTCCGCGTTGCTTGAGGTGCTGGATCCGGAGCAGAACTCCCGGTTCCAGGATCATTATCTGGAGATCGATCTCGATCTCTCGGATGTGATGTTCGTGACCACCGCGAACTCGCTGAACCTGCCGCAGCCCTTGCTGGACCGGATGGAGATCATTCGGCTTGAAGGTTATACCGAGGACGAAAAGGTCGAGATCGCGCAGCGGCACCTCGTGCCCAAGCAGATCGAGGCGCATGGCCTCAAGGCGGACGAATTCATGGTAACCGAGGCCGGCCTGCGTGACCTGATCCGCTATTACACGCGCGAGGCGGGCGTCCGCACGCTGGAGCGCGAGGTGGCGCGGCTCGCCCGCAAGGCGCTGCGCAAGATCCTTGAGGGCGGCGTGAAAAGCGTCGAGGTCACATCGGAAAACCTCTCCGAGTTCGCTGGCGTGCGCAAGTTCCGCCATGGTGTGGGCGAGGAGGAAAACCAGGTCGGTGCCGTTACCGGTCTCGCTTGGACGGAGGTGGGCGGCGAGCTGTTGACCATCGAGTCCGTCACCGTGCCGGGCAAGGGGCAGATCAAGACCACCGGCAAGTTGGGTGAGGTCATGACCGAATCGGTGCAGGCCGCATTCTCCTATGTGAAGGCGCGCGCGCCGGGCTACGGCATCCGTCCCAGCATCTTCAACCGCAAGGACATTCATATCCACTTGCCCGAAGGGGCCGTGCCCAAGGATGGCCCATCGGCGGGTATCGGCATGGTCACGAGCATCGTTTCCACCCTCACTGGTGTGCCGGTGCGAAAGGATGTCGCGATGACCGGTGAGGTTACCTTGCGGGGGCGGGTGCTGCCCATCGGCGGACTCAAGGAAAAGCTCCTGGCTGCCCTGCGGGGAGGCATCCGTACCGTCCTGATCCCGATCGAAAATGAGAAAGATCTGGCCGAAATCCCGGCAAATATCACCGAAAATCTGGAGATCGTCCCGGTCAGCCATGTCGATGAAGTGTTGGCCCGCGCCCTTGCCACTCCGCTTGAGCCGATCTCCTGGTCGGAAGAGGATGATCTCGCCGCGCAGCCGGTTTCGTCCGCTGCCAGCGACACTGATGTTGCGGTGCGGCATTAAGATTCGGTCTGTCGGAGGGTGAGGCTCGCCTTCCCTTCGGCACAACCGCACGATTTTTTTGGCTTTACCCTTTGACAGACGCCAAAAACCGAGCATTTATGGCGCTCCCGAATTACCGATTCCTACTTTCAACACAAGCAACGAGGGGGTTCCCATACCATGAACAAGCAGGATCTTATTGGCGCGGTCGCCGACGGTAGCGGTCTCAGCAAGACGGACGCGGCAAAGGCCGTCGAGGGCGTGTTCGACGCGATCACCGGTGCTCTGAAGAAGGGCGACGAAGTGCGCCTCGTCGGCTTCGGCACCTTCTCCGTTTCCAAGCGCAAGGCGTCCACCGGTCGCAACCCGCGCACCGGCGAGACCATGACCATCAAGGCGTCGTCGCAGCCGAAGTTCAAGGCCGGCAAGGGCCTGAAAGACGCCGTCAACTGATAGTGTCGCCGCACGCGCGCTAAGTGGGCGCAGCGGTATGGCCAGATCCTGTTCCCGCCTCTGTGGCGGGAGTTTTGGGGAGGATGTGAGGGCGGGGCTTCGGCTCCGCCCTTTTTGCTGCTGATGGCCCGGCGAGGGCATTTGCCTGCTTGACGCTGGGGGCAGGCGCGCTTAAGTGACCGTCCGCCCCGCACGGGGCGTCGTTTATGTGGCGATCGTAGCTCAGTTGGTTAGAGCGCTGGTTTGTGGTACCAGAGGTCGTGGGTTCGGATCCCATCGGTCGCCCCATTCCTGATATCGGGTCAGTTCAGGCCCCGATCCAGTCTCTCAGCATGATCCAGTTTCGGGCCTTCTCGGCATAGCTCAGCGTGTAGGCCGGGCTGCTCGACGGCAGGTCGATGAGCGCCATGTCAGTTGTGATCGATCCTGTGCCAGCGAGCTGGCGCCGGCCGATACGGCTCGCTGTCTTGCCATTGAAGGCCATGGCGCGCAGCTTGGGCAGGCTGGCGAGCAAAGCTGCCAGGTCATTGGGCAGAGCACCCGTTATCCGGGTGTCGAGGCTGCCGGGCCGCGTGGCTTCGTTGATCACGTCCCACAGCCCGATGCCGCAGGCCAGCAGGCCGGCAAGCCGCTCCTCATAAGGCAGCGCGACCAGGCTCGCGCCAGTCACTTCACTCATCAGCCGCCAGAACTGGTTCTGCGGATGCGCATAATATTGCTGCATCGCCAGCGATCGCTGGCCGGGCAGGCTGCCGAGCACCAGCAGGCGAACGTCGGCGTCGCATACCGGCGCAAAGCAGCGTGATGGGCGCTCAGGCTCAGGCTGGATGGGCATTATGACGAGCCGGGGACGAGCGCCGCGCTATCAGGTGCCGATGATCCGCCGTCATCGCCATCCGGCTCCCGATCCCCGTCGGCTGTCTCGATCCACCGCTAGGATGATGCCGATGCACAGCATCACCGTAAGCATCGAGGAGCCGCCATAGGACATGAAGGGCAGGGGGATGCCCACGACCGGCGCCAGACCCATCACCATCATCAGGTTGATGGCGACGTAAAAGAAAACCGTCGTCGTCAGTCCAGCCGCGATGAGCGCCGAAAACCTGTCCTGAGCGCGCATCGAAACGCGGATGCCCCACTGAAACAGCAGCATGAAAGCCGCAATCAGCGCCACCCCGCCGACAAGCCCCCATTCCTCGGACATGGTGGCGAATACAAAGTCGGTATGCCCTTCAGGCAGATAATCGAGATGGCTCTGCGTACCCTGGAGAAAGCCCTTGCCCCATAGCCCGCCCGAGCCGATCGCGATCTTCGACTGGCTGATATGATAGCCCGCGCCGAGGGGGTCGCTCTCCGGGTCCATGAAGATCAGCACGCGCTTCTGCTGATATTCATGCAGGAAACTAAAGGCGATGGGGATGATCGCGGCTCCTGCCAGCGCCGAGCCGACGAACAGCCGCAGCGGCAGCCCGGCGAGGAACATCACCGTCACGCCGCCGGCCGCGATCATGGTCGCGGTACCAAGATCGGGTTGGATCAGCACGAGTGCCCAGGGCACGCCGATCATTACGAGCGCTGGCCAGATCGCCGTCCAGCGGCGGGTTTCCCCCACCGGAAGTCTGGCGTAGAAGCGCGCCACCGCCAGCACGATGACCGGTTTCATGAACTCCGAAGGCTGGAGCTGCATGAATCCCAGGTTGATCCATCGCTGGCTGCCGCCCGCGACACCGCCTATCAGCTCCACCACCACCAGCGCGCCCAGCACCGCACCATAAGCGGGAAATGCCATGCGCGCGAACAGCTCCACCGGCACGCGCGAGATCACCACCGCCATCCCCGTGAACAACAGAAAGCGTATCAGCTGGTTCATCGCCCAGGGCGTCATGCTGCCGCCAGCCGCACTGTACAATACCGTGACCCCGAAACAGGCTATGGCACCAACGAGCAGCATGACCCGCCAGGGCAGTCGGGCGACGGTGGAGGGGATGACACTCACTCTGCCGCCTCTTGCGCATTGCCGTTTGGAGCGGCGGGGGGATCATCAGCCTGTGTGGCAGCCGCAGGAGCGTCTTCCGCACCGGGCCGGGCCTCGCTTGCGCTATTCGCGGCATTGTCTGCAGGTGGGGCGGGGGGGGCCATGCCATGGGCCGCGCGATAGGCCGCCATCTGCTTCTCCTGTCGAACGAACGGATCCCCGCCCCAATTCTTCTCATAGTTGAGCAGGCGTTCCATCGCGCCCTTGGGGTCGAACAGATAGCTCATCACATCGCCGGAGATGCGCGGGGCGTCCTGAATGATATCGACATGGCCGCCATGTTCTATGATGGTGCCGATGGCATAGCGCGGATTTTCGGCGGGCGCGAAGCCCTGAAACAGCGCGTGATCGCGCAGCTTGAAGGCGAGCGAGGCGTTGGAGCGCACGCCGCCCGCGCGCTCCGCCATCGTGATGCGCCGCACCTGGGCGGTGCCCGTCTTGCCAGCCATCAGCACATCGGGGACGGAAAGGCGGGCACCGCCACCTGTGCCTCCCCCGTTCACCACATCGCGCATGGCCGCCCAGATGATCTCCAGATGCTCGCGCGAGACGCCGAGTGGCTGTGCAGGCGGACGCTTGGCGCCGAACAGCAGGTTAGGCATCAGCGCCTTGCCGGAGGCCAGCCGCGCCGCCATCATCGCGATCTGCAACGGGTTCACCAGCATATAGCCCTGGCCGATGGTGGCGTTCACCGTGTCGTAGACCTGCCAGTCTTCCTTGTATTTTTTCTTCTTCCACGCCGCATCCGGTACCGTGCCATAGCTCTGGCTGGGATAGGGCAGCGGAAATTTCTGCCCCAGCCCAAGCTTGCGCGCCATATCCGCGATCACCTGCATGCCAAGGCGCTGCGCCATCACATAGAAATAGATGTCGCAGCTCTGCTCGATCCCGCGATGCATGTTCACCGCGCCATGTCCGCCGCGCCGCCAGCAGTGGAAGCTGCCATTGCCCACACGAATGGCTCCGCCGCAATGCACGGTCTCGTTAGGGCTGAGGCCCGCCTCGAGGAATGAGAGGGCAACCATCGGCTTCACGGTCGATCCGGGGGGGTAAAGGCCCTGAAGCGTCTTGTTGCGGAGCGGGACATGGTCATCCTGGCTCAGCATGTCCCATTCCATATGACCGATGCCGTCGGAAAAGCTGTTGGGATCGAAGCTGGGCATGGATGCCATGGCAAGCAGATCACCGGTGCGGCAGTCGACGACAACGACTGACCCGCTCTGCGTGCCGAGCCTGCGGCCCGCATATTCCTGCAGCCCCGCGTCGATCGTGAGCTGGATCGTCTTGCCCGGCGTGTCCGGCCGGGTGGTGAGTTCGCGCACCACCTTGCCGCGCGCGGTCACCTCCACGCGCTTTGCGCCCGGCTTGCCGTTCAGCGCGGCCTCGAACGTGCGTTCCAGCCCGTCCTTGCCGATCTTGAACCCCGGCGTGATGAGCAGCGGGTCCTTGCGCTCCTCATAATCCTTGGCGGATGCGACGCCGACATAGCCGATGAGGTGGCCGACAGACGGCCCCGCCGGATAATCGCGCGAAAAGCCCTGCGCGGGCGCGATGCCGGGCAGGTCGGGCAGGCGGACGGAAATGGCTGCGAACTGATCGTAGCTCAGCTTGTCAGACACCTGCACCGGCTGAAATCCGGCCGCCTTGTCCAGCTCCTCGTTGATGCGGTCGACATCCTCGGGCGCGAGCGAGAGCAGCTGCGCCAGCGTCCCCACCACCCGTTCCCGGTCCTGCAGCCGGTCGGGGATGATATCGACGCGGAAATCCGTGCGGTTCTTGGCGATAGGCCTGCCGTGCCGGTCGATGATCCAGCCGCGCCGGGGCGGCACCAGCGTGAGGTTCACGCGGTTGCTCTCGGCGAGCAGCGAGTATTTCTCGTTCTCGGCGATGCTGATCCAGCCCATCCGCGCGGCGAGCATCACCCCGATCCCCCCCTGTATCGCCCCCAGCACCATGGCGCGGCGCGTGAAGGTCTGGGAAAGGTTGGCCTGGGTGATATTCTTCGGGGTGAGCTTGGGAAATTTCATGCCATCATGCGCCAGCGGTCCGTTCGGGCGACCACGCGCACAATAAGCGGATAGAGCAGGGCAGACCAGAGGATTTGTGGAAGGATCAAGGCCACCGGCGCGCTACTGCCTGACAGTCGCGCAAAAACAAGCCCGCCGAACAGGAAGGCCGCCGCTGCTCCGAGCGCGATCAACCAGTCATGCCAGTAATCGCGCCAGAACAGCCGGGTGTCGACCATTTCTATCGCAAGGTTGATGACAGACCACAGGAAGATCGCGGTACCCAGCGGGTTGCCGCTCATCACGTCGTCGAACGCGCCCAATGGCGCCGCCATCCACAGCGGCCAGATTTCGTGATGCAACAGGCGCCAACCTACGAACAACAGCAGGCCAAAGGGCGGAAGCGTCGGCGCCTGCGCGACGAGCGGGAGCAGCGTCGGCAATGCGGAGGCCAGCAACACGGTGAGGATCGGCGTGCCATCCATCCGCCACGGCGTGGGCGTATTTCCAAGACGCGGGACAGGTTGGTTCACTGCGCCGTTCCCGAAGACGCCTCACCGGGGGCAGTTGAGCGCGCGACCGGGGCGGGGATGTTCGCGTCATAGGCGCGCTCCACCATCACGGTCTCGACCCGGGCGGGGCTGGCCAGCGGTACGCCGATGGCATAGCCCTCGCGTAGCGCAACGACGATGGCCACCGGAATGTTGGGCCGATAAATGCCTCCTGTGCCGGTCGTGACCAATATGTCGCCGGGGTGAAAGGGGTTCGCGCCCGCGCTCAGCGGCTTGATCTCCAGCGTCCCGTCATCCCGGCCGGAGCAGATCGCGCCGATATTGTCCTTGGCGCGGCGCACGGGAACGATGTTCTGGCTGTCGGTCAGCAGCAGCAGGTCCGCGCTGCTCGGGCCGACGATCAGCACACGGCCGACCAGCCCCTCCGGCGCGCGCACCGGCATGCCCGGTGCAACCCCGGCGTTGCTGCCCGCGTTGATGCGCGCGAGGCGGCGGCTGATAGAGGAGGAGGATGATATCATCCGCGCGATCGCGACCCTGTCCTGGCTCTCCTGCGCAATGCCGAGCAGCTTCTTGAGGCGCACATTTTCCTGCGCTACCGCCTCGGCCTCGATCAGCTTGACGCGGTTGGTTTCCACCTGCCGCCGCAGATCCGCATTCTGTGATCCCGCGTCGATATAGGCGACGATTTGCTCGTCGATGGTGCCAAAGCCGCGCACCATGGACTTGAGCGTGGAGGCAATCGGGCTGGTGAAAGTCGCAGCGCCCGCGCGCAACACGGCGAAGCCCGCCGGGTCGGCTGCCGATATCACGACAAGCAACAGGCCGACCACGGCGCACGCTATGGTGATCACATAGCTGGCGAACAAGCCATATTGCGCCCGCCTGTTCACTCCGGGACGGCGACTGGGCGGTCGCGCCATGGCAGGCGTACTCCTCTAGCCGTTACGCCGTTTGCAGCACGCCGCGGAACATCGGGTCCTCCAGCGCGCGACCGGTGCCGATGGCGACGCAGGTGAGCGGATCCTCGGCGACCGTGACGGGCAGGCCGGTCTCGTCGCGCAGCTCGTCGTCCAGGCCCTTCAGCAGCGCGCCGCCGCCGGTGAGCACGATGCCCTGGTCAACGATGTCCGCCGCCAGCTCCGGCGCGGTGTTTTCCAGCGCGATGCGCACACCCTCGACGATGGTGCCGATGGGTTCGGCCAGCGCCTCTGCGATCTGCGCCTGCGTGATGCTGATTTCCTTGGGCACGCCGTTCACAAGGTCACGGCCCTTGATGTGGATCGTCGCGCCGATGCCGTCAGCGGGTGGCTGGGCGACGCCGAATTCCTTCTTGATGCGCTCCGCCGTGGCTTCGCCGATCAGCAGATTGTGATGGCGGCGCACGAACGAGACGATCGCCTCGTCCATCTTGTCGCCGCCCACGCGCACCGATGTGGTGTAAGCGAGGCCGCGCAGCGACAGCACCGCAACCTCTGTCGTGCCGCCGCCGATGTCGACCACCATCGAGCCGATCGGCTCTGTCACCGGCATGTCCGCGCCGATCGCGGCGGCCATCGGCTCCTCGATCAGGAATACCTGAGAGGCGCCGGCATTGCTCGCCGCATCGCGGATCGCGCGGCGCTCCACGCTTGTGGATCCGGACGGCACGCAGATCACGATTTCCGGGAAGCGCCAGGGCCGTGCCTTGCCGCCGTGCACCTTGGTGATGAAATGCTTGATCATCTGCTCGGCGACATCGATGTCGGCGATCACGCCATCGCGCAGCGGGCGGATCGCCTCTATCGAGTCAGGCGTCTTGCCCATCATCAGCTTGGCGTCGTCGCCCACGGCCTTCACCCGCTTGATGCCGTTGATCGTCTCAACCGCAACCACCGACGGCTCATTGAGGACGATGCCGCGCCCGCGCACATAAACTACGGTGTTGGCGGTACCCAGGTCGATTGCCATGTCCTGCGAGGAGAATTTGAACAAGCGGGTGAAAATCGACATGCCTGATCCTGTAAACTGGGGTTCGCGCCATGCGGGCCGCACCGGAACAGGTATGAAAAAATATCCGGCCCCGGCTCGCGGAATGCGCCCGCTTGGGCTAGTCAGGGCGATATGTCAATACGCCGCCTGCCCGAACACCTCGTCAACCGTATCGCCGCTGGTGAAGTGGTTGAAAGACCGGCGAGCGCGCTCAAGGAGCTGACCGAAAACGCCATCGATGCGGGCGCGAGCCGCATCACGGTGCGGCTATCGGGCGGCGGGATCGAGCGAATCGAGGTGATCGACGACGGTTGCGGCATGAGCGCGGAAGACATGGCGCTTGCGCTGGAGCGGCACGCCACCTCCAAGTTGCCCGACGAGCGCATCGAGGCGGTCGAAACGCTCGGTTTTCGCGGCGAGGCCCTGCCGTCGATCGCTTCGGTGGCGCGGTTGACGCTGGAGAGCCGGGTGCGCGGGCGCGATGGCTGGCAACGCGTGGTTGACAATGGCGCGCTGGTCACCGAGGGCCCTTGCGCCGTGCCGCCGGGGACGAGTGTGCGCATCGAGGATCTGTTCGGCCGTGTGCCCGCCCGCCGCAAGTTCCTGCGCTCTGCCCGTGCCGAATATGCCGCCTGCCTTGATGTCGTCCGCCGCCTGGCGATGGCGCATCCCGACATCGCCTTCTCGCTGGAGCATGATGGGCGGCGCGCGCTTGCCGTTCAACCGGGCGAGGGCCGCGAGGCGCGCGTTGCGGCGCTGACCGATCGGGCGCTGGCAGACAATCACGTCATCGTCTCGCTGGAGCGGGAAGGGCTGCGCCTTTCAGGCGTCGCCAGCCTGCCTACTTACAATCGCGGCGTCGCCGATCACCTCTATCTGTTCGTCAATGGCCGCCCGGTGCGGGACAGGCTGCTGCTCGGCGCGGTGCGCGGCGCATATGCGGATCTTCTCGCGCGAGACAGGCATCCGGTGCTCGCGCTGTTCCTCGATGTGCCGCCCTCGGAAGTCGATGTGAACGTCCACCCCGCCAAAACCGAGGTGCGCTTTCGCGATCCCGCCCTCGTGCGCGGGATGATCGTGAGCGGCCTCAAGCGCGCGCTCGATGAAGCGGGTGTGCGGTCGGCACAGCGGCCCGACATGGCAGCCATGAGCATGTGGCGCGCGGAAGCACCGTCTCCCACGCCCATCGGTAGCCTGCCGATCTTTGAACGACGGGACGGCGGTATCGCCGATCGACCATCGGCTGACTTTCTGGTGTCCGATGCCGTTCGGCAGTGGGGCGATTATGCACCGGCCATTCCCATGCCCGCCGCGCGCGCGGAGGCCGCCCATCAGCCCGCGCCTGCTGTTCAGTCCTTTCCCCTCGGTATCGCGCGCGGGCAGGTTGCGAAGACCTATATCGTGGCTGAGGCGGAGGATGGCCTCGTCCTCGTGGATCAGCACGCCGCGCACGAGCGGCTGGTGCTGGAGCGGATGCGCCGCGCGCTGGAGGGGGAGGGGCAGGGAGTCGCCGCGCAGGCGCTGTTGCTGCCGCAGGTGGTGGAGCTCGACGAACCAAGCTGTGACCGGCTGGAAACCCGCCTCGGCGAGCTGGCGGAGTTCGGGCTGGAGCTGGAGCGTTTCGGCCCCGCCGCCATGCTGGTGCGCGCGACGCCCGCGATGCTCGGCGCAGGTGATGCGGAAGGGCTGGTGCGCGATCTGGCGGACGACCTTGCCGAGACTGATCAGGCGCTCACGCTCAGGGAGCGGATCAACCATGTCGCGGCCACGATGGCCTGCCATGGCTCGGTCCGGGCGGGGCGTGTGCTATCGGTTGCGGAGATGAACGCCTTGCTGCGCGAGATGGAGGTGACGCCCCACTCAGGTCAGTGCAATCATGGCCGCCCGACATGGATCAAGCTCGCTCACGGCGATATCGAAAAGCTGTTCGGACGGAAGTGAGCCGCTTCAGGCGGGGGGGCGGCGGAGCAGGCCGATAGCGATCACGCTCATAACAGGTTCGCCGTGCAATAGAGAACTTCACTTAGGGGCTGTGGAGATTCAGGTCAGATGGAGCCGGGGCCGCAGGCGACCGCAGGGCAAAAGGGGGATTTTCGAGCATCGGAGCGCAGCGTACTTAAAGGTACGTGAGCACCGAAGCACAGAAAATCGCGCTTTGCAGGCCTATATGGACTGAATCCCCACAGCCCCTAGGGGACCTCTTTTCGCGTCACCTCATATTCACCGAAGCGCTCGATCCTGCCTGCTTCCAGATCGTCGGAATATAGCATCATTTATCGGTGTCCCAATGACAGGCGGGTGAACAGGGTATAGCCCCACGGGCGCCTGCCGTAAGCGGCATCGAGTGCGTCCGGCTTAAGGTAGGTCGATGCGCTGCCGCCCAGCGTCAGGTGAAACGGACTGTCACCCAAAGGCGTATTCCAGGCATAGCCCGCCTGCAATTTCGTCACGCGGAAAGGCTGGTCGTGCAGCGGGTCGGCATGGTCGGGGAACAGCTCGTCATTCTTCACATTCTCCACCCGCCCGAACAGGGCGTGCCGCTCGGTAAGCGCATAGTTCGCCTCGGCGATCCACGCGGTCAGCGTTTCGCCCGGGTCGCGGTTCTTGGCGGAGAATGCCGCCATGGCGGACAAACGCCCGTCGGCATAATGGACGCTCGCCGTTGTGCGGTGTTCGTCCTCGTCAGCGTGCAACGCCTCCGGCTGCTTGAGGAAGCCATGGCTGACCTGGGCGGACCAGTTGGGCGTCGGGTTCCACGTCGCGCGGATCGACCAGCTGTCAAGCTTGGGCGTCTCGATGTCCCAGCGGTGTTCGTCCGGTTCGCGACCCCGGAATGCGGACACCTCGATCTGCCAGTTGCTGGCGGAAACGCCCGCCGTCACCACACCATAAGTGATGTGGGTGCTGTCGAACCAGTGGTGCGTGATCGGCGGCTCGGGATTATTGACCGCGCTGCCCCGGTGCATGAACGCGCTGGGCCCCAGCGCCGGTTCGCCTACCGGCCCGCCATAAAGGAACAGCGAAGTGCCGGGCGCGACATCGATATCGAGCTTTGCTGCAAGCTCCATGAACAGATCGTGCGGATGCTGCCGGTCGACAAGGGGTTGACCATAAGCAACTTCGCCGGTGGCGAAGAGGTTGGGATAGCCGTCATGCCGCATCGCCGGTTCGAGGCTCAACATGGACTTGAGCGCCAGCCGCGCACCACCAAAATCCTTCTCCGCGTTCAGCATCGCCATGCTGGTGACATAGAATTTGTCGTCGCCACGCGGACCGGAATGGTCGGTGTAATTGGCCTGGGCATAGCCATGCGCCATCAGCATCCAGTTGTCGCCCGGCATCATGTGAAGGCCATTCATCGCGGGATCCTTGCCGGGGAGGCGGGATGTGCCGGAGCCTTCGATAAAATGCTTCTCCTCTGCGGGCATGGCGCTGTGGGATGCTGATGCACTGGGCGCTCCCATCTCCATGCCCTCATGATGTTGGTGGTCATGATCTTGCGCGACCGCCGGCGCGCCAATGCAAAGTGCGGCGGCCGAAACATAAATCCACCTGGCAAACATCAGAGAACTCCCATCCAGATCGCCATCGCGACCATCATCAGATTTTCCGTCAGAGAGACGAAGCCGAGTGGGACATTGCTGTTTCCCCCCACGCAGGCGCACTTCAGCTCCCGTTTGTCTAGGTAAACCGCCTTGAACACCGACACGGCACCTATCGATCCTATGGTGAACGCAAGAGGAATGGAAATGACGTCAAACGCATGCGCCGTCATCAACACGCCTGCTACCCCTTCGGCAAAGGGATAGATATAGGCATAAGGAACCCATCGGCGCGCCAGCAGGTCGTAGTTCAGGAACATGGTAGAGAACTTCTCCACATCCTGAAGTTTCAACAGCGCGAGCACGCACATCGAGAGGCTGATGAACCATTCGCCAGCCATCACCGTCAATGCGGCGCCGGTTACAGCCCAGGATAGCGCCAGAGCCATCAACGCGGTCATCGCAAACAAAGCGATCACGGGGCGATAGCTTGTCTCGCCGTCCCGTGGCACGTGCTTGCCGAAAAAACGGCGCAGATCGTCGTTGCCGCCGATGCGTTCGCCATCGATGTACGTCTGCGGCGTGGTCTTGACGCCGCGCTCGGCCTTGAAAGCATCGGTTTCCGCGCGCGTCCTCAGCCAGTTGTCCTCGACCTCATAGCCGTGCGACCGCAGCATGTGCAGCGATTTGAGGCCAAAGGGACAAATATGATCCGGCATAACCATGCGATAAATCTGCGCTGTCTTTGCCACAGGAAAAACTCCGTTTTCGCGAGTGATTCGTCGTTCGCAAGGCGCTATACCCTGCGTACCATAGTACGGAGTCAACAGGTGACGGGGCTTTCAGTTTCAGAACTGGCCAGGGCGGGTGGGGTAGGGATCGAAACCATCCGTTATTATCAGCGTGAAGGGTTGATGCGGCGTCCGGCTACCGTCGGCGCCGGGGGTGGCATTCGCCATTATGATGAACGCGACGTTCGTCGGCTCAACTTCATTCGGGGCGCGCAAGCTGCAGGATTCAGGCTCAAGGAAATCGCCCGTTTGATCGAGCTGGAACAAACGGACGACCGGATCGAGGTGCGGCAGATCGCAAGGGATCGCATCGCGGTGTTGAACATCGAGATCGCGGCCAAGGAGCGCGCGCGCGACGCACTGGCGCGTTTGGCTCATCAGTGCGAACACAGCGGTTCAGGACCATGCCCGATCCTGACGGCCTTTGATCCTCCGCAGCTTTGACACACCGGGGGTAACGGTCGGCCAGCGCACGATCCTTTCGCCCACCTTTCTGCAAGTCTCGGTGGGAGGGACCGTCGCGCCAGATCAAGGCATTAGCAGCCTCAACTATGCAAAAAGTGCATCACGTCGCCATCCTGCACCACATAGGCCTTGCCCTCCGCGCGCAGCTTGCCTGCCTCGCGCGCCTTGGCTTCGCCGCCCAGCGTGACATAGTCGTCATAGGCCACCGTTTCCGCGCGGATGAAGCCCTTTTCGAAGTCCGAGTGAATCTCGCCTGCCGCATTCGGCGCCGTCGCGCCCTTGTGCACGGTCCACGCGCGCGCTTCCTTAGGCCCAACGGTGAAGAAAGTCAGCAGGTGGAGCAGCTCATAGCCGGCGCGGATCACGCGGGCGAGGCCGGTTTCATGCAGGCCCAGCTCTTCGAGATATTCGATGCGCTCGGCCATTTCCATTCCCACCAGCTCAGATTCGATCGCGGCGGAGACGACCACCGCCTGCGCGCCTTCGGCCTGAGCCTTCTCGAATACCCGTGCGGAGAAGGCGTTCCCCTGCGCCGCGTTCTCTTCCTCGACATTGCAGACATAGAGCACCGGCTTGGAGGTGAGCAGCTGCGCCTGCCGCAGCACGCGCGCTTCCTCCTCGTCATTGGGCGACACCAGCCGTGCTGGCTTGCCTTCGCGCAACAGGTCCAGCGCCTGGCCCAGCACCGAGGCGATGAGCTTGCTTTCCTTGTCGCCCTGCGCCGCCTTCTTCTGTGCAGCGGGCACGCGCTTTTCCAGCGACTCAAGGTCGGACAACATCAACTCGGTCTCGACAGTCTCGGCGTCAGCGATCGGATCAACCCTGTTATCAACATGTTGGATGTCGTCATTCTCAAAGCATCTCAGCACATGAACGATCGCGTCGACCTCGCGGATGTTGCCGAGGAACTGGTTACCCAGTCCTTCGCCCTTGCTCGCGCCGCGCACGAGCCCGGCGATATCGACAAAGGCGAGCTGTGTAGGGATGATCTTGGCGCTGCCTGCGATCTTTGCAAGCGTATCAAGTCGCGCATCCGGCACGGAGACGTTGCCGATGTTCGGCTCGATCGTGCAGAAAGGGTAATTGGCCGCCTGCGCGGCCTGCGTCTCCGTCAACGCATTGAACAGGGTCGATTTGCCGACGTTGGGCAGCCCGACGATACCGCATTTGAAACCCATGGCGTGCCTGACCTCTTGATTGCTGGATTGCTTCAGGCGCCAGCCCATAGGCCTTCGGTCCGCAGACTTCCAGATAGAATGACGGGAACCCATGTCTTGCATCGCGGTTAAGCTAGCGTTCAGGAGCGTGTCACGTTTATGCTGGGCATCGCAAACTGCCGAAAGATGAGGCGTCAGCCCGCTTCGGACAGTCCGTCTCTTTCGTCGGAGCATGATCCAATGAGCTTTTCCCCGGTGTGTCGCGCATTGTCGCTTTCCGCTGCGCCTCTCGCGCTTGCATTTTCCTCTTTCGTCGCCCCCGCGCTTGCCCAGCCGCAGGCCGCGCCTGTTGCCGAGGTCACCACGCAGTTGCCGCGCGTTGCGGTGCCCAGCCACTATGCGATCAGGATGGCGCCGGACGCGGCCAACCTCAAATTCTCGGCGGAGGCGCAGATCGATATCGCGCTTTCGACCGCCACCAATGCGATCACGCTCAACGCTGCCGACCTCGCAATCTCGTCCGCCACGATCGCTATGGGCAAGGGCAAGCCGGTTTCCGGCACTATCGCCACCGATGCCGCCGCGCAGACCGTGACCGTCACTTTCCCCAAGTCTTTGAAGCCCGGCAACTACAAGCTCGCCTTCGCCTATACCGGGGTCATCAACACGCAGGCGAACGGGCTGTTCGCGCTCGATTACACCGATGGCGCGGGCGCATCCAAACGCGCGCTTTTCACCCAGTTCGAGGCGCCGGACGCGCGCCGCTTCGTGCCGAGCTGGGATGAGCCGAGCTACAAGGCCACCTTCGACCTTTCCGTGGTTGTGCCCAAGGGCCAGATGGCGGTCAGCAACATGCCGATTGCCTCCAGCGTTGCGCAGAAGGATGGCACGAGCCTCGTCACCTTCGGCACCAGCCCCAAGATGTCCACCTATCTGCTCTTCCTCGGCATGGGCGAGCTTGAGCGGATGACCACGAAATCGGGCCCGACTGAACTTGGCGTGATCACCGGCAAGGGCAATGTCGCCAAGGCGCAGCTTGCGCTTGATGCCGCGGCGCAGATCCTGCCCTATTACAACGACTATTTCGGCGTGCCATTCCCGCTTCCCAAGCTCGATAACGTCGCCGGCCCGGGGCAGAGCCAGTTCTTCTCCGCGATGGAAAACTGGGGCGCGATCTTCACCTTCGAGCGCGCGCTGCTGGTCGATCCCAAGTCCACCTCGGAAGCCTCCAAGCGCCGGGTGTACGAGATCGTCGCGCATGAAACCGCGCACCAGTGGTTCGGCAACCTCGTCACGATGGCGTGGTGGGATGATCTGTGGCTGAACGAAGGCTTTGCGAGCTGGATGGCCACCAAGGTCACGGACGTGATGCAGCCGGAGTGGGAAACTCTGCTCACCCGCGTCGACGGGCGTGAGCAGGCAATGAGCCTGGACGCCTATGTAACGACCCATCCGGTTGTGCAGCATGTGAAGACGGTCGAGGAAGCCAATCAGGCGTTCGATGCCATCACCTATGAAAAGGGTGAGGCTGTCATCACCATGCTGGAGAATTTCGCCGGGGCGGACACATGGCGGGACGGAATTCGCGCTTATATGAAGAAGCACGCCTATGGCAACACGGTGACGACCGACCTGTGGAGTGCGGTGGAGGCTGCCGGCGCCAAGGGGCTGTCCACCATCGCGCATGACTTCACCAGCCAGCCCGGCATTCCGCTGGTCAAGGTGGACAGCGCGCAGTGCGTAAACGGCACTACGCGGCTGGCCCTCAGCCAGAGCGAGTTCAGCCGCGATGCCAAGGAGGCCAAGGACAACTCGCCGTTGAGCTGGCATGTGCCGGTCAAGGCGCAGGTGCTGGGCGGCGCGGAGCAATCCGTCATCCTGCAGGGCAAGGCGACGATCGAGCTGCAAGGCTGCGGCCCATATGTGATCAACAAGGGGCAGGCGGGTTATTATCGCACGCTCTATCCGGCCGACAATGTATCCGCGCTTGCCAGTGATTTCACCAAGCTGGCCTCGATCGACCAGAAGGGTGTGCTCGCGGACAACTGGCAGCTCGGCCTCGGCGGTTATCAGCCGATGGCGCGCTCGCTCGATCTGGTCGATGCCGTGCCAGCCACAGCCAGCACGGCGATCCTCACCGCGCTGCCGGACTATCTCGCCGCCGCGCACGAGATGTTCGAGGGTGACGCGCCCAGTCAGCAGCGGTTGTTGGCCTACGCCAGCGCGAAGCTGACGCCGATCCTCACCCGCATCGGCATGGATGTGAAGGAGGGAGAGGGCGCCCAGACCGCGTTGCTGCGCCAGTCGCTCATCGCAACCCTGGGTGACATGGGAGACGCCGCCGTGGTCGCGGAAGCACAACGGCGCTATGCCGCGCTGGCGACCAACCCGGCTGCGCTCGATGGACCGATGAAGTTCGTCTGGCTGCGCATTGTCGCCCGCAATGCCGACCAGCCGACCTGGGACAATATGCGCAAGATGGCCAATGCGGCTCCGACCGCGCTCGAAAAGAGCCAGCTTTTCAGCCTGCTTGGGCGGGCGAAAGACGAAAAGCTCGCAACCCAGGCTCTCAATCTCGCCATGACCAACGAACCGGGCAAAACTACCAGCGCGGACATCATCTCTTCCGTTGCTGATGAGCACAGTGCGTTGGCGGTCGATTTCGCGCTCGCGCACCTTGACGACTATCTCGCGCTGATCGATTCGTCCGCGCGCAACCGGGCGATCGGGCGACTTGGGGCCGGGTCTGCCGACATTGCGATGGCCGACAAGCTGGCCGCCTATGCGGAGGCAAATCTGTCCGCCGACGCACGCAAGACGACGGACCGGGTAATCGCGGCGGTCCGCGCACGCGCCGCGGCCCGCACACGTCTGAAACCGGAAGTCCTCGCCTGGCTGGATGGCAAGGCCTCCGCGCCCAAGGCGGTATCTGCCAGGGCGAACAAGACAAGGAAATAAGCGCAAAAGAAAGGGGCGGCTCCCGCAGGAACCGCCCCTCGAATCTTCAGCGTGAAGCTGAGATGAAGCTTACTTCATCTCGACAGTGGCGCCAGCCGCTTCGAGCTTCTTCTTCACTTCCTCGGCTTCCGCCTTGTTCACGCCTTCCTTGATCGCCTTTGGAGCGGACTCGACCAGCGACTTGGCTTCGGTCAGGCCCAGGCCGGTGATGGCGCGGACTTCCTTGATGACGGCAATCTTGTTGCCGCCGTCGCCGGTCAGGATCACGTCGAACTCGGTCTGCTCTTCAGCAGCCGGAGCGGCAGCAGCCGGGCCAGCGGCAGCAACCGCAACCGGAGCAGCGGCGGAAACGCCCCACTTCTCTTCCAGAGCCTTGGAGAGCTCGGCAGCTTCGAGGACGGTGAGGGCCGACAGTTGATCGACCAGAGCATTGATATCAGCCATGTAACCTATCTACCTTTCTGAGCGGGGCGTGGCCCCTAATACTAGAGTTCCTGGTAAGTATCGAAGCTATCCACCTGAAATCAGGCGGCATCCTTCGTAGCGTATGCGTTGAAAACCCGCGCGAGCTGTGCGGCCGGTGCCTGGGTGACGCCTGCGAGCTTGGTCGCCGGGGCTTGGATAAGCCCGACGAGCTTGGCGCGCATTTCATCCAGAGACGGCATCGAGGCGAGCGCCTTGATGCCTTCCGCGTTCAGCACTGTGCTGCCCATCGCTCCGCCAACGATCTCAAGCTTGTCGTTGGTCTTGGCGAATTCGACTGCCACCTTGGCGGCGGCAACCGGATCGACCGAAGTAGCGAGCGCAACGGGGCCGGTCAGCAGGTCGCTGATCGGCTCATACGCCGTGTCCTTCAGGGCGATCTTGGCGAGGCGGTTTTTCGATACCTTGTAAGCGGCCCCGGCCTCGCGCATCTTCTGGCGCAGCGACGTGGACTGCGCCACGGTCATGCCGAGGTTGCGGGTAACGACCACAACACCGACTTCGCCAAAAGTTACGTTCAGCGCGGATACCAACTCAGCTTTCTGGGTACGATCCATGCCATTCTCCATAATATCCCCCCGGCCCATCCGGAGGGATTGTGCGCACGCAGCAATACCGTGAGGCACAGCCCTCGTGCGTGTGTTCGAAAGGGGTAGGATCAAATGCCCGCTCAGGCCCGGATTGGAGGCGATTGAGGCAGCGCGGCGGGGCAGCATATGGCTATGCGGCACCCTGATGAATCTGTTCCCCGTCTCGGCCGGAAATTAAGACGGAAAAGCCCCCGTCACCGACTGTCTCGAACGGCGCATGACGAGCAGGTGCCCGCAATGCAGAGGGGGCCGCTACAACAAAGACTCGCAGATGTCCAGCGTTTTTCCGCCTGTGATTTTACAACTGAAACTGCCTGATTTTAGGGATTTTTTAACTTCGTCTATTCATCACGACGCCGCAACGGACTGTACCATAACGGAACGGTCTCGGCGACCATCGATAACCATTCAACGACGATTGCCGCATAAGATATTGAAAATACGTGAAAAAAAGGGTTTTACGAATTTTTATTGAGCCATTAAAATTAACCACCTTAGGGTTTGCAGCGATGGACCGGTTAAATTATAAGAGGAACCAAGGTCGGGACATTAAGTTTACTGGCAGGGTTCGGAAACAGGGCCTTACCGGATTTGTAATTCAAGGGAGATACACAATGCGGGCACTTGCCAAAATCGTATCGGCGGCGGCACTCGCCACCGCTACACTCAGCTCGGCTCACGCCGGCGTTTACGTGTACAACTTCGCGGGCAACAACAATTCGAACAGCTATGGCACGCCGGGCAACACGATCACCCGTTCGGCGACCAGCGGTTCGACGACCGTCAGCGTGACGGCTTCGGGCTGGAGCAATGTCGGCAACGTGATCAGCGCTGCCTGGCTCGGCAACTACCCCGAAGGACTCGGTGTCAAGAACTCCGCGACTGACCAGAACTCGGTCGATAACTATGCAGGCGTGGACTACGTGCTCCTGCAATTCAGCCGGCCGGTCAGCCTGACCAGCGCGTTCATCACCTCGAAGGGCTATCCGATCTTTCAGCAGCCCGTGAAGGACGCTGACGCCGTGTTCAGCTTTGGCAACACCGCCGCTACGCTCGCTGGATCGATCGTCACGCCAGTCGCTGCCAACTTCACCGGTCTGCGCAACGTTGCCACCAACGGCGAGACCGGCAAGTTCTGGGCGATCGCCGCTGGCGGCGTGGATCGCACGTTTGATGCGTTCAAGATCGGTCAGATCACTGTCAGCGCCGTTCCCGAGCCGGCCACCTGGGCGATGATGATCCTGGGCATGGGTGCCGTTGGCATGGCGATGCGCAGCCGTCGCGCCAAGACTGCCAAGGTCAGCTACGCTTTCTGATTGAAGACGCGCTTTTCGCGCGCATAAAAGTGACCAAGGGATCGGCTATCCGGCTTATGTCGGGTAGCCGATTTTCATTATCTCCACCTCTTTCGCTCCGCCGGGCAGGTTGACCCGCCGCACGTCGCCCACAGCCGCCCCGCGCAGCGCGCGTGCCAGCGGGGCGTCCCAGCCGATCCGCCCCGATGCGGCGTCCGTCTCGTCATTGCCGACTATGGTGATCGTTCGGCGTACGTCGTCTTCGTCCGCCACCGTGACGGTAGCCCCGAAATAGACGCGAGCCTTGTCAGGCTGCTGCGCCGGATCGATCACCCGCGCATGCTGCATCTTCTTGGCCAGGCGCCGCAGCTGCCCGTCGATCTCGCGCATGCGCTTGCGGCCATAGAGATAGTCGCCATTTTCGCTGCGGTCGCCATTACCCGCTGCCCAGCTGACGATCTCGACGATCTTCGGGCGTTCCTCGCCCAGCAGTCGGTCATATTCGGCACGCAGTGCGGCGTAGCCTTGCGGGGTGATGTAGTTGGTCTTGTCGTGCATGGCGGCAGGCGTATCAGCCCGCGCCGGTTTTGCCCAGATAGCGGCTCAGCGGCGCCACCGGCATCGCGGCGCCGACTTTCTGTGCCCGCAAGGCGTCATAGACCACCGCATTCTCCAGCACGCGTTGCACATAATTGCGCGTCTCAGAGAAGGGTATCGCCTCGATCCAGCGGACCATATCACCGCCGCCGGTGCAGGGGTTGCCATTGGCGGTGATCCACTTGTTCACATTGCCCGGCCCCGCATTATAGGCGGCGATCGCGAGCGGATGGCAGCCGCCAAAACGATCGAGCAGGCGCTGGAAATAGCTGCTCCCCAGCTGCATGTTATAGTTAGTGTCGCTGGTCAGGCTCGTGGGCATGTAGGCGAGGCCGATCTTGCCTGCCGTTTCGCGCGCGGTTCCGGGCATCAGCTGCATCAGCCCGCGTGCATCGGCGCGGCTGACGGCCGCCTTGTCAAACTGGCTCTCCTGCCGGGCGATCGCGTGGATCATCGTCCAGTTGGCCTGATGCTCTGGCGGGACAGGCAGGCTCGGAAAGCTGGCAAGATTGTAGGCGCTGCTCCCATCAGCGCGGGCCTTTCGCCCCACCATCACGCCGAGATCAGGCCTGCCGATCCGTTCGGCCAGCTCGATGGCGAGCGCCCGCTCCGAGTCCGTGGTGACATTGGCCGCAATCGCGCGCAGGAAAAAGCTCTGGTCCGCCCAGCGCCCTGCAAGCCCCAGCGCGCGCGCGGCGCGCACAAGCGCGCTACCCTCGAAATCCGCGCGCTCCTTGGCGCTGACCGGCGCGGCGAACACTGCGCGAGGGGCGGGGACCGCCCGCCCCAGCCGTTCCAGTGCGAGCTGGCCATGAAACTGGTCGGGATAGCTGGCGGCAAGCTGGAAGTACTTGTTGCTGCCAGCGGTGTCTTTCCCGGCGAGTGCGGCGCGCCCGGCCCAGTAATATCCCTTGGACATCGTCTGCGGCGAGCGTGCGGCGGCGGCATAGCGCTGGAACATCGCGCCCGCATCGGCAGCTCGGCCCAATTGCTCGAGTGCCGTCGTGCCTGCCAGCCAGGCAAGGCTGGTATAGTCGTCGCGCTCGCCCAGCGGCCGCTCGCTTACATCGGTGCCGGCGGGATAGGCGTCGTCGATCCGGCTGGCGATGCTGTAAGCCGTGCTGGCCTGCCCGTCTTTCGCAGCGGCGCGGGCGTGAAGGAGCAGCACCTCGTACCATTTCTCGACGCTGGCGGGGCGGGTGGTGAGCGCCTGCCGCCCGGCAAGAACGTCGCGCGCCAGCACCGCGTTGCCGCTCGCCGCCAGCCACTGCGCCTTGTCGGCCAGATAGCCGGCATGGCCGCGCGCATAAGGATCGGCTGCCTGCATCAGCGCGCCCGCATCCGGTGCATTGCGCTGCATCGCGATCCGCGCGGCCGTGATGGACCGCATCTGTGGCGAGACATAGGGCAGCGCGCGCTCGGCGGAAGCGGCATTGCGCGCCCAAAGCGCGGCATCGGCATGGACGTCATGGTCGTCGGCGGAAAGGGATGCCGCAAACTGCCCGAGTATCAGCGCCTCGTCCTCCGGGCTCATTCCGCCCATGCGCCATGCATTGCGCGCGGCAACACGCGCCTCGGCGGTTCGACCGATTGCTTCCAGCGCCATCGCATGGCGCGCGCCGCCCGTAGCGGTTCTCGGCGGAAACGCGCTGAAGAATTCGACGACCTCGCTGGCGGGGGTCAGCGGCGTGATGCCCCGTTCGGCCAGCCCGCGCATCCGGCTTTCGCCCGGCCAATCGGGGTGGGTCAAAAGAAAGCGGGAATAGGCCGCATAGCCCCAGCCATCGCTTTGCTGGAGGCGCTTCCACTCGTCGACATCCGCGAGAATGGCGGCATCGCCCGTCTGCACCGCGCGGGCGCTCGCCGTCGGCCAATCGGGCGAGCCTTGTGGCAGCGCGGCGGAGGCGCCGGGCGGGATCGGCTGCACAATTTCCTTGCGCGGCCCGCTGATTTGCGCCACCGCGACCGACGCGATCAGCAGCGTGCCAGTAGCCATCAGTCGCCGATATACAGTGGTGTGACGCATAGTCTCGCTCATGTTCCGGTGTGTTGCCCGATCCGATTTGCGTGAGTATGGCATGGCGATGATTATGCCGCGATGAACGGCATGTTTGAAGGAGTTTTTTCGCATGTTTTCCGGCTCGATACCGGCACTCGTCACATTCTTCCGGGATGGATCGCTCGATGAAGCGGTTTTCCGCACGTTTGTCGACTGGCAGATCGCGGAAGGCAGCAGTGCGCTGGTGCCTTGCGGCACTACCGGCGAAAGCGCGACGATGACGGTGGAGGAACATAACCGCGTCATCGCGATCTGCGTGGAGCAGGCGGCCGGGCGCGTGCCTGTGATTGCGGGTTGCGGATCCAACGACACGCGTATCGCGCTGGAGCATATGTTCGCGGCCCAGGCGGCGGGCGCCGATGCGGCGCTCGTTGTCGCGCCTTATTACAACAAGCCGAATCAGGAGGGCGTCTATCAGCACTTCGCCTACCTGGCGCAGCGCTGCAATCTGCCTATCATCCTCTACAACGTGCCGGGGCGCACCATTACCGACATCGGCGTGCCGGTAATGCACCGGCTGACCGAGGAATATCAGACGATCATCGGTATCAAGGATGCCACCGGCAATCTGGGCCGGGTTACGGCGCAGCGCCTCGCCTGTGGCAAGGGTTTCATCCAGCTTTCGGGCAACGATGAAACCGCTTTGGGCTTCAACGCCATGGGCGGCGTTGGCTGCATTTCCGTGACCGCCAATGTGGCGCCGCGCCTGTGCGCCGAGTTTCAGGCTGCCATGGCCGCTGGCGAGTGGGACAGGGCTCTGGAAATTCAGGACAAATTATATCCGCTGCATGACGCCTTGTTCAGCGATTCTTCACCGGGGCCAACTAAATATGCGCTCTCGCGTATTCGCCCGGAGATGCCTACCGATGTTCGCCTGCCCATCACCTGGCCCAGCGCCGCAAGTCAGGCAGCAGTCGACCGCGCGCTGGAAATCGCGGGTCTGGTCTAGGGGCGGCTTCGTCCCCATATCCGCCGCAGGACAACAGATCATCATGGCCCGCCCCCGCCCCGAAGCCTTCAAAAAGGTCAAGACCGTCGCCGAGAACCGGCGCGCGCGCTTTGACTATGCGATTGACGAGGTGTTCGAGGCCGGCATTGTCCTGCAGGGCACCGAGGTAAAATCGCTGCGTTTCGGCGAAGGCTCGATCGCTGAGAGCTATGCCGAGGTGAAGGACGAGCAGGTCTGGCTCGTCAACAGCAACATCCCGGAGTTCAGCCACGGCAACCGCTATAATCACGAGCCGAAGCGCCCGCGCAAACTGCTGTTGCACCAGCGCGAGATCGCCAAGCTGCATGGCGCGGTGGCGCGCAAGGGCATGACGCTGGTGCCGCTGTCGATCTATTTCAACGGTCAAGGGCGCGCCAAGGTCGAGCTGGCGCTCGCCAAGGGCAAGAACGCCGCAGACAAGCGCGAGACGACCAAGGAGCGCGAGTGGAAGCGCGAGCAGGGCCGCCTGCTCAAGGAGCATGGCTGATGCAGAACCGGCTTACCCGCTGGTGGCATGTGCATGCGCCGCGCCGCGAGGTGTTCGAAAACAGCCGCATCCTCGCGCCAATCGCGCATCGTGTACTCGCCCCGGAACTTTGGCGTTTCACCCGTCGCTCGGTGCCGCGCGGCGTGGCGTTGGGCCTGCTCGTCGGCATCTTCCTGATGATCCCCGGGCTGCAGATCGCGGGCGCGGCGTTTCTCGCGCTGCCGTTCCGTGCGAACATCCCGCTGGCGGCGGCGATGACTTTCTTGAGCAATCCGGCAACCACACCGCTCATATTGTGGGCGTCGGTCTATGTCGGCAATCTGGCGCTGGGGCGCTCGTCCGAGATCGCGCAGTTCATGGCACTGGTGAACGAACATGCGGGCGCGGCGCGCTGGATGCAGTGGCTGGTGTCCGAGGCGGCGCCGGCGATGATCTTCGGGCTGGCGCTCATCTCCATCGTCGCTGCGATAGTCGGATATTTCCTGGCAGACTGGGTGTGGCGTCAACATCTCTGGCGCAAGTGGAAAGCGCGGCGCGGCGAGTGAAGCTGGCGCCGCCACCAACCACCTTCGTCATTTTCTGCTTCATCGCGCCGGGCACTTTGCTACTATGACGGCCCAACACCATCCGCACGGGACGATAAGGACGTAAAACCGCCATGTCTGCGGCGCAGGGAAGCAGCTATAAACAGGATATTCTCGCTCTGACGGCGGAGCCGGACCGGCGCTATGCCTTGCCGCTCCTGCTGGCCGCTGCCGTGCTGAGCGCGGTGCTGGTGTTCGCGGCGCTGGGAGACTGGATCATCGCCTCGGGCTTTGCGGCGGCGGTGATTGGGCTGGCGGGCCTTGCCTATGCGGTGCGCCCCGCCGAACCCGCAATAATCGCCACCCGCGAATTGCCGCCGGACTGGTCGATTGTCCGCGCGGCGGCGAACAGCGCGGGCATGGGCCTGGCGGTTACGGATCAGGCAGGCAAGCTCGTCTGCGCGAGCGACCTGTATGGCGAATGGTTCCCCGGCTGGCCCGCCCCCTCGGCGCTGCCGTTCGCGGCGGATCAGGTGGTGGCGCTCGTGCAGGCCGGGCGGCTCGCCGCGAGCGACGGGGAGGGGCGATGTGATGGCCTCGCCCACGGCGCGTTGCGGCTGGAAGCACATGTCGCGCGCACCGGCAGGGCCGACGACTATCTGATCTGGCATTTCCAGCCCGTCCGCCAATCGAGCGTGATGGAAGATTTCGGCCGCATGATCTCCGGCGAGGTCGGTGCGCAGCTGGGTGATGCCGGCATCATGGCGGCAATCATCGGCTCGGAAGGGCGGATCCGCAGCACCAATGACGCCTTCCTGATGCGCGCGCTGGGCCGGGCCGACGCGGAGCTTAACGGGCGCGACTTCGCGGAGTTCTTCCGGCGCGACGATCAAGGCCGCATCTTCTTCGAGCGTGAGGCGATGTCGACGCTTCCCGTCGCTGTCTTCCGCGTGCTGCTGAAGAACGACCAGCCAGATGGCCCCGCGCTGATCCTGCTGGTCGATCAGCCGGGCGATGCCACGCTGGGCGGCTCGTCGCTATCTTATCTGCAGGGGCTGATGGCGCTGCTGCCCTTCGGCATCGCCATGGCGGACCGGGACGGCAGGCTGCTGTTCCTCAACAATGTATTCGCCCGCGCCGCCAATGTTCCCGATGGGCAGAAGCCCACCTATCCCGGCGATCTCGTCGTGGCGGAGGATCAGGCGGCATTGGCTTCGGCGGTGCGGCGCTATGCTGTCGGCCCGCAGATGTCGGGAGACATAGCGGTGCGCCTGCGCAACCAGCCCGAGGAGCCGGTCGCCTTCAGCCTCGCGGGTGTGCGCGGGCTGGGCGAGGCCGCCGTCATGCTTACGCTCAAGGACGATAACGAGGAAGGCCGCCTCAAGCGGCAGGTCGCGCAGGCGACCAAGATGCAGGCAGTAGGCCAGCTCGCGGGCGGCGTCGCGCATGATTTCAACAACATCCTCACGGCGATCATCGGCCATTGCGACCTGATGCTGATGCGCCATACGCCGGGAGACAGCGACTATGACGACATCCAGCACGTCAAGTCCAACTCGAACCGCGCCGCGAGCCTGACGCGCCAGCTGCTCGCCTTCTCGCGCCAGCAGACCCTGCGCCCGCAGGTGATCCAGTTGCCGGATATCGTGTCGGATGTATCCAGCCTGCTCAAGCGCCTGATCGGCGAGAATGTGCGGCTCGAGGTGACGCACGGCCGCAACCTCGGCCATGTCCGGGCCGACCCCGGCCAGATCGAGCAGGTGATCGTCAACCTCGCCGTCAACGCGCGTGATGCGATGCCCGATGGCGGTACGGTGTCGATCCAGACCTTTTCCGTCACCGCAGGCCAGGCGCGTGAGATGCGCTCCACCGTGCTGCCCGCTGCCGACTATACCGGCCTGCGCATCTCCGACACCGGAAACGGCATTCCGCCCGAAATCCTGCCCAAGATCTTCGAGCCGTTCTTCACCACCAAGGAGGTCGGCAAGGGCACGGGGCTCGGCCTCTCCACCGTCTATGGCATCGTCAAACAATCGGGCGGCTATATCTTTGCGGAGTCGGAGCCGGGGCGGGGGACGAGCTTTACCGTCTATCTGCCCGTCCACACCGCCGGGGTGGAGGAAAAGGAACCGGCATCGATCAAATCGGCGCCGCCGAGCAGGGGCAATTGGGGCACGGGCACCATCCTGCTTGTGGAGGATGAAGATATGGTGCGCGCGGTGGCGGAGCGTGCGCTTGCCCGGCAGGGCTATACCGTTCACACCGCATCGGACGGGGAGCAGGGGCTGGAGCGGCTGGCGGAGCTGGGGCAGGTCGATCTGCTGATCTCGGATGTTGTCATGCCCAACATGGATGGCCCGGCGATGGTGCGTCAGGCGCGTGCCGCCCGGCCCGATCTGCCGGTGCTGTTCATGTCGGGCTATGCCGAAGAACAGCTTCGTAAATCGATCGACATGGAGAATGTCTCGTTCCTGCCCAAGCCCTTTTCCGTCGCCCAGCTTTCGGAAGCGGTGTCGGAATGCTTTGCCAGAGCAGCCGAAAATCATGCCGGGGCGTAGCAGGGGCGCGATGGATTGTTCGGATTTCGCTTGCGCCGCACCCAACCGTGCGTCAGCATCCGCCGCCTGCACTCTGGGGTAAGTTACGGTATTTTCATGGATGTTCCCGCCCCTGCTACTGCCAGTCGTTCGATCCTCGTGGTGGAAGACGAGGCAATCATCGCCATGATGCTGGAGGAATATCTGCAGGCGCTCGGCCACAGCCTGTGTGGCGTGGCGACAAGTTTGGATGAGGCGAACGCGCTGATCGGCGAGAAGGGCGGCGCCATCGATCTCGCCATTCTCGATTGTCATCTGGGTGAGGAGGAAGTCTGGCCGGTTGCGGACAGGCTGGCCGAGATGGGCGTACCGATCATCCTCAGTTCCGGCGGATCGATTTCCTCGCTTCCCCCGCGCTATGCGCGATGCGCCATGCTGCACAAACCCTACACCATCAGCGCCCTGACCGATCTTCTTGCCGGGTTTTTCGACCCCGCCTGAAAATTTATGTTCCCCTCTTGTTCTATGAGAACAAATCGAATACATAGGCCTCCTACCCGCAATCCCGGTTGCACTTGGCAGGAGACAGGCCCATGACCGCACAGCTCAAACTCATCGATTCCGACAAGAAGGGCAGTATGGACAGGCAGAAGGCATTGGAAGCCGCGCTGGCGCAGATCGACCGCGCATTCGGCAAGGGCAGCGCGATGAAGCTGGGCAGCCGCGAAAAGATGGAGATCGAGGCGGTTTCCACCGGGTCGCTGGGTCTGGATATCGCGCTCGGCATCGGCGGCATCCCGCGCGGCCGCATCATCGAGATTTATGGCCCGGAAAGCTCGGGCAAGACCACGCTGGCGCTCCACGCAATTGCCGAGGCGCAGAAGACGGGCGGCACGGCGGCCTTTGTCGATGCCGAGCACGCGCTGGACCCTGTGTACGCCAAGAAGCTGGGCGTCGACATTGACGAGCTGATCGTGTCGCAGCCGGATACCGGCGAGCAGGCGCTCGAAATCGTCGATACGCTGGTGCGCTCCAACGCGGTCGATGTGCTCGTGGTCGACTCGGTGGCCGCTCTCGTGCCGCGCGCGGAGATTGAGGGTGAGATGGGCGACAGCCATGTCGGCCTGCAGGCGCGCCTGATGAGCCAGGCGTTGCGCAAGCTTACCGGTTCGATTTCGCGCTCGCGCTGCACCGTCATCTTCATCAACCAGGTGCGCATGAAGATCGGCGTCATGTATGGCAATCCGGAAACGACGACCGGCGGCAACGCGCTCAAATTCTATGCCTCCGTGCGTCTCGACATCCGCCGTACCGGCCAGATCAAGGATCGCGAGGAGATCATCGGCAACACCACCCGCGTCAAGGTGGTGAAGAACAAGGTCGCCCCGCCGTTCAAGCAGGTCGAGTTCGACATCATGTATGGCGAGGGCATCTCGAAAATTGGAGAAATACTCGATCTCGGCGTCAAAGCGGGCATCGTCGAGAAATCCGGTGCATGGTTCTCCTACGACTCGGTCCGCATCGGCCAGGGGCGCGAGAACGCGAAGACCTTCCTCAAGGAAAACCCAGAGCTGAAGGAGCGCCTCGAGGCCGCCATTCGCGGCAAGACCGAGGCAGTCTCCGAAGCGATGATGGCGGGGCCGGAGGAGAGCGACGACCTCGACGGCTGAGCCGGAGTTTGGGTATCCGGCCCACCCAGGCTAGCGTAAATGCGCTGGCCCGATGGCCGAACACGATGAAACCGGAAAAAGCAGGGCGGAGGCGAGGGCTGATTTGGCGCTTGTCTCCGCCTTTGCGCTCGCCTAATCGCTCAGCTTATGACATCGACCAACGACATCCGCCGCTCCTTTCTCGATTATTTTGCCGGGCAGGGGCACACGTCCGTACCGTCGGCGCCGCTGGTGCCGCACAACGACCCGACGCTCATGTTCACCAACGCGGGGATGGTGCCGTTCAAGAATGTCTTCACCGGCCTTGAGACGCGGCCCTACAAGACCGCCACTTCATCGCAAAAATGCGTCCGTGCGGGCGGCAAGCATAACGATCTGGACAATGTCGGCTATACCGCGCGCCACCATACTTTCTTTGAGATGCTGGGCAATTTCAGCTTTGGTGATTATTTCAAGGAGCAGGCGATCCACCATGCATGGACGCTGATCACGCGCGAATGGGGTATCGCGCCCGACCGCCTCACCGTCACCGTCTATCATGACGACGACGAGGCCTTTGGCCACTGGCGCAAGATCGCGGGCCTGCCAGAAGACCGCATCATCCGTATCGCAACGTCGGACAATTTCTGGTCTATGGGCGATACCGGTCCATGCGGCCCATGCTCCGAAATCTTCTTCGATCACGGCGCACATATCCCCGGCGGGCCTCCGGGATCGCCCGATGAGGATGGCGACCGTTTCGTCGAGATCTGGAACCTCGTGTTCATGCAGTTCGATCAGCAGGCGGACGGCACGCGCATCTCGCTGCCGCGCCCCAGCATCGACACCGGCATGGGGCTGGAGCGCATCGCCGCGGTGATGCAGGGCGTGCACGACAATTACGACACGGACACCTTCCGCGCGCTGATCGCCGAGTCCGGCGCGCTCACGAACAGCGACACCGCCGGCGCACATAAGGCGAGCCATCGCGTCATCGCCGATCATCTGCGCTCGTCGGGCTTCCTGATCGCCGACGGCGTGCTCCCGGCCAATGAAGGGCGCGGCTATGTGTTGCGGCGGATCATGCGCCGCGCCATGCGCCATGCCCATCTGCTCGGCACAACCGAGCCGCTGATGCACCGCCTTGTCGGGTCTTTGGTGAAGGAAATGAGCGGCGCGTACCCTGAGCTGTTGCGCGCGCAACCGCTGATCGAGGAAACGCTGCTGCGCGAGGAAACCCGCTTCCGCCAGACGCTCGACAAGGGCCTGCGGCTGCTGGATGACGCGACGGCGGGCATGGCGGCGGGCGATGTGCTGCCGGGCGCCACCGCCTTCCGCCTCTACGACACCTTCGGTTTCCCTTATGACCTCACCGAAGACGCCCTGCGCGCCCAAGGCATCGGCGTGGACCGCGCCGGGTTCGATGCCGCAATGGCTGAGCAGAAAGCCGCCGCCCGCGCCGCGTGGAAAGGCTCGGGCGAGCGCGCGTCAGACGAGATCTGGTACGATATCGCCGAGGAAGCGGGCGCCACCGAGTTCATCGGCTATGAAGCGACAAGCGGCGAGGGGCAGGTGGTGGCCATAGTGCGTGACGGCCAGCGCGTCGATCGTGTGATGGCCGGTGAAGACGCCATCATCGTCACCAACCAGACTCCCTTTTACGGCGAGAGCGGCGGCCAGACCGGCGATGCCGGGCGCATCAGCGGAACAAATGGTTTCGCGGCAACGGTAAGCGACACGGCCAAGCCGCTTGGTCGGCTCCATGCGCATCATGCCCGGATCGAGGCGGGCGCGCTCGGCGTGGGTGACAGCGTGCACCTCTCGGTCGATGGTGCGCGGCGGGACCGCGTCCGCGCCAACCACAGCGCCACCCACCTGCTGCACGCCGCGCTGCGCAAGGCTCTCGGCGCGCATGTCACGCAGAAGGGCAGCCTCGTGACGGCCGATCGGCTCCGCTTCGACTTCTCGCACCCCGAGGCGCTCACGCCCGCGCAGATCGCTAGGGTCGAGGCGGACGTAAACGCCCATATCCGCGCGAACGGCTCTGTCACCACACGGCTGATGACGCCGGACGATGCCATCGCGGCGGGCGCCATGGCGCTGTTCGGCGAAAAATATGGCGACGAGGTGCGCGTGCTCTCGATGGGCGATGCGACGGAGGAAGCGACCGGCGTTAGCAGCGGGGCGAGCTATTCGACCGAACTGTGCGGCGGCACGCATGTGCGCGCGCTCGGCGACATCGCGCTGTTCAAGATCGTCAGCGAAGGCGCGGTGGCGAGCGGCGTGAGGCGCATCGAGGCGCTGACCGGCGAGGCGGCGCGGTTCTGGCTCACCGAGCGGGAGGATGCCTTGAAGGCGACCGCCGCCGCGCTGCGCACCACCCCGGAAGATGTGCCTGCCCGCGTCTCCGCCCTGGCGGAGCAGCTGAAGAAGGCCGAGCGCGACCTTGCCGAGGCGAAGAAGGCGCTCGCGCTGGGTGGCGGAGGCAGCGCCGCCCCGGCCGGGCCGGAGGATATCGGCGGCATCGCCTTCCTCGGCCAGATCATCGAGGGGTTGGACCCCAAGGACCTGCGCGGGCTGGTGGATGAGAACAAGCAGCGGCTCGGCTCCGGTGTTGCCGCCGTCATCGCCGTGACAGACGGGCGCGCATCGATTGCGGCAGGCGTCACCGCCGATCTGGTGGAGCGCATCAGCGCGGTCGACCTCGTTCGCGCGGGTGTGGAGGCGCTGGGCGGGAAGGGCGGCGGTGGGCGGCCCGACATGGCGCAGGGCGGCGGTCCCGATGGCGCCAAGGCCCCGGCGGCGCTCGATGCGGTGCGCACACTGCTCAAAGGCTGAACCGATGAACCACTGGCTGATGAAATCGGAACCGGACTGTTTCTCGTGGGACGACCTCGTCAGCAAAGGCAAGGCCGAGTGGGACGGGGTGCGCAACCATTTGGCGCAGATGCACATGAAGGCGATGAAGATCGGCGACCGCGCGCTGTTCTATCACAGCAATATCGGGCTGGAAGTTGTCGGCATCATGGAGATTGTCGGGGAAGCCGCGCCGGACAGTACCGACGACACGGGCCGGTGGATGGCGGTGCATGTCGCTCCGGTCGAAAAGCTGCCCCGGCCGGTCACGCTCAAGACGATGAAGGCCGACCCGGCGCTGAAGGATATGGTGATGCTGCGCCAGTCTCGCCTGTCCGTCTCCCCGGTGGGTGCGGCGGAATATGCGCATATTCTCCGCCTCGGCGGGCTTTGACTGCGGCTGCCCGCGCCGCCCACAAACAGAAACCCCCGCCGCAGCGCGGCAGGGGCGATCTGGTCCGGCGGTATGGGGCGCGCCTTGAAGGGCACGCCGCAATCCGCAATTTACCCGAAAAGGGTCAGATAGGCCATCGCGGGAATGCCGAGCGAAACGACGCCAGCGAACGCGGTAAAGCCGAGATCAGCGATGTTTTTCATGGTACGCTCCTGTGAACAACATATTGTGCTTTGTTTGCAGGGCCTATCTATGTTGCGGCGCACCATGGTTCAAACGCAAAGGCTGGATTCGCGATTGCAGAAAATGCAACACTTGATTCACCATGTTTTGCGGCAGGTCCTGCGAAGCAAACAGTTCAACGCAGACTTTCGCGCGATTTCCCGGCCATGAATGATCTTCCCATCCATGCGGTCCTGCCGACGCTGCTCGATGTGTTGCGGCGCAATATCGGCGCGGTGCTGGTCGCGCCGCCCGGCGCGGGCAAGACGACGGCGGTGGCGCCCGCCTTGCTCAGCGAGGAGTGGTGCACCGGTCAGATCCTGCTGCTCTCCCCCCGCCGCCTCGCCGCGCGCGCTGCTGCCGAGCGCCTCGCGGAGCTGACCGGCACGAAGCCCGGCGGCCTTGTCGGCTACGCCACCCGCATGGACAGCCGCCTCTCGGCGCAAACCCGCCTCCTCGTGCTGACCGAAGGCATCTTCCGCAATCGCATACAGGACGACCCGGAGCTTGGCGGCGTCTCCGCCGTGCTGTTTGACGAGGTGCACGAGCGCAGCCTCGACAGCGACTTCGGCCTTGCATTGGCGCTCGATGTGCAGGGCGCGCTCCGGCCAGACCTGCGCCTGCTCGCCATGTCCGCCACGCTCGATGGGGCGCGCTTTTCCCGCCTGATGAGCGATTGCCCGATCGTCGAAAGTGAGGGCCGCGCCCATCCGCTCGCCCTGCGCCACATCGGTCGCCGCGCCGAAGCGCGGATCGAGGACGAGATCGCCGCCGCATGCCGCCGCGCGCTCATGGACGAAGCGCATGGCGACATCCTCGCCTTCCTCCCCGGCGTGGCCGAGATCAACCGCACGGCAGAGCGCCTTGCCGAGCTGGCGGGCGCCAGCGTTCTCCCCCTCCACGGCTCGCTCGAACCGGCGGACCAGCGCCGCGCCCTCGGCCCCGATCCGCACGGCCGCCGCAAGATCATCCTCGCTACCAACATCGCCGAGACGAGCCTCACCGTGCCCGGCGTGCGCATCGTGGTGGACAGCGGCCTCACCCGCCGCGCGCGCTATGATCGGTCGGCGGGCGTCACGCGCCTTGTCACGGAAAAGGCGAGCCAGGCGGCGGTGACGCAGCGGGCGGGCCGCGCCGCGCGGCAGGAGGCGGGCGTCGCCTATCGGCTGTGGGAGGAGGCAGCGACCGGCGGCCTCGCCCCGTTCGATCCGCCCGAGATAATGGAGAGCGACCTATCCGGCCTGCTGCTCGAATGCCTGATCTGGGGCGTGGCGGACCCGGCCTCGCTCCGCTGGCTCGACCCGCCGCCGCCTGCCTCGCTCGCCGAGGCCCGCACCCGCCTCACCGCATTGGGCGCGCTCGATGCGGCAGGCGGGATCACGCCGCATGGCCGCGCCATCGCGAAACTCCCGCTGGAGCCGCGCATCGCCCACATGCTGCTCGCCGCGCGCGACCTCGGTCTGGTGCGCACCGCCTCCCGCATCGCCGCGCTCTTGGGGGAGCGAGGCCTTGGCGGCACCGGCGAGGATATGGCCGAGCGCCTCCGCCGTTTCGCGCAAGAGAAGGGCAGCCGCGCCGACGCCGCGCGCAGGCTGGCGGACCGCTGGGCGCGCATGGTGGGCGAGGGGGATGGCGACGCCACACCCGCCGCCGCCGACGCAGACGAACCCCATGCCGCCGGCCTCTGCCTGGCGCTCGCTTTCCCTGACAGGGTGTCGAAGCGGCGCGGCGGCGATGGCGCGGAGTGGATCAGCGCCGGGGGCAGGGGCTTCCGCCTCGATCCCGCCAGCCCGCTCGCCCGCGCCGAATGGCTCGCGGTCGGCGCGGTGCAGGGCGCGGCATCGGGCGCGCGCATCCTCTCCGCCGCCCCGCTGGACCGGCGTGACATAGAGCGCCTGTTCGCAGATCGCATCACCGAGCAACGCAGCGTGCGCTTCCGTGCCGACACCGGAGGCGTCGACGCCCGCCGCGAAACCCGGCTCGGCGCCATCGCGCTGGCGAGCGGGGGGGATGACGCGCCCGATGCGGCAGAGGTCACCCGCGTGCTCACGCAAGCCGTACGCACCCATGGCCTCGCCCTGCTGCCGTGGAGCCACGCCGCCCTGTCGCTGCGCCGCCGCGCAAGCTTTGCGGGCGTCGCCGAGATATCCGACCCCGCGCTCCTCGCCAGCCTGGACGACTGGCTCCCGCCGCTCATCGAGGGCAAGCGCCGCCTCGCCGCCATAGACCCGCAAGGCCTCAGCGCCGTGCTGGACTTGGCGCTGGGGTGGGACGGGCGCAAACGGCTGGATGCGCTCGCCCCGCCGCATTTCCTGACGCCCTTGGGCCATGAAGCCGCGATAGACTATGACGCGCCCGGCGGCCCGGAGGTGGAGCTGCGCGTACAGGCGCTGTTCGGCCTCGCCGAGCATCCCACCATCGGGCCAGACAGGTTGCCCCTGCGCCTCAGCCTCACCTCGCCCGCCGGCCGCCCGATCCAGACGACGAGCGACCTGCCCGGCTTCTGGGCGGGCAGCTGGGCCGATGTCGCCAAGGAAATGCGCGGGCGCTACCCCAAACATCACTGGCCGGACGACCCGGCGAGCGCCGCCGCCACCCTGCGCACCAAACGCAAATCTTGACGAAGCCGCCCGGCTGGGCATAGGGGAGGGCATCGGGTTCAGGGAGAAACGACGTGGCCGCGCATATCTATCAGACGCCGAAGAATGCGATGCAATCCGGCAAGGCGCGCACATCGACCTGGGTGCTGGAGTTCGACCCCGCCGAGCCGAAGCGGCCCGATCCGCTCACCGGCTGGGCAGGCTCCGGCGACACGCGCCAGCAGCTGCGCCTCACCTTTCCTTCGCTGGACGCCGCCAAGGCCTATGCCGAGCGCGAAGGCGTCAGCTATCATGTGACATTGCCCGCGCCCAAGGCGCTGAAGCTACAGGCCTACGCCGATAATTTTAGGTGAGAGGTGGGGGCTTCCACGCCCCCGGCTATTTACTGGCTATAGCTCACCCGCGCAGTCACACGCCCCGCCGACGCACGCCGTCGCATCGCCGCGCCGATACTCCCGAATCCGAGGATCATCAGCGCCCATGTGGAGGGCTCGGGGACGAAACCCGCGCTCAGCGGCTTGATGTTGATCTGATGCGGAACAAGTGATCCAAGCGCATATTCAGTATATATGCCTTTTGTGAGATCTTGCGTAGTAAATTCAAACCCGCCTCCCACGTTGTCCGTGGGTTGGAATATGTAATTAAGTCTATTCAATAAATTTCCGTTTTTAAACTTATCGCTTGAAACTGAAAAATGACTGTAAATACTGTTACTAACATGTATTGATCCACCCCCATATGTGAAGGAAGATATGTTGTATGTATAGGGGGTATTGTTCGATATCGGATTTATCATACCTTCATTAGGGTTGAAGATATTGCCATTAATGACTGCACCGGAATCGCTTACGGTGTGACCTTTGATAGTGATGCTCGATCGTACAGGAGATTGATCACCGTAATCTCGTCCTCCGTAATAAATAGTATTTGTACCATCGTAGTAGCTGTTGCCGCCGGACGAAGGAACGGAGACCAGATGAACAGACTTATAGGGGACTATATCTCCGCCTTTGCCACCCGGCCCAAAAACCCCTGTTTGATCTTGAAAATCAGTAACGTGCCCGAAGATCGTAATGACATACACCTCGGCTCCTGCCTGCCCCGGAGCGGCCATCATTATCGCCGCGCCGGTTATCGCCATACATGCCCACTTGCCGAGTTTCATGGTCTGTCTCCGAACTTGAAATAGTAATGCCAGCATGTTCGCCAACGCCGACAATTTCCGGTGAGGGCTGGGGGCTGAGGGCTTCGACGCCCCCGGCTATTTACTGGCTATAGCTAACCCGCGCAGTCACACGCCCCGCTGAAGCGCGACGCCGCATCGCCGCACCGATGCCCCCGAAGCCGAGGATCATCAGCGCCCATGTGGAGGGTTCGGGGAGCGCCAATACTGTCATCTCATAGTCAATTTTGGTTCCAGGCGCCGAAATTACGTTTAGCGTAGCCTCCAGATTTGAGAATTCGCTATACAGGCGATTTCCCCGATACCAAGGATAGTAGCTGGGAACGGAATAAATTGTCCTATATAATGTGGTGGTCTGTAGCGGCGTTTTAAGTACGTTATTGTAAATTCCGAGCAATTGATAGCCGGGATGAGAATAGACATGCTCTGTAGTTGTTCCGACCACTTGCGAAGTTACACTGAACGGCGTCTTGAATATCAGTTCAGTTTCGCCATTCCAGTGGGCCGTTAGTAGCGGCAACGAAATATATGCATAACCACTGCTGTCAGTCGTGAGACTTCCTATGATCTTTGTAGCCTCGGCTTGACCTGGAACTACTAAGGCCATCATTGCGCCCGTCAAGGCCGCAGTTGTCCGCTTGCTGGATTTCATGGCCTTTTCTCCGTCGCTGATAGCTGTGTTGCCAGTATATCTACTTTAATAACCCTACTACGAATTGCATCCTTTGTCTTCCCCAATTCGTCGATCTGGCGCTGCTCATCTATCTCCTAATTCCTTCACTTGAAAAGGGCGACCTTTTTAGCCGCCCTTCCCAAAGCGCTAGTTCAATTTTCGATTCTGACTGATTCGAACGGAATTCGGTGTCTGACTATTTTGTTTTAGTTGCCGCCTGCCAATCCTTGTTAAGATCGAGCCAGATTATATTGCCCTATCGCGCTTCAGTGCTTGGTCCGATCAACCAACTTATAACCCATACCGGGCTTCGGTGTTGGTGGAAGGGGTTCGCCTTTGCTGACAGTGCGTTCCGCGCCTGTAGTTCCACCACGCGGACCGAATATACCGTACTGACCCGAAACGGGAGCAGACTGACCCGGTTTAAACATCTTGCTCATACAACCTCCTTTCTAGCTCTCTGAATACCATATATTGATTGAATTCAGATAACGTCCTACTTGATGAGCTATTTTCCAACAGGCGCAAGCTTATTATCGGTGCAGAACAAAAAGAGTTCATATGTGTGACATATAGGCAACATTCAGCGGTTTGTTTAATGACACTGAACCTGCCCCAAAATCCCCTGTCCTACAGCCCACCCGCTCTGATACACCCCCTCCCGTCCGCTCTCCCTCGAAGGCCAAGGGGTGCGAAGCGGATGGGCTTTGTGCGGTGCTGCGGGCCGGGGTGTGGGGACGCTCCTTCCTGCGCTGAAAACAGCCGCGCAACTGTCGGTCGGCGTGAAGACATTGGGCGAAAACCGGATATATCCGTGTCCCAAGGTGACGAACCGGCGGTGCCCAGTAACGATGTCCTGTAGGGGCGTCGGGTGGCACAGGGGATGCCCGGGCCCGGGGAGTGGCGCTGATCGGCTCCGCTCGCTCGCAAGCTCGCCCTCCCAGGTGCGATCCGGCCAACCATAATTGCCACTGAGCTCCGTACTTGCCACTGCGGCAAGCGCAACAGCGCTTAATACGGGAAGAGCAGGACCGCTGGCCCGCCAAACAAGCACAGGCGCATCCATCGAATGCGCCAGACCATAAGTGTCCTCGATGCCCGATGCCCGTGGCAGGACGCGCCGACCGATTTCCTCTCGTTGCCGGAGAAGGCGGACCCGCGCCTGCTGATCCAACATCTTCGCCTGCGCGTCCTGCGGTCTTTGTGGCCCATTTCTCAAGCGAAATGGGCGGGACACGCCGACTGATTTCCTCTCGTCGCCATAGAAGGCGGGCCTGCGTCTGCCGATCCAATAGCCCCCCGCCACCGCCATGGTTAATTTTTCCGCCGCCGCCGCCCGCGCCCTCCCGCGCCGCTCCTATAATGCGCCCTGAAACCCTTTTCGGAGAGCGGATCATGGATGCGGATGTGGCGGATCAGTTGCGGGAGCGCCTGGGCTTTTTCAACATGGCGGGCGACGAGGACTATTACCCCTATGTCCGCAAGGCGCTCGGCCAGATGGGCGATGAGAGCCTCGACAAATTCTATCGCATGATCTCCGCCCAGCCGCACCTGCGGGACAAGTTCAGCTCGCCCGAGGCGATGAACAATGCCCGCCGGGCGCAGGTGGCGCACTGGGGGCATCTGTTCACCGGCCGCCCCACGCCCGAATATGCGATGCGCGCCCAGCATATCGGCACCATCCATTCGAAGATCGGGCTGGAGCCGCGCTGGTACATCGGCGGCTATGCCAATGTGCTGGCGGACGTGATCGTCCATCTGGTGAAGACCTCGCCTTATGGCCGCCTGCCGGGCATGGAGCGATTGGCCAAGACGCTGGTGGCGCTGATCCGCGCGGCAATGCTCGATATGGAGATTGCCGTGTCGACCTATTTCGATGCCGAGCAGGAGATGCGCAACGATATGCTCGGCAAGTTCGGTGATGTGCTGGGGCGCATGGCGCAGGGCGACCTCACCGTCTCGATGCCTCAGATGCAGGGCCAGTTCGGTGAGCTGGCGACGAATTTCAACAGCGCCGTGCGCCAGCTGCACGAGGCGATGGCGGCGGTGGCCTATAGCGTGGAGCATATTCACAGCGGGTCGGACGAGATCCGCGTCGCGTCAGACGATTTTGCCGCGCGGACGGAGCGCCAGTCCGCCTCGCTGGAGGAGACGGCCGCCGCGATGAGCGAAGTCACCGGCATGATCCAGCAGGGCGCGACCCAGACCAAGACGATGAACGAGACGGTGACGATCATGCAGCGCGAGATCGCCGAGGGCGGGCAGGTCGTCGCCAGCGCGGTCGAGGCGATGGACCAGATCCACCAGAGCTCCAGCGAGATCGCCCAGATCATCGACGTGATCGAGGGCATCGCCTTCCAGACCAACCTGCTCGCGCTTAATGCCGGGGTCGAGGCCGCCCGCGCGGGCGATGCGGGGCAGGGCTTCGCCGTGGTGGCAAGCGAGGTGCGCGCTCTGGCGCAGCGCTCGTCAGACGCCGCGCAGGGCATCAAGGATCTGATCTCCAAGAGCGGCGCGCAGGTGGAAAAGGGCGTCAGCCTCGTCGGCCGCGCGGGCACGGTATTGCAGGATATCGTCGCCCGCATCAACGAGATGAGCGGCACGATGCAGGAGCTGGCGGCAGCAGCGGTGACGCAGGCCGAAACGCTCGATCATGTCAACGCCGCCGTGGGCGATATGGACCGCATGACTCAGCAGAACGCCGCCATGGCCGAGCAAAGCAACGCCGCCTCGCGCACCCTCGCGGTGGAGGCGGATTCCTTGAGTGACCAGATCAAGAAATTCCGCGTCGCCTTAAGCGCCAACCGCGTGCGTGACGCCGCCAGAGGCAAGACCGGCTACCGCGCGGCAGCATAAGCTTTGAGAGCCAGGAGAGGGGCGGGGGGAAGCGCGCAGCACAGCGGGCTTCCCTCCAGCCTTATTTTGAGAGCTTCAATACCGCCATCGGCGCCACGCGCGTTTCGGGCGTAATCGTCCAGACAATCTGCTTGCCGCGCGGCCCATCCTTCGCGCCGTCCTCCTGATTCTGGCTGACGATCTCGGCATCGGTGGTGAGCGTGAACGTGCCGTTGCGCTCCTTCGCGCCTCCGCCACCGCCCATATCGCCCATCGGCCCCGCCGCCGGGCCGCTCGCCTCCTCGCCAAAGCCAGGCGCGATCATCCGCACCTTGCCGTCCGCGCGCACTTCTATCGCGAGGAACGGGATGATCGCCTTGGCGTCGATGTTGAACGGAAAGACAAAGCTGTGATCGAGCCTGCCGTCGATCCGGTAGTCGACGCTCAGCCTGTCAGACCCGGTTACGCGCACCGAGCGGAAGCCCTTTTCCTTCGCCAGCGCATCGGCAATCGCCTTGGTCTTGGCGGCGGTTTCCTTTGCCGCCTGCGCCGACTTTGCCGGAGCGGAAGCCTTGCCGTCGTCTCCCTCGGCCATCCCCGGCATCTGCCCCGAAGGCTCGGCGACGATAACCTCGCCCGCATAGGCAAAGCTGAAACTGCCATCCTTGCGAATATCAAGGCTCGAAGTGAACTTCCCCGGGCTGAGCAGGCAGCCGGAGAGCGCAAGCAATGGCACCAGCGTGGCGCAGATACGGGCGTAGAATGTCATGATACATCCCCCTCTTTCCGAGGATCAGTCAATCACCGATTCGTCGCGGCGTAAAGCGCGATCGCGGCGGCGTTCGATACGTTGAGGCTCTCCATGCGCGGGCTGATAGGCAGCTTCGCCACCATGTCGCAATGTGCCATGCTGTTGTGGCGCAGGCCGTCGCCCTCCGCGCCCAGCACCAGCGCCACCTTGCCCGCGCCCTTCAAGGCGCCGGACAGGGTTTCGCTCGCCTCGCCGTCCAGCCCGATGCGCCAATAGCCCGCGTCGGCAATCTCATCGAGCGCGCGGGCGAGGTTCACCACCCGCACCCACGGCATGATCTCCAGCGCGCCGCTCGCCGCCCGCGCCAGCACGCCGCTCTCGGGTGGAGAATGCCGGTCCTGCGTCACGATCGCCAGCGCATTGAACGCCGCCGCCGAGCGGAAGATCGCGCCGACATTGTGCGGATCGGTCACCTGATCGAGCACGAGGATGGGGCGCGCATTTGCCGGGCCTTCCTCCGCGCCTTCCTCCAGCACATCGCCCAGCCAGATATCGTCGAGCGGCTCGACCTCAGCCACAATGCCCTGATGCGGCGCGTCATGCGGCACCATCCGCCCCAGATCGGCAACGTCGGAATAGACGATGGGCAGCACGGGCGGCAGCTCCAGCGCGGAAATCGCGTCGCGCGTGCCCCAGATCTTGCGCACGACGCGGTCGGGGTTCGCCAGCGCGGCGATGATGGCATGGCGGCCGTAAAGGCGGGGAAAGCCGCCCTTGGGCTTGCCGGTTCTGTGTCCTCTTTTCATATCCCGCTCTTTTCACCAACAAGCATTGACAGGCAAGCCTCGTTTCGCCATGAGCGCGGCTCCGACAGCGATTTACGCCCCGCAGGGCGGCGCTGAGCGAGGACAGGTGGCCGAGTGGTTAATGGCAGCAGACTGTAAATCTGCCCGCGAGAGCGTACGCTGGTTCGAATCCAGCCCTGTCCACCACATCCCACTAAGGGATTGAAATCCGCAGAAATCCTCCCTTTTCGACCTTCCATTGCTACACATTCTTGCTACACGGAAGGCATGGAAGAGATGTTCAAGTTGTCCCGGCGGAGGGGGTCTGCGAAGTGGCAGGTCCGTAAGCGGTGGCCGTCAGATGTGGCTCATATTCTCAAGGGCGAGTTCACCGCATCAACCGGCGAGGAGGATAAGAAGCGGGCGCAGGAAAACCTTGCGCTCATAGTCGCTGAATACAACCGGCGAGTTCGAGAGGCGCGAGACAAGCTGGCAAAAGCTCCACGCGGCGAGCTATCGAATGATGAGTGCCACCGCATGGCCGTGCAGTTTTTTGAGGCGAGCCTTCCGAGTTTCGTGGTGCGGAGAGCTCTTGATCCTGCGAAGCACAGCGAGTTGCTCAGGGACGCTAAGGAGCGCCTCGGGGCCGCTCAGGCATCGCTGGGCCGCAATAGCTTCGGAGCTGTGGCGGGCGTGAGCCGCACTATGGTGGAGCAGGCGGGGCTAGATGTACCCGACGATCACCCCTCCTATGAACATCTTCAGCGAATGCTTATGCGGGCGTTCGTGGAGCTGCACCGGGCCGCCGTTGCACATTTAGAGGGAGCTGCCGACTATAGGCCGGAGGATAGCGCCATGCGCGAGATTCCGGCGTCGGAGGAAGCCGGGAGGACGGTGGCCGACCTCATAACCGAATACGAGGCAGAGAAATCACCCAAATGGAGCGGCTCAACAAAGAAGGGCGTTGCGCCGGTTTTCAGGTTCTTGCGAGAGGTGTTCCCGGGACGGCAGGTGGCGAGCATAACCCGCGCCGACGCCAAGATGGTCCGCAGTCTTCTTGAGGAGCTCCCGGCGAACATGGGAAAGCGCAAGGAGCTGGAAGGGCTAACCGTGCCACAGGCAATAGTGAAGGGCAGGGCGCTAGGGCTGCCTAAGGTGCAACCCAAGACCATCAACGACGGCTACCTCATTCATATCGCTGCTGTGTTCAATTGGGCAAGGCGAGAGCAGTGGATAGCGGCAAGCCCGTTCGAGGGGTTGCAAGTCCATGACCCTGTTTCCGATTTGGACAGGAGAGACCCGTTCACAGTGGACCAGCTGAACAAGCTGTTCGCTTCGGCTCCTTGGGACGCCCCTTGGAACCCTGAGCGCAAGCAGGGTGGTGGCGCTTTCTGGGTGCCCCTTCTTTGTCTCTATCATGGTCTCAGGAACGGGGAGGCTGGGGGGCTGCGTGTCGAGGACATCGACGAAGAGGACGGCGTCACCGTTCTGCACGTCCGTGAATATGGACAGCGCAAACTCAAGACGCGGGAATCCCGCAGGACACTTCCGGTACATCCTGAGCTCATCCGTTTGGGATTCTTGGAGTATGTCCAGCATCGAAGGGAGGCGGGTGCATTTCTCTTGTTTCCTGAGGGCGTGGTGAATGATCGGGGACAGGTTGCCGCAAAGCTGGGCGAGCGCTTCAGCGCGCGCGTCAAGGCAATGGATTTCGACGGTCGCAAGCTGGGAATGCACTCGTTCCGTCATGGCTTTGAGGATCGACTGAGGGCAGCGGAATTGCCTGAGAGAACTGCTCTTGCGTTGGCCGGTCGATCAGAGGCCGGGTCCAGCCGCAGCTATGGGGAAGGGGTCTCGACAAAGCAGAAGGCCGATTGTTGATGGTCGCTGAGAGTTGACCCGGGATTTTCACTGAGAAGTGACCCGTCTCGGATATATGTTTCGGTTACGTCCTGTGGGTCAAGATGATGTTTTCTCCTTTTCTGGTTTTGCCTGCTGGGCAGAGCTATTTTTGAAGCGGAAGCTGTCGTTTCCGGTTTCGAGGATGTGGCAGTGATGGGTGAGGCGATCGAGGAGAGCGGTGGTCATTTTGGCATCGCCGAACACGCTGGCCCATTCACTGAAGCTGAGGTTGGTGGTGATGACGACGCTGGTGCGCTCATAGAGTTTGCTGAGCAGGTGGAACAGCAATGCGCCGCCTGATGCACTGAACGGCAGATAGCCCAGCTCATCGAGGATCACGAGATCGGAGTGCACGAGCCGATTAGCGATCTGTCCGGCCCTGCCTTGCGCTTTTTCCTGTTCGAGGGCGTTGACCAGTTCGACAGTGGAGAAGAACCGCACCCGCTTCCTGTGATGTTCGATGGCCTGCACACCGAGCGCGGTGGCGACATGGGTCTTTCCGGTGCCCGGGCCGCCAACCAGCACGACATTGTCGGCAACGTCGATAAAATCGCAACGATGGAGCTGACGAACCAGCGCCTCGTTGATCTCGCTACTGGCAAAGTCGAAGCCGGCAAGATCGCGATAGGCCGGGAACCGCGCGACCTTGAGTTGATAGGCGACGGAGCGCACCTCCCGTTCGGCCGTCTCGGCTTTGAGCAACTGTGAGAGCATGGGCACGGCGGCTTCGAACGCCGGCGATCCCTGTGCCATGAGATCGGTAACGGCCTGTGCCATACCGTGCATCTTAAGGCTTCGGAGCATCACGACGATAGCGCCACTGGCAGGATCATGACGCATGGCGTGTCTCCCGACGCAGCGCATCATAGCGTTCGACATTGGCCATTGGTTCACTGACCAGCCTCAATGCCTGCGGTGCCGTCACCGGCGGCGTAGCGGTGGGCTTTCCGTCGAGCAGCCGATGCAGCAGGTTGAGGATATGGGTCTTGGTCGGGACGCCAGCCTCCAGTGCCCGTTCGACCGCAGTCAGCACGGCCTGTTCGTCATGATGGAGCACCAGTGACAGGATCTCGACCATCTCTCTGTCGCCACCAGGGGTGCGCAGCAGATGCGTCTGCAACCGCCGGAAGGCATCGGGCATCTCGAGGAACGGCGCACCGTTGCGCAACGCTCCGGGCTTGCGCTGGACGACGGCGAGATAATGGCGCCAGTCATAGACAGTATGGCCCGGCAGATGATGCGACCGATCGATGATGCGCTGGTGCTCGCATATCACCTGACCTTCGGCAGCGACCAGAATACGGTCAGGGTAAATCCGCAATGACACGGGCCGATTGGCGAAGGATGCCGGTACGCTGTAGCGGTTCCGGTCCAGATGGACGAGGCAGGTCGGCGAGACGCGCTTGCCCAGTTCCACAAAGCCATCGAACAGCCTGCCCATCGGCATCAGGCTTTGCACTTCGTCGGCCCACGCGTCCGCGACCGAACCCGGCTCGATCCCGTGCGGTATCTCCTGCCACAAGGCCCTGCAGCGCTGTTCGAGCCACAGGTTGAGCGCATCAAGGCTCTCAGCCTGAGGGACAGGTTGCCACAGGCGATGGCGGGCGTCCTGAACGTTCTTCTCGACCTGGCCTTTCTCCCATCCTGCTGCCGGGTTGCAGAACTCGGCCTCGAACAGGTAGTGGCTGACCATCGCCAGAAAGCGGGCATTGACGGTCCGCTCTTTGCCGCGCCCGACCTTGTCGACGGCGGTGCGCATATTGTCGTAAATGCCCCGGCGCGGAACGCCACCCAGCACACGGAACGCGTGATTATGGGCGTCGAAGAGCATCTCGTGCGTCTGCAACAAATAGGCCCGCACCAGAAAGGCCCGGCTGTGGCTGAGCTTGAAGTGCGCCACCTGCAACTTGGTGCGTACCCCGTCGATGATCGCCCAGTCCTCGCTCCAGTCGAACTGGAACGCTTCTCCCGGCGCGAACGCCAACGGCACATAGGTGCCGCGACCGCTCATCTGCTGCGCTTGCCGGTAATCGTCGCGCCAGGCTCGTGCAAAGGCAGCAACCCGGCCATAGGAACCGTCATAACCCAGCGCGACCAGATCGGCGTGCAACTGCTTCATCGTGCGCTTCTGCTTGCGCGGGCGTCCCATCTCCCGCTTCAGCCATGCCGATAATCGTTCGGCAAACGGATCCAGCTTGCTCGGCCGCTCCGGCACCTTGAACCGGGGCTCCACAGTCCCTGCACGCAGATATTTACGGATGGTATTACGGGATAGTCCCGTGCGTCGCGCTATCTCCCGGATCGGTAAATGATCGCGCAAATGCCAGCGCCGAATAATGCTCAATAACGCCATGTCCAACACTCCATGATCCCTCGCTCATCAAAGCCAGGGATGAGTTCAACATGGGTCAAATCTCAGTGGAAATTTATAACCCTCCCGGGTCAACTCTCAGCGACAATCAACACACACACCCTTCAGGAGCACCCATGAGCCCCCGTCGATTCCAAATCGCATTTCTCGCTTCTCACTTCAGCGACCCACGAGACCGGGACAACTTCGCCATGAAGTTGCTCGGTAACAACAGGGCACCGCAGAGCGCCTTCAGGATGGCCCGTAGGTACGCCAGCGGACCCGTTAGCGTGCCCTTGGAGGTCCGTTAGTTTTATTGCGAATCTCCGAAGGCCCCTACGTACGGACGATTTTGGTGAGTTCCCCCCATAGGGGGTGCCGCCGGAGTGACCGGACGGCGCGCCGTCGGAGTGGCTAGGTTGCAGCCTGAAGGGGGGCGGGTGTAGCGAACCCCCATGGGATCAACACACCCGCCCCTCTGAGCCTCAAGCCGCTTCCTGCTTGCCCTGTGTCCTTTGCTCAAGCCGGTCTAGGAAAGCCTTGCAGCTTTCTCTAATCTCCTTACCGGTTGCTGGTGGCCGAGGACGGCGGAGATAGAACCAGACCGCAAAGCCGCCGAGGGCGGCCTCAGCATCCCATTCTCCGGCCCTCAGAGAACCTCGGGTGCCCCCTGCGATCTTCCTGCCTTGACCGATCACGGAACAGTCCTCCCGGTCCATCCGACCGAAGCCCCATTCCCAATTGCGGGTCCATCCTTCCACATGGCCCCAGCGCCACGATGCGAACTCTATCGCTATTCCCATTTTGCCCTCCGTCTGTTGATGAGGGCTATCCATCTAGGCGGGCCAAGGCCGCCGGTCATCAAGAATGAAGTTCGCTTAACGAGACCTTCCCGTTAGCGCGAATATCCCCACGCAATTCCGCCGATCCTGAGGAAAGGGCTGAGTCCAAGCGAATCCTAATTGCGGTAGACCGAGAATAGAGAGGCCAGCCGAACGGCACGAAATCGTCCGTTTGCGAGCCCTCAGCTCACCCTGTAACGAAAACTAGGGTTGACGGGGTTTCGATCCTTCCTTATTTCCGAGCCATGTTTTCGATACATGGAGATCAACGATGGCCCGTACCTTTGCCTATTGCCGCGTCAGCACAGCCGATCAGACCACGAACAACCAGCTGGGGGAGATCGAAGCTGCGGGCTTCTCCGTCGAAGCAAAGCGGGTCGTGGCGGAAACCGTGTCCGGTTCCGTGCCAGCGATGGAGCGCAAGGGCTTTGCCCGGTTGCTGGACAGGATGGAGGGCGGAGACGTTCTCGTCGTGACCAAGCTGGACCGTTTAGGGCGCAACGCTATGGACGTGCGGGCTACCGTGGAACAGCTGGCTAACGATGGTATCCGTGTTCACTGCCTCGCCCTTGGCGGGGTTGACCTCACCAGCCCGGCCGGAAAGATGACCATGTCCGTCATAGCAGCCGTGGCTGAGTTCGAGCGGGACTTGCTCATTGAACGGACGCAAGCAGGCCTGACGCGGGCGAAGGCGGAGGGGAAAGCACTCGGGCGTCCCTCAGCTCTGACGGCTGCCCAGCTGTCCGAAGTGCAGGCCAAGCGGGCCTCAGGGGTCTCCCTCGGGGCACTGGCGAAGGAATACGGAGTCAGCCGGGCCGCTATCCAGCGGGCGGAGAAGAAAGCTGCCTAGCGGCACCACCGCACACGGCACCCATCTCGGGCCAACAGCGGCCCCTTTTTAGTTTGGAAATCTATCATGAAAATTGCCCAGACAGGCGTCGGGTTTGTCGAAAATCTGTTCGCTGTCCGTGCACTCCACGGATGGCTCCTCCCCGTGCAGGTGGCTGTAGAAGGCACGGCGACCTATCGGATATTGGGGCGGGTATCGCCCGAAGCGCAGTGGCGTGAATTACGCGCTGCCGATACGGTGAGTTGCCTCGAAGCCGTCAACTGGGTGCCATATGTGCGCCTAGAGGTTCTCTCGGGCGATGGCAGCGCAACCCTATGGCTGGGTGAGGGGTGAACCGATGATTGCGGGCCGGGGAAGTTTCGAATCTCCGGCCGCGCTGCCTAGCTGAGACCAAGAACATCAAGAGAGGCCTATGGGGACCAAGCAGTGCCGCGCCTGCCGCGCCGCGCTACCGCTCGATGCTTACACCGTGGACCGCCGCAAGCCCGATGGACGCGAGACAGAGTGCCGAGGGTGCGCAAAGGAGCGGCGAAGGATGCAGAGAGGCCGTCGCCGGGAGGTAGATGCGTTCTATGAGCGGATGAAGGCCCGAGGGCTGGCTGAGTGAGTTGTCACTCTCCCGGCTGATGCCCTGCGTTGTTTTACTAGCTCTGCACTCGGGCAGCCTCACGTTCAAGCAGATCGGATCGGATGGGAAGTCCGTAAGCGTCGCCTACACAACACAACGTTTCGACTATATATTCGGAAACTGCCTTGGCATAACGTACTACCATTCCGTGGTTCAAACTGAGATCATCTCCAACTTTCAAATTTAACCATGGGCAATCCTCTTTAAATCTACGATCAACTTTTCCAGACCTATGCGCTAATCCATTCCGTATTTTCTGAAACTCGAATATCTCTCGACTGGTTTCTGCTGATATTTTTGGATTTATGCCGATGATGCCGAGCAAACTGTTGAATCGATTTATTCCATTTTTGAGCGGACTGCTGATGTCTTGTTCCAGCATCTCGACCAAAAGTAGCGCGCGGTCTTGCCTCGACAGGGTAGCATAATCGCCTACTCTAACTTTAATACGGCCTATCTCTGGAGAGCTCAATGTAGATGGTCGATGAAGCAGCCAACTAGCGACTAGGCCTTTCGCGAATTCTTCCAATAAGCTCCAAAGAGCAATCGTAATGAAACCGTTCAGTACAGGAAAACCCTTATCCGCTTCCCGCTTTATGAAACTGGCATCGCTCTCCGCTTCTTTTATCTGTTTCTCAGCAGTCTTGCTATCTAATTTTTTCCCATCATCAGCAATATCCTGATACTTGACGAGAACGCGTATGAGGTTGGGTCTCGCAATATGCAGAGACAGGCCTTGAGTGGTCAGTCGTGCAATCTTCATTAACTTGTCATGACTGTCAAAGGTTTCTTGAAAATGTAAAGCAACCCACGCCGGGAGACGCTTGTTTTTTGAGGCTTGGTTCTTTTTTTCATCATAGATCGCAAACATTCTAACCCACAAGAAACGCCGATCAACCGCTTTCAGGACTGCCGGATCTGCTTGAGCTAACTTACGTGGAATTGCCTACCGCCGTAGCTCTTGTTGGGCCACCACAATACTGCTACACATCTGCCCGCAGTGCGCCGTCGGAAACCTACGGAAATCTGCGGTTTTCTGGTGGAATTCGTCAGTCCAGCCCTGTCCACCACATCCCCCCAAGGGATTGAAATCCGCAGCAGCGCCTCCCCGCCGTCGCGAGAACCCACCCCCGTTTAATGCTTGGCCGCAGCTCCAACCCGATGCGCGACCAGCCGCCGTCCCTTCAGCAGCTCGATCACGCTGCCCTTGCCCGCCAGATGCCCCGCGCCCACCGCTATGAACACCGTGCCCGGCTGGTCCATCCGCTTTTCGATCCACGCGGCCCAGCGCGCATTGCGATCGAGCAGCAGGGGCTTGGCCAGCTCAGGCGTGTCTTTCAGCGACTCGTTCATCTGTTTGGCGAGCGCATCCGCCCGCCCGCGTGACCAGTTGCGGATCAGGGTAGCGAATTCCTTCTCCGCTTCGGGCAGCCCTTCGAGCGTGGCGTTGAGATAGTCGATCTGCACCTTGCGCGGCAGGGCGTCGAAGATGCCGAGCTGTTCCTCCGCGCTTTCAAGCCCCACCACCGCCTTGCCCGATTGCGCGGCCGCCTGCTCCAGCACCTTGTCGGCGCCGAGGTCCTGCTGATAGCCGAGCTGCATCAGCGGCGCGACCGAGAGGTTGATCGCCACCAGCCATGGGTCCACGCGGTCCATGGCCTCGGCGGGGATATGATAGGTCTTGAGCGCGGCGGCATAACGCGCGCTTCGCTTGGGCGTGAGCGACTGGGAGACGGGCGGGCCGCCGTCGCTGGCGGCAAGGCGCGCGAAGGCGGCGGCCAGCTTGGCGGGGTCGTCCTGAGACACCTCGATCACCAGCGTATCCGCGCTGTCGAACGCGGTTTTCACATCGCCCTCGAACCAGCGCACATTGGCTTTAAGCATATGCACGGTGCCGAACAGATAGATGGTCGTATCGGCATCGCGCACCGCCCATAAGGCGGGCGTCGCGTGGACGAGGCCATCTCCGGCCACGCGCGCGCCCGTCTTCGCCCCGCCCGCCACCGGCGCGGAGCAGGCGAGGGCGGCTGTCGCCAGCAGCGGCAATAGGCGCAGAAACTTGTCCATCATGGGTTGCTTCATGGCCGCAATGCCCGGCGCCATGCAAGCCTTCTCTTGACCCGCGCGCGCCCATGGGCCAAGGCGTCCCCGCGAAAATATACCCCCAAGCGCGCGAAGGGCATCATGGCCGGACAGGCGGAAACACTGAGCTTCCAAGGGCTGATCCTCACGCTTCATGACTATTGGAGCAGGCAGGGCTGCGTCATCCTCCAACCCTATGACATGCGCGTGGGCGCGGGTACCTTTCACCCCGCCACCACCTTGCGCAGCCTCGGCCCCGATCCGTGGAACTGCGCCTATGTTCAGCCGAGCCGCCGCCCGACCGACGGCCGCTATGGCGAGAACCCAAACCGGCTTCAGCATTATTACCAGTATCAGGTGATCATGAAGCCGTCCCCGCCGGACCTTCAGGCGCTCTATCTCGGCAGCCTCGCCGCCATCGGCATCGACCCGCTGCTGCACGACATCCGCTTCGTCGAGGATGACTGGGAAAGCCCGACCCTGGGCGCGTGGGGGCTGGGCTGGGAGGTCTGGTGCGACGGTATGGAGGTGACGCAGTTCACTTACTTTCAGCAGATGGGCGGGTTCGATTGCAAGCCGGTGGCGGGTGAGCTGACCTACGGGCTGGAGCGGCTCGCCATGTACATCCAGGGCGTCGACAGCGTCTATGACCTGCGTTTCAACGACGCGGTCGATGACCGCCCTGCGGTGAGCTATGGCGAGGTGTTCCTCGCGAATGAGCAGCAGATGTCGAAATGGAATTTCGAGGTGGCGGATACCGACAGCCTGTTGAAGGGTTTCGAGGCGGCGGAGGCGGAGTGCCAGCGCAGCATCGCGGCGGGTGTGCCCTTGGCTGCCTATGATCAGGCGATTGAGGCGAGCCATCTCTTCAATCTCCTGCAGGCGCGCGGCGTCATCAGCGTGCAGGAGCGCGCCAACTATATCGGCCGCGTGCGCGATCTCGCCAAGGGCAGCTGCGCCGCATGGATGCAGGTGAACGGGTGGGCGGAATGACTCCTTCCCGGCACGTCACCACCTCTCCGTTCGGTTCGAGCAGCATCGAGCCTGTCGAGATGCGACCGTCGAGAACCCTTTCTCGACTTCGGTTCTCAGCTTCGTTCGAACCTGCGCTCGAAACGAACGGCTTCTATGGGGCAGACCATGACTGACTTCCTCCTCGAACTGCGCTGCGAGGAAATCCCGGCACGGATGCAGGCGAAGGCGTCAGACGATCTCGCGCGCCTGTTTACAGAGCAACTGGCGCAGGCGGGCCTGAAGCCGGAGCGCATCACTTCCTATGTAACCCCGCGCCGCCTTGCGCTCATCGCGCATGGGCTACCGGGCGAGACGCAAGCGGTGAGCGAAGAGTTCAAAGGCCCGCGCACCTCTGCGCCGGAGCAGGCGCTGGAGGGCTTCCTGCGCAAGACCGGCCTTGCGAAAGACCAGCTCGAAGACCGTGACGGTGTGTGGTTCGCGGTTGTCGAAAAGCCCGGCCGCGCGACTGCCGACGTGCTGAGTGAAGCTATCCCCGCGATCATCCGTGCCTTCCCCTGGCCCAAGTCGATGCGCTGGGGCGCGGCGAGCGAGACGACCGAGAGCCTGCGCTGGGTGCGCCCATTGCAGGGCATCGTCGCGCTGCTGGGCGAGGAGCTGGTGGCGATAGAGGTCGAGGGCGTCACCTCCGGCTATGCCACGGTCGGCCACCGCTTCCACCATCCCGGCATCATTACCATCGGCAGCGCGGCGGACTATGTCGAGAAGTTGCGCGCCTGCCATGTCATCGTCGATCAGGAGGAGCGCAAGGCGATCATCGAGAGCCGCGCGAAGGCGCTTGCCGGTGAGGCGGGTTACGAACTGATCGAGGACGCCGGGTTGGTCGCCGAGAATGCGGGGCTGACCGAATGGCCGGTGCCGCTGCTGGGGCATTTCGACCCTGCGTTTCTTGAGGTGCCGCCAGAGGTCATTCAGCTGACCCTGCGCATCAACCAGAAATATTTCGTGCTGCGGAGCGCGGACGGCAAGCTTGCCCCCGCCTTCATCTGCACCGCCAATATCGAGGCGAAGGACGGCGGCGCGGCTATTGTGGCGGGTAACGGCAAGGTGCTCGCCGCGCGTCTATCCGACGCACGCTTCTTCTGGGAGCAGGACAAAAAGACCCCACTGGAAGAGCACGCCAAGAAGCTCTCGCGCATCACCTTCCACGAGAAACTCGGCACCGTGGCCGACAAGGTCGAGCGCGTGGCAAAGCTCGCTCGCTGGCTGGTGGAAGAGGGCATTGTTTCCAGTCCACCCCTCCCCTTCAGGGGAGGGGCCGGGGGTGGGGCTTCTCGAGACACCATCGCGCCCGGAACCAATCCCCACCCCAACCCCTCCCCTGAAGGGGAGGGGCTTGATCGTGCCCAGCTCGCCGACCTCGCCGAACAGGCAGCAAAGCTCTGCAAGGCCGATCTGGTGACGGAGATGGTCGGCGAATTCCCTGAATTGCAGGGGCTGATGGGTGGCTATTATGCGCGGGCGGAAGGCCTGCCGAATGAAGTGGCCGACGCGATCCGCGATCATTACAAGCCCGTGGGGCAGGGCGACGAAGTCCCCACCGCGCCGGTGACGGTGGCGGTCAGTCTGGCGGACAAGCTGGATACAATAGCGCAGTTTTTTTCGATTGAAGAAAAACCAACTGGCTCAAAAGATCCGTTCGCTTTGCGGCGAGCGGCTTTGGGTAGTATTGCGCTTATTGAGCGAAACGGCTTGCGACTTGATCTTATCTTTGCAGCGCTGCAAGCTGCAGGGCAGAGCATAGTGGACAGGCGCTTCTCACCAAAAAGTGATGCGCTGTCGCACGCTATAAAGGCTGTCGGAAAAGCGCTGGACGCAAAAACGGGACCGGCAGTGCTAGATGCATTAGGGCAGGTGGTGCCTCAGGTTTTGCAACCGACGAAGGAAGAATCAGCACGCGGATTTCAGGATCTTGTTTTCATGGTGGCGTCCGTCCGAGACTTCTTTCTCGATCGTCTTGAAGTGGCGATGAAAGACCAGGGGGTTTCTGCTGACCTTATTCGCGCCGCGCAAATCATTGATGGAGATGGTGGAAAAGAGAGCGATCTCGTCCGCCTGCTCGCCCGCGTCCGTGCGCTTCAGTCCTTCATCGAGACGGCGGACGGCGCGAACCTGCTCGCCGGATACAAGCGTGCGGCGAATATCCTCAAGAAGGAGGGTTATGACGACAGCGGCGCGCCCGCGATGGCGACGGCGGAGAGCCAGGGCATAGCCCAGACCGGCGAGGAAGACCCGCTCGCGCTGGTCGAGGAGCCTGCGATAGCCGAGGCGGTGGCCGAGATGGCGCAGGGGCAACCCGCCGCCGCATCAGCGCCCGCGCCAGAGCCCGCCGAATCCGCGCTCTCCGCCGCGCTCGATGCTGCGGAGCCGCGCGCCGCCGCCGCCATAGAGGCGGAGGATTTCGAGGGCGCCATGGCTGCCCTTGCGTCGCTCCGCGCGCCCATCGATTCCTTCTTCGAGAGCGTCATCGTCAACGACCCGGAACCCGCCAAGCGGTCCGCGCGTCTTGCCCTGCTGCAGCGCGTTCGCGTTGCAGTGCACAAAGTTGCTGATTTTTCAAGAATTGGCGGCTAATAGGGCTGCGCCATAAGCGGTGCAGCGCCAGGGCAGCGACAGAAAAACCAAGGAAAAGGGCACATGACCAAATATGTCTATCGCTTTGGCGGCGATGCGAATGACGGTGGCAATGGCAACAAGAACCTGCTGGGCGGTAAGGGCGCAAACCTGGATGGCATGGCCTCCATCGGTCTGCCGGTCCCTCCCGGCTTCACGATCACGACCGAGATGTGCACCCGCTATTATGCGGATGGCGAGGTGTTTCCCGATAGCCTGCGCGCCGAAGTGGCGAACGGCATCGCGCATATCGAGGGCGTGACAGGCAAGCAGTTCGGCAACAAGGCGGACCCGCTGCTGGTCTCCGTCCGTTCCGGCGCGCGCGTTTCGATGCCTGGCATGATGGACACGGTGCTGAACCTCGGCCTCAACGATGAGACGGTGCTCGGCCTCGCTTCGGCCAGCGGCGACGAGCGTTTCGCGTGGGACAGCTATCGCCGCTTCATCCAGATGTATTCCGATGTGGTGCTGGAGCTGGATCACGGCGCATTCGAGGAAGCGCTGGAGATCGCCAAGGAAGACAACGACTATCATCTCGATACGCAGATGAGCGCGGGCGACTGGAAGGCGCTGGTCGGCGAATACAAGAAGCTGGTGGAGAAGCTGTGGGGCAAGCCGTTCCCGCAGGATGTGCATGACCAGCTCTGGGGCGCGATCTCGGCGGTGTTCGGCAGCTGGCAGTCCGACCGCGCGAAGGTCTATCGCCGCCTCAATGACATTCCCGGCGAATGGGGCACGGCCGTCAACGTGCAGGCGATGGTGTTCGGCAACATGGGCGACACATCGGCGACCGGCGTGGCCTTCACGCGTGATCCCGCAACCGGCGAAAATGCCTATTACGGCGAATATCTCATCAACGCGCAGGGTGAAGACGTGGTGGCGGGCATCCGTACCCCGCAATATCTCACCAAGGCCGCGCGTGAGCGGGCAGGGGCCAAGCCGCTCTCGATGGAAGAGGCGATGCCAGAAACCTACGCGGAGCTGGCGCGGGTGTTCCATATCCTCGAAACCCATTACCGCGACATGCAGGACATCGAGTTCACGGTGCAGCAGGGCAAGCTCTGGATGCTCCAGACCCGTTCGGGCAAGCGCACCGCCAAGGCCGCGCTCAAGATCGCCGTCGATATGGCGACAGAGGGGCTGATCACCGAGCAGGAAGCTGTCGCCCGCGTGGACCCGTCCGCGCTCGACCAGCTGCTGCACCCCACGCTTGACCCCAAGGCGCCGCGCGACGTGCTGACCAAGGGCTTGCCCGCCTCTCCGGGCGCGGCATCCGGCGCGATCGTGTTTGACGCCGATACGGCGGAGCGCCGGGCCGAGCTGGGTGAGGCAGTCATCCTCGTGCGTATCGAAACCTCGCCGGAAGACATTCATGGCATGCATGCGGCCAAGGGCATCCTCACCGCGCGCGGCGGCATGACCAGCCACGCCGCCGTGGTGGCGCGCGGCATGGGCCGCCCGTGCGTTTCCGGCGCAGGCAGCCTCGCGATCGATGCGAAGGCGAAAGTGCTGCGCATTTCGGGGCGCGAGCTGAAGGAAGGCGACATCATCACCATTGACGGCGCGACCGGCGAAGTGATGGCGGGCGAAGTGCCCACCGTGCAGCCGGAGCTGGCAGGCGATTTCGGCACGCTGATGAGCTGGGCGGACAAGGTGCGCCGTTTGAAGGTCCGCACCAATGCCGAGACCCCGCTCGATTGCCGCACCGCGCGTGATTTCGGCGCGGAAGGCATTGGCCTGTGCCGCACGGAGCATATGTTCTTCGATGCCGGTCGCATCACTGCCATGCGCCAGATGATCCTCGCGGAAAACGAGGCGGGGCGGCGCGAGGCGCTGGCCAAGCTGCTGCCCGAACAGCGCAGCGACTTCACCGAGATCTTCGAAGTGATGGCAGGCCTGCCTGTCACCATCCGCCTGCTCGATCCGCCACTGCACGAATTCCTGCCGCATGAAGAGGCGGAGTTCGAGGAAGTGGCCAAGGCGACCGGCATCGGCGTCGTGGCGCTGAAGCAGCGCGCATCAGAGCTGCACGAGTTCAACCCGATGCTCGGCCATCGCGGCTGCCGCCTCGGTGTCACCTATCCCGAAATCTACGAGATGCAGGCTCGCGCGATCTTCGAAGCGGCGCTGGATGTCGCGGCGAAGAGCGGCGCGGCGCCGATCCCGGAGGTCATGATCCCGCTGGTCGCCACCCGGCGAGAGCTGGAGCTGATGAAGGAAGTCGTCGACAAGACGGCACAGGCAGTCTTCGCCGAGCGGGGGCAGACCATCGACTATCTCGTCGGTACCATGATCGAGCTGCCGCGCGCTGCGCTCAAGGCAGGCGAGATCGCCGAAGTCGGCGAGTTCTTCTCCTTCGGCACCAACGACCTGACGCAGACGACAATCGGCATCAGCCGCGATGACGCCGGGCGGTTCCTGACGCAATATGTCGACAAGGGCATCTTCGCGCGCGATCCGTTCGTCAGCCTCGATGTCGAAGGCGTGGGGCAGCTGATCGAAATCGCGGCGGAGCGGGGCAGGAAGACGCGCCCGGGCATCAAGCTCGGCATCTGTGGGGAGCATGGCGGCGATCCTGCCTCCATCGCCTTTTGCGAGCAGACCGGCCTCGATTATGTCTCGGCCTCGCCCTACCGCGTGCCCATCGCGCGGCTCGCCGCAGCGCAGGCCGCGCTTCAGGCCAGCAAATAAACCGCAAAAAGGGGGTTGCCAGAACCGGCAGCCCCTTCTATCTGCGGCACCTCCAAGGGGCACTTGCCCCGGCCACCAAAGGCCATGCGCGCCCGTAGCTCAGCTGGATAGAGCATCAGACTACGAATCTGAGGGTCGGACGTTCGAATCGTTCCGGGCGCGCCATTCATCTCTAGGTTTCTGCGGATCTGGGCTGAGTGTGCTGTGTCAACTCCTGCACACTCGTTCTCGGAAAACGCAATTGCGACCATCCGATTCATGATCGGATGTAGTGGTGCCGGCTACAGGATTCGAACCCGTGGCCCCCTGATTACAAATCAGGTGCTCTACCAACTGAGCTAAGCCGGCGTGGGCGCTTCCATGCTTGAAGGAGCGCCCGACGTCTAGTGCAAAAACGGCTCGGTCAGCGACGCGCGGGTGAGTATAATCGATTTTCTCGATCTGTGTTGCGGATAAAAGCAATTTCCCCAATGGGCAGCCGACTGATATTAGCACTCCAGCAAGTTTTGCGCGGAGTCGGATGTGGCATCGCAGCCTGACGCGCCGGAAGTTCAACCTGCCAGATACGGAGATAGAAGATGGCTGTTATTAGTACCGAGATCAAACCGTTCAGCGCCACAGCTTTCAAGTCAGGCAAGTTCGTCGATGTGACGGACGCGGATGTCAAAGGCAAATACGCCATTTTTGTTTTCTATCCTGCGGATTTTACCTTCGTCTGCCCGACCGAGCTTGAAGATCTGGCCGATCTCTACGGCGAATTCCAGGCGCTTGGTGCCGAGATCTATGCGGTCTCGACCGATACGCATTTCAGCCATAAGGCATGGCACGATACGTCGCCAGCCATCGGCAAGATCGACTATTATATGCTCGGCGATCAGAACCACGTGCTCGCCAATAATTTCGACGTTCTGCGTCCCGGCGTGGGCCTCGCCGATCGTGGCACTTTTGTGGTCGATCCGCAGGGCGTCATCCAGCTCGTGGAGATCACCCCGGAGGGTGTCGGCCGCAACGCCGCGGAACTGCTGCGCAAGGTGAAGGCGCTGAAGTACTGGCAGACCCACCCCGGTGAGGTTTGCCCTGCCAAGTGGGAGGAGGGCGCGAAGACCCTTGCTCCGTCGCTGGATCTTGTCGGCAAGATCTGACGATCCAGACAAGCGGCGTTTGCCTGAGAGGCGCGCCGCGAACCCGTCGCCTGCCGTTCTGATGTCGACCCCCACACGTATCGGGGCGGCAGGCGATAGTGTGGGCCCTTGGGAAGGGCAATGGAGGCATTCATGCTCGAACCCGCAATGAAGGAACAGCTCAAGGCCTATCTCGCGAACATTCGCGAGCCGATAGAGCTGGTGGCGTCGCTTGACGACGGCGCGAAATCGCAGGAGCTCGCAGCGCTGCTCGATGAGATCGCTGCGCTTTCCGACAAGGTGAGCGTAAGGCGCGATGGCGACGATGCGCGCCAGCCCTCATTCCTGATCCGCCGCGTGGGTACGGACATCGGCGTTACATTCGCGGGTATTCCGCTTGGCCACGAGTTCACTTCTCTGGTGCTGGCGCTGTTGCAGGTGGGCGGACATCCTTCGAAGGCCGCGCCTGAACTGCTCGATCAGGTGCGTGCGCTCGATGGCGATTACGCGTTCGAGACCTATTTCTCGCTCTCGTGCCAGAACTGCCCCGATGTGGTGCAGGCCCTCAACCTGATGGCGGTGCTGAACCCGCGCATCTCGCACACCGCTATCGACGGCGCGCTGTTTCAGGCCGAGGTCGATGCCCGCAAGGTGATGGCGGTGCCTACCGTGTATCTGAACGGCGAGGTGTTCGCCTCGGGCCGCATGGAGCTGGAGCAGATTGTCGCCAAGCTTGATACCGGCGCATCAGCGAAGGCTGCCGAAAAGCTGGCCGGCAAGGAGCCGTTCGACGTTCTCGTCGTGGGTGGCGGGCCGGCCGGGGCGGCGGCGGCGATCTATGCCGCGCGCAAGGGCATCCGGGTAGGGGTGGCGGCGGAGCGGTTCGGCGGCCAGGTGCTCGATACGATGGGCATCGAGAACTTCATCTCCGTTCCCTATACCGAGGGGCCGAAGCTTGCCTCTGCGCTGGAAGGCCATGTGAAGGACTATGGCGTCGACGTCATGAACCTGCAGAAGGCGGCAAAGCTGGTGCCCGCAGCCCAGCCGGGCGGCCTGATCGGCGTAGCGCTGGAAAACGGCGCGCAGTTGAAGGCCAAGACTGTCATCCTCTCCACCGGCGCACGCTGGAGGCAGATGGGGGTGCCGGGCGAGGAGGAATATCGCAACAAGGGCGTCGCTTATTGCCCGCATTGCGATGGGCCGCTGTTCAAGGGCAAGCGCGTTGCGGTGATCGGCGGCGGAAACTCCGGCGTGGAGGCGGCGATAGACCTTGCCGGAATCGTCGCGCAGGTCACTGTCATCGAATTCGACAGCCAGTTGCGCGCCGACGCGGTCTTGCAGCGCAAGCTCCACAGCCTGCCCAATGTTCGGGTGATCCTTTCGGCGCTCAGCACCGAAGTGCTGGGTGACGGCGAGAAAGTGGTGGGCATCCGCTATCGTGACCGCACGAGCGACGAGGAACATCTCATCGAACTTGAGGGGATATTCGTACAGATCGGCCTGGTGCCCAACACCGAATGGCTCGATGGCGACATCGCTCTGTCTCCGCGCGGCGAGATCGAGGTGGATGCGCGCGGCGCGACCTCGCTTCCCGGCGTGTTCGCAGCAGGAGACGCCACAACTGCGCCCTATAAGCAGATCGTCATTGCGATGGGCGATGGTGCGACCGCGGCCCTGTCCGCGTTCGATTATCTGATCCGCCAGGTCCCCGCCGATGCTGACGCAGGCATATTGGTGGAAACCTCCGCAGCGGCGTGAACGGCGGCGAGGCTTTGGCCCGGCTCCATTCTCACGGGAATGTGAGCCGGGTCCTCGAACAACCGGTGTAGTGCCGATTGGATCAGTGTCGCAACAGCTGACTCGCTGGCAACGCCGCCCGGGATCAGGCACCGCGCGTGCAGCACCCGGCGGAAGGCGTCGTAGACCGCAGGGTCCGGGGCCTGGGGGGCGGACCAATAATCATCCAGCTTCCCCTGATGAGTGATACCCGGGATATCGTAGATCGCGTTACCCAGCACGAACACGGGCACGCCTTCTGACAGGCCAAGTGTGCCCGATGTACTGTTGACCGTCACCATGCCAAGGCTGTCGCGCGCCATGGCGGTCAGATCGCCGCCCGCCACATGGAGCACGCGGTCGGCGATGCCGAGCCAGCGCGCCCGACGATCGAGAAAACGTCGCCAGCTTCTGAACTGACAGTCGAACGGATGCTCCTTGATGACCAACATCGTCCCGTCCGGCGCAAAGCGGGCGAAGCTTTCCATAACGTACAGCACCGCGTCATACATGCTCGAAAACGGGGAATGCGCCCGGATCTGATAGTCGGAATTGAGCTGAAGCGGGAACAGGAAATAGGGTTCCTTGCCGACCTCAGCGAGAGCCTCGGCTTCGCGCTGTCTGTGAAGTCTCTGGCGCGCATATTTCAGGGCCCAGCCTGCAACTTCCGCTATTGGCCAGTCAGGGCGGTGCGACCGGAAGCACGGGAACTGCCAGCGCCGCAGGCTGGCAGCGAGATAATAGCGCAGAGCGTCGCGCATACGGCGGCGAAAACTGGCTGTAATCTCGGGCGAACGAGGCGGGGGCGGAAGTTGTGCCGCCATTTTGAGTAGAACTTCAGGGTCGCGGGGAAGGGACGAGTGGCCGTTGACCCCGTCCGGCTCCATCGTCATCCAGTGCGGCCGAATATAGCCTTCTTCGAACACATGGATATTCACGCCGCGCAGCTTTGCCATGCCGTGCGCCGCCTGGTGCAGCGGGCGACAGTCACCGAACAACAAAATGTCGGTGATGCGATTATCGCGCAGAAAAGCATCGAGATAGCGGTTCCATCCGGCCTGTCCGCCGCGATAGTTGGCGGCCTTTCCCGGCCAGTCCAGCTGGTCGCCGCCGTTCAGGTTGATGCGATAGACCAGGTAGCCGAGGCGACCGATCTCCTGCGCCAGCAGCCAGAAGAAGGGCCCCTGCGGGCCCTGCAGAAACAGGAAACGGCGTTTGGCGATGCCCACATTCTTCATGAAGCTGTCTTAACCCCCGATAGCCAGCGTCGCATTTTTCCCTGTGCGCGGCGCAGCGACACAAGGATTGTATTTTTCCGACGCGCCCCGCCGGATTTCAAGCGTTTGATCAATACTTCCGGCGGGCAGGGGAGGCCGGTAATCGGGTCGAGATAGCGCGGATAGAGCAGCAATGTCGCCGCCACCAGCTCGTCCAGGGTGCGCTTGTGCCCCCGCCGCCGTTCCGGCACCTCGCCCAGATCGGTGGTCAGTCCCCAGCCCGCATAAAAGGGTACGCCATGCGTCGTCACATCCTTGCCGCGCAACAGCCCCTCGAACCCGGCGAGCGAGGTCAACACATGCACGCCGTCGACCATATCGAGCAGCGTCGAGATCGGCTGGTCTGTCACGACCGCATCGGCATGACGCAGCGCGTCACTGTGCGCGACATGCCCCTTGCGGTGGCCGGAAAGGACATCGGGATGCGGCTTGTAGAGGATGAAGGCATCCGGCTCGACAGCGCGCGCGCGGGCAAGCAGATCGAAATTGCCCTGCACATCGCCGCCGCCTGCCATCACCGAGCGATCATCCTCTACCTGCCCTGTCACCAAGATATGCCGCCGGGCGCCGCCGGGGCGGGGCAGGGGAGCCACGCCCCCTGCCTCATATTTGCTGATCCCGCTTTCGATGATGAGAGTGCACAATTGACGCGCCCGCACCAGAAGATCAGGCGCAAAATTGCGGTCAATCAACAGATTTTCCAGCTCACTGGGGCGCGCTGGGTCGTAATGCACCCCCACGGGGTCAACGACGATCGACAGCGGCGGCACGCAGTCCGCCCCAAGCCCGACCGAGCGGATGAACCCGTCCTCCACCTCATAGAGCGGGCGGCCGGACTGCTCGCACGCGGCAAGAAAGCTTTCAGGTACCCGCGCTTTCCAAAGTGCGACAGCAGCGTCTGCGGGCAGCGCGTCCAGCTGCTCGCGCCGCGGAGCAAGAAATGGCGTATGCGCGCTGTTCCCACCCCAGAGGAGCGCATCGACCGTTCCCTGCTTCCAGTGCCCGAAGCCGAAGGCGGCCATGACAGGGCGATTGGTGTCAATCAGCCGCCGCCACTCCGCGCAATAGAGGATGATGCGATCCACGCCGGTCGCCGCACCGGTGAATGGATCGGCCCATGCGCGCGCGAGTTCCCGCGTGGCGATTTGCTCAAGTGCTTGCGGATCGCTGCGCCCCAAGGCCGTGAAGCGCCCGGCAGCGCGCGAAAACCCAAGCGGCACGTGCATCAGCGCGGCGATGAAGGCCGTCTCGTCGTCGGCATCGGTCCACACCATGCGTGCGCGGGAAAGCATATGCCATGGGTCCGCCGCGCCGACGACAAGGGTCACGCTGTCATCCAGCGTGTCCCCCCTTTGCTCTTCTTGTGCCCATATGACGACCGGCCCGGCGGCTTGTCCCAATGCTTCGGCGCGCATCTGGGTGTCCCGTGTTCGCACGAGCAGATAGTCGCCCTGTGGCAGCTCCGGCTGCGCTCCCCAGAAGGTGCCACCTATGCGCGCGTTGCGCATCAGCTTGAGTATTTCGGTAACGGAAGAGAGGCCTGACGCTAACCCCGGTCCTGTCGAGGTGAACGCCTTCACCCGTGCGCCGGGAAAGGGCGGAATACGCAGCAGCGGCTCAGTCACTCGTAGGTCTGTCATGATCTGCTGTCATCAAACCCGCTGGCATCCACGGCTGGCCCACCCAGCGCTTTAACCGGTCTCTGAATGCCCACAACGCCACGATGCGCCGTTCCGCCAGTCCTGGGAGGCTAAATAGATCCATATTGGACCAAGGCAGGAAAGGATTGCGGCGACTATAGGCCCAGATCTCAATCCGCGTCGACGGTCGCGACGAGCTGCCCCGCGCATGAAACCCACAAGTGTCCGCGACCACCAGCGTATTGGCAGGCACGGAAAAGCGAACCGCCTGTCCAAGGCCAAGTGCGGGCAGCTCCTCAGGCTCGATCCGCATGGAACCACGCGCGGAGAGAAAATCCACATTTTCGGGCGCCCGCAACGCGCGCGCCTGCTCCCAAGCCAACCGGTCCTGCGTGAGCTGATGTGATCCTGGCACGTAGGTCAGCGGGCCATCCTCATCTGCCACGTCAGACAGGAAAAACCACGCCTTCATTGTCGGGTGGAATGTGTCGGCGTGAAGATTGAGCTGCGGGTCCGGCTGCGCGTCATGGCGGTGGGTGAGGATCGTCTGGATATAGTAAAGCGGCTCGCTGTCGAAGCTGGAAACAAAGCGCATCAGGCTCTTCCAGCGCGGCATGCGGATCAGGCGGCGCAGCGCCGGAACATCGCGCAGCATTGCGGCGTCGATCGCGATGCGCCGGGTAATTGCGTCACCCTGCACCATTTCCCGCGCCGGCGAGACGCGCGCAAGCAACGCTTGCCTGAGTGCTGCAAACTCCTCCTCGGGAAGAAAATCTCGCACTAGCAAAAAGCCTTGCCGCTCGAACTGCGCCCGGTCTTCCGCGCTCAAGCGCCTGCCCAGCGCCCTCCGCCTGCGCGCAGCCAGTCGATGCGCGAGCTTAACTCGCCAACCATGCAGGCCCAGCCGATTGAGCCGCTTCGAGCCGATCAGCGGGTTGTCGCGAAAGGACTTGGCGCCAGTCAACAGCTGCATTGCCCACCAAGGCAGCGCGATCCAGCGCATGACAGGGCGACACAAGCTTTTGGACATCGCCCCTCTTTGAGCGGTAACATGGCTCGTGTAAAGACGCGTCATGCACCAGGAATCCGCATCGTCGATGAACCGAAAAGTGCGCCACGAATCGGCGGCGGCCCCACCCGTCAGCCCCCCCGTCAGCAAGGAACATGCGCGGTTGCGCCTCTATCTGCTCGGGCTGGTGCTCGATATGTGGGGCATGCTAGGCAGCTTCATTCTGGCGAACTGGCTCGTGCTCGGGTCGCCATGGGGTGAGCCGGGGAAGCCGCACGGCATCGTGATCTTCACCTTGCTGGGGCCGATCTACGCGCTGCTGGCCATCAACGGCGGTGCCTATGGTTTGCGCATGCTCGGCGCAGCGAAGACCAGCGCGGCGCATGCGCTGCTAGCCTTCGTGCAGGCGGCGATGCTTACCTTATTCATCATCTTCCTCGCCAAGATCGGCGAGCAGATTTCGCGTCTCACCTTCGTCGTCGGGGGTGGGTTTTCGGTGATCGGGCTGATTGCCTGCCGCTATGGCATGACCGCGCTGTCGCGGCGGATATTGGGCGCGGTGCCGCGCATGGAGATGTTCATCGCCGATGGCGTAGCGCTGCCGCATGTCCCGCCGCACATGACAGTGGTCGATGCCCGCAAACGCGGGCTGGACCCCACGCGCCACGACGCGAAAATGGCCGAAAAGCTCGCCCGTATCGTCGGGGGGGCGGAGCATGTGGTGGTTGCCTGCCCCAGTGAGCGGATCGAAGACTGGAGTATCGCCCTGAAGTCCCTCTCTGCGCGTGGCGAGATATTGGTCCCCGAAATGGCCCGGTTCGCGCCAGCGCGCGTTGGGAGTTTCCAGCATCTACCTACCCTGATCGTCGCGGGCGGTCCGCTCGATTTTCGGGGGCGGATCATAAAGCGGATCTTCGATGTCGTGGTATCCCTAGGCGCCATCATCGTGCTTTCCCCGCTGCTGATTGCCACAGCCATCGCGGTCAAGCTGACCAGCCCCGGCCCGATATTGTTTCGTCAGGCACGGCTGGGGCGCGATGCGCGGCCTTTCGATATCCTCAAGTTCCGCTCGATGCGCGCCGAACTTTCAGATCACACCGCCAGCCAGCTGACGCAGAAGGACGACCCGCGCGTCACTCGCGTCGGTGCGTTCATCCGCAAGACGAGTATCGATGAATTACCTCAGCTTTTCAATGTATTGAAAGGCGATATGAGTATCGTCGGCCCGCGCCCGCATGCCGCCGGAGCCAAGGCGGCGGACTCGCTTTATTGGGAAGTCGATTCGCGTTATTGGGCGCGCCACTGCATCAAGCCCGGCATCACTGGCCTTGCGCAGATCAGGGGGCATCGCGGTACCACAGACGCGCATGAGGACCTGCTGCTGCGCCTGCAATCGGACCTTGAATATGTCACGGACTGGTCCGTTTCGCGCGACATTCGCATCATGCTGGCGACGGTTGCGGTGCTGGTCCATCACCGCGCCTATTGAATTCCCGCACTTGCTATTCGCGAAACGCGCGGCATAGCAGTGCGCGATGATGTGGCGGAGGCTCCCTCAATGATTACCGCGCAGCGCGTGGCCAAGGCGCTGGGCAAACATGGCTCGCGCGCGCTGCTCGCGGTGCGCACGGCGCTGGGCGCGCGCAAGGATCGGCATTGCCCCGCCTGCGGAGAGGATGTCGCAGGCTTCTTTCGCTATGGTGACGAGCCGGCATGGGGTTGCCCGGCATGTGGCGCCTCACCGCGCGAACGACTGGTGCATCATCTGCTCGATACCGGGCGCATTGCGGTGCCTAAGGGCGGTGCGATCCTCCACATGGCGCCCAACGAGGCAAGTCTGGTAGCCCGGCTGCGCGCTGATGCGGGTGATTATGTGCCGGCCGATCTGTTTCCGGATATCTACAAGGTGCCCGGCGTGAAGCGGGTTGACTTGATGAACATCGTCGAGAAGGCCCGCTTCGACCTGTTTTACGCCAGCCATGTGATGGAGCATGTGCCCGATGACGCCGCGGTGCTGCGTAACATCTTCACGGCACTGAAACCGGGCGGCGAAGCGTGGCTGATAGTGCCCTTGTGGGATAGGCCGACCGAAGACGGCTCCTACGCCATGCCGCCGCGCGAACGCGAGCGGCGCTTTGGCCAGTGGGATCATGTGCGGCAATATGGCCCGGATTTTGCGGACCGCATCCGCGCGGCAGGGTTCGACCTTGATGTCATTTGCGCCACCGACTGCGCGGCAGGCGATGTCCACCGGCTGGCGCTGGGCGAGGTGCTCTTTCGCGCGCGCCGGCCGTCGGCGGGCGGTTAAGCGGGCGCGCCGGGGGTGGTTCGCGCATTCGTCGCTGCGGGGGAGCGATCCGCGCGGGTGCTGACCCTAGCCAAGCTCGGCGGGGTCGCCCTGTCGATGTTATGGGGCTTTGCCGTCACCTACGTATTCGTGCGCGTGCTGCCGGAAGCGGAGTTCCGCGCGTTCCTGCTGCTGATCGCATTCAACAACTTCACCATTTCGGCGGAGTTCGGAATCACCAACGTCATCTACACGCGGCTGCGGCGGCACTGGCTGGGGAGGGCGGACGGCGCGGGGGAAAGCGACTTTCGCCCTGAAGAGATCGGCGTGTTGTTCCTGTTCCTCGCGAGCCTGATCGTGGCGGGCGGAGCGGCGGTCGCGTGCGCGATGCTGCTGGGCTGGATCCGCACCGGTATGCCTGCCATATTCCTCATATTCTTCTTCGCTTCGGCCCTCAACATCATGTTGTTGCTTGCAAAAAGAGCGTTGGCTGCTGTCGACCGCAATCTCGTCTGGGAGTTGACGGACATCGCCCGGCGCGTGGCAGGCCTGGCTGCCCTCTTCGCGGTGCTAGCGGGGGCGGGTCTGTTCACCTCGGTGGTTGCAATGCTGCTCATCAACCTTGCCGGGGCGGCTCTGGGTATGGCGCTGCTCCACAGGCGGGCCGGGATGCGCGTGGGGCACTGGCTGGCATGGAGACGTGGCGGCGGGCATGTCAGACGCACCTATCTGCGCGATATCGGCGCATCGGCGGCGCTGACTCTGAGCGAGGTGGCAGCCTATAACAGCCCCTATTTCCTGATCGCGGCGCTCACCCACGATAGCCGCCTGCTGATCCTCTTTGATTTCACGTTCAAGATCATCCGCGCGGTGGGCACAACGATCCGCGCGACGATAGAGGGTGCGCTGCCACGCCTCACGCACAGCTGGTTCGTGCACGATGTCGAAAGCTTTGGCCGGAGTCTCCGACGGGCGGCGGCAGTAGGCATGGGGGTGGCCGCCTGCGCGGGCGTGCTGCTGCTCGTCGCGGGGCAGGCTGTCTTCGCGCATCTGTATGCCGGGAAGGTCAGCCTGGAGTGGAGCGAACTGCTGCTGCTGTGCGCGCTTCTTCTGGCGCTCGCCGTGATGTGTGTGTCGGTCTATGTGCAGGGCGCGCTCGGGCGGTTCGGGCCGCTACTGCGACAGTCATTGCCCTTTCTGGCGGGGTCGATTTTGACGACTCCGCTAACGATGGCAATGCAGGCGGGGCATCCGGGCACCGGGACCGGCATGATCTTCATGACCATTTACGCGCTGTGTTTCATCGGGGCCGCCATATTGCACGTCATCGCGATGCGCCGACTCATCCGGGGCACCCGATGAAAATCGCGATGCTCGATCCTTCGCTTTTTACGGGGCGTTATGACGATGGCCTGTGCGCGGCGCTGGGCCGAGCGGGCCATGAGGTGAGCCTGCTCGGCCGCCCGATGCGCGCCACAGACGCCATTGCGCCGGAGACCTACACCTATGTCCCGCGTTTTTTCCGCCAGTCCGAGCGGTTGCGAGGCATTCTTGGTGAGGGCACAGCCTTTCGCGCGCTCAAGGCGGCGGAATATATGGCCTCCGCCACGGGGGGAAACATCGCAAATCTGCGCGCGGACGATGTCATCCATGCGCAATGGCTGCCCTTTCCTCCGGCGGATCGGCGTTTGATCGAACGGCTTCGGGCGAGAGAGAGTCGGCCCGCACTGGTGCACACGGTTCACAACGCCTCCGCCTATCATGGCGATGCGGGCGCGCAGGGCAGGGGGTATCGCGCGCTGCTCGATATGTTCGACGCGCTGATCGTGCATGGGCAGACCACCTATGAGGCGATGATCGCACAAGGGATCGCGCCAGACCGTCTGCGTGTAGTGCCGCACCCCCCGATGGAGCTTGCCCGTGCGGGGGAGGCGGACCTCGCCGCCGTGCCGCAACCCAGATCACCGCGCATCCTGTTCTTCGGCACGATCCGCCCATATAAAGGGTTCGATCTGCTGATAGAGGCGTGCCTCCAGCTCTGGCAGGCGGGGCTTGTGTTTGAGCTCGGGGTGGCGGGCAAGCCTTTCATGGACATTATGCCGCTGCTTGGAAGAATACGCGAAGCGGGCTTCGGCGATCGTCTGGTGCTGGACCTAGGCTTCCTCACCGAGCAACGGCTCGACGCGCATCTCCAACGCGCGGACATCATCGCCTTTCCCTATCGCCATATCGACAGCAGCGGGGCGTTCCTCTCGGCGCTGCATTATGGCAAGGCAATGGTGGCGAGCCGGGTTGGGATGTTCGCCGCGCTGGATGAGTCCGCGGTGCGGTTATGCGCGCCTGAGGATGTGGGCGAGTTGGCCGGTGCACTCGGGCCGTTGGTGGCGGATGGTGGCGCGCGCGCTGCTCTCGGCAGAGGCGCGCAGGCGGTGCGGGCAGCGATGGGCGACTGGGGGCAGGCTGCCGACGCCACGCTCGCGGTCTATGAACAGGCAATCAAAACCATGAGGCAGGAATGAGTGCGGGGCGGATAAGGCGGGAACTGGAGCGACGCTGGCTGGCGATCCGGCTTGGCTTGGCAGGGCGCGTCCACCAATATCCCGAAATCCTTGCGCTCCGCCGCTTTTTTGAAGCGTTCGCCATCGACGCGCTGATCGATGTCGGCGCGAACGAGGGGCAATATGCGCTCTCGGCTCGGAAAGATGGAGGCTTTGGCGGGCATATCTTCTCGTTCGAGCCGAACCCCGATGTATTCGCCATCCTTGCCGCCAAAGCCGCTCGCGATCCGAAATGGCATGTGTTCAACATGGCCTTGTCGGACTTCGACGGCACGGCCGAGTTCCACATCATGGCCGCGCATCAGTTCAGCTCCATCGCCAAGCCCGCCGAGCGCCTCGATCCGATCTTCGAGAGCCGCAACCGCGTTGAAAAGACGGTGCTGATGCAGTGCCGCCGATTGGACGGCATGCTGGATGAGTTGCTCAGGCCGCATGGCCTCGCCCGCCCTTTCCTCAAGATGGATACGCAGGGGCATGACCGCGCGGTGTGCGAAGGGGCGGGGGAGCGGCTTGGCGATATGATCGGCCTGCAGAGCGAGCTTGCCGTCCGCCCGCAATATCAGGGTGCGGTCGATTACCGGGCGATGATCGGCTATCTTGAGGAGTGCGGCTATGCTCCCAACGCATTCTTCGCCAACAACAAGGGGCATTTCCCGCTGCTGGTCGAGATGGACGGCATTTTCCTTCGCGCCGATCTTGCGGGCGAGGGCGCAACCAGCGCATGACCCGGGGCCGCGTCTCCTGGCTGATGCTGATAAGTGCGGTCTGTTACGCGCTCTGGCTGGTCGCGGCTTGGGGCGTGGAAGTGGAATGGCTAAAGGGCCGCACCATAGGGCATGTTTTCTTCAAGGCGCAGGATTTGCCCGCGCTGGCAATGGGATGCGGCGCGCTGTTTCTCGGCGGGCTGGCGCTCCGCTGGGTTCCCAACGGCGGCTGGCGCTGGGGAGGACAGGCGCGGATCGTCGGTATCCTGATCGCGCCGTTTGGACTCGCTTCATGGGCCGGGAGATACTGGCTGTTCGGCAACTACAGCCTCTCGCGCGATGAGGAAGTGGCTGAGTTCGCGGCAAAGGCGATGCAGGACGGCTGGCTAGCCCGGCCGATCCCGCCCGAATGGCTTGACTATCGCCGCGCCATCATGCCGGAGTTCTTCTCGCCCTTCGGGGCGGACAAGTATTGGAATTCAGCCTATCTGCCCCTGAATTCCGCCTTCCGCGCGCTGTGCGGCTGGCTGGGAGACGCCAACCTCGCCGGTCCGTTGCTGCTCGCGCTTGGCCTGTTCGCTCTGTGGCGCGCGGCGCTGCGCATCATGCCGGATCGCCCTGATGCCGTGGCGGTGACGATGCTGATGGCGCTCACGTCGGCGCAACTGCTCGTCACCGGCATGACCCCCTATGCGATGACCGGGCATTTCGCCTTGAACATGGTATGGCTGGCGCTGGTCCTGCGCGGGGACAGGCTGGGGCACCTGGGCGCCGGGATCACGGCGCTGCTGCTCGCGGGCTTGCATCAATATCATTACCCGCTTGTGTTCCTCACGCCGTTTCTGCTGTGGTTCGCTCTGGGCAGACGCTGGGGCGCATTGCTCTTCCATGCCATCATTCTCGGGCTTGCCATCGTCATCTGGGCCAAGCTGTGGCCTGGCCTGATGATAGACCTTTATGGTCCAGCAGCCGATGTGCGCCCTTCTGCAGGCGTGGCGGACAAGATGCAGAGCCTGGCCGAGCGGCTCGAGAAATGGCGGCCCTTGCTCTATATGAGCCGCTTCTTCGCATGGAACAACCTGCTGCTGGTACCGCTCGCGCTCATCAGTCTGTGGCGCATCGGATGGCGCGCGGCCTTGCGGGGACAGCGCGTTGCGCTGCCGCTGGGGCTGGGAGCGCTGGGCATGGCGGCGCTCGCGATCGACCCCGGCTATGGCTGGGGCTATCGCTATCTCCACGGCTTTATCGGCAGCTTCGCTCTGCTCGCGGGGCTTGGCTGGGCGAGCGTCAAACGACCAGACAGTCGCGTGCTCAGTGCCTCCGTTCTCATCGCTTTGCTGACCGGCAGCTTCCTGATGGCGCGCGCGCATGATTATGTCGCGCCTTATGCCGAGGTTCACCGGCGCATCATGACGAGTGGGGCGGACGTGGTGCTGGTCGATCCGCGCGGCGGACGCTACGTGACGGACCTCGTGCGCGGGCCGGGCAGCGATCCGCTGGGTGGGCCGGTGGTGATGCACATCGGCTGGTTGACGCGCGAGCGGGTGGACCGGCTCTGCACCCGACACCCGGACATCGCCATCCTCGATATAAGCGCTTTCGGGCCGATGGGCATCGGCATCGTCCCTTGGGGCAGCCGCTGGATCGCGTCGCTGCGGGAGCATATGGACGAGCGAGGCTGCGGCCGCGTCATCGCGCCGTAACATGCTTGTCGTGATAGTGTTTCGCCCCTAATGCTTGAGGTCATGACGGTGCGTTCTGCCATAACCCCTCCTGGATCGGGAAACCGCGCATGAGCGTCGAGGGCTGGGTACAAGGAGACGCGGCGAAGCAGCGGCTGGCGCTGGTGCTGGCCCATGCCCGCCGGGCGATGATCGCTACGACGGTGCTGAGCGCAGTGCTCAACGTCCTGCTCTTGAGCGGATCGCTCTACATGATGCTGGTCTATGATATGGTGCTGCCGAGCGGCAGCATTCCCACGCTTGTCGGCCTCGCCATACTTTGTCTCGCGGCCTATGCCTTTCAAGGCGTGCTGGACTTCATCCGCAGCCGGGTGCTGCTTCATTTCTCGGCGGCGGTCGATGTGGACCTCAGCGCCGATGTGCACAAGCTCATGAGCCTGATGGCGCGCACGCAGACGAGCATGGACAGCCTCCAGCCGATGCGCGATCTGGATCAGCTGCGCCAGTTTCTCGCCGGACCGGGGCCGTCCGCGTTGGTCGATCTGCCGTGGATGCTGTTCTTCATCATCATCCTGTTTCTCCTGCATCCCTATCTCGGCATCACCGTGTTGGTCGGCGGAGCGATCCTGGTGTTCCTCACGTTCCTGACCGAGCGTCTGACCTCGGAAAAGAACCAGAAGTTGATGCAGCTGGCGGGTAACCGGCAGGTAGTGGCAGACATCACCCGCCGCCATGCCGAAGTGCTGAGCGCGTTGGGCATGGAGGGGCGCATCGGCGCGCGCTGGCGCACCACCAGCGGCCAGTTCCTCGCCGCGCAAGAAAAGCTGAACGCTATTGCCAATAGTCTCAGTAACTTGACGAAGATCCTTCGCATGGTGCTGCAATCCGGCGTGCTGACCGTGGGTGCGCTGCTGGTGATGAGCCATGAGGCAAGCGGCGGCGTGATCTTCGCCAGTTCGATCCTCTCGTCGCGGGCGCTCGCGCCCGTTGAGGCGGCAATCGCCAACTGGCGCGGGTTTGTGGGCGCGCGGCAGGGCTGGGCACGTCTCAAGTCGCTGATCCTCGCCATGCCCGAATTCCCTACTGCCAATATGCTGCCCGCGCCCGAAAAGACGATGTTTGCCGATGATGTGACGCTCGGCCCTCCCGGTACGGACCGGCTGACGGTGCAGGGCGTGAAGTTCGGATTGCGCGCTGGCGAGGCGCTGGCGATCCTGGGGCCGAGCGGCTGCGGTAAATCGACTTTGGTACGCGCTCTGGCGGGGATCTGGCCGCTTAATGCCGGCGCCGTGCGACTCGACGAAGCGGACATTACGCAATGGCCGCCGGAGATTTTGGGGCGCCATATCGGCTATCTGCCGCAGAATGTCGAGCTGATCGGCGGCACCGTGGCGGAGAATATCGCCCGGTTCGATCCCGACGCCCAGTCTGAGGATATCATCAAGGCGGCAGAGTTGGCGGGGGTGCATGACCTGATCCTGCATCTGCCCGATGGCTATAACACGCCGGTGGGTGCGGATGGCCGCGCGCTTTCGGGCGGGCAGCGGCAGCGCATCGGCCTAGCCCGCGCGCTCTATGGCGATCCTTTTCTCATTATTCTGGATGAACCGAACTCGAACCTCGACAGCCTTGGAGAGGAAGCGCTCGCCAGCGCGATTGCCGATGTGCGGGCGCGCGGCGCCATCGTCATTGCGGTTGCGCATCGCCCTTCACTGCTCGCTTCGGTCGATCTCGTGCTGTTGATGAAAGACGGGCGCTCCATCGCCTTTGGCCCGAAGGAGAAGCTGGTCGGTCACCTTTTGCCTGACAAGCGCCCTGAACCTGTCGCGCGTCCGGCGGCAGCCAGCGCGTGAATGGATATCTTCTCTTGCGCGCGGTAACGGAGTGTTTAGCACACGCAGCATAGACGAATCGCTGACCGGACTGCACTGGAGACTGATCACATCATGCGCAAAGGCATAATACTCGCGGGCGGATCGGGCACGCGGCTCTATCCGCTGACGAAGGCGGTCTCTAAGCAATTGATGCCGGTGTATGACAAGCCGATGATTTATTACCCGCTCTCGGTGCTGATATTGTCCGGCATCCGCGAGATCATGATCATCACCACACCGCATGATCAGGCCGCTTTTCAGGCGCTGCTGGGCGATGGATCCGACATGGGCCTTACGCTTACTTACGCCGTGCAGCCTGATCCCGGCGGCCTCGCGCAGGCCTATCATATCGGCGCGGACTTCGTGGGTACCAACCCGTCGACGCTGATCCTCGGCGATAATATCTTCTACGGCCATGGCCTCACCGAACTGCTGGACAACGCGGCGGGGCGGCAGAGCGGCGCGACGGTGTTCGGCTATTATGTCAATGATCCGACTGCCTATGGTGTCGTGTCGTTCGATGCCAACGGCCGGGCCGAGACCATCGAGGAAAAGCCGGCTCAGCCTAAATCCAACTATGCGGTGACCGGACTGTATTTCTACGACGGCAGGGCGGTCGAATATGCCCACGCCATCAAGCCCTCGCCACGCGGAGAGCTGGAAATCACCGACCTCAACCGGCTTTATCTGGAGGCGGGCGAGCTGAATGTGGAGATCATGGGGCGCGGCTATGCCTGGCTCGATACCGGCACGCATGGCTCACTGATTGACGCCGCCAACTATGTCCGCATCACCGAGGAACGGCAGGGGCTCAAGATCTGCTGCCCGGAGGAACTTGCGTGGCGCAAGGGTTTCATCGATGACGCCCAGCTGGAGCGCGTCGCCGCTCCGCTCGTCAAATCCGGCTATGGCGCCTATCTGCTCAAGCTGCTTGAAGGGGGCGCGAAGTGGAGCTGATCGAGACGGCTATTCCCGGCGTCCTGATCATCGAGCCGAAGGTGTTCGGCGACGAGCGCGGCTTCTTCATGGAAAGCTGGAACGCCCGCAGCTTCAAGGAAGCCGGGCTGGACCTCGATTTCGTGCAGGATAATCACAGCCGCTCGTCTCGCGGCGTGCTGCGCGGCATGCACTATCAACAGCCCGGCCCGCAGGGCAAGCTGGTACGCGTGACCGCTGGCGCGGTGTTCGATGCCGTTGTCGATATGCGCAAGTCCTCGCCGACCTTCGGCAAATGGGTGGGCGTGGAGCTCAGCGCTGTAAACAAGCGCATGCTGTGGGTACCGCAGGGCATGGCGCACGGGTTCCTCTGCCTCGAGGATGGCACGGATTTTCTCTACAAATGCGTCGGCTATTATGATCCGGCCAATGAGCACAGCCTGCTCTGGAATGACCCTGCCGTCGGCATCGAATGGCCGCTCGATGGCATAGAGCCTCAGCTTTCCGCCAAGGATGTGGCGGGCAAGCCATTAGCGCAAGCGGTGACGTTTCCATGAAGGCGCTGATCACCGGAGCGAACGGCCAGCTGGGCTGGTCGCTGCAACAGACGGCACCGCAAGGCGCGGAGCTGATCTGCACCGATGTAGCGGAGCTGGACATCTGCGACGCGGATGCCGTTGCCGCCTTCGTTGGCGAGCATAAGCCCGACCTCATCCTCAACGCCGCCGCGCATACGGCGGTGGACAAGGCGGAGAGCGAGGAGGAACTGGCGCTACGGATCAACGCCCAAGCCGTCGGCAACCTCGCTGATGCCGCCCGCGCCCACAACGCCCGCCTCGTCCATGTCTCGACCGATTTCGTGTTCGATGGCGTGAGCGGTGTGCCCTACAAGCCATCCGATGCGCCCGCGCCGGTCAGCGCCTATGGCCGCACCAAGCTGGCGGGCGAACAGGCCGCCGGCCCTGACGCACTCATCGTCCGCACCGCATGGGTCTATGCGCCCAAGGGCAATAATTTCGTCCGCACGATGCTCCGCCTGATGGCAGAGCGCGATGAGGTGCGCGTAGTCGCGGATCAGATCGGCACGCCAACCTACGCGCCTGATCTCGCCGCTGCATTATGGGCCTTGAGCGCGAAGGGTATCACCGGCATCCATCATTATACCGATAGCGGCGTGGCGAGCTGGTATGACTTCGCCGTCGCGATCCAGGAGGAGGGGTTTGCAGCTGGCCTCCTCAGCCGCGCGGTGCCGATTATTCCCATCAACACCGCCGACTATCCCACCCCCGCCACCCGTCCGCATTATTCGGTGCTGGACAAGAGCAGCACCTTTTCGGCGCTGGGCAGCCCGGCCCCTCATTGGCGCGCCAATCTGCGCAAAATGCTACAGGAAATCAAAACACATGGCTGAATTGCTCGTAACCGGCGGCGCCGGGTTTATCGGCGCTAATTTCGTGCATTACTGGCGCGAACATCACGCGGATGACACCATCACGGTGCTCGATGCGCTCACTTATGCGGGTAACCCGGCCAATATCGCAGGGCTGGATCGCGTCGAGCTGATCGAGGGCGACATCTGTGATACCGCGCTCGTGGAAAGGCTCCTTTCCGAGCGCGGCATCCGCACCATCGTCCACTTCGCCGCCGAGAGCCATGTCGATCGCTCGATCACCGGCCCGGATGCGTTCGTCACCACCAACGTGATCGGCACGCACAGCCTTTTGAAAGCCGCGCGCAAGCTGTGGCTGGACAGCGGCACCGGCCAGCCGCACCGTTTCCATCATGTTTCCACAGACGAGGTCTATGGCTCATTGGGCCCGAATGATCCCGCCTTCAGCGAGACGACACCCTACGCCCCCAACTCGCCCTATTCGGCGAGCAAGGCCGGGTCAGACCATCTCGTGCGCGCCTATCATCACACTTATGGCCTCAACGTCACGACGAGCAACTGCTCGAACAACTATGGCCCTTATCAATTTCCTGAAAAGCTGATCCCGCTTTTTCTGCTCAACTGCCTGCATGGCCGCAATCTGCCGATCTATGGCGATGGGATGAACGTGCGCGACTGGCTGCATGTCGAGGATCATTGCTATGGCATCGAGAAGGTTATCCTCAACGGCCAGCCCGGCGAAACCTATAATATCGGTGGTGGGCAGGAGCTGCCCAATCTGCGCGTGATCGAGGAGATTTGCGCTACGGTGGACCGCGCATTCGCGGCCGATCCGTCCCTCGCGGCGCGTTTCCCGCAGGCCCCCGCCGCCCAGGGCAAGCCGTCTGACAGCCTCAAGACCTTCGTCACCGACCGCGCCGGGCATGACCGCCGCTATGCCATCGATGAAACCAAGGCGCGCGCTGAGTTGGGCTATGCCCCGCGCCGCACCTTCGCGGAAGGCTTCGCGCAGACGCTGCAATGGTATCTGACCAACGAAAACTGGTGGCGGCCGTTGCTTAACCGCTGAGGGAGGTTCGGCGGGTGGCTCAGGCCACCGCTGGCGTTTCGATCGGCTTTATCGTGCCGGTAAACACATTGATGCCGGTAAGGCGTCGCACCGACCATATGCTCACGATGTTGCGCGCGATTATCACCGCAGCAAGACAGCCCGCAATACCCAGCAGTCCGCCATAGCGCGCGGCGATCGGCGCGCTTACCAGCAAAAGTGCGGTGCTGCCGATCGTCTGGATGAGGTTGGTGCGTTCATGGCCCGTCATCGCCAGGATTAACCCGGACGGGCCGGTCATGGTATAGATCGCCTGGCCGACAACCGCGACCCGCAACACCGTGGTCGCCGGGTGAAATTCCGGCCCAAACAGGTCCAGCACAGGCCCGGCGAAAACGAAGATAAGCACTGCCACCGGCAGGCAGAAAAAGGCGGACAGGCGAGTTGCCGATGCGGCGAGGCGTGCCAGCTTGCGCATGTCTCCGCCGGCATGAGCCTCGGCGAATTGCGGAGAGAACACGCTGAACAGGCCCATGGTGATGATGCTGAGCACGCCCGCTACTTGCGCTGCAACGCGATATAATCCTGCCTCGTAGACGCCAAGCACGGCCGACGCGGTGGCGAGGCCATACCAGTCGGCCACGTTGAGGAAGATAGCCACGCCCCACAAGGGAACCGCGACCTTCAATATCTCGCGCATCGGTACGTGCAGTGCGCCCGGCTCGTTGGTGCTATAGGGTAGGCATGTGAAGAATGCCGCTGTGCCAACCAGCATTCCAGTGACTGCGGTCATCCACAATACCTGTTCGACGCCCGGCGCCATTCCCGCCGCGATGTAAATCAGCACGATCGTCGGGATCAACAGCACCTCGATGCTCTGACCCCAGATATACACCTTCTGAGACCGCAACACCGCTCCCAGCATGCGGGTCAGTGTCCGTGAAATCATGATGACGATGAGAACAAGGATCGCGTCCTGCGGCACCTCGCCCTTGAAGATCAGTTTCATGATCGGCGTGCCGCCATTGATCAGGATCACCACCAATATCCCGGTAAACATCAGCGAATAGGCGATAACCTTAAGCAGGCTGCGGCGCTCGATGCGGATATTCTGTGCGACTGCAGCAGAGAATTTGCGCGTGACCGCGAGGTCTATGCCCCCCACAGCGACTACGGACAGAAACATCGCGGTCTGGGTGATCAGCGCATAGTGACCGTTCGCCTCTGGGCCAAACAGGCGGCCGATCAGGACGGTAATCAGAAAGCCGGACGCAACGGAGCCGCCGCGAATAGCCAGCGACATGAAAGACTGAAAATGACGTTTTAACAGCGCGCGCGGGTCAACAGAGGGGAAAGCCATCTCGTTTCCGTCAAATTTCCCTGTTGTGCCGCGCCCTGATTGCCAGATTGGCATTTTGTTATGAGATATTCATCACTAGGGTATATTGATGCGGCAGCACAAGTTCGTCGGGCGGTTTTGACGCAGGGCGACGTGTTTTTTTTGCGACGAAGCGTTTTTTATGACGACAATTTACAATTTGGGGCCGTGCGCTGATGGAAACGATGTATGACTGGCTTGCAATCCTGGCTTTTGCGGGCCTGATCGTATTGTTCCTTCAGCGCTCATCAATGGATGAGCCGCCGGATACGGTGTGGCACTATCTCCCTCCGGCCATCGGCTGCGCGCTTTCCAACTATCTCGGCAACGAGGGGATGGGTGCGCTCGCAATTCTCATGCTTGCGGCAGTCGCTGGTTATGTGTGGTTTGTGCTTAAGCCGCGCCTGCCCAGCTAATTGCGCGATGCGGAGCTGTTTCTGTTGCGTCTGCGAAGGGAATAGCGGATACTATACGGTAAGACATTCGTTGTATTTGGCATAACCAAGTCGTCCGATGTCATGGAAGGGTAATGTAATGGGCTGGCAGAACTGGTTTTCAACGCGCAAAAGGCGCTTTGATGCGCTGGATCAGGACCATGGCGAGATGGTGCCCCGCCTGTCCATGGGCGGTCGCAACCGCGATCGTCAGGACGACAAGCTGCCTCGCTTTCAAGGCACCGCTGGAGACCAGATTCGCAGCACCGGCAAGCGTACCGCGCTCGATCGGGTGCGTTTCCACCTGCGCAATGCCTTCACGCCGTCTCAGCCAGTGCTTTCTCACCGTATGTTCGCCGGGCGCTCCGAAGTTTTGAAGACGCTTATTCGCTCGATCGAGGATCAGCGCCTGCACGTTGTGCTCTACGGCGACCGTGGCATCGGAAAGACATCGCTGCTGCACATTCTGGCCCAGCTTGCCAGGGATGCCCGCTATATCGTGCGCTATGCGTCCTGCGGCGAGGAAACGCATTTCAGCGATTTGATGCGTTCCATCGCGCGCGATATTCCGCTGCTCTACCACGCCGATTATGCGCCCACGTCCTCGGAAATTGAGAGCGGACGCTCGCTGGCGGATCTGCTGCCCGAGGGTACGCTCACCGTGCCGCAGATAAGCGACCTGTTTTCGAAAGTCTCCAACACGCGCGTGCTGGTGATCCTCGACGAGTTCGATCGCGCGCATTCGCCCGCATTCCGCCGCTCGATCGCGGAGCTGATCAAGAACCTGTCGGACCGTTCCAGCCGCCTCCAGCTTGTGATCGCGGGCGTCGCCGCGAACCTTACCGAGCTGATCGAGCATATCCCGTCGATCCGCCGTAACATTTTGGGCTATCAGGTGCCCAACATGTCGAACACCGAGATCGAGGAGCTGATCCACAACGGTGAGAAGATTTGCGGCCTCACATTCGATCGCGAGGCCATCGCCTTCATCAGCGCCGTGGCCTATGGCTCGCCCTATATCGCCAGCCTGCTGAGCCAGCATGCCGGTCTCGCGGCGGTGGACCGCGATGCCAATATGGTCGAACGACGCGACGTCGCGGATGCGATCAATCACTCGGTTGATGAAATCCGCCACCGCGTCTCCAGCCTCAGCCTGTTCCAGACCGCCCGTGCCAAGGCTGAGGGGCATGGCACCAATCTTGGCCTGCTGGCGCGCCTCGCGCTGCATTATGGCGGCCGCCTGATGCCGAGCCAGGCCGATGAGGTGATCCGCAAGCCGGGCGAGGGCCTCGCCTTCATGCAGAAGATGCAGCAGGACTATGGTCTGCTGGAGCCGCTGGAGAACGACCCTGCGGGCGCCTATCATTTCAGGGAGGAGGGCGTGCCCGTTTACCTCTGGATCGAGCTGGCGCAGTCCCACTTCGCGGGCGAAAAGAGCAATACCAAGCTCCTGGATGCGCTGCTCGATAAATATGCGGTAACACAAAGCGCCTGACGCTGCCGGGAAAGCGCCGTGCTGGCATCGCTCATCGAAAAATTCAGGATCAAGCTGTGGTCCCGCCGTCAGCATGACAGCGCACCCCTGCGCGCATACTTCCGTGATCGTTTCCGCATCGACGTCGGGCTGTACAGCTATGGCTGCTTCGACCGCTGGCGCATGCCGGGGCCGATCCGCATCGGTCGCTATTGCTCGCTCGCCAACACCGTCCGCTCCGCGCCCATCAATCACCCCTTTGAGGCCATGACGACGCACCCTGCGCTCTATGAACGCAAATTCGGTGTGGTGGATCAGGACATCTTTTACGACGATGTGCTCGTGATCGAGGATGATGTCTGGATCGGCCACAACGTCATGATCCTGCCTGGCTGCAAGCATGTGGGGCGCGGCGCGATCATCGGGGCAGGCGCGGTAGTGACGAAGGATGTGCCCGCTTATGCCATCGTCGCGGGCAATCCGGCGAAAAAGCTGCGAGACCGCTTCACGCCGGACCTGATTGCCGCGCTGGAAGCCAGCCGCTGGTGGGAGCTCGATCCACCGGCCCTGAAGCAGCTCGTGCGCGCCAACCCCGATCTCGTTTTTCATCCCACCGCCGCGTCCGTGGAAGCATGGACTAGCGCAGGCCGGAAACCGGACTGGGCGGGCGCCGGGCAATGACCTCCGCCTCCTCCCTGGCTCCGGGCATCAGCGTTGTCGTTCCGCATTACAACGATCTGGAACGGCTGGATCGCTGCCTTGCCGCGATCAGTAAACAGACAATGCCGCGCGACGCGTTTGAGATTATCGTGGCTGACAACAACTCTCCGTGCGGCATGGCCGCGGTGGAGCGGGCGGTCGCGGGTCGCGCACGCATTGTCACCGCCATGACGCCCGGCGCAGGCCCCGCCCGCAATGCCGGGGCCGAAGCGGCACAGGGCAAGATTCTCGCGTTCACTGACAGCGACTGCGTTCCAGCCCCTGAATGGCTTGAACGTGGCGTTGCTGCGCTGGGGCAGGGTGCTGATTTCCTGGGCGGCGGCATGACCGTGCTGGTGCCGGGCGGGCGGCCGATGAGCGGAGCAGAGGCATTCGAAACGGTCTTCGCCTTCGATAATGAACGCTATGTGAAGCGCCTGCATTTCACCGTCACCGCCAATCTCTTCTGCCCGCGCGATCTGTTTTTCAAGGTCGGCCCCTTCCGCACGGCTGTTTCCGAGGACAATGAGTGGTGCTGGCGCGCACGGAATATGGGTTACAGCATTGGCTATGCAGCGGACGCCATCGTCGGCCATCCGGCACGCGCCGACTGGGCGCAGTTGAAGGGCAAATGGCGGCGCATCTGCGCCGAGCGCTATGCTCTGAGCCGTGATGGGGGAGGGTCGGCGCTCAAGTGGATTGCCAAGACGTGGCTCGAACTGCCCGCCATCCCCGTCCACGCGCTGCGCATCCTCACAGACAGGCGCGTGCCTAGCTTTGGCGAGCGGCTTTCCGCCTTGGGCACATTGGCCGCCATTCGGCTGTGGCGCTTTGTCGAGGGGCATCGCATCGTGCTGCGCGGGGGCGGCCACCACGCATGAGCGCCGCGCCTTTTCCGGTCAGCATCTGCATCGTCGGGTTCCATAATGCAGAGGAAATAGCCGGGTGCCTCTCCGCACTGGCGCAATCGACCTATGCGGATTTCGATGTGGTCATCTGCGAAAATGGCGGCGAGCACGCTTTCCGCAAGCTCAAGGCGGCGCTGCCGGAGAGTTTGCCGGGCGGTCAGAAAGTCGAGTGCCTGCTCGCGCCCGGCAATCTTGGTTATGCTGGCGGCGTCAACCTCGCGATGCGTGCCCGGCCCGATGCCGCCGCTTGGTGGGTCGTCAACCCCGATACGGCGCCTGATGCCGGGGCGTTGGCCGCGCTCGTGGAGCGATTGCGGCGCGGGGACTGCCATATGGTCGGCGGCGTGTTGCATGACGCCTCCGGGCGCGTGCAGGCCTATGGCGGGCACTGGCGCTATTGGCTCGCGCGCGCTGTTTCTATCGGCATGGGCGCGCGGGTGAGTGATCCTGTAGACCCCGCTGCCATCGAAGCGCAAATGAACTATGTGCTGGGTGCCTCCATGCTGGTGGACCGGTATTTTGTCGAACGCGCTGGCCTGATGCGCGACGAATATTTCCTCTATTGCGAGGAAGTGGAGTGGGGCCTGCGTGCGCGCAAGATGGGCGTAAAGCTGGGATTCGCGCCGGATGCGCGGGTGCGGCACGATCAGGGCAGCACCACCGGCTCTGCGGGCGCGATCAAGGCGCGCAACCGCCTGCCCATCTATATGGACGAGCGCAACAAGCTGCACGTCGTTCGCGATATTTCCGCCTGGCGCCTGCCGGTCGCTGCTGTGGCGACGCTGGCGCTGTTGTCGCTGCGCTATGGCGCGCGCGGTGCCTGGCGGCAGTGGGGCTATGCGCTCTCGGGCTGGTGGGCAGGGATCAGGGGCGAGCGCGGCGTGCCACCGATGCTGCGCTAAGGGATCAGGCCAGCGCCTTGGCGCGCTCCGTGCCGATGAAGCCCGGCCTGCTTGCCTGGGGGATCGCGTTTACCAGCTCCGCCAGAAATCCATTCAGCATGCCATATCCCGGCGCGGCGTCCGGCCCCGGCCGCAGGGTCGACGCGCGCACCAGCACGCCGTCGCTGACGATCCCGTCCATCGCGGTATTCAGCCGGTCGCGCCGCTGCTCGCCCGCCGTGCGCGGCAGATATTCGCCGAGCCGCGTCCAATAGACGATGTCCTCCATGCGGATGCCTTCGCCCGCCGTGAGCGCCACGGCCGGAATTGCAGCACCCTTGCCCAGCGCGATGTCATCGTTGCGGCGGGACTGGATGGCGAGGCCGATGGCGGGATAGCAGCTTTCGGGCCGGTGGAGCTGGAGGATATCACTCTGCGCGCGGCCATAAGCGATGAGGAGCATCACCTGCGCACCGGTCATGGCATTGATATAAAGCCGCGTGAGCGTGTCGGCATAAAGCCGGTCGGAAAGGCTGCCCGGTATCTCCGGCACCACGATGTCGCCGCCTTCGCCCAGCGTCCACGAGCCAATCTGTTTGGGCACGAGGCTGGTCAGCGTCTGCTGCGGCATCAGCGTGAGCAGCGTGCGCGGGCGCAGAGCTTCGGCCACGCCCAGCGCCGCGACGCAGGCGCCGCCAATCAGGAGATCCCGCCGCGCGATCATGCGGTCGCACCCAGCATTTTGCCGAGCACGCGCTGCAACAGCCAATCCAGCGCAAACATGCCCGCCAGTGCCACGGTGAACAGTACGATGCCGGTGGTTACGTGCAGAAAACCCTGCGCCACGCCGTCACCAAAATAATACGTGAGCAATATCAGTGCCATGACGCGTATGATGTTCACAATGATCGCCACCGGAATGATAAGCGCAACGAGCAGCAGCGCATAGCGCCACGAGGCGCGGTGGAGCAGGTAGATGTAGAACAGGGTGATCGCCGTAAGGCCGACGATGCTGTTCATGCCTGCGCAGGCATCCTCCACCAGCAACTGATAGCTGCCCACGAACAGGGTCACGCCCTCGCGCATGATCGGATAGCCGAAGGGCTGCAAGATGCCGGTCGCCACCGTGGATACGAGTGTCTGCAGGGGCGCGGTCGCCTGGTCGATCAGCCAGCCCGGCGGTGGCACGAGAAAGCCGAGGTAAAAGAACGGGAAGAAATTGTGCCTCAGCGCGTTCCATCCGGCCAGCCGGTAAGCGAGTGCCAGCATCGCGCCATACACGCCCAGCGCCTCGAGGCTGATGAAGTCATAGGCGCGACCAAAGGCGTAAACGGGCAGGGCGAGCACGAGGATCAGCGCCACCACCATCGCGTTGGCGGGCTGCCAGCGCGCGCGCATATCGGACAGGCATTGGCTGATCAGCCACAATCCTGTCGCGAGCACGATCGGCCCATGCGCGCCGATTTCCATCGACCAGACCTCGCGGCCCAGACCGGCGAGCGTCGGCACCAGCAGGATGAAGAATCCAGCCCACAGCGGCCAATGGCGCAGGATCGCAGCACTCCACCATGGCGCATTGCCTGACGGGGAGGGCGCTTCCGTTTCCGTTATGGGAGACGCGGTCATCGGCCTTGCGCCCTCATTGCCCCCACGGCCCTGCTGCCCCTCGGTCAAAAATCGTTGAGGAAGGTGCCGATCACCGTCGCACGGTCGGACGTGAGTTCGTCGGCGAGCTGCTTCACGTCGCTGACGTAGCTGCTGTCCTTCTTGGCCACCAGCATCGCATAGCGCACCGCCATCGCGACGCGGCGGGCGTCGGCAGAGCTGTTGCCCGGGGGGGTGTCGACGATGGTGACATCATAGTCGCGCAGGCAGGTATCAAGCAGTTCGCTCATCGCGCGGCTGGCGAGCAGCTCCTGCGGATTGGGCGCAACGCCACCGGAATAGATCAGCGAGAGGTTGGGGAAGACATCGGCCTGGATGACATCACCAAACTCCACATCATTGTCGCCCAGGCACTGGCGAAGGCCTGCAGGTGCTTTGTCGGGCGCTATGTAATCCTCAAGACTTGGCGAGCGCATGTTGGCATCGATCAGCATCGTATTGAGGCCTGCCATAGCGAAAGACATGGCGAGGTTGACCGCAACGAAGGATGTGCCGACGCCCTGTGTCGCGGCACAGATCGCGAGCGAGCGGCGTCCATCGCCGATATGCTTTGCCTTGAGGTGGGTCTGGAGCGAACCGAAGCTTTCCGCCTGGATCGAATTGGGCGCCGAGAGCGCGACAATCTTGCGCGAAAAGCGAAAGCCGCTGCGCCCGATTACGGTCTGGGCGTTGTCGTCGATCACCAGAGGACCGGCAGGGGCATCGACAGCCGCTGTGGCATCCATGCCTGTGTCGGTCTGCTCGCTGACCTGTTGTTCGACCATAGCTTCACTTTCTTCCCTCGGGGGCATGTCTACCTGCGTCATTGCGCTGCCCTCGCGAACTGTGGCGCACGAATGCCCAATATTCTCCAGAGCAGGCCCTGCTCGTGGGCATCGGGTGTATGACCCATGGTGCCGACGACAGGAAGGCCGCTGTTGATCAGATCTTCAGCTCCGCGCACGCGACGGTTGAGCAACTCGATGATCAACGCCGCGAGCGTGCCGAACGCCGCGCTCAGAGTAAGCGCACCGCCAATGATCAGCGGAATGTTCGGGAAATCGGGCGCGCGGGGCACAACAGCATTGGCGAGAACCTTTACGCCGGACTCGGTGGTTTGGGCTTGCTGCTCGAAATCAGCGGCCTTTTGCAGCGCCTTGTCATATTGCGAGCGCAGTACCTGCACGTCGGTCGCCATGCGCTGCGCCTCGCTCACCTTGCCACGCTGGGCAAGCACTTTCTGCGTTTGCGCAGACAGCATGCTGGAGGCGGAGGGACCGCCCGGCGCGCTGCCGGAGCGGGCCATCGCGGTTTCCCGAGCGACCGCCGACTGCGCGGTGGCAAGCTGGCTCCGCAGCGTCTGGAGATCGGGGTGGTTGGGGCCAAGAATTTTCGACTGCGCCGCGATCTGAGCCTCCAGCGAGGCAACCTGCACGGTCGAAGGGGCAATGAAGGCGCCCGCTGCGGCCTGCGCTGCCGGCGCGGCCTGTGCCAGCATCTTGAGCTTGGCCATTTCAGGATCGCTGGCATCATCCGCCAGGATTATGCCGTTTGCTTTCTCGAAGGCGGTTAGCTGTTCGACGGCTTTCCTGAGCTTCTTGTAGGTTTCGTCCGCCTGCTTGTAGTACCAGTTCGCGTTCTTCATCGCATATTCGCGCTTGGTAGCCAGTACCTGCGCGATATAGGCGTCACGCACCGTATCCGCCATTTTGGCAGCCGTGTCCGGGTTAGATGACGTGTAAGAAATCGCGATGAGGCTGGTCCCGGACAGCCAGACCACGTTGGTATTGTCCATCACCGGCTGCGCGAGCCAACGGTGGAAGTCACGCTTGTCCCCCGGGCCGCGCCGGGCATAGTTGGCCGCCATGCGGGGCGAGTTCTGCCAGCCGAGCATGTCCACCGCGCGCCCGGCGACCTTATAGTCCTGCATGAGCTGAACCTGCGTCTTCACATAGTCGGGCGTCGAACGACCAGCGATGGCTTGCCCGGTGACCGGGTCCGGCTTCAGAAGGTCGAGCTCGATACGGGTGGTCGCCTCATAACGCGGGCGTGCGAGCACCACCACGATGGTCGCGGCAGCGACAGCTCCCAGCACGCTGAGCAGAATGAGCGCCCGTCTGGCCCAGAGGATACGGAAAAACTGCAAGAAGCTCATGATCTGCCCCGGTTTCTAGAAGAAGCGCTCGCCTACGTAGATGACATCGCCGTTCTTGATCGCGCCTGATAGCGGAAATTTCTTAATATCCTTACCATCGCGGGTTATTTTGATTTTCTTTTCAGACCCCATGGTGGTCAGCCCGCCCGCCGCCGCAATGGCACGGCGCAGGTCCATCCCGGTGTCGATCTTGAGCGTGCCGGGGCGCGCTATCTGGCCATAGATGTAGAAAGTCTCGGCCTTGGGCACGAACAGCTTGTCGCCGGGCTTGACGAAGGGATCCTCCTCGGTCGTGCCGGTAGCCAGCTTGCGGATATCCAGCTGAATTTCTTCGCCCGTGGTGCGGCGAAGCATGATGAAGTCCGATCCGCTGTCACGCGGGCCGCCAACCTGCGCCAGAATCTCCGACACGCGGTAGTTGCGGTCCACCGGGACCATGCCCGGCCTGCCGACATCGCCGAGCACGACCACATAGCGGCTGGCATAGTTGGCAACGGTGATATTGACGATGGGATCGGCATAATAGCCGCCCTTTTTCAGTGCGTTCTTCACCGATTCACGGAACTGGAGCACGCTCATGTCCGCCGCCTTCACCGTGCCGAGGAAGGGAAGTTGAAGCGTGCCGTCTGTCTGTATCTGAACCTGGGTCTTGAACTCTGCGCGGCCCAGCACTTCGGCTGTAATGACGTCACCCGCACCCAGTACATAGGCATCGTCCGTCGGCGCGCTGCTGAACGGCTGTGCGGCCGGGGCCGTTGCTTGCGGCGCAGCAGGCGCCACTTGTGCATGAGCGAGCATCGTGCCGCCGAATATCAAGACCAGGAACAGCGACACCGCCTTCAAGGCCATGCTCGTCTTGAACATCATCGAACGGGTAAGTGACATGTCTCGTCCACCTTCATACTGTTGGACAACCATCTGAGGCCTAGAGCGACAATTCCGCTGTCAGTCCCACATAGTTGTTCTTGTAGTCATAGAATGCCGCATTGGCGCTCCGCGCATCATGTCCACCATTCAATATGAACTTAAGCTTAGGAGAGAACAGATAATCGACAGCTGCAAATATGCTGTCCTTCTTGTCGTTCGTCAGCAGGTTGACCGGCGCGGTGCCAGGCGCGAAAAAGCCCAGGTTCCCCTCGAACCGGCGCTTGGTGTGCGAATAGCCGGTGTTGAAGTTTATGCGCGGGCTGACGGCATAGCTGGCGCTGATGCCATAGTTGGTGCTGATGTTATAGTTTGAGTCCACCGCCAACGATGAGGTGATCGACTTGCCGAGCGAGGCCTGCACCTGAATGCGCGGGGTCGCCTTCAGCGACAGGTTGCCGGACCAGTTGACGCCCTTGAACGAGCGCACATTCGGGTCGAGCGGTTTCACGTTCGTCCAGTTGATCGAGGCGTTTCCGGTAAGGCGCGCCCCGAGGTTGCGCGTGAAGCTCACGCCGTAGGATCGCTGGCGGTTGCCGCGTTGCAGCGTCTTGTCGTCGAAACGCAGATCGCGTTGCTGCGCGAACAGCTGGATGTCGCCGATCGAGGGGTGCACATAGCCCAGGCCGAGCTGGTAGCTGGTAATGTGCTTGTCTGTGCCCCGGCGCTGCGCATTGCTGTTGCTGTTGTCCTGATATGTGATGCCCGCGGTGGGGCGCAGGCCAAAGCTCTTGCCACACGAGACCGTGCTGCCAACACTCCACGATGTTTCGGCGTTGCCGACAGTCTGCACATTGCCGAACGTGTCGGCCACTTCGCCCAGTTCGCTCTGGCGGCGGCTGATCGAGCCGTTGAAGGTCGGCGCGCAGACGCCCAGATTCAGTGCCAGCCCGGCTGCGCCCTGGATGCGCTCACGGTCGAGGCGATCGTTATGGCGGTGGAAGTCATAGCCCGCGCTGGCCGAAACCGTAAGGTTGTGCGGGCCGAAGGGCTTGCCAAGGCTCAGATTGACCGAGGGCGAGAACTTCTGATCGCTGCGGTGCAGGCCACGCTGCGCGGCCGTGGCCGCGTTGGTGCGGGCAATATTGGAATCGTGGCGCAGCTGCGCAGAGGCGTTGATGCTGAGGCCTTGGCTTCCGCCCGCCGCACCCGCACCGCCGCCCGCTTGCGCCAGCGCCAGCGTGGGAAGGGCCGCGATCAGGCTCGCTCCCGACAGGAAAATAACTGTGTTACGCACCCTTTTCTCCCCACTTTTTGGGTTCATCGTCGCTCTCGTTAGACCATTCGTCGCGCCACGCATAGTGCGCGCTGTGCATAAATGGGACAGGTCACCATCCTGCGCAGCCGGGCGGCTTTGCTGTTTCGGCTGTGTTGCGCTCATTTAGCCGCCGGAACCTTCGCGCCTATCTTGGCGGCGGGGTCATAGGCGGCATTGTATTTCACCTTGGCCTTGCCCGCATCCAATATGCTCTGGATCTTGTTGGCGACAATCGCCTCGGACCGCTGCCGCGCGATCTGGGTCATTGCGACCGACATTGCGGCCTCACCGCTGATCGGCTGGATCACTGCCTCTCGGATGCGGTTGATGCGGATCACGCCGTTCTCGGGCGAGGCGAACACGGCGTTCTCGGGCAGCTGCGATATTTTCTCGGCAATATCGGCATCAATGCTCAGCGCGTCGATGCTGCCTACGGCGCGCTGGAACTGCACCTTTCGGCTGTTGAGCAGCTGTTCGATCTGAGCCATCGTATCCAGCGGCTCGATCGCCTTCACCAGATCGGGCGTGCTCGTCGGGATAATGATCTGATCGACGAGGAAAATGCGGCGTTGATCGAAGCTTGCCGGGTGGTTGGCAATGAACTGTTGCGCCTCGTCGCGCGAGGGCTTGGGCGCGGTGGAGCGAATCTGGTTGGTCAGCGCGTCGACGAGCACCATCTGCCGTGCCTTTTCCTGCATGATCGCGGTCGCGGGCAGCTGGTCCACCTTCTCCTCCACAGCCTCGTCGGCCAGCAGCTGGCGCACGATCAGAGAACGCAGCGCGGCCTCTTCCAGCTCCTTGCTGGGCGTTGCGGTGCCCGCCTCATGGCGGATGTCGATGACCGTGATCTCCTTGCCGTTGACGGTGGCCGCTACCTGACCTGTCGGTGCCGCGGCCTCCTTGTCACCACAGGCGGCGAGCAAGGCGAGGGAGGGAAGAAGAATGACACCCAAGGTTTTCATGATTGCCTCTTTGTTTCTATCGCGGCAAATACACAGCCGCATTTCGGCACGAATCGCTGCTGCTATAAATCGCCTCGCTTCTGCGGCAAAGCTCGTAAACCATTGCTTTATACACGCCGGGTTGATCAAAAGAGTAAATCATGACCGAAAGCACGGAAATGACTGGAACCGGGCCTCGCTTGTGTCTGGCGGCTTCGGGCGGCGGTCATGTGCGGCAGATACTTGATCTTGAGCCTTTGTGGCAAGACTATCCCCATATATTCGTGACCGAGGATACGGCGCTCGGGCGCTCGATTGCCGAGAAGCATCCGGGCGCGTTTGTGTCCCACGTTGCGCTGGGGCAGGCAAAACTGGGTGCGCCGTTCAAGATGGTGTGGAATGCGGCGCGCAACTGCTTGCAATCGTTCCGGATTGTTGCGCTGCACAAACCGGATGTGGTCATCACCACCGGTGCTGGGTCGATGGTGTTCACGGTGCTGTGGGCGCGGCTGCGTGGAGCCAGGATCTTGCTCATAGACAGCTTTGCCCGGTTCGATCGCCCGTCCGCGTTCGCCCGGATTGCCGGGCCGCTGGCGCATGTACGGATCGCGCAGGCTGAGGCCTCGGCGCGACACTGGCCGGGAGCGGTGGTGTTCGATCCGTTCCGAATCCTCGATACGCCCCGGCCGCCGAAGAAAAAATTGCTGTTCGCCACTGTAGGCGCGACGCTGAAATTCCCCCGCCTGGTCGATCTTGTCATTCGTGCAACAGAGCGCGGGCTGCTCGATGGTTATGAGGTCATTGTCCAGACTGGGGAGGGAGGCATTCCTGCCAGCCCGCCGCCGGGAATCGCGTTTCACGAGACTCTGCCCTTCGATACCGTGAAGCAGATTTTGCACGATGCAGACTATGTCGTCTGCCACGGCGGCACCGGGTCGCTGATCACCGCGCTGCGCGAGGGCTGCCGCCTGATAGCCGTGCCGCGCCGCTTCGCTCTGGGCGAGCATTATGATGACCATCAGGCCGAAATCACCGGCGCATTCCGGGATCGCGGGTTGCTGGAGACAGCGGACACCGATGCGGAGTTTACGTCGGCGTTCGCTGCGCTGGCTTCGCGCGAACCCCTCTGCGCCACTACAGACCCCTCCGCGCTGATCGGCTATCTACGCCACTATCTGGCGAGCCTTCCAACGCGCTAAAGCTTAAAATGCGTTGCGGTGGATGACGACCTTCGCCGTATAAAACAGGATCGAGATGTCGCGCCACAGGCGCCAGCCGTGCACATATTCGAGGTCTGCGCTAAGGCGGTTTTCCAGGTCCTCGCGCTGCATGGTCGCTCCGCGATAGCCGCGGATTTGCGCGAGGCCGGTGATGCCGGGCTTCAACGCATGGCGCACCCAATATTGCTCGTCGATTTCCCAGAACAGCTTGTCCCCGGCGAGCGAACCAAGCGCATGCGGGCGCGGGCCAACCAGACTCATGTCGCCGCGCAGCACGTTGATGAGCTGCGGGAGTTCGTCGATGCTGGTGCGGCGGATGAACGCGCCGACACGGGTAATGCGCTCGTCGTCGCGCGCGGCAGAGCGGTTGCCGTCGGCGTCGCACATCTCCTCGCGCATGCTGCGAAATTTGAGGATATTGAATAGCTGGTTGGAGCGGCCGATGCGCTGCTGGCGGAAGAAGACCGGCCCCTTGCTCTCCATCTTGATCGCGATAGCGATGACGAGGAAAAGCGGCGAAAGAGCGATCAGCGCGGGGACCGTTATCGCCAGATCGAGCGCGCGCTTTTTGGCCCGGTTCGCCATGCTCAACGGCCCGCGCGAGACGACCAGCGTATCATTGCCATGATAGGCAGAAAGGCCGATTGCGCCGAGCGTGTTGGATTCGGGCAGCATCACTTCGCCGCGGATGTTCGCACCCTTCAACAGCAGCGACCAGGCATATTGCCGCTCCGGTGCACAGGCGACGACAACACGGTCGAAGCCATGGAGATAGCTGGCAAGCCGGGAGAGCATACGTGGATTGTGCAAATCCGGCTCGATCTGCTCGGCGGCGGCGTCGATCACATTGCCGTGATAGAGGCCGTTATAAGGGAGCCCGTCGAGGATCAGCAGTTCGTCGGTCAGGCGCTCGCCGGTGCGATTACGCGTGTAATAATAGAACGCAATGCGCGAAATGGAGACGAAAAGCCCGCTGACGCAGATCCCAGCCGCAAACGAGGCGCGCGACACGGCATCCTGCGCGTGAAAGAAAAAGCCGAACATCAGGATGATCAGCATCGTCATGAAGAGCGCGGTGAGCGATCTGCGCAGGCTTTCCGCCAGCGAGCCGAGTGCGTCGATGGTGTAGGCGCCGCGGTTGATCGCCAGCAGGCCATAGAGCGGCACCAGCAGATAGCCGATGTTCACGCCCGCAGGCGAAATCCACTGCTGGCCACGAATCAGGCCAATGAGGGAAAAGCCGGAAATCACGGCTGCGCAGTCCAGCATCACCAACTGCGCGTAAAGGATGATGCGAATTGCCTGCTTTGATAGTGCCTTGCGAACACGCGTTCGGGGCATTCCGCCATCTACGGCTCGGATGTCCGTCACTGATCGCTCCCTGTAACCCCGTTCAACCGGCCGGGCGTGCCCAACCATTGTCTAGTCCACCTTTGAGGAGGCATTTGCCTCGTCGCATGATCGCCTCGCCATGGTTACCACAAGGTTAATATGCCACGAATACGCAGATGCAACAAACATTGTTCCAGCCGGGTCATGCACGCGATGAAGCGAAAACGCTCCAAAATGGGACTATTTGGCGAATAATTCACATTGTCGCTACCCTGCACATGCGAAATTGGCGTGCGTCTCGTGCTATCTGTTTGAAATGGCACCCGAATGACTATCTCGAGTCTCAGGTGGCTTGCAGGGCAATAGCGGTCAGCGGGCGCAGCCGAAGCTGAGGTTCGTTCCTACGCGAAAACTCGGAGTCAAAAGATAAGAAATGCGATCCCGGCGAGGGCGATCCCCATGGCGGCATAGCCGCTCAGGCGCGAAACGCTGGAGACGACGGTCTCGAGCATCGAACCGGCCGTTCCCGGAGTGTCATCAGCATTTTGCTGGATCAGACGTGAAGCAATCAGGCTTTGCATGGCGGCGACCTCACCTTGTACCGATTCAATCGGTCGGGCTGGCTCATGCGGTTCCGGGCTGGGAATCTTGTCCCTTATCTCCCTACCGTGCAACATCTTCGGTTGCGGCAGTCCCATACCATTTCTCCATTGAACGCATAGCGTTACACTTGGTTGCACCCAACAGAGAGCTGTCTAATGACACAGCTTGAACATAGAGTAAATACGCACGGTTAACAAAGTGCTAAGCCGAGGATGGAGCGGGATGCTGTCGTGCAACAAGAATAGTTGAGAGCTTGACTTCAAATATTGCTTGTTCCTCTTTTTAGCATAGCGGCCGCTATGTCGCAGCGCACAATTTACAACCAAAATGGTTGCATCTGCTTCGGAAAGTTTTTATTCATACAGTTGGAGACATTCCAGTGCTGCAATCGACCGGAGACCCGTTGGGCAGATCTCCGGCTGTTGCTCAGAGCCTGATCGCCTTTGACTTACGCGCCGGAGACGTTCGATCAAGCCGTGATCATGGTCTAGAGATAGGGGTCGGCGCCCAGTACCCGGTCGGCGAGGCACTGCGCGATGTAGGGGTAACAGGCGCTGATCGGGTGCGCCTGGTCGTTGAAGTAGATGCCGCCCTGAGACTGGATACGCGCGTCGGTAGTGCTCAGGCCCGGCCCGAGTACCTGGCTGCCCCATGCACCTGAAATAGGCATGCACAGCGGCACCTCGGCCCGTCGCACCTTGCCCGCATAAGTGTCACCCGCCGCACCGAGAAAATCGTGGAAGAAGTTCGCAGACCGGTAGCGGGCGCGAATCTGGTTGAGCGACGGGTCTTTCGTCCCGCTGCCGGGCATGGGCAGGCTCGCCAGATACTCATAACCCAGCTTCAGAAAACCGCGTGCATCATTCAGCACGAGGTTTTGCAGGTTGGCATAAATCTCGTCAGCGCGCGCGGCCGTGAGTGTGGGCTGCACATAGATCGGGCTGGTCGTCTGCCCGTCGTCGTTATGCCAGCATTCGATAGCCACTAGGTTGCGGCCCGGCAGTTCCCAGTTGCCGGAGAACAGCGAGCGGTTGAGGAAGTCGCGCTTGTTGCGCAGCCCCTTGTCGATGTTGGAGCCTGTAGCGCCAATATCGGCGTCGATCTGCGACCCGCCGATTGCCGAACGGAGCACGCGCCAGCTGGAGGGAAGGCGGCTCGCCAGTTCCACCTGCAGATAGCCATAGGGGCTTTCGCCCGCCGCCACCGCGCCGGCGTTGGCAAAGCGGCTGTCGCCTTCCAGGATGAACGAGTTCGTCAGGCTCGATATGCCATAGGCGCTCATCATCGCCGCGATATTGGCCTGTATCTGCGGCGTGGTCTGCGCTGACCGCTTGATGAACAGTGCATAGAGCAGGAAAGAACCGTAGTTGGTGCCACCCGGCGCGAACGCATGGCGTCCGATCTCCCCGCCGCTGGTCACCGTCGTGCCGGTGTTGATCGTGGTGACGCCGGTGCAATATTCGTCGTTCATGTGGATTTGAGCGGTGTTCGCTGCGCCGCCTGCGATCGCCACCACCTGCAAACCGGAATGACAGATCATTTTGCGGCGGGACTGGCCTGCCACCCGCTCCGTGCCATAGACGCCCGCATTGTCGCACAGATATTTGCCGCCGTGCGCGGGGAAGGGCGGGTGCGCATTGGCCGCAATGCCGTTGGCGCTGCCTGCCAACGTATTCATGAATGCGCGCAGGGTATTGGGTGCCGAGGCATTGGCATTGCGTCCCACGGCAAAGACCGACTGCGCGTTGGTGCTGTTCGCATCGAAGTACCGCAGCACGGCATAAGCCGTGCAGCCGTTAGCCGTATAGCTTGCCAGCGTATCCGCGATTTCGAGCGCGTTGTTACCCTCAAACAACAGCGCCTTGCGCCCCTGCGCGTCCGTCACCAGCTTGGGCGCGCCGCCGCCGGGGATCGCGCCCGCCGTAATCGCCGTGGCGTTCGCTAGCCCATTGATGTCCGGCAACACGGTAACGCGATTGCTGCCATCGACAGAGGGGGCAAGGATCGACGGCTCATAGCGCACGTCCACTGCGTTGGGCAGGCTGTAGCTGGCGAAGCCGCCACCGCCACCCGAGCCGGAACCGCGCTTCCTGCGCGCGGCCCGGCTCAAGCCAAAGCCGACACCCGCCATTACGCCAGCGCCACGATGTCGGCAGCCGTGGTACCCGTGGCGCGAACATATTGCGCACGCACGTCGAGCACCTGCCCGTTGGCCACATTCTTGAAGATCACGTCTGCGGTTCCGCCGACGCCGCGCAACGTAACATTGCCGCCAGTTCCCACATACAGCGCCTTGGGAATGGTGCCCAGTTCGTTGGTGTCATGCGGGGTGACTGCGAAGGGCGCGCGCGACGGGGCGGCAAGCATGTCGCTCGAGGTCTGAAAGCTGTCGATAGCCATAAGCACTCCTGGGAAGATTGATGGGATCGCGTTCAGCTAACCGAAAGCCCCAACTGTAGGACAGAAGATTTTTCCAAATAGGTTAATTGTGACGTCCAGCCGGTGCTGACCGGTCTGCAAAGCCCGGCTCAACAGCGCTTTCCGGCATTTCCGGTTGCTATCAGGGGCGGCTTCTGCATCATGGCACGCAAGGGGCAGGGGCGGTCATAGCGATGGTCCCCTGCAAAGCGGGCAGGGGTAGGATGAACGAGTCGCACCACGACCTCAATCGACAGAAGCGGGCAGCGAGTATCGTCTCGGGCCTGTGGCTGGCGTTGCTTGCCGGGCTGTTCGTGTGGCAGGCCACGCAATATCGCGGGATCGTCGAGCTGCTGGCCGAATGGCAGTATCGCGTGCTAGACCATTATTATCCCGGCATCACCATCGCGTTGCTGTGCCTGTTCTTCAGCTTTCCGCTGCTGGTGACGCTGTTCATCCTCTGGCGGCGCTGGCGCAGGCAGAACGAGCTGGCTGGCGAACCCGTCGCGGTGATGCTCGATGCCTCGCGTCGGCTAAAGCGGCTCTGTACCTTCCTGGCGATTGCTGCCGGTGGCGTTGCCATACTGGCTCTCGCGCTGGCGCAGCTGCTTCCTTCGGAAGGTATGCCGGTCCACCTCGTCGATGTGCGCAGCGCGCAGGCGGCCGTCATCCCGGAGGGGAGCGCCAGCGTGGTCGGCCCGGTCGACATGAGCGCGCTGGTGCGGTTCGAGGAAGAGGTATTGGTGTTCCACCGCCGCCTCTACTTCGCGCCGGTGCGCTATCGCCTGCATGGGGTTGCTCAGCCCGCCCGCATCTTCGTGCAGGTGGAGGAGCGGGCGGACCTGCCACGCCAGTTCGTGGCGCTCAAGAGCGGCGTGCTGGCGCGTGGCGTGCTGCCGGGGGATGTCGATCAGCTCTATCGCAACATCCGCTATCCGGTGGAGGCGCGGCCCTATCTGCTCTACCGAGACAGTGCGACGCTGCGCTGGCGCTATCACATGCTCAGCGCCCAGATGGCACTGGTGGGCCTGCTGTTTGCCCTCGCCGCCTGGCGGGAAGGGCAAAGGCGTAGGCGTATCGCCAGGCGGGTGGAGCAAGGCGTCGGTTAACGCATCGCCACCAGACACACCCGTATATTGACGGTTAACCGGGCTTTCAGCCTGTTTCGCAACGCCACGTTGTCGCTCCTAATGGCAAGGCTCGGCCCATGAGCAAAGTCGGCCACAGATGGATTATCGCTGGCGCATGTGCGTCGATCGCGTCATTCGCCCTGGGCCACGGCATGCCTGTCTGGGCCGAACCTGCCGCTCCCGCCCCGGCGACGGCGATGGCCTCCTATGTCGAGCAGGCCGAACCGCAGGATGAAGAGGCGCTTACCGATGGCAATCACATCCTCCCCGCGCCTGATGGCCTCTATTATCTCGATGCGCAGTTCGCCGATGGCGCACGGGCGCGCTTCCTTGTAGATACCGGTGCGAGCGTCACGGTGCTGACCGGGTCCGATGCGCGCCGCCTTGGCGTGCAGCCGACGGACGATGCCGCTGGCGGATCAAAGCTGCGCACGGCAGGCGGCATGACGATCGCCCGCTCCGCCACGATTGCGCGGATGGACGTCGCCGGGCGTCAACTGCGCAACATCCGCGTCGCGATCATCGACAATGGTCTGCCTGTGTCGCTGCTGGGGCAGAACGCGCTGTCAGAGCTGGGGACGATCACCCTCGGCAACGGCCGGATGACCATCGACTGAACTTCCAAGCTGTGGAGGTGCCCTGCCGCCTCAGGATGCGGAGGGCAGGGTAGCGCGACGGCGGGATTGCGCGCGCAGCGCCGCGCCCACGCTCATGAACCCGACCAGCATCAGCGCCCAGGTGCCGGGTTCCGGTACAGCAGTGGTGCCACCGCTTGAGGATGAGCCACCGCCAGTGGATGTATCGCCTCCGGAAGACGTGCCGCCCGAGGTCGATCCGCCATCGCCGCCGCTGCTCGTACTGCCCGTTCCGCCCGAGCCACCGCCGGATGATGATGCGCCCTCGGGTACAAGGCGGCGCACAAAGAAGGGATCGCTGGTCTCCGGTGGCGTCGAACTCTGCGGATTATAGATGGCTTGCGGGTCGTCCGGTCCGTCCAGCATCGCAATCTCGATCGGGCCGGGCGCGGGCAGTTGCGCATCGGGGCCGACGAACAGAAGTGCGCGCTCGGTCGGGCCGAGGGGGCCTTCTTCTTCCTGCTCCGGCGCGGAGTCCTGCACGTCGCGGTCAAGCCGGGCGAAGAAAGCGGAAGGATCGCGATCGAGCAGGGAGACGCGCGGGCGGTCCGCCAGATCGGTGCCGATCGTCGCGAACACGCCTGGCATCGGCACGCCGCTCTGAAACATGGCGCGCTCGCTGCGCGAGGAAATGGCGATCAGCGAGACACCCAGCGCTACCGCGCCGAACATCAGCCTGCGGCGGCGCTTTTCCCTGATCAGTAATTGCGTAAAACCCTGTTCCATATTGGGACAATCATAACATGAGCGACCGCCCCGATGCTATGAGCCAGAGAGTTAAAATTTTATAAACGGCATTTCTCGAATCGCATCAAATACTTAGCGGGATCAGTACTTAGCTCTGACCTTGTTTTTGTTAACTATTGAGTCCCAAAACCGCCTGGCATGATGGTCGCGTCCTGCGGCTTAGTGGACGCTGTGCCCGTGGAAACCTGCGTTGCTTTGCCGCCGAAATCGAAGTCGAACAGCTTGTTGCGCACCGTCTTGTAATAGGCATTGGGATCATAGAGCGCTCCGCCGTCCAGCGACAGGTCGCGCGCCTCGGCATGGCCCATCGCCGCGATCAGGCTGAAACCCGCGACATAGGCGTTGCGCTGGGCCGAAACATACTGGACCTGCGCGTTCAGGAGGTCGCGCTGGGAATCCAGAATGTCCAGGATCGTGCGCGTGCCCGCCTTGTTCTCCGCCTGCACGCCTTCGAGAGACAGTGAACCGGAGGCCACAGCCTTGCGCGTGGACTCGATCGTCAGCAGCGAGGCCTGCCAGTTGGCATAGGCCGAGCGGGTCTGCGCGATCACGCTGCGCTCTGTGGCGACGGTCTGCTCGATCGCCTGGCTTTCGCGCGCCACTGCCTGGCGCGAGAGCGCGCCGGGCCGGCCGCCCTGATAGAGCGGCACTGTGAGCTGAACGCCTGCGGAAGCGGATTTGGCACTGCCTTCAACACCCAGCAGGGGATTCAGCTTTTTCTCGGAATTGAGATAGTCGGTATAGCCGCCCCGCACAAAGCCCGAAATGCGCGGCGCGATCTGCCCGCGCGCGGCGTTCACCTGATAATGGGCTGCGTCGCGGGTGTTCTTGGCTGCCAGAATGTCCGGATTGTCCCTCAACGCCACGTCGACCGCGCTTTCAGGGGTCGCGGGCAGGCCCGGAAGCGGCGGCGGCGGCTGAAGGTCCACCGGCTCAGATCCAACCAGCGAAATATAGCGCTCCTTGGAAGAGATCAGTTGCGCCTCGGCTGATTCCAGATTGGCGCGCGCAAGGGCAAGGCGCGTGTCTGACTGGGCGACATCGGTGCGGGTAAGATCGCCGACATTGAACCGGTCGGTGCTCGCCTGCAGGTTCACCTCCAGCGACCGCACATTCTGGCGGTTGAACGTCACGACGGCGCTGTCGGCGATCACGTCAAGATAGGCGGCAACGACCTGCGCGAACACAGAGGATTCCGTTGCGCGCAGCTCAGCCTGTCCCGCCTCTACGCCTTCCTTCGCCGCGCGAATGCTGTTCCGGACTATGCCGCCCTGATAAATTGGCAGGGACAGCGTGGCCTGCCCGCTTGCGCTGCGCAAGGGGATGCTTGTGCCGAGCGCCGTGTTGATTTCGCGGTGAAGGTTTTGGTCATAAGAGCCGCTGACGCTCACTCCCGGCCGTCCCTCCGCCTTGGCGAGCGGCACACCTTCATCGGTCGCGCGCAGGCGTGCGCGCGCCGCGTTCAGTGTCGGGTTGGTGCGATATGCCTGCGCCAGCGCTTCCTGCAGCGTGGTTGCGAGCGCAGGCTGGGCCGTCATCGCCAGTGCCAGGGTGGAAACAGTGGCGGCGGCGCGGCGCATCATGGTCGGCATGGTCGATCGGTCCCCAATAGAATAGGCGCAAATTCGATGAGGCACTTAGCATCGGGCTGGAAATAATAAAATAGGTTTAAAAAAATTGAGGGCGCGTCCTTTTCCGGACTTGTCCGGCGATGTGCGGGCGCCTCTTGCCCTTGCGCCTGCCAACCGCTACAGCGCCGCCCGGCTCTTTCTTTCTACTCGGCTGGGCGGCGTAGCACCGCGAATGTGCGCGAGTGGAGCAACTACAAGGCAGGTGTGCTATGGCCAAGATCAGCGGCGTCGAAATTCGTCCGGGCAACAATATCGAATATGAGGGCGGCCTGTGGCGCGCCGTGAAAATCCAGCACACCCAGCCGGGCAAGGGCGGCGCCTATATGCAGGTGGAGCTGAAGAACCTGATTGACGGGCGCAAGAACAACGTCCGCTTCCGCTCGGCCGAGACGGTGGAGCGCATCCGCCTCGATACCAAGGATTTCCAGTATCTCTATGCCGAGGGCGACATGCTCGTCTTCATGGATACCGAGACCTACGAGCAGATCAACCTGCCGACAGATCTGGTCGGTGAGGCCGCCGCCTTCCTGACCGACGGCATGATGGTGATGCTCGAAATGTACGACGAGCGCCCGATTTCGGTTCAGCTGCCCGAGCAGGTCGAGGCGACCGTGGTCGAGGCCGATGCCGTCGTGAAGGGCCAGACCGCCTCCGCGTCCTACAAGCCCGCAATCCTCGACAACGGCGTGCGCGTCATGGTGCCGCCGCACATCGTCACCGGCACGCGCATCGTCGTCGATGTGTATGAACGGGAATACGTAAAGCGAGCGGACTAAGTTCTTTAAGCCCCTCCCACGAGGGGAGGGGTCGGGGTGGGGCGAGCCCGTTTGCTCGGCCGCGCCCAGATCCCTGTCCCCGTCCTTTCCCTGGAATGGGAGAGGAGAAAGAGGAAATATGGTATCCCACTCTGGTCTTCTCACCGTTATGGAACGCGCCGCGCGCCAAAGCGCTTCCAGGAAAAGTGGGAACCGGTTTTCCGTTCGGAAGCGCGCATCAAACCTTTTGCGCGCAGGAGCTTAATGTAATGGTATCCCACTCTGGTCTTCTCACCGTTATGGAACGCGCCGCGCGCAAGGCCGCACCGCGTCTGCGCCGCGATTTCGGCGAGGTCGAGCATCTGCAGGTGTCCCGCAAAGGGCCGGCCGATTTCGTTTCGATGGCGGACAAGCGCTGCGAGCAGACGCTGGTCGAGGAACTGCGCAAGGCGCGGCCCGACTGGGGCTTCCTGCTTGAGGAGGGCGGGGTGATCGAGGGCGATCCGGCGAAGCCGCGCTGGATCATCGATCCGCTCGACGGCACCACCAACTTTCTCCACGGCATCCCACACTTCGCCATCTCGATCGCGGTCGAGGAGCCGCTGCCGGGCGGCAGGCGCGAGATCACCACGGGCCTCGTCTATCAGCCGATCACTGACGAGAGCTATTGGGCGGAAAAGAACCGCGGCGCCTGGCGCCACGACCAGCGGCTGCGCGTTTCGGCGCGGCGTGATCTGGCGGACGCTCTGATCGCCACCGGCATCCCGTTCTTTGGCCACGGCGATGTCGGCCAATGGACGCGCATCTTCGGCGCGGTCGCGCCGTCCGTCGCGGGGATCAGGCGCTTCGGCTCGGCCGCCCTCGATCTCGCGCACGTCGCGGCTGGGCGCTACGACGGCTTTTGGGAGAGCGGCCTGCAGCCTTGGGATGTCGCGGCCGGCATCCTGCTGGTGCGCGAGGCGGGCGGCTTCGTGACCGACTATCGTGGCGGTGATCAGGCGATCGAGCGCAAGGAATTGATCGCCGGCAATGACGCCATCCACTCCAAATTGCACAAGCTGGTGGCTGGCGCGCTGCGGTAAATCTTTTTGTAATATCGTTCCCCTAGAGCGATCAGGCAGTCATGAACTTACGGGTTAACAGCCTTGTGTCTGGCCGCAGGGTATATATTTTCTGCATGCCGCAGTGCAAAAACTATGTTGATCCTGCGGGTACGATGGAAAAGGTACAGGCTGCACAAACAGCGCAACGGGGCATGATCCGGTGACCGACAAGACAATACTGACCCATCTCGAGCGGCTTGAAGCTGAGAGCATTCACATCATGCGCGAGGTGGTGGCCGAGGCTGAGAAGCCGGTGATGCTCTATTCCGTCGGTAAAGACAGCGCGGTGATGCTGCATCTGGCGCGCAAGGCCTTCTATCCCAGCCCGCCGCCGTTCCCGCTGCTCCATGTCGATACGACATGGAAGTTCAAGGCGATGTACGAGCTGCGCAACCGCATGGCGCAGGAAAGCGGCATGGAGCTGCTCGTCTATCAGAACCCTGAGGCCAAGGAGCGGGGCATCAACCCGTTCGATCATGGCCCGCTCCACACCGATATGTGGAAGACTGAAGGCCTCAAACAGGCGCTGGATCTTTATGGCTTCGATGTCGCCTTTGGCGGTGCCCGGCGCGACGAGGAAAAGAGCCGCGCCAAGGAGCGCATCTTCTCCTTCCGCACCGCAACCCATGGCTGGGACCCGAAGAACCAGCGGCCGGAGCTGTGGAACCTCTACAACGCCCGCAAGAAGAAGGGCGAGAGCATCCGCGTCTTCCCGATCTCGAACTGGACTGAGCTCGACATCTGGCAATATATCCATCTGAACGACATCCCGATCGTCCCACTCTATTTCAGCGAAAAGCGCCCCACCGTGGAGCGTGATGGCCTGTTGCTGATGGTCGATGACGAGCGCTTCCCCCTGCGCGAAGGCGAGGAGCCGGTGATGCGCTCCATCCGCTTCCGCACCTTGGGCTGCTATCCGCTGACCGGCGCTGTGGAGAGTGAGGCTAAGACGCTGCCGGAAGTCATTCAGGAAATGCTCCTCACCACCACGTCCGAGCGGCAGGGCCGCGTCATCGACAAGGATGGCGGCGATGCCTCGATGGAAAAGAAGAAGCAGGAGGGGTACTTTTGACGCGCCGTCCAGCTTCCACTGATCGTCACCCTGAACTTGTTTCAGGGTCCATCTTTCCCCAGGCCCCCGCATCGCCGAAGGCGCGATGGATGCTGAAACAAGTTCAGCATGACGGAGTGAACTGATGTCCGACATGGCAGACCCCATTTACAAGACCGACGCGCTGATCGCCGAGGACATTGACGCCTATCTCGAACAGCACCAGCACAAGAGCCTGCTGCGGTTCATCACCTGCGGCAGCGTGGACGACGGCAAATCGACGCTGATCGGCCGCCTGCTCTATGACAGCAAGATGATCTTCGAGGATCAGCTCGCGGCCTTGGAGGCGGACAGCAAGCGTGTCGGTACGCAGGGGCAGGAAATAGACTTCGCGCTCCTCGTCGACGGCCTCGCCGCCGAGCGCGAGCAGGGCATCACCATCGACGTCGCCTATCGCTTCTTCACCACCGAAAAGCGCAAGTTCATCGTCGCCGATACCCCGGGGCATGAGCAATATACCCGCAACATGGTGACGGGCGCGTCCACAGCCGACCTCGCCGTGATCCTGATCGACGCGCGCAAGGGCGTGCTCACGCAGACCCGCCGCCACAGCTATCTCGCCCACCTCATCGGCATCCGCAACATCGTGTTGGCGGTCAACAAGATGGACCTGGTGGACTACAGCCAGCAGGTATTCGACGACATCGTGGCCGATTACACGGCATTCGCCAACTCGATCGGCATCACAAGCTTCGTGCCGATGCCTATCTCGGGCTTCAAGGGCGACAATATCACCGCCAATTCGCCCAACACCCCTTGGTACACCGGCAAGCCGCTGATCGAGCATCTGGAGACGGTCGAGGTCGACGTGACGGCGGATCAGGACAAGCCGTTCCGCATGGCAGTCCAGTGGGTCAACCGCCCGAACCTCGATTTCCGGGGTTTCTCCGGCCAGATCGCGACCGGCATTGTGAAGGCGGGTGACGCGATCCGCGTGCTCCCCTCGGGCAAGACCAGCACCGTCTCACGCATCGTGACGCTGGATGGCGATCTCGATGAAGCGGTGGCTGGCCAGTCGGTCACGTTGTGCTTTGCGGACGAGATCGATTGTTCGCGCGGCGATGTCATCGCCATAGCCGATACCCCGCCCGAAGCCGCCAACCAGTTTGAGAGCACGCTTGTCTGGATGTCGGACGAAGCGCTGCATGTCGGCCGCGCCTACTGGATGAAGCTTGGCACTCAGATGGTCTCCGTCACCGTCCAGGCGCCCAAATATATCGTCAACGTCAACACGATGGAGCATCTGGCGGCCAAGACGCTCGATCTGAACGCCATCGGCGTCGTCGAGCTGGCCACCGACAAGCCGGTCGTGTTCGAGGCGTACACCCAGAACCGCACCCTGGGCGGCTTCATCCTGGTGGACAAGATCACCAACAATACGGTGGCGGCGGGCATGCTGCACTTCTCGCTGCGGCGGGCGCAGAATGTCCATTGGCAGGCGCTCGACATCAGCCGCGATGCGCACGCGAACCTCAAGAACCAGAAGCCCGCCGTGCTGTGGTTCACGGGGCTGTCTGGCTCGGGCAAGTCGACCATCGCCAATCTGGTCGAGAAGAAGCTGCACCGGATGAACCGGCACACGTTCCTGCTCGACGGCGACAATGTGCGCCACGGCCTCAACAAGGATCTGGGCTTTACCGAAGCGGACCGGATCGAGAATATTCGCCGCGTCGGCGAGGTGGCGAAGCTGATGGCGGACGCCGGCCTCATCGTCATCACCGCCTTCATCTCGCCGTTCCGGGCGGAGCGCGAGATGGTACGCGCGATGATCCCCGAGGGCGAGTTCTTCGAGATCTTCATCGACACGCCGCTGGCCGAGGCTGAGAAGCGCGACGTGAAAGGGCTTTACAAGAAGGCGCGGGCAGGGGATTTGAAGAACTTCACCGGCATCGACAGCCCCTACGAAGCTCCGGAAGGCCCGGAAATCCGCATTGATACCACGAAGATGGACGCCGAAGCCGCCGCGGATGCGATCATCGAGAGGCTGCTCGGGTGGCATTGAGCGACGCGGAACTGGCTGCCAGCCTGGCAGAACATGCCGGGCGCATCCTGCTCGCGGTGCGGGACAGCGGTCTCATCGCAGCCAAGGCGCTGGGCAAGGCGGGTGATCAGACCGCCAACCAGTTCCTGATCCACGCGATCCGCGAGCAACGCCCCGATGATGGCCTGCTCTCCGAGGAAAGCCAGTGCGATGGCTCGCGCCTCGTCAAGTCCCGTGTCTGGATCATCGATCCGGTCGATGGCACGCGCGAATATGGCGAGGAGCGCACCGATTGGGCCGTGCATGTGGCGCTCGCCGTTGATGGCAAGCCTGAGATCGGCGCGGTCGCGCTGCCGGGTTTGGGCGAAGTGTTGCGCACCGATCAGCCGCGCATGCTCCCTGCTGCCGGAACCCCGCTGCGCATGGTCGTCTCGCGCACCCGCCCCGCCGCCGAAGCGGTGACTGTCGCCGAAAAGCTCGGCGCCCAGCTCGTGCCGATGGGTTCGGCAGGCGCAAAGGCGATGGCAGTTATTCGTGGCGACGCGGACATCTATCTCCACTCCGGCGGGCAATATGAGTGGGACAGCTGCGCCCCCGCCGCCGTAGCACTCGCCCACGGCCTCCACGTCAGCCGCATCGATGGCAGTGCGCTTGTCTACAATCAACAGGACGTCTACATGCCCGACCTGCTCATCTGCAGGAAGGAGCATGCGCAGCCTGTGCTCGATCTCGTGACGGAACTGGCCGCCTGATGGATTATTTGCATCCCCTTTCCGGTTTTCTTGTCGGCACGATGGTTGGCCTGACCGGCGTTGGCGGCGGCTCGCTGATGGCGCCGATCATGATCCTGCTGCTCGGCGTCGCGCCGACCACGGCCGTGGGAACCGACCTCTGGTTTGCGGCGCTCACCAAGATGGTCGGCGGCGGCGTGCACCACAGCCAGGGTCATGCGGATTGGCTTGTCGTGCGCCGCCTCGCTTATGGCAGCCTTCCTGCCGCTGCGCTCGTCTTATGGTATCTTGCCCAGTCGGGCGGGCACCAGGCCAAGTCAGGGTTTGTGGTCCAGGCTTTGGGATGCGTGTTGATCGCTTCTGCAATCGCAACCCTGTTTCAAGGTCGCATGGCCAAGGCTGCGCTCTCCATCGAGAGCGGCCGGATGGAAGTCTATCGTCGGCTGCTTCCCACCTTGACCGTGGTCTGCGGCGTGATTTTGGGTACTATCGTCACCCTTACCTCGGTGGGCGCGGGCGCAATCGGCGCGACCATGCTCATGATGCTCTATCCGATCCGCCTCACGACGCAAAAGATAGTGGGCACAGACATCGTGCATGCCGTGCCGCTCACCATGCTGGCGGGGCTGGGCTATTTCCTCATGGGCAAGGTCGATCTCCAGCTGCTCGGCTCGCTGTTGATCGGGTCCATTCCGGGAATCGTCATCGGCTCGCGCCTCACCAAGCACGTCAACACGAGCTTTCTGCGGGTGGCGCTGGCGATCATGCTGGTATTTTCCGGCGGCAAGCTGCTGCTGAGCTGAACTCTCCGGCGCACGTTATTTTTTTGAGCGATTTTACGCTCTCACCCCCCTTGCTTCGCTGCTGCAGCAGGCCTAAAGCCGCGCGATAAGTCTTCGGTTAATTGCGTCGCAGGGGGCAAGCTTGGTCGATCTCAGCCAATATCTGCCAATTCTCATTTTTCTCGGCATCGCCCTTGCGCTTTCCAGCGTGTTCGTGTTCCTGCCGATGCTCGTCGCCCGCCTGACCGGCGCGCATCAGCCGAACGCCGACAAGCTTTCCGAATATGAGTGCGGCTTCCCGGCCTTCGAGGACCCGCGTAACCAGTTCGATGTGCGCTTCTACCTCGTGGCGATCCTGTTCATCATCTTCGATCTTGAGGCCGCGTTCCTATTCCCCTGGGCCGTCAGCCTCGATCAGATCGGCTGGACCGGCTGGGCGACGATGATGATCTTCATCTTCGAGCTGGTGCTCGGCCTTGTATATGCGTGGAAAAAGGGAGCACTCGATTGGGAGTAGAGCTAGAGCGGCCGCATACCGGACGCGCCCCGGCGCCCGGCACGGAGCCCGACCCGCAATTCTTCAACGCGCTCTCCACTGAAGTGCAGGACAAGGGCTTCCTCGTCACTTCGACCGAGGAGCTGTTCCAGTGGGCGCGTACCGGCTCGCTGTGGTGGATGACCTTTGGCCTTGCGTGCTGCGCGGTTGAGATGATTCACGTCAACATGCCGCGCTATGATCTGGAGCGGTTCGGCGCCGCCCCGCGCGCGTCTCCGCGCCAGTCGGACGTGATGATTGTCGCGGGCACGCTGTGCAACAAGATGGCCCCGGCGCTGCGCAAGGTCTATGACCAGATGTCGGAGCCGAAATACGTCATCTCCATGGGCAGCTGCGCCAATGGCGGCGGCTATTATCACTATAGCTACAGCGTCGTGCGCGGGTGCGACCGCATCGTGCCGGTCGACATCTATGTGCCCGGCTGCCCGCCGACGGCTGAAGCGCTGCTCTATGGCATCATGCAGCTTCAGCGGAAGATCCGCCGCGTGGGGACGATTGAGAGATGAGCAGCGTCCATTCCGCCCCCAGAGTGGTTCATACCGATGACTGCGCGGACAGTCTGCGTGCGCTCGTAGGTGGGGATCTGCTCGCGCTGGTCCAGGCGGCGGACGAGATTACGCTCGTCGTCGCGCGCGATGCTCTCATCCGCGTGATGGAAGCGCTGCGTGATGGCGCGCAGTATCAGCAGCTGATGGAAATTGCGGGCGTCGACTATCCCGACCGGCCGGATCGGTTCGAGGTGGTCTATCACCTGCTCTCGGTCACGAAGAACCACCGCGTGCGCGTCAAGGTCGGCACGGATGAAGCGACGCCGGTCCCCTCGGTAACGGGCTTGTGGCCGGTCGCGGGCTGGCTCGAGCGCGAGGTGTTCGACATGTACGGCGTGGTGTTCTCCGGCAATACGGACCTGCGCCGCATCCTCACCGACTATGGCTTTGCCGGCCATCCTCAGCGCAAGGACTTCCCGCTCACCGGCTTTGTTGAGCTTCGCTTTAGCGAGGAAGACAAGCGCGTCGTTTATGAGCCGGTTCGCCTGGCGCAGGATTTCCGCAACTTCGATTTCATGAGCCCGTGGGAAGGCGCGCAATATGTGCTGCCGGGTGACGAGAAGGCCAAGGCGCAGGAGCAAGGCGCACCCACCCCTGCACCCGCCGCGCCGCCGCCGCCCAAGGCGAGCGAGGCACCCGCGCCCAAGGTGACGACGCCCAAAACGACCGAACATCCCGGCCAGACCGGCGCAGGCAAGGCAGCCAACGTCGCCGCCACAGAGCAGTCCGCCGCCGTCAAGAAGCCGCGCGCCCCGCGCAAGACCGCCGCGCAAAAGCTGGCCGAGGCCGGGTCGAAACCCGCGCCCAAACCCCGCGCGACCCGAAAAAAGAGCGAGGATAAGGCATGAGCGCCGAAACACTCGAGCAGACGGAAAAGCGTCAGGTCGTCGTCGGCGTCGATGAAGACGGCATCCAGAATTATACGATCAACTTCGGGCCGCAGCACCCCGCCGCGCACGGCGTGCTGCGCCTCGTCATGGAGCTGGACGGCGAGATCGTCGAGCGGTGCGATCCGCATGTCGGCCTGCTCCATCGCGGCACCGAAAAGCTGATCGAGTACAAGACCTATCTTCAGGCGCTGCCCTATTTCGACCGGCTGGATTACTGCTCGCCGCTCGGCATGGAGCACAGCTACGTGCTTGCGATCGAGAAGCTGCTGAACCTCGAAGTGCCGCTGCGCGCGCAATATCTGCGCGTGTTCTTTGCCGAGCTGACCCGCATCTGCAATCACATGCTGAACTTGGGCAGTCACGTGATGGACGTTGGTGCGATGACGCCGAACCTGTGGCTGTTCGAGATCCGGGAGGATTGCCTCAACTTCTTCGAGCGTGCATCTGGCGCACGTATGCACAGCGCGTACTTCCGCCCCGGCGGCGTGCATCAGGATGTGCCGCTGAAGCTCTTGACCGACATCGGTGACTGGTTGGATACGCGCCTGCCACGCCTGTTCGAGGACGCGATTTCACTCGTGGCGGACAACCGCATCTTCAAGCAGCGCAATGTCGACATCGCCGTCGTTAGCAAGGAAGACGCGCTCAAATGGGGCTTCTCCGGCCCGATGATCCGCGGCTCCGGCATTGCGTGGGACATCCGCAAGAGCCAGCCCTATGATGTCTATGACCGCATGGAGTTCGACGTCCCTGTCGGCACCAACTACGACTGCTACGACCGCTTCATGGTCCGCGTCGAGGAAGTGCGCCAGTCCGCGCGCATCATGAAGCAGTGCCTCCAGCAAATGCCCGAAGGCCCGATCGCCTCGCTCGACCGCAAGGTCGTGCCGCCCAAGCGCGGCGAGATGAAATCGAGCATGGAAGCCCTGATCCACCACTTCAAGCTCTACACCGAGGGCTTCCACGTTCCGGCCGGCGAAGTCTATGTCGCCACCGAAAGCCCCAAGGGCGAGTTCGGCGTCTATCTGGTCAGCGACGGCAGCAACAAGCCCTATCGCTGCAAGATCCGCCCGACCGCGTTCAGCCACTTGCAGGCGATGGACTTCATGATGAAGGGCCACATGCTCGCCGACACCACCGCCGTCCTCGGCGCGATGGACATCGTGTTCGGGGAGTGTGACCGGTGAGCACGCTTCCAACTCTTAGTTATGTCACTTTGGGCTTTATGGGCACGTTGCTTTTCGCCGCCCTGCAAGGTGCGCTGGTTTGGGCTTTAGCTGCTTTGGTGGCCCATATTTTAGGCACGAAGCATTGGGCTGCCAAGCTGACATTGATCGCCCTATCGTGGTTGGCTTGGGTAGTGGGTGGAATGGCCATGTGGTCCGCGTTAGGCGGTGGTGGCGGATTGTTCGACGGTGGGTTGCCAGTTTTGGCGGTAATTCCGACTGGAATTTATGGGTCAGCGGCAGCGGCAGCGGCAGCACTTTGGTTATATTTCGGAGCGAGAGTGAGGAAGTCGAATGTCTGACAAGCTCGCCATCGCCCAAGCCATGATCGCCGCCTATAACGCGCAGGATGTGGACACCTATGTGTCCTACATGACCGACGACGCCTGCGAAGCGAACTATCGCGGCGCGGTGGTGCGCGAGGGCAAGGAGGGCACGCGCTCCGGCCTCGCCGCCGCGTTCGCCAAATGGCCGCAGAACCAAGCGGAAATCCGCGAGCGTCAGGCCATCGGCAATTATGTGCTGTTCCGCGAATATGTGACGCGTGGCCCGGCGACCGATGGCTCAGAGCTGGTCGAGCCGTTCGAGGTGATCGCGGTCTATTCCTTTGAAGGTGACAAGGTGGCCAGAGTGGAGTTCATCCGGTGATGCAGTCTTCCAGCTCCGTCACCCCGGCCCCCGAGCCGGGGTCCCGCTTTTCTTCGACGGCGGGACAAAAGAAGAGCGGGATCCCGGGTCAAGCCCTGGATGACGAAGGATGTATGCATGTCTGATGCTGTAACCATTCCCGACGAAGCCGAGGTCCGCGCCCGCTGGGGCGGGTTCGCGTGGACACCCGAAAACGCGAGCCAAGCCGAGAAGGTTATCGCCCGCTATCCCGCCGGGCGGCAGCATTCTGCCATCATGCCGCTGCTCGACCTTGCCCAGCGGCAGGTCGGCGCGGAGACGAACACGCAAGGGTGGCTCCCCGTGCCGGTGATCGAATATGTCGCCGCTCAGATCGACATGCCCTATATGCGCGCCTACGAGGTCGCGACCTTCTACACCATGTATAACCTCGCGCCGGTCGGCCGCTATCATGTGCAGGTCTGCGGCACGACGCCGTGCATGCTGCGCGGGTCTGATGACGTGTTCGCCGCGTGCAAGGCGAAGGGGCTGCACAAGGGCGGCACCACCGCCGATGGGCTGTTCACCCTGAATGAGGTCGAGTGCCTCGGCGCCTGCGCCAACGCGCCGATGGTCCAGATCAACGACGACAATTACGAAGACCTGACTTTCGACACGATGACCGCGATCCTCGACGATCTCGCGGCGGGCAAACAGCCCAAGATCGGCCCGCAGATCGAGCGCCAGACCAGCTGCCCCGAGGGCGGGCCGACGTCGCTCAAGGAAATGGTCAGCGAAAACCATGATTATCGGGGGGGCTGGTGATGGGTATGCTCCAACATACCCTCTCCCCTCAGGGGAGAGGGCAGGGTGAGGGGACTCACCCTCGCCCAACTGCGCCTAGCTTGCTTCGCTCGCAAGGCTTCGTAACCCTCTCCCTTGAGGGAGAGGGATCGGAGGGGTATGACCATGACTGACGCCACCGCACCCGCCACTCCGCCCCCGCCGCCGTTCGTCGGCCCGCTGGAGGACAAGGATCGCATCTTCACCAACGTCTATGGCTTTCAGGATTGGGGCATAGACGCGGCGATAAAGCGCGGTGACTGGGACAACACCAAGAAGCTGCTCGAAATCGGGCAGGACGGCATCATCGAGATCATCAAGGCGAGTGGCCTGCGCGGGCGCGGCGGCGCGGGCTTCCCCACGGGCATGAAATGGTCGTTCATGCCCAAGGAAAGCAAGGACGGCCGCCCGAGCTTCCTCGTCATCAACGCGGACGAGTCCGAGCCGGGCAGCTGCAAGGACCGCGAGATCATCCGCCACGATCCGCACAAGCTGATCGAGGGCGCGCTGGTCGCCGGCTTCGCGATGCGCGCGCGCGCCGCTTACATCTATATTCGCGGCGAGTTCATCTACGAGGCGAAGGTTCTCTTCGCCGCCGTCGAGCAGGCCTATGCCAAGGGGTTCCTTGGGCGTAACGCCTGCGGCTCCGGCTATGACTTTGATGTGTTCGTCCATCGCGGGGCAGGGGCCTATATCTGCGGCGAGGAAACCGCGCAGATCGAAAGCCTTGAGGGCAAGAAGGGCCAGCCGCGCCTCAAGCCCCCGTTCCCGGCGGGCGCGGGGCTTTATGGCTGCCCGACGACGGTCAACAATGTCGAGAGCATCGCGGTCAGCCCGACGATCCTCCGGCGCGGCGCGGCGTGGTTCTCGCGCTTCGGGCGGGACAACAACAAGGGCACCAAGCTGTTCCAGATCAGCGGCCATGTGAACAAGCCCTGCGTGGTCGAGGAAAGCATGTCGATCCCCTTCCGCGAGCTGATCGACCGGCACTGCGGCGGCATTCGCGGCGGGTGGGACAATCTGCTCGCTGTCATCCCCGGCGGCTCCTCGGTGCCATTGGTCCCGGCCAAAGAGATCATGGACGCGCCGATGGATTTTGATGGCCTGCGCGGGCTCGGCTCCGGCCTCGGCACGGCGGCGGTGATCGTGATGGACAAGAGCACGGACATCGTGCGCGCCATTTCGCGGCTTTCCTATTTCTACAAGCATGAGAGCTGCGGCCAGTGCACCCCCTGCCGCGAGGGCACCGGCTGGATGTGGCGCGTGATGGAGCGCCTGCGCACCGGCGAAGCGGAGATCGAAGAAATCGACATGCTGCAACAGGTGACCAAGCAGGTCGAAGGCCACACCATCTGCGCACTGGGCGATGCGGCAGCCTGGCCGATCCAAGGCCTTATCCGCCACTTCCGCCCGGAAATCGAGCGGCGGATTATGGAGCGTGGCGGCAGCTCAGGCCCGATGATGGAGGCGGCGGAGTGACAATCATCACCCCCTCATCGCCATACGCCGTCACCCCGGCGAAAGCCGGGGTCCCGCTTTTCTTCTGCGGCTTTTCGTCAGCATGGTGCGGGATCAAAGGCAGCGGGACCCCGGATCAAGTCCGGGGTGACGATGTTGTGCGGGAGGCGGCGGCGTGACTGTCCGCGACATATACCGGGAGCACACCGTGAAGCATATCGGCTCACGTAAGGGGCAAACTAGCCAAGTCGTTTTACGGCCTTACAAAAAGGCAGGAGCCTATAAGGTAGCTAAATCCGGCGCTGGTAACGAAACACACGCTGAAATCCTATGTCATGATTTGGATGAAGTTGCCAAATATGTCGAAAGTGGCGGTTATCTCGTGCGTATGAAATCTACCAAACCAAAGGCCGAAGGGCTTTATGCGTCCGATGATATCAAGGTGGTGCGCTAATGCCTAAACTCACCGTAGATGGCGTAGAGATTGAGGTCCCGCAGGGCGCCACCGTCCTTCAGGCGTGCGAGCTGGCGGGCAAGGAAATCCCGCGTTTCTGCTATCATGAGCGCCTGTCGATCGCAGGCAACTGCCGCATGTGCCTGGTCGAGGTCGCACCCGGCCCGCCCAAGCCGCAGGCCTCCTGCGCGCTTCCGGCAGCCGAGGGGCAGACCATCCGCACAGACAGCGAGATGGTGAAGAAGGCGCGCGAGGGCGTGATGGAGTTCCTGCTCATCAACCACCCCTTGGATTGCCCGATCTGCGATCAGGGCGGCGAGTGCGACCTGCAGGACCAGTCCGTCGCCTATGGCAAGGGCGCGAGCCGCTTTGCCGAAAACAAGCGCGCCGTGACCGAGAAATATATGGGCCCGCTGGTCAAGACGGCGATGACCCGCTGCATCCAGTGCACGCGCTGCGTCCGCTTTGCCGAAGAAGTCGCGGGCGTGCCCCAGATCGGCGCGATCTATCGCGGCGAGAACATGCAGATCACCACCTATCTCGAGCATGCGGTCAAGAGCGAGCTTTCGGGCAATGTGGTCGATCTCTGCCCGGTCGGCGCGCTAACCGCCAAGCCCTATGCGTTCGAGGCGCGTCCGTGGGAGCTGAAAAAGACCTTCGCGATAGACGTGATGGACGCGCTCGGCACCAACATCCGCCTGGACAGTCGCGGGCGGCAGGTGCTGCGCGTGCTGCCGCGCGTCAACGATGACGTGAACGAGGAATGGGCGTCGGACAAAACCCGGCATCATGTTGACGCGCTGGTGCGCGCCCGCCTCGACAAGCCTTATGTCCGCAAAGGCGGCAAGCTCGTCGCTGCCAGCTGGGACGAGGCGTTCGCGGCCATTGCGGCGGTGAAGCATAAAGGCTCGGTCGCCGCTGTCGCGGGCGACATGCTCGATTGCGAGACGATGTATGCGGGCCGCGAGCTGGTCCGCGCACTGGGCGGCACGATGCTCGAAGGGCGGCAGACTGGCCTCGCCTATGATGTGTCGAGCCTCTCGGCCGTCAATTTCAACAGCACCATCGCGGGGGTCGAGACGGCGGACGCGATCCTGCTCGTTGGCACCAACCTGCGCTGGGAAGCGCCGCTCATCAACACGCGGGTGCGCAAGGCGATCAAGCGCGGGGCGAAGGTCTACGCCATCGGGCCGCAGCACGATCTCACCTATAAAGTTGAGTGGCTGGGCAACGATGCCTCGCTGCTGGCCAAGCTGCCCAAGGCGGTGATCGGCACGTTCCTGAACGCGAAGCGGCCGATGCTGATCGCGGGCGGTGGTATCCTCGCCAAGGACGGCGCACATGGCGACACGCTCGCGCTGGTCGAGACGCTCGGCCTCCTGAAGGAAGGCTGGAACGGCTACAACATACTGCACTTCGCCGCCGCGCGCATGGGCGGGCTGATGCTCGGTTTCGCCAGCCAGGGCGGCATCAAAGCCATCGCCGCCGCCAAGCCCAAGCTGCTGTTCTCGCTGGGCGCGGACGAGGTGGACTACGGCCAGTTCGCGGATAGCTTCAAGGTCTATATCGGCCATCATGGCGACGCGGGCGCGCACGCGGCGGACGTGATCCTCCCCGGCGCTTCCTATGCCGAGAAGGCGGGCACCTATGTCAATCTCGAAGGCCGTGTCCAGCGCAGCGACAAGGCGGTGTTCGCACCCGGCGATGCCCGCGAAGACTGGGCGATCCTGCGCGCTCTCAGCCAGGTGATGGGCAAGACCCTGCCGTTCGACAGCTTCGCCGATCTGCGCGCCAAGATGTTCGCGGATGTCCCGGCTCTCGCCACCGAAGGGCTGGTGAACTACGGCTGGTCCGCTCCCAAACTGCCCACCGGCGCGAGCGGCGAATTCGGCTCGCCGATCAAGGACTACTACCTCACCAATGCCATCTGCCGCGCCTCGCCCACGATGCAGCGCTGCTCGGCGGAGCTGCTGCACGGTGAGACTTTCGCGGAGGCTGCGGAATGAGGTGGGTAGCGCATATTCACCCCTCCCCTTCAGGGGAGGGGCCGAGGGTGGGGCCTTGCGCAGCAACGAGGCGCTTGGGGCATTTCCCCACCCCAACCCCTCCCCTGAAGGGGAGGGGCTTTAAGGGGATGCTTCAATGACCGCCTTTTTCCAATCCTATGGCATCCCGTTCGAGGCCGCGTGGCTGCTCTCGACCGTGATCGGCATTCTCCTGATCGCGCTGCCGCTCATGCTGGCCGTGGCGATGATCATCTATGCCGACCGCAAGATCTGGGCGGCGATGGCGCTGCGGCGCGGGCCGAATGTCGTCGGCCCGTTCGGTCTGCTCCAGTCCTTCGCGGATGGCCTCAAGGTCTTCCTGCAGGAAACCATCATCCCGAGCGCGGCGAACAAGGGGCTATTTCTCATTGCGCCGATCATCACCTTCACCGTCGCGCTGCTGGCGTGGGCGGTGGTGCCGTTCGATGTCGGCGTGGTGCTGGCAGACATCAATGTCGGGCTGCTCTATATCCTCGCGATCTCGTCGCTCGGCGTTTACGGCATCGTGATCGCGGGCTGGGCATCGAACTCGAAATATCCGTTTTTCAGTGCGATGCGCGCCTCGGCTCAGATGATTTCTTATGAAGTCTCGATCGGCTTCATCCTCATCTGCGTGGTGCTGTGGGCGGGCAGCTTCAACCTCTCGCAGATAGTCGAGAGCCAGAAGGGCTATTACGGCTTCCTCAACGGCAACGGCTTCAACCCGCTGCTGTTTCCGATGGCGGTGATGTTCCTGATCAGCGCAATGGCAGAAACCGCGCGGGCGCCGTTCGACCTGACCGAGGCGGAAAGCGAGCTCGTCGCGGGCTATCAGACCGAATATAGCTCGATGGCGTTCGCGCTCTACTGGCTCGGCGAATATGCCAACGTCATCCTGATGTGTGCGCTGAACGCGATCCTGTTCTGGGGCGGCTATCTGCCCCCGGTCGACTGGGCGCCGCTCTATATGGTGCCGGGCATAATCTGGCTGTTCGCAAAAATCCTGTTCTTCTTCTTCGTCTTTTCCTGGGTCAAGGCGACCGTCCCGCGCTATCGCTATGACCAGCTGATGCGGCTGGGCTGGAAGGTGTTTTTGCCGACCTCACTGCTGTTCGTGTTCCTGGTGAGCGGCTTCCTCATGCTGACGAGGTATGGGGGATGAGAAGGTGCATTAGTTCGGCTATAGCTATTGCTTATTTGTGTTGGATTGACGCCAGCAGCGCCCAGCTTAGCATTCCTCCTCACGAGGTAACGGGAGCCGAGTATGACGCTATTAAACAGGAAACTCCGCGACCAGTGAAAGCAGGTAACGCGTTTTATGTAAGCTGTGCTTTCATGGAGAATACCCCTGACGGAGCTAGCCAACCCATCATTCCGTTGATGTTTGTCGTCAACACGGAGGAAAACAGGCAGGTCCCGCCGAACGACAAACCTCTGACACGGCCATTTGCTCAGACTTTTGACGTCATTCAGGATCCTCGCGGCCTTTTCGATGAGAAAGGGGAGGTGACGGTAGTAGACCGACGCCCAGTTTATATGATGCTCGAATGGAAGGATACCCGGAGCCGGGACGCGACGATTCTCTTGCCATATGCTGGAGTGGTTTCTGGGTTCCATCGAGTTGCTGGGCTGTTAGGCAGTGGGCATTTGGAACCATCTTTTGAAGCCAGTGACTGGAAAGTTATTCCGGGCGGAACTTTGGATCATACGATGCGAGCCAAGTGCAATGTTTATGAAACTACACGCGGTTCGGTTGTGATGGGAGCCACCAAATGATCGCCCACTACATCAAATCCTTCACCCTCTGGGAGTTCGTGAAGGCCCATTGGCTGACCTTGAAATATTTTTTCAAGCCCAAGGCGACGATCAACTACCCTTACGAGAAGAACCCGATCTCGCCCCGCTTCCGCGGCGAGCATGCGCTGCGTCGCTATCCCAATGGCGAGGAGCGGTGCATCGCGTGCAAGCTGTGCGAGGCGATCTGCCCGGCGCAGGCGATCACGATCGAGGCCCAGCCGCGCGAGGACGGCAGCCGTCGCACCACGCGCTACGACATCGACATGACCAAGTGCATCTATTGCGGTTTCTGCCAGGAGGCCTGCCCGGTAGACGCTATCGTAGAGGGGCCGAATTTCGAGTTCTCGACAGAGACGCGCGAGGAGCTGATCTACGACAAGGCGAAGCTGCTTGAAAATGGCGACAAATGGGAGCGGGCAATCGCGGCAAACCTTGCCGCCGATGCGCCCTATCGTTAAGGCGCGACGCAGGGGGATGAACATCCAGTGATACAGGTCTTCGCCTTTTATCTGTTTGCGACGCTGATGATCGCGGCCGGTGCGCTGACGATCTTCGCGCGCAACCCGGTGCACAGCGTGCTGTGGCTGATCGTCGCCTTCTTCAACGCGGCCGGGCTGATGGTGCTCGTCGGCGCGGAGTTCATCGCGATGCTGCTCGTCATCGTCTATGTCGGCGCGGTTGCGGTGCTGTTCCTGTTCGTCGTGATGATGCTCAACATCGATTTTGCCGAGCTACGCGCCGGGTTCGTCAGCTATCTGCCGTTCGGCGTGCTGATCGCGCTCGGGCTGCTGGCGGAAATCCTGCTCGGCCTTGGCGTGTGGAAGGCCGGGCCGCTTCAGCTTTCCCAGCGCGCCGCGCCGACGCCCGCCGATGTGCCGAACATCAAGGCGATCGGGCAGGTGCTCTACACCGATTATATCTTCCTGTTCGAGGCCGCCGGCATCATCCTGCTGGTCGCGATGATCGGGGCGATCGTGCTGACCCACCGCGCGCGGAGCGGCGTGCGCGCACAGAATATAGACAAGCAAAACCGCCGCCGCCCGCAGGATGCCGTGGTCAACGTCAATCAGCCCGTAGGGCAGGGGGTAGAGCTGTGACACCTGCCCTGACAATCACTCCCGTTCGTTTCGAGCGCAGGTTCGAGCTTGTCGAGAACCGAAGTCGAGAAATGTTCTCGACAGCCGTCTCGACTTCGCTCGACGGCAGCTCGAACCGAACGGTTTGTGGAGGAGAAGCCGCATGATCGGCCTGCAACATTATCTGGTTGTCTCCGCCATCCTGTTCGTGATGGGCGTCCTCGGCATCTTCATCAACCGCAAGAACATCATCATCATCCTGATGGCGATCGAGCTGATCCTGCTCTCCGTAAACCTAAACCTCGTCGCGTTCTCGGCCTATCTGGGGGATCTCGTCGGCCAGATCTTCAGCATGTTCGTGCTGACCGTGGCGGCGGGTGAGGCCGCGATCGGCCTTGCCATCCTCGTTATCTATTTCCGCTCGCGCGGCACTATTGCCGTAGACGACGCCAACCGGATGAAGGGGTGATGGGGATGAAAAGGTTCGTCACCCTGAACTCGTTTCAGGGTCCATTTTGCCATGAAGTGCGGGGCCAAGGGGATGAGTGGATGCTGAAACTAGTTCAGCATGACGATTATGTCATGGTCGGAGGGGAACTATGACATCAATCCAGCTTATCGTTTTCCTCCCCCTGCTCGCCGCGATCATTGCGGGGCTGGGTAACAAGGCGCTGGGCAAGCTCCCCGCGAAGCTCGTCACGACGGGTGCGCTGTTCGTCTCGTGCGCGCTCTCCTGGCCGATTTTCCTAAGCTACGTCGCGGGTGATGCCGGGCCAATGGTCGTGCCGGTGCTGCACTGGCTGTCCTCTGGCAGCTTCGAGGCGGCATGGGAGCTGCGCGTTGACGCGCTCACCGCCGTGATGCTGGTGGTGGTGACGAGCGTGTCCGCGCTCGTCCACCTCTACAGCTGGGGCTATATGGAGGAAGAGCCGGATCAGCCGCGCTTTTTCGCTTACCTCTCGCTCTTCACCTTCGCGATGTTGATGCTGGTGACGGCGAACAACCTGCTGCAGATGTTCTTCGGCTGGGAAGGGGTGGGCTTGGCGTCCTACCTCCTCATCGGCTTCTGGTTCCGCAAGCCTTCGGCCTCGGCCGCCGCGATCAAGGCCTTCGTCGTCAACCGCGTGGGTGACCTTGGCTTCATGCTCGGCATCTTCGGCACCTATCTGGTGTTCGATACGATCTCGATCCCGGATATCCTCGCCGCCGCGCCGGGCATGGCAGGCAGCACCATCGGTTTTCTGGGCTATCGCTTCGATACGATGACGGTGCTGTGCCTGCTGTTGTTCATCGGCGCATGCGGCAAGTCGGCGCAGCTCGGCCTGCACACCTGGTTGCCGGACGCGATGGAAGGCCCGACGCCGGTTTCCGCGCTGATCCATGCGGCGACGATGGTGACTGCGGGCGTGTTCATGGTCTGCCGCCTCTCGCCGATGTTCGAGACCAGCGAGACGGCGCTGGCCGTGGTGACCTATGTAGGCGCGGCGACCTGCCTGTTCGCGGCTACGGTTGGCACCACGCAGAACGACATCAAGCGCGTGATCGCCTATTCCACCTGTTCGCAGCTGGGCTACATGTTCTTCGCTGCGGGCGTGGGGGCTTATGGCGCGGCGATGTTCCACCTCTTCACCCACGCCTTCTTCAAGGCGCTGCTGTTCCTCGGCGCGGGCAGCGTGATCCACGCCATGCACCACGAGCAGGACATGCGCTATTATGGCGCGCTGCGTAAGGAAATCCCGATCACCTTCTGGGCGATGACGGCCGGAACGCTGGCAATCACCGGCGTCGGCATCCCCGGCACCCTGTTCGGTTTTGCGGGCTTCTTCTCGAAGGACTCGATCATCGAAAGCGCCTACGCAGCAGGCGGCCCCGGAACCTTCGCATTCCTCATCGGCGTCACCGCCGCGCTGCTCACCAGCTTCTACAGCTGGCGGCTCGTGTTCCTCACCTTCTTCGGCAAGGCGCGCTGGGCGGGCAGCGAACATATCCAGCACGCGGTTCATGACGCGCACGGCCATGGCGACCACCATGACCATCCGGACGAGGAAGACTCAGGGCATCATGACAGCCCCAGCCACGCGCATGTCTCCGCGCCGGTGATCGGCACGGCGGGTTATCATCCACACGAGAGCCCGCTTGTCATGCTGATCCCGCTGATCGTCCTGTCGATCGGCGCTGTCGCTGCCGGCTATGTCTTCCATCATGCCTTCATCGATGCCGAAGGCGGTGCGGAGTTCTGGGCGCCATCGACCCTCGCGTTCGACGCGCATCTGATGCACGCGAGCCATGAGGTACCGCTGTGGGTGAAGTGGTCGCCGTTCGCGGTGATGGCCACCGGGCTTGTCATCGCCTACCTTGCCTATCTCCGCAACACGGATTGGCCCGCCAAGTTCACGGCGCACTTCCATGTGCTCTACGACTTCCTGCTCAACAAATGGTACTTTGACGAGCTTTACGACATGCTGTTCGTAAAGCCCGCCTTCGCCATCGGTCGCTTTTTCTGGAAGCGGGGCGACGAGGGGACCATTGACCGCTTCGGCCCCAACGGCATGGCTGCGCTGGTCGTCGCGGGCGGGCGCGTCACGCGCAGGCTCCAGTCCGGCTATCTCTACACCTATGCGCTGGTGATGCTGCTTGGCCTCGCCGCCGCGGTAACCTGGGCGATAACAGTATCATGAACGAGCTCGGCTTTCCCATATTGTCCTTCATGATGGCAGTGCCGATGGTGGGCGCGGCTGCGTGCCTGTTTTCGGGCGCCAGCACAGCGCGCACGATCGCGCTGATCGCCACGCTCGTCGATTTCGCGCTGGGCATCCTGCTATGGCTCAGTTTCGATCAGGGCGCCGGTCATGCGCAGTGGCAGTTCCAGGAATATGCGCCGATCTTCGGTCGCTTCGCCTGGGCGATGGGGATAGACGGCATCGCGCTCACCCTGATCGCGCTCACCGTGTTCCTGATGCCGATCTGCATCCTGGCAAGCTGGGACAGCATAGAAAAGCGCGTCGGCGAATATATGGCCGCGTTCCTGTTCATGGAAACGCTGATGATCGGCGTGTTCGCTGCGCAGGATCTGTTCCTGTTCTACATCTTCTTCGAGGCAGGCCTGATCCCGATGTATCTCATCATCGGCATCTGGGGCGGCGTGAACCGCATCTACGCGAGCTACAAATTCTTCCTCTACACGTTGCTCGGCTCGGTGCTGATGCTGATCGCGATGCTGTGGATGGCGCGCGAGGCGGGCAGCACCGACATCCCGACGCTGATGGCTTACAATTTCGATCCGCAGGTGCAGACATGGCTGTGGCTCGCCTTTTTCGCCAGCTTTGCGGTGAAGATGCCGATGTGGCCGGTGCACACCTGGTTGCCCGATGCGCACGTGCAGGCGCCGACCGCAGGCTCGGTCATATTGGCGGGCGTGTTGCTGAAGATGGGCGGCTATGGCTTCATCCGCTTCTCGCTGCCGATGTTCCCGGAGGCGTCCGCGCAGTTCGCCTGGCTCGTGTTCGCGCTGTCGATGGTCGCGGTGGTCTACACCTCGCTCGTCGCCCTTGTGCAGAGCGACATGAAAAAACTCATCGCCTACAGCTCGGTCGCGCATATGGCGATCGTCACCGTCGGCCTGTTCGCCTTCAATCAGGCGGGCATCGAGGGCGCGATGATGGTGATGCTGGGCCACGGCCTCGTTTCCGGGGCGCTGTTCCTGTGCGTCGGCGTGATCTATGACCGGCTGCACACGCGCGAGATAGACCGTTACGGCGGCCTCTCCATCAACATGCCGAAATACGCGCTGCTTTTCATGCTGTTCACGATGGCGTCCGTCGGCCTGCCCGGCACCTCGAATTTCGTGGGCGAGTTCCTGTCGCTGATGGGCGTTTACGAGGCGTCGAGCTGGGTCGCTTTGGTCTGCACCACCGGCATCATCCTGGGCGCGGCCTATATGCTCTATCTTTATCGCCGCATCTGCTTTGGCGACCAGAAAAACGCCGATGCCGCCGCGATGCCGGATCTCACGGCGCGGGAGCTGGTGATGCTGGTGCCCATCGGCCTCTCCGTGCTGTGGATGGGCGTTTATCCCGAAAGCTTCCTCAGCCCCATGCGCGGCGATGTGCAGGCACTGGTGGCGCGCATCGCGCCCGCCAAGCCGGAGGGTGACGCAAAGCTGACGGCAGGCAAGCCGCAGCCAGCGGCCGCTCATGGCGCGCACGAAGGCGGCCACGAGGGCGAAGAAAAGCACGCAACCGCTGGAGAGGCGCACTGATGTTGGATACCGCTTCCCTGATACTCGCGATGCCCGAACTGGTGCTGACCGCAGCCGGGTTGGTTTTGCTGATGATCGCCGCCTATGCGGGCGACAAGAGCGCCCAGCTTGTCGGTTGGCTGGCTGTCGCATCGCTCGGTCTTGCGGCCTTGACCCTGGGGTCGGCGTGGACGGCGGGCGGAGACGCCTTTGGTGGCCTCTATAGCGGCGATGCTTTCTCGACCTTTGCCAAGGGGTTGATCTACGCGGCCGCTGCTGTCTCGATCCTCGTCGCGCCCCGCTTCTTCGCCACCGGAGTGTCAGGGGGCGTTCTGGCCATCCGCGCCGAATATCCGATCCTGATCCTGTTTTCGTGCGTCGGCATGGGTATGATGGTGTCGGCGGGCGATATGCTCACGCTCTATGTCGGGCTGGAGATGCAGAGCCTCTCCGCCTATATCCTTGCCAGCTTCATGCGGCAGGACGGGCGCTCGGCGGAAGCGGGCCTCAAATATTTCGTGCTCGGCGCCCTGGCGAGCGGTATCCTGCTTTACGGCATCTCCCTGCTTTATGGCTTCACCGGCTCGACCAGCTATGATGGCATTTCCGCCGCTATGGCCGATGGGCTGTCAAGCGGCGAAACCTTCGGCCTGGTGTTCGTGCTGGCGGGCCTCGCGTTCAAGATCAGCGCGGTTCCGTTCCACATGTGGACGCCGGACGTTTATGAAGGCGCGCCGACCCCCGTCACCGCCTTCTTCGCCAGCGCGCCCAAGGTTGCGGCGCTCGGCCTCACCGTGCGCGTGGCCATGGAGGCGATGGGCAGTGCGGTATCGAGCTGGCAGCAGATCGTGGTGTTCGTCGCGCTGGCGTCGATCCTGTTTGGCGCAATCGCGGCGATCGGCCAGACCAACATCAAGCGCCTGCTTGCCTACAGCTCGATCAACAATGTCGGCTTCGCGTTGATCGGCCTCGCGGCTGGCACGGCCGAAGGCGTCGCGGCTGTTATGAGCTACCTCGCCATCTATGTGGTGATGACACTGGGCAGCTTCCTGTGCGTGCTGCAAATGCGCGATGCGAGCGGCAACCCGGTGGAAGACATCGCCAGCCTCGCCGGTCTCTCCCAGAGCCGCAAGGGTCTCGCCGCTGCCATCGCGATCTTCATGTTCAGCTTGGCCGGCATTCCCCCATTGATGGGCTTCTGGGCCAAGTTTCTGGTGTTCGATGCCGCCGTCGCCGCCGGGATGACCGGGCTCGCTGCCTTCGGTATCGCCATGTCGGTTGTCGGCGCGTTCTATTATCTGAAGATCATCAAGACGATGTACTTCGACGAACCCGCCGATGCCTACGCACCAGCCGCCAGCCGGTTGGAGAGCGGGCTGATCGCCCTGTGCGCCACGCTCATCGTGCTCGGGTATTTCTTCAACCCGTTGCTCGATGCGCTGAGCGGAGCCGCGGCGGCGGCACTCCACTGACCGGGATGCAACTTCCCGTAAGGCTTGTCGGCGAAACCGGATCCACCAATGACGACATGAAGGCGCTCGCTGCCGCCGGGGAACCGGAGGGCGCTTGGCTGCGCGCCGACCGCCAGAGCGCGGGCAAAGGCCGCATGGGCCGCGCCTGGCTGGGCGAGGCGGGCAATCTTTACGCCTCCACGCTCGTCCGCCTGACGCCGCAGGATCCTCCGGCGCACAGCCTCGCCCTGGTGCTGGCGGTCGCGGTGCACGATGCGCTGTCCGAATTCACCGGCGCGGGCGTCCTCAGCCTCAAATGGCCGAACGACATCATGGCTGGCAACGCCAAGCTCGCCGGTATGCTGCTGGAGCGCGCGGGCGATGCGGTTGTGCTCGGCGTCGGCATCAATGTAGCAAGCGCGCCTTCGCTGCCGGACCGGCGAACGGCGTGCCTGCGCGATCTGGGCGTTGAAGCCGCCGACGCCGCCCATATCCTTGAGCGTGTGGCCGAGCATTTCGCGGCCTGGCTTGCCCGTTGGCGTACCTATGGGCTGGAGCCGGTGGCGCGCGCCTGGCAGGAGCGCGCGCATCGCCCCGGCACGCCGCTGATGGTGGAACTGCCCGACGGCGAGCGTATTTCCGGCACGTTCGAAGCGCTCGATCCGCAAGGCGCGCTTATCCTGCGCTTGGCGGATGGGGCGATCCGTGTCATGCATGCGGGCGACACCTTCCTGCTGTGACCGCGAACAGCTTTTACGGAGTGACTTGACCGATGCTTCTGGCGATTGATGCCGGCAATACCAATGTCGTTTTTGCTCTGGTCGAGCCGGGGCAGGGCGGTGCCGCGCCCGTCATCCGCACGCGCTGGCGCATAGCCACAGATGCGCGGCGCACGGGTGATGAATATGCAGTCTGGCTCAACCAGCTGTTGATGCTCGAGGGCTTCGCCATGGCGGACGTGGACGCCGTGATCATCGCCACCGTGGTCCCGCGCGCGCTGCATAATCTGCGCACGCTCGCCAGCAAATATTTCAAGGTAGAGCCGCTCGTCGCGGGCGAGGCTGGGGCGCAGTGGGGCATCGTGCTCGATGTCGCGGAGCCCGAGTCCGTGGGCGCTGACAGGGTGATCAACGCCATCGCCGCCCACGCGCGTGAGCCGGGCGATCTCATCGTCATCGATTTCGGCACCGCGACGACGTTCGACGTTGTGGACTATACCGGCGCCTACAAAGGCGGCATCATCGCGCCGGGCATCAACCTGTCGCTGGATGCGCTCGTGAGCGCCGCCGCCAAGCTGCCCCGCATCGCGATCGAGGCGCCCGCCACCGCCTCCGTCATCGGCCGCACCACAGAGGATCAGATGCATATCGGCGTCTTCTGGGGTTATGTCGCGATGATGGAGGGCCTCGTCGCGCGGATGCGCGCCGAGATCGGCCGCCCCGCCAAGGTGATCGCCACCGGCGGCCTCGCAGTATTGTTCGATAAACACACCAGCTTGTTTGACCGGATCGTGTCAGATCTGACCATCGAAGGCCTGGCCATGTTATACAGCAGGAGCCAGCACGGCTGATGACCCCCAAAGACGAACTTCTGTTCCTGGCCCTGGGCGGGTCGGGCGAAATCGGCATGAACGCGAACCTTTATGGCTGTCGCGGCAAGTGGATCATGGTCGATCTGGGCGTCACCTTCGCGGATCCGTTTTATCCGGGCATAGAGCTGGTGATGCCCGACCTCGCATTCATAGAAGAACGGCGGGACGACCTGCTCGGCATCGTGCTGACCCATGGACACGAGGATCATATCGGCGCGCTGCCCTATCTCGCGGCGGACCTTGGCGTACCGCTCTACGCCACTCCCTTCACCGCCAGCCTGATCGCGGGCAAGCTGGAGGAGGAGGGCCTGCGCGATCAGGTGGAGCTGCGCACGGTCGATCTGGGCGGCTCGATCCAGCTCGGCGAGTTCGCCATCCGCTATGTCGCGCTCGCCCACAGCATCGCCGAGGGCAACGCGTTACTGATCGACACGCCTTATGGCCGCATCTTCCACACCGGCGACTGGAAGCTGGACGATGAGCCGCTGATCGGCGATCCGGCCAGCGAAGCGCAGCTGCGCGCGATCGGTGACGAGGGTGTGCTGGCCTTGGTGTGTGACAGCACCAACGTGTTCAACACCGAGGCCAGCGGCTCCGAGGGCGGCGTGCGCGATGGGTTGCTCGATGTAATCAAGAGCGCGAAGGGCAGGGTGATCGTCACCACCTTCGCCTCCAACGTCGCGCGGCTGAAGACGCTGGGCGATGTCGCCCGCGCCACCGGGCGCCAGCTGTGCCTTGCCGGGCGCTCGCTGGACAGGATCAGCTCGGTCGCCAAGGCTAACGGCTATCTGCGCGATCTGCCACCGCTCGTCGATTGGGACCGCGCGATGGATCTTCCGCTTCGCGAGGTGATGATCATCGCGACCGGCGGGCAGGGCGAGGCGCGCGCGGCGCTGGCCCGCATGGCCGAGGGCACGCACCCGATCAAGCCGGCGGCGGGAGACCTCGTCGTTTTCTCCTCCAAGCAAATCCCCGGCAACGAGATAGCGATCGGTCGCATTCAAAACGCCTTCGCCGCGCAGGGCGTCGAGATGGTGACGGAGAAACAGGCGCATATCCACGTCTCCGGCCATCCCGGCCAGCCTGAACTGCGCGCGATGTACGAATGGCTGCGGCCCGAAATCCTGCTGCCGGTGCATGGCGAGATGCGGCATATGCAGGCGCAGGCCCGCCTCGGCCTTGCGAGCGGCATCCCGACGGCGCTGGTGCAGAAGAATGGCGACCTGGTCCGCCTTGCCCCCGGCGATCCGGCGGTGATCGGCCATGAGCAGACCGGACGGCTGGTGCTGGATGGTGATGTCATTCTTCCCGCCGATGGCGGCACGATCAATGAGCGGCGCAAGCTCTCCATCAACGGCCAGATCAGCGTGGCGGTGGCGCGCGATGGCAAGGGGCGGCTGGTGGGCGCGCCGCAGCTCCGCCTCCAGGGCGTTCCGTTGGAGGAAGATCGCGAGGCCTTCCTCTCCGAGGCAGCAGAAGCCGCTGCCGAGGCCGTTGCCGCAGCGGCCAACCGCGACGTCGAAGCCGTGCGCGAGCAGGTTCGCCTCGCCGTGCGCCGTGCCGCGACCCGCTGGACCGGCAAGAAGCCGATCGTCGACGTGCTGATCATCGACATCTAGGTGCCCTCGCGCTATGGCGCGCGCATGAAGATCACGTCCATCATCGCCATTTACGCGCTGTTCTGGGTGATGAGCGCGTTCCTGATGCTGCCCCTGGGCGTCAAGACGCCGCATGAAACCGGAGAAACGCTCGTTCCCGGTCAGGCAGACAGCGCGCCCGGCAACTTCCAGCCCCGGCGCCTCGCGATCCGCGCGACGATCCTTTCGGCAATCCTGTTCGCGCTCTACTACGCCAATTACGTCAATGGCTGGGTGGGAATAGAAAGCCTCGATATCAGCCGGTGGATGCGTCACTAGGGGCTGTGGGGATTCAGTTCAGATGGAGCCGGGGCCGCAGGCGACCGCAGGGCAAAAGGGGGATTTTCGAGCATCGGAGCGCAGCGTACTTAAAGGTACGTGAGCACCGAAGCGCAGAAAATAGCACTTTGCAGGCCTATATGGACTGAATCCCCACAGCCCCTAGAGCATCCTGCCCAAAAGGGCCTGTCCTGAGCTTGTCGAAGGGTGGGAACCGGTTTTTGGCAAAAGCGATGCGACAACAAAAAGATAGAGCGCGCGGCTGCGTCAAATTTAACGCAGCGCGCTCTAAGTTTCTGTTTTACCGTATCGTTTTGGCGCAAAACCGGTTCCCACTTTTGCGCACGATGCTCCAGGTGGCGCGTCAATCCTTCAGGCGGTCGATCGCCTGCGCCAACGCTACATAAAGCTTGCCGATGTCGGACGACAGCAGCGTGACGGCGATGGATGTGCCCTCGGGCGAGGCCAGGATCGTGCGCAGCATCGCCTCGAAATCGTGGACATAGCGGTTCACATTGTCGGCAAAGCCAGCATTGCGCTGATAGAGCGCCCAGATCGCCTGAGACTCGGCGCTGTCGATCAGGCGCACCGCGCGGCGGGAGAACACGCCCCTGTCGCCTTTCAGATAGGCCGACCACAATGTGTCGCTCACATCGCCGGCCAATATCTTGGTCATGTCGATCGATATGCTGTTCAGCGATTCGATCAGTGCGGCGGACTGGCGCGAGAAGCTGTCCTGCTCGCGCTTCCGCGCCGCCTCTTCGGCTTCGGCGATGCGGCGTTCGATCGAGGCAGTCGTGTCCGCGATGGTGATAAGCTGGCGCATCAGCCGGTCCGATGCCGCGTGGGCCGCCTGCACAGCGCGCTCGGCCACCGCGCTCACTTCCTCGATGCGTGCGTGGAATACATCGCCCAGCCGCTCGTTCATCGCCTGCTCGCTGGCATCGCCAATCTGGCTGCTCGCCTCGGCGATGGCATTGAACAGCGCCTCCTTGGCGCGCAGGCCTGCCTGCTCGGCGGTGTCCTTGATGCGCAACAGGGTGGCGACCATTTGCGGACCTGCGCTGTCAGACAGGCGGCGCGCGCCTGTATCCGCCGACTCGATGGCGAGATTGAGCGCATCGACCTGCTCCCGGCATCCGGCCAGCATGGTCTCGCCACCGTGCAGCAGGTCGCGCAGCTTGCGCTGCTGCCCGCTCAGCAGTTCCTCGGATTCGCGCGCATGGCCCAGCACAGAGGCGGCCATCGTCTCCAGATGCTCGATCTCGGGCATGATCACCGTGATCAGTCGCTGGCTGCTGTCGATCTTGTCGTTGAGGCGCGCAAGCGCAGCCGGGTGGCCTTCGTCCAGCTCGCGCACGCTGGCGTCGAGTGCCATCAGCAGGCCCTCGGTGCGGGCGATCATGCCTTCCGCTGCCTTGTTGCCGGACTGGAGGGCCTCATCCAGATTGCGCGTGCGCTGCGTCAGGCCTTCCATCGTCTCGCTCATGCGCTCGGAGCTGGCGACGCCCAGCGACTGCAGCTGTGCCAGCTCGTCGCTCAGCGCCTCGATGCGCAGGGACATTGTGCGCGCGACATCGCCGATCGCCTCGGCGCGTTCCTGAACCATATCGTCCAGCTCGCGCAGCCGCCCCTCGATCTGGGCGATACTCTCGCCATAGGCGAGCACGGCCTGCCCGCCGATAGACCCCAGCGAAGTGCGCGATTGCTCGATCAGCATGTTGAGCTCGGTCGAGCGCAAATCCAGCGCCACCCCCGCCTCGTCGATCGCCTTGCGTGCCATGTCGATCGCGGCGTCGATGCGGTTCGCGCTGATGTCGGCCATCCCCGTCACCTCTTCGGAGGCGGAACGGGTGGCGTCCTGAATGCGCATCAGCTGCGCGGTCAGGCTTTGCGTCGTCGTTGTGGTGCGGGTGCGCGCTTCGTCGAGCAGGCGCGCCATCGAGTCGAGCCGCGCTTCCAGCCGGTCTACCTTCTCGCCCAGCGTGTCGGTGCCCAGCGAGAGCGTCGAGCTGACGCGTTCCGTGCGCGCCTCGACATCCGGCATCGCGTCGACAAGACGACCAAACTGCGTGGCGAGGCTTAGCCCGGCGCGCTCGATAATCTCGGCCTGTTGCGCAGACGTGCTCGCATGCTGGGTCAGCGTCTTGGCGGCCGCCTCAAGGTTGAGGCTGGCCGAGCCGCCATATTCCTCAAGCAGGCTCGCCTGATCGCGCAGCGTCTGGCGCGCGGTGTCGAGCTGCTGGTTGACGATGGCGAGGCGCATGTCGAGCGCGTCGGCCTCCCGGCGCAGCTGCGCGGTGATGCGGGCAAAGCGGTCCGCCTCGCCCATGCTGCCGCGCGCGAGGATGAGATAGGCGATGCCCAGCAGGATCAGCGGGGTGGCCATGCTTGCCGCTGCGAGCGGGATCTGCTCCAGCGCAGGCAGGCGGAAACCGCGCGCGAACAGCAGATACCCCGCAAAGCCGATCCACGCCACCGCCAGCGCAATCACCGTGATTCTGCCAGCGGTGATCCAGCGGGATCCTGCGGCGCTCGGCACCGGCTCGTCGTCGTCGATCAGTTCATCCGTGGCAAAGCGGGAGAAAGCGGCGCCTTCCCCCTGCGGCTCCAGATCCTCGATGAAATCTTCTTCGCGCCTCAGGCCCACGATATCTTCCCCGTTTCAGCCGCGGACTGTAGCAGCTTTTTTCGCGCAGCAAACGCCTATTTGCAACCGCTTGTTAACCGCGATCGGCTAGGGTCCACCCATGGCTTTTGAAGGCGGAAACCTCAATATGGCTCTGGCCGCGGCGGTGGGCGACGACGCCTCCCTTGTCCGCGACCTGCGCCGTGCGTTTCTCGAGAGTGCCGACCGGCAGATCGATCTGCTGGCCCGCGCGGCCGACGAATCCGCCTGGCATCTGGCGCTCTGGCGCCTCAAGGGGCTGAGCGGCAGCTTCGGCGTTGTCCACATGATCGCGCTGATCGAACAGGCGCAGGGATCCGCACCGGGCGACGAGAAGATCCTGCGCCGCCTGCGCTCCGCGCTCGCCTCGCTCGCCGCAGACTGATTTCCATCGTACAGGCGGCTGCGCGCCGCCTCTTGCATATCGCGCTCCATGTTGCGAAGGTTGCGGGCCATTTCCACCTGCAACCGGACCTCACAATATTTCATGCCTCTCGCCGCGATCCTTTCTGCCCTCGCGCCCTCTTCCGACAGGCCGGGGGTGCCCCGCGCGCAGATCGTGTTCGCGGCCCAGACGCTGGTCGAATATCAGGCGCGGCAGGCGATACAGGCGGGCGCGACCCACATTTTCGTGATGATCGACGCGGTGACACCGTCCCTCTCGCGCATGGTCGATCAGTTTGCCGCCGGCGGGGCACAGCTTCATCTCATCCGCGACATGCCGAGCCTGTTGCGCCAACTGCCGCGAGAGAGCGACGTCCTCCTCTTCGCCGACGGCGCGGTCGTCGATCAGGCCTATGTCGCGCAATTGGGGCGGGCCGAGGGCAATGCGCTGCTGGTGGCGCAGGATGACCCCGCCACCGCCCATCTGGAGCGGATCGATGCGCAGCATCGCTGGGCCGGGCTGGCGCGCGTCGCACCCCATACCCTGTTCAACACGCTCGATCTGATCGGTGACTGGGATGTGGTGCTCACCCTGATGCGCGCCGTGGTGCAGAACGCGCCGCATCGCATAGTGGTGGAGCCGACCGACATCGCGGAGGGACGGGTCGCTCTGGTCGAGCGGCAGGATACGGCCGATCTCGTTGGGCGCTCGCTCGCCGCCGCACCGCTGGCGGGCAGCGCGGGGGCCGAGCATTATCTGCTGCAACGCCCGGCGCGCATGGTGGCGACACACCTTCTGCGCATGCAGATCTCCGCCGCGCATATCCGGTCCGGGGCGTTGGCCGTGGCGGCTCTTGGGCTGCTGGCCATCGTGCCGGGGTGGACCATATTGCCGCTGCTTCTGCTGATCGCGGCCCTCGCGGTCGATATGGTCGCGCGCCAGATCGCGGCGCTGGGCCAACATCATGGCAAAGGCGCGCTGACGGAACTGGCACTGCCTCTAGTGCTCGCTCTGGGCATGGTGGCGCTGGGCGCGAAGCAGGGTGACTGGTCGAACGGCCTCCACCTCGCGATCCTGAGCGGTACCGCGACCGTTCTGGCGGGGCGGGGACGGACCACCGGCCTGCCGCTCTGGGCTTGGGCCACCCCCGGATCGGCGCTGTTGCTGCTGTTCCTTGGCGCCCTTACCGGCCAGTTCGATGCCGCACTGGCGCTCGCCGCGCTCCTTGCGCTGCTGTCGCTTGTGGCGATGCTGCTGAACGACCACCCGCGAAACCCGCTTTAGGGTTGTTTGATATACAGTCCCACATGGGCTGCGAGCCGGACGGCTCAAGGTTTAGCCTATATTTACTGCGTTGCGCTACACATCGCAGCATGAGCGCGCCATTGCCGGAGCAAGACCGGCCGAATTCCCTCTGGCACAGCGCCTTGGCGTCCGGAACCCCGGGCGGCGAGGGTGAGGCCACGCGCAACGCGCTGTTTCTCCAGCGTTGTTTTGGCGGGCGCGCCATGCGCTGGAGCGACGCTCTCATTGCGCGCACGCGGCGGCACATCGGCGGCTGCCTTTCTTCCGTCGAAATGGCGCTGCGGCTGGAGCTGGGGGCGGATTTCGATGCGCGCCTGCCCGATGCGGTGTGCTGGCCGCGCGTGCAGGCCGATCCCGCTTTGATAGACGACGCCCTGCTCGCAGATATGCGAGACCGCGCGGCCATCGGGCTGATGGCGCGGGATCCGATGCTTGCCGATCCTGCCGAGCATCCGGCCACGTCGCCTCTTCCACAAGCGGTGGCGGACTTCGTCGCCGCGCTGGCGCTGGCGCAATCGGGCTGGGCCGATGCGGGGCCCGACGACCTGCCGATGCGCGCGGATCTGCCTGCCGAGGCGATGCCGGATCTGGTGTGGACCGTGGGCGCCCTCATCGCGGACGCCGCGCCCGCCGAGGATATGCAGGCGATCGATCAGGCCTGCGTGGCGTTGCTGACCCGGCATGACGAACAGCATATGCCCTTTGCACAGGCGGCGCTGCTCGCCCATCGGCTGCATGGCGTGCCGAATGATGCCGATATGCTGCTCACTCTCGCGCGCCAGCGTCAGGTGCTTGCGCTGTTTGCCGTCATGGCGGATCGGCTCGGGGTCGATCTGCGCTGCCTTGTCCGCCATGTCGTCGAGGCCGAGGAAATGGCGCTGTTCACGCTCTGCCGCGCCGCGCAATTCCCGCGTGAGGTCGCCGTGCGCCTCGTGCTAGGGCGCCGGAGTGTGGCGCGTGGAGTGGGTGATTCGGTGCTGGTCGATTATGCCGACGACTATGAAGGGATGACGTTAAAGCAAGCGCGCGCCGCCGTTGCCGGGTTGAGCCTGTCCGCCCCCTTGCGCACACGGCTTGCTGCTGTCTCGGCGCGGCGTTCCCCGGCCTGTGGAGCCTGACATGCCGGGCGCGGGTGCTCTCCTGCTTCGGCTCGACAGTGCGGACCGCATCCTCAGCGCGGACGAACCGATCCTGCGGCTTCAGGCGCAGGCCGGCGGCGCTGCCGACGGGCGTATCGCCGTGCCCCAGATCGCGGCGGTGGCCCGCCTCGCGCGGCGGCTGGACATCCTGATCGCGCGGCCGTTGCTCATCGGTGGCGAGCAGATCGACATCCGCCTTTGGGTGCGCGCGCGGCCGGTCGCGGGCGGGGTAGAGCTGGGCTTTTCCGAATGGCAAGAATCGCCCCATGTTCCGTCAAACGACACCGCTGCCTTGCGCGCGGCCGAGATCGCGCTTGCGGCAGAGGGTGGCGAGTGGCGCACCGATGCGCAGATGCGCTTCCTCCATCCCGGCGACACCCTCGATTTCGTTGCGGCGGGGGATGAGTTCGCCGCGATTTTCCCGGAGGGTAGCGGCCAGTCTCACGCACTTGCGGCTGCCATCGCCGCGCAGCAGTCTTTTTTCGGGCTGGAGGCGCGCGGCGCCCCGAACGCGCGGAGCGTGATCCTCTCCGGTCATCCGCTGTTCGATGCGGATGGCGCCTTCCTCGGCTATCGCGGCAAGGCGAGCCTGGTAGAGGAAGAGCCTGCGCACGCGCCGCCGCCCGGCCCGGCTTCCGCGCATCAACCGACTTTGCCCGATTTCGGCAAACGGCTGGACCTTGCGCTGCGCCAGCCACTCACCCGTATCATCGCCAATGCAGAGACGATCCGCAGCCGGGTCGAAGGACCTATTCGTGGCGATTACGCCGCCTATGCCGCCGATATTGCCGACGCCGGGCGGCATCTGATGGAGCTGGTTGACGACCTTGCCGATCTGCAGGCGATCGACCGGCCCAATTTCACCGTCGCGCGCGAGGAGATCGATCTGGCGGACATAGCCCGCCGCGCCGCAGGGCTCCTTGGCGTCAAGGCGGCGGACAGGGGCCTGCGCATCGAGGCTCCGAAGGCAGACGAGACCGCGCCAGCCATCGGCGAGTTCCGCCGCGCGCTTCAGATCGCGGTCAACCTGCTCGGCAATGCGGTGCGCTATTCGCCGGAACAGTCGACGATCTGGCTGCGCGCCGAGGCAACCGACGAAACCGCCACCCTCGTCGTTGCCGATCAGGGCCGCGGCATCGCGCATGAGGATCATGAGCGCGTGTTCGAAAAGTTCGAGCGTCTGGGCCGCGACGATACGGCGGGCACCGGCCTCGGTCTCTACATCTCCCGCCGCCTTGCGCGGGCGATGGGCGGGGACATTACGATAGAGAGCGCACCCGGGCAGGGTGCGCGCTTTGTCCTCAGCCTGCCCGTGGCACCCGAACCCTCAACCGAAAATTAGCGGCCACAGCACCGTCAGCAGCGCGGCGAGGCTAACGAGGAATGCCACCGAGCGCAGCACCGGAATGCCCATGGCATAAATCGGAAGGTAGACGACCCGCGCCCCCAGCCAGACCCAGCCGGCCAGCGCCGTAAGCTCCGATGCACGCCCTGCGATAACCACCCCGGCCAACGCGATGATCGCGAGAGGCAGGGTTTCCATATAATTGGCCTGCGCGCGCACCAGTCGACCGGCGACAGGCGACAGCGGCGGCAATTCGCCGTCACGCGGGCCAACATTCCATTGCACGCCATATTGTTTGGTCTTCGCGTTTCCGGCGGCGAAAATATGAACCAGCAGCAACACTCCCGCCCAGGCAAGGATCGTCAATTCCGTAGCCATTCGTCCCTCCACTCTCCTGTTTGAAGGAAGGTTAGCAGAATGGGGTCACGCGCGGAAGCAGGCAAAAAAAGGGCCGGCCCGTCGGGCCGACCCTTCCTGAATACCATCAGAAAACCAGCTTAGCGCTTGTCGACCGGTACATAGTCGCGCTGCGTCGGGCCGGTGTACAGCTGGCGCGGGCGGCCGATCTTCTGCGCGGGGTCGGAGATCATCTCGTTCCACTGCGCCACCCAGCCGACTGTGCGCGCGAGCGCGAACAGCACGGTGAACATGTCGGTCGGGAAGCCGATCGCCGAGAGGATCACGCCCGAATAGAAGTCCACATTCGGATAGAGCTTCTTCTCGATGAAATAGGGGTCATTGAGCGCAATCTGTTCCAGCTCCTTCGCGACATCGAAGATCGGATCCTTCACGCCCAGCTTTTCGAGCACATCCTTCGCGGTCTTCTGCATCACGGTCGCGCGCGGATCGTAGTTCTTGTAGACGCGGTGGCCAAAGCCCATCAGGCGGAACGGATCGTCCTTGTTCTTGGCGCGGGCGATATATTCAGGGATCTTGTCCACCGTGCCGATCTCACGCAGCATGTTGAGCGCCGCTTCGTTGGCGCCGCCGTGCGCCGGGCCCCACAGGCAGGCGATGCCGGCCGCGATACAGGCAAACGGGTTCGCGCCCGAAGAGCCTGCAAGACGCACGGTCGATGTTGAGGCGTTCTGCTCATGGTCGGCGTGGAGGATGAAAATCTTGTCCATCGCGTCGACGATCACCGGATCGGGAATATATTCTTCCGCCGGGACCGAGAAAGTCATGCGCAGGAAGTTGGCGGTGTAGGAGAGGTCGTTGCGCGGATAGACGAACGGCTGGCCGACCGAATATTTATACGCCATCGCCGCCAAAGTCGGCATCTTGGCGATCAGGCGATGGCTCGCGATCTTGCGCTGGAGCGGGTCATTGATGTCGGTCGAGTCATGATAGAACGCCGAAAGCGCGCCCACCACGCCGCACATGATCGCCATCGGGTGCGCGTCGCGGCGGAAGCCGCGATAGAAGGTGGTGAGCTGCTCGTGCACCATCGTATGGCGGCTGATCGTCGTGACGAAGCTGTCCAGCGTGGCCTTGTCGGGCAGTTCGCCATTCAGCAGCAGATAGGCCACCTCCATGAAGCTGGACTGCTCGGCGAGCTGATCGATCGGATAACCGCGATGCAGCAGGATGCCCTGGTCACCGTCGATATAGGTAAGGCCGGAGTCGCAGCTCGCGGTGGAGGTGAAACCGGGATCGTAGGTGAACATGCCGGTATCCGCATACAGCTTGCGGATGTCGATTACCTGAGGTCCTACCGACCCGTCGAGCACCGCATAATCATGCGTGCCGCCACCTGCCTCGATCTTTGCCGAATTGCCCGCCATTTATTGTCTCCCTGTCTTTACCCTTGGACGCCCAGTGCAGAGGCGTCATCAAGTCTTGCCAAAACCTCTTCCTTGCCGAGAAGGAACAGGACATCGAAAATTCCGGGGGAGGTTGTGCGGCCGGTGAGGGCCGCGCGCAACGGTTGCGCCACCTTTCCTAACCCGAGTTCGGCCGTTTCCGCAACCCCGCGTATACGCTCCTCGATGGCGGATAGCGACCAATCGTCAATATTTTCCAATGCTCTGTGGCATTGCGCCACCAGGTCGGTCCCGGCGTCGTCCAGCAGCGCCATCGCCTTGTCATCAGGCACCAGCGGGCGCTGGGCGAAGAGGAAGAGCGCACCGTCGGCGATTTCGTGCAGCGTCTTTGCGCGGGGCTTCAGGCCGGCCATCGCCGTCGTCAGCTTTTCCACCTCGGCCTCGCTCAGCGCCCGGCCGATCAGCGCCGCAACCCGTGGGGCAACCAGATCGGCAAGGCGCGCGTCGTCCGCCTCGCGGATATAATGGCCGTTGAGGTTTTCCAGCTTCTTGAGGTCAAATCGCGAGGGCGAGCGGCCTACTCCGGCGAGATCGAACAGCTCGATCGCGCGCTCGCGGTCGATGATCTCCTCGTCGCCATGGCCCCAGCCGAGGCGCAGCAGATAATTGCACACCGCCTCGGGCAGCATGCCCAGCTCGTCGCGATAGGCATCCACGCCCATTGCGCCATGTCGCTTGGAAAGCTTCGCCCCATCCGCGCCATGGATCAGCGGAATGTGCGCGTAGATAGGCTCGGGCCAGCCCATAGCCTTGATGATGCCGAGCTGCCGGAAGGCGTTGTTGAGATGATCGTCGCCCCGGATCACATGGGTGACGCCCATGTCATGATCGTCCACCACCACCGCGAGCATATAGGTCGGCGTGCCATCGGAGCGCAGCAGGATCATGTCGTCCAGCTCTGCGTTGCGCACGGTCACGCGCCCCTGCACGGCATCCTCGATCACCGTCTCGCCCTCGCGCGGGGCCTTGAGGCGGATGACATAAGGCTTGTCGCCGCCTTCTGCCGGGTCGCGGTCGCGCCAGCGGCCGTCATAGCGCATGGGCTGCTTGGCTGCGCGCTGCTGCTCCCGCAGCTCCGCCAGTTCCTCGGGCGTCGCAAAGCACTTGTACGCATGCCCTGCGTCGAGCAGCGTATGCGCAACCTCGGCATGGCGCGCCGCGCGGGAAAACTGATAAACGGGTGGCTGCTCGCTCGAAAGGCCGAGCCAGCCCAGCCCGTCGAGGATCGCCTCGATCGCCGCATCGGTGGAGCGGGCGCGGTCGGTATCCTCGATCCGTAGTAGATAGGTGCCGCCATGATGGCGCGCAAACAACCAGTTGAACAGTGCGGTACGGGCGCCGCCGATGTGGAGATAGCCGGTCGGCGAAGGCGCGAACCGCGTAACGACTGGCCTTTTTTCTCCGGTTGCGTTCACTCGACTTTTCTCCGACAGTCCTCATCCCGGCTTATGGCTGGTCGCATCGTTTCCGGTCACGGTGCGGCAATGCGACCCTGTGCAAGGATTCTGGCGCCCCTAGCATGGCTTCCCGTCTACTACAAACTGATGTTGCACCGCACCCTATTTTAGCGGGCCGCGCCGCCATGACGAAACTGGAAAGCTGGTTCGAGACGGAGCGGGAGCGGATTGGCCTGTGGCTTCCGGTGCCGCTGGGTGCAGGGATAGCCGCCTGGTTCGGCCTCACCGGCCCGGCGCTGTGGCTGGGCTGGATCCTGTCGTGTTGCATTGCGGCGCTCACCGCGCAGGCGCTGGTCCCGGCGGGACGGGTGCGCGCGGCGCTCGTCGGGGCGGGGCTGCTGATGGCGGCTGGCTGCGTGCTCATCTGGGCCAAGGCACTGTTGGTGGGAGAGCCGCCGCTCCGGCGCCCCGTTCATGCCGCGTTCGAGGCGCGGGTAATGGCGGTCGAGGCTCAGCCTGCGCTCGGCCGCAACCGTCTTCTGCTCGCGCCGGTAGGGGCGGAGGGCCTGCCCGCGCGGGTGCGCCTCAACGTCGCTGAAGCCGATATGCCGCCGCAAGGGGCAATCGGCGCTGGCGCGCTGGTCGCCGTGCGTGCGCGGCTGCTCCCACCGGCCGAGGCCGCCGTGCCGGGTGCCTATGATTTTGCCCTGCAGGCCTATTTTTCGGGCATCGGCGCCACCGGCAAGGCCCTGCCGCCCGTGCAGGTGCTGAGCCCGGCCGCGCCCGATGGTCTTGCCGCGTGGCGGGCCGATCTGTCGCGTCATATCCGCGCGCAGCTGCCGGGCGGCGAGGGCGGTATCGCCGCCGCGCTGGCGACCGGAGATCAAGGCGCGATCAGCGAGGCGGATCAGGAGGCGATGCGGCGCAGCGGCCTCGCGCATCTCCTGTCGATCAGCGGGCTGCACGTCTCGGCCCTCATCGCGGGAGTGATCTTCCTGTTCTACCGGCTGCTCGCGCTCAGCCCCGGGCTTGCACTGCGCGTCAACCTGATGCTCGTCGCGGCCGGGGCGGGCGCACTAGCCGGCATCGGCTACACGCTCTTCACCGGCGCGCAGGTGCCGACGGTGCGTTCGTGCGTAGCCGCGTTGCTGGTGCTCGCGGGACTAGCGCTCGGGCGCGAGGCGATCAGCCTGCGCCTCGTCGCGGCAGGGGCGTGCGTGGTGCTGATCTTCTGGCCCGAAGCGATGATCGGCCCCAGCTTCCAGATGAGCTTCGCGGCGGTGACGGTGATCGTGGCGCTCGCCGAATCACGCTGGTTTCGCGCCAATTTCCAGGCACGAGAGGAGGGGTTCGTCGCGCGCGCATGGCGGCATCTGGCGGCCGTGCTCGTCACCGGGTTGGCGGTGGAGCTGGTACTGATGCCGATCGCGCTGGCGCATTTCCACCGGGCCGGCGCGCTTGGCGCCTTCGCCAATCTTCTTGCGATCCCCCTCACCACCTTCGTCATCATGCCTGCCGAGGCCGCCGCACTGGCGCTGGATATGGTGGGGCTGGGCGCGCCTCTGTGGTGGGTGGCCGGGCAGGCGCTGGGCGCGTTGCTGGTGGTGGCGCATGGCGTGGCCCGCTCCCCCATGGCGGTTTGGGCGCTTCCGCCTACGGGGTCGGCGGCTTTCGCGCTGGCGATATTCGGCGGCCTCTGGCTGATGCTGTGGCGGGGGCGTGCGCGGCATTTGGGGTGGGTGCCGCTGGCCGCAGGCGCGGCCATGATGTTGACCGCGCCTGCGCCCGATCTGCTGGTGACGGGCGACGGGCGGCACATGGCGCTGCGGCAGGCGGATGGTTCGCTGGCGCTGCTGCGCGGCCGGGCGGGAGACTATGTGCGAGACGTGCTGGCGCAATCGGCGGGGGAGGGGGACACAGCGGCACCGGCACGGGGGTCGACCGGCGCTCAGTCAGCGGAGCATAACCGGACAGCCGACCATACAGAAACGGCGCAAGATGGTGCGCCCTGGCTTGCCTTGAGCGAGGCTCCAAACGCCCGGTGCAGCCGCGACATGTGCTCGGCGCTGGTCCATGGCCGGTCGCGAGACTGGCTCATCGTCGCAACCCACAGCAGAGTGCGGCTCCCCTGGGCAGCGCTGATCGAACTGTGCGCGCGCGCCGACATCATTGTGAGCGACCGCCGCCTGCCCGCCGCCTGCACGCCCCGCTGGCTCAAGCTGGACCGCGAACGCCTTGGCGAAACCGGCGGTGTGGCCGTCTATCTCGAGAGCGGTCGCTGGACGAGCGTCCGCACCGCAGGTGATCGTCACCCGTGGATCCTTCAGCCATACGTCTGGAAGCCAGGCCTCCGAATACCCCGGGCCGCATCCGCTCTCACACCGTGACCGCGCCCAGGAGCGGCTTGCTACTCAGCAAATTGCGCAGCCGTTCAATCGCGAGCGTGCATCGCCCGCTGCGGACACCTCAGCGCTCAGTTATACCGGCGCAACAGTCCTGCGAGCTTGCCCTGGATGCGCACCTGATGCGCGTCATAAATCTGCGGCTCATAGGCGGCGTTGGCGGGGTCGAGCCGCACGCGCGGCCCTTCACGCCGGAAATATTTGAGCGTCGCTTCCTCGTCGTTCACCAGCGCAACGACGATCTGTCCCTCGCGGGCCACCTGCGTCCGCTGGATCAGCGCATAGTCGCCATCCAATATGCCCGCCTCGATCATCGAGTCGCCCGAGACTTCCAGCGCATAATGCTCGCCGGAGCCGAGCAGCGCAGCGGGCACCGGCAGCATGCGGTCGCTCTCCATCGCCTCGATAGGCACACCGGCGGCGATGCGGCCATGCAACGGAATCTCGATCACGTCATTGGCGGCAATGGGGATCTGGCGCGGCGGTGAGGCGGATGTAACTACGGCAGGCGGAGCCTTCGGTGCGGCCTTTGCCACACCATCCGGCAGCTTCAGCACCTCAAGCGCGCGGGCGCGATTGGGCAGGCGGCGGATAAACCCGCGCTCCTCCAGCGCGCTGATCAGGCGATGGATACCGGATTTGGACCGCAGATCGAGCGCATCCTTCATCTCGTCAAAGGAGGGGGAAACCCCGCCTTCTTCCAGCCTACGCTGGATAAAGAGGAGCAGTTCCTGTTGTTTCGCGGTGAGCATGGGCGCCTCGTATAAGAACGAACGAGGAACGTATAAGAACCAAGCAAGAACATGTCAAGCCCGTCACAGGGGCAGGATTGACACTTCCTCGCCCGCCTGTGCCGCCGCGCTGCCCGCCTCCCGCCGGATGAGGCAGTTCGCGCGCGCAAGCGCCAGTGTTGCGGCGCTGTCCTGCGCACCAAGGGGGGTGGCGATACCATCCGCCAGCACTCCCCGCACATAGTCGTCCCGCCCGCCAACCGGCGCCATGGCGGCTCCCAGTCGCGCGCCAGCCACGTCGGGCAGCGGCCCGGGGCAACCCGCCATGTGCCGCACCATCGGCAACAAAAACAGGTGAGCGGTAACATAGGCGGACACCGGGTTGCCCGGCAGGCCGAGGAACAGAGCGTTGCCGAGCGTCCCAGCGATCAGCGGCTTGCCGGGTCGCATCCTGATCTTCCAGAAATCGATGCTTCCGTCCGCCGCCTCCAGCGCGGGTTTGACCAGATCATGATCCCCCACCGAAGCGCCACCGGTGGTGACGACGATATCATGATCGCGCACCGAGCGCATCGCCTCCGTCAGTGCCCCCAACTCGTCGGTGATGATGCCGAGGTCTTCGACAACGCAGGGGAGGCCGCCCAGCATTGTCGAGAGCATCACGCCATTGGAGGCGGGAATCTGGTCTAGCCCAGCGGCCGCGCCCGGCGGCACCAGTTCCGAACCGGTGGACAGCAGGGCAATGCGCGGCAACCGGGGCAGGGGGAGCGTGCCCCAACCCGCCAGTGCCGCCAGCGCGATATGCCGGGGGGTCAGAGCTGTGCCTGCCGGAATGAGCGGCTGACCCTCCCGAAAGTCTGACCCCGCGCTCCGCACATGGCGGCCCTTCGCGCCCGGCCTGTCGCCTGTGAGGTGCAGCATATCCCCCTCGTGCGATACATCTTCCTGTATCACCACGGTATCGGCCCCATCGGGCATCACCGCGCCGGTATAGATGCGCACCGCCTCCCCGGGCTGAATAGCGCCCGCAAAGGCAGCCCCCGCCGCGCTTTCGCCGATCACGCGCCATGGGCCGGCCATGTCGGCAAAGCGGATCGCATAGCCATCCATGGCCGAAAGGTCACACGCAGGCTGGGTGCGGCGCGCAGTGATTTCAGACGTGGTCCAGCGCCCGGAAGCCTCCGCAATCGCCACGGTCTCGTCAGGCAGAGTGCGCGCCATCGCCAGCAGGCGGGCCTGCGCCTCCGCCACCGGCAGCAGGCTCATGGCGCGTCCGCCCGCCAGTCGCCCGATTTGCCGCCCGTCTTCTCGACCAAGGCAATCGGTCCCAATATCATGCCCTTATCGATCGCCTTTGCCATGTCGTATATGGTAAGCAGCGCGACGGATACCGCCGTGAGCGCCTCCATCTCCACCCCGGTCTGGCCCGTGGTGCGTACCGTCGCGGTCGCAGTGACGCCTTCCTCATCCGCCGCGAGGTCGAGCGTAACCTTGGACAGCATCAGCGGGTGGCACAGCGGGATCAACTCTGCGGTCTTCTTCGCTGCCATGATCCCCGCGACCCGCGCGACGGCAAGGACATCGCCCTTTTTCGCAGTGCCATCGAGGATGGCCTGTGCGGCTTCCCTGCTCATGGAAATCCGCCCGCGCGCCACCGCCTGCCGCGTGGTCTCGGCCTTCGCGGATACATCGACCATGTGCGCAGCGCCCGCCTCATCGACATGGGTGAGGCGCCCGCCTGTCATGCCGCCTCGCCCAGCAGCGCGCGCGTCGCGCCTTCCACATCCGGCTGCCGCATCAGCGCCTCGCCAACCAGGAAACAGCGCACGCCATGCGCGGCCATTTCCACAAGGTCCGCGTGGCCGGTCAAGCCGCTCTCCGCAACAAAGGTGCAGCCTTCAGGCGCGTGGGAGATCAGCTCATAAGTGCGTGCGAAATCCACCGTGAAATCCCGCAGGTCGCGGTTGTTTACGCCGATCAGGCGGGAGCGCAGGCGGCTCGCGCGCTCCATTTCGGCGCGGTCATGCACCTCGATCAGCACGTCCATGCCGAGTCCCAGCGCGGCGTCCTCGATCTCGGCCATCTGCGCATCATCCAGCGCCGCGACGATGATCAGGATCGCGTCCGCGCCGATCGAGCGGGCTTCCAGCACCTGCCAGGGATCGACCATGAAATCCTTGCGCAATATGGGCAACGAGCAAGCCGCCCGAGCCGCAATCAGATAGTCCTCATGGCCCTGAAAATAAGGCGCGTCCGTGAGCACCGAAAGGCACGCCGCCCCGCCGCGCTCATAAGCCGCCGCATGAGCGGGTGGATCAAAATCAGCCCGAATCAATCCTTTGGAAGGCGAAGCTTTCTTCACTTCTGCGATAAGGCCAAGGCCGTTCTGCGCCGCCGCATCGAGCGCGCGCCGAAACCCGCGCGGCGGCGTCTGCGCACCCGCCCGTGCTTCCAGATCGGCCAACGACACAGCAGCCTTGCGCGCCGCCACCTCGCCCCGCTTGGTGTCGCAAATCTCAATGAGCTTGTTGGTCATTTCCACGCAATCCAGCAGTTGAGCAGCGCATTGGCAAGCCCCTTGTCGATTGCCTCGGCCGCTTCCTCGACTGCCTCTTCCCCGTCCTCCGCCTCGCCTGCCACGATCAGCGCCGCCGCCGCGTTGAGCAGCACCGCGTCACGATACGCGCCCTGCTCCCCCTCCAAAAGGCGACGCAGCGCGGCAGCGTTGAACGCCGCATCGCCACCCCGGATGTCGGACAGCGGATGCCGGGGTAGGCCCACGCCTTCGGGCGCGATGATGTCGTGCCCGAGGTCGAAGCCAAGCGATGCGAACCGGCTCACACCGCTGATCGACAGCTCGTCCAGCCCTTCCTCACCCGATACGATCATCGCGCGCTCCACGCCCAGCCGCTCGAGCGCTTGCGTATAGATCGGCACATAGTCCGGCCGGGCGATGCCGACCAGTTGCCGCTTCACCCGCGCCGGGTTGGCGAGCGGCCCGAGCAGGTTGAAGATCGTGCGCTTGCCGATGCTCTTGCGGATCGGGGCCATGCGTTTGAGCGCCGGGTGATGATTCTGCGCGAACAGGAAGCAGATGCCGAGGTCCGCGAGCTGCGCGCGAGCTACCTCTGGCGCGATATCGAGCTTTACTCCCAGCGCTTCCAGCGTATCCGCGCCACCCGCCTTTGATGATGCCGCGCGGTTGCCATGCTTTGCCACCGGCACGCCGCATGCGGCCACCACCAAAGCAACGGCGGTCGAGACGTTCAGCGTATGCTGCCCGTCGCCGCCGGTGCCGCATACGTCGATGGCATGGGACGGAGCCTCTATGGCGATCATCCGCTCGCGCATGGCCATCGCAGCGCCTGCGATTTCGTCGGCCGTCTCGTCCCGTTCGGTCAGCGCGGTCAGGAAAGCGGCAATCTCGTCGTCGGTGCCTGCGCCATCCAGCATCGCGCCAAACACGGCATGCGCTTCATCGAGCGCCATAGGGTGGGCGGGATCGGGAAAAACGCTCACGTGGCTCAGGCCCGCTCTTTGACCGGCAGCCCGGCAATCCTCATGAAATTGGCCAGCATGTCGTGGCCATGCTCGGTGGCGATGCTCTCCGGGTGAAACTGCACACTGTGGATCGGCAGGCTGGCATGGCGAAATCCCATGACGGAGCCGTCCTCCGCAGTGGCGTTCACGATCAGGCAGTCCGGTATGTCCTCCACGATCAGCGAGTGATAGCGCGTCGCCGTGAAAGGCGAGGGCAGGCCCGCGAACAGCCCGGTGCCGTCATGGCTGACCGGAGATGTCTTGCCGTGCATCAGGCCGCCGCGCACCACCTTGCCGCCGAAATATTGCCCGATCGACTGGTGGCCAAGGCAAACGCCCAGCAGCGGCTTGCCCGCTTGCGCGCACGCACCCACCAGATCGAGGCTGATCCCCGCCTCATTGGGCGTACACGGTCCGGGCGACAAGAGAAACGCCTCCGCACCAGAACTGATCGCCTGTCCCGCGCTCATCGCGTCATTGCGCACAACCTCAACCTCCGCCCCCAGCTCCATCAGATAATGGACGAGGTTCCAGGTAAAGCTGTCATAATTGTCGATGACCAATATGTGCTTTTTGGGGATCATTGCGTCACTGCCCATATCCGGCCTGGCGGCTGAGCGCCACCGCCTCTTTCGCCGCCGCCATCAGCGCGCCGGCCTTGGCCTCGCATTCGCGTTGCTCATATTCCGGCGTTGAGTCCGCCACGATGCCCGCTCCCGCCTGCGCATGCATCACGCCGTCCTTCAGCACGGCGGTGCGCAGCACGATGCAGCTGTCCATATTGCCATCGGGCGCGAAATAGCCGACGCCGCCCGCATAGGCGCCGCGCGTTTCCGGCTCCAGCTCGGCGATGATCTCGCAGGCGCGGACCTTGGGCGCGCCCGAAACCGTACCCGCCGGAAACCCTGCGAACAGCGCGTCCAGCGCGTCCTTTCCCTCACCCAGCCGCCCCACCACGTTGGAGACGATGTGCATCACATGGCTATAGAATTCGACCGTGTAGCTGTCCGTCACGCTGACCGTGCCCGCCGCCGCCACGCGGCCCACGTCATTGCGGCCAAGATCGAGCAGCATCAGGTGCTCCGCGCGCTCCTTCGGGTCGGCGAGCAGGCTGGCCTTGTTGGCGGCGTCCTCGCTCGCTGTCTTGCCCCTCGGCCGTGTGCCCGCAAGCGGGCGGATCGTCACCTCGCCGTCGCGCGCACGCACCAATATTTCGGGGCTGGAGCCGATCAGGGCAAAGCCCGGCATGTCGAGGCAATAAAGGAAAGGCGAGGGGTTGATCCGCCGCAACGCGCGATAGAGGGCAAGCGGGGGCAGCGGAAACGGCGCGGTGAAGCGCTGCGCCAGCACCACCTGAAAGATATCGCCCGCGACGATATAATCCTGCGCGGCGAGCACCATGTCGCGATATTTGCCGTCGGCAAGCACCGGCGTGAACGCGACCTCGTCGGGCGTATCGATCTGCTCGGCGGGCGGCACCGGCCCGGCGAGGCGCGCGGCGGTGGCGTCCAGCCGCTCCTGCGCCGTTTCGATAGCACGCTCCGGGTCCGCAAAGCTCCCGGCCCAGATCGGCGCGACGAGGAACAGCGCGTCCTCCAGCCTGTCAAACACCAGGATCACCGACGGGCGCACAAACAGCATATCCGGTATGGCGAGCGGGTTGGGCGCGGGGCGGGGCAGCTTCTCGACCAGCCCGATCGTCTCATAGCCGAAATGGCCGACGAGGCAGGCGAGCGCCGGGGGCAGGGCGGGGTCCATCTCCGCCCGGCATTCGCGCACCAGCGCACGCAGTGCATCGAGCGCGCCGCCCTCCACCGAGGCGAACGCCTCTCGGTCGGTCATCCAGGCGCGGTTGATCTGCGCGCTGTCACCTTGCGCGCGAAACACCAGATCAGGGTCGACGCCCAGCAGGCTGTATCGCCCGCGCACCGCGCCACCCTCGACCGACTCCAGCAGGAAGTCGCCACGCTCGGCCTGCATCAGCTTCAGCGCGGCCGAAATCGGCGTCTCCGTGTCGGCAATCAGCTTGCGCCAGACGAGCGCGGACCGGCCCGCGCCCAGGGCGGCGCGGATAGCGTCCAGCGAAGCGGCGGCTGCGGTCGTCCCCATCGGCATGGCTCAGGGCTGGGGCGCGGTCGCGCCATTGGCGTCGCGCAGCGCCTTGGTGACATGGCCGACCGTCGCCGGATTGCGCTTCACGCCCAGCTCCCGCTCGGCGGCGCGTGCAAGCTGCTCGGCATATTCGTTACCCGCCAGGCCCGAAAGGTCTGCACGCACGCGGTCTACCAGCCCCGGCACCTTGGCGGCGTCGCCCTGCGCCACGCTGTCGAGCTGGATCAGGAAGGTGCCCTGATCCTCAGGAATCGGCATGGTCTTCACGCTGCCGCGCGTCATCGCGAACAGGATCGATAGCTGCGCCGGAACGCGCTGGTCCTGCCGCAACAGGTCGGCGCGGCGCACCGCGACCTTTTGCACCGGCGGCAGGGTGACGCCCGCACCCGCCATCGCCTTTTCCAGCGGCACGCCCTTGGCGACCTGCGCCTGGATCGTCTGCGCCAGCGCCCGCGCCTTTGCCGCTCCCTGGCTCAGCAGATAATGCTGCGCGACGATCGGCTTCACCTGCCCCAAGGGCGGCGGCGCTGCGGCAACAATGTCTCCCACGCGCACCAGCGCATAGCGCGTCCCTTGCGTAATCGGTACGAACTGCGGGTCGTCATCCGCCTCCATCGCAAAGCCGGCTTTCAGCATCGGAGCAATGTCTGCGGACGGCTTGTAGGCCGGATCGTTAACATTCTGCCCGGTGGGAAGCAGCACCGGCGTGGTCTCGACCGCAAGGCCATTGTCTTTCACCGCCTCGTCGAAAGTCGTGCCGTTGGCGATGCCATCCTCCACCTTGGCTACGAAATCGCTGAGCAGCGTCGCGCGCTTCTGGGTCTTCAGCGTCTCGATGATCTGCGGCCTCACGGTAGCGAGCGGCTTTTCCGCGATCTTCTGCACCGCGCTCGTCTGTATCAGTGCCCAGCCGAGCGCGAGCTTGACCGGCCCCGTCACCTTGCCCTGCGGCGCGGCAAACGCGGCGTCGGCGGCTGCGGGCGAGGCGGCCTTGGCGTAATCCGCCTTGGATACTGCCTTGAGCGAAGAAACCTCAAGCCCGCTCGCCGCAGCCGCTGCGGAGAGCGAAGCCGCCCCTGCGGCAGCCCTGGCTGCGCTCTCGATCGGGAAGATCAGCTGCTGAATGTCGCGCGTCTCGCGGGCGGCATAATCGGCGCGGCGGCTGGCATAATAGGCCGCGATCTCGCTCTCGGTCGGGTTCGCGGCCGCCTCAAACCGGCTGGCGTCGACAATGGCATAGCGGAACGAGCGCCGTTCCGGGATCATGTAGCGCGCGGCGTTGCTCTTGTAGAAATCGGCGAGCTGCGCGTCTGTCGGCGCGGTGGTGGGCCTGAACGCGGCGGCGGGGATGGCTGCGATCCGCCCTTCGCGCGCCTCCAGCAACAGCGAGGCATAGGGCAGCACCAGGCTGTCCGTCATCCGCGCGCCAAAGCTCGCCGGTGCCGCGACGATGCGCCCGGTCAGCTGCTGGGCGATGTCCTTGCGCAGCGCATCCTCGCTGATGCCCTGCGTGGTCAGCGCCTGGCGAAACAGCTCCTGGCTGAAGCTGCCGGTGGCAGTATGGAACGCGGGAATGGTCGCAATTTCGGCGTCGATCAGCCGCTTGCCGATATGGATACCCTGCTTGTGGCCGAATTCTTCAAGCGAAAGGGCGGTGACGAGCTGGCTGTAGATTCCCTGCACGGCGCCAAGGCTCAGAAAGTCGTCGATCTTCATGCCGGGATTCTCGCGGCGCTGCTGCTCGAACGCGCGCTGCACCCGTGCCTGCACCTCGGTGTCGGGCAGCGATTTGCTCCCTATCCGGGTGGCGGTCCCTGCTCCGAACGGCGTAAAGGAACTGTATTTGCCGCTGGTGATGTCCCCCGCGATAAACGCGAACGCCACCGTCGCGAGGAAGAGCAGCGCAAAGACCGCACCGAACTTCGATCCCATGATGCGCCGAAAAAAACCGATCATCTACCCGTCCTGCCTGTGATCCGCTGGTGGGCGGCCTCTGCAAAAATCAAAGTCGCTTTAGGGGCTGGCGCGCGTTCCGACAAGCAGGGACTGGACTTTGGGCGCGTGGGCGCTAATCGCGGCAATAGAAACGGTTCCGGCCCGCTCCCCCACCCAACCTCCCATAAGATATCCTGTCGGGAGGTTGGGTGGGGGAGCGGGCTGGTGCCGATCATCCGAAACGCCCGCGCAGCGGCCTGTTTCGGATCAACATGAACTATCGGAGGAACTATGAGCCGCAGGATGCTCGTTGTCGGCAACTGGAAGATGAACGGCCTGCGTGCGCAGCTTGCCGATGTCGAGGCGATCGGCGCGGTCGCTGCGGAGCATCCCGCCGTCGAAGTAGGCCTGTGCCTGCCCGCAACGCTGATCACTGCGGCGGCAGATAAGGCAGGCGTGGCGTTCATCGGCGCGCAGGATTGCCATCAAAAGGCAAATGGCGCGCATACCGGCTGCCTCTCCGCCGCGATGCTGAAGGAAGCGGGCGCCACTCAAGTCATCGTCGGCCACAGCGAGCGCCGGACCGACCAGCATGAGAGCAGCGCTGATGTCGCCGCCAAGGCGCTGGCCGCGAAGGCGGAAGGCTTGCAGGTCATTCTGTGTCTCGGCGAAAGCCTCGAGACGCGCGATGCGGGCGAGGCGCTGCCCTTCGTGCTCAATCAGCTTGCCGAGTCGCTACCGCAAGGCGCGGCTGCGGACTGGCTCTCGATTGCCTACGAACCCATCTGGGCGATCGGCACCGGCCGCATACCGACGATGGAACAGATCGCCGAGATGCACGGTGGCATCCGCGGCAAGCTCGCGGAGCTGGCCGGGGCAGAAGTCGCCGCCGGAATGCGCGTCCTCTACGGCGGCTCGGTCAATGCCGAGAACGCGGCCGAAATCTTCGCGCTCGAGGATGTCGACGGCGGCCTCGTTGGCGGCGCGAGCCTCACGGCGGCGAAATTCGGCCCGGTAATCGCGGCGGCGAGCTAGCTCGCCTTACCATATCAGAGCGATCAATCGAATTCGGTATGCTGGACAAGCGGGCGACTCTCGCGCGTTCCGCGTACGCCATGCTCCGGGTGGGCCGGATCGTCGCTGATGATCACATGATCATCATGGACTTCCAAGAGGGTGCCTACAAAGGGAAAACCCTCAAGGCTTCCGGTCACACGGTAGCTGACGGTATCGCCTTTACGGAAGCTTGCCGGATCGAAATTGAATTCAAACGGACATTGCTCGTCGGTCGCGCCCATGTTCTGCACAGTGAAATCCTATCAAAAGGCTGTAAAAGTCTCCTGAATATACGCTCTCTTCACGGGATTTTCCAGTGTGCCGCGCTCGCGGGGCTGCTTACGGATTGAACCGCTCGCGCTTCCCCGCTAAGGCCGGACCAGCATTTACAGGATAACGGATAAAGTTTCATGTTCACATTTCTTCTCGTGGTGCAGGCGATCATTGCAACCTGCCTCGTCACCGTTATCCTGATGCAGCGCTCCGAAGGCGGGGGGCTGGGCATGGGCGGCAGCCCATCCGGCTTTATGTCTGCACGCGGCGCGGCGGATTTCCTCACGCGCTCCACCACCGTGCTGGCTACCGTTTTCGTCATGTTGAGCATTGCGCTCGCCGTGCTGGCGTCGGTGAAGCGCGCTCCGTCGCAGATTGACACCTCGCTCGCCAAGCAGGGCGGCGCCCCGCTGGAGCAGCAGGCACCTGCCGCGCCTGCAAACGGCGATCCGCTCGCCGGGGCGGCGCAGAGCGTGGGCCAGGCACCGCCGCAGGGCGCGGCCAACGGCGCGGTTCCGCTCGCGCAATAACCGCGCACTTACCTAGTCAAGCAATTTAATTGCAGGCGCGCCGCATCGCGCGCTTGCCCAACCCTCATGAATAAGGCTAATCCTCCCCTCCCATGGCGCGGTATATTTTCATAACCGGCGGCGTGGTCTCCTCGCTCGGCAAAGGCCTGATGGCCGCTTCGCTCGCAGCCCTGCTGCAGGCGCGGGGATATCGCGTACGCATTCGCAAGTTCGATCCATATCTCAATGTCGATCCGGGCACGATGTCGCCCTATCAGCATGGCGAGGTCTATGTGACGGATGACGGCGCGGAGACGGATCTCGATCTCGGCCATTATGAGCGCTTCACCGGCGTCTCGGCTCGCCAGTCGGACAATGTCACGCAGGGTCGCATCTATCAGACGATCATCACCAAGGAGCGGCGCGGCGACTATCTCGGCGCCACCGTTCAGGTGATCCCGCACGTGACGGACGAGATCAAGGCGTTCGCGCTGGCCGATACCGAGGGGCTGGATTTCGTTCTGTGCGAGATCGGCGGCACCGTGGGCGATATCGAGAGCCTGCCCTTCATGGAGGCGATCCGCCAGCTTCACAACGATCTGGGCCGCGGTCAGTCGATCTTCGTGCACGTGACCCTCGTGCCCTATATCGCCGCCGCCGGAGAGCTGAAGACCAAGCCGACCCAGCACAGCGTGCGCGAGCTGACATCATTGGGCATCCAGCCCGATATCCTGCTCTGCCGCTGCGAACAGCCGCTGCCGGAGAGCGAGCGCGCCAAGATCGCGCTCTTCTGCAATGTCCGAACCGAGGCAGTGATTCCTGCGCTAGACGCACCCAACATCTACTCCGTCCCGGCGCAGTATCACGCCGAGGGGCTGGACGAGGAAGTGCTCCGCGCCTTCGGTATTGAGGGCGCGGCAGAGCCGGAAATGAGCCGCTGGCTCGACATCATGGACCGCTATGCCAATCCGGAGGGGGAGGTGACGATCGGCGTCGTCGGCAAATATGTCGGCCTGCAGGATGCGTACAAGTCGCTGCACGAGGCGCTGGTGCATGGCGGGCTCGCCAACCGGGTCAAGGTCAACATCCGCTGGATCGATGCCGAGCTGTTCGAGGAACCGGACAGCGACATCGCCGCGCGGCTGGAGCCGATGCACGGCATCCTCGTGCCCGGCGGCTTCGGCGTTCGCGGCTCGGAGGGCAAGATCGCCTCGGTCCGCTTCGCGCGCGAACGCGGCGTTCCCTTTTTCGGCATCTGTCTCGGCATGCAGATGGCGTGCATCGAGGGCGCGCGTAATACCGCCGGCATCGCTCATGCCTCCACCACCGAATTTGGCGAAACGTCAGAACCGGTCGTCGGCCTCATCACCGAGTGGATGAGCGCGGAAGGCCTGCAACAGCGCAGCGCCGAGGGAGATCTGGGCGGCACGATGCGGCTGGGCGCCTATGATGCAAAGCTCACCGGCAACAGCGTGGTGGCGGGCATCTACGGCGGCACGGACATCAGCGAACGCCACCGCCATCGCTACGAAGTCAACGCCGCCTATCGCGAGCCGCTCGAGAAGGGCGGGCTGATCTTCTCAGGCATGTCGCCAGACGGCCAGCTGCCCGAGATCGTCGAACGTCCGGATCACCCGTGGTTCATCGGCGTACAGTTCCACCCGGAGCTGAAATCCAAACCGTTCGATCCGCACCCGCTGTTCGCCGGGTTCATCGAGGCCGCAGTGAAGCAAAGCCGCCTGGTCTGATGCAAACAAAAGCCCCTCCCCTTGAGGGGAGGGGTTTGGGGTGGGGGCGAGCCTTCTAAACCCGCCCCGCGATCCAAAAGCTCGACTTAAGCCGCGTCGCTCTGCTTGCCGATCTCGACGATCTGCCCACCATTGATGGCGATCTTCTTCGGCTTCATCGCCTCGGGCACCTCGCGCACCAGCTCGATCGTCAGCAGGCCGTCGGCAAGGTTCGCGCTCTCGACTCGCACGAAATCGGCGAGCTCGAAACGGCGTTCGAAGCTGCGGTTGGCGATGCCGACATGCACGAACTTCGCGCGCTCGTCGTTGCTGATCTCGGCCTTGCGGCCAGATACCTGCAGGAGGTTCTGCTGGGCCACGATGTCGAGCTCATCCTCGCGGAAGCCCGCGACGGCGAGCGTCACGCGGTACTTGTCGTCGGAAAGACGCTCGATGTTGAACGGGGGATAATTATCGCCCTGAACCGCGCGCGCATTGTTCTCGATCAGGTCGAACAGGCGGTCAAAGCCCACGGTCGAACGGCGATAGGGGGTAAGGTCAAATCCACGCATAGTCATATCTCCTCTGTTGAGCGAGTTGCACTTGCGCCGGATCCATCATGGCATCCGGCCAAAATGTCCGCCGCTTCAGCGCCCGGACACAGGAGATTTAGGAAGGGTGCATGGGGTTTCAAGGGGTGTATTTTCGCCCCAAAACAATCGGCGCCTCCCCATTGGAAGACGCCGATTGCCGCTTGGGAGCTAACGGGTGCCGCTCGGGGCGGGATCAGGGATATTTGGTGGACCAGTCGGCCGGATAAGGCGCCTTCCATGCTGCGGGCGCCGTCCACGTGGTGCCGCGCGGTGCAGCTCCGGCTTCGAGCGTGCCGACGCGCGCCATGGCATCGCTCACCGCAGCCTGGCGGCATGACGGCACCGGCGGCGTCGAGCTGTCCGACTCGCCCAGCTTTTCGCACAGCCAGCGCGCGGTGAGGTTCACCCGCTGCCTTAGCATCTTCTTGCCTTCCGCAGTGCTGATATCGAGGTCGGCATAGCTGACGGACTGCGAGAGCGACTTGATGTCGTCCGCGCTGCGGCCATATTTGCCGGTGATGACGATGTCCTCGGTGTCCGCCGTCGTCGAGCTTTGCGCCTGGGCGAGCGTGCCGCCGATAAACGCGGTGCCGATGAGGGATGCCGTGATGAGAAAACGGTGGTGCATGGCTTCATCTCCTGGGTCGCCGCAGACATGCGGCGTGTTACCACCCCACAGGGGCAAGAACCCGTTTGCTGCCATCAGGTTCCCGGTTGGGCGGGGGATTTACCCGGTCCGCAACCAGAAAATTAACCCTTAGGGTCAGGACTCATTGATCAGAGCCAGAAGATGACGGTAGCAGCGAGGGCGATGGCCGAGAGAAAGACGGTTGGGCATCTGTCATAGCGTGTTGCGATACGCCGCCAGTCCTTGAGGCGACCGAACATGATCTCGATGCGGTTGCGGCGTTTGTATCTGCGCTTGTCGTACTTGACGGCTTTGTTCCGGGATTTACGGCCCGGAATGCAGGGTTTGATGCCCTTTTCCCGCAAGGCATCACGGAACCAGTCCGCATCATAACCCCGATCAGCCAGCAGCCACTGTGCCTTGGGGAGGGTGTCGAGCAGGGCGGCGGCCCCTGTATAATCGCTGACCTGACCTGCGGTTATGAAGAGGCTGATTGGGCGACCGTTTGCATCGGTGACGGCATGCAGCTTGGTATTCATGCCACCCTTCGTGCGCCCGATCAGGCGTCCAGCTTCCCCCTTTTTACCGCCAGGCTGGACGCCGTGCGGTGGGCTTTGAGATAAGTTGCATCGATCATGACCGTCTTGCGTTCGGGAGCCTGCGGTGCGGCTAGGCCTTCCATCATCCGGACGAAGACACCCTTGTCTCCCCAGCGCTTCCAGCGGTTATAAAGCGTCTTCGCCGGGCCATATTCCCTTGGCGCATCGCACCACCGTAATCCATTGCGATTGACGAAGATTATCCCGCTTAACACCCGTCGATCATCAACCCGCTGGCGACCATGGCTTTTCGGAAAATAGGGCTGAAGCCGAGCCATCTGCTCGTCCGTCAGCCAAAACAAATCACGCATCTCTCAGGCTCCTTACTGCGCGCCTGAATCACATTGCAGCCCGATAATCAATGGGTCCTGACCCTAGTGGATAATAAAACCAGAATTGAGGGCGTCTAATATCAAAGAAATGCTCCAGTGCCGAAGGGGATGTAAAAGCAAAATGCGATATATTTCTTCGGCAAAACAAGACTTTACCTTAATATCGCTTTCTGCGGGGCTGGTCTGGTTTGCAATCGAGCGGACCGAAACCTGTGATCGCTTCTTTGAGTGGATTCAGCAGAATCCCGATACCGAGATGGATTCGGTAATACTCGCGTTCATTCTCGCTGCGTTCGGCATCGCCATATTCGCATGGCGGCGATATCGGGAAATGCTCCTCGCCAGTTCCGCCCGGGAAAAGGCGGAGCAGAAGGTGCGCATGATGGCGTATCATGACCCCCTTACCGGCCTGCCCAATCGTGCGGCGCTGAGAGACAATCTCAAGCTGCTTGCCTCCGGCCCCGGCAAAAGGCAGATCGCGCTGATCTATCTCGATCTCGATCGCTTCAAATGGGTGAACGACATGCATGGGCACCTTGCGGCCGACAGGCTGCTGCGCCAGGTCGCCCAGCGGCTGGCTCACAACAAGTCGGCGGATTACACCGCCTATCGGCTTGACGGCGACGAGTTCGCGGTGGTGATGGACATAACGGGGCTGGACCGGGCGCACGCCGAGGATACGGCGCGGCGCATCGTCCGGATGATGACGGAGCCGTTCGAAGACCAGCGGCTCGTGCACTATATCGGTGCAACCGCGGGCCTTGCTCATTTCCCTGCGCACGCAGAAGATCATCTGGGCCTGATGCGCGCTGCGGATGTCGCCCTGAACCGCGCGCGTGAAGCGGGGCGCAATCAATGCCGCTGCTACGAAGCGGCGATGGACGAGCATATCAAGGCGCGCGCCGCGCTTGAGGTTGATCTGCGCACGGCGGTTGCGTGCAAGCAGATTGTGCCGTTCTATCAGCCGCTCGTCGATCTCGAGACCGGCGCGCTGATCGGGGTGGAATTGCTTGCCCGCTGGCCGCGCGAGGATGGCTATGACATCGGGCCGGATCAGTTCATTCCGATCGCCGAAGAGTGCGGCCTCATCACCGATCTGATGCTGTGCCTGATCGACCAAGCCTGCGAGGACACGCGCAAATGGCGCTCCGACCTCACGATCGCGATCAACATTTCGCCGGTGCAGTTCCAGGATCCATGGCTCAGCCACAAGATCCTTGCCGCGCTCACGCGCAACGGCTTTGCGCCGCAAAGATTTGCGATCGAGATAACCGAGAACGCGATCATCTCAGACGAGCCAAATGCCACCCGCAGCATCGAGTCGTTCAAAAACCAGGGGATGAAGATCGGCCTTGATGATTTCGGCACCGGCTATGCCAGCATGCATCACCTGCGGTTGCTGCCTTTTGACAAGATCAAGATCGACCGCACCTTCATCACGGATATAGATCATGATGCAGACAAGCTGAAGATGGCAAAGGCCATGATCGGGCTGGCCCACCATCTTGACCTGCCTGTGATCGCTGAGGGTATTGAGACGGCAAGCGTTGCAGATATATTGCGAGGGCTGGGCTGCGCCGTGGGGCAGGGCTATTATTTCAGCAAAGCTGTCCCGGCCGATCAGATGACCGATCTCATCACCCGCAATGGCACCGCATGGACCGCCGCCACCCGGTCCGCTGCTCCCGCCGCTACACCATCTCCCCGGCCAGCAGCCGAGGCAGAGCTCCACTCTCGCCGCGCGCTTCGTTCATAAAACGGGATTTCAATGGCCCGGCTCGCTGCACCGCCGCCAGCCCCGCGCGCCGGACAAGCGAAGGAAGCCGCCCCGGCACATCGAACAGGCGCACCAGCCCGCCCATCGCCATCGTGACCGACAGAGTGTCGAGGCTGCGCCAGCGCTGATAGCGGGTGAGGAGCTGCGCATCGCCCGGTTCCAGCCCGAGGCGCATACCGTCGACGATGACCTCGATCAGCGCCGCGACATCGCGAAAACCCAGGTTCACGCCCTGTCCCGCAATCGGATGGATGCCGTGCGCTGCGTCCCCGGCCAGCGCCAGGCGCGTGTCGGTGATGCGCGCTGCCCGATGATAGCCCAGCGGATAGCTGGAGCGCGGCCCTGCAAGGCTGATCTCACCCAGAAAACCGCCGATCCGCTTCTGCGCCTCGGCCAGGAATCCGCGCTCGCCCAGCTTCAGCATGGCGGGTGCGTGGGCAGAGGGCACGGTCCAGACAACGGCGCTCCGGTGTTTGCCCGGCAATGCCGGCTGCATCGGCAGCAGCGCGAACGGCCCGCCGGGGTAGAAAATCTCGTAGGCCGTGCCCGCGTGATCGACCTCATGATGAAACGCGGTGACGATCGCGACATGATCATAGGCCCATTTCGCGACCGTGATGCCCGCCGCCTCGCGCGTCGGGCTGGCGCGCCCCTCTGCGCCCACAAGCAGCGAGCCGGATAGCTTGGCACCACTCGCCAGCGTCACAAAAACGCCCTCAATGCTGCGGTCGACATGCAAGGCGCTATCGGGTTGATACAGCGTGAGGTGCTCTGCCGCTTCGGCGCACTCGCGCAGGGCCCGCCGCGTCTCGCGGTTTTCGAACATGATGCCCATCGGCGTGTCGTCGTCTTGCGGTGGCGCAAAATCGAGCGTGCCCGGCTGCAACCCGTCGGAAACCCAGATGCGCTCGATCGCACAGCCCCTGCCTTCCAGCCGCTCGGCGATGCCGATCGCCTGAAACAGCTTCCAGCTCGCGCTGGAGATAGACGAAACGCGCCCGTCAAAATTCTGTGCGAGCGTGGCGTCCGGTTGCGCCGGGTCGATCACCGCGCACGAGACTCCGTGTTTCGAAAGGCCGATGCCGAGCGTCAGGCCAACCAGCCCACCGCCCATGATGATGACATCAAAGCGCCGATCGTTCATGGGAAGACCTCTAAATCTTCGTCATTCCGGACTTGATCCGGAATCCCGCTGAACCTTTTCACATGTCGCTGGATTCCGGATAGCGCGATTCTCTTGTCCATCGAAGATTGCAGAAAATAGGCTTCCGGAATGACGCGAAAGGTCATCCCCCGGTTCCCCCCACCGTCAGCCGGTCGATCAACAGCGTCGGCTGGCCCACGCCTGCGGGTACGCTCTGGCCCGCCTTGCCGCACATGCCGATGCCTTCATCCAGCGCCATGTCGTTGCCGATTCCGCTGATGCGGCTCATCGCCTCCGGCCCGTCGCCGATCAGCGTCGCGCCCTTGATCGGGTCGAGGATCTTGCCGTTCTTCACGCGATAGGCCTCGGTGCAGGAAAACACGAACTTGCCTGATACGATATCGACCTGCCCCCCGCCAAAGCTCTTGGCATAGATACCGTCCTTCACGCGGGAGAGCAGCTCCGTCGGGTCGTCCTCGCCGCCTCTCATGAAGGTATTGGTCATGCGCGGCATCGGCGCGTGGGCATAATCCTCGCGCCGCCCGTTGCCCGTGGGCGCAACGCCCATCAGGCGCGCGTTCAATCGGTCTTGCATATAGCCCTTGAGGATCCCGTCCTCGATCAGCACCGTCTCCTGCGTCGGCGTGCCCTCGTCATCGATCGAGAGTGAACCACGCCGCTCGAAGATCGAGCCATCGTCCACCACGGTGACGCCCCTGGCCGCCACCTGCTCGCCGATGCGGCCGGAAAAAGCCGAGGTGCCCTTGCGGTTGAAATCGCCTTCCAGCCCATGGCCGACCGCTTCGTGCAACAGCACGCCGCACCAGCCGGAGCCGAGCAGCACCTGCATCTCACCGGCCGGGGCATCGACCGAGCGGAGGTTGGTCTGCGCTTGCTTTATCGCCTCGTCGATCGCGCGGCGCCAAACGCTTTCCTCCATCACGCCGTCATAGAGATAACGCCCGCCGACGCCGAACACGCCGGTTTCGCGCCGCCCATTCTCCTCCATGATGACAGAGACGTTGAGGCGCACCAGCGGGCGGATGTCGCTCGCGGTAAAGCCATCGGCGCGCACGATATCGATCACGGACCAGCTGCCCGCGAGGTTGACCGACACCTGCGAGACGCGGGGATCGGCGGCACGCGCCACTGCGTCGATCTTGGCGCACAGCGCCACCTTCTCGGCGAAGGGAACCAACTCTAGTGGGTTGGCCTCGGTGTACAAATGCCGGTTTGTCCGCGTCGGGGGCGGGGCGGGGGACTGGTTCGCCGGATCGAGCAGGCTCAGCGTCTGCGCCGCGCGGTTGATCGCTGCCTCGCTGATCTCGTTGGCATGGGCAAAGCCCGTCATCTCGCCCGAAACCCCGCGCAGGCCAAAGCCCTTGTCGGTCGAATAATCGGCTGTTTTCAGCCGCCCGTCGTCAAATCCGAAGCTCTCGGTCGCCCGATATTGCAGATAGAGCTCGCCATCGTCGCAGTTCTTGAGGGCGGCGGCGGTAAGACGTTTCGCGCCATCGGGGTCGAGCATCCCGTCGCGATAGAGCAGGCCACGGGCATCGGTATATTGGGAAGAGCTGTCTGTCATGCTTCGGATATAAGCAATGACGCGGCTTTCGCCATAGTTGAATTCGGCTTCGCATCGCTGTTTGCGAAAAACCGGTTCCCACTTTTTCGCGCGATGCTCCTAATGCGTGTCGGCCGGCCCGCCGATCAGCACAAACCGCCGGTCGCAATAGCCGCATTCCGCCGCGCCGCTCTCGTCGATTTCCAGCCACACGCGCGGATGGCCGAGCGCGGCGGGAATATCGCCCGATCCGTCGCAGGCGATGCGGCGCTTGTCGGTGCGGATGGTTTCCGGGCGGTAGGGGTCGGGCTGGCTGCTCATGGACCCGCGCCTTAGCATCGGCGGGTAATCGGTTCAATATGCCGTTTGCGCACGCCGCAATCGTCGCTATGACGCGGGGATGACAGACATTAATTCCGCGCAGAACGCCATAGAGATCGCGCAGCTGACCAAGGTCTATGCGGGCGGCAAGAAGGCGCTCGACGACGTGAGCCTCAACATCCCGCGCGGCCGCATTTTCGGCCTGCTTGGCCCCAACGGCGCGGGCAAATCGACGCTCATCAACATCCTCGCCGGGCTGGTGACGAAAACATCGGGCAGCGCCCGCGTCTGGGGCTTCGACATCGATGCGAACCCCCGCAATTCCAAGAACAGCATCGGTATCGTCAATCAGGAAATCCTGTTCGATCCGTTCTTCACCCCGTTCGAGACACTCGAAAATCAGGCGGGCTTCTATGGCGTGCCCAAATCCGAGCGCATCTCGATGGAGCTGCTGCGCGCCGTGCATCTGGAAGACAAGGCGCATGCCTATGCCCGCACCCTCTCGGGCGGCATGAAGCGGCGCCTGATGGTGGCGAAGGCGATGGTGCATTCCCCGCCTATCCTCGTGCTCGATGAACCGACGGCGGGGGTGGACATCATGCTGCGCCAGCAATTGTGGGACTATGTGCGTGAGTTGAACGCGCAGGGCGTCACCATCGTGCTCACCACGCACTATCTCGAAGAGGCCGAGCAGCTGTGCGACCGCATCGCCATCATCAATCATGGCCGCCTGATCGCCGACAAGCCGACGCGCGAGCTGGTGGACATGGCGCAGGAAAAGATCGTGATGGTGACGGTAGACCGGGACATCGCCACGCTCCCCGCGCACCCGAGCTTCGACAAGGTCGAGAAAACCGGCGATCGGGTGCTGAGCATCAGCTACCGCAAGGACCGCGCCAATGCGGGCCAGGTGCTCGACGCCGTGCAGGCCTCCGGCTTCGGCATAGCCGACGTCGCCACGCGTGAGCCGGATCTGGAGGACGTGTTCCTGAACCTCACGGCCGATGCGGCTTGAGCACGAGACGGTAAGCGGTCATGACCATCCGTCCCTATGACGTCATCATCATCGGCTCGGGCGCTGCCGGGCTGACCGCCGCGATCAACCTCGCGCAGGACAAGCGCGTGCTGGTGCTCGCCAAGGGCGCATTGGATGGCGGGTCGACCAACTGGGCGCAGGGCGGCATCGCGGCGGTGCTCGATGCGGGTGACAGCTTCGAAAGCCATGTCGAGGATACGATGATCGCGGGCGGAGGGCTGAATGACCGCGCCACGGTCGAGTTCGTCGTGTCCGAAGCCCCCGCCGCGATAGAGCGCCTCGCCGCGCTCGGCGTGCCCTTCAACGCCAGCGAAGGTAACGCCAGTGAAGACAGGGGCGGCGCGGCCTTCGGCGAGCGCTGGCACCTCACACGCGAGGGCGGCCATTCCCACCGCCGCATCGTCCATGTCGACGATGCCACCGGCGCCGCCGTGCAGCAGGCGCTGGTGAAAGCGGCTGAGGCCAATCCCAACATCACCCTGATGCCAGACATGGTGGCGGTGGACCTCATCACCTCCCGCCATGCCGAGCGTTACTCGGGCGATGGGCATGTCTGGGGAGTCTACGCCTTCAACCGCAAGACCAAGCATGTCGACGCCTTCATCGGCCGCGCCACCATCCTGGCCACCGGCGGGGCAGGGCGCGCCTATCTCTTTTCCACCGCCCCGCGCGGCGCGACCGGCGATGGTATCGCGATGGCATGGCGCGCGGGCTGCCGCGTCTCCAACATGGAGATGAACCAGTTCCACCCCACCTGCCTCTATAACTTGGAGGTCAAGAACTTCCTCATCACCGAGGCCGTGCGCGGTGAGGGCGGCTTGCTGAAGCTGCCCCCCGGCGCGCCCAATGGCGGCAAGCGCTTCATGGACCGGCACGACAAGCGCGGCGAACTCGCCCCGCGCGATGTGGTGGCCCGCGCCATCGACCACGAGATCAAGCGCCTCGGCCTCGATTATGTCCACCTCGATATCAGCCACAAGGGCGAAGCCTTCGTGAAGGAGCATTTCCCCACGATCTATGCGCGCCTGCTGGATCTTGACATCGACATCACGAAAGAGCCGATCCCGGTCGTCCCCGCCCAGCATTATACCTGCGGCGGCGTGATCATAGACCTCGATGGGCGCACAGACCTGCCCGGCCTCTATGCAGCAGGCGAGGTGAGCGAAAGCGGCCTGCACGGCGCCAATCGCCTCGCGTCCAACAGCCTGCTCGAATGCTTCGTGTTCGGCGAGGCGGCGGCCAGACATATCCGCGCGCACTGGGACGAGCTGCCCGCGCCCCCCGCGATTAAACCGTGGGACGAAAGCCGCGTGACGGACAGCGACGAGGAAGTGATCGTCCAGCACAACTGGAAGGAAATCCGCCGCTTCATGTGGGACTATGTCGGCATCGTGCGCACCACCAAGCGGCTGGAGCGCGCCAAGCACCGTATAGACCTGCTGGCCTCGGAGGTGGACGAATATTACGGCAATTTCCGCGTGACGCCAGACCTGATCGAACTGCGCAACCTCGTCGACGTCGCCCGCCTCATCATCCGCTCGGCGCTGAAACGGCACGAAAGCCGGGGCCTGCACTACACGCTGGACTATCCGGAGATGCTGCCCAAGGCAGAAGATACCGTGCTGGCGCCTTGATTATGTTTGTAAAATAAGCGGGCGCGGCCCTACTCTTCCGCCCGGAGGGATGGGCATGAGCGATTCGGATATCTGGAGCGTGGATCGGATCGCGGCAAATAATCTCGCGATGGATCTGGGACCGCCCGTCACCGCTGAACATATCGAAAAGATCGCGGGCCATTTCGCAACGCATCGTCGGGGATCTGCCAAATGGGTGGCGGACCGTGTGCACGCGAATATAGTCAAGGCGCTGGAAGAGGAGATAAAATCCCTCTCCCGGCACCATGATGAAAAATGGTCCGAAGGTTATATGCGCGCCGAGCAGGTCGTCATGACCCTGGCCGGACATCGACTTCTGGACATCGAGCCGCATAAGCCGAAGAGCAGGGGCCAGATTTTGCGGGCGATGGTGCGTCGGGCAAAGCGGCAGCAGCCCTAGAATCCCAACCGCGCCGTCACCCTCACATCCCGCCCGGCGAGCGGCGCATAGTCTTTCAAATAGCTCGCGTGCCGCCGCGCGGTCACGTCGAAGATATTATTGGCCGATAGCGTAATACTGGTCGCGCGGTTATCCGGGATCGGCCGCCAGCTGACCGACGCATTGACCAGCGTGAACGCGCCGGTCTCAGTCTCGCGCGCGTTGACCCGCTTCTGCGCAAAGCTGTGTTCCGCCTCGGCGCGCACCGTCCATGCCTCATCGCCCAGCTCCGCGCCGCCCATCACGCGCAGCGGCGGGATGCGCGGGGCAGGGCCTGCGCCTTTGATCGTCGCGCGCACATAATCCGCCGAACCGTCGAGCGTCAGCGCCGTCTCGCCCCAGCGCGCCGCCGTCACGCTCGCCTCCGCCTCGAACCCATAGGTTCGCGCATCGGCCTGGCTAAAGGCAAAGCAGGGAAACTCGATGGCGGAGAGGCCAGTTGCGGCGAGGCACACGGTGTCGTCCGCCACGGAGTCGTAAATATAGCCGTCAAACCAGTTGTGATAGGCGTTGAGCGAAACCGCATAGCCCGCGCCCGCGCCGCGCAAGCTGCCTTCCACGCCCCAGCTCTTTTCCTTACCGAAGCCGGGATCGCCCAGCTCGAACGTCTGCGTGCCCGCATGCGGCCCGCGCGCGAACAGCTCCTCTGCCGCCGGGGCGCGCTCGCTGCGCACTGCGCTCACCCCCAGCCGCCAGCCCGGCACCGCCTCCACGCTCGCCCCTGCCGAGAAAGACAGCGCATCAAAGCTGCGCCCCTGCGCCAGCACGCCCAGGTCCGCATCCTCCGCCGCGCTCACCCGCGCATGTTCATAGCGCGCGCCGCCCTCGACGCGCAGCTTGCCCATGTCCAGCGATTGCAGGGTGAACAGGCCGAACTGCGTCGTGCTGTTCTTGGGCAGGAATTTCTCGTCGCCGATCACGTGGAAATCCCGGTTGAGGATCTGAAAGCCGCTCACGCCATCCCAGCCGCCGCGTTTCGTTTGCACCAGTTCCGCGCGCCCTTCCATGCCCTTGGCGAAGAAGCGCGTGCCGACAGTCCCGTCTTCCTCGATCTCGGCATGTCTATAGTCGGCATAGCCCGCGCGCAGGCGGATGCGGTCCACAATCGCGCCATTGGCGTGCAGTTCGGCGCGCAGGTCGGCGCGGTCCTGTTTCATGTGGATGCTCACCGCCTCGGCTTCCTCGCCGGGCACCAGCGCATAGCGGATCGGCACGCCATATCTGTTGTCGATATGGTTGACGGAAAAGCCGATGTCGCCGCCCTCGCCGATGTAGGCGAGCGCGCCCGCCACCTCCCAGCTTTCCGCCGCGCTGTTGGGCAGCTTGCCCTTCACTGTCGCGAGCTCTGCGATGTCCGGGTCGCCGCTCGCAATGGCTTCGGCGCGCAAAGCCGGGGTGAGGATAAAGCCGCCGGTGCTTAAGTTACCGCTCTTGCTCCAGCTGCCGTCAACATGCGCGACAAAGCCTCCCCCCAGCGGCGCTTCCGCCTTGCCCGAAAGCGTGCGCTCGTCTGCCGCGCTGCCATAAGTACCGATGCCTTCGATATGGACGGCTTCGTCGGGGATCTTGTGCGGAATGCGTGCATCGACGACGTTCACTACGCCGCCGATCGCGCTTGATCCATAGAGCAGGGCGGCAGGGCCGCGCACCACCTCGATCCGCTGTGCGGTTAGCGGGTTGATCGCAACGGCATGGTCCACGGAAGTGTTGGAAACGTCGAAGCTGCCGATGCCGTCGGTCAACACGCGCACGCGCTCGCCCTGAAGGCCGCGCAGCACGGGGCGCGAGGCGCTGGGGCCAAAGCTGGTGGCGGAAACGCCCGGTTGGCGGGACAGCGTCTCGCCGATCGTGCCGCGCAATTCGCGGGCGAGCGTTTCGCCGGAGACGACCGAGACGCCGCCCAGCGTGTCGCCAAGGCTGCGGTTGACGAGGGCGGTTACCACGATGTCCTGCGGCGCACGGTCATGATAGCTCGGGTCGCCTGCCCGGCTCTGCGTCTGCGCATGGGCCGCAGCCGGTGCAAAGAGGATCGCGGCAGCCGAAGCGAGGAGAACTGGGGAGGGGCGGCGGGCGGCTATAGTCACGGGGCGAAGACGGCGGGAGGGTTTGGTCACAGGGTAGAGGCGGCGGGAGGGTTTGGTCACAGGGCAGGCTCCGGCAGGGGGGTCAGCAGGGGGTGTGCGTTCGACGCTTGCGCTCTACCGTGAATGATATAACATATCAATTGCAAAATGCGGAACCGCTTTCCACGTGGAAAATGCCATGGAAAACTGCTTAATTCAGCGGAACAGAAACTCCGCCAGCGCCTGCACCGCCGGGTCCTGCGCCAGTGCCGGGCGGATCGCCTGCCGCACCTGAATCTGCGGTAGCCCGGAGGCATAGGCCAGCCTGGCGATCCCCCGCATCTTCCCGAAGTCCCGCGCCATCGGCCCGAAGGCGGGGAAGCACGCCGTGCCCTCCTTGAGGTGCTTCATGATGGCGTAGAGGTCGTCCGTCTCCAGCTCCGGAGCGGGCAGGGCAAGCCCGCTGTCCCTCAGTGCCTCCTCGGCCAGCATGCGGGAGAGGTTGCCATGCCCCAGCGCCGCATAAGGCAGCGCCGCGATCTCCCGCGCGCCCAGCGCCTCCTCGGCCGCCAGCGGATGATCCGCGCTCACAAAGATCGAGATGCGCTCGCTCCAGGCATAGCGGCTCGGGAAGCTCCGCCCCTCCGCCAGCGCGTAATAATAAGCGATGTCCGCCGTGCCCTCGTAAAACAGCCGCGCCGCCTGATCCTCGTCGATGCTCTCCAGCATCAGCGTAATGCCGATGTCCGGGCTCGCCTCCTCGAACGCGAGCAACGCCTCCTGGAAATGGCTGAAGATCGCCGGGTGAGAGGCGAGGGTGATCGTCTGCATCGAAGTTTGCGGTGCAGGGGAGGCAGGCGGCGCGCGCCGCTCCTGCTGGTCGTTCCTGGGCGGAGCATCCGGCTCATCCTCCAGCGGCGCTATCGAAAGCGGACGATGCGGCCGGAAATGCTTTGGGCTAACCGGCGCCTCCTCGTCCAGCTGTTCATATGCCACCGTTTCGATCTCCGGCACCCGGGTGGGCGGTACCTCTCTCGGCTCCGGATCGAGCGCCGGGGCGGCGGCGTCCACCTCGCGCGGCACTATCAGGGCCTCGGTCCAGTCTCCCGAGCCATCCAGCTCGACGGTGCCCAGTGCAGCGACGACCTTGCGGCCCGCATCCGTCAGCTCGACCCCGCCTTCCTCCACGCTGAAGATCTGGAAGCCGACCAGGTCCTCCAGCGCGTTCATCGTCTCGATCACAGTGGCGGCAGGAAGATCCAGCGCATCGGAGCAAGCAGCGATGTTGCCGGTCGCCACCAAGTGGGCGAACACATCGAACTGCTGCGCTAACGGACCATTCATCGCGGCACGATAGGCGAAGCGGGGGAAGAGCGTAAAGCGCAATCGATCATCCGCAAACGCGACCAGCATTTTCCGTCAATCTTGAGAGCAATCGCCGTATCCGATGTTGACGAACCCGTCCCGGCCGTGGCAAGGGCGGCCCAGCCGATGAGCGGGTATAGCATAGTGGTAATGCTCTAGCCTTCCAAGCTAGCTAGGCGGGTTCGATTCCCGCTACCCGCTCCAATTTCCTGTTCATCGACGTTCGCATATGTCTGGCCTTTGCCAGAGAAATGCTCTATTTCTGCGGATAACAGGCCGCTTGTGTTCATTCCCGTTCAAGAGCAGTCACCCCGCTGTGGGGGTATTATTTCGGGGTATGTTGAAAGCGGTCAATTCGATACCCCCACGCATGGGGGTATGTGGAGACAGGAAATGCCGCTTTCGGATATTGCGATCAGAAACGCCAAGCCAGCCGCGAAGCCAGCCAAAATGGCGGACGGTGGCGGTTTGTTCCTTTATGTGACCCCGGCAGGTGGCAAGCTCTGGCGGCTCAAATACAGGATAGATGGGCGCGAGAAGCTGCTGGCGATTGGGTCTTATCCTGAGATCGGCCTGAGCGACGCCCGCAAGCGGCGCGATGAGGCGCGGGCCTTGATTGCCGAGGGTAAAGACCCTTCGCGTGAAAAGCAGAAGGCCAAGGCCCGGTCACGGCTGGAATCGGCGGATACATTCGCCGCCATCGCCAAGGAATATTGCAACAAGCGCAAGCGGGATGGTGAAAAGGGCTGGTCGCCCGCTACTGCTACCCGGAGCGAATATCTGTTATCGCTGCTGGCACCCGGCATAGGTCGTTTGCCGATCATTGAGATTGAGCCTGCGGACGTGTTGGCGGCTGTCCGCAAGATTGAGGGCAAGGGCAATCTGGAAAGCGCGCGGCGCACCCTGCAACTCGCCAGCATGGTCTTTCGCTATGCTGTGGCGACTGCGCGACTGGGGTCTGATCCTACGCGCGATCTGCGAGGTGCACTAACAGCGCCCAAGGTTACGCATTATGGGGCCATTACCGATGCCAAGAGCGTGGGCGAGCTTTTGCGCGCCATAGATGGCTATGAAGGGCAGGGGCTTACCAAGATAGCGATGCAGATTGCCCCGCATGTTTTTGTCCGGCCGGGCGAGCTGCGCCATGCAGAATGGAGCGAAATTGATCTGGATGCCGGGCTGTGGACGATCCCGGCCGAGAAGATGAAAATGCGCAAATCTCATGTCGTCCCGCTATCCCGGCAGGCCGTGGACCTTTTCAAGGAGGTGCAGCAAGCAAGTGGCCCGACCGGCTATGTGTTTCCCTCAATCCGCACACGTACCCGGCCGATGAGCGAGAACACGATCAATGCCGGGCTGCGGCGGCTGGGGTATGCCAGCGACGAAATGACTGCCCACGGCTTCCGCGCGATGGCTTCCACACTGTTGAACGAATCCGGGAAGTGGCACCCGGATGCGATTGAACGCGCGCTTGCGCATGCCGATGATGACAAGGTGCGAGCCGCTTATCATCGTGGCGCACATTGGAAAGAGCGGGTCGAAATGGCGCAATGGTGGAGCGATTATCTCGATCAGCTCCGCAAGGGTGCTGACGTGATCCCCATCAAGGCGAAGCGTCGATGACAAGTTCACCGGGCATACACGCCCGATGAAGCGACCCGGCTGGGTGCTGGTACCACTCGGCCGGGTCTAACCACAATGCACAACGGAGGTGCAATCATGGCTACGAATCCAATAGAGGTTGAATCGCGTCCCGTCACCCTTCCGGGGACATTCCCGCCCATGCCAGCCGTCGCAAGGATACTGGCGCGGCATGACAGGGGCAAACTTGCGGCCTTTGTGTCCATCGCAATCGACCTGATGGACGTGATGGATGGCGACACCGATGCGGAAGGCTCGAACTGGCCGGAGGATGTGCGGGCCGTTGCGCGAGAGCATCTGCCCGATGACTGCGAACCGGCTGGCGATGAAGCTGATACATCATGGACCGAGTTTCACACGCGCGGCGCTCACAAGCTCAATCCCGGAGTAGCCGGACCGGATGGCCCTCTGCATGAGGATGATGAGGACAGTGACGCTGACACGTCGATAGAGGATGACCCGCAGGGCTTTGATGCGGAGGAAGATTGCTGCCTTGCTGGCGATGACCGTGTGACCTCCGGTCCCGTCATGGGCATCACTGAGGCCAACTGGAATATGGGGCCGGGCGATGTCGATGATGGCGAGCGCGAGCAGATGCCGGACGATGTGCCTATGCTCCCGGTCGTCAGCGCGGAGCATAACATATTCACGGACCGCCGCGTCGATCTGGGTTTCAGCAACCTCATGTCATCATTCGTTACAGGTGTCAATCGGCGTGCAAACGGGACCCCCTATCGGCGCGCAAAAGGGACCCCCTTTCACGATGGCGCAAGGTTGATCGGACACGCGCCTTTGCGCTGCGCGCGGCGTAGGGAGGGCGGAGCCCGACCGGAGGCGCGCGCAGCGCAAAGCATCTTTTAATCGGAGGTCGGTGGGGGCGATCAGCTGCGGTTTTTGAAGCGCCAGCTGTCATTGCCGGTCTCGACGATGTCGCAATGGTGGGTGACGCGATCAAGGAGCGCGGTGGTCATCTTGGGATCGCCGAACACGGTGGGCCATTCGCCGAACGCGAGGTTGGTGGTGATGATGACGCTGGTCTGCTCGTAGAGCTTGCTGATCAGGTGGAACAGCAACTGGCCGCCCGAGCGGGCGAACGGCAGATATCCCAGTTCGTCGAGCACGATCAGGTCGAGGCGGGATAGCTGGGCGGCGAGAGCGCCGCTCTTGCCGATCCTGGCCTCCTCTTCGAGGCGGGTCACCAGATCGACGGTGTTGAAGTAGCGGCCTCGCGCACCCGAGCGAACGACATTGGCGGCGATGGCGATGGCCAGGTGGGTTTTGCCGGTGCCCGTGCCGCCGACCAGGACGATGTTGCGCCGAGCGGGCAGGAACGCGCCACTGTGCAGCGAACGCACCAGCCCCTCGTTGATCGGCGTGCCCTCGAACCGGAACGCATCGATATCCTTCACGACCGGCAGCCGGGCGGCCGCCATCCGGTATCGGATCGAGGCAGCATGGCGATGTGTTGCTTCCGCGCGCAGAAGGTCGGTCAGTATCTCCATCGTGGTGCGCTGGCGCTGAAGGCCGGTGGTGACCGCATCGTCGAACGCGCCCGCCATGCCCTTGAGCCCAAGCCCGCGCATCGCCTCGATCATGTCATGCCGCTGCATCGAAGGTCCTCAGCTGGTCGTAACGGGCGCAGTCGGCGATCGGCGGATGGCGCAAGGCGCTGTCTTCGGAGGTGATGATGGTGAGCGGTCGCGGCGGTTCGCGGCGCCGCGCCAGGATGTTGAGGATCAGGTCGTCGCTCGCCGTGCCGGTCGCCAATGCCTCGCGGACGGCCGCTTCGACCGGCTCCAGACCATCGGTCAGCACGGCCGACAGCACACGGACGAACCGGCGGTCGGCATCGTCGCCATTGCCAAGCTTGCGGCGCAGGCGCGCCAGCGCCGGCGGCAGATCCCAGTCCTGGAAGGGCGCGCCGTTCCGCAGCGCTCCGGGCTTGCGGGCCAGTACCGGCAGATAATGCCAGGGGTCATAGATCGTGCGGTTGCGCCCGAAGTAGCGGGGATGCTCGGCGACAACCTCCTCGCCGCAGCGCACGACAATGCGGTCGGCATAGGCCCGGACCTGCACCGTCCGCCGCGCCACCGTCGAGAGAACCGAGTAGCGGTTGCGATCGAAGCTGATCAGGCAGGTGCCCGTCACCGCATGCTCGCTCTCGTTAAAGCCGTCGAACGGTCCCAGCATCGGCTGCAGTGCCGATCGCTCGATCTCCAGCGCCTGCGCCACGGTCAGCTCGCCCTGTTCCGGGTGTGCCTGTCGTTCCGCCCAGCGCTGGCACTCGGCCTCCAGCCAGCCATTGAGCTCGTCGAGGCTGGCGAACCGCAACCGGGGTTGGAAGAAGCGGCCCCGGATCGTCTGCACCTGGTTCTCGACCTGGCCCTTCTCCCATCCCGCCGCCGGCGAGCAGGCGGTGGGCTCGACCATATAATGGTCGGTCATGATCAGGAACCGCCGGTTGAAGACCCGCTCCTTCCCCGTGAACACGCTCGTCACCGCCGTCTTCATATTATCGTAGATGCCGCGGCCCGGCACGCCGCCGAAGAAAGCAAAGCCGCGCGCATGCGCGTCGAACAGCATCTCCTGACTCTCGCGCGGATAGGCCCGGACATAGACCGCCCGCGATGCACACAGCCGCATATGCGCAACCTTCACGCGCATCGGCTTGCCGGCGATCTCCACATCCTCATGGCTCCAGTCGAACTGGTAGGCCTCGCCCGGCTTGAACATCAGCGGGATGAAGGCGGTGACACCATCGCCGGCATCCTTGCGCCGGTCGGCCTTCCAGCGCGCCGCGTAGCGCCGAACGGCATCGTAGGAACCCTCAAAACCTTCGCGCTCCAGCAGATCATGTATCCGCGTCATCCGCAGTCGCTCGCGCCTGCCGCGCACCTCGTTCTCTTCCAGCAGTGTGTTCAGGCGATCCTGAAACGGCCCGATCCTAGGCAGTGGCTGAACCTTGCGCTGATAGTCGAATGCGCCTTCCGGCGCCCGGATCGCCTTGCGGATCACCTTCCGCGACACATGCAAATCCCGCGCGATCGCCTTGATCGCCTTGCCGCCGGCATACTCGCGCCGAATCCGAACCACTGTCTCCAAAATCAACATCCCGATCTCGCCGCCTGAAAATCCAGCCGGCTGCTTAAACCATCGAAATGAGGGGTCCCTTTTAGACGCCGATCACCCCGCTAACGGGGTCCTTTTTGCACGCCGATCCACAGTTACAGGCCAGCCGATCAGGTCTGCGGATACCGGCGAAATTCACATCGGCACCGCGAAATTCCAGCGTCAACCCGGTAGTCCGGTCTGATGGCTGCGCGGAATTGAATTGTTGGAAATAAACGCCCATCTTTCAGGCGGGGATAGGCAGGCCAGCCGACAAGCGCGCATCCCACGCGCTTCCCCGCTCATTCATGGGAGCCGCTAGGGAGGCGGTTATTGAGTAGCCAAGGGCAACATATTCGTCTGAATATTGCGCGGGATCATCTGCGCCAGCACTACGCCATTGATGCTGGCTTAGACACTATGGACTCCAGACCGCTTGGCAGCGATCCGCGAAGCGTGCAGCCACATGTTAGGGATCAGTGCAGAGAGGAAATGCGCCGATGCCAAGAGCGAGCGCACGAGGAATTGGCAGGCTTCATCGGTGGTTCAAAAATTACAGTGTGGCGTGAGACTGACCAAGGTAATTTGGAAGTTGCAGGGCCGGGATGGGCGAAGAGGGCTTTTGACGGCGAAGATGGACTGCGGGCCGATAAACTGTATTTTCTGGTGAGCGAGTGGGAAGGATTGCTGGCTCAAATTGCCAGCGACAAAGCCCGCGCTTTTCTCGTTGTTCCGCACGCTTCCAAGCTACTCACTGACGACATAATCAATACCACTACGGATTACCCGAACCTAGACGGTCGTAGCTATGACTGGCCAATATGGAAGGCGGTAGAGTATATCCGCTCCATCATTGATGATGATGACGAGCATGGCTGCTTTTTGCGGACGCAGATAGCGTTACGGCAGGCGGCCTTGGATGAGCGTATAACAATCTTTGGAAAGGCGGAGCTTCCGCCACCCAAACCGGCAGGCCATCCCAGCGAGATTTGGACGCGCATCAAACCCGAATATTGGGAGGATCACAAATTCTCCCACTTGATTACAAACGACTACTGGTTTGGCCACGACCATACCATGCGCGACCCCTATTCGACCTATGGATTCAAGGAGAGATATTGGAGCTTATTGGTGAATAAGGAGCAGGTCGAACAGACATGGCCGCCAGAGTGGAACAGATGGAAAAATCTCCTTGGACACTGGAATCAGGCCGCGAAGCGAGAATTTGACCATCAGCGCGATCTGGCAAATTCAAAAGCCAGTTTGGCGGGTCATTTTCTAAGCTCAGCGCATATTCGAATGTTGTTGGAAGCCGCCCTAAGTCCGGTTCTTGATTTGCTTGACAGAGCGCGCACGATGAATGCTCCTGAGAGCATTTACGGTTCACTACGCGACGGCGCTATTTCCTGTCTGGAGCAGTTCCAACAAGAGGTGTCATCGATAATCACCAATCCTAGTGGTCGGTATCGGGTCGATGGCCGGATCAGGGAATATTTTGATTCGCTAACAAACGAACACAAACAACGGATCAATGATGCAATAGCCGAATGGCTGGCAGAAGATTCTTGTAGGCAACCTGATCTGGCCGCGCCCTTAGTTCAACATTCCAAAACCGATCAGGTGAAGTTTTCCTCTCCTGAGCCGGGCTGGCTACAGTTGTGGCAAGGACCGCTCAAATTTCGAGCGACATATGATCGCGGAATGTTTGGCCCAGGTCACACAATAGAGAGAATGCATCAATTTGCGGATGAAGGAGCATCTGGAAATGGTCGCCACGAACCCCTCTATTCAGTTCGAATCGATGAATTGGACGGTGCAATAATTATCGAGTGGCTTGCGAAGCGCGGTGAGGATGGTCGCACCCAAAAGGTTTCCTATTACGACGTGTTGCTTACTGCGCTGCATGACAGGATTCGCAATGATGCCAATGCGCGCAATGAGCTTTTCCGTTCGTTCTGGATACTGCCTGACCAATATGCGCGCGCTGTGGGTGCTTATGCAACAGCCGCAAGCCTTCAGGAATGGCTCAAAAGCGAATTTTACAGCGCAATTCACGAAGGCCAATGCGAGATATGGGCGCGGGCTGGCAGCAAAGTCGCACCTTTCACCAAGGTTCCGGCTGACATCTTTCGCGCTTATACAATCAAGAGCTGGGGCTTTGGCCAGCCGGGCGCAGCTTGGGCAGAACTAGAGGGTGAGGCGACATTGTATTCGATCCATGTCGCTGCATATGAAAGCGATTCGAGTCAGTTGGTAATGGCCGATTCGTCTATAGAAGTTCTGCGCACCGGCGATCCCGGACGCCCGGCTAAGGGATACAATCTTTATTGCGAGGAGCACGAGCGACGATGCGGAGCTAGCGAAGCATTGGAGACACTTGCCGACGAGGCTGCATATTTGGCCGGATGGTATCGTAAGAAATATCCGAAGGCTGATCCCGCTTCGAAAGGAACAATAGAGAATCGCATACGCGAGCGCCATCGCCGATACAAATCGGAGAGGGCCACAAAATTAAGTTGATCACCGATTTTCGTGGCTGTTTATCGTGGGCAATGGATGCCTGAAATGGTTCTCGGTTCCAATCAAACCGAGGTAAACCAATGCAGACCATCAAGCATGATCCACAAAAGATCGCCTACAGCATCAAGGAGGCTTGTGCCGCCTCCAGCTTGGGCAGGACGACCTTATACGCCCATATTTCCGCCAACCGTTTAAAGGCGGTTCGCGTAGGTGGGCGCACGCTCATCCCCGCCGAAAGCCTTCATGCCCTCATTGCGGGGGAGTCATGAGCCATGAAAAACAAAACCCCTTCCATTGCTGGAAAGGGCTTTGACGCAAGCTTGGTCGGCACAGCGTTGAAGCCTTCTAGCCTTTACCACTACCAAACTCAATTCCTGATGCTGGCGCACTGCGTCCGCCCAGAACTGGCAGCGGTGATCGCCGCGCTCGCCTTCAATGGAGGGGTGCATGGGTAGACACACGCGCACAAGCTCCGAAGCCTATGCGGCTATTGCGCCCATTTCCGACACACTGCGGGCCATCGCTTATCGTCTTATCCATGAGGCGGGCGAACGCGGCATGACAGCACTGGAGGTCGTCGCAGCGTCAGGACGTGACCGCTGGAGCATCCAGCCGCGCATATCTGAACTGGTGAGCAAGGATCGCGTTGTCGATTCCGGTCGCACCCGGTTCAACCCCAGCGGCAAGCGGGCGATTGTCTGGGTGATCCCCGATCATGCCCGCCCGCGCAGCGAAGGAGGGCGGGCCAATGGCTGATAATGTCCCGCTCCATCCCACGATCTTTGTGCGGCCTGATCCTGTATTCGGCAGGCGCAGCTATGTCGAAATTCTCCCGCGCCGGATCGACTATCCGACCGAGTTTTTCAGGAACGCGGAAGCCGCGCGACACTATGCTGGGGAAAAGAGCAAGGCAACCGGCTGGGTCGTCGTCGATGAGACGGAGGCGCTGCCATGACAGCCAATCCGTTCACGACGTTTGCGGAGCGTTATGCCTCGCAACTGCCCAAGCGCCAGAAGCTCGATCTGGACGCTATCCGGCGCGCCAATCCCTTGCCGTCCATCGTGGCGGCAGGGGTTAAGCTCCAACGCGCTGGGGATGAGTGGAAGGGGTGCTGCCCCTTTCATCCTGATCGCTCGCCGTCCTTCACGATCTATCTGGACGGCAAAAGCGGCCATTGGAAAGGGCATTGCTTCGCGGGATGCTTCCACGGCGACGTTCTGGATTATGTGCAGCGTATTCATGGCGTTGGGCTTGTCGAGGTAGCCGAACTGCTGGAAGGTGGGCAATTGCCGGTCATATCCGTGCCGGTTGCGCATTCCGCGCGCACGCGCGAAGCGTCCCGCACAGCGGAGGCGCAAGCACTATGGGAGCAGGCGATTCCCGCAACAGGCACACTGGCAGAAACCTATCTCCGTTCGCGCGGTATTATCAGCCCAATTCCTCCCTCCATTCGATATGCCCATATTTCGCCGGGAAAGGGGCCGCAGAGGCCCACGCTTGTCGCAAAGGTATCTGACAGCCAAGATAGCCTGATCGGACTCCAGCGCACGTTCCTGAGTCAAAATGGGGCCAGTAAGGCGGCGATGACGAAGCCGAAGCTGTCTCTGGGCAAGATAGCGGGCGGAGCGATCCGGCTGGGCGCACTGGATGAGAGCGCGACCCTTACCGTCTGCGAAGGGCTGGAGGATGGCTTGACACTGGCCCAGGAACTTGGCGGCCCGGTCTGGGTGGCGGCTGGCGCGAGCATGTTGCCGTCGATGCAGTTTCCCGATTGTGTCCGGTCGATCGTCATCGGTGAAGACAATGATGAAGCGGGGACGGTCGCAGCGAACAAGGCCGCCAGCGCGTTCACGGCTCGCGGCCTCACGGTGCGGATTATTCGCCCGCTGGACGGGTATAAGGACTTCAATGCGGAACTGATGGGGGTGCGCTCATGAACGCGCTGTCATTGGCCGAGAGACTGGAAAATGCTCCCATTGCCGTTGCCGAGGATAGAGTTTCCATCAGCGCGACCCTTTATCAGTGGCGCGATCCAGCCACCATCCCCATGCGCCCTTGGGTTTATGGCCGCTGGTTTCTGCGCGGTACTGTCGCCTGCATCGTCGCGCCGGGCGGTGTTGGCAAATCCACGCTCGTTGCGGGAACGGCGCTCGCGATGGCAACCGGACAGAGCTTGCTCGGCAAAGCTGTGTGGGAAGGTCCGAAGCGCGTATGGCTGTGGAACCTTGAGGACGATCTGGACGAACTGGCCCGCTCGATACAGGCGGCCACCATCCATCATGACATCGCACGATCCGACATCGAAGGCAGACTGTTCGTCGATAGCGCAATGGAGGGCGCGGGACTGTGCACAGCGATCGAGCATGAGGGCAAATTCGTTTTGCTCGCTCCCGTTTATCAGGCGCTCAAGGATGAACTGATCGGGCGGGGCATAGATGTGCTGATCGTCGATCCGTTCGTTTCCAGCCATGAGGTCGAGGAAAATGCCAACAGCAAGATCGACAAGATTGCAAAGGCATGGGCGCGCGTGGCAAAGGATGCCAATTGCTGCATTGTGCTGGTGCATCATACCAGCAAGGCAGGATCAGCCGAGGTAACAGCCCTGTCAGCGCGGGGTGCCGTGGCGCTCATCAATGCGGCGCGCAGCACTCTTGTTATCAACCGCATGGAGCCGGATCAGGCGGACCGGCTGGGCATTCCTGCCGATGAACGCCGCCGCTATATTTCGGTGCAGGACGATAAGCACAATCGCGCTCCAGCCGAAAAGGCGGACTGGTATCGGCTGGCATCTGTCGATCTGGGCAACGGCCCGCAAAACAGCATCGGCAACGGGGACAGTGTGGCGGTTGCTGAAACATGGACCCCGCCCGATCCGTTCGACAATGTGACGCCCGCCCATATCGCTCAGGTGCAAGCGCTCATTGCCGATGGTGAGTGGAAGCAAAATGTGCAGGCGGCTAAATGGGCTGGTCATGCCGTCGCACAGGTGCTGAACCTTAATGCGGACAGCAGGGCCGATCAGGCGCGCATCAAGATCATTCTCAAGGAATGGATTGCAAATGGTGTGCTTGGCATCGAGCGGCGCAAGGATGGCAATTCGGATGAGCGCCCTTTTGTGGTCGTCGGTCGCGTGGTGCAGTCATGACAATCCGCACCTTCAAAAGTGCGGGAGCCGACGTGCGGAAAGTACGGGCCGCCGGTATCCCGCACCGCACCTGTATAGGGGTGCGGGGTACGGTGCGGACGTGGAGGGCATGAATTTGAGGTGCGGGGTGGTGGGAGCGTGACAATGGCAGTGTTTGATCCAGACTTTGGCAAGCAAGGTTTTGCGCTCCACCTGTTTCGATTACGTTTCCGCAGGCTCAAACTATCGCAGCGGGCTTTCGCTGATCGGTATGGGATTGGTTATGCGGCTGTCCGAAATGCCGAACAGGGATTGAGTGAACCGGCTTGGCTTCGTGTGATGGTCGAGGCGATAGCGCGCGATCCGAAGGGAATGGCGGAAGCTGCGCGAACAGCAAGGCTGCCTTGCACCTGTAGCGAGGGCTATTCATACGATATTTGCCGGGGGCTACATGATTAGGGTAATTTTGCCATGCCATACGCCCACGCGCGCGAAGGGAGACAGAAATGGGCAGGCACTATAAGGGCGTGGCCGATGCACTGGCATTGCTCCATCGGGCCGCCGAGGCAGAGCGTCAGTGGGCGGTGTGTGCAGCAACACTCCCGGATGAAAGCAAAAGACAGCTATTTCGGCAATGGTGGGCCGAGGCGAGCGTGGCACAGGCGGCTGGCAGATATGTTAGAAGCTGCCCGCGCTATCTTCGAGGACTCACCTGTGGTGCGAAGAAAAAGGACGGGACGCACTGCCGTTCCACAACGCTTTGCGCCAATGGGCGATGCAAATTCCACGGTGGCGCATCCACGGGTCCGCGCACGCCCGAGGGCCGCGCAAGGGCTATAGAAAACCTTAAATTGGATCGCCTGAAACGCGGGAACTCATAGAGTTGAAAAAGTACAGGGATTGTTTCGCGCAATACGCACGCGCGAGTCGGCGTGGACTCGATAGCTGAGGGGGATTGTGCGGCTTCATCGCTTGCGCCTTTACGGTATGCCTGAAATGGTCGAAACCGTCGAATTGGTAAAAGGGGACAGAGCAGTGGCAATAGATCGTGAAGCTCGCTTGCGAGAAGTTATGGCGGAAGTGACCATGCTGGACCTGTGGGCCGCTACCAAAGAGATCTTTACTCAATGGGGATGCTTAGCCATCTTTTTCATTATCGCGGCCATCATGGGGCAAATGCCTGCATTCTTGATCGGCACAAGTGATGGCTTCGGTATCCCCGATTGGCTTGTATGGCTATTTGTGATTTGGGTCGTTGTCGGCGGCTATACAGCGGAAAAGAGTTTTCATGAACACCGATTTGCTTGGTATTTCCCAAAGGCCGGGTTTCTCTGGTCGATCCCGCTCGCCTGCTATTTCATGATCGGCATACAGATATTCACGGGCATTGGCCCAGATGCGGATGCATGGGAAAGATTCGGCCGGTTTGCACTGGCAGCGGCATGGTGGTTTCCATTTTTGCTCGCAGTTTCATTGCTGGAGATTGGGCACAATCGCTTGATGGAAAAACGAAAGGAAAGGGTACCAACCTCCAAGGTCGACCCGGACTAGCGCGCATCTAAAAGTTCACCCCCGTCCGCCCCTATCCAGCGCATTTGGGGGTATGATTGGGGGTATCCTGCGAAACTGCAGGTAAATAATTCCCGGAATATCTTTATTTTCTGGCAGGTTTTCGATTCCCGCTACCGCTCCAATTTCCTGTTCATTACCATCAATCAGGCAAAGGCTTGAGCCACCGCTCAGAACACCGGCATATTGGCCGGATCGTCCGGGTCCGCCAGCGGGGTGGAGGCGGTGTGGATCCCGCATTCCACCTTGTCCCACCCGCGCCAGCGCCCTGCGCGCGGATCCTCGCCCGGCAGAACCTTGGACGTGCACGGCTCGCAGCCGATGGAGAGATAGCCCTGAGCCTCCAGCGGGTGGCGGGGCAGGTCATGCTCTGTGAAATAAGCTTCGAGGTCATCCTTGGTCCAGTCACCCAGCGGGTTGACCTTCAGCCGACCGTCCTCGATTTCGAACCGAGGGAGGTTCTGGCGGGTGACGGACTGGAATGCCTTGCGACCGGAGATCCAGCTGTCCAGCCCCTGTTTTGCGCGGGCAAGCGGCTCGACCTTGCGGATGTCGCAGCAGCCGTCCGGGTCGTAGGACCAGCGCAGGCCGTTGACGTCCTTTGCAGCGAGCACCTCGGGATTCGGCGTAACCACCCTGCTGTCGGTGAACCCGAATGTGCGCATCAGCGTCTCGCGATAGTCCAGCGTCTCCGGAAACATTTTGAGCGTATCGACGAAGATCACGGGCACGCTCTTGTCCGCCTGCGCAACGAGATGAAGCAGAACAGCGCTCTCCGTGCCGAACGACGAGACCACGGCCACCTCGCCCAGCAGCTTTTCCGCGAACAGCGCGCGCAGCATGGCGAGCGTATCCACGCCTTCGAAGCGCGCGTTCAGTGCATCCGCGTCGGCCTGCGTGAAGGCAGGGCGGGCGTCGATAACGTCAAGCTGGCGGGCAGGGGCGTTCATTTTCAGGCGCTTTCATGCCGCTTTGCCCAAATGGGCGTGCGGCCATCGATGGTCTTCTGATAAACATCCGGATAACGGGCGATTGCAGCTTCTACGTCGGCATCGTCCAGCGGCGCATTGGGCTTGAAGCTGTCGAACCCACAGCGGCGCATATAGGCAATCTGGTCGACCAGTACGTCACCAACCGCGCGCAGCTCGCCTTCATAGCCCGCCTCACGCAGGATGCGCGCCGCGCTGTAGCCCCGCCCATCGGTGTAGGCGGGGAAACTGACTTCGACCAGCGAGATGCGATCGAGGAAGGGCAACAGCGCGCGCGCGTCCTCGCTTGGCTCGATCCGTACGGCAGTGGCGTTCGATTGATCACCGAAAGACTCGAGGGTGACAACCGGCTCCTGCGAAGCTTCGTCAGTACGAAAAGAAAGGAAATCAGCCATAAATCGCCTCTTTGAACGGGGCCATGCCAAGTCGGCGATAGGTATCGAGAAAACGCTCGCCCTCCGCCCGCTCACGCAGGTAAAGGTCGGTCGCCTTTTCGACAGCATCGACAATGCCGTTCTCATCAAAGCCGGGGCCGGTGATCGTGCCCAGCGAGCAATCTTCCGCGCCCGATCCGCCGAGCAGCAGCTGGTAATTCTCCGTGCCCTTTCGGTCGACGCCCAGGATACCGATGTGGCCCGCATGGTGGTGGCCGCAGGCGTTGATGCAGCCCGAAATCTTGAGCTTCAGCTCGCCGATGTGCGCATCCTTACCATTACCCGCAAAACGCTGAGCGATCTTCTGCGCGACCGGGATGGAGCGGGCGTTGGCGAGGCTGCAGTAATCGAGGCCCGGGCAGGCAATGATGTCCGTCACCAGATCGAGATTCGGTTCACCGAGGCCAGCTGCATGCAGTTCCTGCCAAAGCGCATACAGCTCCGCCTTCCTCACATAGGGCAGCACGATGTTCTGCGCGTGGGTCACGCGCAACTCGTCCATCGAGTAACGCTCGGCCAGATCGGCCATCAACTCGATCTGATCAGCGGACGCATCGCCGGGGATGCCACCGATCGGCTTCAGGCTGATGTTGACGATCGCATAGCCCGGCTGCTTGTGCGTGGCGACATTGCGGTCGACCCACAAGGCGAAGTCCGGGTCCGACCGGTCGAGAGCATCTGGCAAGCCACCCTCATAAGCAGGATCGGCGAAATAGGCGGCAATGCGCGCCAGCTCCTCGCGCGGCGGGTTGAGGCCGAGCGCCTTCATGTGGGCGAATTCTTCCGCCACCTGACGGCGATATTCCTCGACGCCCAGCTCATGCACGAGGATCTTGATCCGCGCCTTGTACTTGTTGTCGCGGCGGCCGTAGCGGTTGTAGACGCGCAGGCAGGCCTCGACATAGGCGATGATCTCGTCCTCGGTGACGAACGGATTGACCTCCGGAGCGACCATCGGCGTACGACCCATGCCCCCGCCCACGAACACGCGGGCGCCGATAACACCGTCGCGCTTCACCAGCTCCAGCCCAATATCGTGCAGACGCATGGCCGCGCGGTCTTCCGGCGACGCGATCACCGCGATCTTGAACTTGCGAGGAAGGTAGCTGAATTCCGGGTGAAAGCTCGACCATTGGCGCATCAGTTCGGCCCAGGGGCGTGGGTCAGCCACCTCGTCTGCCGCTACGCCGGCATATTGATCCGAACTGATGTTGCGAATGCAATTGCCCGAGGTCTGGATAGCGTGCATCTCGACACTCGCCAGGTCAGCAAGAATATCCGGGGCGTCGGAAAGCTTGATCCAGTTGTACTGGATGTTCTGCCGCGTGGTGAAATGGCCATAGCCGCGGTCATATTTGCGGGCGATATGCCCGAGCATGCGCATCTGGCGGCCGGAGAGCGTGCCATAGGGTACCGCGACACGCAGCATATAGGCATGAAGCTGAAGATAGAGGCCGTTCATCAGGCGCAGGGGGCGGAACTGTTCCTCGGTCAGCTTGCCCTCCAGACGGCGGCTCACCTGATCGCGGAATTCCGCCACGCGGGCGTCGACCATGGCCTGATCGTAATTGTCATACTGATACATCTTAAATCACCCACGCTGTAAGGTCGCCCGCTTCGGGCTTCAGGGTCAGATCCGGACGGACGGTGGGGCCGAGGCCACGAATACGCTCCTTGATATGGGCGGGGCGGGGGCCGTCAGCGGTCATTTCGGCATCCACGACATAGGCGCTGACCACATGGCGCGCAGCTTCCTCGCGCTTGCCGATAGCATCACCCTCTGAGGCGGTATCCACCGCTTGCGCCAACAGGCGACTCCAGCCATCGCCTGCCCACCACACGACATCGCCGGTCGCGAGATCGTTCGCCGTTAAAATCTTCACGCTGCTTTCTCCCTTGCCCCGTCGGCTATCGACCGGAGCGATTGTTCCTCGGCCCTGCCCGCCACCTCACCGATGACAATAAGCGCCGGGCTCACTACCCGTTCGCGCGCAATGACGCCAGCCAGTTCCGCCAGGCGCGCGCGCAGCACCCGGCTATCCGCCCGCGTCCCCTTTTCCAGAACTGCGATGGGAATGTCCGGGGACAGCCCGTCTGCCATCAGCTTTTCGGCGATGGTGGCGGCAGACGCGACGCCCATATAGATGACGAGCGTGCGGTCTTTCCCGGCAAGACCAGCCCAGTTCTGCTCGGCCAACCCTTTGCATTGTCCCGCAACGAAAGTGACGGCGCTTGACACCCCCCGATGCGTGAGGGGAAGCCTCGCCTCGGCCGCGCAACCAATGGCTGCGCTGACGCCCGGGACTACCTCTACCGCCACGCCGGCCGCTACACAGGCGTCCATCTCCTCGCCGCCGCGACCGAAAATGAATGGGTCGCCGCCCTTCAGGCGCACCACATCACGCCCGGCCAGTGCCTCGCGCACCAAAAGTGCGTTGATCTCTTCCTGCGGCAATGTGTGGCGCGCCCGGCTCTTGGCAACGGAGATGAGCTCTACGCCTTCGGGGGCGAGCGCCAGAATCGTGTCATCAACCAGCCCATCATGAACGATCAATGTCGCAGAGCCGATCAGCCGCGCGGCGCGCAGCGTCAGCAGCTCCGGATCGCCCGGACCCGCACCCACGAGATACACCGTCCCGCGTTCAGAAGAGGATGGAGCTTCGGCCATGTTCGGGGAAATGGGGCTGTGACCCATTTTTCGCAACGCAAAATGATTTTCGCCCCGCCAAGCAAAACTATGCGGTGTCGCCGCGTCAGTCGCCCATGGCGCTGGTGTCGATGGGCGCTAGGCCTATGCCGATGCTGGCGCGCGGTTGCTCCGCCTCTGACGACGTCACCGGATAGGCGCAAAAGTCGGCCGCATAGCCGCCACCCGGACGGTGGTTGCCAGAGACGCCGACTCCGCCGAACGGCGCTGAGCCGCCGATACCGAAGGTCGGCCCGTTCCAGTTAATCATCCCGGCGCGTACATGCCGCCAGAACTGTTCATAATGCTGGGGTGATCCGCCGACGAGCGCGGCGGATAGCCCATAGCGGGTGGCATTTGCCTCGCGGATCGCCGCATCGAAATCCGCCACGCGGACGAGCTGCAGGATAGGGCCGAACAACTCGATGTCGGGCCGTTGGGCAACTGGGGTAACGTCGATTAGCGAAGGCGAGAGAAAGGGTCGCGCCTCGTCGGGCCGCGCGAGATGCACCAGTGGTCGTCCGCCCATGTTCATCAGCGCCATGAAGCTTTCGCCCAGCCCGTCCGCCGTCTCATTGTCGATCACAGGTCCCATGAACGGTGCGGGGTTGGCGTGGGGCGGGCCGACGATCAGGCGCGCAATCAGCTTGCGCAATTCGGAGATGATACCGCTCGCCAGACTGTCCTTGACGATCAGCCGTCTCGCGGCCGTACAGCGTTGACCAGATGTGCCATAGGCGGACTGCACGATGATCGCGGCGGCGGCGGCCAAATCCGGTGTGTCCCACAGCACGAGCGGGTTGTTACCGCCCATTTCGAGGGCGACGATCTTTTCTGGATATGCGCCCAGCGCGCGGTTGATAGCGATGCCGGTCCGTGCCGACCCGGTAAACAGCACGCCATTCACGCCTTCATGTTTGACCAATACCTTACCGACCTCGGCACCGCCGACAAGCAGCCGCACGGCATCACGCGGCACACCTGCCTCATGTAGCAGGTCAACAAGCATCGCGCCGGACGCTGGCGTTTTTTCCGATGGCTTGAACACAACTGCATTGCCCGCGATAAGCGCCGGGATGATCTGACCAGCCGGCACATCCGCCGGGAAGTTATAGGGGCCGATCACCGCCACCACTCCGTGCGGCTTGTGGCGGACTGATTGGCGGCTATTCATAGCCCCTTCCATCCGCTTTTGCCCGGTGCGCTCGGAATATGTGGAGATGTGCATATCCACCCGCGCGATGACAGAGGAAACCTCCATCCGCGCTTCCCACAGCGGCTTGCCGGTTTCGCGCGCGATCAGATCAGACAGGGCATCCTCGCGCCCGCGCACGGCGTTGGCGAAACGGCGCATTGCTTCCATACGCGTGGTGACGGGCTGCGCGGCCCACAGCGGCCATGCGGACGCAGCGCGCTCCACCTCCGCATCGACATCGCCTTGCAACCCCTCCCACAGTAATGTGCCTGTAGCAGGCTCAAAGGATTGCAGTTTTTCTGTCATTACCGGACGATATGCCTTATTTCCGGGCGCAAGGAAAGCGGGAGGTTCAGGGCCCGGACATTGCTTCGCGTAAGTCCGCGATTTGTGCGATCTTTGCTTCCAGCATTGTCCAGTCGTCGCGCGTGTCGATGGCTGCCCAGATCGCTTCTACCTCGTCGATGTGCATCGAGCAGGGCGCTTCGCCGTGCCAATATATGTGGGATGCGGCTGCGGGATTGGCGAACGACGCGACATTTCCCTTGAGCTCCGCCCACACCGGACCTGTATAATGCTGCTCACTGGTGGGCGTTCGGAGTACTCCTCCGCGCCAGTCGAAGAAGAAGCGATCGATCGGCGTTTTACTCTCGATCATTGCACGCACAGCGCTTTCGATGAGCGCCGAGGTCGTGTCGGCATCTCCCTCGGCAATCCCCAGCCGCCAGCAAAAGCGCCGCCGCATGGCCGCAGCGTAGAGCTCAGGAAACCGGTTGAGTGCATCTACCAGCGGCTCGGTTTCGCTCAACGTGCGAAGTGAGAGTGCGAGTTGAGCCACATCCCAGTGAATGGCCTCTGCCTGACGTGCGAAGGCGTATAGCCCCTGATGATCGAAATAAGCGGCGGTGAAGCCCGGTTCCCACAGCGGGGTAAAGCGCCATGGGCCATAGTCGAAGCTCTCGCCGGTGATGTTGATGTTGTCGCTGTTGAGCACTCCATGCACGAAGCCCGCGATCATATAGCTCGCGGCGAGGTCCGCCGTGCGCTCGACCACGAGACCCAGCAACTGCGCGGCCGGGTTTTCGCCTGGCGTGGCGTCGTACAGCTTCGTTAGCGCATAGTCGGTTAGCGCCTTAAGTAGCCCTTCGTCGTGAAGCGTCGCAGCGCGCTGAAAGCTGCCGATGCGAATATGCGAGTGCGACAGCCGCACCAGCACTGCGGCGCGGGTAGGCGATGGCTCATCATTGCGTTCAAGCGCCTCGCCAGTCTCGATCAGAGAGAAACTCCTGGACGTGTACACGCCCAGCGCCTCCAGCATCTCCGTCGCCAGTATCTCGCGCACCCCGCCCTTCAGCGTCAGGCGCCCGTCGCCAAAGCGGCTGTACGGTGTCTGGCCCGATCCCTTGGTGCCGAGGTCCATGAGGCGGCCCAGATGATCGCGCATCTGGGCGAAAAGGAAGCCGCGCCCGTCGCCGATGTCGGGGTTGTAGACGCGGAACTGATGGCCATGATAACGCAAGGCGAGTGGGCGCTCCAGACTACCGGCCAGCGGCGCGAACCGCCCGAAATGATTGACCCACTCCGCATCGCCTAGCTCGCCAAGCCCTACGCTCTGCGCCCAGCGATCGTTGCGATAGCGCAGGATATGCTGGGGGAAAGTCGCGGGAGCGACGGCGTCGCCAAGGGAGGGGACATCGAGAATATCGCGCGCTGGGGTGAATTTCGCGGGTTGCGGGGTCAGGATCATGCGGCAATATGGGGCACGGCACAGGCGGGGATCAAGTATGGCGCGCTACGAAGACAAATATTGGTGGTCGAACGACGGCCTTCGCCTGCATTACCGTGATTATCCGGCGGACGCTGAAAATGACGGCCGCCCTGCTTTGCTCTGCCTGCCTGGCTTGACCCGCAACGCGCGTGATTTCGAGGCTTTGGCAGATCGTCTTGCCGGTGCTTGGCGGGTGATCTGCCCCGAGATGCGCGGGCGCGCGGAAAGCGCCTATGCCAAGGACCCGATGACCTATGTTCCGCTCACCTATGTGCAGGATCTGGAGCGGCTGCTGACCGATCTGGCGCTGAAGCGCTTCGTCGCGATAGGCACCTCGCTCGGCGGGATCCTGACGATGATCATGGCGCCCACGCATCGGGACAGGCTGGCGGGGGCAGTTCTGAACGACATCGGCCCGACGATCGAGAAGGCGGGGCTGGAGCGCATCCGCGCCTATGTCGGGTCGGGCGGCGGCTATCCGACATGGGTGCATGCCGCGCGCGCGCTCGCCGAAAATCAAGGGGCGATCTATCCCGAATATAGCCTGGAGCAATGGCTGGCGATGGCGAAGCGGCTCTATCGCCTGAACAGCCACGGCAGGGTTGTGCTGGATTATGATCAGCGGATTGCCGAACCGCTGAAGGTGCCGGGCAATGAGGCCGGTGTGGACATGTGGCCGGTGCTGGCGGCTTTCCAAGATATTCCATGCCTTTTTCTACGTGGAAAGCTGTCTGATCTGATGAGCGCGGAGACCGCGTGTAGGATGTTGGAAGCTGTTGGAAACAGCGCGGAGCTGGTGACGGTGCCCGGTGTGGGCCATGCGCCGACGCTGGACGAGCCGGAGGCGGTGGCGGCTATCGACCGGCTGTTGGAACGGGTCCTCGCGCGTGGCTGAGGGGCGCCCGCCGCGCATTCTTCACCTCCACAGCGGTTTCAACCTCGGCGGCAAGGAGGCGCGGGCGGTGCGCCTGATGAACCACTGGGGGGAGAGCGCGCATCATACGGTCATCAGCGCAGACCATGAGGCGATGGGCGCGCGGGCCGCGATTGCCGCCGACGTGCCGTGCGCCTTCCCGATGGACGCAGCCCCCTCGCTCAACGGTCTGCCCGGATTGCGCCGCTATTGGCAATGGGCGCGGCATATGCGCGATTTCGATCTTGTCCTCTCCTACAACTGGGGGTCGATGGACGGGGTGATGGCGCACCGCATCTTCAGCCCCTTCATGACGCTGCCGCCGCTCATCCACCACGAAGATGGCTTCAACGAGGACGAGGCGGCGCGGCTGAACCCCAAGCGCAACCTGTTCCGGCAGGCGGCGCTGGCGAGGGCCACCGCGCTGGTGGTGCCCTCGCGCGTGCTGGAAGACATAGCACTGGGCGCATGGGCGCAGCCGAGACGGCGCGTGGTGCGCATTCCCAATGGCATTGACGTAGCCGCATATCACAAGCCGCTGCGTGCGGACGCTATCGCCGGCTTTGCGCGCGAGGAGGGTGTTGTCACTATCGGCACGCTTGCTGGTCTTCGCGCAGTAAAGAACCTGCCCCGCATTGTGCGCGCCGCCGCTCCGCTAGGGGACAAGGTGCGGCTGGTGATTGTGGGCGAGGGGCCGGAACGCGACGCGATAGCTGCACAGGCCCGCGCGCTGGGCTTTGAAAGCCGCCTCGCACTGCCGGGTTTCATGGCGAATCCTGCGCACTTCATGGGCCTGTTCGACATATTTGCGCTCTCTTCGGACAGCGAGCAGTTCCCGATCTCGCTGGTCGAGGCGATGGCGGCAGGGCTGCCGGTCGTTGCAACCGATGTGGGGGATGTACGCAACATGGTGGCGGAGGCGAATCTGCCGTTCATCGTGCCGGTACATGATGAGGCGGGTTTCTCCGCTGCCCTGGCCAGAATGGCAGGAGAGGCGGGACTGCGCGCCACACTGGGGGCTGTCAACCAACAGCGGGCGCGGGCGGACTATCAGGAAACGGATATGCTGGCGCGCTATTCTGCGCTATACTCCGATGCAATGAGCCGCCCCGGCGTGCTTTCTGCCGGTTAGATAGCAGCGACTCGTTCTGGCGCACTTTTTCCATGCGTGCCGGATAAAAGTTGCTATAGGCGGCGCTTCATCCGCCACTGCGCGGGTCGCGATCAGGAGCTGATGCACGTGTTCAAGGGGTTAAAGCCCATCAATTACGGGGGCCGCGAGGTGTGGCCACTGATAGAGGGCGGCAAGGGTGTCGCTGTTTCCAATCACTCGAGTTCCGGAGCATGGGCTGCCGCAGGCGGCATCGGCACCGTTTCGGCCGTGAACGCCGACAGCTATGACGCTTTCGGCAACCCGATCCCGCAGATCTACCATGGCCGCACCCGGCGCGAACGGCATGATGAGCTGGTCGCTTATGCCATCGAGGGCGCTGTGGAGCAGGTAAAGCGCGCATTCGATATTGCGGGCGGCAAGGGCGCGATCAACATCAACGTGCTGTGGGAAATGGGCGGCGCGCAGAAGGTGCTGCACGGCGTGCTGGAGCGCACCAAAGGCATGGTGGCGGGCGTGACCTGCGGCGCGGGTATGCCCTACAAGCTGAGCGAGATAGCGGCGCATTACGGCGTTTATTATCTGCCCATCGTAAGCTCCGGCCGCGCTTTTCGCGCGCTGTGGAAGCGGGCCTATTCCAAGGCGGCGGAATGGCTGGCTGCGGTGGTGTATGAAGACCCATGGCTCGCGGGCGGGCATAACGGCCTTTCCAACGCGGAAGATCCTTTGAAGCCCGAAGATCCCTACCCGCGCGTGAAGGCGCTGCGCGACACCATGCGCGAGGGCGGTATTTCGGATGACGTGCCGATCGTGATGGCGGGCGGCGTCTGGTATCTGCGCGACTGGAACGACTGGATCGACAACCCTGAGCTGGGCAGCATCGCCTTCCAGTTCGGCACACGGCCCTTGCTGACGCAGGAAAGCCCGATCCCTCAGGTGTGGAAGGACAAGCTGACCCACCTCAAGGAGGGCGACATCCTCCTGCACCGCTTCTCGCCGACCGGCTTTTATTCGTCGGCAGTGCGCAACCCGTTCCTGCGCAATCTCGAGGCGCGGTCGGAGCGGCAGATTGCGTTTTCGCTGGAGCATGCGGGCGACCATACCTATCAGCTCGATGTGGGGGTGAAGGGCAAGAATTTCTGGGTCACGCCCGGCGACCTGCTGCGCGCGCGCGAGTGGTTTGGCGCGGGGTTCACCAGCGCGCTGAAGACACCTGACAACACGCTCGTCTTCGTCACCGAGGCCGAGCGCGCGGAAATCCGCAAGGACCAGACGGACTGCATGGGCTGCCTCTCTCACTGCGGCTTTTCGAGCTGGAAGGATTATGACGACTATACCACCGGGCGGCTCGCCGATCCGCGCAGCTTCTGCATCCAGAAGACACTGCAGGACATCGCCCATGGTGGCGAGCCGGAGAACAACCTGATGTTTGCCGGGCACAGCGCGTTCAAGTTTGGGCAGGATCCGTTCTATTCCAACGGCTTCGTGCCGACGGTGAAGCAGTTGGTGGACCGGATCCTCACCGGAGACTAGGCGCTAAGCCAGCTTGAAGTCGGCCCAGATCGGCAGATGGTCTGACGCGCGCCGTGCCAGCGCGCTATCGTGTACGCCCGCTGCCGACGGTCTCAGGCGGCCGCAATGCAAGATGCGGTCAAGCCGTGCCACCGGCCTGCGTGCGTGAAAGCTCTTGCCGGTCTCTGCGAACCGGAAATGCCGCGCGAAATCGGCGAGGCAGCCGCGTTCGGCACTCCATTCGTTCAGGTCTCCGGCCAGCACGGTCGGCATTTCGGGCAGATGCGCCTGCGCGTGGACGATCGCCGCCGCCTGCCGCCTGCGCCACAGGCCCGAGAGATCGAGGTGCATGCCGATCAGCCGAAGTGTAAATCCATTCAGCGCGACCTCGGCCAGCACGGCTCCGCGTGGCTCCAGACAGGGCAGGTGAATGATGTCGGATTGCCGCAACTCCGCCGATTTGCGCAGCAGGATCGCATTGCCATGCCAACCGATGCTGTCAGACTGCACATTCAGCGGCGCGGCGCGATAGTCGCTGTGCAGTTCCAGCAGGGCGGGGGGGAGGGCGGCTGTCCGCGCACCGAAGCGCCGGTCCGCCTCCTGCAGCACAACGATGTCGGCATCCACCTCCGCCAGCACGGCAAGAACCCGTTCCGGGTTACGACGCCGGTCGGTGCCGATGGCCTTGCGGATATTGTAGCTGGCGATGCGAATGGCCTGTGGGTGGCGCGGCGAAGGATGCATGGGTGTCCCAATGCCCGAAGCCTGCGACCGTTTCCACCACCATGTCGATTTGCCCTTGATGTTCGCTAAATGTTCTGCATATTCCACGCATGGCCAAGGCGAAGAAAAATTTTGTGTGTCAGCAGTGCGGAGGGTCATCACCCCGGTGGCAGGGGCAGTGCGACGATTGCGGCGGGTGGAACACGCTTGTCGAGGAGGCGGCGCCCACGGTCTTTGCCGCGCGGCATGACCTCCAGAAAGGTGGGCGGGCGCTGGTGCTCACCACGCTGGACAGCGAGGTCGCGCTGCCGGAGCGTGCAGCGACCGGGATAGCGGAGTTCGACCGCGCGCTGGGCGGCGGGCTGGTGTCGGGCAGCGTGACGCTGATCGGCGGCGATCCGGGCATCGGCAAATCGACGCTGCTGCTTCAGACGGCGGCGGAAATGGCGCGGCGCGGCCTGAGTGTCGCCTATATCAGCGGCGAGGAAGCGGCCGATCAGGTGCGCCTGCGCGCGCGGCGTCTGGGGCTGGGTGATGCGCCGGTCCAGCTCGCCAGCGCCACCTCGGTGCGCGACATATTGGCGACCATGGGGCAGGCGGGGCGGGACGGCGCAGCGCCGGACCTGCTGGTGATTGATTCGATCCAGACCATGCACTCGGACCTGATCGACAGCGCGCCTGGTACAGTCAGCCAGGTGCGCGCCTCGGCGCAGGAGCTGATTCGGTTTGCCAAGGAAAACGGCACCGCGCTGGTGCTCGTCGGCCATGTCACCAAGGACGGCAGCATTGCCGGGCCGCGCGTGCTTGAACATATGGTCGATACCGTGCTCGCCTTCGAGGGCGAACGCAGCCACCAGTATCGCATATTGCGCGCGCTCAAGAACCGCTTTGGTGGAACGGACGAGATCGGCGTGTTCGCAATGGCGGAGCAGGGGCTGGAGCAGGTGCCCAACCCCAGCGCGCTGTTCCTCACCGACCGCGCCGAAAGCGTGACCGGCGCCACCGTGTTTCCGGCCCTGGAGGGCACGCGCCCGGTGCTGGTCGAGATTCAGGCGCTGACCGTGCGGCTGCAGAGCGGGGCGACGCCGCGCCGTGCGGTCGTCGGGTGGGACAGCGGGCGGCTCGCGATGTTGCTCGCTGTGCTGGAGGCGCGCTGCGGCCTCAGCTTCGCCAATTGCGAGGTCTATTTGAACGTGGCGGGTGGATACCGGATCGCGGACCCGGCGGCGGACCTTGCCGTGGCGGCGGCGCTCGTCTCCGCGCTCGCCGAGCGGCCGGTGCCGAGCGGCGCGATCTTCTTTGGCGAAGTGGCGCTTTCGGGAGAAATCCGGCCTGTTTCCCACGCCCAGCTGCGCCTGCGCGAAGCGAAGAAGCTGGGGTTCGAGCTGGCCGGCGTTCCCGCCAACATCAGCGCGGACGAGGGCGGGATGCAGCTTCAGGGCTACCGCGCGCTGTCGCACTATGTTGACCGGGTGCTGGGGCGCGGATAAGCCTGCGCGCCATGACCGCGCTCGATATGGCCTTGGTGCTGCTGATGGGGGGAATGGCCGTTACGGGCTTTCTCCGGGGTTTCGTGCAGGAGGTGCTCTCGCTCCTCGCCTGGGTGGTGGCGGTTGTCGCCGTGCGGCTGTTCCTTGCGCCGATCACCGACCTTGCGGGTGTGTGGATCGGCGCGGGAGCGACCGCTTCGCTGCTGGCGTTCGGCGGCCTGTTTGCGCTAACCTTTCTCGCCGGCAAGCTGATCGCCGGGCGGGTGGGGCAGGGGGTTCGCTCCTCCGTGATCGGGCCGATGGATCGTGTGCTGGGCGCGGGCTTTGGCGCGCTCAAGGGGTTGGTGGTGGCGACGCTCGCCTTCCTTGCCTTCTCGCTCGCCTATCAGTTTTTCTTCGGCAAGGACGGCGGCCTTCCCGGCTGGATCAGCACCTCGCGCAGCTATCCGTTGCTCAATGCCAGCGGCGAGGCGATGAGCCAGATGATCGGACGGCGCATGAATGGCGAAGATGCGCTGGCTCAGGATGAGGCGGGTGACAAGGATCGCACGCTGGCGGATGAGGAAAACGCGCAGTAGGTGGCTCTCTCAGCCCCCCTGAAACTGCCGGTGATGGCGGATGACCTCATCAATGATGAAGCGCAGGAATTTTTCGGCGAACACAGGGTCGAGATTGGCATCGGCGGCGAGCTGGCGGAGCCGCGCGATCTGGCGCTCCTCGCGCCCGGGATCGGCCGGGGGCAGCGCATGCTCGGCCTTATAGCGCCCCACTGCCTGCGTCACCTTGAACCGCTCGGCCAGCATATAGATGAGCGCCGCGTCGATATTGTCGATGCTTTGCCGAAATTGATCCAGCGATTCGCTCACCGCTTCTCTCCCCTCTTGGTCAGCGCCTTTTTGCCGCTGATGCGCACGCGCGCAAGGGTTAACGCTTGCCTTTGGCGCATGAGGGCGTAAATCGCCGCCATGACCGCAAGCATCCACCGCATCGGCCGCGCCACGCCGCCCTCGCTCGATCCGCTGATGACCCTCGTCGCGGAGGACATGAACAGCGTCAACGCGGTGATCCTGGACCGGATGCAATCGCGGATCCCGCTGATCCCCGAACTGGCGGGCCATCTTATCGCTGGCGGGGGCAAGCGCATGCGCCCGATGCTCACGCTCGCCTGCGCGCGCCTGATCCAGTATATGGGCACGCGCCATCACAAGCTTTCCGCCGCGGTGGAGTTCATCCACACCGCAACGCTGCTGCACGACGATGTCGTCGATGGCTCCGGCATGCGGCGCGGACGCAAGACAGCGAACATCATCTGGGGCAACAGCGCCAGCGTGCTCGTAGGCGATTTCCTGTTCAGCCGCAGCTTCGAGCTGATGGTCGAGGACGGCTCGCTGAAGGTTCTCAAGATCCTTTCCAACGCCTCGGCCGTGATTGCCGAGGGCGAGGTCAACCAGCTCTCCGCGCAGCGCCGGGTCGAGACCGACGAAGAACAATATCTCGACATCATCAACGCCAAGACGGCCGCGCTTTTCGCCGCCGCCTGCCGCATTGCCGCCGTCGTGGCCGAGAAGGACGAGGCGCAGGAGCAGGCGCTGGACAATTATGGCCGCCATCTGGGCATCGCGTTCCAGCTGGTCGACGACGCCATCGACTATGCCTCGGACGGCGCGACGATGGGCAAGGACCTGGGCGACGACTTCCGCGACGGCAAGGTGACGCTGCCCGTCATCCTCGCCTATGCGCGCGGGAATGACGAGGACCGGGCGTTCTGGCGCGCGGCCATTGCGGGGCACAAGGTGTCTGATGACGACCTCGCCCATGCCACCACGCTGCTGCGCCGCTCAGGCGCGATCGACGATACGCTGGCGCGCGCACGGCATTATGGCCAGCGGGCGATCGACGCACTCGGCATCTTCCCGGCGGGCAAGGCCAAGGACGCGCTGATCGAGGCGGTCGAGTTCGCGATCGCGCGGGCGTACTGAGGCCGCCGCCGGAAGGGCGGCATAACACGCTTGACTGCGCAGCTTCGGCAGATTTGGATGCCCCGCGAGGATTCGAACCTCGATTGACGGAGTCAGAGTCCGTAGTCTTACCTTTAGACGACGGGGCAACGGAGGCGTCGATCTAGGCTGGCGTCTCAGCCCTGTCAAGGCGCCACGCACCGCTTGTTTGCCCGATTATGACGATGGCTCTTTCCGGCGGGTTGCGCATGGCGCCCGCAGGCCTTAGGGTCATGCCCAAGTACCGCGCGCACCGCGCGGCTGTGGCATAAGTGAGTGACGAGGCATGGCGCAACAGACCCGCCAGAGGGCAGCGAAAGTGCGCCCGTCTTTGCGGCAGGAAGGGGTTACGGAGACCGCATCCGTTCCCGCGCCAACACAGGACGGGCAGGCCAGCCGCATCAGACCCCCACGCCCGACAGCCTCTCGCGCCGGTTCCTCAAGAACGAGCTATGCCGCGATCGATCTGGGGACCAACAACTGCCGCCTGCTGATCGCAAAGCCGTCTGCCGACGGGTTCGTCGTGGTGGACGCGTTCTCACGCATCGTCCGGCTGGGCGAGGGGTTGGCGGCGACGGGCGCCCTGTCGCAGGCCGCGATGGACCGGGCGGTGGCGGCGCTCTCCGTCTGCGCGGAGAAGCTGCGCGCGCGGCAGGTTACGCTCGCGCGATCCGTGGCGACCGAGGCGTGCCGCCGCGCGTCGAATGGTGCGGAGTTCATCGCGCGGGTGAAGCGCGAGACCGGCATCGCGCTCGATATCATCTCGGCGCAGGAGGAAGCGCGACTGGCAGTGCTTGGTTGCCACGCCCTGCTGGAACCGGGGGATGGCCCCGCGCTGATCTTCGACATCGGCGGCGGGTCGACCGAGCTTGTGCTGGTGGAGAGCACCGGCCCCGGCCCGCGCATCATTGACTGGCTCAGCATGCCTTGGGGCGTGGTGTCGCTCACCGAATGCGAGGGCGCGCCGGAGGGGAGCGCGCCGAACGCCCGGGTCGAGGCCTATAGCCGGATGCGCGCGCGCGTTGCCGACGCCATCACGCCGTTTGCCCGGCGGGTTCCCACACCCGCGCACCAGCCGCGCCTGCTCGGCACCTCAGGCACGGTGACGACGCTGGCGAGCGTGCACCTCGACCTGCCGAAATATAACCGCCAGCTGATTGACGGGTTGATAGTGCCGACCGGCTCGATGCGCGCCATTTCGCAACGGCTTTCCCTGATGACGCTGGAGGAGCGGCGCGCGCTGCCGAGCATCGGGCCGGAGCGGGCGGACCTCGTGATCGCGGGTTGTGCAATATTAGAGGGCATTCTCGACATCTGGCCCGCCGAGCGCCTTGGCATTGCCGACCGGGGCATTCGCGAGGGAATATTGCGCTGTCTGATGGAGCAGCGGCTGTGAGGGGCGCAGGCGCCGGGCGCGTGAGGGTCAAAACCGCGAAGAACCGCAGCGCACAATCGACCCGCTGGCTGCAGCGGCAACTCAACGATCCTTATGTCAAACAGGCGAAGGCCGAAGGCTGGCGCAGCCGCGCGGCGTTCAAGCTGATGGAGCTGGACGACAAGTTCGGCTTGCTGAAAGGCGCGCGCGCTGTGGTGGACCTCGGCGTCGCACCGGGCGGCTGGGCGCAGGTGGTGCGCAAGCGCACGCCGCAGGCGAAGGTGGTGGGCATCGACCTGTTGCCGGTCGACGCGATCGAGGGCGTGTCGCTGCTCCAGATGGATTTCACCGACGAAGCAGCGGACGCGGCGCTTGCCAAGGCGCTGGGCGAAGCGCCGGACCTCGTGCTGTCAGACATGGCGGCAAACACCGTCGGCCATGCGCAGACCGATCATCTGCGCACCATGGGGCTGGTGGAGGCGGCGGCATGGTTCGCAGTTGAGCACCTGAAGCCCGGCGGGGCTTTCGTCGCGAAGGTCTTTGCGGGCGGCACGGACAAGGAGCTACTCGTGCTCCTGAAGCGCAACTTCGCTACTGTGAAGCACGCCAAGCCCCCCGCAAGCCGCAAGGGCAGCAGCGAGTGGTATGTGATTGCCCAGGGGTTCAAGGGGCGGAGCACCGATACCCCGCCCGAATGATTATCCTGTTATCCCGCCCGCCGCGAGCACGGCAAGGGTGAGCAGCTCGCTGGCGTTCGATGCCATCGTTGCAACCTGTACCGATTTTTCCATGCCGACCAGCATCGGGCCGATCACGCTGTCTCCGCCCAGTTCACGCAACAGCTTGGCGGACAGATTGGCCGACTGCAGGCCGGGCATGATGAGGCAATTGGCCGACCCGGACAGGCGGCAGAACGGGTAATTCTTCATCACAGTGGGGTTCAATGCCACGTCCGGCGCCATCTCGCCTTCATATTCGAAGTCGACCCCGCGCTCGTCGAGTATCGCGACCGCCTCGCGGATATTCTCCAGCCAGTTGCCCCACGGATTGCCGAAGGTGGAATAGGAGAGGAAGGCAACGCGCGGCTCGTGCCCCATGCGGCGGGCGACAGCGGCTGTGCCCTCCGCTATGTCGGCCAGCTCGATCGCCGAGGGGCGCTCGTGCACCGTCGTATCCGCCATGAATACGGTGTGGCTCTGACCAACGAGGATGTGGACGCCGAAGTTCGTGCGGCCGGGCACCGGATCGATCACCCGGCGCACTTCGCGCATGGTCTGGGCATAGGTGCGCGTCATGCCGGTGATCATCGCATCCGCCTCGCCCATCTTGAGCAGCAGCGAGCCGAAGATGTTGCGGTCCCGGTTCACCATGCGCTCGCAGTCGCGCCGCAGATAACCGCGCCGTTGCAGGCGGGCATAGAGCGCGTCGACCATCTTGGGCACGAGCGGCGAGTTCACGCTGTTGTGCACCTCGAAGCTGTGCGGATCGGCAACGCCCAGCGCGCGCAGCCGGTCATAGACATCCTGCCGCCCGACCAGCACCGGAATGCCATAGCCGCCATCGCGGAACTGGATGGCGGCGCGAAGGACCACTTCCTCCTCACCCTCGGCGAAGACGACGCGCTTGGGGTGTGCCTTCGCGCTTTCGTAAGCCAGCGTCAGCACCGACGTGGTTGGATTGAGCCGGGCCTTGAGGGCCTGGCGATAGGCATCCATGTCCTCGATCGGCTTCTGTGCGACGCCGCTCTCCATTGCTGCCTTGGCGACGGCCGTGGACACGACCTCCATCAGGCGCGGATCGAATGGGGCGGGAATGATATAGTCCGGCCCGAAATTGTGTTGCTTGCCATAGGCGCGCGCCACTTCCTCCGGCACCTGCTGGCGCGCGAGATCGGCGATGGCTTCGGCCGCGGCGATCTTCATCGCCTCGTTGATTGCGGTCGCCCGTACATCCAGCGCGCCGCGAAAGATGAACGGGAAGCCGAGCACGTTGTTGACCTGGTTCGGGTAATCCGAACGCCCGGTTGCGACGATGGCGTCGGGCCGCGCGGCCTTCGCGTCTGGCGGCGTGATTTCGGGGTCGGGGTTCGCCATGGCGAAGATGATGGGCTTTGCCGCCATGTCCTTCACCATATGGGGCTTGACCGCATCCTTCACGGAAAGCCCGATGAAAACATCTGCGCCCTTGAGCGCTTCCTCCAGCGACCGTCGATCAGTCTTGGCGGCATGGGCCGATTTCCACTGGTCCATGCCTTCGGTGCGACCCTGATAGATGACGCCCTTGCTATCGCACATCAGAATGCGTGCCTTGTCCGCACCCATCGCGATGATCAGCTCTGTGCAGGCAATCGCCGCTGCGCCCGCGCCGTTTACGACGATGCTGACATCCTTGATATCGCGCCCGGTGAGGTGGAGCGCGTTGATCAGCCCCGCCGCACAGATGATCGCGGTGCCATGCTGGTCGTCATGCATGACCGGGATGTTCATCCGCTCCTTCAGCGCCTGCTCGATCATGAAGCATTCGGGCGCCTTGATATCCTCAAGGTTGATGCCGCCGAACGTGGGCTCGAGCAGGGCCACCGCGTCGATGAACGCCTGTGGGTCCTCGGTCGCCACTTCGATGTCGATCGAGTCCACGTCGGCGAAGCGCTTGAACAGTACCGCCTTGCCTTCCATCACCGGCTTGGAAGCGAGCGCGCCCAGATTGCCGAGGCCCAGGATCGCTGTGCCGTTCGAGATGACCGCGACCAGGTTACCCTTGGCGGTGTAATCATAGGCTGTCGCAGGATTATCGGCGATCGCCTTTACCGGCACCGCAACGCCGGGGGAGTAGGCAAGCGACAGGTCTCTCTGCGTTGCCATCGGCTTGGACGCGACGATTTCGATCTTGCCGGGGCGCCCGGTCGAATGGAAAAAAAGTGCCTCACGCTCGGAAAATTCGATTGTCGGGCGATCGGACATGGATGTCTCCCTTTTTATTGGACCGAGGCGTGCAGATGGTGGTTGCCCTAGCTTTATTTATAGGCACCCGACAAGGGGCGGGGGCAAATTAGTTGTCGGTGGGAAGCCGTTACGGAGCGGCCTTTCCATGCGCAGCCGAAGCCGCTATCGCATGGGCCGATGGATCAACCCGCCGCCTCCGCGCACGCTGCCGCCGCGTCGATGACGCCCATGATGGCGCAGTATTTCGAATTGAAGGCGCAGGCGCGGGACTGCCTGCTGTTCTATCGCATGGGCGACTTTTTCGAGCTGTTTTTCGATGACGCCAAGGCGGCCGCACAAACGCTCGACATCGCGCTGACCTCGCGCGGGGAGCATGGCGGCGCTCCCATTCCTATGTGCGGTGTGCCGGTGCATAGCGCGGAGGCCTATCTCGCCCGTCTGATCCGCGCCGGGCACCGCGTGGCAATTGCCGAGCAGACCGAGACCCCCGCCGAGGCGAAGGCGCGCGGCGGCAGCAAGGCCTTGGTCGCGCGCGGCATCATCCGCTATGTCACCCCCGGCACCTTGACCGAGGATACGCTGCTCGACGCGCGGGTGGACAATATGCTGGTCGCTATCGGCGAGGCTGGCGGCGAGATTGCGCTCGCGGCGGCGGACATATCGACCGGCCGGTTCGAGGCAATGAGCGTCGATAGCGCGGCGCTTTCCGCCGAACTGGCGCGCTTGGGCGCTTCCGAGATCGTGGTGGCGGAAGGCTGCGCGCTCGATGTTCCAGGCGCGCACATGTTCGACAAGGCTGCGTTTTCGTCCGCGCGCGCGGAGGCACGGCTGAAAGGCCTGTTCGGCGTGGCGACGCTCGACGGGTTCGGCAGCTTTTGCCGCGCCGAGCTGGCCGCCATTGGCGGGTTGCTGGGCTATCTCGATCATGCCGGGCAGGGGCGCCTGCCGCATCTGGCGCCGCCGATTCACATCGCGCCGGGCAGCCATATGGCGATTGATGCTGCGACGCGCGAGAGCCTGGAGATCGTCTGCACGATGAGCGGCAGCCGGGCGGGCAGCCTGCTCCACAGCATCGACCGGACCGTGACGGGCGCGGGCGCGCGGCTCTTGGCGGCGGACCTTGCCGCGCCGTTGCTGGATGAGGGCGAGATCGGCGCACGGCTCGATCTGGTGCAATGGCTGCATGACGACAGCGGCAGGAGGGACGCCCTGCGCGCGGCGCTGAGGGCATTGCCCGATATTGGCCGCGCGCTGGGCAGGCTCGCGTTCGGGCGCGGTTCGCCGCGCGATCTGGGGCAGCTTCGTGATGGCCTGTCTGGAGCGCGTACCCTGCGAGAGCGACTGGGGAGGGCGGACGGGGCGGCGGGGCCTGCCCTGCTAGACCGGCTGCTCCCGGCGCTCGATGGCCATGGCGAGCTTGTGGATGAGCTGACGTGCGCGCTTGTCCCCACCCCGCCGACCGAGGCATCGTCCGGCGGTTATATTGCGGAAGGGTATGACGCGGCGCTGGACGACCTGCGTCGTCTGGCGAGCGACGGGCGGCGGGCCATCGCGCAGCTTGAGGCCCGCTATCGCAATGAGACCGGCATTTCCGCCCTCAAGATCCGCCACAATGCGGTGCTGGGTTATCATGTTGAGGTGCCGGGCAAGCACGGCGACGCGCTGATGCGCGAGGGTTCGGGCTTCACGCACCGGCAGACGCTGGCCGGAGTGGTGCGTTTCAACTCCGTCGATCTGCACGAGGAAGCGAACCGGGTGACACAGGCGGGCGCGCATGCCCTCGCCGCCGAGGCAGCGCATCTCGAAAGCCTGATCGAGCAGGCGCTTGCCCGCAAGGAGGCGATCACGCGCGCGGCGCAGGCGCTGGCGCGGCTGGATGTGGCCGCCGCCCTGGCCGAGCGCGCGGCGGAAGGAGGCTGGGCGCGGCCCGCCTTCGTGGCGGATCAGCGGCTGGAGATTGTCGGCGGGCGGCATCCTGTGGTGGAGGAGGCCTTGCGGCGCGAGGGGCAGGCGTTCGTCGCCAACGACTGCACGCTGGCGGCAGCGGACCGGCTCTGGCTCGTCACCGGCCCCAACATGGGTGGCAAATCGACCTTCCTGCGGCAGAACGCACTGATCGTGCTGTTGGCGCAGGCGGGGAGCTATGTGCCCGCGCAGTCCGCCACATTGAGCCTTGTCGACCGGCTGTTCAGCCGCGTCGGTGCGTCGGACAATCTGGCGCGCGGGCGCTCGACCTTCATGGTCGAGATGGTCGAGACGGCGGCAATCCTCTCTCAGGCTACATCACGCAGCTTCGTGATCCTTGATGAAGTCGGGCGCGGTACATCAACCTATGATGGCCTCGCGCTGGCCTGGGCGGTGGTGGAGGCTGTGCATGAGGTGAACCAGTGCCGATGCCTGTTCGCAACGCATTATCATGAGCTGACGCGCCTTGCCGAGACGTTGTCCGCCCTCTCGCTCCATCATGTCCGCGCGCGCGAATGGAAGGGCGACCTCGTGCTGTTGCATGAGGTTACGGAAGGCCCGGCGGACCGGAGCTATGGCATTGCCGTGGCGCGCCTCGCGGGCCTGCCGCCCGCTGTGCTGGCGCGCGCCAAGGCGGTGCTGGCCAAGCTGGAGGCGGGGCGAGCCAAGACCGGCGGCATCGCGGCTGGGCTGGACGATCTGCCGCTGTTTGCTGCCACGATGCCCGATAAGGAAGATAGTAACCCCGATCCGCTAAAGGAGCTGCTCAATGCGACAGACGCGGACGCTCTGACCCCGCGCGAGGCGCTGGAGCTGATTTACAAGCTCAAAGCGGTGGCGGACACGGCGAGGAAACCCTAGATAAGGCCATGAGCGATTTTTTCTCAGCATTGCCCAACCGCAGGGCGATCATAGACCGCCGCGCGGTGGCCGACCGTCTGGAACAGTTGCTGGCCGAGGCGGGCAGCAACGACGCCACGGTTCTGCGCGGAATAATCGTTGCCGTGCTCGTCGACGCGCTGGCTTCGGGTCGCGCGGAGGCGATGCGGCGACTTGAGGCCCACCCCACCAATGGGCGCGAGACGGTGCAGGCATTCGCGTTTCTTACAGACCAGATCCTGCGCATCCTCTACGACGCAACGATCCGTCACCTCTATGACCCAGGCAACCGCAGCACGTCCGAGCAGATGGTGCTGCTTGCCGTGGGTGGCTATGGCCGCGGCGAAATGGCGCCCGGCTCTGATGTCGATATCGCCTTTGTCACGCCCTACAAGCCGACAAGCTGGACCGAGCAGGTCATTGAATCGATGCTCTACTCGCTGTGGGATCTGGGCCTGAAGGTGGGGCATAGCAGCCGTTCAGTCGATGAAATGATCCGCATGGCGAAGGCGGACCTCACCGTGCGCACCGCCCTGCTGGAGGCGCGCTATGTGTGGGGGGATCGCGCAGTATATGATTCGGCGCGCGCTCGCTTCGGCGCTGAGATTGTGAAAGACGGCGCGCGTAGCTTCGTCGCTGAAAAGCTGGCGGAACGGGAGGAGCGGCACAAACGCATGGGCGACAGCCGCTATGTCGTCGAGCCGAACGTCAAGGAAGGAAAGGGTGGCCTGCGCGACCTGCAGACCCTGTTCTGGATTGGCAAATATGTGAACCGGGTCGATAATGTGGCTGGCTTGGTCGAGGCCGGCCTGCTCACCCGGCAAGAGTTGAAACAGTTTCAGAAGGCCGAGAATTTCCTGTGGGCGGTGCGTTGTCATCTTCACGCCGTCACAAAGCGTGAGGAAGACCGGCTGACCTTCGACCTTCAACTCGAGGTGGCGCGGCGCATGAGGTTCACGGCGCGCGAGGGGCGCTCGAGCGTCGAGCGGTTCATGCGCTATTATTTTCTGATGGCGAAACTGGTGGGCGATCTGACCGGGGTGTTTCTGGCGCATCTGGACGAGCAATGGGCCGTGCGGGGGCGGCGCTTCATGCCGACGCTGTTCCGCCGCCCGCGAAAGCTCGACGGGTTCGTGCTGGAGCGTGGGCGCATTGCGCTCTCCAGCGATGATTTCTTCCAGAAGGACCCCGTGCGCCTGCTGGAGATTTTCGCGCTGGCGGATCGGCACGGCCTTGCCATTCACCCCAGCGCGATGATCGCGGCGCGTAGGGACGCACCGCTGATCGACCATGCCGTGCGCAAGGACCCGCGCGCAAACGCCTTCTTCCTCGAGGTGCTCACCTCACCGCGCGACCCCGAAACCGTGCTGCGCTGGATGAACGAAGCGAATGTTTTCGGCCGCTTCATTCCGGATTTCGGCCGTGTCGTCGCGCAGATGCAGTTCGACATGTACCATCACTATACGGTGGATGAGCACACCATCCGCGCGGTTGGACTGCTGGCCCAGATCGAACGCGGAGAGCTGGCGGAGGATCATCCGCTCTCCACCGAGCTGATGGGCAGGCTGGTTTCGCGCCGGGTGCTGTATGTCGCGGTGCTGCTGCATGACATTGCCAAAGGCCGGGGCGGGGATCACAGCATATTGGGGGCGGAGGTCGCTGAAAAGCTTTGCCCGCGCCTGGGGATGAGCGCTGCCGAGACCGAGACGGTCGCGTGGCTGGTCCGCTATCATCTGCTGATGAGTTCGACCGCCTTCAAGCGCGACCTTTCGGATTACAAGACCATAATGGATTTTGCCGAAACCGTGCAGAGCGCCGAGCGGCTGCGGTTGTTGCTGATGTTGACCACGGTAGATATCCGCGCGGTTGGGCCGGGCGTGTGGAACAGCTGGAAGCGGCAGCTGCTGAGCGATCTCTATCATGGGGCAGAAGAGGTGCTGCGCCTGGGCCATAAATCGAGCGGGCGCAAGGAGCGGATCGCGGCCAAGCTGGCGGCGCTCAAGGCAACGCTCAACGTCAGCGAGGCGGAATTTGCCCGCCTGGCAAAGCGCCTGCCGGATAGCTATCTGATCGCCGAAGCGGATGACATTCTTGCGCACAATGCCCGCCACATATTGGCGGCGGGCAAGGAACCGCTATCCATCGCGGCGCAGGTGTACCCCGAGCGCGGCGCCAGCCTTGTCACCATCTATGCAGCCGATCACCCCGGCATCTTTTATCGGATTGCCGGTGCGATTCACGTCGCGGGCGGCAGCATCATCGACGCGCGCATCCACACCACGCGCGATGGCATGGCGATCGACAACTTTCTGGTGCAGGACCCGCTCGGGCGGCCATTTGACGAGCCGAGCCAGCTGGCGCGCATCGAGCAGGCCATCAAGGACGCGCTTGCCAACAAGCAGAAGCTTCAGCCCCGGCTCGAAGCCCGCCCGCTCTCGCGGACCCGCGCGGAGGCATTCGCCATCGCGCCCAACGTACTGATCGACAACAAGGCGTCCAACCGCTTCACGGTGATAGAGATCCATGCGCGGGACAAGCCGGCGTTGCTGTTCAACCTTGCTTATGCCCTCTTCCAGTCCAAGGTGACCGTGCACAGCGCGCATATCAGCACGTACGGCGAGCGCGCGGTCGATACTTTCTACATCACCGATCTGCTCGGTGGAAAGATCGAGAGCAAATCGCGGCTGCAGACATTGGAGCGAAGGCTGCTGGAGGCCTCAGAGGCACGGACGGCGGAGCAGCAAATGGCGGCATGATCACGCCGCCATGTCGTGCGCTGCTCAGGCCGCGCGCAGCCGGATGCGCCCATGTTGCAGGGCCAGGGGATAGAGTATCGCGTTTTCCGCATCGATCCGCTCCAGCAGGCGACGCATCATCATGGTTGTAGCATTGGCGAAGCCGGCCCAATCGGCCGTTATTGCCTCGAGCGACCACTGCTCAAGATAATCCGCCCAGTTGTTCTTGAGGTCCGCAAATTCCTGCTCGAATGCGATTATTTCGGTATCGAGGCGGGTAGGATCCTTGCGCATCTCGTCAGCATAAATGAAGTCCGCTTCTGCTGCGAGGTGCACATCGAGCCGGTCTCTGAAGCCGGTCAGTTCCCGGTGTGCTTCGGCCGGGCGGCCACACTCCTCTGTAGCGAACGCAATCAGGGTGCGCGCGGCGTCTGCCAATGCGTCATGTTCGTCGACAAGCCTGGCCAAGTTATGCATGGCGTACCTCCACCTGGATATCCTCCGCGCATATCCGACTTTCGGTTAATCAATGCCTTATCGCAATGGGAACATAAGGTATATTATTGCTTTTACTGGATTTCCATAGCCATACTCGATTCTAGCGCAGGCAGGATGCGGTCCATGTCAGCGCGCGAAATGGCAATGCAGCCTTCGGTCGGCTTGGGCAGCCCGACCGTATCCGCCACCCAAATATGCCAGAATATCGCGCTGCCCAGGCCGGGCTGTGGCGGCGCGTCGTTGTGACCGAGCACTATGACGATGTCGTAGGCGGCATCCTCGCGCTGGAGGTGCTCGTGAGAGAAGGGGTGGGGGAGGAGGATGGGGCGGTTATAGGCCGGGTCGTCGATGCTGTCTGACCAGCCATCGTTTGCACGTGTCCAGCGCCACGGGAGGAGCGGTGCCCGCGTCAATGCCACACGCCCTGGCCGCAGTAGCGCACCCCGGATTGGCCAGATGCCCCGCGGCGTGCAGCCATCGCCTTCACGCTTTTCGGACGCGGCACATGCCCCGCCCTTGCCGATGGCGCAGGGGATAGCCTCGCCGTTAAAATGCAGCAGCCGCGCGGCGGTGTCGACGCGCAGGCGCATCGTCATAGCTGGTGCCCGGTGCGATCCCGCTTTGTGTCGAGATAGCGGGCATTGTGCGGGTTGGCGGCGATGGAGAGTGGGACACGCTCTGCCACCCTGATCCCTTCTGCCTCCAGCCCGGTGACCTTGGCCGGGTTGTTGGTCAGCAGCCGCACTTCGTCGACCGCGATCAGCTTGAGCATCTGCGCCGCCACCGAAAAATCGCGCGCGTCGATCGCGAAGCCGAGGCGGGTGTTGGCGTCGACCGTGTCGAATCCCTGATCCTGCAGCGCATAGGCGCGCAGCTTGTTGATGAGGCCGATGCCACGCCCTTCCTGCCGCAGGTAAAGCAGCACGCCCCAGCGCGCATGGGCGATCTGATGCAGTGCGGCGTGAAGCTGTGGCCCGCAGTCGCACTTGAGGCTGCCCAGCACATCTCCGGTCAGGCATTCGCTGTGCAGCCGCACCACCGGAACGCTGTCATCCCGTGTGCCGACCACGAGCGCGACATGCTCGCGCGGGTCGCCGGGGGTGCGGAAAGCGACAATCTCCGCATTTTCAGCAGCCGAGACCGGCAGGCGGGCGCGGGTGGCGATGTGGAGCTGAGGCCCACCGCCATAGACCATGATTGAGCTCGCCTCTGCGCTGGCCTCGGTGGGTACCGGTGTGCTCGCCACGAAGAACGCAGGCAATATTCCAGCCAGCCGGGCGAGGCGAAGCGCGGCCGCAGCGAGTTCCGGATTGGGCAGGGAAAGCGCGCGATACGGGCCTTTGAGCGGGGTCGCAAGGTCTCGCACCGGATCGGCCAGCGCCATCGCGCCGCCAAGGTCAATCCAGCTTTCCCGCTGCACCAGTACCGGCGCCTCCGGGTCTGCAGCCTCGCGCTGGTTGGCGAGGCGCAGCGTCTGCGCCCGTGACGCGGAGATCAGGATCGGCGCAGTCGAGGCGGGATCGAATAGCGGAAGGCTTTGCTCGTCCGCGCTCTCAACGCTGAGCAGATGCAGCGCCTTGCCCCCGGCAGTCACCTCGATCGCCCAGCCGCGCCGCAGCGCGTCTATCGCCCGTGCGACCGACCGCGCGGACGCATCCGCGTTCATCAGAAGACGAACTCCGTGACGAGCGGCGCATGGTCGGACGGGCGCGCCCAGCTGCGGCATCCCTCGATCACGCGGTGGCTCACCGCCTTGTCCGCCAGTTCGGGGCTCACCCACATATGGTCAAGCCTGCGCCCCCGGTCTGACGCAAGCCAGTCCTTCGCGCGATAGCTCCACCAGGTGTAGAGCCGCTGTGGCGCGGGGAAGAACTGGCGGCCCAGATCGACCCAGTTGTGCGCGGCCTGCAGGCGGCCGAGCAGTTCGCACTCCAGTGGCGTGTGGCTGACCACGTCGATCAATTGCTTGTGGTTCCACACATCGCATTCCAGCGGGGCGATGTTGAAGTCTCCTGTGAGGATCGTCGGCACCGAGAGGTTGGAAGACCACTCGATCATCCGCTCGAGAAAATCGAGCTTTTGCCCGAATTTGGGATTCTCGTCGCGATTGGGCACCTCGCCCCCTGCCGGGACATAGACGTTTTCGAGCCGCACGCCGTTGTCGAGCCGCACGCCGACATGGCGCGCCTCACGGTTGGCCTGCCAGTCCAGTCGGTCATCCTCGCGCATCGGCACCTTGCTGATGATCGCGACGCCGTGGTGCATCGGCTGGCCATGGAGGATGTGGTGATTATAGCCCATCTGGCGGAACACGCCGCCGGGGAAGATATCGTCCGTCACCTTGGTTTCCTGCAGGCAGAGGATGTCCGGTGCTTCTTCGGTCAGGAACCGGGTGACAAGGTCAATACGGGCGCGGACGCTGTTGATATTCCACGATGCGATTTTAAGTGTTTGAGGCATGACCCCATCCCCTAGGGGGCTTGGCATGGCGAAGCAAGAGGGGTTCAGAGTTAATGAAGAACCCCCGCTCCGGGGGCATGGAGCGAGGGTTCCAGTATGCGCTATTGGGCGCAATCACAAAGGGGGCATGCCGGATAACAGGGGGAAGTCCGGCCGCTTCCTCTGCGGTTGACCCCTTATAGTGGGCGGTGGCTGTCCCCAACATTAACAGACTGTAGAAACGCCCCGTTCATCGCTCTGACGGCTCGGTTAGCCGCCTCCACGCGGCCCGGAGGGACGGGGATCTCTCCAGCGGAAAACAGAGTCCGCAACCGGCGCATTATACTGCTGCGAAGAAAGGCGAACCGCCGTGCGGTTGCCTTGCGCATCGCGCGCGACCCAGCCGTATAGATTGAGGCCGCCGGGTGCTGACGGCTGCCGCTGGAAGACGAGGGTGATGGTGCCGAACTCCGGGCGTTTGGGGTCACGCGCCTCTATCGAAAGGGTGGCCGGGTCACCGGTCTGGATCACCTTGCTGAATTTGGTGAAGTCGCGCGATGGGTCGATGAGCGCGCCGAGGGGAGAGCTGCCGATCGGCCAGCGCTGCACCTGCCGCACCTCGTAATCGATCACCGTCAGCGCCTTGCCGTCGCCCACAATGAGCAGCGGCACGCCCTTCTGATACTGAAAGCGGATCTTGCCGGGCTGCTTGAGGGAGAGTGTGCCGGTCAGCGTCTGGCCATTGCGGTCGGTCTGGGCGAAGCTGGCGACCAGGCTTTTGGTCTGGCGGATATAGTCGGCGACGCGGGCGAGGTCCTGCGCATTGCTGGTGGCGGCTTGAGCCTGCGTCTTCGTCGGCGCAGCGAGCATGGGTGCTGCACAGCACGCCAGCATGAGGGCATATCGGATGGGCTTCATCAGGGTCCTTTGAGGCATCGGCCTTGAACTTGGCCTGAATGTCAACGCGCGTGATAGCGCAGGCGACCAACGAAACGCGCAAGGCTGGGGCGGCGTTCCGCGTTGGCGGAAAGGCGCGCCTTCGCCTTTTCGAACCGCATAACGCCTTCGATCCTGCGGCCGAGGAAGGCCTTTGTATCGGCGTGACCCTCGCTCTCGTCGTCCAGGAGCACCAGCAACGTAGCGGCATAGATGCCGGCCACGAGCGTGCGCTTGGTATAATGGTTATAGTCGACCGCAGTGTCGCCCGCTGCGCGCCAGATATGGTCCGCCGCACGCCAGCCTAGGCTTGCCGCGCGCGCTACATTCTGGGGCAGGGAGAGGATGGACAAGGCCCGGCGCAGGGCCTCCTTGTCCCGCGCCAAGGCTTTGAGCCGCGCCTCGATGAGGGCAGTGATCTTGGCGCGCACCTTCATGACGCTCAGTCGCTCGGGTGTGCAGGCTGTTAGCATCGCAGCGTCGACATGCGCAAACCATGCGTCGATCATGGCAATGGCGCCGCCGTCAAACGCGAGGGCGGCAATTTCCTTGTCAACGCCCGCCTGCTGGGCCGCCATATCCACCGCCGCCTGGCTCCAGCCGTCAAAGGCGGCGTCGCGGGCGACGAGCGGAGCCAGCGCGGCGCGCACCTCATCAAGGGTGGGGTCCGATGGAAGGGGAGGAGAAACGGCCATGCTTCTCATGTAAGCCAGCGTGCGAGGCAGGCAAGAGGGAAAGCGGCCTCGCCCCCGATCAGGAGGCGAACTGCTTCCGCAGCTCCAGCATGCGGATGGCTGCCTTCGCCGCCTCGCCGCCTTTGTCTTTCTCCGTTCGGCGGGCGCGGGTGAGGGCCTGCGCCTCGTTCTCCACCGTCAAAATACCGTTGCCGATCGGCAGGCCATCGAGCGAGAGCGCCATCAGGCCACGTGCGCTCTCGTTGGAGACCACCTCAAAGTGATAGGTTTCGCCGCGGATCACGACGCCAATCGCGATATAACCGTCATAGCGGCCGCTCTCGCTGGCCAGCGCCACCGCGCCCGGAATTTCCAGCGCGCCCGGCACGGTGATGACCTCGTGGCTATGTCCGGCCCCCTCCAGCGCGGCAACCGCGCCCTCGATCAGCAGGTCGTTCAGGTGGTCGTAAAATCGTGCCTCAATGATCAGGAAATGGGCCACCTTTTGTGCTCCTCAAATATCTATCGACTGCTGGCCCACCACCGCGAGGCCATAGCCGTCGAGTGCTACGAGGCTATGCTGGGTGTTGGTGAGCAGGATCATGTCGTGCACGCCCAGCTCGGCCAGAATTTGTGCGCCGACGCCATAGTCGCGCAGCTCATCCATGTCTCGCGTTTGTTGGCCCGAATGCACTTGCAGAAGACGGGAGAAGTCGTTCGGACTGCGGCGATTGATAGCGACGATAAGCCCTGATCCTGCTGCGCCGATGGCCTCCATAGACCGGGCCAACAAGCCGGAACGCGCGCCTTCCGCGCCAAAGACGTCAGCGAGGGGGCTGATCTGATGCATCCGCACCAAAGTCGGCTTGTCAGGGTCGATATTGCCCTTTTGCAACACAAGCTGCTCGGATTGCGTTGCCGTGTTGTAGAAGGTGATCGCCTTCCACTCGCCGCCCCAGCGACTGGTGAAGCTGGCTTCGGCCCGTCGTTCCACCAGATGGTCGTGCCGCCGCCGATAGGCGATCAGATCGCGAATTGTGCCGATCTTGAGGTTATGGCGGCGGGCGAACGGGATAAGATCTTCCAGTCGCGCCATCGTGCCGTCGTCGTTCATGATCTCGCAGATCACGCCGGAGGGATTGAGCCCGGCAAGGCGCGACACGTCCACGGCTGCCTCGGTGTGGCCGGTCCGGATCAAGACGCCGCCGTCGCGCGCGACGAGGGGGAAGACGTGGCCCGGCGTCACGATGTCCTGCCGCCCCTTCGACGAGTCGATCGCGACGGCGATGGTCCGGGCGCGGTCGGCCGCCGATATGCCGGTGGTCACACCCTCGCGCGCCTCGATAGAGACGGTGAACGCGGTCTCATGCCGGGTGCCATTGGCGCGGCTCATCAGGTCCAGCCCCAGCTGATCGACCCGTTGTTTGCTGAGCGCAAGGCAGATCAGGCCCCGGCCATGAGTAGCCATGAAGTTGATTGCGTCCGGCGTTGCCATCTGAGCCGGGATGATGAGATCGCCCTCGTTCTCGCGGTCTTCATCATCGACGAGGATGTACATGCGCCCATTGCGCGCCTCGTTGATGATCTCCTCCGGGCTGGCGAGCGCAGTGCCGCTCTCGCGCTTGGCGAGATAGGCTTCGAGGCGGGATAGGGTGTCCGCTGTGGGGTTCCAGTCGCCGTCGCCGAGCTTGCGCAGGCTGTTGGCGTGGAGGCCTGCTGCGCGGGCAAGGCCGGAGCGAGACATCGCACCGCTACGGATCAACGATGTGATCTGGTCAATGAGCTGCATAGACATTATGCAGGATAATCACACTGTAATGTGATAGTCAAGCGGTCCAATCACATCAGACGACGGTGATCCGCTCTTTCATCCGGGCAAGATAGCGCGCGAGCACATCGATCTCGATGTTCACGGCGCGTCCCTCTGCCAGCTCGTCCAGCGTCGTAACCGACCATGTGTGGGGGATCAGATTGACGCTGAAATGCGTGTCACGCTTGTGGTCCGCGACTTCGTTTACGGTCAGCGATACGCCATCGACAGTTACCGAACCCTTGGGCGCGATGAACGGCGCGATTTCGGGCGTCACTGTGAAGCCGACACGGCGGGACTCGCCCTCCTCGCACACACCGATCACGGTTGCGATGCCATCGACATGCCCGGTGACGATATGTCCGCCCAGTTCGTCACCCAGCTTGAGCGCGCGTTCAAGGTTGAGGCGGCGGCCAGCCTCCCACATACCAGGTGCTGTACGGCGCACCGTCTCTGCCGAAGCGTCGACCGCGAACCAGCCCTGGCCATCGGCGCCGGTCCCCTTGTCCACCACCGTGAGGCACACGCCTGAACAGGCGATCGACGCACCCAGCGCCACGCCGTCCATATCGTATCCGCAGCCGATGGTAAGCCGCAGGTCGCCGCGCGGGTCTGCGGAGAGGATGGTGCCGATGTCGGTGATGATGCCGGTGAACATGGCTGAGGCTCTAGCTTGCCCGAACGCGCGCGTAAACCTCCATCGCGTCGACACCCAACATCCGCCGGTCGACCAAGCGCCAGCGGCCATGTGCGGCTGCGAGGGAGGGCAGGCCGATGTCGGCAATGCCGGGTTTGCCGCCTCCCAGGATGATCGGTGCGCGATAGAGCAAAACCGTATCCACGAGATCAGCTGCGAGGAATGAGGCGGCTGTCTGCGCGCCACCTTCGACAAGCACGCGTGAGACGCCTTCCATGTCCGCGATGCGCGCAGGATCATCTATGATCGTCCAGCCGTCCGGCGCGGTGCCATGGCCGAGCAGGATGCGCCGGGGCGCGCGGTCCTCAAGGCCGGGCAGGCGCACGTCTAGCCGGGGCTTGTCCGCCCACCATGTGCCCCGCCCGACGAGAATCGCGTCATGCCGGGCGCGGATCATGTGCGCATGATGGCGGGCGGGCGCCGAGGTTATCCATTGGCTTGTGCCGTCCGCTGCAGCGATGCAGCCATCGAGCGAGAGACCGAGCTTGAGCGTCACCGCCGGGCGGCCGAGGGTCTGGCGGGTGACGAAACCATCCATCGCCGCCTGCGCTTCTTCCGCAAGCAGGCCTGTCTCGACGGCAATTCCTTGCGCCCGCAGCCAAGCAATGCTCTGGCCGTTGGTGCGCGGATCAGGATCGGTCGCGGCGATGACCACACGCGCCAGCCCGGCGCGGTGGATCAGGTCGACGCAGCGAGGACCACGGGGGCTGAGGTGAAAACAAGGTTCGAGCGAGACATAGGCGGTGGCACCCGTCGTCAGGCCGTCGGCCTGGGCAAGCGCCTGTGCCTCGGCGTGAGGGCGCCCGCCCGGCTGTGTCCACCCGCGCCCGATGATGACGCCATCCTTCACGATGATGCAACCGACATTGGGGTTGGGAGTTGTGCGGCCCTGTCCGCGCAGCGACAGCGCGATCGCCGCCCGCATCAAACGCGTGTCAGCGGCGCTTGCCTTCATTCGGGCGTGCCGACGGGAGCAAGCGGGGCGGGGGAGGCCAAGGGCTGGCCCGCGTCCAGCTTTGCCTGAGCCTCAGCCAGCTTCTTGTCGAGCTGGGCGTTGAGATAACGCACTGCCTCGGCTTCCCGCGCCGCATTGCGCTTCGCCTCCTCGCGCCATTCGATGCCGAACATGTCGGCGATCTTCTGCATTTCCTTCTGCTTGGCATGCAGCGCCTTCACCCGCGCCGCCAGATCCTTTTTCTGTTGCAGGATCACGGCGACATCCGAGCGATCGGCGGTCCAGTTCTGGAAATAGGTGATCTGGTTTTGCTTGGGCATGGTGTTGGTGTTCGCATCAAGCACGAACATCCAAATGATCACCCAGGTCAGCGCGGCAGACAGGCCCAGCAACGGCCAGCGGTGCGACCGTTTTTCCAGCAGGTAGCCCCACAGGTCGCCAGCGGCGCTTCTGGGAGAGACGGGGCGTGGGAAGATAGCCATGTATGCCTTATAAACGCACCGGCGCAGCGATGCAAAAATGCGATTTTTTGACGGAAGTCACAGAATTTTCAACTTCGGAAGCTTAGCTTTACTTCCGCGACCTGAAGGGAAAGCTACGGCTTCCTGGACACCTTACCCGGCATCTGTAACAGGATGCCGGGTTTTTCTTTTTATATCAATAATCTATTCAAAATTCCAGCGGTGCTGAAGGTAAGCGCAACTTAGGCTGGCAGCAAATGGCGTTCTCCCGCGATTCGCATCATCGCCTTTTGCAGCTTCTCGAAAGCGCGCACCTCGATCTGCCTTACGCGCTCGCGGCTGACGCCATAAACCTGGCTCAGCTCCTCCAGCGTCTTCGGCTCTTCGGCAAGGCGGCGCTCGGTGAGGATATGCTGTTCGCGATCATTGAGGCTGTCCATCGCCTCCAGCAACAGGCTGTGGCGTACATCCTGCTCTTCAGCCTCGGCGACGCGCTCATCCTGAAGGGGGCCGTCATCCGCCAGCCAATCCTGCCACTGGCCTTCGCCGTCCTCGCGCATCGGCACGTTCAGGGACGTATCCCCGCCCATCGCCATCCGCCGGTTCATGCTGACGACATCGTCTTCCGATACGCCGAGGTCGGTCGCGATCTTGGTGACATCGTCGGGATGGAGATCACCGTCCTCGAACGCCTCGATATTGTTCTTCATCCGGCGCAGGTTGAAGAACAGCTTTTTCTGCGCGGCGGTGGTGCCCATTTTAACGAGCGACCAGCTGCGCAGAATGAATTCCTGGATGGACGCCCTGATCCACCACATCGCATATGTGGCGAGGCGGAAGCCGCGATCGGGCTCGAACTTCTTCACGCCCTGCATCAGGCCAATATTGCCTTCGGAAATCAATTCGGAAACTGGCAGGCCATAGCCGCGATAGCCCATCGCGATCTTGGCGACGAGGCGCAGGTGGCTGGTGACGAGCTGGGCGGCTGCTTCAGGATCCTGATGTTCCTGATAGCGTTTGGCGAGCATATATTCCTGCTCGGGCGTCAGGATCGGGAATTTCCGGATCTCCGCCAGATAGCGATTGAGACTGGCATCCGAGCCGAGAACCGGCACGATTGCGCTGGAAGTGTTGCCTTTGGCCATGTCGTCTAACCCTGGTCCCTTTCTGCCGTCCCCATGTGGGCGGCGGCGTAGTCTTCACTCCAGCTCCCGTTTATACGCGAAGCTGGCTTAACAGTTCCTGCATATCCGATGGCAGTGCGCTTTCGAACGTGAGCCGCTCTTGTGTTATAGGATGGATAAACCCCAGCGCGGCCGCGTGCAACGCCTGGCGCCGGAAGTTATTCTTTGCCGCGCCCTGCGCCAGCTTCATGCGTCCCGCCTTGCCGTAGACCGGATCGCCGATCAGCGGATGGCCGATATGCGCCATATGCACGCGCACCTGATGGGTGCGGCCTGTCTCCAGCACACATTCCACCAGCGCCGCATTGCGAAGCGTTTCCAGCGTGCGATAATGGGTGACGGCATGCTTGCCGCGCCCCTCGCGCTGCACCGCCATTTTCTTGCGATCATGGTCAGAGCGGCCGATCCATGTCTCGACCGTACCGCTCAACGGCCTGGGATGCCCGCTGGCGAGCGCATGATATCGCCGGGAGATGCTGTGGTCCTTGAACTGGCGCGCCAGCCCCTCATGGGCGGCGTCCGTCTTGGCGACGACCAGCAGGCCCGAGGTATCCTTGTCGATGCGGTGGACGATCCCCGGGCGCGCCACGCCGCCAATACCTGAAAGTTGCCCGGCGCAATGGTGCAGCAGCGCGTTTACAAGCGTGCCGTCAAGATTGCCCGCTGCGGGATGCACGACGAGGCCCGCGGGCTTGTCCACCACGATGAGATGCGCGTCTTCATAGACGATATTGAGCGGTATATCCTGCGCTATGGCTTCGGACGGCTCGGGAGCGGGGAGGGTGACGGTGAAGCTCTCGCCCGCCGCAACTTTCACGGCCGGATCGCGCACGGCCTGCCCGCGACTACCGGCAACATGGCCTTCAAGGATCAGCGATTTCAGGCGCTCGCGCGACAATGCAGGGACGAGGCCGGCCAGTGCCTTGTCGAGCCGCACGCCTGACAATGCCTCGTCGACGATAGCCGTTAGACTGGAACTCGCTTCCCCCATAGGCTAGCGATGTGGGGATGACGGTGCATATATCAAGAGCGGCGCTGGAGCGGGTTTTGGCGCATGCCGCCGCGCATCCGGGGCAGGAGGTGTGCGGCCTGTTGCTGGGCGGCGAGGCGCGGATAGAGGAAACGCAGCCTGCCGCCAATGTCGCGCAGGATGCCGCGCGGCGCTTCGAGCTGGACCCCACGGCCCTGATAGCAGCGCACAGGGCCGCGAGGGCGGGCGGGCCATCTGTAATCGGCCATTATCATTCCCATCCGGGCGGCGATGTGGAGCCATCATCATGCGATGCCGCAGAAGCGCCTGCGGATAGGGCGCTCTGGCTTATTTGCGCACCGGATGGCGGCCATGCGCTGTGGCGCGAGGGAACGGGCGGGTTGCACGGCCGTTTCACGCTCTGCGCGCTTGAAGTGTGCGAACCATAGCCCTTATCGCTTGCTTCGCTGGCGGCATGACGGCAAAGACAGGCGGAATAGTATTTTGGGGGACAGGATGAGCAGTCAGTCAACTGGGCAGCAGGTCGATCCTGCGCTGGACTTCGCGGCTTTGCTGTGTTCGCGCCTGTGTCATGATCTGCTGAGCCCGGTTGGCGCGTTCAACAACGGGCTGGAGCTGATGGCGGACGAAACCGATCCGGAGATGCGCGCCCGCTGCCTCGATCTGTTGGCCGAAAGCGCGCGAACTTCAGCTGCGAAGCTCAAATTCTTCCGTCTCGCCTTCGGTTCTGCCGGTGGCTATGGCGATGCGGTGCCGCCTGAGGAAGCGCGGCAGGCGATCGAGGGCATGTTTGCCTCTTCGGGCAGGGTCAAGGTCGGCTGGCTGGTGCCCGCAGAGGCAATCAACAAACGGGCGGTAAAGGTGCTCCTGAACCTGGCGTTGATTGCAGGCGATGCGCTGGTGCGCGGCGGGCAGCTCGACATCGGCGTAGAGGTGCAGGCAGGCAGTATTGAGCTTGCCGTGCGCGGTCAGGGGCAGAAGATCGTTCTCGATGAGGAACTGCGCGCCGCCCTTTCGGGGCAGCTGCGCGACGACGCTGTTACATCACGCTCCGCTGCCGCGTGGATGACCCGCAGGATCGTCGAGCGGGCCGGTGGCAGCATGATGTTGTCCGCGCCGGGTGAACCCGCTCTGGTCTTCGGCGCGGTCCTTCCCGGCTAGGAGCTGTGGGGATTCAGTCCATATAGGCCTGCAAAGTGCTATTTTCTGCGCTTCGGTGCTCACGTACCTTTAAGTACGCTGCGCTCCGATGCTCGAAAATCCCCCTTTTGCCCTGCGGTCGCCTGCGGCCCCGGCTCCATCTGAACTGAATCCCCACAGCCCCTAGGCTGCGATTCATCCCGCTTTTAACGCGGAATTAACCATGGTCGCCCAATCATGCCTGTGAACAGCTGTCGCAGGCGGGTACATGGAAGAACTGCTTTCCGATTTCGTGGCGGAAACCCAGGAAGGGTTGGAGGCGCTCGCCAACATTGTGGTGGCGCTGGAGGCGGATCCGTCTGACCGAGAGCGGCTCGATGAACTGTTTCGCTTTTTTCATACCGTCAAGGGCAGCTCGGGCTTCCTCAACCTGCCGCGCTTCGAAAAGTTGAGCCACGCGGCGGAGGATGTGCTGTCCAAGGTGCGCGCGGGCGAGAGCGTGCCCGATGCCGCGATCATTTCCGCCGTCCTCGCGATCATGGATCGCATCGCCGAGCTGTGCGCCGCGATCGAATCCGGCGATACGCTTGACCGCAAAGACGACGAAGTCATCATCGCCGCCCTGCGCGAGTGCGTTGCCCAGTCGCGCGGCGAGGATGGCGCAAGCGGTGGAGAAGGGGAGGGCGGCACCGCTGTCGAACGCGAGGATGCACAGGCGCGTCTGCCTGGCGCCGCGCGGACTATCCGTCTTCCGCTAATGCTGATCGACCAGCTGATGAACGGCGTGTCGGACATGGTGCTGGCGCGTAACGAGCTGTCCCGAAAGCTGCGCGTAACCGAGCCTGAGCCTGAGCTGGAGGCGGCGTTCGAGCGCCTTTCCAGCTGCATCGCCGACATGCGCGACACCATATCCAAAACGAGGATGCAGCGTGTGGACCGCCTGTTCATGGCGATCCCCCGCATGGTGCGCGACCTTTCACGTGAGCTGGGCAAGAAGATCGAACTGGTGCTCGAAGGCGGCGATGTGGAGATGGACCGCGAGATGGTCGAGGCGGTGCTCGATCCGCTTACCCATATCGTCCGCAACAGCATCGACCATGGCATCGAGATGCCCGCAGAGCGCCGTGCGGCGGGCAAGAGCGAGGCGGGGCATCTGCGCGTCTCAGCGCACCAATCCGGCAGCCAGATCGTCATCGAGGTGGCGGACGACGGGCGCGGGATCAACACCGAGGCGGTGGTAAACAAGGTGATCGCCGCAGGGATCATCAGCCAGCAGGAGGTGGCACAGCTCAGCGAACAGGCAAAGGTCGACCTCATCTTCACGCCCGGCCTTTCCACAGCAAGCCAAGTGACCGCAATCTCCGGTCGCGGTGTGGGAATGGACATTGTGCGCGCGAATATCGAGCGGATCGGCGGCGTCATCGCGCTGACAAGCGAGCCGGGGCGTGGGCTGACGATCACGATGCGCGTGCCGCTGACGCTCACCATTATCCCCGGGCTGATCCTGAACGCAGGCGGAATCAACTTCGCGATACCGCGCTCGGCGGTTATCGAGATCCTGCATGACAACAACCCGACAGTGTCCGTATCGCGGCTGGGTGGCGGCCTCACGGCGACGATCCGCAGCAGCCGTTATTCCATGATCGAACTTGAAGACGTAATCGGCATGCCGATGCTGGAGCGCCAAGGGCCGCGTTCGCTGATGCTGGTGCGCTCTACGGGGGGCAACCCGTATATCCTGAGCGTCGCCAGTGTTGAAAACCACGAGGAACTGGTGATCCGCCCGGCCGCGCCGATGGTGATGGCGGCGGGTATCTATGCCGGAATGACGCTTCCCGATAACGGCCAGCCGATGCTCTTGTTGGACGCGGGCGGCATTGCGCAGGTGGCGCAGCTGCCGCTGATCGTCGAAACGGCAGATGCTTTCGGATCTCAGGGGCGCGAGGATGCCGTCGCTGACGGTAGCTATGCGGGCCTGCGTTACATCGAGCTCTCGGGCGAGGAACGCGTTGTGCGTCTGTCGTTGGTGGAGCGGGTGGAAGATATCCCCCTCAGCCAGTTCGGCGTGTCGGCAGGCCGGCCCTATGTCACGCTTGGCGGGCGTATCGTAAACAGTTCGCAGGCGGTGGGCGAGAGCGATTGCCAGCCTGGCACGCGTGAAGTGACATGCCTGCGAATCCGCGATGACCTGCACGAGCTGTGCTATCCCATTCGCATGGTGCTGGACATTGAGGACGTATCGGCCGAGCTGGATATGTCCGCCCGCCATGGTCTGGTCGCCGGGCTTGTTCTCCTCAATGGCCGTCAGGTCGAGGTGGTGGATAGCATGGCTCTGCTGGCGCTGGCAGGGGAGGCAGAGGTGCGGCCTGATTGCGGTGTCCGGCCGACGCGTTGCGTCATTGGCGATGCCAATGACCCCTGGAACCGGGAGATTCTGGCGCCGCTGCTGAGGCAGGCTGGTTTCGAGGTGATCTGGGGCGGTGAGGAGGCGCATGCCGAGCGGGGCGATGTACTGTTGCTGACGGCGGACGATGGCGATCCGCCGGAGACGCCGGCCGATGCGCCCATTGTGCGTTTGCGCCGGGCAAGCCAGCCGGGCGGACCGGAGGATGACAGCATTTATCGCTATGATCAGGACGCGCTCATCGGCGCGATTGCGGCGCTGGGCAACGGGACAGTAGCGGCATGAACCGTCTTTATCTCTTCGCGCATATTGGCGGCACAGCCGTTGCGATCAGCACGAACGAGGTCGACGCGGTGGTGCGGCTCAACGAGCTGTCTGTCGTTCCCGGTGTTCCAAGCCATGTTGCCGGACTTGCGGCGCTGCGCAGCCGGGTGCTGACCATAATCGACGCCGCGGCGCTGGTGAATGCGCAGCAGGACAAACCCGGTGGCGCACTGGTGCGCGACGGGGGCAGCCACGCCATCGTCTGCGAGATTGGCGGCCACGGCTATGGTATCGTGGTAGACCGTGTGGACGATATCCAGACGGTGGACAGCACGCCGCTGCCCATTTGTGGGCGCATCGACCCAGCTTGGCAGCCCTATGCCCAAGGCGTGATCGAAAGCGAGGGGCGACCCTATTTCGTTGTATCGCTCTCAAGCTTCCTTGATTCCTGCCTTAATGCGCAGGCGGCTTGAGCCAGCCTTTCGTGCTCCATCCACCGCAAAGGCGCCTTTGCGGATCGAGCCGTTTACCTTTCGCTCAACATTGCTGCCTATAATGATGAAACAAGGCCAACTTTTCAGGAAAAGCCGCTATGAAGAACTGCTTGGTGGTGGATGACTCGAAGGTCATTCGCAAGGTTGCCCGTCATATTCTCGAATCGCTCGACATCACAGTCAGCGAGGCGTGCGACGGGCGTGAGGCGCTGAGCCAGTGTCAGAGCAGCGATCCCGACGTCGTATTGCTCGACTGGAACATGCCGGTGATGAGCGGAATGGAATTTCTGCAACAGCTCAACGCCACGCGCTCCAGCCGACCGAAGGTGATCTTCTGCACCACCGAAAACGGCTTGGGCCACATCAAGGCGGCGCTCGATGCCGGGGCCGACGAATATGTGATGAAACCCTTCGATCGCGATACGCTGGAGAGCAAGCTCCAAATCGTCGGCGTGCTCTAAGCCGACCCGAACTCTCTTCTCATTCAGGATCGGGCGATGAACGCCATTCTGCCGGCCGCATCGCCCCGCACCCTTCATCGGGTGCCCGTGCGGGTGTTGATGGTGGACGATTCCGCCGTCTCTCGCTCGGTGATCGGTCGCATTATCGACGATGCCGCGGACGTAAATCTCGTCAGCCGCGTCAGCAGTCCGGACGAGGCCTTTGCCTTTCTGGCCGAGCAGCGGGTCGACATCATCCTGCTCGACCATGAAATGCCCGGCCGCAAGGGGCTGGATGCGCTACCTGCCCTGCTCGATGCTGCACATGATGCGCATGTCATCATGCTGTCTTCCCATTGCCAACGCGGCAGCAAGACCGCAGTCGCCGCGCTTTCTATCGGCGCGAGCGATGCGCTGGCCAAGCCGTCCGCGATGGACTCCGGCCCGGAATTCGCGGAACAGCTTCTGTCCCGCATTCGTCGCCTCGCCAGCGCACGCTGCCAGAACAGCGCAGAGGCTGACCGGCTGATATTGCGTCCCTTTCCCGAAGGGTTCGCTGTGCACTGCATCGGCATCGGTGCCTCCACGGGTGGTATCCATGCGCTGGCGGAGCTTTTGTCGGCGGTATCTGCTCGTCCGGGATCGCCCGTGCTCATTACGCAACATCTTCCGGCAGCCTTCATATCGCATTACGCCAAGCAAGTCGCGCGTATGACGGACATGCCGGTCAGCATCGCGCGGGATGGCGAAGTGCTGCGCGATGACCATGTCTATATCGCGCCGGGTGAGGCGAGCCTTTCCTGTATACGCGATGGCGCAAAGGTGCGCGCGCGCCTGATCGCGGAGCGGGACATGCTCTCCTCAGCGCGGCCTTCGGTCAACCCGATGTTTGCGGGGATGGCGCAAAGCTATGGCGCGGGTTCGCTCGGCATCATCCTCACCGGCATCGGGAGGGATGGAACGGCGGGCGCATCGGCCGTCGTCAAGGCGGGTGGCGCAGTGATAGTGCAGGACGAGACCAGCAGCACCGTCTGGGGCATGCCCGGTTCTGCCGCACGCGCCGGGCTGGTGTCCGCCTGCCTCGCCCCGCATGAGATGCCGCACTACCTGCGTGCGCATTTCGGACTGGGCTGATGAGGGAGATCGTGGCCACCTCCGCGATGCGTATGCTCACCGAACTGCTGGAGCAGAAGACGGGGCAGGTTCTCTCCGAAAGCCGACTATGGCGCCTTGAGACTGCGCTCGGCCCCGTTATGCGCGCGCGCGCGATCCACTCGCTTGAGGCGCTTGGGGAAGCCGTTCAGGCGGACGCAAGCGGCGGCCTTGCAACGCATGTGGTCGATGCGCTGCTCAACAATGAAACCAGCTTCTTCCGCGATGCGCATATCTTCGCGATGATCGGCAACGCGCTGATCCCCGAGGCAATCGCGCGCACACAGGCGCAGGGCCGCGAACCGACGTTGCGCATATGGTGCGCGGGCTGTTCCACCGGGCAGGAGGCGTGGTCGCTCGCCATGCTGTTCGAGAATGGCCGCGCCCGCTGGCCGGACTGGCGGCTGGAAATCCTCGCGACCGACATTTCCCACAGCGCCATCGCGCGCGCGCAATCGGGCATCGTGCCTCAGATAGAGGCGCAGCGCGGTCTGCCCGTGTCGGAAATGCTGCGCTGGATGGAGCCTGAGGGCGACGACTGGCGCATCGGCCCGGCGCTTCGCGGCAAGGTCGATTTTCGCCGCGACAACCTCATCGATCCCAAGGTGCCCTCGGGCTACTATGACCTCATCCTCTGCCGCAACGTGCTGCTATATTTCACGCCAGAGCGCAAACGCGACCTGTTCTCGGTGCTGGCCCGCCATAGCGCGCCGGGCGGCTGGCTGCTCTTGGGCGCGGGCGAGACCACTATCGATCTGACGACCGACTTTGCCGCCTGCCCAGACCATCGCGGTGCGTATCGGAGAGTCGATCCCGCTTGATCGCCGTCGCTCAGTCCGCCATGGTCCGCGCTGAGCAGCGCAACAGGGCTTTGAGGGCAGAGTACAGGGTGAAAGAACGGCCGTCCCCCAATCATGATGAGCGCAAGCTGCCGGTGTCGATGCTGGTGCTGCATTATACCGGCATGCCCGATGCGCAGAGCGCGATCGACTGGCTCGCCAACCCGGAGTCGAAGGTCTCCGCGCATTATGTCGTGACGGAGGATGGCGAGGTCATCCGCATGGTGGCGGAAGACAAGCGCGCCTGGCATGCGGGCAGGAGCTGGTGGCGCGGCATATCGGATGTGAACTCCGCCAGCATCGGCATAGAGATCGTCAACCCCGGCCATGAATGGGGCTATCGGGACTTTCCCGAGGCGCAGATCGAGGCGCTGATCCCGCTGATGCACGATATCGTGACGCGCCACGGCATCACACGTGGCAACATCGTCGGCCATTCGGACGTTGCGCCCGGGCGCAAGCAGGACCCCGGCGAGCTGTTTCCCTGGGGCCGCCTCGCGCGCCTGCGCCTCGCCCTGCCGCGCCCGACCAAGCATCTGATGGACCCGCTCTGGTCAGACAGCGCCTTCATGCTGGCGCTGGAGCGGTTCGGCTATGACATCAAGGAGCCCGAGGAGGCGGTGAGGGCGTTCCAGCGAAGGTTCCGGCCGGAGCTGATCGACGGGGTGATATGCGGCGAGTGCAGGGCGATCTTGCTGGCACTATTGCTGCCCAAGCCGACGGGGGATTGAGCAGGCGATTATCGTCATTCCCGCGAACGCGGGAATCTAGTCTGAGCCGACGCTCGCAAAATCTGGATCCCCGCTTTCGCGGGGATGACGATGAGTTTTTCAGGCTCCGGCCAGCGCCCCAGCGTGCTTCATCCGGCGCCGCATCGCAGCGCCGATACCGCCGAAACCGATGATGAGGAGGGACCATGTTGCGGGTTCGGGAACGGCGGCACTTGTCACGGAGAGGACCACCGCGTTGAAGCCATACCCTTTTAGATCATTATAAAACAACTCGCCCGCAGGAACCATGAGGCCGTCTCCGTCGCGTGGGTCCGGAAAGTGGCCTTGTGTCAGGGTGAAGGGAAAGGCGGAGGGTAAATTTGTGTTGTTTAGCCAGTTTTCGTTCGGGCCATAAATTGAAATGCCGATTAAAGGTCCAGTAAAATCACCGATAAAGAGGCTGTCTTCGTCAGCAGGAGTATTCACTGAATAGGGGGTGTGAGAATCGAAAACCGTTGCAGTTCCGCCGCCGGATATTTTGCTCCCGCTGATGTTGGCGCTCAATCGAATTGTTGGGCTCTGATATGCCCCAACGTCGCCATAAGTGCCTGGATACGAAGCGTGGGGTTGCAAGTTATTGTCATAGGAAAAACTGCCAGCGATCAGCGTTCCCACTGGTGCACCCTGCCCAGACTGATCCACTCTCGCGCTGTAATTGAAAACGAGAATCTTAGCATGACTCGGCGCTGCCATCATCATCGCACCCGCAATCGCCGCGCTCGCCCATTTCGCCGCCTTCATGCCATCCCCCGAAGAATGATACCCCTCGCGCATCCGCAATTCCGCTCGCGCTGGCAAGCTGAAAGTCGCACCAAAATGGACCTGATTACGTATCGTCTCAGCACGGGACACTGATCTTGCGGAAAAAACAAGCGCCAGAGGGTCTATAAGCCGGGTTCTGTCCACCGCGCCGCCGTTTCCCAAAAGGGACATGCGGGCGGATGGGCGGCCATTCCTCTAGGAGGCGGATTGCTCCGCCCCTCAAGCAACCAACCCGGACGATCTGGGGCGAAACACCCTGCTTGGCCCTTGCGGACAAGCGCGCCGTCCCTATTCGGTCTTGCTCCCGGTGGGGTTTACCGTGCCGCCCGCCGTTGCCGGGGGCGCGGTGCGCTCTTACCGCACCCTTTCACTGTCACGCGGCCGAAGCCTTAAGCCTTGAAGGCTGACGCGACCTGCTTTCTGTTGCACTGTCCCTGAGGTTACCCTCGCCGGACGTTATCCGGCACCGTTGTTTCGTGGAGCCCGGACTTTCCTCGCCGGGGTTGCCCCCGCCGCGGCCGCCCGACCCTCTGGCCCGGTCGCAATAGCAGCATCGATGGCGCAAGGCGACGAGAAAAAACGGCGCTGTGGCACCCTTGCGTCTTCCTTCCGTCGCATCGGGCGGCTACATTGTGCGGCTTATGGCGAGAGCAGGACGCAGGAACGATTGGGGCTTTCCCCGCTGGGGCGGCTATGGCGCGGATCGCGCGGCGCAGCAGGTGCGGCTGTGCGACCGGCATGGTTGCGAAGAACGTGGAGATTGCCCCGCGCCCAAATCACCCAACAGCAAGGAGCGCTGGTATTTCTGCCAAGCCCATGCCGCCGAATATAACAAGGGCTGGGACTATTTTCAGGGGCTGGACGAGGAAGAGCGGGCGCGGCGCGAGCATGACGAGCGGCGTGACGCAGGCGGCTTTTCCAGCGGCGCCTTCTATGGCTGGGGAGCGCCCGGTGACGGCACCCGCAGTCGCGACGAGATGCGTGCGCTGGAGATACTGGAGCTGGAGAGCGACGCCGACTTCGAGGCAGTGCGCAAGAGCTGGCGGCGGCTCGCCAAGGCCAATCACCCAGACGTGAAGCCCGACGACAAGGACGCCGCGCTCAGGTTTCAGGCGATTCAGGCGGCTTATGACGTACTGCGCACCGCCGAGGAGCGCCGGACCTTCAAGCCGTAACCGCCTCTATCGCCTGCAATACAGCCATGCCGATTTCCAGCGAACGTTTGCGCGCGCTCTGGTCATAAATGTGCCCGCCGACGATGACTTCGTCGACACGGGTGCGGCGAATGAAGGCGGCGAGATCACGCTCGACATCCTCCTGCGTACCGATGCTCGACGCGGCGAAGAAATTCGCCAGCATCGATTGCGCCATCGGCGGCAGCGTATCACGATAGCCCGGGACCGGCGGTTTCAGCAGGCCCGGATTGCCGGTCCGCAGCGCGACCACTGACTGCATCATCGAGGTAGCGATCAGCTCGGCCTCCTCCTTGCTTTCGGCGGCAAAGATGTTGAAGCCGGCCATGGCATAAGGTTGTTGCAGCTGGGCCGACGGTTTGAAATCCCGCCGATAGATGTGCAGCGCGTCGTCCAGCATATCGGGCGCGAAGTGCGAGGCGAAGGCATAGGGCAGGCCCAGATGCGCGGCGAGCTGAGCGCCATAAAGGCTGGAACCCAGTATCCAGATCGGCACATTCGCGCCAGTGCCCGGCGTTGCCTCGAAACCCAGCCGCGCATCCCCGGCAAAATAGGCCTGAAGCTCCATCACATCCTGCGGAAAGCTCTCGGCTCCGCTCATGAGGTTGCGCCGCATCGCCTGCGCGACGCGTTGGTCCGATCCGGGCGCGCGGCCGAGGCCGAGGTCTACCCGGCCCGGGAACAGCGCGTCGAGCGTGCCGAACTGCTCGGCAATGGCGAGCGGAGCATGATTGGGCAGCATGATCCCGCCCGCGCCGATGCGAATGCTCTTGGTCGCCGCGCCGACATGGGCGAGCACGACGGACGTGGCGGCGGATGCGATGCCAGCCATGCCGTGATGTTCGGCGGTCCAATAGCGTTCATAGCCCAATGCCTCGGCATGTTGGGCAAGATCGGCGGCGCGGATCAGCGCTTCGCGCACGCTTCCGCCTTGGGTGACGGGGACGAGATCGAGGAGGGAGAGTTTGGTCATCACCGCCATATGGGGTGCGTACTCTGTGGCGTCATCCCCCCTGTCGTTCAAAGATAGCGCGCCGCCGTCTCACGGATCAGCGCGATCATGTTGGGGATGCCTTGCGTGCGGTTGGAGGAAAGCTGGTTCTTGAGGTCGAACGGCGCCAGAGCGCCCTCAATATCAGCGTCCGCCACTTGGCGCGGGCTTTGGTCCTGAACGGTCTTGAGCACCAGCGCGATGATGCCCTTGGTGATTGCGGCGTTGCTGTCCGCAAGGAAATGCAGCCGCCCGTCTTCCATGCGTTGAGGATAGACCCAGACGGCGGCTGAGCATCCGCGCACCAGAGTCGCGTCGGTCTTGAGCGCGTCGGGCATCGCTTCAAGCGCGCGCCCCAGCTCGATCAGCAGGCGATAGCGGTCGTCAGGCTCGAGGAACTCATATTCCTCATATATCTCGGAAAGTGCGGTCATGCCGGCCGCTATAAACGCAAAACGGGGAGAAGGAAGCGTTCGCCGCCTTCTCCCCGCATTTTCCCCTGTTTAAACGCGCTTTGCGTCAGCCGTTGTTGGCGTTGACCATGGCATAGAGCATCGCGAGCGAGAGCAATGTGTTGGTGCGCGAGAACATCATCGCGCGGGTCGCCGCCGCCGCCTTGGTGGCGTCGTCCGCCTCGACGAGACCCAGCGCCTTCTGCTGCGCCGGCCAGATCACGAACCAGACGTTGAATGCCATGATGAGCGCCAGCCACATGCCGATGCCGATCAGCTTGAACGGCTCCTGCAGGCTCAGCGCCTCAACCAGATAGCCCGAAAGATAGGCGACGATAAGGCCGGTCAGCACCGTGAAAGCCGCGCCCCAGCGGAAAAAGAACAAAGCGGAGGGCGCAATATGCTTGGAGACACCCGGCTTCAGCTCAGCCGGAATTTTCGGCATGGTCGGAATCTGCACGAAATTGAAATAATAGAGCAGGCCGATCCATGTGATACCGAAGAACAGGTGCAACCAGCGAAACACCGCGTTGGCTGTCACCATATCAGCATGCGCGCCGAACATTACCGCAAGCGCCAGCACCAGGCCGGCAACCAGCACCATATGAAGATTTCCGAAAAACTTGGTCATGGCTTCCCCCATGCTATGATTTTGAATTCACCGCGGCCTCCAGCGCCGCTGTGCCCGAGGTTTATTCCAAGATGAACGGATTGTCACACAGTTAATGCGTTTCGTCGCACGTGGCGTTAGCAGAACTTACCATGACGCAATAAAATCCGCCGGAGCCGGACATTCTTCCCGGTCGGAGCGTTGGAGGCGTTCACAAAGATCCTCCAACCCTGACACAGGACAATCCCATGGCTTTCACGCTTCCCGATCTTCCATATTCCAAAGACGCCTTCGGTGACTATCTCTCCGCCGAGACCTTCGACTATCATCACGGCAAGCACCATCTGGCTTATGTGACCAAGGCGAACGAGCTGATTGCGGCCGATCCGGCGTTGCAGGGCAAGTCGCTGGTGGAACTCATCCGATCGTCCTCGGGAACGCTGTTCAATCAGGTGGGGCAGATCTGGAACCACAGCTTCTACTGGCAGTGCCTCAGCCCGCAGCCGACACAGCCCAGCGGTCGTCTTGAAACGATGATCGACGAAGCCTTCGGCTCTCTCAACGCACTGGTGGGCAAGTTGAAGGCCGAGGCCGTGGGGCATTTCGCGTCCGGTTGGGCGGCGCTCAACCTCAAGGATGGAAAGCTCGAAGTGACCTCCTATCATGACGCCGACACGCCGGTCGCGCACGAGGGCGTGCAGCCGCTTTTCATCCTCGATGTGTGGGAACACGCCTACTATATCGACTATCGCAACGCCCGGCCGGACTATGCCGAGGCGCTGCTCCGCAACGCCGTTAACTGGGATTTCGTCGGGCAGAATCTGGATGGCGACGGCGCCGCCCGCGCTGACCAGCCAGGCTGAAAGGAGCGAGGGAGGGCAGGTGTCACATGCAGTTGCGAAGGCGTGACCGCTTGCCCTGCCGCGCCCCGCGCTCCATAACGGCTACATGATCGATCCTTCGCTCCTCACCGCTGGCACGCAGCTCTATCTCCGCCCGATCTGGTTTGCTGAAAGTCCGGTGGGGCTGGACGGCCAGACCGCGCGCATGGGCGGTGGCCTCATCTGGTTTCAGGGCTATGAGGTCACCTCGCGCGCGGAGGGGACGATCCAGCGTCACCGCGTCTCCGTGGCCGAGTTCGATGATTGGTGCGCACATCTGATCGCGCCACTTGCGGAGCGGGTGGCGCAGCTTGCGCGCAACATCACCGCGATTCGCCCGCCGATCGCGCTTCGCGACCGCATGATCCGCTTCGATGTGCCTCAGGTTATGGGCATAATGAACATGACGCCGGACAGCTTCTCTGACGGTGGCAAGCATCTGGATGACGCGCAGGCGGCGGCCGACGCGGGTTTTGCGATGGCGGCTGCGGGGGCGGCGATCATAGACGTCGGCGGCGAATCCACCCGCCCCCGCGCCGAAAAGGTCTGGGAGGGAGACGAGATCGCCCGCGTTGTTCCCGTGATCGAGCGATTGGCCGCCAGTGGAGTGCCGGTCAGCATCGATACGCGCAAGGCCGCGGTGATGGAGGCGGCGCTGGCGGCGGGCGCGGGCCTGATCAACGATATATCCGCCCTGGCGCACGATCCGCGCAGCATGGAGGTAGTGGCGCGGGCGGGGTGCCCGGTGGTGTTGATGCACAGCCCCTCGGCCGGTGACGATCCGCATGCGGGCGGTAGCTATCAGGATGCCGTACTCGATGTGTATGATGCGCTGGAGGCGCGGATAGCAGCCTGTGTCGCGGCAGCGATCCCGCAGGACAAGATTGTCGTCGATCCGGGACTAGGCTTCGGCAAGTCGCTCGCCGACAACCTCGCCATCATGAATAGGCTGGCGCTGTTTCAGGGGCTGGGCGTGCCTGTGTTGCTGGGAGCAAGCCGCAAGCGGATGATCGGTGCGCTGTCAAACGAAGCCCCGGCGGATGCGCGGCTCGGCGGTTCGCTCGCGCTCGGCATGCGCGGGGTGGAGCAGGGCGCGCAGATACTGCGCGTGCACGATGTGCGCGAGACGGTGCAGGCGGTGCATGTGTGGCGAGGGCTGCGCGACGCCGCGCTGGTCGGCTAGGGGCTGTGGGGATTCAGTTCATATAGGCCTGCAAAGCGCAATTTTCTGCGCTTTGGTGCTCACGTACCTTTAAGTACGCTGCGCTCCGATGCTCGAAAATCCCCCTTTTGCCCTGCGGTCGCCTGCGGCCCCGGCTCCATCTGAACTGAATCCCCACGGCCCCTAGGGCAGCAGCGTAATCTGCTCATAGAGCTGTTCGACCGCGCGAACATGTCCCTCGGTATCGAACAGCGGCGCGGAGAGCCGGTTGGCCGCAAGCCGCGCGCGCAGGTCGGCAAGGCGCTGCGGGTTGGTGGCGAGATCGAGCGCCAAGGCTTCATAGTCTTCGCGCGTTTGCGTCACCAGTTCGGGCAAATCCACCGCATAGAGCAGGCTGCCCGCAACGCGGGCCGCAAAGCTCTGCCCCATGCAGGTCAGCACCGGCAGGCCGCCCCACAGGGCATCGCTCGCGGTCGTGTGCGCGTTCACCGCAAAGGTATCGAGGAACAGATCGGCCAGATGCTGGCGGGCAAGGTGCTGTTCCACCGGCAAGGCGCCGGCAAATACGAGGCGCCGCGCATCAATGCCGCGCTTTTCCGCTTCGTTGCGCAGATTGTCCTCGGCCCAGCGGTTGCTCCGGTAGAGCCACAGCACGCTGCCTGGTACCTGCCCGAGCAGCCGCATCCAGATATCGAACTCCTGCATCGTGATCTTGTAGCTGGCGTTGAAGCAGGCGAAGACGAACGCATTTTCCGGCAGGCCAGCCTCGGCGCGGGTGAACATGTGGTCAGCGATGGCGCGGCGGTTGTCGTTGGGCTGATAGCAATGCGGCAGGTACAGCACATTCTCTGAATAGTGCGGGCGTTGCGCCTGCGGGATCACGATGGGGTCGGCAATGATGTGATCAATGAACTCCGCCCCGCTGGTGCCGGGATAGCCGAGATAGTTTACCTGCGCCGGCGCTGCGCGATGCGCGAAAATGCCCATCCGCGTATTCTCTGTATGCCCCATCAGGTCGACTGCGATATCGATATCGAGGCTTCTCGCGAGTTTGGATATCGCTTCGTCGCCAAGATGATCGACCTGGTGAAACTCATCGACCGCCGACACCAGCCGTTGTCGCATGTCGTCGCGCGCGGCGGCACCATAGGAGAAGGCGTGAATCTCGAAACGCTCCCGGTCGTGTAATTCGAATAATCGGGCGATCAGATACATGACCGCATGCTCTCGAAAATCTGCCGAGAAATAGCCGATGCGGATCCTTCCACCCCGTTCGCGCGGCGGAAAGGCCGGGTCGCGGTCGGGGCCATAGCGCGCCGCGCTCCACGCTCGCGCGCCTTGCAGCTGGCGCGCAGGGTCATCGTCAAGCCGCAGCATGTAGAAGGGCGGCACGGCATCGTCGCCCGTCCCGAGCAGCGCAGGGCGGTTATCCTCGTCCCAGAGGCACATATGCGCCTTGAGCGTGCGCACTTCGCTCATGGCAAGGGCCGAGCCGGGGTTGAGACAGAGGGCCTGTTGGTGGCTGGCGAGCGCGTCATCGAGCCGCTTCATATCCTTGAGGACACTGCCCTTGTTACTCCATGCGGCCACAAGCGCGGGGACGAAGGCAAGTGCCTGATCATAGCTGGCGACCGCCTCGTCAGGCCGCTTCAGCGTCTTGAGGGCGTTGCCGCGATTGACGAAGGCATCGGCGAAGTTCGGACGCAGCGCGATGGCCCGATCAAAATCGGCAAGCGCCTCGTCTGCCCGATGAAGGCCCATCAGCGTGTTACCGCGATTGTTATAAGCTTCCGCCAGACCGGGATTGAGCCGGAGGGCGGCATCTGCGCTGGTGAGCGCGTCTTCCCAGCGACCCAGCCTGGTGAGGGCTATGCCCCGGTTCATATGGGCTTCGGCATAATCAGGGTTGAAGCCGAGCGCCCGGTCAAAGCTGTCGACGGCATCTGGCAACCGCCTGCTGGCAATCAGCGCGATACCCCGGTTGTTGAGCGCCTCAAAATAGTCTGGCGCCAGCGCCAGCGCCTGATCGTAATGCGCTATCGCCTCCTGAAATTGGGCCATCGCCGCATGCAGCGCGCCCGCGATGTTATGGAGCACCTCGCTTTGGGAACAGCAGTCGAGCAAGGCGGTCGCCTGTGCCAGCGCCTCTGGAAAACGTCCGGCAGCGTAGAGCGACACGATCTCGTCCAGAGCCTCGGTCGGCGGTGCCAACTCCTGCGGCGCGGGCTCATGCAGTGCCGCAAGGGCCTGCAGGATCGCCGGGTTTCCCGGAGCCACTGTAAGCAGCTCGCGGTACACCATTTCCGCCTCGGCGCGAGGAAGGGTGCCCGCCAGTTCCAGCGCCTGGTCGATCAATATCTGCAATGTTTTGCCCCTCTGCCACGTTCACGCCCGCGCTTCAGGGACGCGAGGCAGGGGCATGGTAAATTTTTGCGGTTAATTCTTGTTTACCAGCCCTGCCGCAATCGCTGATTTTATAGAAGCAGTAGGTCGTAAGGGCGTCGATTCTGGCCCGGACATCACTGATCAAGGCAACGGCGCCAGCAGAGCGGGGGGCGCGGCGCGCGAGACGACTTCGCGCAACGTAAACAATGACTGCATGCGCACCACGCCCGGCAGCTCGGACAATTCGGTCCGGTGGATCCGCTCGAAGTCGGGCAGGTCGCGCGCGCGCAGGGTTATCAGATAGTCCTCCCCGCCCGATAGCAGATGGCATGACATGACTGAGGGGCACAGCGCTACCGCCCGTTCGAACGCGGCAAGGGTTTCCTGGCTCTGTCGCTCCAGCTGGATCAACACCATCACCAGCACGCCGAAGCCAAAACGCCCGAAATCCAGCTCTGCGTGATAGCCCTTGATCAGGCCCTTTTCCTGCAGCTGGCGCTGTCGCCGCCCGGCGGCCGGGCCAGAGAGGTTAGCGGCCTCGCCCAGCTCGGCCTGGGTCGCCACGCCGTTTTCGAGCAGTGTCGCGAGGATCTTGCGATCAAAACCATCTATGATCATTTTGTGCGTCTCCCTGAGAAAAGGCGATCAATATACGAGCAAATAGGGGGAATATCATTAAAAGTTGAACAGATTTTGTCGCCGATCCGTGATATAGATGAACACTGCATTATTGCGGGAGAGTGGCGATGTTGGTCGGCGTTCCCAAGGAAATCAAAAAGCAGGAGGCTCGCGTCGGTCTGACCCCTGCTGCGGTGCGCGAATATGTCGCGCATGGGCACACGGTTCTGGTCGAGACCGGGGCGGGCGCGGGCATTGGCGCGGACGATGCAGCCTATGCCCAGGCAGGCGCGACCATTGCCGCCGATGCCGCGCAGGTGTTCGCCGCCGCCGAGATGATCGTCAAGGTCAAGGAGCCGCAACCTGGCGAGTGGGCGCAGTTGCGGGAAGGGCAGATACTCTTCACCTATCTTCACCTCGCGCCCGATCCAGAGCAGACGCGCGGCCTGCTGGACAGTGGCGTCACGGCCGTCGCCTATGAAACCGTCACCGAGGGCAACGGCCTGCCCCTGCTCGCGCCGATGAGCGAGGTGGCCGGGCGCCTGTCGATCGAGGCGGCAGCGACTGCCTCGCGCGCCTATAACGGCGGTAACGGCTTGCTGATGGGCGGGGTTCCGGGCGTGGCACCGGCGCGCGTGGTTGTGCTGGGCGGCGGCGTCGTGGGCACGCACGCCGCGCGCATGGCTGTGGGCCTCGGGGCCGAAGTGTCGATCGTGGAACGTTCCCTCCCGCGCCTGCGTGCACTGGATGAGCTGTTCGGAGGAAGGGTGCGCACACGCTTCTCTACGCTGGATGGTATCGAAGAGGAAATCCGGCAGGCGGATGTAGTGATCGGCTCGGTGCTTGTGCCGGGCGCGAGCGCGCCCAAGCTGATTACGCGCGATATGCTGGCGCTCATGAAACCGCGCACGGTGCTGGTTGATGTCGCGATCGACCAGGGCGGCTGCTTCGAGACCAGCCACGCCACCACCCATGCTGAGCCGACCTATGAGGTTGATGGCATCATCCACTATTGCGTCGCCAACATGCCGGGCAGCGTGCCGCGCACGTCCAGCCACGCGCTCAATAATGCAACCTTGCCTTACGGTCTGGCATTGGCAGATGGTGGCGTGGGGGGGATTGTGAAGAATGCGGGCCTTGTTTCAGGCCTCTCCGTTCATAGAGGCCAGCTCACCAGCGCCCCCGTCGCCAAAAGTCTTGGTCTAAACCATATTGACGCCGCGACGGCATTGAATGCGCGCTAATTTGAATAAGCTCTAAGTTGCCGTTGTCGCCGGGCGACGTTCAGCCACGCCAGGAACCGCATCTTGGCAGGCACGCACAAGAATGCCCAGCAAGAACCTGTTTTATTTGGAAAATTGTGGCTCCCCGAGTAGGATTCGAACCTACGGCCATTCGATTAACAGTCGAATGCTCTACCGCTGAGCTATCGGGGAGCAGCCCGCTCTCGCTGGGCAGGCCGCGCCTATAGCAGCGCCTTTCGCGGGAAGGCAAGGCCATTCTGCCACAGCGCGGGCAAATAATGGCAACGGCCGGTCAGGCGATAAACTGCTCGGCCGCGATCCGGTCATCCAGCGTATGTTCGGGATCGAACAACAGGGTGAGCGGGGTAGCCCGGTCTATCGCCACCTCGACCGAGCTGACGTCGCGCACCTCGCGCTGGTCGGCCACCGCACTGACCGGACGTTTTTCAGCCTCCAGTATCTTGAAGCTCACCCGCGTGCTCTCCGGCAGGATCGCGCCGCGCCAGCGCCGGGGGCGAAACGGGCTGATCGGCGTCAATGCTATGAGGCCGGAGCCTAGCGGGAGGATCGGGCCATGGGCCGAAAGATTATAGGCGGTTGAACCAGCCGGGGTTGCCACCAACACGCCGTCACACACCAGCTCGGGTAGGGCGACCCTGCCGTTGACCGAGACCTCCACCCGCGCGGTCTGGCGGGTTTCGCGCAGCAAAGAGACTTCGTTGATCGCGGGCAACGAGATATCCTCGCCGTCCACGGTCATCACCGTCATGCGCAGGGGATTGACCTTGAACTCCTTGGCGGCGGCAATGCGCTGTTCGAGGCGCTCCAGCCGCCATTCATTCATCAGGAAGCCGACCGTCCCGAGGTTCATGCCGAACACCGGCTTGATGCTGCGCGCTTCGAGCATCTGGTGCAGCACCTGAAGCATGAAGCCATCGCCGCCCAGCGCGACAATCATCTCGGCTTCGCCTTCCGGCACGAATTCATAGGATCCGCGCAACCGCTCCTCCGCCGCGCGGGCGGCAGGGGTGGGCGACACCAGCAGCGCCCTGCTCATCCGCCGGTGACGTTCATGTGGCGACGGGTCTGGCCATAGGTGCCGTCGGGACCGATGGCGAAGCCATGAGCCAGCGGCTTGGCGATGAGCGCCCGGTCGAGCGCGTCATCCACCGCCTCGCCCCCCCCGGTGCGATAGGCAGTCTTGAGGTCGACATGGTCCTCATGGCCGAGGCACATGAAGATCTTGCCCTCGCACGTGAGGCGCATGCGGTTGCAGCCTGCGCAGAAATTGTTGCTCAGCGGCGTGATGAGGCCGAGGCGGATATGCTCCATGCCTTGGGCCGAGAAATAGCGCGCGGGGCCGCCGCTGCGATAGGTCAGGGGGGAGAGCGGATGGCTAGCCTCGATCTGCGTCACCGCCTCGCCAAGTGGCAGATAGCGGTCCGTCCGGTCCTCGCCGGTATCGCCCAGAGGCATCGTCTCGATCAGCGTCAGGTCGTGCCCGTGATTAGCGCACCAGCGCAGCATGGGCAGGAACGCGTCGTCGTTAAAGCCTTTGAGCGCAACCATGTTGATCTTGACGCGCAGCCCCGCTGCCTTCGCCGCTGCGATCCCGCCCAGCACCTTGTCGAGGTCGCCGCCGCGCGTGATAAATGCAAATCGCTCCGGGTCGAGGCTATCGAGGCTGACGTTGATCCGACGCATCCCAGCATCGAACAGCGCCTCGGCATGTTCGGCCAGGTGCGTGCCGTTGGTGGTGAGCGTAAGCTCGTCAAGCCCGCCGCCGTCCAGATGCCGTCCGATCCGCCGCGCTAGTTCCATGAAATCGCGACGCACCAGCGGTTCGCCGCCCGACAGGCGGATTTTGCGCACCCCGCGCGCGATGAACCTGTCCGCGATAATCGCGATTTCTTCCAGGCTCAGCACCTCGTTGCGCGGCAGGAAGGTCATCTTCTCGGCCATGCAATAGCGGCAGCGCAGATCGCACCGGTCGGTCACGGAAATGCGCAGATATTCGATCCGGCGGCCAAAGCCATCGGTCATGGAGTGGTTGATCGGGGCGGCAGCGCTACGCATGGCGCATAGCTAGGCCATGCCGGGGGCCTGCGCAAGGGCCGCACACACTTGCCCGCGCGCTAAGCGATGAGTAACCTCATGGGTATATGGCGTTTTGATGGACGCACTCTCTGACGCGCGGCGGCACAGCTGAATGACGGATGATCATAGTGACTTAGACGCGCTGACGGGGCTGGCTTCGCGCAGCAGCGCGCGCGACTGGCTGGACCGGCGGCTGGCTCCGGGCGGCGGTGGCGGGGTCGGCGCGTGCATACTCATCGGCATCAGCCAGTTCGCCAGCGTCAACGCCGCCTATGGGCACCAGATGGGCGACGCCATTTTGCTGCGCGTAGCACAGGCGATCACAGCGCGGCTGGAGGGAATATTGGGCAGCGAGGCCCTCATCGCGCGTATGAGTGGGACAGAGTTTCTCGTCGCTTTCCCCGCATCGCTCGAAGTGGCGGCGGAGGATATCGCCCGCCTCATATTGTCGGCGGTCTCGCGCCCGTTCATGGCGGAAGACAGCATGATCAGGCTCACTGCGCGCTGCGGCATCGCCGCGCCGGTGGCGGGGGACGACCCCTCCGGCCTGCTGCGCCGCGCCACCGCTGCGCTGGCCGATGCGCGCCGCTCCGCCACCAGCGAGATTTGCGTGCGCTCCGGCCTGGTCCCCGGCGGCGATGAGCATGATCGGCTGGATGCTGATCTTCGGCTCGCGCTGGATCGCGGAGAGATCGGCATCGTCTATCAGCCGCAATATGACAGCCTCAACGATGCGATCATCGGCGTAGAGGCACTCGCGCGCTGGAACCATGCGCAACTGGGCCAGCTGGACGCCGGAACCCTGTTCCAGGCGGCGGACCGCGCCGATTTCCTGCTACCGCTCTCCCGCCACATTCAGTGTCGCGCGCTGGAGGAGGCCGGGCAGTGGCCGGAAGGCCTGTCGAAACTGCGCCTGTCCATCAATGTGACGGCGGTAGACCTCGCGCAGGCGGACTTCACCGGCCACATGCTCGCCATGATCGATGCCAGCGGGTTCCCCCGTGAGCGCGTAACAGTGGAGATCACCGAGAGCGGCCTTATCGAGAATATCGAGCAGGCTGCTGCACTGCTCGCCGAGCTGCGCAAGGAGGGGCTGCGCGTCGCGATCGACGATTTCGGCACCGGCTATTCCAGCCTCGCCTATCTGAAGGCGCTGCATCCCGATTATCTGAAGATAGACCACAGCCTCAGCCGCGACATTCTCGGCACGCCGCGGGATCGCATCATATTGCGCGCCATCATATCGATGGCCAAGTCCCTGGCGCTCACGGTCATCACCGAAGGGGTGGAGAGCGAGGAACAGCTCACGCTGCTGGCGCGTGAGGGTTGCGACATCTATCAGGGCTTCCTGCGCTCGCGCCCGGTCACCAGCGCGGAGCTGGTGGAGATGGTGGAAAAGGCGGGTTAACCCGCCACCTTCGCCAATCCCTTGGAGAGCTGCAAACCCGCATGCAGGCGCGCGGCGCCGTCTTTCCACGCGCGGGTGATGACGAGCTTGTTGTCCGGCCGCAGCTTTGCGGTGCCCTGAAGCCGCTGCACATAGTCGATCAACCCGGCGGGGTTGCCGAACTGGTCGTTGTGGAAGGCCACCAGCGCGCCCTTGCCGCCGACATCGAGCCGCGCGATCCCTGCCTTCACGCAATTCTGCTTGATGCGGATGAGGGTCAGCAGATTTTCGGTGGCGGTGGGCAGCTTGCCGAACCGGTCGATCAACTCCGCCGCGAACGCCTCAACCCCGCGCGCATCCTCCAGATCGTTGAGGCGACGATACAGGCCCATGCGCAGGTCAAGATCGGGCACATAATCCTCGGGGATCTGCACCGGCGCGTCGATCGTGATCTGCGGCGAGTAGGCATCACGCGGCACGAAGTCGGTCGAACCACCGGATTTCGCCTCCAGGATCGCTTCCTCCAGCATCGACTGATACAGCTCGAACCCCACCTCCTTGATGTGGCCGGATTGCTCATCTCCCACCAGATTGCCCGCGCCGCGAATATCGAGGTCATGGCTCGCAAGCTGGAATCCAGCACCCAGCGTATCGAGGTCTGACAGCACCTTGAGGCGCTTTTCTGCTGTCTCGGTGATGATCCGGTCGGCGGGCGTGGTGAAATAGGCATATGCGCGCGTCTTGCTGCGTCCAACCCGGCCGCGCAGCTGATAAAGCTGGGCGAGGCCAAAGCGATCCGCCCGGTGGATGATCAGCGTGTTGGCGCTCGGTATGTCCAGCCCGCTCTCGACGATGGTGGTGGAGAGCAGCACGTCATATTTCTTGTCGTAAAAAGCGGACATGCGCTCTTCCACTTCGCCCGCCGCCATCTGGCCATGGGCGACGACAGGCTTCACCTCCGGCACCTGCTCGCGCAGGAAGTCTTCGATTTCGGTGAGGTCCGTGATGCGCGGGACGACGAAAAAGCTCTGCCCGCCGCGATAATGCTCGCGCAATAGCGCCTCGCGGATTACCACGCCGTCCCACGGCATCACATAGGTGCGCACCGCGAGACGATCGACCGGTGGAGTCTGGATCACCGACAGCTCGCGCAGGCCGCTCATCGCCATCTGCAATGTGCGCGGGATCGGCGTCGCCGTCAGCGTCAGCACATGCACGTCGGTCTTCAATTGCTTCAGCCGCTCCTTGTGAACAACGCCGAAGCGCTGCTCTTCGTCCACGATCACGAGGCCGAGGCGCTTGAATTCCAGCCCCTTGGTAAGCAGCGCATGGGTGCCGACGACGATGTCGATCGTGCCGTCTGCCAGCCCTTCCTTGGTCTTGGCGGCCTCGGCGGCGGGCACGAGGCGGGAAAGGCGACCGATGTTGAGCGGGAAACCGGCGAACCGCTCTACGAAATGGCGGTGATGCTGGCGCGCGAGCAGGGTGGTAGGGCAGATCAGCGCCACCTGCATGCCCGCCATCGCCGCGACGAACGCCCCGCGCAGCGCCACCTCGGTCTTGCCGAAGCCGACATCGCCGCACACCAGCCGGTCCATCGGCCTGCCGGCGCTCAGATCCTCAATCACATCGGCGATCGCGCGGTCCTGATCCTCGGTCTCGTCATAGGGAAAGCGGTCGACGAACGCGGGGTAGCCGCCGCTGTCCGGCTCGGCCACCGGTGCAGGACGCAGCGCGCGCGCCGCCGCCACTTTCAGCAGCTCACCCGCGATCTCGCGGATGCGCTCCTTCATCCGCGCCTTGCGCCGCTGCCACGCCTCGCCGCCCAGTCGATCGAGCGCTACGCCCTCATTCTCCGCGCCATAGCGCGAGAGGACATCGAGATTCTCGACCGGCACATAGAGCTTGTCGCCGCCCGCATATTCCAATGCCACGCAGTCATGGGGCGCGTTGCCGACGGGGATCGAGGTCAGTCCCTCATATTTGCCGATGCCATGATCGGCGTGGACGACAAGATCGCCCGGCGTCAGCGTCGCCAGCTCGGCGAGGAAGGCGTCTGTACTCTTCTTGCGCTTGGCGCGCCGCACCAGCCGGTCGCCCAGCATGTCCTGCTCGGTCAACAGCGTGACGTCGGCGGTGGTAAAGCCGTGGTCGAGCGGCAGCACGACGAGCGCCGTCGCGCCCTTGGCGGCCAGTCCCTGCGCTTCTTGCCAGCTGTCGGCCTGAGCGAGCGCGCCCGCCTTGTGCTCGGTCAACAGGCCGGAAAGCCGCTCCCGCGCGCCGCCGGAATAGCTGGCGATGATGATCTTGCGGCTTTGTCCGGTATCTTTGGCCTTGCGCTGGTTCTCGATATGGACCGCAACCGCGTCATAGACATTGGCGTTCTGCGCGCGCTCGGGCGCAAAATCCCGCGCGGCATCGACCCCGAAATCGACCACCGACCCGCTTTCCGGTTCATGGAAGGGCGAGGTGATGTGCATGGGCTGCGCGGTGATCGCGCCGTCCCACTCCGCGCGCGTGAGATAGAGCTGGTCCGGCTCAAGCGGGCGATAGCTGCCCGGATCGCCCTTCAATGCCGCCACCCGGTTGGCGTGATAATCGGTGATCGCCTCCAGCCGGGACTGCGCCGCGCCGGTCACGCCGCCATCGCGCACCACCAGCGCATCCGCACCCCAATGGTCGGCGAGCGGCACGAGGCGTTCTTCAAACAGGGGCAGCCAGTGCTCCATGCCGGCCAGCCGCCGCCCATCGCTCACCGCCTGATAGAGCGGATCGCCGGTGGCGGATGCACCGAACAGTTCCCGATAGCGTCCACGGAAGCGCTTGATCGTCTCTTCGTCCAACAGCGCTTCGGATGCGGGCAGCACGGTAAAGCTCGGCACGTCGCCGGTCGAGCGCTGGGTGTGCGGATCGAAGCTGCGCAACGTCTCTATCTCGTCGCCGAAGAAATCGAGGCGTAGCGGCTCTTTCGCGCCGCCGGGGAATAGATCGACAATGCCGCCGCGCACCGCATATTCGCCAGCATCGTGCACGGTATCCGTGCGGCTGTATCCGTTCGCCTGAAGCAGTTTCGTCAGCGTTTCGATCGCGATACGCTCATTGGGCGCGAGCCTCGCCACAAGCTGTCGCACGCGAAACGGCGTGAGCGTCTTTTGCAGCACCGCCGCCGCCGTCGTGAGCACCAACTGCGGCCCTTTGACCGGTGCCTGCAAGGCGTGCAGCCCGGCCAGCCTCTGCGCCGCACTGCGCAGCGAGGGCGACGCGCGGTCATAGGGCAGGCAGTCCCAAGCCGGGATGGTCACAACCTCCAGCTCCGGCGCGAACCACGCGGCCGCATCCGCCACGGCCAGCATCGCCTGCTCGTCCGGCGCGATGAACACGGCCCGGCGCGCGGAGCCGCCACCCGCAGCCGCGCGCGCCAGGTCGCTGAGCAACAGGGGCAAGAACCCGTTCGGCGCACCTGCCAGCGTCAGCGGCGCGCGGGAAGAGAGGATGCGGTTAAGATCGGTCATTTGGGGATCGAGATAAAATCCAGCTTCTTGAATTGGTCCATCAAAGACCCGTCAAACCGCTCGGGCACCAAGGCCGTTCCCAGCCCCCATGCCATGATGTCGACATCCTGCTCTTCCAGCAGCTCCTCGAACCACGCGATCTCCGCCTCGCCCCAGCCAGCGCCATAGCGGTCGAAGAAGCCGCCGACCATGTAATCGGCCTCGCGCGTGCCGCGATGCCATGCGCGGAAATGGAGGCGGCGCAGGCGGGGATCGTCTTGCATGGCTTCTTGGGTCCCAGAGGTGTTTGCTCCCGCCATCGGGCTGAGCTAAGCAAGCCCGCATAGCTATGAGACCCGAACTTCTCAATCCGCTGTTTGCCGAAATTTCGGTGCTGAAGGGCGTGGGCAACGCGCTGTCGAAGCCGCTCGACCGGCTGGGCCTCACCAAGATGGTCGATCTCGCCTTCCATCTGCCGACCGGCTGGGTGGAGCGGCACCGCGTTTCGCGGCTTGATCACAACGATATCGGCCGCACCATCATCATCACACTGACCCCCACCGATTATCGCGCGGGGGGTTCGCCTCGCGCGCCGTTCCGCGTCTGGGCGGTCGATGGCGCGGGCAACGGCGTGGCGCTGGTCTATTTCGGCAAAAACAGCGGTTGGCCGCGCAAGCTGCTCCCCATCGGCGAACCGCGTGTCATTTCCGGCAAGCTGGAGGCCTATGGCGATCAGCTCCAGGTCATCCACCCGGATCATGTCGGCCTGCTCGAGGAGGCATTGCAGATACCGGTGATGGAGCCGGTCTATCCGCTGTCCGAAGGGATCACCAACGCCCGCATGCGCGACCTTGTGAGTGAGGCACTGTCGCGCGCGCCGGAGATGCCGGAGTGGATCGACGCTTCGGTGCTCGGTTCACACGGCTGGAAGGGCTGGCATGACAGTCTTTTGAGCGCCCACGCCAGCCCGAACAGCCGGGAGGCCCGCCGCCGCCTCGCCTATGACGAGATATTCTCCGGCCAGCTCGCGCTGATGCTGGTGCGCGCCGCCTCGCGCCAGCGCCGAGCCGAGCCGATCCGCCCAACCGGAGCCCTGCGCGATGCCGTGAAGCTGCCCTTCGCGCCGACAGGAGCGCAGCGCCGCTCGGTGGCGGAGATAGATGGCGATTGTGCGCAGAACCACCCGATGCTGCGGCTGTTGCAGGGCGATGTGGGAAGCGGCAAGACATGGGTCGCGCTGATGGCGCTGCTCGGCGCGGTCGAGAGCGGGATGCAGGGCGCGCTACTGGCGCCTACGGAGATCCTCGCGCGCCAGCATTATGAGACGTTGCGGAACATGCTCTCGGGCGTGCCGGTGAACATCGCGATCCTGACCGGGCGGGACAAGGGCAAGGCGCGCGAGGCGACGTTGATGGGACTCGCAGACGGCAGCATCGACATTCTCGTCGGTACGCACGCGATTTTTCAGGAGGCGGTGAGCTATCGCCATCTGGGGCTGGTTGTGATCGACGAGCAGCACCGGTTCGGGGTCGTCCAGCGCATGATGCTCGCCTCCAAGGCGCGGCTCAACCCCCATATGCTGGTGATGACGGCAACGCCGATCCCGCGTACGCTCACCCTTACATATTATGGCGACATGGAGGTGAGCCGTCTCGACGAAATGCCGCCCGGCCGCCAGCCGATCCGCACCACCGTCAGCTCTATCGACAAGCTGGTGGACGTGGTGGAGGGGCTGGGCCGCCATATTGCTGGCGGGGGGCAGGCCTATTGGGTGTGCCCGCTGGTCGAGGAAAGCGCGGTCTCCGATCAGGCGGCGGCAGAGGCGCGGGCGCAGGCGTTGCGTGCGCGCTTTGGCGACAAGGTGGCTCTGGTCCACGGGCGGATGAAGGGGCCGGAGAAAGACGCCGCAATGGCGCGATTCGCGAGCGGAGAGGCGAGCGTTCTGGTGGCAACCACCGTGATCGAGGTCGGCGTCGACGTACCCAACGCGACGCTGATGATCATCGAGGGCGCGGATCGCTTCGGGCTGGCCCAGCTGCACCAGTTGCGCGGGCGGGTAGGGCGCGGCGACAAGGCGTCCACCTGCCTTCTATTGCGCGGCAATGCGCTGTCCGAAACGGCGCGGGCGCGGCTTGCCCTGATGCGCGAGACCAACGACGGCTTCCGGATCGCCGAGGAAGATCTTCGCCTGCGCGGGGCAGGGGATTATCTGGGCACGCGTCAATCCGGCGAGCAGAAGTTCCGCCTTGCGGGCGATGCCGACATATCGGACCTCATAGACATGGCGCGGGACGACGCGCGCCTGCTGATAGAGCGCGACGGTGGGCTGGCCTCCGCGCGGGGTCAGGCGGCGCGCATGTGCCTCTATCTGTTTGAGCGGGATGCGGCGGTGGGATTGTTGAAGGCGGGGTGACGATCCGCCCTGATACTCAGTTGCCGCTGACCATGCCGTGCTTCTTCTTGCCTAGGCTGATCTTGTCGCCCGCCTGCGGAGCGTGGGCGCCATCGCGCACCACTTCATCGTTCACGCGCACCGCGCCTTCTTCCAGCTTGCGCTTGGCCTCGCCGTTGGAGGCGACGAAGCCCAGAGCCACCAACGTGGCGACGATGTTGGGGGCCTGGCCGATCGCAACGCTCGGTAAATCCGCGCCCGCGCCACCCGCGAAAGTCGCGGCCGCCGTCCCGGCCGCCGCTTCCGCCGCCGCGCGTCCGTGCAGGATCGCGGTGGCCTCGTTCGCCAGCACTATCTTCGCGTCGTTGATCTCCGCGCCTTGCAGTGCCTCCAGCCGCGCGATCTCATCCAGCGGCATGTCCGTGAACAGCCGCAGGAACCGGCCAACGTCCGCATCCTGCGTGTTGCGCCAGAACTGCCAGTAATCATAAGCGGGCAGCTGATCGGCGTTGAGCCACACCGCACCCTTGGCTGTCTTGCCCATCTTGCCGCCGTCAGCCGTGGTGATGAGCGGCGTGGTGAGGCCATAGACCTCTGTGCTGTCAACACGGCGTGACAGCTCTATCCCGTTGACGATATTGCCCCACTGGTCAGATCCGCCCATCTGCAACCGGCAGGCTGAGCGGCGTGACAGCTCGAGAAAATCATAGGCCTGCAGGATCATGTAATTGAATTCGAGAAAGGTCAGCGGCTGCTCGCGCTCGAGCCGCAGCTTGACGGAATCGAACGTCAGCATCCGGTTGATCGTGAAATGGCGGCCGATGTCGCGCAGGAACGGCACATATTCGAGCGCATCGAGCCAGTCCGCGTTGTTGACTATCACCGCGTCGGTCGGCCCATCCCCAAAGGTCAGAAAATGTTCAAAAACCTGCTTTATAGAATTGATATTGTTGCCGATATCGTCGTTGGTGAGCAGCTTGCGGCTTTCGTCTTTCCCGCTTGGGTCGCCCACCTTGGTGGTGCCGCCGCCCATCAGCACGATCGGCTTGTGCCCCGCCTGCTGCAACCGGCGCAGCATCATGATCTGCACCAGGCTGCCGACATGCAGCGACGGCGCGGTCGCGTCAAAGCCGATATATCCCGGCACAATTTGCCGTGAGCTGAGCGCATCTAGCCCTTCCGCATCGGTTATCTGGTGGATATAGCCGCGCGAAGAGAGTAAGCGCAGCAGGTCGGAGCGATATTCTGTCATGGCGCGGGCGGTTAGCATGGAGCGGCACTTTGGACAATATAGCGAGCCTTGTTTGCCACCCGGATAGTCCGACCGACGCCGTGTCGGCGATCATCGTATCGGGAATGCGCGCGCCCGGTGGTTTCGTCACCATGCGCTATCATGTGCAGGGGGATATTGCGCGGCTCGTGGTGCCGGAGGCAATGGAGCCGGCGCGCACGGATCTTTTATGGAAGACCACCTGTTTCGAGCTGTTCACTCGTGATGCGGGGGACATCGCCTATCGCGAGTATAATTTCTCGCCCTCGCGCCGATGGGCGGCCTATGGCTTTTCCGACTATCGCGAAGGCATGCACGATATCGACATCTGGGCGCCACGCATCGAGGTGTCGGTATCGCCTGATGCGCTGATCGCTGACGTTACCTTCGTGTCGCCCCGCCTCGGCCCGCAGATGGTCGCCGCGAGCACGGTGATCGAGGAAAAGAACGGTCGCTTCTCTTATTGGGCGTTGCGGCATCGTGAGGGGCAACCATTCGACTTCCATCACCCCTACAGCTTCGCATTCGAGTTGCCAGCCTCGGATGGCCCTCGGCCACGGGCGGAGGACTATGGTGGCGTGGCCCATAACGACGGGTAAGCGAATTTCATGAACAATGGCATCGACCGGCTGATTGCCGATCCCCAACTGCGTAAACCTCTTGCGGGCAGGCGCGTAGCCTTGCTCGCTCATCCGGCGTCGGTGACGGCGGATCTGACGCACAGCCTCGATGCCCTCGCGGCGTGCGATGATATCACGCTCTCCGCCGCTTTCGGCCCGCAGCACGGCCTGCGCGGTGACAAGCAGGACAATATGATGGAGTCGCCAGACTTCGCCGATCCTGTCCACGGCATTCCCGTTTTCAGCCTCTATGGCGACGTCCGCCGCCCGACCGAAGCGATGATGGCGAGCTTCGATGTCATCCTGATCGACCTTCAGGATCTGGGCTGCCGCATCTACACATTCATCACCACCTTGCTCTATGTGCTTGAGGCTGCGGCTGCGCACGGCAAGTCCGTCTGGGTGCTGGATCGGCCCAACCCCATCGGCCGCCCGGTGGAGGGCTTGAGTCTGCGCCCCGGATGGGAGAGCTTTGTCGGGGCCGGGCCAATGCCGATGCGCCATGGCCTGACGCTGGGCGAACTGGGGCACTGGTTCATCAAGCACTACAAGCTCGATGTCGACTATCGCGTAATAGCGATGGAGGGCTGGGCGCCCGATGCCGCGCCGGGCCATGGTTGGCCGCAGGATCGGCTGTGGATCAACCCCAGCCCCAACGCACCCAGCCTCAACATGGCGCGCGCCTATCCCGGCACGGTGATGCTGGAGGGCGCGACCTTGAGTGAGGGCAGGGGCACCACCCGCCCGCTCGAGATTTTCGGTGCGCCCGATCTCGACGCGCGCGCGGTGATTATGGAGATGCGCAGCCTCGCGCCGGATTGGCTCAAGGGTTGCACCCTGCGCGACATCTGGTTCGAGCCGACGTTCCACAAGCATGTCGGCCAGCAATGCAACGGTGTGCATATTCATGCGGAAGGCGGCCATTACGACCATGCCGAATTCCGCCCGTGGCGTGTGCAGGCGCTCGCCTTCAAGGCGATCCGGCGATTATGGCCGGATTACGAGCTGTGGCGCGATTTCCCCTATGAATATGAGTTCGGCAAGCTGCCCATAGACGTGATCAACGGTTCCCCGCTGCTACGCGAATGGGTGGATGACGCGGACGCCTCACCCGCCGATCTCGATGCGCTCGCTTGCCCGGACGAGGACGCGTGGGCGGACGAGCGCCGTCCGTACCTGCTCTATTGACCGCGCTCGGCCGCCTTCAGCTGCGCCATCAGCTGGTCGAGCGACCGTTGGAGTTGCGCTACTTCGACCCGAAGCGCTCTTACCTGTGTTTTCGCGGAAGCCCTGTCGATCGTGAGTGCAGCCTTCCTGGGCTTCATCACCAGCGTGCGCAGCCACTGCTTTAGCGCGACCAAGCCCTTTTGCGGCGCCACCACCAGCGCGCGTTCGCGCGGCAGCGGGGCGGACGCAGCCTCACCAGCATGCGGTGCCATCGCTGTTCCCTTCGCCAGCGGCTCCCTCAGCTTCGGCAAGGCAAGAGCGCGCATTGCTTCGGGTTCCTTGCGGGGCGGGGTCAGCGGTGGCTTGGCCTGGGGAAGGCAGATGACCGCAGGCGTATTGCTGCGACGACGACTATTGGCACCGCGACCGCGGTTTCGGCTCTGCTTCATTGAATCAACCCCCGTATTTTCCCCCGGCATCAATTCGTATCAAAAGCAATATGTTGCGTTAACTATAACACAGAAACGCATTATGTAGAGTCAGTATTTTTACGATGCGACGATTTTACAAGTTGATGTGTGCAGTCTCAGCGCTTCCGGCTCAATTCGCGCATGGCGTCGTCCAGCCCATCCAGCGTGAGCGGATACATGCGCTCATCGAGCAGCTCGCGGATCATGCGGTTGGACTGGCTGTAACTCCAATAGTCCTGCTTATCCGGATTGAGCCAGACGGTTGCGGGGTAGGTGCGCGTTACCCGTTCCAGCCATGCCGCGCCCGGTTCTTCGTTCATATGCTCGACACTGCCGCCCGGATGGGTGATCTCGTAGGGTGACATTGCTGCGTCCCCCACGAACACGACCTTATAATCGTGCCCATATTTGTGGAGGATGTCCCATGTCGGCGTGCGCTCGGACCAGCGGCGGCGGTTGTCCTTCCACACGCCTTCGTAGAGGCAGTTGTGGAAATAGAAAAATTCCATGTTCTTGAATTCTGACGTGGCGGCGCTGAACAGCTCCTCGGTCAGCTTGATATGCGGGTCCATAGATCCGCCGACATCGAGGAACAGCAGCAGCTTGACCGCATTGCGCCGCTCTGGCCGCATGTGGATGTCCAGGAAGCCGCGCTTGGCGGTTCCTTCGATCGTCGCGCCCATGTCCAGCTCCTCGGCCGCGCCCTCGCGCGCAAAGCGGCGCAGGCGGCGCAGCGCGACCTTGATGTTGCGGGTGCCAAGTTCGCGGCTCGAATCGAGGTTCTGGAACTCGCGCTTTTCCCACACCTTGATCGCGCGCTTGTGACGCGATTCGCCGCCGATCCGCACGCCTTCGGGATTATAGCCGCCGTTGCCGAACGGCGAGGTGCCGCCGGTGCCGATCCACTTGTTACCGCCCTGATGCCGACCCTGCTGCTCCTCAAGCCGCTTCTTCAGCGTCTCCATGATCTCGTCCCAGCTGCCCAGGGACTTGATTTTCTCCATCTCCTCGGGGCTCAGAAATTTCTCCGCCACTGCCCGCAGCCAATCCTCCGGGATATCGCCTGAGACATTGCCCGGAATGTCCGAGAATATGCCCTTGAACACCTTGGAGAACACCTGATCGAACCGGTCGATCAGCCCCTCGTCCTTCACATAGGTGGCGCGGGCGAGATAATAGAAGCTCTCGGGCGTCCGCTCGATCACCTCTTTCTCAAGCGCGTCGAGCAGCACCAGATGCTCCTTGACGGAGGCAGGGATGCCGGCGGAGCGGAGCTCGTCGAGGAAGTTCAGAAGCATGGGTTATCGGGCCATCGGTTGGGTTTCCGGACCACCAGGATGATGGGGCAATGCGGGATCGAGAATTGCCCAGGACGGAGCACTCTGGGCCCATATGATGGCCGAAGGTCGAACCAGTTCCGGATCGTCGAGTATTCCGGCCCTGATCCGCATCGGAAGCTCCGCCACGTTGACGGTCTTGCTGAAAATTTGCGACCCGCACGATGCGCAAAAACCCCGCTCGACGCGGTTACCGCTGTCCGCCACGCGCGCGATGGTGCTGACTGGTCCTTGCAGATGCACAGCGTCTGGGGGGAAGAGGACGTTGACGGTCGCAGAGCCGCTGGCAAGCCGCTGACAGTCTCTGCACCAACACAGTCGGGCACCCAGTGGCTCCGCCTCGATGCTGATCTCGACAGCACCGCAGAAACATCTCCCCATATGTTTCACTTCACCAGCTCCTGTTTTTTCAGTTCGGCTTTGAAGTCGGCCTCGGCCTTCGCGACCATAGCGGGCAACAGGTCAGGCGCGATGAAAGCGTCCTTCTCGCCCATGCGTTGACGCCGTGCGCGGCCAAGCACGTCTCCGAAGTCTGGATGGGCGGGCAGGACGATGTCTGCCTTCCATGTGCGCACGCGGGCGAAGCTGCGGCGAAAGTCGGCGACGATGCCGGGATAACCATGGTTGTTGTAAAGCTTGTTGCCCGCCACCGTCAGGCTGCACGGGAACACGGCCTTGATCGTGCGCCCGGACTCGCGCATGTGCAACGCCCAGCTGGTGCATCCAGGCGTATGGCCGGGCGTAAGCAGGGGGACGAGGGCGACCCGCCCCATCTTGATCGCGCGACCATCGGCGAGTGTGCGGTCGACTTTCACCGGTGCGAAACGAACGACACCATAATCGACATCGCTCGGGGGCGTGCCCGTCTCATAAGCGCGCCGATCGGCCGCGCTCGCGTAGAAGCGCGCGCCTGTATCCCGCTTCAACTGCGCCAGTGCGCCCGCATGATCGAAATGCGCGTGCGTTGCGACGATCAGCTTGATGTCGCGCAGGCGAAAGCCCAGCGTCTGCACGCTGCGCTCCACCGATGCCGCGCTCTCGGCGAGCCCGCCGTCGAGCAGGATGAGGCCCGAGCCGGTATCGAAGAGGTAAACGCCAATCCCCTCCGTCCCCACATAATAGATCGGGCCTGCGACATGAAAGGGTGCCGTCGGCCGGCTCCATTCCTCAGGACTCTCAAGCGCGCCAGCCGTGCCGGCCCACATGAGCGCCGCCAGCCCGATGAGCGTCCTGTGCACGTTAGACGCCCTGCCGCCTGCTCATGAAGGCCAGTCGCTCGAACAGCATGACATCCTGCTCGTTCTTCAGCAATGCGCCATGCAGCGGGGGGATGGCCTTGCGTGCATCCTTCGATTGCAGCACGTCCAGCGGCATATCCTCCGCCAGCAGCAGCTTCAGCCAGTCGAGCAGCTCGCTCGTGCTCGGCTTTTTCTTGAGGCCCGGCACCTCGCGCACGTCGTAGAAGATTTCCAGCGCGCGGTTCACCAATATTTTCTGAATGCCCGGGAAGTGCACATCGATGATCGCCTGCATTGTCTCCCGATCGGGGAACTGAATGTAGTGGAAGAAGCAGCGGCGCAGGAACGCGTCGGGCAGTTCCTTCTCGTTGTTCGAGGTGATGACGACGATCGGGCGCTCCTGCGCCTTCACCGTCTCGCCGGTCTCGTAAACGTGGAACTCCATCCGGTCGAGTTCCTGCAACAGGTCGTTGGGGAACTCGATGTCCGCCTTGTCGATCTCGTCGATCAGCAGCACGGGGAGCTTCGGCGAGGTGAACGCCTCCCAGAGCTTGCCCTTGCGGATATAGTTGGAGATGTCGTGGACGCGCTCGTCACCCAGCTGGCCGTCACGCAGGCGGGCGACCGCATCATATTCGTAGAGGCCCTGATGCGCCTTGGTGGTGGACTTGATGTTCCACTCGATCAGCGGCGCGTCCAGCGCGGCGGCGATCTGTTGCGCCAATACCGTCTTGCCAGTGCCCGGTTCGCCCTTGACCAGCAACGGCCGCCGCAGCAGCACGGCGGCGTTGACCGCTACCTTGAGATCAGCAGTGGCGACATAATCGGCGGTGCCTTCGAAACGCATGAACCTGTCCATTCCCATGTTGCAATGCACATGGGCGTAGAACGGACCGAAAGCGAGGGCAAGCGGAGAAGGGCGATTATCCTTCGACGGACCGGATGCTGGCGCGGGCCTGCATCAACGCCCACAGGCCGCGATGCTGGTTGAGCAGCTGGCGTGCGCCAAACTGGATCGCGCGGCTCGAGGCCTCATCTACCGCGATTGCGCGCGCGACTTCCAGCGTATCCTCACGCGAGGGGAGGGTGCATTTGCGCGGTTCGACGCCAGCGCGAATGGCCGCCTTGTCGAGAAGATAGCGCACGCCGCTCCAGTCCAGCACCAGCGTCAATGCCGCACCCATGGCGCAGCCGCGCCGGTCCGACTGTGAGAGCATTTCGAGCGCATGGCGTTGTTGCAGCACCGCAGAATCGCAGTTGTTCTGGCCGGAAGTGCTCGGCACCGGGCCAAGAGCGACTGAAACGCGGGTCAGGGTGGCGCGCTCATCGGCAAACGCCTCTGACGCCTGCACCAGCCATTTGCGTGCGGCGTTGTCGGTGCTGCGGGTGGCGGCGTTATCGACCACACCGGGGAAGCGCCCATGCAGCAGGCAGAGATAATGAACGGCATCCGCCAGCGAGGCGAGGGGGCGGGCGCCATGATTGTCGGCATCGGCGCAGAGGCCCTGCACATGCGGTTGCGCCGCCGTGCCATCCGCCTCGACCAGGGCCATCAAAATTGTGTCCATGGCTTCCGTGCGCGGGCCATGCGAAATGTTCGTGTGCTGCATATCTACCTCGTTCATTCCCCCGTTTTATGGCCCTGGGGTTCGAGGATCATTTTTATCGCCGCGCAGTAAACGACGGGTTTATACAGCCTCTCGACTGAACGCAAAAAAGCGGCCGCATATGTCCCGCTTTGAGCCGTTAACCACCTTTCTATGGTTACTGATCGAGAAAGGATCGCATCTTCCGGCTGCGTGATGGGTGCTTCAGCTTGCGCAGCGCCTTGGCCTCGATCTGGCGGATTCGCTCGCGTGTGACCGAGAACTGCTGGCCCACTTCCTCCAGAGTGTGATCGGTGTTCATACCGATGCCGAAGCGCATGCGCAGCACGCGCTCCTCGCGCGGGGTAAGGCTGGCCAGCACGCGCGTGACCGTCTCCTTGAGGTTCGCCTGAATCGCGGCGTCGACCGGAATGATCGCGTTCTTGTCCTCGATGAAATCGCCGAGGTGCGAATCTTCCTCGTCGCCGATCGGCGTTTCGAGCGAGATCGGCTCCTTGGCGATCTTCATCACCTTGCGCACCTTCTCCAGCGGCATGGAAAGGCGCTCGGCCATTTCCTCCGGCGTCGGCTCGCGGCCCTGCTCGTGCAGGAACTGGCGGCTGGTGCGCACCAGCTTGTTGATCGTCTCGATCATGTGCACCGGGATGCGAATCGTGCGTGCCTGATCCGCGATCGAGCGGGTGATCGCCTGCCGGATCCACCAGGTTGCATATGTGCTGAATTTGTAGCCGCGGCGATACTCAAACTTGTCCACCGCCTTCATGAGGCCGATATTGCCTTCCTGGATGAGGTCGAGGAACTGCAGGCCACGGTTCGTGTATTTCTTCGCGATGGAAATGACGAGGCGCAGGTTCGCTTCCACCATCTCCTTCTTGGCGATGCGCGCTTCGCGCTCGCCCTTCTGCACCATGTTGACGATGCGGCGAAACTCGCTGAGCGCCATGCCGGTCGCCTGCGCAATTTCCGATACCTCGTTGCGGATGCGGTCCACCGCCTGTGCTTCGCCGGCGGCAAAGGCGGCCCACTTTTTGTCGATCCCGCCGACCCTCTCCAGCCAGCCTTCGTCCAGCTCGTGGTTGATATAGTTGTCGAGGAAGTCCTTGCGGGGAACTTTATGGCGCTCTGCCAGGCGCAGCATCTGCCCGCCCAGCGTGGTCAGGCGACGGTTATAGCTGTAGAGCTGATCGACGAGATATTCGATCTTCTGCTGATGGAACTGGACGCTCTCGACCTCGGCGGTGAGGTCTTCGCGTAGCTGCTGATACGAATCCTCATCGGCCTGGCTGATGGTTTCGCCCAATGCCATCGCATCGAGCCGGGCGGCCTGCGCGGCGGCGAACTGGTGGAAGATCTCGGCGATGGCGGCGAACTTCTCCAGCGCCATCGGCTTGAGTGTCTCTTCCATCTGCGCGAGCGAGAGGGTGTTGTCGTCCTCGTCCTCTTCTTCAACGCGCGGCGCGCGGCGTTCGACGAGCGAATCCTCGTCCTCGTCGGCGGATTCCGGTTCGTCCTCTACCTCTTCCTCATCCTTGAAGCTGGGGCCGGCGGTCTTCTCTGAAATCTCGCCGTCGTCGTCACCCTCATCGTCGTCAGACAGGCTCTCGGGTGCTGGGTCCTTTGAGAGCATCGCTTCAAGATCGAGAATCTCGCGCAGCTGCATCTCGCCATTGTTGAGCGCGGTCGACCATTCGATGATCGCGTGGAATGTGGTGGGGCTTTCGCACAGGCCCAGAATCATCGTGTCGCGCCCGGCCTCGATGCGCTTGGCGATCGCGATTTCACCCTCGCGCGACAGCAGCTCTACCGCGCCCATCTCGCGCAGGTACATGCGCACCGGGTCGTCCGTGCGGTCGACGGTTTCCTTCTTCTTTTCGGTGACGAGCAGCTCGCCGTCCTCGCCGGATTCCTCGCCGGAGGAATCGATCGCCTCAACCTCTTCCTCGCGCGAATCCTCGCCTTCTTCGCCCGCTTCCTCGTTCTCGACGATGTTGACGCCCATGTCATTCAGGGCAGACATCACATCCTCGATCTGCTCGGACGACATCTGGTCTTGGGGCAGCGCGGCGTTCAGCTCGTCATAGGTGATATATCCGCGCTTGGTTGCGCGCGCGATCAGCTTCTTGACCGAAGCCTCGTTGAGGTCGAGCAGCGGTGCATCGCCGCCATCCAGTTCATCGCCCTGACCTTTATTCGCCTTGCTCGCCATGTATTCGCCCTAATGTTTCGCCGTGTCCTGTAATGGCCGTCAGGCGGCCATAAGCTGTTCTTCGATGTTCGCCTTCAACTCGCGCAGCCGCTCGTCGTTCTGATGTTTAAGCTTGATCAGCGCGAGATGTTCCTGCCAACTTGCTTCATCGATGTCATTATCTTCGCTGCGCGCATAGAGGGCCGTTTTCAATCCTTCAAGCTTTGGAGCGAATTCCTGCTCGAACAGTAGCAGATTGATGACCTCGCCCAGGTCGTTTTCCGCCAGTTGCCTGTCCGCATCAGCCCGGAAAAACGAGAAGCCAAGGTCATGCGCGATATCGCGCCGTTCGGTTTCGGGCAGAGAAGCGTCTAGCAATATGGAGTCGATCAGGCTGGTTTCAAGGGTGGCGCGCTCGAATGATGCGCGCACCAGCAGGCTGGCCCAGGCCTTCAGCGTATCGGTCGGCATGGCAAGCGCGCCGATCTGCTCGCGATGGCTATACAGAACGGCCGGATAGCGCGACAGGCCCAGCAGGACCGCGCGCTTGACCATGCGTTCGATCCGCGCGCCCATATTGCCGAGATCGCCGCCGCGTATTTCTTCGCGCGAGCGGTTGATGAACCCGCGCACGGCGGAGCGTTCCTGCTTTTTCCAACCGAACTCTGCCCAGAAGCGGTCCTTCAGCGCCCGCTCATATTCGCGGCGAACGAGATCGTTGGAGATGGTCGCGGCATGTTCGTTGAGGCGCTGTTGCAGGCCCGCGCGCGCTTCCGGTGTGGCGGCAGGGGCAGCCTCGTGCTCATGCCGCCATAGCCGCTCGACCAGCGGCGTAGGGGACGCAACGCACGCCTCAAACCCCGCAGCCCCTTTCGCCTTCACCAGATCGTCGGGGTCCATGCCGCCGGGAAGGGTCACGAAACTCAATGATCGACCGGGCTGGAGGAGTGGCAGCGCGCGCAAGGCGGCGCGGTCCGCCGCTTTCTGACCGGCGCTGTCGCCATCGAAGCAGAGGATTGGCACATCAACCATCTTCCACAGCCGCTCGATCTGATGTTCTGTCAGCGCGGTGCCCAGTGGCGCGACGCATTCGTGGATGCCTGCCTGTGCCAGCGCGATCACGTCCATATAGCCCTCGACGACGATGATCCGCCCGGCCGCCCGGGCAGCAGGCAGCGCCTTGTCGATATTATAGAGCGTGCGCCCCTTGTCGAAGAGCGGCGTGTCGGGGGAATTCAGATATTTCGGTTCACCCGCGCTTAGAATACGGCCTCCGAATGCGATCACGCGCCCGCGCGCATCGCGGATCGGGATCATCAGCCTGCCCCGAAAGCGGTCATAGGCCTCGCGGCCCTTGTCCTCGGGCTTGATCAGCAGGCCCGCCTCGATCAGCAGCGCCTCCGGAAAATCGCGCAGCGCGGTCTTCAGCTTGCCGCGCGAATCCGGGGCATAGCCAAAGCCGAAGGCGCGGCGGGTGGCGTCCGAAATGCCGCGCTTTTCCAGATAGGCGCGCGCTTCCGCGCCATCCAGCCCGCCGAGCTGGGTTTCGAACCAGTCCTGCGCCGCCGCACACGCTTCATGCAGCCCCTTCGCCGCTTCAGCCTTCTTTGCCGCGCGCGGATCGGGCGCGGGCACTTCCAGACCAGCCGCGTCCGCCAGCTCCTTGACCGCATCCATGAACGGCAGGCCGCGCTGGTCGGTCATCCACCGGATCGCATCGCCATGCGCGCCGCAGCCGAAGCAGTGATAAAAGCCCTTTTCGTCGTTGATCGTGAAGCTGGGTGTCTTCTCGTTATGGAAGGGGCAGCAGGCCTTATATTCCCGCCCAGCCTTGCTCACCTTCACGCTCTTGCCGATGAGGGTGGAGAGCGTGGTTCGCGCGCGCAACTCGTCAAGGAACTGGGGCGATAGGGACATGGCCTATTATACCTGTCTACCTCCGAAACGGGCTGGTTTCAATCGTCAATAACGGTATATAAATCAAAACAGCCGGGGGAGAGCAACTATGGCAACAGCGAGCAGCGCGGCATCGACGGACAGCAGCGCCCGCCCCGCCGAGTCTTCGTTTTTCACGATCTGCGCCGTCATCATGGGGCTAGTGATCGTTGCCGGATTTTCCGTCAATCTGGCGATGGGCCGGTCCACCTTTGCCGTCCCGCCCATCTATCACGTCCACGCCCTCGTCTTTTTCGGTTGGGTGGCACTGTATCTTGCGCAGACCTTCACGATAGCGCGGGGCCATATCCGGCTGCATCGCGCGCTGGGGAAGGTTGCTTATGCCTGGGCGCCGGCGATGGTCGTGCTGGGTATCGCCATGCTGCTCACCTCGATGCGGCGCATGGGCGGGCCGCCTTTCTTCGACCAGCGCGAGTTCCTGTTCAGCAACTGCATGATGCTGGTGTTGTTCGCGATACTGACGATCACGGCACTGCGCATGCCGCGCAGCACCGGCTGGCACCCGCGCCTGATGCTCACCGGGATGGCGCTTCTGGTCAACCCCGGCATTGGCCGCCTGTTGCCACTGCCATACATGATCCCTTACGCATGGCTGGGGACGACGATGCTCGTTCTGGTGTTCCCAATAGCGGGCATGATTGCGGACAAGCGCCGCACAGGCCGCGTTCACCCCGCCTGGGCGTGGGGTATCGGCGCCATTCTCCTCACTCAGCTTGTTGCCGATGTGCTGGCCTTCAGCGACTGGGGCGCCGCCGTCACGCAGGCTGTCGTCGCGGGCACGCCGGGCGCGCAGCGGCCGATGGAGGCATTCCTGCCGCCCGGCTTCTGACCGGCAGGCTCAGGCCAGCGCCGCCTTCACGAGGCCGCTCGCCTTGCTCATGTCGATTACGGTGCCGTGGCGTTCCTTCAACAGCGCCATCACGCGCCCCATATCCTTGACGGACGCGGCGCCGACTTCGGCCTTGATCGCCTCGATCGCCGCCTTGGTCTCGTCCTCGCTCAGCTGTCGCGGCAGGAAGCTCTCGATCACGTCAAGCTCGGCCTGCTCCTTCGCCGCCAGCTCGGCGCGGCCGCCCTGCTCATACATTGCAATCGATTCGCGCCGCTGCTTGACCATCTTTTGCAATACATCGACGACGATCGCATCATCCTCCGGCACCTGGGATGCGGTGCGCAGCTCGATGTCCCGGTCCTTCAGTTTGGCGAGGATGAGGCGCACGGCGGCAAGGCGTTCCTTGTCGCCGCCCTTCATCGCCTCGATTTGCGCGGCCTTGATATCGTCACGGATCATGACGGTGCGAATCCTTAGATGAATGCTGGAATAAAGGACCACCTATAACGGCGAAATCATTTTTTAACAGTCATTGACCGCACCGGCCCAAGCGCATAGGGAACCGGCCGTTTAGCCTGCGTTTCTTGAGCGAAGAAGCGCTGCCCAACACAAAGCAAAAGCCCACAGAGCAAAAGCAAGGAACGAACGACCATGGCAACCGCCAAATACCCAATCACGCCTAAAGGAGCGACCGGGGTATTGGTATTGGCGGATGGCACCTGCGTCTTTGGCCGGGGCTTTGGCGCGGTCGGCGATGCGGTGGGCGAGGTGTGCTTCAACACCGCGATCACCGGCTATCAGGAGATCATGACCGACCCGAGCTACGCCGGGCAGATCATCACCTTCACTTTCCCGCACATCGGCAATGTCGGCACCAACCCGGAGGATGTGGAGCGCGAGGCGCCGCACGCGCTCGGCTGCATCGTGCGTGAGGATGTGACCGAACCGAGCAACTTCCGCAATGTGCAGGGGTTCGACGCCTGGATGGCGCAGACCGGGCGCATCGGCATTTCCGGCGTGGATACCCGCGCACTCACCCGGCGCATCAGGATGCAAGGCGCGCCTAACGCCGTGATCGCACATGATCCGGCGGGCAAGTTCGATCTCGCCGCCCTGCATGACAAGGCCAAGAGCTGGCCGGGGCTGGAAGGCATGGACCTCGCGCTCACGGTAACGGGCCAGCACCGCGCATGGGAAGGCGGCGCGTGGACGCTGGGGCAGGGTTATGCCCAAGGCGAGGGGAGCGAGAAGCCCCACGTCGTTGCCATAGATTATGGCGCGAAGGACAATATCTTCCGCTCGCTGGTAAAAGCCGGCGCGCGCGTCACCGTGCTGCCCGCCACGGCGAGCTATGACGACATCATGGCGCTCAATCCCGCGGGCGTGTTCCTCTCCAACGGCCCCGGCGATCCGGCGGCGACAGGCGAATATGCGGTGCCGGTGATCCGCAAGCTCTTGGACGCCAACATGCCGATCTTCGGCATCTGCTTGGGCCACCAGATGCTGGCGCTGGCGGCGGGTGCGAAGACGATCAAGATGCATCAGGGCCATCGCGGCGCGAACCACCCGGTCAAGCATCTGGAAAAGAATGTGGTCGAGATCACCAGCATGAACCACGGCTTCGCGGTGGATGCGGCGAGCCTGCCCAACAACGTAAAGGAAACGCATGTGAGCCTGTTCGATGGCTCCAACTGCGGCATCGCCTTCACCGACAAGAACGCCTTCGGTGTGCAATATCACCCCGAAGCCTCCCCCGGCCCGCAGGACAGCTTCTACCTGTTCGAGAAGTTTGTGGGAGGATTGGGATGAAGAGACTGAATATAATTTCTCTCTCGCTGCTTTCTTTATCAGCTTGTTCGGAACGACTCTGCATAGATGGTGGCGCTCAATGCTGGGCGGGTAGAACTGAGATAATAGAGGCAGCTGCTAAATGTGGAGTGCCTAACTTCGAGCCAACAGAGGCTGGAGATGCTTGGGCGGCTTATGTTCCGAAAACTGTTCCAAATCACGAAGCTAAAGAGCAGTGTATTTATGATCACTTCAAGAGACTAGGTTTGCTGGTAACTCGCTAATGCCCCTAATCCCTAACATCTCCTCATTGTCCAAACCCTCTCCCCCCCGCGGGAGAGGGTGGCGCGCGTCAGCGCGTCGGGTGAGGGGGCAGGTGCCTCGCTATCGTTTCCAGCACGCCGTCGATATTGCCCAGCACCTCATGGTTCCAGAAGCGGATGACCGTGAAACCCTGCGCTTCGAGGAAGGCGGTGCGCTCGGCGTCAGCCTCAACGCTATGATGCCCGCCATCCGCTTCCACGATCAGCCGCGCCTCAAAACAGAGGAAATCCGCAATGAAGCGGCCAATGGGCACCTGCCTGCGGAATTTCGCGCCATAAAGCTGCCGGTTGCGCAGCCGCGCCCAAAGCAGCGTCTCTGCATCGGTAGCGTCCCGGCGCAGGCAGCGCGCCTGCTGTTTCGCGAAGTCGGTCACTTTTCCCCCTCACCCGGTCGCTTCGCGACCACCCTCTCCCGCAAGGGGAGAGGGGCGACAGTCCTCATAAGGCAATGAGAGCATAATGCCCAAACGAACTGACATATCCTCCTTGCCTCTTATCGACGCAGGCCCGAAGGCGGAGCGTGGTGTCATGCTTCCCAGGGGTTTATTAGTGTCACGCCGCTATGCGCGAAATCCTTCACATTGCGGGTCGCTATCGACATCCGATGCGTTATCGCTTGCGCAGCGATTTGTAGGTCAATCGTCGACGGATTGCGACCTGCCCTCTTCTCATGAGCGGCGAGTTCGCCAAAGGCTACAGCGCAATCTCGATCGAATGACACGATGGAGCCTTCGAAAGAACGGGAGAGTTGCTCAAGCCATTGGGCAATGTCAGTCTTTCGCTTTCCTTCGGGCATCAGTTTCATGCCAAAGTGCATTTCACCAAGGACGACTGCCGATAGCGCGAGGTTTGCATCGTTGTCGGACAGCCATTGCTGGACCGTGGGGTTGCCACCGGGATTCTCCGTCTGACGCCAGATATTGGAATCGACCAGAATCACGGAAAGCGTGGTTCACGGATAGACTGTCGTTCAGGCAATTCGAACCCGGTCATATCGGGCGCGATGCGCAGCAGATATTCCATGCGGCCTTCACCCGGTCTGCGACCATCGCCGCCCCGCGCTCCGTAAGTGCGCTCGAGCAAGGCGCGCACCTCGGCCTCAATGGATCGGCCATTGGCGGCGGCTTCCTCTCGCATTGCTTGTTTCAAGGCGTCGTCAATTTTTCGGATCGTGATAGCACCCACGGTCATACACCTTATGATTGCAATGCAATCAATGTAATCAATGATAGCGAAATATTCAATGCCCAAAAGAACTGACATCTCCTCCATCCTCATCATTGGCGCGGGGCCGATCATTATCGGTCAGGCGTGCGAGTTCGATTATTCGGGCACGCAGGCGGTCAAGGCGCTGAAAGAGGAAGGCTATCGCATCATCCTCGTCAACTCCAACCCCGCGACGATCATGACCGATCCGGAGCTGGCGGACGCGACCTATATCGAGCCGATCACGCCGGAAATCGTCGCCAAGATCATTGAAAAGGAGCGGCCGGACGCCGTGCTGCCCACCATGGGCGGCCAGACCGCATTGAACACCGCGCTCGCCCTGTTCCGCGATGGCACGCTGGAGAAGTTTGGCGTGGCTATGATCGGCGCGGATGCCGAGGCTATCGACAAGGCGGAGGATCGCCTCAAGTTCCGTGACGCGATGGACAAGATCGGCCTCGAATCCGCGCGCAGCCGCATTGCGCATACGATGGACGAGGCGATGGACGCGCTGGAATTCACCGGCCTGCCCGCGATCATCCGGCCCAGCTTCACCATGGGCGGCACCGGCGGCGGCGTCGCGTATAACAGGGACGAATTCCGCCAGATCGTCGCCTCCGGCCTCGATGCCTCGCCCACCACCGAGGTGCTGATCGAGGAATCCCTGTTGGGGTGGAAAGAATATGAGATGGAGGTCGTGCGGGACCGCAACGACAACGCCATCATCATCTGCTCCATCGAAAATGTCGATCCGATGGGCGTGCACACCGGCGACTCGATCACCGTCGCCCCTGCGCTGACGCTGACCGACAAGGAATATCAGATCATGCGCAACGCCTCGCTGGCGGTGTTGCGGGAGATCGGCGTCGAGACCGGCGGCTCCAACGTGCAGTTCGCGGTCAACCCGAAGGATGGCCGCCTGATCGTGATCGAGATGAACCCGCGCGTGTCGCGCTCGTCGGCGCTGGCGTCCAAGGCGACCGGCTTCCCGATTGCGAAGGTCGCGGCAAAGCTCGCCGTCGGCTACACGCTCGATGAGATCATGAACGACATCACCGGCGCGACGCCCGCCAGCTTCGAGCCGACGATCGACTATGTCGTGACGAAAATCCCCCGCTTCGCGTTCGAGAAGTTCAAGGGCGCGGAGCCGCTGCTCGGCACGGCGATGAAGTCCGTCGGCGAGGTGATGGCGATCGGCCGCAACATCCACGAATCCATGCAAAAGGCGCTGCGCGGGCTGGAAACGGGGCTGAGCGGTTTCAACATCGTCGATCATCTGGTCGGTGCGCCCAAGGATGACATCGTCGCAGCCCTGGGCCAGCCGACGCCAGACCGGCTGCTGATCGCTGCGCAGGCGTTGCGCGAGGGGCTGTCGGTGGCGGAGGTCCACGCGGTCGCAAAGTTCGACCCATGGTTCCTGGAGCGGATCAAGGAGATCGTCGAGGCCGAGGCAGAAGTGCTGGAAAACGGTCTGCCGCAGACGGCGGAGGGCATGCGCAAGCTCAAGTCCATGGGCTTTTCCGACGCGCGGCTGTCGTTCCTCGCGCTGCAATCGGCGCATCTGCTTGCCCCGCAGGCGGCGAAGGGCCATGGCCTTGTCCATGACGCGGTGAAGGCGTTGACCGGCGCGACCACGGAGTCGGAAATGCGCGCGCTGCGCCACAAGCTCGGCGTGCGCCCGGTCTTCAAGCGCATCGACACCTGCGCGGCGGAATTCGAAGCCAAGACGCCTTACATGTATTCGACCTACGAAGCGCCTTCGTTTGGCGAGCCGGAGTGCGAGAGCGCGCCGACAGACCGCAAGAAGGTCGTGATCCTCGGCGGCGGGCCGAACCGGATCGGGCAGGGGATCGAGTTCGATTATTGCTGCTGCCACGCCTGTTTCGCGCTCGATGAGGCGGGCTACGAGACGATCATGGTCAATTGCAACCCGGAGACGGTGAGCACCGATTATGACACGTCTGACCGGCTCTATTTCGAGCCGTTGACGGTCGAGGATGTGCTCGAAATCCTGCAGAAAGAGATGCAAAACGGCACTTTGGTGGGCGTTATCGTGCAGTTTGGCGGGCAGACGCCGCTGAAGCTGGCGCAGGCGCTGGAGGACGCGGGCATCCCGATCCTCGGCACCACGCCGGACGCGATCGACCTCGCCGAAGACCGGGAACGCTTCGCCGCGCTGGTGACGAAGCTGGGTTTGAAGCAACCCGCCAACGGCATCGCGCGGAGCCGGGAGGAGGCTATCGCGGTCGCCAACCGCATCGGCTATCCGGTGCTGATGCGCCCCTCCTATGTGCTCGGCGGGAGGGCGATGGAGATCGTCGACGGGCAGGCGCAGCTCGAGGAATATATCGCGACGGCGGTTCAAGTTTCCGGGGATTCTCCGGTACTTATCGACCAATATTTACGCGACGCGATAGAAGTGGATGTCGATGCGATCTGCGACGGGGATGATGTCGTCGTCGCCGGCGTCCTACAGCATATCGAGGAGGCGGGCGTGCACTCGGGAGACAGCGCCTGCTCCCTGCCGCCATACTCTCTCCACGTGGAAATAGTCATGGAAATTGAGCGCCAGACCGACGCGCTCGCCCGCGCTCTCAAGGTACGCGGCCTGATGAACATCCAGTTCGCGGTAAAGGACGGCGCGGTCTACCTCATCGAGGTAAACCCCCGCGCCAGCCGCACCGTCCCCTTCGTCGCCAAAGCGATCGGCGCGCCCGTCGCCAAGATCGCTGCGCGGGTCATGGCGGGAGAAAAGCTCGCAAATCTGCCGAAGATCGACCGCAACGCCATCAGCCACATTGCGGTGAAAGAGGCCGTGTTCCCATTCAACCGCTTCCCCGGCGTCGACCCGGTGCTCAGCCCGGAGATGAAGAGCACGGGCGAGGTCATGGGCATAGACGCGGATTTTGCGACCGCGTTCGCCAAGTCACAGCTCGGCGCGGGCGTCGTCCTGCCGCGTGACGGCGCGATCTTCGTTTCGGTCAAGGATAGCGACAAGCCGGTTATCCTGCCTGCGGTGCAGAAAGCAGCCGCTTTGGGCTTTGCCATCGTCGCGACGGGCGGCACGGCGCGCTATCTCGCGGAGCAGGGGATCGCGGTCGAGACCGTCAACAAGGTGGCGCAGGGGCGCCCGCATATCGTCGACCGGATCACCGATGGTGGCATAGCGATGGTTTTCAACACCACCGAGGGCTGGCAATCGCTGAAAGACAGTCACTCGATCCGCACCAGCGCGCTGAGGATGAAGACACCGAGCTTCACCACCGCTGCAGCAAGCGTGGCCGCCGTCGATGCCATCGAGGCGTTGAAGGCGCATCCTCTTGAAGTGAGGGCTTTGCAGTCCTATTATAACTAACCCTGACTAGAAAATTCCGCTCAGGATTGAGATCACTCGTCGGCGCTTTGAGCAGCCGGCACGCTGTTTTATTGGGGACTTTCAGATGGCGACTGTTGAGAAAATGCCGATGCTGGCGATAGGGTACGAGAAGCTGAATGAACAGCTGCGTACCCTCAAGGCCGAGCGCCCCCAGATCGTCGATGCCATCGAAGAAGCGCGTGCGCACGGAGACCTCTCTGAGAACGCCGAATATCACGCCGCGAAAGAGCGGCAGGGTCAGGTTGAAGCGTCCATCGCCGACCTGGAAGACAAGCTCTCGCGCGCGCAGGTAATCGATCCCAAGACGCTGTCGGGTGACAAGATCGTGTTCGGCGCGACAGTCACTCTGCTGGACGAGGATGACAAGCCGGTGCGTTATCAGATTGTCGGCCAGGCCGAGGCGGACGCCAAGCTTGGCATGATCTCGTATAACAGTCCGCTTGGCCGTGCACTGATTGGCAAGCAGGTGGGCGACGATATCGAAGTCGTCGTACCTGCGGGCGAGAAATATTACGGCGTCGAGAAAATCGAGTTCATCTGACCGCGCTCTGCGACCTGTTACGCTGAACTGAAGCCCATGCGGCCCGCTTCATCTATTTCTGGCATCGTGATGGCCATTGCCATGGTGACAGTTGGGGTGTTCTTGCTTGCGCGGATGAGTGGTTATGAGGCGGAGCTAGCGTATGCGGCCGGGTTTATTCCTGCACGAGTAGCTCAGCCCGATTTGCTGGCGCATGCAGGGCTGAGCTTCCCGACAGTTCCTGTTTGGCTGACGCCGCTCAGCTCTGCGCTCCTCCACGGCGGCTGGTTGCACCTCGGTTTCAACATGCTGATGCTCGTGTTCTGCGGCCGACAGGTAGAAGAAGTTGTCGGCGGTCGGCTAATGATCCCGCTTTATGTAGGCGGGGCGTATGCTGCGGCATTCGGTCAGTGGGCCTTGGGTCCGCAGATAGCTGTACCGATGATCGGTGCGAGTGGAGCGATCTCGGCTGTCATCGGCGCCTACGCGCTCCTGTTCGGTAACAGGGAAGTCAAGGCTTGGGGCCCGTTCCCGGCCAGTGTCGTACGCATGCTATGGCTCGGTGCGGGGTGGACGATGTTGCAGTTTCTGATTGGGATCGCGTCCAGCGCCGGGACTCTGGGCTTGGGGACAGGCAACGCAGAAGTTGCGATCGGCGCGCATATCGGCGGATTTATCGCGGGCTTGCTGTTGACGCGGCCGTTGCTGAAAATCCGGTTCGGGGGGCGCGCATCACGCCAATAGCTGTCAGTGAGAGTGATCCCCTGTTTCCGCCGCCGGATCGAGCAGCCGGTGCAGGTGGACGATCACATATTTCATCTCGGCATCATCGACGGTCCGTTGCGCCGCGCCGCGCCAGGCCTTCTCGGCCGCAGCAAAATCGGGAAATACGCCCACTAGGTCGATAGCTTCCAGATCTTCGAAATCTAGCGTGCGGGGGTCTTTTACGCGCCCGCCCATGACGAGGTGCATCTTGCTCATAAGCCCCGTCTAGGCCGTGATCCTGCCGAAATCAACTGGGTGTAGCTTATTCATCGCCTTCAGCAGGACGCCGACGCCTGAAACGCGGCAACAGGTTGGCCGCGAGAGCACCGATGGCCGCCGCCGCAGCGACTGCGGCCAGCGGATGCTCCGTAATTACCCGCGTGGCCTCTATCGCCGCCTTGTCAGCTTTGAGCTTGGCTGCGCCAATCGTCTCGCCTGCGCCTTCGGTCGCCGCCTTGGCGCGTTCGCGAACCAGCTTCGCGCCTTGTTCAATGCCGGATGTGGCTCGTTCGACATTCCTTTTGGTGAGACTGCGGACGCGGCGGAGGCCGCCATGGGCATTCCTACTCATATTCTTCCTCTTCATGGCGCGGTTCCCGATGCGCGTGATACAACCGTGCAGCATAATCCTTACCCGCTCGCACGCCGCTCGCGACCATACGCCAAAGCGGCTTGCGGGCTAAAAAGGCGCCGATCAAGGCGGCGAGGCCAATGGCACGGGCAGGGTGTCTTACCACGGCAGCTTGAGCCTGAGCGAGAGTATCGAGAGCTCCGTCGAGCATGCGATCCTGTGCGCGAGTGCGAAGCCGCGAGGGGCGCAGTTTTGCGTTCATCGCCGCTATGCTCAGCTGAAGCGCGCTGCGCTGAGCGCGGGCGCGATCAGCCAGCTCTCGTAAATATTTATCTGGCTCTGGCGGAAGTAAGGTTTTGCTCATACGCTATCCTCATTTCCGAACGCCATGCGGACAGCGCGGCGAATGCATGCGCGCGCAGCCAGCAGCAGCAGCGCCACGATCAACAGCGTTCCGAGGATTGTGATCGCCAAGGCTCCCGCTACACCCACTAGCGGAGCCAGCATCCAGACAAAGCCGACGACGAGGGCCGTCATGACCCCGAAAAGCAAGAATATCGCAGCAAGAGCCAGCAATGCCATATCTCTGGCGCCGCTGCCGATGATCAGTGCCTTTACGCGCTGGCGCTCAATTTCAGTCGTCGCATACGCCCGACCTTCGCTAACGATGCGACGTGCGAGCTCAGGTAGGGGGACGTTCCCCACTTCGATCCCATCGCCATCGGTACCGGGCACGCTCTGCTCCGGTGTCTCCTCTGGCGCCCACCCTGATTGATCCCTGTTCTTCACACCATCACCTTGTGCAAGGTTCACTCTTCGTCAGATGAACCCCTGGCGAGGCGCATGAGAACATAGCCGGCAATGGCGGCCGCGCCAATTGCAACGGCAGGGCTTTTGCGCACAAAGTTGCGGGCATCGCCTAACAATTCCTCAACGTCCTTGCCGTCGAGCGATTTGGCCGCGCCAGCAACCGCGTTGGCAGCCTTGCGCGCATAATCACCATATTGAGGACCGAGTTTGCTGTCGACTGTCTGGGCGGTCTCGGTAATGAGTTTCGCCAATCCGTCCATGGCGCTGGTGGTTTTGGTCTTTGCTGTGGTGGCCGTATCCTTAGCCATCTTGCTGGCTTGTGCGGTGACATCTTCAGCCTGCTTCTTCCAGTCAAAGGCAGAAACGCTTTCTTTGGCGGCCTTGACCTTGCCGGTGGCAACCTTCACCTTCTCGGTTGCGCCTGTCACTTTGGCTCGCGCAGTCTTCTTCGCCGATGATACTGCTGCACCTGCAAGCTTGACGGATTCAGAAAAATCGGTGGAGCTGCCTGCTGACTCCCCCTGCGCGGCTGCCTTGGCTGATCCGGGCTTGCGTCCCCGGCGCTTGGGAGCGAGCGGTGTGTCGATGCTGTCGGCCATGATAATATCCTTCCGATATGCTGGCTATGCCACGAGGTGTATATAATCTTTCGCGGAGATAACAGTTCCCTCAGCGGATTTCACCCGATCAGATCAAAATTTCCTCATCAAAAGCTACCGCAACTTGCCTTGGCTGCCCGGTCTGGCTAAGCGGTCGCCCATCGGAAGGCCCTGCCTACCCGCCAGACAGAAGGAAGCTCCATGACCGCCATTCTCGATGTGCACGCCCGCCAGATCCTCGACAGCCGCGGTAATCCGACGGTTGAGGTCGATATTCTGCTGGAAGATGGCAGTTTCGGGCGCGCGGCAGTTCCCTCCGGAGCGTCTACCGGAGCCTATGAGGCGGTGGAAAAGCGCGATGGCGACAAGAGCAAATATCTCGGCAAGGGTGTTCTTGCGGCCGTCGAGGCCGTGAACGGCGAGATTGCCGAGGCGGTCGTTGGCCTGGATGCCGAAGATCAGGCCGAGGTGGACGGGGCGATGATCGCGCTCGACGGAACCGATAACAAAGGTCGCCTCGGCGCCAACGCCATTCTTGGCGTTTCGCTCGCGGTGGCCAAGGCGGCGGCCGATGCGCGTGGACTCCCTCTCTATCGCTATGTCGGCGGGGTGCAGGCGCACGTCCTTCCCGTCCCGATGATGAACATCATCAACGGCGGCGAACATGCGGACAATCCGATCGACTTCCAGGAATTCATGATCATGCCGGTGGGGGCGGAGAGCCTCGCCGACGCTGTGCGGGTGGGCGCGGAGATTTTTCACACGCTGAAGAAGGGCCTGCACAACAAGGGGCTGGCGACTTCGGTAGGCGACGAAGGCGGTTTCGCGCCCAATCTTTCGTCCACGACTGATGCGCTCGACTTCATTCTCGCTTCGATCGAGAAGGCTGGGTACAAGCCGGGCGATGACGTGATGCTCGCGCTCGATTGCGCGTCGACCGAATTCTTCAAGAACGGCAAGTATGAGATGGTGGGCGAGGGCAAGAGTCTGAGCCCGGCCGAAATGGCGGATTATCTGGCCGATTTGTGTGCACGTTACCCGATCAAGTCGATCGAGGACGGCATGAGCGAGGACGATTTCGAGGGTTGGAAGCTGCTGACCGACAAGATCGGCGGCAAGGTTCAGCTGGTGGGCGACGACCTGTTTGTCACCAACCCCAAACGCCTTGCCATGGGGATCGAGCAAGGGCTGGCGAACTCGCTGCTCGTCAAGGTCAACCAGATCGGTTCGCTGACAGAGACGCTGGCCGCAGTTGATATGGCCCACCGCGCGCGCTACACTGCTGTGATGTCGCATCGCTCCGGTGAAACCGAGGATGCAACTATCGCCGACCTCGCCGTCGCCACCAATTGTGGCCAGATCAAGACCGGTTCGCTCGCTCGTTCGGACAGGCTCGCCAAGTACAACCAGCTCATCCGTATCGAGGAAGAGCTGGGCGACGTGGCGCATTATGCCGGGCGCGCGATTTTTCGCTGAATGCGGCCGCCGGGCAGCTTTCCAGCACGGAATGCGATGAAAATTGGCGCGTTAACCATTTTTTGGTTGCGCGGAGGAATCCGGTGTGATTCAAAGGCTCATGGCGCATCTGCTGAAACTTAGGAGCTTGTTTTCGTCGGCCCTGGGCCCGGCATTAGCTGTGCTTCTTGTTTCGATGTTGCTGGGCTATGCCATATTCAGCCGCAACGGTTTGCTCGCGTGGGGCGGGTATAGCAGTCAGCTTCATGACAGCAAGGCAGAGCTTAAGTCTGTCGAGGCTGAGCGTGCCCGCATCGTCAACCGGGTGCAGCTCCTCGACCCCGCACATGTCGACCCCGATCTCGCCGACGAGTTGATTCGGCGCGAGCTGAATGTCGGGCACCCTGACGAGGTGGTGGTGCCGCTCAACTAAGCTTTTTGCGGCGGAACACCAGTTGAGGTTAGAGAATTTGATTTATTCTAACCAAATAGGCGCTCATTTCGAATTTTGATGGATTGTCCATCGCGGCGCTCTATAATCATTCCTTCTCCCCAGCGAAAAAGAAGGATGCTCAACCCTTGGCAAAATCTCCGCCAGCGCGTGCAGCTCAAAGGCCCTCTCGCAACAAGAAAGCTCTTTCCCCGTCAGGCCAGTCGGCTCCAGCGACGAGCAATCGTCTGGCTACGCCGCAAGACTACGCCGCGAGCAAAGAAGAGCTGCTGGAATTCTATCGCCAGATGGTGCTCATCCGCAGGTTTGAGGAAAAGGCAGGTCAGCTCTACGGCCTCGGTCTGATCGGCGGCTTCTGTCACCTCTACATCGGCCAGGAAGCGGTCGCCGTGGGCATTCAGTCCGCACTGACACCAGGCAAGGACAGCGTCATTACCGGCTATCGCGATCATGGTCACATGCTCGCTTATGGTATCGACCCCAATCTCATCATGGCTGAACTGACGGGGCGCGCAGCGGGCATTTCCAAGGGCAAGGGCGGCTCGATGCACATGTTCAGCGTTGAGCACAAGTTTTTCGGCGGGCACGGTATCGTAGGCGCGCAGGTGTCGCTGGGTACCGGCCTGGGCTTTGCACACAAATACAAGGGTGACGGCGGCGTGTGCGTAGCCTATTTCGGTGACGGCGCTTCCAACCAGGGCCAGGTATACGAAAGCTTCAACATGGCGGAGCTGTGGAAGTTGCCGATCATCTTCGTGATCGAAAACAACCAGTACGCCATGGGCACTTCGGTCAACCGTTCTTCCGCCGAAGATAAGTTGTTCCGCCGCGGCGAATCCTTCCGCATCCCAGGCCTCCAGGTCAATGGCATGGATGTACTCGCCGTACGTGGCGCAACGGAGGAAGCGCTGAAATGGGTGCAGGGCGGCAACGGCCCGATCCTGCTGGAAATGAAAACCTATCGCTATCGCGGCCACTCGATGTCAGATCCAGCCAAATATCGCTCGCGCGAGGAAGTGCAGGAAATGCGGGAAAAGTCCGATCCGATCGAAAGCGTCAAGAGGCACCTCGCGGCGGCGGGCGTGAGCGAGGACGAGATCAAGACCATCGACCAGAGCATCCGCAAGATCGTCAACGACAGCGCGGATTTCGCGGAAACCGCGCCGGAGCCGGCACCGTCCGAGCTCTATACTGATGTTCTGGTGGAGACATATTGATGGGTATCGAGATCAAAATGCCGGCGCTCTCCCCGACGATGGAGGAAGGCACCCTCGCCAAATGGATGGTGAAGGAAGGCGACAGCGTTAAGTCCGGAGACCTGCTTGCCGAGATCGAGACGGACAAGGCGACGATGGAATTCGAGGCAGTAGATGAGGGTGTAATCGGTCAGATTGTGATCCCGGCGGGGACCGAAAATGTTAAGGTGGGTGCCGTGATTGCCGTGATGGCTGGCGAGGGAGAGGCGGTTTCCGTGCCGCCTCCTTCCGCGCAAGCCGCCCCGGCCCCAGCGCCAGCGCAGGTGGAGAGCGCACTGCCCGCCGCGCCGGAGGCTGCTCCTGAAAAGGCACCCGCAGAGACCGGCACCGATCAACTTGTGACCGAGGCCAAGGCCGCGGCGTCCGATCCTGCCGTCCCCGCCGGCACAAGCTATACCAAGCTCACCGTGCGGGAGGCATTGCGCGACGCGATGGCCGAGGAGATGCGCGCGGACGAGCGGGTGTTTGTGATGGGCGAGGAGGTCGCCGAATATCAGGGCGCCTACAAGGTGACACAGGGCCTGTTGCAGGAATTCGGCCCCAAGCGTGTCATCGACACGCCGATCACTGAGCATGGCTTTGCGGGTGTCGGCGTCGGCGCGGCGATGGGCGGCCTCAAGCCCGTCATCGAGTTCATGACCTTCAACTTCGCGATGCAGGCGATCGACCAGATCATCAACTCCGCTGCCAAGACCAATTATATGTCCGGAGGGCAGATGCGCTGCCCGGTCGTGTTTCGTGGCCCCAACGGCGCGGCGAGCCGCGTTGCCGCGCAACACAGCCAGAATTACGGGCCATGGTATGCCTCCGTGCCCGGTCTCATCGTGATCGCGCCCTATGATGCCGCCGATGCCAAGGGACTGCTGAAGGCGGCTATCCGCTCGACCGATCCGGTGGTGTTCCTTGAAAACGAGCTGGTTTACGGCCGCAGCTTCGACGTGCCGGTGTTGGACGACCATGTCCTGCCCATAGGCAAAGCCCGCATCGTGCGCGAGGGCGCGGACGTGACGTTGGTCAGCTATTCGATCGGCGTTGGCATCGCTCTGGAGGCGGCGGAAGCGCTGGCGGGAGAAGGCATCAGCGCCGAGGTGATAGACCTGCGGACATTGCGCCCGCTCGATACGGAAACGGTACTCGCAAGCCTTAAAAAAACCAACCGCGTCGTGGTGGTGGAAGAGGGCTGGCCAGTATGCTCCATCGCCAGCGAGATCATGGCAGTGTGCATGGAACAGGGCTTTGACGACCTCGACGCTCCGGTCCAGCGCGTCACCAACGAGGATGTCCCGCTACCCTATGCGGCGAACCTCGAAAAGGCCGCGTTGATCGATGCGGGGCGTGTGGTCGCAGCGGCTAAGAAGGTGTGTTATCGGTAAATCAGGTCGTGGTGAACTGATCGCAGGCGTGGACGGTGGCGGATTCAGCGTTGTAGACGCCCCCGTTCGCTCCTGTACCGCTGGTTGGTCCATTATAGTCGCGGCTGTCGCGCACGATCATCGAGGCAAACTCATGAATGGTCGTGTGCGGCACCAAGCCAGAGGCGAATAGCGGCTGATAATCGTAAAAGATCTCAGCGAACATCACCCCGGTGTCATCCGGTGTGGTGACCACCTGACCCGTGGGGCCCATTCCATTAAGATTTACAGCGCCTTGAACACCCCACGATGAAACGGAAGATTTCAGGCCGCGACAACGCTGCCACCTTATTTTGAACGTGCCTGCGGTGTTGGGGTTAGCCGTCGGCTCCAAGCTAGAGACGATCACCCGCCCGCGCGAATACAAATTGAGATTTCTCGCTTGGATGTCTGCACCGGTGAGCAAATCATTGATGTCTGTTTCCGTCACTTGGGGATTGCCGGTCAGGCTGACCCTACCCATGCGAGAAGCATTGTCAGCCACTTGGAGCGCGACCTGACCCACACGCATGCGCACAATGGTGAAATTGGTCAGCTCTGTGGCGCTGATGAATGTTACCATCAGGAATGGAAGTGTCGCGGCGAACTCGACCACGGCGATGGCGCTGCGGTCTCGCCCTATGCGGCGCATTTGACGCGAAAGCCGGCGCAGGGCGTCTAGGGCGCGCATTAGCAAGTCCTCGTCATAGGGGTTGAGAACTGCGACTGCGCCCCATACGGCTGATTGGCCATTACGGTTTTGGCTGTGACGGTGTTAATGTTAGACGCGCCCAACATCTTCCACAGCGGAAACATGTGGGGATAGGTGACCGTAACCGTGTAGACAGTGATATCCCTCGCTCCGCCCTGTCCCGAGCTGCTGCCGTCGCTGTCCCAATCTCCGTCGCCGTTTGTATCGGTATACTGATCACCGCCGTCGCATTGGCCGTTAGCATTGGCGTCACTCGTCAGGGGCTCAGCCTGCGCAGTAGCGGCGGTCGAAAAGGTCTTATAATACCGCCGGTCAACTGCGATGTCCGAATCCGCAAGCGAGCTATTGAGTTTTTTTACCGCCGAGCGAATGCGTCCATCTATTGTCGTCTGTGTTGCCGACGCTGTGCCCGATTCCAGTGTGCTGTCGCGAGCTGCCTTTTGAATAGTCCCTTGGAGCACGGCCTTCATGTAGAGCGTGTGTGCGATGTCCAAGGTTCCCATCAATAGAAAGGCGAACATGGGCGCGATCAACCCGAATTCTGTCACCGCCGTGCCTTGGCGATCGAAGATGATCTTGCGCATTACCATCAGCTTATCAGCCTCAGATCAGCGATCTCAGACGCGATTTGCTTGAACTTGGCGATCAAGGTCGCTGTATCGGTCGCGCTAAAGAAATGGGTGTTCGCAGCGCTTGGTGCGTTGGGTGTCGACGCGCAGTTCTGAAGCCGCGTTTCGGTGGTCGCATTCACGCTGCCACCATATGAGACGACCCACAACGTTATGTTCTGGTTCTTGATGGCACTGCATAGCGCCGAAAGCCGGGTGTCCACGATGCTGTTGGTGTTGGAGCTGCTCGGCGCGTAGCTGGTCTGCCTGCGATTCCACCACGTCACGCCATAGGCTGAGTGATTGGTCGTACTCGTGTTGGTGTCGCCATCGGTCATGAAGACAATATGGCGCTGAATAGGCTGGCCGGAGGGAGTGGCGGCATTTTCGCTGGCGAATATCCCGCTCGGCGAAATGAAGCGGGCGCCCCACACCATGCCGATATCGTGGTAGGTGCTTCCATCGGCAACAAGGCTAGCAAGATATGTTTCCAACGAGCTGGCTGTGGACCAGACCTGAAGCTTCTTAGCCTCTGTAGGACAGTCCACGGAAGAAAGTTGAGAGGTCTGGGAAGCGTTGGTCGTTTGGGCCAGCGTTTTGTTGCCGGAATTGTCATAACGCAGCCACGTCGCTGTGCGCAAAATCGGACCCCACAAAGTCGCGCTATTGCTGGAAGTCGGCACAGTGACAAAATCCGTGTCGTACGCTGTTGCGGGTATCGGGTTCCAGTCGGTAGTAGTAATCGTGCTGCTATTGGTGTTCTGGAAAGTCTGGCGTTCCTCGATGCAGCCGGTCCAGGCAACATTGGTGTTGGCCACTACTTGGAGGTAGGTCGGCGTTGTCGAGCCGGACAGGGTGACGCTCGCTCCGTTCGCACTGGTCAGGGGCAGGGCAACGCTGGCGTTCCAGCTCGATCCGCCAGCCTTCAAACCTGAGATATTGTGAGACATCTCCTTGTAGGTCCAGCCGCTCAGGTTATTGTAGCTGGTCCAGGTCAGCGGTTTGGTCGAGCTACCGGTGCGCGTGATCGTATAGGGATAGTTGTTGGAGCTCTGCAGACGGCAAGACCCGCTTCCGCTGGTGCTCCACCGGTACCGGTACCCGATTGCCTGCCGGTCATCGTCCTGCGAATAATTTAATGTCTGAACTGTGTCAGCGGGATAGGTGGGGGTGCTGCTGCCTGTTGCCCCTGCGGTTTGGAGATTGGTGGTGTAGCTGTAGGTAAGCAGAGTGTCTGGCGTCATCGTGTTGAGCTGGAGGCAGGTCGTGCTGTTGTACCCAGTCGGACGCTTTGTGTATGTCACACCATTGACTGTGACGGTGGTGCTACCCGATGTGCTGATATCGCCCCAACCGGAATAGGTCGACGCATTGGTCAGGCTTGACGGGTTTGAGGGCCAACTGCCCCAGCTGATCGCGCTTTCGGCTCCAGCCGTCCATGCGTACACTGTCGTGTATATCGGCTCCCTCGACTGGTAGGTCCAGCTGTCGGCGAGGAAGCTGTTCGGCAGCAACTTGCCGACGTTCACATTGACGGAATAGGGCATGAATCCGAAGCGTATCTGGGCTGTTACCGTCCCCGAGGGTGTCGAGCCGCAGTTTTCGGTTGTATCGATCTTCGCCAGCGCCTCGTAGAAACACTTGATGGCGGAGCGAAGGCCTTTCATCTTCGCGACGCTGTCTTCGACACCATAATTATCGCCGCCGGGGCAACTATAGCCGCTGTGCGCGACCTGACAGTTCATCGAGCCAGTGTTGTCGATGACGAACATCACGTCGGTGTTGGGGATTTCCATCTTGGCTGTGCAGGAAACGCTGATCGACTTCGACGTGATGCCAAGGACCTTGATGACCATCATCGGCATGGTGACGGACGCCGTTCCGCTTACGACACCACCAGATTCTGAAAAGTTTTTCGTAACAGTGCCGCTTCCGAAAGACCCATCCTTGAAATTCGCGGAAAACATATTGAGGGCGCGACCCTCTGTGGTGCTCGTCGCAGTACCGGGCGTCCAGCTTCCGTCTGCCATCGCTTTCCGCCCCGCCAGAGCACCTGCGTCGCACGCCTGTTGCAGGCGTGTCTTGGCAAGATAAATGCGGCTCATATCAACGCCGCCGCCGACAAGTCCCAGAAGCGGGATGAGGAACGCCGCCGTCATCGCCAGGACGTTGCCGGACTGATTGCGCAGCAGGCGGGCGAGAAAGCCCTTTTGCCCGTTTGGTTTCCGTGCCATGCGATTGCCCATATTGCCTTGCCTTGGTCCCACATCCCGAATGGCACGCAGCGGCGGTCATCCGCCGCGCGGACGCATTGCGAGCTATCGTGAAGGGATAGGGCGGAGGTCTTAAGAATTGGTGATGTGGTGGAGTTAAGAAAATCTTGAACTATGGCTGACGCGGCGGAAATGCTCCCGTTTCAGGCGCTTGTCGCGGCTGGCGCTGGCCGTGCGCGCGCGCGGGTTGAGCGCATTTTCATGCTCGACAACGCATGTGCCCATATCGCTCGCGCGGCGAGGGAGCCGATCATGGCGCAGATCCGCCTTGCCTGGTGGCGGGACGGGCTGCTGGCTGACAGGCTAACGTCTCAGCATGACGCGCCGGATATGGTGGCACTCCGCGCGATCGACGGGTTTGAGCGGGCGCGGCCCGGCCTTGTCGCGATGGTCGACGGGTGGGAGGAGCTTATCCTCGGGGGCGAGGGTGGCCCCCACGACATGCTAATGGGTTATGCGCAGGGGCGTGGGGAGGGGTTGTTTGCGGCATTGGCGCCTGAACGCACGGAGGAGCGCGCAGCGGCCGGGCGCGTGTGGGCGCTATGGGATCTGGCCGGGCATCTGAGCGACGCTACGCTGGCTGAAGAGGCCGTTAAGCTCGGGCGGGAGGTTGCGCAGGCAGCCATTACCGCCGCGTTGCCCCGCATGTTGAAAATGCTGGCCGGGCCTGCCATCGCTGATGTGCGGCGGGGCAGGGGCGCGCCGCCGCTGTTGACGCCCGGCCTCTATGCACGGATGATGCGCATCCAGTTATTTGGGCGATAGGTGGGTGGGGGAAGTCCATGAACCGATTTGTGGCGGGCGGGGTGGCGGGTCTGCTGATGGCGGCGGCGGGATTGTTCTGGTGGCAGGGACATGCCGAGCGGCAGCGGGAGAGGGCGCTTGTGCCTGCCTCCGCCTCATCACCCGTGGACGAAGGGCTGCCCGAGGGAGACGAGAACGCCTTTGGCGCAGCGCCGCCGATGCCGCCCGAAGCGCGGGCGGAAGACCGCGAGGCGCAGCGCTTTAACCGCTATGACAGGAACCGGGACGCGATCATTACCCGCACCGAAATGCTGGGGAGCCGGACCAGGGATTTCCGCAAGCTGGATACGGACGGCAACAACCTTTTGAGCTTTGAAGAGTGGGCGGTGAAGACGGCGGATCGCTTTGCCGGGGCGGACGGCAATGGCGACGGGAAATTGACCCGGACGGAGTTCGCCACCACGGCGCCGAAGCCGGAACCCAAACCCAAATGCCGGTGTTAGTAGAGGGCTTTTTCCACGTGGAAACGTGTTTTTTGGCGATCCTACAGCCCGGTTTCCGACAGGGGCGTTTCCAACAGGTCAGACGGGTAAGGCCGCGCCTTCCAACAGACCAAACTCCCGCGCCCATGCGCCGAAATCCGCCCGGGCGCGCGTGGTGTAGGCGGCCTTGCGTTCCTTCTTTTTCACGCGCCCGTCTGGCGGAGGCATCAGGCCGAAGTTGACGTTCATGGGTTGGAACGTATCGGCCTCCGCTCCCCCGGTCACATGACTGAGCAAAGCGCCAAGCGCGCTCGTCACCGGCGGCGGGGGGAGTGTTCGTCCGCCCAATTCCGCCACCGCAAAGCGCGCGGCAATCAGACCGATGGCGGCGCTTTCGACATAGCCTTCGCAACCGGTCATCTGCCCGGCGAAACGGATGTGCGGCGCGGACTTCAAGCGCAAAGTCGCATCCAGCAACCTGGGCGACTGGATGAAGGTATTGCGATGCAGCCCGCCCAAACGCGCGAACTCCGCCTGCTCCAGCCCAGGAATCGTGCGAAAAAGCTCGACCTGCGCGGCATGTTTGAGCTTGGTCTGGAAGCCGACCATGTTCCACAGCGTGCCGAGCGCATTGTCCTGCCGCAACTGAACCACCGCATAGGGCCAGCGCCCGGTGCGCGGATCATCGAGGCCCATCGGCTTCATCGGACCATGGCGCAGCGTTTCGACCCCGCGCGACGCCATCACCTCGATCGGCATGCAGCCCTCGAAATAGGGCGTGTTCGTCTCCCATTCCTTGAATTCGGTCTTGGGCCCATCGAGCAAGCCCTGGACGAAGGCGTCATATTGCGCCTTGTCCATCGGACAGTTGATGTAATCCTTGGTCTCGCCCTTGTCCCAGCGCGACTGCATCCAGCAGATGCCCATGTCGATGCTGTCGCGATAGACGATGGGTGCGATGGCATCGAAAAACGCAAGACTGTCCATCCCCGTCGCCGCGCCGATGCTATGGCTCAGCGGCTCGGCGGTGAGCGGGCCGGTAGCGATGATAGTGAGGCCAGAGGAGGGAAGGGCGTCGATGCGCTCACGCACAATTTCCACGTTCGGATGATCGGACAGCGCGCGGGTGACGTGGGCGGAAAATATGTCCCGGTCCACCGCCAGCGCCGACCCTGCGGGCACACGCGCCTTCTCAGCCTGCGCCATGATGATCGAGCCGAGATCGCGCATTTCCTGATGCAACAGGCCGACGGCGTTGTTCTGTGCATCGTCGGAACGGAAACTGTTGGAGCAGACCAGTTCTGCTAGGCCATCGGTCTGATGCGCGGGCGTCATGTGGCCTGCGCCGCGCATTTCCGAGAGGCGCACCTTAATCCCTGCCTGGGCAAGCTGCCATGCCGCCTCGGACCCCGCCATGCCGCCGCCGATGATATGTACCTGATGCGTCATCGGCGCGCCATAACGCGCTTTACCAGGCTTGGATAGGGCGGTCGGGGCGATCGATCGCGCTATCGAAAAATTTGAGCTCGACAGGATTGTGTGGCCTTCAGCACGCGCTAGGAGCTGTGGGGACTCAGTCCATATAGGCCTGCAAAGCGCGATTTTCTGTGCTTCGGTGCTCACGTACCTTTAAGTACGCTGCGCTCCGATGCTCGAAAATCCCCCTTTTGCCCTGCGGTCGCCTGCGGCCCCGGCTCCATCTGAACTGAATCCCCACAGCCCCTAGAGCGCGCTGCGTTTCTTCATTTATGCCGCGAACGATTTTTGGGAAGATGGAACAACTTAAAAATACCAGACAAAGATATTGATTTACCACCATATTTTTTCTTATATAAATAATTGTAGCGATTCAAGTTCAGATCGACATGAGACAACGCTTCGTGTAATGGAATTCCCATTCTAGACAGCATTTCAGCCTGGTTAAATTTGGTAATTTCTTGCATGAGGTCGATCTATTGTTACGAATTTGTTTGATCGTTTAGACCGCGCGCAGAAATATTGCCAGTGGCAACATGCGAAAGTGACCGCACGTGCTGAACGGTTGATCCCGTGACGGGTTCGGTCAATAGCTGACAGGAATAATGAGCTGGAAGCCCGATGCTCCATCTCTCAATGGAGCTCGCGAGACATTTATTGGTGGTGACCCCTACGGGATGCTGGATGAGCCGCAATATATTGAATAGAAAAAGAAATATTCAGATGGAGGTGTAGTGTGCCCTCATAAATACCATCAGCGCATCTGCTTAATCTTCCTTGTGCGCTCTTGACTCAACCCAAATCGTTCAGCCAGTCGACTTCCCCGGACACAAGATGATAAAAGGCTCCTACGATTTTCAGTAGGCCATGCTTCTGAGGTCTCAAAATGGCAGGAGAAGATTCTTCCTGTAACTCGCGCACGACCCGGAGCACATTCTGTTTTGAGGCCGCATTCACCAGATCATGCTGGTCCTCATGTCCCACTTCCATTATTGCTGGATAGAGGGGTTGGAGCACTTTGCTGATGTTGGCAGAAAAACAATAATGCTCTCGCACGACGGATACGGCGGCCCGAACCGCTCCGCAATTCTCATGCCCCATCACCACGATGAGAGGGACCTGAAGCGCCGAGACCGCGAATTCCAGACTACCGATGGCTGTGGAGCACAGACTGTTCACAGCGTTACGGATGATGAACAACTCTCCCAGCCCGCGCCCGAAAAGAAGTTCGGGAGCGACCCTGGAATCTGAGCAGCTCAGATAGGCGGCAATCGGTTTTTGTGCAGCCAGCATCCGTAGTCTTTTGGATCGGTCCGCATGCGGTTCATAGGGCACGTCGGCCAGAAACCTGCGGTTACCTTCCTTGAGGAGCGCCAACACATCATCCGGTGTCATGGGCGGGGCGCTCATCCTGCCCTCCCATCCAGCCGGGCGCGCAAATAGATAAGTACGTTGCGCGCTGTCCAAGGGATCAGCGCTAATGCCATGATTGCGGACGATACCACCAAGATTTCTGGTTGTTCCTCAAAAACGGCCGCACCGATGCGGGTCAGGGCCGCAAGCTGCACTCCGGAAAATGCAATAATGCCTGTGACTGGTAGCAGGAGGGGACGACCGGAGTGCCCCTGGGTTACCCGTGTCACCATTGCCACGATCAGGCTACCTGCAAACCCGATGGTAAGGGCGTGGTCCGGCGCGCGGCCGAGTTCAATGGCTGTGTTGTCAAGCAGCACCAGCGCATAGCCAACAGGAACCCATGCAAAGCCGACTACCAGAACCCACAACAAGCCGGGTGCCTTCCCTCTTGGCCACCATTTCCAGAGCATAAGGCCAGTCAGCATCGCGAGCAGAGCGGCGCCTCCTCCGTGCAACACGGGCACTGCTGCCAGTTCGCCAGACGCGAGCAGAATCATCCCGATCCAGAGGCCGCCCAGCGCCCAGAAGGGTCTCCAAGGCCGGTAGTTCTGTACAGCATTTGCAGCAAAAAAGGGAATCATGCGGTGACAAACGGTGAGAAACACCGGCATGAGAAACAGATGGAGGCCAATGCGGTTGGCGAAGAACCAGGAAGCGGCGTCATGGCTGAACAGGAAGTGGAGCAATACGACCTGCCCCGCTATTGCAACGCAGAACGCAGCCAAAATTGACCATGCATGCCATGTTGGCCCTTTGCCGTCGTGTCGTTCGCGAAGGGCTACCTGTAGTAGCATGGCTAAACCCCACAAACTAGCGAGCAAGGCACCGAGAAACGCGCTGACGAGCAGAGCGCCATATCCCGTCAGCAGGGCAGTCCAACTCATCAGCGCCGCGATAGCATAGCCGCCACCAGCAGGGGCATAGGCACCGGGTTTCATGTCGGGATAGCCCATCCAGCGGGGGAATACAGTCAGCAAAAAGCCGAAGAACAAAGGTGGCAACCCTATATAAAGCAGCATCGGCGCATGCAGCAGTATGACAGGAATAGCGTCCACCATGGCCCCAGCCGGATAGACAGCTGCCAGTGTCAAACTCCACCACAATATGCTCAGCATCAATTGGCTCACACCAATGAGAAACAGAAGGCGATGGGGAGCAGCGAAGAGGTTCATTGAGTTCACTGCGGGCCGTGAGTGTCGTCGACGGGGCCGATTAGTGGGGTCATTGATTCGACAATGCTCGTGAGCGTGAAATCATCCATAGCTTGCTTCTGGACCGCGCGCGGATCGCGTCTCGTTAAAAATCAAGACACAGGGCGCTAAGCCGTCCATCCTTCCCTTTCTCCAATGTTGACGCGCGTATCAACAGGTCTGCATCGGCGAGGGGCTTCTGCATAGCTGAGTCCTGAAATGACAACACGAATGCCAGTCCGCCTTCAATCCGGGCACGCACAAAATGCTCTCGCTTTGGATCCTGCTGTATATCGCCCATCACAGGAAGGCGCCGCCAACCCAGGGCCGCTTGCCATGAGCGCCCTGTAATAAGCGCCAGTAAAGGCGCAAGGATGAGGCGAGCAGTCACCATAGCGGAGGTAGGATTGCCGGGAAGCCCGACCACGAACCTGCTGCCGCACTGGCCAAGCCAGATAGGCTTTCCGGGCTTTATTGCGAGCTTTGAGAAGATCAGATCGAGGCCGTAGGGAATGAACATATCCTTGGCATGGTCGCGCTCCCCCACCGAGGCTCCACCAGTCACGATGATAATGTCGGCTTCCTCCAGCATAACCCCCGCCATGGAGCGCAAATCGGTCAGATCATCTCCAGCTAGCCTGCGTTCGATCACTTCTCCGCCCCATATATCGACGAGCGCGGCGATGCCATGCGAAACGCTGTCGGGCAGATGGTCGGTCATGCTGGATGCGCTGCCTGCAGGAACAAGCTCTGTGCCGGTGCTTACTATTGCTACGCGTGGTCTGCGCCATAGAGGCAGTGCGGCTTGGTCCGCCGCCGCAGCGCACAGCACATGTCGGGGTCCAAGTCGGGTGCCCGCAGGAACCAGTATGTCGCCTGATCTGAAATCGGCCCCTGCGGAGCGCACGTGCCACCCCGGCCCATAGCCTTCCGTTACAATCGCCAGACCGTCACTGAAGCTGACATGCTCCTGCATGACGACGCGATCAGCACCTTTTGGCAAGGCCGCACCGGTGAAGATACGTACGCACTCTCCGGATTTGATCCCGCCTATCCAAGGCTCCCCGGCGAACGCTGCCCCCACCACATGTAGTGTTGCGGGCAGCGCTCGAAGATCTGTGTCGCGCACGGCGATACCGTCCATCGCCGACACATCTGTCTTTGGTGCGCTCACTCTCGCGATGACAGGATCGGCCAATATGCGCCTGTGGGCACATTCCAGCGGCGTCATTTCCCGTTCCAGCGGGTGAGCATGCTCCGCAATCCGTGCGATCGCTTCATCGAAACCGATCATCACAGGCTTAGACGCAGACATGCATCAGGCGAGGAATGACGCCGGCTAGTGAGCAGGGGCGGTGGCGGCTGTCGAGTTCGAGTGCAAGAACCATGTCCCATCCATCGCTGCATGCGCCAGGCGATCCCGGTAGGCAAAAGATGAAACTGTTTCCGATCTGCCCTGCCAGCGCACGTGATTGCAGAGTAGAGATCCCTACCGTCTGTTGGCTCGCCAAATGGAAAAGCACAGCAAAGCCATCCATCTCTCTGTCGAGCATGGGACGGACCGCCTCAGGTGTCAGGTCGCGTTCCATAAACCCAGTGCCTCCGGTCGAAAGGATAACGTCCACGCGCTCATCCTCCGCCCACAGCTTGACCTGATGTCGGATGGCTGGAATATCGTCCCGCACAATTTGCCTGTCTTCAAGCTGGTGGCCTGCTGCCTGTAGGCGTTTGGCGAGCAATGCGCCCGATGCATCAGTTTCCAGAGTTCGAGTGTCGCTGATCGTCAAAATCGCAATATTGAGCGGATGGAAGGTCAGGTTCTTGTCTATGCCGGGCATGTCAGCCTCCGATGGATGCGAGATGGGGCGTGGCGCCGCTGTTGCTGCTATGCAGTCGGTGGGCGACTGGCTTGCCATCAGTCAGGGCACGGATGCGCCTTACGAGCGCATCATACTGATCGTCGGACTGGAGCAGCGGCCGCAGGTCGACCCCGCCGTCACCGAAGAGACACAGATGCAGTTGCCCTGATGCCGAGACCCGCACGCGGTTGCAAGAAGCACAAAAATTTCGTCCGTAGGGAGCGATGATGCCGATACGACCTTTCGCAGCCGGGTGTGCATATTCGATTGCCGGACCTTCGCCTGCTTGTCGCGCCACGGGCGACCAGCCGCGCCGTTCCAGTTGCGCGACAATGCTGGCTCCGGGAATATGGTGGCGATTAAAGATATCCCGATTGCCGTTTGTGAGCATCACCTCGATGAAGCGTAGCGAAAGCTCTCGCCCGGCCACGAAATCGACGATCGCGTCCAATTCACCATCGTTTATGTCCTGCATCAAAACTGTGTTGACCTTGATGCTGTCGAACCCTGCGGCCAGCGCGGCATCCAGCCCTTCAAGCACTTCAGCTAGCCGATCATGGCCGGTTATTGCGTTAAATTTGGCGGAATCCATTGAATCTATGCTGACATTGATCGCAGTTATCCCCGCGGCACGATATGCTTCCGCCCGTTCGGCCAGACGATAGCCGTTTGTCGTCATTGCTACCCGACGGATACCGGACACAGTGGCGACTGTAGCAGCGATATGCTCGAAATTGGGGCGCAATGTGGGCTCTCCACCCGTCAGCCGGACTTTCCACACACCTACCGCGGCAAAGCCGCGCACCAGTCGGGCTGTTTCCTCAACCGATAGCGGTGCAGGCGCACCTCTTGGTTTGCGATAGCCATTGGGCAAGCAATAGCTACATCGAAAATTGCAGAGATCCGTGATCGACAGGCGCAGATATTCGAGTTTGCGGCCATGGAGGTCGTGGAGAAACTTTGGGGTATGAGCGACGGGATCGGCAGCCATCACTGCACCAGCATACCTTCCGGTATTGTGATCTCCACGCCGCTCACACCCACGCGTGCAGCAAGGAGGGGGATATATTGCGAAATGGCACGGCGCAGGCTCGCCTCACGGAGATAATGGGCGATATCACGGCGCACTGCTTCGAATGGCACCAGACGCGCTTCTATGCGTCTGCCCGCGCGAATGACATGCACGCCGTAGCGGCTCCTTACCGGATGCGGACACAATTGCCCTTCAGCAAGAGCGAATAGTGCGGCTTCAAAGGCTGGCTCGACCTGTCCTGCCGCGATTAACCCCAACTGCCCCCCATGTGCTGCAGAGGGACAACCCGAATAGGTCTGTGCCAGCTTTGCGAAGACACCCGGATCGTGTACGATTTCCCGTATGGCCCCGCGCGCGTCGCTTGTGGCAAGACCAAGCGCAATAGGGTCGTCGGGTTGGACCTTGAAAAGAATATGCTCTGCCTCAACCTGCAAGCGCGAAAGAAAGCGTTGTCCGTGTGTGTCATAGTAGCGACGGCAGGTTTCCTCATCCGCTTCAGGCACATGCACTTCCCGTTCGAGTAGCGCTTCTATGCGCGCGTCCTCTTCGGTCAGAAGGCGCCCATCACGATCCGTCGCCGGATCGGGAGAGATACCCAGCCGTTGCGCTTCGTCGAGCAGCAATTGCTTGACGACAAGTGCCTCGGCGGCAACTGCCCAAGCGGTGTCCGCATTGTGGGCGGGGTGATGCTGCGCCTCGGCGGCGATTGTGGCGGCCGGAATCTCCCGGCCACCAACTATGACTGGAGCGAAAGGGTCACTCATGCTGCCAGTTTCCGCGACCGGACAATCTGATAACCCGGTCGCCAAATGTAGCGAACTGGCGCGGAGAGCATGTGCACCAGCCGCGTGAACGGGAACAACAGCAGGATAGTCAAACCCAGGGCAAGGTGTAGCTTGAACACCAGCGCCACATCGAGGATAGCGTCGGAGGCGCCGCTGCGGAACGTGAAAATCCCCTGCGCCCACTGCATGAATTTCACCATCTCATGCCCGTCCAGATGCTGGGCGGATAGGGGGATAGTGGTAAGCCCCAGAGCAAGCTGCACCCAAAGCAGCAGGATAATCATATTGTCGCTGAAGCTGGATGCGGCGCGCACTCGTGGATCGAAAAAACGGCGGTGGATCAGCAGGGTTGCGCCGATGATCGCCATTACACCTGCCACGCCACCCGCACTCATCGCGAGCAGCTGCTTGGCACCGTGAGAGACGCCTAACGCATCGAACAGTGCAATCGGTGTCAGCAGGCCCACCAGATGCCCGGCAAAGATCAGGAGCACACCGACATGAAACAGCACCGATCCGATCATGAGCTGCTTGCGGCGCAGCAGCTGGCTCGATCCGGCACGCCAGCTGTAGGGTTCGCGATCATACCGAATTACTGAACCTACAACCAGAACGGCGAGCGCAACATAGGGGTAGATTCCGAATAGCAGATGATGGATGTAATCAGCCATGAGCGGAACTCCTGTTCAGTTCAGGTGACTGGAACCGCGCCACCATCGCGGATGCCTGCGGGCAGGCGGGCACCGCGCCGGGGGCGGCTGGTGCAGCGAAACGAACCTGCTCCTCCTCCCACAGCGCGTCGAGAGCGGCGAGGTCGTCCGGGTCGTCGGCGGGCGCGAGGGAGAGAGGCTCCCCGCCCGCTCCCGCCAGATCGGCGAGCAGACGCATCGGTGCGGCATAGGGAGTGACCTTCTGCTCCAGCCGTTCGGCGAGGGCGCCGATGATGACACCGGGTTGAGCCAGCTCCATCAATGCCTGTTCTGCGGGCAAGACCGACAAATATTCAAGAAACAGGGGTAAATAGTCGGGCAACTCCTTTGCCGAAATTTCCAACCTCTGCGCCTCGTAGCGCGCGCGCAGATCCACCATGGCTTGGCCGCGGTCACGGCTCTCGCCATGCACATGTTCAAACATGTGAAGGGACAACGTGCGTCCGCGGTCAAACAGCGCGACGTAGCGCTCCTGCAGATCCAGCAGATCATCACCAATCAGTTGGTCAATCAGCGGCCTAAGTGTTTCCCGCTGACGGGCAGTAAAAACGGCGTCTCGCTCCAGTGCGTCGAGCAGCACCGGTGCGAGTTGCTTCACTGTGTCGTCGGGGTAACGCAGAAGCGTGGAGAGAATACGTAAGGTCCATTGCATCAGAATACCTCCGTCGGGGTCTGGAGTCGCTTGCGTGCGGGCGCACCGAACAGGTTCGTATCGGTGGAACCACCCGAACAGCCATTGCCGAACGAGAAGCCGCAACCGCCACGTTCGTCATATATGTCTTCGGCGTCTTCACGGTGGCCGGCAGGCACCACGAACCTGTCCTCATAATTAGCGATAGCCATCACCTGATACATTTCCTCGATCTGGCTACCTGTAAGATCAACCGATGCAGCGATCCCCTCCTCGATCACTCCGCCGACTGTCTTGGCCCTCATATAGGCACGCATGGCGAGCATCCGCTCAAGACAGGCGGAGATCGGTTCCTCGTCTCCTGCAGTCAGCAAGTTGGCGAGATATTTCATTGGAATCCGCAGCGAACGCACATCTGGCATGCCATTGTTTGTCGCGATTCTGCCTGCGCTCGCCGCCGCGCTGATCGGCGACAAGGGTGGCACATACCAGACCATCGGCAGCGTGCGATATTCCGGGTGCAATGGAAAAGCGACCTTCCATTCCATCGCCATCTTCCACACTGGGGAATGTTTCGCTGCTTCGATCCACGCATCGGGAATGCCATCCTTTCGCGCCTGCGCGATGACTGCCGGGTCATTGGGGTCGAGGAAGATGTCGAGCTGTGCCTGATAGAGGTCAGTAACTCTTTCAGTGCTTGCAGCCTCTTCGATCCGATCGGCATCATACAACATCACACCCAGGTAGCGGATGCGCCCCACGCATGTTTCAGAGCATACCGTAGGTTGTCCTGCTTCGATACGCGGGTAGCAGAAGATGCATTTTTCCGATTTTCCGGTTTTCCAGTTGTAATAGATTTTCTTGTAGGGGCAGCCGGAAACGCACATGCGCCAGCCCCGGCATTTTTCCTGATCGATGAGGACGATGCCGTCCTCCTCCCGCTTGTAGATTGAACCCGCCGGGCAAGCCGCGACGCACGTCGGGTTGAGGCAATGTTCGCACAGCCGGGGCAGATACATCATGAAGGTGTTTTCGAACTGGCCGTAAATCTCCTTTTCCACCCCTTCGAAATTATAGTCTGCAGACCGCTTGGAAAATTCGCCGCCCAGTATCTCTTCCCAATTCGGACCGCTTTCAATTTTTTCCATCCGTTCGCCGGATATCAGGCTGCGCGGACGCGCTGTGGGGAATGCCTTGCTCTCGCCCGCCTGCTGAAGATGGCCGTAATCGAAGGTGAACGGTTCGTAATAATCATCGATTTCCGGCAGGTCCGGGTTGGCGAAAACCTTGGCAAGCAGGCGCCACTTGCCGCCCATGCGCGGCTGGATGGAGCCGTTGCGTAGTCTTTCCCAGCCGCCGTTCCAGCGGTCCTGATTTTCCCAGTCCTTGGGATAGCCTACGCCGGGCTTTGTTTCCACATTGTTGAACCAGGCGTATTCCAGCCCTTCGCGGCTGGTCCAAACATTCTTGCAAGTCACCGAGCAGGTGTGGCAACCGATGCATTTATCGAGGTTGAGAACCTTCCCGATCTGGGCGCGGACTTTCATGCTGCGGTCTCCCCTTCGGCCAATGCTCCTTCGAGCCAGTCGACCTTTTTCAGTTTGCGGACGATCACGAACTCATCGCGGTTGGAACCGACGGTTCCATAATAATTGAAGCCATAGGATTGCTGAACATAGCCGCCGATCATGTGCGTCGGCTTCAATACGGCGCGGGTCACGGAATTATGAATGCCGCCGCGCTGGCCGGTGAGCGGCGATCCCGGCACGTTCACATGCTTTTCCTGAGCGTGGTACATGAAGAGTGTTCCCTCCTTCATGCGTTGCGACACGACCGCGCGGGCAACCAAGGCGCCATTGGCGTTGAACGCCTCGACCCAGTCATTGTCGACGATGCCCGCACTGGCGGCATCGGTTTCAGACATCCAAACGATCGGCCCGCCGCGAGATAGCGTGAGCATCAGAAGGTTGTCGGTGTAGGTGGAGTGGATGCCCCATTTCTGATGTGGGGTGATGAAGTTCAGCACCACATGCTTTTGTCCCGCAGCATGATCCAGCATCGGCTTGACCGCCTTGGTGTCGATGGGCGGTCGATAAACGCACAACGCCTCGCCAAAGGCCCGCATCCATTTATGATCCTGATATAGCTGCTGCCGCCCTGTCAGCGTCCGCCACGGTATCAACTCATGCACATTGGTGTAGCCCGCGTTGTAGCATACATGCTCACTCTCCAGCCCTGACCATGTGGGTGAGGAGATAATCTTGCGCGGCTGGGCCTGAATATCGCGGAAGCGGATTTTTTCCTCTTCCTTCGGTAGGGCAAGATGGGTGTGATCCAATCCGGTGTTCTGCGAAAGCGCGGCCCACGCTTTCACCGCTACTTCGCCATTGGTCTCCGGTGCCAGCATCAACAGCACTTCGGCCGCGTCGATCGCGGTTTCGATGCGGGGCATGCCTTTCGTCGGCCCTTCGTCGGCGACTACGCCATTGAGTTTGCGAAGGTTATCGACCTCACGCTCCGTATTCCAGGCGATGCCTTTACCGCCGTTGCCGAGCTTGTCCATGAGCGGACCCAGCGCTGTGAAGCGCTTGTAAAGGTTGGGGTAATCGCGTTCGACCACGGTGATACCGGCCATCGTTTTGCCTGGAACAGCGTCCACTTCGCCTTTGCCCCAGTCGGCCACATCGAAAGGCTGCGCAATTTCTCCGGGCGTATCGTGCTGGATCGGCACCAGCACCGCATCCTGCTCGACCCCCAGCACTTCGGTAGAGACCTCGGAGAATTTCCGGGCGATTCCCTTGTAGATTTCCCAGTCGCTGCGCGACTCCCATACCGGATCGACCGCCGCCGACAGCGGGTGGATGAACGGGTGCATGTCCGATGTGTTCAGGTCGTCCTTCTCATACCAGCTGGCAGTCGGCAGGACGATGTCCGAATAGACGCAGGTTGTGGACATCCGGAAGTCCAGCGTAACGAGCAGATCCAGCTTTCCCTTGGGCGCATCTTCATGCCACTTGACCTCCTTGGGCTTCTGTTGGCCAGTCTGGCCAAGATCCTTGCCCTGCACACCGTGCGCGGTTCCCAGAAGATGTTTCAGGAAATATTCGTGGCCCTTGCCCGACGAGCCGAGCAGGTTGGAGCGCCATACGAACATGTTGCGCGGCCAGTTTTCTGGGGCATCGGGGTCCACACAGGACATTTCGAGCGAACCATCCTTGAGTCCGCTGACGACATAATCCTTCACATCCTGACCAGCAGCTTGCGCCGCAGACGCGATTTCGAGAGGATTGGTGCGCAACTGCGGCGCGGAGGGTAGCCAGCCCATGCGCTCGGCCCTTACGTTATAGTCAATCAGGCTGGCGTCCCAATCGCCCTCAGGTGCGGTGGGTGACAGAATTTCACTGACGTCCAGCGTCTCGTAACGCCATTGATCGGTGTGGGCATAGAAGAAGCTGGTGGAGTTCATCTGCCGGGGAGGCCGGCTCCAATCCAGTCCGAAGGCCAGCGGGGCCCATCCGGTTTGCGGGCGCAGCTTTTCCTGCCCCACATAATGCGCCCAGCCGCCGCCCGACTGGCCCACGCATCCGCACATCACCAACAGGTTGATGATGCCGCGATAGTTCATGTCCATGTGATACCAGTGGTTGAGGCCCGCCCCCAGGATCACCATCGACTTGCCGTTGGTTTGTTCGGCATTACTGGCAAATTCACGGGCAACAGTAATTATGTCGTCGGCGGGCACTCCCGTGATCTTCTCCGCCCATCCTGGCGTATACGGAATATCAGCCGAATAGTCCGTCGCGACATTCCTACCGCCCAATCCACGGTCAAGACCATAGTTCGCGCAGAGCAGATCGAACACAGAGGCAACAAAAGCATTTCCATCCTTGAGCTTTATCTCCCGAACCGGAACGCGTCGATTAAGAACACCGGGGTGATCTGAGCCTTTGAAATAGTCATGCTCGCGATTGCCGAAATACGGAAAAGAAACATCGACTACGGCATCATGCCTGTCATCAAGTATGGCAGTCATGCGCAGCGTTACAGGATCGCCTGCGCCGTCTTTCTCTTCAAGGTTCCATTTGCCCTGTTCACCCCAGCGGAAACCGGCAGAACCTGCGGGAACGACAGGAGCGCCAGTGCTATCGTCAATCGCCACCGTTTTCCACTCAGGGTTGGTTTTCTCGCCCAAATCATCCTGGAAATCTGAGGCGCGCAGCATCCGGTCAGGCACAAATGCGCCATCCTTGCCCACGAGCTTCACCAGCATGGGCATGTCGGAATAGCGGCGGCAATAGTCCTCGAAATAGGGAGCCTGCCAATTGAGATGATATTCACGCAGGATGACATGGCCCATGGCCATGGCAAGCGCGGCGTCAGTGCCCTGCTGCGGGTTGAGCCAGATGTCGCCGAATTTCGTCGCCTCTGCATAATCCGGGGAGACAACCGCGACCTTGGCGCCGCGATAGCGCGCCTCGGTCATGAAATGGGCGTCAGGCGTGCGCGTCTGCGGCACGTTCGATCCCCACAGCATCAGGAAACCGGCATTATACCAGTCGGCGCTTTCCGGAACGTCGGTCTGCTCGCCCCAGGTCATCGGAGACGAAGGCGGCAAGTCGCAATACCAGTCGTAGAAAGACATGCAGGTTCCGCCCAGCAAGGACAGATAGCGCGATCCGGCGGCATAACTCACCATCGACATGGCGGGGATGGGGGAGAAGCCAATCACGCGATCCGGGCCATAGGTCTTGGCTGTATAGGCGTTGGCAGCTGCGATGATTTCGTTGACTTCGTCCCATGTCGAGCGGACGAAGCCGCCATGGCCACGGATCGCGGTATAGCTTTTGCGCTTGGCCTGGTCCGCCTGGATTGAGGTCCAGGCGGCGACGGGCGGGAGGTTTTTCCGCGCCTCTCGCCACAGCTTGACCAGCCGTTTGCGGATGAGCGGATATTTGAGACGCTGCGCCGAATAGATATACCAACTGTAGCTCGCCCCGCGCGGGCAGCCGCGCGGTTCGTGATTAGGCAAATCTGGCCGCGTGCGCGGATAGTCCGTCTGCTGGGTCTCCCACGTGATAATCCCGCCCTTTACGTATATCTTCCATGAGCAGGAGCCTGTGCAATTCACGCCATGGGTGGAGCGCACGATCTTGTCGTGCTGCCACCGCTTGCGATAGGCGTCCTCCCACCCTCTCGACTCTGCGGTAGTAACGCCGTGCATGTCGGAAAAAGGCTCGCGAGCCTGTTTGAAGAAGGTCAGTCTGTCAAGCAGATGGCTCATGGATCAGGCTCCTGTGGAACGGATGGGAGTGGTTGTCGGAGCCGTCACCAGACCCCGCTCGATGTCATGCAGCAGGCCGCCCCGGCGCGTGTAAGCCCACCATGTCAGCGCCGCGCAGCTCGCGTAGAAGGCGAGAAAGCCATAGAGCGCGGCATGTGGCGTTCCGGTGATGGCGATGGCGCTGCCGAAGGATTTCGGGATGAAGAAGGCGCCATAGGCCGCGATCGCCGAGGTAAAGCCGACGATCGCCGCCGATTCTTTCTCGGCCTGCCGCGTCCGCTGGGCCGCATTCAGCTCCGGCATCAGGCGCGGCACTTCGAGGCGCATGATGTTGGGTATCATCTGGAAAGTCGACGCATTGCCAACTCCCGTGACGAAGAACATGAAGATGAACATTCCCAGGAAGCCAGTGAAATCCTTGGCGTCGAGGAAGTGGATCACGCCAACGACACCCAGCATCATGCCGAGAAAAACCCAGAAGGTGACGCGCGCGCCGCCCCAGCGATCGGATAGCCAGCCTGTAGCCGCCCGGCTGATCGCGCCGACCAGAGGTCCGAGGAACACATATTTGAGCACATTGACATCGGGGAACTGGCTCTTGGCGAGCAGCGGCAGCCCAGCCGAGAAACCGATGAACGATCCGAAGGTACCGGTATACAGCCAGCACATCAACCAGTTGTGTTTGCGCTGGAATATCACCGACTGCTCGGCGAAGCTCGCCTTGGCATCGGCGATATCGTTCATGCCGAACCAAGCCAGCAGGGTGGAGGCGATAATGAACGGCACCCAGATGAAACCGGCATTCTGCAACCAGAGCTGGCCGCCATCTTTTGCTGTTTGCGCTTCGCCGCCCAGTGCGCCGAATACGCCAGCCGTAATGACCAACGGCACGACATATTGCATGACCGATACGCCGAGGTTGCCGAGGCCAGCGTTGAGCGCCAGCGCATTGCCTTTTTGGGCCTTCGGGAAGAAAAAGCCGATGTTGGACATGGACGAGGCAAAATTGCCGCCACCAAAGCCACACAACAGCGCCAGAACCAGGAAGATCACATAGGGCGTTTCCGGGTTTTGCACTGCGTAGCCAATGCCGAAGGCGGGAATGAGGAGCGATGCCGTGCTGAGCGTTGTCCATAGCCGCCCGCCGAAAATCGGGATCATGAAACTATAGAAAATACGGAATGTTGCCCCCGACAAGCCCGGCAAAGCAGCGAGCCAGAACAGCTGATCCGTCGTGTAGTCGAATCCGATCAGCGGCAGCTTTGCGACAACCACCGACCACACCATCCAGACGGAGAAGGCCAGCAGCAGAGCAGGTATGGAGATGAGCAGATTGCGCCGTGCGATGCGGTTGCCTACTGCCTCCCAGAAATCCGGGTCTTCCGGCTTCCACTCGGTTAGCAGTTTGGTGCCCGCGGCATGCTGCGAATGACGCTCTGCATCATGCAGGGACGCCATTTCGGGAAATTCCGGCAGCGAGCGGGTATCGATCCCTGCCGCCTTCTGTTCCATCTGACGGATGGCGAGGTGCATCCATGCCAAAGCGATGGCTACAAGTGCAAACAGCACCATGAAGCAGCTGGTCCAGATACCGGTGAGGTCGCTCACTGCGCCAAAAACGATTGGCAAGATGAAGCCGCCGAGGCCGCCTACCAAACCCACAAGTCCGCCAACGGAGCCGACGTGGCTGGGATAGTAGACAGGTATATGTTTGTAGACGGCAGCTTTGCCCAGCGACATGAAAAAGCCAAGGACAAAAATGGTAATAACAAAGGGTACCAGACTCATTGATGTCGCGAAATGGATGTCACCCTTGATACCGTGAACTACATAATCGGTTGCCGGATAGGACAGCATGAACAGGCAAAGCATCGAGACGCCAAAGGTCGCATACATGATCCGGCGTGCACCATATCTGTCTGCCAAAACACCGCCATAAGCCCGGAAAATACTGGCAGATAGCGAGAAGGTGGCGGCGAGCATGCCGGCGACTTTGACATCCACGCCATATACGCCGATTAGATATTTCGGCAGCCACAGTGCCAGCGCAACAAAGGCACCGAAGACGAAGAAATAGTATAATGAGAAGCGCCAGACCTGCTCGTTATGCAAAGGCTCCAACTGTTCTTTCAGACTCTGGGCTTTTATGCCCGTGCGCTTGCGGGCCGCCAGTTCAGGATCGTCCTGTGCAAACAGAAAGAACAACACAGCCATCAGTGCCAGTGAGCCAGCCCATATCTGGGCGACGGCTTCCCATCCGAATGCGACCATGACCCACGGTGCGACAAATTTTGTCACGGCCGCGCCGACATTACCCATGCCAAAAAAGCCAAGGGCCGAGCCTTGTTTCTCCTGCGGATACCACTTCGAAACATAGGCGACACCGACGGCGAAGCCACCGCCGGCTAGACCCAAGCCCAGAGCGGCAAGCAGCATCAACGGATAGGTATGTGCGTAGGAAAGCAAAAAAGTCGAAGCCGCTGAGGCGAGCATTGTCAGCGGGAAGGTAATGCGCCCGCCATATTGATCGGTCCACACACCAAGAAATAATCGCACCAACGAACCGGTCAGGATAGGAGTGCCGACCAGCAGCCCGAACTGTGTATCGTTTAATCCCAGTTCACTTTTTATTTTGATCCCTATGATCGCGAAGATCGTCCATACGGCAAAACAGACAGTGAAGGCGAAGGTGCTTAGTCCCAATGCCCTCTGGCGTCCTGCCTGTGATAGTCCAGCTGTAGTCGGCATGTTTGGCCCCGAATCTGATGATTGGCGGGAGGGACCTAAGGCCCCCTTGGGCGCTACTTTGTTGACTTGGGTCAAGCTTTGAGAGTCGCAGCCGGGTATATGCTTAGGCGCTTGAAATCGAACAAAGTGAAGCTTGATATACCTTGGGATTCGATTGATAAATATCAAATATACGATATAACGCACCGTTCGATATTAGATGAGGCGGTTGCAATGCGTCCAGGTGAACGTCCTGAAATTTCCCGATTGCCTCTGTTTGCGGAGATGCGAGAGGAAGAACGAGACCGGCTGTTCGCGGCTTCCTTCCTCCAGGTGTTTCCTCCTGAGTTAACTCTTTTTGAGGCGGGGCAGCAGGCTGATTTTTTGCATGTTCTGGTTGATGGTTTGGTGGAACTGAAGGCCGCCAATCATGGGCGAGAAACCAGTTTGACGTTGGTCGAACCGTTACACAGCTTCATACTTGCCGCTGTAGTCACTGATATGCCTTATCTGATGACCGCACGTACGCTCAGTGCTTCTCGCATACTTCTTGTGCCAGCGGAACTGGTGCGCGGATTAATTCGGCAGGACAAGGCACTGATGATGGCTGTGATACGCGAGTTGGCCAATGGGTATCGTGAATTTGTGCGCGCGCTGACGGACCTGAAACTCAGGCAATCGACAGAGAGGATAGGTAATCACCTGTTGCTGCAAAGCCGTCGTCGCGGCGGCGCTGACAATTTTCAGTTAAAGGGGGAGAAGAAGATGCTCGCTTCGCTGCTGGGTATGACTCCGGAAAATCTGTCGCGCGGCTTCGGTGCGCTGGCAGCGGAAGGCGTCATAATAAGTGGCTCTCAAGTGAGCATCACGGATCGTGCACGGTTGGAAGCGTTTTCCCATCCCGATCCTTTCTACGACCCCTTATAACTGAATGAGATCCAAGCCCGCTTTGGGCCAATAGCGAAAGGGGCGTCCATACAAAACGGGGAAAACGGACGCCCCCCCTGGACCACCACCAGGGAACTTCGTAGTTTAGAACAATCGACCGCCTAAGCGCTTGTTCAGATTTTGAATTCGATACCAAACCACGCCTTGACAGTGTCCGTGGCAAATCGATCGGCATCATAGCTGGCAACCTTGGTCACCAGCGACACGTATTTATGCACCGGGAAGGTCGCCGATGCATTCCATTCCTGGCCGTAATGGACATTGCCTTGGGTGGCGCGGAAGTCATGCCAAGCCACTCGGAAACTCGTTCCCTTGAGCGGGCCTTTCGCGGTCAGGCGATAGCCCAGATCGATATAGACGTCCCGCAGGCCATCGGCGGGCGTCGTGAGAAACTTGTCTGCCCAGCCGTTGAAGGCATGCAACGTCGCCAGCGGCGTCTGCACGGCAGATATGCCGTTACCTTCCAGTCGCTCCCAGCCAAGGCGCACAGAAGCAGGGCCGAAGCCTATGCCGCCTTCCGCTAGCGCATAATCCAACGCGAAGTTGCGAGGGTTGACCCCATAGTCTCGCTGGCGCGCATATTCAGCGCTATAGAGCAACTTCAGCTTCGAATTCAGGGCGTGCTCGCCGGACAAACGCAGGCCGAGCGTCGCCGTAGAGGATGTCGGGGAAGCTGGGATATCCAACCAATAGCCGTAGCCGGACAGTGTTCCAACCTCCTTGACCACCACTGCCGCACGCGCGCCATGTATATTTGTGTCGTGCCAGATGCCTTGCGGCGAGTCTGGACCAAACACACGGTTGACACGCCAAGCATAGAGATAATCAACAGTAATCGTCTTCGCGGGGCGCGCCGTGAGGCGCGCCGCGTCCAAAGTCTGATCATTCTGACGCCACCCGACGGAACCGACCCAACGCTGGTTGTCGATATTCACGGCCTGCCGCCCGGCTACCGCTTCGATCTGCGGCACTGGCTTCCAGCGCACGAATGCCTGATTGAGCAGCACATCTTCCGGATCTGCCACGACAGGATAGGAGAGCTTGCCATTGACGGTGTCGTTATATTTTGTCTTGCCGAGCACAGTGATTGCCTCGCCTTCGATCTGGGCGGACAGGCCGTTCCATTCGGCCGTGCGGACTCCCGCCCGAAGGCGGAGTGTGGATGCCGTCGCATTGTGCGGCAGACCATCCTGATCAACTATCTCCAGGCGGTAGCGGATATCGGCATAGGGCGTTACGGGCTTCGTCTGCGCCTTTCCGACCGGGGTGTCGGCCCAGGCTGCTGTGTTGATTGTGGGAAGGATCGCCATGAGGGCGATCAGCGGCAAGGTTTGAAAGGTCAGCTTTCTCATGCCGCCCCGTTACAGCGATTTACGGCCCAGGAATTGACATATATCATTTCCTGTTTGATTGGGAGGAATAGAAGGCGGCCATGTCTTTCCTTGCTCCCTTCTTGGTGCCCAGGCGTTTCGTCCCGCGGCGTCCCGCTCCGCCTGCGCGCGCGCTCATCCTGCTGATTCAGCCCGTGCTGAACAGGATCGTGAGCAGTATTGCACGTGAAATGCCGGAGCTGTTTACACGTCTGGGGCCGCACCAGCACAGCCGTTTTCTGATAGACGTTCTTGATTTACCGTTTCTACTGTTATTACGCCCTGATCCTGAAAAGCCGGATCTCAGGGCTGTGTCGCGCCATAGCGAGCCAGCATCCAACGCGCGGATAGCGGGTCGGCTTCGCAATATGCTGGGTCTGATCGAGGGAGGCAGAGATGGGGACGCCTTGTTCTTCTCACGCGATCTGGACATTACCGGAAATCTGGAGGCGGTGGTCTGTCTTCGCAATGCAATCGACGATGTAGAGGGATCGATCGCGGATCGGGTTGCCTTATCGCTCGGTCCGGCAAGCAGCGCCGCGTGGAGGTTGATGCGCCGTCGATATAGTGGACGCGTAAGAGGAATTCGCCGTGACTAAAGTCCCGGAACTCATCTGCCCGGCAGGTACACCTGCTACATTGCGCGCGGCGGTCGATGCTGGAGCGGACGCCGTCTATTGCGGATTTCAGAACGCCACCAATGCCCGCAATTTCGCAGGCCTGAACTTCACGCCAAAAGAGCTGGAAGCCGCTGTCTGCTACGCCCATGCGGCAGGAGCAAAAGTGCTACTCGCGCTCAATACCTTTCCTCCGGCAGGCCTGTTCGATCTATGGAAGCAGGCGGCAGATATTGGCGCGGCGCTTGGTATAGACGCCTTCATCGTGGCTGACATGGGGCTGGCGGCCTATATGGCAGAGCATCATTCGGATTGCCGGTTGCACCTGTCCGTTCAGGCGGCCGCTTCCAACTCAGAGGCCATCCGCTATTACTGCGCGCAGTTCGGTGTGCGGCGCGTCGTGCTACCGCGGATATTGACGGTGCCTGAGATTCGTCAGCTCAAGTCGGAAATTCCCTGTGAGATTGAAACCTTCGTTTTCGGTAATCATGGCCTAATGGTTGAGGGACGATGCAGCCTGACCAATTATGCGGTGGGTCGCTCAACCAACATGGATGGTGCTTGCTCTCCGGCTTCAGAGGTTCATTATGAACGTGGCGATGATGGGTCGGTCATCGCACGGCTGGGCTGCCACGTCATTGATCGATTCGCATCACATGAACAGGCTGGCTACCCAACCATCTGCAAGGGCCGATATTGCGCTCCGGCTCGTGCCGAACCTTATTACGCTTTTGAAGAGCCGATCAGTCTCAATCTGATGGACATGCTGCCAGATCTCATCGGCGCAGGCGTTGATGCCTTCAAGATCGAAGGACGACAGCGCTCGCGTGCCTATGTCGCAGCGGTAGTGAGCGCATTTCGTGCCGCAATCGATGCTGCGATGGCGGGAGAGGCAATGCCGTCAGCACCTGATCTGATCACCCTGACCGAAGGACAGAAGCAGACACAGGGCGCGTTCGCGACCAAGAAATGGCGATAGTCATATGACCACGAACCTGACTCTAGGGCCAATCCTGTTCCATTGGGATGCGGACAGGAAACGCGACTTCTATGCCCGTATCGCTGACGAAGCACAGGTCGACATTGTCTATCTGGGCGAGATGATCTGCTCGAAACGTAGCCCGTTCTTCGAACGCCATTACCCTGACGTGATCGAGCGCCTGGAGCGTGGTGGAAAGCGGGTTGTTCTTTCCACTCTTTCCGAAATCGTGCTTCCACGGGAACGGAAAGCGACAATGGACCTGTGTAGCCAAGCGGATTGCTTGGTGGAAATTAACAATGCAGCCGGTCTCTCCACGGTCGACGCCCGCCCGCATCATATCGGGCCAATGATGAATATATATAACGAGCGAACTATGGCTCATCTTGCCAGCCAGGGCGCGGTGCATTTCACGCTGCCGGTGGAACTGCCTCGCAAGGCGGCGAAGGTGCTGGCAGAAAAGGCGGATGATCTGGGCGTAACGATAGAGATGCAGGTGTTCGGCCGCGCGTCGCTGGCCCTGTCGGCACGATGTTATCATGCTCGCGCACATCGTCGCACGAAGGATGAGTGCCAGTTCGTATGTCAGGAGGATCCGGACGGAATGACACTGCGGACGCTGGACGGCGATAATATGCTGGCAATCAACGGGATACAGACATTGTCCCACAGCTATATGAATCTGATCGCGGAAGTCGAGGATATGCGTGCACTCGGTATACGCCATTTCCGCCTGATGCCGCACAGTATCGACATGGTGGCAGTAGCCGCAATATTCGCAGACCGGCTAGCCGGACGCACCGACGTTGCGGATGCCTTGGCGCAACTTGGTGAGTTGAACCTCGCAGCATCCTTTTCCAACGGGTTCTGGCATGGACGTCAGGGGCACCGTTATTTCGAGGCCTCGGAACTCGCCTGACATGACCACCGCAGGGGACAGGTCATTTGCACTGGCCCTGTTCCGTCAATGGGTGGCTGAGGCAGTAGATTCTGGGGTAGTTGAACCGACCGCAATGGCGTTAGCGACCGCAAACAAGGCGGGGTTTCCAGCCGCGCGCATGGTCCTTCTCAAGCAGGCTGATGATCGAGGATTTGTATTCTATACCAATCTCGGTAGCCGCAAAGCATTTGATATTACTGAAAACCCTTATGCCGCGCTGATGTTCTTCTGGCCTGAGCTGGACCGAGAAGTGCAAATCGTAGGTCGCGTCGAGCCAGTAGATGCAACGGAGGCAGACAACTATTTCGCCAGTCGATCAGTCCTGTCCCGGATCGGGGCTTGGGCCTCGCGCCAGTCGTGGCCACTGCCCAGCCGTTTTTTACTCCTGTCCCGGATCATACGCTTTGCCGTAATTTGGGCGTTAGGGCGGCTGACGCGCCCGGCATTCTGGTCCGGGTTTCGGGTGGTGCCGGAGGAAATTCGCTTCCAATCGAAAGACGATTTCCAAATATTTTCCAGTTTGGCCATTTCATAGGATCATGGCATGTCGGCCGCTTGATCCACATCATTCCGGCGTTGATTTGGAATTGCAGAGCCCCCTTCGCTGCGCGAGCAGCAAGAACATATTCAATGGGGGACCGTTCATGACTAAACGCCCGATGTTGCCGGAAGATCATCCGTGCCAAACCTGTCATGTCAGCGCGGAAGCTTTGTGTTGTGCGCTTGATGCCGATACCCTGTCCGATTTTAGAAATCAGGGCGGAAATGTTTGCATTGCAGCGGGCGAACCACTTTTTCATCAGGGAGATCCGGCGGATTGCGTATTCAGCTTGACCAGTGGTGTCATCAAGCTCAATTCCATCCTGCCCGATGGGCGCAGGCAAGTGATCGCGTTTCTATTTCCGGGCGATTTTGTCGGCCTGGAAGCGGGAGAAAGGCGGAACTTCAGCGCCGAAGCCGTGAGCGAAGTGAGGTTATGTCGCTTTCTCAAAGGGCGTTTCGAGGGCTTCGTCAGCCGCTATCCCGCGCTTGCCGATGCACGATATCGGAAGGCGGCGGGAGAACTGGCGTTGGCACATCAGAAGATCGTTATGCTTGGCCGCATGACCGCAGCGGAGCGGCTAGCGAGTTTCCTCGCCGATGTTCATCGGCGGATTGGCAGGAAGGAGTCCAATGGTGTGAAACTGATTCCTCTGCCGATGAGTCGTGGCGACATAGCCGATTATCTGGGACTCACAAAGGAGACCGTTAGCAGGGAGTTTACCCGTCTGCGTGCCTCACGGGTTATCCGTCCGCGTTCGCTGGCTCTGGTCGAAATTCTGGATCCGCAACGGATGCAGGAACTCGCTTACGGCATCGCAGCGTAAACATGCACAGATTGCGGGACCCCGCTATTCGTTAACCGCATTTGGAATAGCCACATTCGAGGCATTTGTCGCATCCTTCGGAGCGCTGTACGGCGGCCGCGCTGCATTGGGGACATATTCTGGGGATGACAGCATTCTCTCTCGCTGGATGTGTTTCGACAGGATCGGGCCGCGGCCCCTCGCGGTTGTCGAGTGCCTCCAGATGCCGCTCGAACAGGTCGCCAATCGCTGCCAGCAGGGAAGGGACATAACGTCCGCCCATCCACGCACCGCCACGTGGATCGAACACGGCTTTCAGCTCCTCGGCGACGAAGGCGATGTCGCCGCCCCGCCGCAGCACGGCGGAAATCATCCGCGTCAAACCGAGTGTCCAGGCATAATGCTCCATATTCTTCGAATTGACGAACATCTCGAAGGGGCGCCGCACACCTCCATTGTCGATATCGTTGATGGTGACATAGACGGCATGTGCGCTATCTGGCCATTTGATCTTGTATGTGGTGCCGTGAAGCGATTCCGGCCTTTGAGGCAACTCGACCACATCGACAGGCTTAGGCGCGGACTGTGATGCAACGCTGAGCACCGACCCTGTCGTGGCATTGGGGCGATAGGTAGTCAGTCCCTTGCAACCAAGATGATAGGCTTCGGCGTAGATGTCCATGAAAGCATCGAAGCTGATGTCTTCGGGGCAGTTCACCGTTTTGGAAATCGAACTGTCAATGAATGCCTGGGCTGGAGCCTGCATGGCGAGATGATCGGACGGATCAAGCGACTGGGCGCTGACGAACAGTTCGTCTGGCGGAGGCTCCTCGCCCTTGATTTGCTTCCAAACGCGATAGCCATGATCCTCGACTGCTTCTTCGCGGGTCGTGCCATCGGCCTCCCGCACCTTGCGGTTATAGCTATAGGCAAAGACAGGTTCGATTCCCGATGACACATTACCTGCCAGCAACGAGGTGGTGCCTGTCGGTGCGATTGAAGTGAGGCAGCCATTGCGAAGCCCGTGTTCGGCTATCAAATCGCGCGTTGCCTTATCGAGCGATTGCAGGTTCGGTCGGTTCAGAATCACGGGATCATAGAGCGGAAAAGCACCTTTTTCTGCCGCCAGTATCGCGCTGGTGCGGTAAGCGGCACGCTTAATGGTTCCCAGCCATTGTTGCGTCAGCGTAATCGCACGGCCCGATCCATAGGCCGCATTGCAGAACAGTAGGGCGTCTGCCAAACCCGTGACGCCCAGACCGATGCGCCGCTTTGCCCGCGCTTCAGCCTCTTGTTGAGCCAGAGGATAGCGCGAAATATCGATGACGTTGTCGAGAAATCGTACCGCCGTGGCAGTCAACGTCGTCAATTCTTCCTCATCCAATATCGCGGCATCTGCAAAGGGTTGCGGCACGAGCCTGGCAAGATTGATAGATCCCAGCAGGCAGGCGCCATAGGGTGGCAACATCTGTTCTCCACAGGGATTACTCGCCAGGATCTGTTCGCAATAGCTAAGGTTGTTCTGTTGATTCACTCGGTCAATGAAGATGACCCCCGGCTCGGCGACATCATAAGTGGCCTGCATTAGCTTCCGCCACAGATCGCGCGCGCCGATTGTGCGGTGAATGACCCCGTCAAATGTCAGCGGCCATTCGCCGTCGCTGGCGAGCGTCTTCATGAAATCGTCGCTGACGAGAACGGACAGATTGAAATTCCGAAAACGCGCGGGGTCCCGCTTGGCATCGACAAAGGCTTCAATGTCGGGGTGGCCGATACGCAGGCATCCCATCATCGCACCGCGCCGCTGGCCAGCTGCCATGATCGTGCCGCACATCGCGTTCCAGCTGTCCATGAAGCTCAATGGTCCGGAGGCTTTGGCTCCCACGCCGCGCACCGCAGCACCTTCCGGTCGGATGGACGAAAAATCCATACCGACTCCACCGCCCTGCTGCATCGTCAGTGCGGCTTCGCGCAAATGCATGAATATTCCGTCCAGATCGTCGGGGATTTCTCCCATCACGAAACAGTTGAACAGGGTTACGTTGCGTCCGGTGCCTGCTCCTGCCAGAATGCGCCCTGCTGGAATGAAGCGGAAGTCGCTCAACGCATCCAGAAACTCCTGACCAAAACGTGGCTGTTCGGTTGGTGCCTCGTTGGCGGCAACGGCATGGGCCACCCGTCGCCACGTTGCCTGTACATCCTCATCCCCACTGCCATCGACTGGCTGGAAGCGGTATTTTTTGGTCCAGATTTCCTGGGCAAGACTTGTATCAAACATATTCACCACATATTGTATCCACGTTATTCTACGGGCCTATATATGGTGCTTTATCCGGAAAAGTGATCTGGGTCATTCTTCGGTAATTTTGATCAACGCCTGTAGAGCGGGCTCTTGGTCGGTTGCTTTATGGAGCTGTGTTCTCAAATGCCCGTTTCCCCTTTCGCTTCCAGAGCGCGAGTGCCTGTTCGCGATCTTGGCCTTGCAGCTTCTCCGCAACATTAAGGAATGCGCCATAGAGTGTGGCGCGGTCATCATCGGTGAGATCGGGGAGGCCAGCCTTCACGACGAGACCGCCAAGCTCGATCAGATGTCGCGTTCGTTCGCGGCGTTGCACAGCCCATTCGTGCATGTCGGTTCTCGCTTTCCTTGCTTCAATGCGATGCCGCGCCGTTGTCGTGCGGCGCAGTGCTGCCGTTGTCGCGATCAGTTCCTGCAGTTCGACCACGCGCCTTGCCTTGAAAGAAGGCAGCGCCGCGTTTGCGCCAGCTCTCCTTTCTGGCGGCGTCAGCGGTTTCGGCGATCACAAGCAGCGCGCCCGCCAATGTCTCCGCATCGGTCGCGTCGGCTCCTGTAGCGATCACTAGTTCGCCGAGCTGCTGCACGCGGCGTTCTTTCAGTTGCTTCGCCTTGTCGGCAAGCGCTTTGAGCTCCGAATCAAAATCGCGTGGTTTACGCATGAGGGTCTCCATCTATATCGGTAGAGCCATCATAGTTGCTGTCCCGGCGTCTGGCTGTAGTGTTGCCGGAACAAGCTGGGATGCAGCAGTCCCGAACAGGATTTATTCTGGTGAGGGCGCGCTTATACGTCGTTCCGACGTGCTCGTTGTAGTGTAGATGGTTTGCCGTCATGGCAATTTTCCACCTCTCGGCCAAAGTCATCAGCCGCGCCAGCGGGCGCAGCGCCGTAGCCGCCGCGGCCTATCGCGCGGGCGAACGGCTGCATGACGAGCGGCTGGATCGCGACCATGATTTCACCAACAAATCGGGCGTCGTGCATAGCGAGATGATGCTGCCGGAGAACGCGCAAGGAGAGTTCATCGATCGCGAAAAGCTCTGGAACGCAGTCGAGGCTGCGGAGATTCGCAAGGACGCGCAACTGGCCCGCGAGGTCGAGTTCGCCATCCCGCGTGAACTGAACCGGCAGCAGGGCATCGAGCTGGCGCGAGATTTCGTCCAAGTCGAGTTTGTCGGCAAGGGCATGATCGCCGACCTCAATGTGCATTGGGATATCGGTGCCGATGGCCAGCCCAAGCCCCACGCCCATGTGATGCTCACGATGCGGGAAGTCGGCGAAGACGGGTTCGGCGCGAAGGTGCGCGAGTGGAATGCGACGGCCCAAGTCGAGCAGTGGCGCGAGCATTGGGCCAGCCATGTGAATGAGCGGCTTGCCGAACTCGACATCGATGCGCGGATCGATCATCGCAGTTTGCAGGAACAGGGCATCGAGTTTCGCCCGCAGGACAAGATCGGACCCGCCGCTTCACGCATGGGTCATGATGGTTTGCACTCAGAGCGGATCGAGTTCCATCGAGAGATTGCCCGTGCCAATGGCCAGAGAATCATTGAGAACCCATCGGTCGCGCTCGATGCCATCGCCCAGCAACAGGCAACTTTCACCAACCGCGATCTTGCGATGTTCTTGCATCGCCATTCGGACGGAAAAGAGCAATTCGATGCTGTGATGAGTGCGGTGCGCACATCGCCCGACCTGATTGCATTAGGTAGGGACGGGCGCGGAGAAGATCGCTTCACGACGCGCGAGATGATCGAGACCGAGCAGCGTTTGCACCGCGCTTCGGAGTTGATGGCGGAGCGTGAACAGCACCGCGTCAATGAGAAGGAACGAACGAGCGCATTGACCAGCGCAGAAGGGCGCGGGCTTGTGCTAACCGGCGAGCAGCGCGCGGCATTGGAGCATGTGACGAGCGGGCACGGCCTTGGCGTGGTGGTGGGTTATGCCGGAACAGGCAAGAGCGCGATGCTGGGCGTTGCGCGCGAGGCATGGGAGCGCGCCGGATACGAGGTGCGCGGTGCGGCATTGTCCGGCATCGCAGCGGAGGGCCTTGAGAACGGTTCGGGCATCGCGTCGCGTACCATCGCCAGCATGGAGCATAGATGGACGCAGGGGCGCGATTTGCTCACGTCGCGCGACGTGCTGGTGATTGATGAAGCGGGCATGGTCGGCACGCGCCAGATGGAACGCGTGTTGTCCCATGCCGCCGATGCTGGCGCAAAGGTCGTGCTGGTAGGCGACCCACAACAGTTGCAGGCCATCGAAGCCGGAGCGGCGTTTCGCGCGATCCATGAACGGCATGGCGGCATCGAGATCATCAAGGTTCGCCGCCAGCATGAGGAGTGGCAGCAGGATGCCACCCGGCAGCTGGCAACCGGCAGGACCGGCGAAGCCATCCATTCCTATGCGGAGCGTGGCATGGTCCATGCTGCCGAGACGCGCGAGGCAGCGCGCAGCGAGCTTATCGCGCGATGGGACCGCGAACGCATCGCCGCGCCGGATCAGAGCCGCATCATCCTCGCCCACACAAATGACGAGGTTCGCGAACTCAATGAAGCCGCGCGTGACCGGATGCGTCATGCGGGTCAGCTTGGGGATGACATGCTGGTGAAGACGGAACGCGGTCCGCGCACTTTCGCATCGGGCGACCGTATCATGTTCCTGAAAAACGAGCGCAGTCTTGGCGTCAAGAACGGCACGTTGGGCACGGTCGAAAAGGTCGGCCCGGAGCATGTCGCCGTCCGTACCGATGAGGGGCGCAACGTCGCTTTCGACATGAAGGACTATGCCCATGTCGATCATGGCTATGCCGCTACGATCCACAAGGCTCAAGGCATGACCGTGGAGAGGGCGCATGTGCTGGCGACATCCGGCATGGACAGCCACGGAAGTTATGTCGCCATGTCCCGTCATCGCGACGGTGTGCAGCTTCATTATGGCCGCGACGATTTCCGGGATCAGTCGAAACTCGTTGACACCCTGTCGCGCGAGCGCGCCAAGGACATGGTAAGCGATTATACACGCACCGATCCCACGCGAGATTTCGCCGAACGGCGTGGCATCACGTTCCGCGAGCGTGTCACCGAGATCGTCAGAAAAATCGTTCCGGAAAAGGTGCGTGGCATGTTCGATGGGTTCCGGCCCAAGGAGCAGGTGCCTGAACGTGCAGCGGGCATATTCGCGAACTTCCGTCCCCAATCCCACGGGCCGGAAGGTGTGCGACAGCCGACTCGTGCGCCCGATCTACGCCCTGCGGTCGAACGCTATGCCCGCGCTGCTGTCGACATTGGGCGCATGAAAGGTCGGGACTTGCCAGTGCTGCCGCATCAACGCGAGGCGCTGGACAAGGCGCGCGCGGGGTTGGATGCCGTCCGGCCCCATGCTGCCGATGATCTGAAGAGTGCATTCAAACGGCAGTCTGAGCTTGTCCAGGAGGCAGCCGGAGGGCGAACCCAGGCCGCCATGCAGGCAATGCAGTTGGAAGCAGAAATCCGCAGCGATCCTTTTAAGCGCGCTGACCGCTTCGTCGAAGGCTGGCAGCAGCTTAAACAACATCGCGACGAGTTGCAGCGCGCTGGTGACGCACGCGGTGCGCGCAAGGTCGGCGAGCAGATGGCTGGCATGGCGAAAAGCCTGGAGCGCGATCCGCAAATGGAATCGGTGCTGTGCGAACATGCCCATAAGCTGGACCTGTCGCTGCCGCCGATGCGGGCGGAAGGCAGCAGCATATCGCATGATCTTGTCCAGTCGCTGGGCCTCAATCGGGGCCGAGGTCTTGGCATGAGCCGATAGGAGGCAGAGATGAAGGACGATGACGAAGTTAAGGATATTGACTTGTTGGCGCTTGTCGAACCGCAACAACCTCCCGATCCGGCAGCACAGGCCTTTGCCGAGCTACGAGGGGAGGTCGCCCTCTTGCGCCGCGCGGTCGAGCAACTGGCGTCGGAACGCGCCGACATTGTGCTGCCCGACTATAGCGCTACGCTGGGTAAGATCGCGCTTACCCTTGGCGAGATTGGTGGTGACATGGAGCAAATGGCAGCCAGCCCAGCGCTCAAACTCACCCCGGAATCGCTGGCGCAGCGGATCGATGCCGCCGCGCAGGGAGCACGTCGTTCCGACCATGCCGCGCAGATCGAAGCACGCGACCAGCTCGACAAGGCCACAGCCGATATGCGCCAGATCGTCGCAACCGCCCGCACCGCCGACGAGCAGCGCCGCCGCCTTACCTGGGTGGGCGGCGGCGCGCTGCTCGCGGGTATGATGCTCTGCTCATTTCTGCCCGGTATGATCGCCCGATCCGTCCCAACTCCATGGCACTGGCCCGAACATATAGCCGCGCGCACCATGCGCGAGCCGACCTTATGGGAAGCAGGCGTTCATTTGATGCAGGCTGGCAATCCAGAAGCGTGGAATAGCATCACCCGTGTCACCGACATCGCGCGCGCAAACAGCGACAGCATTACGGCCTGCGAAAAAACTGCTAGCAAAGGCAAACATGCCGTTCGCTGCACAATCAGGATCGAGCCGGTGCCATCTCAGTAGTCAAACCGGCATATACGTACCTCACCCCTTGTAGTCGGCGCGTGTACGATGCAGGCAATCTTATGGCGTGCGGACCGATACAGGCTGGAACTGCAATGGTTCGCGAATCGGGATCTGGGCAAGACGGGAACGACGATGCTGTCGCGTCAACGATGTCGGCGAGAACGATACGCCCGCGACACTCATCAAGGCGACAGCGCGGCGATTGCCTGCCGCTCTCGATTCCACGCATTCGCACGCTTGCCTGCGTATCCTTATCCATTCGCCGCCGCTCGCCTGTCTTAGCCGCCGTGGCCGCGACAGGCGTCCAGCGGCACCGTAAAGGTACTTGTGCGAAAGAATGCCAACGCCACAATCCGGTTCAGGGGGAGCCATTGACCGTCACCGAAAGGAAGAACATCCCATGACTACCCCTGATCGCATTCTCCGCCTGCCGACCGTTCTGTCTCGTACCGGCCTCTCCCGTTCCACCCTCTATCGCAAGATCGCCGAAGGCACGTTCCCGCGCCAAATCCAGATCAGCATTCATGGCGCAGGATGGTATGAGTCCGAGATCAACCGCTGGATCGCAGACCCTGTGCATTATGGGCGCGAGCAGAGGACAGGGTGATCAGACTTGCCGGGTGGCAGGGCTTTTTCCAAACTTACCCTGCACCAGCTTCCCGCCGTTGCGTAGGCCGTCAAGATAGTCCGACCAGTGTTGCATCATCTTAACCCGCTCATCCCAATATTCGCCGCGCGCATAGGCGCGGCGGACGGCGTTGTTTTCGCTATGGGCGAGCTGACGCTCAATCGCATCGGCATGCCATAGTCCCATCTCGTTGAGCAATGTCGCCGCCATCGCGCGAAAGCCATGGCCGGTCATCTCGTCCTGGGCATAACCCATGCGCCGCAGCGCCGCGTTGATGGTGTTCTCCGACATCGGTCGATACACCGAACGCAGCGACGGAAACAGGAAACGGCTATAGTCGGCATCATGCTCAATCCGTCCCAGTATCTCGATCACCTGGGAGGAGAGGGGAATGCTATGCACTTTGCGCATCTTCGTCTTGTGCGGAGGGATGGTCCATACGCCCTTTTCGAGATTGAAGTCCGCCCATTCGGCGTAACGCAGCTCGCCTGGGCGCACAAACACATGCGGCAGGAGTTGTAGGGATACCCTGGTATTGGCGTGGCCTTCAAACGCATCAATCGCGCGCAGCAGCGCACCCGCCTTGATACCATCCGTGATCGCCGCTCTATGGACAGGCTGCGGTGCAATCAACGCCCCGCGCAGGTCCGCCGCTACATCGCGTTCCGCGCGGGCCGTGGCGATGGCATAGCGGAATATCTGGCTACAGCTGCTGCGCAAACGCTTGGCGGTCTCATAGCGACCTTTACTCTCCATCTTGCGGAGCATCAGCAGCAGTTCCTGTGCGGTAATAGACGCGATTGGCCGCCTGCCGATAGATGCGTTGATGAAATCGAGCAGCCAGCGCAGCTTCTTCATCGTGACAGGGGAGCGCCCTTCGCGCTCCATCTTGACCAGCCATTCGTCGGCCACCGCCTTGAAGCTGTTGGCGGCGGCAATACTGGCGGAGAGCTTCTCCAGCCTGATCGTCTCGGCAGGATCGTCGCCGCGCGCCAGAACCTTGCGTGCCGCATCGCGCTTTGCGCGTGCGTCCGCCAGACCGACCTCTGGCCACACGCCAAAGGCCAGTGTCTTCTGTTTACCCAAATAACGATAGTTCATCCGCCAGTAGCGGCCGTCATTGGGCCGCACGAGGAGGAACAGACCATCGCCGTCGGTGAGCTTGTAGGGCTTGTCACGGCCCTTGGCCGCCTTGATCGCCGTTACAGATAATCCAGACCGCTGTCCCATGATGGTATCTCCAATCCTGAGACTGGAATCTGCCACCCGAAATACCATCAATCCGCTGGTATGGATTGAGTTGCAGCCAGTCCGATTGGGATGACTATATCAGAAATATCACCGGAAAACAGCCAATCCTGAGCCGTTCTGACATCGCCTGGGAAGCGAATATGGTGACCCCTACGGGAATCGAACCCGTGTTTCAGCCGTGAAAGGGCCGCGTCCTAACCGCTAGACGAAGGGGCCATGCCGGTGCCGGGCGAATGCTCGTGCCGAGGCGAGGGCGGCATTAGGGGGAAGGGCGCTTCGGGTCAAGCCGGATAGAGCACAATTTTCAAGTTGGTGGATCAGTCTGCCCAGGCCGCGTCGTCAATGTGCAGTTCGGCGCTTTTGCCGCCGCCCCACTCGTCGATCTTGGCGCGCCCGGCGAGCCACAGGCTGCGCCCCCGCGAGGCGCCGAGCAGTGCCTGGCCCAGTGGCGTTTCGGCCTGCCGGAAGCCGACCGCCTTCAGCGACGCGCCGTCCTGCCCCGTCAGGATGAGCCGCACATGGCCGCCGCTGCCTACGGTATCGGCCTTCACGATGCGCAGCGGGCCGGTGGCGATCCGCGGGGCGGGCCAGCCGACGCCAAACGGGCCTGCGGCATCCATCTCGGCCACGATGCGCGGGTTGACGCCGCGAGGGCTGAGCAGGGTGTCCACCACCAGCACACGCTCTGCATTGGCTCTCGCGACATCGGCGGCGAGGCGTTCATCTAGGAAGTCATGCAGGTAGCCGATGCTGTCGCTATTCACGGTCAAACCGGCTGCCATCGCGTGGCCGCCCCCCGCCGCCAACAGGCCGCTCTCTTTTGCCGCCAGCACTGCCGCGCCGAGGTCTACCCCGCTGATCGAGCGTCCGGAGCCTTTGCCGGTGCCGGTCTCGTCGGTGGCGATGACGATGGCGGGGCGCCCGAACTTTTCCTTGAGCCGCCCGGCGACGATGCCGATCACGCCGGGGTGCCAGCCATCTCCGCTCACCAACAGGACCGAGCGGTTGCCCTGATGCTCCGACATCTGCGCGGCTTCTTCCTGCACGATGGATTCGATGGCGCGGCGTTCCTCGTTCAGCCGGTCAAGCTCCTGCGCAATGGCGCGGGCTTCTTCGTCATCCTCGGTAGTCAGCAACCGCACGCCGAGGTCGGATTTGCCGACCCGTCCGCCCGCGTTGATGCGTGGCCCGAGCGCGAAGCCGAGATCGTGGCACAAGGGTGCCCGCGTCAGGCGGCTGACAGCGGCAAGGGTGGCAAGGCCGAGATTGCGGCGGCCCGCCATCACCTTGAGACCCTGCGCCACGAACGCGCGATTGAGGCCGCGCAGCTGCGCCACGTCCGCCACGGTGCCGAGCGCCACCAGATCGAGCAGGTCCAGCAGCGGCGGCTCGGCCCGGGCCGCGAAATAGCCGCGTGAGCGTAACTCCCGCACCAGTGCGGCCCCCAATAGGAAGGCCACCCCCACCGCCGCGAGATGGCCGTGCGCCGCGCCTTCCGCGCATTCATCGAGCCGGTTGGGATTGACCAGTGCGAGGGCAGGGGGGAGGGTGGTAGCGCACTGATGATGATCGACGACGATCACGTCCACACCCTCGACGCGCGCCATAGCCAGTGCTTCGAATGCCTGCGCGCCGCAATCGACGGTGACGATGAGGCTGGACCCGCCCTGTGCGAGCTTTACGAGCGCGGCGCCGGAGGGGCCATAGCCCTCCATCAGCCGGTCCGGGATGTAATAGCCCGGCTCCTGCCCGAGCGCGCGCAGCAGGCGGATGAGCAGGGCGGCGCTGGTCGCGCCATCGACGTCATAGTCGCCATAGATGGTGACGGTCTCGTTGGCCTCCACAGCATCGGCAAGGCGGGACGCCGCAACATCCATATCCTGGAACAGGGAAGGATCGGGCATGAAGTGTCGCAGTGTGGGCGCGCGATGGATGGCAAGGTCTTCGCGGGGGCACCCGCGCGCCATCAACAGCTGTGCCACCAGATCATCGGCGTGCGCGTCCTCGCCATTGGCAGCGCCGCGCCAGCACCATGTCTGGCCGGTGATCGAGGTCGGGATGCGGGAGAGGGGGAGCATGGCCATTTCACTAGTCGTTGCGGTACGGCTTGTCACGTGCGGGTAAATCACTATCTCCTCGTGCAACACATCTTCGCCGAGAGTTTCTTCCTTGACCAACATCATTTCCATTTCGGGCCTCGGCAAGGCCTATGCCTCCGGGCATGTCGCGCTGCATTCTGTTGACCTCGATATACGCGAGGGTGAGATATTCGCGCTGCTCGGCCCGAATGGAGCGGGCAAGACGACGCTGATCAGCATCATCTGCGGCATCGTCTCGCCCACCAGCGGACAGGTGTTGGTGAACGGGCGGGACATCATCCGCGAGTATCGCCACACCCGAACCGATATCGGGCTGGTGCCGCAGGAACTGTATACCGATGCGTTCGAACCGGTGATCTCCACCGTCCGCTTCACCCGGGGATTGTTCGGCAAGCCGCGGGATGACGCCTATATCGAAAAGCTGCTGCGCGACCTGTCCCTTTGGGACAAGCGCGACGCCAAGATTTTGGAGCTGTCCGGCGGGATGAAGCGGCGGGTTATGATAGCAAAGGCGCTGAGCCATGAGCCGCGCGTGCTGTTTCTCGACGAGCCGACGGCGGGCGTTGACGTGGAGCTGCGCAAGGACATGTGGGCCATGGTGCGTGACCTGCGCGACACCGGCGTCACGATCATCCTCACTACCCATTATATCGAGGAAGCAGAGGAGATGGCGGACAGGGTGGGCGTCATCAACAATGGCCGGCTGATGCTGGTCGATGAGAAGGAGGCGCTGATGCGCAAGCTCGGCACCAAAACTTTGACCCTGCATCTCGACCAGCCGCTTGGCGCAATTCCGGATGCGCTGAGCCGCTGGGACTTGACGCTGGGCGGCGGCGGCTCCGATCTCAACTATCGCTTTGACGCCAAGACGGACGAGAGCGGGGTGCCCACGCTGATCGCCGCGCTGGGGCAGGCCGGTATCGGCTATCATGACATCTCCACCCGCGAAAGCTCGCTGGAGGATATCTTCGTGGGGCTGGTGCATTCGCAAGACGGCGGGCAGGAGGCAAAGGCGTGAGCGGCCGCATGAACTGGCGCGGCATCGCCGCCATCTACCGCTTCGAGCTGCATCGCTTTGGCCGGACCTTCTGGACGAGCCTGATGACCCCAGTCATCACCACGTCGCTCTATTTCATCGTGTTCGGCTCGGCCATCGGCTCGCGCATGACGGAGATCGACGGCATACCCTATGCCGCATTCATCGTGCCGGGCCTCATCATGCTCTCGATGTTTCAGGAGAGCATCTTCAACGCGAGCTTCGGCATCTATATGCCCAAGTGGACGGGGACGATTTACGAGCTGCTGTCCGCGCCGCTCTCGTCGCTGGAGACGGTGATCGCCTATGTCGGTGCGGCGGCGAGCAAGTCCATGATGATCGGGCTGGTGATCTTTGCCACGGCGCACCTGTTTGTGGATGTGTCCGTGGCGCATCCGCTGGCGATGCTGGGTTTCATGGCGCTGATCGCGATCAGCTTTTGCATGTTCGGTTTCATCCTGGGCGTATGGGCGCAGAATTTCGAGCAGCTGCAGGTCGTGCCGCTGCTTGTGATCATGCCGATGACATTTCTGGGCGGTGCATTCTATTCCGTTTCGATGCTACCGGAGCCGTGGCGCACGATCACGCTGTTCAACCCTGTGATCTATCTCATCAGCGGATTCCGCTGGACGTTTTTCGGCAAGGGAGACGTGGCGATCGGCTATAGCCTCGCGTTCGTCGCGGTGTTGCTGATCGTGTGCATGGCGGCCATCGGTTGGGTGTTCAAGACGGGCTACAGGCTCAAGAAATAAGGGGCGCCGTTTCCAGCGCCCCTCCAGCTTGCTACCTCCGCGAGGGAGCCGCTTATTTGTCCTTGCGCTCGGCGTGGTGCTCGCCCTTGATCCAGCGCACGGTGCCGGACGAGGCGCGCATGACGACGCTGTCCGTGGTCATGACGCCGCCGGGCAGGCGCTTGACACCCTTGAGCAGCGAGCCGTCCGTCACGCCGGTTGCGGCGAAGATGCAGTCGCCGATTGCCAGCTCCTTGAGATCATAGATCTTGTCGAGGTCTGTAATGCCCCATTTGCGGGCGCGGGCCTTCTCGTCGTCGTTGCGAAACAGCAGGCGTCCCTTGAACTGGCCGCCGACGCAGCGCAGCGCCGCGCAGGCCAGCACGCCCTCGGGCGCGCCGCCGGAGCCCATGTACATGTCTATCGTGGTTTCGGGGTTGGTGGTGGCGATGACGCCGGCGACGTCGCCGTCCGGGATGAGCATGATGCCGCAGCCGAGCGCGCGCAGCTCCGCGATGATCTTTTCATGGCGCGGGCGATCGAGCACGCAGACGATGATCTCGCTGGGCGATACGCCCTTCGCCGCCGCAACGGCTTTCACGTTCTCTGAAGGTGACTTGGCGAGATCGATGATGCCTTCCGGATAGCCCGGCCCGACCGCCAGCTTGTCCATATAGACGTCTGGCGCGTTCAGCAGGCCGCCTTCCTCGGAAATTGCCAGCACGGCGAGCGCGTTCGGCCCGGCCTTGGCGGTGATCGTCGTGCCTTCCAGCGGATCGAGCGCGATGTCGATGCGCGGACCCTTGCCGATGGCGTTGCCGACCTTCTCGCCGATATAGAGCATCGGCGCCTCGTCACGCTCTCCCTCGCCGATGACCACGGTGCCGTCCATGTACAGATCGTTGAACGCCATGCGCATTGCCTCGACGGCGGCGGCATCGGCGGCCTTTTCATCTCCCCGGCCGATGAGGCGCGACGCGGCGATTGCCGCCGCTTCGGTCACGCGGACCATCTCCAAAACCAGAACGCGGTCGAGAACCGAACTGGGCTGCACCGTCATCATATATCCTTCCTGTAGGGTCGCGCGGTCCCGATAACGGCGGGAGAGGCGGATGTCGAGAGTGGGAGGTAGTTAACCCAGAATAGGCATGATCACCGGGTCTGCAATCAGGTTGTCCGATCCGCCGAGCCGCCTCAGGGTGTCATCAATGGCGCGTTCCGTGCTGTCATGCGTGACGACGACGAGCAGGACGGAGCCGTCCTCGTGCGCGCCGCGCTGGATCACGCTTTCGATCGAGACGCCCGCATCGCGCATTGCGGCAGCGATTTCGGCCAGCACGCCGGGCTTGTCCTGCACCAGAAAGCGGAGATAGACGCGCCGGATCGTGTCACCGCTGTCCGCCTTGGGCTGGCGCGCCAATTGCTCTACCTGCATGGCGAAGGGATCGCCATATTCATCGCGCGCGATGTCTATGAGATCCGCCACGACGGCGGACGCGGTCGGCCCTTCGCCCGCCCCGCGGCCCGAGAAGAACAGGCTGCCGACGAAATTACCCTCGGCCAGCACGGCGTTCAGCGATCCCTCCACGCTGGCAAGCGGATGATGCATCGGGACCAGCGCGGCCTGGACACGCTGAAACAGGCCATCCGCCCGGTTTTCCGCCATGCCGACGAGCCGTATGCGATAACCGAGCGCCGCCGCCTCCCGAATGTCTGCGGCCGTCACATTGCGGATGCCGCCTATATCGACGGCGTCGAAATCAATTTGCGTCCCGAAGGCCAAGCTGGCGAGGATCGAGAGCTTGTGCGCAGCGTCGACCCCATCGACATCGAAACTCGGGTCGGCCTCGGCATAGCCAAGCTCCTGCGCCTCCTTCAGCACCTCATCGAAGTCACGCCCTTCGCGCTCCATGGTGGTGAGGATATAATTGCAGGTGCCGTTCAATATCCCGTAGACGCGGCTGATCTCGTTGGCGGCGGCACCCTCCCGCAGCCCCTTGATCACAGGAATGCCGCCTGCGACCGCCGCCTCATATTTCAGCGGTATGCCCGATTGTTCGGCGAGCGTGGCCAACGAGAGGCCATGATGGGCGAGCATCGCCTTGTTCGCGGTGACCAGAGGCTTGCCGGCGCTGAGCACGGCGCGCGCCAATGCGAGGGCAGGGCCGTCCGACCCGCCGATCAGCTCTACCACCACATCGATATCGTCGCGGCGGGCCAGCTCCATCATGTCGTCGACCCAATCGAAGCGGGTAATGTCGAAGCCACGGTCGCGATTGCGGTCCCGGGCGTTCACGGCGCGCACCTCGATGATCCGGCCAGCGCGACGGGCGATCAATTCCCTGTTCGCATCGAGCAGGCGGATCACCCCGGTGCCCACCGTTCCCAGCCCCACCAGTGCTACGCGCATCGGTCGTTGATCCTGCATCGCCATCCCGCTTTGTTAATCTGAACCTGTGGCCAGCGGAACAATCGCCCGCCTTGTGCGCCCCGCTACAATGTGCGGCCGCAGCTGCCAAGGCTTTCCATAACGAATCTGTAGTCCCCGCGCGCGGCTTCGGCATCCAGCACCGCCAGCGCGCGGGTGGACGCAGCGGGAAGCACCTCCGGTAGCGCGCAGGCAAGCCGGTACCACAGCAGCGTGCCGGGCGCGGGCGGCACCGCCGCGTCATCGACGATCTCTCCCAGCGACACGCCCCAGCGGGTGGCCTCGCCCGCGCGGTGAACGACCGAGAGCGATACCGGCTCGCCGGTCGCCGTCTTGAGGAATATCTGCGTCTCGCTTTCGCCCTGCACGGTACCAGGAACGTGGAAGGCATCGCCCACAGCGACGATAGCGGGGATGGATTGAGCGCCAAGCAGCTCTGTGGTCACCGCGCGCGTGGTAGCCTCCAGCTCCGGACTCCATGGCTGTAGTGCATTCGCCGATACGAGCTGGACCTGTCCTGCCCTCTGCCCCGGCCGGGCATAGAGCAGCACCTGCGCGCCATTTCTGAACCGCCGGGCGTTCGCCAGAGCCAGAAAGCTGACCCGCGGCGCGATGCCGCCTTGACCACGAATCAGCGATTCGACCTTCACCGTGATCAGTTGAAATTTCCTGGGTGATGCGGTGAGGTCTGCGCCCCCTCCTTGAACATTTCTTGCGCCCCCTCCTTGAACATTTCTTACGCCTGAGATCCGCGCTTTCGCTATCAGCGGAGCGCCAGTGGCAAGGTCTGCGATGTCGGCAAATGACAACGCCGGGCGCTCGATGGGTGTTTGGCGGCCAGAGACCGGCAGGGCGAGCGAAAAACCCACCAAAATGAAGGTAAAGGCGATGGATTTCATATGTTTACGCTCTAGTGAAAAGAAGGGGATATTCCTTTTTTGGCGATTGTCGCCCGAACAGGCCGCGACACGCACCCGATAACCAATTGTGCGCCAGCGCCCGAAGATTCTCAACCCACTGCCGAGAAAGGCGCACAAAGCGTTTGCTTCCGCTCCTGCGCCACGATAGGAAGCGGGGAAATGATAGTAAACAGCAGAGGCGGTGCTTGAGGCATGTGAAGGCGCATACCTTGCGTTCCGCATTTCTGGGTGTCGCAGTGTTAATTACAAGCTGAGTTAAGGAGTGTCGTTGCTGAATGGCCTACGCAGATCACTCGGAGGCATCGAGTAGAACAATCTCGATTATTATCGTCGCCTTGATTCACGTTGTTCTGGGATATGCTTTCGTGACCGGCCTCGGCATGAAATATGTCAAGAAAGCCGCGGAACAGCTGAACGTGATCGACGTCAAGGAAGAGCCGCCGCCACCGGACGAGCCGCCGCCACCCCCGCCGAAGCCGGCGGATGTGCCGCCGCCGCCGGTCGTGGCTCCACCGCCAATGGTGCAAACGCCCGCTCCTGCGCCGCAGGTGACGAGCGTCGCAACGCCGCCGCCGCCTTTGCCGCCCTTGCCCCCCGTGGTAAGCGCGCCGCCTCCGCCGCGGCCTGTCGCGCGCGCCGCGCCGAAGGGAAGGCCCGGGGACTGGGTTACGTCTGACGATTATCCGAGCCGTGCGCTGCGCGAAGAACGTTCGGGTGTTGTCGGCTTGCGTCTTGACGTTAGCGTTGACGGCAGGGTCGTAGGGTGCACGGTCACCTCATCGAGCGGACATTCGGACCTCGATAGCACGGCATGTCAGCTCGTGACGCGTCGCGGACGCTTCAAGCCCGCGACCGGTTCTGACGGCCAGCCGATGGCAGACAGCTGGTCCAGCCGCTTTGTGTGGCGGATACCGGAGTAGGATTTTGAGGGGCGGTTGGAGCCGGTCAGGCTGCACCCGCCCACATTTTTGGTTTATATTTGAGAGGGAAGTAACTAACGATGTTCATTTCTATTGCAGCCGCTGCCGCCGGGGCCGCGCAGGAAAACCCGTACGGTCTGAAGGCCGCGCTCGAAGAGGGCGGTATCATCTCGCAGTCCGTGTTCGTCATCCTTGTGGGTATGTCGATCTTCTCGTTCTACATCCTCTTCACCAAGCTGATCGAACAGCAGAAGATCATCAGCCAGGGCAAAAAGGTGAAGCAGAGCTTCTGGCGTTCGGCCAGCCTCAAGGAGGCCGGTGCGAAGCTCGAAAAGAACACTGCCTACAAGCAGCTGGTCGATGATGGGCTTTCCGCGCAGGAGCAGCATAGCAAGCTGACCGACCCGGTCGAAGCGCATGACTGGATGCACGGATCGCTCGCTCGTTCGGAAGCTGCGATCAACTCGAAGCTCGGCAGCGGCCTGGCCTTCCTCGCGACGGTGGGCGCGACCGCGCCGTTCATCGGCCTGTTCGGTACCGTGGTCGGCATCTATCGCGCGCTGATCAAGATCGGTTCTTCCGGTCAGGCGTCGATCGACACCGTTGCCGGTCCGGTCGGTGAGGCGCTCATCATGACCGCTCTCGGCCTCGTTGTCGCGGTTCCGGCCGTGCTTGCCTTCAACTGGCTGCAGCGTCGCAACAAGTCGATCGCCGAAGACCTCAATGGTTTCTCGGTCGATCTGCTGGGCTTCCTGATGTCCAACGGCCAGGTCCGTCCGTCTGTTGCAGCGGCGCCGACTGCCGCTGCGCGTCCGGCCGCAGCTGCTCCTACCAAAGCTTAAGCCTTACGCCGAGTGGCCGCCTTCCGCTCTTGCGGCAAGCGGCCACCGGTTCGCACCGGGCTCGTTCCAAAGCCCATAAATGATATGAAAAGTAGGATACTGATCGATGGCAATTAGTGCTGGATCCGGCGGCGGCGACGACAAGCCGATGTCCGACATCAACACGACCCCGCTTGTCGACGTCATGCTGGTGCTGCTCATCATCTTCCTGATCGCGGTTCCTGTCGTGGTTCAGACGATTGAGCTCAACCTGCCGAAGGTGCCGTTCGAGCCGACGACGACCAAGCCGGAAAATGTTTCCCTCTCCATTAATTCCGCGCCGGACGGCTCGTGCCAGGTGTACTGGAACCTGACACAGGTGAAGTCGGACGAGCTGCTGAAGCGCGCCGTCGCCAAGCTGAAAAGCGACATCGAGAAGGCGGGTGGCATCCAGAACATGACGGCGGAGGATCTGCCGGAGGCACATATCCGCGCCGATATCAACACGCCGTGGCGCTGCGTTGGCGGCACCATCTATACCATGCAGCTGGCCGGTTTCCCGAAGGTGGGCTTTATCTCTCAGCCTGATCCGGGTTCGATCCGCGTCCAGCGTCTCTAAGCGTTTGCAGGAGTAAATTCCATGGCCATGAGTGGCGGTTCCGACGATGGTGAGCCGGTGATGGAGATGAACACGACGCCGTTGATTGACGTCATGCTCGTGCTTCTCATCATGTTCATCATCACCATCCCGATCCAGACCCACGCGGTTAAGATCGACCTGCCCAACAACCAGGATCCGCCTCCGCCGGACATTGTCGATCCGGTGAAGAACAAGGTGGCGATCGATGCCGCCGGCACGATCACCTGGAATGGCAGCCCGATCGACAAGCTGACGCTGAGGCAATATCTCCGCGCATCGATGGCGCTGCCGGTGGAACCGGAGCTTCAGTTCGAGCCGGATCGCCAGACCCGGTATGTGACGGTTGACGAGGTCCTCGCGATCATCAAGGCCTCGAAAGTGACGAAGCTGGGGTTTGTGGGCAACGAGCGCTATTACAATTTCTGAGGGTACAGACTTTACGCATAACAGGTGGGGGGGAATGCTATGGCCATGAGTGGAGGCTCAGATGATGGCGAGCCGATGATGGAAATGAATACGACGCCGTTGATCGACGTCATGCTTGTTCTCCTTATCATGTTCATCATTACGATTCCAATTCAGACCCATGCGGTAAAGATCGATCTCCCAAGAACCGATTTACCAGACAAGTTCCCTCCCCCCGACCCCATAAAGAACAAGGTGGCGATCGATGCCGCCGGCACGATCACCTGGAATGGCAGCCCGATCGACAAGCTGACGCTGCGGCAATATCTCCGCGCGTCGATGGCGCTGCCGGTGGAACCGGAGCTGCAGTTCGAGCCGGATCGCCAGACCCGGTATGTGACGGTTGACGAGGTCCTCGCGATCATCAAGGCCTCGAAAGTGACGAAGCTGGGGTTTGTGGGCAACGAGCGCTATTACAATTTCTGATGCCGCATCGGGAGGCTTGAGCCTCCGGCAGTATCACGGATGAGAGGGAGGCTTCGGCCTCCCTTTTTTTGTGGCAGGCGGTTGCGCAGGAAAGAGTTGTGCCCGGGCATCTCTTAACGAAATGCTTACGCTGATCTGCGATAGCAGCGCATTGGAGGATGCGCGAGTTTGCGATGACCTATATCGACCAGACATCTCTTGAGGCAGAGGATGCGCCGCGCAAGGCGCGCCATGCCGTGCTCATCGGCGTCAAGCTGCGCAGGCCTGGCGAGACCTGGTTCACGAGCCGCGTCTCCAACCTGTCCGAGACCGGGTTCCGGCTTCACAGCTTCGTCAACCTCAAGCCGGGGATGACAATCTGGGTGATGTTCTCAGGGTTTGAAGGGCGGCGCGCCACCGTGATGTGGACCAAGGGCGCCGAGGCCGGTTGCATGTTCGAAGCGCCGCTCCACCGGGCGATCTACGAACATATCATGCGCGTGAGCGCGCCTTAGAGCCCGATCCCTTTTGACCGTCACTCCTCGGTAAAATGTTCCCTTAAAAAGCCAAGAAGCGCGGCGATATTGGCGGGCAGCTGGGGCATGGGTGCGTGGACGAGGTAGATCGCGGCCTCGCGCGCGCCTTCATATTCCGGAAGCACTTGCACGAGGTCGCCGGACTGCAGCAGGTCCGCAACATCCCAGAGCGAACGCAGCGCTATGCCGCATCCCCCCGCTGTCAGTTCGCGCACGGCCTCGCTGGAGTTGGTCTGGATTGCGCTGCGCCCCTGGAAGACGATGTGCCCGTCCGGCCCCTCGAGCTGCCACGGCAACTGTCCCTCGGCCGCGAGCAGGGCGTGACGCTCCAGCTCCGCCAGGCTTTGGGGTGCGCCCTGCCGAGCGAGATAGGCGGGCGCGGCGCACAGCACACGGCGGCTGCCCATCAGGCGATGCCCGACCAGGCCCGAGCCGACATCGACCGCGATGCGGACGGCGGCGTCATAGGGACTGGCGAGCAGATCGACGAAGCTGTCCGAAAGGTCGATCGTCAGTGCGATGTCGGGATGCGCCTCGGTAAAGCGGGCGAGGCAGGGAGCCAGGTGCATCCGCCCGAAGGATGTCGGCGCGGTCAGGCGCAGATCGCCCCTGATCAGCTCGTGCCTTCCGCTGATCCGTTCTTCCACCGCCGCAAGCGAAGACCGCAGCGGCAGGAGCGTTTCATAGAGATCCTGCCCGGCAGGCGTGAGAGCAAGGCGCCGCGTGGTACGGTTGACGAGGCGCGCAGAGAGGCGCTGTTCAAGACGCGCGAGCCGCTTTGACACCGCTGCCGTGGTGAGCCCGCGCGCGCGGGCGGCAGCCGATATGGTTCCCGCGTCGATGATAGAAAGGAACAGTTCGTAGTCGGGATCGAACATTGTTAACTCTATGGACGAGGTGCGTTGAATTATTTCCCACTACCGCATTTTTGCGCGACACGCTACGCGGTAGACCAGCTGAATCAGGAGGAAGTACAATGACCGCGATGACCACGCGCGCAGGGCTGCAAATTGCACAGGAGCTGGCCGACTTCATCGAGCAGAAGGCCCTGCCGGGCACCGGCCTGACGCCGGAGGGATTCTGGGCGGGCATGGCCGATATTCTCGCCCGCTTTGCGCCTGAAAATGCGGCATTGCTAGCCAAACGTGAGGATCTGCAGGCGAAGATCGACGCGTGGCACCAGAGCCGCGCCGGTAAGCCGCTGGACAGCCAAGAATATCAGAACTTCCTGCGCGAGATCGGCTATCTGGTGCCGGAACCCGCGTCATTCGCGGTGACCAGCGCCAATATTGACGAGGAACTCGCCACCATGGCCGGGCCGCAGCTGGTGGTGCCGATCCTCAACGCACGCTTCCTGCTCAACGCAGCCAACGCCCGGTGGGGCAGCCTCTATGACGCGCTGTATGGCACGGACGCGATTCCGGGCAGTGCGCAGGGCAAGGGCTATGACGCGGAACGGGGAAGCCAAGTGATCGCCTGGGCGCGCAACTTCCTGAACAGCGCCGTGCCGGGCTGGGAAAAGGCGCTCAAAGGCGAAGAGGGTGCGCCGCCCTTCTGCACCTTTGAAGGTGGCTATATGTTCAAACATAACGGTTTGCACATCGAGGTGCATGTCGACTCCTCGCACCCGATAGGCGCGACCGATCCGCTCGGTATCTCCGACGTGGTGCTGGAGGCCGCGCTTACCACGATCTGCGACCTTGAGGACTCGGTCGCGGCGGTTGACGGCGCGGACAAGACGCTCGCCTATTCCAACTGGCTTGGCCTGATGAAAGGCGATCTGGAGGACACGTTCGAGAAGAACGGCGCGATGATGACGCGGCGTATGAATGCGGACCGGGAGTATACCGCACCGTCGGGCTCCAAATTCACCCTGCCGGGCCGCAGCCTGCTGTTCGTGCGCAATGTCGGCCATTTGATGACCACGCCCGCCGTGCTCCTGCCCGATGGCAGCGAGGCGCCGGAAGGGATCATCGACGGTATCGTCACCTCGATGATCGCGCTGCATGACCTCAAAGGCAACGGCATATATAAGAACAGCCGCACGGGCAGCGTCTATATCGTCAAGCCCAAGATGCACGGGCCGGAGGAGGCCGCGTTCGCCAACCGGCTGTTCGATGAGATCGAGGACATGCTCGGGATGGCGCGCCATACGCTGAAGATCGGCGTGATGGACGAGGAGCGCCGCACGTCTGCCAACCTCGCCGCGTGCATCGAGGCGGTGAAGCATCGCATCATGTTCATCAACACCGGCTTCCTCGACCGCACGGGCGACGAGATGCACACCAGCATGCGCGCCGGGCCGATGATCCGCAAGGGCGACATGAAGACCTCAAGCTGGATCATGGCCTATGAGGACCGCAATGTGCAGATCGGCCTTGCCTGCGGGCTTTCGGGCAAGGCGCAGATCGGCAAGGGCATGTGGGCCGCGCCGGACCGGATGGCCGATATGCTGGACCAGAAAATCGGTCACCCGAAGACCGGGGCGAACACCGCCTGGGTGCCATCGCCCACCGCCGCCGTGCTGCACGCCACGCATTATCACGCCGTCGATGTGTTCGCCCGCCAGGCCGAGCGCAAGGCAGAGGGCGTGACCGGCCTCGATCCGCTGCTTTCGATCCCGGTCGCGCAAGGCGTCAACTGGTCGGACGAGGAAATCCGCGCCGAGCTGGACAATAATGCGCAAGGTATCCTCGGTTATGTCGTCCGCTGGGTCGATCAGGGCGTCGGCTGCTCCAAGGTGCCGGACATCAACGACATCGGCCTGATGGAAGACCGCGCGACGCTGCGCATCAGCTCTCAGCATATGGCGAACTGGCTGCTGCATGGCGTGGTGAGCGCGGCCGACATCGACGCCGCGTTCGCGCGCATGGCCAAGAAGGTCGATGCGCAGAATGCGGGCGATCCGCTGTATCGCCCGATGTCCGGCAACGAGGCGACGAGCCTCGCCTATCAGGCTGCGCGCGATCTGGTATTCAAGGGCGTCGAGCAACCGTCGGGCTATACCGAGCCGCTGCTGCACGCCTATCGCTTGAAGTTGAAGGCGCAACAATAGGGTTGATGGCGTCATCCTCGCGCAAGCGGGGATCCAGAACGCTTGGAGCATCGTGCGCAAAAGTGGGAACCGGTTTTGCGCCAAAACGATGCGGTAAAACAAAAACTTAGAGCGCGCTGACCGATCTAGATTTAACGCAGCGCGCTCTAGAGTCAAATGCTTGCTCGGAACTGGATTCCCGCTTGCGCGGGAATGACGGTAAGAAACACCGCTAACGCAGACATCTACGCAGCGGGTGAGCGTCACCCCTGCGGCGGTTCGCCCTGCGCTACAGCCTGTTCGGCCTTGGCGGGGGCGCTCTTGTCGAGCACCAGCCCGTGCTTCAGCAGCATCGGCACATTGGCGGCGGCGAACAGGAACGAGACGATCGTTACTCCCCAGACCTTGAGCGATAGCCAGCTGTCGAAGCTGAGGCTGGCGCGCATGATCTCGTTCGCGACGGCCATGACGATGAAGAAGATCGCCCAGTTACGCGAAAGCTTGGCCCAACCTTCCTCGCTGAGGCCGTCGTAAGCCGCCTGTAGCAGATATTTGAGCAGCGGTTTGCCCCGCGCCAGCCCGCCGAGCAGCATCAACGCGAAGAAGCTGTATATGATGGTCGGCTTGATCTGGATGAAACGCTGATCGTTGAACCAGATCGTCAACCCGCCGAAGAACACCACGAGCACGGCAGAAAGCCAGAGCATAGGCGACACCTTGCCAAGCTTCACTTTCGATATGAGCACGGCGAGGCTGATTGCGACCATGAAGGCCGCCGTACCGGTGACCATACCGAGAAACTTGTAGCCCAGAAAGAAGACCAGCAACGGCCCGAAATCGAGCGCGAGCGAGAGATTGGGGTTGTGGGCGGGCTTGGTCGATGTGGCTTCAGGCATAAGCGCTTCCTGCTATGGCTCTTGCCATGTCTGCCGGATCAAACGGCCTCAGGTCGTCAATAGTTTCGCCGACGCCGATGGCGTGAATGGGCAGGCCATATTTCTCTGCCGCCGCCACCAGCATGCCGCCGCGCGCCGTGCCATCGAGCTTGGTCATGACGAGGCCCGTGACCTGCGCGACATCACGGAACACCTCAATCTGAGAGAGGACGTTGTTGCCAGAGGTCGCATCCAGCACTAGCACCACATCATGCGGGGAGGCGGGGTCCAGCCTGCCCAAGACACGGCGGATCTTGGCCAGCTCATCCATCAGCTCCGTGCGGTTCTGCAAGCGGCCGGCGGTATCGACGATCAAGATGTCGATGCCCTGCTCGGTTGCCTGCTGAACTGCCGAGAAGGCGAGGCCCGCCGCATCGCCGCCCTCTTTTCCCGAGACGATGGGAACGCCAATGCGCTCCGCCCAGACCTTCAACTGCCCGATAGCGGCAGCGCGGAATGTGTCTCCCGCCGCCAGCATCACGCTGCGCCCCTGCTCCTGAAAGCGCTTGGCGAGCTTGGCGATGGTTGTCGTCTTGCCAGAGCCGTTGACGCCGATGACGAGGATGACCTGCGGGCGGGCGGGCTTGAACTCCAGCGGCTTGGCCACCGGGCGCAGCACCTTCTCCACCTCGTCGGCGATCACCTCTCGGACATATTCCTCGGTGATGGGGCGGCTGTGGCGCGTGTCCTCGAGCCGGTCGCGGATGCGCATCGCCATCGCGGGGCCGAGGTCCGAGACGATCAGCGCCTCCTCGATCTCGTCCAGCGTCTGCGCATCCAGCGGCTTGGCGAACAGGCCGGTGAGGTTTTCGCCGAGCTTTTCCGAAGTGCGCTTGAGGCCGCCGAACAGCTTTTCGCGCCAGCTTTTGGGTGCCGTATCCGTCATTGCACAGCCTCTTGCGCGATCAGCCTGCCATTCTCAACCCCGATGACAGGCGTTGTTACGATTTTACCGCGCTTTTGCGGGGTGGGGAGCCGGACCGGCGCGAAATTTTCGGCGTGGCCCGATGTGCCGTCGCCCTCGACCAGCACCTTCTGGGTCGTGCCGACCAGCGAGGTGAGCCAGCGCGCGCGATTGTCTGCGCAGGCCTCGCGCAGCTGCGCGGCACGGGATTTGATGACGGCGCGGTCGACCTGCGGCATCTTTGATGCCGGTGTGCCAGTGCGCGGGGAATAGGGGAAGATGTGGCCGTGGACGATGCGGCATTCGTGCACCAGCTTCAGCGAGTTTTCGAACATCGCGTCCGTCTCGGTAGGGAAACCGGCGATGATGTCTGCGCCGATGCTGATTGCGGGGCGGGCGGAGAGCAGCCGCTCGACAATGCGAATGGCATCGGAGCGATCGTGTCGGCGCTTCATGCGTTTCAGTATCATGTCGTCGCCCGATTGCAGCGAGAGGTGCACATGCGGCATCACGCGCGACTCTTGCGTGAGTAGCGCGAACAGCCGCTCGTCTATCTCCACGCTGTCGATGGAGGAGAGGCGCAGGCGGGGCAGGGCGGGGACATGGGCAAGGATGCGCTCGACGAGGCTGCCGAGAGTTGGCGCACCGGGCAGGTCCGTGCCGTAGCTGGTCACATCGACGCCGGTGAGGACGATTTCCCGATAGCCCTCGTCCACCAGCGCGGCGATCCGCTCGATCACGGCGCCTGCGGGAACGGAGCGGCTGTTGCCCCGGCCAAAGGGGATGATGCAGAAGGTGCAGCGATGATCGCAGCCGTTTTGCACCTCGACGAAGGCGCGGGCATGATCTGAAAAACTTGAAATGAGGTGCGGGGCGGTTTCGCGCACCTGCATGATGTCCGACACGCGCACCTTCTCCTGCGCCGGAGCGAAGGAGCGTGGTTCCATCTTTTCGGCATTGCCGATCACGCGGTCAACCTCGGGCATGGCGGCAAAAAGGGCAGGGTCGGTTTGTGCCGCGCAGCCGGTGACGACGATGCGCGCATCCGGGCGCGCGCGCTTCGCCCGCCGGATCGCCTGTCGCGCCTGCCGCACTGCTTCGCCCGTTACGGCGCAGCTGTTGACGATGACGAGGCTCGGGTCATCGCCTGCAAGGCCGCGCATCGCCTCGCTTTCGGCAATGTTGAGGCGACATCCGAAGGTGATCAGCTCCGGGCCGCTCACCCGAACCGGCTCCAGTCCGCCTCGCCCGAGAAGACGAAGGTGGCGGGGCCGGTCATCTGGATATGTCCGCCTGGCTGCCACTCGATCTCGAGGTCACCGCCGGGGAGCGACACCGTGACCGGGCCGCGGGCCAGCCCGCGCCGGATTGCGGCGACTGCGGTCGCGCACGCGCCTGTGCCGCAGGCCTGGGTCAGCCCGGCTCCACGCTCCCACACGATGAGGCGGATGTGGCGGTCGTTCAATGGTTGCGCGAAGTTGACATTGACGCGCGCCGGGAAGAGCGGATCATGCTCGATCAGCGGGCCGAGGCGCTCTGTCTCCACCGCCTCCAGACCGTCGACGAAGAAGATCACATGCGGGTTGCCGACATTGACCGCGGCGGGGGAGGGCAGGTCTTCCCAGCTTACCGACAGGCTGAGCGTGTCCATCGCATAGCCGAGCGGGATCGCATCCCACTCGAAGCGGGGCGCGCCCATATCGACGCTCGCGCCATCGCCTGCGAGGCGGGCGTCCAGCAGCCCGGCCCTGGTCTCGATCGTCACGTCCCGGCCGATGAACAAGGGTATGCAGCGGGTGGCGTTGCCACACGCCTCGACTTCAGAGCCGTCTGCGTTGAAGATGCGCATCGCGACATCAGCCTTGTCGGACTTGCCGACCACGATGAGCTGGTCGCAGCCGATGCCGGTGTGCCGGTCTGCAATGGCGCGGGCGCGCTGCGCGGTAATGTCGACGGGCACCACGCGCGCGTCGATCACCACGAAATCATTTCCCAACCCGTGCATTTTGGCGAACTTGCTCATGGAGAGCGCATGTAGGGAGGGGCGGTGGAAAAGTCCACGATTGGGTTAGATTCAGAACGGCAGCGTCAGATGCGCGCTGAGGCCGTTTTGCTTCCATTCCAGCTCGAAGGTGCCACGCCGTGCCTTGGTTATGCGCTCGATCAGGCGAAGCCCCTGACCGCCCTGGCGTTCGTGGCTGCTTACCGCGCGCGCGCTGTCTTCATCCCAACGGATCGCGATATCCTCTCCGGTTTGCGCGGTGATGTGGATATGGCCGCCGTGGGCGAATGCGCCGTGCTTGGTGGAATTTACCGAGAGTTCACCGATCACCAGCGCAATGGCATCGGCGGCTGACTGACCGACCGGCGTCGGCGCGTCGATGTCGAGACGCACGTCCGTCTCCTTGCGCCGGAAGGGATCGACCAGTGCCGGGATGAGCGCCGCAAGCTCGCACGAGGCCTGTCCGTCATGAAACAGCGTCTGCGCGCTGCCGAGCGCGGAAATCCGGTCAACCATCTCGTGTGAAAATGCCTCCAGATCGGGCGTGCCCCGCGCGTGGGAATGAAGAAGGCTGCTGATGATCGCATAGCTGTTGCGGAGGCGGTGGCGCATTTCCGATGCAGCAATGCTGAGCGCCTGCCGCGCCAGTTCTGAGTCGGTGATGTCCCGGGAAATCGAGAGATAACCGCTGAAACTGCCATCTGAGGCTGACAGCGCCGTTACGCTGACGTCCCACCATCTGTCGTTGCCCTTTGCTGTGGGGCAGTGGGCCTGGAATCTCTGGGGCAGCGCGCTTCTGGCCGAAGTGTATGCAGACTCGATTTGCGGTCTCGCGCTCTCGGGCCAGAGGCTGGCCCAGGGCTGACCTTCAATAGAGCTGAAATCGTCTATCTCCATGCTGCACAGGCCGTTCGGATTCATCCAGATCAGCGCGCCGTGCTCATCGATCAACTTCACGCAGTCGCTGCTCTGCGTCAAGACGTTCGCTAAAGCTTCGGTAGATATCGATGCTTTTCTAAGCATTTGATTATGTTCCAGAAAATTAAATACAAGGGTGGAACCTCGCTCTAATCAATAGAACACAGGCCCTTCATTATACGAAACCACCCGGTTCATTTCAACTTTCTGTATGGTCGCGGGAGCGGGCTTACACGAACGGATCGTATGCCCATTGCAGCAGCCCTTGTCGCTGACGCGGGCGACAGAATATATCGCCCGGCGCACAGTTGGCGCGGATTTGCCCGGCGTGGCGGGAGAAGGCGCGCCATCGCTTGATCTGGATCGCGTCAATCTCGGGCAGGCGGCGGCCCATATAATAGCGGCAATACCACTGGAACCAGCCACGCACGTCTGGCCCGTAGATCCAGCCCTTTTCGCGCCAGACACTTAATGGCTGGCGGCTTTTTACGCCGAAATAGTTGCAGGAGATATCCGGCTTGTCCGAAATCCGCGCGTTCTCGAACCACGCGGCGGGCAGCTCGTCGCGGCAGTCGTTGCAATATTTGCCCTCGAACACGCCCATTTCCAGCATTTCTCGCGGAGAGAAATGCGGAGTGAAACCGGGGTCGAAGTCCGCCCCTTCCGGTGCCGCAAGTTCGTAGCGGTATCCGCTTTGCATGCTGTCGTTGACGATGATGGTCTTGCGCGCTGTCATGGCGGCAGACCTTAAGGCGCCGGCGGGCATATGGAAAGCCGCCGTAGTGCTTGCCTTTCCGGCCGCTTTCGCATATGTGCCGCCCAAGTCAGCGGGCCCTGGGCCTGTCTGGCGCCCTGAAGGACATCCCTGGCTTGGGCTGCTGCGCCCTCATGGTCCATGGATCGACGCTGGTCGGCGAGGTTTCGCCCACCGGCGTGTTTGTCGTTTCAGGGATTGAGGTTTTACGCGGCTCAGGCCGGGCAACGAGGTGTCGATGTTTGACTCATTGAGCGATCGCCTTACCGGGGTGTTCGACAAGCTGCGCGGGCGCGGTGCGCTGAGCGAGGATGACGTCCGCACCGCGATGCGCGAGGTGCGAATCGCACTGCTGGAGGCGGACGTTGCGCTCCCCGTGGTGCGGGAATTCGTCGACCGCGCGACGGACAGGGCCGTGGGTGGCGATGTGCTGCGCTCGGTCACGCCGGGGCAGATGGTCGTCAAGATCGTCTCGGATACGCTGACGGAATTTCTCGGGTCGGACAGCTCCGACCTGATACTCGATGTTACCCCGCCCGCCGTCATCATGATGGTGGGCTTGCAGGGTTCGGGCAAGACCACTACCACCGCCAAGATCGCCAAGCGCCTGAAGGAAAAAGAGCGCAAGAAGGTGATGATGGCGTCGCTGGACGTCAATCGCCCGGCAGCGCAGGAGCAGCTGGCGGTGCTGGGCACGCAGGCCGATGTGGCGACCCTGCCTATCGTTGCGGGGCAGCAGCCGGTCGATATCGCGCGGCGCGCGCTTCAGGCCGCCAAGCTGCAGGGCTATGACGTGGTAATGCTCGATACCGCGGGCCGCCTGCACGTCGATCAGGCGCTGATGGACGAGATGAAGGCGGTGGCCGGTATCGCCGCCCCGCAGGAGATCCTGCTGGTCGTCGACAGCCTGACCGGGCAGGATGCCGTCAACGTCGCGAAAAGCTTCACCGAGCAGGTGCCGCTCACGGGCGTGGTGCTGACCCGTATGGATGGCGATGCGCGTGGCGGCGCGGCGCTCTCTATGCGCTTCGTCACCGGCGCGCCGATCAAGTTTGCGGGTACCGGCGAAAAGCTCGACGCGATCGAGCCGTTTCACCCCGCGCGCGTGGCGCAGCGCATCCTCGGCATGGGCGATGTCGTTTCGCTGGTCGAGAAAGCCGCAGAGGCGATCGATGCCGAGGAGGCCGACAAGCTCGCCAAGAAGATGGCGAAGGGCCAGTTCGACCTCAACGACATGCGCATGCAGCTGAAACAGGTGCAGCAGATGGGCGGGCTTGGCGCGATGGCGGGCATGATCCCTGGCCTCAAGAAGGCGCAGGCGGCCATGGCGCAGAGCGGCGCGAACGACAAGGCGCTGGTGCATCTGGACGCCATCATCGGATCGATGACGCCCAAGGAGAGGGAGCGCCCGGCGATCATCAACGCCAAGCGCAAGATCCGCATCGCCAAGGGTGCGGGCCGCACGGTGCAGGAGGTGAACAAACTCCTCAAGATGCATCAGGAAATGGAAACCGCGATGAAGAAGATTCGCAAGATGGGCGGCTTCGGCGCGCTCGCGAAGATGTTCATGGGCGGGAAGGGCGGTGGCCTTGGCGACATGCTCGGCGGCATGGGCGGCGGGGGGGCAGGCGCAGGGCTTCCGGGCCTGGGCGGAGGCGCACCGGGCGGGCTTCCTCCCGGTTTCGAGAAATTCATGAAGAAGTGAAGATTACAGTGAAGCGTCATTCCCGCAAAAGCGGGAATCCAGAATAGAGGGTATCCTTCGCCATTCTGGATCCCGGATCAAGTCCGGGATGACATTTGAATTAAACAGTTGAATATATACAGAAAGGTAAGGTTAGAACATATGGCAACATCAATTCGTCTGTCGCGTGGCGGCTCCAAGAAGCGCCCTTATTATCGCATCGTTGTGGCTGACGCCCGCGCCCCGCGCGACGGCAAGTTCATCGAGCGCATCGGCAGCTATAACCCGCTGCTCGCCAAGACCGACGAAAAGCGCGTCGTGCTGGATACTGAACGTGCGAAGTATTGGGTCGCCAACGGCGCCCAGCCGACTGACCGCGTCGCCCGCTTTCTCGACGCCGCTGGTGTGAAGGAGCGCGCCGCGCGCAACAACCCGAACAAGGGCGTCCCCGGCGAGAAGGCCAAGGACCGCGCCGAGGAGAAGGCCGCGAAGGTCGCTGAGGCCGAGGAAGCCGCCAAGGCCGCTGCGGAAGAAGCCGCCGCTGCCGCTGCTGCTCCGGCTCCCGCTGAGGAGGAAGCTCCGGTAGCTGAAGAGGCCGCGCCTGCCGAAGCTCCCGCCGAGGAAGCCGCCGCCGAGGAAGCCGCCGCTGAGGAAGCGCCCGCTGCCGAGGCCAGCGAAGAGCAGGCCCAGGGCTGATCCTTGACCGCCGACCGCCCCGTCACCCTCGCGGCCGTTATCGGCGCGCACGGCGTGGCGGGCGAGGTGCGATTGAAGCTGTTTTGCGAGGGGCCGGAAAGCCTCAAGCGCTATAAGACGTTCGACGGGGGTGGGCGCGTGCTCACCCTCTCGTCCATCCGGGCCGGTTCGAACGGCGCGGTCGCCCGCTTTGCCGAGGTGAAGGACCGCAATACGGCGGAGGCTCTGCGCGGCGTCGCGCTCACCGTCCCCCGCTCCGCCCTGCCGCCGCTGGGTGAAGGCGAATATTATCATCATGACCTGATTGGCCTGGCGTGCGTTGCCGATAGCGGTGAGGCGCTGGGGCATATCGTCGCGGTCGAGAATTTCGGCGCGGGTGATGTGCTGGAGATCGAGCGCCCAGACGGCAAACGCTTTATGGTGCCGATCCACTCGGCACAGATTGAAGCGGACAGGGCCGTGATTGACGCGGCGTATGTAGAGTAGTATATACGCGAAGTATATACGGAGCATGCGATGAGCGAGGAATATAGGGCCAAGGTGTTCAAGTCGGGTAACTCGGTGGCGCTGCGTCTGCCGAAGGCGCTGGGCATCAAGGAAGGCACCGAGATGATCCTGCGGGAGCAGCAGGGGAGCTTCACGGCGTTTCCGGTCGATGCCGCGCCGAAGAAGATCGACATCAGCGGTTTCGCGGGGAAGGCTCCGGGTATCAAAATGGCGCCGCGCGAGGACTTTGAAGAGCGGCCGAGCACAATCGCGGCGCGCAAGGCGGCAGGATTGGCGTGATCCGATATCTGGTTGACGCCAATATTGCTGTCTACGCGATGGACGTTGGAAATGATGGCCTGAAGGCTCGGTTGGCGGAATGCGAAGTGGGCGAAGTGGGCATTTCCGCAATCAGCTATGCGGAGGTGGCTTACGGCACGCGCAGGGGTAAACCGCCTCCGCCCGAAGTGCTGGACGCTTTCATAAGTGTGATCCCGATTGTCGATTTCGACGAGGCGGCGGCGCGGGAATATGCGCGCCTGCCGTTCAAGCGCGCCCGTTTCGACCGCCTTCTAGCTGCCCACGCGCTCAGCATCGGCGCGATCGTGGTGACGAATAACGAGGAAGACTTTGCCGATGTGCCGGGGCTGAAGACAGAGAATTGGGCGGTGTGATGGCAGAGTTGATCGGTTTCTCAGTCCTATTCAGTTTGCTGCCATTGGCTTTCGTTTCCGTGGCATCATGCATTTGTGTCCAAATATTGAAGCGCTACCGGCCAAATATGGAAGATCGGGATGTCGTTAACTGGTCTGCGGGGCCACTGCCGCTGTTCTGCATATTATTACTCGTGATTGAATTTTCTGTGCCTTTGGATGTTGATGAGAACCCTCAAGGACGAGTGATCATTGGCGTAGTGCTTATATTGATCGGTACCGTCGGCTGGTGGTTAGGATGGCTTTCGGCCAATGTGTTGGTTAAGCGAAAATCAAGTTCATGACCTTCGTCGCCCAAATTCTCACCCTCTATCCGGAGATGTTCCCCGGGCCGTTGGGCGTGTCGCTCGCGGGGCGGGCGCTGGAACAGGGGATATGGTCCTGCGATCCGATCCAGATCCGCGATTTTGCAGCCGACAAGCACCGCACCGTTGATGACACCCCTGCGGGTGGTGGGGCGGGGATGGTGCTGCGGTGCGATGTGCTCAGCGCGGCGGTGGATGAGGCGGAGCGGCGGATGCTTGGCCTGCTCTCGTCATTCCCGCGAAGGCGGGAATCCAGAGCGGAAAGCGCCGGACCAAAGATTCTGGATCCCCGCTTTCGCGGGGATGACGAACTAGTTAGAGTCCCCATCCTCGCGATGACGCCGCGTGGCAAGCCGATCACGCAGGAGCGCATTCGCGAGATCGCCGCCGGGCCCGGCGTCACCATCTTGTGCGGCCGGTTCGAGGGGTTTGACGAGCGGCTGTTCGAGGCCCGCCCGCAGATCGAGCAGGTCTCGCTAACCGACATCATCCTTTCCGGCGGCGAGATGGCGGCGCTTACCATCCTCGACGCTTGCATTCGCCTGCTTCCCGGGGTAATGGGCGCGCCTTCCAGCGGAGTCGAGGAAAGCTTCGAAAGCGGCCTCCTCGAATATCCGCACTATACCCGGCCCGCTGAGTGGGAAGGGCGCGCGATCCCTGAAGTGTTGCGATCGGGGGATCATGCGAAAATCGCCGCCTGGCGGAAACAAATGGCGGAGGATGACACACGGTTACGCAGGCCGGACCTTTGGGAGCGCCACAGGGGCGTTCGGGACTGACCTGCCTCTGGCGCGCGACGACAGACGAAGGAAAAGAGGCTATGAACCTCATCGAACAGATCGAAGCCGAGGAAATCGCCAAGGCAGGCAAGACCATCCCCGAATTTCGCGCAGGCGACACGCTGCGCATCGGTGTGAAGGTGGTTGAGGGTGAGCGCACCCGTATTCAGAACTATGAAGGCGTCTGCATCGCCCGCTCCAACAAGGGCATGGGCAGCAACTTCACCGTCCGCAAGATGAGCTTTGGCGAGGGCGTCGAGCGCGTCTTCCCGCTCTACAGCCCGAATATCGACAGCATCACCGTGGTGCGCAAGGGCGTCGTGCGTCGCGCCAAGCTCTATTATCTGCGTGGCCGCACCGGCAAGCGCGCCCGCATCGCCGAGCGTCGCGACAATCGCCCGACCGAGGGCTGATAACGCAAACCCTATCGCGTTTAGAAGGCTCGCTTCCTCGCTGGAGCGGGCCTTTTCTTATGCCTGGGGCGGTTGCCAGGTTGAGACGACGGCTTCATAATCGGGACGGGGGCGCTCGGACATTTCTTTGCCCGGCGTGCCGATGAACACGAACCCCGCAATCTTCTCAGGCGCGGAACCGAAGGCATCCCTCACCGCGTTGGAGTAAGCGGGCCAGGCGGTGAGCCAGCCGCCAGCAAAGCCGCTGGCATGGGCGGCGTGGAGCAGGTTCATCGCCGCAGCGCCTGCCGACAGTTCCTGTTCCCATAACGGGATGTGGCTCTCAGGCTTGGGGCTGTAGAGCACCACGACAAGGCACGGCGCCTGATGCGCGAACTCGTGCATGGCCGCGATCTCGAGCTTTCCCGCCTCGGGCTTCTCGGCCAGATAAGCGCTTTCCAGCAGCGCGGCGAGCGCATCGCGCTGATCGGGCCGCACGATCACGAAGCGCCACGGGAACAGCTTGCCGTGATCGGGGGTGCGGCTCGCTATCTCCAGCATGGTTCGCAGTTGCGCATCATCCGGGCCGGGGGCGATGAGCTCTCGCGGTTTGCCGGAACGGCGGGTCTTGAGGAGGGCGAGGGGGGAGGAGGTGTCGTTGAACATGAAAGCGCATCTGCGACAAAGAGCGGATTGAGGCAAGGCCCGCAGCGCTTTGGCGCTTCACAGCCCCGCGATTTCGGCTAGTCTGGCGGCGAGCACCCGCCCACAGATCACAGACCACAGGAGCAAGCATGGCCACCACGGCACCACAGGGTAACACGCACGGAACCCTGCTCGGCCATCCCAAGGGGCTGTTCATCCTCTTTTTCGCTGAGATGTGGGAGCGCTTTTCCTATTATGGCATGCGCGCGCTGCTGGTGCTGTATCTCACCAAGCATTTCCTGATGTCGGACGAGCAATCGGGCTATGTCTATGGCGCCTATACCAGCCTCGTCTATATCACTCCGGTGGTGGGTGGGTGGCTGGCCGACCATTATCTGGGGCAGCGGAAGGCGGTTTTGTTCGGCGGTATATTGATCGCTATCGGGCACCTGCTGCTCGGCGTGGAAGGTGGCGGCGGGCAGGATGCGGTCGCGCTCAATGCCTTCTGGACGGCGCTGGCGTTCATCATCGTCGGCACGGGATTCCTGAAAGCAAACATTTCCGCCATCGTGGGCCAACTCTACCCGCGTGACGACGTGCGCCGCGACCCCGCCTATACGATCTTCTACATGGGCATCAATCTGGGCGGGATATTGGGGCCGATAGCCTGCGGCATATTGGGCGAGACGGTCGGCTGGTCATGGGGGTTTGGCGCTGCGGCGGCGGGCATGTTGCTCGGCATTGTCGTGTTCGTGCTGGGCAAGCCGTTGCTGCTCGGAAAAGGCGAGCCTGCGCAGCCGGAGGTGCTGACCGAGCGCGTCGTCGGCCCGCTGACGCGCGAGTGGATCATCTATGGCGGCGCGGTGCTGTCTGTTCTGGGTGTGGCCTGGCTGGTGGGCAATCATGATGCGGTCGGCTGGCTGTTGATTGCCTGTGGCGTGCTGACGGTGCCCTATCTGTTGTGGGAGGCGTTCGCGCGGATGGAGCGGATCGACCGCGACAGGATGCTGGCGGCGCTGTTCCTGCTGGCGCTCAACCCACTGTTCTGGGGGCTGTTCGAGCAGGCAGGGTCTTCGCTCAACCTGTTCACCGACAGACATGTGGACCGGCATATATTGGGCTGGGAGGTGCCCGCCTCGGTGTTCCAGTCCGTCAACTCGATGTTCGTGGTCCTGCTCGCTCCGATGTTTGCCGGACTGTGGGTGTGGCTGGGCAAGCGCGGCAGAGAGCCATCGACGCCCGCCAAGTTCGGGCTGGCGCTGATTCAGGTCGGGCTCGGGTTCCTCGCGCTGGTATGGGGGGCGCATTGGGCGGGGCTGGACAATCCGACACCGGTGTTCTTCATCTTCGTCATTTATGCGCTGCACACGATGGGCGAGCTGTGTCTTTCGCCGGTGGGGCTTTCCGCCATGTCCAAGCTATCGCTGCCGCGGATGCTGGGGCTGATGATGGGCGTGTGGTTCCTGGCCACTGCGGCGGGAGATTTCATCGCCGGTCTGATCGCCGCCAATATCGGGGCAAAGAGCGCGGCGAGCGCCGATCCTGCGCTGGCGACGTTGGAGGTGTACAGCTCCGTCGGCTGGTTCGGCATTGTCGTGGGCGGCTTGGTGGTGCTGGTAGCGCCTTTCGTCAAGCGGCTGATGCACCTCGACAAGCTCAAGGAAGCCTGACCTCCGCGTTCCCACCCTCACGCCGATCGATCGTCGCGGTGAGAGCCATGTCCATCGTCACGTTGCCCAGCGTGCGCATCAGGTCAGGGAAGCTCTCTATCGCCACGAGCAGGCCCAACGGCTCGATCGGCAGGCCCATGGCGAGGCAGATCGGCCCGATCGATCCGATGAAGCTCACGGAGCCGGGCAGGCTGACCGAGCCGAGTGTCGTCAGCGTCGCGACGCCCACGCCTATGCCTATCTGCCACGGGGTCAGCGCGATGCCCGCCCACGCCGCGACGTAAAGCGCGACGCCGAGGTTGAACGCCGGGCTGGTGACACGAAATATCGTTACGGCAATGGGCAATACGACATCCGCAGTCTCGCGCCGCACGCCCAGCGCATCGACACCTTCCAGCATCGCTGGCAGGGATGCCAATGATGACTGGGTGGAGAGCGCCACCGCTTGCGCCGGGATCGATGCGCGCAGGAACCGTGCCGGGCCGACGTGCGCACCCACGAGCGCGAGCAGCATAGCGCCCAGCCAGATGACCGCTCCGGTCGTCACCAGTATCAGCACATAATGCGCAAGGCCGCCGAACGCCGCTGCCCCGCTTCGTGCGCCCAGCCCATAGGCAAGCGCGAACACGCCGAGCGGCGCCAGCCACAATATCCACCCGATCATGATGATGATCGCGGCGGACAGTCCCTCGAAAAAGTCCGTGACCGGCGCGCGTTGCTGTTGGGGCACACGCAGGAGCGCGAACGCAAGCAGCAGCGAGAACAGGATCACCGGTAACATCGCATCATCCACAGCAGCGGCAATGATGTTGGTGGGGACGATGGAGAGGAAAAAGTCGCTCGGTTGCGGCGCCGTGACGTGGCCCAACCCCGCCATGCCGGCCTGCAGCGCCATGCTGGCTTGCTCTGGCACCGGAAACAGGCGGAGCATCGCCGGGATCAGCAATGCGCCGATGCAGGTTGAAAGGACGAGCAACGCCAGCATCCAGCCGATGCTCCTTGCCGCCAGCCTACCAGAGCTCGCGGTCTGCGCCGTCTTCACGATGCCAGTAATGAGCAGTGCGACCGCGAGGGGCAGCACCGTCATGCGCAAGGCATTCAGCCAGATCGTGCCGACAATCTCGGCGGCCTCTCGCCCACCGGCGGCATGGTTGCCCATCGCCATGCCGAGGGATAGCCCGACAATCAGGCTGGCAAGGATGAGCAATGTTCGAGCCATAGGCGTTCCTTGCGCGTTGAACCGCTGGTTATGCCGCCCGATCCCCGCTCCGCAAAGCTTTTCTTGGGAGCCGCTTTTCGCTAAGGCCGGGGCTGAACGAAACCAGCGTGAGGCGGGACTTTTGAGCGGGCGCACATTTTTCGGGACGGACGGCATACGCGGGCGCACCAACCAGTGGCCGATGACCGCCGAGCTGGCGATGAAGGTCGGCATGGCGGCGGGCAAGCATTTCCTGCGCGGCAGCCACCGCCATCGCGTTGTCATCGGCAAGGATACGCGGCTCTCGGGCTATATGGTGGAAAACGCGCTGGTAGCGGGCTTCACGAGCGTGGGCATGGATGTGGTGCAGTTCGGGCCGATCCCTACGCCCGCAGTGGCGCTGCTGGCTCAATCGATGCGCGCGGACCTGGGCGTGATGATTTCGGCGAGCCACAATCCGTTTCACGACAACGGCATCAAGCTGTTCGGGCCGGACGGCTACAAGCTGTCTGACGAGGACGAGGCGAAGATCGAGGCGCTGTTGGGGGAGGAGATTGCGCTGGCGGAACCGCGAGACATTGGCCGGGCGCGGCGAGTGGAGGATGCACGCGGGCGCTATATCCATGCGGTAAAATCGAGCTTTCCCGCCGACCTGCGGCTGGATGGCCTGCGCATCGTCGTCGATTGCGCGAACGGTGCCGCCTATCAGGTCGCGCCCTCAGCCCTTTGGGAACTCGGCGCAGAAGTGATTGCAATCGGCGTGACGCCCGATGGCCTCAACATCAACGACCAATGCGGGTCCACTTCGCCGATGCTGTTGCAGGAGACGGTAGTATCTGCCGGCGCGGATATTGGGATCGCGCTCGATGGCGACGCGGACCGGCTGATCATCGTTGATGAGAAGGGCCAGATTGTCGATGGCGACCAGATCATGGCGCTGATCGCTTCGCGCTGGGCGGAGGAGGGGCGGCTCTCAGGCGGCGGGCTGGTCGCTACCGTGATGTCAAACCTCGGGCTGGAGCGGTTTCTCTCGGCGCGTGGCATCAACCTGCTGCGCACCAAGGTTGGGGACCGCTACGTGCTCGAGGCGATGCGCAGCGGTGGGTATAATGTTGGCGGCGAGCAATCCGGCCATATGATCCTGACCGATTATGCAACGACGGGCGATGGGACCATCGCCGCGCTGCAGGTGTTGGCCGCGCTGGTGCGGTCCGGCAAACGGGCGAGCGAGCTGATGCATCAGTTCGACAAGGTGCCCCAGCTGCTGAAGAACGTGCGCTTCGCGGGCGGCAGGCCGCTGGATCATGCCGATGTGCAGCGTGTCATCGCGCAGGCGGAGGCGGAGCTGAACGGCAGCGGCAGGCTTGTTATCCGTCCCTCGGGCACGGAGCCTGTCATCCGCGTGATGGCCGAAGGCGACAGCGCAGATCAGGTTAAGGATGTGGTCGAGCGCATCTGTGCTGAAGTCGCGCGGGTCGCGGCCTGATGCTGGAAATGCGGCCGGATTGCGAACGCTGCGGCGTCGATCTTCCGGCGGATGCGGGCGGGGCGTTCATCTGTTCGTTCGAGTGCACATTTTGCGCCGAATGCGCCGAGGCGCTGGATGACCGATGCCCCAATTGCGGCGGGGAACTGCTCGACAGGCCCACGCGCACTGGCAAGGCACTTGCCGCAAACCCGGCATCCACCACACGCTATCACAAGATATGATCGCCCGCGTCCTCATCATCGCCGGGTCTGACAGCGGCGGCGGGGCGGGCATACAGGCGGATATCAAGGCCGTCTCCGCGCTGGGCGGGCATGCGATGACGGCCATCACCGCCATCACGGCTCAGAATACGCTGGGGGTTGACGCGGTTCATCCGGTGCCGACGGAGATGGTGGTGGCACAGATGAATGCCGTGCTGTCCGACATTGGCGTAGACGCTGTGAAGATCGGCATGATCGGCTCGGCAGCGACGGCGCAGGCGGTGGCGGGGGAGCTAGAGCGGCTTGCGGGCGTGCCCATCGTGTTCGATCCGGTGATGGTGGCGACGAGCGGCTCCGCGCTGGCGGATAGCGATACCATCGCGGCCTTTACCCGCCTGATGTGCATTGCCACGCTCACCACGCCCAATCTACCAGAGCTGGCGGCGCTGGGCGGAGAGGATGCGGTACGGGCGCATGGCTGCGCGCTGCTGGTGAAGGGCGGGCATGGGACGAGTGACCTCCTTACCGACCGGCTGATTGCGGCTGATGGAGCGGAGACGCTCTGGCAGGACGCGCGGATCGATACGCTCCACACGCACGGTACCGGCTGCACGCTGGCATCCGGCATTGCCACGGGCCTGGCGCAGGGCATGAGCCTGCCCGATGCCATCGCCCGCGCGCGCGCCTATGTCCGTGCGGCCTTGTCCTGTGCGCCGGGGTTGGGGCAGGGGCATGGCCCGATGGGCTTTCCGGCGGAGCGGTTTTCATGATCGCCGGGGTTGACGAGGCGGGCAGGGGGCCTCTTGCCGGGCCGGTGGTTGCGGCGGCGGTGATACTGTGCAAACCGCGCCCCGCCGGGCTGGACGACAGCAAGAAAATTCCCGAAGCGCGACGCGCGACCCTTGCCGAGACGATCAGGCGGCGGTGCCACTGGGCGGTTGGCGTGGTTGATGTCGCCGAGATCGACCGGCTCAACATCTTCGGCGCGACGATGCTGGCGATGACGCTGGCGGTGGAGGGTTTGTGCGCCAAGATCGGCTGCGACCCGCTGCAAGTGCTGGTGGACGGCAATCTGACGCCACATGGTCGGCGGCCTGAGTGGCGTTGGCAGGCGCGGGCGATTGTCGGCGGTGACGCGATCGAGCCGTGCATATCCGCTGCGTCGATCGTCGCCAAGGAGCATCGCGACGCGCTGATGCGCGAGGCGGCGCGGGTGCACCCGCATTATGGGTGGGAGCGCAACAAAGGCTATGGCACCGCCGACCATCTCGCGGCGCTGCGCGAGCATGGACCAACCCCGCTACACCGCCGCAGCTTCGCGCCAGTGGCGCAGCTGGAGCTGCTCTGAAAATATTTTGCAAGGCTCTGCGCGCTGAGTCTTTTTCGCCACACCCCCATATGTTGAGTCCGCGCGAATCGTCGTGACTCTACATCTGGCCGTGTTCCCGGTTCGGACTCATCCACGCGCGATATAACGAAAAATTAACCAAGTTTACCGAGCTTGACGCACGGAATCCGAGGATTCATGCAGGCCTTCTGAATGATTTCGGGGGATGAAATATGGGTGTGTTGGAACGGGTCGACAGGCGCAAGGCGAAGGCAGTGGCAATCGCTGTGCCGGAGGTCGTACTCGAGACCGATCGGTTGATCCGGGGCGACTGCATCGCCGCCATGCGTGCACTCCCGGATGCCTGCGTCGACATGATCTTCGCCGATCCGCCCTATAACCTCCAGCTTGGCGGCGACCTCTCCCGCCCCGATGGCAGCCATGTCGATGCCGTAACCGACGAGTGGGACAAGTTTGACAGCTTCGCCGCCTATGACGCCTTCACGCGCGACTGGCTGCGTGAAGCCCGGCGCATTCTGAAACCCACCGGCACGCTCTGGGTGATCGGCAGCTATCACAATATCTTCCGTGTGGGTGCGAGCCTGCAGGATCAGGGCTTCTGGATCCTCAACGACATCATCTGGCGCAAGGCGAACCCGATGCCCAATTTCAAGGGCACGCGCTTCACCAACGCCCATGAGACGCTGATCTGGGCGAGCCAGAGCGAGAAGGCGAAATATACCTTCAACTATCGCGCGATGAAGACGCTGAACGATGAGCTGCAGATGCGGTCCGACTGGGTGCTGCCCATTTGCGGCGGGCAGGAGCGGCTGAAAAAGGGCGGGACAAAGGTCCATCCGACGCAGAAGCCGGAAAGCCTGCTGTATCGCGTGATGCTTGCCTGCACAAAGCCGGGCGATGTGGTGCTCGATCCCTTCTTCGGCACCGGGACGACCGGCGCGGTCGCCAAGCGGCTGGGTCGCAAATGGATCGGCATCGAGCGCGAGGAAAGCTATATCGAGGCGGCGCTGGAACGGATCGAGGCGGCGCTGCCGCTCGATGAAAGCGCGGTCGCGATCATGCAGACGCCGCGCCAGGCCCCCAAGGTCGCGTTCGGTACGCTGGTCGAGACGGGTATGCTGCCCCCCGGCGCGACACTGTGCGATAGCAAACGGCGCTGGAAGGCCGTGGTGCGCGCGGACGGTTCGCTGGAATGCGGCGGGCAGAGCGGCTCGATTCACGGACTGGGCGCAAAGCTGCAGGGCGCGCCAAGCTGCAACGGCTGGACCTTCTGGCAGGTGGACACGGCAGATGGCCTGAAGCCAATCGACACGTTGCGCCAGACATATCTGCTGGCAACGGAACCCTGAGCCAAACCAACGGTCGCGCGGCGGCGCCAGGTTCCTACAAATTGCGGGAGGGAGCTACCCTGTCTCTGCGGTAAAAAACCGCAGGATATGGCGCGAGTGACGGGGCTCGAACCCGCGACCTCCGGCGTGACAGGCCGGCGCTCTAACCAACTGAGCTACACCCGCGCATCAGGTGTGGAGGGGCCAGCTATCGGATGGGGAGGATGCTGTCAACACCCGCCGCGTAATTATTGCTGAAAGGCTTTCAGGCCTTCCAGCGCCCCGTCTCCATCCATTGCAGAAGCGGCTTCAGGGGCATGATCCAGACGATCCCGCTTACCACGTAGATCGGTATCTGCGCCCAACCGGGAAGGCGGGCCAAAGGCTCGGACAGGCTGCCGATGACGAAAGCCCAGAGCGCGATGAGCGCAAGTATCGCAAACATACCCGCTGGCTTGCGCCAGCTTGGCGGTGGAGGGGCGCCGATCATGCGGCTGGCTCTATCAGGCTGCGCTCTGTTATGACAAGATGCAGCGGCACGTCCCACGGATCGGACGGCACCTCCTCCACCTGCTGCACCGACCAGCCGAGGCCGATGCGCAGCGCGCCTTCATAACGGGCGAAGGCGCGGTCATAATAGCCGCCACCTTGGCCGAGCCGCATCAGCCGCTCATCAAACGCCAGCAAGGGCGCGATGATTGCATCCGGGTGGCAGAGGGGCGCGGTAGCCGGAGGGTGTCGGGTGCCGAACGGCCCGTCCTCCAGCGCATCGCCGGGCGCCCATGCGCGAAACTCCATGGTGCCCCTGCGGTCCACCGTACGCGGCAGGCATAATGCCTTGCCTTCTGCCAACAGCGCCTCGGCCAGGCGCAAGGCGGGGGCTTCGTCGTTCATCGCGACATAGAGCGCGATCATCCGCCGGTCTGACAGCAGTGCGCGCACGGGGCTGGGCAGCGCGCGAAAGGCGAGGCGGTGAGCCATTTGGTCCAGCCCCGCCACGAACGCCGCGCGCGTGGCACGAGCGGACAGGCGCAGGGCGGATTTGTTCTGAGGATCGTTCAAAATGTGCCCCGGCGAAATGTTGGCATTCCGTTCAGACGGAGCCGAAAAGTGTGATGTTCGAGCACCGGAGCGCAGCGTGCTCAAATGCACGTGAGCACCGGAGCGCAGAAGATCGCGCTTTGCAGGCCCGTATCAACGGAATGGCGGTTGGCGGGACCGCCGTGGTCGTTTGCCGGAATATCCTCTGACGCCTCAACGTCAGGTGGGGACCATATATGTCGGGCCACGACCCGCACAGGGACAGCCCCCTTGGATGTGATATCGCCTCAGGGATGTTCGCAAAGGCTCGTGCCGGGCAGTACCCGCCACTGACCTACTTAGGGTGCGCTGGCCCCGCCTGCAAGCTTTTGCGTGAGGGATTCGAGGCGCGCGGCGATAGCCTCTATCCGTGCTGCGGCCGCCTGTTCGTCAACACCACCCTGCCCGGGGGAAAGATCGAGCGCGCCCTGCGCCTTCCCTTGTCCACGCAGGTCATGCAGCTCGTCGGCCAGCAGGATCGCCGCAAACAGCAGCTGGCGTACCTCGGTGAGACCCGGCGAAGCGCGCCGGGCGACGGCGGTTTTCTCGTCGATGATGGCGGCGAGGCGGCGGAGCTGCCCTTCCTCGCCATCGCGGCAGTGCACGTCATAGTGTCGGCCCGCTATGTCCAGCGTGACTTCAGCCATCACGCCCTCCGCCCAGGGAGGCGATGAGTGCGTCCAGTTCCCCCACTGCCTGACGCATGGCGGCGTCTTTCTGGGCAACGCGGGTCTGCACGTCTGCATGTTGCCGGAGAAGCGCGGTCTCCGCGCCTGCGACCGCGCGATCGAGCCGGTCTAGCGCATCATTGAGGGTTTGGCCTGCCATGGTCCGGTCATAGCAACATCTTTAAACTCGGCACAAGCACCCAGATTGCACCCTTTTCCAACTGGACAACAGCGCAAATGATGGTTGCCGCGGTTGACGACTCACGGATAGCGGGACAAAGGAACCGCGCAAGCCTGCGACTCGCTATCTACGCGGGCGCGCCCGCCAACCCCGCGCACGAAAGCATTCGTCCGATGAGCATTTCCGAACAGACGCTGGCCAACGCGATACGGGTGCTCGCCATGGATGCGGTGCAGGCGGCCAATAGCGGCCACCCCGGCATGCCCATGGGTATGGCCGATGTCGCCACGGTGCTGTTTCGTGATTTCCTGAAATTCGATGCTTCCGCCCCGCACTGGGCGGATCGGGACCGTTTCGTGCTGTCGGCCGGGCACGGCTCGATGCTCATCTATGCGCTGCTGCACCTCAGCGGCTATGCACGGCCGACGATCGAGGACATCCGCAATTTCCGCCAGCTGCATAGCCCCTGCGCGGGCCATCCGGAGAATTTCGAGCTGCCGGGCGTGGAATGCACCACGGGGCCGCTGGGGCAGGGGCTGGCTATGGCCGTCGGCATGGCGATGGCCGAACGGCACCTCAACGGTGTGTTCGGGGATGAGCTGGTCGATCACAGGACCTGGGTGATCGCGGGCGATGGCTGCCTGATGGAAGGCATCAACCATGAGGCAATCGGCCTTGCCGGGCATCTGCAGCTTGGCCGCCTGAATGTGCTGTGGGACGACAACCGCATCACCATCGACGGCGACGTAAGCATGTCGTCGAGCGAAGATATCAAGGCGCGCTATGTTGCCACCGGCTGGCATGTGGTGAGCTGTGACGGGCATGACTTTGCCGACATCCGTCGCGCGCTTGCCGAAGCCGCCGCCGATCCGCGCCCGAGCCTTGTCGCCTGCCGTACGATCATCGGCAAGGGCGCTCCGAACAAGCAGGGCGGCCACAGCGTGCATGGCTCACCGCTGGGTGGAGATGAAATCGCCGCCGCGCGCGCCGAGCTGGGCTGGGCGTATGCGCCGTTCGAGATTCCGGCGGACATCAAGGCCGAGTGGGAAAAGGCAGGCGAGCGGGGCGATGCGGCCCGTGCCGATTGGGAAGCGCGCCTTGCAGCTTCTGCCAACAAGGCGGAGTTCGAGCGCCGCATGGCGGGTGAGCTGCCGACGGGCGATCTTGGCCTCAAGGGCTATATCGACGGCCTGATGGCAGACCCGAAAAAGGTCGCCACCCGCAAGGCTTCTGAAATGGCGCTGGAAGTGCTCACTGCCGCCGTGCCGGAAATGGTTGGCGGTTCGGCGGACCTAACCGGGTCCAACAACACCAAGACCAAGGCGACTGCGCCCTTTGGGCCTGACAGCTACGACGGCCGCTATGTCTACTACGGCATCCGCGAGTTCGGCATGTCTGCCGCGATGAACGGCATGGCGCTGCATGGCGGCATCATTCCCTATGGCGGCACGTTTCTGGTGTTTTCAGACTATTGCCGCAACGCGATCCGCATGTCCGCGATTCAGCGCCAGCGCGTGGTCTATGTGTTGACGCATGACAGCATCGGGCTGGGCGAGGACGGCCCGACGCACCAGCCAATCGAGCATGTGATGTCTATGCGCATGATCCCCAATCTCGAGGTGTTCCGCCCGGCGGACGTGATCGAGACGGCAGAGTGCTGGGAGCTGGCGCTGCGCAACGAAAACACCCCCTCGGTGCTGGCGCTGACCCGCCAGAACCTGCCGCAACTGCGCACCGAAGCAGCCGAGAACCGCTGCGCACGCGGGGCCTACACACTGTTTTCCTCTGAGGAGGATCGTAAGGTGGTGATCGTCGCCACCGGGTCCGAGGTCGAGATTGCGATGCAGGTGGCGCTCAATCTGGAGACGCACGGCATCGGCGCGGATGTCGTCTCTATGCCGTCGTGGAGCCGCTTCATGGCGCAGCCGGAAACCTATCGTGACGAGATTCTGCCGCACCATGTGCTGCGCGTCTCGATCGAGGCGGGCACGACCTTCGGCTGGGAAGCCATCACCGGGATCAACGGCCTGCGCTTCGGCATAGACACGTTCGGCGCGTCTGCCCCCATCGAGGCGCTGTATGACCATTTCGGCCTGACCGCGGAAAAGATCACGCCGCAGATCGTTGCGGCACTTAACGACTGAATGAATACGCAATAACAAGCAGGAGCTAGAACAGTGGCTGTCAAAGTAGCAATCAACGGTTTTGGCCGCATCGGCCGTCTTGTCGCCCGCGCGATCCTTTCGCGCACCGACCATGATCTGGAGCTGGTGAGCATCAACGACCTCGGCGACGCCAAGTCCAACGCGCTGCTGTTCAAGCGCGACAGCGTGCATGGCAATTTCGCCGGCACGGTCGAGGTCGACGGCAATGACCTCATCATCAACGGCAAGCGCATTCAGGTGACCGCCGAGCGCGACCCCGCCAACCTGCCCCACGCGGCGAACGGCGTGCAGATCGCGCTCGAATGCACCGGCATCTTTGCCGACAAGGCGAAGGCTTCGGCCCACCTCACCGCTGGCGCCAAGCGCGTCGTCATCTCCGCTCCGGCAACCGGCGTAGACAAGACCATCGTGTTCGGCGTCAACCATGAGAGCCTGACGGCCGACGACATCGTCATCTCGAATGCCAGCTGCACGACCAACTGCCTCGCCCCGCTCGCCAAGGTGCTGCATGACGCCGTGGGCATCGAAAAGGGCTTCATGACGACGATCCACAGCTATACCAACGACCAGAACACCCTGGATCAACTGCACAAGGACATGCGCCGCGCCCGCGCCGCCGCTGTTTCGATGATCCCGACCACCACCGGTGCTGCCCGCGCGGTGGGTGAGGTGCTGCCCGAGCTGAAGGGCAAGCTGGATGGTTCGTCCGTCCGCGTGCCGACGCCGAACGTATCGGTCGTCGACCTCAAGTTCATCGCCAAGCGCTCGACCACCGTGGACGAGGTGAACGGCCTGCTGAAGGCAGCGTCCGAGAATGGGCCATTGAAGGGCGTGCTCGGCTATTCGGATGAGCCGCTGGTCTCGATCGACTACAACACCGATCCGCGCAGCTCGACCGTGGACAGCCTGGAGACGGCCGTGATCGACGGCAACCTCGTCCGCGTCCTCAGCTGGTACGACAATGAATGGGGCTTCTCCAACCGCATGATCGACACCTCGGGTGTGGTGGCGAAGTTCCTCTGATCCGAATAACCGACCGCCCGCCCTTCATCAGATCGGCGGGCGGTTTTGCATGATATGGAAAGCGTGACGTGAAACCCTTCAAGACACTTGATGACATGGGCGAGATCCGCGGCCAGCGGGTGCTGGTGCGCGAAGACCTCAACGTGCCGATGAAGGATGGCGCGGTGACGGACGATACCCGCCTGCGTGCGGCCATGCCGACCGTCAACGAGCTGTCTGACCGGGGCGCGATCGTGCTGGTGCTCGCCCACTTTGGGCGGCCCAAGGGTCAGCCTAGCGCCGAGTTTTCGCTCAATCAGGTTACGGACGCATTTGCCGCCGTGCTGGGCCGCGCAGTGCGCTATGTGGATTGGGAAGGGGACGCTGCCGCAGTCTCTGCCCTTCAGCCCGGCGACATTGCGGTGCTGGAAAACACCCGCTTTTTCGGCGGAGAGGAAAAGAACGATCCTGCCGTGATCGATCGCTTTGCGGCGCTGGGTGACCTGTACGTCAACGACGCTTTCTCCGCCGCGCACCGCGCCCACGCCTCGACCGAAGGGCTGGCGCACAAGCTGCCGGCCTTTGCCGGTCGTTCGATGGAGAAGGAGCTGGACGCGCTTCAGGCGGCGCTCGGCAGCCCGGTAAAGCCGGTTGCGGCGGTGGTCGGCGGGGCGAAGGTCTCTTCCAAGCTCGATGTGCTGACCAACCTCATCACCAAGGTCGATCATCTCATCATCGGCGGTGGCATGGCGAACACCTTCCTTGCCGCGCGCGGGGTCGATGTCGGCAAGTCGCTGTGCGAGCATGATCTGGCCGAGACTGCCGAGAAGATCATGGACGCGGCGGATGCGGCAGGATGCACGATCCATCTGCCCTATGACGTGGTGGTGGCGAAGGAGTTTGCGGCGAACCCGCCCTCGGTGCGCACCTGCAACGTACATGAGGTTGCCGCCGACGAAATGATCCTCGACGTTGGCCCGGCGGCGGTGGAAGCGCTGGCGGACGTGCTGAAGACCTGCAAGACACTGGTGTGGAACGGCCCGCTCGGCGCATTCGAGATCGCGCCGTTTGACAAGGCGACGGTCGCGCTCGCGCAGACGGCGGCGGCGCTGACCAAGGAAGGGTCGCTCACTTCGGTGGCGGGGGGCGGGGATACCGTCGCCGCGCTCAACCATGCGGGCGTGGGCGCCGATTTCAGCTTTGTTTCGACCGCAGGCGGTGCCTTCCTCGAATGGATGGAGGGCAAGGAGCTGCCGGGTGTCAAAGCGTTAATGAACTGATCCTAATTGGGGACACAACGCTGGCCCGAGGCCGGCACAGCAAGCGGAGCATGTGCAGATGCAGTTTGATGAAATGACCAGCAAGATGGCCGACGGCAACGGCTTTATCGCCGCGCTAGACCAGAGCGGCGGATCCACCCCCAAGGCGCTGAAGGGCTATGGCATAGAGGAAGACGCCTATTCCGGCGACGAGGAGATGTTCGGCCTGATCCACGCGATGCGCAGCCGCATCATCACCTCGCCCTGCTTCACCGGCGAAAAGGTGATCGGCGCGATCCTGTTTGAGCGCACCATGGATGGTACCGTCGACGGCAAGCCGACACCGCAAGCGCTGGTCGAGCGTGGCGTCGTCCCCTTCATCAAGATCGACAAGGGTCTGGAGGACGAAGCCAACGGCGTGCAGCTGATGAAGCCGATGCCGGAACTGGACGCGCTGCTCACCCGTGCGAAGGCGCTCGGCGTGTTCGGCACCAAGGAGCGTTCGGTCATCAATTCCGCCAACCGCGAGGGCATCGCCGCCGTGGTCAAGCAGCAGTTCGAGGTGGGCCGCCAGGTCCTCTCCCACGGCATGATGCCGATCATCGAGCCGGAAGTGAACATCAAGAGCGAGACCCGCGCCGAGTGCGACCAGATCCTGCTCGAAGAGACGCTGAAAGCGCTCGATGCGCTGCCCGAGGGCCAGCAGGTGATGCTCAAGCTCTCGCTCCCCACCAAGCCGGGGCTGTTCGATCCGCTGGTCGACCACCCCAAGGTATTGCGCGTCGTTGCGCTGTCGGGCGGGTTCAAGCGCCCGGAGGCCTGCATCGAGCTGGCGAAGAACCGCGGCATCATCGCGAGCTTCAGCCGCGCGCTGCTCGAAGATTTGCGCCACCAGATGTCTGATGACGAGTTCAACCGCTCGCTGGGCGGCGCAATCAACGAGATCCACGCGGCGTCGACCGCCAAGGCACACAGCCCGGCGTAAGCGATAGCGGAAAAGCAAACAGGGAAGGGCGGGCGATCCCGCCCTTTTTTGTGGGGTGCCGGGATCAGAAATTGGCGGACAGGGTGTCCCCGAAACTAGCGTCCGGATGCATCCGTCAGCATTAGAATAAGCACGGAAAATAAGCGATAATAGGCTCTATCCAACTCCGTTCCCGTCCCGTTCTATCCGGTTGCGTTCCCATAAAACCGGCGTATTATCGGGGAACGGATTTGGGAACGGAGACGCAAGCCATGCCGCGCAAGCTCAGCAACGCCCTAACGCCTTTGGCGGTCAAGAACGCGAAACCGGGACGCCATGCGGACGGGGGCGGGCTGCATTTGCTGGTGAAGGAAACCGGCGCGCGGTCATGGGTCTATCGCTTCATGCTCAAGGGCAAGTCGCGCGACATTGGCTTGGGTGCGGCTGGACAAGGCGGCATTTCCCTTGCCGATGCCCGCACGGCGCGCGATGCTTTGCGGCTCAAGGTGAAAGCCGGGATTGATCCACTGGAGGAACGCCAGCGGGAGGCCACAGAGGCGCTTGCAGCGGCTCAGGCGGCTGCGATTGCCGGAATGACGTTCAAGGCTGTGGCAGAGGCTTATATCGGCGCGAATGAGGCGAGCTGGCGCAATAACAAGCACCGGCAGCAATGGCGCAACACGCTGGCCAGCTACGTCTATCCCGTCATGGGCGAATTGCCGGTTGCCGAAATTGGCACGGCGCATGTGCTGAAAATCCTTGAACCGATCTGGCAGGACAAGCCCGAAACCGCCAGCCGCATCCGGGGCAGGATTGAAACCGTCCTCGATGCCGCGAAGGCGCGCGGATACCGGGAGGGCGAAAACCCTGCCCGCTGGCGCGGCCATATCGCACAAATCCTGCCAGCCCGTTCCCGGCTTACGCGCGGCCATCACAAGGCCATGCCATATGAGTCTATACCGGCGTTCATGGTGAAACTGCGGGAGCGGGAGGCAATGGCGGCACTGGCGCTGGAGTTTGTCATTCTGACCGCCACGCGCACCAGCGAAGTGCTGGGGGCAACTTGGGCCGAAGTCGATTTGGACAAGGCAATCTGGACCGTGCCAGCGTCTCGCATGAAGGCGGGCAAGGAGCATCGCATTCCCCTGTCGCCGCGCGCTGTCGAGATTCTGGAGACCGTGAAACCGCTCGGCAAGGCCAGCCTGTTTCCAGCCGACAAGGGTGGCAAGCTGTCCACAATGGCCATGTCAATGTTGCTTCGCCGCATGAAGCTGGAATGCACCGTTCACGGCTTCCGTTCGGGCTTCCGCGATTGGGCAGCCGAATGCACTGGCTATGCCCATGAAGTTTGCGAAATGGCGCTGGCCCATGTGATCGGCAACAAGTCCGAAGCGGCTTACCGGCGCGGCGATCTATTCGACAAGCGGCGGCGGCTCATGGCCGATTGGGCAACCTATTGCGCCAGCGACGGCGCGGCTGGTGCCAAGGTTTCGCCAATCCGGGGAGCGGCGGCATGAACGGCATTTTCTACATTGATGAAACGGCGGTTGAGGCCACTACCGGGCACATGCTGGTGACGTTCAAATCTGGCGGCGATGCCTTTCGCTTCCACCTTCCCGCCCATGTGGCGCTTAGGTTTCGGCAAGCCGTGATGCAGGATGCTTGGCAGGTATGTTGTGCGCCGGATGCGGAAGTTGTGAAACTCCAGCCGAAGCGGAAAAGCCGTGCCAAAGCCAAGCAAGAATAGTGGGCACGGCGGCGCTCGCTCTGGGGCAGGACGCCCACGAAAACATGACTTTTGGCAGATGTTGACCATAGGCCAGGATTGCGAAACGCGCTGGCGCGGAGAATCCAAGCTGGCCATTGAAGCGGGCCTTTCCCGCCTTCCCCATGCCGACAACATACGGGCGCTTCAGGAAGGCGCTCAAGCAATCCCTGTGTCGCAACGCAAGGCATGGCTCGCAGGCGATGGTTATGACGATCACAGGGGCGACATAGAGGCATTCCTCCATGATCGCGCTGGCACCCCCTTTAGCGACGAAAGCGGCAACTACCTTGGCGCGGCTCCACGGTTGGTTACAGTCTCAACAAAGCCGCGAAGGGGCACGCGCAAACGAATTATCGCCGAAGTCGCCAGTTTATCGGGGCTGTCCGAATCAGCGGTCGATAACCTGTGGCAAGCATATCGTCGCTTTGAGCGAGAGTCGCAGGATTCCACCGAAACTTGAATTTTAGGCACTTCGACAAGCGACTAATCGGACAAGTCTAAACCCCTGTGCGTCCGCACTTATCGCGGCAAAGCAGCACAGGGAATTTCCCATGACAAAAGCATACGGCACCTTGCCCGAGGCCGTGCAGTTTTCGGGCATGTCGCGCACCTCAATCTATGAGGCGTTGAAGCGCGGCGATCTCAAGGCTCGCAAGGCCGGGCGGCGCACGTTGATCTCGTTTGCCGATCTCGAAACCTATCTGGCCAGCCTTCCGACCTATCAGGCGGGGGCATGAGCGATGGCAGCACAAATGCAAAACCCCGGCGGGCAGGCCGGGGCTTCGCGCAATCAACTTGGCGGCTGGTTGCATCCCTCATCTACCGCATCGGACTGGCGGGCGCAAATGCTTGCGGCCCGTTTCTGCCTGTCGCCTTGGATGGCGCGGGATATGGCGCGGCTCTGCTTTGGGGAGGGCTGCAATGACTGAGCGGCCCTTTCCCGATCACCGGGCAGCGGCGCTTGCCCTGCTCAACGGCAATCACAGGCTCAGCCGCAAGGCCGGGCAATTCCTTGGCCAGCTTGCCGTCGATTCCACGCCCATGAGCGAAGCGCAGGCCGATTGGCTTGCGAAGCTGCTGGACCGCGCGAGTTTGCCGCCGATGGCACAGGGAGGCGCGAAATGAGTGCCTATTCCGATGCAGCGGGGCACCGGAATGTGGAAACCTCGATTGCCGCTGCCGACGCCATAGCGCCCAAGCTGGGGCGGCTCCAGCGCATGGCGGAGGGCGCAATCCGCGATGCTGGCGCGCATGGCCTTACCGCCGATGAACTGGCGGCGCGGCTCGATATGGACCGCTGGTCCATCCAGCCCCGCACCAGCGAGTTGCGGCGCAAGGGGCTTATCCGTGACAGCGGGCAGCGCAGGCCGAACAGCACCGGCAAGCGGGCCATTGTCTGGATTGCCGCGTGATCGCTGCCGCCATGCCCAAGCCGCACAATAGCGCCCGGCATGGCGGCGCTTTGAAACTTCACCGGGATCGCGGTTTCGGTGAAGTTTCAATTGCACCGCTCCAGCCACAGTCGCCCGCAAATCCGCCGATTGTCCGAACTGGCACGGCGCTTGCGATTAATTACCTTACCTCTGGTGTGGCAGCCCTTTCCACTTGCAGCACTGGCAGAGGCGGCGCGCGCAACCGTGCCGACCGGGAGAGCCTTGCTCTGACAATGGCTCAAATTGGCAATCTCAAGGCCGCTGAGCGCCATGCCGAAAAAATCGGGCTGCCGTTCACCCGAATGATCTCAATTCACTGGCAGGCCGCTGGAGTGCCCTTGGCGGGCATGGCGAAGGCGACCGGGCGCTTTACCGATCTCATGGCGAAGGCTCTGGCCCGGCATGGCAGCGGGACGGCATGGCTCTGGACGCATGAGAACGGCGACGGGAAAGGCGGGCACTGCCACTTGCTCGCCCATGTGCCTGCCGATCTCGTTCCCGTTGTTACGGCGCTGCAACGGGGCTGGCTGCGCCGAATCACACTGCGCAGTTATCGCGCGCGCGTAATCCACAGCAAACCGATAGGCGGACGGCTGGGGCTGGAGGCGGGCAATCCCGATCTCCACGCCGTCAATCTGGAGGCGGCGCTTGCCTATGTCCTGAAAGGGGCAAGCCCTGAGGCCGCGTCAAAATTCGGCCTGGAGCGGCTGGAGGCGGGCGGGCGCGTGATCGGCAAGCGTTGCGGAACCTCTCAAAACATCGGCGCGAAAGCGCGCAAGGCAAAGGACTGACAATGGCGAAAAAGGCGAAAGCCAATCCCGACGATGGACTGGTGGCACCGGGCGAAACCGGCAAGCTCGAAGTCGAAAAGCGGACGGACGAAAAAATCGGGCGGACGTTGGCCCGGATCACGCTGGACCCGCAAACCCGCAATGCCAATTTGGCAATGTCGTTCGGCTCGCAAATGTTTGGCGACCAACTCAAGCCCGACATTGCCGAAAGCAGCGCAGTGCTGGCGGAGGAAATTCAGCGCGCGATGAAAGGCGACCTGTCGCTGGCCAGCCGCATATTCACCTCGCAAGCGATCTCGCTGGACGCGTTGTTTACCGACATGGCCCGGCGCTCGGGCAACAACATGGGTCATTATCCCGACGCGGCGGACAGATACATGCGGCTGGCGCTCAAGGCCCAAGCTGCATGTCGATCCACGCTGGAGGCACTGGCAAGGCTCCACCAGCCGCGCGAACAAACCGTCAAGCATGTGCATGTGAACGAAGGCGGGCAGGCGGTGGTTGCCGATCATTTCCACCAGCACAAGGGGGACCGGGAAAATGGAAAATCAGTCAAACAATCCGATGCAACCGGCCCGGCTGGCGCAATCACCGCGCTGCCTAGCCCGAACCCGCTCGGGAACGGAGTGCAAGTCCCCGGCAGTGAAGGGCAAGCGCCGCTGCCGGATGCACGGCGGCACGAATCCCGGCGCACCTAGGGGCAACCGCAACGCCCGAAAGCATGGCGGCTATTCTGCCAAGGCAAAGGCAGCGGCCCGATACGTGAGGGAAATTGCGCGGCTGGTGCGCGAAACGCCATGACCTGAACTTGATTGGCTCGCCTCCCTCGCGTTTCGGCGCTTTCGGTCAATTGCCCGTTGCCAGTCATTTTTGACTGGAAAGCTGCCATTGCCGCGAATGCGCGGCTTTCCGCCATTTCCAGCCGCGATTTGTCGCGTAGGGTGTGTATCGAACTGCACCCGCACCAGCCTGAAAAGTTGCCCGATCTGGCCTAGCCGATCTGCAATCTCATTCCGGCGGCATTGTGAGGCTAAGCGCCTAGCGCGTGGTCTATCGGGGAGCGGTTATGGGAACAAAGCCGTTGATTTGAAAAAATAGAAACAAAATCAATTGCAATTGGCGGACAGGGTGGGATTCGAACCCACGGTGAGCTTCCACCCACGGCGGTTTTCAAGACCGCTGCCTTAAACCACTCGGCCACCTGTCCGCATTGTTGCCAGGGCGGTTGCCCCGGCGCGCCTTCCTATCGGCGGGCGTGCGAGAATCCAAGCGGATTTCTTGGCGAGGGGTAAAGTCGTGGTGAGGGCTGGGGCAGGGCACTCACCCATCACAGGCAGCAACCTTCAGGGCCTCTTTCCGCTATGCCGCCTTCGTGCTAAATCCTGCGAACAGGCAATAACAGAATAAAGAGGGTGCATGGAGGCTGTGCTGCCACTGGCGGTTGCGCTGGTTTACGCATTGCTTCTGTTCGCCTTCGCGTCTTGGGCCGAAGCTACGGGTAATGTCAGGCTCAAGGGCCAGCTCCGCCCGCCTGCCTATGCGCTCGCTCTCGCCGTCTATTGCACGAGCTGGACCTATTATGGCGCCGTCGGCAGCGCGGTAGCCGACGGTTGGTCGTATCTTCCCATCTATCTGGGACCGATCCTGCTGTTCCTGTTCGGCCACAGGTTTTTGCGCCGGCTGATCGACGCTGTAAAAGCGGACGGCGCCAGCACCATCTCGGAATTCATAGGCGGGCGCTTCGGTAACAGCAGGGGCGTGGCGGCGCTGGTGACGATCCTGGCCCTGCTGGGCAGCATCCCCTATCTTGCGCTTCAGCTGCGATCGCTCGGAACCACCTATGCCCTGGTCTCCGGCGCAGCGGTCAGCCCGCTGACCATTGCGCTGGCTGCGGCCGGGCTGGCGCTGTTCGCGATGATCTATGGAACGCGCCGCTACGAGGCAGCCAGTCGCAACGACTCTGTGTTGTTCGCAGTAGGCTTTGAATCGCTGATGAAGCTGAGCGGCCTTATCGTGGCAGGGGTGGCGGCACTGATGTTGCTGGGCGAAGCCCCGGCGCCAGCGCTTGACGAGGGAATGCGACGGCTGTCCGAGAACTTCGCACCCTCGCTGATTGGAGTAGATTTCTTCATCATTACCGCCCTTTCCATGGCGGCAATCATCTGCCTGCCGCGCCAGTTTTACGTCACCGTGATCGAAGCGCAGTCCGCATCGGATCTGGAACGCGCGCGCTGGCCCTTCATTGGCTACATGATGCTGACGCTGCTCGTCGTGTTACCCATATCGGCGGCGGGCCTCACTTTGCTGCCGGATACCGTCCGTTCGGACCTCTACGTGCTGCAACTTCCGCTATCGCAGGGCAGCAGTCTCATTGCGCTGCTGGTGTTCCTCGGCGGATTTTCGGCGGCGACGGCGATGGTGCTGGTCGAGACGATCGCGCTGTCCACCATGGTTTCCAATGATCTTGTCGCGCCCCTTCTGTTGCGCAGCCGGAAACTGCGCGGAGAGGGCGAGATGGGGCGCGCGCTGCTCAGCGTCCGCCGAGCGCTCATCGCGCTTATCATGGCGGGGGCAGTCGGATGGGCCCTGGGCATTAGGGAAAACGAGCGCCTTGCCGCCATCGGCCTTGTCGCGTTTGCCGCCATGGCTCAGTTCGCGCCGGTGCTTGTGATGGCGGTGATGGGCGGGAGCCGCGATGCGCAGGCTGCGAAAGGGGGTCTGGGCGTTGGGCTGATGCTGTGGCTCTATACGCTGGCGCTGCCGCAACTGGCAGACGAGGCGCTGCTTGCGGAGCTGGCGGGCACACCCTGGAACCCGACCCGGCTGCTGGGCATCGGCGACCTGAGTCTTGTCGGCCATGGCGCGCTGTGGAGTCTTGGCGGCAACATCACCGCCTTCCTATTGATGAGAATGCGGCGCGTGCCGCCCGCCGCCTTGCCGAAGTTCTTGCACAGGCCAAATAGCTCAGTGGGAACGGTGCTGAGTGTGGCCGACCTCAAGCGCCTCGTCTCCCGCTTTGTTGGCCCCGAGGTGGTGGACGACGCTTTCCGGGAGCGCGATGAGGCGAAGCCGATTGACCGCACCGACCGGCGGCAGGCCGAGCGGATGATAGCAAGCGTCGTGGGTATGCCGTCGGCACGCGCCTTCATCCGCTCCGCGCTGCACGGATCGAACCTCACCCACAGGGAGGTGGAACGCATCCTTGATGACACCGGGCAGTCACTGCGTTTTTCGAAGGGGCTGCTCGCCGCGACGCTTGAGAATATCGACCCCGGCGTCAGCGTGGTCGATCGCGACCTCAACCTCGTCGCCTGGAACCGGCGCTATCTGGAGCTGTTCGACTATCCTGCCAGCATGGTGCGGGTGGGTGCGCCGATCGCCGACCTGATCCGCTATAACGCGGTGCGGGGCGAGTGCGGGCCGGGCGAGGTGGAGTCGCATGTGGAAAGGCGCCTGAGCCACATGCGGCGCGGCCATCAGCATAGCTTCAAGCGCATCCGGCCCGATGGACGGGTGCTGAAGACCGTCGGCGGGCCAATGCCGAGCGGCGGCTATGTGATGTGCTATACCGACGTGACGGCAGAGGAGGAGGCTTTGCGCGCCCTCGACAGCGCACGGAGCGAGTTGGAGGAACGGGTAGAGGAGCGCACCGGCGCCTTACGCGCCGCCAATGACGCGCTTGCGCAGGCGGATGCCGAAAAAACGCGATTCCTCGCGGCGGCCAGCCATGATCTGCTACAGCCGCTTCACGCAGCGCGCCTATTTTCCGCGGCGCTCGGGCGCGATCTGCCTGACGCAAAGCAGGAGGTGCTGGCGCGGTTGGACCGCTCGATCCAGTCCGCCGAGTCCCTGCTCCGTGCGCTGCTGGACATTTCGAAACTCGACGCAGGCGGCGTGCGCCCTGATATCAGGCCGATCCGGCTAAGGCCGCTGCTGGTGGACCTTGTCGAGACGATGATGCCGCTCGCACGCGAGAAGGGACTGGAGTTGCGTATCGGGCCGGGTGATGCCGTGGTGGAGAGTGACCCGGGCCTGCTGCGTTCCATCATGCAGAACTTCCTCTCGAATGCAATCCGCTACACGACGCGCGGCGGCATCATAGTCGGCGTGCGCCACCGCTCACGCAGTGCCCGGATAGACGTGATCGATACCGGACCCGGCATCCCCGAACATAAACGAACGATCATATTTCGCGAGTTTGAGCGGCTGGAGAATGCGAGCGAGGGCGGGATCGGGCTGGGACTTGCAATCGTCGAACGCACGGCGCGGCTGCTCGGCGCGCGCGTGTCGCTCAATGCCACGGAGGGCCGGGGAAGCAGGTTCAGCATCGCGCTGCCGGTCTCGTCGCTGGAGCCGGAAGATGCGCCCAGTGGACGCCCGGGGCGGAGGGCAGGGGGACAGGTGCTCAAGGCGCTGGTCGTCGATGACGACGCGGCGAATCGTGCGGCTTTGGGGGGGTATCTGCGTTCGCAAGGGCATGTGGTGACCAGCGCCGAGTCACCTGAAGAGGCGCTGAGCGGGGATAGTTCTTACGATGTGGCTTTCGTCGACTTCAACCTCAATGGTCGGATGGACGGCATCGCGCTTATCCGCGCGCTTCGCAAAAAAGCGCCTGCGGCCCGGTACGCGCTGGTGACCGCGGCGCGGGAGCAGGATTACGTCACCCGGGCGCGCGCCGCAGGAGTGAAGGTGCTGCGCAAGCCGCTTGCACCTGCCGATCTCGATGCGTGGCTCGCTGATGTGGGCGTAGCGCGGGAATCGGTGCCCGCATAGTGCCCTGCCTCCTCAACGGTGATTGATCGAGAGACCGAGCGCTTTGGCGGCCAGAACCGCCTGGGTCCGGTTATGCACATCCAACTTTTTCAGGATTGCGGTCATGTGTGCCTTAACAGTCGCCTCGCTGATGCCGAGATCATAGGCGATCTGCTTGTTCAACCGCCCTTCCATCACACCGAGAAGGACCTTGAGCTGCGTTGGCGTGAGCGAGGCGATTTGCGCGGCCACCGGATCGATGGCGGCATCCCGTGGGGCCTCCATGCGCTTGCCTGCCAAGGCATCGCGGATCGCCTCCTCGATGGCGGAAAGGTCCGAGTCCTTGCCGATAAAGCCTACCGCGCCAAAGCGCACAGCCTCGCGTGCGGCCTGTGAAGCCTCAGCACTGGAGACGACAAGGATCGGCACGCCGGGCTTCTCGGCATGGAGGAGCGCCACGCCGGAATAGCCCTCGGCACCCGGCATCTTGAGATCCAACAGGATCAGGATCAGGTCGTCGGCTGCGATTGCCTGGTTTAGCGCCGACGAGAGATTGCCGCTTTCCGCGATTCTTGCGTCGGGCCTCGCCCCCTGCGCCGCCATGGCCAGAGCCTGGCGGAACAGGGGATGATCATCTGCGATCAGGATCGTGCCCGACACGGCGTACCGCTCAGGCCGGCACCGACCGCGAGGTGACGAGGCTCTCCACCACGGAGGGATCGGCGAGCGTGGAAATGTCGCCGAGGTTTGACGTATCGCCCTCCGCGATCTTGCGCAGGATGCGGCGCATGATCTTGCCGGAGCGGGTCTTGGGCAAGCCCGGGGCGAAGTGGATCACATCCGGCGTGGCAATCGGTCCGATTTCCTGCCGTACCCATTTCACCAGCTCTGCGCGCACTTCTGCGCTCTCCGTCTCATTGGCGTTCAATGTGACATAGGCGTAAATGCCCTGGCCCTTGATGTCATGCGGATAGCCGACCACGGCTGCTTCCGCGACCTTGGCGTGCGCGACGAGCGCACTCTCGACCTCCGCCGTGCCCATGCGGTGGCCGGAAACGTTGATGACGTCATCGACGCGCCCGGTAATCCAGTAATATCCGTCCTCATCGCGGCGACAGCCGTCTCCGGTGAAGTATTTGCCGGGATAGGTTGTGAAATAGGTCTGGAAGAAGCGCTCATGATCGCCCCAGACGGTGCGCATCTGGCCGGGCCAGCTATCCGTGATGCACAGATTGCCGTCGGTCGGTCCGTCCAGCACCTTGCCTTCCGCGTCCACGATGACAGGCTTCACGCCGAACATCGGCTTTGATGCCGCGCCCGGTTTGAGCGCATGCGCGCCGGGCAGGGGGGTCATCATGCAGGCGCCGGTCTCGGTCTGCCAATATGTATCGACGATCGGGCAGCGGCTGTCGCCCACCACGCGATAATACCATTCCCATGCCTCGGGGTTGATCGGCTCGCCAACGCTGCCCAGCAGGCGCAGCGACTTGCGGCTGGTTTTCTTGACCCATTCTTCGCCTTCACGCATCAACGCGCGGATCGCGGTGGGTGCGCCGTAGAAGATGTCGACCTCATATTTATCGACGATTTGCCAGAAGCGGCTGAAATCGGGATGATTGGGCACGCCTTCATACATGAGCGTGGTGGCGCCGTTGGCCAGCGCCCCATAAACGACATAGGTATGCCCTGTGACCCAGCCGACGTCCGCCGCGCACCAGAAGATGTCACCGGGCCGATAGTCGAACACATAGTCATGGGTCATCGACGCCCAGACGAGATAACCACCGCTCGTGTGGAGAACGCCCTTGGGTTTGCCGGTGGAGCCAGAGGTGTAGAGGATGAAGAGCGGGTCTTCGGCGTTCATGGGCTCGGCCGGGCAGTCGGCGGACACCTTCGCCACCGCGTCATGGTACCAGACATCGCGGCCGTCTTTCATCATGATGTCACCACCGGTACGGCGGACCACCAATACCCGCGAGACGCCGGGGCAATTCGCCAGCGCTTCATCGACATTGGCCTTGAGCGGCACCTTCTTGCCACCACGCAGGCCTTCGTCCGCGGTGATGACGAGCGTCGAGTCGCAGTCCTCAATGCGGCCGGCAAGACTATCAGGCGAGAAACCGCCGAACACGACGGAGTGGATAGCGCCAATACGTGCGCAAGCGAGCATCGAGAACGCCGCTTCCGGGATCATCGGCAGATAGATCGTCACCCGGTCACCCTTGCGCACGCCATTGGCTTTCAGGGCGTTGGCGAGGCGGCAGACTTCTTCATGCAGCTCGCGATAGGTGATGCGACGATCCTCGCCCGGTGAGTCGCCTTCCCACAGGATGGCGACAGAATCACCGCGCTCGGCAAGGTGACGGTCGATGCAGTTGGCCGCGACATTGAGCGCCCCGTCCTCGAACCACCTGATGCCGAAATCAGCCTCGTTGAACGACGTGTTCTTCACCTTTGTGAAGGGGGTCATCCAGTCCAGCCGCATCGCCTCCTTGCGCCAGAAGCCCTCAGCGTCGGTCGCCGCCGCGGCATACATCGCCTCATAGCGCTCTGCGTTGATCTTGGCGTTGGCGGCCCACTCTGCCGGAACGGGATGAACGCTGCTCATGACACTGCCCTCCTTTAAATGCGCATGTTCTCGCGCGATATCTACCGCTGTCGCGGCGTGCCTTCATCCCAGACTAAAGTCTAAGCAAGGTTCCACCAAGGTCTAAGTATTCCAGACTAGCATATTGGAGGACACTCTCCCCTGAAAATTGAATTGCGAAGGTTCTTGAATGGGAGAGGACTATGTCAGTGAAGCGCACATATGCGGGGCTGATGGCGGGGGCAGCGATATTCGCGCTCTCGGCGAACAGCGCCTATGCCGATACCAAAAAGGAAAAGGAACTTGAGGCGCGGATCGAGGCGCTGGAGAAAGCCTTCGGGTCGCTAACCGGGCAACTCCAGGCCAGCCAGGCCGAAAACGCGCAGCTGCGCGCCGCCGTGGCGCAGGCGCAGGCGAGCTCGGCCGACGCCCAGGCGAAGGCGGGCGAGGCGGCCAGGAGCCTTGAAGCCGCCAAACCCGCGCTCGCCGCCGCCAAACAGGACGGCTTCACAGTCGGCAACGGGAGCACGCGGATCAAGATCGGCGGTTTCCTGAAAACGGTCGTGACCATGAGCAAGTGGGATGACGGCAGTGTCGCGGCGAATTCCTTGGGCCGCGATTTCTATCTGCCATCGGCCATACCGGTGAGAGCAGCAGTTCCAGCCCGGTCCACGACGAACAACGATTATTCCGCCAAGCACACCCGTCTGTGGCTGAACCTCGACACAACGGTGGCTGGACATGTACTGAAAGGATATGTCGAGACGGATTTCCAGACGACGGCCAACGCTGCTCCCACCATCACGGGTGGTGGGTCCGAGCGCACCACCAACGGCTATAATCTGGCGCTGCGCCGTGCTTATGTGCAGTTCGACAATCTGACGGTTGGGCAGGACTGGAGCACTTTCCAGAATGTTGCCACACTGCCTGAATCGACGGACTTTGTGGGCACGACGGAAGGCACAGTCTTCGTAAGGCAGCCGCTGGTGCGTTACTCCAAAAAGCTGGGAGACAAGGCAACCTTGCATCTCGCGGTGGAAAATGGCGAGACCCAGTCCGCCACAGGCCCCGCATTGGCGACAGTGGAGAACGACCAGGACAAGATGCCTGACATCGTGGCTCGTCTGAACGTGGTGACGAAGGCTGGCGAGTTTGCACTCGCAGGCATAGGCAGGCAGCTTCGCGTCGATAGTGGCGCGGTCAAGGATACCGCGATGGGCTGGGGCGTGAGCGGCTCCGGCAAGCTGATGTTCGGCGACAAGAAGCAGCACGACCTGCGCTTCATGGCCACCTATGGCGAAGGGCTCGGCCGTTATGTTGGCCTGAATTTCTCGCCCGACGCCATCATTCGCGCTACCGGGCAGCTTGAGACGCCGCGCCTGTTCGCGGGCTTTGCCGCATTGCGCATCAGCCTGACGCCGAGCGTGCGCACGAACCTGATGGCGAGCTATCAGGATGTCTCCTATCCCGGCGGGTTCGCTGCAGCGTACTTCAATACCTTCAACGAGACAGCCTACAGCTTTGCAGGGAATATCTTCTGGACGCCTGCCAAGGGCTTCGACCTTGGCGCCGAATATCGTCATGGCGTGCGGGAACTTGTGAGCGGCGCGAGCGGACAGCTTGATCGGCTCGAATTCGCAGCGAAATACTCATTCTAGTCGGCAAATAGGGAAAGGAGAGGGCATATGGCTACGGTCTATGACGGAATGCCAAAGCACCACAAGGCGACCCAGAGCGAAAAGCTGGTCATCGCTGCGTCGTCGCTCGGCACGGTGTTCGAATGGTATGATTTTTATCTCTACGGTCTTTTGGCCACCTACATCTCGGCGCAGTTTTTCTCAGGCGTGAACGAAACCACGGGTTTCATCTTCGCCCTGGCGGCATTCGCGGCGGGCTTTGCGGTGAGGCCGTTCGGCGCGCTGGTGTTCGGGCGGATCGGAGACCTTGTCGGCCGCAAGAATACCTTCCTCGTCACGATGGGTATCATGGGCCTGTCGACCTTCGCGGTTGGCCTGCTGCCCAGCTATGAGAGCATCGGCGTGGCGGCTCCCCTCATTCTGCTGGCAATGCGCCTGCTGCAGGGACTCGCGCTCGGCGGTGAATATGGCGGGGCGGCAACCTATGTGGCGGAGCACGCGCCCAACAACAAGCGCGGCCTCTACACCAGCTGGATCCAGACAACGGCAACCTTCGGACTGTTCGCTGCGCTGCTCGTCGTCATCGGCCTTCGCACCTATATGGGCGAGGAGGCGTTCGGAGAATGGGGCTGGCGGGTGCCGTTCCTGATCTCGATCGTACTGCTTGCGGTGTCGATGTGGATCCGCATGCAGCTCAATGAAAGCCCGGTCTTCCAGCAGATGAAGGACGAAGGCACCACGTCCAAGGCGCCACTGACGGAAGCGTTCGCCAAGTGGGGCAACCTGCGCTGGGTGATTATCGCGCTGGTGGGTGCTGTCGCGGGGCAGGCAGTGGTCTGGTACACCGGCCAGTTCTATGCGCTGTTCTTCCTTGAGAAGATGATGAAGGTCGATGGCGCTACGGCGAACGTGCTGATCGCCATTGCGCTGGCACTGGGCACGCCGTTCTTCGTGTTCTTCGGCTGGCTCAGCGACAAGATCGGCCGCAAGCCCATCATCCTCAGCGGCTGCGCGATTGCCGCGCTTGCCTACTTCCCGCTGTTTTCTGCTCTGACCACGGCGGCGAACCCCGCTCTCGCTCAGGCCCAGGCGGTGGCTCCTGTAACGATCGTCGCCCATCAGGAAGAGTGCTCGTTCATGTTCGACCCGGTCGGCAAGAACAAGTTCGACACCAGCAGCTGCGACATCGCCAAGGCCTATATGGCGAAGACGGGCATCAGCTATAGCAACAGCGACGCAGCGGCGGGAAGCGGCGCGCAGGTAAAAGTGGGCAATGCGGTGTTCGCGGCGCCCAACCCGGCTGGCCTTTCGAAGGACGACAAGAAGGCCGCGATCACCAAGTTCCAGGATGAGCTGAAGGCGGGCCTCGCCGACGCGGGTTACCCCGCCAAGGCCGACCCGGCGCAGATCAACAAGCCCGCGGTGATCGCTATCCTGTTCGTCCTCGTCCTGCTGGTGACGGCGGTCTACGGACCGATCGCAGCGATGCTGGTCGAGCTGTTCCCGAGCCGGATCCGCTACACCTCGATGTCGCTGCCTTACCACATCGGCAATGGCTGGTTCGGTGGCTTCCTGCCGACCACGGCCTTCGCGATGGTCGCGGCGACGGGGGATATCTACTACGGCCTCTGGTATCCGGTCGTGGTAGCCGCGCTGACCGTGGTGGTTGGTCTGCTGTTCCTTCCGGAGACTTTCCGCCGGAACATCGACCAATAAACTCCTCCCCACGGGAGAGGGTGGAGGGCGGGTCGCAAGACTCGTCCTCCCCTTTTTTTGCGCTGCGGCGCCGGGATAGGGGGACGAAGCGGGTTAACCCCGCGCGATAATTCTGCCATCAGGGTGGAATGAAGACCCCGATCCGCCTCCGCTCCCTGCAGCTCCTGCTCATTTTCCTTGCGTTGGGCGTTGTGACGCCAGATTCTGCTCCGGCGCAGACCGTGCCGCCAGCCAATGAGAACGGGTTTCAGGCCTACCTCGCCAGCTTGCGAGGCAAGGCGACGGCCATGGGTATCCGCCCTCAGACCCTTGACGCCATAGCGGCGACGCTGAGCTATAATCCGCGCGTAATTCAGCTCGATCAGGCGCAGCCCGGCGGATCGTTCGATGGCCCGATCCCGCCGTTCGAACCCTATCGACTTAAGCATGTTACGCCCTCGCTGATCGCGCGCGGGCGCACGGAGTGGACTTCCAACCGCGGGATGCTGGAGCGGATAGAGCGTGAGACCGGCGTGCCGGAGGCGGTCATGGTTGCCATCTATGGCCATGAGACCAGCTACGGTACCTTCACGGGCGATTTCGACCTGCTCCGTTCGCTCGCAACCCTGGCCTATGAAGGGCGGAGGCGCGACCTTTTCGAGCCGGAGTTCCTTGCGGCGGTGAAGATGGTGGACAACGGCATTCCCCGCAGCAAGCTGGTGGGGAGCTGGGCTGGTGCTACCGGCTATCCCCAGTTCCTGCCGTCCGTATATCTGCGCGTTGCGGCCGATGGCGACGGCGATGGCAAGGCGGATATCTGGGCCAGTGAGGCCGATGCGCTCGCTTCCATCGCCCGCTATTTTGTCGACGCGGGATGGCGCAAGGGGCAGGCATGGGGCGTGGCGGTAAGCGTTCCGTCGACTCTGGATCGAACCGCCATTGCCAACCGGACGACGCCGACCCGCTGCCCGCGTGTGTTCGAGCGGTTCAGCCGCTGGATGACGCTGGGCGAGTGGAAGCGGCTTGGCGTCGCGCCGGTGGTTCCCTCCGCTCTCTCCGATGACACGCTTGCCGTGCTGCTGGAGCCTGACGGCCCGGGCAAGACCGGCTATCTGCTGACAAGCAATTATCAAGCAATTCTCGATTATAACTGCTCCAACTTTTATGCCTTGTCGGTGGGGTTGTTGGCGGATGCGGTGGGCAGCTAGTAGAAATTGGCTCGGTTTTGCGGCGGCGCTCGGGCTCGTCGGATGTGGGATGGCGGGCGGGAGGACGGACGGTGGCGTCAGGGTGGCGCAACCAGTCATCCATCAATCGGGCGTAGCGAGCGATAGCCCGGTCAGGATCGGCGAACCCTATCAGCTGAACGGGGTTCGTTATGTCCCCGCTGACGATCCGTTCTATGACGAGACCGGATATGCCGTTCCTTACGATGCCGCACGGGCCGGCCAAACCACTGCGAGCGGAGAGACCTATAACCCCGCCGCCATCTCCGTCGCGCATCGCACCGTGCCGCTGCCCAGTTATCTCGAGGTGACGGCGCTCGACACCGGGCGCACGATTGTGGTGCGTGTCAACGATCGCGGGCCATCGACCGGCGGCAGCCTGATCGCCCTGTCTCAGGGGGCGGCGGAGCAACTGGGCATAAGCGGGGCGGGGCCGGCTGGCGTCCGGGTGCGCCGCGTCAACCCTTCCGAGCCAGAGAAGGGCCTGCTGCGCGCTGGAAAACGCGCGCCAGCGCGCATGGACATGCCGGAGACGGTGCTGGTTGAGCTGCGCAAGCGCCTGCCGTCGCCAGCGTCAGCAGCGCCTCCGGCGACACCTCAACCCCAAGCCCACATAGCCGGAACGGCCATGCCGACGATCAAACCTGCGGCGAGGCCGTCTCCAGTCTCCTCCGCGCCCAAACCCGCGCCTGCTATCAAGCCTGCACCGATTTTAGCGCGCGGGATCATGGTGCAGATTGGTGCCTATTCCAGCAGGCAGGGGGCAGAAGCGATCGCTAAAAGGCTGGGTGGCGCGGCTTCTCCCGCAGGCAAACTCTGGCGTGTGCGCACCGGCCCTTATGCCGACCAGGCAGCAGCGCAGCGCGGTATTGAAAAGGCTGCGGCGGCGGGCTTCCCAGGCGCGCGGATCGTGGTAAACGACTGAGGCACACCCGCCCGTTCGCGGGATTCGCCCCTTGTCGTTCAGAGAGTTCGATGCGTATCATTTCTGCCGTCCTTGCCCTGTCCCTCACTGCAACGCCGCTTTCTGCCGCTGCTCCTTCGTACGAAAGCATGGCCAAGATTGCCTATATGCAGGATCTCTCGTCCGGCGCCGTGCTTTATGACAAGGGTGGCAGCACGCGCATGCCGCCCGCCTCGATGGCAAAGATGATGACAGCGCATGTCGCCTTTCGCCTGATCCAGCAGGGCCAGCTGAAGCTGAAGCAGAAGTTCACAGTCAAACCCGAGACATGGCAGAAATGGCATGGCCCGGCAGCGGGATCGACGATGTTCCTCTCACCCGGAGAGCAGGTCTCGGTCGAAGACCTGCTGCACGGGATCGTCACGCTGTCCGGCAACGATGCCTGCGTGGTGCTGGCCGAGGGGATAGCGGGGACAGAGGAAGCCTTCACCGACATGATGAATGCCGAAGCTGCGCGGCTGGGCATGAAGGACAGCCATTTCGGCACCAGCAACGGCTGGCCGGACGAAGGGCGCACCTATGTTACCGCGCGCGATCTCGTCACGCTCTCACGCTCGACGATCGAGGAGACGCCCCAGCTCTACAAGCTGTTCTACTCGGTGCGCTCGTTCACTTGGGGGCAGACGATGGGCGGCTCGGCCATCCGGCAGGACAACCGCAACCCGATATTGGGTCGCATCGCCGGGGCGGATGGCCTCAAGACCGGGCATACCGAGGAAGCGGGCTATGGGTTCACCGGTTCGGCCATCCAGAACGGCAGGCGGCTTGTCATGGTGGTCGCCGGGTTGGACAGTTTCAACGGGCGCATCGAGGAATCGGTCCGTTTCATGGACTGGGGCTTCAAGGCCTGGCGCGCGATGCCTCTGTTCCGCAAGGGCACGACGGTAGAACAGGCCGAGGTGCAGCAGGGCTGGGCCAGCAGCGTGCCCTTGGTCGCCCCGCGCGACCTCGCGGTAACGCTGCCGCGCACGGCGTCCAATGCGGTTTCGGTGCGGGTGGTCTATGACGGGCCGATCAAGGCGCCGATCGCCAAGGGTCAGGAGATTGCGCGCCTTGTCGTCTCCACGCGCGATGCCGGCGAGCAGGTGATGCCGCTGGTCGCCGGTGAAGCGGTGAGCGAGGCAGGCTTTTTCGGTCGCTTCTGGAATGGTTTGAAGAACTTCTTCGGGTGAACGACGCACGCCCCCCTCGCGGTATCTTCATTACCCTGGAGGGCGGGGAGGGGGTCGGCAAATCGACCCAGATCCGCCTGTTGGCTGATGCGCTGCGCCAGCGTGGGCTGGAGGTGGTCGAGACACGCGAGCCGGGAGGAACGGAAGGCGCTGAGGCGATCCGCGCGCTGCTGCTCGGCGGGGCGGCGGACAGGTGGAACGCGCAGGCCGAGGCGTTGCTCTTCGCCGCCGCGCGTGCGGACCATGTCGCGCGGGTGATCCGCCCGGCGCTGGATCGCGGGGCGTGGGTGCTGTGCGACCGGTTCATAGACAGCAACCGCGCCTATCAGGCAGGCGCGAGCGGTCTGGCCGATGAGGACATCATGGCGGCGCACAAGATCGGGTCCGGTGGCCTGATGCCGGATCGGACACTGCTGCTCACGCTGCCCCTCAATGTTGCGGCAGAGCGCGCGGCGCAGCGTGATGCGGGGCGGGCGGATCGCTTTGGGGCGAGGGGACATTCATTTCATGAGGCGGTGAGTGCCGCTTTCCTCATGCTCGCGGCGCGGGAACCGGAGCGCATCCGTATCGTCGACGCCGCAGACAGTGCGGAAGCCGTCTCTTCACGGATATTTGAGGCACTCGGGGATCTGCTGTCATGATCCGTGTTTACGGGCACGACGCGGCACGCAGCGCGATCCTCGAAGCGGCCATGGGCCAGCGCCTGCATCATGCGTGGATTCTTTCCGGCCCGCACGGCATCGGCAAGGCCAGCCTTGCGCGCGAACTGGCCCTGACCCTGCTGGCGGGCGAGGAGGCCGCAGGCAAGGTGTCGGGATCACACCCCGCCGCCCATCTGTTCGAGGCGGGCACGCATCCTGACTTTGCCGAACTTTCGCGGCTGGAGAAGGAAGGGGGCGAACGCGCCCGCAATATTTCCGTCGATCAGGTGCGTGGATTGGCGCGTTTACTCTCCACCGCGCCGTCAGTGTCGCAGCGCCGCGTCATCCTCATCGACGCGGCCGACGATATGGAGCGCGGCGCGGCCAACGCCTTGCTGAAAAGCCTGGAAGAACCGCCACGCGATGTGTTGTTCCTGCTCGTCAGCCATGCTCCCTCGCGTCTGCTGCCGACGATCCGCTCCCGCTGCCGACTGCTGCGGCTGTCTCCGCTGGGGAGCGCAGACATGGCGGCCGCGCTCCGTGGCGCCGATGCGACCTTGAGCGAGGCAGCCATTATGGAGCTGGTCGCGATAGGTGAAGGCTCTCCCGGCCGGGCGCTGGCGCTATCAGGCCTCGGGGTCAGCGAGATGATCGGCACGCTGGAGCGGATCGCGCGGGACGGCGACCGGCTGCATAGCGAACGCCTTGCGCTCGCCAAGATGCTGACGCCCAAGGCCGCACGCCCCCGTCTGGAGGCCTTTCTCGAGCTGGCGCCCAGTTTTATAGCCGGGCGCACGCGGCTTTATGAAGGGGACCGGCTTCGCTCCGCCATTGTGCGGTGGGAGCAGGCACGCGATCTTGCGGCACAGGCGATCCCGCTCTCGCTCGATCCTGCCGCCACGGTCTTCGCACTCTGCACCCATGTTGCGGCACTGGCCGAGGAGGAGCCCGAGGCGAGCCTGTTCGCCTGAATATCCCCTTGGCCTCATCCGCACGCGCCGTTACAGGTGCCGGGATGAGCAAGCCTTATACGATCACTACCGCCATCTCCTATCCCAACGGCCGCCCCCATATCGGCCACGCCTATGAAGCGATTGCCACCGATGCGTTCGCCCGGTTTCAGCGCATGATGGGGCGGGATGTGTTCTTTCAGACCGGGACGGACGAACATGGCCTCAAGATGGCGCAGACCGCGCGGGGCAGGGGAGTGTCGCCGCAGGAGTTGGCAGATGAAATGTCTGCTTATTTCAGGGAAATGTGTGACACACTTAACATTTCCTATGATCGATTCATCCGCACCAGCGAGCTGGATCATCACACCGCCAGTCAGGCGCTCTGGCGGGCAATGGAGGCGAACGGCGACCTCTATCTCGATCGCTACGAGGGCTGGTATTCCGTCCGCGACGAGGCCTTCTACGATGAGAAGGAGTTGACTGACGGGGAGGGGGGCGCGAAATTTTCTCCGCAGGGAACGCCGGTCGAGTGGACAGTGGAGGAAAGCTGGTTTTTCCGGCTGTCCAAATATCAGGAACCGCTGCTCTCGCTCTACCGCGACCACCCGGAATTCATTCAGCCCGAAAGCCGCCGCAACGAGGTGATGCGCTTTGTCGAAGGTGGGCTTTCGGACCTTAGCGTCTCGCGCACCAGCTTCGATTGGGGCGTGAAGGTGCCGGGGTCTGAAGGGCATGTCATGTATGTGTGGGTCGACGCACTCACCAACTATCTGACCGGCTGCGGCTATCCGGATGATGCGGAGCGCATGGCGCGCTATTGGGCGGAAGGCGGAGATATCACGCACATCATCGGCAAGGATATCGTGCGTTTTCATGCGGTTTACTGGCCAGCCTTCCTCATGAGCGCGAAGCTGCCGCTGCCCAAGACCGTGTTCGGCCATGGCTTTCTGCTCAACCGGGGCGAGAAGATGTCGAAATCGCTCGGCAACGTCGCGGACCCGCTCGAACTCGCCGAGAAGTTCGGCGTGGATCAGCTGCGCTATTTCCTGTTGGCCGAGGTAAGCTTCGGGAATGACGGGAGCTATAGCGCTGAAGCGATCGTCCAGCGCGCAAACAGCGACCTTGCCAACAGCTTCGGCAATCTGGCGCAGCGGACGCTGAGCTTTATTGCGAAGAATTTGGATGGGAGACTGCCGGTTAGTGGCGACCCGACCAAGGAAGATATGGGTCTCCTCGCCAATATCAACAAAGTGGTGAAACGGGAAATTCCTGAAGCAATGAATGCTCTCTCGCCATCGATCGCCATTGAGGCCTGGATGCGTGGAGTGTTTGCTTGCAATGCCTACATCGATTCACAAGCGCCTTGGACCCTGCGTAAAACCGATCCTGCGCGTATGGAGACCGTATTGGCGACGCTTTATGTGGTTATTGCTCATCTTGCCATCGGCATTCAGCCCGTCATTCCAATGACTTCCGCAGCGCTCTTGGATCAAATGGGCATTGCATACGGCAGACGCGACCTTGGACTAATTGACAGCTACTGGTATGCAGATCTCGCGGAGTCCAGTTTCACCCTATCTCCGCCTAAGCCTCTATTTCCCCGGCTGGAACTTCCCGCTGACGAGGGCGCTTCGCCTGCATGATCGACAGCCATTGCCACCTCAACTACAAGGGACTTGTGGAGGATCAGGCCGCTGTCATCGCCCGCGCGCGGGGGGCGGGGGTGAGGGGCATGCTCAACATCTCCACGCGCGAACGCGAGTGGGCGGACATCATCGCCACCGCAGAGGCGCATGAGGACATCTGGGCGAGCGTCGGCATTCACCCACATGAGGCAGACGCGCACCCGGACATCGACGCGCGCAAGCTTGTTGCCGCCGCCGTGCATCCCAAAGTCATCGGCATTGGCGAGACCGGCCTCGATTATTACTACGACCATAGTGACCGCGTGCAGCAGCAGGCGAGCTTTCGCGCGCACATAAACGCGAGCCGCGAGACCGGGCTGCCGCTCATCGTCCACACGCGCGACGCGGAAGAGGATACGCTGAGCATACTGCGCGAAGAGACGGGGAAGGGGGCATTTCCCGGTCTCATCCATTGCTTCACTGCCAGCGGGGCGTTTGCCGACGCCGCGGTGGAACTGGGCTTTTATATCAGCATTTCCGGCATCGTGACGTTCAAGAACGCTAAAGAGCTCCAGGCAGTGGCGCAGCGTCTGCCCACCGAGCGCCTGCTGATCGAGACTGACGCTCCCTTCCTCGCGCCGGTGCCGCACCGGGGCAAGACTTGTGAGCCAGCCTTTGTGGCCGACACCGCGCGCTTCCTGGCTGATCTGCGCGGAGTGGAGGAGGAGGCGCTCATCGACAGCTCCACCGCCAATTTTTACGCCTTGTTCACCAAAGCGCAGTCCGCCTGATGCCCCTGAGTTTCACAGTGCTGGGCTGCGGCACATCGGCAGGGGTGCCGCGCATCGGCAACGATTGGGGCAGCTGCGATCCTGCCGATCCGAAAAACCGCCGTACGCGTGTGTCGCTGCTGGTGCAGAGCGAGACGACGACGCTGCTTGTCGATACCTCGCCCGACATGCGCGAACAGCTGCTCAGGGCCGAGGTGATCGCGCTGGACGCTGTGTTGTGGACGCACGACCACGCGGATCATTGCCACGGTATCGATGACTTACGGCAGGTCTATCATCATCGCACATATATGGGCCGTCATAATGAACCGATCGACGGCTATGCGCGGGCGCCGACACTGAAGCTGCTACGCCAGCGCTTTGCCTATGCGTTCGAGGGGCGCGAGGGCTATCGGCCGATCGTTGCCGGGCATTCGTTGCCGGACGAATTGATGATCGGCGATATACAGCTCCGCTGTGTGGACATGCCTCACGGCGCGATCTGGTCAACCGGTTTTCGGTTTGAGCATGACGGCCGATCGGTAGGCTATGCGACCGACTTTCACGAAACGACTGACGCGATGGTCGAGCTGTTCACCGGGGTCGATGTGTGGGTCGTCGACGCCCTGCGGGAAAAGCCGCACCCCACGCACCCGCATCTTGCCCAGACGCTCGACGCCATCACTTGCGTTGCGCCCGGTCGTGCCTATCTGACACATATGGACAACAGCCTGGACTATGAGCGGCTGTGCGCGGTCTTGCCGCCGCATGTTCGCCCGGCCTATGATGGATTGCGCGAAGCCGCCTGAGGGTGCGCATTTCGTGTGGGGGCACGAGAGGAACAAATGCAATGAGCGCCGATCAGGGCACGACGATGATCTGGTGGCTGCTGGCGGCGCTGCTGCCGGTGTCGGCGCTGCTGGCGCGCAGGATTTCGCTGGGCGGCACGCTGGCGATGGCGCTTGGCTGGGTGGCGATCTTTCTCGGCGCGCTCGCGCTGTTCAGCTATGGGCAGGAGTTCACCAGCGTTGCACTGCATGTCAAGAAGCAGGTGCTGGGCGAGCCGCTGCAACGCGCGGAGGGCCAGCGGCTCCATATCCGCCAGGCGCCGGACGGGCATTTCTGGGTGACCGGCGAAATCAACGGGACTAGCGCGCGTTTCCTGATCGATAGCGGCGCGACGGTGACGGCGCTGTCCGACGATGTGGCGATGAAGGCCGGGCTCAATATCGACAGCTATGCGCCGGGCATGGCGATGCAGACGGCGAATGGTGTGGTGATGGCCAAGCGCTCGTCGATCACCGGGCTGGCTGTCGGGCCGATACGCACTAGTGACTTGCCGATTGTGGTTTCGGACAGGTTCAACGGCGTCAATGTGCTGGGGATGAACTTTCTTTCGCGGCTGAAAAGCTGGCGGGTGGAGAATGGCGAGATGGTGCTGGAGCCTTGAGGTTTCCACGGCTTTTTCCATGTGGAAAGCCCTTCCGCATCGTCCTTGATTTAACATAATATATATTATCGGATTTGTATATGGCATCAGATGGATCGTTGAAGCCGGACAGCCCCCCTCATACCGCTCACACGGCTCACACCGCTCTCACGGCTCACACGGCTCTGACGGCTCACACCGCTCTCACGGCTCAAACTGCTCTCACGGCGCAAACCGCTGACGGTATCGACGTCGCCACCGGTGAGCGAGACGCGCACCCTGCGTCGCCGGCCGATACGGCAATCACTGACAGCGCACCCATCGCCACCAGTGAGCGAGCCGCGCATCCTCCAGCATTTGCCGATACCCCAGTGACCGGCACACCCGCAGACATCGCACCGCTGGTGGCGATCATGGCGCGGCTGCGCGATCCGGACGCCGGCTGCCCATGGGACATCAAGCAGAGCTTCGCCACGATCGCGCCCTACACGATCGAGGAAGCCTATGAGGTAGCGGACGCGATTGCGCGCAATGACATGGCTGAGCTGCGCGACGAGCTGGGCGATCTGCTGCTCCAGGTGGTCTATCATGCGCGGATGGCCGAGGAATCCGGCCATTTTGCGCTGGCGGACGTGATCGCCGCGATCTGCGACAAGATGGTCCGCCGCCATCCGCATGTGTTCGGCCCGGATGGCGCGACGTCGCCCGGCTGGGAGGAAATCAAGGCCGCCGAGCGCGCGGACAAGCCCCTGAAAAATGATGAGAAAAGCGCGCTTGCGGGTGTTGCGACCGCCCTTCCCGCGCTCGTTCGCGCCGAAAAGCTGCAAAAACGCGCCGCGCGCACCGGCTTTGACTGGCCGGATGCGGACGGCGTTTACGCCAAGATCGACGAGGAACTGGCCGAGGTTCGCGCGGCGCAGACGCCGGACGAACAGGCCGAGGAGATCGGCGATCTGCTGTTCGCGGTCGTCAACCTCGCGCGCCATATGAAGGTCGATGCAGAGAGTGCCCTACGCGCGGCCAATGCGAAGTTTGAGCGGCGGTTTCGTAGTATGGAAATGAAGTCTGTGGAACAAGATATTGATTTTGTTGCAACATCTCTGGAAGAGATGGAGGTTCTGTGGAAAGCTGCAAAGGCGCAAGAACGTTAGGTTTGAATTAATTCAAAGAGCTTCGCAGTAGTCAGCGAAGTTGGGAGTAGGTGTCATCTCTTCATGCCTGAAATTTCTAACGTCACTATGGCCTTACGACTTCTGCCATCTGGGTCACGGTCAAATTCTTTGGAACCTATCTCTATAACATCATGGCAGAGGTCCGCCGGTTTGCCCATCCATGAACGAGCAATATCTGCCTTACATGAAGTAATGATCCCTGCTGGAGATACATCGAAGAACGCGCGGGAAATTATCGCTCGCTCGTCATTCATTTCACGAGGGATGGAGATACTAGCCTGGTCGACCTCCATAGCAAGAAGCAAAGACAGACTTTTGTATGATGAAAGAGGAGAAGGAAGCATTTGTAGGGCAATCTCATCTATCATTTGGGGATCGCACCTGAGATCATCGTCTCGTTCGCCATACTCAACCTTTTCACATCCCGACAAGCGCCCCTTAGTATCTACAACAAAGGTTAATTTGAAGCCTTGAGTTATGAGCTTATCGCGAGGAATTCTCCATGTTACTTTCTGTGTAAATGTTGATGTGGTTGGGTGGCCAAACTTATCCTTTGCCGATACGAATTGAGCGCGCTTCATGATTAGCGCACAGGTAAGATCGTCGAGATCGGGTTCAGCAGATGTCACGATGACTTTGCAGGCTGAGGGCTGCCCCTTCTCATCAACTTCGAGTGCAACCGTTAGTGCGCCCTCTTTGTCAGATATGATAGATGATTTTGGATAATCGTCCGGGTCTAGCCATGTTCTCGGATCAGTTTGTGGAACCGCTATAACGGACGATGCAAGAAGAACTATTGGTAACAAAGCAATTACCCCCATTTTGCTATATCGTTTATTATTGGAGATGCGTCATCCCACGTAAAGAGCATAATCACTTTCTTGGTGCGCCTGCTCGATGCCCCATTGCTTGCGCGTGTAGCGCCAAATCCCCTCCATGTCGCCTTCGGCGGCGGGGGAAAGGCGATATTCAGCCATATGTGGCAGCCATGCGCTGCTTGAACGCGGCGGCGTCAAACGGCCTTGGTGTGCCGCTATTCTCGCCCTCAATGAGTGCCGCGCGAATAGCCTCGACCTCGGCGGTGCGCTCCTGTTCGCGGCGGATAAGGTCGCGGATGGCTTCGCTGTCGTTTGTGTAGTGGCCTGCGGCGACCTGTGCCGCAATCCAGGCGTCTTGCTGCTCTGTCAGGGTGATGGTTTTTCGCACGGTCGCCATATCGCGCCCTCCATGATATGCCAGGGGTTTGATGATATGTTCATACTATTGGTGTAATATAACACCATTCTACGTCATCGCGAAGCAGTTTTGTCTGCCACGGCCCCTATGCCTGTGTAACCATTGCTTTGAGCGCGCGCAGTCAATCCCGCGCCATGAACCGCGCATAGGCCGGGTCTGACAGCCGTACCAATACCGTCAGCGCATCGCCATCCACCCCCTGCTCTTCCACGCCCAGCACTTCGCCATGCTCATGCAGCCACGCAAGCGAAGCGCCATCCTGTGTGGCGAGCGTGAGGCGGTGGAGCTTGCTGCCCTGGGTCATCCGGTCTGCCACCGCGCGGCGCAGGGCATCGAGGCCTTCACCCGTCACTGCCGAGAGCGGGACGACATCGGCCCGGCGCTCGGCGGCGCTGATCGTGTCTTCGCGCGCTTCGCCGTGCAGCAGGTCGATCTTGTTCCACGCCTCGATATAGGCGGGCGCGAGCGCGTCGGCGTCGGCTTCCGCGACCTCCCCCTGCCCCGCCGGGTTGACGCCGAGTTCGGACAAGACCTGCATCACATCGGCGCGCTGCGCCTCCGTATCGGGATGCGAAATATCGCGTACGTGAATGATGAGATCGGCGTGGACCACCTCCTCCAGCGTCGCGCGGAAGGCAGCGATGAGCTGGGTCGGCAGGTCTGAAACGAAACCGACGGTGTCAGACAGGATCGCCTTGTCCAGCCCCGGCAGGCTGATCTGGCGCATCGTCGGGTCCAGCGTGGCGAACAGCATGTCCTGCGCGGTGACATCTGCGCCGGTCATGCGATTGAAAAGCGTCGATTTTCCCGCATTGGTATAACCCACCAGCGCGATGACCGGCCAGGGGGCGCGCTGGCGGCGGGCGCGGTGGAGGCTGCGAGTGCGCGTCACCTGATCGAGCTCGCGCCGGATTTTGGCCATGCGGTCGCGGATCATGCGGCGGTCCGCCTCGATCTGCGTCTCGCCCGGCCCGCCCAGGAAGCCGAAGCCGCCGCGCTGGCGCTCAAGGTGGGTCCAGCTGCGCACCAGGCGCCCGGCCTGATAATCGAGATGCGCGAGTTCGACCTGCAGCCGGCCTTCGTTGGTGGCGGCGCGCTCTCCGAAGATTTCGAGGATCAGCCCGGTACGGTCGATCACCTTGGCGGAGAACGCCTTTTCGAGATTGCTCTGTTGAACGGGGCTTAAGGGATTGTCGACGATGACCAGCTCGGCCCCGTGCGCCTCTGCTTGTGCGGCGATCTGTTCCACCTGCCCGCTGCCGAACAGGGTTGCGGGCTTGATCTGGCGGACGCGGAAGCTGTCACTCCAGACGACATCGATGCCGATGGCGAGGGCAAGCCCCCTCGCCTCCTCCAACCGCGCGGCGGCATCGCGCATGGCCGGGCCGGGGACATCGGCGCGCACGACCAGCGCGCGCGCGCCACGGGCGACCTCGTCGTCGCTGTCGCGGTTGAAGACGCTCATCGCGCGAAATCGGCCATGAGCGCTCCGGTCAGCCTATTCCTTGTCGTCCTGCTCGCTCTCGCCGGAGAGGTCGAGCGGGCGCGACGGCTGGACGGTGGAGATGGCGTGCTTGTAGACAAGCTGGGCCATGCCATCACGCTCCAGCAGCATGCAGAACAGATCGAACGCGGCGACCGCGCCCTGCAGCATGACGCCGTTGACGAGGAACATCGTCACCGGATCCTGCGAGCGCTGAACCGCGCTGAGGAACACTTCCTGCAGCAGCTTGGACTTGCGCCCTGCCTCGGCGAAGGCCTTGCGCACGTCGCTCAGCTCGAGCGGCTGTGCGGGCATGACGGTGGAGATAGCGTGCTTGTAGACGAGCTGGGACTGCCCATCGCGCCGCAGCAGCACCGAGAAGTTATCGAACCAGGTGATAATGCCCTGAAGCTTGACGCCCTTCACCAGAAACATGGTGACCGGAGTTTTCGTCTTGCGGAGGTGATTCAGGAATATGTCCTGAAGATTGTTGGATTTTTCGGCCATGGTGCATCATGCCTTCCTTATTGGCGGAATGTTATCCGCACTCGCGCCCGTGCCGGGCGTCGTGCCATTCCGGCGCGGCTCGCCGGAGACGATTCCTCATATCGCAGTTGCGAAGGCAATTCCATGGCGTAATTGAGCGATGGTAATAAATTAATCCTTGTCGTCCGTAAGGCCCAGCAACTTGAGTTTTCGATGTAATGCCGAGCGTTCCATGCCGATAAAACTCGCGGTGCGGGAAATGTTTCCTGAAAAGCGACGGATTTGGACGCGCAGATACTCACGCTCGAAATTCTCGCGCGCCTCGCGCAAAGGGGCGGTCATGATAGAGCCGGGCATCGCCTGATCGCCCGAGTCGGCAGCGCTGGCCTCGGCGGGCAGCATGTCCAGCTCGATGCGGCCGATGCGGTCGCCCGGCGCGAGGATCATCGTGCGCTCGATCATGTTGCGCAGCTGGCGGACGTTGCCCGGCCATTCCCCCGCCTGAAGCGCGGCCATGGCGTCGGGCGCGATTTCGGGCGGCGGCACGCGGCGATCTGCGGCGAAGCGCGCGACATAATGCTCGACCAGCATCGGAATATCCTCGCGCCGCTCGGCCAGCGAGGGGATGGCGAGCGGCACCACGTTGAGGCGGTAGAACAGATCCTCGCGGAAGTGCTTTTCCTCGATCTTCTCGGCGAGGTTGGTGGCGGTGGAGCTGATGAACCGGACATCGACCTTGACCTGGCGCTGGCCCGAGACGCGGGTGAAGCTCTGGTCCGTGAGCACGCGCAGGATCTTCGCCTGCGTGGTGAGCGGCATGTCCGCCACCTCGTCGAGATAGAGCGTGCCGCCGTGCGCTTGTTCGAGATAGCCGGGGCGGACGAGGCCGCTGGGGTCTTCCACCCCGAACAGCTCCTCCTCCACCCGCTCCGGGTCCATGCGCGCGGCGGTGACGATCACGAACGGGCCGTTGGCGCGGCCGCTCCAGTTATGCAGCATGCGGGCGGCGACCTCCTTGCCGACGCCCGCCGGGCCGGTGATGAGCACGCGGCTGCCGGTGCCTGCCACCTTCTTGATGGTCGCGCGGATGCTGTTGATGGCGCCGGAGGTACCGGTCAGTTCATCGTCCTGCCCTACCCGCGCCTTCAGCTCCTGATTCTCGCGCCGCAGCCGCTCCGTCTCTGTCGCGCGCGAGACGAGGTGGAGCAGGCGGTCGGCCTCGAACGGTTTTTCGATGAAGTCCGCCGCGCCCTTGCGGATGGCGGCGACGGCGGTGTCGATATTGCCATGGCCGGAGATCATCAGCACGGGGATGGAGGCATCGTGGCGCTTGATCTCGTCAAGGATTTCCAGCCCGTCGAGCCGGGAGCCCTGCAGCCAGACATCGAGCAGCACCAGCGAGGGCCGCCGGACGGCAAGCGCCTCAAGCGCCTCGTCGGCATTGGCGGCGGTGCGCGTCTGGTAACCCTCATCGTCCAACACGCCAGCGACCAGCTCGCGGATGTCCTCTTCATCGTCAACAATCAGAATATCAAGCGCCATGGGCCAAGGCTTCTCCCTTCCGCTCAGTAGCAGCGGTCTTTTCCTCAATGCGGGCGAGATGTTCGGGATCGAGCAGGATGCAGACCCGCGCGCCGCCACCGGGCGCGTCAGCGAAGTGCATGGTTCCGCCATGTTCCTGCACGATGCGGTTGACGATGGCGAGGCCGAGGCCGGTACCCTTGGCGCGCGTCGTCATATAGGGCTCGATCATGCGGTCGCGCTCCGGCGGCAGGCCGGTGCCGTTGTCGCACACCTCGATGGCGATGCGCCCGTCCGCCTCGCGCGCGATGCGCATCGTGACCTCGCCCTGATGATCGGGCTCGGTCACGCACCGCGCCTCGACTGACTCGACCGCGTTCTTGACGATGTTGGTGAAGGCCTGACCCAGCTGCCGCCTGTCGCAGACGATCATCGTGTCGGGCGCTTCATCGGCGAAGCGGAAGCGGATGGCGGGGTGGGCCACCTCGTGGAGGAAGAGCGAGTGGCTGGCGATGTCGGCCAGCGCCTCGGCACGGAACACCGGCTTTGGCATACGGGCGAAGGCAGAGAACTCGTCGACGATGCGGCGCAGATCCCCCACCTGGCGCACGATGGTGCCGGTGAGGCGGGTGAAGGTGCCCTGATCGTTGCTGATCTGCTCGGCATAGCGGCGCTGGAGACGCTCCGCCGCGAGCTGGATCGGGGTGAGCGGGTTCTTGATCTCGTGGGCGATGCGGCGGGCGACATCCGACCATGCAGCGCGGCGCTGATCCGACAATTGCTGGGTGATGTCGTCAAACGTCAGCACATGGCCGCTCTGATCCTTCACGATCTTGACGGCGAGGGTGCGCAGGTCCGTCCCCGCGCGGATCTGGACGATCTCGGCGCTCGCCCCTTCGACAAGCAGGTCGTCAAGATCGCGCGAGACCTCGCGCAGCGGGCTTTCGGTCACATCCTCTTCCTGCACGGCAAGGATGCTGCGCGCCGAATCGTTCATCATGCGCACGTGCCGGTCCTGCGAAACGGCGAGCACGCCTGCGCTGACGCCCGAGAGGATCGCCTCGATGAACGCGCGGCGGTTTTCAAGCTGGGAGTTGGCGGCCATCAACGCGCCGGTCTGGCCCTCCAGGCGCTGGGTCATGCGGTTGAAGGCGTTGGACAGCACGCCGATCTCGTCGCGCGCGTGCGGGCCGGGCACGCGTACACTCAAGTCACCCGCCGCCACGCGCCGGGCAGCGTCGACCAGCTCGTTCACCGGCTTGACCAGCCTGTCCGCCACTTTGAGCGCGATATACACAGCAATACCGATCAGCCCGAGCGAACCGATGAACAGCGCGGAGTTGAAACGGATTTGCAGGGCGCGGGATTGGCGGGCGAAGCTCTCATAATTCGCGAGCACCGCCTGCGCGCGCTTTACCTGGCTGAAGGCGGGCGCGTCTGAATCGCGCGTGGCGTAGAGGTAGATGCGGCGGTCAGGGTAAAGCTGGGTGAAGGCCTGAATCTGATCAGGTTCGGCGGAGACGACCACGCCCTCCCCGCGCGCGAGCCGATTGACGATGTCCTTTGTAAGATATTGCGCGACGGGCCGCCGGTCCGGGTCCACGGTGGCGGCGGTGCGCGCGATACCGTCCGGCCCGATCTCGATGATGGCCGAGCGGTTGAGTTTGCGGGTAACGACCTGATAGATATAGCCTTCCGCGAACTCCGGGCTGTTGACGCGCGACTGGTTGAGATAGTCGCGCAGGTCGCTCGCCATCGTCAGCGTCTCGTCACCCACCTCTCGCAGGTTCTGCTCATAATAGCCACGCGCGAAATTGCCTGCGTTCTGAAGCATGGCGCGGGCGCTGTCAGAGAACCAGAACTGCACGCCATATTGGAACAATAAAGAGGCGAAGATCACCACCAGCAGTGTCGGGATGCTGGCGATGAGGGAAAAGATGGCGACCAGGCGGACATGGAGCTGGCCGTCGCCGCCGATGGCGGACCGGGTGGCGCGGCGCATCGCCACCCGCCGCCCCAGCAGCACGAGCAGCGCGATGGCGGGCACGAGGTTGGCGATCAGCAGCAGCGCGACGACCGGAGGAGAGAGCAGCGCGGAGTTGTTGCCCTGATCGGACAGCGACAGGTAGGTGGCGAGCGCCGTGGCCAACATCAGGCAGACGGTCGCGATCTCCGCGCCCGCATAGAAACGCGGGTTGCGGGTCCACACCCTCAATATCCGTGATGCGCGACTCAGCGAAATGGCGGACTTAGCCTCTCAACATCATGAAGTTGCAGCTATACAACATATGTGTGCCTTGTTGAACACACGAAATGCAGGGAGGTTTCCTCGAATTGCGCAAAATAGGAGGATGATGAAGACCTAAGCCCGTAGTCGCGAAGGGTCTATGTCGTAATCGGTCAGCTTTTTGCGCAGCGTGTTGCGATTGATGCCCAGCAGGCTCGCGGCGCGGATCTGGTTGCCGTCGACGGCGGAAAGCGTCTCGCGCAGCAGTACCGGTTCGATCAGCGCGAGCATGGCGTCGTGCAGGCCGGGGCCATCACCATAGGTGTTGAGCGAGACGCGCTGGCGCACCCACTCCTCCAGCAGTCGGTTGAGGTCGTCCGAAGCGGCCTCCCCGGACGAAGCCGCGATATCACCCATGTCGATATTGGCGCGCACGGCCTCGACCGAAATGACATCTTCCCGATTGAGCACGGCCATGCGCTGCATGAGGTTCTGAAGCTCGCGCACGTTGCCGGGCCAGCTGTAGAGCGAGAGAAGGCGCGCGGCGTCACCATCCAGCGTCTTGCGGGGCAGCCCCTCCTGCGCGGCGAGATCAAGGAAATGGCGGGCGAGCAGCGCCACATCGTCTCGCCGGGCGCGCAAGGGCGGCAGGTCGATGGGAACCACGTTGAGGCGGTAATAGAGATCCTGCCGGAAGCGGTTTTCCGTGATGAGCGCAGGCAGATCCTTGTTGGTAGCCGCGATGATGCGGACATTGACCTTGACCGGGGTCGAGCCGCCGACGGTCGTCACCTCGCCGCTCTGGAGCACACGCAGCAAACGTGTCTGTGCCTCCAGCGGCATGTCGCCGATCTCGTCCAGAAAGAGCGTTCCGCCATCGGCCTGCTCGAACTTGCCGGCAGTACGCTGGGTCGCGCCGGTGAAGGCGCCCTTTTCATACCCGAACAGCTCCGCCTCGATCAGCTCACGCGGGATGGCAGCCATGTTGACGGCGATAAAGGGATGCGCGCGCCGATGGCCGAGGCGGTGGATGGCCTGCGCGACGAGCTCCTTGCCTGTGCCGGATTCGCCGAGGATGAGGATGGTAAGATCATTGCCGAGCACACGTGCGACGGTGCGATAGACCTCCTGCATCGCGGCGGAACGACCGACGAGCGGCATATCCTCGCTGATTTGGTTGTCGTCCTCCGCCTCGCCCTCGGCGCCTTCGGAAAGAGCCGTTTCGGGCGAGCGGCGGGTGGCCAGCCCGTCCTTTACGGCGCGGGTCAGCTCATTCAGATCGAACGGCTTGGGCAGATATTCGAACGCACCCTGCTCCGCCGCTCTCACGGCGGTGTTGAGCGTGTTCTGCGCGGAAAGGATGATCACGCGCATAGCGGGCCAGCGTTCGAGGATCGCCTGCACGTCGTCCAGCCCGTCGCCATCCGGAAGCTTGACGTCGGTCACGAGAATATCGGGCTGGAAAGTGGCGAGCAGCTGCGCCCGCTCGGCGATCGTCCCGCCGACCTTCACCGTATGGCCCGCGCGGCGCAAAGCCTCGCTCACCACAACGCAGATCGCCTGATCGTCATCAACGACGAGCACCTTGCCGCCGGGGCCGCGCCGCTCGATCATGCCGGAGCCATCGGCAGGAGAATACGGAACACCGTCTCCTTCGCCGCCTCATCTCGCGCATGCTGCACGAAGCCGTTCATATCGCGCACCAGCTTGTCGACCAGCGCGAGGCCGAGCCCCTGCCCGTCGCGCTTGGTGGAGATGAAGGGGTTGAACAGGTCATCCCGGATATGGGCGGGCACGCCCGGGCCGTTGTCGCTCACCACGATCTCGATGGGCAGGATCGCGTTGCCCTTGCCCTCGCCCAGCATCACCGAGACGCCATGGCGGAACGCGGTTTCGATGCGCAGGACCGGCCTTTCCTGCCCGGCTGCCGCCTCGCTGGCGTTTTTGAGCAGGTTGATGACGATTTGCGAGAGCGCATCTGGATTGCACAGCGCGTTGGGGAGCGAGGGGTCATATTTCCGGATGATCTGGGTGCCGCTGGCAAAGCCGTTGCCGGCGATCTGGATCGCGCGGTCGAGCACAGGGTAGATATTGGTGGGTACGCAGTCGAGCGGGCGCTCGGTGGTGAAATCCTGCATCCGGTCAATCAGCGCGGCGATCCGGTCTACCTCGTCGCAGATCAGGCGGGTGAGCGCGGAGTCTCCCTCATTGTCGCTGCCGGACAGCAGCTGCGCCGCGCCGCGTATGCCGGACAATGGGTTCTTGATCTCGTGCGCGAGGATGGCCGCCGCGCCCATGGCCGAGCGCGCACCGCCAGATGTGCGCCGCCCGCCTATGGCCTGCGCAAGGCTCTGGGCGTGGATCGTTACCACGCGCCAGCCCTCGTGCTCTGCCAGCGGCGCGATCATCACATCCGCCTTGATGGCGGCATTGCGCCCGGCGTGGAGCGAGATGTCATAGGCGGCCAGCGGCTTGTCAGACTGCCAGAGCTGAAAACGGGGGTGGCTCTCGTCTATGCGGACGGTGCGGGCGATGTCGCTGCCGATGATGGCGGTGCGCGCCATGTTGAGCAGCGCCTCGGCGCGGCCGTTCGCCTCCATGATGATATTATCCGGGCCGATCAGGAGAGTTGCCACCGGAAGAGCGGAGAACATATCCGCCATCCCCGGGCCTTGCCGACTGGGGGGCGGCATGAGCGCGGATGCCTTTACGGCGGCCGTCGTCACGCAGCCGCTTTGCTTAAGTGCGGCTCGTAGAAGCGGGCCAGCATATCGAGCACGGTGCGGCTATCGGGGATCTGGTTGACGGCATTGCGGAATTCCGCCGAGCCGACCAGCCCCTTGGTGTACCAGCCCAGATGCTTGCGCGCGATGTTGACGCCGACCTGCTCGCCATAATGCTCCAGCATCGCGCGGTAATGCTCGATGATGAGGGCATATTGCTCGTCCATCGACGGTTCGCCGCGCGGCGTGCCGCCCGAAAGCGCCTGCATCACCTGCCCCAACAGCCACGGCCTGCCATAGGCGCCGCGGCCGATCATCACGCCATCGGCGCCGCTCTGCGCCAGCGCGGTGCGCGCGTCGTCGATCGAGCAGATGTCGCCGTTGACGATGACGGGCAGGCTGACGGCATCCTTCACCTTGCGCACGAACGCCCAGTCCGCGCTGCCCTTGTACATCTGGTTGCGGGTGCGGCCGTGAACGGTGATCAGCTGTGCGCCCAGATCTTGCGCGATGCGCGCCAGCTCCGGCGCGTTGAGACTGGAGTGATCCCAGCCCATGCGCATCTTCACCGTGACAGGCACGTCGACCGCCTTCACCGTCGCCTCGATGAGCCTTGCTGCGAGTGGCAGATCGCGCATCAGGGCGCTGCCCGCGTCGCCATTGACAACCTTTTTAACCGGGCAGCCCATATTGATGTCTATGATGGCGGCGCCCTTGTCGGCATTGAGCTTGGCCGCCTCGGCCATCTCTTCGGGGACACACCCCGCGAGCTGCATGCTGACCGGCTCTTCGCTCAAATGCCATGCCGCCTTTTGCAGCGACTGGCGCGTCTGGCGGATCATCGCCGGTGAGGCGATCATCTCGGTGACGTTGAGGCCCGAGCCGTAGCGCCGCACAAGGGTGCGAAACGGCATGTCCGTCACGCCGGTCATCGGCGCGAGGATCACCGGCGTGTCGATCGTAACCGGCCCGATCTGGATGGGTTTCAACGTCTGCATGGGTCTTTGAATCTGCCTAAAAAACAGGCAGGCCATAGCCGAATAGTGGTGCGCTCGCAAGGAGGCTGGCGTTGCGGCCCGGCCTCCATTATGGCGCGGCGTCATGACAGCGGGGCGCTCCATCGTTGGGATCATTGTTGCGGCGGGAGTCGGCGCGCGGAGCGGACTGGACGCGCCCAAGCAATATGCCCCGCTCGGCGGGCAGGCGGTGCTGGCGCATAGCCATGCCGCCCTGGCGTCGCACCCGCGCATCGGGCGTGTGATCGTCGCCATCGGGCCGGGGCAGGAAGCGATGGCGCGCGAGGCTTTGGCGGGCGTTGCCGAGGATCCGTGGCTGGTGGAGGGCGGCGCGACCCGTCGCGAGTCCGTTATGGCGGCCCTGGCGGAGATAGAGGCTGCGGGCGGCGCGGACGCGGTGCTCATTCATGACGCCGCGCGGCCGTTCCTGCCCTCCGCCGTTATCGACAGACTGATCGAGGCGCTGGAGCGGCATGACGGCGCGATTCCCGCGCTTGCCGTGGCCGACACGCTGGTGCGCGAAACCGGCGGCGCAATGGGCGGGCCGGTGGCGCGCGACGGATTGATGCGGGTGCAGACGCCACAGGCCTTTCGCTTCGACGCGATCCTCAATGCGCATCGCGCCTGCCCTGCCGATGCGGATGTGACGGACGATGCGGGCCTGCTGCGGCTGATGGACATTCCCGTGGCGCTGGTGGAGGGAGACCCGATGCTCGACAAGCTCACCTATCCGGCGGATTTCGCCCGCGCCGAGGAGATGTTGCGCGCGCGGATGGTACCCCGCACCGGCACCGGCTATGATGTGCATCGGCTGGTACCGGGCAAGCCCTTGTGGCTGTGCGGCGTCGAGATTGCGCACGAGGCGGGGCTTTCCGGCCATAGCGACGCCGATGTTGCGATTCATGCGCTGGTCGATGCGATACTCGGCGCGCTGGCGGAGGGTGACATCGGCCAGCATTTCCCCCCTTCCGACCCGCGATGGAAGGGCGCGGCTTCGCACCGCTTTCTGGAGTTTGCGCGCAACAGGGTTAAGGCGCGGGGCGGCGCGATCACCCATGTCGACGTCACGATCATCTGCGAGGCGCCGAAAATCGGCCCGCACCGGGACGCCATGCGGGCCCGGCTGGCGGATTTGCTTGCCCTCCCCCTCGCCCGCGTGTCCGTGAAGGCCACAACGACCGAGCGCCTCGGTTTCACGGGACGCAAGGAAGGCATTGCCGCGCAGGCCGTTGCTACACTGCTGTTGCCGGAGCTATAAGAAGACGATGACCGACTCCATCCTCCACCCCGATCTGGTCGCGCTGGCAAAACGCGTCGTCGACGAGAACCGCCGCGCGGGCCGGACGATTGCGCTTGCAGAGAGTTGCACCGGGGGGTTGGTGGCAGCGGCTATTACGGAAATTCCCGGCAGTTCCGAGATTTTTGAGGCCGGGTTTGTTACCTATTCCAATGAGATAAAGCAGGAACTTCTGAAAGTCTCACAGGATGTGCTGGAGACATTCGGTGCGGTCTCGATCGCTACGGCCTGGGCGATGGCACAGGGTGCGCTATTGCGTTCGCATGCCCATGTTGCCGTTGCCATTACGGGCATTGCCGGGCCAGGCGGCGGCAGCGAGCAGAAGCCGGTCGGCACCGTGGTGTTCGCGCGCGCGGAACGGGGCGGAAACCCGGACAAGGTCGTGGCCGACATGAAGCTGTTCGAAAACAATGGCCGCTCGGGCGTGCGCCTTCAAGCGGCGTTATGCGCGCTGGAACTGTTGCTGCCCGAAGCATAAAGCTCTGCCGCTCGGGCCTCGAACGCACCGATCATCTTGCGCAGCGCCTTGTCGAACACCTGCCCCGCCATCATCTCGAACAGCTTGTTCCTGAACGCGAAGTCGACCTCGAAGTCGACAAACACGCCGCCCGCGCCATCGCTGCGAAAGCGCCAGTCGTTGGAGAGGTGCTTTAGCGGGCCTTCGAGATAATCGACATGCACGCGCTCAGGGCGCAACTTGTGAACGCGTGAGGTGAAGCTCTCCCGCAGGCCCTTGAAGCCGACGATCATGTCCGCCACCATCTCGGTCGCGCTGTCGGAGCGCACGCGGATGGCCGTCACCCACGGCAGGAACTCCTCATAGGCCTGAACGTCTGCCACCATGTCGAACATCTGCTCGGGGCTGTAGGGCAGATGCCGGGTCTCCTTGTGATGCGGCACGCTGTTACCCCTTGGCGCGGGCCAGTTGCGCTTCGCGCGCGGCGCGCATTTCCGCGAAATCCTTGCCGGCATGATAGCTGGAGCGCGTCAGCGGGCTGGCGGCCACCTGAAGGAAGCCCTTGGCGCGCGCGATTGCGGCATAGGCATTGAAACCTGCAGGCGGCACGAACTCGATGACCTTGGCGTGTTTCGGCGTGGGTTGGAGATATTGACCCATGGTGAGGAAATCGATGTCGGCGGAGCGCATGTCGTCCATCACCTGATGTACTTCCAGCCGCTCCTCCCCCAACCCCAGCATGATGCCGGACTTGGTGAAGATCGACGGGTTGAGCCGCTTCACGCTCTCCAGCAGACGCAGCGACGCATAATAGCGCGCGCCGGGGCGGATGGTGGGATAGAGCCGCGGCACGGTTTCGAGATTGTGGTTATAGACATCGGGCCGGGCGCGCACGATCGCCTCAACGGCGGCCTCATGCTTGTTGCGGAAATCGGGTGTCAGGATTTCGATCGTCGTCTGCGGCGTCGTGCGGCGCAGCGCCTCTATCACCTTGACGAACTGCGATGCGCCCCCATCAGGCAAATCATCGCGGTCGACGGACGTGATCACGATATGCTCCAGCCCCATTTCGGCGGCGGCGTCGGCGAGGTTTTGCGGTTCGTTGACGTCAACCTTGCGCGGCATGCCGGTCTTGACGTTGCAGAAGGCGCAGGCGCGGGTGCAGACATCGCCCAGGATCATCACCGTGGCGTGCTTCTTCGTCCAGCACTCGCCGATATTGGGGCAGGCAGCTTCCTCACACACGGTCGCCAAGCCCTTTTCGCGCATCAGCCTTTTCGTTTCGGCATAGCCGGGGCTGGTCGGCGCCTTCACCCTGATCCAGTCAGGCTTGCGCGCCCTAATTGTCGCAGAATCCGTCAGAGGGGTTGCATTTTTCGTCATATCGCCCAGATAGCGCCGGGCGCCTGCACATGCCACCCTGAAACGCAAAAAAGGAGGACATGATTTTGGCCAGTTTTTCGAGCATGATCGACGGATACCGCCGCTTTCGCGAAACAGGCTGGGCGCAGCAGCGCGAACGCTGGGACGAGCTGCGTGACGGGCAAAGCCCCAAGGTCATGATCATCGCCTGTTCGGACAGCCGGGTCGACCCCTCCCAGATTTTCGATACCAACCCGGGCGAGGTGTTCGTGGTGCGCAATGTCGCGGCGCTGGTGCCGCCATTCGAGACGTCGCCGGGGCGGCATGGCGTCTCCGCCGCGCTGGAGTTTGCCGTTCAGGTGCTGAAGGTGAGCGAGATCGTGGTCATGGGCCACGGCCGCTGCGGTGGCTGCCAGGCGGCGCTGACCGAGGCGATGCGTGATGCCAAGCCGGGAGAAGGCGGCTTCGTGGCGCACTGGATCGACCTGCTCGACGACGCGCGGGACAAGGTGCGCAACGAATATGGCGAGGATGACCACAGCCCCGAGGCGCTGCGGGCGATGGAGAAGGAAGGCGTGAGGGTGAGTATCGCAAACCTGCGCACCTTCCCGTTCGTTCAAACAGGCGAAGCGGCAGGCAGGCTGAAGCTGATCGGCGCCTATTTCGCCATCGCCGATGGCCTGCTTCATGTGATGGACGACAACACCGGGGAGTTTGCCCCCGTGTGAGGGCCGAGCGCGCTTGCCAAGGCGATACAGCTCGGCCAAGGAGCAGCTATGAGTGATTTCCTGCGAAGCCCCGCGTCGCGCACCTATATCTCGCAGCGGCTGCGGCTGCATTATGTCGACTGGGGCAATCCGGAAGCCCCGCCGCTGTTGCTGCTGCACGGCGGGCGGGATCATTGCCGCAACTGGGACTGGATCGCGCAAAGCCTGTGCGACAAATGGCATATCATCGCGCCCGACCTGCGCGGGCATGGCGACAGCGCCCACTCGCTCGACGGCTATTATGCGATGGAGTGTTTCGTCTATGACCTCGCCCAACTCATCCATCAGCAGAAACTGGCGCCGCTCAGCATCGTCGCGCATTCGCTCGGCGGCAATATTGCGCTGCGCTATGCCGGGCTTTTCCCCGAAAATGTGCGGAGGCTTGTTTCGATAGAGGGGCTTGGTGATGCACCGGCGGTGGTTGCGCAGCGCTTGATGACCCCGGCGTACGAGCGTCTGCGCATCTGGATTGAAGAGCAGCGATCGATAAGCAGCCGTCAGCCGCGCCGCTATCCCAGCATCGAGGAAGCGTTGCAACGCATGATGCAGGAGAACCCGCATCTCACCATCGAGCGCGCAAGGCATCTGACCGTGCACGGCGTGAGCCAAAACGAGGATGGCAGCTATAGCTGGAAGTTCGACAATTATATGCGCTTCTTTCCGCCCGTTGACATCAGCCAGGAGGACAAAGAGCAGATTTGGCAGCGCATTACCTGCCCCACGTTGCTGGTGTACGGCAAGCAGAGCTGGGCCTCCAACCCGGCCGACGACGGGCGGGCCGCGCATTTCAGCAACGCGCGCGTTTCGCTCTACGATAATGCGGGCCACTGGGTACACCACGACCGGCACGATGACTTTCTTGCCGAGGTGACGGCGTTTCTGGGCGGCGACTGAGCGCCCAAAGAGAAAGGGCCGCCCCGGCGGGACGGCCCTCTTGCCCCTAGAGCGCGCTGCGTTAAATCTGACGCATGACGCGCGCTCTATCTTTTTGTTGTCGCATCGTTATTGCCAAAAACCGGTTCCCACTTTTTGGCACGATGCTTGTCTTATGACATTGTGGTCCGTTTGGGCCAGAATGATTTGCCCGATCCGGGGTGGCCACCCCGGATCGGGCGGAAGGGGACGGATCGCGCATCGATGCCGGTCAGCAGGACCGGGTTAGAGTTGGATCGCCCCTTTCTTTTCCATCAGGCCCGAACGGATACCGGGGCTTTCGGCCCGGATGACAAGCATGGGAGCGGAAAAGATGAACTCAGTTCTACCACAAAACATCGGCATCGACATCTCCAAAGCGAGCCTTGATTGCCATGCCCGCCCGGCTGGAATTGGCCGGCAGTTCGCCAATACGAAGAAGGGCTATGCTGCACTGATCAAATGGATCGCACAGTGGCACGTCGAACGCATCGCTTACGAGGCAACCGGCGTCTACCACCGTGCCTTCGAACAGGCTCTGGTGGGCTGTCCGCTCGTGCGGATCAACCCCGAACGCGCGCGGCGATTTGCTCAGGCAACAGGTACGCTTGCCAAGACCGACACGATCGACGCCGCCATGCTCGCGCTGATGGCCGAGGCACTCAAGCCCGCTCCCCGCCCAGAACGAGCACAAAACCTCAACCAGTTGGCCGAACTTGTGAACGCCCGTGATGGCTTGGTGCGCGATCGTACCGCGCTCAAGAACCGCGAAAAGAACCTCACCCTCCCCTTGTTGAAGCGTCAAGCCAAGCAAAGGCTCGAACAGATTGCCCGCCATATCGATGCAATCGATGCCATGGCTCAGAAAATCATCCAGGCCGATCCGGAACTCGTCCGCAAGCAGGAAATCATCGCCAGCATCAGCGGCGTCGGTATCCTCACTGCAGCGCAGCTCATCGCAACCATGCCCGAGCTCGGTAGCCTCGAAAACAAGCAGGCCGCATCGCTCGCCGGCCTCGCCCCCGTCGCAAGGCAGTCAGGGCAATGGAAAGGCAAGTGCTTCATCCGCGGAGGGCGCGCTAACGTCCGACAGGCGCTCTACATGCCGGCCCTCGTCGCCGCCCGCTTCAACCCAGACCTCAGCGCCAAATACAAACAGCTCATCGCCGCCGGAAAACCCGCAAAGGTCGCCATCACAACCGTCATGCGAAAACTCATCGTCACCGCTAACGCTCTCATCAAGGCAGACCGCGTATGGGTCAAATCCCTCCCTTGACCATCACGGATACTCTAATGCGGCTTCAAATCAGCCGACGATCTCGTCCTTCTTGAAGAAATAGGCGATCTCGGTCGCGGCATTTTCTTCGCTGTCCGAGCCGTGGACAGAGTTTGCCTCGATCGATTCGGCGAACAGTTTGCGGATCGTGCCTTCGTCGGCATTCTCGGGGTTGGTCGCGCCCATGATGTCGCGGTTGCGCTTTACGGCGTTCTCGCCCTCAAGCACCTGCACCACCACCGGCCCGGAGATCATGAACGCCACCAGATCGGCAAAGAAGGGGCGCTCCTTGTGGACAGCGTAGAAACCCTCGGCCTGCTCGCGGCTCATACGGATGCGCTTGGACGCGACGACGCGCAGACCCGCTTCCTCCAGCTTCGCGGTGATCGCGCCGGTGAGGTTGCGGCGGGTGGCATCGGGCTTGATAATCGAAAAAGTACGGGTAACGGCCATTTTTTCTAGGCTCCAGTGGTTTAGAATGGCGGGCGCTTTAGCCGCGATGGTGCGGCGCGGCAAGCGGATTAATCACCCGCCCCATTACGGCCCCTCGACCCATTTGCGGCCTTCCTGACGCCAGAAACGGGGTTCCACCCCTTCCCTTCCCTTGAGGTTGCGCCAGCAATCGCGCGCAGCGTCAATCCTGGCGTCGTCGAAGAAGTAGAAGGCGCGCTCGAACGTCAAGGCCTCATCCCTCCAAACGCCGTCAGCCAGCGCAATGTTCCGCGCGGCGTTGGCGGGGGCCGCCGTGGCCTGCGCGCAGAGCAGGATCGGCTGCATTGCCTCGTCACCCTCGCCATCGATCCCGTGCGCAAGGAAGCTGTCGGGCTTCCACTCCCACAATGCGCGGGACAGGCGGGGAAACGCACCCTCGCGGCCATCCACCACCAGCAGGCGCGCGCCGTCGTCCATCAGCTTTTGCGCGATCGCGGGCAGGACCTGCTCGACCGGATCGCGGCTCAGCTGATAAAAGTCCACTCTCACCTATTGCTCGAACTTGTCGGCCACCAGCCGGTCGAGCAGGCGCACGCCATAGCCGGTGGCGCCCTTGTCCCAAGTGGCGCCGGGCTTGTCGGCCCAGACCATGCCCGCAATGTCGAGGTGCGCCCATTTCACGCCTTCGTCGACGAAGCGCTTGATGAACTGCGCGGCTGTGATGGACCCGCCGAAACGTCCGCCGGTGTTCTTCATGTCGGCGATCGGGCTGTCAATCTGCTTGTCATAAGCGTCACCGAGCGGAAAACGCCAGAGCTGGTCTCCGGAAGCCTTGCCCGCCGCCACCAAATCGTCAGCGAGGCCATCGTCGTTGCTGAACAAGCCGGCATATTCGTGGCCGAGCGAGACGATCATCGCGCCGGTAAGGGTCGCAAGGTCGATCAGCGCCTCCGGCTTGTAGGTCTGCTGCGCCCAGGTGATGACATCGCAGAGGACGAGCCGCCCCTCGGCGTCGGTGTTGATGACCTCGATGGTCTGGCCGGACATCGAGGTGACGACATCGCCGGGGCGCTGCGCATTGCCATCAGGCATGTTCTCGACGAGGCCGCAGATGCCGACAACCCGCGCCTTTGCCTTGCGCGCGGCGAGTGCGCGCATCGTGCCCGCGACCGCACCCGCGCCGCCCATGTCCCACTTCATGTCTTCCATGCCGGCCGCCGGCTTGATCGAGATGCCGCCGGTATCGAAGGTCACGCCCTTGCCGACCAGCACCAGCGGAGTGGCGGCGGCATCGCCTGTGCCGTTCCACTCCATCGCCAGCAGACGGGGGGTGCGCACGGAACCTTGCGCGACGCCGAGCAGCGCGCCCATGCCGAGCTTTGCCATATCGGCTTCGTCGAGCACAGTGAGCGTCACACCGGCGCTTTCAAGCGCGCGGCAGCGCTCCACGAAGCTTTCGGGATAAAGGATATTCGCCGGCTCCGCCACCAGCTCACGGGTGAAGCGCACACCTTCGGCCACGGCAGAGAGGTGCGCCCATTCGCTTGCGCAGTCTGCGCCGCTTACCAGCTCGACGGTTGTCAGCGTTGGCTTCTGCTTGTCCGTCAGCTTGGTGCGATATTTGTCGATCCGCCAGCCGCGCAGCTCGGCGCCGAGGGCAAAGCGCGCGACGCCTGCCGCCGTCACCGGCCCTGCCGCCTCGAAGCTGACCGAGGCAAACGTCGCGCCCGAGGTCAGCAGCTTGCCGGTGAGCGCCGCGCCTGCCTTTTCCATATCGGCATCGCTGCCGCCACCGACGCCGAGCAGCAGGACGCGCCGGGCCTGACCGTCAACCTGCAGGAAGCTCTCCACAGCCGCGCCGCATTCCCCCGCGAAACGCGCCAGCGGGGCGGCGGCGGCCATGGCGGCCATGGCGGCGGGCAGCAGCTCCAGCCCGGCCGTCTTGACGGCATAGACGAACGTGTCGGCTTCGGCGGAACGGGCGGAGGAAAAACGTATGTCCATTTACTCTCTTTCATGACGTCTCAGACGGATTATGCACCCGGCGTTACACCAGCCGCCCCTTGGAGGTAAAGCGGCGTGGCGCATCGACAACCGGCGTTCAGGGGATTGCGGGATGCCCTGTGATGCAATAGGCGGTCCTGATCAATCCTCTTGCCGCATGAGCACTCGCAGCCCGATGCACCCTACGCGCCGCCTCCCCCATTCGATCCATTGGCTGCTCGGCATGGGCATCAGCGGTGCGGCACTGGCCGCAGGCACCGCCTGGGCGCAGGACCCAGCCGTTCCTCCTGCCCCGCCCGCCGCGACGGCAGTCGATCCCTCCGAAGAGATCGCGTTTTCGGCCGATCTCATCGAGTATGACCAGAACACAGACATCGTCACCGCAACCGGCAATGTCGTTGCTGTGCGCGAGGGCAACCGGCTGCGCGCGGACAAGGTGGTGTGGAACCGCACCACGGGCCGTGTCGATGCCAGCGGCAATGTCTCGACCACCGATGTCGAGGGCAACATTGCCTATGGCGACACGCTGGAAGTGACGGATACGCTGAAGGACGGCATTGCGAAAAACCTGCTGATGGTGCTGACGCAGGGCGGCAGGCTCGTGGCGCGAAGGGGCGAACTGCGCAATGGCGTCTATTTTCTCGACCAGGCGGCGTATTCGCCCTGTTCGGTCGACGGAGCGGACGGCTGCCCCAAGGAGCCGAGCTGGCAGCTGAAGGCCGTGAAGGTGCGCTATGACCCGCAACGGCAGCGGGTCTATTACAAGACGGCCAGCCTCGAGATGTTCGGCATCCCGCTCGGCGTATGGCCCGGCTTTTCGCACCCCGTCGGCGGATCAGGCGGCTCGGGCTTTCTGCTGCCCGATTTCCGGCTCAACGGCATCAACGGCTTCGAGCTGGCTCAACCTTATTATGTGCGGATCGCGCGCAACCGCGACATGACGATCACGCCGCACTTCTTCACCGCGCAGGCGCCGATGCTGGAGGGCAACTATCGCGCGTGGATCGGCCGTGGGGCCTATTCCATCTCGGGTTTTGCCACCAACAGCGTGCAGAGCGACGGTGCGGTGGGAGAGCGCCCGCAAGGACGCCAGTTTCGCGGCTATATCGAGGCGAGCGGGGCATACCGCTTCAGCCCGGAATGGCGGCTTTACGGCTCCCTGCGCCGCGCGAGCGACCGCACCTTCCTGCGCCGCTATAGCATCAACAGCGATGACCGCCTGCGCTCCACACTAAAGGCCGAGCGGATCGACGCCGACAGCTATTTCTCGCTCTCCGGCTGGGCGGTACAGACCATGCGCCTGGGCGATAGCCAGCGCCAGCAGCCTGTCGCGCTCCCGGTGATGGATCTGCGCTGGCGTTTGCCGAGGCCGATATTGGGTGGGCAGGTTCAGCTTCAGGCCAACAGCCTTGCCGTCTCGCGCAGCACCGGGCAGGATACCCAGCGCGCTTTTGCGTCAGCTCAATGGAAATGGCGCGGCTTGACCGGGATGGGGCAGGAACTGTCGCTGACCGCCTATGCGCGCGGCGATGTCTATCACAGCAGCGACAACCTTCAGAATCCAATCACCGCCTATGCGGGCAACGGCGGCTGGCAGATGCGCGGGATCGCCGCGCTGGCGGCGGATGCGCGCTGGCCTTTCGTGGGAGAATTTCTGGGCGGCACCCAACGCATCGTGCCGCGCGTGCAATTGGTGGCGGCGCCGCATCTCGCGAATCTCGGGCTGCCGAACGAAGACGCGCGCAGTGTCGACCTGGAAGACAGCAACCTGTTCGCGCTCAACCGCTTTGCGGGCCACGACCGTTTCGAGGATTCGAGCCGCGTAACCGTGGGTGTGGAATATGGGCTGGCGCTGAAGCACTTTACGCTGGACAGCGTGTTCGGCCAGAGCTTTCGCATCACGCGCCGCCCCACCCTGTTGCCGGACGGCACAGGCCTGAGCGATCGTGCATCCGATTTCGTCGGCAGGACGACGGTGCGCTACAGAGATTTCCTGGGCCTCACGCATCGCTTCCGGCTCGACAAGAACAGCCTCGCCATCCGCCGAAACGAGCTGGACGCGACAATCGGATCGCGCCGTACCTATGTGATCGTCAATTATCTGAGGCTCAACCGCAATGTCACGCGGCAGCTGGAGGATTTGTCCGACAATGAGGAAGTGCGGCTGGGTGCGCGCATTGCGATTGCGCGCTATTGGTCAATCTTCGGATCGACCGTGATCGATCTGACCGACAAGCGCGAAGTGCCCGGCTTTCCTTCCGACGGCTTCGAACCGGTGCGCCACCGCCTCGGCATCGACTATCGAGACGATTGCCTCAACATATCGTTCATCTGGCGGCGCAGCTATCAGCAGACGGGTGACGCCCGCGTGAACAACAACTTTCAGCTTCGGCTGGCGTTTCGCAGTCTTGGTATATAAAGGTTGCGGCTCGGGGGCGGATGGCACTCAGCCAGTGTTCATGATCTGGGCGATACAAGCCCTGCCTGTAACGATTGCATGGAAGAGTAGTGTCGCAGATGATCACAAGAAAAACCGCCGCATTCCGGCGCGCTGCAAAGGCTTCTTCGTTTCGTTTCACACTGGCTGCAGCGTTTGCTGTTTTGGCCGGTGCGCCGGTTTCCGCGCAGAATGCGGGCGATTCGATCAAGATTCCGGAGGATGTGAGGATCTTCGAGGATCGCGATCCCAATCTCCACAAGCCTACTGCCGTGGTGAACGGCCAGATCATCACCAAGACCGATGTCGACCAGCGCATGGCCCTGATCGTGCTGGCGAATGGCGGCAAGCTCGCTGATGAGGAACTGGCGCGTCTGCGCCTGCAGGTGCTGCGCAACCTTATCGACGAGACGCTGCAGATTCAGGAAGCCGCAGCCAACGACATAACCGTCACCAAGCCCGAGCTGGAAGAGAGCTTTGCCCGCGTTGCGGCCAATTTCCGGCAGTCGCCCAAGGATTTCGCGAAATATCTGACCTCCAAGGGCAGTTCGGCCGCCAGCATCAGCCGCCAGATCGAGGCCGAAAGCGCCTGGCAGCGCCTGCTTCGCCGCAAGGTTCAGCCGTTCGTCAATGTAAGCCAGGAAGAAGTGAAGGCGGTCATCGACAAACTCAATGCCTCCAAGGGCGCGGACGAGTATCGGGTCGGCGAGATCTATCTTTCGGCCACGCCGGAGAATGCGGACCAGATGTTCGCCAATGGCCGCAACATCATCGACCAGATCCGCCAGGGTGGATCCTTCGCCGCCTATGCGCGCCAGTTTTCAGAGGCCTCTACCGCGGCTGTCGGCGGCGATCTTGGCTGGGTGCGCGCCGGCCAGCTGCCCGATGCTCTGGCGAAGGCGGTTACGGAAATAAGCGTCGGCCAGATCGCCGGGCCGATCGCCATTCCCGGCGGCTATTCCATCCTGTATCTGAGCGACAAGCGCAAGGTGCTGACCGCCGACCCGCGTGACGCGATCCTGAGCCTCAAGCAGATTTCGATCGCCTTCCCCAAAGGTATGACCGAGGCCAAGGCCAATGTTATCGTCAAAAGCTTTGGCGAGCAGATGAAGGGCCTGCAGGGCTGTGGCAGCGTGGCAGACATAGCCGCGAAGCTGGGCGCCGAGGTGATCGACAACGACAATGTGAAGATCCGCGATCTGCCTGCGCCGTTGCAGCCGCTGATGCTCGACCTGCAGGTGGGCCAGGCGACCCCGCCTTTCGGATCTGCCGATAGCGGCGTGCGCGCGCTGGTGCTGTGTGGGCGCGACGATCCGCAGGATGCCAACGCGCCCTCCTTTGACCAGATCATGGCCCAGATCGAGGATGAGCGCGTCAACAAGCGCGCGCGCATCTATCTGCGTGATTTGCGACGGGACGCGATAATCGACTATAACTGAGTCATGGCGCTAACACCCAGCTCTGACATCCTTCCCCCGCTGGCGGCGACGCTCGGTGATCCGGCGGGCATCGGGCCGGAGATTATCGGCAAGGCATGGGCCGTGCGCGAGGCGCAGGGGCTGAGTCCGTTTTTCGCGATCGGCAACAGCCGGGCGATCAGCACGGTATGGAGGGGACCGATAGCGCGGATTGGCGCGCCGGACGAGGCAGCAGCCGTGTTCGGTTCGGCATTGCCCTGCCTGGAAATGGAATGCGCGGGGGACATCGTCCCCGGCAGGCCGGAAACGGACGGCGCGCGCTGTGCGCTCCATGCGCTGGAAATGGGTATCGGTCTCGTCAAATCGGGCGCGGCGAGCGCGCTCGTAACCGGCCCTGTAGGCAAGACCCAGCTTTATGGCATAGGTTTCACCCATCCCGGGCAGACGGAATTCATTGCCGAGCGGTGCGGCATATCGCGCGAGAATGCTGTGATGATGCTCGCCGGGCCGTCGCTGCGGGTCATTCCGGTCACGGTGCACCTGCCCTTGCGCGATGTGCCGGATGCGCTGTCGATTGACCTGATCCGCGCCCGCGCACTCGTCACCGCCCGGGGCCTGTGCCGCAACTTCGGCATCGAAAAGCCGCGCCTTGTGGTGGCCGGGCTTAACCCCCATGCGGGCGAGAGCGGCAATCTGGGGCGGGAAGAGATCGACATCATCCTTCCCGCCATCGAGTCGCTGCGCGCCGAAGGACTGGACATCAGCGGCCCTTATGCGCCCGACGCGCTGTTTCACGAGAGCATGCGCGAAACCTATGACGCGGCGCTCTGCATGTATCATGATCAGGCGCTGATCCCGCTGAAGACCCTGCACTTCGACGAGGGCGTGAACATGACCCTGGGGCTGCCGATCGTGCGGACCTCACCCGATCATGGCACGGCGTTCGGCATCGCCGGGCGGAACATCGCCAGCCCCGGCGCGATGATCGCCGCGATCCGCATGGCTGAGAAAGCCGCGCGAGCCAGACTGACGCTCAACGAAAGCGCCTGTGGCTGACCTGCCGCCGCTGCGCGATGTGATTGCCCGGCATGGCCTGCGCGCGAGCAAGGCGCTGGGGCAGAATTTCCTGCTGGACGAGCAGTTGCTTGGCCGGATCGCCACGATACCGGGCGACCTGGCAGGGGCAAGCGTGTTCGAGGTCGGCCCCGGCCCCGGCGGCCTTACCCGCGCGGCGCTTAAGGCGGGAGCACGCGTGACGGCGGTAGAGATGGACCGGCGCTGCATTCCCGCGCTTGAGGAGCTGGGATCGGCATTCCCGGGGCAGCTGACGATCATCGAGGGCGACGCCATGAAGGTGGACGCCCGCCTGGCTGCCGGGGACGGCGCACATATCCTCGCCAACCTGCCCTATAATGTCGGCACGCATCTGCTCGTTGGCTGGCTCTCCGCCGAATGGAAGCCGTGGTGGGCTTCGCTGACCTTGATGTTTCAGCAGGAGGTGGCGGAGCGGATCGTAGCGCCAGTGGGGAGCGACGCCTATGGCCGCCTTGCCGTGCTGAGCCAGTGGCGCAGCCACGCGAAGATCGCGATGAAGGTGCACCGCAGCGCCTTTACTCCGCCGCCCAAGGTGATGTCGGCCGTGGTGCACATCACGCCGGGGGATGCTCCCGAGGGGGTGCGGCTGGCTACGCTGGAGCGGATCACCGCCGCCGCGTTCGGCCAGCGACGCAAGATGCTGAGGCAGAGTTTGAAAGCGGTGCCGGGTGCGCTCGACGCGCTGGAGGACCTCGGCATAGACCCGCAGCGCCGGGCGGAAACGCTCAGCGTGGCCGACTATGTCGCGATTGCGCGCTTACTGGGCTGAAGGCGCAGGGACCGCAGGCGGTGCGGCGGGCGTCGTCGGCAAGCCTGTCACGGCGGCGAGATCCTTCGCCTTCTGCGCGCTGTGAACTATCGCCTGTTTTTCGATCAGGGCGCTCAGGTCCGTGATCTGCGGGCAGCTGCCCCGGCACAGCGTCTGCATGCGCGAGAGGTTTTCCCTGGCGTTGGCAATCGCGCCGCGCTCCGCCAGCGCCCGTACGGTGCCATCGAGCGCGGCCATGTCGGTCGGCTCAAGGCTGAGCGCCGCATTGTAGAAACGCACGGCCTTGCCCTGAAGCCCCTGCCCGCGCGCGACATCACCCAATGCCACGAACACCGCGCGGTTGCGCGGATCGGCTGCGAGCGCGCTCTCATAAGCATCGTTGGCGGCTTCGAGATTGCCTGATGCGCGCGCCGCATCGCCCTGAGCCTGCCACATCAGCGAGACGGGATCGATCTGGTTGTCCGGCCTCTTGGTCACGCCGACGCTAGAAACGACGAGGGCGAGGCTGGCGAGCGCAACGGTTGGCGGAGTGAAACGCATGATCGTCTCCCAAAGGCCGCGCGGCCTGGCCTTGAGTCGGGGTATGTCGGAAGTGTTGCCCGGACTTCGCCTCATATCCTCACCAGCGCGGCGATGAAGAATCCATCCGTGCCATCATGCGCGGGCGTTAGCAAGCGGCCTTCACCATATTTGCGGCCGTATTCGATGCCGGGGTCGAGCGCGCGCCAGCCCGAATGGCGGGCAAGAAAGGCATCGACCTGCCCCGTACCCTCCGCAGAAGTGAGCGCGCAGACGGCGTAAACGAGCCGCCCGCCGGGGCGGACGAGCGGCACGGCAAGATCGAGGATGCGGGATTGCTCGTTGACGAGGCGGCCCAGGCGATCCTCGGTGAGCCGCCAGCGCGCCTCGGGATTGCGCCGCCAGGTGCCCGTGCCGGAACAGGGCGCATCGACGAGCACGACATCGGCGCTCTGCTCATGAGGAGCAAGCGCGGCGGCTTCCCTGCCCGCATCAAGCAGCAGCGTCTCGATAAACCCCGCCCCAGCCCGCGCCGCGCGATCAGGCAGGCGGGAAAGGCGATCACGGTTCACGTCCGCCGCGATCAGCCTGCCCTGCCCGGCCATATCGGCGGCGAGGGCCAACGTCTTGCCGCCCGCCCCAGCGCACAGGTCTATCACGGTCATGCCGGGGGCTGCGGCGCAGGCTTGCACGATGATCTGGCTGCCCGCGTCCTGTATCTCGATCAGGCCATCGGTGTAGGCGGGCGATTGCTCGACATTGGTGTTGTCATGCAGGCGAAGCGCATTGGGGAGGCCCGCTATCGGTTCGGCATCGGGCAAGAGGCCGCGCAGCTGCTCCGGATGGGCCTTCAGCGTGTTGACGCGCAGATCGAGCGGCGCGCGCTCCAGCAAGGCGGCCTGCTCGGCGGCATCCTGAACGGGATCCGCAAGAGGTAGCAGCAGCCATGACGGCACTGCGCCTGAGGATGCGCGCTCTTCGTCAGCGCTGATCGGCGCAGGCGCGTGGGCAGAGCCGTCAAACAGAGCGGCGAGGTCAGGCTGATGTTCGGCGAGCGTGAGCGCGGCTGCCCGACCGGTGGCGGGCACCTCGGCACACAGGCGGATGGTTGCATAGACGAGATCGCGCACCGCGCGCCGGTCTTTCGACCCGGCATAGCGGCGCTCCTTGAAATAGCGGGCGATCAGCGTGTCTGCCGCCGCCCCGCCCACGCGCGCGGCGACGATGATGGCATCCAACAGCTCTATAGCCGCCTGGACGCGCGCCTGGGGCGTCATTTGTTCAGATCAGCGCGTTGGATAATTGGGCGCTTCCCGCGTGATGGTCACGTCGTGGACATGGCTTTCGTTCAGCCCCGCGTTGGTGATCTGCACGAAGCGGGCGCGGCTTTGCAGATCGGGGATCGTGCGGCTGCCGGTATAGCCCATGGCCGCCTTCACGCCGCCGACGAGCTGGTGGATCACGTCACGCGCTGGCCCCTTGAACGGCACCTGCCCTTCGATCCCTTCCGGAACCAGCTTCATCTGATCCTTGATGTCCTGCTGGAAATAGCGGTCTGCGCTGCCCCGCGCCATCGCGCCGACACTTCCCATTCCACGGTAACTTTTATACGCACGACCTTGATAAAGGAAGGTTTCTCCCGGTGCCTCTTCGGTCCCCGCGAGCAGCGAGCCGATCATCACCGCGCCTGCGCCCGCCGCCAGCGCCTTGGCGACATCACCCGAGGTTCTCAGGCCGCCGTCCGCGATCACCGGCACGCCGGACTTGGCGGCTTCCTCGGCGGCGTCCATCACGGCGGTGAGCTGAGGCACACCGACGCCCGCGACCACGCGCGTGGTGCAGATCGACCCCGGCCCGATGCCAACCTTGACACAGTCCGCGCCGGCATCAATGAGGGCGCGGGCGGCCTCGGCCGTGGCGACATTGCCCGCGACGACCTGAACATGATTGGATAGCTTCTTGACGGCGGAAACAGCGGCGGACACCATCTTGCTGTGGCCATGCGCCGTGTCGATGACGATCAGATCGCACTCGGCATCGATCAGCGCTTCGGTCCGCTCCAGCCCCTTGTCACCCACGGTCGTCGCCGCCGCCACGCGCAACCGCCCGGCGGCGTCCTTCGTCGCTTGCGGGTAGGTGACCGCCTTCTCGATGTCCTTGACGGTGATGAGGCCAACGCAGCGATAGGCGTCGTCCACCACCAGCAGCTTCTCGATCCGCCGCTGGTGCAGCAGCCGCCGCGCTTCCTCCTGATTCACGCCGGCGCGCACGGTGGCGAGATTGTCCCGCGTCATCAGCTCGGCAACGGGCTGCATCGGGTTTTCGGCAAAGCGCACGTCCCGGTGGGTGAGGATGCCGACGAGTTTCCCACTTTCCTCGACGACGGGAATGCCGCTGATCCGGTGACGCGCCATCAGCTCCTGCGCGGTGGCGAGCGTGGCATCCGGCGTGATCGTGATGGGGTTCACCACCATGCCGCTCTCGAACCGCTTGACCGCGCGTACTGCCGCCGCCTGTTCCTCCACCGAGAGGTTGCGATGGAGCACGCCTATGCCGCCCAGCTGCGCCATCACGATCGCCATGTCCGCCTCGGTCACCGTATCCATCGCGGAGGAGAGGATCGGGATGTTGAGGCGGATAGCCTTGGTCACATTGGTGCCGGTGTCCGCCTGGCTCGGCAGCACATCCGACTCGCCCGGCTGAAGCAGCACGTCATCGAAGGTGAGGCCGAGGCGAATATCCATGGAAATGCCACTTTCTGGTCTGGGTCGGTTGTGTGGCCGCCCATGTAACCATTTCGGCAAGAGAGGGCTAGTAGTGCGACGAAAAGAAAATTCAGGCCTGGCCTGCGCGCTCCAGCAGGCTGCGCGCCTGGGCTACGTGCATATCCTCGATCATCGCGCCCTGATGCCGCTCCGCCCCGCCCGTATGGGCGGCGATGAGCGCGCGGGCATCCGCCAGTTCGCGCTCAGACGGGCCGAAGATCGTGTTGGCAGGCTCGATCTGGTTGGGGTGGATCAGCGTCTTGCCATCGAACCCCAGCGCCCTGCCTTCGTGGCATTCCGCAGTGAAGCCGGGCGCGTCATCGAGCTTGTTGTACACGCCATCGAACACAGCCTTGTCGCTAAGGCGCGCGGCGAGGATGACGGACTGGAGGCCGAGCATCAGGCCGGAGCGGTCTGCATCGAGCGGTATCCGCAGGTCATGGCGCAGGTCGTTGTTACCCATGAACAGCGCGGCGACGCCCACCTCGGCGGCGATGGCCTGCGCTTCAACGACCCCGCGCGGAGACTCGATCATGGCGATCACGGGACGCCCGGTTGCGCGATGGACCTGCGCTGCCTGGGCAGCCGCCTCCACCTTGGGCAACACAACGAAACCGGGGGTCAGGCCAGCCAGCGCGGCAATGTCTGCGCTGTGATGCGGGCTATCTACCGCGTTGACGCGCACGGCGACCAGCCTGCCGCCAAACCCTTGCCCCAGCGCCGGGGCGAGCGCGGCGCGGGCCGCGGGCTTATTCTCCTCGGCAACCGCATCCTCAAGATCCAGGATCACCATGTCGCATGGCAGGCCACGCGCCTTGTCGATGGCGCGGACATTCGAGGCGGGCAGGAACAACAGAGAGCGGGCGTGATGAAGGTGCATCGGAACGGCCTTACTTGCTGACGTGAATTAACTTCCCCCCTTCCCCATTTACCGGCATAGTGAAAGTAGTTTTTTGAACGTGGGGAGAATGCCAGTGGGCCCGACAGTAGCATTGATGCTGGTTTTCCTGGTGCTGATATACCTGGCTTCCAGCGTGAAAATCGTTCGCCAGGGGTATGAATATACCATCGAACGCTTCGGACGTTTCACCGAAGTCGCCAAGCCCGGTTTCAACTTTTATCCCGCGTTCTTCTATAGCGTCGGTCGCAAGATCAACATGATGGAGCAGGTGGTCGATATTCCGGGCCAGGAAATCATCACCAAGGACAATGCGATGGTCGCCGTGGACGGCGTCGTGTTCTTTCAGGTGCTGGACGCCGCCAAGGCCGCCTATGAGGTGAGCGAGCTTTATGTCGCCATCATGCAGCTTGCCACCACCAACCTGCGCACGGTCATGGGGTCGATGGACCTCGACGAGACACTGTCCAAGCGCGACGAGATCAACGCGCGGCTGCTCGCGGTTGTCGACCATGCGACCGAAGCCTGGGGCGTGAAGATCACACGCGTCGAGCTGAAGGATATCCGCCCGCCCGCCGACATCGTCAATGCGATGACCCGGCAGATGAAGGCGGAACGCGAGAAGCGCGCCTCGATTCTGGAATCCGAAGGCCAGCGCCAGAACGAGATCAACATCGCCGAAGGCCGGAAGCAGGCGCAGATCCTCGAAGCCGAAGGCCGGCGCGAGGCGGCTTTCCGTGATGCCGAGGCGCGCGAGCGCGAGGCCGAGGCGGAAGCCAAGGCGACGCAGATGGTGTCTGACGCGATCGCGGGCGGCAACGCGCAGGCGATCAACTATTTCATCGCGCAGAAATATGTCGAGGCGATAAGTGGTTTCGCGACATCGCCCAATGCCAAGACCATCCTGTTTCCGGTGGAGGCGACGCAGCTTATCGGCACGCTCGGCGGCATCGGCGAGCTGGCGAAAGAGGCGCTCGCCGGGTCTACGACGGCTGGAGACGGCAGACCGGCCGCACCGAAATCATCCGTGCCGCCCACCCGCCGTGGCCCGTTCGAAGGGCAATAGACGATGGACGGGCTGATCGATCAACTGGTGCACAACCCCTGGTGGTGGCTGGCACTGGCGGTATTGCTGGCGATCGCCGAGATCATCACACCGGGCGTGTTCCTGATCTTTGTGGCGGGAGCAGCGGCGATCACCGGCGTTTTGGCGATGATCGTGACGATCCCCCCGGCGGTGCAGTTCGTTATCTTTGCAGGCCTGAGCCTCGCGTGCGTAGCGCTGGGTCGCCGCTGGTATGCCGGACATGCGGACGAGACGCAGGACCCGCTGCTCAATGACCGCGCGGCGCGGCTGATCGGCCGAACGGTGACGGTGGTGGAGCCGATCGTCAACGGCGAGGGCCGGGTGCGCGTGGATGACGGGACATGGAGCGCGGCTGGGCCGGATGCGGTCGTGGGTACGCGGCTGACCATCGTCGCGGTGAATGGCCCGCGATTGACTGTCGATTGGCCTACAGCCTGATCTTGTATATGATCGGTCGCATGACGATCCAGATTTTCACTACCGGCGGAACCATCGACAAAGCCTATTTCGATGCGCTGAGCGAATATCAGTTCACGCAAACCATCGTGCCCAAGCTACTCGAGGTTGGCAGGGTCACGCTGGCCCACAAAGTCGAAACCCTGTTTCAAAAGGACAGCCTAGAGCTGACCGACAACGATCGGGCGCGGATAAGGGCGGCAGTGACGGCGTCGGACAGCAGAGGCATCGTCATCACCCATGGCACCGACACGATGACAGAAACGGCAGCGGCGTTGCGGGGAATAGAGGGCAAGACCATCGTGCTGGTCGGCGCGCTGAGCCCTGCCCGCTTCGCCGAGAGCGATGCACCGTTCAATCTCGGCATGGCGCTGGCCACTGCGCAGATTGCGCCGTCGGGCGTCTATATCACCATGAACGGGACCGTATTCGACGCCTTCGCGGTGACGAAGGACCGCGCGAACGGCAGATTCGTTTCTTTGGAGCCGTCGGCTTAAATTCAGTCTTTACCGAAGAAGCCCTTGGCAGCATCGGCCAGGCCGCCAAGCCCGCCAGCTTCACCGCCCAGCATGCCGCTTACCTTTCCGAGCAGATCTTCCGCGCCGCCGCCGCCAAGGCCGCCCAGCATCTCCTGAATCTTGTCGACAGGCAGACCATGCTGCTCTGCCGCCTGCATCAGTGCGGCCATGGTATCACCCCCGCCACTGAGATTGGCGCTGAGCGACTGTGCGACCGACTGAATCTGGTCTGCCGGCAGCCCGAGCTTGCCTGCAAGGTCGTCAATGTTCAGGTTTTCCAGCAGCTTGTCGAACATGGCTTACCCCTTTCCCGTCTGAAGGGATCGCATATAGCACAATGTCGTGGCGCAGGCGATGGAAGCAGGCGCCATAGCAAAAGGGCGCGAAAGCCAGTGCCTTCGCGCCCCTTCGCGTTGATAGATAAGCGCTTATTCGGCGGCGATCGCCATGCCCGGCGCGGCTTCGCGCACGGAGGCATCGACATGATCGGCGAACTGCGCAAAATTGTCGACGAACTGCTGCACAAGCTTGGCAGCGGTTTCGTCATAGGCTTCCTTATCGGTCCAGGTCGCGCGCGGATCGAGAATCTGGGTATCGACACCGGCCACCGCAACCGGCACCTCGAACCCGAAATTGGGATCGACGCGGAACTCGACGGCATTGAGGCTGCCATCGAGCGCCGCATTGAGCAGCGCGCGCGTGACCTTGATCGGCATGCGCTTGATGCCGGGATCGGTTGCTCGGCCACCCGACCAGCCGGTATTGACCAGCCAGCACTGCGCGCCGCCGTCCGCAATCCGCTTTTTCAGCAGGTTGCCATAGACGCTGGGGTGGCGCGGCATGAAGGCGGCGCCGAAGCAGGTGCTGAACGTCGCCTGCGGCTCGGTCACGCCGATTTCGGTGCCCGCAACCTTGGCGGTGTAGCCCGAAAGGAAGTGATACATCGCCTGATCGGGCGTCAGCCGCGCGATCGGGGGGAGGACGCCAAAGGCGTCCGCCGTCAGGAAGATGATGTTGGACGGCGGCGGGCCGAGGTTCTTCTCGCTGGTGTTGGGGATGAACTCGATCGGGTAGGCGCCACGGGTGTTCTCGGTCTTGCTCGCGTCGGTGAAATCAAGCTCGCGGGTGTCCGCGTCCATCGCGACGTTCTCGAGGATCGTGCCGAACATCTTGGTGGTGGCGTAGATTTCCGGCTCGCCCTCGGCCGAGAGGTTGATCATCTTCGCATAGCAACCGCCCTCGAAGTTGAACACGGCCTGGTCCGACCATCCATGCTCGTCATCGCCGATCAGCGTGCGGCTGGCGTCTGCCGAGAGAGTGGTCTTGCCGGTGCCTGACAGGCCGAAGAAGATAGCGCTCTTGCCGTCCGCGCCGATGTTGGCGGAGCAGTGCATCGGCATCACGCCCTGCGCCGGGAGCAGGTAGTTCAGCAGGCCGAACACGCCTTTCTTCATCTCGCCGGAATATTCGGTGTTGCCGATGAGAATCAGCTTTTCGCTGAAGTTCACCGCGATCACCGTGTCGCTGCGACAGCCGTGACGGGCCGGATCGGCCTTGAAGCTTGGCAGGTTGATGATGGTGTATTCGGGCGCGAAGGCGGCGAGTTCGCTGGCGGTGGGGCGCACCAGCAGTGTGCGGATGAACAGGCTGTGCCAGGCCATCTGCGTGATGACGCGCACGTTGACGCGATACTCAGGCTGGCTGCCGCCAAACAGGTCGGCGACGAAAAGCTCGTTCTGATCCTTCAGCCTGGCCATGAAATCGGCCTTGAGGTTCGCCCAGTGCTCGCCGGACATCGGCTGGTTGATGGCGCCCCAGTTGATCGTGTTTTCGGTGGCGGCATCGCGCACCACATATTTGTCCTTGACGCTGCGGCCGGTGAACTTGCCGGTATCAACCAAGAGTGCGCCATCCTTGGTCAGCTGGCCCTCGCCGCGCTTGACCGCTTGCTCGACGAGCGGACTGGTGCCCAGATTCCAGTGGATGGTTGCGGATGTTTCAAAACCCTGATCAGCCAGGGAAGTTGAGGAATACGCCTGCACGCGCTTCTCCCTATGAGGTTATGTCACAGCTCCCGAAATGGAGCATGCTATGCCGTCGGCCAGCGCCACATCATCCACGCGACGTCGATCGCGCTCGGCACGGTTCTGCATATCCGACTCTTGGGCGCATAGTCCGTAGCGGCGCCTACGTCAACGAAACTGGTGGTTAATAGGGCTTGTGAGGGAGTCTGCAGGCGAACGGAAAGGGTCTGGCGTGCCTTTTGGCAGGCCAGGCGTTGCCGCTGCGCGCGCATTGCGATAATCGTGCCGCGCATGACCGATGCCGCCGCCCCCACCGTCGCCCTGATCGACGATGACCGCAACATCATCGCCTCGCTGGCGATAGCATTGCAGGGCGAGGGCTTCGTCACACGGCTTTATACGGATCCCGAGGCGGCGCTGAAGGCGCTGGCGGAGAACCCGGCCGATATTGCGGTGTGCGACATCAAGATGCCCCGACTCGACGGTCTGGAGCTGCTCCGCCGCCTGCGCGAAAAGAGCGCGATGCCGTTCATCTTCCTCACCTCCAAGACGGATGAGCTTGACGAGGCGCTGGGCCTTGCCATGGGCGCGGACGACTATATCGCCAAGCCATTCTCGCAGCGGCTGCTGATCGCGCGGATCAGGGCGATATTGCGCCGGACAGAGATGGCCAGAGCGGCCGTCAGTGAATATGGCGAGGCACAGACCCCCGCCGAGCCTATGCTGCGCGGGCGCCTCGCCATGGACCCGGACCGGCATCTCGTGACCTGGAGCGGGCAGCCGGTGACGCTGACGGTTACCGAGTTCATGATCCTTGAGGCGCTTGCCGCGCGGCCCGGCGTGGTGAAAACCCGCAACCAGCTGATGGATGTCGCCTATCAGGACGATGTCTATGTCGACGACCGCACGATCGACAGCCACATCAAGCGCCTGCGCCGCAAGTTCCGCGAGGTGGACCCCGAATTCAACGCCATCGACACGCTCTATGGTGCCGGATACCGTTTCTCGGATGGATAGGCGTCTTCCCTATCTCGCAGGCTCGTGGCGGGGCGGGTTCAGCCTGACATGGCGTATACTCGCGGTGAACGTCATTGCGCTCGCCCTGCTGGCGGGCGGGTTTTTCTATATCGACAGCTATCGCGCCCGTGTGATCGACGAGCGACTTGTGCAATCGACGCGGCGCATGGAGATGATACGCGATGCCGCGGGCTATGTGAGCCCGTCATCATTGAACGAGATGCTGCGGGCATTTTCCCTGAGCAACGGCGAGCGGGTTCGGCTCTATGCGCCGGATGGTCGATTGAAGTTCGACAGCGCCGCCGCAGGGGGCGCGGGGTATACGTTTGTCGACCCGCAGGAGGAGCCGCTCAAGCGCCATGTAGCGCGATTTCTCGATGAGATGGTCGATGGTGTGGTGGGCGCTGACCCCCTTCCCCCCTTCAGCGAACCGCGTGTCGACGTGGCGACAGGCTGGCCCGAACTGATTGCGGCGGCGAACGCGGGGCGGGCGATCTCTACTGCCCGCTTCGCGCCGGACCGCACGCCGATGATCACAGCAGCGATCCGCCTCAAGAACGGCGATTCCCTGCTCGCCATTACCAACGCGCGCGACATCACCCGCGCGGTGCGGGCGGAACGCATGCGCCTGACGCTGGTGCTCACCATGGCGCTGCTCAGCTCGATCTGGCTATCCCTGTTTCTGGCGCGGACTATCGTGCTGCCGCTGCGTCGGCTGGCGCGGGCGACGGCGCGTGTGCGGCTGGGGCGCGCGCGCCAGGTGGCGGTGCCGCGTCTGCCCTCGCGGCGAGACGAGATCGGCGCGCTCGCCCGCGCGGTAGCGGACATGACGGAAGCGTTGCGCCATCGCATTGACGCGACCGACAGCTTTGCCGCCGATGTCAGCCATGAGCTGAAGAACCCCATCGCCTCGCTGCGGTCCGCGCTCGATGGTTTGCAGACAGTCCGAAAGCCGGAGTTGCAGGCGCAGCTGCTCGCCATCGCGCAGGACGATGTGCAGCGGCTCGACCGGCTGGTGACGGACATTGCCGAGGCTTCGCGCATCGATGCGCAGCTTTCGCACACCCGCTTCGAGCCGGTCGATCTGGGCCAGCTGATCGAGCAGATGCTGCTTGCGCGCGAGGCACGGGGAATAGAGCGCGGCGTCCGCCTTGCCTTCGCCCGGCCCCGGCGTGATGTCGCGGTGGTGATGGGCGAGGAAGCACGACTTGTGCTGGTGATCGACAATCTGCTCGACAACGCCATCTCCTTTTCCCCGCCCGGCGGGCTGGTGCAGGTGACGGCGACGGTGATGAACGACGAGGTGCTGCTCAGCGTCGAGGATGAAGGCCCGGGCGTGCCGGAGTCCGAGCGCGAAACGGTGTTCCGCCGGTTTCACAGCGTGCGGCCCGAGAACGAGGGCTTCGGCAAGCATAGCGGCCTGGGCCTCGCCATCGCGCGCAGCATTGTCGAGGGGCATCAGGGCCGCATCGTCATCGCCGACCGCGATGACGCGGCGCAGGGCGCGCGGTTCGATGTCTATCTCCCGCTGGCACATCTCAATGATCCGGGTATTGCCTCGGAATGAGCGCAGAGGCCGATCCGAATTTTTCGGGCTCGGTGCATGGCACCTCTGTCGTGATCGACGGCCGCGCCGTGCTCATCCGGGGCACGAGCGGGGCGGGAAAATCGGACCTGGCGTTGCGAGTGATCGACCGGGGGGCGGTGTTGCTGGCCGATGATTATACCCATCTGGCCCGGGAACAGGATACCGTGATCGGCAGCGCGCCAGAGCGGACAGCCGGGCTGATGGAGGTGCGCGGGCTGGGGCTGGTGTCGATGCCGCATGTGGCGCGCGCGCGGGTAGCGCTGGTCGTGCAGGCGGACAAAACCGCGCCGGAACGCTACCCCGACCCCCTTCCCACCTGCACATATTGCGGGCTGGCTGTGCCGATGCTTACGCTGAACCCCTTCGAGGCCAGTGCGCCGCTCAAGATTGAACTGGCGTTGCGGCATATTAGCCGCCAGACTGTCGGGTGGGAGCCGATGCGATGACCGAAGGCCGTGACAAGTCGATAATGCTGGTGTCCGGCATGTCTGGTGCCGGCAAATCGACGGCGCTCAGGACGCTGGAGGATCTGGGTTGGGAAGTGGTGGACAACCTGCCCCTCATGTTGCTGGACCGCCTGATGGACGCGCCGCCTGCGGCGGACGTCAAACACCGCGGCCGCCCGCTCGCCATCGGTATCGACAGCCGCACCCGGGGCTTCAACGCCGCCGCGCTGGTGCAGCGGATCAAGGCCCTGCGCGATCATGAGAGCTGGGACATCGAAACGCTCTATCTCGATTGCTCCGGAGCGGAGCTGGAACGCCGCTATGCCGAGACGCGGCGGCGGCATCCGCTGACCGAGGACCGACCGGCGGCGGACGGGATCGCGCGTGAACGCGAATTGACCGAGCCGCTGCGCCGCTGGGCGACCCAGGTGATCGACACCACGGCGATGTTCGTCAACGATCTGCAGCAGGAGATCCGCACCCGCTATAGCCGCGATCCCAATGAACGCACGGTGCTGACCATCGTCTCCTTCGGCTTTTCGCGCGGGGTGCCGCGCAACGCCGACCTGATGTTCGACATGCGCTTCCTGCGCAATCCGCACTGGGACCCGATACTGCGCCCGCTCACGGGCCAGTCGGAGGAGGTAGCGGCCTATATCGAGCAGGATCCCGCCTATGAGGATGCGGTGTCTCAGATCGAGAAGCTGCTCGGCACGCTGGTGCCCCGTTATCAGGAGCAGGGAAAATCCTATGTTACGGTGGCGTTCGGCTGCACCGGGGGGCGTCACAGATCGGTACATGTCGCCGAGCGCGTCGGCAGATACTTGCGCAATGCGGGATTTTCGCCCACGGTCCTGCACCGCAACATGGAATCGGCGCCGCACCATGCCACAGAACAGGCGGGCGGGGCCCAAGAACACGGTTTTCGGGGCGAACATTCAGCATGATTGGCTTGGTTCTGGTAACGCACGGCAAGCTGGCGAACGAGTTTCGCGTGGCCATGGAACATGTGGTTGGCCCTCAGCAGGCGATCGAGACGATCTGCATCGGCCCGGATGACGACATGGAAACACGGCGCGCGGACATCGCGGCGGCTGTTGAGAAGGTCAACAACGGCGCGGGCGTGATCCTGCTGACGGATCTGTTCGGGGGCACGCCTTCCAACCTCGCCATATCGTTACTCAAGGCGGGCGAGGTCGAGGTGATCGCCGGGGTCAACCTGCCCATGCTGATCCGCCTCGAGAGCGCGCGCAAATCGATGAAAGTGACGGCCGCCGTGGCCGCAGCACGCGAGGCGGGACAAAAATATATCAGCGTCGCCTCCGAACTCTTGGGGGGAAGCGGGAAATGAGTGATGCGGTGAGCCGCGAGGTGCAGATTACCAACCGGCGCGGGCTTCACGCGCGGGCAAGCGCCAAGTTCGTGACGATGGCGAGCGCCCTGCCCGCACAGATCACCGTTTCCAAGGATGGATCGAGCGTTACCGGCACGTCGATCATGGGGTTGATGATGCTGGGTGCCGCCATGGGCGACTCGATCACCATTTCCGCGAGTGGAGACGACAACCACCAGGCGCTGGAGCAGCTCGTCGCGCTGGTCGAGGGCAAGTTCGGCGAGGACTGAGCCGCCGTGCGCCGTGAGATCACCGGTTTTTCGAACCCGCTGGTGAAGCGCGTGCGCTCGCTGCGCGAGAAGAAGCATCGCAAGCGCGAGGGGCTGTTCCTGGCGGAAGGCCTGCGCATCATGACCGAGGCGCGCGAGGCGGGCGCGCTGCCCGAGATGCTGTTCTACGCTGCCGAGGCCGCACCGCATCCGCTGGCCTCCGCGCTGATGGATGCGGTGGACGATGCGGGCGGCGAGGTGATCGCCACCAGTGGGGACATCCTCTCCAAAATGTCCGGCAAGGACAATGCGCAAACCTTGGTGGGCGTCTATGCCGACCGGTTGACGCCTTTGACGGCGGTAGACCGCGCATCGGCGGACATCTGGCTGGTGGCGCAGTCGCTGCGCGATCCGGGCAATCTGGGTACGATTTTGCGCACGGGCGACGCTGTCGGCGCGGGCGGGCTGATATTGGTCGACGATTGCGTCGATCCCTTCTCGGTCGAGGCGGTGCGGGCGAGCATGGGCGCGCTGTTCACGCAAGTCATCGTCCAGTGCCGGTGGGAAGAGTTCATCGGCTGGCTGCGCTCCGGCCCCGGTGCGCTGGTGGGCACGAGTTTGCAGACCGATCAGGATTATCAGCAACCCATTTATACCGCACCAACCTTCCTGCTCATCGGCAACGAGGCGCGCGGGCTTCCGGATGACTATGAGGCGGCTTGCGATACGCTCGTCAAGATTCCGATGCTGGGCAAGGCGGACAGCCTCAACGCGGCGGTGGCGGCGGCAGTGATGGCCTATGAGGTGCGCAACCAGATGCGGCGGAGGGGATAAGGGCATGATGTGGACGCACAGGCGGGTGTTGACCGCAAGCCTTGTCGGCACCGCAGTCGAGTTCTACGATTTCTATATCTATGCGACGGCGGCGTCATTGGTGTTCGGGCCGCTGTTCTTCCCCTCGACATCGCCTGCAACGCAGCTGTTGGCATCCTATGCCAGCTTTGCCGTCGCCTTTTTCGCGCGGCCACTCGGAGCCGCAGTATTCGGTCATTATGGCGACCGGATCGGGCGGAAATCGACGCTCGTCGTTTCGTTGATGCTGATGGGCGGATCGACGCTCGCAATTGCTTTCCTGCCGACGTATCAGGCAATCGGCTTCTGGGCGCCGCTGCTGCTGTGCCTGATGCGGTTCGGGCAAGGCTTTGGCCTGGGCGGCGAATGGGGCGGCGCGGCGCTGCTGGCGACGGAGAACGCCCCGCCGGGCTGGCGCGCACGCTTTGGCATGGTGCCGCAGTTGGGCGCTCCGGTGGGTTTTCTGTTCGCCAACGGACTGTTCCTGTTGCTGGGGCAGTATCTCGACGACGCGCAGTTCATGAGCTGGGGCTGGCGCATTCCGTTTTTGGCCAGCGCGATCCTTGTGATCCTAGGCCTGTGGATCCGCCTCAAGATCACGGAAACGCCGGAATTCGCGACGATGCTGGAGCGGCAGGAGGCAGCAAAAGCGCCCGCGATCGCCGTGATCCGCGAGCATCCGGGCGCACTGTTGGCAGGTACTTTCGCCGCCGTTGCCTGCTTCGCGATCTTCTATATCACCACCGCCTTTGCCCTGGGCTATGGCACGGCGACGCTGGGGATCACGCGCGAGCATTTCCTTGTGCTTCAACTGGTCGCCATCCTGTTCATGGCATTGAGCATCATTCTTTCCGGCTGGTGGTCCGACACGCGCAGCCCGCGCGGGGTGCTGATCGCCGGATGCATGATGAGCGTGCCGATGGGCATCGCCTTTGGGCCGCTGTTGGGATTGGCGAGTGACAGTGCCATATTGCTGGCATTGTCGAGCGGCCTGTTCGCAATGGGCTTCGTCTATGGGCCGCTGGGTGCGTTTCTGCCGTCGCTCTTCCCGGTGCGGCTGCGCTATTCCGGCATATCGTTCGCGTTCAACATGGGCGGGATCTTCGGTGGGGCGCTGGCGCCGATTGTTGCCACGGCTCTGGTGGCGCGCTGGGGCACGAGCGCGGCGGGGCTTTATATGTCGGCAGCCGCAGCGCTGAGCCTGCTGGCGCTGTTGACGCGGAACCGCGCGCGGGCTTGACGAGTTGAGGCGAAGGCGCGACGGTAAAGGCCGCCCTCAACGATAGAGCTTCATTCCCCAGCCCGATGCCCACTCCTCCTCCCCCGAAACTGCTCGCAACCCCGGGCGCGTTCGATATCCAGATGGCCGAGCTGCACCACATGGTGAGGCTCTCACAGCAGTGGTTGTCCAGCCACATACTGCCGATCCTGCTGGCAATGCTGGCGGGGCTGGCCCTGTATCTGGTCATGGCATTCGCGCGCCGGACACTTGCGCGCCGCCGCAGGGCAGAGCACGATCAATTGGATTTCGGCCTGATCCTGGTGCGAACCCTCTCGCGCACCACGCATTTTTTCATGATGATGACTGCCGCCCGGCTGGTGATGGGTTATGCCTACCCGCCGGAGATGATTTCCGCGACCATCCGGTTTCTCTTCACGATTGCAGCGGTGTTTCAGGGCGCAATCTGGGCTCGGGAGTTCATTCTCAGCCTGATCGAGCGCAGAGCCGAAGGCGACGGACGCGGCGAGACGCTGGCGAACGCGATGGGGCTGATCCGCGTGCTCATCACTTTTGCGCTGTTCGCCATCGCGACGATCATGGTGCTCGACAATCTTGGCGTCAACGTCACCGGGCTGGTGGCGGGGCTTGGCATTGGCGGCATCGCCATAGGCCTCGCCGCGCAGGGCATTTTCTCCGACCTGTTCTCGGCGCTCTCGATCATCTTCGACAAGCCGTTTCGCAAGGGCGACACCATCCAGTTCGGCACCACCACGGCGACGGTGGAGCATATCGGCCTCAAGAGCACGCGGTTGCGCTCGGTCGATGGCGAGCAAAAAATCATCGCGAACGCGAAGCTGCTGGAGCAGGAGATCACCAACTTCAGCGACATCGCGCGGCGGCGATACAAGATGGCGATCGGCCTCGTCTATCAGACACCGCCCGAAAAGGCGGAGCGCGTGCCGGAGATTCTCGCCGGTGCGATCGAGGAGGCGGGGGCGGAATTTCAGCGCGCGAGCTTCATCGCTTTCGGGGCGAGCAGCCTCGATTTCGAGGCGCATTTCTTCGTCCACGGGCATGACATCACCGAGGCGGATGCCGTGCGCCACAGGGTGGGAATGGCGATTTTGCGCAAGTTCGCGGCGGAAGGGCTGGAGTTTGCCTATCCGACGCAGACGACGTTTACCGCAGCCCCGGACGGCACGTTGGTCTGGCCTTACGCCCAGCCCAAGGAATAATCAGCGCCCAAGCCCCCACAGCGCGCCGGGATGGAGCAGGCCGTCTCGCACGATGAGGCCCCCTTCCCTGTCCCGCGCCAACAGCAATGCGCCATCCAGATCCACCCATTCCGCGCGGCTGCCCAGAAGAAAGGCGGGTGCAATGCCGAGCGAGGTGGAGAGCATGCAGCCCAGCATCAGGCGCTTGCCCTGCTGCTGCGCGAGGTTGGCCAGCGCGATGCCCTCTGTGAGACCTCCCGCCTTGTCGAGCTTGATGTTGATGACCGGAAAATCGGCAAGGCGCGGCATGTCCGCCCGGTCCTGACAGCTTTCATCCGCGCAGAAAGGTGCGGGTGAGCGCAGGCCGGCGAGTTGCGCCTCCTCACCATGGCGGATCGGCTGCTCGATCAGTTCGACGCCAAGCGTGGCGAGCGCCTTGGCCTCTGCGGCGATATCGTGGCCGTTCCAGCTTTCATTGGCGTCGACGATCAGCCGCGCATCGGGCGCACCTTCACGCACCGCCGCGATCCGCGCCGTGTCTCCCTCCCCACCGAGTTTGCATTTGAGCAGCGTGAACCCGCGCGCGACCGCAGCGCGGGCGTCAGCCTCCATCCGCGCAGGCTCCGATATGCTGATCGTGAAGGCCGTGGGCAGCGGGGAAGGTTCGGGAAGGCCCGCGAGCTGCCACACAGGCGCGCCTCGCTGCTTCGCCTCCCAGTCCCACAAGGCGCAATCGAGCGCGTTGCGGGCCGCGCCGCGCGGCATCTCGGCATTCACCCGCGCGCGTGAAAGCCCTCCTGCCCCAGCGCTTTCCGCATAGGCGCGGATTGCCTCAGCGCAGCCTTCCGCATCCTCGCCATGATAATAGATCGGCGTCGCCTCGCCCCGCCCGGCATGGCGATCGCCCAATACCGTGCAGACTACCACATCCACATGGGTCTTGGCGCCCCGGCTGATCGTGAACGCACCGGCAACCGGCCAGCGTTCGACGGCCACGCTATCGAGCCGGACGATCGCGCTGCTCACTGCGGCCAAGCCCGTAAATCAGCCGTTATGCGTGGCAATCCATTCCTCGACCACAGGCGCTATCTTGTTGCGCCACTTGTTGCCGTTGAAGATGCCGTAATGCCCGACGCCTTTCGCCATGTAATATTTCTTCATGGTTTCAGGCAGGCCGGTCGATATCTTCAATGCCGCCTTGGTCTGGCCGAGGCCGGAGATATCGTCGCGCTCGCCCTCGATAGTGAGGATCGCAACGTCCTCGATCGCGCCGGTGTCGATCCGCTTGCCGCGATGCACGAACTCGCCCTTGGGCAGGCTGTGTTTCTGGAAGACTTCCTGCACGGTCTGAAGGTAAAACTCCGCCGTCATGTCACAGACGGAGCGATACTCGTCGTAGAAGCCCTTGGTCATGTCGGCGCTCTCGTCGTCGCCTTCGACCAAATGCTTGAACATTTCCCAGTGGCTCATCATGTGATTGCCGAGGTTCATCGACATGAACCCGGCAAGCTGCATGAAGCCGGGATAAACGCGCCGCCCCGCCCCGGCGTAGGGGAACGGCACGGTTGCCACCACATTCTGCTCAAACCAGCTGATCGGCCGCTCTGTCGCCAGCGTGTTGACGACGGTGGGCGCTTCGCGGGTGTCGATCGGCCCGCCCATCATCGTAAGGCTGCGCGGGCGGTTGGGATCCTTGGCGGCGGACATCAGGCAGACGGCGGCGTAGCTCGGCACCGAAGGCTGGCACACGGCGAGCATATGCGCGCCCGGCCCGATATGCGCGAGCCAATCAATCAGATAGTCGATATAGTCATCAAGATCGAAATTGCCGTCAGACAGGGGCACGTTACGGGCGTCGCGCCAGTCCGTGATCCAGACGTCGTGGCCGGGCAGCATCCGCTCCACCGTGCCGCGCAGCAGCGTGGCATAGTGGCCGGACATCGGCGCGACGATCAGAAGCTTGGGCTGGTCCTTCGGCGCACCTTCGACAATGAAATGTTTGAGCTGACCGAAACCCTTGCGCGCTTCGATCACTTCATTGACGGTGTGCTTTTTGCCATTGATCACGGTATGATCGAGGCCAAAGGCGGGCTTTCCGCGCGGCGCCGAGGCATGGGCGAAGACCTCAAGCGCAGAGGCGAGAATCGGACCGCCGCCGAAATAGGCGAGCGGGTTGGCGGGGTGGTTCAGCATCTCCGCCCCGGCATTGGCGATGGCGCTGACGCCGGCGAGCAGATTGCGGTGAAACTCGTAGGCACTGTACAACATGTTTTTGACCCTCAGGGCGACACGTTCGGCAGCATAAGCCGAAATGATTTTCAGGTTATTATCGCGCTGCACAATAGGCAAATGTTTTCGTTTACCGTCTCATCACCATTTCGAGGCAGCTGTCGCCCAAAGTCTGATTGAGAATGGTCTGCGCCGCTGCTAAGCGCCCTCGCATGGCAAGAAAACCCGACGCCCGGCTCGATCCTGACGCACCGCGCGGCTCGCTGGGGAACCTGCGCTGGATACTGACGCTGCTGCGGCGTTATCCGGCCAAGCTGGCGGCTGCGAGCGTATCCCTTATCCTGGCTTCGGCGGCAACGCTGGCGATCCCGAGCGGCTTTCGGCTGGTGATCGACAAGGGTTTCGCAGCGGGCAGCGCGCATGACATCGGCCGCTGGTTCGAGTACCTCTTGCTCATCGTTCTCGTGATGGCCTTGGCGAGTGCGGCGCGGTTTTACTTTTTTTCGATCCTGGGTGAGCGTGTGGTGGCGGACATCCGCGTTGCGGTGCAGCGTCATCTGCTGCGCCAGCCTCCAGCATTCTTCGAGGAAAACCGCCCTTCCGAGATCGCAGCGCGCATGACGGCGGATGCTGCCGTGATTGAGCTGATCGTCGGATCGACCATCTCAGTCGCGCTGCGCAATATGGTGACCGGACTGGGCGGCATGATCTATCTCTTCACGATCGCGCCCAAGCTGACGGCCTATCTGCTCATCGGCATACCTGTCGTGGTGCTGCCTATCCTGACCATGGGACGCCGCCTGCGCCGCCTGTCTCGCGACAGCCAGGACGGCGTCGCCAGCGTGGGCAGCATGACCGCAGAGATACTGGGCGCGATGCGCATCGTGCAGGCTTTCGGGCAGGAGGAGCGCGAAGCTGACCGCTTCGGCGCGCAGGTTGCTCGTACGCTGGGCATCGCCCGCAAACGCATCCGCATGCGCGCGCTCATCACAGCTGTGGCGTTTTTCCTGATCTTCGGGTCGATCGTCGCGGTGATGTGGCAGGGTGCGCTGGATGTGGCGGCCGGGCGCATGACGGGCGGCAGCATTGCCGCCTTCGTCATTACCGGCGGGCTGGTGGCGGGCGCATTTGGATCGCTTTCCGAAAGCTGGGGCGATTTGCTGCGCGGCGCGGGCGCGGCGGGGCGGCTGGGCGAGCTGCTGGCGACCGAGCCGGCACTCGCCACTCCAGCCAGCGCCCGGGCTATCCCCTCCAACGAGGGCGGCGTGCGTATCCGCTTCGATCATGTGCGCTTCCGCTATCCCACCAGGCCGGACAGGCTGGCGCTGGAGGATTTTACGCTCGACGTGCAGCCGGGCGAGACGCTGGCGCTCGTTGGGCCCTCGGGCGCCGGAAAGAGCACGGTTCTGCAGCTTTTGCTGCGATTCTACGATCTCGAGTCCGGCACGATCAGCCTCAACGGCGTCCCGCTCACCGAGGCCGCGCTAAGCGATCTGCGCGGTCTGATGGCGCTGGTGCCGCAGGAGACGATCATCTTTGCCGCCTCTGCGCGCGACAATCTGCGCTATGGCCGCTGGGACGCAACCGACGACGAAATCTGGCAGGCAGCGCGAGCGGCGAACGCGGAGGAGTTTCTGCGCGAGCTGCCGCAGGGGCTGGATACCTATCTCGGCGAAAATGGTGCGCGCCTTTCGGGCGGGCAGCGCCAACGCATCGCCATTGCTCGCGCGATGCTGAGAAACGCGCCGGTCCTGCTGCTGGACGAGGCGACTTCCGCGCTCGATTCCCGCTCCGAGCATCTGGTGCAGCAGGCGATCGAGCGGCTGATGCAAGGGCGCACGACCATCGTCATCGCGCACCGGCTCTCGACCGTGCGCTCGGCAGACCGCATCGTCGTGATGGATCAGGGGCGGATCGCGGAACTGGGCAGCCACGACGCGCTGATGCAGCAGGGCGGCCTCTATGCGAGGCTTGCCTCGGTGCAGCTGACGGACAGCCCTGCGCCGGACGCCGCGCCCGCCGCCTGAGCGGCAGGCGCAGCGGCCCGCGCAGTTATCGCGTCAGCTTCTTGTAGGCGAGGCTGGTCGGCCGGTCCGCAGCATCGCCGAGGCGGCGGCGCTTGTCTTCCTCATAGGCTTCGAAGTTGCCCTCGAACCATTCGACATGGCTGTTGCCCTCGAAGGCGAGGATGTGGGTGGCGAGGCGATCGAGGAAGAAGCGATCGTGGCTGATGACCACGGCGCAACCCGCGAAATTCTCGATCGCATCCTCCAGCGCGCCCAGCGTTTCCACGTCGAGATCGTTGGTCGGTTCGTCGAGCAACAGCACGTTGCCGCCGGTCTTCAGCATCTTTGCCATGTGGACGCGGTTGCGCTCACCGCCGGAGAGCTTGCCGACGTTCTTCTGCTGATCCTGGCCCTTGAAATTGAACGCACCGACATAGGCCCGCGTGCTCGTATCGTGGCCGTTCACCTTCATATAGTCCAGCCCGTCGGAAATCTCTTCCCACACGTTCTTCGAGCCATCGAGGTGATCGCGGCTCTGGTCTACATAGCCGAGATGCACGGTCGAGCCGATCTCGATACTGCCCGTGTCCGGCTGTTCCTTGCCGGTGAGGATCTTGAAGAGCGTTGACTTGCCCGCACCGTTGGGACCGATCACGCCGACGATACCACCGGGTGGCAGGGTGAAGCTGAGGTTCTCGAATAGCAGCTTGTCGCCATAGGCCTTGGAGATGTTCTTGACCTCGATGACCTTGCCGCCAAGGCGCTCTGGCACCTGGATGACGATCTGGGCCTTGCCGGGCGTGCGGTTCTCCTGCGCGGCAACGAGCTGCTCGAACTTCGCGATACGCGCCTTGGACTTGGTCTGGCGGCCCTTGGGACCCTGCCGGATCCACTCCAGCTCTTCCTTGATTGCCTTCTGGCGGCCGGATTCCTCGCGCTCCTCCTGCTCCAGGCGCTTCGCCTTCTTTTCGAGATAGGTGGAGTAATTGCCCTCGTAGGGGTAATATTTTCCGCGATCGAGCTCCAGGATCCAGCCCACGACATTATCGAGGAAATAGCGGTCGTGGGTGATCATCAGCACCGCGCCGGGATATTCCTTCAGGTGGTTTTCGAGCCACTCCACGCTTTCCGCATCGAGATGGTTGGTCGGCTCGTCGAGCAGCAGGATCGACGGCTTCTGGATCAGCAGGCGGGTGAGCGCGATGCGGCGCTTCTCGCCGCCCGAGAGGCTCTCCACGCTCCAGTCGCCCGGTGGGCAGCGCAGCGCTTCCATCGCGATTTCGAGCTGATTGTCCAGCGTCCAGCCATCCACCGCGTCGATATGCTCCTGCAACTCGCCCATTTCGGTCATCAGCGCATCGAAATCGGCATCCTCGGGCGGATCGGCCATGATCATGCTGATCTCGTTGAAGCGGTCGAGCTTGTCGGCGATGTCGCGCGCGCCGTCCTTCACGTTTTCGAGCACGGTCTTGCTCGGATCCAGCTCAGGCTCCTGCGCCAGATAGCCGACGGTGATGTTCTCACCCGGCCATGCCTCGCCGGTAAAATCCGTGTCGATCCCCGCCATGATCTTCATCAGTGTCGATTTACCAACGCCGTTGGGACCGACGATGCCGATCTTCGCGCCGAAGTAGAATTGCAGATTGATGTTGCTCAGCACCGGCTTTTGCGCGCCGGGGAAGGATTTGGTCATGCCCTTCATGACAAAGGCATATTGCGCACCGCTCATGATCGGTTGGCTCCGCTTGGACTGGTTGAGAATGTTGGCCGCGCGTTAGCGCAGCCGCCGCGCAATGGCAAATGGGTTGAGCATTCGGTGCCACATCGCACTTGCACAAAAATAAAAGCTATGTAGTAGAGAATCGTTCGTCGCGCGATTCTCAACAGGACGCTCGGGGGCAAAAAAGAGTTGATTTGTTGACTCGATGCGTTAATTCGGTGCGCTCGCAGGTGTGAAACTGTTAAGGTTTACATGAGCGAGACATGCTATTGGGAGCCTAACAAGATGAAGAAGATCGCTGTTGTTTTCGCCTCGGCCGGCCTGCTGGCGCTCGCTGCTTGCGGTTCGAAGCCTGAGGAAGCCACCAACAACGCGGCGAACGTTGTCGACAACGCCGCCAACGCTGTTGAGAATGCTGCTGCCAACGTTTCGAACGCTGCCGACAACGCCGCGAACGCCGCTGGCAACGCCGCCGAGAACGCCGCGCAGTAATCTGCGCGCTTCGGCGTACAAAATCAGGCGGGACGGCCCTGGTGCCTCCCGCCTTTTTTATTGCCTGCGCGCGGGCGGGAGCCAGTGGCGGCTGATGAGAAGGATCGCCGCGCCTTCGATCCAGCCGCAGATAACATCGCTCGGCCAGTGAACGCCGAGCCACACGCGTGACACGCCGATCAGCAGGATGACCGGCAGAGCCGCCGCCCATCTGATCCGCGAACCGGACGCCATCGCGAGAGCGCCGAAGAACACCATGTTTCCGCAGGCATGGCCGCTCGGAAAGCTGTAGCTCAGCGTATGATCGAGATGGGTCATGACGTCTGGCCGCTCCGCCTGAAACAGCCGCTTGAGCGCCGAATTGAGGAGCATGGCGGCGACAGATACAGACGCCAGCCAGAGCCAATGGCGGAACGCTCCTCGCCACAGGAAGAGCGCCGCGAGCAGAGCCAGCATGATCAGGCGCCCTACGGAATCCGTCAGGTTGCTGAGCATTAACAGGAAGGGCGTCAAGCCAGCCCCCCCGCCCTCGCGCCATCCGGCGATATGCCCGGTAAGCGCAAGATCAAACCCATCGAACCAGCCGCGCGCCTGAAGAATCCCCGCAGCGAGCACAAACAGCAACAGTGCCAAACCGACCAAGATATCCCGTTTCGGCATGCTGCGATCCTCCCGCTTGGCTACATCGTTACGCCGCCGGGAGCTTAGAGAAGCATTGCGTAATCCGGTATCAAAATCGCCCCGGAGCGCTGTTCGTTCAAAAAGTGGGCGTTCCGCGAACCAGCGTCTGCGTGTCGCCCGCGATCCAGATGGCGCCTGCGTCGTCGCGATCGACATAGACACGGCCGCTCCGGCCCAGCTTCGTGCCCTGAGCCGCAACATAGGCGCGGTCGACCCGCCCGCTGCCGTAGAGCCACTCGGCCACCGAGGCGTTGAAGCTGCCGGTGATGGGATCTTCAATGATCGTCAGGGTGTGGTTCGTGAAAAAGGTGCGAATTTCATAGTCTACGGGGCCGCCGCCCTGATGGGGGCCGATGACGCCAACCTCGATCCGCTCGGGATAGCTGCGAAGCGGGTCAAGCGCCAAGACCTCTTCGGCCGAACCCAGCATGACGCCGATCCAGCCGGGGCCGTTATCCACCCATGCGATGTCTACGAAACGTTCCCGGTCAATCCGCAAAAAGGCAGCGATGCGCTCTGCCGTCTGTGCATCAACACCGCCCGATCGGACCAGCGGCGGGCCAGAAAAAGCCAGCCGCCCATCGACACGGCGAAGATTGATCAGCCCGGCCGGGCATTGCTGGACGATATGATCCGGATTTTTCGGCTGGCCACCCTGTTCGAGCCAGGCATGGCAGGTGCCCAAAGTCGGATGCCCAGCGAAGGGCAGCTCCCGGTCAGGCGTGAATATCCGGACGCGATAGTCCGCCGCGCTATCGGTGGCGGGGAGGAGAAACGTCGTCTCCGAAAGGTTGAACCACTGCGTGATACGCAGCATCGTGTCGGTATCGAGGTCGTCCTTTCCCGTCACGACCGCGACAGGGTTGCCCGTAAATGGCCCCGAGCCGAATACGTCCACGAGCCGATAGTCCGACATGGGCAACCTTTCGCAGCCGGTGACTGCCTACATATGCAGCGCCCGCCCATAAGCGGAGAGCACGCTTTCGTGCATCATTTCGCTCAAGGTCGGGTGCGGGAACACGGTAGTCATCAGTTCCGCCTCGGTCGTCTCCAGCGTCTTGCCGACGACATAGCCCTGGATCAACTCCGTCACTTCGGCGCCGATCATGTGGGCACCGAGCAACTCGCCGGTGGCCTCGTCGAACACCGTCTTGACGAAGCCTTCCGCCTCGCCCAGCGCAATCGCCTTGCCGTTGCCGATAAAGGGGAAGGTGCCAACCTTGACCTTGTAGCCAGCCTCTTTCGCGCTCGCTTCCGTGAGGCCGACCGAGGCGATCTGCGGGTGGCAATAGGTGCAGCCCGGGATGTTGCGCACATCCATCTCGTGTGGGTGCACATCCTTATTGCCCAGCGCCTGCGCGATCGCTTCAGCCGCGATCACGCCCTCGTGGCTTGCCTTGTGCGCCAGCCAGGGCGGTCCGGTGACGTCGCCTATCGCCCAAATCCCGTCAACATTGGTGCGGCACAGGCCGTCAGTCTTGATGTGAAACCGTTTGTCCGGTTCGACGCCGACATCCTCAAGACCGATATTCTCGACATTGGGCACGATGCCGATCGCAACGATGACGTGGCTGAACACGCCATCAGTTACTGCGCCGCCCTTGTCCTGAAGCTTGACCTGAACGTCCGTTTCGCCATTCCTGACCTCCTGCACCTTTGCGCCGGTCATGATTTTGATGCCCTGCTTGGTCAGCGCCTTTTCGAGAAAGGCGGAGACGTCTGCATCCTCGACCGGCACGATGCGGTCCATCATCTCCACGACGGTCACCTCGGCACCCATGTCGTTGTAAAAACTCGCAAATTCGATACCGATCGCGCCAGAGCCGATGACGAGCAGCTTTGTGGGCATCTCGGGCGGGGTCATTGCGTGGCGATAGGTCCAGATCCGCTTGCCGTCAGCCCGCGCGGCCGGGAGATCACGCGCGCGCGCGCCGGTGGCGATGATGATGTGCTTCGCGCTCAGTTCCTCGGTCTTGCCATCCTTGCTTACGGCCAGCTTGCCCTTGGCAATCAGCTTGCCCTCGCCCATGTGGACCGTGATCTTGTTCTTCTTCATCAGGTGAGTGACGCCCTGATTGAGCTGCTTCGCCACCCCGCGCGAACGCTTGACCACCGCATCGAGATCGGCGCTGATTTTCTCCGCCGCCAGGCCATAGGCCGAGGCGTGCTGCATATAGTGGAATATCTCGGCCGAGCGCAGCAGCGCCTTGGTAGGTATACAGCCCCAATTGAGGCAGATGCCGCCGAGATTTTCGCGCTCGACAATGCCGACCTTGAGGCCCAGCTGCGCAGCGCGGATCGCCGCGACATAGCCGCCGGGGCCGGAGCCAAGAACGATAAGGTCGTAACTGTCTGCCATTATCACTGCTTCCCTGGAAAATATCTGCGGAGGTTCAAGGCGCGATTGCGCGCGGCGTGTTGGTCTCGTCTACTGCGACAAATGTAAAGCACCCGGAGGCGGCGCGCGAGCTTTCATCGCCATCACGCTCACGCCGCCAGCCTTCGGCCGCGATGGTCATCGAGGTGCGGCCCTGGCGCTCGAGCGTTGCATAGACGGAAAGTTCCTCGCCCACCAGCATCCCGGCAGGAAACTGGAAATCACTCGCGGCAACGAGGATTGCCCTCCCCTTGCTGTGTCGCGAGGCCAGCGAGGCCGCGCCCAGCGCCATCTGGCTCATGATCCATCCGCCGAACACCCCGCCATAGGGGTTGATGTCAGTCGGCATCGCGGTAACGCGGATCATGGGTTGGCCTTCGGGCGGCACTGTCACGCAAGCAGGCCCAGCGGCTTCTCGACCAGTTCGCGGAACACGCTCATCAGGCGGGCGCCGTCTGCGCCATCGATGGCGCGGTGATCAAAGCTGCCTGTGGCGCTCATCACCGTGGCGATTGCGAGCGCGTCATCGACCACGAACGGCCGTTTCTCGCCAGCACCGATCGCCATGATCATCGCCTGCGGCGGGTTGATCACCGCCTCGAACTGCTTGATGCCCATCATCCCCATGTTGGAGAGCGAGGCCGTGCCGCCCTGATATTCCGGCGGTAGCAGCTTGCCTGCCTTGGCACGGCTGGCGAGATCCGCCATCTCGGTCGAGATCGCCGAGATGCTCTTTGATCCTGCATCGGTAACGATAGGCGTGATCAGGCCGGACGGGATCGACACCGCGACGGAGATGTCCGCACGGCTGAACTTGAGCATCTGGTCACCCGCGAACTGCACATTGCATTCGGGCACCTGGATCAGCGAAAGCGCCAGCGCCTTGATCAGCATGTCGTTGACAGAGAGCTTGACGCCACGGCCTTCCAGCGAGGCGTTCAGCTCTGTGCGCAACTTGAGCAGAGCATCGAGGCGGACATCGACCGTGAGGTAGATGTGGGGCACGTTCTGCTTGGATTCCGTGAGGCGGCGCGCGATCGTCTTGCGCATGGTGGAGAGCTTGGCAACCTCGTGCGGGATGCCGAAGTCCTGCGCGGCGACGGGGGCCGAGGGCCGGGTGGCGGCCGGAGCCGGTGCCGGAGCCGGTGCCGGTGCGGCGGCGGGCGACTGTGCAGGCCGGGCTGCGGGTTCTGGCGCTGGTGCTGGGCGCGATGCGCCACCCGCGAGCGCCTCGACATCAGCCTTGACGATGCGACCGCGCGGACCGGAACCGGCAAGCTCCGCCAGATCGACGCCGCTTGCCTTTGCGATACGGCGAGCGACGGGGGATGCGACAACGCGCGCGCCTTGCTCGGCGGCGGCAGCGGTTGCCACGGGCTGCGGCGGGGCCGATGCAGCCGCAGCCACAGCCGGCGGAGGAGCAGCGGGCGCCGACTCAGGTGCGGAAGCGGCAGGCGCGGCCGCTGGAGCGGAAGGCGCCTCGGCCCCCTCGCCTGCCATCGTCGCGATGACCGTGCCGACCTTTACACCCTCGCTGCCCTCCGGCACGAGAATCTTGCCGATCACCCCCTCGTCCACCGCCTCGAACTCCATCGTTGCCTTGTCGGTCTCGATTTCGGCCAGCAGGTCGCCGGACTGCACACTGTCCCCTTCCTTCACCAGCCATTTGGCGAGCGTGCCTTGCTCCATGGTAGGTGAAAGCGCGGGCATTTTGATTTCGATGGACATAAGCTATGGTGCCAATTCTCGAACGAGGTTTTATGAATGCCGTGTGATTGTTCCATTTTACGCCGGGGTCAATCCGAATTGCCACGAAAAGACTAAAACATGCGAATTTGGCACATTTTTATAGGAGAGATGTGCGAATGAGAACCTATCTGGTTATTATGGACGAAAGCGCTGAGGCTGAGAAGGCGATCCACTTCGCCGCCCGCCGCGCCGCGAAGACCGGCGGCGGCGTGCATATCGTCGCCGTGACGCCGCCGGCCGATTTCGTGCAATGGGGCGGCGTGCAGGAGATGATGGACGAAGAGGCGCGTGAGCGGGCCGAGCAGTTGGTGATGGCGCTTGCGGGCACGCTGATGCAGGAATCCGGCATCAGGCCGACGATCACAGTACGCAGCGGCGAACCCATCCCGATCATCCGCGCGATCCTCAAGGAAGACGCCACGATTGCCGCTCTTGTGCTCGCGGCGGCGGCAAACGGCACCCCCGGTCCGCTCGTTGCGCACTTCACAGGCGCCGAGGCGGGCAAAATGCCCTGCCCGATCATGATCGTCCCCGGCGGATTGAGCCCGGAAGAGCTGGAGCGGCTGAGCTGATCCCCATCAAGGCCAAGACTATGCGGCCAACGGAGGTCGACCCGAAGGCATGCCCTTCTAGGGGCTGTGGGGATTCAGTCCATATAGGCCTACAAAGCGCTATTTTCTGCGCTTCGGTGCTCACGTACCTTTAAGTACGCTGCGCTCCGATGCTCGCAAATCCCCCTTTTGCCCTGCGGTCGCCTGCGGCCCCGGCTCCATCTGAACTGAATCCCCACGGCCCCTAGAGCGCGCTGCGTTAAATCTGACGCAAGACGCGCGCTCTATCTTTTTGTTGCGCATCGCTTTTTTGCCAAAAACCGGTTCCCACTTTTTGGCGCGATACTCTAAGTTGCCCGGATGAAGCATGTTTTTCGGCCTTATTTTCGCCACTGGTCATGGCTTGCTCCCCTTGGCGCGTGGGTCGTCCTGCTTGTGGACGGACTGGCCATCGTGCCGCTCCTGCTCGTAGGAGCTGCCTTGGCGTTCAGTGTCATCGCTGCCGTCCATCATGCCGAAGTGATCGCGCACAAGCTTGGCGAACCGTTCGGCACGCTGGTGCTCGCCCTGGCGGTGACGGTGATCGAAGTCGGGCTTATCCTCTCGCTGATGTCTGGTGCGCCCGACGGCGCGGCGACGCTCGCGCGAGACACCGTGATCGCGGCGGTGATGATCATCCTCAACGGGCTGGTCGGCATCTGTCTGCTCATCGGCGGGCTGCGCCACCACGAGCAGACCTTCCAACAGGCCGGGGTCAGCGCGGCACTCGCGACGCTCTGCGCGCTCACCGTCTTAAGCCTCGTTCTGCCCAACTTTACTGTCAGCGAGGCGGGGCCGGTCTATTCCGAAGCTCAGCTTGCGTTCGTCGCGGTGGTCTCCCTCATCCTCTATGGAACGTTCGTGATGGTCCAGACGGTGCGGCACCGCGAATATTTCCTCACACCCGAGGCTGCTGCGGCCGAAGATCTTGCCGGCCGCGCCGGATCGGGCAGGAGGGGACAACTGGCGTGGCCGTTTCTGCTCCTGCTGGCCGCACTCGGCGCTGTGGTCATGCTGGCCAAGATCCTTTCTCAGCCGCTGGAGATCGCGATAGAGGGCTGGGGCGCGCCGCACGCCACAGTGGGCGTGATGATCGCGGCTCTTGTGTTGCTGCCCGAGAGTGTGGCCGCCACCCGCGCCGCCCTCGCAAACCGGCTGCAGACCAGCCTCAACCTCGCGCTCGGATCGGCGTTGGCGACGATTGGCCTTACTATTCCGGCGGTAGCGGCGCTGTCTATTTATTCGGAAATGCCGCTGAGCCTCGGTCTGACGGACAAGGGAGTCGTGCTGCTTGCGCTGACGCTGCTGGTGTCGACGCTCTCGCTCGGCATCGGGCGCACCACGGTGCTGCAGGGCGTGGTCCACCTCGTCATTTTCGGTGTCTATCTGTTCACCACCATCGTGCCTTAACGGCAGGCTTGACCGTTACCGCCGCTTCACCGGCCCGCGCTTGCGGCTGGTGTGGCGGATGTTGGCGGGGCGGCCCTGGCGGCGAAGCGGGCGTGGCGGGCGCTTTGCGCCATTGCGCCCGCCCGGGGCTCCGCTCATGGCGAAGCTCGGCCCGTCGGGCAGCTCGAAGCGCAGGGAGCCGCCGACCGGGTCTGCCTCGACGAGGCGGAGTTCGATCTCCTGCCCGACATGATAGCGCGTGCCGGTCTGTTCGCCGATGAGCGCGCGGTGCGCTTCGTCATAGGTGAAATATTCGGCGCCCAGCATCGATACCGGCACCAGCCCATCGCCGCCCAGGCCTTGCACGGATGCGAAAAAGCCGAAGCTCTGCACGCCGGTGATCCGCGTTTTCATCACTTCGCCCACATGCTCCGCAAGATAGGCCGCGACATAGCGATCGACCGTTTCGCGCTCGGCCTCCATCGCCCGGCGCTCGGCCTGGCTAATGAGGTCACCGACGCGGGCCATGTGGGTGTAATCCTCCTGGCTCAGGCTGGTGAGCGGCGGGAGGTTGCCCCCCTTTGGTGCCGGCATTTCGAGGTCAAACGCGCCGACCAGAGCGCGGTGGACCAATAGGTCGGAATAGCGGCGGATCGGCGAGGTGAAATGCGCATAGCTGCCGAGAGCAAGACCGAAGTGCCCGGCATTCTGCGGGCTGTAATAGGCCTGTGTCTGGCTGCGCAAAATCTGTTCCATGATGATGGGGCGCGCTTCATGATCCTCCAGCCGCTCGATGAGACGGTTGAAGATCGTCGGCGTGATCACCTGCCCCAGCGCAAAGCCGATGTCGTAGGTGGCGAGATATTCCTTGAGCGCCACCAGCTTTTCCCGGCTTGGCGGCTCGTGCACCCGGTACATCACCGGGGCCTTGCGGCTTTCGAGCGCCTTGGCCGCCGCGACATTGGCGGCGATCATATAGTCCTCGATCAGCATATGCGCATCGAGGCGCTCGCGCACGGCGACGCTCATGATCCGACCGGCATCGTCCAGAACAACCCGCCGCTCTGGCAGGTCCAGCTCCAGCGGGCCGCGCTTGTTACGAGCCTTTGCGAGGACTTGCCAGCATGCCCACAATGGTTTGAGGGCGGTTTCGAGCAGGCCCTCCCCCTCCCCAACCCCTCCCCTGAAGGAAAGGGGCTTGTTTTGATCGATCGCGGCCTGCGCATCCTCATAGGGGATGTTCGCCGCGACACGAATGATTGCGCGGGAAAAGCGCCAGCTTTTCATCGCCCCCTTGGCGTCGAAGGTCATGTGGCAGGCCATCGCCGCCCGGTCCTGCCCCGCTTTGAGTGAGCACATGTCGGACGAGAGCGCGTGGGGGAGCATCGGCACGACGAGATCGGGGAAATAGACGCTGTTGCCGCGCTTTCTTGCCTCGCGGTCGAGCGCGCTTGCCGGGCGGACATAAAAGCTCACATCGGCAATCGCGACGATGACGCGGAAGCCGCCCGCATTGGCGGGGTCTTCATCCGGCGCGGCCCATACGGCGTCGTCGAAATCCCGCGCGTCGACAGGGTCGATGGCCACGATCGGCAGGTGACGCAGGTCTTCCCGCTTGTCGGCATGGAGCGGCAGCGCCGAGACGGTGTTGGCCTCCTGCTCAACGCCTTCAGAAAAGACATGCGGGATGCCAAACTTGTGGATGGCGATCAGGCTGAAGCTCTTGGGGGCAAACGGATCGCCCAAAACCATCGCCACCCGCGCCGTGACCTTTGGTGGTCGCCCGCTTGCCTCGCACAGCACAAGGTCGCCCGGCGCCGCACCGCCCAGGTCGGAAATGAGCGTCGCGTGGCGGATGCGCTTGTCGACAGGCTTGAGCCAGAAGCGGTCGTTCTCGCCGCGCTCGACCACGCCCAACAGCTGCTCCTCGGCCTTGCTGAGCTTCTTCATCGGGTGGGCGACAAGGCCCTTGCCGGCATCCTCCGTGCGCGCGAGGAAGCGGTCTCCGACCCCAAGCGCGCCGGATTTGCGCCCGCGCTCGATAACGCGCAATTTGGGCGGGGGGATGCCTTCCGCCTCCCAACGCTCCGGGATCGCAATTGCCTGATTGCTGTCCACCTCGACGACGCGCAAGACGGTGACGCGCGGTACCCCGCCCATCTTGTGAAACGCCCTGCCCGGCCCGATGTCGATCAGGCCCTCGTCCGCCATGTCTTTGAGCAGCGCCTTTAGCAGGATCTTGTCCTGCCCATGCAGGCCGAATGCCTTGGCAATCTCGCGCTTGCCCGCCGGTTGCCCGCTAGCTTCGATATATTCGAGGATCTGTTGCCGCGTGGGCATCCCTGCGGGACGATGTGGTTTGGCCATGACACTCGCTAGCCCGGCGAGACCTAGGAAGCCAGCGAAACCCGCTGCTTATCACCCCACGGCGTGAGCGTAAGACCGCGCTGCGTTAATCTGACGCAAGGTGCGCGCTTTATCTTTTGGTGTCGCATCGTTGTTGCCAAAAACGGCTTCCCACCGTTCGACAAGCTCAGGACAGGCCTATGTGGACTGAATCCCCACAGCCCCTAGTTGACTCAGCACTTTTGAGTATGATTGCCCTTGTTGCCGACGACTTGAGATCCCGCGTCAGGCCGGTGTACCACCGAGGTGCCGGTCTCCGCCTGATTGCAGGGGGGGTCTATTGCTGTGCTCGGCGGAAGTGCACCGGCGGCTTCGCCCTGCGTCACGATATGCCCCAGCGGGATGGGCGGTGGCACGTTCTGCTGCTGCTCGTCTGAACCAGCAGCATCGATTTCTCGTGACGACGAGACTTCTGTGCTTACAGCCGACTGGGCTGGTTGCTTGGCGCGAAGAACATACCACCCAAGGGCAGACACCCCGATGGCTGCGCTGCCGACCAGCGACAGCGCAGCGAATTTGACACCGACCGATATGACCGAAGTCTGAGCAGCCAGATCGGCCCCGACAACTCCTGCGACGGGCGCGGCGACCGCCACCAACCGTGTCTTCTCTATGAAATATTCTTCGCCGCTGATCAGCCCCTGCTCCCATCGTTGCTTGAGTGAAGCGAGCATTTTTGCATTCCCATCGTCATCCGCGTCCATGTTCAAGCACCCCACTGAATTTTTTTGTGGGGGGCAAAATACGAGGAATTTAGCTAAAAAACCGATAAAAGCCGCGATTTTGAGCCGTTTTTCCCCGCAACCGGTTATAAAGTAACGCTAATTTTACCTAGCCGTTCGCTGCATCGAAGCCCGAGTCGTAGCCGACGATCCAGAATGCGGGATCATGCCATGCTGGGCGGCTATTAATAGCTACGGCCGACGAGAACGCGCTCTACCGCCGGTAAGTCTGTGAAAAGACAGGTTCCTGATGCCGGAGCGGCGTCTATAGGCGCGTTGCGCAACGTCAGCTTGTGGCCCTTGAGCCATTCGACCACCTTGTCCAGCGATTCGCCGGTCGGCTTGGCCCATTGGATTTCGACCCAGCCGGGCTTGTCGCCGGTGAATGCGGCAGCGAGCGCATCCCTGTCCGTCACATCGCGGCGGATATTGGCTTCGAGCCGCGCCTTGGCCTCGGCATGCAGGCTAGCCTGGATATCCTGCAACATCGCGGCAGCACCGCTGACGAACGCGTCGCGCGATCCAATCACGCTGTCTAGCTTGCCCGCGTCGTTATACAGCCGATCGCGGCGGAGCACGGAGACATTGCCGCCCGCGACATCTCGCCCGCCGACCTCGATGATGATCGGTGCGCCTTTCTTGACCCAGCCCCAGCGCTTGTTGGCGGCCTTGGCGGGCTTTTTATCGAACAGCACGCGCAGCGGCTCACGGAATACGTCGATTGCGGCCAAGGCCTGCGCCAGCTCCTCGCAATAGGAGATAATCGCGCCATCCTCGTCATTGTCGCGCAGCATCGGCACGATCACGACCTGGTGCGGCGCGATCTGCGGCGGGCAGCGCAGGCCATCATCATCGCCGTGCACCATGATGACGCCGCCGATCATGCGGGTGGAGACGCCCCAGCTGGTGGTGTGGGCAAGCTGCTGGCCGCCCTCCTGATCCTGATATTTGATGCCCGCCGCCTCGGCAAAGCCGGTGCCGAGATAGTGCGAGGTCCCCGCCTGAAGCGCCTTGCCATCCTGCATCATCGCCTCGATGCTGTAAGTCGCGACTGCGCCGGGGAAGCGCTCATTCTCCGGCTTTTCGCCAGCAACCACAGGCATAGCGAGCGCGGTTTCGGCAAAATCGCGATACATTTCGAGCGCGCGCATAGTCTCGCGCATCGCGTCGTCGCGCGTGGCGTGGGCGGTGTGCCCCTCCTGCCACAGGAATTCCGAGGTGCGCAAGAACATGCGCGTGCGCATCTCCCAGCGCACCACATTGGCCCACTGGTTGACCATCAAGGGCAGGTCACGCCAGCTCTGCACCCAGCGGCTCATGGCCTGGCCGATCACGGTTTCGGAGGTGGGCCGCACGACCAGCGGCTCCTCAAGCTTCGAATCCGGATCGGGGATCAGCTTGCCCTTGCCGTCGCCGATCAGGCGGTGATGGGTGACGACCGCCATTTCCTTGGCGAAGCCATCGACATGATCGGCCTCCTTCTCGAAGAAGGACAGCGGGATGAAAAGCGGGAAATAGCAATTCTCTACGCCCGCCGCCTTGATGCGCGCATCCATCAGCTTCTGGATGCGCTCCCAGATGCCATAGCCCCAGGGGCGGATGACCATGCAGCCGCGCACCCCCGACTCCTCGGCCAGATCGGCCTCGGAAATGACCGCCTGATACCAGGCTGCGAAATCCTGTTCGCGGGTGACGGGGAGTGCGTGCTTCACGAAATGATCCTGCTGAATGGAGCGAAAACGAATACAGCCCCGCCATTAGGCGAGGCTGCCAGCACTGTCGAGAGGCTGCCGTGCAGCCGCCGCCCTATAGCTTGTCGATCTTGGCGTTCAGCGCCGCGAGCTGCGCCTTGAGTTGCGCGATCTCGTCGTCCTTGTCGCCGTCATCCTTCTTGCCGGGCGCTGCCCCGGCTTGCGGGGTGAAGGCCTGTGCTGCGGCCTCGAACATCTCCATGTTGCGCTTGGCGATCTCGGCAAACGGGCCGGACGAAAACGCGCCCTGCATCGCCTGCTGGAACTGCTCCTGGTTCTTGCGGAACGCTTCCATCGAGGATTCGAGATATTGCGGCACCAGCGACTGCATCGAATCGCCGTACATCGAGATCAGCTGGCGCAGGAAGTTGACCGGCAGCATGTTCTTGCCGCGGCTTTCCTCTTCCATAATGATCTGGGTGAGCACGTTGTGGGTGATGTCTTCATCGGTCTTGGCGTCTACCACCACGAATTCACGCCCCTCGCGCGTCATCTGCGAGAGCAATTCCAGCGTGATATAACTCGAGGTTTCGGTATTATAGAGTCGTCTGTTCGCGTATTTCTTGATGATGATCGGTGAAGATGCATCCACGCCCTTTTTCTGTGCCATGACGAGACCCGCTCCTTTGCTTCCCCCAACCCAAGATGCACCATATTTTCTTGCGCCGCAACATGGCCCGCGCCCTTTACCGCTTTTTCTGGCTCATTTGTGGCGCGAAACCGAAAATGATCCCGTTTTGAGACGAAAAGCGCTGGAGGGCCTTCGTGCTTACCAGCATGCGGCTCGGCCGGATGGCGCCACTGCACAGGTCGCTTCTGCGCAGTGCAACGCGGCGCGCCTGTTGCACCCATATTGCGCACAAAAAAAGGCGCAGGCAGCCACGGTGCTCATTCCGTCGCTGATCAATCCTGCCGACGTGCTGAACCTCGGTGAGCAAACGTCGCTCATGCGCTATCTGGCGGAACGCGGCCACGATCCCTGGCTGGTGGACTGGGGAGCGCCCGCTCCTGACGACCGCGATCTTGACCTTGGCGGCCACATAACGGACCGGTTGCTTCCGCTGCTTGAGCATATAGACCGGCCGGTGATCCTGGTGGGCTATTGCCTGGGAGGCACGATGGCGCTGGCAGCGGCAGCGCACAGAGAGGCGCGGGCTGTCGCAACCATTGCGTCGCCCTGGGTCTTTTCGGCCTACCCGGACGAGCACAGTGCCTTGATCGCCCGCTTGTGGGCGGAAGCCAAACCCCTGTGCGACCGGCTGGGCTATGTACCCATGGAGGTGCTGCAATCGGGCTTTTGGGCGCTCGACCCAGGCCGCACCGTGCGAAAATATGCGGCCTTTGCCGACATGGAGCCGGGGAGCGATGCGCATACCGCCTTTCTGGCGGTCGAGGACTGGGCGAATGACGGACCGCCGCTCACTTATGCTGCCGCACGCGAGCTGTTCGAGGATTTGTATGCGGCGGACCGGACAGGCGCTGGCGGCTGGACCGTGGGTGGACTCACGGTCGACCCCGGATCGCTCCCCTGCCCCAGCCTTTCGATCCGCTCTACGACCGACCGGATCGTCCCCGCCGCCGCCGCGCCGAGGCTGCGCGAACAGCATGACTCCGCGCTCGGTCATGTCGGCATGATCGTCAGCCGTGGCGCACCGCAAAAAATCTGGGTAAGACTTTCGGATTGGTTGTACGAAAACGGGGGATGAGCTAATGCCGCCACGCACCATAAATGATCCTGCACGGAGCAACCATGAGCAACATCGTCATCACCGCTGCAAAGCGCACCGCCGTGGGAAGTTTCCTCGGCGCCTATTCCAACACACCCGCCCATGAGCTGGGCCGCATCGCCATCGAGGCGGCGCTCGCGCAGGCTGGCCTTTCCGCAGAAGAGATTGATGAGGTAATCTTCGGCCAGGTACTGACCGCCGGGCAGGGCCAGAATCCGACGCGTCAGGCGGCGGTCAATGCCGGTATCCCGAAGGATCGCACCGCCTTTACCATCAATCAGGTCTGCGGCTCGGGCCTGCGGTCAGTCGCGCTGGCGGCGCAGGCGATCCAGACTGGCGACGCGCGCATCATGCTGGCAGGCGGGCAGGAAAACATGTCGATGTCTACCCATGCGCAAAATCTGCGCGGTGGGTTCAAGATGGGCAACGCCTCGCTGGTCGACACGATGGTTTTTGACGGCCTGACCGACGCGTTCAACGGCTATCACATGGGCATCACGGCGGAGAACCTGGCCGAGCAATACCAGATCACGCGTGACGAACAGGATGCGTTCGCGGTCGCCAGCCAGAACAAGGCAGAGGCCGCCCGGGCCGCCGGCCGCTTTGCCGACGAGATCACGCCGGTGACGATCAAGGGTCGCAAGGGCGATGTCGTCGTCGATCAGGACGAATATATCCGCGCTGGCGCGACGCTGGAGGCGATGCAGGGCTTGAAGCCCGCGTTCAAGAAAGACGGCACCGTCACCGCCGGCAACGCCAGCGGGATCAACGACGGCGCGGCGGCGCTGATCCTGATGACCGAGGAGGAAGCGGCCAAGCGCAACGCGACAGTGTTGGGCCGCATCGCAAGCTGGGCGACCTGCGGCGTGGACCCGTCAATCATGGGCATCGGCCCGGCACCGGCCAGCCGCAAGGCGATGGAAAAGGCGGGCTGGAATATCGCCGACCTCGATCTGATCGAGGCGAACGAGGCTTTTGCGGCGCAGGCGCTGGCGGTGGGCAAGGAACTGGGCTGGGACGCAGGCAAGGTCAACGTCAACGGCGGGGCCATCGCCATCGGCCACCCGATCGGCGCCTCGGGCGCGCGCGTGCTGACGACGTTGCTCTATGAAATGGCGCGCCGTGACGCGAAGAAGGGCCTAGCCACGCTCTGCATCGGCGGTGGCATGGGCATCGCCATGTGCATCGAGCGTTAAACGAGCCAGCTTAAAAGAGAAGCGGGCCGTCGGGTAAAACCGGCGGCCCTTTTCGTTACACCCAGTAGCGCTCGAAGCGATGCCCCAGCCGCGTCAGCAGCTCGTACTGCGACAGGCCCGATACCAGCGCGGTGTAGCCAAGGTCATAATCAATATCGACCCAGTCCCCCTCCTGAAGCTGGGGGCACTCGTTGACGTCGATCGTCACGAGGTCCATCGACACGCGCCCGATCACCGGGAGGCGCGCGCCATCCTTCAGCGCCGCGCCGGAGCCTGAGAAGATGCGCGCGAAACCATCGGCATAGCCGATGTTGATCGTGGCTGTCTCCATTGTGCGGTCGGCGATGAACTCCGCGCCATAGCCCACCGACTCGCCACCGCGAACGGTGCGGCGCTGGAGGATTTCGGCCTGAGGAGTCACGACCGGCTGGATATTCAACTCCGCGTCCAGCGTGGGAGTGCCACCGTAGAGCGCGATGCCTGGGCGGGTGAGGTCAAACGCGAAATCTTCGCCACGGCAGATGCCCGCGCTGTTGGCCAGGCTGTATCGCCGGGCTTTCACCTTGCCGGCGATGTCACGGAACAGCATCAGCTGGATGTCATTCAGATGATGATCGTCCTCGGCGCTCACCAGATGGCTCATCAGAGTGTCGATCTCAAGCCCATCGAACAGGCTCATGTCCAGCCCGTCGAGCGAAAGGCCCAGGCGGTTCATGCCGGTGTCGATCATCACATCGCAGGGGCCGCCGTTCGCCTCCTTCCAGCGCGCGATCTGCACGGGGCTGTTGAGCACGGGCCGCGCGCGCGAGGAGAGTGCGATCTCCATATCCTCGGGCCGCACACCGTGAAACACGCTCAGCGACAGGCCTTCGCCCATCAGCGGTTCGACATGCTGGGCTTCTTCCCACGTCGCGACGAAGAAATCGCGGCAGCCTTCATCGGAGAGATGCTTCAGCACCCCTTCGGCGCCGAGGCCGTAGCCATTGGCCTTGATGGCCGCGCCGCAGGCCGCGCTCCCGCTGCGCTCCTTGAGCCAGCGATAATTGGAAAGCAGCGCTTGCTGGTCCAGCCGAAGTCGCAGTGGCGACTGATAGTCCATGCTCATCGCGACAAAAGCCCCACAACCCCTAGTTTGCCCACACGCCCCCCTTGGTTTCCTTCAACCCCCATAGGCATACCAGCAGGGCCATCAGCACGACCGCGAACGTATACCATAACCCCGCATAAACATTGCCTGACCGCGCTGCAATATACACACTGACCAGCGGGAGAAATCCCCCAAAATAGCCGGTCCCGATGTGATAGGGGATCGACATGGAGCTATAGCGCACTTTTGGCGGAAACATCTCCGCCAGCAGCGCTGCCACAGGCCCGTAAGTCATACCCGAAAGCGCGGACAGGCCGAGCAGGCATGCGATGATCACAAGCGCTGAGGAGAGTGGCGGACGCTGTTTGGAAAAGTCGTAGCCAGCTGCTTCCAGCGCAGGCTTGATGGCCGCGGGATCGCCGATGGCTGTTTCCCGCACTCCAATCCGAAGCGAGGCGGGCAGATATGTATCGCCATAGCCACCGATCCGCTCTCGCTGATACTGCACGCCAAGCCGTGTCAGCTCTGCCAGCGCCTGACCGCATGGCGTCGTTTGTTTGGCGCTGAACGGATCGAACTCGCACTCGTTCGCCACCACCACAACGGGCGCGGCCTCCTCTGCAGCAGCGCGGCCGGGATTGGCGGTGTGCCCCATGAACGTCATCAACGGAAAGAGCAAAAGCAGCGTGAGCACATAACCGACGATGATCGGGTTTTTCCGGCCCACCTTGTCCGAAATATGCCCGAACAGGATGAAGAACCCCATCCCGAGTGCTGCAGCGATGCCAACCGTGATTTCGGCCCAGGTCTCTTCGACCTGCATGGAGCCCTTGAGGAGGGTCAAGCCCGAGAAAAAGGCGGTGTACCAGATCACCGTGAGCCCCGCCGCGATGCCGAACAGCGCGACGAAGATGCGCTTCTTGTTGCCGGGATAGGTGAAGCTTTCGACAAAGGGGTTTCCGGCCAGTTCGCCCTCCTCCTTCATCGCCTTGAACACCGGGCTTTCCGAGAGCTTGAGCCGCATCCAGAGTGACAGCGCCAGCAACAGCAGCGAGAGGAGGAACGGCACGCGCCAGCCCCAGGTCGCCCATGCGTCGGCCGGGATAACTGCCTTGCATGCCAGCACGACGACGAGACTCAGGACGAAGCCACCTACGACGCTCGCCTGGATGAAGCTGGTGTAGAAGCCACGTTTGTCAGGTGGCGCGTGTTCCGACACATAGACGGCTGCCCCACCATATTCGCCGCCCAGCGCCAGCCCCTGGCAGATGCGGAGCAGCAGCACGAGAACGGGGGCAGCATAGCCGATATTGTCTGCCGAAGGGATAAGGCCCACGCCTGCCGTGGCGATGCCCATCAGCGTGACTGTAACCAGGAACGTGTATTTCCGCCCCAGCCTGTCGCCCAGATAGCCGAACAGGATCGCGCCGAGCGGGCGGAAGCCGAAGCCTACCGCAAAGCCCGCCCAGACAAGCAGGGTTTCGAGCGTCTCGCTGCCCGACGGGAAAAAGGCCTTGCCGATGAACGAGGCCAGGGTCGCATAGATGAAGAAGTCATACCACTCGAACACGGTTCCGGCCGAAGATGCGCCGATGACCAGCCTTATATCGGACTTGCTGACTTCCTTGCCTGCCACGCCCCTGCCCCTCACCCACTTGATTATAGGTGAGGAGCATTAGCGCGAATAATGATCCGCGCAACTGTACATAGGGGATTTATTCAAGCTCAAGGATGATGCTGTCTACCGCCAGGCTCTCTCCCGCCCTGGCGTTGACCGCCTTGACGACGCCGGCCTTCTCGGCCCGCAGGATATTCTCCATCTTCATCGCCTCGATCACCGCGAGCGGTTGCCCCGCCTCGACCTTGTCTCCTTCGCCCACATTGAGCGAGACGAGCAGGCCCGGCATCGGGCAAATGAGATATTTGGAGAGATCGGGCGGCAGCTTCTCGATCATATGCGCGGCGTAGGGCGCGACATGGGCGGGCAGCACGCGCGCGACATGGCTCGCGCCGCGAGTCGTCAGTTTGAAGCCGGTGCGCGTAGGCGCGATACGGACGGACAGTGCCTCTTCGCCGAACTCGGCGTCGATGATGCGGTCGCCTGGCGTATATTCAAGGCTCATGTCGAGCGGAGCATTGTCCACCAGCACATCGTCGCCGTTGATCGAGACGATATGATCCGCGCCGCCGATGCGCACCGCCCAGTCGGACGGCGGACGCAGGCGCTTGCCCAGTTGTCCGTCGATCCGGCGCGCGCGGTCTGACTGCGCCATGGCCGCAAACGCAGAGATGGCAGCAAGGCGGCGCAGCAGCTCTTCGGACGCGGGCGCGCCGTGGAAGCCATCGGGATATTCCTCGGCGATGAAACCGGTGGTGATGTTGCCCGAGCGGAACCGCTCATGCTGCATGATCGCGGAAACGAAATCGATATTGTGGCCCAGCCCCTCGATCTCGAAGCTGTCGAGCGCCGCGATCTGCTTGTCGATCGCTTCAAGGCGCGTAGGGGCGTAGGTGATGAGCTTGGCGATCATCGGGTCATAGAACATGCTGACCTCGCCACCCTCGGCCACGCCATCATCCACACGCACGCCGTCTCCCACTTCCGGCGGGTTGTAGCGGATAAGGCGGCCGGTCGAGGGCAGGAAACCGCGATAGGGATCTTCCGCATAGACGCGGTTCTCGATCGACCAGCCGTTGATCTTGACGTCATCCTGCGTGAAGGAAAGCTTTTCGCCATTGGCGACGCGGATCATCTGCTCGACGAGGTCAACGCCAGTGATCTGCTCGGTAACAGGATGCTCCACCTGAAGGCGGGTGTTCATCTCCAGGAAGTAGAAGCCGTCGCCGGTCTTGTCCGCGCCCGACACGATCAGCTCGACCGTGCCCGCGCTGAAATAGCCCACCGCGCGCGCGAGGGCGACGCACTGCTCGCCCATTTTCTTGCGCATTTCAGGGCTTACGAACGGCGACGGCGCTTCTTCCACCACCTTCTGGTGGCGGCGCTGGATCGAGCATTCGCGCTCGTTCAGATAGACGATATTGCCGTGCTGATCGCCCAGAACCTGAATTTCGATGTGGCGCGGGCTTTCGATAAACTTCTCGATGAAGACGCGGTCATCGCCGAAAGAGGCAAGCCCCTCGCGCTTGGTCGCCTCGAAGCCCTCGCGCACGTCCTGCTCGGAATAGGCAAGGCGCATGCCCTTGCCGCCGCCGCCGGCCGATGCCTTCATCATCACCGGATAGCCGATCTCGTTCGAGATCTTCACGGCATGCTCGGTGTCCTCGATCACGCCGACATAGCCGGGGACGACATTGACGCCAGCCTCCTTGGCGAGCTTTTTCGACTCGATCTTGTCACCCATCGCCGCGATGGCGTTGGCGGGCGGGCCGACGAAGATGATGCCAGCCTCATCGAGCGCCTTGCGGAAGCTCTCGCGCTCCGAGAGGAAGCCATAGCCAGGGTGCACCGCATCCGCGCCAGTCTGCTTGCAGGCAGCGATGATCTTGTCCGCAATCAGATAGGACTGCGCGGCGGGCGGCGGGCCGATATGCACCGCCTCATCCGCCATCAACACATGCGGCGCGCGCGCATCGGCATCGGAATAGACCGCCACCGTGGCGATGCCCATCTTCTTCGCCGTGCGCATGACCCGGCAGGCGATTTCGCCACGATTGGCGATCAGGATTTTGGATATTGGCATTAGGTGTTATCCGACCTTGAAGATGCGCGCCATGCCATGACGGCCAGCACGACTGTTGAAGCTAAAAACGCAATTGAAACCGCACTGAAAAAATAAATAAAAGGGCGGGCACAACTTGCAGCCCGCTCACCAAATTGATGGCAATGCATAGCTTCCTGATCCGCTAAGCTCAGCATTACCGAGCCATAGGCGAGCCAAGCGGTTATAAGCGCGACAGATATAGTACCTTTCCGGATCACTCCGCCGCCTCCAAAGCAACGTCGTCACCCTGAACTTGTTTCAGGGTCCATTCCTCCCAACACGCCATCGCTCCCGTAGGCGGGATGGATGCTGAAACGAGTTCAGCATGACGAGCTCCGTCCAATCTCGTCATGCCGGGCTTGACCCGGCATCCCGCTGCTTTCTCACCGCGCAAGAAAGCTGGACCCCGGATCAAGTCCGGGGTGACGGAAGGGAGCGCGTGGATCACTCCGCCGCCTCTTCCAGATGCCCATGCGGGGCGGCCGGCATCGCGCGGATGCCGAGTTTGCCGAGCATCGCGGCATCCTTGTCGTCGCCGCTGTTGGGTGCGGTGAGGAGTTTGTCACCGGTGAAGATACTGTTCGCGCCCGCCATGAAGCACAGCGCCTGACAGCTCTCGGACATGCTCTCGCGCCCCGCAGATAGGCGTACCATGGATGCGGGCATGGTGATCCGCGCCACCGCGACCGTGCGCACGAACTCGATTTCGTCGATCTTGGCAAGCGGCGTATCGGCCAGCATATCGCCCAGCACCGTGCCCTTCACCGGCACCAGTGCGTTGATCGGCACGCTCTCCGGGTGCGGCATCGTGCTGAGCGCATGGATGAAGCCGATGCGATCCTCGCGCGTTTCGCCCAAGCCCACGATCCCGCCGCAGCACACGTTGATTCCGGCCGCGCGGACATTTTCCAGTGTCTCGATCCGGTCCTCGAAAGTGCGCGTGCTAATGATATTCGCGTAATTCTCCGGCGCGGTGTCGATATTGTGGTTGTAGTAATCCAGCCCCGCATTGGCGAGTTGGCGGGCCTGCCCCTCGCTCAGCATGCCGAGTGTCATGCAGGTTTCCATGCCCATCTGGCGCACGCCCTGGATCATCTCGACCAAAGCGGGCATGTCCCGCTCCTTGGGGTTGCGCCACGCCGCGCCCATGCAGAAGCGGCCGGAGCCGTTGTCTTTCGCCTGCGCCGCCGCTTGCAACACAGCGCGCACGTCCATCAGCTTGGTCGCCTTGACGCCGCTGTCCGCCTCCACGCTCTGCGAGCAATAGCCGCAATCCTCGGGGCAGCCGCCGGTCTTGATCGACAGCAGCGTTGAGAGCTGCACCTCGTTGCGGGGATGATGGGCGCGATGCACCGTCTGCGCCTCGTACACGAGGTCCATGAACGGCATATCGAACAACGCGGCAATCTCGGCGCGGGTCCAGTCTGTGCGGGGTAAAACGGTCAAGCAGCGTCCTCCAGTGGGGGCATATTGTGGCCGAGCAAACGCAGCACATCCGCCGCGCATTCGACCACGTTGGTGCCGGGACCATAAATGCCCTGCACGCCCGCGTCACGAAGGAAATCATAATCCTGCGGGGGGATGACGCCCCCTGCCACCACCTTGATATCCGCCCTGCCCGCTTCCTTGAGCAGATTAATCAGCTGGGGGATCAACGTCTTGTGCCCGGCCGCCAGGCTGGATGCGCCGATGACATCGACCGACCGTTCCAGCGCCAGATCGCGCGTTTCGTCCGGCGTCTGAAACAGCGGGCCGGAGACGACCTCAAAGCCCATGTCGGAGAAGGCAGAGGCAATGACATTCGCCCCGCGATCATGCCCATCCTGCCCCATTTTGGCGACCAGCATGCGTGGTTTGCGGCCCAGGCGGTGCTCGACGGCCTGCACTCCGTCGAGCACCTGGCGCCAACGCGCGTCCCCCTGATAGGGGGCGGCGTAGACGCCTTTCACTGGGGTTGGAACGGTCGCGTGACGACCGAAAACTTGTTCCATGGCGGCGCTGATCTCGCCCAGCGTGGCGCGGGCGCGGGCGGCATCGACAGCCAGCGCCAGCAGGTTGCCGTTTCCACGCGCGCCCTCTGTCAGTGCGGAAAGCGCGGCCTCACACGCATCTTCATTGCGCGCTGCCTTCACGGCGTTGATCCGCGCGATCTGCCCTTCGCGGACCTTGGCGTTGTCGACTTCCAGCGTTTCGAGCTGGTCCTCGTTCGCCAGACGATATTTGTTGACGCCGACGATCACGTCCTCGGCGCGGTCAACCCGCGCCTGCCGCGCGGCGGCGGCTTCCTCGATCATCGCCTTGGGCCAGCCCGCTGCCACAGCCTTCGCCATGCCGCCTTCGGCCTCGACCCGCTCGATGATTTCCCACGCCTTGTCGACCAGCTCCTGCGTGAGGCTCTCGATGTAATAGCTGCCGCCCAGCGGATCGACGACATTGCACATGCCGGTCTCTTCCTGGATGACGATCTGCGTGTTGCGGGCGATGCGCGCCGAGAAATCCGTGGGCAGCGCAATCGCTTCGTCGAGCGCGTTGGTGTGGAGCGACTGGGTGCCGCCCAGCATCGCCGCCATCGCCTCGATAGTTGTGCGGATGACGTTGTTATAGGGATCCTGCTCGGTCAGGGATACGCCCGATGTCTGGCAGTGGGTGCGCAGCATCTTGGAGCGTTCGTCCTGCGCGCCGAGCCTGGTCATTACCCGGTGCCACAGCACGCGCGCCGCGCGCAGCTTCGCCACTTCCATGAAGAAGTTCATGCCGATGGCGAAAAAGAAGCTGAGGCGGCCCGCAAACTTGTCGATATCAAGGCCCGAGGCTACGCCGTATTTCACATATTCCATGCCGTCGGCAATGGTGAAGGCGAGTTCCTGCACCTGCGTGGCGCCTGCCTCCTGCATATGATAGCCGGAAATGGAGATGCTGTTGAACTTGGGCATCTCACGGCTGGTATAGCCGAAGATGTCCGAGATGATGCGCATGCTGGGTTCGGGCGGATAGATATAGGTGTTCCGCACCATGAACTCTTTGAGGATGTCGTTCTGGATCGTGCCGTCGAGCAGCTTGCGCTCGACGCCCTGCTCCTCTCCCGCAACGATGAAGAAGGCGAGGATCGGGATGACCGCTCCGTTCATGGTCATGGAGACGGACATCTCGCCCAGCGGGATGCCATCGAACAGGATCTTCATGTCCTCGACCGTGTCGATGGCGACGCCCGCCTTGCCGACATCGCCGACAACGCGCGGATGATCGCTGTCATAGCCGCGGTGCGTGGCGAGGTCGAAGGCGACGGAGAGCCCCTTCTGCCCGGCGGCAAGGTTGCGGCGATAGAAAGCGTTGGACTCCTCGGCGGTGGAAAAGCCCGCATATTGGCGGATCGTCCACGGGCGGCCCGCATACATCGACGCACGTACCCCGCGCGTGAACGGCGCGAAGCCGGGCAGGCCGGGGTCGGTCGTCACGTCCTCCGCCGTGTAGAGCGGCTTGACGGTAATACCCTCGGGCGTCTGCCAATCGAGCGATTTGCCCTTCACTTCCTTGTCGGCAAGCGTTTTCCAATCGGTGATATCAGCCATTATTGCCCCTTGAACTCCGGCTTGCGCTTTTGCGTGAATGCGGTGACGGCCTCGCGAAAATCGGCGGTATATCCCGCTGCGGTCTGATTGGCCTTTTCGATCTCCAGCGTTTCCCGCAACGTAGCATTGAGCGCCGATGCAACCTGTTTGCGGATAAACCCGAGCGCCACTGAGGGGCCGTTGGCGAGCTTGGTCGCAAGCTTCATCGCTTCGGCCATCACCGCCTCGTCATCCGCCACCCGCGTTACAACACCCAGATCAAGCGCCTGCTCCGCCGAGATTTTCTCGCCCAGCAGCGCCATCTCCAGCGCCTTCGCCCTGCCTGCCGATTTCGCCACCAGCCATGTCGCGCCCGCATCCGGCACAAGGCCGATGTTGGCGAAAGCAAGCAGCAGATAGGCCGAGCGCGCCATTACCGTAATGTCTGCCGCCAGCGCGACGCTCAGCCCCGCGCCAACGGCAGGCCCGTTTATCGCGGAGATCACCGGAATGTCCGCGTCGGCCAGCGCCTCTACAAACGGATGATAATGCTCTTCCAGATATCTACCCAGATCGGCCGGCAGCCCGCTGACAAGGTCCGCACCTGAGCAAAAGGCATCGCCCGCGCCCGTCAACACCAGCGCCCGCGCCCCGTCTGCCTGCGCCTGCCGGATCGCGCCCGTCAACTCAGCCAGCAGCGTGAAATTCAGCGCGTTCATGCGCTCCGGGCGGTTGAGCGTGATCGTCGCGACATTGTCGGCAACGTGGTAAAGGAGCGCTTGATAGCTCAATGCGCCGCTCCGGCTTTCGGTGTTTCCATGATTTCGGTCAGCATACCCCCCATGTCCTTCGGGTGGACGAAGAAGATGAGGGTGCCATGCGCGCCGATGCGCGGCTCACCCAGCACCTGCTTACCCAGGGCAAGAAACTCCTCACGCGCCACATGGATATCCGGCACCTCGAAGCAGATGTGGTGCTGCCCCCCGAGCGGGTTCTTAGCCAGCCATTTGCCGACGGCAGAATCCGCTTCGGTGGGCTGTAGTAGTTCAACCTGTGTCCCGGCGGTCCCGTTCTCGCCCGGTGTGTTGACGAAGCACACCCGCACCTTCTGGCTTTCCAGCACGAACGGCTCGGTGATATCGTTCGCTCCCATCACATCGCGATAGAATGCGATGCTGGCATCAAGATCGGGCGTAGCCACGCCGATATGATTGAGACGCCCCAACTTCATGTCACAGCCTTTCGACCACGATGGCGATACCCTGCCCGCCGCCGATGCACATGGTGATGAGGCCATAGCGGCCGCCGGTGCGGGCAAGCTCGTACAGGCACTTGACCGTTATGATCACGCCCGTCGCGCCTACAGGGTGGCCGAGCGAGACACCGCTGCCGTTGGGGTTGACCTTGTCCGGGTCGAAACCCAGTTCCTTCGCCACGCCGCATGCCTGCGCCGCAAAGGCCTCGTTGCTCTCGATCACGTCGATCTGATCGAGCGTCAGCCCCGCGCGTTCGAGGGCGATCGGTACTGCCTTTACCGGGCCAAGCCCCATGACATTCGGCTCGACGCCCGCATGGCCCCAGGACAGGATTCTCGCCAGCGGCTTCAAACCTTGCTCGTCAACGGCCTTTTGCGAGGCCAGTACGACAGCGGCGGCGCCATCGTTCAGCCCGCTCGCATTGCCCGCCGTGACGGTGCCTTCCTTTTCGAAAGCGGGGCGCAGCTTGCCCATTTCCTCCAGGTTAGCATCGGCGCGGACATGCTCATCCGTATCGAAAACCACCGTACCCTTGCGCGTCTTGATTTCGACGGGAACGATCTGGTCCTTGAAGCGCCCTTCGGAAATAGCCCGCGCAGCGCGCTTGTGGCTGGTGACGGCGAGTTCGTCCTGCGTCTGACGCGTGATCTGGTGCTTGCGGGCGATATTCTCGGCCGTGATGCCCATGTGGATATTTTCGAACGGATCATGCAGCACGGCGAGCATCGCGTCGATCATCGACGTATCGCCCATCTTGGTGCCCCAGCGCACGCCCGTCATCCAATAGGGCGCGCGGCTCATGCTTTCCGCCCCCGCACCAACCGCAATGTCGCACTCACCGAGCGTGATCATCTGCGCGGCCGAGACGATGGCCTGGGCCCCGGAGCCGCAAAGCCGGTTCAGCGTCAACGCCGGCGCCTCGACCGGGACGCCCGCCTCCACCGCGCAAACCCGAGCGATATAGGCGTCCTTCGGCTCGTTAGGGATCACATTGCCCATCACGACGTGCTGGACCTTGTCCGGCGTGATGCCCGCGCGCGCGATGGCTTCAGCGATCGCGGTCTTGCCGAGCGTAGTGACGGGCACATCCTTGAGCGATCCGCCGAAATCACCGATCGCGGTTCGGGCGCCAGAGACAATGTAGACCGGTGCAGCAGTCATTCTTATTCCTTCCAGAGTCAATTAAAGCGGGATGTTATCGTGCTTTTTCCAAGGGTTTTCGAGGCTCTTGTTGCGGAGCTTGCGCAGGCCCAGCGCAATGCGCTTGCGGGTCGAATGTGGCATGATGACCTCGTCGATGAAGCCCTTGGATGCCGCCACGAACGGATTGGCGAAGCGCGCCTCATATTCCGCCGTGCGCGCCGCGATTTCTTCGGGTGTCTTGCCACGGAAGATGATCTCGACCGCGCCTTTCGCGCCCATGACGGCGATCTCTGCCGTCGGCCAGGCATAATTGAGGTCGCCGCGCAGATGCTTGGAGCTCATAACGTCGTAGGCGCCGCCATAGGCCTTGCGCGTGATGACGGTGATCTTCGGCACCGTGGCCTCGGCATAGGCGAACAGCAGTTTGGCGCCATGCTTGATGATGCCGTTGTGCTCCTGCCCCACTCCGGGGAGGAAGCCCGGTACGTCGACGAAGGTGATGATAGGGATTTCGAACGCGTCACAGAAGCGCACGAAACGGCCGGCTTTCTTGGAGGCGTTGATGTCGAGACAGCCCGCCAGCACCATCGGCTGGTTGGCGACGATGCCCACGGTGCGCCCCTCAACCCGGCCGAAGCCCGTGATGATGTTACCGGCATGGGTAGGCTGGATTTCGAAAAAGTCGCCCTCGTCCAGCGTCTTGCGGATCAACTCGTGCATGTCGTACGGCTGGTTGGTATTCGCCGGGATCAGCGTGTCGAGACTGTCTTCGATGCGGTCCCACGGGTCGGCGCTGGGCCGCTCGGGCACGCCCGCCTGATTGTTGGCGGGCAACAGGTCCACGAGGTCACGCGCGGCCAGCAGCGCCTCGATGTCGTTCTCGAACGCAATATCGGCCACGCCGGACTTGGTGCTGTGGGTCACCGCGCCGCCCAGCTCCTCCTGGGTCACAATCTCGTTCGTCACGGTTTTCACGACATCAGGGCCGGTAACGAACATATAGCTCGAATCCTTCACCATCACGATGAAGTCGGTCATTGCAGGTGAATAGACCGCGCCGCCGGCGCAGGGGCCCATGATGACGCTGATCTGCGGAATCACACCTGAGGCGAGCACGTTGCGCTGGAATACCTCAGCATAGCCGCCCAGAGACGCCACGCCCTCCTGAATGCGCGCGCCGCCCGAATCATTGAGGCCGATCACCGGCGCGCCGACCTTCATGGCCATGTCCATGATCTTGCAGATCTTCTGCGCGTGCCGCTCGCTCAGCGAACCTCCAAAGACCGTGAAGTCCTGGCTGAAGACGAAGACGAGGCGGCCGTTGACCGTGCCCGAACCGGTAACGACGCCGTCGCCGGGAATGTGCTGCTCGTCCATGCCGAAGTCGATGCAGTTATGCTCGACATACATGTCCAGCTCCTCAAAGCTGCCTTCGTCGAGCAACACCTCGAGCCGCTCGCGCGCGGTCAGGCGGCCCTTGGCGTGCTGGGCGGCAATGCGCTTTTCTCCTCCGCCCAGATGGGCGGCCGCGCGCTTTTGCTCCAGCTTCTCGATGATCGCCATTTTCGTCATGCGCTATTTTCCTCGGGCTTTCCGGTGCAGATCAGGATGCTGCTCCTTTCACCGCGTAACGCAAAGTGCAAATGTGAATTTGCAAATTTGCAAAAGATGATTTTGCAAAATAAAAGGGGCGGATGGCAAAGGGAAACAGACTTTTCGTCGGAGGCAGGCTGAGGCAATTGCGGATCGACCAGCGCATGGACCAGGCGGCGATGGCGCGCGTTCTGGGGATATCCGTCTCCTATCTTTCACAGCTGGAGAATGACGACCGGCCGCTCACCGCCAAGGTAAAGGCTGCGCTGGCAGAGGCTTATCCGATAGACTGGGCCGCGTTCGACAATCGCGAGGGCGAGCAACTGCTCGGCGCGTTTGCCCATGCGCTGGCCCAGCCGGATGTAGCGGGGCCGTCGCTGGAGGCCGAGCGGATCGAGAAGCTGCACCTCCACTTCCCGGAGTTCGCCGCACGCTATGTCGACCTGCACCGTGCTTTCCGCCAGACCAACGAGCGGCTCAACATGGTGGAGGAAGCGATTGCCAGCGACATGGCGACGCAGGCCCGCATGCCGTGGGAAATGGTGCGGGACTGGTTTCACGACACGGGCAATTATGTCCATGCGCTCGATTGCGTAGCGGAGGAGCTGCGCGCCGAGATTGCCCCCTCCGAACGCCTCGCCGAAGCGGACATGGCGGAAGCATTGCTTCGCCGGCATGGCGTCTTGCTGGCGGTTGGCGAAAGCCGCTCGACCCTGCTGCGCCATTATGACGCCAGCGCCCGGCGTCTGTTCGTGAACGCTGCCGCGCCGCCCGAAAGCCGCCGCTTTCTGATCGCGCATCAGCTCATGCGCCTGTCTGCCGCAGATATCATTGCCGATGTGGTGCGAACGGCAACGTTGTCCTTGCCGGGAGCGGACAGATTGCTGGAGGTGGGGCTGGCCAACTATGCGGCGGGCGCGCTGATGATGCCATATACCGCTTTTCGCGCCGCTGCCCGGGCTGAGCGGCACGACATCGACCGGCTGGCGCGCCAGTTCGGCGTCAGCTTCGAGCAGGCATGCCATCGCCTGTCGACGCTGCAGCGGCCTGGCATGCGCGGCATCCCGTTTTTCTTCTGCCGGGTCGACATGGCAGGCAATATCACGAAGCGGCACAGCGCCACGCGCCTCCAATTCGCCCGCTTCGGCGGCGCGTGTCCGTTGTGGATCGTGCATGAGGCCGTGGCGATCCCCGATCGCATCGTCACCCAGCTGGGCGAGACCCCTGACGGCGTGCGCTATGTCTCGATGGCGAAGGGGCTGGTCAAGCCTTCGGGCAGCTATGCCCGCGCGCCGCGACGCTATGCGGTGGCACTGGGGTGTGAGACAGAGCATGCCGCCAACTTCATTTATGCTGACGGGCTGCAGCTGCGCGATGAAGCCGCCGCCACGCCAATCGGCATCACCTGCCGCCTGTGCCCACGCCAGGGATGCGACCAGCGCGCCTTTCCGCCGACCGACCGGCCCATCCGTGTTGACCCGGACAACCGCGATGTCGTGCCTTATGCCATCGAGTGACACTCAGTTCAGCAGCGAGATGAAAAAGCGCGCTGCCACAAACAGCAGGTAAAGGCCAAAGGCCACCTCCAGCCGACGCTGGGACAGCGCGTGGGCCGCGCGCACTCCCCAGGGCGCGGCCAGCATCGAGGTCGGGATGATCAGCGCAGCACCGATCAGCGAGACATAGCCCAGTGAGAAGGGCGGGAGTTGGGGCGTGATGCTCCACCCGCCGATGACATAGCCTATCATGGCTGGGATCGAGATGATGACACCGAGGCCCGAAGACGTCGCGACGGACTGATGGATCGGCCTGCGATACAGACTGAGCAGCAGATTGGAAATCGCGCCGCCACCGATGCCGATAAGCGCCGAAGTCAGTCCGATCACGACACCATAAGCGCGCATCAGAGCCTTGCCGGGCAGCGTGTCGCCCAGCACCCAGTTCTGCCTGCCGAACAGCAGCTTGACAGACAATATTCCCGCAACCAGCACGAATACCGCTTTGAAGAGCCAGGCCGGCGCATGCGCCGCCACGACAACACCGATGATCACACCCCCCACCACCGGCGCCAGCCAGACCCGCAATACGTCCATGTCCACCGCGCCCTTGGCGAGATGACTGCGGAACGAGCGGATCGATGTGGGTATGATGATGGCAAGCGACGTGCCCACGCACAGCGGCATGCGCACATCCTCGGCAACGCCCATCAGCCGGAACACGTCATATAGCACCGGCACGATAACCGTGCCGCCGCCCACGCCGAATATCCCGGCGAGCAACCCGCTCAACACTCCCGCGCCAATCAGCGCAGCGGCCAGCAAGGCCAGGTCGGCGGGCGACATCCCGGCAATGCTCACTTCAACAGCACCAGTTCCTCGGCCATACTCGGGTGGAGCGCCACGGTGTCGTCAAAAGCCTGCTTGGTCAGTCCGGCCTTCACGGCAATCGCCGCCGCCTGCAGGATCTCAGGCGCATCGGGGCTGATCATGTGGAGACCGACAACACGATCCGTCGCAGCATCACAGATCATCTTGTAGAGGCTGCGCTCCTGCCGCCCGGCCAGCACATTCTTCATCGGCCTGAAATCCGAGGTGTAGACCTTGATCTGGCCGAGTTGCTGCCGCGCCTGGCTCTCTGTAAGCCCGACGCCAGCCAATGGCGGATTGCTGAAAACGGCTGACGGTATGCAGGCATAATCGACAGTGCGCGGATTGCCGCCGAAGACGGTGTCAGCAAAGGCGTGACCTTCGCGAATGGCGACCGGCGTCAGTTGCACCCGGTCGGTCACATCGCCGACCGCGTAGATGCTCTTTACATTGGTGCGGCTGTGCGCATCGACGACGATCGCGCCTTTATCATTGATCGCAACACCCGCGCTCTCAAGGCCGAGCCCATCTGTGTTGGGGGTGCGGCCGGTCGCGAACATTACGGCGTCGCATTCGATGGGGGGCTTGCCGTCCTTGAAGTGCGCGACGAGGCAGCCGTCATCGCGCTTTTCGATCCGGTCGAACGGGGCGTTGAAGCGGAAGTCGATGCCCTTGGTCAGGCTGATCTGGAGCAGGCGATCCCTGATCTGTTCGTCGTAGCCGCGCAAGATCTGGTCAGAGCGGTTGACGATCGTGACCTGGCTGCCCAGTGCGTGGAAGATGCCCGCAAATTCATTGGCGATATACCCCCCGCCCGCGATCACAACGCGTCTGGGTAGATCCTCCAGATGAAACGCCTCGTTGGAGGTAATGCCGTGTTCGGCGCCAGGAATATTCGGCACCACGGGCCAGCCGCCGGTGGCGACGAGGATGTACTTCGCGCTGACCGCCCTGCCGCTCGCCAGCGTGACCTCGTTCGCACCGGTGATCGTCGCGCGCTCATGAAACGTCGTGACCTTGTTGTTATCGAGCGTGTTCTGGTAGAGCCCGTTCAACCGATCGACATCGGCGAGCACATTGTCTCTCAGGGTTTTCCAGTCGAACTTCGCATTCTCGACCGTCCAGCCGAAGCGGGCTGCATCCTCGAGATCCTCCGCAAAATGTGAGCCGTAGACCAGCATTTTCTTGGGCACACAGCCGCGGATGACACAGGTGCCCCCTACCCGATACTCTTCTGCCACAGCCACGCGCGCGCCGTAGCCCGCTGAAACGCGTGCCGCGCGGACGCCGCCCGAGCCTGCGCCTATAACGAACAGGTCGAATTCGAAATCGCTCACGTGGCGTCTCCCATTGCCAGCCGGATCAGCGCCGTCGTCGAAGGATCGAAGCCTGAGGTCCCCTCCTTCTCGATCGACTTGGCGATCTCCTTGCCCAGCTCGACACCAAACTGGTCGAACGGGTTGATGCCCATCAGCACGGCGTTGGCAAAGGTGCGGTGCTCGTAAAAGGCGATCAGCGCACCGAGGGCGTGGGGCGTCACATCATCAAGCAGGATGGTGGTTGACGGCCGCCCGCCGGGATAGGCGCGTGCCGGGTCGGCCGCGTTGTCGCGTCCTCGCATCAGCGCAGCGCCCTGCGCGAAACAGTTGGTGAGCAGAACCTTGTGATGCGCCGGGTCAAGACCGTGGCCGGGCTCGATCGACGCGAGGAACTCGACCGGGACAAGGTGCGTGCCTTGGTGGAGCAGCTGAAACACCGCATGCTGCGCGTCAGTCCCCACCCCGCCCCAGGTGATCGCTGCAGTCGGGCCATCGACCGGGGAGCCGTCCGCCTTCACGCACTTGCCGTTGCTCTCCATCTCCAGCTGCTGGAGATAGGACGGCAGCAGACGAAGCCGCTCATCATAGGCGAAGACGGCGCGGGTCTGGCAGCCGCCTGCACGCGCATAATATTGATCGACGAACGCGGCGATGAGTGGTGCGTTGCCCTCGGGCGCAGACAGGCGGAAATGCCGGTCCATCTCCGCAGCACCTTCGAGCAGGCTCTCAAACGCATCCCAGCCAAGGCCGATCGCCGCTGGAAAACCGATGGACGACCAAAGCGAATAACGCCCACCAACCGACTCGTTGAAGGGGAGGATGCGTGTTTCATCGACGCCCCATTCGATCGCCTTGTCCGGCGAAGCGGTGAGCGCGATCACCTTGCCATAGGGGTCTTCCACCCCACCCTCGCGCATCCATTCGATCGCGCTGGCGGCGTTGAGCATCGTCTCTGTGGTGGTGAAAGTTTTGGAGGCGACGGCGAGCAATGTGGCCGAGGGATCGAAATCCTTCACCGCCTCCTCAAGCGCGCAACCATCGACATTGGAGACGATCGCGACATCATAGCGCCCGGCGTCGCGCCCCAGCGCATCCATCAGCAAATCCGGCCCCAGCGCCGATCCGCCAATGCCCACATGGAGGATGTGGCGGACGGGGCCGAAGCCCTCCGCCTCGATCACGTCGATCAACGCGCGCATGCGCTCATGAAGTGCTTTCGCCGCAGCGACGCTGTCCGGCGCGCCCTCTCCCCGCTCGGCGCTGTGCTCGGCGGCGCGGCCCTCGGTATTGTTGATCTTCGCACCGGAAAAAAGCTGGTGTCGCTTGCCCGTAAAATCCTGAGCCTGCGCCAGTTCGCCGAAGGCCGCCATGATCTCTGGTGTCATGTGCGTTTTCGACCAGTCAAAACGCAGCGGCCCGACGTCGCGCGTCAGCCGTTCAAGCCTGCCGGGGTCACTTTCGAAGATGGTGCGCAGATCCGGCCGCGGCAGCTTGGCAATGGCGGACAAAAGCTGCTGCATCATGATGTTACTCCTGTGAAACGAGTGCGGATGTTGCGCCCCCTCGCACGAATCACAGGCGCAGATACACGCATTTGCTTGACCTTGCCACCGCAGCAAAGCAAAGCCGTGCGCGCCAATCTCAACTTTCAGGGCATGTATGAGCGAGAAATCGGAAACGCGCGAGTTTATCACCTTTCTGCTGAAGCTCGGCCTGTTCGTGTTCGTGCTCCGCAGCTTCATCGTTGCGCCATTCAACATTCCGTCAGAATCCATGCAGCCGCGCCTGCTGATCGGCGACTATCTGCTCGTCGGCAAATGGCCCTATGGCTATTCGCGCTATTCGCTGCCGTTCAGCATTCCCCTGATACCGGGACGGATACTGGCCAGAACGCCGGAGCGAGGCGACGTGGTGGTGTTCAAGGCGCCGCCCAGCCAGAACCTCGATTATATCAAGCGCGTGATTGGTTTGCCTGGCGATGTGATTGCGATGCAAAACGGTGTTGTCATCCTCAATGGCAGGCCAGTGCCCAAGCAACGCATAGCCAATCTGGTTATCCCGGTAACGCAGAACATGATTGATGCGACCAATTCGGAGGGCGGCCTTTCGCCTTGCTATCGCCCCGAGTTCGAGATCAGCAAGGGAGAAGAGCGGCTGTGCTCTTATCCCCGTTTCCGCGAGACCCTGCCCAACGGCAAGAGCTATGAAGTGCTCGATGTCGACAGCGACGGCGCGGGCGACAACCGGGCGCCGATCACCGTGCCGGAGGGCCATCTCTTCCTGATGGGCGACAACCGCGACCGCAGCGCCGACAGCCGCTTCCCGGCGCAGGACGGCGGGGCGATCGGCCTTGTGCCGGAGGAAAATCTCGTCGGGCGGGCGCTCATCAGCGTCTTTTCCACCGACGGAAGCGCAAACTGGTTTCTGCCGTGGACATGGTTCACGGCCGCCCGTTTCGATCGCATCGGGCAGGGCTTCTGAGTTCTTCTCCATTGAACGACCCCGCGCGCCTTGAGTGGATCCGGCACCTTACTGGATGGGTTCCCCAGAAGCGCGCGCTTTTCCTGCAGGCGCTGACCCATGGCAGCGCTTCGGCCGATCATTATGAGCGGCTGGAGTTTCTGGGTGACCGTGTGCTCGGCCTCATCATAGGTGCCTGGCTTTTCGAGCTTTATCCCGATGAGCCGGAGGGCAAGCTCTCCGCGCGATTGAACCAGCTCGTCTCGCGCGAGGTCTGTGCCGAGATCGCGCGCGAAATCGGGCTGCAGGAGCACATGATCCTCGGCAAGCAGGCGCGCGATGACGGCGCGAGGGACAGTGCGAACGTCTTGTGCGATATGCTGGAAGCCTTGATCGGCGCGCTATACCTTGACGGGGGGATCGAGGTTGCAGGCCGCTTCGTCCGCTGTATCTGGAACAGCCGGGCGACCGGCTGCAACAATGCACCCAAGCACCCCAAGTCAGTCCTGCAGGAATGGGCCGCATCGCACAAGCGCAGGGCCCCGGAATACACACTTACCGAGCGCTCCGGCCCCGCGCACGCCCCGCATTTCACCGTGCTCGTGTCGATCCGCAACGTAGGCGAGGCCCAGGCCGCCGGTTCATCGAAACAAGAGGCGGAAACCGAGGCTGCGCGCAAATTACTGGAACAACTGAATGCCCTCTGAGCAAAACGCTTCCCCTCAACGATGCGGTGTCGTCGCCGTGCTTGGGGCGCCCAATGCCGGCAAGTCGACGCTCGTAAACGCCCTTGTCGGGCAGAAGGTCGCGATCACCAGCCCAAAAGCGCAGACGACACGCACCCGTGTGCTTGGCGTGGCGCTGGAAGGAGAAACACAGATCGTACTGGTCGACACTCCCGGCATCTTCGCGCCCAGGCGCAGGCTCGACCGCGCGATGGTTCAGGCGGCGTGGGGCGGCGTGCAGGACGCGGATCTCATCGCGCTGGTGGTAGACGGCAAGGCGGGACTCGGCGAGAAGGTGGAGGCGATGCTGAGCGGGCTGGAGGGGCGGCGCGAACCGAAGATCCTCATCCTCAACAAGGTGGATATTGCGGACAAGGGCAAGCTGCTGATCCACGCCCAGCGCCTGAACGAGCGCATCGCCTTTCGCGATACATTCTTCATCAGTGCCGCCACGGGCGATGGGCTGACGGAGACGAAAACCGCGCTTGCCTGCGCGATGCCCGAGGGGCCATGGCACTTCCCGGCCGATCAGGTATCAAGCGCGACCGACCGCATGCTCTCCGCCGAGATCACGCGCGAGCAGCTCTATCACCAGCTGCACGCCGAGCTGCCCTATGAGGCGGCGGTTGAAACCGAGAAATACTCCGAGCGCGCTGACGGTAGTGTAGAAATTCACCAACAGATCCTCGTCGCGAAATCGAGCCAGCGCGCGATCGTGCTCGGCAAAGGCGGGCAACGGCTCAAGGAGATCGGCTCGAAGGCGCGCGCGGAGCTGAGCCGGCTGCTTGATTGCCCGGTGCACCTCTACCTTCACGTTAAGGTGAAGGAAGGGTGGGATGAAGATCGCGGGGTCTATCGGGACATCGGGCTGGACTGGGTGGAATAGGGGAAGATCGCCTCGTCTTTCTTGCGTTTCCGCACTTGGCATCCCCTGCATTGCCCCCTATAGCGAGCGCCCACGCGGATGTGGCGAAATGGTAGACGCAGCGGATTCAAAATCCGCCGTAGCAATACATGTCGGTTCGAGTCCGACCATCCGCACCATGATTCCACGAGCCATCAGGCCAGTGTGGTGAAACCGCTGACAGCACTCTCAATTTCTGGCTCTTAACAGCCCCTTGTGCGTTGTCCTCGCGATAGAGGAGAACGCTGTAATGAAGTTGGGAATGGTTTTCGCTGCCGGATTGATGCTGAGTGCCTGCAATGCAGGCTTTGGTGATAACACCGCTGAAGAGAGGGCGTCCGCGGGAAAGGAAGCCGGTGCCGATAGCGCGCTGGCCGGCTTGGCTTTCGAAACTGTACAGGGCGATACTTCCACGCCCGCCACCCTGCCGGTTTTGCGAACCCAGGTTTTGCTGGACCGGCTGGGCTTTTCTCCGGGGGTGATAGACGGCAAGGAGGGGCAATCTTTCACGCTGGCGCTCAAGGGCTTTCAGCGCGCAAACGACCTCAAAGAAACCGGGATACTGGATGACGCCACACGCAAGGTGCTGGAGCAGTGGCGATCCGAACCGGCGGTAATGTCGGTGAAAATCCCGGCGGAGTTCGCGAACGGACCGTTCATTCCTGATTTCCCGAAGGATGAAGCGGCGCAGGCCAAATTGCCCTCGCTTGCCTATCGCAAGCTGATGGAGGCGTTGGCAGAGCGGTTTCATACCGATCAGGAAACGCTGGTGGCGTTGAATGGCCCGACGGCCAAGGTCGGCGCCGGTCAGGTCATCCGCGTTCCCGCGATCCCCAACGCGAAGGTTGACGCGCCTCCATCGGACGAACGCGGATGGAGCGGGACGTTGGCCCGGCTGGGCGTGCCTTCTACGCAACCCGAAGGCGAGAAGATCGTCGTCGATAAATCCGAAGGTGTGCTGAGGGTGCTCGGTGAAGATGACCGGCTGATCGCGCAGTTCCCGGCGACGATGGGAAGCACGCACGATCCGCTGCCCATCGGCAACTGGAAAGTGCTGGGAGTGTCCCGCAATCCGGAGTTCCGCTACAACCCCGACCTGTTCTGGGATGCCGACAAGGACGACAAAAAGACGATGTTACCGCCCGGCCCCAACGGACCGGTAGGCGTGGTGTGGATCGACCTTTCCAAGCCGCATTACGGCATCCACGGCACCAGCGCACCGGAGTCGATCGGTCGGGCAGAAAGCCACGGCTGCGTGCGCCTCACGAACTGGGATGCCGCGCGCGTTGCGCAGATGGTGCGGCCAAACACGCCAGTGGTCTTTCAGGAGTGAGCTTGGAGACGGCTCGATCCAGGCTTGTTCAATCGTAGCCGTAATCGGCATATTCTCCCTCGGCCAAATCGCTGAACTTCGTCGTCTTAGCGTCGAACTTCATGCGCACCTTGCCGGTGGCACCGTGGCGTTGCTTGGCGACGATCAGTTCAGCAAGGCCGTGAATGCGCTCCATATTCTCGCGCCAGATGGCGTAGGCCCCCTCGTCCTCCATCTTCGGCTCTTTCGCCATCTCGTAATAGTCCTCGCGGAACACGAACCAGACCATGTCCGCGTCCTGCTCGATCGAGCCTGACTCGCGCAGGTCCGAGAGCTGAGGACGCTTGTCTTCCCGGCTTTCGACCGCACGGCTGAGCTGAGAAAGGGCGAGTACCGGGCAGTTCAGTTCCTTCGCCAGCGTCTTTAACCCTCGGCTGATCTCCGAGATTTCCTGCACGCGGTTGTCGCCCGCCTTTGATGAGCCTTGCAGCAGCTGGAGATAGTCCACCACGATGAAGCCGACATTATGCCGTCGTTTGAGTCGCCGCGCGCGCGTGCGCAACGCTGCGATCGTGAGGCCCGGCGTATCGTCGATATAAAGTGGCAGCTCCTGCAGCTCTCGCGCCGCGCGGGACAGGTTCTGGAACTCCTGCCGACTGATCTTGCCCATACGGAGCGCCTCGCCCGATATCCCGGACTGCTCGGCCAGAATACGCGTGGCGAGCTGGTCAGCGGACATTTCCAGGCTGAAGAATGCCGTCCGTGCGCCCAGGTTCTTTTCCGGCGGGATGCCGTCTGCCTCATCTCGCAGCCAACGCGATGCGGCGTTATAAGCGATGTTGGTGGCGAGCGAGGTCTTGCCCATGCCCGGCCTTCCGGCGAGGATCATCAAGTCCGAATTGTGCAGACCGCCTATCTTGGCGTTGAGGCTGTCGATGCCGGTGGTGATGCCGGAGACATGCCCGCCGCTGTTGAGCGCGCGCTCCGCCACCTGGACGGCCATGGTGGAAGCCTGGAGAAAGTTCTTGACCGAGCCTACCTCGCCTTCCCCTTCCGACACACGATAAAGCGCGACTTCGGCCGCCTCGATCTGTGCCTTGGGGTCAACATCCTCGCTGGTATCGAGCGCATTCTCGACCAGCTCACGCCCGACACCCACGAGCTCGCGCAGCAAGGCAAGATCGTAAATCTGCTGTGCAAAATCACGCGCGCCGATGAGCGAAGCCCCACTTGAGGTCAGCTGCACCAGATAGGCCGAACCTCCCAGGCCCTTCAGCGCCTCGTCCTGATCAAGCATCGGTTTCAACGTCACCGGGCTGGCGATCATGTTCCTGTCAAGCAGCTTCAGGATCGCCTCATAGATGCGGCCGTGCACCGGCTCGAAGAAGTGCGCGGGCTTGAGCTTCATCTGCACATCTTCCGCGACTCGGTTGTCGATGAGCAGTGCACCCAAAAGCGCGGCTTCCGCCTCGATATTGCGCGGTAATTCCTTGGTCGCGCCCCCGGGCGCCTCCACCAGTTTCAGTGCTTCGGCCATGCGCGCGATTGTCCACCGATGCGCGGACAGATGCAAGGGTGTCCACAAGCCTGTGGATGGAATGTGGACAACAGGCCTCTTGCAATCTCCGCCCCGCCGCTCCACTGCTGGGGCCATGGCCGATCCGCGCATCATCGACATTACACTCGATCAGGAGAGCATCATCTGGCGCAGCGCGGATGTGGAGCAGGAGCGCAGAATTGCGATCTTCGATCTGCTGGAAGAGAATTTCTTCAAGCCGGTGCGCGAGCATGAGGACGGCTATGCGGGGCCATATAAAGTGCGCCTGTCCGTGCAGGAAGGGCGCCTCGTTATCGAGATCGACAGGCAGGACGGCACGCCGCTGGAGGCGGTAATCCTGGGGCTGGGCCGCTTTCGCCGCTCAATCAAGGACTATTTCGCGATCTGCGACAGCTATTTCCAGGCGATCCGACAGGCGACGGCACAGCAGATCGAAACGGTCGACATGGCTCGACGCGCGATCCACAACGAGGCGGCGGAAACGCTGATCGAGCGGCTGGACGGCAAGATCGAGGTCGACTTTGATACCGCCCGGCGGCTGTTCACGCTGATCTGCGTGCTCCATATCAAACAATGAGCAACATGAGCCGAGCGAAAAAGCGCGCCCTTGTGGTGCTGATGCTGGTCGTGCTGATCGCGGGGGTCGGGGCATTCGGGTGGCGTACGGCGCAAAGCTGGGCGCCGCCGCGCACTGAGTTTCCGATGCAGGGCGTGGCGCTATCGGCTGCTCAAGGCGCAGTGGAGTGGGGCAGCCTGATCGTGCACAACCCCGACTTTGTGTATATTCGCGCGGTCAATGGGCGGCAGGGCCGCGACGCGCGCTTTGCCGCCAATCTCGCCGGCGCCCAACGTGCCGGCATACGCTATGGCGCGGAGATCCTGTTCGACCCCTGCGGACGCGCGAGCGAGCAGGCAACGGCGTTCCTCACCACTGTTCCCCGGGATGCCGCAGCCCTGCCCCCCGCAATCAGGCTGGACGGCGCGCCCACTTGCGCGCCCGCACCGGCGGCAGATAAGGTGGTGAGCGAACTCAACACGTTGATAAACCTCGTCGAGGCGCATATGGGCAAGCCCGCCGTGTTGCACGTCTCGGCACAGGCAGAGGTGCTCTATGCCATCAGCACCCGCCTCAACCGTACGCTCTGGCTCGATCGCGCATTCCTGAAACCCAACTACGCCAGTCACGGCTGGGTGATGTGGACCGCCAACAATGCGCGGCGCGTCGAAGGGGTAGACGTGCCTGTCGAGTGGGTCGTGGTTGCCGATTGAGGGCGGGCTTGCAGGGCGACTTGTTCCGCTCTAGGCAAGCAGGCGCATTCACACAGAACGAGAACCATACCGCATGTCGATCCTCTCAGACCGCTGGATACGCGAACAATCGCTCGAACATGGCATGATCGAGCCGTTTGTTGACCGGCAGCAGCGGGATGGCTGTATCAGCTATGGTCTTTCGTCTTACGGGTATGACGCGCGGGTGGCAGACGAATTCAAGATCTTCACCAATGTCGACAGCGCGGTGGTGGATCCCAAGAATTTCGACGGCAAGTCACTGGTCGACCGCAAGACCGATGTCTGCATCATTCCGCCCAACAGCTTCGCACTCGCGCGCACGGTCGAATATTTTCGCGTGCCCAAGGACGTGCTGGTGATCTGCCTGGGCAAATCGACCTATGCGCGCTGCGGCATCATCGTGAACGTCACGCCGCTGGAGCCGGGCTGGGAGGGACATGTGACGCTGGAGTTTTCCAACACCACCCCCCTGCCAGCCAAGATCTACGCCAATGAGGGTGCGTGCCAGTTCCTGTTCCTGCAAGGCAATGAGCCGTGCGAAGTCACTTATGCCGATCGCGCCGGGAAATATATGGGGCAGCGTGGGGTAACGCTGCCAAGGTTGTAAGCCTCTGGCGATCGACAGCGGTAGTGTTTCGGTAACTATAATAATACAGAGAAATGAAGCGACTGCGTGGCAGGATGCCAGGCAGGAAAGGCTTCGCTTATGCAGATCGACGAACTTGCGCGCCAACATCGCGACCTCGGCAATATAGCGGCCGAGCTGCTCCATGCCGTCAGCGCGCCCGAGCCGCGCCCGGTAGCAGCGGTGCGCTGGCGCCTCGCACGCGCACTGCTGGCCCATCTCGCATTGGAAGACAGCTATCTCTACCCCGCGTTGATCGGGTCGAATAAGTCTTCGGTTTCGGGCCTTGCCGCCAGCTATCGGCGTGAAATGGGCGATCTTGCGCCGATGTTCCGCAATTATCTCGCCGAGTGGACCGAATTGCGGATCGCAAAGGAATGGTCGCTATTCGCTGAGGAAACGAGGCAGATCCTCGCCGCATTGAGCCAACGGATCGTGCGCGAAGATCAGAAGCTATATCCTGCGGCTCGGGCAGCACTCGGTGTGGCAGAGAACATCCCGGTGCGGAGCAGCCCCGGCAGCCAAGATCGAAACGCAGCCTGATCCAACCCTACGAAAAAAAGGGCGCCCAATCGGACGCCCTTTTCGTATCCGCCGAAGCGAACCGCTTACTTCTTGAGCGTAAGCCCACCAAAGCGCTTGTTGAAGCGGGCAACCTGACCACCCTGATCGATGTTGCGCGTGCCGCCGGTCCATGCGGGGTGCGACTTGGGATCGATTTCCAGCGACATCGTGTCACCTTCCTTGCCCCAGGTCGAGCGGGTCTGGAAGGTGGTGCCGTCGGTCATCTGCACCGTGATGAAATGGTAATCGGGGTGGGTATCCTGCTTCATGTCATGCTCCATAGATGGCCGGTTCCGACCGGCCTCAAGCGTGGGTAACGAAAATTCGAGCGCCGCCCTTAACCGCCGAGGCTGGAAAAGGCAAGAATTATACGCGGAAGCTCAGTTTTTCGGCGCTTCCGATATCATCGCGGTGCACTGAGCCTCGGCGCAGAGCTTGCCCTCGACATAGGCCTTGCCCGAAAACTTGCAGATCGAGCCGCGCACTTGCGTGAACTCGATGTGAAAGTCGATCAGGCAGCCCGGCTCTACCGGCTGACGGAACTTCGCGCCGTCTATGCCCATGAAATAGACAAGCCGCCCGGTGCCTGCCAGCCCCAGCGATTCGACCGCCAATATCCCCGCAGCCTGCGCAATTGCCTCGACGATCAGAACGCCGGGCATGATTGGCCGCGTCGGAAAATGGCCCTGAAAGAACGGCTCGTTCACCGACACCGCCTTGACCGCGTGGATCGAGGTGTTGGGCACCATCGAAACCACACGGTCGATCAGCAGCATCGGATAGCGATGCGGCAGGGCGGCCATAACGGCTTGCACGTCCATCGGGCCGCGTGCCCCCGCCGCGTCCTTCTCCCCCTCGCTCATCGTCTGTCAGCGCCCTGTCGGAGCGGCCTTGGCAGGCGCGGCCGGAGCTGCGGCGGCAGCCGGTGCGGCGGGTGCAGCCTGCTGGGCCTGGCCCGGTTGCCAGCCAGCGGGTGGCACGATGCCGACAGCGGGTACGAGCGCGTTCAGCTCAGTCACCACCATCTGGGTGATGTCAACGGCAGGCTGATACGAAACAGTCGCTTCAGGCGAGAGCACCAAATCCACCTTTGCCTTGCTCATCGCGCTCTTGAGCGCATCATTGAGCTTGGCACCGATCTGCTCTTCCACATAGGCGTTGGCCAGTGCGACCGGCTGGCTCAGGCGCTGCAATTCGGCCTGTGCTTCCTGTTGACGACGCTGGAGAGCCTCATATTGGGTCTGGAGAGCAGGCGAGGGTTTGCCACCGGCGGCCTTGAGGCCTGCCTGAAGCGCGTCTGCTTTCTGCTTCATCTCCGCCTCAAGCGCGGTGCGGCGCGTATTGAGGCTGTCGATCGTGCCCTTATAGGTCACCTGCATCTGGCTGCGCGCGGTTGTGGCGGCAGCGCTCCCATCGATCGCCTGACCGATATTGACGACGGCAATGCCGAGCTTGGACTGCGCCAATGCCGGGGCAGGCACGGCGGCCAGCGCGAGGCTGAACGCGGGCGCGGCCGCCAGCGCGAACTTCGAAAAAGTCTTCATCAGAATTGAGTCCCTATATTGAAGGTGATGAGTTTGGTGTCGTCCCCTGGTTCCTTGAGCAGCGCCTTGGCGATATCGATACGGAACGGGCCGAATGGCGAGTTCCAGTTAATGCCGAAACCGACCGAAAGGCGCGGCGCGAGCGTGTTGCCGACATAAGTTTCCTCGAAGGCGTTACCGATATAGGTCACGTCTTGGTACGGCGTATTCGGGCCGGAGGGCTGGATATTCCCCTCCACACACGATCCGTTGAATGCTTGGCTCGCCCGCACTGTGCTGCCACCAGTCTGAGTCTTGGTCGTGCCGTCTGCGCCGACAGTGCCAGTAGCGATGCTGCAATATCCCTGGAAGTTCGCCGTCGCCGGCCTACGCAGCTTACCGACAGCGCCGACATCCATGAAGATCGAAGGCCTCAGCCCCAGCTCACGCGCGCCGGAACCGAGCGGTATCTCGATCTCGGCATGGGCGAGATAATAGAGCCTGCCACCGAGCGCGTCGTCAGTTTTTTGCCCGTTACCGGTAAAGCCGCTTGGGCCATAGGAGCCAAATTGGCGGATCACGCGCGGCCCGACACCACGGATGTCGAAACCGCGCAGCTGCGGCTCGCCAAGGAAGAAGCGATCTGTGAGGCGCACCTTATCGACAGCATAAAGCTGGCCGTTGGTATCAGCGGCATAGCGCTGTTTGCCGAGGCCATGGATATACCCGGCCTCTCCGGTCACGGCGAGCACGAAGCCGCTACCCAGACCGAACCACTTGCCCGCATTCACGCGGCTGCGCACATATTTCACGCTGCCCCCCAGCCCGGCGAAATCCTGGCTGAAGACCAGGTTGTTGCCGCGCGTAGGGCGGAGGCGGTTGTCGCGGTTGTCAAAAATCCACGAATATCCGATCGACGATGTCGTCCGTTTGCCGATCGCGTCACACAAATAGCGCCCGGCAAGCAACGGATCGCACTGGCCGTTGGTGTAATAGATGCTGCGATCCAGCGACACGTCGTCGAAATTGAGGCCGTAGCGCAGTGCGAGCGAGGTATACTCGGTCAGCGGAACGCCCGCGCGTATCTGAAACCCGGTCGTCACCTGCTGATAGGTGCGGCTGCGGTCGTTGTTGCTCAAATAGCGGAAGCTGTTCTGGTCCCGGCGGAAAATGTCTCCGCCCAGCGCGATGTTCCGGTCGAACAGATAGGGCTCTGTAAAACCGACGTTCACGGACTTGGAATATTTGGAATAGTCGACGCTGGTGCTCAGTTCCTGCCCCTTGCCGCGGAAGTTGCGCTGTGTGACAGAGGCGGAGAAGATGATGCGTTCAAGGCTGGAATAACCAGCCGACAGTGACAGCTCACCGGTCGATTTTTCCTCGACGTTGGTTTCCAGCACGATCCGGTCCGGAGCCGAGCCGGGCTTTTGCTCGATATCGAGCTTGTCCTGGAAGAACCCGAGCGACCGGAGCCTGTCCTTGGTGCGCTTTACCTGAAAGCTATTGAATGCGTCGCCCTCGGCCAGACGGAACTCACGGCGCACCACCTTGTCCTGCGTCAGCGTGTTGCCGTTGATGTCCACCCGCTCGACATACACGCGCGGCGCGTTGCCGATGCGAAACGCGATGCCCATCGTTCGGCTGTCCTTGTCACGCTGGAAGTCCGGATCGACATTGGCGAAGGCATAGCCGAACAGGCCAGCGGTCTCGCTCAGCTGATCGACGGTATCCTCGACCTTCTTGGCGTTATACCACTCGCCCTTTTTCATCGGCAGCATCGCGGTCAGCCGATCGCTCGGCAGCTCGCGAATGTCGCTTTCCACCTTAACATCGCCGAACTTGTAGCGTTCGCCTTCCTCGACAACATAGGTGATGATGAAATCCTGCTTGTCCGGCGTCAGCTCCGCCACGGCGGACACGACACGGAAGTCGGCATAGCCCTGCGTCAGGTAGAACTGACGCATCTTCTGCTGGTCATACGCCATGCGGTCGGGGTCATAGCTGGTGCCGGATGAGAAGAGCCTATGCCAGCGCGCCTGCTTGGTGGCCATCTCGCCGCGCAGCTTGCCATCGTCGAACACGTTATTGCCGATGATGTTGATCTGCCGGACCTTGGATTTCGGCCCCTCGTTGATCTCGAAAACGATATCCACGCGGTTCTGGTCAAGCTTGACCATCTTGGGTTCCACCGTGGCAGCGAAGCGCCCCTGGCGGCGATACAGCTCGATGATGCGGGCCACATCCGCGCGCACCTTGGAGCGGGTGTAAATCTGGCGTGCGGCCATCTTGATTTCGGGCCGGATCTTGTCTTCCTTGACCCGCTTGTTGCCTTCGAGCACGATACGGTTGACCACCGGATTCTCGGTGACGATGACCGTCAGCGCGCCATTATTGTCGCGGATCTGAACGTCGGCGAACAGCTCTGTTTCGTAAAGGTCGCGTAGCGCGGAGTCCAAAGTCTCGCGCGTGTAGGAGTTGCCAATGCGCAGCTTGGTATAGGAAAGGATCGTCTCTCCTTCCAGGCGCTGGTTGCCTTCCACGACGATGTTGCTGATGGTCCGCGTGGCAGCGGGCGGCGCGGCCGCTTCGGCGGCTGGGGCGGCGGCCGGGGGCGGAGCAACCTGCGCAACGGCGGGGGCGGACAGGACGATGCCGCCGAGGATCGTCCCGGTCAGCAATGCCTTTGCCATATATCTGTCTTGTCTCACGCTAACCCCAATCCTGTCCGAAAACCGATGCCGCCCATGCCCTGCCCGATATGCGTCAACCAATCAAGCGTGACAGGCTCTTCCACAGCCCGAATGACCCCAAATCGTTGAAGGTCACCATGATCATCAGCGTCAGCAGCAAAGCGAGACCTGAGCGATAGGCCCATTCCATCACCCTCGGGCTGACCGGCCGCCGCTGCGCCGCCTCGACCGCATAGAAGAGCAAATGTCCACCATCGAGCATGGGGATTGGCAATAGGTTGATGAACCCCAAGTTAATCGAGATCAAGGCCATGAAAAACAGGAAGCTGGGTAGCCCCATCATAGCCGCCTGGCCCGAGATATCCGCGATTTTCAGCGGCCCGCCCATCTCTGTGACGGGGCGACGGCCGGTGATGATCTGGCCCATGCCGTCGAGCCCGGTCCGGGTGACGTCAACCGCCTGACGAAAACCGACCACCGGCGCTTCGAGGATGCCCACCGGCTGAAGCGTCACCGCACTCGATCCGACACCGAGCAGGCCGACACGATAGATGTTGCCAAAGCGATCCTTTTCGATCCGGACGCCTGCGGCAATATCCCGCTCAAACCGCGTGCCATTGCGCTCGATCACATAGGGCAGCACCTCATCCGGCCTCAGGCTGACGATGCCGGAGATATCCCGGAAATCCTCGATCTCACGGCCCATGATGCTGACGATGCGGTCCCCCGTCTTCAATCCGGCCTTCTCCGCCGCGCTGCCTGCTGCCACCCTGCCGATGACCGGCTCGCTCACCGGCGTGCCGTAGGTCATGGCGAGGCCACCGAGGATCAGCACCGCGAACGCAAGGTTGATGAACGGCCCGGCGGCCACGATCGCCATGCGTTGCCATACCGATTTGGCGGGGAAGCTCTGCGCGCGCTCTACCGCCGGCAGGGCGAGCCATGCCGGGTCGGTCTGGCTGGCCACGCCCATATCGCCCGCGAACTTGACATAGCCGCCCAAGGGAAGCGCCGCGATGCGCCACCGCGTCCCGCGTCGATCGACCCACGCTGCGATTTCCGGCCCGAAGCCGATGGAAAACACCTCCGCCTTCACACCACACCAGCGCGCGACCAAATAATGCCCCATCTCGTGCACGAACACGAGTGGGCCGATCACGGCGATGAACGCCAGCACCGTCATCAGAAAACCGGGGGAAGCCATCAGACCGTCACACTCTCCACCATACCGAGTGCGCTCAATCGCGCTTCCCGGTCGATCTCCAGCACATCGGCAATCGTGGCTGGTTTGGTGCCGCTATAGCCGGAGACGGCGCGCTCAACAATGGCGGCGATGTCGAGAAAACCGATCCGCCCATCCAGGAATGCTGCGACGGCGATCTCGTTGGCCGCATTCATCACGGCAGGCAGTGCGCCCCCCGCCTCCCCGGCCGCTCGCGCGAGGCGCAGGGCAGGAAAACGCGCCTCATCTGGCTGCTCGAAGTCCAACCTGCCTATGCTGGCGAGATCAAGGGGCGCGCTCGGCCCCTCCATCCGGGTGGGCCATGCGAGCGCATGGGCGATCGGCGTGCGCATGTCGGGTGACCCCAGCTGCGCCAGCGTTGAGCGATCCTGATATTCGACCATCGAATGGATCACGGACTGCGGATGCACGAGGATTTCGATGTTGCGAATGCCGACAGGGAACAGGTGCGCTGCCTCGATCAGCTCCAATCCCTTGTTCATCATCGTTGCGCTATCGATGCTGATCTTCGCGCCCATGGACCAATTGGGGTGCCGCACCGCCTGCTGGGGCGTTACCCGCGCCATCTCGTCAAGCGTCATCGTGCGAAACGGCCCGCCACTGGCGGTAAGAATGATCCGCCGGACCTGGCTGAGGCTCCCGCCCGCGAGGCACTGGAAGATCGCGTTATGCTCGCTGTCCACCGGCAGCAATGTCGCCCCCGAGGCCCGCGCCGCCTCCATCATCAGGCCGCCGGCAGAGACCAGCGATTCCTTGTTGGCGAGCGCGACTGTCTTGCCGCCCTCCAGCGCTGCGAGCGTCGGCTCCAGCCCCGCGCAGCCGACAATGGCCGCCATCGTCCAGTCCGCGCCGAGGCTAGCAGCATCGACCAGCGCCTGCGGCCCTGCCGCAGCTTCTACGCCGGACCCTGCAAGCGCGGCCTTGAGCGACGTGTAATGCGCCTCGTCGGCGATCACCGCAAGCCGCGCGCCGTGCGCAATGGCGCACTGCGCCAGGGCCTGTGGGTCGCTGTTGGCTGTCAGCACGAGCAGTTCGTAAGCGTCGGGCGCGCGCGCGATCAGATCAAGCGTCGAAGTGCCGATACTTCCTGTTGCGCCGAAGATGGAAATACTGCGCCGCGAGGATGTCACAATATGACGATCCACGAAAAGATGCCCGCCACGATGGCGACCGGGAGCAAGCCGTCCAGCCGATCAAACAACCCGCCATGTCCGGGGATCAGCGTGCCGCTGTCCTTCACGCCCGCGCGGCGCTTCATCCAGCTTTCAAAGAAATCCCCTGCCTGCGCCAGCACAGCAAGCACCGCACCGGACATCATCATCATCACCAGTGTCGGCATATGATCGCGAAATACCTGCGCGATCGGGTCCGGCCCGCCAAGCACGGTAGACTTGGATTTGACGAACGCCGCGAGCATCACCAACACGGCGTAGGTCATACCACCATAGAGGCCCGCCCATGTCTTGGACGGACTGATGGCGGGGGCGATTTTCGGCCCTCCAAAGCGCCGCCCGGCGAAATAGGCCCCGGTATCGGTGGCGATGACGAGGAGAATTATCAACCAGCGCAGTTCAGGCGGGCAGAGCAGAAGCCCAAAGCATGCCGCGCCTATGTAGGCCACGCCACCCACCATCCACAGCGTGCGCGAGACCGCGTCCTGCGTGATGCGTACCACCAGGCCCCAATATTCCCACATCAGTGCGAGGCCGATTGCCCACACGAACAGTGCGAAAGTGACACCTCCGGCCCAGAGCGCCAAGGCCGCAACCAGCACCATGGCGGCTGCGGACACGGCGCGAACCCGCAGGTCAGACCCGGCGGCGCTTCCTCCTGCCGATGGCCCGGCGCCCACCATCACAGCCCCCCGTAGCGCCGCTCACGCGCGGCGAAGCTGTCAAGCGCAGCCTCCAGTGCCTTTTTGTCGAAATCCGGCCAGAGCGTATCCGTGAAATACAGCTCGGCGTAGGCGGCCTGCCACAACAGGAAATTGGAAAGACGCACCTCGCCCGACGTGCGGATGAGGAGGTCGAGCGGAGGAAGGCCTGCCGTGTCCAGTTCCGCCGCGATCGACTCGGGCGTGATGGTCCCTTTTGCGGCGGCTTTCGCCGCTGCCCGCGCCAGCTCGTCCTGAGAGCCGTAATTGAGTGCAATGACGAGGGTGCAGCCGGTATTGCCACTCGTCCGCGCCAGCGCGCCCTCGATCAGATCGGCCGCTTCGCCATCGAACGCGCGATAGTCACCGATGACCCGCAGCCGGACATTGTTGGCGTGAAATTCTTCCAGATCCGCGCGGATGAAATGCTTCATCAGGCCGGTGAGGTCTGAAACTTCCTCCTCCGGCCGCTTCCAGTTCTCCGACGAAAAGGCATAGAGCGTGATGCATTCCAGCCCCAGCTCCCGCGCGGCGCGCACCGTCTTTCGCACGGCCTCGACGCCTGCCTTGTGCCCGGCTACGCGCGGCAGGAAACGCTTCTTTGCCCAGCGCCCGTTGCCATCCATGATAATGGCCACATGGCGCGCACCGTGGGTAGGGCCGGAACCGCCGGCGGCAGATACAGACGCGGATGCTGCTTTACTGGCCAAGGATTTCTTTTTCCTTGTGCGCGAGGGCGGCGTCGATCTCGGCGATCGTGCTGTCGGTCAGCTTCTGCACATCGGTCTCGGAGCGCTTCCGCTCATCCTCGCTGATCTCGCCCTTCTTCTCGTCCACCTTGAGGTTGTCATTGCCATCGCGGCGCACATTGCGCACGGCGATGCGGGCCTTCTCGGCATATTGACTGGCAAGCTTTGCCAGTTCCTTGCGCCGCTCTTCGGTCAAGTCGGGGATCGGCAGGCGCAGCGTCTGGCCGTCCGTGATCGGGTTGAGGCCGAGCCCCGCCGACCGGATCGCCTTTTCGACCGGAGTCACGTTGCTGCGGTCCCACACCTGAACCGAGAGCATGCGCGGCTCCGGCGCGGAGACGGTCGCCACCTGGTTGAGCGGCATATGCGCGCCATAGACCTCGACATTGACCGGATCGAGCAGCGACACGTTGGCACGGCCGGTGCGCAAGCCGGAAAGGTCACCCTTGAGGGATTCCACAGCGCCCTTCATGCGCCGTTCCAGGTCTGCCTTGTCAAACTGGGCCATTTCGCTCTCCTTATCGCTAATTCACGCAGCCTCGGCAGTGGCCGGGCCGACTATAGTCGCCACACCGTCGCCGCTCAGCACACGGGCGAGGTTGCCGGTCTCGCGGATATTGAACACGACTATCGGGATGTTGTTCTCGCGGCAGAGCGCCACGGCAGAGGCGTCCATCACCTTGAGATTGTCATTCAACACTCGGTCGAATGTCACTGATTCATACCGCTTTGCAGAGGCCACCTTCTTGGGATCGGCATCATAAACCCCGTCGACGCTAGTGCCCTTGTAGAGCGCGTCACAGCCCATCTCGGCGGCGCGCAGGGCGGCGGCAGTGTCAGTCGTGAAGAAGGGGTTGCCCGTCCCGGCCGCGAAGATGACGATGCGGCCCTTTTCCATATGCCGCACCGCGCGGCGGCGGATATATGGCTCGCACACCGTTTCCATGGGGATGGCGGACTGCACCCGGGTCTGATGCCCCATGCGCTCCAGCGCATTCTGTACGGCCAGCGCGTTCATCACTGTAGCGAGCATGCCCATATAGTCAGCGCTGGTACGATCAAAGCCCTTGGCGGCAGCGGCAAGGCCGCGGAAGATGTTGCCTCCGCCCACGACCATGCAGATCTCGAATCCCGCATCCTTGGCCGCGGCGACCTCCCCCGCGATACGATCCACCGTTATGGGATCGATGCCGAAAGCGCCCTCGCCCATCAGCACTTCGCCGGAAAGCTTCAGCAGAATGCGCTTGGGCGTGGGTCGTGTCATAGGTCTTGTGAGTCCGCTTTAGATACAGGAATGGCGCGCACCTTAATGAGCACGCGCCACTGTGCCAAGCGCCGAGGCGCCCGGAAGTAAAATATAGCTCAGACGCCAGCTGCCGCTGCGACCTCCGCCGCGAAATCGCTTTCTTCCTTCTCGATGCCTTCGCCGAGCTGGAAGCGGACATAGTGCTTGAGCGTAATCGAAGCGCCAGCTTCCTTCGCCGCCTTGGCAACGACGTCTGCGACCGGAGTCTTGTTGTCCATCACGAACAGCTGAGACAGCAGCGCATTCTCCTTGGCGAACTTCGCCACCGCGCCATCGACCATCTTGGCGACGATCTCGGCAGGCTTGCCGCTCTCGGCAGCCTTCTCCGCCGCAATTGCGCGCTCGCGCTCCAGCAGGGCGGGGTCGATCTGATCCGCAGACAGCGCCAGCGGGAATGCCGCCGCGATGTGCATCGCAAGCTGCTTGCCGAGGGGCTGGAGCACGTCTGCCGAGGCATCACCTTCCAGTGCAACCAGAACGCCGATCTTGCCGAGACCGGGAACGACCGCGTTGTGGACATAGTCCACAACCAGGCCGTTGTTCACCGACACGGAGCCGACGCGGCGCAGCGTCTGGTTTTCGCCGATCGTGGCGATATTGGCGACGAGCTTTTCCGACACAGTGCCGCCGCCCGGATAATCGGCGGATGCCAGCGCCTCGGCGTCGGTCGCGCCGTTGGCAAGCGCCACATTGGTCACGCTGCGCACGAAATCCTGGAACTGGTCGTTCTTGGCCACGAAGTCAGTCTCGCTGTTCACCTCGACAGCGACGCCCTTGGTGCCGGCCACGGCAACGCCCACAAGCCCTTCGGCAGCCGTGCGGCTCGATTTCTTGGCGGCGGCGGCGAGACCCTTGGCGCGCAGCCAGTCGACAGCGGCTTCCATATCGCCATTGGCTTCGGTCAGGGCCTTTTTGCAGTCCATCATGCCCGCGCCCGAGCGGTCACGCAGTTCCTTGACAGCGGCGGCAGTAATCTCAGCCATCATCAGTTCCTTTGAAAGAGGTTTCAAAACGGGCGGGCGCCCACCGGTATGCTACCGCCAAGCGCCCTGCCCAGAAAATATTACAGTCTGGCGAAGCTCACGCTTCGGCGGCGACGGCTTCCTCGACCGGCGGCTCTGCAAGCGCGCCAATGTCGACGCCGGAGGCCTGCTGCGCTCCGCGGCTGCCACGGGTCGCTGCGGTTGCAATCGCCTCGCAATAGAGGCGGATCGCGCGGCTGGCGTCATCATTCGCCGGAACCGGAAAGGCGATGCCATCGGGCGAGACGTTCGAATCGAGGATCGCCACGACCGGGATACCCAGCGTGTTGGCTTCCTTGATCGCCAGCTCTTCCTTGTTGGCGTCGATCACGAACATCACGTCAGGAATGCCGCCCATGTCGCGGATGCCACCCAGGCTGAGCTCCAGCTTGTCACGCTCGCGCGTCATCTGGAGGACTTCCTTCTTGGTGAGGCCGTGGGTGTCGCCCGACAGGCGCTCTTCGAGCGTCTTGAGGCGCTTGATCGAGCCGGAGATCGTCTTCCAGTTGGTGAGCATACCGCCCAGCCAGCGATGGTTGACGAAATGCTGGCCAGACTTGCGCGCGCCCTCGGCGATCGCTTCAGCCGCCTGGCGCTTGGTGCCGACAAACAGCACCTTGCCGCCGGCTGCAACGGTGGCGGAGACGAACTCGAGCGCGCGGGCGAACAGCGGCACGGTCTGGCTGAGATCGAGGATGTGAACGCCGTTCCGCTCGCCAAAAATATATGGCTTCATGCGAGGATTCCAGCGGTGGGTCTGGTGACCGAAATGTGCGCCGGCCTCGATCAATTGCTGTATGGTGACGACAGGTGCCGCCATGGTCTTTCTCCTTCCGGTTTTACCTCTGGGATTCAGTAACCGCGTCGTTCAGACCCGGCACCGGTATGTGCGAATCCCATGTGGAATGCGGCGCCATTAGTTGGAGAGCGGCAGAATTGCAAGATGAAATGGGGTGTTGACTTCACTGCTAGAAGAGAACATATAGGGAACATGGAACCGGAAACGGCTAATATGCGTTGCTCCGGATGGACTTGAGATCGACGGGTGGTGAATATGATGACGGCAACCGCACTGATTTTTCCCCTGGCGCTGGTGGCGGCCCTGAGCACGATTGCAGTGATGCTGCGCAACTATGCGGGCAAGATGATGGCCGCACTTCGAATGGAACTGGATGAAGTCATCCCGGAAGCTCCGTTGCCACCTGCTCGCATCGCGCCGCGCTCGATTTTGGTTGCGCCCGCGCGCACAGCTGTTGCTCCCGCTCCGCTCCCCCTCGTCGCCTAGGGGCTGTGGGGATTCAATTCATATAGGCCTGCAAAGCGCTATTTTCTGCGCTTCGGTGCTCACGTACCTTTAAGTACGCTGCGCTCCGATGCTCGAAAACCCCCCTTTTCGGCTCTATCTGAACTGAATCCCCACGGCCCCTAATCCGTCGATCAACCCTACCGTGCGGCCGCCGATCTGATCTTGCGATAGCTGATCATGCCGAACGGGATCATCGCGAGATAGAGGACCGAAATCGCCAGCAGCGTGGCCCACGGTTCCGTAAGCAACAGCCCGGCAAGCAATCCTGCTACAGCAATCGCCTCAAGCCTGATGGTCCGCCGCAGCCTCAACGCCGTCCAGCTGAACGTCGCGATGCTCGAAATCATCAGGAAAGCAACAAAAGCCGTCCACGGCGCAACGAGGTAAAAGCTCCGGAAAATTTCCTGGTCGGTTACGAACCAAAGATACATCGGCACGAACAACAGGCCCGCCCCCGTTGGCGCCGGAACGCCAGTGAGGAAGCCAGCAGATTTGTGCGGCTGCTCATCCGCATCGATCGCCGCGTTGAACCGTGCGAGCCGCAGCGCACACATCAGCGCATGAGCCAATGCCAGCACCCAGCCCAGCTTTGGTAGAAATTGTAGCGACCAGAGATAAATGATGATCGCAGGAGCAACACCGAAGGCGATATTGTCGGAAAGCGAATCCAGCTCCGCACCGAACCGGCTTTCGCCATGCAACATCCGGGCGATACGCCCGTCGAGCCCATCCAGCACCCCCGCCAGGATCACGCTGCCCACCGCAAGTTGCCACTGGCCGCTCATGGCGAAGCGCACCCCCGTGAGGCCGAAGCACAGCGCCATCGCGGTCACCGCATTGGGTGCCACCTGCCTCAGCGAGATGCCGCGCCGCAACCCCTTCGGTATCGCGCGGCGGCGCCTCACTGGAAAATTCCGCGCATCGGCTCGGTTTCGCCGAGCCTGGCAATCACAGTCTCGCCCGCTATAGTTCGCTGGCCCAGTACCACACGCGGCACTGTGCCCTCGGGCAGGTAGATGTCGACCCGACTGCCGAACCGGATGAGGCCGATGCGCTGGCCTGCCGCCACCACGTCTCCTGGCTTCACGAACGGCACGATTCGCCGCGCCACCAGCCCGGCTATCTGCGTGAAGCCGATCCGCAGCCCGTCGGCGCGCTCAACGACGATATGCTGGCGCTCATTATCCTCACTCGCCTTATCAAGATCTGCATTGATGAACTTGCCCGAGATATAGACGACCTGACGGATCGTGCCCGCAATCGGCGTGCGATTGATGTGGACATCGAACACGCTCATGAAGATCGACACCCGGATCATGGGCGCTGTGCCGATACCGTCCACGCCTGCAATCTCGCGCGGCGGCGGAACTTTCTGGATAAGGGTGATGAGGCCATCCGCCGGAGCGACAAGAAAATCCTGCCCCTGTGGGGTCGCGCGCACGGGGTCACGGAAAAAGGCGAAGACCCATATGCTCGCGCCCACCATCAGCCAGGCCAATACCTCCCACCCGAGCACCCAGAACAACAGGGTTATGCCGACGGCGATGGCACCGAACTTGCGCCCTTCCGGATGAACTGCGGGGAAGCGCCATTTGACGCCGGATTGCGAGTCGACGGGCGTCAACGCGCCTTGCGACCTGTCTATATCTGGTTCCATGCACGGGACATTAGGCGCTGATGCCGCCCAATACAACGCCCCAGAGAGGCGCCGATATAGCTTTCGGCAAGGGTTCCCCCCTATAAGGCTGAGATGAGATGTTGAAACCGCGGCGCGCTTTGCCTAGAGCGCATCGCATCCTCCCCTTATCCAGATAGAAGGCAGACGAGAGCCATGGCCAAGATCAAAGTCAAAAACCCGGTCGTCGAGATCGACGGCGATGAGATGACCCGCATCATCTGGGAATGGATCCGCGAACGCCTGATCAAGCCCTATCTGGACATCGACCTGCATTATTACGACTTGGGCATGGAGGAGCGTGACCGCACCGACGATAAGGTGACGGTGGACTCCGCGAACGCAATCAAGAAATACGGCGTCGGCGTGAAGTGCGCGACCATCACGCCGGATGAAGCGCGGGTCGAGGAATTCAAGCTCAAGAAGATGTGGAAATCGCCCAACGGCACGATCCGCAACATTCTCGGCGGAGTCGTCTTCCGCGAGCCGATCGTGATCCGCAACGTGCCGCGCCTCATTCCAGGCTGGACCGACCCGATCGTCGTCGGCCGCCACGCCTTTGGCGACCAGTACAAGGCGACCGATTTCCGCGTGCCCGGTCCCGGCAAACTCCGCCTTGTTTGGGAGGGAGACAATGGCGAGGTGATTGACGAGGAGGTGTTCCAGTTCCCGGGCTCCGGCGTCGCGATGGGAATGTACAACCTCGATGACTCGATCCGCGATTTTGCCCGCGCCTCGATGAACTACGGCCTGGGCCGCGGTTGGCCCGTCTACCTCTCGACCAAGAACACGATCCTCAAGGCCTATGACGGTCGATTCAAGGATTTGTTCGCTGAGGTTTACGAAGCCGAGTTTGCCGACAAGTTCAAGGCAGCCGGTATCGTCTATGAGCACCGCCTGATCGACGACATGGTCGCATCTGCGCTGAAGTGGAGCGGCAAGTTCGTCTGGGCCTGCAAGAACTATGACGGCGACGTCCAGTCAGATCAGGTGGCGCAGGGTTTCGGCTCGCTCGGCCTCATGACCTCAGTGCTGATGACGCCTGATGGCAAGACCATCGAAGCCGAGGCGGCGCACGGCACCGTTACCCGCCACTTCCGCCAGCACCAGCAGGGCAAGGCGACGTCCACCAACCCGATCGCCTCGATCTTTGCGTGGACGCAGGGCCTTGTCTATCGCGGCAAATTCGACGAAACGCCCGAGGTCACCCGCTTTGCCGAGACGCTGGAAAAGGTGTGCGTGAAAACCGTTGAAGACGGCGCGATGACCAAGGATCTTGCGCTGCTGATCGGCCCGGAGCAGGCCTGGATGACGACCGAGCAGTTCTTCGAGGCAATCCGCACCAATCTCGAAGCCGAGATGGCGAGCTGGAAATAAGCTCCGGCGCCTGACCGAGCCACCTGCTCATGACGCCCGCGCCTTACCTGCGCGGGCGTTTTCAATTCCCGGCCATTTTTTGATTTGGCCCATGACAGCTTCGCCTGCGCCTGCTTTATAGAGCGCCTATGGCACTGGAGATTCACAGCACCAGCGGACTGAGCGATACTCTGGTCATCCTCGGAGCGGCGGGCGTCGTCATCCCCATGTTCGCCCGCTTCCGTATCAGCCCGGTAATCGGCTTCATTCTCGCGGGCCTGATCGTCGGCCCATCGGGGCTGGGCGCGATGACACAGGAATATCCCTGGCTTTACTATGTGAGCATCTCGCGCCCGGAAGCGATCGCGCCCTTTGCCGAGTTGGGCATCATCCTGCTGCTGTTCTCCATCGGACTGGAGCTGAGCTTCAAGCGGCTTTGGAGCATGCGGCGGATGGTGTTCGGAGTCGGTGCACTCGAATTGGGTGGATCCGCGCTCCTCATCGCCATCATCCTCACTTTGATGGGGAACAGCCCGCCAGCGGCCATCGGCCTCGGCCTCGCACTTGCGCTTTCTTCCACCGCGCTCGTGCTGCCGATGGTCGGCACCAGATCTCAGGTGGGCAGCACCGCCTTTTCGATGCTGCTTTTCGAGGATCTGGCGTTGGTGCCGATCATCTTTCTGCTCGGCGCCATTGCACCCGCAAGCGGAGGAGGAGACCTTGGCGGCCTGATGAGCACGCTGCTGATCGGCGGAGTGACCGTGATCGCGATGCTGCTTGCCGGGCCGTTCATCCTGCCGCGCATCTTCGCACAAGCCGCGCGTACCAAAAGCCCCGAGGTGTTCCTGGCCGCCAGCCTGCTCGTCGTGATCATGGCGAGCCTTACCACTGCGCTCACCGGCCTCTCGCCCATCGTCGGCGCGCTGCTTGCCGGGCTGATGATCGCCGAGACAGATTATCGCAGCGAGGTGGAGGGCATCACCGCGCCGTTCCGGGGGCTGGCGCTAGGCGTCTTCTTGCTCACGGTGGGGATGAGCCTCGACCTCAAGATCATTGCCGAGCAATGGTCCGCTCTCCTGCTCGCAATCTTTGGGGTCGTGGTCATCAAGACGCTGGTCACCGCCACGCTGTTGCGCCTGAACGGTGCCCGCCGGAGCCTCGCCGCCGAGGTGGGCCTGTTGATGGCCAGCCCTTCCGAAACGACTCTGATCGTTCTGGCCACTGCGTCTGCGGCGAACATCATCAATCAGGATGCGGCCGTGTTCTGGCAGATTGCGACCGCCATCGGCCTTACGCTCACCCCGCTGCTGGCGCGCGCGGGTCATGACCTTGCCCGCCGCATCGAACACCGCGCCCATACGCGGGAGTCGCAGGATGAGCCGCAAGCCGAGGGCGCGCAGAGCGAACGTACGGTTGTGCTGGGGTTCGGTCGTGTCGGGCGCATGGTGTGCGATCTACTGCGCGGGCACGATCAACCCTATATTGTGGTGGATTCAGACCCCGACATCGTGCTGGAGGGCCGGCGAGAGGGCTATTCCGTCCGATTTGGCAATGTCACGCGGCCACAAACCCTCGAGAGCCTGGCGCTGGAGAATGCCAGCGTGTTGATCCTTACGATGGATGACCCCGTGCTGTGTGTACGCATAACCGCCACCGTCCGCGCCGCATTTCCTGACCTGCCGGTTATTGCCCGCGCGCGCGATGCCGACCATGCCAGCCAGCTCTACAAGGCCGGGGCGACCGAGGCCGTGCCCGAGACGCTGGAAAGTTCACTTCAGCTCGCTGAGACGGCGCTGGTCGAACTGGGCGTGGCGATGGGCCCGGTCATCGCATCAATCCATCAGCGGCGCGAGGACCTGAGGCAGGATATCAAGAGTGCGGCGCGGCTGGAGCACGCACCGCGCCTACGCCGATTGCGTAAGGAAGACCAGCCTGCTGCCTGAGGTGGCTCACCCTCTCCCCCGCGCCATTGTGACGCCGATCGATTCTCCGTTCTCGGACAGCGCGAGCTTCACAATTTTCACCTCCACGTGCCGCACCTTGCCATCCTGCAGAAAGACCGTGTCGATGATATGGTCCGCCACCGCCTCGATCAGCTTGAAATGCCGATCTTTCGGCAACGCATCCGTGGCGGCGTGCTTGAGATCCATATAGTTCTTCGACCGGCTCAGCGGGGTGTCCGAATCATAATGTGGTTCCTGCGCGATCAGCGCGCGCACCGATATTTTCAGCGGCTGCGGAAGATGGGTCTCTTCGGAATAGATCCCGGTGAGGATGTCGACATGCAGGTCCTCGACCTCCAGCGCCAGAAAATTCTCCTCGGATGTACGATAGGCGGCCATGCGTGTCGATGCTCCCCTGCGATGCGCGCAGAATTATCTTTCCTTTTGCGGCTCGCGCGCTAAAGGGCGCGGCTCCCGGGCGCTCATGCCCTTTTACCGACAGAACAGCAAGCGTGACGACCCTTTTCCCCCTGCACAGCCAGTCAGAACCCGCAATCGACGCCCTGCTCGACGCGGCATTCGGAACGGACCGCCATGGCCGTACCGCCTATGCCATCCGCACCGGCATGCGCTGGCTGCCGGAATTCAGCTATGCTCTGGCCGACGGTGCGGGGGCTTTTGTGGGGCTGTTGCAGAGCTGGCCGGTCGCACTCGTCGGCGACGACGGCGTAGTCACGCCGCTCATCATGGTTGGCCCTGTCGCGGTGCTCCCAGCGCGGCAGGGCGAGGGGTTCGGCAAGCTGCTTATGGATCGGCTGATCACCGACGCGGACACGAGCGCCGACGCGCCGCTGATGATGATCGGTGACCCGGAATATTATGGCCGCTTTTGGGGATTCAGCGCTGATTTGACCAAGGGGTGGCGAGCGCCGGGCCAGGTCGAACAGAGGCGTTTGCTCGCACGCAGTGTTCCCGGCTCTGCGCTGCCTGCCTTGCTCAGCGGTGTACTGGGGCCCAGAAAATAGTTCCCTGCCGCTGCGCTATGCCAGCGCCCCGTGGCAATGCTTGTACCGCTTACCCGATCCGCAGGGGCACGGCGCATTGCGACTGACTCCCAGATGTGCATAGGGATCGCCGCCAATCTCCCCCGCGGCAATGCCGGGAATGCGCGTGGTAACGAAGCCGTTCTCGTCGACACCCGGTCCGCTGCCGCTATCGGCCGCATAATTAGTGATGAAATCCGGCAAAGTCGGCAGATTGGGCACGTCGGCAGCATTCTCGAACTGGAACTGCACTCGAGCGATCGTCTGCGTTACGTCGTCACGGATGTTGCCGAGCATGCGCTCGAACAAGGCAAAGGCCTCGGCCTTGTACTCGTTGATCGGCGTCTTCTGGGCGTAGGCGCGCAGATGCACAACCTGACGTAGCGCGTCTAGCGTCGCCAGATGCTCCTTCCAGTGATGATCGAGATTCTGGAGCAGAATGCTCTTCTCGATGTTGTGCCAGCTGCCCTCATCAAGTGCCGCCGCCTTTTCTGTCACCGCCGCATCGGCCAGCGCGACCAGACGCTCCTCGATGATTTCTGGCGCGACCGTGTCCTCCGAGAGCCAGCCGTCGATGTCCGGTTCCAGGTTGAGCCGTGACTGCACCGCCGCTTTCAGTCCTGTGACGTCCCACTGTTCCGGATATGTGCCGGGGGGGCAGTGCGCGCCGACGATGTCGTTTACCGTCTCGTGCCGCATGTCGACAACGACGTCATCGACCGTCTCGGCGTCCATGATGTCGCCGCGCTGCTCATAAATCACTTTGCGCTGGTCATTCATCACGTCATCATATTCGACGACCTGCTTGCGGATGTCGTAGTTGCGCGCCTCGACCTTTTTCTGCGCAGTCTCGATCGCCTTGGACATCCATTTGGAGGGGGGCAGCGCCTCGCCATCCTCCAGGCTGGAGCGCATCATGCGGGCGAACAGCGTGTCCGGCCCGAAGATGCGCAGAAGATCGTCGTCGAGGCTCAGGTAAAAGCGCGAAAGGCCCGGGTCACCCTGACGACCCGAGCGGCCGCGCAGCTGGTTGTCGATGCGGCGGCTCTCGTGCCGCTCCGTGCCGATGACGCAAAGGCCGCCAGCCTCGAGAACCTGCGCCTTTTCCATGGCTATTTCCACGCGGATACGCTCTATTGCGGCATCGCGCTCCGGCCCTTCGGCCAAGTCCTTCAGTTCGTCCTCGATGCGGAACTCAAGGTTTCCGCCGAGCTGGATGTCGGTGCCGCGCCCGGCCATGTTGGTGGCGATCGTCACCATGCCCAGCCGCCCCGCCTGCGCCACGATATGCGCCTCGCTTTCGTGGAATCTTGCGTTCAAAACGCTGTGTTTCACGCCCTCTTTGTGCAAAAAATCGGATAACATCTCCGATTTCTCGATGCTGACCGTGCCGACAAGCACCGGCTGACCCTTGGCCTGATGTTCACGGATCGTCTTCGCGATGCCGGCGAACTTGTCCTCGATGCTCTTGTAGAACAGGTCTTCCTCGTCCTGCCGCTGCACCGGAACGTTGGTGGGGATCGTCACCACGTTCATCTTGTAGATCTCGTGGAACTCGGTCGCTTCGGTCGCGGCGGTGCCGGTCATGCCCGAAAGCTTGGGATACATGCGGAAATAATTCTGGAAGGTGATCGAGGCGAGCGTCTGGTTCTCCGGCTCGATATTGACGCCTTCCTTCGCCTCCACCGCCTGATGCAACCCATCCGACCAGCGGCGCCCATCCATCATGCGGCCGGTGAACTCATCGATGATGATGACCTTGCCGTCCTTGACGATATAATCGATGTCGCGCTTGAACATCTTGTTGGCGCGCAGCGACTGGTTGACGTGGTGGACGACCTGCGTATTCTCGAAATCATAAAGGTTGGAGCCGACGAGCAGGCCGGCATTTTCAAGCAACCGCTCTACCTTTTCCGTGCCATCCTCGGTCAGCGTGATGTTGCGCTGCTTCTCGTCCTTCTCGTAATCCTCTTCGGAAAGCTGCTTTACCAGCGCGTCGACGCCGATATACAGCTCGGACTTGTCGTCCGTCGGGCCTGAGATGATGAGCGGCGTACGGGCTTCGTCGATCAGGATCGAGTCCACCTCGTCGACGATCGCATAATTGAAGGGCCGCTGGACCATCTGCGCGCGGTCATACTTCATATTGTCGCGCAGATAGTCGAAGCCCAGCTCGTTGTTGGTGGCGTAGGTGATGTCGGCGTTGTAGGCTTCGCGCCGCTCGTCTTCGCGCAGGCCGGGGACGATCACACCGGTGGTGAGGCCGAGGAAGCGATAGATCTGGCCCATCCAGTCGCAGTCACGCCGGGCAAGATAATCGTTGACAGTCACGACATGCACGCCCTTGCCTTCGAGCGCGTTCAGATAGGTAGCCAGCGTCGCCACCAAGGTCTTGCCCTCGCCGGTGCGCATCTCAGCGATCTCGCCACGGTGGAGCACGATACCGCCGATCATCTGCACATCGAAATGGCGCATGCCGAGCACGCGCTTGCCCGCCTCGCGCACGGTGGCGAAGGCTTCGGGCAGCAGATCGTCGAGCGTTTCCTTGCCGCCTGCCAGCCGCTCACGGAATTTACGGGTCTGATCCCGCAATTCCTCGTCGGTCAGCGCGGAAATGGAGCCTTCGAACCCGGCGATCTGGGAGACCAGCTTGCCCAGCGACTTGACGTAACGATCATTGGACGAACCGAAGAGGGATTTGGCGAGCGCGCCGAGCATGAAATCATCCTGACTGACGATGTGCGCCGCCCCTCGCAGAGCACGCGCTTAAAATACCGCCGCGATGTAGGATCAGGGCGGCGGGAAGTCAATTGAGGTGGTCGCGAACTGCGGACGCGACGGGGGCTAGGGCAGCTTGCGAAGGATGCGCTCGACATACCAGAATCGCGTTGAGACTGGCGGGCCATCCAGTGTTCTGACCGGCGCGAAGGTTCGATAGAGAAAGGACTCTCTGCAGACATCCCGCGCCAGGGAAGCACTCCCTCTCTGTTGAGTCAGGCTGCACTTCGTAATGGTCCCTGTGGGATCCATCTCCATAGCGAAGACGAGCAACGATCTTTGCTCGAATCCCAGGACGGGCTGCATTGCCCTGTCTCTCGCGGCTTCGCTGAATGCGTTGGCAATGGTCATTTGCACGTCAATCAACGGCTGGGAACCATAGTTGCGCATTTCCAAGCCCGCCAAGCGGGGCATGTTGTCGAAGTTCGGGCAGGAGAAATCGTCGGCTGGCGAAGGCGGATTCCTGAATACCAGCGCACAGTGCTGAACGGCGCCAATCTGGTCTATCGACAGAAGGTACGAAGCATCCATCTCCAGCAAGGGCCGATTGCCCGCCTCGGGCAATTTCCAGAAAAAGCGGCTGCTCCAGACATCCGCTACCGGGCGCCCTTTGGCGTCGTGCGCGGGAGAAAACTGCGCGCGCCGTTGCACGAGATCGCACACCGCGTTATCCAGAATCTCGAAATTGCTGCTCGTTACAATCTGGCAATGGCTCACCTTCCCCGCAGGATCGATATAGAGGCGGAAGTTCACCAAGCCAGACACGCCCATCCTCAAGGCGACCGCAGGATAATCATCCGAACTGAACCATGAGCCAGGTTGCGATATGGGCTTGGCACGCACTTTGGGCACCGGCGGCAGAGGAGGTGCGGGCTTTGTGAGCAGCGGAGCGGGCGGGAGCATGACCGGCTGCGGCGCCAGCGGTGGTGCCTTCGGTATATCGGCCCTCGCGGCGCTGATGCTGAGGGCAGCGACAGCCACCAGCATGATGCCCCTTATCATACTCATAATGCTACCGCCCCCATGGCCCGGCCGCATCAGTGCCAGCTCCTTGAGCGCATGACAAGCGAGGTCCACCCCGATGGTTCAAGCGATGCTATGGAGCCATTCGCTGATGGCCTGGCGCGCAACCGGCGATATGGCCACATAAACGCGGCGGCCGTCTGTATCATCTTCGCTTCGCTCGATCAGGCCGTGCTTTTCCATCTTGACGAGATAGCGAAGTGCTGTGGTGGGAGGGACCCCGGATGCAATGCATGCACTGCTGACGGATATGCGCTTCGACTCACAGGCGGCAATAAACAGATCCAGCAGCATGTCCCACACGGGCTCTCCCATCAGCTCCTTCGGCAAGAAGCTTGCGCGCGCTCGGCGCAGCTCGACGAACTGCCGCGCACGGCCGATGAGTTCCCCGACATGAAAACTGTTTCCGAATGCGGAATTTTCTTGAGGCGTTACAGCTAGATGGCCGGTCTCGTCAGGCATTGTTCTCACATGGAACTATAAACTGGCTACCATAGGCCTCGCACAAACCGAAATTCTTGATTTTGAATAACAAAATAAAGATATTAACGAGCCCTATCGCGATAACATTGGTCCATTCTGGATATACCATACCGTTTTTCATGTTTTAACGATGAATGGAACCGGGTGTTTACTCCATTATGAATGTATTCTTGTTTTTCCTCCCGCTCAAAGGAACAAGTAAGGGAATTACAATCCACTGTGTTCCGGAATTGACCCCTGCCCCAAATTCGCTAAGCGCGAAGCCATGGAACGCTCGCCTCTCGCCCCTGCCGCCTTCCCTGCTTTGCCCGATATCGCGGGCGTGACCCTGCGCGTGGCCAGGGCGCGCTACAAGGAGTGGGACCGCTGCGACCTCACTTATGCGGAGCTTGCACCGGGCACCGCAGTCGCTGGAGTTACGACGAAAAACCTGTGCTGTTCCAGCGAGGTGGAGCTGTGCCGCGAGGGCATCATCGGTGGTCGGGCGCGGGCGCTCGTGGTCAACGCGGGAAACAGCAATGCCTTCACCGGCTATCGCGGGCGCGAGGCGGTGGAGCAGATCATGGGCCAGGTGGCGGCGCATCTGGATTGCGCGCCCAGCGAAGTGTTCGTCTCTTCCACCGGCGTCATCGGCGTGCCGCTGCCCAAGGACAAGGCGCGCGCGGGGGTGGAAGCGGCGCTCACCGCCGCGCCCTGCAGCTGGGAGGATGCCGCGCTCACCATCGGCACTACCGACACCTTCCCCAAAGGCGCGACCTCGTCCGCCATCATCGGCGACAGGAAGGTTTCGCTCTCCGGCATCATCAAGGGTAGCGGCATGATCGCCCCCGATATGGCGACAATGCTCGGCTACATCTTTACTGATGCGGCGATCGACCCTGCGCTGTTGCAGCAGATGCTCACGCAAGCGAACGGCAAGAGCTATTCCTGCATCACGGTTGATGGCGACACCTCGACGTCTGATACCGTGCTCGTTTTCGCCACCGGCAAGGCAGGGAACGCGCCGCTCGTCAGCCGCGACAGCCCCGGCGCAGACGCTTTTCAGGCGGCCTTGACCGACATCTGCACCCAGCTCGCGCATCTGGTGGTGAAAGATGGTGAGGGCGCGCGCAAGTTCATCGAGATCCGCGTGACAGGCGCGGCTTCTGACGAGAGTGCGCGGCGCATCGGCCTCTCGATCGCCAACTCACCGCTGGTCAAGACAGCGATTGCCGGCGAGGACGCCAACTGGGGCCGCGTCGTCATGGCCGTCGGCAAGGCGGGCGAGCCGGCGGACCGGGACAAGCTCTCGATCAGTTTCGGCGCGACGCAGGTCGCCGCCAATGGCTATCCGGTCGAAGGCTATGACGAAGCGCCGGTTGCGGCGCATCTCAAAGGGCAAAACATCGCCATCGGGGTCGACATCGGGCTGGGCGATGGCCGCGCCAGCGTGTGGACCTGCGACCTGACCCACGGCTACATATCCATCAACGCCGATTACCGAAGCTGAAGGCGGTGGACAGCACAGCGCACCTCCTGATTGCCTTTGCCATCACTGACCTGATCGCATGCCTGATGCCCGGCCCTGCCGTGGCGACGGTGACAGGGTTGGCGCTCGGTGGGTCGCTGCGCGGCATGGCGGGGGCCATCATGGGCATCAACGCCGGCAATGGGCTGTGGTATGTGATGGTGGGCACCGGGCTTGTCGCGCTGGTCAAGCGCGCGCCGGAGGTGCTGGCCGTTCTCGGCTGGGCGGGCATCGCCTATCTGTTCTGGCTCGGCATACAGACATGGCGCGCCCGCGCGCATCTGGAAACCGGGCGCGCGGGAAGGCAAGTCGGCGTTTTGCGCGGTTTAACGACCGGCATTGCGGTCCAACTCGCCAACCCGAAGGCGTTGCTGTTCTTCACCGTTTTCCTGCCGCCCTTCCTGGTGCTCAGCCGGCCGGTCTCGCCGCAGCTCGCTACATTGGCGGCAATCGGCATCACGCTCGAAGTACTGGTGCTCATGGGCTATGGGCTGCTGGCCTACAGGCTGGGCGGGCTGGCGCTCTCGCCCACGGCAGAGAGGCGCGTCGCGCGGGTTTCAGGCGGGGTTTTCATGGCAGTGGCGGCAGGCATGGCGCTTGCGCGGGTGCAGGCATGACGGGCGCGGCGCTCAACAACGCGGTGTCCGCACTCATGCAGAGCGTGGCGCAGGAGGTGATCCTGCCCCGCTATCAGAACCTTGCCGCGCACGAGGTGATCGAGAAGGCGAAGAACGACCTTGTCACCATCGCCGACCGGGAGAGCGAGGCGCGGTTGTCAGAGGGGCTGGCGCGGCTGCTGCCCGAGGCGCTGATCGTGGGCGAGGAAGCCTGCGCGGCAGACCCGGCGCTGCTGGACGGTCTGGCGAGCGAGCTGTGCTGGATCATCGACCCGATCGACGGCACCGGCAACTTCGCAGCAGGGCGCGCGCCCTTCGGCGTCATCATCGCGCTGGCGGAACGGGGCGTGCCGGTTGCAGGCTGGATCTATGATCCGCTCGAACAACGCATGTGCCATGCCGCGCGCGGACAAGGCGCGACGATCAACGGCCAGCGCATCGCCGCGCGGGAGAGCGGAGCGGAGCTGCCGCTCGCGGGCATTTCGACATTGTTCCTGAACCCGCAGGAGCGGGCGGACATCGAGGCGCGGCTTGAGGGGCAGCTCGATATCGTCAGCATTCCCCGCTGCGCGGCAGAGCAATATCCCCGCATCGTGCTGGGGCAGAACGACCTTGCGCTGTTCAAGCGAACGCTCGCCTGGGATCATGCGGCGGGCGTGCTGTTCCTCAACGAGGCGGGGGGAATGGCCTGCCGGTTCGACGGTGCGCCCTATCTCGCTTCATCGGATGCGACCGGGATGCTTGCTGCCGCGTCTCCCGCGATGTGGGACAAGGCGGCGGGGATATTATTCGGCTAACCGAACAGCCGCGCCAGGGATTTATCCAGCACCAGCAGCTGCCACAGCAGCCGGCCATGATCGGCGCGGCCCGCCTTGTGATCCTGCGCCAGCCTGGCCATCGTCGTGCGGTCGAACCAGCCGGTGCGCGCCAGCATCGAGCCATCCGCCACCGCCGCCGCCTCGTTCGCCAACGCCCCGCGAAACCATTGCGCGATCGGCGTGACGAAGCCCATCTTGCCACGATAGAGGATATTGTGCGGCAGATGCGGCTCCATCGCCCGCTTCATGAGGTATTTGCCGGTGTTGCCATGAATGCGCTGACTGACGGGCAGGCGCGCGGCGAATTCGACAAGGCGATAGTCGAGCAGCGGTTCGCGCGCCTCGAGACTGACGGCCATGCTCATGCGGTCTGTCTTGGTAAGGATATCGCCGGGCAGCCAGATCTTGAGATCGGCATATTGCGCGCGGTCGAGCGGGTCACGCGCGGGGGCGCCGTCCATCGCGGTGACGATGCGATCCTCGGCGCGGTGGCCGGAGATGGCGCGGGCGAACTCCGCGCCATAGAGCCTGGCCCGCAGTTCCGGCGTGGTGAAGCCAACCGCGCGCGCATAAGCCTCGCCGCCGCTTATGGCCAGCTCCTGAAAGGTCGATTTCGCGCGCAGACAGCGTGGGGCCCAGTCCGCCTTGGGATAGGCTCGGCCCAGCGCGCCAAACAAAGGCCCGCGCAGCCCCTGCGGCAACAGCCCGCGCAGCCCCTCGCCGCGATGCTGGAACAGATGGCGGCGATAGCCCGCAAACGCCTCGTCCGCGCCATCCCCGGATAGCGCGACCGTAACCTCCTCGCGCGCGAGTTCACACACGCGAAACGTGGGCAGCGCGGAGGCATCGGCGAAGGGCTCGTCAAAATGGCCGACGATGCGGTCGAGCAGGCCGTAATCGTCCGGCGAAACGATGCGCGTGCGGTGATCGGTGGCGAAGCGCCGCGCGACATGATCGGCATAGCCGCGCTCGTCCAGGCTCTCGACATCGAAGCCGATGGTGCAGGTCTTGACGGCTCTTGGCGATTGCTCCGCCATCATCGCGACAACGGAGCTGCTGTCCACCCCGCCGGAGAGGAACGCGCCCAGCGGCACGTCCGCGACCATGCGCAGCTTCACCGCATCGCGCATCAGCGCCACCAGTTCCTCCGCCAGCGCGGCGGGTTTGGCGACGGAACGGTCGGCGAAGGTCACGTCCCACCAGCGCCTGGGAGCCGCAAGCCCCCTTCCCCGCACGAGACGCAGATGCTCACCCGCGCCGAGCTTTTTGACGCCCGCGACGATGCAGGCGTCATCGGGCACATAGCCGAGCGCGATGTAATCCTCGACCGAGCTCAAATCCGGCGCGCGGCGCAGCAGCGGATGGGCGAGCAGCGCCTTCAGCTCCGAGCCGAAAATCACGCTGCCGTCAGACACCTGCGCGTAGTAGAGCGGCTTGACGCCGAGCCTGTCCCGCACCAGCCATAGCGACTGCGTAGCCACATCATACAGCGCGAAGGCGAACATGCCGTTGAACCGCTCCACGCACGCCTCGCCCCACTGGCGATAGGCGTGAAGGATGACCTCTGTGTCGCCGCTCGTGCGGAATTTATGGCCCAGCGCCACCAGCTCGGCGCGCACTTGGGCGAAATTGTAGATCTCGCCATTGTAGGTCACAATGAGGCTGGCGTCCTGGTTCGCCATCGGCTGCGCACCGCCCGCAAGGTCTATGATCGAGAGGCGGCAATGACCCAGCCCGACGCCCGGCGCGGTCCACACGCCGGTGCCGTCAGGCCCGCGATGCGGCATGGCGTCGATCATGCCCTGCACGCGCGCAGGATCGACCGGCTTGGCCGTCTGAAGATGAAAGATGCCCGCAATGCCGCACATGATGTTCTGGCCCTTAGCGGCTTGGCGCGATGGCGTCAGCCAGCGATTGCGGATCGCCGAGCGATTGTAGAAAAGCGCGGATGGCCGCTTCGGCGGGCGCGCCCTCGCGAACCTCGGCCGAGATCAGTATCGCGAGCGCGCGCTGGTCGCGCATCAACAGCTTTGCCTTCATGGTGGCGAGCTTGATCCGCGCGCTGCTCCCCGTCATCCCCGATCCGCCGACGCGGTAGAAACTGACGACATGCCGCCGCACCGGGCCGGGCGCGGTGATGATTTCGCCTCGCGCTTCATCAGGCGCCCATGCAGGGGAGGACCATGTCCATTCGCTCTCCGGGTCGGCGGCGCCCTGCCCGAAGCCGATGAGTTCGCGGCCCTCGGACTGGCGAGCATAAGCGATAATGGCGAGATCGACGATATGGCCGCGCGCATCCGCATAGCGGGCCTGAACGGTCCGATCGGCCCCGGTGAAATGCGGCGTCCATGCATAGGCCATCGGCGCATCGGTGCGCTGCCAGCTGGGGATGGCCGGGGGTGCCATGGTGGCAAGGTCGCCCCTGCCCGCCAGCGCAGAGACATGGCTCCATGCCGGTGCGGCGGTCATGACGGCAAGGGCCATGCCCGCCATAATGGAGGCGGGAGGGCCGGGCCGAAAGCGGATCCGCCGCAGCGCATCCATATCCAGCGCCTGCTCGCCGGGTTTGCGATCAAAAAACGGCCATGCAGCGAGCATCACCAGCGCCATCACGACGGCGAAGAACAGCCACCCCCAAACCACATGATCGACGCCGACCGCTGTCTCTATGCCGCGCTTGTGGGCGACATAGATGGTGCCGAAGGCGCGCACGCCGTTCGCCAGCACGCAGGCTGCGAGGGCGAACATCAGAAAGATGGCACGCCGAACCCATGAGCGAAAGCAGACCTGGCACACGAGCACGCCATAGGCCGTCATCGCCACCACGAACTTCGCGCCGGAGCACGCCTCGGCTACCTCGAAATAGCCTGTGGGCGTGGTGATGAAGATGCCCTCGATATGCGCGGGGATGCCAACAAGGCGCAGCAGCGGCATCGCCATGTCGGCGGTCAGCAGTTGCAGCACCGGTTCCAGCTCGCTGCCCACCGGCACAAGGAAAAACGCGTAAAACAACGGGAACAGCAGCGCGCGGCTTACTTGCAGACCGAGCGAGGCCATAACCACGCCCTGCAGCATCACGATCAGGCCACCATGGCGCAGCACCCCAAGGCTCGCCGCATCGCCGAGCAGCCACAGCAAGGCTCCCGCGCCGAGCCACGCCAGCCCAAGCGTCCAAGTGGCGGGCGTAAGCTGCGCGATCTGCCCGGCGCGCTGCCACACCAGCCAGCCGATGAGCGGCAGGATGAACAGGCAATGGCCATAGGTCGAGCTGGTCCACCAGATGCGCGCCATATCTGCGGCGTCATGATGAAAGAGCAGCAGCACGGCGAGCGTGAGGCCGCCGAGCAGGGTCAGTTGACCGCGCCAGCCCGGGTCGGTCATCCGCCGGTCACCATATCCCGTAACGGGGCGAGAGTCGCTGCCCAGTCATAGCGGGCCTCCATGCGCGCGCGCGCCGCCTGGCCCAGCGTTTTTGCGCGTTGGGGATCAGCGAGCAGCGCCAACACTGCCTGAGCCTCTTCAGCCGGATCGCGGGCGATCATGAGATGCTTGCCCTCCTCCGCGTCTATGCCCTCGGCGGCTTGCGGGGAGGCGACCACCGGCCGCGCCATCGCCATCGCCTCAAGCACCTTGTTCTGGATGCCGCGCGCGATCCGCAGGGGTGCGACAACAACATCCGCCGCCGCCAGCCAGCCGCGCACATCGGGCACGCCGCCCGTGACGATCACGCCGGGAAGATTGCCGAGCGCACTCACCTCCGTCGCGGGGTTGCGGCCGACGATGGCGAACCGGGCATCGGGATGCGCGGCGCGGATCGTGGGCAACGCCTCGCGCGCGAAGCTCTGGACCGCTTCGATATTGGGGCGATAGTCCATCTGCCCGGTGAAGACGAGCAGTGGGACTCCCCGATTTTCGATAGCAGGATATTGCGACAATCTATTGAAATAGTTCAAATCAACGCCGTTATCGAGCGCACGGACATCCGCGCCCTGCACCCCGGCGGTGCGCACGAACATATCCGCCTCCGCCGCGCTGACGAAGGTGGAGACATCCGCCCGCAGCGCTGTCTCCGCCTCAAAGCGCATCAGCACGCGGCCCTCACGCCGGTTGACCCAGCCCATCACGCCGCCCTGCCCCGCCCCATAGGCAGCATATTTCGCGCTGTCGAAATCGACGAAATCCATCACGAAGCGCACGCCCTCTGGCAGATCGCGCGGGACGAAATGCGCCATCTGGACGGAATAGGTGACAACGGCGCGGATCGGGCGGGTTGCCAGCACATGCCGGACCCAGCGGTGCAGCGCCGCGCTCTCATACATCGCGACCAGCATCGGCTGGCGCCTGAGCAAACCGTTCACGCCCGCCACCGCGCGCGACCGCCCCCGCATCAGCACACGCTGGCTTGCTGTCAGCGCCGCCATCTCGTCGGCGAAGGCCATGTCCCGCGCGTCATCGGCGAAGCAGCCGACATGCACCGGGCCGATCTCGGCCAGCGCGTGCAGGATATGATGCGAGCGGATCTTGTCGCCCCGATCCGGCGGGAACGGGATGCGATGCACCAGGAACAATATTTCGCCCGCAGCGGCCATGACGCCTCAGCCCAGCCCGCGCGATATGTAGGGGCCGATGAAGCTTGCCAGCGGCAGGGGCAGTTTCTTCCACAGCTCTACCTTGCGCTGATATTGCGGTGAGAGCGGGTTGATGTCACGCGCTTCCCGGCCCGGCGCGGCGCGGGTGGCGTAGGTCAACGGCTCGCCTTCCCAGCCCCAGGTCTTTTTCCACGCCGCAGGGCCAGTGCCGACCTTGGAACGCCCAAAATCGAAGTGGGTGCAGCCGCGTTGGCGGGCATGGGCCATCAGGTGGAAGTAGCCCGCCTCGTTGGATCGCAGCTTGCGCGCGGCGAGCGTCGCGCCCTGCCAATAGGGCATGCACACGCCATTGTGATAGAGGCTGAATATGGTGGTGAGCGGCGCGCCGTTTTTGCTCACCAGCACGATGTCGGCGTTGTCGCCGAATGCGGAGAGCACTTCGGCAAACATCGCCTTGGGGAACACCGGCGTGCCGAGCCGGTGCACATTTTCGGCGTAGAGCCGATAGTGGATTTCGAGCAGACGCGCGCTGCGGCCGAACTCAATATCAAGGCCATTGTCCAGCCCCTTGCGCACCTCGGCGCGGTGCTTGCGGGGGATGGCGAGCAGCTGCGCCTCGTCATCCGCCTCCAATGGCTTCGCGAAATTGAGATAGGCGCCGGTCTTGAGCGCCCAGCCCTCGCGCGGCAATGCACCGCCGCGCAGCTCTGCCGTGGGGCAGCTCATCGCCTCCGCCAAGCGCCAGCATTCGGCGGAAAGCACCTCGGCTACACCCGCATCCTCGGCCAAAATCCCGCCATCGACCGCAAAGCCGCTGGATACCAAGGCACGCCCGAACAGGGGCGAGTGGATGAGATTGAGCGGCAGTACGCCCGCAATGTCGCCGCCGCCATGACGGCACACCAGCATCATCGCCTGCTGGCCGGTGCCGCGCGCGACCGCGTTGATCCAAGCAGGACGGTGAAAGGGCGTTGAGTCCGAGCGCGCGCCGATCCATGCCTCCAGCGCGGCGACTTGCGCCGCGTCGTCCAGATTGGCGGGCGAGACGATCATGCGGCGGGCCAGCATGGCGCATCCCTTGCCTGATCGGCTGCGACCGCATCCACCCTGCCCCAGCGGAAGGCAACAATCAGCCGGTCGAGCTTGGCCTCGGTGGTCGCGAGGTTGGTATAGTGGCGCAGGCGGGACTTGAGCGGTGCGTTTGCGACGCGCGGCTGATCCGCGTCGATCTCCCACGGGTGGAAGTAAAAGATCGCCGGGCGCTGATCGGTTCGGTTGACCTGGCCCACCGCCCAGCGGGTGAAGCCATAGGGCATCAGCCGGAAGAAGCCGCCGCCGCCCGCCGCGATGGTGCGGCAGAATGCCCGCGCGGTCGTAACCGGCAGTTCGATGAGCGAGGAGTCGGCCAGGGGGCGATAGGCAAAGCGCGGGGCCTCGGGCCAGCCATAATGATCGTGGCGCACCGGCGCGACGCTGCTCGAATAGCTGTAACCTTCTTCGGCGAGGAGGGCATGCGCCCAGGGCGTGCGTGCGTCGATGGAAAAGCTCGGCGCGCGATAGCCGCGCACCGGCACCGCGCCCGCCTGCTCCAGCAGCGCGCGCGATTTGCGCAGATCCGCTCGGAATTGCTCGGGCGTGAAGGTGAAGACGCGTTGATGGTCATAGCCATGGCTGGCCAGCTCATGCCCGGCGGCAACGATGCGGCGAATGAGGTCCGGGTGCCGTTCCGCCACCCAGCCCAGCGTGAAGAACGTGGCTTTCACATTGCGGCGGGCAAATAGATCGAGCAGCCGGTCGGTATTGCGCATGACGCGGGATTCGCACGCGCTCCAATCGGCACGCTTTATCGTGGTCTCGAAGGCGCCGACCTGAAACCAGTCTTCAACATCAACGGATAGTGCATTGATAATACTTGCCATCAATGCCTCGTCATCCTGGGCCGCTCAGGCCGCGCGGCTTTCCGGGTTTTCGTTTTCCACCCAGTCGACCAGCAGGTTGAGCACCTTGCGCAGCGCCGCTTCCTGCTCGTCGCCGCGCGACTCGAGGCCGTGAACCCGCGCCTCGATGGCGTCAAGACGCTCGGCCAGCGCGCGCTGCTCTGGCGCGCGATCTCCGCTGAGGTTGATCACGCGGCGCAGCTCGTCCAGTTCCTCGCGAATGCGGTGTAGCTCCAGCGGGACGGCGTCGGCGGTATCGACCAGGTCGACGACCGGCGCTGGTTCCTCAACGACTTCCGCCAGATCAACCGGCTGGATATCGGGCGCTGCTGCTTCCTCTGTCGGCTCGACCACTTCGGCTACGATCGGCGCGGGCGCGGATGCCGGTGTGGTATCCACTGCGCTTTCAACCAGCCCCATATCGGCGGCAACGGCCTCGACCGCATGCGCGTCTATCTCGCTCAGGTGATCGACGGCACCCAACAGCATCACCCGGCTCATCAGCGCGTTGATGCGGCGGGGAACGCCGTCTGTCGCGGCATAGATGGCGGCATAGGCATCAGCGGTGAAATGCGGGTTATTCGTCCAGCCGACCAGCGAAAGGCGGTGGCGGATATAGGGCTCCACCTCGTTGGCCAGCATCGGCTCCAAGTGATGCGTCGCGATCACGCGCTGGCGCAGCTGCTCCAGCTCCGGCGCGTTCATCAGGGTGCGAAATTCCGGCTGGCCGAGCAGGAAGATCTGCAGCAGTGCCTGACCGCCGAGCTGGAAGTTGCTCAGCATCCGCAGCTCCTCGATGGCGGACACCGACAGCCCCTGCGCCTCGTCTACGATCAGGAGCGTGCGAAGCCCCTTGCGTGCCTGCGCATGGAGGAAAGCCTCGATCCGCTGAAGCAGCTGCGCCTTGGGCAGATGGTCTTCCGTGATGCCGAACTGTTGCGCGACGAGGCGCAGCAGGTCGTCCCCCTCGACCTGGGTCGAGACGATCTTGACCGCGGTGAGACGCTGCGGGTCGATCGTCGACATGACATGGCCGACCAAGGTCGTCTTGCCCGCACCGATCTCGCCGGTGATGACGATGAACCCCTCGCCCTGCGCCAGCCCATAACCAAGATAGGACAGCGCCTTGCGATGCGTGCCGCTCTCGAAATAGAAATGCGGGTCCGGCGTCAGTTGAAACGGGCGGCCCTTCAGCGCGTAGAACTGATCATACATCGTCGTGTCTCTCCACGGGGCGGTGCCCCTAGAATGTATAGCGGACGCCCACCTGCCCCAGCAGATTGACGATCGTGTCGATTGCGGTGGTATCGAGCGCGTCCAGCCCCAGCGAGGCCTGCGCGCTCAGATGCCGCCCGAATTGCCGGTTGTAGGTGGTGTACGCCCCGTAATTGGTCACATCAATGCCGCCCACCGGCGCATCGAGATAATTGCCATAGAGGCTGGCGCCGAGGCTTGAGGCGATATCCAGCTTAACGCCGCCGAACAGCTGCGCGTAGTAATAATCGCTGTGCGCGCCGCTGACTCCGGTGAAGATCGATCCGCGCGGGGCGAGGAACTTGCGCTGGGACCAGCCGCCGGCAGCGCCCCAGTTCCACCGGCGCCCTGTCCAGCCATATTGCGCCGCTATGCCGCGATGGCGGAAGTTGGAGCCGTTGATCGCGGCCAGCGTGTCATTAAGGCAGGTGCCGCCGTTCTGGCCGCTGACGCAGCCGGTGAGGTCGCCGCTGAACGGATTGCGCGCGGCGATGAAATCCGTCGGCAAGGCGACGAGATTGCCGTGCAGCGCGCGGCCAAAGCTGTCGATCCGGTCGAAATAGGCGATCTGGAACAGGCTGTGCGGGCTGGCGCGCCACGTGAAGCTGCCGATATAGTGCATGCTGTCATAGCGCTCGCCGATGCGCGCCTCAAGCGAGGTGCGGCGGCTGGGGCGCCACAGCACCCCTGCATCCCAGATCAGGCCTTCGACGTTATAGGCGACGAGGCGCGGGACGGAGGTGTCTGATATCAGCCTGCCCTTGCCGTCCAGCACCGGGTTGCCAGCATTGTCCACCAATGCCGCGCGCTGGTCGATCTTGATGTCTTCATAGCCAACCCCGCCCACAAGAGCGAGCGTGGCGGACACGGGCACGGTCACGTCGCCGCGGATCCACTTGTCCTGATAACGCTGATCGAGCTCGCTCGCGTCCTCCCGGTCATAGCCGACGCCCACCGACCAGCCAAAGGGCAACGGGCCGGGCTGCATGCCGACGGATGCGGTTGCGGTCTGGTAGACGCTCTCGTCAAATACGCCGAACGCCGGGATGCCGCCTACGCTCAGGTTCACATCGTCCTCAATGCGGGTGTAGCCGATGCGATAGGCCGCGTTGACCGAGAGGTCGTTTACATGAGTGGTGAGGGTCGGCCCGGCATAGAGCGAATAGAGCTGCGACACCGAATCGCCCGCCGTGATGAGCGATCCGCCATTGGCGCTCGACAGGCCATCGGTACGCACCCGCGTGGCAAGCGCGCCGCCCTCGATGCTCAGACGGTTCGGGATCACCGCATAGCGCCCGCGCAGCATGCCGGAAAGGATGTCGCTATCGACCGCCCGCTTGCCCCAGCCGAACTGATGCTCATAGCGGGCGTCGGCGCGCACTTCGGTGCGGGCGGTTTGAAGCGTCGCGTCGACCCCTGCAGCGAGCGAGGTGTAGGTCAGCACGTCCTCCGCGCCGCCCTTCAGGTTTGCCAGGAAGGTCTGGCTCGCCTCGATATAGGGATGCACCTCGGTCCGCGCCTGCGCGGGATGCGCGGCCACGGCGGCCAATGCGGTCAGGGAAAGGAGAGTGCGGCGCACGGCGTTTCAGCCCTCCCGGCCATAATAGGTGCCGAAGCGGCGGCCGCTGGCGGAGAATTTCACCCCGTTCAGCATCAGCTGCACGTTGCGGCAGCCATTGAGAAGCTCTGCCGCATCGCGCAGCGCCGTCTCGCTGGTCCGATCGGCCCGCACCACAAGAAGGGTCAGATCGACATGGGTGGCAAGGATCGACCCCGCCGAGGCTGCCAGCAACGGTGCCGAATCGATGATGACGATACGCTCCGGCCGCCCGGAGATCAGTGCCGCGATCAGCTCACCCATGCGTGCGGAGGCGAGATATTCGGTGTCGCTGGTGCTGCCCGCGCCTGCGGGCAACACGGCCAGGCCGGGAACATCCGTGCGGATGACACAATCCTCGATCCGCACAGCCGGATCGGCCAGCGCATCCAGCAAACCCTTGCCGGTCTGCAAGCCGAGCAGGCGTGGCGCATCCGGCTTGGCGACGTCGCCATCGACCAGCAAAACCTCGACCGCGCTCTCGGCCGCAAGCGATAGCGCGAGGTTGATGGCGCAGAATGTCTTGCCATCACCGGGGTGCGCCGACGCAACCAATACGAGCTTGCCGTCTGCCCGCGCCTCGCCTTCGGCACGCAGCGCGGCCTGAAGCTCGCGCTTGACGATGCGGAACTCCTCGGCGAGCCCACTGATCGGCGCGCCGGGGACGAGGAAGCCATTTTCGGCCAGCACCGCACGGTCAATGGCCTGCACCGGGCCGCCCCAATCCGCCGCGCGGGGCCTGGCGGCACTCGCTGGCACATCAGTCTGTGCGGCGGGCGGGGAGAAAACGGGCGGCGGGGGAATCAGCTCGGGCGGAACGGCAAGCGGCGGTAGTCCCTGGCCTTTCAGGGCTCCACTGAAATCAAATATGTCGGATGCGCGCTCCAGCAGGCCCTTAGCCGGGGTGGCAGCGTCGCGGTCGCGGTGCGGGAAATCCTGTTTACCCATGTCCGGCTTGTCCTTCATGCCATGCCGCGCTGGATGAACTCGACGACGATGAGCAGCAGGCACGCCGCGCCCAATGCGCCGCTCGCGCCCGCAAACAGCTTCATCTTGTGCTTGCGCTCCGCAACCTGCGAGGCGTTCAGCGTCTCTGTGATCGTGCCGATGACGGGCAGGCCCGCCGCTTTCGCCAGCCGCGCCGCCGTCGGGAAGGTGGGATGCACCTGCCCCAGCATGAACGCCGCGCCGACGCCTGCGCCGATGCCGACGATCAGCACGCCGACGAGCAGCAACGGCCGATTGGGCGAAGCGGGCGCGGTGGGCATGCTCGGTGGATCGATGATGCGGAAGCTTGCGCCTTTGGTCTCGCTCTGCACGTCGCCACGCAGGCGCACCTCGCCGCGATCAGCGAGCAGCTTGTCATATTGCGCCTTCAGGACGTCATAGTCCCGATCCAGCCGTTCTCCCTCCGAGGCGAGGCCGGGGTCGGCGATCTGGCGCGCGGTGATGGCGGCAAGATCGCCCTCGATCTGGCTCCTTCGGGCCTGCAACGCCTGCACGGCCGCAGCGCGCTCTGCCTGCATCGAGCGGATAGAGAGATAGGCGGGGTTGGGGGCGCTGCTGCCTGCGCTCGCAGCGCCGCCGCCCGCTGCCTTGATTGCGGCGATCTGGCGCTTCAGCGCCACCACGTCCGGGTGCGCGTCGGTCCAGCCGCGCGCTTTGGCAGACGCCAGCTCTCCCTGCGCCTGCGCCAAGGCCGAGGGGCTGCCACCGCCCACGCCGCCGCCCGGTATGGTCGCGGGCGTCCCGGCCAGCTGGCCGTTCATCGCCGCCAAGGCACTCTGCGCGCCCATCAACTGCGACTCTATCTGGTTCAGCTCGGTCTGCGCCGCCGCCATGCGGTCAAAGATCGAGCCGGCGCCGGGCAAGATGCCTGCGAACTGCTGGTTGAACTCCACCCGCTTCTTTTCCGCGTCTGCCAGCGCCTTGCCGGTCTGCGCGATCTGCTGATCGAGGAAAGCAAGGCCCTGCCTGGTCTCATCACGGTTGCCGGTGATGTTCTCTTCCTGAAAGATGTCGATCAGCTTCTGCGTGATCTGGTTGGCGAGGCGGGCATTGGCGCGGTCTGAATTGCCGCTGTCCGCGATCGTCGTCGTAATCTCGAACAGGTTGTTTTCGCTGGAGACGATGGCGATCTTGTCCTTCAGCGATCCGGCACGCGCGGCGACATCGGCATCAGACGCGACCGTTCCGGCAAGGTCTGTGCCGCGCACCACCTTTTCGAGGTTGGCGGCGCTGCCCAAGGTCTGGCGGATGGCATCGAGGTTTTTCTGCTGTTCAACCGCCGAAATGCCGATCTTGTCCTGTATGACCGACTGGGTCGCAACGAACACCTTGGCCTTCGATTCATAGGCGTTGGGGATCAGCGAGACCGCCAGCCAACCCGCGACGCACACGCCCCAGGCCACCGCCAGCGCCAGCCAGCGGCGGTTCCAGACTCCGTGGAGCGCGATCAGCAGTTCGTCATAGAGGCTCGGCATGGTGGTTCGCTCGATCCCTTAGAACATGCTTTCGGGGATGATGATGACATCGCCCGGCGAAAGTTGCACATTGGCCTTGGTATCGCCCTGCTTGATCAGGTCATTGATGCGCACCTTATATTCCTTCTGCTTGCCGGTCTCCTTGTCATAGCGGACAAGGCGCGCGCGGTTGCCGGCGGCATATTCGGAGAGGCCGCCCACCGCGATCATCGCATCGAGCAGCGTCATGTTGGCGCGATAGGGGATGGAGGCGGGCTTTTCGGTCGCGCCGACGATGCGGATCTGCTGGCTGTAGGTGCCGGAGAAATTGTTGACGATCACCGACACCAGCGGGTTCTGGATATATTGCGTCAGCGCCAGCTTGATGTCTTCGGACAGCATCTTGGGCGTCTTGCCGACGGCAGGCATGTCCGCAATCAGCGGCGTGGTGATGCGGCCATCAGGGCGCACCTGCACCTTGGCGCCGAGCTCGGGATTGCGCCAGACGAAGATCGTCAGCTCATCCAATGGCCCGATGATATATTCCTCGCCCGGCCCTTCCTGCGTGCCAACGAAGCTTGCGGGTGGAAGCTGTGCGCTGGTGGAAGCGCCGCTGCCGGAGCAACCGCCAAGCACAGTGCCGCAGGCTACCAGCCCGGTGATCAATCTCGTCCAGCCACCACGCATCATGCCGTCCATCCCAACTCAAAAAGGCTCTGCCGTTCGGGTGCATTCCCGGAAAATACCTGGAACGCACAGATCAGCGATAATAGCCGCTATTGCCCGGAAACGGTGAACATTGCGTTAGGATTGGCTGTAAAATCTCTGCTACGCGGCGGAATCCCTCATTCCTGAAGCAATATCTCTCGGGCTGGTGCGTGGCCAAGGAAGGCGGCGGGCGATGCGGTGGCGCCATATGCCCCGGCGCAGAAGATCGCGACGAGGTCTCCCGCCTCGACCTTGGGGAGCAGCACGCGCTCCCCCAGCCGGTCCAGCGGAGTGCACAGGCAGCCGACGACGCTCACCGGCTCTTCCTCGGCGTCCGTCATCCCATATTTGTTAGCGATTGCAATCGGATAGTTGCGCCGCACCACCGTGCCGAAATTACCGCTCGCCGCCAGCTGATGATGCAGGCCGCCGTCCACCACCGCAAAGCGTTCGCCGTGGCTCTCCTTCACATCGATCACGCGGGTGAGATAGACGCCTGCTTCGGCGACCAGATAGCGCCCCAGCTCCAGCGCGAAGGCGGCGCCTTCCAGCGCATCGGGGGCCAGCGTCAGCCCCTCCTCCAGCGCGAGGCCGACCGCGCGGATATCGAGCGGCAGGTCTCCGGGGAAATAGGGCACGCCAAAGCCGCCGCCGAGGTTTACGAGCGGCGGGGTGGCGCCCACCTGCTCCGATAGCCGGGCCGCCAGACCCAAAGTCGCCGCCTGCGTTTCAATGATCGCTGCGGCGTCGAGCGCCTGGCTGCCCGCGAAAATATGCCAGCCACGCCAGTCCGCCCCGGCATCGATCACCTGCCGCGCCAGCGCCGCAGCGCGATCAGCATCGACACCGAAGGGCTTGGCCCCGCCCCCCATCTTCATGCCCGAGCCCTTGAGGTCGAAATCCGGGTTTACGCGCACGGCGAGGCGTGGCTTCACGCCCACAACCTCGCCGATCCGCAACGCCCGCGCCGCTTCGCCTTCGGATTCGAGGTTGATCGTTACGCCTGCCTGAATGGCGGCGCGCAGCTCGTCATCACGCTTGCCCGGCCCGGCGAAGCTGATCGCTTCCGCTTTCATGCCCGCCTCAAGAGCGTGCTTAAGTTCCCCGCCAGAGGCGATATCGAAGCCGTCGACCAGCTCCGTCATGGCGGCAAGCAGCGGCGGGAAGGGATTGGCCTTGATCGCATAGTGCAGGTGCAGCCCGTCGGGCATCGCCTCGCGCAGCATCGCCACCCGAGCGCGCACCAGCGCCATGTCATAGACGAACAGCGGCGTATCGCCCGCTTCATCGGCCAGCGCCGCCGCGCCGCAGCCGCCGATCAGCAACATGCCCTCCTCGGCTTCAAATCCGGGCGGGATCGGCCCCATCGGCTTCACGCTCATGCCACAGACTCCTTGGCCAGCATGCGCCAGTCCTGCGCGACCAGTACCCGGTCGATCTTGCCATTGGCGTTGCGCGGAAAAGCCTCCACCACGCGGATGTCAGACGGCATCATGAAATTGGGCAGCTCCTTCTTCAGGCTCTCGCGTAGCGCATCCACTGCGCTGTCGTCCGTCACCCGCACCAGCAGCAGTACCGCCTGCCCCTGCCGTGCATCCGGCACGCCCAAGGCCACCGCCTCGGCCACGCCCGGCACCGATTGGGCGGCTTCCTCGACCTCCGTGGGGCTGATGCGGTTGCCGGCCGATTTGATCATCGCATCCTCGCGCCCGACGAAATAAAGCAGGCCTTCGCCATCCCGCCGCACGGTATCGCCGGACCATACCGCCAGCCCGTCATAGCTGGACGAGGGCGGCGCGGGGCGGAACCTCTCCGCCGTGCGCACCGGGTCGTTCCAATAGCCTTGCGCCACCAGCGGCCCGCAATGGACAAGTTCCCCCGGTTCATCCTCCGCCGTCAGGCTGCCGTCAGGGCGGCAGACGAGGATCTCCGCATGCGGAATCGCGCGGCCCATGCTCTCGGGGTGGGTCGCTACGAGTTCCGGCGGCAGATAGGTGGAGCGGAACGCTTCGGTCAGGCCGTACATGGGGTAGATGTCGGCATTGGGGAACAAGGCGGATAGCCGCCCGATCAGGGCTTTGGTCAACGCCCCGCCGCTATTGGTGATCCGCCGTAGCCGCGCCGCCGTCTCGGTGGGCCAGTCCGCCTCGGTCAGCTGCACCCAGAGCGGCGGCACTCCGGCGAGCGTGGTGATATCCTCCCGCTCCACCGCCTTCATCACATCGCGTGCGGTCAGATAATCGAGCGGCACCACTGCGCCTCCTGCCGCCCATGTGGAAAACATCTGGTTCTGGCCATAGTCGAAGCTGAACGGCAGCACGCCGAGCACGCGATCCTCAGGGGAGAGGTGCAGATATTCCGCCACCGACACCGCGCCGAGCCAGAGGTTCCTGTGGCTCAGCATCACGCCCTTGGGCCTGCCCGTCGAGCCGGAGGTGTAGAGGATCGCGGCGAGATCATCCGGCGCGGCGGCCGACGGCGGCACGGGGTCGCTGGCCTGCGAGCCTGCCAGAGCCGCGTCTTCGGCAATTGCCCGGCACTCCTGCGGCACGTCGCCCGGCTCCAGCGCAGCGAGGCGGGCGGGCGTGCCGATCAGCAACCTCGCGCCGCTGTCAGCAACTATATGCGCCACCTGCGCGCGCTTGAGCAGTGGGTTGACCGGCACATGGATCAGCCCGGCACGCGGCGCGGCTAGAGGGAGGATGCAGGCGAGTCGTCCCTTGGCCACCCAGCTCGCTACCCGCGCGCCCGGCGCAAAGCCCAAGGAATCAAGCCAGCCCGCCATCTGCCCGACCGATTCTTCGAGCGCGGCATAACTCAGCGCGCCCGCCTTGCCAGCGATCGCCTGCGCTTCCGCTCCCGCCACAGCCGCACCGGCAAGAGGCAGATGGTCTATCGGCTTCACTGGCAAATCACTTAACCCCATCTGCACGACTATACGCTAGAGAGTGGAACGATGAACCGGGATAGAGACATTTCCCCGCCACGGAAAGACGATAGCGACGCAACTGGCTTTGCCCTGCGCGGCTGGTTCGACATGCTGGCGCAGCATTGCTTTGCCGGGCAGGAGCTTTTGATACCCGAGGCGCAGACCAATGGCGCGCGCTGTGCGCTACCTCTGGTGCGCGAAGCGGAAACGGGCCATTTGAGCGCGCTCGCCAATTATTACAGCTTCTCCTATGCGCCGATAGTGGAGGGCGTTGCGGATGTGGCCACGCGCGAGGCACTGGTGCGCGAAATCGCGGCGAGGCTGCGGGGCTCGGCGGGGAGGGTCAGTCTCTATCCGCTCATCGACAATGATGGCGATGCCATGCCCGAGATGCTGCGGCGCGCCTTCGCCTCCGCGGGGTGGATCGCGCTGCTGACCGCGCAGGGAAGCAATCATATCGTCGATCTGGCCGGGCGGAATTTCGCATCCTATTGGCGGAATCGCCCCGGTGCCCTTCGTGCTTCGGTGAAGCGCAAGGGGCGCGCCCGCCGCTATGACTTTGAAATCCACACGCAGATCAGTGATGGCCTGTGGAACGAGTATTGCAGCGTCTATGGCGCCAGCTGGAAGAACGCCGAGCCTTATCCTGCCATGGTTCACGCGATCGCACATGAGGCCGCACAGCGAGGCGCTTTGCGGCTGGGTATTGCGCGGAAGGGCGGCCGCGCGGTCGCCGCGCAGCTCTGGACGATCGAAGGCGGTACCGCGTGCATTCACAAGATCGCGCACGACAATGCGGAGGATATGCATTCCCCCGGCACGTTGCTGAGCCACCACATGTTCGGCCACATGATCGACAATGAGCACGTTTCCCGCATCGACTACGGCACGGGTGACAATGCCTACAAGCGCGACTGGATGGAGCGGACGCGACCGATGCTGAGGCTCGATTGCTTTGACCCGCGCAAGCCTGCGCAATGGTGGCCAGCGTTGCGCACCCGCATTTCCCAGCTTGTCCGCCGCCCCGCTTGAGTATAGAGGCGCGCCCATGCGCGATAATTCTCAGATATCAGGCGTAAACTCAGACCCGGTCGATGCGCGGTTGCGCGATTGCCTGCGGGATGTGTTGGCGCTGGCAGAAGACGTAGCGGCAGGGCTGGAGGCGGACACCCCGCTGTTCGGCGCAATGCCGGAACTGGATTCGATGGCCGTCGCCACCCTGCTGACCGAAATCGAGGACCGATTCGGAATCGTGATCGACGACGACGATGTAGACGGCGAAACCTTCGAGACGTTCGGTACATTGGCCGCCTTCGTGGACGGCAAGCTCGCCACCCGGCGGTAACGGCGAGATTTACTCCGCCGCCTGCGCCGCCTCGAACTCCGTTTCGGCGAGAAAACGCTCGGCATCCAGCGCGGCCATGCAGCCCATGCCCGCCGCCGTTACCGCCTGGCGATAGACCTGATCGGCAACATCGCCAGCGGCGAACACGCCCGGTATCGCAGTTTTCGATCCGCCCTTTTCGACAACCAGATAGCCGTTATCGAGCGGGAGCTTGCCCGCGAACAGCTCGGTCGAGGGCTTGTGACCGATAGCGACGAACGCGCCCTCCGTCGGCTCATGCGACGCCTCGCCGGTCAGTGTATCGACGAGGTCGACGCCGACCAGCCCCTCGGGATCACCGCCGCCGACGAAACGCTCGACCCGCTTGTTCCACAGCACCTTGATATGCGGATGGGCGAACAGGCGCTCCTGCAGGATCTTTTCCGCGCGCAGGCTGTCGCGCCGGTGGATCAGCGTCACGTCGGAAGAATGATTGGTGAGGTAGAGCGCTTCCTCCACCGCCGTATTGCCGCCGCCGATCACCACGACCTTCTTGCCGCGATAGAAAAATCCGTCGCAGGTGGCGCAGGCCGATACGCCCTTGCCAGAGAGATGCTGCTCGCCGTCCACGCCCAGCCATTGCGCCTGCGCGCCGGTGCAGATGATCAGCGTGTCCGCAGTATAGACGCTGCCGCCATCGCCCGTGAGACGGAACGGACGGCGAGACAGGTCCACATCGACGATCTGGTCCCACACCATTTCGGCGCCGACATGCTCGGCCTGCGCCTGCATCTCCTGCATCAGCCACGGGCCCTGGATGACCTCGCGAAAGCCGGGGTAATTCTCGACATCCGTCGTGATCGTCAGCTGGCCACCAGGCTGCATGCCCTGCACCACCAGCGGCGCAAGCCCCGCGCGCGCGCCATAGATCGCGGCGGACAGACCGGCGGGGCCCGAGCCCAAAATCAACATGCGTGTGTGTTTCGTGGTGGTCATTGCCTGCCCCTCGATCGTACGAATCTCTTGATCGAAATAGGTTCGCTTGGCTGGATCGCAAGAGGTAACAGGCCTGTCACTCCACCGTAACCGATTTGGCGAGGTTGCGCGGCTGATCGACATCCGTGCCCTTCGCCACCGCGACATGATAGGCGAGCAGCTGCACCGGCACCGCATAGACCAGCGGCGCGATCAAGGGGTGGACCTTTGGCATCTCGATCGTCGCCATGCAGCCCTCGCCCGCCTGCGCTATGCCTTCCGCGTCGGATATCAGCACCACCTTGCCGCCGCGCGCCTGCACCTCCTGCATGTTGGAGACGGTTTTCTCGAACAGCGGGCCGGATGGGGCAATGACGATTACGGGCACGTTGTCATCGATCAGCGCGATCGGGCCATGCTTCATCTCTCCGGCCGCATAGCCCTCGGCGTGAATATAGCTGATCTCCTTGAGCTTGAGCGCGCCTTCCAGCGCCATCGGATAATCCGGTCCACGCCCGAGGTAGAGCACGTCCCGCGCAGGCGCGACCAGATGCGCCATCGCCTCGATCTCCGCATCGTGAGAAAGCGCCTGGTTCATCGCGGCGGGCGCTTCGGAAAGGTGCCAGACGATCTCTGCCTCTTCCTCAGCGCTCAGCCTGCCGTTCGCCCGCGCCAGATTGGCGGCGAGCGCAGCAAGCACGGCAAGCTGGCAGGTGAACGCCTTGGTCGAGGCGACGCCAATCTCCGGCCCGGCATGGGTAGGCAGCAGCAGGTCGGCCTCGCGCGCCATGCTGCTCGTCGGCACGTTGACGACGACGGCGATGATCTGATTCTGCGCCCGGGCGTGACGCAGGGCGGCGAGCGTATCCGCCGTTTCGCCGGATTGGCTGATGAACAGCGCAAGCCCGCCCGGCTCCAGCACCGGGTCGCGATAGCGGAACTCGCTTGCCACATCGATGTCAACCGGCACACGCGCGAACTTCTCGAACCAGTATTTGGCCACCAGACCCGCGTAATAGCTCGTGCCGCACGCCACGATCGTCACGCGCTTCACCTGCCCCAGGTCGAAATCCATATCGGGGAGCGACACCTGATTTTCCATGCGCCGCAGGTAGGAGCGCAGCGTCTGGGCGACGACGACGGGCTGCTCGTAAATCTCCTTCGCCATGAAGTGGCGGTGGTTGCCCTTGTCGATCATCGCGCCCGACACGCCGGATACGGTGACGGGGCGTTCGACGGGGTTGTTGTCACGGTCGAAGATACGCGCACCCGCCCGGGTAACGACCACCCAGTCGCCCTCCTCCAGATAGGCGATTTTCTGCGTCAGCGGCGCGAGCGCCAGCGCGTCCGAACCCAGATAGGTTTCCCCTTCGCCATAGCCCACCACCAGAGGCGAACCGAGGCGCGCGCCGATCAGCAGGTCAGGATGCGCGCGAAACAGGATGGCGAGCGCAAAGGCGCCATGCAGGCGGGGCAGCACATCGCGCACAGCCTCCTCCGGCGAGGCACCCTGCTCGATCTTCTCGCTCACCAGATGCGCGACGACCTCGGTATCCGTCTGGCTATCGAAATGCCGCCCGCGCGCGATCAACTCCTCGCGTAGCGGTTTGAAATTCTCGATGATGCCATTATGGACCAGCGCCACTTCGCGCGTGGCGTGGGGATGGGCGTTGGCGGTCGTCGGCGCGCCGTGCGTCGCCCAGCGGGTGTGCGCTATGCCGATGATGCCGGGCAGCGGCTCGTCGCGCAGCTCCTTGGACAAATTGCCGAGCTTGCCCTCGGCGCGCCGCCGCTCGATCGCGCCGTCATGGACGGTGGCGATGCCCGCGCTGTCGTAGCCGCGATATTCCAGCCGCTTCAGGCCATCCAGCAGCCGCTCCGCGACATCTTCCTTCCCCACAATCCCGATAATGCCGCACATCGTTTCAAGCCTTCGATTTCAAGTTTTGCTGCCGTTCAGTTGCCGCTGATGAGATCGCCCAGGCTGCCGAGCGCCGATCCCTCGCCGCGATTCTGCCCGCCCCGGCTGCCCGCCGCCGCCAGCATCCGCCCGGCAAGCCGCGCGAAGGGGAGCGACTGAACCCAGACATGTCCCGGCCCGCGCAGCCGCGCGAAGAACACGCCTTCGCCGCCGAACAGCATCGACTTGATGCCGCCTGCCGCCACCAGATCGAAGTCGACATTGGCGGTATAGGCAGCAAGGCAACCGGTATCGACATGGATCTCCTCGCCGGGCGCCAGCTCCCGCTCTACCACCGTGCCGCCCATCTGCACGAAAACCCAGCCGTCTCCGGTAAGCTGCTGCATGATGAAACCCTCGCCGCCGAACAGGCCGGTCATCACCCGCCGCTGGAAGGCGATGCCGATCGACACGCCCTTCGCCGCCGCCAGGAAACTGTCTTTCTGGCAGATCAGCGTGCCGCCATATTGATCGAGCTTGAGCGGAAGGATTGCGCCCGGCGTGGGAGCGGAAAAGGCGACGCGCGCCTTGCCCTGGCCCTGATGCGTGAAGACGGTGGTGAACAGGCTCTCGCCCGTCACCAGCCTCTTGCCCGCGCCGAGCAGCTTGCCCATGAAACCCTGGTCCGCGCCGCCGCTGCCATCGCCGAACACGGTGCTCATTGCGATGGCCGCGTCCTTCCACACCATCGCACCCGCTTCGGATATGGCGCTTTCGCCCGGATCCAGCTCCACCTCAAGGAACTGGAGCTCCTGCCCCTTGATCTCGAAGTCGATATCGTCTGCCACGCCGGCTTTCCGTTGGTGGCTCCACGGGCTGTTTTGCATCAGATACTCCTCGAAACGAATGAGACTGGGGGTTTCAGGATTTCGCGGCCTTGCGAGCCTGCATGATCTGGCGGAACCGGGCGGCCCAGCCGGACTTTTCCTGCTGCGGCGCGCGAACCAGCGCCAGCGCATCTGCGGAAACATCTTGCGTTACCACGCTGCCCGCGCCGACGATCGCGCCCTCGCCGATGGTCACGGGGGCGACCAGCGCGCTGTTGGAGCCGATAAACGCGCCCTCGCCGATCTCGGTCCTGTACTTGAGGAAGCCGTCGTAGTTGCAGGTGATCGTGCCTGCGCCGATGTTCGCGCCCGCCCCTACCGACGCATCGCCAATGTAGGACAGGTGGTTGGCCTTTGCGCCCTCGCCAAGGCTCGCCTTCTTGACCTCGACGAAATTGCCGACCCGCGCCTTTTTGCCGATGTCCGCGCCGGGCCGCAGCCGCGCATACGGGCCGATCTGTGCACTGCCCCGCACAACCGCGCCCTCAAGGTGCGAGAAGCTGTGGATCGTCACGCCATCCTCGATCACGACGCCCGGCCCGAACACCACATGCGGCTCTATCACCACATCGCGGCCCAGCACCGTATCATGCGCGAAAAATACGGTTTCCGGCGCGATCAGCGTGGCGCCCTCGCGCATTGCCTCCTCGCGCCGACGCTCCTGCCAGCGCGCTTCGACCGCCGCCAGCTCGATCCTGCTGTTGACGCCCGCCACCTCGTCCGAATCGGTCTCGATCACCGCACTCTGGCTGCCGGGCAGCATCACGATATCGGGCAGATAATATTCCCCTGCGGCGTTATCGTTGCCGATCTGATCGAGCAGGATGAACAGGTCGCTCATCCGCACGGCCATCAGCCCGCTGTTGCACAAGGTCACCGCGCGCTCCTCGGCCGAGGCGTCCTTAAACTCGACCATCTTGCTGATCAGGCCCTGATTGTTTGCAATGATCCGGCCATAGGCGCCAGCATGGTCAGGCCGGAAGCCGAGCACCACACTGCGCGGCGCATCGGCCATGTTGAGTCGCTCGATCATCGCACGCATCGTCTCGGCACGGACCAGCGGCACGTCGCCATAGAGGATCAGCACATCGCCCGCAAAGCCTTCAAGCGCATCATGCGCCTGCGCGACCGCATGGCCGGTGCCGAGCTGCTGTGCCTGAACGACGATATCGACGCCATGCCCGGCCACCGCCGCCTCGACCTGTTCCCGCCCGGCGCCGACGACCACGACCTTGCGCTCAACGCCCAGCGCCTCGACGGTGGAGAGGAGGTGCATCAGCATCGGCCGCCCGGCAATGGGGTGCAGCACCTTGTGCAGGCCGGATTTCATCCGTGTGCCCTGCCCAGCCGCGAGAATGATGACGGCCAGCGGCCTCGCTTCCGAATATTCGCTCACGCCCGTCACCCGACCTCATGCAAAACACCACACATGCATCGCCCCTCTGCCATGTTTGGCTTGCCAATGCCACAGCTCTGAAGGCATGGGCGCGGCGATGGCACAAATTCCTTTCGACATCGTTGGTTTTGACCTTGACGGCACCCTGGTGGACAGCAGCCTCGATCTTGCCGCCGCCGTGAACTATACCCTCTCCACCGTCGGCCTGCCGCCGCACGAGGTGGACGAGATCAAGCGTTTCGTCGGCAAAGGCACGCGCGTTATGCTGGAGCGGGCCTTGAAGGCATCGGGCGACTATACGCCGGACCTGCTGGACCAGCTCACGCCCGTGCTGATGGCCTGGTATCAGGAGCATCTGACCGATCACACCCGGCTTTACCCCGGCGCGGCGGAAGCGATGGCGGAACTGCGCGGGCGGGGAATGAAGCTCGCGGTGTGCACCAACAAATTCGAGCGGTTCACATTGCCGCTGTTGCGCGCGCTGAAGCTGGAGCCGGTGTTCGACGCGATCGTAGGCGGCGACACCGTGGGGAAAGCCAAGCCGCATCCCGAACCCCTGCACGAAATGGTTCGGCGCGCGGGTGGCGGGCGCTGCGTGTTTCTGGGTGACACGTCGAACGATATAGACGGGGCGAAGAATGCGGGAATGGCGAGCATCGCCGTGAGCTTCGGGTTTGTGGATGTGAGCGCAGAGTTAGGCGCGGACGCGATCTTGCATCGGTTCGATGATCTGGTGACGATGCTGGAGGCGTGGGAGGCCTAGGCAGGCCGATGGCCTTTTCGCCATTTCGTCCACAAATGCCGCATCAGCATGAGCGGCGGCATCCGTAGCAGATGCGAACGGATGTAGAAGGCGAGGCCGAGCCATTTGCGGCTGTCCTGCCCCCACGCGTCACGGGACAGAAGGCGGCGGACGAAGAGACGGTCGGCGAAGGTCAAACGCAGGCCATCACCATAGACATGGGCCACGAGCCGCCGCGCCCGCGCCAGATGGGCAGTTAATCCATGATGCGCCGCGCGCCGATCTAGTGCCGATTTATCCTCAATATCGGCAAGCAGACATCGGATATCCCACAGGTTTCTCAAACCTCCTGAAAGATCTCCGTCCGCCATCATATGCGCGACGGCGTGCAGCACCCTGTCCTCCTGTGACAGCACCAGCAGCCCGCCACCGAGCTCCACACTCTGCGTGATCAGCGCCGCCGCGTCTGGCCGGGGCCGGGCGGTGAGCGGGAGAATGGTGTGGTGGACGTCGATCATCCGGTCACGCTCCCGATGGATCAGCGGCGGCAGCTCGTGCATCCAGCGGCGGTAATAGGCGTCGTCATAGGGATCCGGCTTCACCCACTCCCACCCGGCGGCAAGCAGAGCGGCCTCCGCCTCATCCAGCCGATCTCGCGGCACGAGAATATCGAGGTCCCCGATCATCCGGCCCTTCCCGGCCCGCAGCCCGGCCGCAGCATAGGCGGCGCCTTTCAGCAGGATCGGCTCCAGCCCAAGCGGTGCGAGGGCGGCGGCGGCGCGGTTCGCTTCCCACAAGGCGATGCGTTTTTCCCGCTCGGCGTCCAGCTGAGCATCCGCAAGGATCGCGCTCACCGGATCGGGCACATCGACGCCTTCCAGCCGCACGGCGAGCGTGCCAAGCAGGCGCTCTGCGCGGGCGGCGGAGATTATTCCGTTCCACTCGCTTTCGGCCAAGGCACTCGCGCGGACGGGATCGCGGAGCAGCGCCACCAGCGCCCGCGCGCTCATGGCAATGCGCTCCACAACTCGTCGATCATGGCAGCGGCCTCGTCGCCGCTCTCATAATCGATCGCCAGCGCGGGAACCTCGGTAACGAAGCGGTGCAGCGCTTCGAACCCCTCCTCCCCAAGCGCGACATAGTTGGTGGACGCCTGCGTCAGGCGCATGAAGACTTCCCCCTGCCCCACCGGCCTTACATCGCGCGCGACGCCATAGCGCGGGAACAGCAGAAGGGCGGGCACGGCCGCCTCACGCATGCGGGCAATGGCATCGGCAGGCGGCACGAGATGCCGGATCGCGCCTTTTGGCGTATCCTCCAGCAACGGACCGAAGCGCGCGCTGTCCCCCACTTCAGCGCGCATCGCTTCAATCGCGGCATTCTTGAGGGATACGAGTCGCGGAAAGGGGTGCACGCCCCCGTCCGACAGATCGAGCAGGGCGAATTCGTCACCCATGAAACGCCAGCCGCGCTCGCCCAGCAGCGCCGCGAGCGTGGACTTGCCCGATCCGGACTCGCCGGTCATCACCAGCGCCCGACCGTCTTTCTCGACGCTGCTGGCATGGATCAGCAGATGCCGCCGCCACCCCAGCGCCATTTGCAGGTTCATCCCCATCTCGGCGGCGAGCAGCCCATGGCGCAGAGCCATCGGCGCGGCATCGGGCAGCATATGGTCCCCCGCGATCCGCACCGAAGGCCGCCACCAGCGCCGCAAAGGCCCGGCAGGCTCAAGCCGCACCGTGTAGTCCGCCACTGCTGCGGCGTCCTGTGGGTAGGCAGCATAGAGCGCGCTTAGCTGGTCGATGGGTTGGCCCCATTCGGAGCCTATTCGAAAGGTCGCGGGGCCTATTCCGAGCGTCAGGGCGTGGCGCATGGCGCGCTCCTGATCAGCCCGAGAGCCGTCAACTCCGCGAGGTGCAATTCGAGCGCGGCAAGCCCATCGTCATCATCGGCCAGATCATATGCTTCGGAAAGATGGGCCAACAAAGCTGAGGGCAATTGTGGATTGTCCGTTAGCGCTGCCATGATCTCCGGCAGCGGCGAGGCCAGCATGTGCGTCTGCCCGGAGGGGCGGTGATAGACCAGCACCAGGCCATCCAGCTCGCGCCAGACCAGCCCCCCTTCCGCGCACCGCGCATAGCCTTGCGCGCCTGCCGCTGCCATCACCGTCAGCGCGGCATCTGCAACGAAGCGTAGCAGGTGAAGCCGCTGGTCCCGCTTTGCAGGCGGCGGATATAATTGAGGTAGGCGCGGCTCTGCTCATAGCTGGTGCCCGGCAGCGTGCGACCGCGCAGCGCCGCCTTCACCTCTTCGCCGGTGAACGGCCGCCCGCTCGCGGGGAACGATCCTTGCGTACCGGCGGGCACTATCGTGCCATCGGCGGCGATTGCCTGACCGGCCCTTGAGGGATCAGGAACCGGAATCTGGCAATGCAAAACCGAGGCCGCCGTCTGCGCCAGCGCGGGGCGGACCGACACGACCGCCGAAGCCGCCGCCAGCCCACCGCCGAGCAGCAATCTGCGCCTTGCGACCTCCCGCCCGGGTGCCGAGGTTTCCGCCTGCTCTTGCGTGGGCGGCAGCGCCTCGGCGTCGTCCGGCTTGCGTTCGCTCATATTGTCCCACCCGCCCTCTACAAAACTGTCATCATTCCATCGCAATATTCTTTAGAATAATCCAGAGTGCACATGATGATTCAGGGCAGGAGCCTTCAGCTTGCCACCGCGCTGACGGTGATACTGGTGTCCATCGGCGCGGCATTGATCGTGGGCGCGGGGCTGGACGTTATCGCGATATTGGTAGCGAGCTCGTTGGTTCTGACCTTCCTGATGCTTCATCCGGAGGAGGAGCATATAGCCCCTCCACCCCCGGCGGAGAAGCTAAGCCCACGGGAAGACTATGTGGACCTGCCCGCCTTTCGCAGCATCATCCATGGGTTGGATGCCCCCGTTCTGATCATTGCCGGCGGACGCGTGCTCACCGCGAACTCTCCCGCGCTCAAGCTGCTCGGCCAGCATATACTGGGCGAGGACGTGCGCATCGCCATCCGCCACCCGGCTGCGGCGGAGCGCCTTACCAGTGCGGACGCTCTGACCGCTCCCACGAAGATCGACATCGTCGGGCTGGGGACGCGGGCGCAGCGCTGGGCCATGCGAATCATCCCGCTCGATAGCCAGCGCCTGTTCGTTTTTCTCGACGACGAGACAGACCTTCATGCCGCCGAGCGGGCACGCGGCGATTTCGTTGCCAACGCCAGCCACGAGCTGCGAACGCCACTCGCTGCAATCCTGGGGTTCATAGAGACACTTCAGGACCCCAACGCAGGTGGCGACGCGCAAACGCGGGCGCGCTTCCTTTCCATCCTTGAGAGCGAAGCGAGGCGGATGCGGCAGCTGGTCGATGACCTCATGTCGCTCTCGCGCATAGAGGCGGACAAGCATCGCCTGCCGACGGAGATGATCGCGATGCCCGATCTCATCGCCGAAGTGCTTTCCGTTTCACGCCAGAATCTGGGCGAGCGCGGCGGCGATATCGTCTCGGCCATCGGTGACGATCTTCCCCCGGTGCAGGGCGACCGCCTCCAGATCGGCCAGCTGCTGCACAATCTTGTGAGCAACAGCGCCAAATATGGCCGGCCTGGTACGCCCATCACGGTGCAGGCGCGCGCCGTGGAACCGGGGATGATCCGGCTGGAGGTCAGCGACGAGGGCGAAGGCATTCCGCCAGACCATCTGCCCCGCCTGACCGAACGTTTTTATCGGGTCGATTCGGGCCGGAGCCGCGCATTGGGCGGCACGGGCCTTGGCCTCGCCATCGTGAAGCACATCGTCGAGCGGCATCGGGGCAGGCTCGATATCGCGAGCGTGATGGGCAAGGGCACCACAGTCTCGGTGCTGTTGCCGCAGGCGGATCGCAGCGACGAACGGGACGGTAAGGACACCGAAAACAGCGCGCCAGAGACATTGTCATAAAACTGCAATCAAACCGTCACAATGGGTGCATCAAGCACCGTTATGGCCCCGTTCCCAAGGGACCGGCCACGCCGCTTTTTGAGGAGATAAGCATGAGCAAAAGAGCAGTTTTCGCCGTATCCGCCCTTGCCTGTGCGACGATGCTCACGGCCTGTCAGGATCAGGCGAGCACCGGTGGCGGCGGCAGCGCGCGTGACCAGATTCGCGCGGTCGGCTCCTCAACCGTCTATCCGTTCGCCACCGCCGTTGCCGAGCAGTTTGTTCAGAACAATGCGGGCATGAAATCCCCCATCGTCGAATCGACCGGCACGGGCGCGGGCATGAAGCTGTTTTGCGCCGGCGTGGGCCCACAGCACCCCGACATCGAAAACGCCTCGCGCCGGATGAAGAAGAGCGAGTTTGAGAGCTGCCAGGCCAATGGCGTCAAGGAAATCGTCGAGATCCAGATCGGTGTCGACGGCCTCGCTTTCGCCGAATCGAACAAGGGCCCCGGATTCAAGTTGACGCCGGAGCTGGTGTATAAGGCGCTGGCCGCCAATCCGTTCGGCAAGGGCGAGAACAAGACGCAGACCTGGGCCGATGTCGACCCCAGCCTGCCCAAGGTCGCCATCTCGGTCTTCGGCCCACCCTCTACCTCCGGCACGCGCGATTCGCTGGCAGAGCTGATCCTCGAAAAGGGCTGCCAGAGTGATCCGGCGATGAAGGAACTGAAGGAGAAGGACGAGAAGGCCTATAAGGCCACCTGCACCCGCGTGCGCGAGGACGGGAAATATGTCGACTCGGGCGAGAACGACAATCTCATCGTCTCCAAACTCGGCGCGAACCCGAACAGCGTCGGCATCTTCGGCTTCAGCTTCCTCGAGGAAAACCGCACGACGCTGAAGGACATTCCGCTGAACGGCGTCGAGGCAACCTATGACAATGTTGCCAGCGGCAAATATCCGGGCGCGCGCCCCCTTTATATCTATGTGAAGAAGGCGCATCTGCAGGCCATTCCCGGCCTCCAGCAATATGTCGCCGAGTTCGCCAAGGCCTGGGAGCCGGGTGGATATCTCGCCAAGCGCGGCATGGTCGCTGCGACGGACGAGACCCGCGCCAAGAATGCCGAGGTCGCCAAGTCACTGACGGCGATGGACGGCAGCGACCTGAAATAATAGAGCCGGCCCATCAAACAAAAAGGGAATCGGGCGACGTGAACGGGGTTGCAATCATCACGCTGATTTTGGGTCTGGGGCTGATCGCCTGGCTGTCTGCGCGCGCCAAAGCTATGCGGCTGGCCCCGGCTGCGTCACAGACCGGCGATCGCTCCCGGAAACGTCCGCTGCTTCATTCCCTGCCCTCCTATCATGGCTGGTATGCAGCGCTCTGGGTACTGGGACCGGCGCTAGTGTTCCTCGCCATCTGGGCCAACGTGATGCCCGGCCTCGTGACCGGCCGTGTACTGCAGGATCCGGCCGCCGCCGCGCTGCCGATGGACGCGATGAGTCGCTCCGCCATTCTCAGCGAGGCGCGCAACATCGCGCAGGGCAATGCGCAGGCGGCATTCGACCCTCGTGCCAACGCGCTGATCGAGCCATATCGCTCCGCCAACAGATTCTATTCGCTCGGCGGCGCGCTCGCGGCGCTGATGCTCGCTCTTGCGGGAGGCGCCTTCGCCTTCACGCGCATCCGTCCGGATTTCAGAGCGCGCACCAAGGTGGAGCGGGTGGTGATGTCCGCGCTGCTGCTCGCTTCATTGATCGCCATCGTCACCACCGTGGGCATCGTAGGCTCGCTCCTGTGGGAATCGCTGCGCTTCTTCTCGATGGTCAGCCCGCTCGACTTTCTGTTCGGCCTCAAATGGTCGCCACAGTCCGCCGCGATGGGATATGGCAATGAAAACGCGTTTGGCGCGGTGCCGCTGTTCTGGGGCACGATCTTCATCGGGGCGATCATCGCGATGTTCGTCGCGATCCCGCTGGGCCTGATGAGCGCGATCTACCTCACCCAATATGCCAAGCCGGCCGCGCGTGCCTGGCTGAAGCCCATGCTGGAGGTGCTCGCCGGTGTGCCCACGGTGGTGTACGGCTATTTCGCAGCGCTCACCATCGCCCCCAACATGCGCGATTTTGCGGCATGGATCGGCATTCACAACGCTTCTTCGGAAAGCGCGCTGGCGGCGGGGCTTGTCATGGGCGTGATGATCATTCCGTTCGTTTCCTCGATGGCGGACGACAGCATCAACAGCGTACCGCAATCCATGCGTGACGGCAGCCTCGCCATGGGTGCGACGACGAGTGAGACGATCCGGCAGGTGCTGATCCCCGCCGCGCTGCCCGGGGTGGTCGGCGGCGTGCTGCTCGCTGTCAGCCGCGCGATCGGCGAGACGATGATCGTGGTGATGGCCGCAGGGCTTGCCGCCAACCTCACGCTCAATCCGTTCGCCAGCGTAACCACCGTCACCACGCAGATCGTCCAGCTCCTGACCGGCGATCAGGAGTTCGACAGCGCGAAGACGCTCGCCGCCTTCGCGCTCGGCCTGGTGCTGTTCGTCGTCACTCTGCTGCTCAACATCGTCGCGCTTCAGGTTGTGAAGCGCTATCGCGAGGCTTACGAATGAACGCGCCTGTTTCGCCCGACGCGCTGCGCCGCCAGCCGACAGACTGGAAAGGCGATGCCATGCGCAAGCGCATAGCCTCGCGCTATGCGTCCGAGCGTCGCTTTCGCCGCATCGGTCTCGCGGCGATCCTGATGTCCGCCGGGTTCCTGGCCTATCTGATGATCTCGATGTTGAGCGGCGGCCTGGGGGGCTTTACGCGCACCGAGATTGCGGTGCGTGTTGATTTCCCGAAAGCGCCGATCGTGATCGACCCCGCCAGCCTTCGCGGCGAAGGGGCAGAGGCAGTGCTCTCCAGCGTCAACTGGCAGGCATTGACGGATCAGGCGGCCACCAGCGCGCTGGGCAAGGACGGTGCGTGGATCGCACCCGGCGCATGGCTGGTGGTGCGCGATGCGGTGAAGGCGGACCCGGCGATCCTGCAAAAGAGCGTGACGCTCCACCTGCCCGCCTCGGCCGAGCTGGACGTCGCGGCGAAATCCGAGGGCCAGCCTGCCGCCGAAGCGGCTTATGCCCGGCTGGAGAAGGCAGGACTGACAAGCCGCGCGATCAACTGGGATTTCCTCACCTCCAGCGACGGTACGGACCCGACGCAGGTCGGCATCTGGGGCGCGTTCAAGGGGTCGCTGCTGACGATGGCTGTAACGCTGTTGCTGAGCTTTCCGGTGGGCGTGCTTGCGGCGCTCTATCTTGAGGAATATGCGCCCCGCAACCGCTGGACCGACATGATCGAAGTGTCGATCAACAACCTTGCGGCGGTGCCCTCGATCATCTTTGGGTTGCTCGGCCTCGCGGTGTTCCTCAACGTTCTGCACCTGCCTCGATCAGCCGCGCTCGTTGGCGGCCTGACGTTGGCGCTGATGACGATGCCCGTGATCGTCATCGCCGGGCGCAACGCGATCAAGGCGGTGCCCCCCTCGATCCGCGACGCGGCGCTCGGCATCGGTGCATCGCCGATACAGGTCGTCTTCCACCACGTGCTGCCGCTGGCGCTGCCGGGCATCATGACCGGCACGATCATCGGCATGGCCCGCGCGCTGGGCGAGACGGCGCCGTTGCTGATGATCGGCATGCGCGCGTTCATCGCCAGCCCGCCCGGCGGCATCACCGACCCCGCCACCGTGCTGCCGGTGCAGATCTTCCTGTGGTCGGATGAAGTCAGCAAAGGCTTCGTCGAAAAGACCTCCGCCGCGATCATCGTGCTGCTGCTCTTCCTGCTCAGCATGAACAGCATCGCTATCTACCTCCGCAACAAATTCGAAAGACGTTGGTAACGCGCTTATGTCACAGCCCACCCCACCCAAGATGAGCGCCCGCAACGTCAACGTCTATTATGGCGAGAAGCAGGCGATCCAGAATGTCTCGATCGATGTCGATACCGACAACGTGACCGCCTTCATCGGCCCTTCCGGCTGCGGCAAATCGACGTTTCTGCGGACGTTGAACCGCATGAACGACACGGTGGCGAGTGCGCGGGTGGAGGGCGAAATCACGCTCGATGGCGAGAACATCTATTCCTCCGGCATGGACGTGGTTCAGCTGCGCGCGCGTGTCGGCATGGTGTTCCAGAAGCCCAATCCGTTCCCGAAGTCGATCTATGACAATATTGCCTATGGCCCGCGTATTCATGGCCTCGCCAGCGCCAAGGCGGACCTCGACGTGATCGTCGAATCGTCGCTTCGGCGCGCAGGCCTGTGGGACGAGGTGAAGGATCGCCTCAAGGACAGCGGAACCGCACTGTCGGGCGGGCAGCAGCAGCGCCTGTGCATCGGCCGCGCGATTGCGGTGGAGCCGGAAGTGATCCTGATGGACGAGCCATGCTCCGCGCTCGACCCGATCGCTACCGCCAAGATCGAGGAACTGATCCACGAGCTGCGCGGCCGCTATGCCATCGTGATCGTGACCCACAATATGCAGCAGGCCGCGCGCGTTTCGCAACGCACCGCCTTCTTCCACCTGGGAACACTGGTCGAATATGGCTCGACATCCGAAATCTTCACCAATCCGCGCGAGGATCGCACCAAGGATTATATCACCGGCCGCTACGGCTGAACCCTTTTGCCATGCTGGAGGAATGAACGATGGCCGAACAGCATACTGTCAAAGCCTTTGATGAAGACATCAACCGCCTGCGCGGCCTTATCGCCGAGATGGGCGGACGGGTGGAAACCGCAATCGATGAGGCGATGACCGCCCTTGTCGAGCAGGATACCAAGAAAGCCAAGGCAGTCGTGCTCGGTGACGAGCGCATCGACGCGCTGGAGTCTGAGGTCGAGCGGCTGGTGGTGCAGATCATCGCCCTGCGCGCGCCGCTGGCGGACGACCTGCGCGAGGTGATCGCCGCGCTGAAGATCGTCGGCGTGGTCGAACGCATCGGTGATTATGCCAAAAACATCGCCAAGCGCGTGCCCAAGATCGGCGATCATCGGACGATCGAGCCGATTTCGCTTCTGCCCTCGATGGCGCAGGTGGCTAGCGAGATGGTGGGCGATGCGCTCAATGCCTTCTCCGCGCGCGATGCGCTGCTCGCCGAAGCGGTGATTGCGCGCGATTCGGTCGTCGACAGCTTCTACAACAGCATCTTCCGCACACTCGTGACCTACATGGTCGAGAACCCCAAGACGATTTCGGAGTGCGCGCACCTGCTGTTCATCGCCAAGAACCTGGAGCGCATCGGCGACCACGCCACCAACGTCGCCGAGATGGTCTATTATGCCGCGACCGGGGAATATCTGCCCGAGCGCGACAAGGACGTTAAAATCGAAAGCTGAACGGAGCTTTTTGCATGAGCCGCGCCCATATGCTGCTGGTCGAGGACGATGCCGCCCTCGCCGAGCTTGTCACCTGGCATTTCCGCAAGGAAGACTTCGAGGTCTCGCACACGGTGGATGGCGAGGAGGCGCTGATCCTGGCGCAGGAGCGCATTCCGGACATCGTGCTGCTGGACTGGATGGTCGAGAGCCTGTCGGGCATAGAGGTCTGCCGCCGCCTGCGCCGAAACCCCAACACCGCGAATGTGCCGATCATCATGCTCACCGCCCGCGGCGAGGAAGAGGACAGGGTGCGGGGGCTGGAGACCGGGGCGGACGACTATGTCACCAAGCCCTTTTCCCCGCGTGAGCTGGTGGCGCGGGTGGGCGCCGTGCTGCGCCGCGTGCGACCGGCGCTGGCAGGAGAGACGCTGACCTTTTCGGACATCGAAATGGATACCGTGGGCCACAAGGTGCGCCGGGCGGGCCAGATGATCCCGCTGGGGCCGACCGAGTATCGATTGCTCAAGCATTTCCTGGAGCATCCGGGCTGGGTGTTCTCGCGCGAGCGGCTGCTCGACAGCGTGTGGGGCCATGACAGCGACATCGAGCTGCGCACCGTCGATGTGCATATCCGCCGCCTGCGCAAGGCGATCAACGTCGGCGGGCGCAGGGATATCATCCGCACCGTGCGTTCGGCCGGATACGCGCTGGATTCTGAAGCGGCGCATTAAAGGCCGCTTCCCATAACCCTTGTCAGAAGCTCAGCTGAGCGCGTGCGGCTACAGTATCGACGCCATAGCTGCGGTCGCCGTTCGTCGTATCCACCTGGGTCGCGTTGCTGTAATCCATGTGCCCATAGTTGAGCATGAACTTGATATACTCGACCGGCCACCAGTTGACGCCCGCATAATAGCCCTTTTGCGTACCCCCCTGGATCGCCCGCGTCGGGTCGTTGAGATCGAGATAATCATAGCGCGCCACGAGTTGCACCGCGCCGAAGCCCCCTTTGCCCACCGGCTTGACGGGCGAAACCGAGCCAAAGGTGCCTTTCTTGTAGGGCCGAGTATCGCCCCCCGTCAGCATATAGCCGACCTCGCCATAGCCGCCGAAAAATTGCGCGTTCCTGCCGTTCGATACCAGCTCGGGGCGGAACCAGTATGCTTCGCCGGTGACGTGTAGCGGGCCGGAAATCGCCGCCAGCTCCAACCCCGCGCCGAACTCCTTGCTCACCCTCCTGCCGCCAGCAGAAATGAAACGCACGTCAGTAGTGCCAGTGCCGGGGCGGGCCTGATAGGTAACGTTGGTGGTCGAAAGATTGTTCATGTCGCGCAGGTGCACCGAGCCGCCGACATGCAGCTGCACCTTGTCGAGCTTCGGCATCCAGGCGATGCGGCCATCGACGCTATAGCTGTTGTTCGCGTCTCCGTTGACGGTCGTGCCGGTGTTGTTGCCGGACAGCGCCTTGATGTCATCGGTGAACACGCCCGCATTGGCCACCACATCGCCCTTGGCATAGCCGAAGCCGAGGCCCAGACGCCGCTCGAAACCGAAGGCCTGCACGAACGCCGCGCGCTCCATGAGACTGGTATCAAGATCACTCGTCAGCTCATCGAGCGAGCCGAAAGGCTTGTACTGGCCGAGCGTGACGTTGAATGGCCCGCGATCATAAGTGAGGTAGACATCCGTCAACGTCACGGTGCTGTTGGCGATATCCGTTTCCACGCGATAGCCGAATCCGCCTGGAATCGTCCCCTGAAAGCCAAGATACAGCCGCCGCACCTTGTTGGAAAAACCCAAGCCGGGATTGTTGACACCGTCAGGGGCGTTGACGCTGGCGACATCCCACTGGAAGCGGCCGCGTGGTTTAAACGACCAGCCCTTGCCGTCGCTGATCTCCGGCGCGCCCTTGAACTTGATCGTGGGAGCCTTCTGTGCGAGTTCGACCGCCTTCTGCGCGTTGGTCGAGGCGCGTTCGGCGGTGGCGGCTGCGGACTGAGCGCTGGCAGCGGCCGTCTCCGCGCCGCTTTCTGCCTCATCAAGGCGCGCCTGCAATGCCTCTACCTGCGCCCTTAACGCCGTCATCTCCGCTCGCAGCGCCGCGGCCTCCCGCGCGCTGATGGCCTGCGCCTTGACGGTTGCTGGGAACACGGAGCAGCCGAGCAACAGGGCCACGGGAAACGAGATACGAAGCGTCATTGGGTGCCTCCGTCAACAGTTTGACGCGGTAGTTCCAACATCGCTACACCATATTGCCCGTTTCGCGCCGATTGCATGACAGTGAAACGCTGACAATCATATGTCAAGTACTAAGGTAGAGTTATTTTTATTCATCCCGCAGACGAGACGCCACTGGCCAACGCTACTGATCTATCAGCTTGACCAGCTTGCGCTCGACCGGCGCGAGCACTCCGGCCAACTCCTGCCCGCGCTTCAATACCGCGCCCGCCTCGCCGATCAGCGCCCACATGCCCTGCCGGTTGCGCAGCGCAGGGCGCTTTTCGATGCGATATTCGGGTCTCTCTGCGGCGCGGCGGAAAGCGCAGAACACGGCTGCATCCTTGTCGAAGTTCATCGAGTAGTCACGCCAGTGGCCGGCGGAGACCATACGGCCATACAGGTCCATGATGCGCGACAGCTCCTGCCGCTCAAAACCGGTCTGCCCCGGTTGCCTGTGTTGCGGAAACGGAGTGATCTCGCCCATCAGGCGCAACCACGCTCCTCGGCTTCATCACCCCGAAACAGCGCACCACCTTCTTGATTGAGATCGCGTTCCTTTTTCAGCTCAGCGATCAGCTTTGTCAGGCGTTCCACCTCACATTGCAGGATTTCGAGCTTCTGCGTCGCCGGATCGAACACCTCGCTGCACGGAGTGCCATAGGGTACGAAATCGCGCTGATAGGCCGAGACATCGACGAGCATCTGCCGCGCCGGGATGCCCACCATCGTCGCGCCCTCCGGCACGTCTTTCGTGACCACCGCATTGGCCCCGACCCGCGCGCGCGGACCCACGATGATCGGCCCCAGCACCTGAGCGCCTGAACCAACGATCACGCCGTCGGAAAGGGTGGGATGGCGCTTGCCACCTATGCCGTTGGCAGGATCCGTACCGCCCAGCGTAACATGCTGATATAGCGTCACATTGTCGCCGATCTCCGCTGTCTCCCCGATGACGGTGAAGCCATGGTCGATAAAGAGGTTGCGGCCGATTTTCGCGCCTGGGTGAATGTCGTTCCCGGTCAGAAACCGTGCGAGGTGGTTGACCGAACGTGCCAGGAAATAGAGCCGCGCTCTGAAAAGGCGGTGCGCAATCCGATGCCAGAACACCGCCCACACGCCGGGATATAGCAAAATCTCCATACGCGAGCGCGGCGCGGGATCACGCGCTTTTATCGAATCCAGATACGCTATCAACCCGCCCAGCATGGCACACTTCCCTCAGTTCAAGCGGTTATATAGCACATTTCCCGGGAATTTTCCAGTCCGGACGAAAGTGAACGCTATTCGGCGTCGGGTTTGCGGTATCCGAAAGCCTCGTGCGCCAGTGCCACAACGGCGGGATCGGCATCCGGCATGGTCATTGGCACATATTTTTCGAGCGCATTTGCGATGGCTGTCAGCGCGGCAATGCGCCCCGCCTTGCGATTGTTGCCATCGATCACCGTCCAGGGAGCCCAGCGAGTGTCGGTGAGGCGGAACATCTCGTGCATCGCTTCGAGATAATCCGCCCGTCGCGCACGGTTCCGATAGTCTTCCGCCCCCGTTTTCCATCGCTTCCATGGATCATCCAGCCGCTCGGCGAGCTGCTTGTCCTGTTCCTCTTGAGTCACATGGACGAACAGCTTTACGATGTTGGTACCGCTGTCGATCTGCTGCGCCTCGAACTCGTTGATCTCGTCATAGCCGCGCTTCCACTCGCGCTCGGTGCAGAAGCCCTCCACCCGCTCCACCAGCACGCGGCCGTACCAGCTGCGGTCGAATATGCCGATATTGCGCGCCGAAGGCAGGCGACGCCAGAAGCGCCAGAGGAAATGATGATCCTTTTCCTCCTCGCTGGGGGCGCCGATCGGCCAGACCTGATAATAGCGCGGGTCGAGCGTAGCGGTAAGGCGCTTGATGATGCCGCCCTTGCCCGAAGCGTCCCACCCCTCGAAAAGGATGACGCTGCGCCGGCCATGCACGATATGCGCGGTCTGAATGCGCTCCAGCCGGTCCTGTAGATCAGAAAGCGCCGCATCATAATCGCCATCGAAATCGAGACCGGCTTCGTAATCGGAGAGGGAGATGGTCATATCACCGCCATTATTCCACACCCACGCAAGGAACGGAATAGCGCGGAATGATGGCATCATCCGTCATGATCGTCATCCCCTCGGCCTTCGCCTGCGCGATGATCATATGGTCGAACGGATCGCGGTGATGCGCAGGCAAGCCTTCCAGCACGGCAAGATGCGCGGGCGTGAGGCCGATCAACTCCATCCCCATCGCGTCCAGCTGTGCGATTACCGCCGCGCCGCTGTCATCGAGCTTGCCGATACGGTGCTTGACGGAAATCTCCCACGGCGAGGCTATGCTGATCGCGAGATAGTTGCGGCTGTCCCCGATTAGCCTGCGGGCTGTGGGGCCGAGACGCGGACTGTCCTGCAGCCACCACAGCAGCACATGCGTATCGAGGAGCAGCCTCATTCGGGCCAGGGCAGATCGGTGTTCTTGCCCTCGAAGGCGTCGATCAGCCACTCTGGCGTCTCATCGAAATCATCCGCCATATGGATCTTGCCCCGTAGCGCACCGGGCTGGCGCGTTTTGCCGTCTGGCGTGAACACCTTCTTGCCATTCACCCAATAGGGCGGCCCCTCCGGCTTCTCCATGGAGGTAGGCATGGCCTTATATCCCATTTGCATGTCCCGCACCTCCTGTGAGCCCGCACCGGACGCATCGCCCAGCGATTCGAGATATTGCTTCACCAGCGCGGAGAGCGACGTGCCCATCTCCGCCGCGCGGATGCGGGCATTGCGGTGGGTTTCATCGTCGAGCGATATGGTGACGTTCTTCATGAACGTCACAGTATCACAGTTTCACAGATTTGCAAGTGCAACCGGGTGGGGTTAGCCCTTTTGTGGTTCCACTACCCGGATATGCAGCTCGCGCAGCTGCTTTAAGGCCGCCGGAGACGGCGCGCCCATCAGCAGATCTTCCGCGCGCTGGTTCATCGGGAACAGCGTAATCTCGCGCAGGTTCTGCGCGCCGCAGAGCAGCATCACGATGCGATCCACACCAGCCGCCATGCCGCCGTGCGGCGGCGCGCCATATTGGAACGCGCGATAGAGGCCGCCGAAGCGCTCCTCGACATCCTGTTTCGAGAGGCCGACCAGCTCGAACGCCTTGACCATCAGGTCCGGGTGCTGGTTACGGATCGAGCCGGAGGCGATCTCGTAGCCATTACAGACCATGTCATACTGATAGGCCTTGATCGACAGCGGATCGCTGCCCTCGAGAGCCTCCATGCCCCCCTGCGGCATCGAGAACGGGTTGTGCGCGAAGTCGAGCTTCTTCTCGTCCTCGTCATATTCGTAGAACGGGAAATCGACGATCCAGCACAGTTCGAACCGGTCCTTGTCGATCAGGTCCAGCTGCTCGCCGACGCGGATGCGCGCGAGGCCAGCCAGCTTCGCCGCCTGCGCCTCCTTGCCAGCCGCAAAAAACACGCCGTCATTGGGGCCGAGGCCCAGCGCCTCGATCAGCCTGGCGGTTGCTTCCGGGCCGTGGTTCTTGGCGATAGGGCCGCCCGGTTCGCCATCCTTGATATTGATGTAACCGAGGCCGGAATAGCCCTCGCCCCGCGCCCAGAGGTTCATGTCGTCAAAGAACTTGCGGCTGCCCGCGCCCGCGCCGGGAGCAGGAATCGCGCGGATCACGCCGCCGCCCTCCACGATGCCCGCAAAGATGCCGAAGCCGGAGCCGACGAAATGCTCGGTCACATCCGTGATCAGCACGGGATTGCGCAGGTCAGGCTTGTCAGAGCCATATTTCAGCATTGCCTCGGCGTGGGGAATCCGGGGGAAGCTGCCCGCCGGAGTCACCGGCTTACCGTCAGCAAACGCCTGGAACACTTCCGCGATCACCGGCTCCATCGTATTCCACACGTCTTCCTGTGTGACGAAGCTCATCTCGAGATCGAGCTGGTAGAACTCGCCCGGCAGACGGTCCGCGCGCGGGTCTTCATCGCGGAAGCACGGCGCGATCTGGAAATAACGGTCGAACCCCGCAACCATCAGCAGCTGCTTATACTGCTGCGGCGCCTGCGGAAGCGCATAAAATTTGCCCGCATGGATGCGGCTGGGCACAAGGAAATCGCGCGCGCCCTCAGGGCTGCTCGCCGTCAGGATCGGGGTCGAATATTCGGTGAAGCCAGCGCCTTCCATCCGGCGGCGCATGTCAGAGATAATCCTGGTGCGCTTGACGATGTTGGCATGCAACGTCTCACGCCGCAGATCGAGGAAGCGATAGCGCAGGCGCACATCCTCCGGATATTCCTGTTCGCCCGCAACAGGGAGAGGCAGCTCCGCGGCGGCGGACAGCACCACGGCATCCTCGGCGCGAATTTCCACCTCTCCGGTGGGCAGGTTGGGGTTCACTGCCTCTTTGGCGCGCGCCACAACCTTGCCGGTGATCGTCACCACGCTCTCGGGTTTCAAGCCCTCGATCACTTTGAAGACCGGCCCGTCCACCTCTGTGACGATCTGCACCATGCCATAATGATCGCGCAGATCGATAAACACCAGGTCGCCATGGTCCCGCTTTCTGTGCACCCAGCCGGACACGCGAACAATCTCTCCGGCGTGGGCGGGGCGCGGCTCGGCGCAGGTATGGGTGCGATATGCGTGCATGAGGCTCGTTTCTGAATATGACAAATGGATGTAACCCGGCTATGGCGCGCTGAAACACTCGTAAGAGGACCGCAGTGCACCTGCGCGCCCGCCCATAATGTGAACGAAGACCATATGCAAATCCATCCGCTGATTACCGACAGCAAAGACCTCTCAGCCCTCTGCGAACGCCTCTCCCGCTCCTCGTGGGTCGCGGTGGATACAGAGTTCATGCGCGAAAACACCTATTGGCCGGAGCTGTGCCTGGTCCAGATTGCCGACGAGCATGAAGCCGCCGCGATCGACCCCAAGGCGCCGGGGTTGGACCTGACCCCCCTGCTCGACCTGATGGTGAATAATGAGGATGTGTTGAAGGTCTTTCACGCGGGCGGGCAGGATCTGGAGATCATCTACAACCTGACCGGCAAGACGCCGCACCCCCTGTTCGACACCCAGATCGCGGCGATGGCGCTGGGACTGGGCGAGCAGATTGGCTATGGCAATCTGGTCGACGCCTGGATGGGCGTCACGCTCGACAAGGGCGCGCGCTTTACGGACTGGGCGCGCAGGCCGCTCGACAAGCGCCAGATCGACTATGCCATCGGCGACGTAACCTACCTGATCCAGCTCTTTCCGATGATGCTGGAAAAGCTGCGCGCGACCGGGCGTGGTGATTGGCTCGACGACGAGATGGAACGCATCGCCGAGGCATCCAATTATGAAAATCGGCCCGAAGACGCCTGGAAGCGCGTGCGCGTATCCAGCCGCAAGCCCGAAGTGCTGGGGCGCTTGAAGGCGCTCGCCGCATGGCGCGAGAAGGAAGCGCGGGACAAGAATATTCCGCGTGGCCGCATCGTGAAGGATGAGACGCTGGCCGACATGGCCTCGCATCCGCCGCGCAATCAGGACGATCTGGGCAAGGTGCGCGGTCTTTCCGCCTCATGGAAGAGCAACGATATCGGCGGGCGGCTGATGCAGGCGATCAGCAACGCCAAACCCTTGCCGCGCGAGGAGATGCCCGAGCGCGACCCCAAGCGGCCCGGCCTTGGCAAGGACGGCGCGCTGGTGGCGGATCTGCTCAAGCTGCTGCTCAAGATTCGCGCCAAGGAGATCGATGTGGCTGCCCGTCTCATCGCCCGCACGGATGACGTCGAAATGCTTGCAGCGGGCGTGCGCGACGGGCTTTCGATCCTGGAGGGCTGGCGGTTCGAGCAGTTCGGGCGGGATGCGCTCGATCTGGTCGAGGGACGGCTGGCCTTTACGGTTGTGGAAGGCAAGCTGCTTATGACGCGCACGGATATGGTTTCGTGAAAATCGCATGTCTGGCTGGTTTTGGCGCACTGATCGCGGTAAGCGGCTGCGCGCCGCTTGATGTGCCCTCCTCCGCCGCCGCGCAGCAGCCAACGGCCGGCGTGTGCAACCCGGCGGGCCTCAAGCAAGTCAGTGGTGGCGAGGAGACCTGGCTTTTCGTAGGCGAAAAGGCGACAGCCGAAACCGGCGCGCGCCTCCTCACCGCAACCGGCGCGCGTTCCTTGCGCTGGGTGCCGCCACGCACCGCCGTGACGATGGACTTCCGCGAAGACCGGCTGACCGTGAGCTATGACGACAATTTGGTGATCACCACCACCGCCTGCGGCTGACGCCTTAGTCTTTTGCCGCCACGCGCCAGTCCAGCCCCATCGCCTGCCCCAGATTCTTGAGGCGGCGGTTTACCGTTTCGCCGGTCAAGCGCGCGTGGCTGCGTGGCAACACCAGCGTGATGGCGGTTTCGTCACGCAGCAGCTCCGCCTTGCCGAGCGGCCCCGCAACCCCACCGGACAGACGCTGCGCCAGCCGAATCGCAAGCCCCCACTGGCAGGCCCGGGCCAGGTCTTCGGTGGGAGCCAACTGCTCCAGCCCCGGCGCCAACCCGCCGCCTCCGCCGAAATTGCTGTAGAGCGCCTGTGCCAGCATCGCACGGCCCCAGCCATCTATGCCAACCCAGTTGCCGTGCAGCGCGATCTCCAGGCCTCGCTCCGCCCGAAAATCCGGGTTCGCGCGCCAACCAACGTCGCCCAGCAAGCACGCCGCCCGGCGAATCCGCTCGAATTGTGGGGGGTCATGCTCAAACAACGGCGCGATCCACTGATCGATCAATGCGCCATGGCCGGGAAAGCGCCCCTGCGCCTCACCCTCCGCCTCGGCAGCCACCAGCAGTGGATCGAGCGCGCGTTCTTCTGGCCCCAGCCCCTCGAATAACAACCCTTCGCGCAGACCATGGGCGGAGACGATCATTCCACTGCTGCCCAATTGCCGCACCAGTACCCGAAGCAGTGCCGCAGCAGGAGCAAGTGCCGAGATACGCGAACCTGAGATCGCTGGTATCTTCTTCACCCGGGCCTTACCAATCGACGCGGTGACGCGCGCGAGCGTCGCGGCGCGTTCGGGCAGCATCGAATAATGATGGATCACCGGCAGCGGGAACTGCACCAGCTGCATATCGAGATGCGCGAGCGCGCGCCACGAGCCGCCCACAAGATAGAGCGGCAGCCCCCGCTCCACCGCCGCCCAGCCCGCCTCCTTGAGCGCCTTCGCCACGAATTTCGCGAGCGCCATCTTGCCGCTGGCACGAATGGCAGAGAGGCGCAGCACACCCAGCGGCAGCGAGACGACCTGATGCACCGCTCCTGCCTTTACCCGCGCCAGTTCCAGGCTTCCTCCGCCAAGATCGGCGACGATGCCGTCCGCGTCCGGTACCGCTGATATGACGCCCAAACCTGCCGCGCGCCCTTCCTCCGCGCCGGACAATATCTCGATTTCGAGGCCGGTGCGTCGCCGCGCCTGATCTACAAATTCGATCCCGTTCGTCGCCTCGCGCACTGCGGCGGTGGCGATGCAGCGCATGTCCGCAACATCCATCTCGCGCGCGAGCAAGCCGAAGCGTTGGAGAGCCTCCAGTCCGCGCTCCATCGCCGTGTCGTCGATGCGTCCGGTTGTCGAGAGCGCCGCGCCCAGCCCAGCCGAAACCTTTTCGTTGAACAGCAGGAAGGGGGCACGGGCCGGCCCGTCATAGATGACGAGGCGCACACTGTTGGAACCAATGTCGATGATTGCCCGACGGCCGGGGGCGGTAGCGCCAGCCACCGCGGATGGCGTCGATGTGAATTTTTCAAGCAGGGTCATGAGTTATACGCGATAACGCAGGCTGAGCTTGGGTGCGGCGTCGCCTTGCTCTTGCGCTGCGCCGCGCCCGGAAAGCGAGGGGTTGGTCATGAAATAGCGATGCAGGTTGAACGGCTTTTCGCCGGGGTCGAGCCGCACATAGCGCCCGTCCCGCCCCAGCTCCCAGCTCTGCTCGGTATCGATCAGGTTCGCGACCATCACCTGATCAAGCACCTGATCGTGCACGGTGGGATTGAGGATGGGGAGCATATATTCCACGCGCCGGTCGAAATTGCGCGGCATCCAGTCCGCCGAGCTGATGAAAACCTTGGCGCCGTTGTGCGGCAGCTTATTGCCATTGCCGAACACCGCGATGCGGCTGTGCTCCAGGAACCGGCCTATGACGGACTTGACGCGGATCTTCTCCGACATTCCCGCCACACCTGGCCGCAGACAGCATATGCCGCGCACGACCAGATCGATCTGCACGCCCGCATTGCTCGCCTGATAAAGCTTTTCGATGATGGCGGGATCGACGAGGCTGTTCATCTTGGCCCAGATGCTCGCAGGGCGACCGGCGCGGGCGTGAGCGATCTCGTCGTCGATCAATTGCGTGAGGCGCGGACGCAGATCACGCGGCGACATGGTGAGCAGTTCCAGCGTGCTCGGCTCCACATAGCCGGTGATGTAGTTGAACACCGAGGCGGCGTCACGCCCGATGCGCGGATCGGCGGTGAAGAAGCTGAGGTCCGTATAGATGCGCGCCGTGATGGGGTGATAATTGCCGGTGCCAAAGTGGCAGTAGGTGCGGAACGTATCGCCCTCGCGCCGCACCACCATCGAGATTTTGGCGTGGGTCTTCCAGTCGATGAAGCCATAGACGACCTGAACACCCGCCCGCTCCAGCGCGCTGGCCCATAGCAGGTTCTGCTCCTCATCGAACCGGGCCTTCAGCTCAACCACGGCGGTGACGGACTTGCCTGCCTCGGCCGCGTCGATCAGCGCACGAATGACGGCGGACTGCTTGCCCGCGCGATAGAGCGTCTGCTTGATCGCCACCACATCCGGGTCCGCCGCCGCCTGCTTGAGGAACGCGACGACGACGTCGAAGCTCTCATAGGGGTGGTGGACGACGATGTCCTTCGCACGGATCGCGGCGAAACAATCCCCGCCATATTCGCGAATGCGCTCCGGGAAGCGCGGGGCAAATGGTTCGAACTTGAGGTCCGGCCGGTCTTCCTCGACCACGGCGGAGAGGTCGCCGATGCCGATGAAGCCGTCAATATCGGCTATCAGCGCGTCCTGCCCCTGCATCAGGTTCTGGAGCATGTCTTCGACCGAGTCGGGGATCGCAGCCTCGATCTCCAGCCGGATGACGCGCCCGCGCCGCCGCCGCTTGATCGCACTCTTGAAATAGCGAACGAGATCTTCCGCTTCTTCCTCGATTTCGATGTCGCTGTCTCGGATCACGCGGAAAATGCCGCTTTCGCGGACTTCGTAGCCGGGGAACAATCGATGGCTGAACCGCCTTACCGCACTTTCCAGCGCCATGTAGCGCGCCGGATGGCCAGGTATGCGAAAGAATCGCGGCAGCGAAGACGGGATCATCACCAGCTCACGCACATTCTCGCCGTCGGACTTACGGATGAGGTCAAACAACAAGGAAAGACCCAGGTTGGGGATGAATGGGAACGGGTGCGCCGGGTCCAGCGCCTGCGGCGTGAGGATGGGGAATATCTGCGTAAGGAAATGCTCCTCCAGCCATGCTTCCACATCGGGGCTGAGCGTCTGGGTATCGATCACCTCGACACCGCTCGCGGCCAAATCGCCGCGCAGCACATGCCACACGCGCTGTTGCTCGCGCATCAGCTGATCCGCCTCAACCCCGATTGCCGCCAGTTGCTGGGCGGGCGTCAGGCCATCGGCCGAGCGCAGGTCGACATTGTCGAGCTGTTGCCCCTTGAGGCCCGCCACGCGGACCATGAAGAATTCGTCGAGATTGGTGCCGCTGATGGAAAGGAAGCGCAGCCGCTCCAACAGCGGATGGGCCGGGTTGGTCGCTTCCTCCAGCACGCGGCGGTTGAAGGCCAGCCACGATAGCTCCCGGTTGAAATAGCGGTCCCCACTGCCCGAGAGGGCGATGACCGGATCGGCCTCAGACATGCTCAGCTGTGTCCCTGTCCCGTTTCATCCCTCTCTATAGGAAAAAGATGACTATTTTGCAGCGCCTCTTTTGCGCTGGCGACGGAAATCTTGCGGGCGGAAGCGAGCGAGGCGCGGTTGAGGACATCGAGCGTGCTCGCCAGCGCGGCGTAGCTGCGCTCTATCCGGCGGGCCAGCCACTCCGGCACGTCCGGCGCATAGGCGGAACCCGCAGCCGCCAATCCCGTCTCGATCAGCGACAGCATCAGCGCGTCGTCCGGCTCGGCGATGCGCACATGCGGCGCGGCGGCAAGGCGCGAGCGCAGATCAGGCAGCGCCACCGTCCACAGCTCCGGCGCTTCGCGCGCGATGAGAAGCAACGGCACGCCGGTATCACGCGCGATGTTCCACTGATGAAACAGCGTTTCGTTGGGCTGGCGGTTGGCGTCATCCATCACCACGCCGCCGGAGAGACCCGCAAAATGGCGACCCAGCGCGGACTTGCCAGAGCGGGGCGGGCCGGAGAGTATCGAGATCGGGATGGGCCAGTCTCGCCACCGTTCGATATGATCGAGCGCCAGGCGGTTGGCATCGCCTACGATGAACTGCCCCTGCCCGCCCTGCTCCTGCCAGTCAAACGGCAGGCCGATCTGGCTCATGGCGTTCCGCCCGCCCCGCGCCGGGTGATGCGCAAAGTCGTGCCGTTGGCGTTGACGCTGTATCCGCGCGCCTGAAGCCCGGCGCGCAGCATCTCGAAGCTGCCCTCATAGCTCACCTGCATCACAGATACGCCGCCGAGCGCCAGGCTGCTGGTGTTGGCAGAGCGCACGCCGGGAATGGCGCGCACGCTGGCCTCGCCCTGGGTGACGGAGTTGACATCGGGCGTGTCGAACTGGATTGCGTAGGTCGAGAGGCCAGCGACGGGCGGCACATCCGTGACCTCCACCGGCAGGTCGCTCATGTTGCCGAGATCCAGCTCAGTTGCGTTGAGCGGCTCCTCGATCACCAGCGACGGGTCGGGTCGCAGGCGCCCGTCAAGCAAGGCCTGCGTATAGATGGCATTCAGTTTCTCGATCGCCTGATCGAGCATCTTGGGAACAGCAGCCTCGCTCTCGGCGCGTAGCGTAACTTCGCCGAGCAGGCGGTTGTCGGGGCCATAGCGCGCAGCGAACCGCCCGATCACCGGGCCGCCGGGCCATTGCCGCTCCAGCCGCGCGATGGGGAACACCACGTCCGCCGCGCCATATTGATCGAGAATGTTGCGCCACCAGTTGCGGCCGCGCCGCTCGATCTGCCCGGCATTGAGAAGCAACGCATCCGGGCCGGATCCACTGGTGCGCACATAGTCGATCGCGCTGTTGCCGGTGTGATAGCGCGCCCACGCCTTCTGCCACTCGTTGATCGTCTCGAAAACCGTAGAGACACCGCCCTGCCGCAGGATCGGGATCACCAGCAGCGGTGGCGAGCGCAGTGCCGTGCTGGTGACACCCAGGATCTGCCCGGCGCGCGCCCGGTCGAACAATACGCGCAGGTCCGCGATATAGCGGTTGGGGCCTATCTGCTCGGACTCCACTTCGATGCCGGAAACGATCTGGTCAAGCTGGCCATCGGACAGCCCCAGCGCGCCGCCATTGGTCTGCGCCCACAACTTCTTCCAGGCCAGCCTTTGCGCGAGCCGCCAGCCCGCCGTGCGCGCGGCATCGGCATTGGCGGCATAGACATCGACATGAATGCCGCTCACTTCGAAATCGCCGCTGCTGGCGATCGGCGGGACGCCGCGTTCGCCTTCCATCTGCGCCACAAGATGCGCCGCCGCCAGCCCGAGCGCGATTACGAACGGGAAGGCCAGCAGCCGCAGCAGACCGGAAAAACGCAAAGGGAGGGAAAGGCGTTCGGCAATCGTCACGGCGCTCTTTTGGCGGCAAATTGCGCGAATTCCAACAGGCAATTGCAGGCCGGGCGCTTTTCGCCGCACCTTGATAAAATCCATAAATGGGCTAGGCGCTGAATCCCATGACCAAGCCAACCGACTCCGCCGCGCAAGAGCAACCGCACAGCTACACCTATTCGCAGGCGGGCGTGAATATCGCCGCGGGTAACGCGCTGGTGCGCGCCATAGCGCCGCTGGCGAAATCGACGCGCAGACCCGGCGCGAACGCCGATCTCGGCGGTTTCGGCGGCTTTTTCGATCTGAAGGCGGCGGGATTCAAGGACCCTCTGCTTGTCGCGGCAAATGATGGTGTCGGCACCAAATTGAAGCTCGCGATCGACAGCGGCAGGCATGACACGGTCGGCATCGACCTTGTGGCGATGTGCGCCAACGATCTGATCGTGCAAGGCGCGGAGCCATTGTTCTTCCTCGATTATTTCGCCACCGGGCGTCTGGAAAATGGCGTGGCCGAGCGCGTGATCGCGGGCATTGCAGAAGGCTGCAAGCAGGCTGGATGCGCGCTGATCGGCGGCGAAACGGCGGAGATGCCGGGCATGTACGCCGATGGCGACTATGACCTCGCGGGCTTCTGCGTCGGCGCGGTGGAACGCAGCGAGGCGCTGACGGGCAACCGGGTGAAGGTGGGCGATGTGTTGCTTGGCCTTGCCTCGACCGGCATCCATTCCAACGGCTATTCGCTGGTGCGACGCCTCGCCGCCGACAAAGGCTGGAAGCTCGACCGCCCGGCCATGTTCGATCAGGATGTCTTGCTGATCGACGCGCTGATGGCGCCGACCCGCATCTATGTGAAATCGCTGCTCCCCGAGATCCGCGCAGGGCGCATTCGCGCGCTGGCGCACATAACCGGCGGCGGCCTGCTGGAGAATATTCCGCGCGTACTGCCCGAAGGCTGCCGCGCTTTCGTCGATGCCGACGCATGGCCGCAGCCGCGCCTGATGGCGTTCCTGCAGGCCCAGGGTAACATCGAACCCGCCGAAATGGCCCGCACCTTCAACTGCGGCATCGGCATGGTGCTGGTTGTCGCCGAGGATAAGGCGGCGAGCGTAATCAAGGCGCTCGAGGATGCGGGCGAGCGGGTGGAACGCATCGGCTGCATCGAGAGGGGGCCCAAGGGCTGCACCGTCGCCGGATCGCGCGAGGCATGGTCCGCGCGTGGCGCGTGGGAAGCGCAGCATGACGGCTGAGCCGCCGCGCGGCGGACGGGCACGGGTCGCAGTTCTCATTTCCGGGCGCGGGTCGAACATGGCGGCTCTGGTCTATGCGGCCAAGGCGCGGGAATGCCCCTTCGAGATAGTTCTGGTCGCCTCGAACGACCCTGAAGCGCAGGGCCTTGAGCTGGCCCGTGCGGAAGGGATCGCAACCTTCGCCCATAGCCACAAGGGCCTGAAGCGCGCGGAGTTCGACGCGATCCTCGACGGGGAAATACGCAAGGCGGGGGCCGAATTCGTGGCGCTGGCAGGCTATATGCGCCTCCTGAGCCCGGAATTCGTGGCCGGTTGGCACGGCAAGATGCTCAACATCCATCCTTCTCTGCTGCCCAAGTACAAGGGCCTGCATACCCACGAGCGCGCCCTGGATGCTGGAGACACGCATGGCGGCTGTTCGGTCCATATCGTGACGGCGGAGCTGGACGATGGCCCGGTGCTGGGCCAGACCGAAGTGGCGATCCTTCCCGGCGACACACCCGATACGCTGGCGGCGCGGGTATTGATTGCAGAGCATCAGCTCTATAGCCGCGTTTTGGCGGAGTATGTCGGCCGCGTCTGATGAGGACGGGGCTGTGTATGATTTTCGACATTCCCCCTCTTGCGCTGACCGCGCAACGCGGCTAACAGCGCGTCTCCTGCTGCGGCGAGGCACGACCTGCTGCGGATCGGGTTGAAGTGTGGGCGTGTAGCTCAGTGGTAGAGCACTGTGTTGACATCGCAGGGGTCGCAAGTTCAATCCTTGCCACGCCCACCATTCCCCTCTCGTCTCTAACAATCGACATAGCACTGCATGTGCGCTGAGGGCGCGCGTATGCGTATCTGCGCAACGCACAGTACAGCTCACTTCCTAAAAAAAGGGCGGCTCCATGAGGAACCGCCCTTCCAATTGTTTGCCTCTGTGGCGCGAAGCTCAGTGCTTCACCTCGGCCCAGATGTTCCGGTAAGACATATAGGCCAGCGCTGTCGCGATCAGCAGGAAGAACAGCACCGCAATGCCCGCGCTCTTGCGGTTTTCCATCTTCGGTTCAGCCGTCCAGGTAAGGAAAGCGGCCACGTCCTTCGCCATCTGGTCGACGGTCGGCTTGGGCTGACCCTCGCCATAGGTCACCTGTCCCTCGGCCGTCAGCGGCGGCGCCATGGCGAGGTTGAGGTTAGCGAAATAGGGATTGTAGTGCAGCCCCTCCGGCGTCTTCACGTCCGGGAATTTCTTCAGAAGCTCGGCTGGTTGCGCCTGATAGCCGGTGATGAGCGAGTACACATAGTTGCTGCCATCATGCCGAGCCTTGGTCATCAGCGAGAGATCCGGCGGAACCGCATTGTTGTTCGCCGCTGCCGCAGCAACATTGTTAGCGAAAGGCTTGGGGAACTTGTCAGACGGCATCGAATCCCGCCCGGCCACCTCGCCGGTCTTCGGATCGACGTCCGGCGTCTTGATCTTCCAGTTCTTGGCGATTGCCTTGACCTCAGCCTCGTTGTAACCGAGCGCCGCAAGATCGCGGAACGACACAAACTTCAGGCTGTGGCAGGCCGAGCAGACTTCGCTGAACACCTGAAACCCGCGCTGCAGCTGCGCCTTGTCATAATGGCCAAGCGGTCCCTCAAAGCTGAAGCCAGCGTGGCGGGGATGCTTATGGAATTCTCGCTCCGCCGTCGGCGCGGGCGGTTCGCTCACATAAGCGACCGCACCCATGATGAAGGAGACGAGAAGCCAGCCGGAAAAGAACAGGCCGACGAGAAATGCACCAATGCGAACCATTTTCTTATGCCCCCTTTATGCCGCACCGGCCGGTTGAGTATCGCTGCCCATTCCGGGAAGCGCATCGCGCTCGCCTTCGAACCCGCCCTTGTTGAGGACCGACTCCGTGATCGAACCGGGCAGCGGCAACGGCTTTTCAAACGCGGCGATCAGCGGCAGGATGATCAGGAAATGGGCGAAATAATAGGCCGCCGCGATCTGCGAGATCATCACGAACGGCTCCTCCGCCGGTGCGCCGCCGCAATAGCCGAGCACCAGCACGTCCGCGATTAGGATCCAGAAGAACTTCTTGAACATCGGGCGGTAATTGCCGGAACGCACCGGCGAGGTATCCAGCCACGGCAAGAAGAACAGCAGCAGGATCGACGCGAACATCGCAAGCACGCCGAGCAGCTTCGCCGGGATGAAGAAGAAATCGAAGGTAAAGGCACGCAGGATCGCGTAGAACGGCCAGAAATACCATTCGGGAACGATATGCGCCGGGGTCGAGAGCGGGTTTGCCTCGATATAATTGTCCGGGTGGCCGAGGAAATTCGGGCCGAAATAGACCGCAATCGCGAACAGGATGAAGAAGATGCCCGCGCCGAAACCGTCCTTCGCCGTGTAATAGGGATGGAACGGAACCGTATCCTGCGGACCCTTGACCTCGACGCCTGTCGGGTTCGAAGACCCCGGGATATGCAGCGCCCAGATGTGCAGGATGATAACACCGGCAATCACGAACGGCAGCAGATAATGGAGCGAGAAGAAGCGATTGAGCGCGGCGTTACCCGGGGCAAAACCGCCCAGCAGCCAGGTCTGGATCGGCTCGCCCACAACGGGGATTGCGCCGAACAGGCCGGTGATCACCTTCGCGCCCCAGTACGACATCTGGCCCCAGGGAAGCACATAGCCCATGAACGCCGTCGCCATCATCAGCAGGAAGATCACAAGGCCCAGAAGCCACACCATCTCGCGCGGGGCCTTATAGGAACTGTAGTAAAGGCCACGGAAGATGTGGAGATAAACCACAATGAAGAAGAAACTCGCGCCGTTTGCGTGGGCATAGCGCATCAGCCAGCCGGCGTTCACATCGCGCATAACATGCTCGACCGACGAGAACGCAACCAGCTCATTGGCGCCATAATGCATCGCCATGATGATGCCGGTGACGATCTGGATCATCAGCGCGAGGCCCGAAAGCACACCGAAGTTCCAGAAGAAATTGAGGTTGCGCGGCACAGGATAGCCAGCGCCGACCGCGTTGTAGACGAGGCGCGGCAAAGGCAGCCGCTCGTCGATCCACTGCATCAGTGGAGCCTTGGGGGTATAATGATTTGCCCAGGGAAAACTCATGGATCTGTTCCTCAGCCTACGAGAATGGCGGTGTCAGAGGTGAACGTGTAGGGCGGCACCTCGAGATTACGGGGCGCCGGGCCTTTACGGATGCGCCCTGCGGTATCGTAGTGCGAACCGTGGCACGGGCAGAAATAGCCGCCAAACTCACCCTTGTTCTCGCCCTCACCCGCGCCCAGCGGAACGCAGCCCAGATGAGTGCACACGCCCATGGTGACGAGCCACTGCGTCTTGCCGTCTACCACGCGCTCTTCCAGCGTCTGCGGATCGCGCAGGGTGGAGGCGTCCGTAGCATCGGCCTTGGCAATTTCTTCCGGGGTAAGGTGGCGAACGAACAGCGGCTGGCTGCGGAACGTGGTCTTGATCGCCTGTCCCGGCTGGATGCCCGAAAGATCGACCTCGCTCGACGCCATCGCCAGCACATCCGCGCTGGGGTTCATCTGGTTGACGAGCGGCAGCACCGCCACCACGCCACCCACGCCTGCAAAGCTGACGGCGGCAATATTGATGAAATCGCGACGGCGGACGCCGCCGCCCTCTGCCGAAACCCCTTCGCCTGCGGTATTCTCTAGCGTCGCCATGCATTCAACCCTTGTCGTTCAACCCCGATTCACGAGAACCGTGAAGCCTGTAATGCGCGCTGCATTGCCCGGTCATCCGGGCTTTTTCAAGAGGTTTGACGCGCGCCCCCACCGGTTTGTCGCGCAAGCCCCCTTGCCGCATCGCGCGCCTGATAGCGCCGAACCGCAGGATTTGCCAACTGCATTTTGCCACGATCGTGACAAACCCGGCCGTCGGGGCTAGGCAGACATCATGCGGATCGCCCTCTACCAGCCCGATATCGCCGGGAATGTCGGCACGATCATGCGTCTTGCCGCCTGTTTTTCCATACCGCTCGACATCATCATGCCCTGCGGTTTTCCTGCATCAGACAAGCAGTTGCGCCGCGCCGCGATGGATTATGGAGACCGGGCGGAAACGGTGAGTCATGCGAATGCAGACGCCTTCTTCGACGCACGGACCGAAGCCGGATCACGTGTCGTGCTGCTCACATCGAGCGGAACCTGCGCGCTGCACGAAGCGGAGTTTCTGGTCACCGACGCGCTGCTGCTGGGCAGCGAGAGCGCGGGCGTTCCGCCTGATGTCCACGCCCGCGTCGCAAAACGGGTCAGAATTCCGATGACGCCGGGATTTCGGTCCTTGAATATTGCTGTCGCTGCGGGCATCGCCCTGCATGAAGCCATGCGCCAGACAGGAACGTTGCCCGAATGATCCCGCTAGACCCCCAGCAACAGGCTGCGAGAGACTGGTTCGAGTCCCTGCGAGACCGCATTTGCGCCGAATTCGAGGCTATCGAACGCGAAGCAGGCAGCGACGCGCAGTTCATATACACTGAGTGGGACCGCGAGGGCGATGGGATCGCGCCGGGCGAAGGCGGCGGCGGCGTGCGCGGTGTGATGAAGGGGAAAGTCTTCGAAAAGGTCGGCGTCAATGTCTCGACCGTTGGCGGCTCCTTTGCGCCTGAGTTCGCGAAAACCATCAACGGCGCGACCGAGGAGGCGCCTGCGTTTTTCGCAACCGGCATCAGCCTCGTCGCCCATATGGCGAACCCGCATGTACCCGCCGTGCATATGAACACGCGCTTCCTCGTCACCACCAAGCGCTGGTTCGGCGGCGGGGCAGATCTCAACCCGCCGATCCCTTACGATCAGGATACGTCCGACTTCCACAGTGAACTGCGGGGCGCCTGCGACGCGCATGGACGGGACTATTATGACCGCTTCAAGAAATGGGCGGACGACTATTTCTATATTCCGCACCGCAAGGTGCACCGGGGCGTGGGCGGTATTTTCTACGACCATCTCGAATGCGCGGATGACGCAGGCTTTGACGCCAACTTCGCCTTCACACGCGCGGTGGGCGAGGCATTTCTTGCCGCCTTCCCGCCGATCGTGCGGCGGCGCATGGGTCATGATTATGATCAGGCGGACGTGGAACGTATGCTTGAATGGCGTGGCCGCTATGCCGAGTTCAATCTCGTCTATGATCGCGGCACATTGTTCGGACTCAAGACAGGCGGCAATATCGATGCGATTCTGATGAGCCTGCCGCCGATGGCGCGCTGGAGTTAGCGAGGCGATGGCGCTGATCCCGGTCAAAGCGGGCGAGGTGGCGACGGTCGTTACCCGTTTCGAGATGACACAGCGGCCCAAACCAGCGCCTCTGCTTAGCAGCCCGCTGCGCCTGGCGCGGTGGAAAGAAGCCGAACCGGAGAAATACCGCATCCTCTTCCGCCGTGTGGGTGAACATTGGCTGTGGTTCTCCCGTCTCGTGCTGAGCGACCACGAACTGAAAGCCACGATTCACGATCCGCTGGTTGAAGTGCACGCCGTGCTTGATCCAAAGGGCATAGAGGTGGGCCTGCTGGAGCTGGATTTTCGCCATTCCAAGCAATGCATACTCGCTTTCCTCGGCCTCGTGCCGCAACTCACCGGCCAGGGGCTGGGACAATGGCTGATGGCGCAGGCGCTGGCGCTCGGCTGGCGCAAGGGCGTTACCAAGCTCGCGGTGCAGACCTGCTCGCTGGACGACCCGCGCGCGCAGTCCCTTTATCGGAATGCAGGCTTTGTGCCGGTGCATCGAGCGGTGGAAATATTCTCCGATCCGCGACTCACCGGCGTGCTGCCGGCCAGCGCCGCACCGCATGTTCCGATGGTAGGCTGATCAGGAAGCCGATAGCTGGCGGTAAAGCCGCACGGTGAGCACGATCATGAACAACTGTCCCAGGGCCAGAACGACTGCAGTGGCGAGATCACCCAGCTGCTTGCCCAATTCCGGCCCGCCCAGCGCAAATCCGATCAAGCCCAGCAGCATCCCCGCCACGACCTGCACCAGCATGATCGGCACGGCGACCGCCACGATCAACAGCAACAAACGCCAGAAATTGCCGCGCGTCATCGCCCATGAACGCCTGACCGCCGCTATCGGCCCATCCAGCTGATCGACGATCGCGACGTTCAGGAACAGGAAACGCACCGAGAAGAAGAGGCTCGCTGCCAGCATGTAGAGCTGACCCACTGCAGGCGAAACGGCGGACAACGCCACCAGGGGAATGGCCAGCCCCAGCCCCACCAGAAAAGCCGCCGCAAACGCATGCGGCACGCGGCGAAAGCCGAGCGCCAGCGCCTCTCGCAGGCTGATCCCCGGCTTTGCCGCCAGCGCATAGCAGCTCAATGCCCCGCCGAGGATGACGAGAGCGGCAGCGGCGATCGTCATCTTCACGCCGTTCGGCAATACAGCGGCGGCAGGTGGCGGCGTTCCCGGCGTCATGTTCCGCATCTGGTCGGGCAGGACCTGCAAGATGAGCGCCAGTGGAATGGCAATGAAAAGCAGAGCAACCGGAAACACGAGAGCGCCTTCGCGCTTCATGAAGGCCAGGGTTTCTTCCCACGCAGCGCTCAAGGAAACCGGCTTCATAACAGTCATGTTCTCCGTGGCGGCCCCGCGCCTTCACCCTGTCATTCCTCTTGATGGGTGCGGCAATTCAAGTCAAGAACAGCCATGACCATGACAGCAGACACAGATGCCATCGAATGGCAGGTGGAACAGGACCCCGTGCCCTATCCGCAGGCGCTGGAGGAAATGGAAGCGCGGGCAGCGGCCATCGCAGGGGGTCAGGCAAACGAGCGCGTCTGGCTGATCGAGCACCCCCCGCTCTACACTGCCGGCACCAGCGCCAACCGGGCGGAGCTGCTCGATCCGCGTTTTCCGGTATACGACGCCGGGCGCGGCGGCCGATATACCTATCATGGGCCGGGTCAACGTGTCGGCTATCTCAGCATCGATCTGGGGCAGCGGGGCAAGGACATCCGCAATTTCGTCCATCATCTCGAGGGTTGGGTGATTGCCGCGCTGGCCGATTTCGGCGTGAGCGCGCGCAGGGCAGAGGGGCGCATCGGCATCTGGACGGACGACCTTGACGGGCGCGAGGCCAAGATCGGCGCCATCGGCGTGCGGGTGCGCCGATGGGTTACCCTGCATGGTTTTTCGGTCAACATCGACCCGGATCTCACACACTTCAGCGGCATCGTACCCTGCGGCATTTCGGAATTTCCCGTCACCAGCCTCGCGGCGCTGGGTGTGAAAGCGAGCATGGCGGAGTTCGACGACGCCCTGCGGGACCATTTCCCCGCTTTCATTGCCGCCCTGCGCAAATGCCCGGCGGCGACAGCCTGTTCCGCTTGAGCACGGCGCGGCGCGGAGCTAGGGAGGAATGATGACGACCGCCAAGGAGACAGTGATGCCGTTCCCCCTCCCCCGCTTGCGCCTTGCGCCGCTCGCCTTTCTGGTCGCGGCCAGCCTGCCGCTGGCGGCATGCGGCGGCGGCGAAAAGGGCAACACGACACAGGCGCATCTCTCCGACCTTGAAAAGGCCGACGGCACCATATCGGACGCGATGACGGACCTCGACGGCGTACAGACGGAGACACCGGTTGCTGCACTCAGCAACGGTGCCGCACCGGCCGCCTCTCCCACGGGTAACGCCAGCGAGGCAGACAATACTGCCGCGCCCGCCGATGAAGAGGTAGTCGCCGATCAATAAGCGCCGCCCAGCGCCTATTTCAGACCTACCAGCTTGTGATTCTGAAGGCTGAGCCGCCACAGGGGCCGGGCCATGACACGTTCTATGCACGCGGCTGTGTTGGCCTCCTGCCGGGCATCGTCGAGCGGCTGGAGCAGGAAATGCGCGAAGGCCCAGTCCTCCATCTCTTCCGCCCCCTGCCCTGGCAGAAAAGAGCCGGGCTGCGGCCAGACGAGCTTCAGCTCATCGCCGGAACGCTGGACGACGTCGCTTCCCGCCTTGGGGCTGACGCACACCCAATCGATGCCGGGATGGACGGGCAATGTGCCGTTGGTCTCGATCGCGATCGTGAAGCCCGCCGCCTGCAACGCATCCACCAGCGCGTCGTCCACCTGAAGCATCGGCTCTCCGCCGGTCAGCACGATATAGCGATGCGCCCCGCCCGCGCCCCATAAGGCAGCCGCCGCCTCCGCCACAGTAGAGGCATCCGCAAATTTGCCTCCGCCTGGGCCATCGGTGCCAACGAAATCCGTGTCGCAAAAACGGCAGGTGGCGTTTTCCCGGTCCTGCTCGCGCCCGGACCACAGATTGCACCCCGCAAATCGCAGGAACACCGCCCGGTGCCCCGCCCTTGCGCCCTCGCCCTGAAGAGTGAGGAACATTTCCTTGACGGCGTAGGTCATGCGTAAACGGTCGGGTCTGGCAGGCCCGCCTCAATGAAGCCCTTTGCGCGCAAGCGGCAGCTGTCGCATTGCCCGCAATGCTTGCCATCCTCCGTAGGGTCATAGCAGGACCAGCTCAGCCCCGCATCAAGCTCCAGCCGCGCCGCTTCGCGCGCGATGTCGGCCTTGGTCATGAACTGGAGCGGCGTGTTGATCCGGACCGGCGCACCCTCCACCCCCGCCTTCGTGGCAAGCGCCGCCATATTCGCAAAGGCCTCGATGAACTCCGCCCGGCAATCCGGATAGCCCGAATAATCGAGCGCATTGACGCCGATGAATATGTCCTGCGCGTCTACGACCTCAGCAAAACCAAGAGTCAGCGAAAGAAAGATCGTGTTGCGCGCGGGAACATAAGTCAGCGGGATTCCACCCTCCCCGCTCGCACCGACGCCATCCTTGGGGACGGCAATATCGGCAGAGGTCAGCGCCGATCCGCCGAAAGCCGTCAGATCCAGCGGCAGAACGACATGCCTCTCCACCCTCAGATTTGCCGCGATCCGCCGCGCGCTTTCCAGCTCCACTCTGTGCCGCTGGTTATAGTCGATGGTGAGTGCATAAAGCGCAAACCCCGCCTCACGCGCCAGGGCCGCCGCGACAAAACTGTCCAGACCGCCTGAGAGCAGCACTACGGCCTTTGATTGAGGGGAGTGATTCATTGCCCGGCGCTATAGTCCCGCCGCCCGGGCGCGCAAGCTCTTTACGCGCGAATTATCGACATTCACCCGTCCTGCGTCCCTCCAGCGAAACAGCGAACGGCGCCCCATCGGCTACGCCCTGCGAATCGATCTGGATAAGGCGCGGGGTCTCCACGCGCAGGTCCGTCCGGCCATTGCCCCGGCCGTTGCACTGATAGGTTACGATGGCGTGATTGTCCGTATCGGCAACGACAAACCGGCTGCATCCGCCATCGCCATGCTGCACCTGCAGCAGCTGGGCAGGATCACCGACGCACAGCCGGCGTGGCGCAGCGGGTTGCTTTGTCCCCCGCTCCCGAAGCTCCCACTGCCCTTTTTCAATTTGCCGCAGCGCCGTCATCCTCCCGGCCGATGGCGCCGGGCCTCCGGCAGAAACCGCGAGCGCCGCCGTCCCCCACATTGACAGGGCGGCAGCGGCTGCAAAGCGCACCCAAATATCCATGCATGTACCCCTCACATACCCTTCCGTCGAAGTTGCTCAGACGGAACCACGCATCCCCTATTGGCTGGATAATGCGGAATTAAGGCAAAAAGAGGGAAAGTCGATCAAGGAAGAGGGTTAATGTTCAATTGTTCAAACTGGCGAGCGAGATTGGGAAGATTTTCGAGCAAAAGGCGCAATCGACATTGATGTTGCCTGCTTCATCCGCCATCTCTGCCCGCTCACCTGCAGGAAACTGGCCGATAACGCTGCGGATATGCGCCTCGTCACATCTGCAACCGCGGGACAGAGCACTTATGTGCTGCACGCGTACTTCGCCTTCCTCATGAAAGAGCCGCCAGACTATCTCGTCCAAACCCAGCGCCGTATCCGTCAACTCTGAGGCGTTGATGGTGTGCGCCAGCGCCTGCACATGCTCCCATTCCGGATGATCATGGCGCACATGCAGCCGCTCACGCCCGACCTCTCCTTCGGGCAGGTGCTGCACCAACATGCCACCCGCGATGCAGGCGCCGTCCTGCCCGTGCCGCACGTCGATTTGCACGAAACTGGGGATTTGCTCGGACTGGAAGAAATAATGCTCCGCCGCCTTGGCGAGGCTTGCACCCTCCAGCGGCACGATGCCCTGATAGCGATGGGCCTCTGTGCCCTCGCTCGCCCCCTGATCGACCGTGATCGCGAGATACCCTTTGCCGAACAGGCCGAACAGGGTCGGTTCGCTGCCTTGCATCGCCAGCTTCTCGCCATCGAACTGGACATAGCCCCGCAGCGCGCCGCCGCCGGGCGTCGCCATATAGTCCGCCACCAGCAGACTGACGACGCCCGCCTCGGTCTGCGCCTGCAGGGTCAGCTGACCCGCATCATTTTTGAGGGTGCTGCCCAGTAACGCACACAACACCAGTGCCTCGGCCAGCAGCCGCTCTATTACTGGCGGGTAGGCGTGCGCGGAGAGCACCTCGTCCAGCACGGTACCCAGCCGCGCCACCCGCCCGCGCGCATGGCGCGAGGGAATGGTGAAGCCCAGCGCGCTGTCGACAATTGGTCCGTCGCTCATCCGCACTTTCTCACAAGAGGCCCAGCGCCCACAACAGCACGGATTTCTGCGCGTGAATGCGGTTCTCCGCCTCATCCCACACCAGCGAGCGCGGCCCGTCGATCACGGCGTCGACCACCTCCTCCCCGCGATGCGCGGGCAGACAGTGGAGGAAACGCGCATCGGGCCTTGCAAGATCCATCAACGCTTGCGTCACCTGATAGGGCATCATCGCAGCGAGCTTTTCCTGCGCATGGGCCTGCCCCATCGAGATCCAGGTGTCGGTGACAACCACATCCGCACCGCGAGCGACCTCAGTCGCATCGCGTGAGAGGGCGATGCGCGCGCCGCGCTGCTGCGCCTCGGCGGCAAAGCGCGGGTCCGGCTCATAGCCTTCGGGGACGCCGATACGGACATCGAACTTGAGCAGCCCCGCTGCCTCGATGATCGAGTGGAGAACATTATTGCCGTCGCCCAGCCATGCCCACTGGCTGCCCGGCAGCGCGAGGCCGTGCTCGATCACGGTCAGCAAATCGGCCATGATCTGGCACGGATGAGACAGATCCGTGAGGCCATTGATGACCGGGACGGTGGCATAGGCGGCCATCTCCTCGATCTTGGCGTGGTCGTCGGTACGGATCATGATCGCGTCGCACATGCGGCTGAGGACACGCGCGGTATCTGCCACCGTCTCCCCCCGGCCAAGCTGGGATGTGCCGCCATCGAGGATCAGCGACGATCCCCCCAACTGCCGCATCGCCATATCGAAGCTGACGCGGGTGCGGGTCGAGTTCTTCTCGAAGATCATGGCGAGCGTATGGCCCGCAAGTGGCGCATCGGCATCCGCCGTGCCCTTGGGCTTGCCCATGCGCGCCGCCTTGCGGTCAATGGCGTCATTAAGCATTGCGGAGACGGCGTCCGCCCCTGCGTCGGATAGATTGAGGAAATGCCGGGTCATGGTGCTCCCCCCTGCGTTCAGGCGGCGGGCGGGGTATAGTCCCGCGCGCCGGCAGACAGCTTTTCGATACACTCCACGATATGACTCTCGTCGATCACCAGCGGCGGAAGGATGCGCACCACGTTGTCGCCGGCCGCGACGGTGAGCAGGCCGTGATTGTCGCGCAGATGCGCCACGAAGGCGCGGCTGTCGCTCTTGAGCTTCAGTCCGAGCATCAGGCCCATGCCCCGCACGCTGTCAAACAGAGTGTCGTGATTGGGAATGAGTTGCTCCAGCGCGCCGCGCAGCCGCTCGCCCATCGCGTTCACATGCGCAAGAAATTCCGGCTGGTTGATGATGCCCCAGACGGTGCTGCCGACCGCCATGGCGAGCGGATTGCCGCCGTAGGTCGAGCCATGCGTGCCCGCGACCATGCCCTTGGCCGCTTCTTCGGTGGCAAGGCACGCGCCAAGCGGAAAGCCTGCGCCGATGCCCTTGGCGACGGCCATGATGTCCGGCATCACGCCATATTGCTCATGCGCGAACAGTGAGCCGGTCCGCCCCACGCCGCACTGCACCTCATCCAAGATGAGCAGCAACCCGTGCTTGTCACACAGGGCGCGCAGTCCTGTCAGGAAGCCCTGCGTGGCTGGAAGGATGCCGCCTTCGCCCTGCACCGGTTCCAGCAGGAAGCCCGCGGTATTCTCGTCGATCGCAGCCGCTGCCGCCTCAAGGTCGTTGAAGGCCAGCACCTCGAACCCCGGCAACAGCGGCTCGAACCCGTCTCGCATCTTGGGTTGGTTCGTGGCTGAGATCGTGCCCAGCGTCCGACCGTGGAAGGCGTTGGAGAAGCTGATGATCTTGTGCCGCTCCGGCTGGCCGTTGGCGTAGTGATAGCGGCGCGCCGTCTTGATCGCGCATTCCACCGCCTCTGCACCGGAGTTCGTGAAGAACACGGTGTCGGCAAAGGTCGAATCAACGATCATCTGGGCGAACGCCTCGCCCTGCGGGCTGCCATAGAGGTTCGACACATGCATCAGCGTCGCGGCCTGATCGGCGATGGTCTTTACCAGTCGCGCGTCGCCATGCCCCAGCGCGTTGACCGCGATACCGCTCGCGAAATCCAGATATTTCTCGCCGCGCTCGCCGAAGAGATAGCAGCCTTCGCCGCGCACCGGGCGCACACCACACCGGGGATATACAGGCATGAGCGGCGTGATCGACATGGTCTTCCCTTTCTAGCGCGGGCCGTATGGCCGGTTTGAAGCGGTGCGCGTGCACCAAACGCAAAAAGGCGACCCCCGCCGGGCCGCCCTCCAAAGCACTTCCACTGAAAATGCCTTGATCAATATATGACCAATTTCCGAGCCGCTGGCTGTACCAGCCAGCTCGAAAATGGTCCGGCGAGCCGCGCCTATATCGTGGCGCCGCCGTTTCCGCAACCTTTACCCGATACGGTTCCAGGCGTCGGCGATTTCGGAGATGATCGCGTGCGCCTTGCGCACGTCGGCCGCGTTCCCGGTTTGGTGTGCCGAGATCATGAGGCGGCGGCATTCGCGATAAATCTGCGCCAGCCCTACCGCGATTTCGCCGCCATGATCCATATCGAGGCTGGCATCGAGCGCATGGATGATCGAGAGCGTGCGGATATATTTGTCGTTCGCCTTCAGCCGGTCGCCTTTGTCCATCGCCAGCGCGGCGGCGTCCATCGCCAGCAGCAGCTCCTCGAACAAAATCTTGACCAGCCCGTGCGGCGTGGCACTCTCCACGCGGCTGCCGGCATGAACGGCGGCGTAACGACGGCTGGCATTTCCTGCAAATCCGGGGGAATAATACATGCGGTGTCGGTCCTGTAATTCTCTTTATAGCGTTACAAATCAGTTCTTGCTGCTGCCGCCGGTCCAGACGTCAATCTGCTGGGTCAGGTAGCTCTGCGTGGCCTTCAGCGCGGCGAGTTTGGTGCCCATCGCCGAATACACCTTGCTGAGTTGGTCCTCATAATCGGTCATGTCCTCGTTCAGTTTTTCCATCTGCTTGGCGTAGTCCGCCGCCAGCTTGTCATATTTGCTCTTGGATGCGGCGATCGACCCGCCGCTCGCTTCGACCGAGGTCTTGAGATCCGCGACGACCTTGGCGATGCCGGGCGTGGAGGCGGTGCTGACGGAGGGATTGAGCATCTGCGCCACGCCCGAGGGGTCGGCCGCGACTGCGGCATCGAGGCGCGTCGTGTCCAGGCTGAGCGTGCCATCCTGATTGGTCTTGACGCCGATATCGCTCAGCGAGCGATAGGTGCCTGATGCTGCGAGGCTCGTCGTGCTCAGCGCGGAGAGCTTGCGCAACATGTCCCGCACGCCGCTGTCACCGGCGAGCGCGCCTGCGGACTTGGTGTCAGTGCCCGGGGCGGTCGCGGCGTTCAGCGCGGTGCGCAGCGTGTTGTAGGCGCTCACGAACTCGGTCACCAGATCCTTGACCGTCGAGGTCGGCTCGTTGGTGGCGAGCGTGACCAGCGTGCCCGGCGCGGCCTTGTTGAGGTCTATGCGGACATAGGGCAGCGCAGTGTCGACGGTGTTGGTGTTGTTGCGATATTCGATGCCGTCGATCTTGATGATGCTGTCGAGCGCCGATTGCTGGCGCGTCATGCCGCCGGTCGTGCCGTCGAAGGTGAACCGGGACAGATTCGTGTCTGCCGTGTCGGTCAGCTCCTTTGTAAGCGTGAAGCTGTTGGTTGCGCCCGACGCGCCCTTGATGATCAGGCGCGCGCCGCGATTGTCGACCGCCACGCTGGCGGTGACGCCTGCATTGGCCCCGTTGATGGCGGCGGCAAGACCGTCCAGCGAATTGTTGGTGCCGTCGATGGTGATCGTCTTCGCGCCGGACGCGGTAGTGAGCGTCAACGTGCCGAGGCCTACAGGGTCCGTGCGGGCGGGAAGGTTTACCGACTCGAGCACCTGTGCGGCGGCGAGCTGTTGCACCTCAATCTGCGCTGGCAGCCCCTGCGGCTTGCCGCCCGGCAGCGTGCTCAGCGCAACGATGGTGGGATCGTTGGAAACCGGCTGACCCGCGAGGTTGGCGTTCTGCATCGCCTCGGTCAGCGCGGTCGAGAAAGTGGCCAGCGAGCTGGTTGCGGAAGCAAGCGCAGAGACGCGCGTGCTGTTGAGGGATTGCTTGCTGGTGATGGCCTGCTCACGCGGGGCGCGGGTGGCGTTGACGAGCTGCGTTACCAGCGCGCCGGTGTCGATTCCCGAGCCGCCGCCGATGATGGTCGCTATGCTGCTGCCGATGCTGGTCATGATCATTCCCTCCAAGGGGATAGAACGGACAGGCGCGCAGGAATTTTAGGGCGAAAAAGCCTATTTTATGCGTGAACTAACAGGATCTGGTCGACAGCGCCCTTGGACACATGAGCCTGCGCCGCGCGGGCGAGTTCGGCCTGCTGGGCGACCGCCCGGGCGACCTCGACCGCACGCTCAACCACCTCCACACTGGCGGGCAGCATCGGGATGATGACAGTGGGCACGGGCTTCAACGCTTCGAGATGTGCCTCGGCAGTTGCGCGCGCCTGCGCGGGAGGCTCGCTGCTGCCCGCGATATCGGCGAGGATGTCCGCGACGCGCGCCTGTACGCGCGCATAGTCGAACGCGCTGGCCATCTGCTCGCGCCGCGCGCCCTCGCCGCTATCCGGATTGACGCCCGAGCCGTTGGACGCGTTGGCCGCAGACGCCGCCGCCTGCACCAGCGGCACCGCTGGCGCCGGGCGCGTGGCGACGATGCGCTCTGGCGCGATCGCGTCTATCCGGGGCACGAACTCATTCATGGCACCACCATTATAGGCGGCGTGTAAAGCCTCGGTGGATGAATCCGATTAAGCGGATTTTAACCCTGTTTGCGGCCGTCGGCGTCGAAAAGCATGGTTTCCGGCACGTCGATCGGCGGCAGATCGCTCTGCGCGGACATACGGTGCTCGACGCGATAGAGGAAGGCAAGGATCGTCGCCACGGCGACGAACAGCGCCTCGTCCACCACCTGCCCCGCGCGCGACGTGAAGTAGATTGCGCGGGTAAGCGCCGGATATTGCAGCACCGGCACCTTGTTCGCCTCGGCCAGTTCCTTGATCGCAAACGCGATCGCATCGCACCCGCGGGCGACCACGACCGGCGCAAAGTCCTTGCCGGGCTGATACCGCAGTGCGACGGCAAAGTGAGTCGGGTTCATCAGAACAACGTTCGCCTCGCTCACCGCCTTGCGCGTACTGCCCGAAAGCACTTCCATCTGCTTGCGGCGGATATGGCCCTTCAGCTCCGGCGAGCCTTCCGACTCCTTGTGCTCGTCCTTGAGGTCCTGCTTGCTCATCGCAAGGCGCTTGAACCGCTGAAACATCTGCCATGGCACATCGATCCCCGCGATCAGCATCAACGCGCCTGCCATTACGAGACAGGCGGTGACGAACACATCGCCGATCTCGCCAGCCGCCGCCTGCAATCCGCCCGCGCCCATCGTGGTGATCTCGGCCAGGCGGCTCGAAACCAGCCAGATGCCGACCGAGCCCAGCAGCAGCGCCTTCAGGATCGACTTGCCCAGCTCCACCAGCCCGTTCATGCCGAACATGCGCTTGAGGCCTGCGGCGGGGTTAAGCTTGGAGGCTTTGGGCATGAACGCCTTGGTGCGGAAACCCAGCGAGCCGAGCATGGCGGGCGCGGCAATCGCGGCAATGATCGTCGCCAGCATGATCCCGCCCACCGGGAGGGCGAGGCCGGACATCAGGCTGACCCCCCGCTCCGCCGGGCTGAAATCCATCACATCCTCGCGCTGGAACTGGAGCGCTTGCGACAGCATGTCTTCCATTGCGCTCATGATCATCGGCCCGGCCATCGCCAGCCAGCCCGCGCCTGCCATCACCACCAGCGCCGTCGCCAGATCGCGCGACTGGAGAAGGTCGCCTTCCTTGGCGGCGTCGGCCAGTTTCTTGGCTGTCGGCTTTTCTGTCCGTTCACCGCCACCGTTGGATTGCTGGGCCATGGCTTACCCGCCGCTCGCTATCGCAAGGGCCTGATCGAGACCCGCCTGCAACGAATCCGCGATCCCCTGCCCCATCACCGGCGCGGTGATGGCAAGAAGGATCAGCCCGCCGATGATCGCCACCGGCATGCCGACGGCAAACAGGTTGAGCGAGGGAGCAGAGCGCGCCAGCATGCCCATGACCAGCTGGATCAGCACCAGCGCGAACGTCACCGGCAAGGCGATGGTCAAGCCGGCACCCAGTAAAGTCCCGCCGAACATCACGAGCCCATAGATCGCGTCGTTAGACAGCATCGCCCCGCCCGGCGGCATCGCCTGATAGCTTTTCACGACATAGCTGGCGAGCAACAGATGGCCGTTCATGCCGAGCAGGAGGAAGGTGGCGAGGATCGAGAGAAATTGGCCTATCGCCTGAGTCGACTGGCCGGATTGCGGATCAACCATCGCGGCAAATCCCAGGCCCATGGCGTTGCCGATCGTCTCGCCAGCCACGAAGGCCGCACCATAGCCGATCTGAAGTGCGAAACCCATCGCCAGCCCGGCAAGCACCTCGCCCATCACGAGCAGCACGCCATCGAAGCTCGCCACGCCGCCTGCGGGCATCTGGAACACCACGCTGTTCATGGCCGCCATGCCGATGGCGAGCGACAGGATGAGCCGCAGCTGCACCGGCACCGCGCGCGCGCCGAAGATCGGGGCGGCGAGAAAAGCCGCACCGGGGCGAATCATCGCGACGAGCCAGATCCAGAGCTGATTCTCGACACCGACGAAGCCTGCGGGGAACATGTGCCTGCGCCTCCCGCCCGGCTCAGCTGCCGAGAACTTCGGGAATGCGCTCGAACACCTCGCGCGTGAAATCCGCGATGAGCATCATGATCGACCCGCCGAAGATCGCCAGCATCGCCGCGACGACGATCAGCTTGGGCACGAAGGTGAGTGTCTGCTCGTTGATCGAGGTCGCCGCCTGGATCATGCCGAGCAGCATGCCCGCCACCAGTGCGGGTATCAGGATCGGCGCGGATGCGAGCGCCGTGACCCACAGTGCCTGCTGGGCGATACCGAAGAAGAAATCCGAGTTTTCCATCGTCCCGTTCTGCCTATGTTGCAAACGAGCCGGCGAGCGACCCCATGGTCAGCGCCCAGCCATCCACCATCACGAACAGCAGCAGCTTGAACGGCATCGATATGATCGAGGGGGACAGCATCATCATGCCGAGCGACATCAGCGTCGATGCGACAACGAGATCGATGATGAGGAACGGCAGAAAGATCATGAAGCCGATCTGGAATGCGGTCTTGAGCTCACTGGTCACGAACGCAGGCAACAGGATCGAGAAAGGCACCTCCTCCACCGTGCGATATTGCGGCGCCTCGGCAAGACCGGAGAACATCTTGAGGTCGCTCTGGCGCGTCTGCTTCGCCATGAAGACATGAAACACCTTGGCGGAGCGGCCGACCGCCTCCTCAATGCTGATCTGCCCCGCGCCATAGGGCGTGAAGGCCTGCTGGTTCACGGCGTCGATCGTTGGGCGCATCACGAACATCGACAGGAACAGCGCAAGGCCGACCAGCACCTGATTGGGCGGCGTCTGTTGCAGGCCCAGCGCCTGCCGCAGCAGCGACAGCACGATGATGATGCGGGTGAAGCTGGTCATCATCAGAATGAGCGACGGCAGCACCGTCAGCAGGCTCATCAGAATGAGAATCTGGAGACTCAAGGAAAGCGGCGCACCGTTACCGGAGACTTCACCCAGCGCGCGCGTCAACGCGCCGCCATTCGCCGTAGCGGGCGAAACAGCCGGAGGCGGCGGCAGCGCGGGTGCACCCTGAGCCACCTGCGCCATCACCGGATGGGTAAACACAAACGCGGCTATCAGACCGATAACCGCAATAACGAGAGCCTTAGCGCGCACGCAGGTCGCTCCCGCCCGTGCCGATGCGCGGCGCAGATGCTCCGTCAGCGATCTTCTCGATCCGTCCACGGGTGACGGAGACGAGCACACGCTGGCCATCGAACTCGATGACCGCGAGCTTGCCGAATGTACCCATCGGCAGCATCTCCAGAACCTTGATCGCGCGGTCCGCCTGTGCGCCGAGCAGGCCGGGCTGATATTTGCGCCACAGCCACAAAGCGCCAAACGCCATGCCGCCAACCAGGGGCAGCATGATCGCAAGCTTTACGAAGTACCAGAACATCGGCTCAGCCCCGCCGCTCGACGCCGGCCATCATCGCCTCGGTATTCGCCACATCGACCACGCGGATGCCATAGCGACCATTGACCGTAACCACCTCGCCACGCGCAATCAGCGCGCCGTTGACCATGATGTCGAGCAGGTCGTCGGCCTGCCGATCCAGCTCGACCACGCTGCCTTCGGCAAGATCAAGGATCTCCGACAGGCGCAGGCTCGTGGAGCCGACTTCCACCGTGAGGCGCACCGGGATGTTCGACAGCAGATGAAACTGCGGACTGGCATTCATCTTGCCAATCGCGCTCTCCATCTTCGGTGCTTCGCTCATATCGCTCATGTCATTGTGGTCCTTAGTTCATCTTTTCGATCATGAAGGCCGCGCGGCCGCTTTGCTCGCCGATCGTCCCCTGGGCGAGCACACGATTGCCCACGAGAAGGGGCACATAGCGTTCGATAGTCACGGGGATCACATCCCCGTTCTTGAGGTTAAGCAGTTCGTTGAGAGTGAGGCTTGGCCGCGCCAGCACGGTCTTCGCCGGAAGGCGGATGTTACCCATCTGGCGGGCAAGGCGTGCCTGCCACAGAGGGTCCTTCAGCTGAATCTCGTCTGGAGCATTGGTAGCGAGCAGCGGTTCGAGCTGGCGCAGCGCAACCAGCGGGAACATCAGCTCGATCGTCCACTCCTGGCCCTTGCCCATGTGGAGAGTGAAGGTCTGGCTCAGCAGCTGGTCGGTCGCCTCGGCGAACACCAGCGCCTGCGGATCATGCTCACGCGACGCAAGCGACATGTCCATCGGCAGCAGGTCTGCCCAGGCGGCGATCAGCGCCTTCATTACGTCGTCAGACATTTTTGCACGCAGACGGTCTTCGCTGCGCGTGAATTCGCTCCGCTCCGCCGCCGGCCGCGTTCCCGATCCGCCATAAAAGCGCTCGACCATGGACGTAACCATCCCGGCGTCGAGCTTGACGAGGATCGCACCTTTGAGCGGATGCAGCTTGTAGGTTGAGAGCGAGCAGAAATTCGGCGCCATCGCGGACCAGAGGTCATAATTGACCATCTCTGCCGGATTGGTCGTCAGGTTGGGCTTGGCGCCGATGATCTGCTCCAGCATCGTGCGCAAATGCCGCGCCACGCGCTCGCCGATCCGGTCCATGCCGGAAAGCGACACAGGCGTCTGCGGTTCGGAAGTCCCGAACGTATAAGGCTGTACGTCGTCCATAACCCAATCAGTCCCCTGTCCGCCGCCAGAGGACTAACCCGGGCTTTGGACGCCCTATTGAATAATGAAATTGGTAAAATAAACGTTATCAACCCCGGAATAGCCCGTCTTTTCACGCAATATTTTGTTAATAAGCGCGGTAAGACGTTGCTGGAGGGCTTCCTTGCCCTGTGGGGTAGACAGCTCAACACCGCTCTGTTGCGAGAGCAGCATGAGAATCGCGGAGCGCAGCGCCAGCTCATGAGTCTTGAGCGCGTCGGTCACGCGCGCGTCGTAAAATGTGGAAATGGCGATCGCCACCTGCACCAGCGAATCGGTATCCGCGAGGTTAGACGTGTAGGGTGCAGGCATCTGGAAATAGGTCGCCTGATATTCGGACGGTTTCTTGGGGCGCGGCAGGTCTATGCCGCCCTTGGGGATCTTGAAGTCGGTCTCGACATGGGGAACGCCCGCGTCCTTCTTTCCCTCACCGCCGCTTTCGGTGGGGGTGGCGCCAGAGTCCGCAATGGCCTTCTCGGCCACGGCGAGTGGATCCTCCCCCTTTTTCACCAGGACTGGCCGGTTGGGGTCCAGTTCGACGACTTCCTCTTCCTCATGCGCGCCAAAGGCGCCGGCGGCAAAGAGGCCACCGGCAACGCCCGCGCCACTCATCAGCAGCACGATGAGGATGATGATGATCATCCCCTTTCCCTTGCCGCCCTTTGCGGGTGCGTCGATAATGTCTTCAGCCATTGGTCCGGTCCTGCATCATGCCCCGTTTCGCGCTTGCTTCAGGCGTAGCGAGCGCTGTCGCCCCGCCCGGAGCGCGTCGGACCAGCCTCATCGGCCTGCCCATCTCTCATAACGGTCGTGGTGAATGGAGCTTTAGGGTTTTGCCCCCCCTGATTCTGTCCAGCGAGCGCGGCGGCGTCCTGCCTGCCCTGCTGGTGTCCGCCATTTCCTCCCATCTGCGCGCTTGTCTGTGCCTGGGACGACTGGTTGCCCTGCTGCGGGTTGGCGGGGTTCTGCTGTTGCTGGCTATTGCCGCCCATGTCACCACGCGCGGCCTCCTGCGGCGAGTTGACGCGATCAATGCGCAGCTCGCCGATGCGCACGGACGCCATGCGCGCATCCTGCATCAACCGCTCCTTGTCGTCGCTGAGAGCGGCAAAGGCAGCGTCATTGTCGACACGCATCAAAATGTCCGACCCGCTGCCGATCGCGCTGGGTGCGATGTCCACCCGTACCGCGCCCAACTCGTGCGAGGCGATGCGGAAGCTGCCGTGACCTGGATTGGCAGCGATGCTCGCGATCTGGCGCGCGACATCCTCGATCCACTGGCCGCTGACGCCCATGTCGACCACCTGCTGGCCAAGGCTTCCGGCCACGCTCAGGCTCGATGCAGGCTGAAGGCCCAAAGGAGCGACCGACGCGGTTGAGGCGGGCAGCGGCTGGCTGGCACCTTCGACACGCGACACGATAGACGCTACGTCCAGACGCGCAGTGGGAGCGTCAGCCCCCTCCATCGCGCGCACCTCACGCGAGTGCGAGAGGTCTTTCAGAGCATTCGCGGGCGATCGATCAGACTGACCATCACCAAATTTTTCGGTTTTTTCAGAATAACTTATTGTCTTTTGCTTTGATTTGAAATCAGGTCCCTCGCTCCCAGCTATCTGCTCCAGCATACTCGCTTCAGCGGGGCTCAGAGCTTCGGCAGCAGGCGCTTTTTCTCCTGCACCCTGCTTTGACGGCGTCGTCACGAAGCTTGGCTGGGCGCGGGTTGTGCCGTCAGTGATCTCCAGCGCACTCATCGCCTCGTGTCCTTCGCTCGGCCGAGGCTCGCGGGCCTCATTCTCGCCGACGGAGACCGACACCGGCTGGGCAACCGGCGTGCGCGCGCCCTGAATGGGGGCATTCGAGTGAAACAGGCTCTGAGCTTTGGGATCGGGCGCGGTTGCAGAGGGTGTGGTCGCCGTTTCTAAGAGAGTTTGTGGCGGAGACAGACTCTGAGCGCCGGGTTCCTGCGCGGCCGGAGCCTGCGCGGAGGCTACGGCATCAGTCGGCTTCCCTTCTGCCTTCGTTCCCCTGGTTTCCTCGCTCTCTTGCTCCTGAAGCGCAACGTCGGCTTGCTTCTTGGCTGAGGCAGCGGCCCGGCGTGTGACTGCTTTTTCGGCTGCGAGCTGGAAGGCAGCGGCATTCTTGCCATCGGTACCTGGACCATGCTCCTTATCCATGGCTGCCTGCGGCGCTGCGTCTGGCTGCTTCGTGACCTGCGGCACCGTCACCGCGACTTGAGAAGGAGGCGCGACTGGCGCATCGGGATTTCCCAGCGCCACCGCCAGCAATGCCACGGCGGCGTCCGGATTATGCTCGCCCGCCTCAGTGGGTTTCGCTTCGGGAGGGGAGACCGGCAGGGGCGATGCCGACGCAGCCGCAGAATCCAGAGTTGGGACGGGTTGCATGATTCCCTGCATCAGCGTGGAAAAATCAACGCCCTCCTTGCCGGTGGCGGTCACGGCCGATAGGTCGCCACTCTCGGTCAAGAACTCGAGCCCCGTCACGGGTGCCCCCCGAACCGCGCCGTGTGCTTTTCTCGGCGCGCCATGCGTTGCGTTGGAAAGTGCCATGGTCATTCCTTATCCCCCATCTGAGCCATCATGCGCATTTTCAGCATTTTGTGCGGTGGGATTGCAGCGATGCGCGCCTCCCGTGTCGCCTCGGCCCGAGCCGCTGCCTGAGCTTTGAGTCTCTCCGCAATTTCCTTTTCGCGGCTGGCCTCAACCTGCATTTCCTGCTTGTAGTCGACCACCTTGCGCGCGTCATACAGCGCACCTTCAAGCTGCTTGCCCGCCCGCTCAAGCCGCTCCGCCATTTCACGGTAGGCCGCAAGTGTACCGCCTATCATATTGCGATCATTGTGAAACAGGTCCGCGCGAACCCGCGCGACCCGTTGGGCGTTATGCTCGATGCTGGCGGCTTCGTCACGCGCGCGGACTGTCTCCGCCACGGCCATGGTGTGCTGCACATCCCGCACCCTCACAAGCCGCTGACGCCGGGATACCAGCTTGCCGCTCATATGCCGAACTCCGCCTGTAGCGCGGCAATGCTAGAGTCCATATCAACCTGACTCTTCGCGCTCTGGCGCAGGAAATCGAGCACCTGCTGACGGCGCGACACTGCCTCATCGATCAGCGGATCATTGCCCGGGCGATAGGCACCCATAAGGATCAAATCGCGATTTTCCTCGTAGGCTGCCCATAGCGCGCGATACATCGCGGCCGCGCCCAGGTGAGCATCATCCGTCACGTCAGCCATCACGCGAGAGAGCGACTTGCCGACATCTATGGCCGGAAAGATACTCTGTTCCGAGAGGTGCCGGGATAGAACGATATGCCCGTCGACGATGGCGCGGGCGGCGTCGACGATTGGGTCGTCGGTGTCGTCGCCATCTGCAAGGACAGTGTAGAGCGCGGTGATCGAACCGCCGGAACGCGTATCCACCCCTGCCCGCTCGGCAAGGCGCGGAATGAGAGAAAGCGCGGAGGGCGGATAGCCTTTCATCGCAGGCGGCTCGCCCAGCGACAGGCCGATCTCGCGCTGCGCGTGGGCGCAGCGGGTGAGGCTGTCGATCAGGAGCAGCACCTGCTTGCCGCGCGCGCGGAAATATTCGGCGATGGCCGTCGCGCGGGCGGCAGCGCGCAGGCGCAGCACCGGCGGGTGGTCCGCAGGCACGGCGACGACGACGCTCTTGCGCATCATTCCGCCCGAAAGCTTGGTTTCGATGAAGTCGCTCACCTCGCGGCCACGCTCGCCGATAAGGCCGACAACGACGACATCGGCCTCGGCCCCGGCGATCATCTGGCCCATCAGTACCGATTTACCGACGCCTGACCCCGCTATGATAGCGATGCGCTGGCCACGCCCGGCGGTAAGCAGCGCGTTGACGGCACGGACGCCCAGATCGAAGCGCTCGGTCACGCGTCCACGATCGAGCACATTGCCGCGCACGCCGTTCAACGGCCAATGGCCCTGCGCGAGCACCGGCCCCTTGCGATCAAGCGGCTGGCCCATCGCATCGATTATGCGCCCGATCAGCCCCTCGCCCACCTGCACCATGTTGGCGGCGCTGTCCGGCTCCACCCGCGCGCCATTTTCCAGCGCGGAGTCCATGTCGAGAGGCACCAGCACGGCCTTGTTGCCACGAAAGCCAACAACCTCGGCCCTCGAAAATCCACCGCCAGAGCATGCGATCCGCGCGCCTGTGCCGACCGGCCTGTTGAAGCCCGTCACCTCCAGCATGCCCGCATCATGGCTGATGAGGCGGCCGACATGGCGCGGCGCGTCAGGCAGCACGGTGTGATCCAGCAGCTTTTCGGCATGAGCGAGCGCGGCGGCGATCATCCCTGACCCTCCATGTCATCCAGCAGTGCCTTCAACCGCGAGAGCTGCACATCAGGCCCATGCTCGATCCAGCCATCGCCTGCATCGAGGCGCACGCAGCCGCGCGCAACGGATGCATCGGGCTGGATCCGCCAGGCAACCTCCCGGCCCCCAAGCAGCGGTATGTCCTCGGGATTGAGGCACAGCGCCGTGCGCGCCTGCTCATCCTCGATGAAAGCGGCGACCGCTTCCACCCGCTGATGCAGCAACTCCGCATTCACAGGCGCTTCGCCCACGATCTGGCTCACCAGCCGACTGACGGCGACGGACAGCATTTCGGACAACGCGCCATTGGCGGCGGGGACGATCTGCTCCAGCGCCTGCGCCAGCCGCGCGCTCGCCTCCGTATCGGCGGCGTGGTTTTCGCCTGCGATGCGCATGCCCGCATCGAACCCCTCCGCAAAGGCGTCTGCCCGCGCCTGTTCGAGCGGATCCTGGCGGCCCTGCGCTGGCGACGAAGCCGGGCGGGTGTGAGAAACCTCCTGCCCGTCTGCAAAGCGCGCACGAAAGGGCGTTCCGGCCGCCGCATTGCCCAGCATGCCGATAGAAACCGGCTGAGCTTCCCCGATTTGCGCCGGTGTGAACACTCTAGACAAAGTCGTCGCCCCCTGCGCCGAGCATGATCGTGCCCTGTTCGGCAAGGCGGCGGGCCTCGGCCACCACCTTCTTCTGCGCGTCGACGACGTCGGCAAGGCGCATCGGCCCGCGTTCCTCCATCTCGTCCACGATCGACTGCGCCGCGCGCTGGGACATGCAGCCCAGCATCTTCGACTTCAGCATCTCGTTCGCGCCCTTCAAGGCCACGACCAGTAGCTCGGTATCGATGCCGCGCAGCAGCGCGCCCATATTCTTGTCGTCCAGCTCGATCAGGTTGTCGAAGATGAACATCTCCTCCTCGATTGTCTGGCTGATGATCTTGTCTCGCTTGGTGAGCGCTTTCATGATGCGCTGTTCCATATCCTTGCGGACATTATTCATGATCGCAGCCGCCTCGCTCGTGCCGCCGCGCTGCGATGTTGCGCCTTTCTTCTGGGTCGGCGTGCCGCTCGACATCATGACTTCGAGGTCGTCGAGCGCCTCGGCGCTGACAGGCCCCAATGTCGCCACGCGGTAGATGACATCTTCCTGGCACTCCAGCGGCAGCATCGAGAGTACGTCCGCCGCCGCGCGCGGCTCGAGATGCGCGAGGATGATCGCCATCACCTGCGGGTGCTCCTGCTCGATGATGGCGGCGATCTCCCCCGCTTCCATCCATTTGAGCATCGAAAGCTTTGTCGTGCGGGTCGGCGGTGTGATGCGCGCGAGGATATTGTCGGCACGCTCCGGCCCCAGGGCCTTGTGCATCGCGCCACGGATGTGGCGAGTCGCGCCATAGCCGATGGTGGTGCGGCGGCGTGCCTTGCTGACGAACTGGTCGAGCGCCTGGTTGACCTCTTCGATCTCCACGTCGGCCACATCATACATGGCGTAGCCAAGCTGGCGCACTTCGTCCGGCTCCAGACGCGAGAGTATCTCCGCAGCCTCGTCCTCGTTGAAGAGCATCAGGAGCACGGCCGCTGCCGCGCTGCCATGCAGCGGCTTCAGATTTTCTTCGTCTACGTCGAGATCAAGCTCAGGCATTTTCTTTGGCCTTGCTACCTTCCCTCAACAGATCACGCACGACGAGCGCGGCGCGGTCCGGGTCCTGCTTCACGAAGTTGCGGATCAGGTCGGCGCGCTGGGCGTAGTCCGGCGTGGAGCTGATCATATCGAGCGTGACCATATGGCTGCCGGGGTTGGCCTGGGCGGCCTTTGCCAGCTCCTGCGACATCTGGAGGCCGATTTCCTGCCGCTTGGCGGCACGGGCGGCGGGCGATATCGTCGGTGCGGCCTTTACCTCGCCGATTTTCTTCAACAGCGGCTTGCCGATGCCGATCACCACCACGATCACGACCGCGAGCGCCGAAAGATTGCGCACCAGCATCTTGAACCAGGGCGCTTCGTAGAAGGGCGGGCCAGCGTCTTCGCCCAGCGCATCCTTGGCGAAGCCGCGCGAGGTCAGTGCCACGGTGTCTCCGCGCGCCTGATCAAACCCCACCGCGTTCTTGACCAGATTTTCGAGCTGCGCGATCTCCTGCGGCGTACGGGGCTTGCCATTGGGCGCATTATCGAGCGCCACCGCGACCGACAGCCGCTTTACAGTGCCGACCGCATCACGGGTGACGGATACCTCGCGGCCCAGCTCAAAGCTGCGGTTGTAGCTCTCCTGCGTGCGCAACGGCGCGATATTGGGCAGGGTCTGGCCGTTCTGGGCGGCTGAAGGCGGCGTTGCGCCATTCGCGCCAGCCGCCGCTTGCGCATTCGCGGCCTGCGTGCCGACACCGGGCGCGGGAGGCGCGGTGTTGGAGAGCGCACCCGGGATGCCGCCCGGCTCTGCGGGAAGGCCGGGGCCGTTGTTCGGATTGCCCGCTTGCCACGCGCCCTGCTCCACACGCAGCCGCGCTTCATCCTGCGGATAAGTCTCGCGCGTGGCCTGGCGCTCATTGAAGTTCACATCGGCGTGAACTTCGGTCGAAAACTTGCCGGCGCCGACGATCGGCGTCAGCAAAGCGACCACCGCCTTGCGATAGCCTTCCTCGATCTTTTGCTGAACAGCGATCTGGCGATCCGTCTCGCCCTCGACCCCGCCCACGCTGGAGAGGAGGTTGCCGTTCTGATCGACCACAGAGATGGCTTCCGTTGAAAGATCGGGAACGGATGAGGCGATCAGATGCACGATAGCCTGCACCTGCCCGTCCTGCAGCGACTTGCCACTGGCGAGGCGCAACATCACGGAGGCGGCCGGCTTGGTCCGATCGCGCAGGAAGATGCTCGGCGCCTCCACCGCGAGGTGAACCCGCGCGGCCTCGACCCCGTCAATCGCTTCGATCGTCCGGGCCAGATCCATCTCGCGCGCGGTGCGCAGCTTCTCTCCCTCGACCGCGCGGCTGGCGCCCATCGGCAGGCTGTCGATCATGCTGTTGCCATCGGGCGCGCTCTTTGGCAGCCCCTCGGAGGCGAGCATGATCTTCGCTTTGAAATAATCGTCCTCCGCCACCGTGATCGCGCCGGACTGGCTGTCGAACTTGTATTTCATCGAATTCTTGTCAAGCGCGTCGGCGACGGCCGCCTTCTCGCTGTCCGGCAGACCCCGGAACAGGTCGCGCTGCGGCGGCTCGCGCAGGGTCGTCCAGGCGAGCGCGGCCGCGCCGACCACACCGAGCAGACCCAGCATCGGCAGGCTCTTCGCCACGGCTGGCTGGCTCAATATGTCACCAAAGCGGAAGCTCGGCCGGGCAAAGCCGCCCGCGGCGGGCGCCGAAACCGCCGGAAGAGCAGGGGCAGCCGCAGGTGCAGGTGTGAAAGGATCATTCATGATTTATCGTTTCCCCGAAATTCCGTTCGCATCACACCGGCATGCTCATGATATCGCGATAGGCAGAAAGCAGCTTGTTCCGCACCTGCAGCGTGGCCTCGAAGCTCACGGAAGCCTTCTGCTTGGCCAGCATCACCGCTGCTATGTCGGTCGTCTCGCCACGCTCGAACGCGCTGGCCGCAGCACTGGCCTCGCTTTGCAGGCCGTTGACCTTCTCCAGCGCGCCTTTAAGCGCCGTAGTGAAATCCGCCGGGCCGGAGGGCGCGCCGACGCCGCCGCCCTTGACGCCATCGACCTGAGCGCCGCCGGGAGTGCCGGAAACATCGCGCAGCGCCGCGTTCTTCTGCAATATGGCGTTGCGCATCGCCATGATGCTGTCAGTGGAAATGCCGTTCATCGCTCAGCCCTCCCTGCGTTTCACGCGAGCGCCAGATTGCGCAGCTCGGCGAGCCGATAACGCAGCGTGCGTTCGGAAATTCCCAGCTTGCGCGCGGCAAGCGCCCGATGTCCGTCCGCCTCGCGCAGCGCGTGGCGCACCGCATCGAGCTTGGAGGCCCGCGCTATATCTTGAAGTCGTGTCGGCCGTCCGCGTGAACCGGACATTATAATAGGTTCCACCACCGGCACCTGCGGCGCCAGCGCCCGCTGCGGCTGGGCGAAGGGCGCGACCGGCGCCATCAGTGACAGATCGCTGGCGACGATCCGCTCGCCTTCGCGCAATACCAGCGCGCGTTGCAGCACATTGCCCAGTTCACGGGCATTGCCCGGCCATTCATGGGCCTTGAGCGCGCTGATGGTGTCTTCGGTCGGCCAGATGAACTCGGCTTCCGGGTTATGCTTCTCGTCAAAGCCCAGCAGCATCGCCGCCGCAATCGCCAGCACATCACCCCGGCGCTCGGCGAGCGGCGTCATCGCCAGCGGCATGACATTGAGGCGCCAGTACAGATCGCTGCGAAAGCGCCCGGCGTCAGCTTCAGCGGCAAGGTCGCGGTTGCAGGCGGCTATCACCCGCACGTTGACAGGCACCGGATGCGTTGCGCCCACGGGCAGAATTTCCCCCTCCTGCAGCGCGCGCAGCAGCTTGGCCTGAAGGTTCAGCGGCAACTCGGCAATCTCGTCGAGGAACAGGGTGCCGCCATCCGCCGCCAGGAACAGGCCGTCGGACGATTGCGCCGCGCCGGTAAAGCTGCCCTTCTTGTGGCCAAACAACATGGCTTCCATCATCGTCTCGGGCAGCGCCGCACAGTTGACCGCGATAAAGTCTCGTTCCCTGCGGCCGGAGCGGGCATGGAGAAAGCGCGCCATGCCTTCCTTGCCGGTGCCAGTGTCTCCCTGGATCAGCACGGTCGCGTCGCTCATGGCGATGCGGGAGGCCAGCATCATCAGCCGCGCGCTCGCGCCATCCCCCACCGCAGGCGTGCCGGACGGGCGCAGTAGCTCCGCCACCAGCGCGCAGGCGAACTCGGTATCGGCCGGGCCGAACTCGACCCGAGCGGGCAGTCCGTTTGCGGCCCGGATAAAGCGCGGCTCGCCCTCGCGATAGTCAATGAGTATGTCCCTGCAGTTCGCAAAGGCGATCTCGCTTGCAAGCATCACATAGATGCTGCCCTTGTCGCGCGGCAAATGCGCGGCGACAGGCGCAATATCGAGATAGGCATGCTCCAGCCAGGCCTGCAAGGCAGGCACGCGCGCACAGAGCGCGTCGCTGATGCCAAAAGTAGACATCGTTTCCAGTCCCCATCATGTCGACAGGTCCGTGCCCCCGCACATTCCTGTCCCTTCGATGGGGCGATTGTGCGTAATAACGCTTAGGATATGGTTAATGGCTGCCGCCTTTATTGCCGGGCGGCAATTTTTTTCCGCCTTTTTGCATTTTTTTGCCGTTGCCATTGCCGGAGCCGAAAATTCGGCAGAAATTCGTGGGTTTCAGCACTCCCCGCTTGGCCAGTTTTTGCCGCTTTTTTGCCGGTCGGGCGGCAAATCCGGGCCGTTAACGACTTAAGCGGCCCCGGCAATCGTCGTTTTTTCGCTTCGAGGCCGCAAGCGTCAACGAGGCAAGCGACCGAAACATTCTTCAGGAAAGAGGAAAACCATGACTGTTATCGGAACCAACATTGCCGCAATGCGCGCCCAGGCTGCTTCGAGCTCGGCCGGAATGCAGCTTCAGGCTTCTATGGAGCGTCTGTCTTCGGGCAAGCGCATCAACAGCGCGAAGGACGACGCCGCTGGCCTCGCCATCGCCACCAAGATGACCGCGCAGATCCGCGGCCTCAATGCTGCCGCCCGCAACGCCAATGACGGCGTGTCGCTCGCTCAGACGGCGGAAGGCGCGCTCGGCCAGATCAGCAACATCATCCAGCGCGTTCGTGAGCTGGCTGTTCAGTCCGCCAACGGTACCGTGACCAACGCTGACCGCGCTGGCCTGGACAACGAAAGCCGCGCGCTGCTCGATCAGATCGACGCGATTGCCAACACCACCAACTTCAACGGCGTGAAGCTGCTCGACGGCACTGCCACCAGCGTCAGCATCCAGACCGGCACCGGGTCTTCGGACACCGTTTCCGTGACGCTGGCGAATGCCACCACCACCAATCTGGTGATCAAGAAGGCAGCTGCCCAGGGCACGGCCGGTACGAGCGAAATCGACCTCGCCAACACCACCAACGCCTCTGCCGCACTGGCAACCCTGGACACCGCACTGAGCACGATCGCTTCGGCCCGTGCATCGCTCGGCGCCAGCCAGAACCGCCTGTCGGTTACTGTCGAGAACATCAGCTCGACCGTCACCAACCTGACCGACGCCCGCTCGCGCATCGAGGATGTGGACTTCTCTTCCGAGACGACCAACCTCGCCAAGGCGCAGATCCTGAGCCAGGCCTCCACCGCGATGATCGCGCAGGCCAACCAGGCTCAGCAGGGTGTCCTCTCGCTGATCCGCTAAGATCAGAGAGTGAACTGAATTGACCGGCCGGGGTTTTGGTCCTCCCCGGCAAGTCATCGGACCCCCGGCACACTCCAGTCCCCACCGTGCCGGGGGTCTTACCTTCGATCAAAGACCACAAGGCAAAAACGCCACAGACATATTTCGCACAATTCCTCCGCCCTCCCCCCAGGGCGGAGGCTTTCTCACACCGAGAAAACAATATTATTTCGTTTTGAAACAACGTTATAAACAGGGCGCACGAAAAAATTTACCATAGCAGTTAAAGCTCCGGCGGCGCCCGCCGTTTCTCCCTTTCGAGGCCGCGATGGCTCCCATGCCGTGGCGACCTACCTGTTAGAAAGGGACCAAAATGACTGTTATCGGAACCAATATTGCCGCGATGCGCGCCCAAGGCGCCTCGCAAAGCGCCTCCATGCAGTTGCAGGAGTCGATGGAGCGCCTGTCTTCGGGCAAGCGCATCAACAGCGCGAAGGACGACGCCGCCGGCCTCGCCATCGCCACCAAGATGACCGCGCAGATCAAGGGACTGACTGCCGCTTCGCGCAACGCCAATGACGGCATCTCCATGTCTCAGACGGCGGAGGGCGCGCTCGGCCAGATCAGCAACATCATCCAGCGCATCCGCGAGCTGGCGGTGCAGTCCGCCAACGGCACGGTGACCAACGCCGACCGTCTGGGGCTCGACAATGAAAGCCGCGCGCTACTCGACCAGATCGACACGATCGCGACCACCACCAACTTCAACGGTGTGGCTCTGCTCGATGGTTCATCGGCTAGTGTCTCCATTCAGACTGGCATCAATGCGAGCGATACGGTGGCGGTAACACTCACCAACGCCACGACCACCAACCTGGTGATCAAGAAAGCGGCTACTCAGGGTACAGCTGGCACGAGCGAAATCGACCTAGCCAACACCACCAACGCATCAGCGGCACTTGCAACCTTGAGCACGGCGCTCGCCGCCGTCGCCTCGGCTCGTGCATCGCTTGGCGCCAGCCAGAACCGCCTGTCGGTCACGGTCGACAACATCGCGTCCACCGTCACCAACCTGACCGAAGCCCGCTCGCGCATCGAGGACGTGGACTTCTCCGCCGAGACGACCACACTCGCCAAGGCGCAGATCCTCAACCAGGCCTCCACCGCGATGATCGCGCAGGCCAACCAGGCTCAGCAGGGCGTCCTGAAACTGATCCAGTAATAAAGTTCGGCTTGGGAGCATTTTCAGGCAAAGTGGAAACCGGTTTTCCGCCTGAAAATGTTCCGAATACAGGATAGACCATTTTCCGAGACGATGCCCGTTCGCGGTCATCTGGAAAATGGTCGGGACCGGCCCATGGTATTGGTCCGCCTCAAGCCGGTCTTATGACCCCCGGCACTCTCCAGTCCCCCTCCGTGCCGGGGGTCCCACTCTTCGATCACGCGACCACAAAATCATAATTTCTATAGAAAAATCAAAGCCCTCGCCTTCCCCCAAAGCGAGGGTTTTTCTATTGCGGCACAGCGCTAGCATCCACTTGCAAATCTGCCGTCAACGTGTCGGCAGCGGCTTCAGGCACCACTGGATCGCGCGCCAGGGTCTCGATTTGCTCAAGCTCCTCGATCTCGCGGCCACCGGTTTCGATATTGAGGTCTCGCAGCTTGCGCCCGGTGACGAGCACGCGGCTTTCGAAGCTCGACGTGAACCTGTTATAATCTGCGACCGCGCTGTTGAGGCTGCGCCCCATCTTCTTGAGGCCGGATGCCGCCACGGAGAGTCGCTCGTAAATCTCCTTGCCGAGATGCCCAATCTGCTTGGCTTCCTGCGCCATTTTCTCCTGCCGCCACACCGCCGCGACCGTGCGGGCAATGGCGATGAGGTTGGTCGGCGTCGCCAGCAGCACTCGCTTGGCAAAGGCATAATCCCACAGGCCAGGCTCGCTATCGAGCGCTGCGGTGAGGAAATGCTCACCCGGCACGAACATGATGACATAATCGGGCGTATCCGCAAATTGAGCCTGATAATCCTTGCGGCCGAGCGCATCGACATGGGTGCGCATCGCGGCAACATGGCGAGCGAGACACTCCGCCCGCGCGCTCTCGCCATCCGCCTCGAACGCATCCTGATAGGCATTCAACGATACCTTGGCATCGATCACCAGGCTCCGGCCGCCTGGAATCCGCACGATCACGTCCGGGCGCAGGCGGCCATCCGCGCCCTCCACGCTTACTTCGGTCTGAAAATCCGCATGCTCGGAAAGGCCTGAGCTTTCCAGCACATTGCGCAGCTGCTGCTCACCCCAGCGACCCCGCGCCTTGGGCGCCGCCCGAAGCGAGGTCACCAGCCGCTGCGCCTCGGCCTGCACCCGCTCCTGCCCGGCCCGCATCGAGTCCATCAGGCCTTTCAGCTCGCCATAAGCCTCGGTGCGGGAGCGCTCTATCTCCGAAATCTTGGTGTCATGCTGCCGGATGCTGTCGCCAATCGGCTGGAGCAAAGCCTTCAGCTGCGCCTCGGATCGCTCATGCTGTTGCGACAGCCGCTGATCCGCGCGTTCAAGAAACGCGCGCTGCGCCTCGCCCAACAGCTTGCCGCCGATCTCGCTGAACTGCGCCGACAGCTGTTCACGCGCCTCGCCGAGCGCACGCAACTGCGCCTCAAAGCTTTCGGTCCGTGCCTGCGTCTCTGCCTCCAGCGCGGCGAGCCGGGTACGCAAGGCATCCCGATCATCGCGCACCGCCAGTAATTCCGAGCGCGCGCTCTCGGCGCGGCGCTGTTCTTCGGCAATGTCGCGCAAGGCAGAATTGCGCTGTTCCTCGGCGCGAACCAGCCCGTCCGCCGCCTCACGCTCGCGCCGACGCAGTTCTGCGAGGGGCCGCGTGCCGAAAACCCAACCGAGCATCAGCCCAATGAGAAGTGCGACAAAACCGATGCCGAAGACCAGTGGCTCCACGCAATTCCACTCCACCCACCTGAGAACGAAATGGGAACATATCGGTTAACCGGGCGACGTGCAAGCACGAAGACCAGATCAGGCCGCGCGGCGAGCCTTTTCCAGTTTTTTCAAAAGCATATCGCGCTTCAGCTTGGATAGGTGATCGATGAACAACACGCCGTTCAAATGATCCATCTCGTGCTGGAGGCAGGTAGCCAGCAATCCGTCCAGCGTCTGCTCATGGATGCGCCCTTCCCGATCCAGCCAGCTCGCCCGGATTGTCGCCGGGCGTTCCACCTCGGCAAACTGATCGGGCACGGAAAGGCACCCCTCGTTATAGATCGACAGCTGCTCCGACCCTTCGAGGATCTGCGGGTTGATGAAAACGCGCGGGTTCCGCACCGGCGGGGCGCCCTCCTCATCCGACTCCGGCTCCTGAAGGTCCATCACCAGCAGGCGCTTGGGCACGCCAACCTGGATTGCCGCCAGCCCGATGCCGGGGGCGGCATACATGGTTTCAAACATATCGTCGATGAGCTGCTGAAGCGCGTCGTCGATCGACTCCACCGGCGTCGAAATGGTGCGCAGGCGCGGATCGGGCGCCTCGATGATTGGAAGAATGGCCATAAGCCCCAGATATGGGAACAAAGCGAGATTATCAAGAGATTCGGCTGCTTATCCGAGTGGTCTTCGCGCCCGCAAGGCCTGCGCGAGCGTACCCTCGTCAAGATAATCCAGCTCTCCGCCCACGGGCAGGCCATGGGCAAGCTGGGTAAGGCGGACGGGCATGCCCTCCAGCCGCTCGGCAATATAATGCGCGGTCGTCTGCCCTTCCAGCGTAGCGTTCATGGCGAGCACGACCTCGTCAATGCCGCCTGCGGAGACACGCGCAACCAGGCTGCCGATGCCCAGATCCTCCGGCCGCACGCCTTCGAGCGCTGAGAGCCGCCCGCCCAGCACATGGAAACGCCCTGGAAACAGGCGGGATTTGTCGAGCGCCCACAGGTCCGGCACGTCCTCGACCACGCACAGCGATCGCGCATCCCGGCGCGGATCCGCACAAATACCGCACGGATCGGTGGTGTCGACATTGCCGCAGATCGAACAGGTCGAGAGGCGCTCGTTCACCCGTTCCAGCGCATGAAGCAGCGGGCCGAGGGCGCTTTCACGTTTTTTGAGCAGATAGAGCACCGCGCGCCGGGCCGAGCGGGGGCCGAGGCCCGGAAGGCGGGAAAGAGCCTGCGTCAACGCTTCGATTTCGGGTGAGGCCATGGGGAAGCACATAAGGGCTTGCATCGCGGTTGCACAAGGGCTTGAGAGGGTTTCCATGAAGATCATCTATATGGGCACGCCTGATTTTGCGGTTCCTGCGCTGGAAGCGTTGCACGAGGCAGGGCATGAGATCATCGCGGCATATAGCCAGCCGCCCCGTCCCGCCGGGCGAGGCAAGGCGCTGCGCCCATCCCCCGTCCATGCCACAGCTGAGGCGATGGGGCTGGAGGTGCGCACCCCGGTCTCGCTCAAGGGCGCGGAGGAACAGACGGCATTTGCGGGTTTGAACGCCGATGTCGCGGTCGTTGCGGCCTATGGGCTGATCCTGCCGCAAGCTATTCTCGATGCGCCCAGGCATGGCTGCCTCAATCTGCATGGCTCACTGTTGCCGCGCTGGCGCGGCGCTGCGCCGATCCAGCGCGCAATCCTCGCGGGTGACACGGAAACCGGCGTTCAGGTGATGCAGATGGAGGCAGGGCTGGATACAGGCCCGGTCCGCGCCACTGCGCGTACGGAGGTCGACGGCAAGACGGCGGGCGCGCTCACAGCGGAGTTGGCGCAAATGGGCGCGCGCCTGATCGTCGATACGCTGGCGGACCTCCCCGCCTACCCCCCGGTTGCGCAGGCTGGCGACGGCGTGACCTATGCCGCCAAGATCACGAAGGACGAGGCACGGATCGACTTTGCGGCGGGCGCAATTCAGGCGGAGCGGCAGGTGCGCGCCTTCAACCCCGCGCCCGGCGCATTTCTCACGCTCGGCGAAGAACGGTTCAAGCTTTTGGCGGCGGACGTGGTCGCGCAGCCGGGGCAGCCCGGCCTCGTGCTGGACGATCGTCTTCTGATCGGCTGCGGGGCGGACAGCATCCGTCCCACCCTCATCCAGCGCGCCGGCAAGGGGGCCATGGGCGTGGACGAGCTGCTGCGCGGCTTTGCCATACCCGCCGGAACGCGGCTTGCATGACCCGCTTTGTCTTTACAGTGGAGTTCGACGGCCGCCCGTTCATGGGATGGCAGCGGCAGGCGCATGGCCCAACCGTGCAGCAGGCGATAGAGGAAGCATTGGAGCGGATCACCGGCGAACAGCCAGCCCTGCATTGCGCCGGGCGCACCGATGCCGGTGTTCATGCGCTCGCCATGCGCGCCCATGCGGATATCGCCAAGGAAATCGCGCCCTTCCGCTTGATGGAGGCGCTTAACGCGCATCTGCGGCCAGACCCGATAGCCATCAACGCCTGCGAGATCGTGCCGGACGATTGGCACGCGCGCTTTTCCTGCCTCGGGCGGTCTTATGTCTACCGCATCGTCAACCGCCGCGCGCCGCTCACATTCGAGAAGGGTCTGGCGTGGCAGATCCCTCAGCATCTTGAAGAGAACAAGATGGCGCAGGCCGCCGCTTTGCTCATCGGCAAGCATGACTTCACCACCTTCCGCTCCGTTCAGTGCCAGGCGGATAGCCCGGTCAAGTCACTGGATCGGCTGGACGTCGTGAGGGAGGGAGATCGCATTACCATCCATGCGGCCGCGCGCAGCTTCCTCCATCACCAAGTGCGCTCAATGGTCGGCTGCCTCGCGCTCGTCGGCATGGGCACATGGCAGGTGGAGGACATGGCGGCCGCGCTCGCCGCCAAAAACCGCGGCGCGCTGGGTCTCAACGCGCCGCCGGATGGATTATATTTCGTCGAAGCCCGCTATTAAAGCTGCTGCTCAAGCCACGCCTTGAGCTGGCTTTTCGGTGCAGCGCCGACCTTGGTGGCAACGGGCTGACCATCCTTGAACAGGATCATGGTCGGGATGCCGCGCACGCCGAGCTTTCCGGGCATGTCAGGATGATCGTCGATATTGTGCTTGGCAATGACCACCTTGCCGTCAAGCTCATCGGAAATTTCCTCGAGCGCCGGGCCGATCATCTTGCACGGCCCGCACCATTCGGCCCAGAAATCGACAAGAACGGGCACATCCGAACCGAGCACGTCCGTCTGAAAACTGCTGTCGCTGATCGCCTTGGTCGCCATATGAATCTCCTTTTCTGAAGGCAATGTAGGGCCGCACCGCGCGCACCACAACGGTTCGCCGCACGAAGGATTATTGTTCGGGCGAAAAGCCGGGCTTGTGAGGAGCGAGGGATCCTTGTGACAGCGTGAACAATCGCGGACCGGCGGTATAGAGCAGCGATGCCTCGATGGCACGGTCGGGGAAGACCACGGCTAGGGCCGCCGCATAGGCCGCCATCTGGCGCAGGTGCGGAACAGGAATGGCCGAAGCGCCTTCCGGCACACGGCCGGTTTTGAAATCAACGAGGTGAACGGTCTCCGCCCTGATCACCAACCGGTCGATCACGCCCTGCACCACATCCTCACCCACAACGGCGGCGATCGGCGCCTCGGCAAGCGCATCCGGGCCGAACAGACCGTCAAGTTGCGGGTCGTTGATGACCGCGAGCGCCTGATCGGCGAGCGCAGCCCGCTCCTGCGAATCCGCAACGCCGCCCTGCCGCTCCAGCCAGAGCAGCGCAGCATCGCGCCGCTCCTCCGGCGCGACATCGGGCAGCCGCTCAAACAAACTATGAAGCAATTGCCCGCGCAGGGCCGCCGCCTGCATCGCGGTCGATGGCGGCGGCATGGGTAGATCGTCGTCCCCCGGGGCGGTCGGCGCAAGCGGGCGCGACGGTCGCGACTCGGCCGGTGCGGCCTGGCGCGCCCATTCGGGCAGCGGCGTGAGAGGCGGCACGGCGCGCGCCGCTTGGGCAGGGGCTGCTTTGGGCGCAAGCGCTTCCGACCCGGACCACTCGAGTGTCGCCCCCCAATCGCCCTCCTCCCCCCACTGCGCACCCAGAGCCGCCAGCCCCCGCTCTGCGCAGGCATACCAGCTCGCCTCGGCAATCTTGCCCTTGGCGCGTGGACCCAATGCCCCGGTGACGTAAAGCTGCTCTTCGGCACGGGTCATCGCGACATAGAGGAGCCGCCAATGTTCCTGACGCTCGGTTGCGTCGGCGATGAAGGCGGCATCTTCGATTCTGCCCCACCGCTCTGCCCGGCGCGGCGGCAGCACGGGCAGCGAGGTGCCGTCCCCCAATGGAATATCCAGCGCCTCGCGCCGCTGCGCCGCCTCCGGGTCTGCGCAGGCATCGGCGAGTATCACCACCGGCGCCTGCAACCCCTTCGCCCCATGGACGGTGAGTATGCGCACCGCGCCTCCCCCGCCCTCGCTCTCGCGCTTGATGTCGCCCTCTTCGCGGTCGAACCAGTCGATGAATTGCTGGAGCGAGGGCACCTCCTGCTGTTCGTGGCGCAGCGCGGCGTTGAGCAGCTCCTCGATGCTGTCCAGCGCCTGCGCCCCCAGCCGCCCAACCAGCCTGCGCCGCCCCTGCATCGGGCCGGAGAGGATATGCTCGAGCAGGCGGTAAGGCGTAATGAAATCCGCGCGGGCCAGAATTTCATAAAGCGCCGACATATCGTCAGCGGGCGCAGTTCCGCTCTCTCGCAGGTGCCGCCACAGGCTACCCTTGCGCGGCGCCGCGCGCTGCCAGAGTTCGTCTTGCGTCCAGCCGATCAGCGGCGAGACGAGCAGACACGCGAGGTTCAGGTCATCCTCCGGCTGGGCAGCAAAGCGCAGCGCCGCCATCAAGTCCTGCACCCCCAGCGGCGCCTGCAGCCGCAACCTGTCCACGCCCGCCACCGGTACCCCGGCCTCATAGAGCCGCGCCACGATCAGCCGCGCCAAATCACCGCGTTTGCGCAGCAGGATCATGATGTCGCCTGCCTGTACCGGCCGCCCCTTGGACGCGAGCATCATGCCGCCTGCTATCCACCCTCTGATCTGCCGCGCGATGCGTTCGGCAAGCAGCCGGTCCTGATCGGAAAGCCAGTCCTCCGCGCCTTCCGCCTCGTCGTCCTCGGCCGCATCGCCTTCCATCGGCACCGCGCTGACCGGCTTCCAGAGCGCGACCCGGCCCGGATAGCGATTGCGGCTTTCATGATGCACAGCGCCTGGCGGCAGGCCCAAAGCTTCCGGCCCGATCTCCTCCACGCAGGCGTCCACAGCCTCCAGCACTGCCGGGGTCGAACGGAAGCTCTCGTCCAGCGACAGATCATGGAATATGTGCTCCGCCGCATAGGCACGCGCGCGGAAATGATCGCGCGCCTCGGCAAATGCACGAGGGCTGGTACCCTGAAAGCCGAAGATCGCCTGCTTGAAGTCACCCACTGTAAACAGGGTGCGCAGTCGCTCGCCGCGCGCGCCCTCACCGCTGAAGAATTCGTCGACCAGCGCGTTGATGATCGTCCACTGGCGGCTGTTGGTATCCTGCGCCTCATCGACAAGGATATGGTCGATCCGCGCATCAAGCTTGTAGCGGATCCAGTCGGCAATCCCGTCGCTGCCCAGCAGCGCCGCGCCGTGGGCGATCAGGTCGTCGAAATCGACAGCGCCCGTCCGCCGCTTTGCCGCTTCATAAGCCCGGGCATAAGCGCGCCCGGCCACCAGCGCCTGCGCCACTGCATCCGCATAGGCTGCGCGGGTGCGGAGCGCGATAAGTTCTGATATCCAACCGCAAATATCGGATGCAAGATTTTGATATTCTTCATCCGCCTTGATCTGTCCTGCCGATACCGCGCGCGGCTCACCTTTGCCCGTCAAAAAGCATTTGCCGAGATCGTCCAGCGTGGCCGCACGAACAGGCGGCGCTGCGCCCAGCCATGCGGCGATGCAATCGGCATAACCCAGCCCGGTTTTCGTACCCCAGTCCGCGTTCGCTTTGGCGAGCCGCCTGAGCCCCGCACCGTCGATCGCCTCGTCCATGCACGCTGCGGCAATCGCCTCCTCAATGTCCCCTTCTGGCAGATCGAGCGCCGCGAACAACCAGCCGCGCAGATCGTCGGGCAGACCGGCAAAGGCGTCATGCGCGCGCGCGCAGCGATGGAGGTAACGCTCCGCCCCCGCCTCGCCCAGCCGCAGCGCCAGCGCATGCAGCGCATCGATCAGCGCTTCATCCCCCTGCGCCTCGGCATCTACGACCAGTTCCTCCAGCGCGAGGCGCGCCAACTGCTGCTGTTCGCCTTCCTCCAGCGCGCGAAAGCCCGGCACCAGTCCGGCCTCCAGCGGAAAGGAAGCGAGCAGGCGCTGACAAAAGCTGTGAATCGTCTGGATCGCGAGGCCGCCGCCCGTCGCCTCCAGCACGCGCGCGAACAGCCGCCTCGCCCGCTCGCGCACCGGAGGGCTGATGTCCTCACCCAGCGCATGGAGGTCCGCCGCAAGGTCGGCGTCGCTCATCTGCACCCATGCGGCGAGGCGCGCGTGCACCCGCTCCGCCATCTCGGACGCACCCGCCTTGGTGAAGGTGAGACAGAGAATATGTTCCGGGTCCACCCCGCCCAGCAGCAGGCGGAAAACCCGCGCGGTCAGAACATGCGTCTTGCCCGTACCCGCCGAAGCGGAGAGCCAGACATGCGCTTGCGGAGCGGCGGCGCGCGCCTGCGCACCTTTGAGCGGCAGCAATCCCACAGCCCCCCGGCTCATGCCGCGTCCTCCTGGCTGTCCGCGCGACCATACCATTCCTCCAGCCGCATCAGCTGGTCATAGTCACCATAGCCGGGCAGGTCGGGGTTCAGCTGCGCGGTGAACGGTTCCTCGCCGGTCAGCCATTTCTCCGCCGCCGCCAGGAAATACGCGCGCGCATGATCGACAAGCTGCTCCGTGGCCACAACCTTGTCAGTGCCACCGGGCTTCACCGGGCTGGACCGATAACCGAAGCCGTAACGCCCCTTGGCCAGTGACCAATATTCGAAGGCGCAGACCTCGCCGCCTGCCTTGGCTTCGCCAAAGCCCCCCTCGCGCGCAATTGCGCCGAGCAGGCCAAGCTGAAGCGCAAAACCCGCCTTGACCTGCGCCGGGCCGGGCGGCTTGCCGGTCTTGTAGTCGACTATGGCAAGGCTGCCGTCGGCAAGCCGGTCGATCCTGTCGGCCGTGCCGCTCAAACCGATGCCGCCGAGCGTAATCGCGCCCCTGGTCTCGACCGCGATGATATGCCGCCCCTGCTCTGCATCTTGCGCCACCTGCGCGCCGAGCCAGCGCACCGACTCCATAACGCGCGGCAGCCACAGCGCGCGGACGATCGGATGAGAGCCGATGCCGCCCACCATCTCGGCCGTGCGCGCCTCCAATCGTGCCGGGTCGCACTTGTCTTCGCGAAACCACAGCTCCAGCACCTTGTGGACAAGCGTACCGCGCCACGCCGCGCCTGGGTCGGCATCCACCCTTTCCAGCTTCTGCAGGCGCAGGATGCGCCCGGCATAGAAGGCGTAGGGGTCCGCCGCCAGCCTGTCAGCCTGCGTCACCGCCAGCGCATCGGGTCGCAGGGCCAGCGGCGGGCACGGATTCGGGCGCAGCGATGGCTTCACCGCACCCGGATCGTCCAGCGCATCGGCCCAGCGCAGCGGATCATGCGCATGGCGCAGGTTCTCACCCGCAATCGCCTCCAGCCGCAACCAGAAGCGCGAGGCGATGGCGGGCGCGTTGCCCGCACGGCGAGATCGGCTGATCACCACATCCGGGGCGCCGAGCGCCGAGGCAAAGTCATGTGCGGCAAGGCCGATGCGCTGCTCCACCCCGGGCAGACCCAGCTCCTGCCGGATTCGCGGGGCGAGCCACGGATCAGGCGCGGGCAGGCCCGGCCAGGTGCCTTCGTTTAACCCGGCAAGGATCATCAGGTCCGCCTGCTGAAGCCGCGCCTCAAGCAGGCCATAGATAGCGATACGCGGATGGCCACCCTGCGGCGGACGCACAGCGCATTGCTCCAATATCCGCTCCAACAGATCGGGCAACGCGCGCACCTCAACCATTGGCGGGCCATGCGCCGCCCCACGCTCCATCTCCGCGAAGCGTTCCGCCAGCGCCCGACCCTGATATCCCGCCCAGATTTGGTCGCCGGTGAGCGCAGAAGCAATTTCGCGGATCAGGGCCAGCATCGGCCCCGGCGGACCGTCGGCCAACGCATCGAGCGGCGCAAATAGCGCAGCTTCGCGCGCCCACCACTCGGCAACATGCGCGCGCAGTTTCGCCTGACGGTCATCGGCTCTCGGCGCGAGCAATGCCTTCAACCCTGCCGTGCCCGGGCCAGGCCGTGGCCCCCGCAGCAGCAGATCCAGCCCTCGCACCTCCTCCAGCCACGCGACCCGCCCTTCGCCCTTGCGCACCAGCGGATGCTTCAAAAGGTCAAGCAGCGGCACCGGCGCAAAGCGCTCTGCCGCCATACGTGCCAGTGCCAACACAAGCGCACCCGGCGGGGTAAGGTGAAGCGCCTGCCCCGCACTGTCGTCCGCCACGATGCCCCAGCGCGCCAGATGCGCCGAGACACGGGTCGCCAGTTCTCGGTCCGGCGTCACCAGCGCCGCGGTGCGCCCCGGTTCCTCCATCGCCTCGCGCAGAAGGAGTGCGATTGCCTGAGCCTCATGTGCCGGGGTGGCGGCTTCAAGCAGGCGCACCCCGTTCAGCGTGCGCTCATCGGCCTTCAGCCCGCGCCACTTGGTCGTATGTACCGGCGGCAGCATGGCGTTGGAGATGTTGCGGCTGCGGGCCGCGCGGGCGTCGTGCCCGCCGCCCCAGCGCCACAACGCCACCTCGTCCCGCGCGACGCCGATGCGATCGAGCATCATCTTTAGCTGATATTGGGGGTGGCTTTCCTCGGCGCGTGGGCGGCGGCCGGTAACCGGATCAGGCTCGAACGGACCGATGCTGTCCCACTCGTCCCCGCTCATATGCTGGTCGAGCGCGGAGAGCACAACATCTCCGCCGGGCATGAACGCCACCGTGCGCAGCACTGCGCAGATGGCGGGTGCGGACGTGGCGATGCCCGCCGCGATCACGAACCCGGCGGGCGGCGCCTCGCGCCAGCGCCGCGCGACATGGCCGAGCAGCCGGTTGCGCCTGTCCGCCAGATCGATCATGCCGAGCCGCGCGAGTTCGTCAGGCCACCGGTCCAGCAATATTTCGGGCAGCCGTAGCGAAGCGTTCCAGTGGCCGGACAGCACATCGTCAAGGTCAAGCTCGGCCAAGGCGCGCGGGTTGACCTGTGCGACATGAAGCTGGTCTATCGTCGCGCCCAATGCCTGCCCCAGCCGCATCGCCTCCCCGGCGTCGACTGGCTGGCGATGTTCGGCGCGCACCTGGCTCACCAGCCGGGCGAGGATCATCTGCCTATCCATCGTCGGGATGGCGGGCGGAATGTCCGCGCCCGCTCCTATGGGGTCGAGCGCGCTGCCCAGCCGCTCGCCCAGCTCCTCATCACCGATCGGCACGAGGCGAGGCATCAGCAGCCCGCCGCCCGATGCGCGCACGAATGCGTCGCTCAGCGCCCGCACCGCGCGGTTGTTGGGCAGCAGCACGATGCCGCGCGCCAGCGCCAGCACGTCCTTGCCATGTCGCGCGATGATCCCGGTGGCGAGCGCATCCGCAAAAGACCGGTGTGCCGGTATGGTATGGATAGCGGGCCGGACGCCCTCAGCCACGACCCAGCACGCCCTCGACTACGGGGATCGCCTGCGGTGTGCCGACATCGAACCACAGGCCGGGGTGAGAGGCACCATAAAGCCGGCCTGCCGCCATCGCCCGGTCCCAGAAGATATTGGTCGAAAACACCTCGCCCGGCGGGTCGACAAGCAGGCGCGGTGAGAGAATCTGCACGCCGGTATAGACGAACGGCGCAACATGACCCGGCTTGCGGCGGGAAAGCCGCCCGTCCGGTGCCATGTGAAAGTCACCGGGGCCATTGTGACAGGTGGCGCGCGCATGGGGAATCATCAGCAGCAGCGCGTCCATCTTCGCGTCGTCCCACAGCTCCGCCAGCATCAGGATCGAGTCACGCGGCCCATCCACCCACAGATTGTCGCTGTTGGCGCACAGAAACGGCGTATCGCCCAGCAAATGCGCCGCCTTCATCAGGCCGCCGCCGGTTTCCAGCAGCCGTCCCCGCTCATCAGAGACCAGATATTCGGCCGGGCTCCGCCTCGCCTTGAGATGCGCAATGATGCTGTCCGGCAGATAATGGACGTTGACGACGATGCGCCCGATGCCCGCCCCTTCGATCTTGTCGAGCGCATGGTCGATCAGCGCCTTGCCCGCCACGCGCACCAGCGGTTTGGGCCGGGTGGCGGTCAGGGGGCGCATCCGCTTGCCAAGCCCCGCCGCCATCAGCATCGCGGTCGTGAGCCTGGTGCTCATGCGGCGGCCTGCTTCTCCGGCGAACGGGCGCGCACCTCGGCTGGGATATTGCGAGCGAACCACTCTCTCACAGGCGCCAGCGCGGGATGCGCCAGATCGCGCTCCAGCAGGCCCCACATGCGCGGCAGGAAAGAGAGATAGCGCGGCTTGCCGTCGCGCTTCCACAGGCGCGTAAAAATACCGATGATCTTGGCGTTGCGCTGAGCACCCAGCACTGCATAGGCAGCATCGAAGCCCTCGCCCGGCTGCGCGAGCGCCTTGTAATGCGCAAGCATTGCGGCCTCGAGCTCAGGCGAAACGTCGCGCCGCGCATCCTGCAACAGCGACACGAGGTCATAGGCCGGATGACCGATCAACGCGTCCTGAAAATCGAGCAGGCCGAGATTGTGGCTCTCGGGCCGCCCCTCGATCAGCATGATGTTCTCGGCATGATAATCGCGCAATACGGTGACGCGCGGGGCCTTATCATGTTCGACAATGGGCAGCACCGCATCCCATGCGGCGCGATAGCCGGGCAGGTCCGCGTGGAGGCCCATCGCCGGGCAATACCATTCGGTCAGCAAGTCCAGTTCGCGGTTGTAGGCCGCGCGATCATAGGGTGGAGCCGCTGCTGCCGGGGCCTTATGCAGGTCCGCGAGCAAGGCAACAGCGCGGGCATAAATCGACTGCTCGTCCGCCGGGTGCTCATCGAGCCAGTCCCGCACCCGCGCATCACCAAAATCCTCCAGCAACACGAGGCCGTGATCGAGGTCCTGACCATAGATCTCCGGCGCGGCGAGCTTGTTTTCAGATAGATAGCGCGCAATCTTGAGAAACGGTCTCGGATCCTCATGCGGCGGCGGCGCGTCCATCAGCACTGCCCTGCGCGTACGATCTTCCACACGGAAGTAACGGCGGAACGAGGCATCGCCCGCTAGTGGCACAATCTCCGCCCCGCCCCATCCAACAGAGCTGAGAAAAGCAGGCGCGGCGTGCGGTGGAATCATGGAAACGGCCATCGGTCCCTCCAAGACGGCGGCAGGGATGCTGTCAAGCGCCGCGCGCCTTCAGCGTGGAAATCGATGTGGACAAGCAGCGCGTCCGGCCACAGCCGCCCCCCCAACCGTTCTGGCCATTCGATCAGCAGCGCGCCGTCGGCCAGATATTCCTCCAGCCCCAGCTCTGCCACCTCTTCGGCATCATCGAGGCGATAGAGATCCACATGCGCGACCGGCAACGACACATCCGGCGGAGCATAGGGCTGCACGATCGCGAAGGTCGGGCTCGGCGCCTCCTCTGCCAAGTCGAGGGCAGAGAGCAGTCCGCGTGCGAGCGTCGTCTTACCCGCACCCAAGCCGCCGGAAAGAGCAACGATGTCTCCTGCGCGCAGAACGGCGGCCAGCGCCGCTCCTACCCCCAGCATCTCCTCCTCGGTGCGCGCGAACACCCCTGCCATGCTGGCTATTTCCCCAGCCGAGGCAGGTCGCCGCGGGGCAGCTCCATTGTGAACACGGTCCCCTCTCCCGGCTCCGAAATCAGCGAAAGGCTCCCACCGTGGGCCTCCACCAGCTGGCGGGCGAGCGGCAGGCCAAGGCCCTGCGCATCGCCGCGCCCGGTGTCATTCATGCGGCTGAACCGGTCAAATGCGCGGGCCTGGCTCTTGGCATCCATGCCGGGCCCATTGTCTGACACGATCAGACGGGCGCCGCCCACCTGCCCATCCGCATGCAGTGAGATGCGCCCCCCTTCCGGCACCACGCGGACGGCGTTGTCCATGATCTTGTCGAGTGCCTGCGCGAGCCGCTTTTCGTCGGCCATGATCCGCCCTGTCGAAGGTTTGATGTCCGCCACCAGCTCGATCTTCTTGGCGCTCGCGGGCGCGGCCCAGCGATCGCGGCAGGCAGCGACAAATGCGGCGAGGTCGACCGGCTCGCGCTCCAGCGGCAGCGTGCCCGCCTCTCCCTGCGTCAGGTCAAGCACCGTGTCGATCAGGCCGGACAGCTTGGCCGTGGAATCCAGGATCGCCCCGACGTACTCCTGCGCCGTTGCCGGCAGTTCGCCCGCATAACCAGCCTTCATCATCTCGGCGAAGCCACCGATGGAAGTGAGCGGGGTGCGCAGGTCATAGCTCATATTGGCGAGGAAGGCAGTCTTCACCTTGTCCGCTTCAGCCAGCGCCTCATTCTGCTCACGCAGCACATGCTCGATCCGGCGGCTGTCCGTCACGTCCAGCATCGTGAACAGTGCGTTTCCGTCAGGCAGCGGAATCGCCGCAAAATCGAACGTGCGCCCGTCGGCAAAGCCAATGCGCCCGTTGCGTTGCTTGCGGTCAACCGTGCAGGATCGCATCAGCTCTCGTACCAGGCTGGCCTGAGGCGGGCGCGCCAGCTTGCCCGCAAGCGAGGTCATGAAGTCGTCGATACGCGGATGCGCGGCCAGCACCCCTTCCTCCACGCCCCAGATCGCGCGGAAGCGGTTGTTCCAAAGGTGTAGGCGGCCATCGGCAGCGAACACGCCTATGCCCTCGAACAGGCTGTCGAACGTCGCGGTGCGAACGCGCAACAGCGTGTCACGCGCGCTGGAGAGCTGGATATGCTCGGTCCGATCCTCGAACACGAGCAGCAGGCCGCCATCGGGCATCGGCTGGGCAAAGACGCGCAGGTGCGTTCCATCGGCCAGCAGCCAGTTCTCCTCGCTCGCCTCTTGCGCGGTGAACCATGCCCGTCTTTCCGATCGCCACGCCGGGAAATCGCGATGCTCCGGGATGCGTTCGCCCTCGCGCATGCGGTCCAGCACCCGCTCGAACTCCGGCCGGTCCACCAGATGCTCCGGCTTCAGCGCGAAAAGGCTCACGAATGCCTTGTTCCAGAACACCAGCGACCGGTCCGGACCGAATTGAGCGACAGCCGCCGTGAGCCTGTCCAGCATGTCGCGCTGGGACGCGACCGTGCGCGCCTGCTCCGTCCGCGCGCTCTCATAGTCCTGTTTGTCGATGGCATAGCCCGCCACGCCCGCGCGGCCCATCGGCACCTCGACCACCTGCATCATGCGCCGCTCGCCCCCCAGCGTCGCGGGCACCACGCGAGTGAGCACCTCGCCCTTGTCCAGCGCGATGCGTGCGGCTTCCGGTGGCGGCAGGCCATCTATCGTCTCGAATAACTCGATCTGCTGGCCGATCACGTCGGCGGCGCTCGGCGCTTCCACCGCACGGACATAGGCACTGTTGACGAGGCTGAGCTTGAGGTCGGCGCTTCTGTGCCACATCGGCAGCGGCGCAGCTTCGATCAGGCCGGAAAGTGCCTCCAGTGCATCGTGCAGCAGCGTGCCTTCGCGCTCCAGCGTCGCAATGCGCGTCTGGCTCTCGGTCGCGTCGAACAGCCATAGGATCGCCGCACCAGGGTTGGCGAGGTCTGGCCCGGCGGGCGCGCCTTTCACCAGCAACGCGCGGCTGGACCCCCGGACCATGATTGCGCGCGAAAAGCTCTTGGCCCCGCGCTGAGCGGAGAGGATATCCGCCGAAAGCGCAGCGCTGTCCGCCGCATCGAAACAGCCTCCTTCGCTGGTCAACTCAGAGAGATAGGCAGGGACCGCGGCAAGGCCGAGCCAGCCCGCCAGCCGCGCCGGGGCCTCGATGCGGCCATCGGGTCTGATCAGCATCGGCACGGCGGGGGCCGATTGGAGCAGCGCCGCCAGCCTGTCCGCCTGCTCGCGCTGATGATGGCCACGGCGCCGCAGCTTCAGGCCCGTGACGAGCACGTAAACAGCTGCGGCGAGCCACAGCGCCATCACCGCGCCTGCCACCACCATTACCGTCGCCGATACCTGCATCATTCAAGCGGACTAGCGCAATTAACCTAAGCCGCAAAGCGTCTGCTTTGACCAGAAACGAAAAAGAGGCGGACTTTCCGTTCGCCTCTTTCTGTGTCTCGTAACTGAGATCTCAATAGCGGTAATGATCCGCCTTGAACGGCCCAGCCTGTGGTACGCCGATATAAGCTGCCTGCTTGTCGGTCAGCTTGGTGAGCTTTACGCCCAGCTTCTCGAGATGCAGCGCCGCAACCTTTTCATCGAGGTGCTTGGGCAGCACATAGACCTCGTTCTTGTATTGATCAGCCTTGGTGAACAGCTCGATCTGCGCCAGCGTCTGGTTGGTGAAGCTGGAAGACATCACGAAGCTGGGATGGCCGGTGGCGCAGCCCAGGTTCACAAGGCGGCCCTTGGCAAGGATGATGATCTGCTTGCCGTCCGGGAACTCGACCAGATCGGTACCGGGCTTCACCTCGGTCCACTTGTAGTTGGACAGTGCTGCGATCTGGATCTCGCTGTCGAAATGGCCGATGTTGCAGACGATGCTCATCGGCTTCATCGCCTTCATATGCTCGGCGGTGATGACGTCCTCATTGCCGGTCGCAGTGACGAAGATGTCGCAGCGGGTGACGGCCTCTTCCATCGTCACGACCTCATATCCCTCCATCGCCGCCTGCAGCGCGCAGATTGGGTCCACTTCCGTCACCATCACGCGCGCGCCACCCTGGCGCAGGGAGGCGGCGCTGCCCTTGCCGACATCGCCGAAGCCCGCGACGCATGCGACCTTGCCTGCCAGCATCACGTCGGTGGCGCGGCGGATCGCGTCGACCAGGCTTTCCTTACAGCCATAGAGATTGTCGAACTTGCTCTTGGTCACGCTGTCGTTGACGTTGATCGCCGGGAAGGGCAGCTTGCCTTCCTTGGCGATCTGATACAGGCGATGCACGCCCGTGGTCGTCTCTTCGGACACGCCCTTGATGTTTTTCACCGTCTGCGTGAGGTAGCCCGGCTTGGCCTTGAGGAAGGCATTGAGGGCGCGCACAAACTCTTGCTCCTCGGCGTTGCCCGGCTCGAACAGCTTTTCGCCCGCTTCCACGCGCGCACCCCACAGCGCGAACATGGTGGCGTCGCCGCCGTCGTCGAGGATCATGTTGGCGGTCTCGCCTCCCCAGTCGAAGATGCTGCCGACATAATCCCAGTATTCGGCAAGGCTTTCGCCCTTCACCGCGAACACCGGGATGCCTGCAGCGGCAATGGCGGCAGCGGCATGGTCCTGCGTCGAGAAGATGTTGCATGTCGCCCAGCGCACCTCGGCGCCCAACGCCACAAGCGTCTCGATGAGCACGGCGGTCTGGATCGTCATGTGGAGGCTGCCGGTGATGCGCGCCCCTTTCAAGGGTTGGGACGCGCCAAACTCCTGGCGCAGCGCCATCAGGCCGGGCATCTCCGTCTCGGCAATCGCTATTTCGGCGCGGCCAAAGTCCGCCAGACCGATGTCGGCGATCACATAATCCTTCTCAAGCACGGCGGTGGACACGAACATTCTCCCTGAAATGCGTCAGATGGCGCGCGCGGCAAAGCAATGCTGCGGCTGATTGCCCATTAGCAATCGCCGTCGCACCTATCAAGGCAATATAAAGCTTTCTTTAAATAGCTGCCTAAAGCGGCAGCAGAAAGTAGGAGGCTATTTTGCCTCGGTCATGGCAACGCTGACGGAGCAGCGAGCGATCGGCACTGGCGGCGCGGATCCCACCGCGTTGGCGAGCGTCACAAGATTCGTCCGTGCAGCAGGCGCTTCCGCGGCTGTTCGGGCAAGCGCCGCAAAGTCATCGCAGGACATGCCGGACATGCCGTTGCCATAGCTGTTGGCGATCTTTGTCATGAAATCATCGTATGCGCCCAGCGCCTTGACCTTGCCGACCGAGCTGGCGAATGCGGACTGGATCTCGGTGTTCGCCGCAGCAAGGATCGGGCGCTTCTCCACCACGAACCTGTTGTAATCAGCGCTGAAGTCGTTGCCCTTGACGCGGCAGCGCAACGTCGCCACCATCAGCATTGTATCCAGATCACGCAGCTGAGCCGCCTCATAGGCAGCATCGCTCCAACATGCCGCCGCGTGGGCATCAGCTGAAAACAGCGCCAGCCCAGCAGCCAGCGCACCTACAATAGATTTCATAGAGTTCCCCGTTCACCCGGTCAGATTATACGATGACTCGTTTGCACTACCGGCGCATGATCAGACAGGGTTAATAGGGCGTTCATTCGACGAAACGGTAGAGTTCCGAGGTGAGCGGAGGAACAAACTTTCCATGTTGATCTGAAGCTCAGGCCTGGCCGGTGTTTCCGGTCAAAAGCCTGCTATCTACTCCGCAGGCGGCATAGCACTGATCCCAGCGACTGCCTGGCGCAACGCGCGCCAGATCGGCCGGCAGGGTTCCTCCAAGGAACCAACCATGCAGGTGCATTTCGTGCTCGAGCTGCCCGGCGCTCCAGCCCGAATAGCCGAGCGCTATGATGTAGTGCGATGGACCTTCGCCGGCCGCAATTGCCTTGAGCACGTCCATGGAGCCGGAGAGGTTCCAGTTCTCGGCAACGCAGAGACTATCCTTCCCGCCCCAATCCCCACAATGAAGCACGAAACCGCGTTGTGCCTCCACAGGCCCGCCCCGCATAACAGGCACATGCGCGAGCTGAGGCGCCTCGATGCCGAACCCCGCCATCAGCTCCGCTACGCTCATGCCTTCGATCGCGTGCCCCACGTCGAGCCCCATAGCTCCGTGCTCGTCGTGCACACACATTGCGATCACAGCACGGCTGAAATTGGGATCCACCATTCCCGGCATGGCGAGCAACATCCGCCCGCCGTAAAAACGGGGGCTCCCTTCAAGGCCTTCCTCGTTTTGGTCCGCGCCTGTCATTCGTCCATGTTACTCCCGCTCACACAGCACGCGCCAGCCCAAAAAGATGACCCTTCCATTTGAACGCTTGACTTGGCGCGATTATCCCCCACTTGAACCTTGCAATCACAACCACAGCCGAGGAGTTTCCCATGACCATAGCCAAAGGCGACAAGATCCCTGCCGTCACCTTCGTGAAAATGACCGAAAACGGACCGGAACAGGTTGACAGTGAGAGCTTTTTCAAGGGGCGCAAGGTCGCCCTTTTCTCGGTCCCGGGTGCATTCACGCCGACCTGCTCGGCCAAGCACCTGCCCGGCTTCGTAGAAAAGGCTGCCGAGCTGAAGGCCAAGGGCGTGGAAGAGATCGCGTGCACCGCCGTCAACGACGCATTCGTGATGGGCGCATGGGGGAAATCCGCCAATGCGGACGGGAGTGTTACGATGCTGGCCGACGGTAACGGCGCTTTCGCCAAGGCCGTGGGGCTGGAGATGGACGGCAGCAAGTTCGGCATGGGCACGCGCGGCCAGCGTTTTTCGATGATCGTCAACGACGGCGTCGTTGAAGAGCTGAACGTCGAGGGGCCGGGCGAATTCAAGGTTTCCAGCGCCGAGCACATGCTGGCTCAGCTTTAAGGTCCTAACAGATAATCCCGTATCGCCTGCCCCAGCTCGGGGCGGGCGATACAGCTCATGTGGGTGCCCGGCACCTCGATATAGCGGCCTTGCGCCAATTGGCGCGCCAAGGCGGGGGCGGATCCGTTATCCTGATCCTCGTCTCCGCAAATCACACCGATCGGAATATCCGCCGCGACCAACGCCGCCGGATCGACGTCAATCCCGGCGCACAGCAGCAGCCGCGCGGCTACCGGATCGATCTTCATCGTCTTCATGAACATTACCGCCATGAAATGCGGATCATCGCGCTTTACGGTCTCTCGGTTGTCGATCGCATCGAGGAAGAACTGTCGGCGCCCCTCCCAGCCGCCAAGTCCTTCCAACCCCATTCCGGCGAGAATAGCCTTCCGCGGACGCAGGCCATTGGCCAGCAAAGCGGCAGTGGTGCGCGCGCCCAGGGAGAAGCCTCCGATATCGAAATCGGTCAAGCTCAGCTGCGCTATCAGCGCCTGCGCATCCATCAGCAACACGTTGCGCGGATAGGCTTGTGCTGCGTGCGGGGCGGCGCTCATCCCATGAGCGCGCAGGTCCGGCATGATGACGCGATAGCCCGCCGCTGCGAGGCAGGCGGCATGGCCATATTTGATCCAGTTGACCTCGGCGCTGGAAAACAGGCCATGCAGCAGCAGCACGGGCCGCGCGCCCGCATCGCCCATCTCATGCACGGCTAACGCCGCGCCATCGAAGCCGGATAGCGAGCTGGTGCGGACCTCCGCCACCACTATCAGCCTTTCTTGAGGTGCCGCCGCCCCAGCAGTTCAGCAATCTGCACGGCGTTCAGCGCCGCGCCCTTGCGCAGATTGTCGGACACGCACCACAGCACCAGTCCGTTATCGACCGTCGGGTCCTCGCGCACGCGGCTGACGAACGTCGCATAGTCGCCCACACACTCGACCGGGGTGACATATCCGCCGTTCTCGCGCTTGTCGACGAGCATGACGCCCGGTGCCTCGCGCAGAATGGATTGTGCTTTCTTGGCGCTGATCTCGTCCTCGAACTCGATGTTGATCGCTTCCGAGTGGCCGACGAACACCGGCACACGCACGCAGGTCGCGGTCACCTTGATCTTGGTATCGAGGATCTTCTTGGTCTCGACGACCATCTTCCACTCTTCCTTGGTGTAGCCATCATCCAGGAAGACATCGATGTGCGGGATCACGTTGAACGCGATCTGCTTGGTGAACTTCTTCGGCTCGGCCGGATCGCCGACGAAGATGTTGCGCGATTGCTCGAACAGCTCGTCCATGCCTTCCTTGCCCGCACCGGACACAGACTGGTAGGTCGAAACGACCACCCGCTTGATCTTCGCCGCATCATGCAACGGCTTCAGGGCGACGACCATCTGCGCGGTTGAGCAGTTCGGATTGGCGATGATGTTGCGCGCGGTATAGCCGTCAATGGCATCCGGATTCACCTCTGGCACGATCAACGGCACATCCGGGTCCATCCGGTAGAGCGAGCTGTTGTCGATGACGACGCAGCCCGCCGCAGCCGCCTTGGGGGCGTATTCCTTGGTCGGGCCGGAGCCGGCGGCGAACAGCGCAATGTCCCATCCAGCGAAATCGAAATGCTCGATGTTCTTGACCTTCAGGAGTTTGCCTGTCTCGCCATATTCGATCTCGGTCCCGGTCGAGCGCGGGGAAGCCACGGCTGCGATTTCGTCAGCCGGAAACTCCCGCTCTGCAAGGATGTTGAGCATTTCGCGACCGACATTTCCCGTGGCCCCGACGACAACGACACGATACCCCAATTTAACGCTCCAATATGGTCAGGATTGATACTCAAGCGCGCGCCCATAGCCTATTGCGCCTGCGAAAGCAAAGGGGCTATGATCCCGCTCGATAACAGCCAGCAAGGCGGGTCGCATAATTTCAGGTGTATCGGGGGAGACACCAATTATGGGACGTATGGGACTGATTCTCTTGGCGTATCTGGCACTATCGGCTTGTGCCACGCGCGGATCGCTGGATGTTCATTGCAATGGCTTTACCGAGGCGCCGCCCGGCAAGATCGCTTTCCGCCACCCTCTCCCCCTTTCGCCGATAGAACGACAGATCCGTGGGCAGGAGGGATTCCTCACGCCGCTGGGCGATGGTCAGACCGAAAGCGGCCTTCTTACCCGCACGCTCTATGCTTATCAGCAAGCCGTTTTCCGGCAAAAGCTTCACGCCGCAGATCCCTTGAAAGATAATCCGGCTCTGGGAGATCCTGCTGTTCTGCTGCTTTCCGGGGGCGGGCAATGGGGCGCATTCGGCGCAGGTTTTCTCTCCCGTCTGGCCGAGAAAGGTGAAGTGCCCAACTTCTTCGTCATCACCGGCGTCTCCACGGGGAGCATGCAGGCAATGTTCGTGGGGTCGGACCATCCGGACAAGTGGCAATGGCTGAAAGCGGCCTACACGATCGACAAGGAACATCGGGTCGTGCGGCGCAACGCCAAGTGGCGCGCGCTGTTTACCGGGTCTTTTGCCGGTTTGGTGCCGTTATACCATCGCATCGAGACAGCGCTGTGCCCTCCAACCACGCTCGGAGCGGATCAGCCAGACTGCCCGGCGATCAGCGCTTTGGCCAAGGCCGATCGACAGATACTCGTGGGCTATATCGAGGCGCGGTCGGGCGACTTCTATTATTCCGATATCCACCAGATCGCTACCCGGACTTCCGCCGACAACGCCCGCGCGTGCATCGCGGGCACAGCGCTGGCGTCGTCCGCTATGCCGGTGACGTTCCAGCAGGTTCGCATCAATGGGCGCGCTTATTACGACGGCGGCGTGCGACAGTCCGTATTCGCCAACTGGGCGGAGCAACTGGGCCGCGCAGTCCGCGCCTACGAAACCAAACGCCCGGCGGAGAGCATCAACGACATGCCCTTCTACGTAATCCGCAACGGACCCACAGCGCTGTCAGAGGACAATGGCGAGGCCGACAAGTCTCCCGATGCCTTTACGGCGGCCCAACGTGCGCAGGCGATCGTCACCAACCAGCTTGAGGTCGGTTCCATCGCTGGACTGCGCCTGCAGAAGCCGGGTGGCCCGATCCGCTTCGTCACGGCGGACGGCTGGGACAAACATCTGTTCATGCTGAAAGGCAAATCCACCAGCTGCAAGACGCTTTATGACACCGCGAAGAAGAAGGGGCGGATGTTCGACCCCGATTTCATGGCCTGCTTGATGGACTATGGCCGCGCGCGAGCCGACAAGCCATGGAGCGATCTGATGTCGATCAGCGCGGATCGCAAGGAAAGCCTCCCGCCGATCACCAAGGAGATACTGCCTCCCCCCGCCAATGATAACGAGCCGTCGCCGCAATAGCGGCGCTCACTCTTGCTACGAGCGCCCAAGCAGGGGCACGGCCAGCTCGGCGAAGCGGGAAACGGTCTCCGCCCCCAACCCCGCGATATTGATCCGGCCGGACAATGTCATATACACGCCATGCCCCTCCTTGAGCGAAAGGACGGCCTCTGGACTGAGCGGGAGTGTAGCGAACATGCCGCGCTGGCTAGCCAGCGGCGCGAAGGCCGGGTGTGCGGCAGCGAGCTGACCTCGCAGGCTGTTGATTCGATCCCGCATCTCGCCCAGTTCGTGCCGCCACATCTGCTTGAGCTCGTGGTTTTCTAGGATCGCCGCGACGATGGCGGCACCATGATCTGGCGGCATTGACCAGAATACCCGGCTCAGCGACACCAGATTTTCATGGCAGCGCGCCGCCTCGTCGGCCGTCTCCGCCAGCACATAGAGCGCGCCGGTGCGCTCGCGATAGATGCCGAAATTCTTGCTGCAGCTGACGGCCACCAGGGCTTGCGACGCGGTGTTCAGAAACGCGCGGACGCCCGCCGCGTCTTCCGCCAGTCCATCGCCAAGCCCCTGATACGCCACATCAACAAAGGGTACGAGGCCGCGCGCGCTCATGATCCGGCTTATTTCCTGCCACTGGTCACCCGTCAGTTCCGCTCCGGTAGGGTTATGACAGCATCCATGCAGCAGAAACACGTCCCCCCTCTCCGCCTGCTCGAGCGCCTGAACCAGAAGGTCGAAACGGACGCGCATCGCCGCGACGTCATAATACTCATAGGTCTTGATCGGCACGCCCGCCTTCCGGAAGATCGGCGCGTGGTTGGGCCATGTCGGCTCACCCATCCATATGCTGCGCCCCGGATTACCCCGCGCGATGAGCTCCGCGCCGAGGCATAATGCGCCAGTGCCGCCGGGCGTCTGCAGCGCGGTATGATAGCTCCTGCCTCCCATGCCCTCGCCGAACACGACGTCACCCAGCAGGGAGACGAAGACCCGGTTGCCGTCCGCACCGAGGTACGCCTTGCTGCCCTGCTCTTCCACAAGCCGCCGCTCCGCCAGCTTCACGCAGTCGAGCACCGGCGTCTCGCCCTTCGCATCGCGATAGACGCCGACACCGAGGTCGATCTTGTCGGGCCGCGGATCCGCAGCGCAGGCGACGATGAGCGACAGCAGCGCATCTCCCGGTTGATGCTCCAGCGCCCCGAAAGGCGAAAGGGCGGCGTTGGCCATGTCGGCTGCCTGGGTGGTACTCATAGGTTCTACTTGCCTGTTCGTCGCTCGATCATCGCCCTATAAGGAGCAAAGCCCCGGAAGACATCAGAGATTCAGTCACCCGCCACGACCTTCGCCAAAAAGCGCTCTATCGTGCGCCATTCGTGCACATTTACGCCTTCGCCAGCGAAGCGATGGGTCTGGCCGGGGTAGAGCATCAGCTCGAACGGGCGACCTGCCTCCTGCATCGCGGTCATGAAGGCGGTGCTGTGCTCCAGCACGACATTGTCATCCGCCATGCCGTGTAGCAGCAACAGCGGATCGCTGATCTGCGCTACATCCGCCAGAGCATTGGAGGCGGGGTAGGCGCTGCGCTTGGCGTTGGGATCACCCAGATAACGCTCCGTGTAGTGGGTGTCATACAGCTCCCATTTCGTCACCGGCGCACCCGCGATCCCCGCCGCGAACACGCCCGGCGCCTTTTGCAACAGCTTCAACGTCATATAGCCACCATAGGACCATCCATAGGTTGCGATGCGCTTTGGATCTACGAAGGGTTGCGCCTTCAGCCAATCCACCCCGGCCAGCTGATCTTCCACCTCCACGCCGCCCATGGCGCGATGGATCTCATCCTCGAACGCCTTGCCCCGGTCCGGCGTGCCGCGATTGTCGATGGCGAACACGATCCAGCCGCGCTGCACCAGATATTGCTGCAACACCCCGCCCCACGCCCTCGTCACCTGACGCCCGGCGCCCGGCCCGCCATAATGGATCATGAAGACCGGATAGCGCTTGCCCGGCTCCAGCTTTGGCGTCAGCAGCTTGTAGAAGAGGTCGCTGCCATCCTTCGCCTTGATGGAGCCAAAAACTGTGTGCACATGGGCGGAGCGATAGGGCGCATAAGGGTGGGCACCATCGAGCGCGTTTTCCGAGAGCCAGCGCAGGCGCTTGCCGTCCTTGTCGGCGAGATAAAGCTGCACCGGCTGCTCCGGGCTGGAGCGGCTGACGATGATCCTGCCCGCCGCGCTGTCCATCACCCCGCCGTTCCACCAGCCCGGCTCAGTCAGCAGCTTGACCTCGCCCTTGCCGGACAGGGGCGCGCTATAGACGTGCTGCTCCAGCGGAGTCTCGCGGTTGCCGGTGAACCACACGACCCCACGCTTTTCGTCCAGCCCGATGACGTCGCGCACTTGCCACGCGCCGCTGGTGAGCGCGGTCCATTTGGTACCACTGACATGATAGAGATGTCCGTTGCCCGACTTTTCCGACCACCACAGGAAGCTGCCGTCTGCCAGCGCGCGGAAATTGTTGTGCAGGTTGAGCCAGGTCTTCGCTGTCTCGGTAAGGATCACCTTCGCCGCGCCGGTTGCGGGATCGACGGCGAGCAGATCGAGCCGTTTCTGGTCGCGGCTCTCGCGCTGGACATAGAGCGTCTTGCCATCCTTCGCCCAATCCACACGGGCGAGGTAGATGTCCTTGTCTTCGCCAAGATCGACCTTCACCTGCCGTTCGCCGAGCGGGTCCATCACATAAAGCTCGACCACCGCGTTCGCCGTGCCCGCCAGCGGATAGCGCTGAGGGTAGATCTTGGTCCCCTCCGCCCCGATCGCCGCGCGGTTGACGATGGCGACACCGCTTTCGTCCACCCGCGCCACGGCGATATGCGCGTCATCAGGGGACCACCAGTATCCCGCCTGCCGGTCCATCTCCTCCTGCGCCACGAACTCCGCCACGCCCCAGCTCACCGTGTCGCTCGCGCCCTGGGTGAGCTGTTTCTCCTGCCGGGTCGCGATGTCGAGCACGACCATGTTGCCGCCGCGTACGAACGAGAGATACCGCCCCTTCGGACTGACCGCCGGGTTGAGCGCGCCCGCCGCGCCGAGGCGCACAGCCTCCCCCTCCAGCGCGGCGAGGAACAGCTCGCCATCCAGTGGCACTAGGATGCGCTTGCCGTCGGGCGACCAGTCATAGGACACGATGCCGCGCGTGCCGCCGATGCGGGCGCGCTCGCGCTGCATCTTTTCCGCTTCGGACAGCGCCGCCCCGCTCCCCAACTTCAGCGAATCGACCAGCATCCGCTCCTTGCCCGTCACCGTGTCTATCGCCCAGAGGTCGAAGCGGTCCTTGTCGTTCGCGCGGTTCCTGAGCAGCGTGACCAGCTTGCCATCGGGCGAGAGCTTCATCGCGCGCGGCTGGCTGCCCGCGAGATCCGGGCTGGCGAAGATGCGCTCCAGGCTCAAGGGCTTTTGCGCGGGCATGACGAGCGGCGAAGGCGGCGGCGGCGCGGCGGGCTTCCTGCCCTTCGCAGCAAGCGGTTGGGTCATCAGCATGGCTCCGGCAAGGGAGAGGAGGACTGCGGCGCGAAACATGGGGAGTGTCTCCGGGGGGCGCACCAATTCCTACCCGACATACCGCCCCTGACAAGCGACAAAACGATGCGGCCGCTTCAACTCGTCGATCATTGACCCTTCTGCCCGCTTGCCCCACATGGGGCCTTGCTCAATTCCAAGGAAACCCCATGTCCGTCGGCCTGATTGCCCTGCTCGATGATGTCGCCGCAATGGCGAAGCTCGCCGCCTCCTCGCTCGATGACGTGAGCGCCGCCGCCGCCAAGGCCAGCACCAAGGCGGCGGGCGTGGTGATCGACGATGCCGCCGTGACCCCGCGCTATGTCACGGGCCTGACGCCGGACCGCGAGCTGCCGATCGTCTATCGCATCGCGCTTGGCTCGTTGCGGAACAAGCTGTTGTTCCTGCTGCCCGCCGCGCTGCTGCTGAGCGCGCTTGCGCCCTGGGCGCTGACCCCGTTGCTGATGCTGGGCGGAGCCTATCTCTGCTTTGAGGGGGCGGAGAAGCTGATCGGCAAATGGCTGCCGCACGAGGCGCATGAGGCCGAGGCGCTGGTGCAGCCGACGGACGCGGCGCAGGTCGAGCAATCGACGGTCAAGGGCGCGATTCGCACCGACTTCATCCTCTCTGCGGAGATCATGGCGATCGCGCTTGCCAGCGTGGCCGATACGCCGCTGTGGGAGCAGGGCGTGATCCTCGTGGTCGTCAGCTTGCTCATCACGCTCGCGGTGTATGGCGTGGTGGCGCTGATCGTGAAGCTCGATGACATCGGCCTGCACCTGTGCCGCCGCGATGGCCTGACGCGCGGGCTGGGCGCGCTGTTGGTGAACGCGATGCCGCCGCTGCTCGCTGGCCTCACCGTGGTGGGTACGGCGGCGATGCTGTGGGTCGGCGGCGGGATCGTGGTGCATGGGCTGGAGGAGCTGGGCCTGCCCTTCCCCGGCCATCCGATCGCGCATCTGGCGGAGCAGGCTGGGGCAATGGGCGGAGCGTTAGGCAGCGTGTTGGGCTGGTTCACCGGCGCGGCGCTGGCGGCGCTGAGCGGCCTGGTGCTGGGCGGGGTGATCGTGCTGGCGCTTAGCGGCGTGGCGAAGCTGAGGCACTGAGGCCGCCCGAAAGTCACGAAAGTCACGCCCTGTAGGGGGCTGTCGAGCTCATGACCTTCGGCGCTGAGCGGCGCGCGCGGGCGTGGTTTTTCAGGATTATGAAAGAGCCATAGACCGGGCCAGCCACTCCCGCCGCCCGAGGGTTTGTTTGGGTGGCGCGGGCGAGCATGGCCCGTCGCGCCGGTTCGCAAGGCCGCGTCTATACCATGCCTCGGCGCGCTGTTCTCTCAAACGAGAGGGAGGCCAGACGTGCCGCTGGCGGGCCTGAGACAAGCAGCGTCAGGCGGCGGGATGCGGCGCGGGGCCTGCCACGCGGAAGGCGGGGACGATGGACCTTGGGAGGGGGTGTATCAGAGAGGGCGGGCTGTAGGACAGGGGGTTTTTGGGTGAACGCGGAGTTTGGGGGTTATTGCAACTGTCACCGTGATCCCGTGATCCGGGCTGGCCGCCACCGCCGACATCCGCACCGGCACGCGGCGCATCATCTCCTACCTGCTCTCGCCGCTACAGACCAGCATCGCCCAGGCGGGGCGGGAGCGATAATGCCAGTCATTCCCGCTGTTCAGCCACGGCACGGGCAGAGCCCAGACCCGCACGGAGTTTCATGTAACCGGCAAGTCATATCCAAGCATATCGTGTCCCATAATGAGACATGTGCCCTAAAAATCAAGCAAATGTGCCATAGCTATCCGCGTCAAGCACAATACGTCCAAAATGGATGTTCTATTGTGCTTGACCACCCCATGAAAATATTCTCCAACCAGTATGAGAGTGGGCCTGATAATGACATGGTGCGATAATATGCGCGCAACACTACGCGGATCGAGTAAAACCGCGTCCTGCGCGACGCAGGCGGTGCAGCCGCCCGCGCGACGCGACAAGGCGCGTGCCAAAGCCGGCCATTCGCACAGCCGCTCGCGGTCGCTCTCTACCATCAGATCCCTTCTCCTCCCTGCCGCGCTGATGGCCACCAGCGCCTGCGCCAGCTCAAGCTATATGGGCATATCGCTCGTCCCCGACGCAAGCGACGCCGAGCTGCAATCCCTCGCTTCCCGCGCCCGCGCGGGCGAAAAGCAGGCGCAGCTGGAGCTGGGCACCCGGTTTGAGGAAGGGAATGGGGTACCCCTTGATATAGGGAAAGCGAAGGCGCTCTATGGACAAGCGGCGGCGGACACGGGCGGCACCATGTGGGTCTACATGCCATCGCCCGGCAATGGTGCACCAGGGCGGGTGGTGTCGGTGGATACGGGGCCGAAACAGGCGGGGTTGGATGAGGCGAAGAAGCGGCTCGGCTTTGTAGTATTATGCAATGGTAGTTGCGAGTGAATTTTATGTTAAAGGCGTCGAACAATAATTTGTGCAATAGATTATCTATTTCAGTAGTCGTGACCACTTTGTCAATTTTTCTGTCGTCTTGCGGTATAAGTAAATCGGAATATTTATCAATTTTTTTAGAAAAAAATAAGCATTATAGGCGCGATATAACTCCAGATTATTGCAAAATAGTAACTACAAATGGCATAGAAACACAGGTTAATTCAAAGGAAATCGAAGAAAACGTGTTTTTTAATGGCCCGCCTTTGGTGAAATATCGCGTTAACGATATGAATTGGCATGTGCGGTATTTAATAATCAAACGAGAAGATGTTCCATGGCCAAAGAATAATACTTGGATTCGGGTAACATTGTTTGAAGGTATCGTCGATTGCGGCGAGGGCACAACTTTTAACGGTATAATGTTTATAAAGTAATTCGGAGGTTGTATGGGTAGTTTGGGTAACACATTGGTCGTATCCAATGGGGGGAGGGTTATAACGCTTCCAGCAAATTCTACATATAATACACCTGCGATAACTTTCTATGACGTGCCTCTCTCGGTTGTTCAAAGCTTTGTGAGGCCTATAGAAAATTCACCGAGTACAGCAATATTTAGGCAGGCGCTAGCCGCGCACGCTGCTGCAACATGGACAGGATCGCCTATAGAAATTCGAGGAAAAAATGATCTGAATAATGATAACAGAGCTTATGCACAAACAACGAATGAGCCTTCTTTGTATCTAACTACTAATATCGTATTAGATAGCTCTTATGGAATTTCAGAATCGGTTGACCTTATTGTACCAAAATTCACCACTGCCAAGATAGATGTGTTCACTGGAAATCTGAACGACTGGACTTCGTTAGGAGGAGGGAAATTTTCGGTCCAGGACCGAACCGCTTTAGGGTTTATTTCGGCGGCGGATTTTGCGGCGTCTGCGATTTGGCATGAGCTGGGTCATATTTATGTGAGGGAATTTTCTCACGGACTAAGAGGTCATGGAGAAGTAGCAAAAAAGGCGCTCTCTGGAACATTTAACGGCATCCAGGCGCAAGATATACTTGGCGACGACGTGTTTCGTGCGTTTCAACTTGTTCCATCGGCGTACGGAGGCTATTTTTCTGATAACGGGTCCAAATTTTTATCGGCATACGCAAATACATTTGACAGAATGTTGAGCTTACCTAGCGGTGAGCACATGACCGTCGATCAAGTTATTAACAATAAGAATATATTTAATGGATCGTACAGTAACAGAACTGGCCTTCATCCGAACAACTTCATTCTTGTCAACACCAATCGGCCGGTTGGAGGGGATTTAAAAGATTCTAAAGATAGATGGTAATTACGGTGACAGTTGCAATAACCCCCATACTCACAGCTTTATCGTCGGCTTTGGCGCGGGGCCGCGCGGTTTGGGGATCAGGCTCAGGCCGGTTTGGGTTTCCACGTCCGCCAGCCATTCGCGCGAGCCGATCGGGCGGCCTACGCTCTCGGCCTTGCGCAACGCGGCATAGCTCAGAGCCTCATCGAACTCCTGACCGAGGAATGCGGCGAAGTCTCCCACCCGCTCCAGCGCGGAATTACAGTGACAGTTGCAATAACCCCCATACTCACAGCTTTATCGTCGGCTTTGGCGCGGGGCCGCGCGGTTTGGGGATCAGGCTCAGGCCGGTTTGGGTTTCCACGTCCGCCAGCCATTCGCGCGAGCCGATCGGGCGGCCTACGCTCTCGGCCTTGCGCAACGCGGCATAGCTCAGAGCCTCATCGAACTCCTGACCGAGGAATGCGGCGAAGTCTCCCACCCGCTCCAGCGCGGAATTACAGTGACAGTTGCAATAACCCCCATACTCACAGCTTTATCGTCGGCTTTGGCGCGGGGCCGCGCGGTTTGGGGATCAGGCTCAGGCCGGTTTGGGTTTCCACGTCCGCCAGCCATTCGCGCGAGCCGATCGGGCGGCCTACGCTCTCGGCCTTGCGCAACGCGGCATAGCTCAGAGCCTCATCGAACTCCTGACCGAGGAATGCGGCGAAGTCTCCCACCCGCTCCAGCGCGGGGGCGACATTGACGAACCGGGTGCTTGCGCCCGCGATGAGCGCCCGTGTGCTCGACCATTGCCAATCCTGCGCCCGTTCCACCAACCGCGCTCGGACGGGATTGAGCGCAACATAGCGCAGCGCCGTCACAAAGTGCGCTTCGTCCATCGCGACAGATCCATAGCGCCCCTGCCACAGATGGCCGGTCACCCGCATCCGGGCATTGATAAAGCCGGTATACTCCCGGTGCAGCCGCCTGAAAGTCCGCCACAGCCCATCCGGATCGGAAGGAACGGCCACGATATGAACGTGATTAGGCATCAGGCAATAAGACCAGATCTCCACATGCGCCCGTTCCGCAGCATCCGCCAGCAGATCGAGGTACAGCGCAAAATCCCCGTCCTCAAAAAATGTCCGCTCGCGCCGGTTACCGCGCTGGGTCACGTGATGGGGGATTCCTGAAAGGACAACGCGGGGCAGCCGGGCCATGACGAAGTGGATAAGAGAGTTTGGGGGTTATTGCAACTGTCACCGTAATCGCAAGGCGGGGACGATGGACCTTGGTGTGTGCTGTATCAGAGGGCGCGGGCTGTAGGACAGGGGGTTTTTGGTGAGCGCGGAGTTTGGGGGTTATTGCAACTGTCACCGTAATCCCTGTCACCCCGGCACTCGCACCGAAGAGTCCGATCTCGCCAACATCCGGCTGTTCCGCAGATTTCAGGCGCTCGAAGAACTAGGACGGGAAGATCAGCAGACCGTCATCCGCCTCATCGACGCCTTCATCGCCCAACAACGCATCACCGCCGTACTCGCGCCAGTGGATTAGGGAGAAGCCCGCGCGCCGATCATCCTACTACGCTCTCAAGGGCGTGCATCACACGCCGCACCCATCACCGAGGACAAAACCTCGCGGGGTGACCCCAGAGACGTGTTAAGTGATCGTAACGCGCGCTTCTAAGTCACCGAAGTCGACAGAGCCCTCGCCATCGCTACAGCGAAGCAACAGCTCTCGCCCACCTTGGCTACATTCTATTCGCATCCCCGCGTTGCCTAACCATGCCTGGGTAACATCTACTCCCCCCATATTCCCACGCCAGATGTTCCAGAGCTTGAGAACGACTTTCTTGCCTGGTTCCTGTTTCACCTGAACGACAACCGTATCAGGGGCGGTGTCGCACCACAGCAGCATCTCGGGGGCTTCCACCCCATTGACTACAAGCACTCCTCCGCTGGCTTTCAATGTCAGACCCTGTACCGGAACTGCGGTCGCGCTCAAGAACTCTACAATCACACCATTGGGAGCAGGGATGATTTCATAGATCGCGTAAACAGGTTTTCCCTCCCAAACGATTTGGGGAGCCTGCGCGGTTGCGAACATGTCAGCTAATGCTTCGATCATCTCAGTATCCAGGGTGCCTAAATGGGTCTACCGCAGCATGATCCTGAGGCCAACGCGGAAATACATTTTTTCCGCCACAATTACAGTGACACAATTACAGTGACAGTTGCAATAACCCCCATACTCACGGCATTATCCTCGGCTTTGGCGCGGGGCCGCGCGGTTTGGGGATCAGGCTCAGGCCGGTTTGGGTTTCCACGTCCGCCAGCCATTCGCGCGAGCCGATCGGGCGGCCTACGCACTCGGCCTTGCGCAACGCGGCATAGCCCAGAGCCTCGTCGAACTCCTGACCGAGGAATGCGGAATTACGGTGAATTACGGTGACAGTTGCAATAACCCCATACTCACAGCTTTATCGTCGGCTTTGGCGCGGGGCCGCGCGGTTTGGGGATCAGGCTCAGGCCGGTTTGGGTTTCCACGTCCGCCAGCCATTCGCGCGAGCCGATCGGGCGGCCTACGCTCTCGGCCTTGCGCAACGCGGCATAGCTCAGAGCCTCGTCGAACTCCTGACCGAGGAATGCGGCGAAGTCTCCCACCCGCTCCAGCGCGGGGGCGACATTGACGAACCGGGTGCTTGCGCCCGCGATCAGCGCCCGTGTGCTCGACCATTGCCAATCCTGCGCCCGTTCCACCAACCGCGCTCGAACGGGGTTGAGCGCAACATAGCGCAGCGCCGTCACAAAGTGCGCTTCGTCCATCGCGACAGATCCATAGCGCCCCTGCCACAGATGGCCGGTCACCCGCATCCGGGCATTGATAAAGCCGGTATACTCCCGGTGCAGCCGCCTGAAAGTCCGCCACAGCCCATCCGGATCGGAAGGAACGGCCACGATATGAACGTGATTAGGCATCAGGCAATAAGACCAGATCTCCACATGCGCCCGTTCCGCAGCATCCGCCAGCAGATCGAGGTACAGCGCAAAATCCCCGTCCTCAAAAAATGTCCGCTCGCGCCGGTTACCGCGCTGGGTCACGTGATGGGGGATTCCTGAAAGGACATGAAAGGACAACGCGGGGCAGCCGGGCCATGACGAAGTGGATAAGAGAGTTTGGGGGTTATTGCAACTGTCACCGTAATCATAATCAGGCGGGAGCGATAATGCCAGTCATTCCCGCTGTTCAGACACGGCACCGGCAGAGCTCGGACCCACACAGCCGTTCATGTAACCGGCAAGTCATATCCAAGCATATCGTGTCCCAGTATGAGACATATGCCATAAAACTCAAGCAAATGTGCCATAGCCATCCGTGTCAAGCACAATACGTCCAAAATGGATGTTCTATTGTCCTTGACCACCCCATGAAAATATTATCCAACCAGTATGAGAGTGGGCCTGATAATGACATGGTGCGATAACATGCGCGCAACATTACGCGGACCGAGTAAAACCGCGTCCTGCGCGAGGCAGGCGGTGCAGCCGCCCGCGCGACGCGCCCAGGTGTGCGCAAAAGCCAGCCATGCGCACAGCCGCTTCCGGCCGCTCTTCACCGTCAAAACGCTGCTGCTCCCCGCCGCGCTGCTGGCCACCAGCGCCTGCGCCTCCTCAAGCTATATGGGCATATCGCTCATCCCGGCGCTGCGGACAGCGAACTTCAGTCGCTCGCTTCTCGCGCCCGCGCCGGCGACAAACAGGCCCAGCTAGATCTTGGTATCAGGTTCGAGGAGGGGAATGGCGTGCCCGTCAACGAGGGCAGGGCGAAGGCCCTTTACAGACAAGCGGCCGCCGATACGGGCGGCACCACCTGGATCTATATGCCCTCACCCGGCAATGGCGCCAAGGGACGGGTAGTGCCGGTGGATACCGGGCCAAGACAGGCGGGATTGGATGAGGCGAATCGGCGTTTAGCCCGGCTTATTCATCGGGCTTGGTCAGAAGGGTTGGCGGGAGTGGTGTAAGCGATTGCTTTGATGTAGGAAAATGGGTGTCTAGACCAGTCCTGCAGCGAGGCAATTTATGCCACGGGCCACACCCGCCGGGAGCGATGATAGCGCGCCGGGATTTTCGTTTCCAGCGATCGGGCGCAAGAAGATCACAGCCGCGTTCGACGGAGGTCGGCTCACCTCGGATGGCGGTGTTCTGCTGCTGGCACAGGCCGAGCGCGCGATGGGGCTTTGCCGGCGGCTTGCGGCTTGCATTGCCGATCCGCGGGACCCTGTGCGGGTGATCCATCGCCTTGATGACATCCTGCGTGCCCGGGTGTTCGCGATCGCCTGCGGCTATGAAGACGCCGATGATCTCGACGCTCTGCGCGACGATCCGGGCTTCCGCCTGGCGCTGGGCAAGCTGCCGGGATCGGGCGCGGGGCTGGCCAGCCAACCGACGATGAGCCGGTGGGAAAATGCGCCGACCACACGCGAGCTGGCCAGGATGATGGCCGCGATGATCGACATCTACTGCACCAGCTACCCCGCCGCGCCGGCGGCGGTGACGCTGGATATCGATGACACCTGTGACGTTGTTCATGGCTATCAGCAGCTCTCCTTCTGGAACGGGCATCATGGCGAGCGCTGCTTCCTGCCGATCCATGTCTACGACACTGCCACCGGCCGACCGGTGGCGATGCTGCTGCGCACCGGCAAGACACCGTCGGGCGCCGAAGCTGCCGGCCACATCCGGCGCCTGGTGCGCCATCTGCGCCGGCACTGGCCCGAAACGCACATCACCATCCGCGGCGACGGGCACTATGGCCGGCCCGAGGTCATGGCCTTCTGCGAGGCGGCCGGCGTCGACTACGTGTTCGGCCTGCCGACCAACGCCGCGCTGCGTGCTGATCCCGAAATCGTCGCTGCCGCCGATGCCTGCGCGGTTAAGCGGGCTCAGCGCCAATATCCGGTCCTGCGCAACTATGCCGAGACCCGCTACGGCGCGAAGAGCTGGAAGTGCCAGCGCCGCGTCGTCGCCCGGATCGAGGCCAGCACGCTGGGCATGGACATCCGCTATGTCGTCACCTCGCTGGCCGAAGGTTCGGCTGAGCATATCTACGACACCCTCTACTGCGCGCGCGGCAACGCCGAGAACCTGATCAAGCGCCACAAGACCCAGCTTGCCAGCGATCGTACCTCGTGCCGCTCAGCCAATGCTAACCAGATGCGCCTCATCCTGCACACCGCCGCCTACTGGCTCGTGTGGCGCATCCAGCAGGAAATCCCGAAGGCTGCCGCGCTCGCCACCGCCGAGTTCGCAACGCTGCGCCTGCGGTTGCTCAAGGTCGCCGCCCGCATCATCGAAACCGCTACGCGCATCCGCGTCGCCTTCGCGTCAGCCTGTCCCGATGCCAGCCTGTTCAGAACCATTGCCACCGGCCTCCGGCCGGCACCCACATAACCAGCGCGGCAGTGCCGCCCAAAGCCCGAGCCCTCGTCCTTCAACCTCGAAAAGCCCATCGATCCTGACGCGGTGAAAAAACCGCCGGAGGAGCTTGCTCTGATCACCCGGCGACCGACAAACCATGCTCGCACGAACCCGGAGCGGAGGCCTCATGAATAGTGCGGGTTAGCTTGCTTGCGCAACAGTAAGGATGCTCCTCGATGCTAATAGACCTACGCAAGCGAGCCATACTCTGTAATGTTGTGGTGACGCTTGTCAGCTGCGGGACACCTACAACGAACACCGATGCTGCCAGTAATTTGGCGAAGGAGGTGCCGTCGGCTCCTTTGCATATACCAGATCCTCGCTGGAAGGGGAAATGCGCTGGTTCATTTGAGTATATTAATTTTCATTATCCAGGAGAGATGGCCAAGAGCGAACTGAGTGATATAGCGTTTTGGCCCGAGTGGGACCTACATCGCGAAAGACTAAGGACAAAGGACAAAGAAACCTTCGGGAGAACGGTGTATAAAATTGTAGTTCTGTCCCAAGAATTAAATCGAATTTGGGATAAAAATGGCGACGCTAGCGAGATTTTTTACAAAATTCGCGCACTACGGAAAGATATAATAAAATATTATGATTATAAGAACAACGGCATGGAATACCCAAGCACCATATTATTTCTATATGAAAATTTATTTATTGATAATGCTATATACGAATTTCTACGTACAGGACAAAGAAAATACATAGACATCGCTTATGACGAAAATGTCATAGGGAAAAATATCATACCGGAAATAGATTATGATATTAAAAACAATCAAATATTTTTTGATAGAAATTGGGTGCTTCAATTCAATAATAATATTGCTTTTTTTGCACTAAAATCAGCATTGGATAATAATCTTGTTGTTGCAAATTATCTAAATGAAATGCTTGAGAAAAACAGAACTGAAATCAGCCGACAGGTTGAAGTTCAGAACGCAGACGAATGGAAGAGTGGTCGATGCGATAAAAAGCAAAAAGAGCTTTATAAATATGAGAATATGATGCTTTTGTATGAAGCTTATAGATATCATCCTGATGATAATAAGAAAAATATGATAGAGGAATATATAAATGTCTTTCCACAAGAATCTAATTTATCGAAATACATAATAAAGATAAAATACGAAATTTCTAAAAAAGAAGGATAACTTCATGTCTCAGTCTGTGGCACCTGTAAAAATACAGTGGAACGATGGAACTCGATTAAGTTCTACGTATAATCTTGGCAGCATAGGGACAATAAAACTTCCTTCTACTGGTCTTTTTAACCATCCTAAGAATAATAATACGTTGAGCAATGGTATTAAAATTTCAACTTCCAATTTACCTGATGTTTTTATTGCATATGAGGGTAGCACCGCTTCTCAGCAGGTGCAAAGGTTGTTACAAATTATACCTGGATTACTTCAGGCCGCCTCCAGTGTGACAAGTCTCAAAAATGCCCTTAACGGAGCTGGTAGCCCCAACCAAATTGGGGAAACTTTGATAATCAACCTGACCACGGATCACACTAATGCGACAGATGCGGTGGGAGCGCAGTATCGTGATGGCGATGACGTCAAAAAGCCTTGGTGGGCAGCAGAATCGAGTAATTCAGGAATTACGGTGACAGTTGCAATAACCCCCAAACATATTCTGCTCATCCCGCCCACCCTCCTCAGTTCGCAACCCTACACCTGCAATCCTAGCCCATTACGCTCCAAATTCCTAAGCCGTACTCCCCCCATCCACCGTCATCACCGTCCCTGTCACCCGCGCGGCGGCGTCGGACAGCAGATACAGCACGGCGCCCGCCACCTGCTCCGATGTCGGCAGGCCCAATGGCGCGCGGCGGCGGATCGAGGCTAGAGCGTCGTCGCCAAAGCCTTCGGTCATCTCAGTTTCGAGAAATCCGGGCGCGACGCAGTTCACGGTCACGCCATATTTCCCCGCCTCGCGCGAGAGGGCGCGGCTGAATCCCTCCAGCCCCGCCTTGCTCGCGGCATAGACGGACATGGCGTGAAAGCCGCTCTGCGCCGAGATGGAGCTGATGTTGACGATCCGCCCTTGCTTGCGCGCCAGCATGGAGCGCATCAGATATTTGGTCAGCGTCATCGGCCCCATCAGGTTGGTGGCCATGATCCGCTCCATATCGGCCTGGTGCATGGTGGCGAGGACGCCCGCGCCGCCGATGGCCGCATTATTGACGAGGCCATAGACCGGCCCATAGGACTTGGTGATGGTGCGCGCGATGCCGGAGAGCGCGGCGATATCCGCCATGTCGCCCTGCACATAGGCGGTCTGGCCGGGATGCTCCGCCTCCAGCGCGCGGAACGCCGGGCTTTCGCCGCGCCCGAGGCCGATCACGCCATAGCCTGCTTCCAGCAGCGCTTTCGCCAGCGCAAGCCCCAGCCCGCGCGAGACGCCGGTGACGACGATCTTCTTCATTAGGCCCCCGTCCGCTCCGTCTTGCCCGCGATGCTGACCGGGATTTCCGGCACGATGCGGATCGTCGCCGGGCGCGCGGGCGGCGGCAGGCGGCTCTTGCACCAGAGGGCGATTTCCTGGCGCAGGGTGGCGGCATCGGCCTCCACCTCCGCGCGCGGCACGACCGAGAGGGTGAGCAGGCTGCCCATCATCGCGCTCGGCTTGGCGGTGATGCGGCATTGGGCGACGGCGGGGTGGGAATGGACGATTTCCTCCACCGCCTCGACCTGAACCTTGACGCCACCGACGTTGAGGGTGGTATCCTCCCGCCCCGAGAAGCGCGCGCGGCCGTCTTCTATCGCCACCCGGTCTCCGGTGCGGATGAACCCGGCATCATCGCGCACGATATGCGCGGCGCTGCTACGCGCTTCGCCCGGCGGGCGCAGCCACAACATGCCATCGCGCGCAGAGAGGCGCGCGCCGTCTATCTCCGCGCCTTCCGCCAGCCAGTCCGCCGGGAAGCCCGCCTTGCCATCGCGCACGGCAAAGCCGGTGCCCGCCTCGGTCGAGGCATAGATATGGGTGACGCGCGCCTGCGGGAAGCGCGCCTTCAACGCGGCGAGGATGGCGTCGTCCGCAATCTCTCCGCCCAGCGTGATCTGCCGCAGCGGCAGGCGCATCGAGCCGGGGGCCATCAGCAGCCTGCGCCACAGCGAGGGCGTGGCCGAAATATGGGTGCAGCCCTGCTCCACCAGCCAGTCGACCGTCTCGCCGGTGGTCATGCCGGAACGCGGGGTGAGCAGGCACGCGCCGCCGAGCAGCGCCTGCGCCATCACCTGCGTACCCGCGAACCGGCTGGGGTCATAGAGCATGGCCCAGCGGTCTGCGTCTGCGGCGGCGCGGGGCGCTTTGACGGCGCGGAAGATCGTGGCGCGCTCATGCCGCACCAGCTTGGGGACTCCGGTGGTGCCGGAGGTGGTGAGCAGCCATTGCGTGGCGAGCGGCGCGCCCTCCCCGCCTTCTGCCAAAAGCGCGTCGAGGGTCATGGCGCCGGGGAGGTCTTCGCGTTCCGTCACGACACGGTCCACGCCCGCCTCGCGCATCACGGTCTGTGCGGTTTCGGCGGGAAGATCGGGCGCGAGCAGCAGCAGCGCCGCCACCCGGCCATCGAGGCTCAGCAACGCGCGCAGCATCTCGAACGGTTCGGCAATGCACAGCGCCACGCCGACACCGGCCAGCACCACGCCCAACTGCGCGATCAGGCGCAGATCGCCCGCGCTCAGCGCCCGATCGGGCGAACGGACCAGCACATGGTCGTCTGGCAGATCGAGCGCGGCAATCGCCTGCGCCAGCGGTGCCGTCACTCCGGCTTGGGCGCGCATTGCGCGTAGAAGGCGACGAACTCCGCGAAGGTCTGCGGATAGACAGGCTCCTCGACCATGGTGAACGGGTCGAAGCCCAGCTCGTCGTCCAGCCGCGCGACCAGCACCGCAAAGGCCATGCTGTCGAACCCGGTTTCGAGCAGGACGGTATCATCCACTAATGCTGGCGGTTCGTCCTCACGGTCCTCGCGCCACATCTCGTTGAACAGCGATGTGATGCGCGTGCGCAGTTCGTCCGCGGTGAGGATCAGCGGCTGGCCGTCTCCGGCGAAAGGTGCCCACATCTGGGTCATGATACGGCTTTCAGGTCTGGCTTGTCGGGCGATGCGGGGACCGCGACTTCGGGCGGCACATTCTGCGGATCGCGGATGCGGATGCCCCAGCGCCCGGTCTGGATATTCTGCTCGATCGGGCGGGCGGGATTGCCCATCACCACCGTGTGCGGCGGCACATCGCGCATCACGATCGCGCCGGTGGCGACGATGCTGTGATCGCCGACCTTGACGCCCGGCATGATGACGGCATGCGCGCCGATGAAGCAATAATCGCCGATGCGCGTGGTGGAATGGACGTTGTTGACGAAATCATGGCTGAGGATCGCCGCGCCGAAGGTGATCGCGGTCGACTTGCCGATGACGATGCCGTCCGGGTTCGCCTTGTCGAGCTTGGCGGAAAGCGAGATGCGACAGTCCGGGCCGATGTGCATTCCCCAGATCGTGCGATAATACCAGTTGACGCACTTCACGACCAGAAAGCCGTGCAGAAAGCGCCGCAAACGCACCAATGGACTATAGGACATCGCCACGCGCCCCGCCTCTTCGAATTCACTCGTCCCCAAGGAAGAGTAAATACCACGAACTGATTACCAACTCCATACTGTGCGTCGCACCATTTCAAACTGTTTCATCTTCTAACATTAACCATGTTTCTCAACGATCTGATAAACATCCGGCCAGTTCTGCAACTGCGTAACGCGCGCCCTGGCTGTGTGACCAGACTGCGCCGCTCACCGCGATGAAATCCGCGCCCGCGCGCACCAGCGGCGCGGCATTTTCCGCCGTTATCCCGCCGATGGCGACGCAGGGCAGCTCGAACACGGTGCTCCACCAGGAGAGGATGGAGGGATCTGGCCGGTGGTGCGTCTCCTTGGTTCGCGTGGGATAGAATGCGCCGAACGCGACATAATCCGCGCCTGCCTCTCCCGCCTCCATGGCAAGGTGGCGGCTGTCATGGCAGGTGACGCCGATCTGCACCGAGGGGCCGAGCAGCGCGCGCGCCTCGCGCGGGTCGCCATCCCCCTGGCCCAGATGCACGCCATCCGCACCCAGCCTTTTGGCGAGCGCCATGCTGTCGTTGATGATGAAAGCGCAGTCATGATCGGCGCACAGCTTTTGCAGCGGCTCGGCGGCGCGGGCGATGGCGTCATCCTCCAGCCCCTTGAGGCGGAGCTGAAACGCCGCCACCGGGCCACCATCGAACGCGGCTTTGAGCATGTCCTCGAACGCGGCGTCTATGACGGGCGGCGAGATGAGATAGAGCTGGCACGGCGGGCGGCGCATGTCGCGCTCAAACCGGTCAGCGAAGTTGGGGTCGAGGGCAAGGTCGTCGTCGGTAAAGTCGGTCATACCGCCTGTTAGCGCGGGATGAGCCGCTGTGCCAGTGTGCCCGTCGCATCGCGCGCTTCACCCCGCCCTCTCCTGCCGCTATGCACCCTTCATGAACCTGCCGCCGATGAGACCCGATGTTGCCGCCTATGTCGCGGCCGACAATGCGATTTCCCACCCGAGGTTGCACGAGATGCCGGTCGAGGTCGCCCGCCGCGTGGTGCGCAGGCTGGCGCGCACGACGGACCTGCCGCTGGAGCCTGTGGCGGTCGACCGCTGGCTGGAGGTGCCGCTGGCCGACGGCAGCACGATCGGCCTGCGCCTGTTCGACGACAAGGCAAATTGCGCGCCCGGCCCGATGATGCTCTATTTCCACGGTGGCGGCTGGGCGCTGGGGGATGTGGACATCTATGCGCCGGTGTGCGCGGAGATGGCGCGCACGCTCGATCTGCCGGTTCTGTCTGTGGAATATCGCCGCGCGCCGGAACACCCCTCCCCCACCGGCCAGCGGGATTGCGAGGCCGCAGCGCGCTGGGTAGCGGGCAACCCGGCTGCACTTCCGGTGAAGGCGACATCGCTCATCCTGGCTGGAGACAGCTGTGGCGGCGCTTACGCGATCAGTACGGCGATGGCGTTGCGTGACACGCCTGCCGCCCTGCCCGTGGCGGCTCAGCTCGCCTTCTATCCGGCAGCAGACCTCGCGACGCGCTATCCCTCGTTCCGGGAATTCGCGACGGGCTATCTGCTCGACAGGCATCTGATGCGCTGGTTCGCCGAGCATTTTCGCCCCGATGATACGGATTTTCGGGCTTCGCCCATGGCGGGGAACCTAGTGGGTCTGCCCCCTGCGCTGGTGGTGACGACGGAGCTCGATCCACTGCGCGATCAGGGCCGGGCCTATGCTGCTGCGCTCGAGTTGGCTGGCGTGCAAGTGGTAGCGCATGAAGCGGCGGGGATGACGCACGGGTTCCTGACCATGCGCGCCGCTATCCCCTCTGCGCAGACGGAGCTTGAAGCAATCCTGGCGACGTTCAAGAGGCTCATCCCGCCGCGCTGAGCACTCGCTTCGCCGTCATGCTGCATTGCAAAAACTTGAATATCGTGCCTTGCTTCGATAGACGAGCCAGTAATGATAAAACTCGTCAGGGATCCAGACGTTCAGATTCTCGCCGCCGCGCGCAGGGTTTTGACGACTGAAGCCGAAGCATTACAAATGCTTGCGGATACTATTCCTATTGAATTCGAGCGCGCAGTCGAGGCAATGCTTGATGCGCCCGGCCGGATTATTGTGTCAGGGATAGGCAAATCAGGGCATATCGGCCGGAAAATTGCATCCACTTTGGCTTCAACCGGCACGCCGGCGATCTTCCTCCATGCGGCCGAGGCAAGCCATGGCGACCTGGGCATGATCACGCGGGACGACGTCTGCCTGCTGCTGTCGAATTCCGGTGAGACTGCAGAACTGAAGGACATTCTCGCCTATATCCGCCGCTTCGAGATACCCTTGATCGCCATCTCGGCACGAAGCAACAGCGCGCTTATGCGCGCGGCGGATTATGGGCTGCTGCTGCCCAACGCGCCTGAGGCCTGTTCCAATGGCCTCGCGCCGACCACCTCGACCACGCTGATGCTGGCGCTTGGCGACGCGCTCGCCATCGCATTGATGGAAGCGCGCGGCTTCGCGGCGGAGAATTTCCATCAGCTTCATCCCGGCGGCCGCCTCGGCGCGCAGTTGAGCCGCGTGGCAGAGATCATGCATGGCGGCGAAGAACTGCCCATCGTCCCGTTTGACGCGGGCATGGCCGAAACCCTGCTCGCCATGACGGCCAGAGGCTTTGGCATGGCGATCGTGACCGAGCCGGAGAGCGGCAAGCTGGCTGGTGTCGTCACCGATGGCGACTTGCGGCGCAACATGGCTGGCCTGATGGACCGCACGGCAGGCGCAATCGCGACGCGCACGCCGGTTTCGGTGAAGCCCGAGACACTGGCGGCCGAGGCGCTGGCATTGATGAACCGGCACGCGATCTCGGTGCTGCCGGTGGTGAACGAGTCAGGCGTTCCGGTCGGCGTGCTGCATGTGCATGATCTGCTGCGCGCGGGCGTGGCCTGACATCTTCCGGTGAAGCGCGCCGCCATCCTGATTCCGGCCCGCTATGCCTCGACCCGCTATCCGGGCAAGCCGCTTGCGGAACTGACGCTGCCCGATGGCGCGCGCAAGACCCTCATTCGCATGAGCTGGGAGGCAGCTTGCGCCGCCGCTGCGCGCGATGATGTGTATATCGCCACCGATGATGACCGGATCGCGAGCCATTGCGCAGAGTTCGGCGCACAGGTGATCATGACTGCGCCTGAGTGTCGCAACGGCACCGAGCGCTGCGCCGAGGCGGTTGCGAACGCGGAACTAGACACAGACATCATCGTCAACCTTCAGGGCGACGCACCATTGACCCCTCCGTGGTTCCTCACGGCGCTGATCGAGTCCATGCAAAACAGCGACTGCGCCGTCGCAACTCCGGTCCTGCGCTGCGACGCCCAAACCTACGCGCATTTCATCGAGGATCGCCGCGCCGGTCGGGTGGGCGGCACAACGGCGGTGTTCGGTGCTGGAGGAAACGCGCTCTATTTTTCCAAGGAAGTGATCCCCTGGCTCGACCCCGCCAGGCTGGACGACAAGGCCGCTCCGCCGGTGTGGCATCATGTCGGCGTCTATGCCTATACGCGGGAAGCGCTCGCCGCCTACAGCGCGCTGCCGCCCGGCCGGTTGGAGGAGCTGGAGGGGCTTGAGCAGTTGCGTTTCCTCGAACATGGGCACAGCATACGCTGCGTCGAGGTGGAGGCGCGAGGCCGTGTGTTCTGGGAGCTCAATAATCCGCATGATATCCCCCGCATCGAGCAGGCACTGAGAGAGATGGCATGACCGGCCGCATTGTAACCGTTGGCGACATCTGCATCGGCAATGCCGAGCCGCTGGTGCTGATTGCCGGGCCGTGTCAGCTCGAAAGCCTCGATCACACGCGCATGATGGCGGAGCGGATCGCGCAGGCCTGTGCACCCACCGGCACCCGCTTCATCTTCAAGGCTTCATATGACAAGGCCAACCGAACCTCGCATTCCACCAAGCGAGGCCTGGGCATCGAGGCGGGGCTGGAGATTTTGGCGCGCATCCGCGAGGAATTCGGCTGCCCTGTGCTTACCGATGTTCATGAGGCGGGCCATTGCGCCCGCGCCGCCGAGGCAGTCGATGTGCTGCAGATCCCGGCATTCCTCTGCCGCCAGACCGACCTGCTGCTCGCCGCTGGAGACACGGGCGCCGCGGTCAATGTGAAGAAGGGCCAGTTCCTTAGCCCCTGGGATATGGCGCATGTCGCCGCCAAGGTCGCCTCGACCGGAAACGAGCGCATCTTGCTGACCGAGCGTGGCGCGAGCTTTGGCTACAACAATCTGGTGAGCGACATGCGCGCGCTGCCGATCATGGCGGAGAGCGGCTGGCCCGTTGTGTTCGATGCGACGCACAGCGTGCAGCTTCCCGGCGGACAGGGTGGCTCGTCTGGCGGGCAGCGGCAGTTTGTTGCCCCGCTCGCCCGCGCCGCCTGCGCCGTAGGGGTGGCGGCGGTTTTCATCGAGACGCATGAGGATCCCGACAACGCCCCGAGCGATGGCCCGAACATGGTGCCTGTCGATGAGCTGGGCGCGCTATTGGGCGATCTTGTGGCGCATGACCGGCTGGCAAAGGCGCGTCTTTCCTAGCCGGCGGCGCGGGCCTCGCGCAAATGCCGTTTCACCAGCGCCTCACCCGGCGCCAGTGCCTCCGCCTTTTCGAGCAGCTCGATCGCGCGCGTGTCTCCCGGCGCGGTGTTGAACAACGCCCAGCCGAGCGCATCGCTCGTTACTGCACTGGCGGGCAACAGGCGATAGGCATGCACCGCAAAGGGCAGCGCCGCCTGCGCATCGCCCGCGCCGATATAGGCATAGGCAAGGTTGGCCATCAGCAGCGCATCCTCATTGCCCAGCCGCTCGCGCAGCCCTTCCAACACCCACAAAGCGCGCTCATGCTGCCCCGCCGCCAGCCAATAGGTCGCGGCGAGGCGCTGGCCCGGCACATTGGCCGGGTTTTGCCAAAGCAGGAGGCGCAACGCATACTCCGCGCGCTCTCGCCTGCCTGCGCGGCGCCACGCATCGATCAATCGCAGCGCGGTGTCTTCATCGAAGCGCAGGTTGCCGGCCGCGGCATAAGCCTGGCCAGCGTCAGCGGGTTTGCCTGCCGCGAGCAGCGTGTCGCCAAGGGCTATGGCTGCGGCAGGAGCGCCGGGGTTGGCGGCCTGTAATGCCTTGGCGCGCGTGAGCGCCGCTGGCCCCTGCCCCGCCTCCAACAGCGCGCGGATATAGCGCAGATTGGGCGCGGCGGCCTTGGGATTGGCGTTTGCTGCAGGCGCGGTTTCGCCCAGCGTTCCTGCCCCGCGATAGACGAGCGATGGCCCTGGCGTCATGGCGGCAGCGCGGGCGGCGAATTTCGCGGCGACCGTATCATGGCCCAGCGCGCGGTGGATATGCGCGGCGAGGGTGAGCGCATAAGTGCCTGCGTCGGCGCGCTCCACCAGCGGAAACAGTGTCGCCTCCGCATCGGCATATTGCGCGTCGGCGTAAAGCGCGCGGGCGAGCAGCAGGCGCGCGCGGATGTTGAGCGGCTGCGCGGCGAGCAGCGGTTTCAGCTCTGATATGGCGAGCGTCGCGTTGCCGCCCTCCATATGCAGCACCCCGCGCAACAGCCGGGTCGCCGCCTGCCCATCGAGTGCGCCATGGGTGCGGGCGAGCAGGCTGCGGGCGAGCGTATAGTTGCCCGCACGCGCGGCGATGAGCGCTTGTATGAAATAAGCACGAGGCAGGCCGGGCGCGTTGGTGAGAGCGCGGCGGGTGAGCGCGACGGCGTGGGACGCGCGGCCCATATCGGCGAGCGTGGCCGCATATTCCGTGAGCGCGGGCACATAATCCGGGTTGCGTTTCAGCGCCGCGTCAAACCAGCGGGTGGACTCGGTGAGGCCATATTGATCGCGCGCCAGCACAGCTTTCAGTGTCAGCGCATCGACGCTTTTCGGAGCCAGGGAAATCGCGCGGTCGGAGGCGGCGAGCGCCGATGCAATGTCGCCTGTGGCGATGCGATAGCGGGCGATGTCCGCCCACAAGGTGCTGTCCTGCGGCGCGAGCGCCAGTGCGCGGTCAAACGCCTGCGCCGCCTCGACGAAGCGGCCGAGCGCCTGATAGGCCTGCGCCTCGATGCGGGTACGAAACAGGATTTCACGCGGGTCGGCATCCGGCGCGGTGGCTTCCCTGATCGCGGCCTCGGGATCGCCCAGCAGCAGCGCGGAATGCGCGCGCAAATGGCGCATCGGCCCAAGCGGCGCGCCAAGCTGACGGGCGCGATCGAGCTCATCCTGCGCGCCGCGCCCGTTGCCGAGCATCAGCAGCACGCGCGCCTGCAGGATCCGCGCTTCGGCCAGCGTGGGATCGGCCTTGATCGCGTTCATCAGCTCGACTCGCGCCGTCCTCGGATCATCCTGCTGGAGCGCGGCCAGCGCGCGTGCCAGCCCGGCCTTGGCATCCTCGCGCGGCCCCGCCACGGCATGCGGCACGGCAAAGAAGAGCGCTATCGCAGCAAAGGACAACAGGAGGTTACGCGCTGATGTCATAAGACCGCATCAAGTCGTAAAGGGTCGGGCGGCTGATGCCCAATATTCTCGCCGCGCCCGAGATATTGCCCTCGCTGCGGGCAATCGCACGGGAAATGGCGGCACGATCCGCCAGCTCGCGCGCGCTCTTGAGATTGAGGGAGGCGGCGCTGCCTTGCTCCGCCGGGCCAAGGTCCAGATCGGCGGCGGTGACGAGTTTGCCATCCGCCATGATGACCGCGCGCTTCACGCGGTTTTCCAGCTCGCGCACATTACCGGGCCAGCCCCAGCCGTCCAGCGCCGCCAGTGCATCGGGCGCGAAGCCCGTGACCGGCCGCTTCATCTCCTCGGCGAACCGCGTGAGGAAATGGCGCGCCAGCAGCAGCGCGTCACCCGGCCGCTCCGCCAGCGTCGGGATGCGCACGACGATCTCGGCGAGGCGATAATAGAGATCCTCGCGAAAGGTGCCGCCCGCGATCATTTCCTCCAGGTTCTGATGGGTGGCGCAGACGATGCGGGTATCCACCGGGATCGGCTGCCGCCCGCCGATGCGCTCGATCACCCGCTCCTGCAGGAAACGCAGCAGCTTGACCTGAAGCGGCAGGGGGATGTCTCCCACCTCGTCGAGAAAGAGGGTGCCGCCCTCGGCCAACTCGATCTTGCCCGGCGTTGTCTTCACCGCGCCTGTGAACGCGCCTTTTTCGTGGCCGAACAGTTCGGACTCGAGCAGCGTCTCGGGGATCGCCGCGCAGTTTATGGCGATGAATGCCCCATCCTTGCGCGGGCTGGCGTCATGAAGGCCGCGCGCCAACAGCTCCTTGCCGGTGCCGCTCGCGCCCAGCAACATCACCGAGACATTGGCGGCGGCGACGCGCTCGATCGTCCGCGCCACTTTCAGCATCTCCGGCGCGGCGGTGATGATCCGCCCCAGCACCGGCGCATCGCCTGCCCCGCGCGCGGCAAGACGGGCATTCTCGCGCTCCAGCGCATGCACATGAAAGGCACGGCGGACGATCAGCCCGAGCGTGTCGATGTCGATCGGCTTTTGATAGAAATCCCAGGCGCCCTCCGCGATCGCCCGCAATGCGCTCTCGCGCGCGCCATGGCCGGACGCGACGATCACCTTGGTATCCGGCTTGAGCACGAGAATTTCGGCAAGCGTGGCGAAGCCCTCGCTGGTGCCGTCCGGGTCCGGCGGCAGGCCGAGATCGAGCGTCACCACATCCGGCTCGTGCGCGCGCAGCATCTCGATCGCCTCGGCGCGGCTGGATGCGCACACCACCTCCACATCCTCATAGGCCCAGCGCAGTTGCCGCTGCAGGCCGAGGTCGTCCTCAACGATCAACAGCTTGGGCAGAGGGGCATTGGCGCGGCTGTCTGACATCAGGCGGCCCTTTCATCACGGGCGGGAGCGGATGATTTCGGTGAGTGTGTCGCCGCCATTGGCAGATGGACGGAAACGCACGTTCCCCTGCCCGGCTCGCTGGCGACCGAGAGCTGCCCACCCATCGCGCGGACCAGTTCGCGCGCCTCATAGGCGCCGATGCCGAAGCCGCCCTGCTTGGTAGAGGTAAAGGGCCGGAACAGCTCGCCGCGCATGAAGTCCGCCGTCATGCCGCAGCCATGGTCGATCACGTGCAGCACCGCCTGCCCGCCATCGCCTTTCTCGACCCGCAGCACCACGGGGCTGGAAGCGTCCGACGCCTCGATGGCGTTTTGCACCAGATGGGCGAGCACCTGCTCCAGCTTCATCCGGTCCGCATTGACAAGAAGGTTGCGGTTGCCCTCGATAAGGACGGGATGTGCTGCGCCCTGCCTCGCGGCTATAGCCTTCAGCACTTCGCCTAGCGCGAGCGGCTCGACATGGAGCGGCTCATCCGGGCTGCCGTGCTGGCCCAGACGAGCCAGCAGCGTGTTCATCCGGCCCGCGCAGTCTTTCAACGTCAGGATCATGTCTGCACGGAATTCCGGGTTGTCCGCGTGGCGTTCCGCATTGCGCGCGGTGAGCGCGATCTGGCTGACGAGGTTCTTGATATCGTGCAGGATGAAAGCGAAGCGTTGGTTGAATTCCTCAAAGCGCCGCGCTTCGGCCAGTGCGGCCTGCCCGCGCGCCTCCGCGAGATAGCTCGCCACCTGGCGGGCGGCGGCGCGCAGCATGTCGAAATCTTCCCAATCGAGCGCGCGACGGAGCGGCGGGTGTCCCAACAGCATCACGCCGACGAGCTGATCGAAATGCACGAGGGGAACGAGCGCCCAGCCCGCCTGATCCTCCACCAGCCAACCGGGCAAAGCGTCACCCTGCGCACGCGCAACGGGGAGGTCTGTGATCCAGCCGCGAGACTGCATCCGCTGCATCAATGGCTCGGCGAAATCCGCCCGGTCGCCATGGGGCGCCTTCCAGTTCCAGTCCGCAGCCCAGACGCAGGCAGCGTCGCCCTCCTCCGCCAGCAACAGCGCGCCACAGGAAGACTGGGTGATATCCGCCATCGCCCGGATGACCCGGCTGTGGATTGCCGCCTCGCAATGCGATTGCGCGCCCCGCCCGAGCGTATCGGCGAAGGCCATCCATTGTTCGCGATAGTCGTAGCGGTGGCGAAACAGATGCTTGGAGGCCAGTACTTTGGCCACGCGATGAAGCCGCGTCGCCGGCACGAAGAGCAATCCACCCGCAACCGAAACAAACAGAACCGCGCTCGCTGCCGCCTTCACCAGCGGGCTGCCAAGAGTATCGAGCGCGAGCAACAGGCCGAGTATCAGAAGAGAGAGCACCGTCCCAAGCACGACACCCAAGCCCCGCAGCGCCAGCGCGCGCGAAGGCGCTACCACCGCAGTGCGCCCGGTGCGCCCGGCCAGCGCCATGACAGGCGCGAGCGCCGCCATGTTGATGCCGCGCAATGCGAACAGCTGCGCCATCAGCCCTTCTGCCTGGGCGAACGCTGCCCCGTACAATATGAGATCATATCCCCACATTGCCGCCAGCGCCGCCGCGATCGGCCCGATCACGCCACGCACATGGGCGCTGCACGCTATGTAAATGCGCTGGATCAGCAGCAGCGCGCCGATCGCCCACAACAGGCGCAACAGGACCGCGCTTTCCGAAGCGCCGGCAAATACCACCCCCTCCGCCGCGCCGATACTGGCCAGAACGTCCAGCCCGGTTTGCGCGACGAGCAACAGCGCCAGCATCAGATACAGCGGTCGTGCGCCGCGCGCCTGCCGGGAAACCCCACCGCCCAGCCGTGCGGGCAGCACGAACAGGCACACCAGCCAGCCGCAGTTGCGCAGGGATTCCAATACCCCCGTCTCCAGCCTGTCCACGCCGCCGAACGCAACCGAGAGCAGCCATGTCGATGTGAGCGCCAGTGCTACCACCAGCAGCTTGCCCGCCTGTTGCGTGGCAAGGCGCCGTCCGGTGAGCACGCTGAGCACGGCGAACAGCGCGGCGGCCAGCACATGGCCCCAGTCACCTACAAAGAGCAGAGTGGCGCTCATCCCACGCTCCGCCTAGCGCGCACCATCATGCCAGAGGATCACCCGAACGGTCTGGAGCAGGATCAATATGTCCAGAAAGGGCGTGTAGTTCTTGGCGTAATAGAGGTCATATTCCAGCTTGTGACGGGCATCTTCGAGAGAAGCGCCATAGGGATAGTTGATCTGCGCCCAGCCGGTGATGCCGGGCTTGACCATGTGCCGCTCGGCATAAAAGCGCAGATCCTTCTCCAGATCCTTGACGAACTGCATCCGCTCCGGCCGGGGGCCGACGAAGCTCATGTCGCCTTTCAGCACCACCCAGCATTGCGGCAGCTCGTCTATCCGCAGCTTGCGCAGCCAATAGCCGAGCCGCGTGATGCGGGGGTCGTCCTTCTCCGCCCACACCGCCTGCCCATCCACCTCGGCATCGGTGCGCATGGTGCGTAGCTTGGTGATCCAGAATTCCTGCCCGTAAAGCCCCACGCGCTTCTGGCGGTAAAAGGCGGGTCCCTTGCTGTCGAGCTTCACCAGCAGTGCGGCGAGCACGATCAACGGCGCGGTCAGCAGCAGCAGGATGGCACTGACGCTCAGGTCGAAAAAGCGCTTGGAGACGGTGGAGAGCCTGCGGCCCGACGAGAAGCCATCGGAAAAGATGAGCCAGCTCGGGTTGACGCTGTCGAGGTCCACCCGGCCCGTCTCACGCTCCAGGAAGGTCGAGAGGTCGTTCACGTGCACGCCGGTGGTCTTGATCCGCAGGAGGTCGTCCATCGGCACCGCGTTGCGCCGCTCCTGCAAGGCGAGGATCACCTCGCTGGCCCCCAACCGCACGACATAATCCGCGAGATTGTGGATCGCCTTGCGCGGGATCGCCTCCTCGATCACCGGCTCGCCGTCGCTCATGCGAATGTAACTGACGACGAAAAAGCTGCTGCCCTGCCGCTTTTCCAGCTGGCGGATGCGATCTGCCCGGTCGCCTGCGCCCAGCACGATGATGCGGCGGCGGAAAACCTCTCCGCCGAAAATGGAGCCGAGCAGCATGCGCAAGCCAATTAGGGCGACGGTGGCGATCACCATCGCGTAGAGCGTGTTCGAGCGCCACAGCGCCATGCCCGGCAGCAGGAAATAGAGAACGCTGTGGAGGATCACGCCCAGCGAGACAGCGACCAGCACGCGCGCGACAGAGAAGCGCAGCGATTGCAGGGCTTCCGTGCCATAGACGCCTACGGCCACCATCGCCGCCTGCAATGCCGCCGCGAAACCCAGCAGCGGCACCGCGCGGTTGAGGATATAGTCCACCTCCATGCCGATCTGGCGCGCACGGAGCACCCACGCAATCTCGGCCGAGCAAATCAGCAGGACGAAATCGAGCAGGCCCAGCAGCAGGACGGCATGCGGCACATAATGCTTGAAAATCCGAACCATGCGTCCTCACCCACTTTCGAGGCCATCCCACGGCAGGACGAACGCCCGCTGTAAGATTTCCCGACAGGTTAGGAGCTATGGCGCATATTCACGAACAATTGTTGAACGGTGACGGAATTTTTTACAGGTTTGAACGACTGACGGTGGATTGCAACAATTTGCCGCCTGCATCATGGTGCGCCAAAAGGCATTTCGCCGTAAGGGGGAGTGAGTACATGCGGAAACTCTTTATCGTTGCCCTTTTGTTTGTCGCAGCGTGTGGACAAAAGTCTGAAGAAGCCTCGCGAACTTCAGCAGAAGAAGCTGTTTCGGGTCCGAATGTCGGAGTTTCATCTGCTCCGGGACTCTCGCTAACTTATCGATACGGATTTCTTCTTCCGCCAGAGCGCGTTGCTACAGCTCAGGAGGATCACGCAGCGCGGTGTGAAGCCCTAGGATCGAATCTCTGCCGGATCAGTGCAATGAGCTACGAAGTGGGTCGGGACCGAACCATTTCCGCTTCGCTACAACTAAAACTGGCACCCCAAGCCGCCCGTCAGTTCGGACGGGAGGCTATCAACCTGACAACGAAGCATGGCGGCATGCTCACCAGTTCTCGTATTGAAAGTGAAGAGACGGGACAAGCTGTCGCCTCCTCTCAGGCGGAACAAAAATCTCTGGCTGCGGATCGAGCGCGCATTGAGAACCAGCTGAAGAGAACCGACCTTGGATCAGCCGAGCGGCAGGAGCTACAGGCTCAGATGAGCACTCTCGGAAGTGATATTCGCGACGCTCAAACCGTACAGCGGGATGCTTCATTGAAGCTTACAACCACACCGATGACATTGGATTATGCCAGTGGCAATGTTGACCAAAGCTTGAGTGATGGACCGATCATTGGAGCCATAAAGGACGGATGGACGAATATCGTATCAGGTATTTCAGTGATAATCATGATAGCAATCACGCTGTTGCCTTGGCTTCTCACCGGAGCGCTAGTTATCGTGCTGTGGCGAAAATATTTCAGAAGATGGCTGTTTTCAGAAAGTCATCCCGGTCGAGAATAAAAATCTCTAGAGCTTTAAGAATGCGTGCACCCGGATCACACCCGGGGTGCCTGTGAGGAGCGTCAATCCCCGACAAACTCAAACGGCGTCAGCCCCCGCTCGCGCTCGTTGAAGCGCAGTGCCCGCCCCCGGGGCGGGGCGCTGCGTTGGGTGCAGGTGGGGCGGGTGCAGGCGGTGCAGCCCAGCCCGATGGGTTGCGCGTCGCCCTGGGCGAGATCGAGGCCGCGGGCGTGGAGCAGTGGCCGGGCGAACTCGGCTTTTAGCCCCAGCGCGATCGCGAAAATCGCCTGCCCTGTGCGCAGGCCCGCGCTTTGCCCCGCCACGGTACGGTTCAGAGTGAACCAGCGCTCCCCGTCTTCCAGCTCAACCAGTTGCGGCATCATCTGCCCCGGCCGGTCGAACGCGCTGTGGATCGCCCACAGGGGGCAGCGATTGTCCGCCTCCACCATCGGCGCGGCTGAAGCGCCCGCATAGCGTTTCGACGATTGCCCTGCCCGGTCGATCCGCACCATGAAGAAGGGCAGCCCACGCGCGCCGACGCGCTGAAGCGTCGTCAGGCGGTGCGCGACCTGTTCATATCCCGCGCCAAAGCGGCGCTGTAGCAAGAGCGGGTCATAACCGCTTGCCTCGCATGCGCGCAGAAAGCGGTCATAGGGCATCATCACCGCGGCGGCGAAATAGCTGAGGAGGTGGCGGCGGAACAGGCGCTCGGCGTGGCGGTCGGCAAAGCCCGCGCCGTGCACCAGCGCATCGATCTCGGCCCGCGCCTCCAGCTCGGCAATAAGGAAAGCCGCGTGGAAGGTGCGCGAGGCGTTGTCGAGCATCTCGGAGAGCTGCAACTGGCGCGCGTGAAGATCGAGCCTGCGCACATGATCGGGCATAACCTCCGCCGGCAGGATACGGATGGCGAGCTGATGCTTTTGCCGGAGCCGCTCGGCCAGCGCGCTGTAAAGATCGCCGGTGGCGATGCGCAACTCGTCCGCCAGCGCCTCGGCCTGCGCATCGAGATCGGCAAAATGATTGCGCCAGCGCTCAATCTCGCGCCGCACCGTCATCACCGGCAGCGCTTCTGCCGAGACGCCGGACGGTACGTCGCCCTCGCTCATACGATCGAACGCGCGGGCAAATGCTTCGGCCCCGGCGGGGGCGGCAGCGAGCCACTCCTCGATCTCCGCCCGCTCGAGATTGAGATCGGCGAACAACGGGTCCGCGAGCCTGCGGCGCATCCCCTCAAGGCCGCCGCCCGGCGCATCGCTGGCGAGCTTGCGCGGATCGAAATCAAATTGGTCCGCCAGCCGCAGCATCAACGCGGCAGACAGCGGCCGCTGATTTTTCTCGATCAGATTGAGATAACTCGGCGAGATATCGAGCGCGCTGGACAGCGCGACCTGCGTCAACCCCGCCGCGCGCCGCAACCTGCGGACGGCGTGCCCTGCATAAATCTTGCGCTCGGCCATGCGGTGATCCTGTAAAGTTTTTTACAACTTAACAGCGGTAACTAAACATTTCCTGACGATATTGCCAGAATTTTTGACAAATTTGATGGCGCGAATCCATGTTGCGGCGCACCATCTCCTCAAGGGGATCAATCTCGCCCCTATAAAGACACTTATCCAGCGTGAAGGAGGCATCCATGTCCTACCAGGAAACAATCGCAAAGGCCGGCAGCCTGATCCAGAGCAACGGCGCCCCGTGGGACGGCATCAGCGCCGAGTCCGCCGCGCGCATGCGCCTGCAGAACCGCTTTAACACCGGCCTCGATATCGCGAAATACACCGCGAAGATCATGCGCGAGGACATGGCCGCCTATGACGCCGACCCTGCCAACTACACCCAGTCGCTCGGCTGCTGGCACGGCTTCATCGGGCAGCAGAAGCTGATCTCGATCAAGAAGCATTTCGGCACCACCAAGCGCCGTTACCTCTACCTCTCCGGCTGGATGGTCGCCGCGCTGCGTAGCGAGTTCGGCCCCCTGCCCGACCAGTCGATGCACGAGAAGACCTCGGTCTCGGATCTGATCGAGGAGTTGTACACGTTCCTGAAGCAGGCCGATGCGCGCGAGCTGGGCATGATGTTCCGCGATCTCGACGCAGCGCGCGAGGCAGGCGATCAGGTCAAGGCCAAGCAGATCGAGCATGCGATCGACAACTACGAAACCCATGTCGTTCCGATCATCGCCGACATCGACGCGGGTTTCGGCAACGCCGAGGCGACTTACCTGCTCGCCAAGAAGTTCATCGAGGCCGGCGCATGCTGCATCCAGATCGAGAACCAGGTTTCCGACGAGAAGCAGTGCGGCCACCAGGACGGCAAGGTCACCGTGCCGCATGAGGACTTCCTCGCGAAGATCCGCGCTGTCCGATACGCCTTCCTCGAGCTGGGCGTGGACGATGGTGTCATCGTTGCGCGCACCGACAGCCTCGGCGCCGGCCTCACCAAGCAGATCGCTTATGTGAAGGAGCCGGGCGACATCGGCGACCAGTATAACAGCTTCCTCGACTGTGATGAGGTTGACCCCGCCAACGTCGGCCACGGCGACGTGCTGATTGCCCGCGACGGCAAGCTGATGCGCCCGAAGCGCCTGCCCAGCAACCTGTTCCAGTTCCGCTCCGGAACCGGCGAGGACCGCTGCGTGCTCGATTGCATCACCTCGCTGCAGAACGGTGCGGACCTGCTGTGGATCGAGACCGAGAAGCCGCATATCGGCCAGATCGGCGGCATGGTGAACCGCATCCGCGAAGTCATCCCCAACGCCAAGCTGGTCTATAACAACAGCCCCAGCTTCAACTGGACGCTGAACTTCCGCCAGCAGGTCTATGATGCATGGGCTGCCGAGGGCAAGGATGTGTCGGCCTATGATCGCTCTAAGCTCATGAGCGTGGATTATGACAACAGCGAGCTGTCTGCCGAGGCGGATGAGCGCATCCGCACATTCCAGAAGGACGCGGCGGCTCAGGCTGGCATCTTCCACCACCTCATCACGCTGCCGACCTATCACACGGCCGCGCTGAGCACCGACAACCTTGCCAAGGATTATTTCGGCGACAAGGGCATGCTGGGTTATGTGCTGAACGTGCAGCGTCAGGAAATCCGCCAGGGTATCGCCTGCGTGAAGCACCAGAACATGTCCGGTTCCGACATCGGCGACGATCACAAGGAGTATTTTGCCGGTGAAGCTGCCCTCAAGGCAGCCGGCAAGGACAACACGATGAATCAGTTCGCCGCGGCCTGATTTGATGATAGACGGAGCGGGCGTATCTTTCCCCCGCTCCAGACATCAAGGAGATATCAATATGGACGAACAACCCACTCCAGCCCGCTCTCGCGCAGTCTTTTCGACTGAGGACTTCGAGCTGATGAAGGAGGCCGTCGCGGACTACATCAAGAAGATCCAGGACGATCCGCGTTCTTCCAAGTTCGCCAACCTCTATCACCGCCTGGGTCGCCTGTCCTGAAGCAGGGCTGACCCAACGGACCCGAGCTTTCCTGGGGAGGAAAGTCTTGACCCGTCGCAGCTTTCAAAAGGCTGCGGCGGGTCATTTATTTGGGTTGTGAAGATCAAGCAGAAGTGGCGACTTATTCCGCCGCCACCACCTCCGGCCGATCGCTGAGCGGATGGGCGAGGCGCGAGATCATCTCCTTGGGGCAGACCTGCCAGAACTGATCCCGGCGGCGCTCCCAATCTTCCAGCAGGGCCGAGGACCATTTGCTGCCCGTCTTCTCGACATGCTGCTCGACGAGATCGCGCAGCACACCTTCCCAGTGCTTGCTTTCCAGCCGCTGCCAGACGATGCTCTCCGGGTTGGCATGCGCGGCGAAGCTGCCGTCATCATCCAGCACGAAGGCCATGCCGCCGGTCATGCCCGCGCCGAAGTTCGCGCCGACACGCCCCAAGATCACGGCCGTGCCACCGGTCATATACTCGCAGCCATTGGCGCCGCAGCCCTCGACCACCACCTGCGCGCCGGAGTTACGCACGGCGAAGCGCTCGCCCGCCTGCCCCGCCGCGAACAGCTTGCCCGCCGTCGCACCGTAGAGCACGGTGTTGCCGATGATCGTGTTGTTCTGGCTTTCGAGCGGCGAGCTGACCATCGGGCGCACCGCGATGACGCCGCCTGACAGCCCCTTGCCGACATAGTCGTTGGCGTCGCCAAATACCTCCAGCGTCACGCCCTTGCACAGGAATGCACCCAGCGACTGCCCCGCCGAGCCGCGCAGGCGGATGTGCACATGACCATCCGCCAGCGTGCTCATGCCGAAGGTCTCGGTGATGCGCGCGGAGAAGCGCGTGCCGACCGCACGATGCGTGTTGCGCACGGTGTAGGTGAGCTGCATTTTCTCGCCGCGCTCGAACACGGCCTTGGCGTCCGAAATGATCTGAGCGTCCAGGCTGTCCGGCACCTCGTTGCGGTGCGTCGGGATGTTGAAGCGGCGATGCTCGTCCGGCGCGTCGACCTTGGCGAGGATCGGATTCAAATCGAGATCATCGAGATGCTCGGCGCCGCGATTGACCTGCCGGAGCAGCTCGGTGCGGCCCACAACCTCATCGAGGCTGCGCGCGCCCAGCCGCGCCAGTATCTCGCGCACTTCCTCGGCGATGAAGGTCATCAGGTTGATGACCTTTTCCGGCGTGCCGGTGAACTTGGCGCGCAGCCGCTCGTCCTGCACGCAGACGCCCACCGGGCAGGTGTTGCTGTGGCACTGGCGCACCATGATGCAGCCCATAGCCACCAGCGCCAGCGTGCCGATGCCGAACTCTTCCGCGCCAAGGATCGCCGCGATCACGATGTCCCGCCCGGTTTTGAGGCCGCCGTCGGTGCGCAGCTTCACCCGGTGGCGCAGGCCGTTCAGGGTCAGCACCTGATTGGCCTCGGCAAGGCCCATCTCCCACGGCAGGCCAGCGAACTTGATGCTGGTCTGCGGGGATGCGCCGGTGCCGCCGACATTGCCGGAGACGAGGATGACATCCGCATGCGCCTTGGCGACGCCCGCCGCCACCGTGCCGATGCCGGACTGGCTGACGAGCTTGACGCAGACGCGCGCGCGCGGGTTGATCTGCTTCAGGTCATAGATGAGCTGCGCCAGATCCTCGATCGAGTAGATGTCATGATGCGGCGGCGGCGAGATGAGCGTAACGCCCGGCGTCGAATGGCGCAGGCGGGCGATGAACTCCGTCACCTTGAAGCCGGGGAGCTGGCCACCCTCGCCGGGTTTTGCTCCCTGCGCGACCTTGATCTCGACCTCTTCGCACGCGCCGAGATATTCCGCCGTCACGCCAAAGCGGCCGGAAGCGATCTGCTTGATGTTGGAGTTTGCGTTGTCGCCATTGGCATAGGGCTTGAAGCGCGCAGAATCCTCGCCGCCCTCGCCCGACACCGCCTTGGCGCCGATGCGGTTCATGGCGATGGCGAGCGTCTCGTGCGCTTCAGGGCTGAGCGCGCCCAAGGACATGCCCGGCGTCACGAAGCGCTTACGAATTTCGGTGATCGCCTCGACCTCGTCGATCGGCACCGCCTCCTGCGCGTAGTTGAACTCCAGCATATCGCGCAGATAGACGGCAGGCAGATCCTTAACGCCGCGCGCGAACTGGAGATAGGTGGAGTAGCTGTCCGTCGCCACCGCCGTCTGCAGCAGGTGCATCAGCTGCGCGCTGTAGGCATGTGCCTCACCGCCGTTGCGCTGGCGATAGAAACCACCGACGGGCAGGCGCGCGACCGCGCTGTCATAGGCCGCCTTGTGCTTCAGCGTCGCGCTGTAGTGCAAGGAGGCGTAGCCCTCGCCCGATATCTTGGACGGCATACCGGGGAACAGATCGTTGACCAGCGCGCGGGACAGGCCCACCGCCTCGAAATTATAGCCGCCGCGATAGCTGCTGATGACCGCGATGCCCATCTTGGACATGATCTTCAGAAGCCCTTCGTCCACCGCCGTGCGATAGCGCGCGACGCAGGTGTCTAGGTCCATATCGCCGAACAGGCCGCGCGCGTGGCGATCCGCGATCGAGGCCTCGGCGAGGTAGGCATTCACCGTGGTCGCGCCGACGCCGATCAGCACCGCGAAATAATGCGTATCGAGGCACTCGGCCGAGCGGACGTTGACCGACGCGTAGGAACGCAGGCCCTTGCGCACGAGATGGGTGTGGACGGCTGCGGCGGCGAGCACCATGGCGATGCCGAGGCGCTCCGGACCGGTCGCTTCGTCCGTCAGGAACAGTTCGCTCTGCCCGGCGCGCACTGCCTGCTCCGCCTCGTTGCGGATGCGGGCTATGGCTGCTCGCAGGCCGTCCGCGCCGCTGTCTGCCGGATAGGTGCAATCGATCTCCGCCACGCTCTTTCCGAAGCAGGCCTTCAGCCGGCTCCAGTCCGCGCAGGTGAGCACCGGTGAATCCAGCACCAGCACGTGCGCGTTCTGAGAACCTTCCTCCAGGATATTGGCAAGGTTGGAGAATCGCGTCTTGAGGCTCATCACATGGCGTTCACGCAATGAGTCGATCGGCGGGTTCGTCACCTGGCTGAAATTCTGGCGGAAGAAGTGGCTGACCGTACGCGGCTTGTCCGAAATTACGGCGAGCGGCGTGTCGTCACCCATCGAGCCGATGGCTTCCTTCGCGTCCTCCACCATCGGCGAGAGGAGCAGCTCCATGTCCTCCAGCGTCATGTTGGCGGCGATCTGGCGCTGGGCCAGCTCGGCGCGCTCGTAAACCGGGCGGGCATCCTTGGGGGCGGCGGGCATGTCCGCCATGGAGCGGAAGCCCTTCACCATCTCGCCATAGGGGCGCTCTGCCGCGATGCGATCCTTGATCGCGCGGTCGGCATAGACCTTGCCCTCGGCGAGATCGACCGCGAGCATCTGGCCCGGACCCATGCGGCCCTTCTGGATCACGCTCGATTCCGGCACCACGACCATGCCGGTCTCGGACCCCACGATCAGCAGATTGTCGGACGTGAGCGTATAGCGCAGCGGGCGCAGCGCGTTGCGGTCCACGCCTGCCACCGCCCAGCGGCCATCCGTCATCGCCAGCGCGGCGGGGCCATCCCACGGCTCCATGACGGAGGCGAGATAGCTGTACATATCCTTGTGCGCCTGGGGCAGGTCATCGCCTGCCTGCCACGCTTCGGGCACCAGCATGAGCTTCGCGGTCGGCGCATCGCGCCCGGCACGGCAGATCGCCTCGAACACGGCATCGAGCGCGGCAGTGTCTGACGCGCCTGCCGGGATCACGGGCTTGATGTCCTCGGACCGCTCGCCAAAGGCCAGCGCGGCCATCTTGATCTCGTGGCTCTTCATCCAGTTGGTGTTGCCGCGGATCGTGTTGATCTCGCCGTTGTGCGCGAGCGTACGGAACGGCTGCGCCAACCACCATTGCGGGAAGGTGTTAGTGGAATAACGCTGGTGGAAGATCGCCACGCGGCTCTCGAACCGTTCATCGTTGAGATCCGGGTAGAAGACCGACAGGCTCTCCGCGAGGAAGAGCCCCTTGTAGATGATTGAGCGGCACGACAGGCTGCAGACGTAAAAGTCATTGATCTGCGCGGCGACGACCTTCTTCTCGATCCGGCGACGGATGAGATAGAGCTCTTTCTCGAACTCGGCCATGTCCTGCGCCTCGGGCATCGGCCCGGCGATCATGATCTGTTCGATTTCGGGGCGGGTGCGCTGCGCCTTCTCGCCGATCACGGAGACATCGACAGGCACCTGACGCCAGCCATAGATGGTGTAGCCCGCCTCGATGATCTCGCTCTCGACGATCGTGCGGCAGGTTTCCTGCGCGGAAAGGTCCGTGCGCGGCAGGAACACCATGCCGACGGCAAGGCGGTTGGGCTTGGGCTTGTGCCCCGATGCGGCGATGGCATCGTCAAAGAAGCGCACCGGCAGATCGACATGGATGCCCGCACCGTCGCCGGTCTTGCCATCCGCGTCCACAGCGCCGCGATGCCACACGGCCTTGAGCGCATCGATGGCCGAGACGACGACGCGGCGCGACGCCTTGCCATCAGTGGCCGCGACAAGGCCGACGCCGCAGGCATCGGACTCGAACTCCGGGCGATACATGCCGACTTCGGCGAGGCGGAGACGTTCGGATTCGTTGGTCATGGCTTTATCTTCCGAAATCACTTTGATGTCATATGTCGTTGCATCGCGCTTGCTAACTGAGGCCCAATTTTTTCCGCGATGCGCTGTGTCATCGCTTGAGCTTCTGCAGTAGCGACAGCGAGAATTTGAGATCGAGCCACAATAAGTTTATAGCTCGCTGGCTGCTTGCTGAATTCGACAAACGCTGCGCTATCTTCGGCGCTCAGTCCTTCCAACCCAGCGGTGGAGGCACTGTCCACCGCCTTGTTCATGCTTTTGGAAAGGTCTTGGCCGAGGCTGCCGTTCTGACGCATGCTATCAATAGCTTCTTGCCCACCAGCCTTCATCTTATCCGCCGCCCGTTTTCCTGCAGGACTTTTGAAAAAAGCAATTGCTACGTCCATGTCCTCTTCGGTTAACAGCTGCTGATAAGCGGCTGCCAAAACATTTTGTAACCGCACAACCTCTGCGGGAGCGACAATTTTCAGCTGAGCTGCCACAGTAGTTTCGATCGACGCTATAAGCCCCGGCTTACGTTTCTCGAGGGTGAGGATCTTCGGATCATTCTCTAAACCCTGATTGAAGCTTTTTTGAAAATTCTGCACAAGCTGACGTTGCAGCTCATCTGATGGAGACACAACCTCCAGCAACTCGTAGGCCTTGGGAGATGCTATTCCAATGTCAGGGGTACGGGCTGTAATCTCCGCGCCAGCTGGCTCAGCAATGAATAGTAAGCTGCTCGCTAGGATCACCCACCTCACGCCAGCTCCCTTTCCCTTGCCGGAACGCCCGCCTTGGCCTTCGCCTTGAGATAGCGATGCATATGCTCGGTCACGTCGCGGCCATCGCGGATGGCCCAGACGACGAGGCTTGCGCCGCGCACGATGTCTCCTGCCGCGAACACGCCGTCCACGCTCGTCATCATGCTCTTGTGATCGACGCGCAACGTGCCCCAGCGGGTGACGGAGAGGTCCTGCGATCCGAACAGCTTGGGCAGCTCTTCGGGGTCATAGCCCAGCGCCTTGATGACGAGGTCCGCCTCCAGCGTGAACTCGCTGCCCGGCTCCGCCTCCGGCGCGCGGCGTCCGCTGGCATCCGGCTGGCCGAGGCGCATCCTCACCGCCTTGACGCCGGAGACATGATCCACACCCTCGAACGCCACCGGCGCGGAGAGCCACACGAACTCGACGCCTTCTTCCTCCGCGTTCTGCACCTCGCGCTGCGATCCGGGCATATTTTCCCGGTCGCGCCGGTAGAGGCACTTGACCGACTTCGCGCCCTGGCGGACAGCCGTGCGCACGCAGTCCATCGCGGTGTCGCCACCGCCGATCACGACGACATGCTTGTCCTTCGCCAGCAGGCTGCCGTCCGCATGGCCCGGCACATCGTCGCCAAAGCTCGCGCGGTTGGAGGCGATCAGATAGTCCAGCGCGGCGACCACGCCCGGAGCGCCGACGCCCGGCGCCTTGATATCGCGCGCCTTGTAGACGCCGGTTGCGATGAGGATCGCGTCGTGCTTTTGCCGCAGCTGCTCCAGCGTGGCGTCGCGGCCGACCTCGAAGCCCTCATGGAAAACAATGCCGCCGTCTTTCAGGCGCTGGACGCGGCGCATGACCACGTCCTTCTCCAGCTTGAAGCCGGGGATACCATAGGTCAGCAGGCCGCCGGCGCGGTCATGCCTGTCATAGACGTGAACCTCGTGCCCCGCCGCGCGCAGATATTCCGCCGTGGTCAGCCCAGCCGGACCCGCGCCGATGATGCCGACGGACTGGCCGGTGGCCTTGCCGGGCACGAGCGGCTCGACCCAGCCTTCCTTCCACGCAGTATCGGTGATGAACTTCTCGACCGAGCCGATGGTGACGGAGCCATGGCCGGAAAACTCGATGACGCAGTTGCCCTCGCACAGACGATCCTGCGGGCAGATGCGGCCGCAGATCTCGGGCATGGTCGAGGTGGCATTGGACAGCTCATAGGCTTCGCGCAGCCGCCCTTCGGCGGTGAGGCGCAGCCAGTCCGGAATATGATTGTGCAGCGGGCAATGGGTGGAACAATATGGCACGCCGCATTGCGAGCAACGCGAGGCCTGTTCCTCCGCCTTTTCAAGCAGGAAGGTCTTGCTGATCTCGCCAAAGTCATGGGCGCGCTCGCTGGCCGTGCGCTTGGACGGATAATCCTGCGCGGTGCCAACGAATTTCAGCATGGGGTTGTCGCCCATAACACTCAAGCTCCTGCTAACCTTTCGGGTGGAGCCGCGCACATAGGCGCAATTTCCGCAGAAGTCACGCGAAAAATGTGGTTTAGGTAAGTATGCACTACCTATTTGCGATTCAGAGATGAGTTAGGCGCCTCGCCTCGTCGCGCTGATATTGAATATTGCGTCCGTTTCGGCCCTATCGTGCAGCCAGCCACACCAAGGCTGCGGCTCCGGCGACGATGCGATACCATGCGAACGGCGCGAAGCCGATGCGGCTCACCACCGCGACGAACCCCTTCACCACCAGCAGCGCAACGATGAACGACACAACGAAACCGATGCCGATCGCCTGCATATCGTTGCTCGTCAGCGCCGCGCCATGTTTGTAGAGCTGAAGCGCCGTCGCCCCGGTCAGCGTCGGCACGGCCAGAAAAAAGCTGAACTCCGCCGCCGTGCGCCGCTCCACCCCGAAAGCCATTGCGCCCAATATCGTCGCACCGGAGCGGCTGACGCCCGGAATCATCGCGATGCACTGCACCAGGCCGATCAAAATCGACGTACGCGCGCCCACGTCGGCAATGCCGCCAGCGTGCTTGGGCTTGGCGATCCGCTCAACCCACAATATCGAGAAGCCGCCGATAATGAGCGCCCACGCCACCACCACCGCATTTTCCAGCAGCAGCTCGATCACATCGCCAAAGGCCAGCCCCAGCACCACCGCCGGGATGAACGCCAGAAGCAGGTTGGTGACGAAGGCATATGCGTGGCGCTCCGCCTTCATCATGCCGATCAACACCGCCCAGAAGGTGCGCCAGTACAGCACCAGGATCGCCAGGATCGCCCCCGGCTGGATCGCGATGTTGAACAGCGCCCATTTCTCGGCGTCATAACCCAAAAGCTCGGTGGCAAGGATCAGGTGCCCGGTCGAGGACACGGGGAGATATTCCGTCACACCCTCGACAATGCCCAATATGATGGGCGTCGCAATATCGTCAGCCATGCGGCTCAGGCCTTGGCGCGCGCTGTGAAGCGGCCGTGCTTGCGATATTGCACCAGCCATTGGTCCGCCACCGCGGCGAGCGGCGTGGGCGCGATGCCGAGATCCGCCAACCCCTTGGCCTTGGCATCGACCACGTTGTCCACCTGCAGCATGCGCCACTGATCGAGCGTGATCGGCGCAGCGGGCAGCCATCCGGTGAGGCGCGCCAGCCACTCCGACGCGCAGGCCGGCATCGCAAACATCGCGGGCTTGTGACCGATGGCGTCTGCCAGCCACGCGTTGATCTGCGCCATGCTCAGCACCTGTGGCCCGCCCAGCTCATAGGTCTTGCCCGCATGCGCTGCCGCATCCGCCACCGCCGTCGCGATCGCGCGGGCGACATCGACGACATAGACCGGCTGGAATTTCGTCTCGCCTGCGATGATCGGCAGCACCGGCGCCATGCGGATGAGGTTGGCGAACGGGTTGGTGAACTGATCCTCCCGCCCGAACAGGATAGACGGGCGGATGAGCGTCGCCGCCGGAACCGCCGCGCGGACCGCCTGCTCGCCCTGCCCCTTCGAACGACCATAAGCGGACTGGCTCTGCGCGTCCGACCCGATAGCCGAGATATGCACCAGCGTCGTCACGCCCGCTTCCGCCGCCGCTTTTGCTACATTCGCGGCGCCTATGTGGTTGATGCCGTCCATATCGCCCTTGAGCACCGCGACGAGGTTCACGACTGCGTCGGCCCCGGCAACCGCGCGCGCCACGCTGGCAGGATTGCGCACATCGGCGTGCACGAGCTGGCTCTGGCCGAGATTGCCGAGCGGCTTCACCCGCAGCGCATTGGCAGGCTCCCGCTCCGCCACGCGCACGCGAAAGCCCCTGCCCAGCAGCTCCTGCGCCACATAGCGCCCCAGGAACCCGCCACCCCCGAAAACCGTCACCAGCATGAAATCATCCTTGCGCTTGCGAATGCCTGCACCGCCAATGCACCATGGCCGCGCATGAGACAATGGCCTGCGCGCAGACGCGAGGGCGGCGTCGCAAATTTTCTGGGATGCGCGATTGACAACCCGCGACCCAAAAGGCTAAGCGCGCCGCCTACCCCGTGCCCAGATGGCGGAATTGGTAGACGCACCAGCTTCAGGTGCTGGCGCTCGCAAGGGCGTGGAGGTTCGAGTCCTCTTCTGGGCACCAGTCAACCACTTTATCGTGTTGTTTTTACACGATAAAGTGGAGCTTCTGAAAAAGTGAACCCACATTCATTCCCACATTCTGCGTGGGTCGTGGTGATCCTTGTCGGCCCTCTCCGGGACGCCAACCCAACCTCGCTGATGCGATCATCTGCTGTTTGGCTGCGACATGGGACGAATCTTGACGCTGCATCGCACTGGCCGTTGCGACGTTGCAGCGGACTTCCGGCAAGCGTCAATGGCATCGCGGTTGTCGCGCTGGATTTCGGCAGCTTGCACAAGTGCATTCCATGCCTCCGGGCTGTCGCTTTTCATCATCCGTGAGCCAGTGTCCCAGCGGGAGGATGCGCCGACCATCCGCGCTGCCATGCGCTCCGGCCAGTGCCAGCTTTCGGGCATGGCACGGGCAACGTTGCCTGGGAGGAAAGACCAAAGTAGGATGCCTGCCAGCAAGGCTCCGCCCGCTACTTGGTAGAGCTGCTGCCGCTGCTCGGCGGCGGTGCGTGCGTGGGCGGTGACGCTGCGCATCTCCTGGGCGGCGTGGTTCAAGTCGCTCCGAGCCTGGCTAATTCTGTCCTGATCGCTGCGCCGCGCGGCTTCGGCTGCTGTGGCTATCCGATTGCCAATGCTGTCAGGGGTCATCTGCATCGCCGGATGACCCGCCATGCCTTTCAGGCTCTCGCCAATCGCCCTCATCCGCTTGGCCATGTCGGTAAGAGTCGGGCCGTAGTCGGGAATGACAATGTCTGCGCGCTCGGCTGCAAGGTGCTGAACCGCCCGGCGCATCAAGGCCAGTTCACCTTCAAGGCGGGCAAACGCCTCGGCGGCGGGGTCGCCTGCGGCCTCCGGAACGGGCGCGTCGGGAACGGGGTCCGGCTCCGGCTCAAGGTCCAAGGTCAATTCTACGTCATCATCATCGGTATCCATTACGCTTCTCCTACAGGCCCATGCCGATTGACCGGCTCCGCTCCATCGTGATGGAGGCGGCAAGGTCGCGGGCCAGATCGCGACCGAGTTCTGTCTTGATGCCCAGCTCGCGGGTGCGACCGCGCAACAGGGATTCGACCTGCGCGTCACGCTCCAGGCTCTTCGCCATGTCCGTCATGCGATTAGTGAGCCTCTGCGCGCCCTTGCTGTCGCCATCGCGCTGCATGGCTTGCCGTGCTTGCCCCAGCCGCTGCCAGTCGCTGACGAAGCGGTCGGCGCGCTGCGCGGGATCGACGCGGATTTCGCCCTCAAGCTGCATGGCTCGGATTGCACCTTGGCTGCGACCATCGGCGGCCTCACGGGCGAGCGAGGGTTGGCGCTGCAAGGCGCTGGCGAGGTCGGTTGCGCCATGGGGCCGGATCGCATCGAGCGCCTTCCCGGCCTTCTCCAGCGCGTCGCGCTGGTGTGGCAGGACGGGCAATCCCTGTTCGCGCATCTGCCCGATGTCGTTGGCAGCACGTAGATAGCGCTCGACCGCCCGGCGCTGGTCGGACAGGGCAGCCTGATCGGTCGGCAGGGGTTCGAGCCGGTTGGCCTGCGGACGGAATCCGGCGAAGATGGACTTCGCTCTCTCCGGCAACTGCCGTGCAATCTCGACAATGCGCTCGCGGAAGGTGATCCCGCGCCGTTCTGCGAACTGCTGCTCTGGCTTGTAGTCGCTCGCCATGTCCTTGCCGCGCTCGCGGCTGAGCGTGCGGACAAGTCTGGACTGATCGGCGAAGTCGTCGCGCCCATAGTGCAGGGCAAGGCCGTCACGGTGGCGAGACATCGCCACATAGGCACTGTGGCTGTCCATGCCCGGCGTCGCCAGCACATGCGCCCGGTCCACGGTCATACCCTGCGCCTTGTGGATCGTGGCCACGTAGCCATGGTCGATGTGCGCATAGTCCTTGGTATCGAAGGCGACACTGCGGCCATCGTCGGTGTGCACGGCCATGCGCTGCGGCGACACCTGCTCCACGGTGCCGAGTGTGCCATTTTTTACGCCCAGGCCCCGCTCATTGCGCAGGAACATGATGCGGTCGCCGCTGGCGAACTGGCGCTCGCCGCGCTCGGCGCGGATGGTCACGTCGTCGCCCAGCTCGCCACTGGCGCGCAGCTTTCCGCGCGCTGCCTCATTGAGTTCGCGCACCTCGTCATTGGTGTGGGTGAGAATGATCCCCCTAGCGCCGGGGCTGGCCTGCCGGTCGCGGTCCCAGCGCTCGATCAGCTCGTGGCGTGCAGCTTCCCGGGTGTCGGCGGCGTGGATCATGCCGCGTTCGCCATAGGCCTGAATGGCAAGGCCTGTGCGCCCGGTGGCAAGATGGCGGGTGGCATCCTGCTGCCAGCCTTCGTGCTGGCGGCGAACCTCGCTGATTTCGACGCAGCCATGCCGTTCATGGATCGCACGGAAGGCAGCTCCCGCTTCGATGGCCTGAAGCTGCTGCGGGTCGCCAACCAGGACAACTTTCGCGCCCGCATCGGCGGCATGGGACAGCACGCGCTCCATCTGGCGCGTGCCGACCATGCCAGCCTCATCGATGACAAGAACATCGCGCGACGTGAGCAATTCGCGGCCTTGGCCCCACTGATGTTCAAGGCTGGCGATGGTGCGCGAGGCAATGCCCGAACCGTGCTCCAGCCCCTCGGCGGCAATCCCGGACAGCGCCGCACCGCGAACGGTATAGCCAGCGTTTTCCCAAGCCTCGCGGGCAACGCCCAGCATCGCGCTTTTGCCGGTCCCGGCATAGCCGACAACGACGCAGAGGCCGCGCCCATCGGTCACATGCTCGAATGCTGCGCGTTGCTCGCCGGAAAGCGCAAGCCCACGTTCCGCAGCGCGCGCCAGTGCTCCTTCCCGGCCTGAGCCTTCGACCCCATGCCGCTCGCGCTCCGCGAGCAATTCCGATGCGCGGCCAAGCCGCTGCTCGGTGTCGATCATCAGCCGCGATGTGAATCGCTCTTCGCCGCGACTGTCCTTGCCCAGCGCGATAAGGTCTGATGATCCGCGCACTGCGCCCATCGCCAAATCGAACTGTTCCTTGCCGTCGCTGTGCCGGTGCACGAACATGGCAAGGTCGCGGTTCGTGAAAGTGGCCTGACTGTGCGTGATCGCGTCGAGGGCGACAGCGGGATTGGCGATAATTCGCTCGCCATTGCGCTGTGCGACGGCGCGATGTTCCTCGATCCGCTCGGCCTCAAGCCCGCGCACGCCCATGCGCGATGCGGCGGGACCGATCTTGTCCTGCGGCTCCAAAGCAATGCCCTGCGCCGCCAGGCTGCGGTGATCGATCCGCGCGTCGATATCGAGCTCGGCAAGGCGCTGGTTGACATGATCGGCCCAGCGCTCGCGCCACTGCTCGACCAGTTCGGCCTTATTCCACTCACGCACCTTCGCGCCGAACCCATCTTTCCCGACTTCGCGCATGGTGAGCATGACATGAGCATGGGGCTTGGGCTGGCCGTCTGCGCCAATATCCCAATGGACATTGAGGTCGGCGATCATGCCCTTCTCGACGAACTCGGCCTCTGCAAATTCGCGCGCCAGCTCGATGCCCTGTTCCTTGGTCAGCTCGCGCGGAATGGCGAATTCGACCTCGCGGGCAAGCTGTGCGTCCTTGCGCTTCTCGGCAGCCTCGACCGCGTTCCAGAGCTTCTCGCGGTCGGCAAATTCCTCCGGCGCGCCTTCCGGCAACAGCACTTCGGAATGGACAACCCCGTCCTTGTTGGTGAAGTCATGGTCGCGGTCGAGCCGTTCGTCGTGCAGCCGCTCGGCCCCGCGATAGGCGGCGGCAGCAACAGCGCTGCGCCCGCTCGACCGGCTGATGACTTTGACGGAGAGGTGGAAGATCGCCATGACGGCAATCCATCTACGCCATGAGCGCGACGTCGGCACGACGTATAAGCGCGCCCTCCCATGATAAAATCCTGCTCGGGACTATTCAGTATCAGGCCGTCTCGACGACTCTACAGCATTGGGAGAGCATCGATATTATCATCAGCGCATCACCTCTCAATGGAGAACTTCGATGCGCAAACCCCGTGACTTTGATTCGGAATTGAAGGCGCTCGCCGACAAGGCGAAGCAACTTAAGGAACGCCGCGTGCAGCAGCTCGGCGAACTGGTGATCGCCACAGGGGCCGATGCGACCGATGCGGAAACGCTGGCCGGTGCGCTGCTCGTCATCGCGGAAACCAGCGAAGCCCAAAGGAAGGAGGCATGGCGCAAACGCGGCGCGGCCTTCTTTCAGAGCAAGGCGCGCAAGCGTGGCGATGGACCTCAAGGCCAGCCGGATGGCACTCTCCCGCTTGGCGGCGGCGCGGCATCGGCTTGAGGCAGCAAAGGCGCGAACCGGCATGCGCGAATGGCAGGTCAAACGCCGCGAACGCACACGGCAACTGATCGAACTGGGCGGACTGGTCGTGAAGGCCGGACTGGTCGAACTCACCGACGATGATCGCGCCACGCTCTACGGGGCGTTCCTCACCGTTGCGGCCAAGCTGCGGGGCGAAGAACGGGAGCAGGCGCTGGTGCTCTGGAAGCGGAAGGGCAAGCGGGCGTTTGACTGCGAAAATGAACCCAAGCGTCAGGAACATGCACCACGTTTGCGTTCGCAATGAGTGGGAACATACACTGTCGTACGAATTATGGGTTTGAGGCGATCAACTTATTGATCCATGACGATGGGGTGTCGATTGAGGATCGACTAGGTACAGTCAACCCAGCAGGCTTGATTGCCGTTGCAACTTTTTCCGCGAAAGTTATGCAATCGTTTGATCCTAAGGAGTAACGCTCCATTGACGAGGCTACTGTCGCGGGAAATCCGAGTTTTGAGAGCGTCGGCTGAGCTGCCGACACCGCGTTTTGAAATACGGCTCGATCCACCTTCACCGTTAAGCATGCTTGCTTGATCGATGTGTACCGCTCCTCCATCTGAGCGCCTGACACACTCCCGCCGCCGAAATAGGAGAATGCTGCTGAGACACTCGAGGCGCCGCTTGCGACCGTATGTCCGACCGCGCGGAAATCACGTACCCCCGCAGGATTGCGTGCGCTAAAGGCAACAAATGCATGCCCAGGAAGCCCAAAGGAATTTGGGCTGGGCCTGTAACAGAACGCTACTTCAGTTTCTCCGCTGGAATCGGTCATTGTTCGTAGATCCTTTTCGTGGGCGAGGACCGGGTTCGAGAGAACAAAATAGCCAATGCCAACGATTGATATTGCTGCACGGCGCATAAAATAGCTCCTTAGCACCAAGGAAGACAAATCCGCTTTCCGCCTATGCTACCGACTTGTACCGGCTTGGGGCTAGGCAAGAGCTGGCCAGGATTGTTAAAAACTGAGTTTGGTCCTCCAAAAATTTGACCTGGGTTGTTGAAGAATGAATTTGGCCCTCCCCATATTTGACCGGGATTGCGTACAAACGAGTTGTCACCGCCCCATATCTGGTTTGGGTTATTTATCACGGAGTTCGGACCTCCCGCAATTTGGCCAAATGTCCTTGCGACAAACCCATTTTTACCAACCAAATCATTGGAATCACCGAAACATCCGTTCCCGCCGATTCCGTCACTGAGACATTTGGTAAGTTCGCGCAACGTCAACCGCGAAGCTATGCATCCAGCGGCGGTCGTTGGCTCGCCCCCGGTGGATACGACACATTGCACCGCAATCTGCTGCTCCGGGTTGAGTTGAAGGCTAAACATATTGGCCGCAGCACAGCCCCCAAACGTTCCAACATCGCCGCCAGACTCCGCCGCGCAGCGTATTGCGACCTGTTGTTCTTTACTCAGGCTCCCACCCACCAACTTGTTTGCCGCGCACTCTGCGAACTTCGACGAGCTGCCTTGAGAGGTCGTTGCACAGGCCAACACAGCCTTCTCGTTGTTGCCTAAACCATTCGATACGAACGCCGATCCAGCGCACGATAGGAACTGACTTTCGTCGCCGTTACTCGAAACTGCACAGCGCGCCAGAACTCTCTGTTCATCAGACATTTTCAACGATGAGTTTGAAGTAGCGCACGCCGCAAATGCCTTGGCGTCAGACGCGCTTATCGCGCATTCAATGACCTCTCGTTCTTGAGCTTTAAGAAAGCGTGCCCCCGCGCAAGTGGCGAAAGATTGAGAGGAGCCAGAAGATTGCGCCGCACAATTTAAAATTGCCTGCTCATTGGCTCCGAGAGACGATATGCCGACGCAGCCCGCGAAAACCGCGGAATCTCCGCCCGCATTCATGGCACAATTAGCCAACTTACGCTGATTGTCAGAAAGAGTAATCCCCGTGAGTGGAGCAGCGCATTTCCCAAAATCTTCGGTATTATGGTTTGAAACTGCACAATCCAGAATAGCCTGCTGCTTTTCAGGCAATATCACTTGCTGTCCAGTGCAGCCAACGAAACTCCCAATGTTTAATCCGCTCCTACTTGCGCATGCAGCCGCAAGGGACGCCGGGCCAGACAGCTGTGGAAGATTAAAGGATGCCTGCCCGGGAATTGACCCAGACCCGATTCCATCTAACCCCAGCTGGCCAACCAATGAGCAAGGCGTGGCCCCGAATGGTCCGTTGCAGATGGGACCAAAATTGCCAGCAGACCCTGAGACATGAACGTCCGAAAGGCTAAAAGGAGCCGGTGCACCAAACGTGGCTTGCGCCAGATAGACCCTCACCGCTTCACATGGGCCGGGACCTAGGGGACCAGCACATATCGGGCCGACACCCGGTATATTGGCAATCGGAGTAAGCGGCGGTAACTGTTGCTGCGCGACCTGCTGCATTGCGATCCACCGCGCGACTTGAATGCAAGGTCCTGGACCGAGGGGACCGGCGCATATTGGCCCGATCCCGACATTGAAGCCGATTTGTTGCAGCCCGGGTAGGATAGCTCCCATTTTTTGTCGTACGGACAATTCCTGTTGAACCATGTTGCAAGGAGCTGGTCCAAAACCCGGCTCAGGTATTCCAGCGCAAATCGGCCCCCAGTTGGGATCCACAGCGATTTGATTAAGTGGAGGGATGAATGGGCTAGGCCCGGGAAATTGCGCGGATGCAGGCACCCCGAGCAAAGTAAAAAGCGAAAGAAGCGTCAAAGCTAGCCGAACGAAACGACTCATGGCTCACCCCCCACTGTATAGTGCGAATGAATCACAATACTGCTCGATTCTCAAGATACAGAATGACGTGCAGAATCGCTTTCGGCTGAGAATTCTTCGATTAAAGTGTTCGCAAACAGCATGGCGCCGCATTCCGAGAGCACCCGAGGGTCGAGATCTGTCACCTCAAGCACCCTCCCTCATGGCAATGGCGGCAGGCCCAGTTCCTTCAGGAAGGCGTTGTGCTGCTCTCTTGCTACAGCAATTTCGCCCTCAAGTGCCGTCAGCTTCTCGTGAACCGCGCCTAAGTCGATCTCCTCGTCCGCCGTCGCCGTGCTGATGTACCGGGAGATGTTGAGATTGAAGTCGTTGCTCTCGATCTCTTCCATCGAGACGCAGCGAGAATACCGCGGCTCTTCAGTCCTGTGCTGATAGGTCGAGATAATCTTGCCGATGTGGTCCGGTTTGCCGTCCTTCCCGTCGCCAAGGTAATTCTGCCGTTTGCCCTTCTCGAAATGTTCCGCTGCATTGATGAACAGCACGTCATCGGGCTTCTTGCACTTCTTCAGCACCAGGATGCACACCGGGATGCCGGTGGAGTAGAACAGGTTCGCGGGCAAACCGATCACGGTATCGATATGCCCGTCCTTGAGCAGCTTCTTGCGGATTTCCGCTTCCTTGCCGCCACGGAAAAGCACGCCGTGCGGAAGGATGATGGCCATCACCCCATCGTCCTTGAGGTAATGGAAGCCATGCAGCAGAAACGCGAAGTCGGCGGCGGACTTTGGCGCAAGACCGTAGTTCTTGAACCGCACGTCCTCGCTCAGCGCTTCACTGGGGTCCCAGCGATAGCTGAACGGCGGGTTGGCAACCACGGCATCGAAACGCGGCATCTTGGCAGGGTTCGTTTCGCGCAGGATGTCCCAGTCGTTGGTCAGCGTGTCGCCATGGAAAATCTCGAACTCGGTATCCTTCACCCCGTGCAGCAACATGTTCATGCGCGCCAGGTTGTAAGTGGTGATGTTCTTTTCCTGTCCGAAAATCTTGCCGATCCCGTGCGCGCCCATGCGGTGGCGCACATTGAGCAAGAGCGAGCCGGACCCGCAGGCGAAATCCATCAGGCTATCCATGTGAGCGCGCTGGCCGCTCTTCGGCTCCTGCCCGTCAAGTGACACGATCTGCGAAAGGATGTCTGACACAAACTGCGGGGTGTAAAACTCCCCCGCTTTCTTTCCGGACCCGGCGGCAAACTGGCCAATCAGATATTCATAGGCATCGCCCAGCGTATCGCTGTCGGTTGAAAACTCCTTCAGCCCCTTGGCGATCTCGGTGATGATCTTGCACAAGGTGGCATTGCGCTCAGCATAGATCTTGCCCAGTTTGTCCGACGCTAAATTGATTTCCGAAAACAGGCCCCGGAACGTGCTGGCGAAGGATTCCGTCTCGATATACTCCAGTCCTTTCTGGAGGGTGTCGAGCAGTTCGATGTCCTGCTTGCGCGCCAGTTCCGCGATGCTGGTCCACAGATATTCCGGGCGGATGACGTAATGCACCTTGCGGCGCATCTGCTTTTCAAAGGCCTCGGTGTCCTCGGGATTTTCCGCGTACCAAAGCGACAACGGCGCGCGCTTGTCTTCAAGCTTAAGCTTGGGGTAGTCCGATCCGAGTTCCTTGGCGGCGGCGATCTCGTAGTTGTCTGACAGATAGCGCAGGAACAGGAATGCCAGCATGTAATCGCGGAAATCGTCCGCATTCATCGCCCCGCGCAAGGTGTCGGCGATGGCCCAAAGGGTCTTGCCGAGTTGCTTCTGCTCTTGGTCGGTCATGGTCTACTCATTTATGTCGCGGGCCGGGCCAGAAGCTCTGGCAAGGCAAACTGGTATCGGGCAAGGAAAGCATCCAGAATCTGGCGGAAGAGCTGTTTGTTGTCGTCCCCCATCTCTCGGGGTTCGAAGATGGCATATTCGCCATGGCTGAGCAGGTTCAGGGCACGCGCATAAAGCGCTTCATCATCAACGCCATGAATGCATGCGGAAAAATCGTTGTGCCCGAAAAAGATCGCTGTCTTTTCCAGAATGCTCCGTAACTTGTTGAAGTGATAGGTGTACAGCGCACCCGAATTGGCGGCGTTGCGAATGTCATCCAACATTGCAACATGGTGAAAGAATGGCGTGTCGTCTGTCGCCTGAAGCACAAAGGTTTCACCCCGGTTGGGGCGATGCAGGAAATATTTCTTGTGCGGCTTCTTTTTCAGTTCGTTGCATACAACGTTAAAAAACAGGGCGTGGTGCGACGAGAAAACGACCTTGAGCTCGTTCTCCTCTCGCTTGAGCAGCTTCGCGAGATCGCAGGCGACCGCAATGGCATTGTTGTCGTCAAGCGATGAGATCGGATCGTCGATATATAGGTATTTGACCCAAGCATACGACGGGTGCTTGTCGATCACGCGTTCGCATATCGCCATGAACAGGCACCATATGAAGATGTTCTCCTCGCCGCGCGACACCTTGATGTGGTTATTGCCGCCCTTGCTGAACGAGATCGTCCAGTTGGCATAGTCTATGTCAAAATCAAAATCAGCATATCGGCCGAGATACTTCTGAATGCTCTCTTCAAGCGCCAGGTCTTTTATGCCCGCAAAGAACCGCGACTTTTCATTGAATTTGATAGTGCGGACAACGTCGTTGTCGAGGTCGTTGTCCCAGAGAAACAGGTCCTCGGTGTAGGCATTGAAATACAGCGTGTCGCGCGCATCGCCCTGCTTTCCCTTATCCTTAAAGCCCATGGAAATGCGGGTCTTGCCTATACCGTTATAGGCATAAAGCAGCACAAACTGCTGCCCACCTCCGTTGAGGTCATCACGGAGTCGCTGCACCACCTTTTTCACTGATTTGTAAGTGTATTGGCGAGGCTTGCTCACACCTGCACCTCGCTCGCGACGGGGAAGAGCTGGTGCATGAGGCCCTGTTTGTGGGTCTTGATCGCGTTGATCCTATCGCTCTGAGAAACGATGAGCGCATCGATGGAAGATAGGCTGTCTGCAATCCTTCTCTGCTCCTGGATACCCTTGCCTTGATTGTTTTTCGGTAATGGGATCAGCAATGCTGAGAATTCCGTGCTATTTAGACCTGGCTGCCCGCTGCGAGTGGACGTTTTTTCAACCCATGACCAATACCTGTATGAATTGAAGAATTGAGAAACGAATTCAGGAATTATTAAATTCGAATTTGGGCGGATTCTGATTAAGAATCCCGCAAAAACAAGTGGCCCTTCGGCCTCTTTGTGAAGATACGACTTTCCTACGCTCGCGCCAGTTCGAGTCAGCGCGATGTCCCCAGCTTGCATGGAATTGTCTGGCGTCGCCTCAACCTCCACGGACATCCTACTTTCGCGAATGAAGCGACCGTCCTCGGAAATGTCAGTAATGCGTAGATAGGTCGGAAGATCAGGACTATAAGGCGCAGAGGGTGCATTAGCACCATAGTTGGGAGGAAATTCTAACAAGTTCCCAAGGGCCTGTTCTTCCCAATCTCCCGCGCCTTGAAACTCCGGAAATCGCAGACGAGGGGTGGTTTCGCCGGGGGCGGGGAAAAACTGCTGCATCAAGCCCCGTTTATGTTTCTTGAGCGCCTCTAGCCCGCACTATTCATGAGGCCTCCGCTCCGGGTTCGTGCGAGCATGGTTTGTCGGTCGCCGGGTGATCAGAGCAAGCTCCTCCGGCGGTTTTTTCACCGCGTCAGGATCGATGGGCTTTTCGAGGTTGAAGGACGAGGGCTCGGGCTTTGGGCGGCACTGCCGCGCTGGTTATGTGGGTGCCGGCCGGAGGCCGGTGGCAATGGTTCTGAACAGGCTGGCATCGGGACAGGCTGACGCGAAGGCGACGCGGATGCGCGTAGCGGTTTCGATGATGCGGGCGGCGACCTTGAGCAACCGCAGGCGCAGCGTTGCGAACTCGGCGGTGGCGAGCGCGGCAGCCTTCGGGATTTCCTGCTGGATGCGCCACACGAGCCAGTAGGCGGCGGTGTGCAGGATGAGGCGCATCTGGTTAGCATTGGCTGAGCGGCACGAGGTACGATCGCTGGCAAGCTGGGTCTTGTGGCGCTTGATCAGGTTCTCGGCGTTGCCGCGCGCGCAGTAGAGGGTGTCGTAGATATGCTCAGCCGAACCTTCGGCCAGCGAGGTGACGACATAGCGGATGTCCATGCCCAGCGTGCTGGCCTCGATCCGGGCGACGACGCGGCGCTGGCACTTCCAGCTCTTCGCGCCGTAGCGGGTCTCGGCATAGTTGCGCAGGACCGGATATTGGCGCTGAGCCCGCTTAACCGCGCAGGCATCGGCGGCAGCGACGATTTCGGGATCAGCACGCAGCGCGGCGTTGGTCGGCAGGCCGAACACGTAGTCGACGCCGGCCGCCTCGCAGAAGGCCATGACCTCGGGCCGGCCATAGTGCCCGTCGCCGCGGATGGTGATGTGCGTTTCGGGCCAGTGCCGGCGCAGATGGCGCACCAGGCGCCGGATGTGGCCGGCAGCTTCGGCGCCCGACGGTGTCTTGCCGGTGCGCAGCAGCATCGCCACCGGTCGGCCGGTGGCAGTGTCGTAGACATGGATCGGCAGGAAGCAGCGCTCGCCATGATGCCCGTTCCAGAAGGAGAGCTGCTGATAGCCATGAACAACGTCACAGGTGTCATCGATATCCAGCGTCACCGCCGCCGGCGCGGCGGGGTAGCTGGTGCAGTAGATGTCGATCATCGCGGCCATCATCCTGGCCAGCTCGCGTGTGGTCGGCGCATTTTCCCACCGGCTCATCGTCGGTTGGCTGGCCAGCCCCGCGCCCGATCCCGGCAGCTTGCCCAGCGCCAGGCGGAAGCCCGGATCGTCGCGCAGAGCGTCGAGATCATCGGCGTCTTCATAGCCGCAGGCGATCGCGAACACCCGGGCACGCAGGATGTCATCAAGGCGATGGATCACCCGCACAGGGTCCCGCGGATCGGCAATGCAAGCCGCAAGCCGCCGGCAAAGCCCCATCGCGCGCTCGGCCTGTGCCAGCAGCAGAACACCGCCATCCGAGGTGAGCCGACCTCCGTCGAACGCGGCTGTGATCTTCTTGCGCCCGATCGCTGGAAACGAAAATCCCGGCGCGCTATCATCGCTCCCGGCGGGTGTGGCCCGTGGCATAAATTGCCTCGCTGCAGGACTGGTCTAGACACCCATTTTCCTACATGAAAGCAATCGCTTACACCACTCCCGCCAACCCTTCTGACCAAGCCCGATGAATAAGCCGGGCTAGCTTGTCCGCTTCGGCAGCAATCAGCGCATCGATTGATGACAGGCAATCAGCGATCTTGTGCTGCTCGATGGCGCTGGGCAACAGCAACCGCATTCGCGCAAGGTCGCGGTAGTAGATGCGAATGCGCACCCCGCCGTCGCCGGACTCATTTGTGAATGCGTCCCACTGTCGGGAGCTGCGGAAATGGTCGAGATATTCCGGAATAATTGGCGTCGGTTCGGCTCGCGACGAGCAACGAAACACAACGTAATCCGGGCTAACGAGAATCTCGTCATCGCCCTGCCATCGCGCTATCGAACCGATGTTCAGGCGCATCGGATTGTAAGCAAACCAATCGTTGCGGACGAGCTTGTAGCGGGAGATATCTCCCGCAACCAATCGTTCCTCCATCGGAACGATACCGCCTTCCTTCCGGACTCCCATGACTGACGCAGCTGCGAGTTTGCCGCCATTCCGGGTCGATGCCTCGTCGGTCACATCGCCAAGTTGAACGTTATGTAGCGGTTGCCCCAGAAACTCCGGGAACCGCAATTTCGGGATGCCTTTGCCCGCCTCTGCGCTCACGTCGTTACTGTTCATACGCACTCAGCCCGGAAATCTCGCGGCCCTGGGCCAGCTTGTGGAGCAAGGGCGCAAGGTCTTCCATCAGCGCCAGCTCGGCTTGCGTGCGTGCCTTCCAACCAAGCTCCAGTGGTGCCATCAGCTCGCTCAGGCCATCACCATCGAAAATCCGACGTCGCAACACGACATCGACAAAGTCTTGCAGCGCAGCTGCGCCCACGCCGTGCTTGTCGGCAATAGCTGTCAGCGCCTGCACCTTCTTCGCGGCCTTGAATCGTTCGTAACCGGCGCGGATTTCCTTTTCGTCCAAAGGCTGATCGGCAGACAGGCCGCGAATATACTCGGCGATGTCGTCCCGCTCGTCGATGAACTTGGCATCGGACTGAATCAGGCCGATGAGCTGCTCGCGGCTCATTTTCAGCTTGCCTGGCAGGTTTTGCGTGTAGCGGGCAATCAGGCCCATGATATAATCATAATCGATCACGGCTGAGTGGAAGAGCACGAACTCGAAGTCGAGCTGGTCCACTACCGGATCGTCTGCCCCGCCAGGCTTATCCTGCTTCTCCTTGAGCCGCTTTGCTGTCTCCAGGTACATGCTGCGGAAGCCTTGCATGGCGTCTGTCGGCACAGTCTGGCTAATGACATCGGCCTGCTCCTCGCTCAGATCGGTGTACTGATCGAGCTGGGTTTTCAGCCGCTGTACTTCCTTGAACAAGGTAATGAACTGCCCGCGCGCGGCATCGCCCTTCAGGTTCGGCACGTCCTCCGGGGTGTTGGACAGACCCTGCGATTCCATGAATTCGCCAAGCGTCTGCATGGCGTTTTGCAGGCTCTCGATGACCTTTGGCGCAGGATCGACGAGCCAGATTTGCCGGGGGTTGTCGATCTTCTCGCCGGAGAACAGGGCAATGGCCTCTTCCACCGCCGCCTGCTGCTGACGGAAATCGAGGATATTGCCGTATGGCTTGGTGTCGTTCAGCACACGGTTGGTGCGCGAAAATGCCTGGATCAGCCCGTGGTGCTTCAAGTTCTTGTCCACGTAGAGCGTGTTCAGAAACTTGGAATCGAAGCCGGTCAACAGCATGTCCACCACGATGACGATGTCGATCTTCTCCGCGCCCTTGCGCGGTAGGTCGGCGTTGGGGAACTGCTGATCCTTGATGCGCTTTTGCACGTCCTGATAATAGAGATCGAACTCGCCAATCTTATGGTTGGTGCCGTAGCGATCATTGTAATCACTGATGATCGCCTTGAGCGCAGTCTTCTTGGCCTCCGGGTCCTGTGCGTTGTCCGCCTTCTCCTGCGGCAGATCCTCCTGAATCTGCTGCACATCCTTGTTGCCTTCGGCGGGCGGCGAGAAGACGCAGGCAATCTTCAGCGGCTCGAACTCAGGATCGGTGGCCTGCCGTTTCGCCTGAATCTTGGCGAATTTCTCATAGTAGTCGATGGCATCGTTGATCGAGCTTGTCGCCAGGACAGCATTGAACTTCCTGTTGGCAGTGGCAGCGTTGTGCTTCGCCAGAATGGTCTCGATAACCTTCTCTTTCGCGAGCGCTTCGCCCGGTTTGGGCAGCTTTTCGCCCTCGGGCTTGTAGTAGTCGATATGGAACCGCAGCACGTTGCGGTCCTCAATGGCGTGGGTAATCGTGTACTGGTGCAGACTGCGCTGGAACAGATCGTCTGTGGTGCGATAGCTGCCCTGCTCGCCCTCAATCTGGCTATAGCTGGCGTTCTGCTCGAAGATCGGCGTGCCGGTGAAACCGAAAAGCTGGGCCTTCGGGAAAAATTCCTTGATGGCCTTGTGATTGTCCCCGAACTGGGAGCGGTGACATTCGTCGAAGATGATCGCGATGCGCTCGTCACGCAACGATTCCAACCGCTCCTTGTAGGTCTGCTTTTTGCCCGACTGTCGGCGATTGGTATCGTCGAGCGCCAAGCCAAGTTTCTGAATGGTGGTAACGATCACCTTGTCGGCCCGGTCATCCGATAGCAGGCGGCGTACAAGGGCTTCGGTGTTGGTGTTTTCCTCGACACAGCCTTCCTGAAAACGATTAAACTCCTCGCGGGTCTGCCGGTCGAGGTCCTTGCGGTCCACCACGAAAAGGCATTTGGCAATGTCATCGTTGTCCTTGAGCAAGGTCGATGCCTTGAAGGATGTCAGCGTCTTTCCGCTGCCGGTGGTGTGCCATACATAGCCGTTGCCACAATTCTGGTGGATGCACTCCACAATCGCCTTCACGGCGTAGATTTGGTAGGGCCTCATCATCATCAGCTTCTGTTCGCTGGCGACCAGCACCATGTAGCGGCTGACCATTTGGCCAAGCGTGCACTTCGCCAGGAACTTCTCGGCGAAGCTGTCGAGATGGGTAATCTTCTTGTTGTCTTCGCTGGCGAATTGATAAATCGGCAGGAAGCGCTCGTCCGCGTTGAAACTGAATTGTCGGGCGTTGTTGTTGGCGAAATACCATGTGTCGGTACGGTTGCTGACAACGAAAATCTGCAGGAAGCAAAGCAGCGTCTTGCCGTACCCGTTTCCCGGATCGGCCTTGTAATCGACGATCTGCTGCATGGCACGGCGCGGACTGACCGCCATAGTCTTTAGTTCGATCTGAACAACTGGCACGCCGTTAATGAGCAGAATCACGTCATAGCGGTGATGGCTGTTATCCGTGTTGATGCGAAGCTGGTTGACTACCTCGAAGGTGTTTTTGCACCAGTCCCTGATGTTGACCAAAGTGTAGTTTAGCGGCGTACCATCGTCGCGCTCAAAGCTGCTATATCCGCGCAACACATTTGCGGCTGCGAACACATCAGGCGTAGTGATGCTTTCCAGTAGCCGCTGAAACTCGTTGTCTGTCAGGCGAACGCGGTTCAGCGCCTCAAACTTCTGCCGAAAGTTCAGCTCCAGCGCCGCACGATCACGGATGTCTGAGCGATACTCGTATTTCAGCTCTTCGAGCTTGGAGATCAGTTCCCGTTCGATTGTGCTTTCGGCTGTCGTCATTGGTCCGATCCGGCCTGATTATTTGCATTCGAGGTGGTGTCGTCTGCGCCACCCAGCCTGACCCATTCATCCACTTCGGATATCTGGAATTTCCAAAGGCGGCCGACCTTGTGCGCAGGCAGGTTCCTACATTCGCGCCAGCGATAGATGGTGTCTTTCACCACGCCCAAATGTTTCGCCACAGCTTCGGCGGTTACCCATGGTTCGGCCATGATTGCGTAAACCCCGCTAGATAAGCTCAAAGTCGCCTAGAGTCGTTTAGAGTCAACGAATGGGGATTGCAATCGCTATTGCCGGCGAAGTTGACGGAGAAATCGCGCGATTCGCACCCGAAAAGTCGTCTGGCGTGGCGCAAATCTCCGCCTTCTCTGCTCAAAATCTTGGATCAGGAAAAAATGCCACGAAACTCCGAAAATATTTGGCCGCCCGGAGTACGATTTCTTTGGCGTCCGTGGCCGTCTCCAACATTCCGTATCCGTCTCTATCCTTGGATTTGTCAGTATAACCGCTTGTGCGACTGTGTTGTATGACACCGGAAATGCCCTTGCGTCCTGCGGCTGGGTCAACAAATCTTGCACTCAGGGGGTGTCAGAAACGACCAGCGAATGGAAATCCGTACCATGTCCAGCACCGACAAAATCATCCGCCTGAAAACCGTTCTCGCCCGGACCGGGCTGTCCCGCTCCACCATGTATCGCAAGATCGCCGAGGGGACCTTTCCATCCCAAGTGAAGATCAGCATTCATGGCGCAGGCTGGCGCGAGTCTGCGGTCAACCGTTGGATCGACGATCCGGTCTCGTATCGCAATGAAGGTGCAGGGCAGTGACAGCGCCGGTTGCCGAACCACTCTGCGTGAAGGTCAACGAGGCCGCACGCATGATCGGCGTCGGGCGAACCAAGCTGTATGAGCTGATCGCTGCCGGTGATGTCGAAGCGGTGAAGCTCGGCAAATCGACACGCATAGTCACCGCCAGCCTTCACCGGCTGATTATGCGGCGGCGCGAGCCGGAGTAGGCTCGCCTGCCGCCTCGGCTGGGTCGATGCTGGCGACGGCCTTTCCGGCGTCAAGGAACTCAGCCCAACGCGCCATCAGATCGCGGCGCTTGTCGAAAAAGTCCGTCCGCCGATAGGCGGCTTCGACCTGATTGCTCAGCTTGTGCGCCAATGCCTTATCGGCAACTTCCTTCGGGAAATCTGTCTTCTCCGCTGCCCAGTCCGTAAAGGACGACCGGAAGCCGTGAACGGTTGCGCCAGTGATGCCATCGTTGCGGAGCAACTTGGTCATCGTCATGTCGCTGATTGGCTTTTTGCCGTCTGCCGAGAATACCAACCCGTCATCGCTGGTCCGCTCATTCCATCGCTTGCGTAGCAGTGCCACAGCGGGTGGCGACAGCGGCACGACATGGGTTTCCCGCGCCTTCATGCGCTCGCCGGGAATGGTCCAGATCGCTTTCTCCAGATCGAATTCGGTCCATACCGCGAAGCGCGTCTCGTTTGAGCGCACCGCGTTGTAGATCGTGAAGCGGAGCGCGTCCCTGCCGGTCGTAGGTAACGCTGCTGCCAATTGCGCCATGAGTGCGGGCACCTCGGCAAAGGGCATTGCTTCCAGATGCACCGCTTTTGCCGTCTGGCGCGGAAGACCCTTTCTGACCGAGCGCAGGGAAGCCTCCTCGGCGCGCCAGCCCTTGATATGGGCGAAGTCCAGGACTGCGCCTATGCGCTGAAGCAGGCGACGTGCCGTTTCCGGTATTACCAGCCAGATGGGCGACAGCACGGTGACAACGCAGGTGCTGTCCACCTGATCAACCGGCTTGGTGCCGATGTGCGGGAATACGTGGTTCTCGAAGCTGGAAATCCAGTTCGCGTAACGGCGGTTCTTCCAGCCCTCCTTCAACGCGTCGTAGCAGTCGCGCGCCGCCGTCTCGAAACTCGGTATGACTTTGCGTGCCTTGCGCCGCTCAGCCACCGGATCAGCACCAGCGCGAACTTTGCTCCGCAGCGCCACTGCGGCCTCTCGGGCTTCCACAAGGGATACGTCCAAGGCAGAGCCAAGCCCGTAATCTCTCCGCCTGCCTTTGTGCTGCATACGCAGCACCCAGGTTGCCGCGCCGCTCTCCTTGACCAGCAGGCAAAGGCCACGGCCATCGACGTGACGTCCCGGTTTCGCGTTCTTCACTTTCAAAGCAGTCAGTGCCATCATTCGAGTCCCGTTTAGGGAATCTTCGGCTGCCGTTCCCACGGAATGGCTGCCGAAAATGCTCCCACATTCGTTCCCACAAATCGGTGGGATTTCAGGCAAATGTGGGCGACCGACCGCGAACACCTTACAAGCCAAATCGGCAAAATTACAGTGTGGTTAGGGATGCCTCGGCATTGCCTGAGACAGAATTTTTACGCCTCTTCTGGGCACCACGACTCACCTAAGTATCTGAGATAATTAGGTTTGTAGGCGAGATTGAAAGCGCTAGCCACCCTTCTGGCACCCTCTCACATTTACGAAAATTGCTTTGGTCTGCGTCAGCTTTAACGCAGCGTGCTCTAAGGTGCTGCCGGCCCCGGAGGCACCGCCGCCACGGCATTCTCGCGCACATCTTCGCGCCAGCGGACCGAGCCGAACGGGCGATCGAGCATGCGTCGGATCAGCGGCGGAGATTCGCCTTCATGAAAGGCATTGGCGCGTTCTAACATCTCGTGCTCTGACTGTGTCGGACGGCTGCGCTGGCGCAAGTAATCAAGCCAGGTGGGGCAATGAAACCGTTCGGTCCACAGTTCCGGGTTGCCGATGTCTCGGGCGAGCGACCAACTATAGCCACCGTTGCGTTGGCGGATCAGCTGGATTTCCTGCATGATCGAATAGAATGCTCGGGCGCGAAAGCGCGGAACGGTGTAGAGTATTTCGACGACGATAGGGCCGCTGCGCGGCGTAAGCTCAAGATCCACCTGCGGTTCTGCCAGCATCTTTGCCCTGTCTTCAGCAGGATCGGTGGCGTGGGGCAGCCGCAGCCAGATCGCCGCACCTGCCGACAACATGCAGCCGAAGCCAGCCACGCTCAGCCCCACGCTCACGCCGAAGGCCTGCGCGACATGTCCCCAAACCCAGGCACCTGTCGCCATGCCTCCGGCAATCGCGGTCTGGTACGCCGCCAAGGCTCGTCCCGAGACCCACCGGGGCAGCACGGTCTGGACACTGATGTTGTAGATTGTGACCGAGATCATCCAGCTCGCCCCTCCAACCACGAGTGCGGCAACAGTGAGCAGGGTCCACGGGCTGACTGCCACTCCCAACATGGCAATACCCAGTGTCAATGAGGTCGCCTGCACGAGGGTTTCGTAGGTGAATCGTTCTCGCAGACCGTTCATCGCGAAGGCGCCTGTTACCGCGCCGATCCCGAAAGCGCCGAGCAACAGGCCATAGGTCCGCGCGTCACCATGCAGCAGATCGCGGGCCACGAGCGGCATCAGCGCCTGGAATGCGCAGCCCAGCGTGCCGGTGATAATCGTGCGAATGATGACGACGCGGATCTTGGGCGAATGGATGACATAACGCACGCCGGAGACGACCGCGCGATTGAGGCGTTCGGGCGGCAGACGCGAAGGTTCCTGGTCCCGCTTCCAGAGGAACAGAACGATCAACATGGGCAGGAAGAACACCGCGTTGACAAAGAATGCTGCCGCAGCGCCCGCCACCGCGACGATCACGCCGCCGATTGCGGGGCCAAAGCTGCGAGCGATATTGTAGCTGATCGAGTTCAGCGAAATCGCTCCGGGCACCGATGCCGATGGCACCTGTTCGCTCACCGAAGCCTGCCACGAAGGACCAAACAGCGCGATCCCGGTGCCGATGAAGAATGTGAAGACCAGGATCAGGTTCGGCGCAAGTAGCCCCAGCCGTGCAGTCACCGTCATCGCCGCTGCGGAGACTAAGGCGATGCCAATCGCCAACATCGCGACCTTGCGCCGGTCATAAGTGTCGGCAATGGCGCCAGCGTATAGCGCGAAGAGCATCATTGGGAGGAAGGTCGCGGTCTGGACCAGCGCCACCATATCAGCTTTGCCGGTCAGCTCGGTCATCGCCCAGGCTGCGCCGACGCTTTGGATCAGCTGGCCGAAGTTTGAGAAAAGGCTAGCGCCCCAGATGCGGCGGAACACCGGATAGCTGAGTGCTTCCCGCATGGGGTTTCGGGGCGGTGGTACGGCGGCCGTCGTTGGCAAAGTCTGCTCCTGATCAGCGGAAGTCGCTGGCCCGTTATGATGCGGTTGGCAATCGGAAAATGCCGCAAGGAACAATTTTTGTCTGCCAATCCGTAGGTTAGGCGACGGCGGTTCGCTCCGATGAAGGAAGCCCTGTTCCCCGGCCTATCTGCAGGCAGACCAGCGTTTCACAAGCTCAGGCTCATCGTCTTGGCGCGCGAGGCGCGGATGTGGAGACAGCGGTTCTCGCCATTGGCGCTAAGCACGCGCTTATTCGAGCCCGTTTAAGCGCTGCTGCAATGGCGCCAATGGCGATGGACGATCATCGACTTCGCTTCCACTCACATAGGGAGACAAAGCATGATCCGTATTCCGACACTCGCCCTCGCGGCTATTGCGTGGGCTCTAGCAAGCCCGACCAACAGCGTAGCCGCATCGCCCGCGCCTGTTGCGCCAAAATCAGGTCCGACAGCGCAGCGCGACCACACCAAGCATATCGCTCACGAACGAAAGGATATCCGCCCCGAGGATGAAAAACACGGCCGGTCGGACCATCAGTCTGAACGGCGCTCGTCTGTTGAGCCCCGCGAGGACCATGACGATGACTGAGGCAACGCCCACTCGCCGCTGGGATCCGCTGGTCAAACTGACGCACTGGGCGATCGCGTCGGCCATCCTTGCCAACGCCGTTGTCACGGAAGAAGGGTCGTCGGCCCATGTCTGGGTCGGCTATGCGCTTGCCGCCATACTAGCCCTGCGCCTGTTATGGGGCTTGGTCGGGCCGGCGGAAGCGCGCTTCTCGGCATTCCCGCCCAGTCCCGGCAAGGCGCTGTCCCACATCCGCGATATCAGGGCAGGCCGCCACGCCGAACACCGATCGCACAACCCCGTCGGAGCGCTGATGGTCTATGCGATCTGGGGCACGCTGCTGGTGGTTATAGCCTCTGGGGTGTCCATGGCGGGGCTACCCGGCACATCAAATGCGGAAAACCATGCCGCCGTGGAGGCCGGACAGACAGTTGGGGACGAAGAAGGAGACGAGGAGACCGGGATCAATGAAGAATCCGAGGGCGAAGAAGCGGAAGAGTCCCCTGGCGAGGACGTGCATGAAGCCGCAGTCAATCTTCTTTACGTGTTGATTCTGGCGCATGTGGCCGGGGTCATTTTCGAGAGCCGCAGGCAGAAGCGGAATCTCGCGCTGGCGATGCTGCCCGGCTGCCGCTAAGCTGAGCCATGGTTTCGAAACGGCAGGCGCGATTGCATAACAAGGCCACTGCGATGACGATCGTGGTGGCCTTGCAGGCACTCGCCTCAGTCCTGTTCCTCGTTGATTTTCTGTCCGATGTCGCTGCGGAGGGCTGGTCCGGCCACTTGGTCGCAGAGGGCGCGGCTGCCGTGGCGTTGCTCGTGGCGGTCGTGGTTGGGGCGGTGCAGGTTCGCGGGTTGATCGAACAGGCCCGTGCCGACGAAATGGCTGTGGCGCTGTCCCGTGAGGCCGTGGCGGAGTTGATCCGGTTGCGATTTGCCGAGTGGAAGTTGACGGCGGCCGAAGCGGACGTTGCCCTGTTCGCCATCAAGGGAGCGGATATCGCCGCCATCGCACAACTGCGCGGCGCAGCTGTTGGCACAATAAGAGCGCAACTGACCCGGATCTATGCTAAGGCAGGCGTCGCCGGCCATACCGGTCTCGTCACGCTGTTTTTGGATGACCTCATCGACCCGGACCTGATCCGTTCCAAGGAAAATGGGACATGAAACTCCACCAGGAAACGCATCTTGTCGAACGCATCGGCTGGCTTCGCGCGGCAGTTCTTGGTGCGAATGACGGCATCGTATCGACCGCGAGCCTGATCATCGGCGTCGCAGCCTCAGGCGCCGACAGGCAATCGATCCTGGTTGCCGCCATGGCTGGTCTTGTCGCGGGGGCGATGTCCATGGCAGCGGGCGAGTATGTTTCGGTCAGCTCGCAAGTCGACACTGAATCTGCCGACATCGCGCGCGAAAGTGCCGAACTCACCGCAAATCCCGAATTCGAGCAGCAGGAGCTGGCGAGCATCTATGTCAGCCGCGGTGTCGATCCGGAGACCGCAACCAGGGTCGCCGCACAAATGATGGCGCATGATGCCCTTGGCGCCCATGCGCGCGACGAACTTCACATCACCGCGACAACAACCGCCCGCCCCGTGCTCGCGGCGCTGGCGTCCGCCGGCATGTTCACGGCCGGAGCTCTGCTACCGGTGCTCCTGGCCGCACTGCTTCCGATTGGCCTTGTTGTGCCCGGTGAGGCGGCGGGGTCGATCCTGTTCCTGGCTCTTCTCGGCGCATTGGGCGCGCGCGCAGGCGGTGCGCCGGTGGGGCGTCCAGTCGTTCGCGTGGTCTTCTGGGGCGCGCTGGCCATGGCGCTGACGGCGGGCATCGGGCGACTGGTCGGCACGGCAGTCTGAGGGCGCCTGCTCTCCTGCCGACTGCATGTTCATCGCGGTGGCTGGAAATTGCCCTAGGACGGCCTGCGCTGCTTTCTGGCGTCGCGAAACTCTGTGTAGCTATCGAGCACTTTCCGCATTTCGTCGATGGCCTTTTGTCGGGCGCCGGGATCGGGGATATTGCCAAGCCGACGTTTGAGGGTCGTGGCGAGTTCGGCGTAATCGTTCTGCCAGTCACGACCGATAGCCTGTTGCAGTTCGGGTCTCCCTGTCCTGGTTCGACGCGCCGGTTCGCCTGCCTTCAGTTCGTAGACCTCGCCAATCTCGGGAACGAGGATAGAAGGAGCGAGCCTCTGAAGCTCTGCAAGTTTCCTTAGTTCCTCAATGGCACCGGGTTCACCATGATCCAGAAACAGGCTTCCCGCTATCGGCCCTCGCCCCTTGATCCATTTCAGCAGTTCGGCCTGATCCGCATGGGCCGAATAGCTCTCAATCCGGCGAATCTGTGCGCGGACTGTAACATCGCGCCCTGAAATCCTTACACGCTTGGCGCCATCAAGAATGACCCGGCCGAGCGATCCTTCGGCCTGGAAACCCACGAACAGGATCGTGGAGTCCCTGCGCGGGAGATTATAAAAAAGGTGATGGCGAACGCGTCCAGCTTCGCACATTCCCGATGCAGCCAGAATGATCGTGCCAGACATGGAATTGAGCCGCATGGATTCGGATACGTCATTCACATATTGGATCGAAGGATGTCCAAAGACGTCAGCCCCGCCTGTGTCCTCCAGCTGATCGGCATATTTGCGAAAGACCCCGGTCGCCCTGTTTGCCAGAGGCGAGTCCACAAAGACCATCGCATTTCCGATACGACCGCTGCTGGAGAGCGAGGCGATATCGAGTAACAGTTCCTGCGTGCGTTCCAGCGCGAAAGTCGGCACCACCAGATTGCCCCCACGTGCGCGCGCCTCCACTATCTCCGTTTCGAGCATATGCCTTCTGTCCGCGATCGAAACAGGCTGGCGAAGACGATCGCCATAGGTGGACTCGCAGATCACATGGTCAAAGCCGGTGGGCGAATGGGGACTGGCGTGGAACGCTTTGTTATCTGGTCCGATATCGCCCGAACACAGCACGCGCGTGCCTTCCGCTTCGAGTTCAACGGATGCCGAGCCGAGAATATGACCGGCATTCCAGAGCTTGATGCGAAACCCTCGCGCCGGTTCGAACCATTCCTCCAATGGCACCGGCCGGGTCAGCCGCCATGCGGCCATGGCGTTTTCTTCGGTATAAACAGGCACGAACGGCTCTTCGCCTGCGCGGTCACGCCGCCGATTGCGGCGCTCGGCCTCATATTCCTGGATGCGTCCCGCATCGGCGAGCATGAACTCCAAAAGATCCGACGTTTCCACCGTGCACCATATTGCGCCGCTGAAACCTTCCGCGACCAGCCGGGGCAACAGACCGCTGTGGTCGATATGGGCATGGCTCAGTACCACCGCGTCAATCGATTTCGGGTCGAACGCCAGGGGCCCGTGATTAAGCGTCTCAAGCGAGCGTGAACCCTGAAACAAGCCGCAGTCGATCAATATGCGGGATGCTCCCGATCGAAATTCAAGGCACGAACCGGTCACGGTTCGGGCCGCACCGTGGATTGAGAGCGAAAGCATCACGAAGTTCTCCGATCCTGAGTTTGGATGGGCTGGCGCTGGGTGTGATTGCGGTCAGTCACCGCGGTTTGACCCGGGCGCCATCGGCCATGGTGCTGCCGGGATTCAGTATGACCGATTCTCCTTCTGCGAGGCCGCCCAGCACCTCGCCGAATTCGTCGTTGATATGTCCGATCCTGATTGCGCGTTCGCGCGCCCGTCCCCGGTCGATGACGAACACATGCCAGGCGCCGCCCGCATCACGAAAGAGCGCGCCAATCGGCACACGGATCGCGTCGGGCTTGCTCCACAGGAGAATGGTGGCGTCGAGCTGATACCCATGTCCAAGACGCGTTGCCCGGGGGAGGCTGGCGGCATCGAAGGCGATGATCAGGTTGACGCGCTGCTCCTCGATGCCAAGCGCTGACACCTTCAGTCGCCCGAACGGCTCGATCCGTTCCACGCGCCCCGTCAGCGGCATCTCGCCACCCCACTGGGTGATCTCGACCCTGTCACCCGGCTTCGCCCGCACCGCTTCTCGCGACAGCAGGTCGACCACCACTTCGATCTGGCGGGGGTCGCCAATGGCCATGAGTGGAGTACCTTCGGGTATGACCCCGGCACTCTCGTTGACCACCGACAACACCGACCCGGTCGCCGGAGCGCGCACCGGAATCGCCGCACCCGCATCGGCTCCCGTAGGCGGTGCGACCTGGGCCTGGATCCGGGCAATCTCGGCCCTTGATTGCGCCAGCGAAGCCCGGGTGATTGTTACCCGCGTGCGCGCTGCTTCGAGCTGGGAGCGTGGCAGAAAGCCCCTGCCCGCAATCTCTTCGGCGCGCGCCAGATCGCGCCGTGCCTGCGCCAGCGATGCCGCAAGCGCGCTTTCATTGGCACGCGCAGCAGCAAGTGCGGCGCGCAATTCCCGTTGGCTGCGCAGGTCGAGCGGCGTAGAAGGACGCCCGCTCATTCGCGTCACCACTGTCCCGCGCGTCACCCTGTCACCGACTTCCAGGTCGATCCGGCTCAGATAACCGGTCACCGGTGCCGAAACGACATACAGTTCCTTCGCGCGCGTAACACCGTCATCGGTAATGCCGACAGCCATCCGTCCCCGTGTTATCGTGGCCGCATCGACGAGCGTCCTCTGTGGCCAGAACGCATAGGCCAGTCCAGCGGCCAGAACAGCGACGATCGCCAGGGCCCAACGCCACCGTCGGAGCGTCTCGCCCATCACTCGCGCGCCTTCAGGACACGCACCATGTCAAGATGTTGTACCCGGCGGGCGACACCGAGAGCGGTCGCCATCGCCGCGCACAAAACGATTACCACAGACCAGCCATAGCTGGCGCGGGATGGCGCAAAAGGCAGGCGAAAGAGATCCGAGCTGAACATCGCCGTCATCAACTGGGCCATACCATAGCCGATCAGGCAACCGAACGGGACGGATATTACCACCAGCAGAGCGAGCTCACCCAACAAAATCATGCCGACCTCGCTGCGAAAATAGCCGAGGACCCGAAGCGTTGCCAGTTCGTGAGCGCGCTCTGAATAGAGTATTCGCGCGCTGTTATAGACCACACCCACCGCTATCGCAGACGCGAAGGCGACATAGAATGTGATCATGGTGAGCATGTTGTCATCGATCATCTGCTCAAATTTTTTCAGTGCTGCGGTCTTTTCCGTTATGCCCAGCACATATGGCATGTCTTTGAGATGGGTCATTATCTGGTATCGATAGGCAGGATCGATCCGGATCAGCGCCGCACCGACCGGTGCAGCATCACGCGCGATTCTCTCCAGAGTCGCCTCGGCGGCGTAAGCCCGCTCGCCAATGAATTCCTCCACGACGCTTACGACCGGCATGGTCAGCCGCGAACGACGGCCGCCCAACATTTCAACCTCTACATGATCGCCCGCACGCACTACGAGCTTGTCCGCCAGCTGGCGACTTAGCATCAGTCCGGACACCGGCAACGCAATGGCTGCTCCGCTGCGGTCAATGCGCAGGCTGAGCTGGGAATCGAGCGGCGCACTCTCTATCGCTGTACACTCAACCCTGCTGCCATGACCGATTTTCACGGCCACGATCCGCGTCGGCTCGACCCTCAGGACGCCGGGGAGCTGGCTGAGCTGGAACAGGACGTCCTCGTTGCGCGGCTCGGTGAAGGTGACTGTCAAGTCCTGCCGCTGCGCGCGAAAGAAGAAGGAATCGAGCATCGTGCGGCTGGAATCTATGAACTGCATGGTCGCGAAAAGCAGCGCTCCGGACAGCGCCACCCCCAACACCGTAATGGCAGAGCGTCCGGGCCAGCGTGCGATATGGCGGACGATCATGTTGCCGATGGCGGAGAACCGGGCCGCCTTGCCGAGCTTCTCAATCGCTCCTGCCCTATAGGAAGGGGGCGGCGGAGGTGACATCGCGACGGCTGGCGTCAACCGGACGGCCGATCGCATGCCGCCGATCGCCCCCGCCCCCGCCGCGCCGAAGGAGAGCACTGCAGCACTGAGTATGACCGACGGAGAAATCCGGTAATAGAGGAGTGGGAAGCGATAATATTGGGCATAGAGACGGGTCATCGCCCCGCCCATCCAGATACCCGCGATCGCGCCCAACGCGGCAGCGAGGAGAGCCACAACCAGCGCAAATTTGAGATAGTGGCCGCCAATCGCCCAATCAGAATATCCAAACGCCTTGATGAGCCCTATCTGCGTGCGTTCTGTCCGGATCAGGCGGCCTAGGACGATGTAAACCAGAAAGACGGCCACGAGCAGGAATATCGGCGGAATGACCCGCGTCATCGCGCTGAGTTGCGTCAGCTCGTTGTCGAGAAAGGCGTGGCTGAGATGGTCCTTGCGGCCATAGGCGCCCGTCCCTCCATAAGGCGCCAGCGTAGCATCGACCGCGCGTATGACATCCGGCTCCGATGCGCCGCGCTCAAGCGTAAGCGAGACCGTGTTGATCGCCTCGGTGCGGTCCGTGGCCGCCTCCAGCGCCCTTCGTCCAACCCAGAGCACGCCGAACCGGCTGTTATCGGGAATAATATCCCCGGGCGCGATCGCGTAAATATAGTTGGGCGCCAAGCCGATGCCGACAATGCGCAGGCGCTGCTTACGGCCGTAGATCAGCGCGTCGATCTCGCTGCCGATGGCAAGCCGGTTGGCCTCGGCGAATGCCTCGTCCACCACGGCCTCGCCCGGGGCACCCGCTTGCGGCAGGCGTCCCCGGCGCAAAGTCAACTGGTTGAGTTGATTCCGCCCCTTCTCGTCGATGGAGTTGAGCAGCGCACGCACCGGAACGACCCGGTCCGGAAAATCGATCGTGACATATTGCTGGAGCGTTCCCTCGACCCGCCGCACGCCTGGTATTTCTGCGATCCGGGATACGACACTGCGCGGTGCCCTGGTCAATCCGGCAAAGACATCGGCAAAATGATTTCGGGCATAATAGGCGTCTCGGGTTACGGTTAGGGAATGGTGGACTCCGCGGGACATTACGAAGGTCGCCGTGGCGGCGGCCAGCACCAACGCGATGGCGAGCACCTGGCCACGCAACCGCCACAGGTCGCGCATCAACTTGAGATCGAGCGCCCTCACCACCGGATATCCGAAGGATCGGCCGGCTGGTCATTGACCTCTATTCGCGCGATGCGACCGTCCAGAAAGCGGATGACGCGATGTGCCATGGCGGCGATGCCGGCGTTGTGGGTAATGATGACGACGGTCGTGCCCAGTTCGCGATTGGCCTGCGCCAGCGTCTTCAGGACGTGAATGCCCGTGCCGCTGTCAAGCGCGCCGGTGGGTTCGTCACAGAGCAGCACGCCAGGCTGCTTGGCGATCGCGCGGGCGACGGCGACCCGCTGTTGCTCGCCTCCCGATAGTTGCGCAGGATAATGGTCGCTTCGTTCGGCAAGGCCAACCAATGCCAACGCCTTGGCCGGGTCCATCGGGTGTTCGGCAATGTCGGTGACGAGCCTGACATTCTCTTCTGCAGTGAGGCTCGGCAGCAGATTATAGAACTGGAATATGAAACCGACCTGTGCCCTGCGAAATCGGGTCAAATCCGCATCATCCAGCTGGGTCAGCTCCGTCTCGCCAAAGAGCAAAGATCCGGAGGAAGGGCGGTCCAGTCCGCCGATAATGTTGAGCAGAGTCGACTTGCCGCTGCCAGAAGGCCCGAGAAGGACCAATATCTCACCCGAGGGAATCGAGAGATCGACACCGCGCAGCGCGTGAACCTCGGTTTCTCCAGTCTTGTATATCTTGCACAAGCCAGTAGCAACGAAGGCAGGCGCCTGCGGGGAAATGCCGGTGATGGGACCATCCATATGCATCGCAATCAAGTCCCTCACATCTGCCGGGGGGCTTCGTCGCCTGCGCCATTGTGCAGGCTGCTCGATTTGCTGACCTTGCGCCAGAACAATTATATGGCTGACCCCTGCGGGTATAGTATCACGTAAACATCCTGCGTGGGAGCACGTCGGTCACGAAGTCTCAGCGGAAAGGGCACTTTGCGATGTTTAAGGTCCGCCTTGTCGCGATCGATACTTACCCCGAAAATACTGCATTTCTTCCTCGCACCGGCAATGGGTATGGCGCCGAACAGTTCCAGGCGCTGCGCAAGATCGAGATATGTCATGCCAGCAACGCCATTCTTGCGACCCTGGCGATCATGGATGACGAGCATCTTTTGCGCGCGGGTGAGATAGGCCTGGGCGAACAGGCCTTTCGGCGCCTGGGCGTTCCCGAAGGAACAAAAGTCTCCATTGCTCAAGCTAAACCGCCCGCCAGCCTTGAGGCGGTGCGCCGTAAAATCGGCGGAGACACTCTGGAAGAAGCAGATATTGTCGCCATCATCCGGGATATCGCGAGACATCGGTATTCGCCGATGGAAATCGCGGCATTCCTGGTTGCTTGCGCCGCATTCATGACCACGCAGGAAACATTGGCGTTGACGCGCGCCATGGCCGGTGTGGGCAACAACCTCAAATGGTCTTCTCCATTGGTGGTGGACAAGCATTGCATCGGCGGCGTTCCCGGCAACCGCACGTCGATGATCGTTGTGCCTATCGTCGCGGCCCATGGCCTCATCATTCCGAAGACCAGCTCGCGGGCGATTACCTCGCCGTCCGGTACTGCGGACACAATGGAAGTCCTCGCCAATGTCGACATCTCGGCGGAACGGATGCAGGAGATCGTTGCGGCGGAATCTGCTGTTCTGGCCTGGGGCGGAAGGGTTAACCTTTCACCGGCGGACGACGTTCTCATCTCGGTCGAGCGTCCATTGAGGATAGACACATTCGAACAGATGGTGGCCTCAATCCTGTCGAAGAAACTGGCTGCAGGCTCGACCCATCTGGTGATTGACATTCCCGTCGGCCCTACCGCCAAGGTGCGCGATCAAAGCCAGGCGGTGCAGCTGCGCAAATTGTTCGAATATGTCGCCCACAAGATCGGTATCACAGTCGATGTCGTCCTCACCGACGGTTCGCAGCCCATTGGCAGGGGCATCGGCCCGGTGCTGGAAGCCAGAGATGTCATGGCCGTCTTGCGGAACGACCTCGATGCCCCTGCCGATCTTCGCGACCGGTCGGTCATGCTGGCCGGGCGCGTGCTCGATTTCGATCCACGGCTACGCGGTGGACAGGGCTACGCGCGCGCAGCCGAACTATTGGCATCCGGCGCAGCGCTGCAGGCAATGGAACGTCTGATCGCCGCACAGGGGAAGCAACCGGAGCAAGCCCAAATCGGCAAATTCAGTCATGAAGTGCCCGCCCCGCGTGACGGCAGGGTTGCATCGATCGATTGTCACCTGATAGCCCGGGTCGCTCGCCTTGCTGGAGCGCCAATGGACAAGGGTGCCGGGATCGACCTGCTTTGCAAAGTTGGGGATATTGTGGGAAAAGGAGAACCACTCTACCGCATCCACGCGACATCTCAGACAGGCCTGGGTTTTGCAAAGGAACTCGCATCGGAAAACCCAGGCTATGATGTGACGCCATGAGCACCACGCTCCACTATTTCATGGCCAACCGGGCCGAAGCACAGCGATTGGCCTCTGGGCTTGGGATCGCGAGCCTGCCCATAGAAACGCGTCCGTTCCCGGACGGTGAGAGCTTCGTGCGGGTCGGCAAGAGCACCTCTACGGCTTTGCTGTATTGTTCGCTGGATCGACCGGACGCCAAGATGGTCCCGTTGCTTCTCGCCGCGTCGGCGCTGCGGGACGGCGGTGCCAACCGCATTGTCCTGATCGCTCCCTATCTCTGTTACATGCGACAGGACAGGGCGTTCTCGGCCGGTGAAGCGGTCTCTCAGCGCGTGATCGGGAAGCTGATCGCCGCCAGTTTCGATGGCCTGATCACGGTCGATCCGCATCTGCATCGCACGCCGTCCCTGCAAGCGGTCGCGCCGGGCATCGTTGCAATCACGGTATCAGCGGCTGCCACCATTGCGCGCACTCTTGCAACGATGACAACGCCCGATACGCTGCTCGTCGGACCCGACGAGGAATCGCGGCAATGGGTGGACGCTATCGCCGCCCCCTTGGGGCTGGACGTTATGATCTGCACGAAAACAAGGCGGGGCGATCGCACAGTGGAAATCGCTCTGCCCGATAAAAGCCGGGCGTCCGGTCGCCCGGTCATGCTGGTAGACGATATCATCTCCAGCGGAGGCACCCTCAATGCATGTGCCAGATTGCTCAGAGCGGGCGGCGCCACAAGAATAAGCGCTGTGGCAACGCATTGCCTGGCCAACGGGAAGGATCTTGATAGTCTTTTCGAGAACGGGATCGACCCGGTGCGTGCCACGGATACGATTCCGGGGCCAGCGGCTGATATTTCTATTGCACCGGCACTGGCCGAAGCCATTTGCGCGCACAACTTCGTCTGATGCCGGCGGGTCCACACTTCTCATCGAGGCATCAACACACAGTATATGGGGTGACAGGAGCGAGGCCTGAGGCATGACAGCCGCTGCAAATCCTGAGTCCCTGCAGGCAGGGAGATTGCTTGGCCGTTCCGGTCTGAGCGAACCAGAAGCGGCGGCGCGTCTCCTTGCGGACGGCCCCAACGAACTGCCACGATCGAACGGGCGGACGGTCCTTCGGATTGTCGTGGATGTCGTGCGCGAACCCATGATCGCGTTGCTGGTGGCGGCGGGCTTCATCTACCTTCTGTTGGGCGATCTTCATGAAGCATTGATTCTCGTCGCCTTCGCCTGCCTGTCGATCGTGATTACCGTTGTGCAGGAAACCCGCACCGAACATGCGCTGGAAGCCTTGCGCGATCTGACAAGCCCGCATGCTCTGGTTATCCGTGATGGTATGCGCAAACGCATCCCCAGCCGCGAAGTGGTAAGCGGGGATCTCGTCTTGCTCCGCGAGGGCGATCGTGTCCCTGCGGACGGGTGGCTTTGCGAATGTGATGGGCTCCATATCGATGAATCGCTCTTGACGGGCGAGTCCGTCGCCGTCCGCAAATCTGCTTGCGGCCCAAACCCGCCGGACAAGCTTGAGCGTCCCGGTGGAGATGATCTGCCATTCGTCTATTCGGGAACGCTTGTGGTTCGCGGTAGCGGTTGTTGCTCCGTCACCGCGACCGGCACCGCCAGCGAAATCGGCCGGATCGGACAGGTCCTTTCCACCCTGGAGACCGAGACGCCTCGACTGAGGGAGCAGACGCGCCGGGTGGTCCTTTGGTTTGCGGCCATAGGCGCAACTGCCAGCCTTTTGGCCATTGTCCTGTACGGGATGTTCCGCGGAAGCTGGCTGGAAGCGACGCTCGCGGGGATAGCGCTCGGCATGTCGATGCTTCCGGAAGAATTTCCGGTAGTGCTGACGATCTTCATGGCAATGGGAGCCATGCGTATGTCAGGCGAGCGGGTGCTTACGCGGCGCGCCGCCGCGATCGAAACCCTGGGCTCCGCAACCGTTCTGTGCACCGACAAAACGGGCACTCTGACCCAGAACCGCATGCGGATCGCCGAATTGCATCTGCCTGATGGTCGTGTGCTCGTCCGCGATGGAGTTGGCGACCTGCAACCGGAGGACGGGTTCCACCTGCTGGCTGAACTGGGCATCCTTGCGAGTGCCCAGCAGGCCAGCGACCCGATGGAAGTCGCATTTCATGAACTGGGCGATCAACACGCGCCCGACACAGTCAGGAGGCGCCAGCAGGCAGGCTGGACGCTGCACCGTCACTATCCGCTTGATCCGGAGCTGTTGGCGATGTCGCATGTGTGGGGCAATGACGCGCAGGGCAACGAGCGGATTGTCGCCACCAAGGGTGCGCCCGAGGCCATTGCTGACCTCTGCGGTTTGTCCGCAGACGCCAGAAGCGCGTTGAACGAAACGGTTGATGCCATGGCAGCCAGCGGCCTGCGCGTACTGGGAATTGCCGATGCCCGCTGGCCTGATCGGGACCTTCCCATGTCCCAGCGGGAATTTTCTTTTAACTTTAGGGGGCTCGTTGGTCTTGCCGATCCCTTGCGGCCATCCGTTCCTGACGCGGTTCGGTTGTGCCGCCAGGCTGGCATTCGCGTCGTCATGATCACCGGCGATTATCCGCAGACTGCCCGCGCCATAGCGGAGCAGGCAGGAATAGACGCGGGTGACATCCTGACCGGCAATGACCTTGCGGCGATGGATGATAGGGAGCTTCAGCAACGCATTGCCTCTGTCCGTATATGGGCACGCATCATGCCCGAACAAAAGCTGCGCCTGGTCGAAGCACTAAAGGCTGCCGGTGAAGTTGTCGCCATGACCGGTGATGGTGTCAACGATGCGCCGTCGCTCAAGGCGGCTCATATCGGTATCGCCATGGGCGGCCGTGGAACGGACGTGGCGCGGGAAGCTTCGGCTATCATTCTGCTCGACGATGATTTCGGGTCTATCGTCAAGGCGATGCGGATGGGGCGGCGGATCTATGACAATTTGCGCAAGGCGATGGGTTTCATCATCGCAGTGCATATCCCCGTGGCTAGCATGGCGCTTTTGCCCTTGCTGACGGGTATGCCGCTGCTGCTGGGGCCGATCCACATCGCCTTTATCGAAATGATCATCGATCCGGTCTGTTCGCTCGCCTTTGAGGCAGAGGTGGAAGAAAAGGACGTGATGCAAAGGCCGCCCCGCCGGGTCGATACACCCCTGCTTTCGCGGCGGCTGGTTTTTTGGTCGCTGATACAGGGAGCCGTCATAACAGGGTTTACCGGAGGTCTTACCCTGTATTTCTGGCACTCAGGTCTAGAGGCCCAACAGCTTCGTGCGGCCGCATTCATCGCACTGGTGCTGGGGATCACGGGGCTTATCCTCATTAACCGCCGCTTCAGCGCGTCGGTGACATCTGCGTTGCGCAGACCAAATCCCGCGCTGGGATGGGTCTTGGGCGGTGTGGCCATCATATTGTTGGCGACGCAGTTTGTTGCCCCGGTCACCAGCCTGTTCGCTTTTACTCCCGTCGGCATGCACGAAATGGCCGTTATCGTGGTCGCCAGTATCGTGGCGGTGCTGATGCTTGAACGGGTCAAGCCAATGTGGCGAAGCCTGCTGCTGGAATAAAAGGCAGTCAGTGCCGGTTTAAAAGGATGAAAACCGCTACGCCAATGACCATCGCTGCAAACATAGCGCGCGCCACACGAGGCTGCCCTGCCAGCCTCCGCGAAACCGGCATCGCGCCGAAAGTACCGGCTATTCCGCCCAGCACCAACGCTCCGAACAGCGGCCACGATACCAGTCCCGAGGCGGCATACGAGGCGCTTGTGGCAGAGCCGAACAACGCCACCGATACAAGCGAGGACGCGCCGGCGTTGGCGAGCGTCATGCCGGTCGCGGCCATAAGGCCGGGCGCGATGAGGAACCCGCCACCGATCCCGAAGAACCCCGCGGCGAGGCCCGTGACGAGCCCTACCGGCGCAAGCTTGAGCACGAGGGCGGGCGTCAGATGTACCCCTGGGTCGCCTTCGCTGCGACGGGGAACCAGCATCGAGAGGGCCACCACGATCATCGCGATCGCGAACCAGGACAGGAGCGCGCGACCATCGATCTCCTTCGCAACATGGGCGCCGATCAGCGCTCCTGACAGTCCGGCGAGGGCGAACACCGTGGCGCAGGGCCATTTGACCTTGCCCGCCCGCGCCTGTGCCACGAGACCAGCGGCGGCGTTCACTGCAACCGCTGCCGCCGAAGTGCCTATCGCGACATGGGTATCAGCGAGGCCCACCACATAGATCAGCCACGGCGTCGCCAGAACGGACCCACCGCCACCAAACAGCGTCAGCAGAAATCCGACCAGGGCGCCCCCGGCTGCTGCCAGAAAAAAGGCCTCCCACCCCATCTCAGGCCCGCACGCGGTTCCATGGCGCGAGCATAAGAAGCCGTGCCATGCCGCATGTCCCGGTCACGCCCGCGAAGGTGAGCCCCGCACCGACGAAGGCGGAAAGGCCGAACCATGCGGGCGCAACCGCAAAGCCAAGGGCGACGCCGGTGAGGATCAGCAAGCCTGCGGTCATCTGGACCTGCCGGTTGATTTCCAGCGGTGCCCTGCGGTTTTGCTCGATCGGCAGACCGGCCTTTGCCCAGGCATCGAGTCCACCGTCGAGCACATAGGCATCACCCTCGACCCGTGCGGCGAGGCGGTCGCAGGCGCCAGCCGTCCGCATGCCGGTGCGGCAGGTGAAGATCACGTCGGTGCCGGGATCGACCGTCAGGTGCGCCTGCTCGAGAGCGGATAGGGGTTGGGAAACAGCGGATGGGATATGGGCGCGGGCGAATTCGTCCGGCTCGCGGATATCGACCAGCACGGCGCGGCCGGCTGCCAGGCGGCCCTGCACATCCCGCGGCGAAAGCTTGTGAAGCATGGCGGTCATACGTCTTTCCTCAGTTCGGGCGGGCAGAACAGCTCCGCCAGTGTCTGGATCACCCGCAACGCCGCAGGATCGGCAATGCGGTAGTGGATAGTCTGGCTTTCCCGCCGGGTGGCGACGATACCTTCTTCCCGAAGCAGCGCGAGATGTTGCGACAGCGCCGATTGCGATAGGCCGATACGCGCCTGCAACGCCCCCACCGACAGCTCGCCATCGACGAGCTGGCAGAGGATCATGAGGCGCTTTTCATTGCCCAACAGGCGCAACAGGGCGGCCGCGCGGTGGGCGCTTTCTTGGAACAGGCTAAGGTCGAAGCGGGTCAAATCAAACATGTGTGCAATATATGTATTGATTCTAATTTAGCAACACCTAATATAGTGAGAAAGGAGACGCCCATGTCCTCGCAACCTCATGTCGAAGCCTTCTTCGATCCCGCCACCTTCACCGTGAGCTATGTGGTTCACGACCCCGCCACCCTCCACGCCGCGATCATCGATCCCGTGCTGGATTTCACCCCCCGCAATGCGCGCACCTCGACCCAGTCAGCCGACAAACTGCTCGACTATGTCCAGACCAGGGGGTTGCAGCTGAAATGGCTGCTTGAAACCCATGCGCATGCCGATCATCTCTCGGCATCGCATTATCTGCGCGAAAAGACGGGCGCGCCGGTGGTGATCGGCGCGCACATCACCGAGGTGCAAAAGGTGTTCGCGACGCTGTTCGAGGCTGATGACGTTGCGCCAGACGGCAGCCAGTTCGACCGGCTTGTTGATGACGGCGACACACTCCCGCTGGGTGAACTCGAAATCCGCGTGCTGCATACCCCGGGTCATACGCCTGCGTGTGTCACCTATCACATCGGCGACGCTGCTTTCGTAGGCGATACGCTGTTCATGCCTGACTATGGCACAGCACGTAGCGATTTTCCTGGCGGCAGTGCGGAGGCCCTCTATCGCTCGATCCGGAAGATCCTTGCCCTGCCGGGCGATACGCGGATGTTTGTGGGCCATGATTATCTTCCCGAAGGGCGCCAGGAGTATCGTTGGCAAACGAGCGTTGCCCAGCAAAACGCCGGTAACGTCCACATGCATGAGGGCGTCAGCGAGGCCGACTTCGTTGCGATGCGCCGGGCGCGGGATGCGCAGCTCGAAGCGCCGCTTCTCATCCTGCCCTCTCTGCAGGTGAATATTCGCGGAGGCGCGCTACCTCCCATTACACAAAATGGCCACGTCTACCTGAAGCTGCCAATGAACGCGATCTGAAGGAGCAAATGCGCAAGCCGGTCTTCAACGAGAAAGGCAGACGTATTCGTTCCGCTCAAGTTATCGGCTGAATCCCCACAGCCCCTAGGACCGCGACCACCACTGGATGCCCGCGTCATCCATCTCCATCGCCGCTTGCCCCCGCGACCGAAGGCACGCGAGATGAGCGAGCGTCTCGCCGACCGCCATGATTTCAAGGACGGGCGTGATCTCGCGGCGAAACAGAGCGCCGTAAAGATCGACCGGTCGCGAGCGAACAGACAATTTTTCGTCCAGTGCTGCAAGCCCGCGCTCATGCTCTTCCAGCAACTGGTCAATACGCTGATGCAGGCCGAAGAAAGGCTGGCCATGTGCGGGCAGGACCAGCACGTCGGCAGGTACCATCTCCTTGATACGCTGCAAGGTGGACAACCAGCGCGTCAGCGGATCGGCATCCGGCTCATAGGGGTAAACCGACACATTGCTGGAAATGGTCGGCAGCACCTGATCCCCCGATATGAACAGCTTGCGCGATGGGTTGTAGAGACAGCAATGTTCGGGTGAGTGCCCCTCCCCCACGATCACCTGCCATTCGTCATTGTCGATATCGATCAGGTCGGCATGTGCCACGGCATGAAAGGCCTGAGGCAGCGGATAGACCATACGCCCGAATTCGCCGAAGCGCGACCTCAGCTGGTCGATCGAGGCATCGCTAAAGCCAGTCGAGCGATAGAAATCAATCGCCTCTCCCGGTGCTGCCTTGCCTTGATCCGCCGTCAGCATCCGCAAGACGAAATATTCGAGGCGCGACATCCATAAACGCGCCCCGAAATCGGCGGCGAACCAGCCTGCAAGGCCGGCGTGGTCTGGATGCATATGGGTGCAGAATATCCGGTCAGGCCGTCCATTATCGAACAGGCTGTTCATCAAGGCTCGCCATGCCGTGATCGTCGCGGCGTTGCGCAAACCGGTGTCGACAATCGACCAGTTGGCGCGGTCACGCAGCACCCAGACGTTGATCGCCTCCAGCCGCCCTCCCAGCGGCATCGCGGCCCAGTGAACGCCCGGCGCGATTTCAACCTGATCGCCGCTGCCGATGGCTGGCCTTTGCGCTTTGAGATAATCTAGTCCGTTATTCAGGTCCGACATTGTTCGTCATTTCGTCAACTGTTGAAGGGCTTTGCATTCCAACCCCTCCAAGAAGACGTCGCACAAAGCCTTGGAAACGCTCGCATGCGTGCGCTTCTTGTGCGTCGCCGGTTACCATCTGCAGACCCGGTTGCATAGCCCGGAGGAAGCCCTAGCACGCCCGACGCGTGAAAATCTGTGGCGCTTTAAGGGGATTGGCTTCACTATCCCGCCGTGCGACGTCTTCCTGCCTTGATCGCTGCGGCGATGATACTGATCCCCGAGGCCGGCCTGGCGGCGCCGGCGCTGGTCGGTCGATACCGGCTTGCCGAAGGGCCTGATGTCGCAGGCGGGCTGGAGCTGACCGCCGATGGCAGGTTTCGCTACGGTCTCGCTGCTGGCGCGCTCGATGAAAGCGCGCAAGGGCGCTGGCAGATCGTGGAGGGCAAGACCTGCCTTTTCACCGAGCCGAAGCCGGTCCCGCCCGCGTTTTCAAGGGGAGCGCTCGTCTCCATTGACGGCGCCACGCCGACGCTGTTGGTCACCTGGCCCGATGGTGGGGGCATCGCTGGGGTCGATTTCCGCATCGGCTTCGACAGCGGCGAACCCCTGGAAGGCTACACCCAGAGTTACGGCTGGTCGATGCCGGAAGGCGACATGAGGGTGCCGCGCTGGGTCGAGCTGAGCGTGCCGATGCATCAACTGACGTCCGGGCGAATAATGCTTGACGATAATGATCATGGCGCAGTGCGCATCATTCTGACGCCCAATGATCTTGGCGTCGTGAACTTCGAAGCGGCGTGCCTGGAGGAGGACGCCGGCAAGGTCATCCTGCATCGCAAAGAGGGCGAGATGCGGTTCGAGCGGGTGAGATGATCAGCAAAACGGACGAACCTGCGTTGGCTCAAGACCCTGCACCACAAAAAAGCCGACGCATTGCTGCGCCGGCCAATCCCACTCTAAACCTGTGATCGAGATGCGGCTCAGGCCGCGCGGACGGCGCCGCCTTCCACTTCCGGATCGCGCAGCACATAGCCACGGCCCCAGACCGTCTCGATATAATTTTCGCCGCCGCAGGCCAGCGCCAGCTTCTTGCGCAGCTTGCAGATGAACACGTCGATGATCTTGAGTTCCGGCTCGTCCATGCCGCCATAAAGGTGGTTGAGGAACATTTCCTTGGTGAGCGTGGTGCCCTTGCGGAGCGAGAGCAGCTCCAGCATCGCATATTCCTTGCCGGTGAGGTGGACGCGGTTGCCATCGACCTCCACGGTCTTGGCATCCAGATTGACCGAAAGCTTGCCGGTCTTGATAACGCTTTGCGAATGGCCCTTGGAGCGACGGACGACCGCGTGGATGCGGGCGATCAGCTCCTCGCGGTGGAACGGTTTGGTCACATAATCATCGGCGCCGAAACCGAAGGAGCGGACCTTACTATCCATCTCCGAGATGCCGGAAAGGATGAGCACCGGCGTCTGCACCTTGGCGTTGCGCAGCTTCTTGAGCACGTCATAGCCATGCATGTCCGGCAGGTTGAGGTCCAGGCAGATGATATCATAATCATAGAGCTTGCCGAGATCGAGGCCTTCCTCGCCCAGATCGGTGGTATAGACGTTGAACCCTTCCGTCGTGAGCATCAGCTCGATGGCCTTTGCCGTGGTCGGTTCGTCCTCGATGAGCAGCACGCGCATATGAAGCCCCTTGTTCCTTATCGCCCAATAAAAGGCTTGACAAAAACGCCAGCCCCATTCTGCTCATAGAACGGCCGACGCACGATGATATTAACTAAAAACATCATCAATGCAAAAGGTTAATTTTCTCCTAACCCGCTAAATCCCGCGAGTCGCGACGAACTGAGTCGGTTTTCAACGCCTTAACGGAGTGGAAAACATGATGAATCGACTCGAATTTGCGGTGAACTTAGCGGGTGCCAAGGAACAAAATCCGTCCCATTCTGGTGCGATCAAACAGATAAAAAGCTGCAACGGGGATGATCACCGCGAGGATGGTCAGGTTCCATACGCCGAAATAGGGGCGCAGATAGTGGATCATCGGCACATGCAGGAACATGATGACCAGCGACATCCGCCCCAGCGCCACGAAGGGCCGCCATGCGACAAGCCGCATCAGCCAGCACAACGCCAATGACAGCGCGACCGCCAGCGGCAGGGTGACATAAGGCCGCGCGCCATAATCCCCATATTTCATGTTGAGCGGCGCAAGCGGGCCATAGATCAGCACCGCCGCGGCCGACACCGCAACACAGAGCAGCAGCAGCCAGTTGTCCCGTTCCACCGTCCGCCACAGCGCGCCGAGCCACAGGAAGGCGAGCGCAACCGGCGCGGCAATAATACCCAGCGGCGAAAAATTGCTCTCCCTGCCCCACCACACACCCAGCGCCGCCACCACCGCCATGCTCAGGACCCAGCGCCAGTCGCGCGCATCGGGCCACAGCTTGTAGAGCATCACCTGCGCCAGCCGCGCGATCATCAGGCACGGCACGAACCAGAACACCGTCAACGGCCCGTGCAGCGATGTGCCGCCCATCAGCCCCGCCTGCACGGCGCTGCCGAAGTCCCGGAACATCGGGCGGAACCCGCGCGACCATTCGATCAGCGGGTCTGCCGCCATCAGGCAGACGAGGAACGCGATATAGGGCACTCCCAGCGCGCGCCATTGCTTGACCGCGAAATCCCACAGCGGCGCTGGCTTCGCGACATAACCGGCCGCGATGAAGAAGAACGGCATGTGAAACGCGTAGATCGGATCGCGTACTTTTATGCTCGTCCACGCATGGCCGATCACCACCAGCACGATGCCCACGCCCTTGGCGGCATCCAGCCACGCCAGCCTGCCGCGCGCCCCCTTGTGCTCCATTGTGCTTGCCCCCGTGTCTCAACCTCTTATAGCATCGCCATCCCCGCCCCTCGCGCAAGAGACATCTGTGAAAACTCCCCTCATTTCCCCTTTGACCGAGCGCGTGCTGATGATCGACGGCGAGGCGATTGTCCTGGACAAGCCCGCCGGGCTGCCGGTCGATGCCCCGCGCGACGGATCGCTGAGCCTGGAGAACCATCTTGCCTCTTTGACATTCGGGTTTCAGCGCTGGCCGCTCGCCGTTCACCGGCTGGATCGGGATACGTCCGGCTGCCTGCTGCTGGCGCGCAACCCCAAGGCGCACAAGCGCTTTGCCGCCGCGTTCGAGGCCGGCACGGTCGAGAAGGTCTATGTCGCGGTGGTGGAGGGCGAACCGCAGGCGCGAGAGGGACTCATTGACCTGCCGCTGGCCAAGACCAGCAGTGCACAGCAGGGCTGGCGCATGGTCGCCGACCCCAAGGGCAAGGCGGCCCGCACCCGCTGGCGGCTGATCGCGGTGAAGCATGGCCGCTCGCTAATCGCCTGCTTCCCCGAAACCGGGCGCACGCATCAGATCCGCGTTCATCTGCGCGAGGGGCTTGGGTTGGGGATCATCGGCGATCCGATCTATGGCGCGGAGGCGATAGAGCCGGGTGTGCCGATGCTGCTCCATGCGCGGAGCATATCCATGCCCCGCACCGGCAAACCGCCGGTGGAGGCGACCGCGCCGCTGCCGGAACGGTTCGCTGCGGGGGATTTCACGGAAAGCTTGCTCAATGTCTGATCCAAAACAGGCAGCTTCGCTGCGTTTTGGATGTGCGGTACCAGCCCACTCCCCCTCCCAACCTCCCATAGGATACCATATCGGGAGGTTGGGAGGGGGAGTGGGCCGGAACCGCCGCCGACGGAACAGATAATGCCGGGCTTTGACCGAGAGAGCTACGTAATCCCGGCCGATGCGCTGGAAGAGCGCTTCATTACCGCGAGCGGGCCGGGCGGGCAGAATGTCAACAAGGTCGCGACCGCAGTGCAACTCCGCGTCCATGCCACCCGCCTCGGCCTGCCGCTCCATGCCTATCGCAAGCTGCGCGCGCTCGCCGGATCGCGCATGACGGCGGACGGCGTGCTGCTGATCCTCGCCCAGAATTATCGCACGCAGGATGCCAACCGGCAGGATGCCCGCGCCCGCCTCCTCGACCTGCTCGAAAAGGCGCATCAGCGCGACGCCCGGCGCATCCCCACCAAGCCGGGCAAGGCGGCGAAAGCGCGGCGCGTGGACGCCAAGAAAGCGCGGTCCTCGGTGAAGCAGGGGCGCGGCAGAGTGTCGTTCGATTGAAATGATAGAATAGAACGATTAGTGTCGCCCCTGTAATCTATAGGAGCGATAAGTGTCGGCCCACATTCCCACGCTCAAGCAACTGCATTATCTCGTCAGCCTCAAGGAGCAGGGCCATTTCGGCCGCGCGGCGGACAGCTGCTACGTCACGCAGTCCACGCTTTCTGCCGGTATCCGCGAACTCGAAAGCCTGATCGGTGTGACGCTGGTCGAGCGCACCCGCCGCGTAGTCCGCTTCACGGCGCTGGGTGACCGCATCGTCGAGAAAGCCTATCGCGTGCTGCGCGAGGCGGAGGAGCTAGCGGCACTGGCCCAGGCCTCGGGCAAGCCGCTGACCGGTGATCTGCGCATGAGCGTGATCCCCACCATCGCGCCATTCCTGCTGCCGCGCCTGCTGCCCCATCTGCGGCGCGAAAAGCCGGAACTGAAGCTCTATCTGCGCGAGGAGACCAGCCAGTCCGCGATGGAGTCGCTGCGCCACGGGCATGTCGATTGCGTGCTGATGGCCCTGCCCTATGCCACCGGCGAAGTGGAACACGCGCACCTGTTCGACGACCGGCTCTATGTCGCCTTCCCCAAGGACGATCCACGCGATCCGCCGCCCAGCATCCGCCCGGACATGATCGACGAAACGCGGCTGCTGCTGCTGGAGGACGGGCACTGCCTCAAGGACCACGCGCTCGCCGCCTGCAACCGGCCGGAGCTGCGCGCCGAGGCGACGATGATGGGCACTTCGCTGCACACCCTCGTGCAAATGGTGGACAATGGACTGGGCCTCACGATCCTGCCGGAAATGGCGATCAGCGGCGGAATATTGGAGCACACGCAAATCAGCGCCCGTCCCCTCTCCGCCGCCAACGCCGCGCGCGAAATCGCATTGGTGTGGCGCAAGGGCAGCCCGCGCGACAAGGAATTCAATATGTTGTCGGATATTTTGCGGAACCTGTCACAGAATGGCGGGGCCGCTTGAACGCTGCGCGGAATTAGGGGAATATGTCATCCCGGAAGCCGGTTTCCTCCAAATCCGGACGGATTTGAGTAGGAAATCGTGCTATCCGGGATCCAGCTATCCGGGCGCGGCATAGTGCAGCTGGATCCCGGATCAAGCATTGCCGCGAAAAAGCAAATGCTTTTCCGGGCAACGCTATGTCCGGGATGACGGGGGTAGCGTCTTAGCTGACAGGCCGATCAGCCCCAGCGATCCCTCGCGGCGTCGTCCTCGGCCCGCGCCTCCACCCATTCCGCGCGGCCGTCGTCAAACCGCTCCTTCTTCCAGAACGGCGCCGAGGTCTTGAGCCAGTCTATCAGGAAGGCACAGCTTTCGAGCGAGGCGGCCCGGTGCGCCGATGCGGTACCGACGAAGACGATGCGCTCTCCCGGCCTGAGTTCGCCCACCCTGTGGATCACCACTACACCGAGCAGCGGCCAGCGGCCCTGCGCCTCATCGACGATCCGCGCGATCTGCGCATCCGTCATCGCCGGATAATGGTCGAGCTGCATCGCCTGCAACCCGTCGCCACCGCGCACGATGCCAGTGAAGCTCGCCACCGCGCCGCCGCCCAAAGCTTCGAGCCGCGCGAGCTGGACGGCAGGGTCGAAATCCGCCTCGCCCACCGCGATATGCACGTCTGTCATCCGCCCGTCACCGGCGGGAAAAGCGCCAGCTCCTTGGCTTGGCCGAGCCGCGTATCGAGCGGCACGAACTGCTGGTCCAACGCCGCGCGCACTCGGTCCGTCTGTGCAAAGGCTTGCGCATAGCCTTCACCGCGTTCCGCCAGCCGAGCGATCAACTCGCTCACCGTCACCTCGGCGCCCGGATGGTCGATCGTCTCACCATCCTTCCCCACGCCCTCGCGCACCCAGGAGAAATAGAGAATATCCAGCGTAACCAATGCATTAATCCATATGCTTGAGGCCAACCCGCAGATAATCCCACCCGGTTAACAGCGTCAAGATCGCCGCCGCCCACAAGGTTAGCAGCCCGACCTGATGCACGAACGCCCATTGCGGCAATGCACCACCCAGTATCAGCGCCCCCAAGGCGATAAGCTGAAACGTCGTCTTCCACTTGGCGAGGCGCGACACCGGCATCGAAACCTGCAACCCCGCCAGAAACTCTCGCAGGCCGGACACCGCAATCTCGCGCAGCAATATCACCATCGCGGCGATAATATGAACGCCCTCGATGTCGTGCGTGGCGGTGAGCATCAGGATCACGGCGCCGACCATGATCTTGTCGGCAATCGGATCGAGGAACACGCCCAGCCGCGACACCGCGCCTTGCGCCCGCGCCAGATAGCCGTCGAAATAATCGGTGATGCCCATCAGGCAATACAGCAGAAACGCCAGGCTATAGCCCGTGCGCCACTCATGCCCCTGCTCCGCCGGCCAAAGCAACGCGACCAAAATCGGCACCGCAAAAATGCGCGAGAGCGTCAGCAGATTGGGCAGCGTCAACATGGCCTCCCGCCTGCCATAGCCCACATGCGCTGGCAAGTGTTCAGCGCCCGCTGTCCCCAAGTGACGCAGCTTTTAACGTCCATTCATTTTCCCTGTTGGACACGCCCCGGCGCACCCGCTAAAGCGCGGACCAATGACAACGACGGGATCAAACCGCCACATATGAAAGCCTCGCTGCGCCTGCTGACGAAGCGACGTTTCGCGCCGCTGTTCGTCACCCAGCTCTTGGGCGCCTTCAACGACAATCTGTTCAAGAATGCCATGGTGCTGTTCGTGGTGTTCACGGTCTATAGCGACCCCAAAGCGGAAACCTGGTTCAGCGCGCTGGCGACGGCGGCGGCGACGATGCCGTTCTTCCTGCTCTCCGCGCTGGCGGGCCAGCTGGCCGACCAGCGCGACAAGGCGGCAATCATCCGGCTGGTGAAGCTGGCGGAAATCCTGATCATGCTCGTCGGCGCGGCGGGGCTGGCGATGGCATGGATGGGCTATGCCGTGCAGGCGGTGGCTATCCCGCTGATGATGGCGGCAATGCTGGCTATGGGCGTCCACTCCACCTTCTTCGGGCCTATCAAATACGCGATTTTGCCGCAGCATCTGGAGGCGGACGAGATATTGGGCGGCACCGGCCTCGTCGAGGCGGGCACCTATATCGCGATCCTCGCAGGCACTATCCTCGCCGGGCTGATCGCGGTGGAGGTGGCGGCGGTCGCGGTGCTGGCCGTGGCTGTGCTGGGCTATATCAGCGGGCGCATGGTCCCGCCTGCGCCGCCGACTGGCGAGTGCGCCAAGCTCGATTTTCACATCGCGCGCGCCTCGATCCGGCTGGTGAGCGCGACCATGCACATCCCGCGCCTGTTCCTAGCCATCGTATCGATCAGCTTTTTCTGGACGATCGGCACCGTGCTGTTCATCCAGTTCCCGCCGCTGGTGAAGAATGTGTTGAGCGCCGACAAGGCAATCGCCAGCCTGTTCCTCGGCATCTTCTCGGTCGGCGTCGCGATTGGCTCCATCATCATCAACCGGCTCTTGCAGGGCAAGGTCTCGGCAAAATATGCGCCGTCATCGGTGCTGGCGATGGGCGGCTTCGTAATCGCGTTCCACATCATCTGCCGCCTGTGGGACAGCGGGGTGCCCGCGGGCCATTTCATGTCGATGCACGATTTCCTCGCTCATGAATATGCGTTCGCGCTGGTGCTGTCACTGCTCGGCATCGCGGTCTCCGGCGGCATGTTCGTTGTGCCGCTCTATGCCTTCCTCACCACCACGGTCGACACGTCTCAGGCCGCGCGCACGGTCGCCGCGAACAATATCGTCAATGCAGGCGCGATGGTCGTGGGTGCGGTCATCACGCTGGGCATGAGCGCGGCCGGCGTGGGTGTCGTCAACCAGCTGCTGTTCACCGCCTCGATGACTTTGCTCTCCGCCTGGCTGGCGCAGAAGCTGCATCTGGCGTGTGATTGATCTTGCCGAAATCCGAAACGCCGCAAAGCGACCTGTTCCGGATCAAATTGTCACACAATAAAGCTGTAGGTCGCCACGAAGAACGCGGCGAAGCTGGTCACGAACAGCTTGATGTCCTCGTTGTTGCGCTTGGCCGGGTCGGGCAGCGGCTTCAGCACATCCGGCGGCAGGGTCTGCCGGAACGGATGCCGGGCGCATTCGCTGGTGAGGACAAGGGCACGGCGCTTCATGCCCCTGGGTTAACGCTTTGTTTACTCGTGTAAAAGGTAAATAGATGGTTAAAATGCAACTGTCCCCTTATGGGGCGTTAACCCTGTTGCGTCACTCCTCGTTTCGGTGAAAATGGAACACCGTGGCCGGCGGAATATTGAGCAACACACGGCCCGCCGGCACCGCCTCCAGCCCGGCCTGCTCCAGCACCGGGCGGCTCACGGGCGACAGGGCGGAATAGGTGAACTGCACGAAAACGCCGCCGGGCATCAGCAGGCGGAACGCATCCTCCAGGATCGCGCGCTGCGTCTGCTGGTTGAAGGCGAGCATCGGCAGGCCGCTCACGACGCGCTGATAGCTGCCCGCCTCGCCCGCAACATGCGCGCTGATCGTCTCGGCGCGGTGCCGCAAAATGCTGACATCGGGAAACTGCCGCTCCAGCGCATGAGCGAACATCGGGTTGATCTCCGCCACCTCGAGCTGATCGGCGGGCAATCCGGTGGACAGGATAGCGCGGGTGAAGGCGCCCGTGCCCCCGCCCAGCTCCAGCACGCGGCCGCCTTCGGGGTCTATGCCGCGCACCATTTCGCGCGCGAGGAAGCGACTGGAGGGCACGATTGCCGCCGTCTGCCTCGGCTTGCGCAACCAACCCTTGAAAAATTCGATATTCTCGCGCGCCGCCTCGGCGAAATCGGCTCTCTTGGGCAGAGCAAGTGTGCGCGCGGGCTTGGGTCCGGGGTTCATCTGGGTGCGGTTCTCTTTGCGCCGGTCATAATGTGCGTTCTTGTGGCGGCGATGCGCGCGGAACACAAGATGCTTGCGCGAATTACTGCGAAAGACGGCTGGCGGCGTCGCGGGTCGATTGATAGCATGGCGCGCAACCAAGGAGCATACCGATGCGCATACCCATCCTTCTCACTTTGGCGACGCTGATGTCGCTCGGCGCCTGCTCGCCCGGCGAAAAGGAGCAGAACGCGCAGGCAGACAACGATATGATCCTCGAAGACAATATGGCGCAGGTCCCCGAAGCCCCGGCAAACGGCATCGCGAACGGGGCAGCGGATCGCGCCGACGCACCGCCGGCCATCGCGCAGGACAGCGCCACCGCCATCCCCCCTGCCCTGCGTGGGCGCTGGGGCATGGTGCCGAAGGACTGCACCAGCCTGCATGGCGACGCGAAGGGCCTGCTCGAAATCTCGGCCACCGACCTGACGTTTTACGAATCGCGCGGCACCCTCAAGGCGCTGACAGAGCGCGAGCCGACGCGGATCAAGGGCCGGTTTACGTTCAACGGCGAAGGCATGACCTGGCAGTCGACGATCACCCTCACCGTGCAGGACAACGGCCAGACCCTGATCCGGCAGGAAGACCCGGATGACGGCCCGCCCGGCACCTATCGCTACGCACGCTGCAAGGCCTGATCGCGCATCCTTCGCTTGCCAAACGGGGCAAAGCGTGGCTACCGATGCGCCCATCTGACGTCTCAATGCAGGAGCCTGCTTTCATGTCCTACGAAACCCTTCTCGTCGAACAGCGTGGCGCCGTCACGCTCATCACCCTCAATCGCCCGCAGGCATTGAATGCCCTGAATACGCAGGTTCTGGCGGATATGAAGGCCGCGCTCGCCGCCTATGATGCCGACCCGACCCAGCATTGCGCGGTTGTGACCGGCAGCGAAAAGGCCTTTGCCGCCGGGGCGGACATCAAGCAGATGGCGGACAAGGAAGCTGCGGACTTCTTCCTGGAGGATTTCTTCTCCGGCTGGACCAGCCATGTCGCCGCCACACGCAAGCCGTGGATCGCCGCCGTGGCGGGCTTTGCGCTCGGCGGCGGGTGCGAGCTCGCGATGATGGCGGATTTCATCATTGCTGCCGACACAGCCAAGTTCGGTCAGCCCGAGATCAAGCTCGGCGTCGCGCCCGGCATGGGCGGGTCACAGCGGCTGGCCCGCGCCGTCGGCAAGGCAAAGGCGATGGAGATGTGCCTCACCGGGCGGATGATGGACGCCACCGAGGCGGAAAGCGCAGGCCTTGTTGCGCGCGTGGTCCCCGCCGCCGATCTGCTGGATGAAGCGCTGAAGACCGCCGCCACCATCGCCGCCATGCCGCCGATGGCCGCGATGATTAACAAGGAAATGGTCAACCTCGCGTTCGAGACGACGCTGGCGCAGGGGCTACTCAGCGAGCGTCGCAGCTTCCAGATCCTCACCGCGACCGAGGACAAGAAGGAAGGCATGGCCGCCTTTGTCGAGAAGCGCCCCGGCGTCTGGAAGGGGCGCTGAGCGCATGAGCGCGGCGGGGGCAGGCGCGCGGGCAGGCAGAGACGCCAGCGCCCGCTCCCGCCTGCTCTCCATCCTCGGCGGCTCGGCGGGCAATCTTGTCGAATGGTATGACTGGTACGCCTACGCCGCCTTCACCCTCTACTTCGCGCCGGTCTTCTTTCCCGCGCAGGATCAGACCGCCCAGCTGCTGAGTGCGGGCGCGATCTTCGCCGTCGGCTTCCTGATGCGCCCCATCGGCGCGTGGATCATGGGCGTCTATGCCGACCGGCGCGGCCGCAAGGCGGGGCTTACCCTCTCGATCCTGATGATGAGCGCCGGTTCGCTGCTGATCGCGATCACGCCCGGCTATGACGCGATAGGGGTCGCTGCGCCCGCCCTGCTGGTGGTAGCGCGGCTGATCCAGGGCCTCTCCGTCGGCGGCGAATATGGCGCGAGCGCGACCTATCTCTCCGAAATGGCGGGGGCACAGCGGCGCGGCTTCTGGTCCAGCTTTCAATATGTCACGCTGATCATGGGTCAGCTTGTCGCGCTGGCGCTGTTGCTGCTGCTTCAGGCGAGCATGAGCGAGGCGGCGCTCGAAAGCTGGGGCTGGCGCATACCCTTTGGCGTGGGCGCGGTGCTGGCGCTCGTCGTGCTGGTGCTGCGTAGACGCCTGCTGGAGACGGAGAACTATCTCACTGCCGCCGCCAAGGAAGATGCGCCCCGCTCCGGCGTGCTGGTGCTGCTCAAACAGCATCCCGGCGCGGCGGGGCTGGTGGTGGCATTGACCGCAGGCGGCACGCTCGCTTTCTATACCTACTCCACCTATATGCAGAAATATCTCGTCAATTCAGCGGGTTTTGACCGGCAGCAGGCGAGCTGGATCATGGCCGGGGCGCTGTTCCTGTTCATGGCGCTGCAACCTGCTTTTGGTGCACTGTCTGACCGGATCGGCAGAAAACCGCTGATGATCGGCTTCGGGCTCGCGGGCACGATCGGCACGGTGCCTCTGTTCCGCGCGCTCGAACAGGCGCATGATCCGATCAGCGCCTTCGCCCTCGTGATGGCGGCGCTCATTGCGGTGAGCGGCTACACCTCGATCAACGCGGTGGTGAAGGCAGAGCTGTTCCCCGCCCACATCCGCGCGCTCGGCGTCGCCCTGCCCTACGCCATCGCCAACGCGCTGTTCGGCGGCAGCGCCGAATATGTCGCGCTCCAGCTCAAGACATGGGGCGTGGAGGGCTGGTTTTACTGGTATGTCTCGGCGCTTTGCGGCGTATCGCTACTCACTTACATTTTGATGAGCGAGACGAAGGTGGCGAGCCTGATTGATCGGGATTTGGGGGAAAGGTAACGACCCTACCTCTCCGTCACCCCGGGCTTGACCCGGGGTCCCGCTGTTCTTTCAGGCCAGCAGATCGAACAGATCGCGCCATTCCGGATTACCGCGTTCGATCAGGTCGAACTTCCACTGACGCCGCCAGCGCTTGATACGCTTCTCCTGCGCAATGCAACTCACGATATCTTCGCCATGCGCCGCCCATACCAACCGAGATAGGCCATATTTTGCGCAGAAATAGGAGCCGGTGCCGCTTCGATGCTGGTAAATGCGCGCCGGGAGATCGGATGTGACACCCACATACAGAGTGCCGCGATAGCGGTCCGCCATCATATAGACCCATCCGCCCTGTTTCGTGTCCCGCATCGTCGGAACATCAAAAAAGCGGGACCCCGGGTCAAGCCCGGGGTGACGAAGAAGGAGATGTCCGCAATATTGTCGTCACAAGTCGGTCCGAAGGGGCTGATATGTAAGAGGTGAGCTGCCTAATCCTCACCGTCACCCCGGGCTTGACCCGGGGTCCCGCTGTTCTTTCAGGCCAGCAGATCGAACAGATCGCGCCATTCCGGATTACCGCGTTCGATCAGGTCGAACTTCCACTGACGCCGCCAGCGCTTGATACGCTTCTCCTGCGCAATGCAACTCAGGATATCATCGCCATGCTCCGCCCATACCAACCGAGTTGGTCCATATTTTACGCAGAAGTCGGAGTCAGTGCCGGTTCGATGCTGGTAAATGCGCGCCGGGAGATCGGATGTGACGCCCACATACAGAGTGCCGCGATAGCGGTCCGCCATCATATAGACCCATCCGCCCTGTTTCGTGTGACGCATCGTCGGAACATCAAAAAAGCGGGACCCCGGGTCAAGCCCGGGGTGACGAAGGAGGGGATGTCCGCAATATTGTCGTCACAAGTCGGTCCGAAGGGGCTGATATGTAAGAGGTGAGCTGCCTAATCCTCACCGTCACCCCGGGCTTGACCCGGGGTCCCGCTGTTCTTTCAGGCCAGCAGATCGAACAAATCGCGCCATTCCGGATTGCCGCGCTCGATCAGGTCGAACTTCCACTGACGCCGCCAGCGCTTGATACGCTTCTCCTGCGCAATGCAACTCAGGATATCTTCGCCATGCACCGCCCATACCAACCGAGATAGGCCATATTTTGCGCAGAAGTCGGAGCCGGTGCCGCTTCGATGCTGGTAAATGCGCGCCGGGAGATCGGATGTGACGCCCACATACAGAGTGCCGCGATAGCGGTCCGCCATCATATAGACCCATCCGCCCTGTTTCGTGTCCCGCATCGTCGGAACATCAAAAAAGCGGGACCCCGGGTCAAGCCCGGGGCGACGACGGAGGGGATGTCCGCAATGTCGTCGCCCCCCAGCAGTCCGCATTCACTATCCCCCCAAAACCTCCCCCACCCACTGCGGCACCAGTTCCCCCGCCCTGCCCATCCTGCTCTCGCTGAAATACACGCTGCCCGCCGAAGGATCGAGGTTCAGCTCCAGCGTGTCGGCCCCAACATAGCGGGCGGTCTGGACGAAACCGGCGGCGGGATAGACCGCGCCTGAGGTGCCGATCGAGACGAACAGGTCGCAATTGCGCAGCGCCGCGTCGATCAGCTCCATCTGATAGGGCATTTCGCCGAAGAACACGATGTCGGGCCGGAGCGCACTACACCCACAGGCGGGGCAGGCACTACCCGGCGGCAGGCTCTCCGCCCATCGTCCGCTCTCGCCGCAGTGCGCGCACAGGGCGGACAATAGCTCCCCATGCATGTGCAGCACCTGGCTGCACCCTGCCCGCTCGTGCAGATCATCGACATTCTGCGTGACGAGCAACAGCTCGCCGCTCCATTCCCGCTCCAGCCGGGCCAGCGCCGCATGCGCCGGGTTGGGCTTTACCTCGGCCAGCTTTGCCCGCCGCTCATCATAAAAGCGGTGGACCAGCGCCGGGTTGCGCGCCAGCGCCTCTGGCGTGCACACGTCCTCTACCCGCTGCCCCTCCCACAGCCCATCCGGCCCGCGAAAGGTGGCAAGCCCGCTCTCGGCGGAAATTCCCGCGCCTGTGAGGATGACAATCGAGCGATAGTCTGGCATCCGCGTGTCCTACTTCTGATTCAAAATTCGCTTTACCGCGAATTTTGAGAGCCGCACCAGCCCTCTCCCCCTCCCAACCTCTCATAGGATACCATATCGGGAGGTTGGGAGGGGGAGAGGGCCGGGACCGACCCCTGAAATTCCGCAACAACGGAATTTCAGATCAGAAACTGATGCAGCGCGAAGGGGAAGGACGCAAGCCATGACGGCCATCGGGATCATCGGGTGCAACGGACGCATGGGCCGGGCCATCCGCGCGGAGCTGGAGGCGAAGGGCCTTCCTTATGCCGGCGGTGTGGACAAGGGCGAAGGCGATCTTTCCGCGCTGATCCAGCACAGCGACGTACTGATCGATTTCTCCACGCCCGCCGCGCTCAAGGAAACGCTGGAGGACTGCATGCTGGCGAAGAAGCCCGTCGTCATCGGCACCACCGGGCTGGAGGAGGCGCATCATCACCTGATCGACGCCGCCTCCCACGCCATCCCCGTACTCCAGACCGGCAATATGTCTTTGGGCGTCAACCTGCTCGCCGCTTTGGTGGAGGATGCCGCGCGCAGGCTGGGGGACGACTGGGACATCGAGATTGTCGAGATGCATCATCGCCACAAGGTCGATGCGCCGTCCGGCACCGCGCTCCTGCTGGGCGAGGCGGCGGCGCGCGGTCGGGGGATCGCGCTGGCCGAGCATAAGGAAAGCGGGCGCGACGGGATTATCGGCGCGCGGGCACGCGGGGCGATCGGCTTTGCGGCGCTGCGCGGCGGCTCGGTGGCGGGGGATCATCAGGTGATCTTCGCGACTGACGACGAGCGAATCGAGATCGGCCATCGCGCCGAAAACCGCGCCATCTTCGCGCGTGGAGCGGTGAAGGCGGCGCTGTGGCTTGGGGCGCAAGGCGCGGGTCGCTATGACATGAAAAATGTTTTAGGTTTGTAATATAACCCAATGAAAAAGGCTGATATATTCGAGTTTTACCGAAGGCTGGCGGAGCTGAACCCCGATCCGCGCACCGAACTAGACTATGGCAATGACTATCAGCTGCTGGTCGCCGTGGTGCTGTCCGCGCAGGCGACTGACGTCGGCGTCAACAAGGCCACCCGCGCCCTCTTCCGTGACGTCAAAACCCCCGCGCAGATGGTCGCGCTCGGTGAGGAGGGGTTGAAGCAGCACATCAAGACCATCGGCCTGTTCAACGCCAAGGCGAAGAACGTGATCACGCTTTCGGAAATCCTCGTGCGCGATTTCGGCGGGCAGGTTCCGCAAGACCGGGACGTGCTCACCGCCCTGCCCGGAGTCGGGCGGAAAACCGCCAATGTCGTGATGAACACCGCCTACGGCGCGGAGACCTTCGCGGTCGACACCCATATTTTCCGTGTTGGAAACCGCACCGGCCTGGCGCCGGGCAAAACGCCTCTCCATGTGGAAAAAGCCCTGGAGAAAAGCACCCCCGCCCCCTTCCGCCGCGATGCGCACCACTGGCTGATCCTGCACGGCCGCTATATCTGCAAGGCGCGGCGCCCCGAATGCTGGCGCTGCCCGGTTGCGGACCTTTGTCGGTTCAAGCCCAAGACCCCCGCGCCAGCCTGACTCAGTTGTCATCTGCCGTTCATTCGGCACATGATAAGCTGCCTGCCAAGGAAAGGAGCCTGCCATGCAAAAATCTGCCTATGCCCGATCAGCCGCGGCCCTGCTCATCGCCGCCACGCTCGCCAGCCCCGCCATCGCCAGGGAAAAGAAGCCCGACAATCTCGTTGCCGTCGGCGAGCCGATCGACTGCATCAATCCGCGCCTCATCCGCAGCACCCATGTGCGTGATGACCAGACGATCGACTTCGAGATGAGCGGCAACACGATCTATCGCAACACCCTGCCTTATAAATGCTCCGGCCTCGGCTTCGAGGAACGCTTCGCCTATAAGCTCTCCACCAATCAGCTGTGCTCGGTCGACATCATCACCGTGCTGCAATCCTTCGGCGGTGGGTTGAGCCAGGGGCCAAGCTGCGGTCTCGGCAAGTTCCAGAAGATGGAAAAGCCGAAGAAATAGCGGCTTTCATCCTTGAGCGATAAAAAGCGCGGGCGGGGCGCAGTTGCGGCTGGCGCTTGGCCCCGCGCTTTGCTAAGCGCCCCCAAGCACCGGCTTACAAGCACCCATAGCTCAGCTGGATAGAGCGCTGCCCTCCGAAGGCAGAGGCCAGAGGTTCGAATCCTCTTGGGTGCGCCATTTTCTGTTCTGTCCAGTGATGCGGTTGTCTCACACCTCTGGCAGCTGCTGTTCCATAAACCCCCAGCCTTTCAACGTTGCGCTTCCCGCCCGGCGGAGCAGTTCGTCCGCGTCCCTGTTCGTATAGCGCGCCGGGCTCTTGATATCGCGCAGCTCCTCCCACCCCACGGGCGCAGCCACGGGTGCACCCGCGCGGGCGCGGGCCGAATAGGGCACCACCGCGGTTGATCCGCGCTGGTTGCGTAGCCAGTCGATAAAGATCCGCCCTTTCCTCTTCGCCTTGCTCATGGTGGCGACGAAGCGATCCGGCTCGGCCATGCTCAGCGCGTCGGCGAAACGACGGGAGAAATCCTTGTGCGCCTCCCAGCCATGGCCGGGGATGAGTGGCACGATGACATGCACGCCCTTGCCGCCGGAGAGCAGCGCGAAACTGACGAGGCCGATGTCGGACAGATGCTGGCGCAGATCGAACGCGGCCCTTTTTACTTCCTCAAAGCCTAGACCCTCGTCGGGATCGAGATCGAAGATCATCCGGTCCGGCTGCTCTACATCGGCAACATGCGCGCCCCAGCCGTGGAACTCGATCGTGCCCATCTGCACGCAGGCGAGGATGCCGTCTGCCTCCTCGACATAGAGATAGTCCTCTGCCCCGCCATCCTTCTCGGTGATGGCCACATGCCGCACGCTCTCGCCGAAGCTGCCGCTGTCGTGCTTCTGGAAGAAGCATTTCTTCCCTCTCCCCTGCGGACAGCGCATCAGGCTGATCGGGCGACGGGCAACATGGGGCAGCATGATCGGCGCGACAGCCTGATAATATTGCGCGAGGTCGCCCTTGGTGAGCTTGCCGTCGGGAAAGATAAGGCGCTCAGGGTGTGTGATCGTGATCGCCGTGGCGGGCGCTTTCGCCTTCGGAGCGGGAGACGGAGTTTCCGGTGTCACGTCCTTTGCCTCCTTGTCGGCACGCAGGCCGAGAAACGAACCATGCCGTACCCTACCCTCGGCCGTAAAGGTGGCGAAGGCGACTTCGGCCACCAGCTCCGGCCTGACCCAGCGGGCGTGGCGGATTTCCGCTCGCGGCGCCTCGACAACGGCTTCGTCGGCAGCCAGAGGCCCGAGCTGGATAGCCAGTTCTTTCATCGCCGCATCGTCGAAACCGGTGCCGACCTTGCCCTTGTACACAAGACCGCCCGCCTCGTTCTGCGCGAGCAACAACGAGGCGAAAGCCCTGCCCTTCGCCTTGCTCGGCTGCCAGCCGACGATGACGAACTCCTGCCGCAGCGTGCATTTAACCTTGAGCCACTCGCGCGTGCGCCTGCCGCGATAGGGCGCTGCGGCGCGTTTGGCGATGATACCCTCCTGCCCCGCCTTGCACATCCCTGCATACAGCTTTTCGCCCGCGCCGATGACGTGATCGGCGACATGGACCGGCGGCTGCGCGGCGGCGAGCAGCGAAGCCAACCGCTCTTTGCGCTCAAGATTGCCAAGGCCGCTCAAATCCTCGCCGTTCAATTCCAGCAGGTCGAACGCATGATAATCGAGCCGCTGGCCCTCGCCCTGCTCGCCATGGCCGCGCTTCAGCATATCCTGCAGGGCAGCAAAACTCGGGTTGCCGTCCGCCCCGGGGGCGGTGATCTCGCCGTCGATGAGGCAGGAGGGCAGATCGAGGGTGGCAATCGCATCGCGCAGCGGCACGAATTTGTCGGTCCAGTCCTGCCCGGTGCGGGTGTAGATTGTCACGGCGTCGCCGCTCGCCGCCACCAGCGCGCGATAGCCATCGAACTTGATCTCATGGAACCAGTCGTTTCCCGAAGGCACAGAGTCCACCAGCGTCGCGAGCTGCACTGCGCGGAATGCGGGCGGCTTGGCGCTTCCTTTGGCCTTGGTGCGGCGTGAGACCTTAAGATTATGCCGCGCCGTCGTGGCCATTGCCTTTGCGAAAGCGTCCCCGCTCTTGCCCGCGAGCGAACTCACCCCGCCGTCGTCATGCGCTATCTCGCTCATCGTGCGTCCGGTCAGCACGCTCGTCAGCTGCTGATTCACCAGATCGTCAGCGCCTCCGGAATGGGCGTCCTCAACCTTGCGCAGCAGCCAGTTTTCGCGCTTCTCGCCCTTGCGGCCCTTCATGCGGACAAGCAGCCATTCGCCTTTCATCCGCTCACCATCGAGTGTGAAGTGAAGATGCCCCTTCTCGATATCCTTCGCGCTCTTGCCTGCAACCGGCGCCCATGTGCCCCTGTCCCACAGCATCACGGTGCCGCCACCATATTCGCCCTTGGGGATGCTGCCCTCAAACTCGGCGTAGGAGAGCGGATGATCCTCGGTACGCACGGCCAGACGCTTGTCAGCCGGATCGAGGCTTGGCCCGCGCGTCACCGCCCAGCTCTTGAGCACGCCATCGACCTCCAGCCGGAAATCGTAATGCAGCCGCGTCGCGTCATGCTTCTGGACGATGAAGCGGTTGCCCCCGCCCTTCTCCTTGCGGCCCGCAGGCTCGCGCGTGCGCGTGAAGTCGCGCTTGGCGTTGTATTCTGCAAGGTCCTTAGCCATGGTCAGCCGGCTCGTTCTTGCGCGGGAGATACCGCTCCGCCACTCGCACAACCACCAGCAGCACAAGCGCCGTCAGCCCGCCCAGCAGCACCAGCGGATATTGGCCCGCCCCGCTGGCGATGCCCACCATCGCCGTCAGCCAGACATGCGTGGCCGAGGTGAGGTTCCGCACGTCTCCACCTCGCACGATGATGATACCCGCGGCGATGATGCCGATTGCAGCCGTAGTCGCCTCGAACATGCGTAGCGGATCGATCGAAGACTCTTCCCCGCCGAGCTGATGGTAGAGCAGAATGGAGGAAACCGTCATCATCGCCGACGTCAGCGCGATCATGCCATGGGTGCGCAGCCCGGCGGCATGGCCGCGCACTTCCCGGTCGAACCCGAGAATCAGCCCCGCCAAAGTGGCGACGCCGAGGCGCAGCGCGATCTCCGCATCCGGCCATTCGAACTGCATGGGCGGATTGAGCTCCATCAGCCCGCGCTTCTCTTGCGGCGGGCGGGCGGTGCGGCGGCAGCGCGCGTCTTTTTCGTCCGGTATCGGGGGGACGCGGCTCGCGTTTTCGATTGAGCAGACGCCTTGCCCTCAACCGACGCCTTGAGCGCGGCCATCAGGTCGATCACGCTGGCTCCGGATTTCGCGCCCGGCTCGTCGACCTCCTCGATCACGCGCTTGCCCTTCGCCTTCACCTTCTTGTCGATCAGCCGATGCAGCGCATCGACATAGCGGTCATGAAATTCCGATGCGTCGAAGGGTGCACTCTTGCGCTCGATCAGGCTGGAGGCCAGGTCGAGCAGTTCGGGGTCGGCCTTGGACTTGCCGATGGAGCGGAAATAGCTGGTGGCTGCGTTCACCTCGTCGGCATAGCGCAGCACTTCCAGGATCAGGCCATTGCCGCAAGGCTTGAGGCTCACCAGTTGCTCGCGCCCACGCACGGAAAGCTGGCCGATGCCAACCTTGCGCGCCTGGCGCAGTGCCTCGCGCAGCACGACATAGGCCTCCTCCGCCAGCTCGTCCGCCGGAACGACATAATAGGGCTTCTCGTAATAGAGTACGTCGATCGCATCGGCTTCGACAAACTGGACAAGCTCGAGCGTGCGCTTGCTCTCCAGCTTCACCGCCTCGATCTCGTCTTCTTCGAGCAGAACGTAATTTCCCTTGGAGACCTCATAGCCTTTAAGGATCTCGTCCCGGTCCACCGGGCCGACGCCCTGAACGACTTTCTCATACTGAATGGGCTTGCCGGACGGCTCGTGTATCTGGCGAAAGCTGATGGCGGCGCCGCTCTTGACCGCCGGATAGATTTCCACCGGAATCGATACCAGCGCCAGCCTGATCTGCCCCTGCCAATATGCGCGTGCTGCCACCTTGATCTCCTTCACACGTAGAACGGGACAGGAGATGGACGGTTCCAGCCTTTGCCTTCAGGACGTTCCGGAGCGATAGTCGTTGGAACGGCGCCCCTCGCAGGGTGTTGAAGCCTGCACACGCCTCAGGAGGAACGGACGATGAAACTGCCTGTCTTTGCGGGAATAGGGCTCTTGGCCGCATCCTGCGCCTCGGCACAGGACAACGCCGCGCAAGCGCCCGCGCCGTCGGCCATGCCGTTCGCGGTCAAATCGGTTGCCACGTTCAAATACCCCTGGCGCATCGCCTTCCTTCCCGATGGCCGGATGCTCGTCACGGAAAAGCCCGGCCGTTTGTTTCTGGTTACGCAGGCCGGAGACAAACGCGAGCTGGCGGGCGTGCCTAAGGTGGTTTATGAGGGTCAGCAGGGGCTGCTCGACGTGGTGCTCTCCCCAACTTTCGCCACCGACAAGTCGATCTATCTCACTTATGCCGAGCCGGGCGAGGGAGGGTCCGGACTGGCGCTTGCCCGTGCGCGGCTTGAGGAAGACGGCCTGAAGGATCTGCGCGTTCTCTGGCGTCAGGTGCCGTTCGGCAAGGGCGGGCAGCTGGGCGGCATCGTCACCTTCGACCCGACCGGCGCATATTTGTTTCTCGCGGTTGGCGAGCGCCAGCGCTTCACGCCCGCGCAGGACCCCAATCAGGCCACGGGCAAAATCCTGCGCCTGACGCTCGACGGCAAGCCCGCACCCGGCAATCCGATGACAGGCAAAACTGGTGCGTCCACCGTCACCGTGACCGACCCTCCCCGTAACACGGAAATCGCCAAGACCACAAAGGGGCGCACGGCTACGCTTCCCGGCCCCAACCTGACCCCTTCCGAAACCTGGACTACGGGCCATCGCAATCCGCTCGGGATGGCCTTTGACGCCAATGGCACGCTCTGGGAAATCGAGATGGGCCCGCGCGGCGGTGATGAGCTGAACCGTATCGAGCCCGGCGCCAACTATGGCTGGCCGCTTGTATCCAACGGCATCAACTATGATGGCGTACCCATTCCCAAGCATGAGACACGCCCTGATTTTGCAAAGCCTGCCATCTCGTGGACGCCGGTGATTTCGCCTGGCGGGCTGGCCTTTTATGAAGCAAGCCTGTTCTCTGGCTGGAAGGGGTCTGCCTTCGCCGCCGGCCTTTCCAGCAAGGCGCTGATCCGCATCAGCTTCGATGGCAAGGGCGGCGCCTTCGAGGCAGAGCGCTGGGAGATGGGCGCCAGGATCAGGGACGTGGAGGTCGCACCGGACGGAGCGATCTGGGTGATAGAGGACAAGGCAAGCGGTCGCCTTCTGCGGCTGGCGCCGAAATAGGACTGACGCGCTTCGGTCTCAGGCCAGCGCCCAGCGCACTGTCCGCGCCACCGTCGCCGTGCCAGCCGTCAGCAGTGGCGCGGCGAGGCCAGCATCGGGAAGCCCGTGCATCCTCCGCGCCCAGCCGGGCAACAGGTCGATCGCCGCGCGAGTGATCATCTCGAACGGCAGGATAGCCGCAGCGTGTTGCGGCGGCGTCAGCACGAGGCGGGCGATCTCCGCTGTCCGCGCGTCCGCGCGCAGCTGCGGACGCATCCCGTTGATATAATCCCGCGTATCCCGGTGGGACAGCGGCACCTCGTCTGCACCCAGCTTCCCGGCAACAACAGCGACCTCGCGGAAATAACGGTCCTGCTCCGGGCGAGACGTAAACGGCGCGGCATAGCGGACCCATGCGTCAAGGAAGCACGAGGCCTCCGTTGCATGAACCCAGCGCAACAGCTCGGGATCCTGAGCATGATAGGCCTGCCCGTCCGCAGTGCTTCCTTCGATCGCGCTGTGGACGCGGCAAACCCTGGCGATCATCGCTTCGGCCTCGGCGCGGCTGCCATAGGTCGTTACCGCGATGAACCGGGCCGTGCGCCGCAACCGTCCGTGCAGATCGGCCCTGAAACTGGAGTGATCCCACACACCTGCGAGCACCCGGGGGTGAAGCATCTGCATCAACAGCGCCGCGACACCGCCCACCAGCATCGTGGTCACATCGCCATGGACGCGCCACGCCATCGACGCCGGGCCGAACAGCCCGTCGCTCCGCCGCGCGACACGTCGCGTCTCTCCTTTCCCCTCGTCAAAAATGGCGCGGACTTGCCTGGCGATGAGCTGCTTCAACACAATCGATATCCAGCCACGGGAAATCTCCAGCATCTGAGGGGTACGGGTCAGAAACGGCGGCCCGGAGCAGCGGTTCCGGGGATGCGCGAACCGGCATCGACACGGCCAGTGTGGAAACCCCGCATTGAGCATGCTACATAAAGCCTATGCGGTTATACACCATTGGCTATGAAGGAGCGGCGCAGGCCGACGTAATCGCGGCCCTTGGCAATGCTGGCGTGGAGCTACTTGCCGATGTTCGCGCGGTGCCGCTCTCCCGCCGCCCCGGGTTCTCCAAGAACATTCTGGCGGCAGGGCTGCGTGAGGCAGGGATCGACTATGTCGGCCTCAAGGCTCTGGGCACCCCGCCGGCTGGACGGGAGGCGGCGCGCAAGAGCGACCACGCCTTGCTCCGCACCATCTACGCCGGGCAACTCGAACTACCCGAAGCATTGGCGCAAATGGCGCAGCTTAAGGCATTGGCCGAGGAGAAACCGACGGCGCTGCTTTGTTTTGAGCGGGATCCGGCGGCGTGCCACCGCTCGCTGCTGGTGGAGGCAGCCTTCCCTGACGCAGATGTGGTGGATTTGTTCGCCTAGGCGGAGCGAACAAACGCGCCGATCCTTTTGCGCACTGGCGCGTTTATCATGACAATCCCGCCCCAACGGACAGGCTTGCCAACCGCTGGCAATTCGTCAGACTGACACTCATCTCCCGCCTCTCCGGGACAAGGACACGCGAACATGACGGCGCATATCCATGCCATCGGCACAGCCATTCCGGATCATGATATCCATGTCGCGTTCATCGGCTGGGCGGAGAGGCGCATCGCGGCAGGAGCAGACCGGAAGCTGTTCGATCGCATGGCGGCACGATCAGGGATCAGGCATCGCTGGTCGGTCCTGCCCGCCACGGCGGACGGCGGTTCCCCAGTCGATCAGGGCGGCTTTTACGGTGATGGCCAGCCCGGCACCGCCGCGCGCATGGAGACTTATGCCAGGGAGGCGCCGAACCTTGCGCTCAAAGCCATTGCCTCGCTTTCGGAAAAAACGTCGCTGGCAGGCGTGACCCATCTGGTGGTGGCGAGCTGCACCGGCTTCGTCGCCCCGGGGATAGACCAGATCATCGCGCGCGAACTGGGTCTTGCGGGATCGGTAGAGCGCACGCTGGTGGGGTTCATGGGGTGCTACGCCGCCGTGGCCGCGCTGCGCACCGCGCATCATATCGCCCGCTCAGACACCGAAGCCCGCATTCTCGTGGTGACGGTCGAGCTTTCGACCCTGCATCTGCAAGATGCTGACACGGTAGAGCCGTTGCTGGCAATGCTGCAATTCGGGGATGGCGCGGCCGCAGCGCTGATAAGTTCCCAGTCCGAAGGCATGGCGATCGAGGGCTTCTTCGCCCAGACCGTTGCCGACACCCATGAGCTGATCCGCTGGACGATTGGCGATCATGGCTTTGCGATGCATCTCTCCGGCGCGGTGCCCGGCCGCATCGCGCAAGCACTAACCGATGAAAGCTTCCGCGCCGCCATTCTTCAAGGCCGGGATCCGATCGACATCGAGGCATGGGCAGTCCACGCTGGCGGGCGGTCAATCCTCGATGCGGTGGAGAAGGGCCTGCGCCTCCCGCAGGGGGCGCTGGCCGAGGCACGCGCGGTGCTCGAGGAAAATGGCAACATGTCTTCGGCCACGCTCATGTTCGTACTCGAAAAGCTGATGACCGGGCGCAAGGAGAATGGCGTCGCCATGGCTTTCGGCCCCGGCCTCGCCGCCGAAGGCTTTTCATTCCGCCGGGCCGCCTGATGCCATCGCTCGCCGCTCCCGTCCTTCAGGAGGAACTGATGGACGATCCGGGGCTGGACCCCGCGACATATGCTGCGGTGCTGAAGGATCTCGCGCGCGTGAACCGCTGGACGTTCGCCGCGCGGCCGACGCTGTCTTTCCTCGCGCGCGCTATGCGGGGGCGCACCAAGCTGCGGCTGCTCGATGTCGGCTTCGGCCAGGGCGACATGCTGCGCGCCGTGGCGCGCTGGGCGCGAAAACGCGGCATTGAGGCGCATCTCGTGGGGGTTGACCTTAACCCCATGAGCGAAGCCATCGCCCGCGCAGCCACTGACCCTGCACTCGGCATAGACTATCGCACCGGCGACTATGCGGATCTTCTGGGCGATGGCTATGACGTCATCATCAGCAGCCTCGTGGCGCATCATATGAGCGAGCCACAGCTAGCGGCATTTCTGCGCGCGATGGAGCAACACAGCCGCGTCGGCTGGCTGGTGAACGATCTGCACCGGCACCGGCTGGCCTACGCGCTGTTTCCCGTGCTGACGACGATGCTGCGCGCACATCCGATAGTCCGTCATGATGGGCTGGTCTCGATTGCCCGCTCATTTCGACCGGCCGAATGGCGAGCCAAGCTGGATACTGCCGGTCTGAGCTGCTCTCCGGTGCGGATCGTGCGCACCTTCCCGTTTCGGCTGTGCGTCGAACGTCTCCGCTGATCCTCGGTGGTGGACCCGCCGGATGCGCCGCCGCGACGCTGCTGGCGCGCGCGGGCGCCAAACCCCTGGTGCTGGAGCGTACCCGCGCGCCGCAGGACATTGTCTGCGGTGGCTTCCTCAGCGCCGATACCGTCGGCCTGCTGGAGCATGTGGGCTTGTCCGCGTCCGCGCTGGGGGCGCACCCGATCACGCGACTGCGCGTCATTGCAGGCGAGCGGGTTCAGGAAATGGCGCTGCCGTTCATGGCCTTCGGCCTGTCGCGCCGCACGCTCGACGCCGCCCTGCTGGCGCAGGCTGGCGATGCTGGCGCGGGGATCGAGCGCGGCGTAACGCTGAAAATGCTCGACCGCACACAGCGCCGTGTTCACCTCAATGATGGCTCGACGCTTTCCGGCGACACGATCATGCTCGGCACCGGCAAGCATGATCTGCGCGGCGCGCTCCGCCCACCCGACGCGCGCGGCAGCGATCCGGCGGTTGGGCTTCGCGCGCGGCTCGCACCCTCCACCCATCTTTCATATATTCTCAATAATGTAATTGAACTGCATGTTTTTCCACGAGGATATGCCGGGCTTTTGTTGCTCGAAGACGGCGCGGCCAACCTGTGCCTTTCGGTATCACGTTCGCATCTCGCCGCAGCACGCTCTCCCGCCGCACTGGTTGCTGCACTTGCCCGAACCAACCCGCTCCTCGGCGATCGTCTGGCTCAGGCCCATGCAACCGGACCATGGGCGAGCATCGCCAACATCCCTTATGGCTGGCGCGCGGAGCCGGACCGACCCGGCATCTTCCGGCTTGGGGATCAAGGCGCGGTGATCGCCAGCCTTGCGGGAGACGGCATCGGCATCGCGCTGGCCAGCGGCTGCATGGCGGCGTCTGCGTGGCAAAGAGGCGGCGCGGAAGCGAGCGCGCGCTTCCAGTCCAGTTTAAGCGCGCGAACGCGCTTGCCGCTTCAGGTCGCGGGCGGGCTGAAATGGCTTGCGGAGCGCCCGTACGCGCACGGACCGCTATTGGGCCTGATGGCGCACATGCCGGCGCTGGCGCGCCTCGCCATCACCGCCACCCGCGTCGTAACCAATCCGCGCCCTTAACCCAGCGTCTTGATGATCGACGAGAAATCCGTGCCACCCTGCCCCGCGTCGGCATGGGCCTGATAGAGCGCCTCTGCCCGCTCGCCCATGGGAACTTGTGCGCCCACAGCATGAGCAGCCTCGACCGCAAGCTTCAGGTCCTTCAGCATCAGCGCGGTGGCGAACCCACCCTGATAGCCGTTGTCGGCGGGGCTGGTCGGGCCGACGCCCGGCAGCGGGCAATAGCTTGTCATCGACCAGCACTGGCCCGAGGACACGCTCGAAATATCATAGAAGGTCTGCGGATCGAGGCCGAGCTTTTGCGCCATGGCGAATGTTTCGCACGTGGCGATCATGCTCGCGCCCAGCAACATGTTGTTGCAGATCTTGGCGGCCTGCCCGTTGCCGACGGCCCCGGCGTGGATGACCGCCTTGCCCATCGCCGCGAGGATCGGCTGCGCCCGCGCGAAGTCGGCGCCCGACCCGCCGACCATGAAGGTGAGCGTACCGCCGTTTGCCGCCGCGATCCCGCCGGAAACCGGGGCATCGACCATCGCATAGCCCTTGGCCTCGGCCTCAGCCGCCACCTTGCGCGCAGTGGCGACATCGATGGTGGAGCAATCGATCAGCAATGCCGAGACGGGCGCGTGGCCGATAACGTCACCGGCGTACACCGCATCCACGATCTTGCCATTGGGGAGCATCGATACGACCGCGTCGACTCCCTCTACCGCCTCCTTGACACTGGTGAAGGTGGCGCAGCCGTTCTCGCGCGCACGCTCCAGCGCCGCCTCGGCAAGATCGAACGCACGAACCTCGTGTCCTGCTTTCACGAGATTGGCGGCCATGCCGCCGCCCATATTGCCAAGGCCGATAAAGGCTATTTTCACAGCGGACTCCATTCTTCTTCTGCAGGCAGCGGCGCGAAGATCGCGTCGATCAACGCGTCCGTCACGCCCTCGGGGGTAGCGGGGTTCCAGCGGGGCGCATTGTCCTTGTCGATCAGCAGCGCGCGCACGCCCTCGGCGAAATCAGCCGTCATCACGATCCTGCTGGCCACGGCATATTCCTGGCGCATCTCGTCAGCGAAGCTCGGCATGGCGGCGCCCTCCCGCAGCAGGCGGAGCGAGACCTTGCCGGTCTGCGGTGATTTGGACAGCACGGTCTGATGCTGCTCGCGCGCCCAGTCTGACGGATCTGCCGCAAGATCCGCCAGAATGGCTTCCAGCGTATCGGCCGCGAACAGCCGATCGATCTCGGCCTGGCTCTCAACGAGGCGCGACAGAGGCGGTGCCTCTTCCGCTGCATCGAGAATGGCCTTCGCATTCGCCGGATCGGCCATGATCCGCGCCTTCACATCGTCCAGCTTTCCGCTCTCGATATAATGCGTGGCAAGGCCTATGGCCCGGCAATCCGCCCCGTCAATGCGCGCGGCGGTGAGGGCGAGATATTTGCCGATCTGCCCAGGCAGACGGGAAAGATACCAGCCACCGCCGACATCGGGGAACAGGCCGATCGTCCCTTCCGGCATGGCAAAGCGGGTGTTCTCGGTGGCGACGCGAAATGTGCAGGGCTGGGAAATGCCGACGCCGCCACCCATCACGATCCCGTCCATGAAGGCTATGCTCGGCTTGGCATAAGTGAACAGCGCGTGATTCATGCGGTATTCGGAATGGAAGAAAGCCCGTGCCTCCACGCCGTCGCTGGTCCCGCTCCGGTGCAGGGCGAGGACATCTCCGCCAGCGCAAAAGCCCCTGCCCTCGGCATGGTCGATTATCAGCGCCTGTACGCCCGGGTCGGCGCGCCAGCCCGACAACGCAGCGTTGATCGCATCACACATGCCCAATGTCAGCGAATGGATCGCCTTAGGCCGGTTGAGGCGGATGCGCCCCGCCCCGCCTTCTTTGAAAGTCAGCACTTCATCGGTCATTGCCGCACCATCTCCCTGCCGACGATCAGCTTCATGACCTCGTTGGTCCCTTCAAGGATGCGGTGGACGCGCAAATCCCGCCAGATCCGCTCGATCGGATAGTCCATCAGATAGCCATAGCCGCCATGCAGCTGCAGCGCGCGGTCAACCACACTGCTGCCTGTGTCCGTCGCGAAACGCTTGGCCATCGCGGCGAAGCGGGTCTTGTCGGCCGCGCCCTCCGTCACCTTGACGGCGGCCAGATATAACAGCGCGCGGGCGGCCTCCAGCTCCGTCGCCATGTCCGCCAGCGTGAACTGCGTGTTCTGGAAATCCGCGATCGTCTGGCCGAACTGCTTGCGGTCTTTCGTGTAGCGCACAGCCTCGTCAAGGCATCGCTGCGCCCCGCCCAGCGAGCAGGCACCGATGTTGAGCCGCCCGCCATCCAGGCCCGCCATCGCGATGGAAAAGCCCTGCCCTTCCACACCGACCAGATTGCCTATCGGCACGCGCACACCGTCGAAATTGACCTGCGCCGTGGGCTGTGAATGCCAGCCCAGCTTGCGCTCTTGCGCGCCGAAACTGACGCCCGGCATGTCCTTTTCGATCACGAGGCAACTGATGCCTTTGGGCCCGTCTTCGCCTGTGCGCACCATCGTGACGTAGAGGTCGTTTTCACCGCCGCCGGAGATAAACTGCTTGGAGCCGGTGACGACATAATAGTCACCTTCGCGCACCGCCTTGGTCTTGAGGCTGGCCGCGTCAGAGCCTGCGCCCGCCTCCGTGAGGCAATAGCTTGCCAGCAGATCGGCGGAGACCAGCGCGGGCAGATATTTTTCCTTCACAGCCGCACCACCGAAGCGGTCGATCATCCACGCGGCCATGTTGTGGATAGAAATGAACGCAGAGGTGGAGGGGCAGCCATAGGCCATCGCCTCCATGATCAGCGCGCTTTCCAGCCGCCCCAGCCCAATGCCGCCGCCTTCCTCGCTCACATAAATGCCGGCGAAGCCCAGCTCTGCCGCCGCCTTCACCACATCGCGCGGGAAATGGTGCTTTTCGTCCCACTCCCCTGCAAAGGGGGTGATGGCGTCGGCGGTGAAGCGCTGCGCCATATCCTGGATGGCGCGCTGGTCGTCGGTGAGGTCAAACTGGCTCATAGGGTCAGCCTATCACCCCATGGTCGGGATGACGAAGGCATTTCCGCCGTCGAGCGATCCATCCGGCCAGCGCGCCGTCACGGTCTTGACCTTGGTCCAGAACTTCACGCCTTCCATGCCGTGCTGGTTTGTGTCTCCGAACGCCGAGCGCTTCCACCCGCCGAACGTGTGATAGGCGACTGGCACCGGGATCGGCACGTTGACGCCGACCATGCCGACGTTGACCCGCGCGGCGAATTCGCGTGCGGCGTGGCCGTTGCGGGTGAAGATCGCGACACCATTGCCATATTGGTGCTTGGTGGGCAGCGAGAGCGCGGTCTCGAAATCGGCTGCGCGCACCATCTGAAGCACCGGGCCGAAGATCTCCTCCTTGTAGCTCTGCATGTCGGTGGTGACATGATCGAACAGCGTCGGGCCGACGAAGAAACCGTTCTCATGCCCTTGAAGCGTGAAGCCGCGGCCATCGACGACCAGCTCCGCACCCTCGTCGATGCAGGTCTGGATCCAGCCTTCCACCTTCGCCTTGTGCGCGGCGGTAACGACCGGGCCGTAATGCGCATCAGGATCGGTCGAGACGCCGACTTTCAGCTTTTCGATCGCCGGGATCAGCTTGGCCTTCAGCGCTTCTGCCGTGGCATCGCCCACCGGCACAACCACGGGCAGCGCCATGCAGCGCTCACCAGCGGAGCCGAAGGCCGCACCGGTCAGGTCATTCACAACCTGATCGAGATCGGCATCGGGCATGACGATGCCATGATTCTTCGCGCCGCCCATCGCCTGCACCCGCTTGCCGTTCGCGACACCGCGGTTGTAGACATAATGCGCGATGTCTGACGAGCCGACGAAGCTCACCGCGCCGATGGCCGGATGGTCGAGGATGGCATCGACCATCTCCTTGTCGCCATGGACGACCTGACAGATACCCTCGGGCAGCCCGGCTTCGATGAACAGCTCCGCCAGACGCACGGGTACGGAGGGATCGCGCTCGGACGGCTTGATGATGAACGCATTACCGACCGCGATCGCAACGCCGGACATCCACAACGGGATCATCGCCGGGAAGTTGAACGGTGTAATGCCCGCACCGATGCCGATCGGCTGGCGCATCGAATAGACGTCGATCCCCGGCCCCGCGCCCTGCGTATATTCACCCTTGAGCACATGGGGAATGCCGCAGCAGAACTCGATCACTTCCAGTCCGCGCTGGATATCACCCTTGCTGTCCGCGATGACCTTGCCATGCTCGGAGCTGAGCATATGCGCCAGCTCGTCCATATTGGCCTCGACCAGCCGCTTGAACTCGAACATCACGCGGGCGCGGCGCTGGGGGTTGGTGGCGGCCCAGCCGGGCTGCGCGGCCTGCGCCGCCGCAACCGCGCGATCGAGCACCGCCGCATCGCCGAGCGCGACGCGGCCCTGCACCGCGCCGCTATTGGGGTCAAAGATATCGCCGAAGCGGCTGGCCTCGCCGGCCGGTCCGCCGACGATGAAATGATCTGTTTGCCTCACGGGAGCACCTCTCGAAAAATGATGCGGCATCATATGGGGCTTTCCGTGTAACTCAACGGATAGACTCGCAGCTTCGAACTGCATAAATGCAGTACCATGAACTGGAACGAGTTGCGAATTTTCCTGAACGTCGCCCGCCATGGCAATCTGATTGCCGCCGGGCGCGCGCTCAAGATGGACCCCACGACGGTGAGCCGCCGGGTCAGCGCGCTGGAGCGGGTGCTGCAACAGGCGTTGTTTGAGCGGACCCACGAGGGTTTCGTGCTGACGAACCACGGGCGCTCGCTGTTTTCGCACGCTCAGGAGATGGAAGCGGTTGCCAGCCGCATCGAACTGGCAAGCGCGAGCCGAAAGACCCTGTCCGGGCAGCTGCGCGTCAGCGTTTCCGAGGGCTTCGGCGCCCGTTTCATCGCACCGCGCCTGGCCGAGTTTTCGAGCGCGCATCCCCAGCTGGACATTGATCTTGTGGCATCGAGCGGGTTTCTCAATCCCTCCAAGCGCGAAGCCGACCTTGCGATTCTGCTAACGCGACCACGGCGCGGGCTGCTGAAGGTGCGCAAGCTCATCGACTATGGGCTGGGACTATACGCCCCCAGCCAGCGCGACGATTGGACACTCGCTCTGGGCCAGCGCAGCCTGCGTGAATGCGGCATCCCGTTCGTGGGCTATGTGCCGGACTTCATCTACGCGCCCGAGCTGCGCTATCTCGACGAGATCGAAAGCGGCCTGGAAGCCTCGGTGCGCTCGACGAGCATCGTGGCGCAGCAAGAGCTGATCGCCGGCGGCGCGGGCATTGGCGTTCTGCCTCACTTCATGGCGGGCCGGGACGATCGGCTGACGCCGATCCGGCCGGACATATCGATCCGCCGCGCCTTCTGGCTTGCCGTGCATCGCGATGTGGCGGGGCAACCGCGCGTTCAGGCCTTCATTGAGTGGCTGGACGGGATCGTCGCGCAAGCGCCGAAAGCATCGGCCAGCGATGCGGAAGGGATCGGGTCATCGCTTGCCCGCTCGCTTTAGCCTGCGCGCGCTGATAAACCCCCTGCATGTCTCAACCCGCACTGATCGCGATGGCAGCGTCAAGCCTGGTGATGATTATCATCGTCGCAGTCCGCTATCTGGTCACCAGCGGCCTGTTCGCCTTGTGGGGTGAGCGCCTGCGCCCCGGGCTGCATGCAGGGCTCGGCGCTCAGATACGCCGGGAAATCGGCTGGTCCCTGCTCAGCGCGGCCATATATGGCCTGCCCGCCGGTATTGTCGCATGGGGCTGGCACGAGCGAGGCTGGACCCTGATTTACCAGGACGCAACGGCCTATCCGCTTTGGTGGATGCCGGTGTCTTTCCTGCTCTGCCTGCTGATCCACGACAGCTGGTTTTACTGGACCCACCGCCTGATGCATCGCCCCGCGATTTTCCGCGCGCTGCACGCCGTCCATCACGCCAGCAGACCGCCGACAGCATGGGCCGCCATGAGCTTTCACCCCGGAGAAGCGCTGACCGGAGCGTTCGTCATCCCGGCGCTGGTGTTCGTGATACCGCTGCATATCGGCGTCGTGCTCGCGGTGCTTGTGACGATGACACTGATGGGCGTGACCAACCACATGGGCTGGGAGCTGTTCCCCACCCGCCTTGTCCACGGCCGGGCCGGTCGCTGGCTGATCACCGCGACCCACCACCAGCTTCACCACGACAGCTATCGCTGCAATTATGGCCTCTATTTCCGCCTGTGGGATCGGCTGTGCCGCACCGATCACGGGCTTGGACACTTCGATCGCGGCGGCGGCCGCGGGCAATAAGGGCGCTGTTTCTGAAACGCTGAAAAATGGTCGGGGAGACAGGATTCGAACCTGCGACCCTCTGCTCCCAAAGCAGATGCGCTACCAGACTGCGCTACTCCCCGTCTGCGTGTCATCAATCGCAGCGCTGGCGGCGCGGGGCGCTCGCCATGTGCGGGCCTATGTCACTTCCGACCCTGAGCTGTCAAACGAAACCGGGCCGATCGGTAGCCGCAAAGCCCCTCGCTCTCAAAGGTGGCTCAGGTCCATCTTCTTGCCGTTGGTGATAACGACGGGATCGCCGACTTTCACGGCGGCGAACAGCCGCTTGGCAAAGGGCTTGGGCACTCCGATGCATCCGTGCGTCGCATTGCCCCATTTGACATCGCTGGCATGAATGAACACGCCGTCGTTGGTGAGGCGCAGGCCGTAGGGCATGGGCGCATTGTCGTAGATGTTGGAGACATGGTCTATGTCCTTCTCCATGATCGGATAGCTGCCAACCGGCGTCGGTTTGTCGGTCGCGCCATAGAGGATGACGGCAACGCCGATCTCGTAGCCGCCACGAAAGACGGACAGCGTCTGCGCCTGCATGTCGATAGTGACGACCATCGGGCCGGAGGGCACGCCAGCATCGTCCCACACCCAGTCGCCATGATCGAGCGGCTCCCTGATATCAAGCACGCGCTTGACGGTGAACGGCGATTGCGCTGCGGGGGAAGCCTTCGGTGCTGCCGGCTGCGCTGGCTTCGGCGCAGGTGCTTGTGGCGGCGGAGCGGTTGCAGCTGGTCCGCTGGCCGGCTCAGCCCCTCCCCGCCCGCGAAGCAGCCCGCTGCCCGCTACAGCCACCACGAGCAGGATCGCACCGGCCATCGTGCCGATGAAGATAGTGCGCGCAGTGGTTTTCGAGACGGTGCGTTTTGCCATTGGTATTCCCGATCAGGTCAGGAAACCCAATCTTTCAGCAACGCGCGCAGCTTGTCCAGCGCCGCCTTCTTGATCTGGCAAACGCGCGCGGCGCCGATGTCCAGCGTCGCGCCGATTTCCTCAAGGTTCATCTCCTCGACGAAATAGAGCTGCAATACCATGGCTTCGCGCTCGGGCAGCTTGCCGATGCAGGCACCGAGTGCCTTTTTGAGCGACTCCCGCTCCATCACATCGTCGACACGGTCCTCGACATCGGCGAACCACATCGACTGATCGGAATAGACCTCGTCGATGCTGTGTTCCTGCACGAACTCGGCGGCATCGGCCAGCTCACGATATTCAGCAGGGGCAAGCCCCATCTCGGCGGACATTTCCGCCTCCAGCGGCACGCGGCCCAGCTTCTGTTCCAGCCGGGCGCGGACAGCCGCGAGTTCCTTGCGCTTGGCCATGCCGGAGCGGCAGAGCGTGGCGTGGCGGCGCAGATGGTCGATCATCGACCCACGGATGCGCATCTGCGCATAGGTAGCAAAGCCGAAGCCGCGATCCTCATAGCCATTGGCGGCCTCGACCAGCGCGACCATGCCAATCTGGAGCAAATCTTCTATCTCGATGGCGTTGGAAACGCGGCCATGGACATGCCAGGCGATCTTGCGGACGAGCGGCATATACTGACGGGCCAGCCGCTCGGGGCTTTGCACCCCGGCTTTGCGGCCATAGGTCAGCGCCTCTCCGTCCGCTCCGATCCTGTTAACATACATAGGCGCTTATCGTCCCCGCGATCCCTGAGAACAGTTTTACACACAAAAGGTTAGGCAATTCTTTCACGCAAGATTCCCGGCGCGCCGGGCACCGGATCGTGCCGTGGCTTTTCCGCACCACCGACGACCGCGAACACCTCGACCGGCTTGCCGTCCGGAATCTCGAGGAACGAGAGCACCGGCGTTTCGGGCAGATGCGGCTTGAACAAACGGGCGAGCGCCGCGCGTGCCACCGGCGAGGTGACGATGGCGAAGTTGCGCGCCTCGGCCATCAGCGGCCGCGCGGCATTGACCACCGCGTCGGTGATTCGTTCGCTCAGGGCGGGCTCGATCGGATGCTTGGCGTCTCCCGCCACGCGCATCGCCTGCGCGAGCAAGCCTTCCAGCTCGCCGTCGAGCGTAATGACGGGCAGCGGCATCTTCACCGGCACGAGCGTCTGGATGATGAGCGAGCCAATGCGCTGGCGCACCGCCTCCACCAGTTGCTCGTGGCTCATCTCGGGCTTGTAGGCCGCGACCATTGCCTCGCAGATGCGGCGGAAATCCTTCAGGGGGATACCTTCGGCGAGCAGCGCGCGGCACAAAGCCGCTACCTGCCCCAGGCTCAGCAACGCGGGCGTCAGCCCATCGACGAGCTGCGGCGCGTTTTCCTTCAGCGCATCGAGCAGCTTGCGCGCCTCGTCCATGCCGAACATCTCGGCCGCGTTCATCGCGATGAGCTGGTTCATGTGGGTTGCAACCACGGTCGAAGGATCGACGACGGTATAACCCGCCACCACCGCCTCGCTGCGCTTGTCCTGCGTAATCCACACGGCATCGAGGCCAAAGGTCGGGTCTTTGGCCGCCCGGCCCGGCACGGTGGATTCCAGCGCCCCGCTATCGAGCGCCAGCAGATCGTCCGGGAATATCTCATCCTCGCCCACGATCACGCCGCCGATGCTGATGCGATAGCTGTTCGGCTCCAGCGCCAGATTGTCTTTCACCCGCACCATCGGCACGACGAAGCCAAGCTCCTTGGACAGCTGCTTGCGGATGCCGGTGATGCGGCCCATCAGGGGCGCGCCCTTGCGATCGTCGACGAGGCCGATGAGGCCGTAACCGATCTCAAGGCCCAGCACCGCACCTTCGGACACATCTTCCCACTCGATGTTGGCGGGGTTTTCAGGCTCCGGCGCGGGCGGAGGCGCGGCGGCGACTTCCTTCGCCTTCTGCTTCAGGCGCCAAGCGACATAGCCTGCCCCCCCGGCGGCGGAGAGGATCATGAAGTGGGGCATTCCGGGCAGCACGCCCAGTATTCCGAGGATGGCGGCAACCGGAGTCCATGCCCTCGCGCTGCCGAACTGGCTGGCGATCTGGCCCGAAAGGTCATGCTCGCTGTTGACGCGGGTGACGATGCTTGCCGCCGCGATCGAGAGCAACAGCGCCGGGATCTGCGCGACCAGCGCGTCGCCAATGGCAAGGATGATATAGGTCTGCGCCGCTTCGGAGATGGAAAGCCCGTGGCTCACCATGCCCAATATGATGCCGCCGACGATATTGATGACGAGGATGAGCACGCCCGCAATGGCATCGCCCTTCACGAACTTGCTGGCACCGTCCATCGAGCCGTAGAAGTCCGCCTCGGTGGCGACTTCGGCGCGGCGCGCCTTGGCCTCTTCCGGCGTCAACAACCCTGCGTTCAGGTCCGCGTCGATCGCCATCTGCTTGCCCGGCAACGCATCCAGCGTGAAGCGGGCAGACACCTCGGACACGCGGCCCGCGCCCTTGGTGATGACGACAAGGTTAATGATCATCAAGATCGCGAACACGAACAGACCGACGACATAGTCGCCGCCGATCAGGAAATGGCCGAATGCCTCGATCACATGGCCAGCCGCGTCCGCGCCGGTATGCCCGTCAACCAGCACCACGCGCGTGGACGCAACGTTCAGGGCAAGCCGCATCAACGTGGCGAACAGCAGCACGGTGGGAAAGCTTGAAAAATCAAGCGGTTTGGCGGCATTCAGCGCCACCATCAGCACCGCGAGCGAGATCACGATATTGCCGATGAACCCGACGTCGAGAATGAAGGCGGGCACCGGCACCACCATGAACATCACCAGCAACAGCGTCGCTATGGGGAGCACCGCCCCCCTCGCCGCCTGCACCCAGACTTTGCCGTTCACTTCGCTGCGTGTCATGAGCCGTAATTACCTTTTTGCGTTATCGGCCGAGGGTGGCGAGCATGAGATAGGCGAGCCGCGCCGTCTGCGGCTGCGGGCGGATCAGGTCTTCCGCCGCGATCGAGTTTTGCAGGCGCTGCGTCTGCTCGCGCGCGTAATCGGCGGGGTTCTCGTCCTCCAGCGCTGCGGAGGCATCCGCAAGATCGACATTGCGTCCGCGCGCGGCGAGCCAGTCCGAGGGCGCGACCGTATTGCCGCTGTCGAGCGCCCCATCCGCGCCGCGTTGCAGGCGCGCGGCAAAGCTGTTGCGGATATCGGCAAGGCTGCGCGGATTGCCCGCCTTGTCGTAGAAGATATTGCGGTTCGCCCGCGCCGCTGAAGGAAACAGCGATGCACCAGATGCCCACGGGTTCTGGTCATGCACTTCCAGAAACTTGCCCGCGCCGCCTACGCCGAGGAAATGCGCGAGATAAAGGTCTACCGGCTGCGCCTCGCGCCCCAGCCTCGCCTCCAGCGCCGCCTTGTTGTCCGCCGCGTGCTGAGCGGCCATGACAGAGGCGGTTTCCGGGTGGTTGCGCAGGTCGAGTATCTGCTGACGCAGCTCCGGGTCTGCGACATAATATTGGCCGCTCGGGGTCTGGCCGATGGCGTTCGCCGCCCAGCCGAGGCCATATTGGCTCCCGTGCTTGTTGATGACGCCGAGCCAGCTCTGGTCGATGAACTGGTAGAGGCCGGTCGCAGACGATGTGCCCGCCTTGGCTGTGGGATTTAGGCTGCTCTCCAGCTTCGCCTGGCCGAGCAGATAGCCGAAATCCACGCCCGTCCGCTGGCTGGCGAGGGCAATGGCGTTGGTGACGCGGCTCTTGGTCGAGCCTGCCCCATCAAATCCGATAGCGGGAAAATTTGCCATGAATAACAGTCCCCATGCCCGCGGGGGTCCCGACCGCAGGCAGGGCTATTAAACAGCCGAGATGCCGAAGATATGGTTAACGCGCGTTGATAAATATGCGCCGTATAAGGACTTAGAGGCTATTCAGCGCTGATAGGTGAGCGATGCGTTCTCCGCCCCGGTCTGCGCGAGCAGCCCGAGGCGCTGGCGCACCGTGTCAGATGCCAGATTGGCGCGCACCCGCGCCGATTCGATCATCGGCTTGAGCGCCTCGATCTTTTCTTTCAACGCAGGATCTTTCGCCCAGACACCTTGCGCGCGCACCTCGTCGGTCGCGGCCTTCACCATAGCGGCGGCGGCGTTGATCTGGGCTGGATCATAGCTGTCGAGCGCCCGGCGCAGTTCGTTGAACGCGTCAGTGAGCTTTTCGAGTGAGGCGATGCCGTTGGGCATCATTCGCCCAGATCGAGGGCGATCATCCGCTCGGCAATAACATCGGCATTGACCGGATATTTGCCGTTGGCGATGGCTTCCTTGATCGCCAGCACCTTGTCGAAGTCCACCGGCGCACCTTCGTCGGCCATGTTGCGGATCGGCGTGGCATTGCTGGATGCGACAGAGGCGACGGCATTGCCGTGGCCGATCTTATCGGCGGCCTTGCTCTTGCCGTTCTCGCGCACGGAGCCGAGGCCGACAGGCGTTCCATAGGATGGGCCAACAGACTTGATCACGGTTTCTGTCCTTTCCGACTTGCCATCTTAGATACGACAAGTTTCAGAAATCTTTAAATCCGCAAAGCCTTTTTACTGGAACCGATCCGGGGCTCGAACGACGCCCATTTCCTGCACCCGCGCGAGAACGGGGTCAGACTTCTTGTCCTCGCGCACGCGGATCATGTCCCCCGCCGCGCCATCCTCGTCGGCGATCATCATGCGAGACACGGTGAAGGCGGTGCCGCCCGCCACGAGCTGCACCGGATCGCCCTTCTTGACGACGACCTGCTTCTGCATCGCGGCGGAGCGGGCATAGCCACTGCTGGCCTGCGCCTGCTGCGCGCCGCCGGCGTTGAGCGGCACACGGATGCGCCAGCCCAGCGGCTTGCATTCCACCATCGCCGCGCCGAAAATCGGGCCTGAGACTTCGGGCACCTGCGGACAGGCGGCGAGTTTCAGCCTTCGATCAACCGGTGCGGTCGCGCCGCCGGGCGTGCCGACGTTCGCGCCAACGGTCATCGCCACGATGCTGTCGAGCCGGTCGAGATTCTCGAACGACTGCGCGCGCGCGGCTGCGGCGCAGAGGCCGACCCCTAGGCCGGTGGCGGCACAGGCGATCATGAACTGGGTGGCAATGCGTGGCACGCTATTATCTCCTGACAAGTCTTCGTCAGGAAATTAAGCAAGGTTCGTGCCAGATCGGGCGGCTTACTTGGCGCGGATCAGGATTTGCTGCCCGGCCTTGCTTTCGGACTGCTGATCCAGCCCGCGAATGAGGATGCGCTCACGCGCGATGCCATGCGCCGCCAGCGCTCGCGCCGTCGCGCCAAGGCGTGCGGCCGCCAGATCCCAATTGTCGAAGCGGTTTGTTGCCGCATCGAGGCCGATCGAGCGAATCTCGATGGACTGCTTGCCCGCCTTATAGCGACTCGCCACTTGCGCAATGGCCTGCTCGCCTGCGGGGGTGAGCAACGCCTCGCCGGGCTGGAACAGACTGTGGGCGGCAAGCCGGTCCATCTGCGCCGCCGGGGCGCCGAACTGCTGCGCCACTCCGTTCACAACCTCACGCTGGCGGCCGTTGCTGGCTTGTAGCAACACGAAAAACCCGAGCAAAAGCAGGGCGAGGTCAGCAAAGCTCAGCGCCCAGCGGTTGCGGCGGCCGGTCGCTGACGCAGCCCGCGCGGTCATGCGACCTCGCGGATCGAGGCGCGGCGCACAGGGGCTGTCTCGCGCCGCGCCACGCGCAGCATGCGCTGGCACAGCTCGGTCTGCCAGGCCAGCTCGCGCTCGCTAAGGTCCGCAAGGCGCGTCGCGATCGGCGCAGCGACAAGGTTCGCCAACACCACGCCATAGAGAGTGGTCAGCAGTGCAAGTGCCATCGACGGGCCGATCTTGGCGGGATCGTCCATCCCGGCAAACATGCCGACAAGGCCGATGATCGTCCCCGCCATGCCGAGCGCGGGCGCGACATCGGCGACGGAAAGCCAGAATTTATGCGCGGTCTCGTGCCGTGCGCGCCGGTCGGCCAACGCCTGCTCCGCCCACATCTCGAACCGGTCGACAGTTTCGGTATCGGCGAGCTTGCGGATTGCCAGCGCGAGAAACGGATTGGCGGCGCGCACACGGTCCGTGCACTGAAGGCCGCGCAACTGCGCCACATGATCCACGCGGGTCATCGTCGCGCGGGCGAGCAGCATATCCCGCTCCGGGTCCGCGCGCCACAGCGCGGGCAATGCCATAAAGCCGCGCGCGGTGGCCTTCGCCCCGGTCTGCATGAGCGCGAACAGGGCGCAGCCCAACAGCATTGCGCCAAGCGTGATCGGATCGAGAAGGTGGGTCAGCACTTGCATCGTTCGGCCTCTTTGCGCGCATCATACCGGGCACAATTTACCAAAGCGCATAGGGTTATGCTTAACGACCGGCAAAAATTTGCCGCCCTGAGGCAAAATGATGCCGCGCTTGCCGGAGCACCCGCTCCTGCAAACCCGGCTTGACCCGAAACCCACGCATTTCTGCCGTTTAGGCAAAACTGGCACGGGCTTTGCTTATATCATGTCGGATGAACCTGCCCGGCACTCCATAGGGGTAGAACGGCGGGTTCGGATGGAAGTTTAGAGGGTTGACCGGAAAAATGGGACTGGATGACGCACTGTTCGGCCTGCATGGCAAGGCGCTGGAGCTCCGCTCGCAGCGTCTCAACCTGCTCGCCTCCAACATCGCCAATGCCTCCACGCCCGGATACAAGGCGCGGGACATCGATTTCGAGGCCGCGCTGCGCGACGCTACCGACAAGGGCGAGAGCGCAAGCCAGGCTGCGACCGCCGCTATGGGCTATCGTATTCCGCTGCAGCCCGCGCTTGACGGCAACACGGTCGAGCTGTCGACCGAGCAGACTTTATTCGCAGAGAACGCGGTCAAATATCAGACCACCCTCTCCTTCCTGGAGAGCCGCCTCAACACGATCACCCGCGCCCTGAAAGGAGAATGAGCATGGCTGACACGCCCATGAACGTCTTCGATATCGCCGGCCGCGCCATGTCCGCCCAGCTGGTGCGCCTCAACGCCACCGCGTCGAACATGGCGAACGCAGGCGCCGTCACCGGCAGCGAAAAACAGGCCTATCGCGCGATCCGCCCGATCTTCCGTTCGGTCACCGAAAGCCCCGGCGTCTCCACCGTCAAGGTCGAGAGCGTGGTTACGACCGACGCGAAGCCCGTGAAGCGTCATGACCCCAATCATCCGCTCGCAGACAAGGACGGCAATGTGTGGGAGGCCGCGGTCGACAGCAGCACCGAGCTGGTCGACATGCTCGAAGCCTCCCGCATGTATCAGAACAACGTGCAGGTCTTGCAGACCGCCAAATCCCTCATGCTAGACACAGTTAGGATGGGCAAATGACCGTAACCGCCACCAATAACAACGGTACCCTGACCTACACGGGTTCCGCCGACACCCTCAACCAGAAGTCCACGGGCGTCACGCAAAAGAGCATGGCGCAGACCGATTTCCTGACGCTGCTCACGGCGCAGCTCAAGTCGCAGGATCCGTTCAACCCGATGGATAACGCAGACCTCGTCGCCCAGATGGCAACGATCAGCAACACCAGCGGCATCGCGGAAATGAACAAGTCGCTGGCGGCCATATCGGCAGCCGTATCGGGCAGCCGCATCAACGACGCGGCGAGCTGGATCGGTCGATCTATGCTGGTCAAGAGCAACATCGCCGCGCCGGATGCACAGGGCAGTTACGCGGGCCAGATCACTACTGACGCAGACGCCAACGCGCTCAGCATCGACCTCGTCGACGGCAGCGGCAATACCGTCAAGACCATAGATCTCGGCGCGCGGCCAGCGGGCGAGAGCGCCTTCTACTGGAACGGGCGCGATGACGCGGGCAACTATGTCGCCGGCCAGCCTCTGCAAGTGAAGGTGCGCGGCGCCAGCCCGACCACTGTCGCCACCTGGGCCAGTATCGCGGCGGTGCAATCCCCCGCCGATGGCAGCCAGGCCAAGCTCATTACCCCGTTGGGAAGCTTCTCGCCCGCAGAAGCGCTCAAACTCACCTGATTTCTCACCAGTTCAACCTAAGGAGCCTAGTCCATGTCCTTTTATACCTCACTCACCGGCCTCAAAGCGGCGCAGTCTGACCTCGCGACCGTTTCGAACAACGTCGCCAACGTGAACTCGACCGCGTTCAAGAAGAGCCGCACCAACTTCGGTGACATCTTCGCCGCCGCGCCGATGCAGACGACCACGCAGGTCGCGGGTCAGGGTACGCGCATCACCGGCATCCAGCAGCAGTTCACGCAGGGTACGGTTGAAACCACCGACAAGACGCTCGACCTCGCGATCACCGGTGAAGCCTTCTTCACCGTGAAGACCCCGCCGCCGACGCTGCAGGTCAGCTATACCCGTAACGGTGCGTTCTCGCTCGATGACAACCGTAACGTGGTGGACACGGTCGGTGGCCGCTTGCAGGTGTTTCCCTATAACACGGCAACCAGCAGCATCAACATGGCTACGCAGACCGACCTCCAGATCCCGCTGACCAAACCCGGTGCGCCGACGATCCAGCTCTCTTCCGTCGGCGTGACGGTGGATGGCACCGTGACGGCCACCTTCGCGGACTCGACCACCCAGGTTCTGGGCCAGATCGCGATGGCGGCGTTCCCGTCCAACGAGGGTCTGCGCCAGAAAGGCGACGCGCACTGGGAAGCGACGCTGCAATCGGGCGCGCCGGTTTATGGCGCCGCGAACGCCGGTCTTTACGGCGCGATCCGCTCGGGCGCGCTCGAACGCTCCAACGTCGACCTGACGGAAGAGCTGGTGGCGCTCATCTCCGCCCAGCGCAACTTCCAGGCGAACGCCAAGGCGATCGAAACCGCGTCGACCATCTCGAACGCGATCGTGAACCTGCGCAGCTAAACCTGACTTGAGCATCCGAAGGGTCTGAACCATGGACAGATTGGTCGATACCGCTCTCACGGCGATGCGCGCGGCGCTTTCGCGCCAGAGCACGATCGCGAACAATCTCGCCAACGCCAACACCACCGGCTTTCGCGCGGAAATCGCCAATGCCAACACGGTGTGGATCGACGGCCAGACCTTTCGGACACGCGCCCAGGCGGGCGAGCAGGTGCTGGGCGCCGACATGAAGGAAGGCTCCGTCGTCTCGACCGGCAATCCGCTCGACGTCGCCGTCAACGGGGAGGCATTCCTCACCGTGCAGGCGACCGACGGCAGCGAGGCCTATACGCGGCGGGGCGACCTTCAGCTGTCAGACAGCGGCCTGCTGACCACGGGGGATGGACTCCCCGTGATCGGCAATTCCGGGCCGATCACCCTCCCGCCTTATGACAGCATCGTGATTGCCAAGGACGGCAGTATCTCCATCGTTCCGCAGGGCGGCGACCCCAAATCGCCGCAGCAGATCGACAGGCTCAAGCTCGCCAATCCCAAGGGGTCCCAGATCGCCAAAGGGCTGGACGGCCTGTTCCGCGAGGTGAACGGCGGCGTGCTGCCTGACGATCCGCTTGCCCGCGTAACCGGCGGTTCGCTCGAAGGATCGAACGTCAACGCCACCGAAATGCTCGTGCAGATGATCGAGGCCAGTCGCGCCTGGGAAACGCAGGTGAAGATGATCGACACAGCAAAACAGATCGACGACGGCGGCGCCAGCCTCATGAAGTTGCCTGGATCTTAATGTAGCGGCGCCAGCCCTCTCCCCCTCCCAACCTCCCAATAGTTTACCCTGTCGGGAGGTTGGGAGGGGGAGAGGGCCGGAACCGACCATCCCCGTGAGGGGATCATGAAATGAAACGAAGGACTACCATTCCATGACCAACGCCGCACTCCACGTCGCCCGCACCGGGCTTGATGCGCAGAACACCAAGATGCAGGTGATCGCGAACAACCTCGCGAACGTGAACACCACCGGCTTCAAGAAAGACCGCGCGAACTTTGAGACGCTCGCCTATCAGCAGCTGATCGCCGCAGGCTCCGCGTCGGACAGCCAGAACAAGTTCGCGACCGGCCTCTCGCTCGGCACCGGCGTCTCGCTTGCGGGCACCAGTCGCATCGACACGCAGGGCACGCTGCAAAATACCGGCAACGCGCTCGATCTCGCGATCGAGGGCGGCGGCTATTTCCAGGTTCAGCGGCCTGACGGCGCGATCGGCTACACCCGCGACGGCAATTTCAGCCGCACGGCGGAAGGCACGCTCGTCAGCTCTGATGGCTTGCCCCTGATCCCGCAGATTCAGGTGCCCGATGGCGTCATCTCGATCTCCATCGGCAATGATGGCACCGTCTCCGCCGTACTTGCAGGCCAGAGCGCCCCCACCGAACTCGGGCAGATCGAGCTTGCCAGCTTCGCCAACCCGGCGGGCCTGCAATCGGTTGGCGGCAACGTGTTGCTGGAGACGGCAGCGAGCGGCGCGCCGCAGGTCGGCGCGGCCGGTCTCGACGGGCGCGGCACGATCAAGCAGGGCAGCCTCGAAGGCTCCAACGTCAACATCGTCGAGGAGCTGGTCGACATGATCGAGACGCAGCGCGCCTATGAGGTCAACAGCAAGATGATCAAGTCGACCGATGAAATGCTGCAATATGTGAACCAGCAGTTGTGAGGATAGCCCGTATCATGCGCCCTTCCGCATTACTGCTGTTCAGCTCCGCCCTTCTGCTTTCCTCGCCTGCTTTGGCGGGCAAGAAGAAGGAAGCGCTGGATTATACCCCCACCTATTCGCAGCCCGCGCCAGAAGGCATGGCCCCGAACGGCAGCATCTTTCAGGCGGTGAACGGCTATGCCCCGCTCACCAGCGGCGCGCGCGCGGCCATGGTCGGCGACATCATCACCATCCAGCTCGTCGAAAGCACGCAGGCATCGAAGAGCACCGCCGCCAATACCGCGCGCGACGGCAGCATCGGCCTGACGCCGCCGAGCACCGGGCCGCTGTCGGGCCTCCTCAAGTCGACCGACATTGCATCGAGCGGTACACAGAGCTTCAAGGGCACCGGCGCGGCAAGCCAGTCCAACAGCCTGAACGGCGAGATCACCGTCACGGTCGCCCGTCTGTTCCCCAACGGCACCATGCTGGTGCGCGGGCAGAAGGCGCTGACGCTCAACCGCGGCGACGAATTCATCCAGATCGCGGGGCTGGTACGGCAGGCGGATATATCGCCTGATAACAAGGTACTCTCCACCCGTGTCGCGGACGCAAAGATCACCTACACCGGCAAGGGCGAGATCGCTCGCGCCAGCCGCCAGGGCTGGCTCCAGCGCTTCTTCAGCATGCTCAGCCCCTTCTGATGGATAGAAACCCCATGACGCTTCTCCGCCTCTTCCTGCTCCCCCTCATGGCTCTGGCCGCGCTTGCGAGCGCGCCTGCCCATGCGGAGCGCATCAAGGATCTGGGCACATTCCAGGGGGTGCGCCCCAACCAGCTGACGGGCTATGGCATCGTCGTCGGCCTCGCGGGTACGGGCGACGACAGCCTCGAATATTCGTCGCAGGGCATGAAGGGCGTGATCTCGCGCTTCGGCCTGACACTTCCGCCCGGCGTCAACCCTTCGCTCAAGAACGCGGCGGCTGTGATGGTCACGGCCGAGCTTCCCCCGTTCGCCAAGCCCGGCCAGCGGCTCGACATCACCGTCTCGGCGCTCGGCAAGGCCAAGTCGCTGCGCGGCGGCACGCTCGTCATGATGCCTTTACGCGGCGCGGACGGCCAGATTTACGCGATGGCGCAGGGCAACCTCGAAGTCGGCGGCTTGGGCGTTTCGGGGTCCGACGGCAGCCAGGTCTCGGTCAACATTCCGTCTGCCGGGCGCATTCCCGGCGGCGCGACGGTTGAACAGGCGGTGGCTACCGGGTTCGACACCGCGCCCAAGCTCGATTTCAATCTCGCCGAGGCAGACCTCACCACCGCCCTGCGCGTGGCCGATGCAATCAACCTCGCCTTCGGTGACAAGCGCGCCCGCGCGATGGACGCCGTGACGATCCAGATCGACGCGCAGCCGGGCGCGGAGGGCCGCATCATGATGATGGGACTCATAGAGAACATCGTCGTCAAGCCCGCTGATGCACCCGCCAAGGTGATCGTCAACGCGCGCACCGGCACCGTCGTCATCAACGGCGCTGTGCGGATCGCGCCTGCCGCCATCGCGCACGGCAAGCTGACGGTCAGCGTGCAGGAAGCACCGCGCATCGTGCAGCCCGCGCCCTTCTCCAAGGGCGAGACGGCGGTGGAGCCATCCAGCTCGATCAAGGTCGAGGAAGAGAAGCGCCCGGTAATAGATTTTAAAGGAGGCGCGAATCTTGCCGATATAGTGAAAGGGCTGAACGCAATCGGCGCTTCGCCTGCAGACATGGTCGCCATCCTCGAAGCCCTGAAGCAGGCGGGCGCGATGAAGGCGGAACTGGTGGTGATCTGATGGATATCGGCACGACGACAGGAATTGCCCTCAACGCCACGGCACAGCAGGCCGCGCCCGCGCGCGATCCGGCGCTGGTCAAGGCGGCGCAGGCGTTCGAGAGCATCTTCCTGCGCCAGATGATCGGTGCGATGCGCGCGTCGAGCATCAGCGAAGGCATTTTCGACAATCAGGCGACCGAGCAGTTTCGCGACATGGCGGATGCCAAGACGGCGGAGAACATGGCGCAAACCGGCAAGTTCGGCATTGCCGAGCTGCTGATCCGCCAGTTCGGAGCGCGCGTGAGCGACCCTGCCCTTACCGCCCGGCCGGAAATCGCCCTCGGCGCACCCGCGCCCGCAGCCCAGGATAGCGCGCCATGAGCTCAGCCGACCTTTTTTCCATCGGCTCCTCTGGCCTGCGCAGCATGCGCGCGCAGATGGGCGCGATCGCAGACAATATCGCCAACGCGAACACCCAGAACTACAACCGCCGCACTGTGCTGCTGCAGGAATCCTCCGTGGCGGCGTCGAGCGAACCGCTCTATGTGCCGCGCGCCAGCTTCGGCGGGTCGGAGATCGTCAGCGTCGACCGCGCCAATGATATCTATCTCGATGCCGCCGCGCGCCAGACCGGCACCGCATTGGGCTATGCCAATTCGCGCGTGCGCTGGCTTTCGGACATGGAAACCGCGCTGGGTGACGACGCGCTCGGCGTAGGCGGCACGCTCAACACCATGTATGGCGCGATCGACAAGCTCGCCGCCAGCCCCACCGATACCGCACTGCGCACCAACATGATCTACACGATGGACCAGGTTGTGAACGCCTTCCACCGTAGCTCGGACGGCCTGACCACGGTGATGCAGGGCACGTTCACCACCGCGCAAAACGACACCACGATCGTCAACGACAGCCTGACGGCGCTGACCCGCATCAATGAGGATTTGCTGCGCTCGCAACCCGGCACCGCCAACTACGCCCAGCTGATGGACAATCGCGACGCGGAACTCACCAAGATCACGCAACGCCTGAATGTCGGCATCAGCTTCGGCCCCAATGACGATGCGATCCTGACCTATAACGGCAGCACGATCCTGCAAGGCAACACGGCCAGCAGCTTCGATACGCTGCAAAACGCCAACGGCACCCTCACCTTCCGCCTCAACGGTGTGGCTACCGCTACTCCTGCGGACGGCCTGCTCGGCGGCGCATTCGCCAGCGCGACACTGGCGCGCCAGCGGCTGGACAGCCTCGATACGCTCGCCGTGCAATTCTCGACAGACATGAACGCCTGGCATGCACAGGGCCTCACCGATGCCAACGCGGCCGGCGGCGCGCTGTTTTCGGTGGGCACTACGGCAGCGAGCCTCGCCACCTCCATCGGCAACATCACCCAGATCGCTGCAAAGACGTCGGACGGCCGCCCGAACGGCAATCTGCTGAACATCGGCACCACGCGCGGCAACAGCAGTGTGGAAAAGGGCTGGACCGCGCTGATCGCCAGCCAGGCCTCCACCCTCAGCACGGCCCAGGCCGAGCAGGAAGCAGCAGAACTGCGCGATGAAACCGCCCGGTCTGCGCGAGAGCGCGTGAGCGGCGTCGACCTCGACCGCGAGGCGGCGGATCTATTGCGCACACAGCAGGCCTATCAGGCTGCCGCGAAGATAATTCAGGCCGCCAAGGAAATCGCGGACACCATTTTGCGGTTGTCCTGAGCATGAGAAGGGTTTGAACCATGGTAGCGATGACGACACAGGCGATGGCCGATGAAATCCGCCGCCAACAGCGCCTTTCGCAGGCCATTGCGGCCGATCAGGCTGCGGTGTCGAGCCACAAGAAAATCAATCGCCCGTCGGACGATCCTCAGGCCTGGGTGCAGATCTCGGACATAGGCCGGGCGCAGGCCCAAAATGGCGCATGGGCGGACAATATCTCGTACGCCGTCGGGCGGTCGGACAAGGCCGAGACCAACCTGCACGAAATGAACACCCAGTTCATCCGCGCGCGCGAACTTCTGGTCCGGGCTTCCACCTCCACGCTTGATGCCGCGGGCAAGGCGGCTGTGCTGGCGGAGCTCTCGGCGATCCGTACCAGCACCTACGATCTGCTCAACGAGAAAGACTATCAGGGCGTTGCTATCTTCGACGATACCACCCCCACAATGGTTCCGGTCTCGCGCGGGCTGACGCTTGAGGCGGTGGGCACGCGCCAGAGCGTCGAATCGGGTATCATGGTAAACAGCGTATCGCGCACGCTCGACGATATCCTGCTTGAGGCCTACAACGCCGTCAACGCTGGCACCCAGACCGCGCTCAACGCCGCGCTGACCTCCACCGACGCGGGGCTGAACCACGTCATCCTCCAGCAATCGGTTCAAGGCATTCGCAGCGACCGGCTGGACACCGCGAAGGGCCAGAATACGAGCATCCAGCTTGACCTCAAGGAGCGCCGTTCGGGGCTGGAAGACACGGATCTCACCGAAACGCTGGCCCGCATCAACGCGAATCTGCTGTCGCTGGAGGCGGCGCAGGCGGCCTTCGCGCGGATCAACCGCCAGACGCTGTTCGATCTGATCAGCTGAAGCACTCACCGGCTCATGATTTGAGGGCGCGGAGGCTCGAGAGCCACCCGCGCCCTTGCTGTATCGGCTGGTAAACGCCTGAGTAACCATCCCGCTAAACCATATCTGAAACGCGCCGTTCTATAGCATGTTACGCGTCGGTCGGCGCCGACAAGCAAAAGATCTGTTGCACGGGGTAAAGCATGTTCGCCATCATCGGCATCGTCGTTCTGCTCGCCATGGTATTCGGCGGGTTCATCTTTACCGGCGGCGACATCGGCCCGGTGCTGCACGCCCTGCCCCACGAAATGCTGATCATCGGCGGCGCTGCCGTCGGCGCGCTCATCATCGGCAACAGCGGCGCGGACCTCAAGGCACTGGGCGGCGGCCTCGCCAAGGTTTTCAAGGGACCGAAATACAAGAAGCAGGATTTTCTCGACTGCATCTTTCTCGTGTCAAAGCTGATGAAGATGCTGCGCGTGGAAGGCCCGGTGGCATTGGAGCCGCATATCGAGGATCCACACTCGTCGTCGGTGTTCAATGAATATCCCCGGCTGGCCAAGGATCACGGCCTCACCAACCTCATTTGCGATACGCTGCGCCTCGTCGTCGTGTCATCCGGCACGCTCGATCCGCATGCGGTCGAAGAAGTGATGGATAACGGCCTCAAGACGCATCATCACGAAGCCGTGCGCCCGGCCGACAATCTTCAGGGTCTGGCAGACGCGCTGCCGGCGCTGGGCATCGTCGCGGCGGTGTTGGGCGTGGTCAAGACCATGGGCTCGATTGACCAGCCGCCCGCCATCCTCGGCGCGATGATCGGTTCGGCGCTCGTCGGTACGTTTCTCGGCGTGTTGCTGGCCTACGGCCTCGTGGGTCCCTTCGCCAATCGCTGCCGCGCGGTGATCGAGGCGGATGCCGCCATCTATCATGTGGTGAAGCAGATCATCGTCGCCTCGCTCCACGGCCATCCGCAGCCGCTGGTGATCGAAGCCGCTCGCTCCAGCCTCACACACGCCAATCAGCCCGCCTTCGCCGAGGTGTTTGACGGGATGCGGGGCAAGTAAGCCATGGCTGGGGGCAACAAGCGCCAGGTGAACGAGCCGGAACCACGGCCGATCATCGTCAAGAAAATCATAGTCGACGGGCACGGCGGCCATCATGGCGGCGCGTGGAAGGTCGCCTATGCGGACTTCGTGACGGCGATGATGGCGTTTTTCCTGCTGATGTGGCTGCTCGGCGCCACCACCGAGCAACAGCGCAAGGGGCTGGCCGACTATTTCACGCCCACTCTCGTCGAAATGAAGGAAGGCAGCGCCGGATCGAACGGCCTGCTGGGCGGCGACAGCATGGAGGGCAAGGAAAACTACCCCACCAGCGGCGGCCAGGGCAGCCTTTCCATTACCATCCCCAGGGAAACGAGCGGGGCGGACAAGTCCAAGGATCGCGCGAAGGCGCGAGACAAGGACATGGCACAATTCCGCGCGGTCAAGGCAAAGTTGGAGGCCAAGCTGGCGAATGACCCGGCACTGCGCAAAATGCTCAAGAATGTGCGCTTCACCGAAACGCGCGAAGGGCTGCGCATTGACCTGATCGACGAAGCCGACTTCGCGATGTTCGGCATGGGCACGGATCGGCTGCTGCCGCAGGCGCGCGCGCTGGTCGCCGAGGTTGCCCAGGTGATCGCGGGCGTTCCCAACGACGTGATCGTGCGCGGCCACACCGATGGTCTGCCCTATTCCAGCGGGCGCAGCATGAACAACTGGATGCTCTCATCCTCCCGCGCGGAGGCGACCCGCAAGGCCTTTGCCGAGCGCGGCATCCCCAATGCACGCTTCGCGAAGATCGAGGGCGTGGCGGACCGTGAGCCTTATATCCCCGGCGATCTCTACGATCCGCGCAACCGGCGCATGTCCGTCATCCTCGCCTGGAGCGCGGGCGCCGACCTACCGGATCTGGACGACGCGGACGATACGTCATCGGACGACAGGGCGGTGATCGCGCAGGACGCCACTCCTGCCAAGCGGACGAACCCCGCTATAGCTCAATTTGATATGGGCAGCACCGCCTTGCCCACGGGCGCGACCATCATCAATGCGCCACCGGCAACTTCTGGCAAGCAGGGCCACAAAAAGGCCCACTAGGGGCTGTGGGGATTCAGGTCAGATGGAGCCGGGGCCGCAGGCGACCGCAGGGCAAAAGGGGGATTTTCGAGCATCGGAGCGCAGCGTACTCAAAGGTACGTGAGCACCGAAGCGCAGAAAATAGCGCTTTGCAGGCCTATATGGGCTGAATCCCCACAGCCCCTAGGCTGGTTTAACTCGCGCACCTGGCCTTGGTCAAAGCAGCAAGCGCGCGGTCGCCTTCTACCTTGGGGATGAACCGGCTCCACCCCAGATGATAGACGGAGCCATCCTCGGCGCGATTCACATAATCGGCGCTGACGCGGCCATCGGGGCGCAGGAAAAACATGCGGGCATTTGTCACATCCTCGATCAGCGCATAGCCGCCGGGCAGCGCCGTATAGAGGCCCGCCGTCGTCGTGCGAATGTTGTTCGCCTTCATCGCGTCCTCGTGAATGTTGGTCACGCTGTCGTCGGCGAAGTCATACACCTTGATGCTGGAATGGCCGTCGACGAAATACACCTTACCCCGGTCCTGCCCCTCATTGTCGTAGATGCTGATGCGGTGGTCATCGAGAATGTCCACGTCATGCTGAGACATCCACGGCCCACGCTTCAGCCAGACGATCTGCCCGGTCGACGGGCGATAGAGCAGGATCGTCGAAATGTTGCGAAGACTGAGGAAAACGTCGCCCTTCTTCCAGTATGGCCCGTCGCTCAACACCGGCTCGATGTCGTTGAGATGGGTAGGGTCGTCGTTGTACATCTCGGTGGCGAACAGCCAGTTGGTATAGCCGTGGCGCATCAGCATCTGCGGAACCGAATGGGTATAGAGCACCTTGCCTTGCGGAGAGACCTTGGAGATCACGTCCTCGCGGAAGCTGTCCTTGATCCTCGGGATACTGTGCTTCTCCGCCAGCGAGGGTATCCAGAGATTGCCGTCGGCATCAGGCTCCGTCGAGTGGTGGAATATCTGCGAATCGATCACCCACTTCGGGTTGCCGCACGCATCCACCCGCTCCAGCGGCGAGTAATGATCCTTGACGATCAGATCGCCGTTTTCCGCCATCCACGGGTGGATCTGGCGGAAATGCGTTTGGTTCCAGTTCTGACTGTCCGAAAAACGCGAGATGTGGTGCACATCGCGCAGCAAGGTATCGGCGTCGAGCACCCAGCGGTGCCGGGTCCGCATATCCGGCAACGATACCAGCTCGATCGCATGTCGCCGCGCCGTGCCGTCATAGCGGCTGAGCAGCAGATAGCCCGATGGACCTGTGGGGCGCCCCTGCGGGAAGCTCCACCCCGTCGGCTTGGCCGCAACAAGGCGGTCAGGCTGAGCCAACAGCACGGTATCCTTGCCCACCAGCCTTAGAAACGTGTCCGGAACCTCGGCAATATTGCGGGCGATGGCGGAAGCGGTGGGATGATGGGCCGGGTCACGCCCGGAATCGAGGACGAGATAGCCAAAGCCAATGCAAAAGACCGCACCGAGCAACATCAGCGCGAGCACCAGCCACCTCTCAACCTTGGAGAAGAGGAATTTTTCCATCAATGCGACCCTGAACAACTATTGCGGACGGTCTAGCCAATTCCTTTGCCCAAGGCATCCCCGCTAACCAAATTAATGCATGCTAATCAGCAAATTCAGCCCAGGTCGGCGCGTGATCGCTCGCCTTTTCGCGTCCGCGATACTCCTTGTCGACCTGCGCATCGGTCAGGCGGTCGGCAGCACTGGGCGAAAGCAGCAGATGATCGATGCGAAAACCCGCATTGCGCGGCCAGGCGGCGGCCTGATAATCCCAATAGGTCCACACGCCGCCTCCGGGGTGGCGCGCGGCCAGCGCATCGGTCCAGCCATCGCCGGTCAGCGCGCGAAACGCGGCCCGGCTCTCGGGCTGCATCAACGCATCGTCGGCCATTGCCGACACGGAGAATACATCGCGATCATAGGGGATCACATTATAATCCCCCGCAAGCACCGCCGGCACCTCTTCAGCCCAAATCTCCGCCGCGCGGGCCCGCAGGCGCTTCATCCAACGCAACTTATAATCGAATTTCGGGCCGGGAACCGGGTTGCCGTTGGGGAGATAGATCGATGCCACGCGCATACCCATCACATCCGCCTCGAGATAGCGGCTATGTTCGTCCTCTGCTTCGCCCTCAAGCCCGCGCCGTACCTCCACCGGAACAGTGCCGCGCGCGAGGACCGCAACCCCGTTGAAGCCCTTCTGCCCGTGCCAGATCGCGCCATAGCCCGCCGCCTCGATGTCCTTCACCGGAAAGGTGTCGTCCGAGGTCTTGATCTCCTGCAGGCACGCAACATCCGGCTGGGTCTCCTCCAGCCATTCGATCAGCCGTGGCAGGCGGGCCTTGATGCCGTTGATGTTGAACGTGGCGATGCGCACAGGGCGGAAGCTGCAAGCGCTATACGGAGAAGCTGGAGCCGCAGCCGCAACCTGCGACGGCGTTGGGATTCGTCACCTTGAACGCGGCCCCGCCCAGATCCTCGACATAATCGACCGCTGCGCCGCGCACCAGATCAAGGCTTACCGGATCTACGACCAGCGTCACGCCATCCGTCTCGACCGCGCAATCCTCGGCGTCGACCGTATCCGCAAGCCCGAAGCGATACTGAAAGCCGGAGCATCCTCCCCCCTCCACCGCAAGGCGCAAAATCGCCGGCTTGGCTTGCTTGTCGGCGATGAAGGCGACGCGCTTGGCCGCAGAGGGTGTAAGGACAATGTCGGTCATGCCATCAAGATAGGGCACGGCAGGGATCGGGGCAAGTGCGGCAGGCGCAATGGCGGCGCCCATCTGTCCCTGCGCCGTTACTTGACCGCCTTTTCGTCACGCGGCGTTGGACCGCCCAACGCGACATTGTTGCGACGACGGCTGTTGACCGCCATGGCGCGCTCGGATCCGGTCACGAACGGCAGCGGGTTGATCGCCTCGCCGGCAACGCGGATTTCATAATGCAGGTGGCTGCCGGTAGAGCGGCCGGTGGACCCCATCAGGCCGATCAGCTGGCCGCGGCGCACGCGCTCATTGGGCTGCACCAGCAGCTTGGAGAGGTGGCCATAGCGCGTCTGGGTGTCGTTGCCATGCGCGATCTCGACGAGATTGCCGTAGCCGTTCATCCATTCGGAGCGGTTCACGATGCCGTCTGCCGTCGCATAGACCGGCGTGCCCACCGGGCCGGGAATGTCGATGCCCTTGTGCATGCGCGCATGGCCCGTGAACGGATCGGAACGTACGCCATAGTTACTGGTGAGCGCCAGATCATCGACCGGGCGGCCGACCGGCACATAGACGGTGGAGCGCGGCGTCACGACACCGGCATTGTCCATTTGCTTCCAGCTGGAAAAGAGGTTGGCGAAGGTTGCGTCTCCGCTCTGGGAGGCGGCGGAAAGATCATCGCTATAGGGATCGTCGTCGGCGTCGGTAAGAGTGCTGGCGTGGGCGGGCATGGCGGCGGTGCAGATGCCGAAGGCCAGCAGAGCCATCGTCCCTTTCACCCATCGCGTCACGCGGTCAAATTGGGTCGCCTTCGTCACGACACTCTTCAAAAATGATTCAGACATGCGACCCTATACCCGCCAAGCTTGGTGCCTGACGCCTTGTTTTAAAATGTGCAGCGGTTCTTGATCCGCCCCCGGAACCATGTCTGCCAGACAAGAGTTAATAGGCAAGCAGTATGTAATAATCTCGCGTTAAACCGGCCTGTCGACGCGCTGAGTCGTTGAATGGGGGTTTGAGCGCACCCCGAAAATGGCGGTTTACAAGCATTTGGTAATGATTGGGGGCATCAAGGCCCAATCGCTTCGTCGACCAGTTGAACCACCTCGTCCCCGCCGCCACATGACGAATCTCATCCGTCATGATTCGCGTTAACGCGCGCGCGGAAGTGGCATCGCCAGCGTCGGCGAACCGCTTTACCGTGGCCGGCGTGATATCGAGCGCGCGGGCTTCGAGCACCATGGGCACCACCGCAAGTCGCGCGAGCGCATCATGCGCCGTCTCTTCCGCTGCCTCCCAAAGCCCGTCATGCGCGGGCAGCGCGCCATAATGGCTACCCATCTGCCGCAGCCTCCTGTCCAGCAACGCGAAGTGCATCGCCTCCTCCGCGCCGACACGAAGCCAGTCGTCTACAAACTCCGGCGGGAAGCCTCCGCCAAACCGCCCGACGAGGTCGAACGCCAGGTCGATCGCAACGAACTCGATATGGGCGAGCGCATGGAGCATGGCGATGCGGGAGCGCTCGGACCCCATCTTGCCGCGCTTGGGCATGCGGTTGGGCGGCAAGAGTTCTGGCACGGCGGGTCGAGCCGGGCGCGTCGGCATGTCCACGTCAAAACGATGCGCGAGCCTGCCGAGCCGCCAGTCCCGTGCTACCGCCCGCGCCCGCATCAGCTTGGCGAAAGGTTGAGCGGCCAACAGTACGTCACGACATGCCTCGCCGACGGAACGAGGCGGATTAGTCTCAGCCAAGCGCCTTCACCGCCTGCAACACCTCTTCGGCATGGCCCTTCACCTTCACGGCGGGCCAGACGCGCAGGATCACCCCATCCGTGCCGACGAGAAAGGTCGCGCGGGCAATACCCATATAGCTGCGACCATACATGGATTTCTCGATCCAGGTGCCGAATGCCTCGCACACCCCGCCCGCTTCGTCCGACGCCAACGTAACGCCAAGGCCGTATTTGTCGCGGAATTTGGCGAGCTTGGCTGGCTTGTCCTTCGATATACCCACGACAGGCACGCCTTGGGCCGCAAACTCGCCTGCCAGAGCCGTGAAATCCTTGGCCTCGTTGGTGCAGCCGGGCGTGTCGGCCTTGGGATAAAAATATACGACGACCGGCTTGCCCCGGAACTGTGAAAGTGACAGCGGGGCGCCATCGGCATCGAGCAGAGCCACGTCGGGCAGCACATCTCCGGCTTGCAGCATCGTCAGTCCTCCTTGTCTGATGGTCCGGCGGCGGATACAATCGCACCCCAGCTTGCCGCCACGCCTTGCCGCGCATTGTCCAGCCTTGCAAGCAGATCGTCCCAGCTTCGCGCGCCACAGCGCCGGGCCACCAGTGCCCGGGCAGCTTCCGGCGGCTCGGTGGACGCGGGCGAAACAAGGCGCGAAACGATGAGATAGCGCGTGAGCAGATCATGCGCGTCGGCCAGCGCCGAAGGGAGCAGATCTTCCGCAATCAGCGCGCGCACCGAGGCGCCCAGATCAGGCAGCAGCCCGGCACCAAAGCGCAGCTGCGTCACCTGCACCAGAAATTCGAGGTCGACCAGGCCGCCATCCGCCAGCTTGACGTCCAGCGGCCCGGCGGCGGGCTTGTGCTTCGCCATGTCGCGGCGCATTTTTACCGCGTCGCGGATCAATGCCCCCTCGTCCCGCTTGCTGGCCAGCACCCCGTGGATCACATCGGTCAACGCAGCACCGGCCGCCTCGGATCCGAAGATCGTTCGCGCCCGCGTCAGCGCCAGATGCTCCCACACCCAGGCGTTTTCGCGCTGATAGCGGGCGAAGCTGTCGACACTCGCCGCGAGCAACCCTTGCGTGCCGAAAGGGCGCAACCGTGTGTCAATCTCATATAACGGGCCGGAGGCAGTCGGCACGCTGAGCGCATTGCCGATACGCTGGGCGAGGCGGTTGAAATATTGCGTCGCACCGAGCGGCCTTGGCCCATCAGACTCGGCTGAAAAATCACCGGTAAACAGATAGATGAGATCAAGGTCGGACGCGTAGGTGAGCACGCCTCCGCCCAGCCGCCCCAATGCTACGATCACCAGCTCCCCGCCCGGTACACGCCCGTGCGCGCGCTCGAATTCCTCGACCGTGGCCCGCGCCAGCACCCGCACCGCAGCCTCGGCCAGCCTACCATAGCCCGCGCCAATCTCCAGCACCGAACCCTTGCCGCAGATCACCTGCACACCCAGTGCGAAGCGGCGCTCGCTCACCTTCTGGCGCACATTGTCGAGCAGCATCTGATAATCGTCGCCCGCCTCCAGCCTGCCCAGCAACGCCTCCAGCGCCGGGCGGTCCGGCAACGGTTCCAGCGCCGATGCGCCGATCAACCCATCGAGCAGGTCGACACGATAAGACAGCGCCTCGGCCAGCGGCGGCGCATAGCTCAGCACCTCGACCAACAGGCGCACGATCGGTTTGTTGGCCGCGAGCAGCTTGAAAAAGTTGATGGCGGTCGGCAGCCGCTCGACCAGTTGCTCGAACCGGGTGATCGCAAGCACCGGGTCCGGCGCCTTTGCAAAACCGCGCAACAGGTCGGGGAGCAGCTTTTCCAGGGCCTCCATCGCTGCCGCACTGCGCAGCGCCCGCGCGGAGCCGTTGCGCCAGCGCGTCACCCGCTCCGCCACGGAGGCAACATCGGCAAAACCCAGTGCGCGGATCTGCTCGGGGAGCAGGCGCTCGTCATGCGACAGGCGTTCCTCCGCCTGAAACGGGTTGAGCCGGTCGTAGTTGGTGCCCACCCATTGGATATGCGGGCGCAACAGCGCGAGCAGGTCTTCCCCCTCGTCCAGGCCGTGCAGGCGCGCCACATTGTCGAGCGCCTCGGCCTTCGCGGGGATTTCATGTGTCTGTCGATCGTCCACCATCTGCAAGCGATGCTCGATCGTGCGCAGCAGCGCATAGGCGTCATCGAGCCGGGCAGCGACGTCGGGCTCGATGACGCGCCCCTCCGCCAGCAGCCTCACCGCCTGACGCGTCGCGCCGACTCGGAGCGCAGGCTGGCGGCCACCGTGGATCAGCTGATGCACCTGCGCGAAAAATTCAACTTCGCGGATGCCCCCACGCCCGCGCTTGAGGTCATATCCGGGGCCGAACGCCTGCCCGCTGGCATAATGGTCGCGGATGCGGCGGCTGATGTCGAGAATGGCGTCTATCGCCCCGAAATCGAGCGAGCGCCGCCAGATAAACGGGCGGATCGCCTGGAGGAAATAATCACCCAACGCCCTGTCACCGGCGCACACCCGAGCGCGAATGAACGCCGCCTGCTCCCACCCCAGCGCCATGCTCTCGTAATAGCTGATCGCCGCCTCCACCGGCAGGGCGATCGGCGTGGCCTCTGGCGAAGGACGCAGACGCAGATCGACCCGGAACACATAGCCATCGCCATCGCGCGCGGAGAGCAGCTCCACCATGCGCTTGGCCAGCCGCACCGCCGCCTCCACCGGCTCTTCGCGGGCACGGCACGGCAGGGTGGCGGGGTCAAACAGCAGGATAGGATCGATGTCGGAGCTGTAGTTCAGTTCCCGGCTGCCATGCTTGCCGAGCGCGATCACGGCAAAGCCGCGTTGCTCCTCATCGGGATAGCGCTCTGCAAAGGCTGCGGCGAGCGCCGCTTCGACAGCGGAGTCGGCAAAATCCGACAGGGTTTGCGTAACCCGTTCAAGGTCCCATGCGCCCGCAAGATCCGCGATACCCGTGACCAGCGCCACTGCGCCGCGCCGCCAGCGCAGGGCTTGGGCAGGGCCGGCCGCATCCCCCCCCATCGCCAGCGCCGCCTGAAGCGCGTCATCCGCCTGGCCGCGCTCCAGCAACGCCGCGACTTGCGGGTGCCGCCGCATCATCTGCATGAGGAAGGGTGAATGATCCTGCGCGCGATTCAGCGCTGCCACCCAGCCGGTGTTGCCTCTTTGCAATGAGGGGGTGGACATAGAGACTGTATCCCACGGTTTATCGATTCCGGGGGGAACCATGCCGCAGGACCTGCGTCTTTCCTAGCATGAATGACCACACGCGCCTTAGAGATTTGAAAATGGAAAGAGATCGGCGGCAGGATATGCCCGCTCAACGGGAAGCGATTGGCAGGGCGCTGGTCTCTGCTTATCCCGCTGGAAAATATGGTGAAGTGCCAAAGGATATGCAGGCACTGCTGATGCGGCTGGATCAAGACGCCTCGGATTGCTTCAGTTAAGCGTCCCGCCGCTTAAGCGATCCACATCCGCCATGATTTCCGCGAGCGGCCCGGCGCCATCCCGGTCGCGCGGCCCGCCCGCGCGCGGCGGAAGCGCACCTGACTCAAGGATCTGCTCCAGGGCTGCGCGCGCACGCGCAACCCGGCTCTTGATCGTGCCGACAGCGACCGCGCAGATTTCCGCTGCTTCTTCATAGGCAAAGCCACCCGCTCCCACGAGTATGAGCGCCTCGCGCTGGCTCTCGGGCAGTTGCAGCAGCGCGCGTTGCATATCAGCAAGTTCCAGCTGCTTGTCCTGCCCCGCAGGCGCAGCAAGCAGGCGGTCCGCCGCCAGGTCGTCCCATTCCCCCGTGAAGCGCGCACGGCGCTTTTGCGACAGGAAATGGTTGCGCAGGATAATGAATGTCCAGGCGCGCATGTTGGTGCCCGCCTGAAAGCGACCGCGCGCGGCCCATGCCTTCATCAGCGTTTCCTGCACCAGATCGTCCGCCACGTCGCGCGAGCCGGAAAGCGACCGGCCGAACGCACGCAGGTGGGGTATCACGGCCGCCAGCTCCTGCTTGAAAGCATCATCACTCAGCGCAACGGCCATTTCCTCTCGTTGGCCCGTCTCGTCCGTCATACCATTCCTTCGCGAGCCTGCACTGCCCCGCCTTGAGGGTTAAAGATGGGCCGCCGCTCGTTGGAGACAAGACCCAAGCAGATCATTGATCACGCAGGACTTGTCGCTTCGTCGAAAAACAGCGCCTGCGCGATCGCAGCTTTAACGGTCTGTCGCTGGAATGGTTTCGTGATGAGGAATGTCGGCTCCGGACGCTCGCCCGTGAGCAGGCGCTCGGGAAACGCGGTGATGAAGATAACCGGCACCGAAAACTCGGCCAAAATGTCCTTCACAGCGTCGATACCGCTGGAGTCATCCGCGAGCTGAATATCTGCCAGCACCAATCCCGGGCGGGTGGACAGCGCCATCTGCACGGCCTCGTCGCGCGTCACGGCGATGCCGGTTACGTCATGGCCCATGTCGCGCACGATCGTCTCGATATCCATCGCGATGATCGGCTCGTCCTCGATGACGAGTACGGAAGCACGCGTCTGGCGGTCGATCTCGCTCATGGCTTCGTTGACAAGCGCCTCCACCTCCTGGCCGCTGATCCCCATCAACTGCCCTGCCTCGGCATGGCTGAAACCTTCCATAGCGGTGAGCAACAGCGCCTGGCGGGGCAGCGGTGTCATCCGCGCCAGCCGCGCGCGCGCAAGCGCCTGCCGCTCGCTTTCGTCTCCGCCGCCGAAATCGTTAGTCTCAAGATCAGACGACGCCCAGATCTTGTTGAACATCTGATAGAGGCCGAGCCTGACGTCGATGTCCTTGGGAAACTCGTCCGGCGCTTCTACGATGACCTCCAGCGTCGCACGCACATAGGCATCTCCCCGCATCTGACTCCCCGTCAGCGCACGAGCATAGCGGCGAAGAAACGGGAGATGGGGATAAAGCTGTTGGCCCAAAGACATAGTGAATACACTCCCTTCTCGCTCTGGCGGCGTCGACAATTTTTGCAAGCCCCAAAAACCATGGAACCAACCAACCGCAAAATAGTTTCCTTGCGGTCGTCTTAATTGTTCAAGGCGGCAATCTTGGCGGCACGCCTACAATAGCCTATGGACCATAGCCGTTGTGAACGGACAGTGAATTATGTTTCGTCATCATTGGGGCAAAAGGGATGAAGGGATGACCAATAACGAGCCGGATCGGGCCGAGGGGGAGGCCGTGGACCCAGCCGTTCAGCCTGGTAAGACCGCTAGAGACAGGATCGATGGTTCTCCCCTGGCCCCGATTGCAGATGAAAATGCCACCTTGGGCAATGCCCTACGCTCAATCTACCAGAAAACGGTGGAAGAGAGCGTACCCGATGAAATGCTTGATCTGCTCAAACGCCTGAGTTGACGGTCTGTGTGGGACCATAGCAGCGTGTTGATGTCCCTGCTGTTCGCGCTCGCCGCAGTGGTTGCGGCCATGGTGAGCTGGTACCTCGCCCGCCGGTTGCTCGTACGTCCACTGGTCATTCTGCGTCGCGAATTAGCGACATATCGCCCGGGAAAGATCCTCAATCCGCCTGCTGCTGCAACCAGCGCCGCGCAGGAAATAGCGGAGTTGAGCGAGGCGTTCCATGCCCTCACTCGCGATGTTGCGCGGCATGAGGACGAAATGCAGCGCGCACTCGCGGATCAGACGCGCCTCACGCGTGAGGTTCACCATCGGGTCAAAAACAACCTTCAGATTATTTCGAGCCTGATCAGCCTCCACTGGCGCGCAACAGACGATCCCGGCAAAGCCGCTGCTTATCTTTCGATCCAGCGGCGTGTCGACGCGCTCGCTGTGGTCCAGCGCAACCATTATGCAGAGCTGGAGCACCAGAACGGTGTGCGCGCCCGTGTCGTGCTCAACGAAATCGTCGCCAGCCTGCGGACCTCGGCCCAGATCCAGGGAGACGGCGAACTCGACTTCAGCGTAGAGGCCGATGATATCCTGCTGCACCACGATGTTGCGGCCCCGGTGGCATTCATGACTGCCGAGCTCGCCGACCTCGCTATTTCCCAAGGAGCAACAGGAACACTGTATGTAAGTCTCAAACTTCTGGAAGATGACAGGAGCAAGGCCTGCCTGACCCTGCAATTGCCGCCTCAGCAGGAGTCCAGCGCCGCCTCGCAGCGCGGTGCGGAGTTGTGCGGCCGGGTGCTTGGTGGCCTCGCCCGTCAGCTGCGTACGCCGCTGGACCATGATGGGGAGGCCGGGCGCTACAGCCTTGTCATTCCGGTGGCGGGATAGGCCGCCCCCTTATCCGCCGCGCGCGCTGTACCTGTTGCGAAAGTCGGCAGCGAAGGAGGCAAAGCGCCCTTCAGATATCGCGCCACGGATCTGCGCCATCAACGACTGATAGAAATATATGTTGTGCTGCGTCATCAGCATCGCGCCCAATATCTCCTTGGCCTTGATGAGGTGATGCAGATAGGCGCGGCCGTGGTGCTGGCACACCGGGCACGTACAGGCGGGGTCGAGGGGCGCGTCGTCCTCCGCATGGCGGGCGTTGCGGATATTCACCGGCCCGTCCCAGGTGAAGGCTTGTCCATTGCGGCCCGAACGCGTCGGCAGCACGCAATCGAACATGTCGATCCCGCGCTCGACCGCGCCCACGATATCATCCGGCTTGCCCACCCCCATCAGATAGCGAGGCTTGTCGACCGGCAGCATGTCAGGCGCGAAGTCCAGCGTGGCGAACATCGCCTCCTGCCCCTCCCCTACCGCGAGGCCGCCCACCGCATAGCCATCGAAGCCGATGTCGATCAATCTCTGCGCGGATATAGCCCGCAAGTCCCGATCCAAAGCCCCCTGCTGAATACCGAAAAGGGCCGAACGGCGCGCATGCTCCTCGCCGATATCGAACCCCGCGCGGGATCGGGCCGCCCAGCGCATGGACCGCTCCATCGAGAACGCCGCTTCATCATAGGTCGCGCCGTTCTTCGTGCATTCGTCGAACGCCATCACAATGTCTGAACCCAAAAGCCGCTGGATCTCCATCGATCGCTCCGGGCTGAGCATATGGCGTGACCCGTCGATATGGCTGGCGAAAGCGACCCCCTCCTCGCTCATCTTCGTGAGCGCCGAGAGGCTCATCACCTGATAGCCGCCGCTGTCGGTCAGGATCGGGCGCTGCCACCCCATGAAGCGGTGCAGCCCGCCCAGCCGCGCTACCCGCTCCGCGCCGGGTCGCAACATCAGATGATAGGTGTTGCCCAGGATGATGTCCGCACCGGCCGCGCGAACTTCCTCGGCACGCATCGCCTTTACGGTGGCCGCAGTCCCCACCGGCATGAAGGCGGGCGTTTGGATGTCGCCGCGCATCATGTGGATAACGCCGGTGCGCGCTTTGCCTTCGGTTGCATGAACGCTGAACTGGAAACGGGGCGGTTGGTCACTCATGCCACGCGCATTAGGACCTAGCCAACGGCCTGTCAGCAAAGATTATGTCAGGCGATATGCCCCGGAAGGAAATGCAGCAGGCCGGATGCGGGACCGAAATTGTCCACGCGGCGATATCGCCCGATGAACTGCGCACAGTCGGCGGAGAGGCGCAACGGCCAACCCACCCCTTCCGTCGTATGGAGGATCAGGGTCATCCGGGTCTTGTCACGTTGCCTGCGAATCATGAGAGCAGACTAAGGGCATATGGTTAGTAAAAAGTTCCTCACGCTCACCGCAGCAACGGTGTAGCCCTGTTGCAAATTTACCATGATTATTAACAGACTACGGATTTTATTGTTGTTTTTTAGCAACGGGAGCCGAGTTATTTGGTTAACGAGACACGATTCTTCGAGTCTCGTCGTTGCGCGGTCACCTTTCCCATGTTCCGGTCCCCCCAACAGGGACGCTATGCCAAAAATGGGGGAATGATGGACGAGATCAGCATCGGCACACGGGGCCTTGCCGTTATCGAGGATATCCCCACCCGTGCGGAGCAGTCAGCGACGATGGCTGGGCATCGCTCCAAGATCGTGCATGCGGAGCCTCCCTCGCCCGCCGCACTCGAAACAGACTTCGATCTTCCGGGGCAGTCTAAGCTGTTCGATCTCGGCCAGATCGACGTGCAGTGGGAGCCGGAATTCGGCACGCTGTGGGCGTTCATCACGCCGCTGGACCGGCCCAATTACAATATCGGCCTGCTGCGAGACACGATGGCATGGCAGATGGAAGCGAAGAAAGTCTTCGCGGCCAACCCGGATGAACTGCGCTACATGGTGCTGGGCTCGCGCTTCCCCGGCGTCTTCAATCTCGGCGGCGATCTGGAGATGTTCGCCCGCTGCATCGAAAATCAGGATCGCGAAACGCTGAGGCAATATAGCCACCTGTGCGTCGATATCGTCGATCGCGTCTGGCACTGCAACGACATGCCGGTGATCAATATCGGGCTGGCGCAGGGTGACGCGCTCGGCGGCGGCTTCGAGGCATTGATGTGCTTCGATGTCATCATCGCCGAACGGCAGGCCCGCTTTGGCCTGCCCGAAGTGCTGTTCGGCCTCTTCCCCGGCATGGGCGCATATTCGATACTCGCGCGCAGGTTGGGCCATGCGGTGGCGGAGCGGATGATCCTTTCCGGCAGGGTGTATACCGCAGAGGAAATGCACGAGATGGGCGTGATCACGGTCGTCGCGGATCCGGGCAAGGGCGAAGAGGTGGCGCGCGAATATATCGCCACCAATCGGGAGCGTCATGCCGGGCAACTGGGCGTCTATCGCGCCGGGCGGCGGGTCATGCCGCTGGAACTGGCGGAGCTGCGCGATATCGTGGACGGCTGGGTCGATACGGCGATGAAGCTGACCGAGCGCGACATAAGGATGATGCGCAGGCTGGCGGCAGCGCAGACACGGTTGCACCGGCGCTAGACCCTGATTCAAAGCAAAAGCGCGCCTACCCGTTTGCGCGGCGGCGCTCCTTGGATAGCGCTACGGCATTCATCGCCGCGCCTGTTCGGCTTGCTTTTGCTGCGATCGCCGTCGGGATGGTGACGCTGCGCAGCACCATGTCGGTCATGGCCGCCACCGATTGCGGCTCGCTCATCAGGAACCCCTGGACGGTGTGGATGCCCGCCTCTCTCGCATAGTCGAGCTGTTCCTGCGTCTCGATCCCTTCGGCGACCACCTCCATGTCCAGCGCCTCGGCCATCAGCCCGACCGCGCGCACGATCGCCTGATCCTCGACGCTGGTGGTAATGCCGGTCATGAAGCTGCGGTCGATTTTGATGCCGTCGAAACGATAGGAACGGAGATAGCTCAGCGAGGAATAGCCGGTACCGAAATCATCGAGCACCATGCGGAGGCCGATCTGTTGCAACGCCTTGAGCATATGCTGGGTGTGCGTGTCATCGTCGAGGAACACGGACTCGGTCATCTCCAGCTCCAGCCTGCGCGCAGACAGCCCGGTCTTGACCAGCGCCTCGATCACCGCAGTGGGAAGCGCGCCCGAATGCAGCACGGCGGGAGAGATATTGATCGCGAGGCGAACGTCCTCGGGCCAAAGCGCGGCTGCCTCGCACGCACTGTCGATCGTCCAGTGCGTGATTTCCTCGATCGTACCCGTGCTCTCGGCTACCGGGATGAACTCTGACGGTGATATCTGGCCCAGCGTGGGGTGGTTCCAGCGCAACAGCGCCTCGCAAACCGCGATCCGGCCCGTCTTGACCTCGAAAATCGGCTGGAATTTCAGCACCAGCTCTCCGTTCGCCACCGCGCGGCGCAGCCCGGTTTCGATCTCGTGGAGGCGGTGAAAACGCTCTTTCATCGACCAGACGAAGCTGACGACCCGGTTGCGACCCATGTTCTTCGCTTCATAGAGCGCAAGGTCGGCATGCTGCATCAGCTCCTCGGCGTCGCGCCCGTCCTGCGGGCCGACGGCAATGCCGATCGATGCGGTATTGGTGAGCAGATGCTGGCCGACGCGCATGCCCTTCGCCAGCGCGGCCAGCAGGTCTGCCGCCAGTTCCTGCGCCACGGTGCGGTTGGCTTCGGGACACAGTATCACGAACTCGTCACCGCCAAAGCGTGCCACATGCCCACGGTCGCCGATCGTGCTGCTCAGCCGCTCCGCCACCGCGCGCAACAGGCCATCGCCGACCTGATGCCCGAGCGAGTCGTTGACTTCCTTGAACTTGTCGAGATCCATCCACAGGATTGCAAAGGCGTCATGGGTGTACCGATTGGCGGCAAACAGATCACGCAGGCGCATCTGCATCGCCATGCGGTTTTCAAGGCCGGTGAGGCTGTCATAGCGGGCGAGCCGCTCGAACTTGGCTGCGAGCAGCGATTTCTCCTGCTTGCCCCGCAGCGCCTCTACAACGATGTTGTGGGTGGTGCGGGTGATGTCGCGCATCGCGAAGATCATGATAAACAGCACGACCGCGAGCGCGCGATAGCCGAAATCGCCGCTCAACCACAGTCCCACCACCGTGGGTAGCAGCGCAAGGCTGGTCTGCCCCAGCGCGATCTTGACCCGACCCGCATTGCGCCCGGCAATCCCCGCGCCATAGCCTGTCGCCAGCGAGACCGAGAGCATGTGTATCGCCGGGTTGTCCGTGCGCACCAGCGTCACCAGCGCCAGCATGCCGAGCATCGCGGCATAGCTCCACGCACCAAGCTCGTAGGCCATCTCCCATCGGCGATAGGCCCGCGCGACGCCGCTCTTGAGCTTACGGTAATAGAAAATGGCGGAAATCGTCCGTCCCACCGCGATCAGCGAGATGACCGCAGCGCATCCCGTCATAACCGGGTCATGCGAGATATGGGCGATCGCGACGCTGAGGAGGAAACCCGAAAGCGCGCCGATAGCAAGCGATGTCGGCGAGGCATACAGGCTCTCCACGAGCGGCCGCCTGATGTCGGCCTCGCTCGCCCTCGTCCGCGCGAGAAGAGTCAGCAGTCGTGTGCCCAGTCTGCGCAAAGGCTTCTCCAAATCCCATGCTGGCTATGCCTGCGCGGCGTTGACAAAATGTTAACCGCGGTTCAGCAACTGTCCCATAACGGCACAGCGACTGAGCGCGCGATGGTGTTCGCTCTCGCAACAAATTCATGGTTGATGGCCGTGACAACCGCCACGCCATATCGCATAAGCGGGGCAAAGCTGATCTTCGGGGAACTGTAATGCGTGACGACATGATGAGCCGGATGCCCGCCATCGCCCTTTCGGCGATGCTTACGCTGTTTCTGCTGCCAACCCCAGCGCTGGCTTATATCGGCCCCGGGGTCGGCGCCGGCGCGATCGGCGCCGTGCTGGGCGTGATCGGCTCGATCTTCCTCGGTCTGTTCGCGATCATCTGGTATCCTGTCAAGCGCATGCTCAGGTTGCGCAAGAAGAAGGACAAGGACGAAGGCAGCGCCAACTAAGTCGCCAGCGGTATGACGTTGACCGACATCGTCCTGCTCGTGATCGCCGCCATAGTCGCGAGCGAGTTGCTGTTGCGCCTGCCGGTGCTGCGCCAGGCGCAGGGTCTGGGCGAGGTCGCGCGCAAATCGGCCGCGGTCCTTGCGAGCAAGCGCATTTCCGATCACTGGAAAGAGCGGATATTGCCGGTCTATTCGGCCCGCATGGCCCGGTGTTCGGTGCTGTTTTTCGTGTTGCTGTGCTGCGCGGTGGCGCCGGTCGCGCTTGTCGGCCTTGTCGCGCCGGGCGGGGAGACGCGCTGGCTCGATCTGCTGATGCAGCCCGCCGCTCTTGCCCTGCTGTGCGCCGTATCCATCGGCTATGTGGTGCTGCGTCTCAAGGTGATGCGTGGCTGACTACGGCGCGCTCGACAAGCTGCTGCATCATCTGGCGCTCGGCTCGTCCATACGCGCCGAGATGATCCACGACATCGAAAAAGGCATGTTCCTCAAGGCGGCGCCAGCGGACCTAGGCCGCCACGTTTTCGTCTGCGGTCTCGCGCGGGCGGGGACGACCATCCTGATGCGCGAAATCCACGGCTCCGGCGCGTTCGGTTCGCTTACCTACGCAGACATGCCGTTCGTGCTCGCACCCAATCTGTGGCGTAAGGTCTCGGCGCGCGGCGCGCAGGCTGGCGAAAAGAAGGAGCGCGCGCATGGCGACGGCATCGCGGTCGATCAGCATAGCCCGGAGGCGCTGGACGAGGTCTATTGGCGGGTATTCGCGGGCAAGGACTATATCCGCAAGGATCGTTTGACCCCGCACAAGCCGGACCGGGATCAGATCACCGGCTATCGCGAGCTCATTCGCCTAGTGCTGCTGCGCACCGGCAAGACGCGCTATCTCTCGAAGAACAACAACATGATCCTGCGCCTGCCCACGCTGGCAAAGGCGATGCCGGATTCGACCTTCCTCGTGCCGGTGCGCGATCCCGTCAGTCACGCGATGAGCCTGCTCTCACAGCATCGCCGCTTTGCTGAAGCTGACCGCTTTACCCAGAGCTATATGCAATGGCTCGGCCATCACGAGTTCGGCGCAACACACCGCCCGTTTGCATGGGGAAGCGAGGAAATTTCGGGTGCCCCGCAAACGCCGGATTATTGGCTTGCCCGCTGGATTTCCGCTCATCAGGCGTTGATCGAAACGGCGCAAGCCCACGCCAATGTCTTGATTGTGCCCTCAGATGACTTGGCGGGCAACCCCACGCTCTGGCCGGCGATAGCCTCCCGCATCGGCATCCAGGCCAATTCCCTACAGGAAATCCGCGCGCTGCCTGAGCGCGCCGCGCCACAGACCGACCCGGCCCTCACGAAAAAGGCCGCCGCGCTCTTCTCTGAGCTGGGCGACCTTTCCCGAAAAAGTTTCGGCTAAAAGCTCAGGTGAAGCGGTTGCTAGACGGTGGATCGCTCGCCGGGAAGCTCTCGTCGCTTGCCTGATCCAGCTTGTCCCAGTCATTGATGTCGCTCGCCATCGCTTCCTGGCCGGCGTTGCGCACATCGACCGTGCCGGGCGTCGATTCTCCCGTGGCAAATGCAGCACGCGACATATCGTGCTGGCCCTTCTTCATATAGCGGTACAGGCCATAGCCCAGCGCCGATGCGAATGCTAATTTCAATAGTGCCATTGGCTGCTCCTTTTATAAAATTTGCGCCTTGGCGGTTACAATAGATGGCATGGCCGATGGTTCCGCCACAGCCGAGAGAAGGAGCCGGTCAGGGGATAAGCAGACTCGCGTCGCCATATGAGTAAAAGCGATAGCTGCGCGCAATCGCATGGGCATAGGCCGCCTGCATCCGCTCCAGCCCCATCAGCGCACTGACCAGCATGAACAGCGTAGAGCGCGGCAGGTGAAAATTTGTCATCAGCCCGTCAATCGCGCGGAAACGATAGCCGGGCGTGATGAAGATGCGCGTTTCGCCCGTCCATGCCTGCAGCAACCCCGCCTCATCCGCCGCGCTTTCGAGCACGCGCAGAGAAGTCGTGCCAACCGCGATCACCCGCCCGCCCCGCGCCCGCACGGCGTTCAGCCGCTCGGCCACGTCCGCGCCGAGGCTGCCCCATTCCGCGTGCATTCGGTGGTCGTCGGTATCCATTGCCTTGACCGGCAGGAACGTTCCCGCGCCGACATGGAGCGTCACCCGTTCGGTGCCGATCCCCGCCTCCTCCAGCGCCTTGATCAGCGCTGGCGTGAAATGCAGCGCGGCCGTCGGCGCTGCGACTGCGCCATCCTTTTGCGCGAACATCGTCTGGTAATCCGCCTTGTCGCGCTCGTCGGCGGCGCGCTTTCCCGCGATGTAAGGCGGCAGCGGCATCCGCCCTGCCCGCTCCAGCAGCACCTCTACCGGCTCGTCACCATCGAAGCGCAAAGTAAAGCCGCCCTCGTCATCCCTGTTTTCGGCAATCGCGGAAACGCCCGCACCGAAGTCAATCCGGTCGCCCGCGCGCAACCGCTTGGCGTTGCGCACAAATGCCTGCCAGCGCCGCAGGTCGATGCGCTTGTGCAGCGTCGCGCCGATGCGCGCTTCTCCGCGCCGCCCCTCAAGCTGCGCCGGAATCACGCGGGTGTCGTTGAACACGAGGCAGTCACCCGCGCGCAGCAGGCCGGGCAGATCGCGCACGTGCGCATCGCGCAGGCCGCCCGCGCCCTCCAGCACCAGCATGCGCGCGGCATCGCGCGGCTCGGTGGGGCGCAGGGCAATGCGCTCCGGCGGCAGCACGAAGTCGAAAAGATTTACTTCCATAGGGTCTGCGGAATACCCCGCACTGCGCCTGTCAGCTTGCCGGAGCGGCGGCTTCCATGCGCGCGGATACGATCTTGGTCGGGTTCTCGGGCGGCTCGCCCTTGGCGATCGCATCCGCCGCAGCCATGCCGTCTATCACGCGGCCGACCACGGTATATTTGTGGTCAAGCTGCATGCGCGGATAGAGCATGATGAAAAACTGGCTGTTGGCGCTGTTTTCATCCTGCGCGCGCGCCATCGAGACGACACCGCGCACATGGGGCAGATAGCTGAACTCGGCATTGAGATCAGGCAGGTCAGATCCCCCGGTGCCATCGCCCTTGGGGTCCCCGCCCTGCGCCATGAAGCCATCGATCACACGGTGGAAGATCAGGCCGTTATAAAAGCCCCGGTTCGTCAGCTCCTTGATGCGCGCGACATGGTTGGGCGCAACGTCAGGCCGCAGCTGGATGCGCACCGTGCCGCCGTTGGAGAGCTGAAGCACCCAGACATTCGCCGGGTCGAGCGGCACGCTCGCGGGAGGCAGCGCCGCCTTGGGCGCCTTGCGCAATTCCTCGGCCTGGCGCGCGGCCTTGGCGGAGCGTTCGGCCTTTTCCATCTCCTCCGCCTGCGCCTTGTTCTGGGCGTAAGCGGTGCCGGTGCTGCCGACGGCTCCGAAGGCCATCAACGCCGCGAGGGCCATCCGAACAAACATGCTGGGCTTCATCAAATAGCCTCTCCGATTGCGATTCTGCGCACCATATGCGCGATAATGAGATGCGGATGAACCAAAAATGAGCGTTATGCTCCTTTCCGCCCCATTTGGCGGACCCGCTCACCCACTTCCTCGCATACGCTGGCACTCACAAAACGGTGAATTGGGCCGCCATAGAGCGCAATTTCCTTTACGAGCCTGGAGGCGATCGGCTGGAGCGAGACGTCGGCCATCAGGAACACCGTCTCGACCGTGTCGTTGATCTGCTGGTTCATCCCCGCCATCTGATATTCATATTCGAAGTCCGCCACCGCGCGCAGCCCCCGGATGATGACGCCCGCCCCCTGTGCCGCCGCGAAATCCATCAGCAACGCGTCGAACGCGACGACTTCGACCTCGGTTTCCAGACCGGCGCATTCGCGCTGAACCATCTCCAGCCGCTCGTCCAGGTTGAACATGGGAGATTTGCTGGCGTTGGTCGTCACGCCGATCACGAGCTTGTCCACAAGCTTCGCTCCCCGGCGGATGATGTCCATATGCCCCAGCGTTATCGGATCGAACGTGCCCGGATAGACCCCGATCCGCCTGCCTCTATTGTCCCCCATGTCAGTGGTCCCTTTCGATCACATAGTCCGCGATGGCGCGCAGCAGGTCTGCCCGCTCGTCATGCTCGTGCAAATGCGCCTTGGCTTGATTCACGAGCATCCGCGCCTGTTCGCGCGCCCGATCTGCGCCCAGCAGAGAGACGAAGGTCTGCTTGCCCGCCTGCGCATCCTTGCCCACCGCCTTGCCGGTCACCGCCGCGTCACCCTCGATATCGAGCAGGTCGTCGGCGATCTGGAAGGCAAGGCCAAGATCGTGCGCATAGCCATGCAGGCCCGTGCGCGCTTCGGGCGGCAAATGCGCCATGATCGCCGCCGCCTCCAGGCAAAAGCCGATCAGCGCGCCGGTCTTCAGCTGTTGCAGCCTTGTGATCGTCGGCAGGTCGAACACCGCGCCTTCCGCCGCGATGTCCATCATCTGCCCGCCCGCCATGCCGTTGATGCCGCTCGCCTTCGCGAGCGCGCGCACCAGGTTGATGCGCACGAACGGATCGGGGTGCGTTTCCTCGCTCGCCAGTATCTCGAAGGCGAGGTCGTGCAGGCTGTCTCCGGCAAGGATCGCCGTCGCCTCGTCAAACGCCTTGTGCACCGTCGGTTTGCCCCGGCGCATGTCGTCATTGTCCATCGCGGGCAGGTCGTCATGCACGAGGCTATAGACATGGATGCACTCCGCGGCGACGCCGACCCGCAGCAGCTGCTCCGGGTCGAGCGAGAAGAGCGCGCCCGCCGCCCGCACCAGCAGGGGCCGCATCCGTTTGCCGCCACCGATCGCCGCATGGCGCATCGCCTCGAACAGCGGCTGGCGTGGGTCATCCGGCACCGGCAAGAGGCGGCCCAGCGCGGCGTCGACATCAGCGCAGATTTCGGAGAGCGCGCTTTTCAGCAAAACCGCGCCTTTATCTCCGTCACCCGGTTGGGTCATCTCAGTCCGCACGAAAGGCTTGCGTGCCGGACGGCACCCCGCCCGCGCCCAGGGTCAGCTTCTCGATCCGCGCCTCGGCATCGGCCAGCCGCTTCTGGCACTGCGCGCGCAACGCCTCGCCGCGCGCATAGAGCGCGATCGACTCATCGAGCGCGACATCGCCCCGCTCCAGCTTGTGCACGATGGCTTCCAGCTCGCGCAGCGCGTCCTCGAACGACAGCGCGTCCTGTTCTGGCGGGGTTAACATATCCTGTCCCATAACGCAGCTTTGGCGTCCCCCTCGCCCCCGGTCAAGCGCCGCGTGTCTCGCCCACCTGTGCACCCCTGAGGATTATTTTTACGTACTGAGACTTTTTTCCATAAAAAATGCGACGTCCATACCGTTAACCATTGACGGAATTGCTGCGCCTGCACATTAGGCAGCTTTCGCTTTACCACCATCTGCTGCATATTGACTCGGAAAGCCCATGATGAAGAAAAGCCTGCACATTGCCACTCTTTCAGCCCTGTTCGCGCTCGCCGCGTGCAACAACGACCAGCCCGAGGTGATCGACCGCTCGCCGCAGGATCCCCTTGCCGATCAGCTCAACAACGCCGCTCCGGTCGAGCTGCCGCCCAGCGTGAAGGTCAGCAAATCCTACCGCTGCGGCGATGGCTCGCTGCTGTTCGTCGACTTCATGTCTGACGACAAGACCGCGATGGTGAAGACCGAGAAGGAAGGCACCGCCACCAAGCTCCAGATGGCCGAGCCGGGCAAGCCCTACACCGCGCCTGGCTATTCGCTCACCGGCAATGGCGACGCCGTCACTGCCGAGCTGCCGGGCAAGGGCTCGCAGAGCTGCAAGGCGTAATCCTATAGAGCGGTGCCAGCCCGCTCCCCCTCCCAACCGCCCACAGGATACCATATCGGGCGGTTGGGAGGGGGAGCGGGCTGGCACCGAAACCCGAAATTTCAGCGCAGCGGCAAATTTCGGACAAATATGAGGGCCGGGTGAGCGATCACCCGGCCCATTTTATTGCGCCTGGCACAGCAAAAGCGGTTCCAACCGTGCGGCAAGTTGATTAAGGGCGTGGGCCATGACCGACACAGCCACAGCCCAGTCCGCTATCACGCCCCAGATCGTCGCCGAACACGGCCTCAGCGAGGAAGAATATGCCCGCGTGCTGAACGCGCTCGGGCGTGAGCCGAACCTTACCGAGCTCGGCATCTTCTCGGTGATGTGGTCGGAGCACTGCTCCTACAAATCCTCGCGCATCCACCTGAAGAAACTCCCCACACAAGGCCCGCAGGTCATCTGCGGCCCCGGCGAAAATGCGGGCGTGGTTGACATTGGCGACGGACAGGCAGCGATCTTCAAGATGGAGAGCCACAACCACCCGTCCTACATCGAGCCTTATCAGGGCGCGGCGACCGGCGTGGGCGGCATCCTGCGTGACGTGTTCACCATGGGCGCGCGCCCCATCGCCAACATGAACGCGCTGCGCTTCGGCCGGCCCGATCACCCCAAGATGCGCCACCTGATCAGCGGCGTGGTACGCGGCATCGGCGGCTATGGCAATTGCGTCGGCGTACCCACCGTGGGCGGCGAGGTGAACTTCCACCCCGCCTATGACGGCAACATCCTCGTCAACGCCATGACCGTCGGCGTCGCGGAGACGGACAAGATCTTCTATTCGGCAGCCTCCGGCGTCGGCAACCCCATCGTCTATGTCGGCTCCAAGACCGGGCGTGACGGCATCCACGGCGCGACGATGGCGAGCGCGGACTTCGGCGAGGACAGCGAGGAAAAGCGCCCCACCGTGCAGGTCGGCGATCCCTTCACGGAAAAGCTGCTGATCGAGGCATGCCTTGAGCTGATGGCGTCAGACGCGATCGTCGCGATACAGGACATGGGCGCGGCGGGGCTGACCAGCTCCAGCGTCGAGATGGCCTCCAAGGGCGGCGTCGGCATCCGGCTCGATATGGACAAGGTGCCCCAGCGCGAAACCGGCATGACCGCTTACGAGATGATGCTCTCCGAAAGTCAGGAGCGCATGCTGATGGTACTGAAGCCCGGCAAGGAGGCCTTTGCGCAAGACATCTTCCACAAGTGGGAGCTGGACTTCGCGGTGATCGGTGAAGTGACCGACACCGGCCGCATGGTCCTCGTCCATCATGGCGAGACGGTGTGCGACATTCCGCTCGCCCCGCTGGCGGACGACGCGCCGCTCTATGACCGGCCGCACGTCCCCACGCCCAAGCGCCCACCCCTCACAGACGTTCCCGCCTGCCCAGACATGGGCGCGGATCTGCTCAAGATGATGGGCAGCCCGGACATCGCCTCGCGCCGCTGGATCTGGGAGCAATATGACAACAAGGTCGGCGGAGACACGGTGCAGGCGCCGGGCGGAGACGCCGCGCTGGTGCGCGTCCACGGCACAGACAAGGCCATCGCGATCAGCACGGATTGCACCCCGCGCTATTGCTTTGCCGACCCGGTTGAGGGCGGCAAACAGGCCATCGCCGAATGCTGGCGCAACATCACGGCGGTGGGTGCCACCCCGCTCGCCGTCACCAATTGCCTCAACTTCGCCAATCCGCAGCGGCCGGAGATCATGGGCCAATTTGTTGGCTGCCTCGAGGGCATGGGTGAGGCCTGCCGCGCACTGGATTTCCCGATCGTCTCGGGCAACGTAAGCCTCTATAACGAGAGCAAGGCGACCGGGGGCGGCTCCGCCATTCTCCCCACGCCTGCCATCGGCGCCATCGGCCTGCTGAAGGACTGGACGAAGAACGCGACCATTGCGTTTAAGGGCGTGGGCGACATCATCCTCGCCGTCGGCAATTGGCAGGGCCATCTCGGCCAGAGCATCTGGCTGCGCGAATGCCACGGTCGCGAAGACGGCCCGCCCCCGCCGGTCGATCTCGCCGCAGAGCGCAAGACCGGAGACTTCATCCGCGCGCAGATCGCCTCAGGCGCCATCAACGCCTGCCATGACGTGTCGGACGGCGGCATCGCCGTCACGGTCGCGGAAATGGCGCTCGCCGGCAATATCGGCGCGATGATCCAGAGCCACGAGGCCGACCACGCCTTCGATGATCCCCGCGCCTTCTTCGCCGAGGATCAGGGGGTCTACATCGTCACCATCGGCGACGCCGCGCTGGCGGACTTTCTCGCCGCAGGCGAAGCCGCGGGCGTGCCGGTGCAACCCATCGGCCGCACCGTCGCCAACCGCCTGATCTTCGAACTGGCCGACAGCGACCACGCCGTCTCCCTCACCGACTTGCGCACCGCGCATGAGGGCTTCTTCCCGAGGCTGATGGACGGAGAGGTTTGAGGGGGAGCAACCTCACCTCCCCGTCATGCTGAACTTGTTTCAGCATCCATTGCGCGGCAGGCTCCACGATGTGATCGAAAAGCAACCCTGCGTCTATGTCCTAGAGCTTGTTGACGATAGGGATTTTCAAATGAGCGGGGTTCTGCTTCAATCGCGTTTTTCGAGACGTAGTTATGTTGCGGGAGGATAGCTATGAGACGTGCTCCGGTTGGACTTGCATTCGGTTCGGGCGTTGTTGGGCTTTGTCTTTCAGTTGCCGCATTCGCCAGCGGTGAGCCGCCCCAAGGGGCAAAGTCGGATTCGTGCAGCATTCATATCTGGCAGCGTAGTATTTACAGAACTAAGTCCGCATCTAACCTGGGTGCTTTCGGCCTTGTAGGTGCCGTTTTGCAAGATCAGTATGACCGAAAATATCCGGCGGCCAGCGTCGAAGGAGTAATGGAAGACGTTCTGAACATTAAAGTGCTACCGGACACGATCGCGTCGGTGTCTTGGGGCAGTTACACCGGAGCCGAGAAAAATACTTTGGTATTCGAACACGAGGCCATTTCGGATAGCCAGCTCAAAGATTTGAAATCAAGTATGGCGCGTAATAGCACAGCACAGGACTCTTGCTATATTGAACTCTACGTCGGCACCCAAACGTTCCAGGGCGGCGCAATCAAATCGCACCTGTTCAGTGACTTTTATGCACGCACCTTTTATGATGACGCGCAAACTCAAAAAGGCGCAACTTTATGGGATCAAACTGCTCACCTATCGGTCAAGGATGCTGACAGTGTGGTTACGGCCAAGCAAATCATCGCGGATGGTTTCGTTACGACATTGACCAAGTTTTTGGCCAATAAGCTACCGAAGCGCAAAATGCCCGGCTGATGTTATATCAATGCATTCGGAACTAGCCGCTGCCTTGATCATGTCAGTTTGGGCGAAAGGGATTCCGAACTGGTTTAGGTTCTGATTCAGAGCTGCTTCTCGATCACATATCAGAGCCTGCCGCGAAATGGATGCTGACCCGCAGGGCGGCGAAGCCAAACAAGTTCAGCATGACGTCGGTAGTGGTGACAGCCCCAAAATCTGGTTCAGACCGACCCAAATCCCACCCCCCCCCTAATCCCCGTCACGGCGATAGATAAACTCATGGTCGAACTGATCGCCGACCTTGAAGCCATAATCGCCGACCTTGGCGAACCCGCGCGCGGCATAGACCTGTTGCGCGCGGTGGTTGCCTGAAAACACGCCGAGCCATACCGGCCCCGGCATATGTTCGGCCAGCCAATCGAGCGCATGGTCCAGCAACGCCCTGCCCAGCCCGGTGCCCTGGCAGTGTTCGGTCACATAGAGTTGATACAGCTCCCCATGCTCTGGCCGCGCCTCCGCGTGCGGAAGCTTGCACGGGCCGACATGAGCATAGCCGACGAGACTACCGTCGCCCGCCTGCGCAACCCAATGCGCCCGGCGCGCATCGTGCAACTGCGCCGCCACCACATCTTCGCCGTAGGACTCGCGCTCGAACAGCGCCAGATTCTCGGCGCTATACTCAATGGGCACCGGGCCATCCACGAATGTCTCGCGAAACGTGCGCCTCTTGAGCACCGCCAGCGCGGAGGCGTCAGCCGACACAGCGCGGCGGATCGTGGTGCCATCGCTCATGCCCGATGCTCCGCCACCCGGGTCACGCGGCAATAGGCGACATGATAGGTGCACATCCCGCCCGCCTTGTCGAACGCGCGCATGACCTTGCGCATCTGCCCGGCGACCAGCGGCTCGCGCCCCTCGACCGGCACCGTCGCGCCGATCCCTTTGAGATGCGCGAGCAGCCCCCTCGCTTGCCCAAAGTCATGCGCATACTCCTCCTCGAACAGAAAGGCGTCGGCATGGCGGGCGAGCATCGCGCGCAGCGCATCCGCATCGGGGTAGAGCGGCGTCCCCGCCTGCAAGCCGAGTGCCTCATGCGCGGCGCGCCATTCGTGAAAGCTGCGCTCCGCCATCGTTGCGAACATCAGGCTGCCGCCGGGCCGCAACAGCGCCGTCAGCCGGTCCAGCGCGCTCGGCAGGTCGGCAAACCATTGAAAGGTCAGGCTTGAGGCGATGAGGTCGAAATGCGGGCCGTCAAACGCGGGGGCCTCGCCATCCATAACGAGGAAGCGCGCCGCCAGATCGCCGCCCCGCTCGGCTTGCGCGATCATCTCCGCCGATATGTCGGTCGCGACGATCTCGGCATCCGGGAACAGGCCGCGCAGATGGCGCGTCAACAGCCCGGTGCCACAGCCGATTTCGAGGATGCGCAGCCTGCCGCCATCGGCCGATGGCTTGACCGGCTGAAGCCGCAACAGCTGCGCCAGCGTCGCCGCGACCACGCGCTGGATGCCCGCATGCGCGTCATAATGCGGGGCGGCCGCGCCAAAAGCTCTGCCAATCCGTTGCGCGCGCTGCTCGATCATGACAAAGCCCTATGCGCAAATCATGAGAAGGTGAAGGACCAACATGGCCCCCGCGCGCGAGGAAAACCGCCTGCCGATGATCGACATCACCCGCGGTTTCGCGGTGATGGGCATATTGCTGATGAACATCATCGCCTTTTCGATGCCGCAGGCGGCCTATATCAACCCCAATGCCTGGGGTGGGGAGAGCGTGGCGGACAGGCTGGCGTGGCTGGTGTCGTTCGTTGCGGTGGATGGCAAGATGCGCGGGCTGTTCTCGCTGCTCTTTGGCGCGTCGATGATCCTGCTGATGGACCGCGCGGAAATGGCCGGGAAAAACGGGCAATCTTACATGATTTCGCGCAGCTTCTGGCTGTTTGCGTTCGGAATCGCGCACTATCTGCTGCTATGGTGGGGCGATATCCTGACGCTGTATGCGCTGATCGGGCTGGTCGCGATGCGCTTTGCGGGCAGGCAGCCGATGGAGCTGGTAAAGCTCGCCTTCCTCACCTTCGCGGCCCAGCTGGCGCTGCTCATCGTGCTCACTGTTGGAATCCAACAGGACGGCACCCTCTCCTACTACCCCCAGCTGTTGGACAGAGCAGCTATCCACGTGGAAATAGCCCTCTACAAAGGCAGCTGGGCCGGCATCTTCGCGCACAAACTCGCGGATATCTGGCACTGGGGATTGGCGGGTTTGCTCTACATGAGTTTCGATACGCTCGGCTTCATGCTGCTCGGCATGGCGATGCTGAAGGGCGGATTCCTCAGCGGCAAATGGGCGCGCGAACAATATCTCGGCACCGCGCGCCACTGCTTCCTCATCGGCCTGCCGCCCATGCTGGGACTAGGCATCTGGGCGTGGGCCCGCGGCTTCGATCCCGCCACCACTTTCGCGGTGGTAATGACCTGGTCGTTCCCCTTCCGTATCCCGCTCACAGTCGGCTATGCCGCTCTAATCCTCGCTTTTTCGATGGCGGCCCCCGGGGCGTTCCTTGGCCGGGTTGCGGCGGCGGGACGCATGGCGTTCAGCAATTATCTGCTCAGCAGTTTGGTAATGACCGGAGTATTTTACGGCTGGGGACTGGGCCTGTTCGCTTCCGTTCCCCGCGCGCAGGTCTATCTCTTCGTGCTGCCACTATGGGCGCTGATGCTGTTCTGGGCGCCGCTCTGGCTCGCCCGCTTCCGCTATGGCCCCGCCGAATGGCTATGGCGCAGCCTGACGCGGGGCAGGCTCCAGAGCCTCAGTCGGTAGGCGGGGTTTTCTCGGCAGCGGCGAGCTTGTCGACGTTCTTGCGCTTTGATCGCCCGGCATAGATCACCGCAGCCGCTAATGCCGCAGAAGCGACCGCGCCGCCCAGCCCAATAAGGGCCGGCTTGGTCCAGCTGGCACCCTTGTTCTGCGCTGAATCGTCGGGGGTCTGGGGAGAAGTTTCGTCAGTCTCTGTCGTCATACCCGCATCTTAGAACCGCCCATGCGATCACCTCAAGCGCAAAAAAACCGAACTGGTCAAATACCGCGCTCTTTCCTGATCGCAAACCACTTGGCGACATTGGCGTTGTGCTGTTCCAGCGTATCGGCAAAGACATGCCCTCCGCTGCCATCCGCGACGAAATAGAGGGCCTTCGTTTTCTCCGGGTTCAGCACCGCTTCGATCGACGCCTTGCTGGGGTTAGCAATCGGCCCCTTCGGCAGACCAGCCATTGAATAGGTGTTGTACCCATTCACGGCAAGGATTTCCGACCGCTTGATCCGCCTTCCGAGCGGCTTGCCCTTGGTGAGCGGATAGATGATCGTAGGGTCTGCCTGTAGCCGCATGCCGACACGCAGGCGGTTGGAATAAACCCCCGCGACCATGCGCCGCTCCGCCGGCACCGAGGTCTCCTTTTCAACGATGCTGGCAAGCGTCACCGCCTCGGCCTTGGACTTGACGACCGTGTGGGCGGAACGGCTGGCCCAGGCTTCATCGAGCGCCCGCGCCATCGCCCCCTGCATTCGCGCCAGCACCTCAGCGCGGCTGTCGCCCTTGTCATACGCATAGGTGTCAGGAAGTATGCTTCCCTCGGCGGGGACTTCAACCGTACCGGTGAGCTGGTCTGCCGCCATCAGCCGCTCGTAGACGAGGATAGACGGCATCCCTTCGGGAATGGTGATAAATCGGTTGATTCCCACACCGCCGACGAGAATTGCGAGAATTTCCTTCTCGCTCGCGCCTCCGGGCACCAGATATTCGCCCGCCTTGATTGCCGATGTGCTGCCAAGCAGCCGCGCGCGCAGATAGAATCGATCGGCGGAGCTAACCAGACCGGCCCGCTCCAGCTCCACCGCCGCGCCCTTTAAAGTTGCGCCGCTCTGCAGGGTGAATGCAGTGTCCTCCCGCGCGGGGCCGGGCCAGGTCCATCCCGCCACCAACACCGCCCCGGCAATCATCACACCGCCTAGCACCAGCCCAAGCAGGATCAGCACAGTGCGGCGCATGGTAAGCGTCAGATTGCCTTCATGATGAGGCTGGCATTCGTGCCGCCGAAGCCGAAGCTGTTGTTCAGCACCGCCTTGACGCTGCGCTGCTTGGCGACATGAGGCACCAGGTCGACGCCGACGCAGCTCTCGCTCGGGTTATCGAGGTTGAGGGTAGGCGGCACGACCTGATCCCGCAGCGCGAGGATGCAGAAGATGCTCTCAACTGCGCCCGCGCCGCCCAGCAGATGGCCGATGGCCGACTTGGTCGAACTCATCGACATGGTGTCGATGGCAGAGCCGAAGAGGCGGCGCACCGCGCCCAGCTCTAGCTCGTCGCCCAGCGGCGTCGAGGTCCCGTGCGCGTTGACATAGTCGATGTCGTTAATCGACAGGCCCGATTTGCGCAGTGCCATCTCCATCGAACGGTAGGCGCCCGAGCCTTCCGGATGCGGCGCAGTCACGTGATAGGCGTCACCCGAAAGGCCATAGCCCACCACTTCGGCATAAATCTTGGCGCCGCGCGCCTTGGCGTGCTCATATTCCTCAAGCACGACGACGCCCGCGCCCTCGCCCATTACGAAGCCGTCGCGCGCCTGGTCATAGGGGCGGCTAGCCTTTTCCGGCGCGTCGTTGAAGCTGGTGGAAAGCGCCTTTGCCTGGCTGAACCCGGCGATGCCGATGGGGCAGATGGTGCTCTCAGCGCCGCCCGCCAGCATGATGTCCGCGTCGTCCATCGCGATCATCCGTGCAGCGTCGCCGATAGAGTGCGCGCCGGTGGAGCATGCGGTGACGACGGCATGGTTCGGGCCCATCAAGCCATATTTGATGGATACCTGGCCAGAGATGAGGTTGATCAGGCGGCCATGAACGAAATGCGGCGATACGCGACGCGGGCCTTTTTCCGCCAGCACCAGCGATTCGCTCTCGATACCCGGAAGCCCACCGATACCCGATCCGATGGAGCAGCCAGCGCGCAGCTTGTCTGCGTCCGACATCTCGGTGAGGCCCGCATCCTCGAGCGCCTGCCCGGCGGCGTCAATGCCAAAGACGATGAACGGATCAACCTGGCGCTGCACTTTGTGGTCCACGCGCTTTCCGGCATCGAAGCCATATTCGTGGTCGGCGGGTTTTACCTCGCAGGCTATCTGGCATGCATAATCGCTGGTGTCGAACTTGGTAATCCGCCCGGCGCCGCTTTTCGAGGCGAGAATGTTCTTCCAGGTGGTCTCGACATCCGCGCCCAGCGGGGAAACCATACCAAGGCCCGTTACGACCACACGACGCATATCCAGCTCCTCACCAAAACCGCGCGAACGGCCCTATCAGTGCCGGGCCGCTCCATCCTCACAGTAAAAATGGCGGCCTCCTTAACACGGGCAAAGCCGCGCCGGAAAGCCGCCACCGCATATCTTCTCGTCCTGTGCGGTCCGGCGGAGTGCGTCCGGCCGCAGACACAGCGCGCTTACTGCTTGCTGTCGATATAGTCGATCGCATCCTTGACGGTGCCGATTTTCTCGGCCGCATCGTCAGGAATCTCGACACCGAACTCTTCCTCGAACGCCATCACCAGTTCGACGATGTCGAGGCTGTCCGCGCCCAGATCGTCGATGAAGCTGGCATCCTCGGTCACCTTGTCCGCCTCGACGCCCAGATGCTCGATGACGATTTTCTTTACGCGATCCGCAGTCTCACTCATGAGTGGTCCCTTTGTACTGTCCGATATGAACGAATGTTAACCCGTTGCTGCGCCCATGCCCTAGAACCCCCGAGGCGGCGTTGCAAGACCCAAGTGGTCAAATCATCGCCATGCCGCCGTTGACGTGAAGCGTCTGCCCGGTGACATACCCGGCATCGCGCGAGGCGAGGTAAACGGCCGCAGCGGCGATGTCGTCCCCCTCGCCTAGCGCGCCCGCCGGGATCTTGGTTAGAATGGCGTCCTTCTGCGCATCGGTCAGCGCATCCGTCATGGCGGAACGGATGAAGCCGGGCGCGATGCAGTTCACCGTCACATTCCGGCTCGCCAGTTCCTGCGCCAGCGCTTTGGACATGCCGATGAGCCCCGCCTTGGAAGCCGCGTAGTTCGATTGCCCCGGATTGCCGGTAACGCCCACGACAGACGTGATCGAGATGATGCGGCCGAAGCGCGCCTTCATCATCGGCTTGGCAGCGGCGCGAATGAGGCGGAACGCGGCCTCCAGGTTAATGCGGATCACATCCTCCCACTCTTCATCCTTCATGCGCAGAATAAGATTGTCGCGCGTGACGCCCGCATTGTTCACAAGAATGTCGAGCTTGCCCCCCAGCGCCTCGACCGCCTGCGGCACGAGTGCATCGACGGCGGCAGCGTCAGACAGGTTGCAGGGCAGGCAGACGTGATCGCCACCAAGCTCACCCGCGAACGCCTCGAGCTTGTCCACATTGCTGCCCGAAAGCCCCAGCCGCGCCCCCTGCGCAGCGAGGCCCTTGGCAATGGCAGACCCAATGCCACCGCTAGCGCCGGTCACCAGCGCCGTCATACCTGTAAGATCGAACATGCTATTCTCCGTCAGATATCTGATAATTGCTCGCGCAGAGGCGCAAAGGACGCCGAGTCCCTATGATTGTTAACGAGACGTCGCACACCTTCTTTCATCGTTTCATGATTGAAGTTAAGCAGCAGCCCTACAGGCTGCTGTGCCAGGCGCAAGTAGGTCAATAATTGCTTGGCATGCGCCTTGTTGATCTGCTCAACTGATTTAATCTCTACAATAAGGCGATCATCGACCAGAATATCTATCCTGAAAGCAGCTTCGAAGCGCAGGTCTTCATATTTTATGTCGATCGGCTTCTGCCGATCGACCTTATAGCCCATCCCAGCGAGCTTTGCAGCGAGTATCGTTTCGTAGACGCTTTCCAGCAATCCGGGACCAAGCTCCCGGTGAATGCTCATCGCAACGCCAATTACGTCACTCGTGATGTCGTCTATGTTTTTTGTCACGCTCTCTGCGTCCTCTGCGCCTCTGCGCGAGAAATCAAATTCTCGCCAGCAGCGCCTCGATGTCGTCCATGCTCACCACGCTCGTCGCGTTCGCGTCCGGCGCGATGCGCTTGACCATGGGGCCGAGAACCTTGCCACCCAGCTCGACAAAGTCGGTGACGCCCGCCTCCCACATTGCGGTAACACTCTCGCGCCAGCGCACGCGGCCCGTTACCTGCTCCACCAAACGCGCTCGGATATCGTCTGGCGCAGCGATTGGCGCGGCGAGCACATTGGCATAAACTGGGAGCAGCGGCGCCTGGATGGTCGCCTTGCCCAGTGCCTCAGCCATCGCATCGGCCGCCGATTGCATCAGCGGGCAGTGAAACGGAGCCGACACGGGCAGCAGCACGCCGCGCTTGATGCCGTGGTCCTTCACCAGAGCAACCGCGCGCTCAACCGCACCGCGATGTCCGGAGATAACCACCTGCGTCGGGTCATTGTCGTTGGCCACGGTGCAGACCTCGCCCTCTGCCGCCGCATCGGCCAGCGCCTGTGCCTTTTCGATGTCTGCGCCCAACAGCGCGGCCATAGCCCCCTCGCCCACCGGCACGGCGGCCTGCATCGCCTGACCGCGCAGCTTCAGCAGCCGCGCTGTGGTGGCAAGATCAAACGCCTGCGCGGCGCACAGAGCGGTGTATTCGCCAAGGCTGTGCCCAGCAACGTAATCGCCCTTGTCGGCCAATTTCAGCCCACCCTCCTTTTCGAGAACCCGCAGCGTTGCGATCGCGTTCGCCATGATGGCCGGCTGCGCGTTTTCGGTGAGGGTCAGGTCGCTTTCCGGTCCGTCGCACATGATGCGGAACAGGTTTTGCGAGAGCGCCTCGTCCACCTCCTGAAACACTTCGCGGGCGACAGTGCTGGCCTCCGCAAGCGCCTTGCCCATGCCGACCTGCTGGCTGCCCTGCCCCGGAAAGATGAATGCGCGCATCCGCGTCTCCTTGTTTCAAATGTGCCGCACGCTCCCATAACGATTTGCGCGCGCCATGGAAGCCCCTTGCATTTCCCGGGCATTTCCGCCATAGGCGCGCCTTCGCAACGCCTGAAGGCCGCGCGAGGAATATCAAGACGACAGCCGGAGGGGCGGTGCGCATGGTGCGCCCGTCAGCAATCGGCCAACGAAGAAAGCAAGCTGTCATGCCGCTATACGAGCATGTTTTTCTTGCGCGTCAGGACCTGGCCCAAGCCCAGGTAGACGCGCTGGCGGAAAACGCCACTGCCATCATCGAAGCGAATCAGGGCAAGGTCACCAAGGTTGAGACCTGGGGCCTGCGCTCGCTCGCCTACAAGATCGCCAAGAACCGCAAGGCGCATTATGTGATGCTCAACATCGACGCGCCCGCAGGCGTCGTCGCCGAGCTGGAGCGCCAGACACAGATCAACGAGGACGTCATCCGCTACATGACCGTCCGCGTCGATGCGCTGGAAGCCGGCCCGTCAGTGATGATGCGCAAGAGCGACCGCGACCGTGAGCGTCGTGGTGGCCGCGATGGCGACCGCCCCGAGCGTGGTGAGCGCGGCCCGCGCCGCGAGCGCGCTGAATTTGACGGCGAATAAGGAGATATAGAGACATGGCACGCCCATTTTTCCGCCGCCGCAAGAGCTGCCCCTTCGCCGCCAAGGATGCACCGAAGATCGATTACAAGGACGTCCGTCTGCTGCAGGGCTTCGTGTCCGAGCGCGGCAAGATCGTCCCCAGCCGCATCACTGCGGTGTCCGCCAAGAAGCAGCGCGAGCTGGCTCAGGCCATCAAGCGCGCCCGCCATCTGGGCCTGCTGCCCTACATCGTGAAGTGAGGAGCTAAGACATGGAAATCATTCTGCTCGAACGGATCGAGAAGCTGGGCGCCATCGGCGACGTCGTCACCGTCAAGGACGGTTATGCGCGCAACTACCTGCTGCCCAACAAGAAGGCGCTGCGCTCCAACGCTGCCAACCGCAAGGTGTTCGAAGCGAACCGTGCCAAGATCGAGGCGGACAACGCGGCCCGCCGCGCCGGCGCCGAGAAGGAAGCCGGAACGGTAGACGGCCAGCAGATCGTGCTGATTCGTCAGGCGTCCAATGCCGGGCATCTTTACGGCTCGGTCGCGGTGCGTGACATCGTCGACGCGCTGCATGCCGATGGCCACAAGATCGTGACCAAGGCAATGATCGTGCTCGAACGCCCGATCAAGACGCTTGGCGTATTCGATGTGCGCGTGAACCTGCACCCCGAGGTCGCCGTCACTATCACGGTCAACGTCGCGCGTTCGCCCGAAGAAGCCGACCTTCAGAAGGATGGTGTCGATGTGATGGCGCAGATGTTCGAGAAGGACGAGGCTGGCTTCACCGAGGATTACGATCCCAATGCCGAGCCGGGCGAGATCGCCCGCGAGGACGCGGAAGCCACCGAGGATCAGGCGGAAGCATAAGCCTCCCCCCTGCCACCAAATTCCAAGGCCCGCCGGAGTCATCCGGCGGGCTTTTTAATTCTACAAGTGCATGAAATCCCTCGGATAGCTGCGCATATGCGCGCCGCCGTCCACAGCAATAACCTGGCCTGTGACGGCACGGGCACGGGCAAGATATAGCACGGCTTCGGCGATGTCTTCCGGGGCTGGCAAACACCTCAATGGCATGATATCGGCGAGGCGTGCCATCCCGCCCGCATCATAATCCCTGGTGGCAATGGTCAGCCCAGGAGCAACCGCGTTCACCCTGATGTTCCGCCCGGCCAGTTCCCGCGCGGCGATCTGGGTGAAACCCGCAAGCGCCTGTTTGGAGAGGGTGTAGGCCAGCTGGTCGCCATGCGGGTGACTCAGGCGTTGATCGAGAATGTTGACGATGGAGCGCCCCTCCACGCCGCTTGTAGCCTCTGCGAATGCCTGCGTCAGCAGCACCGGCGCGGCGCTGTTCACAGCAAAATGCAGCATCAGCGCCTCGGCCGTGGTGTCTTCCAACCTATCCTGCCCGAAAAGCGCCGCGCTGTTCACCAGAAGGTCGGGCGCGCGGCCGAAATGTTCGGCCACCTCGCGAAAAAGCGCGGTCACGCTTTCCGGATGCGCGAAGTCGGCCACAAATCCTGCCCAATTCACACCGCCATCGGCCAGGCCCTTAGCCAGCCAGTCTTCCAACTCGTAGTAGTGGCTGCCGTGCATGGCGACCTGATAGCCCGCCTTCCCCAGTGCCAGGGCAATATGCGCGCCGAGCCGCCTGTGCCCCCCGGTCACCAGCGCGATGGGCGCGTCGTCCGTCACGCTCACATTCCCATCAGGCGCAACACTTCCTTGCGACTCTTTTCCTCTTCCCGGAAAACGCCCATCATCCGGCTTGTTTTCATGACCACATCCGGGGTGCGTACGCCCCGACCGGTCATGCAACCATGGGTTGCTTCGATCACCACGGCCACACCGCGCGGATGCAGATGTTGCCAGATACAGTCCGCAATCTCTGCGGTCAGCCGCTCCTGGACCTGAAGCCTGCGTGCGAAACCATGCAGCACGCGCGCCAATTTTGAAATGCCCACAACATAATCGCCCGGCAGATAGCCGATGTGCGCCACGCCCGTAATCGGCGCCATATGATGCTCGCAGTGTGACTGGAACGGAATCCCTTTCAGCAGCACGATCTCATCATAGCCGCCAACCTCGTGGAAAATGCGCGAGAGATGATAGGCCGGATCTTCTGAATAGCCCTCGCAATATTCTTTCCAGGCGCGAGCGACGCGGCGGGGCGTGTCGACCAGTCCCTCGCGCTGCGGATCGTCGCCCGACCAGCGGATGAGCGTGCGCACCGCCTCCTCCACTTCAGCGGGAACAAACACCTTCCCCTGCTGAGATCCCTGACCGTTGTTATCGTTGTCCATCCGTCCCCTCCTGATTCCCTCACCATATGGACCCCACGAGCCAAAATACCAGAGTGTTCGACAATTTTTCCGGCGGCTCCGAATATATAAACCGCTATACGCAAAAAAATTTGGTAGGGTGTGAAGTGAACCGACGTTACGGCGCGCTAATACGAAGATGGACGAAGCATTGCAGAGGGAGTGCGAAGGCGCTCACAGCCTCTTGCACTTGGACATAATCCGCGCACATTATCGGGTAAACGGACGACTGACCGCAGCGTACAGGAGAGAGCGATGGAAGCCTATATCTTTGATGCGGTGCGCAGCCCGCGAGGGAAGGGCAAGTCTGACGGCGCGCTCCACGAAATTACCCCGATAGAGCTCGCAACGCAGGTATTGCGCGCCATTCCCGAGCGCACCGGTATCGACACGGTTGACGTGGATGATGTTATCCTGGGCTGCGTCACCCCTGTCGGTGAGCAGGGCGCGGACATCGCGCGTGTGGCGGTGCTCAACGCCGACTATGCCGAATGCGTGCCCGGCGTTCAGATCAACCGGTTTTGCGCCTCCGGTCTCGAAGCAGTCAACATGGCGGCAGCCAAGGTGGCTTCGGGAGAAGCCCAGTTTGCCATCGGCGGCGGGGTGGAAAGCATGAGCCGTATACCGATGGCATCCGACGGCGGGGCATGGGCGACAGATCCAGCGGTGGCCTACAAGACCTATTTCGCGCCACAGGGCATTGGCGCAGACCTGATCGCCACGAAATTCGGATTTTCCCGCACGGATGTCGATGCCTATGCTGTTGAGAGTCAGCGCCGTGCGAAGCTGGCGTGGGAGGATCGCCGCTTTGCCCAATCTATCCTGCCGATCCGCGACGTCATCGGCGAGGTGATCCTGGACCATGACGAACATATGCGACCCGACACGGACATGCAGTCGCTCGCCGGGCTCAAGCCAAGCTTTCAAGGCATCGGCGAACAGATGCCGGGTTTCGACACGATTGCGTATTTGCGCTATCCGGAGATCGAGAAAATCGATCACGTGCATCACGGCGGCAACAGCTCCGGTATCGTCGATGGAGCGGCAGCCGTCCTCATCGGCAGCAAGGCGATGGGCGAAAAATACGGCCTAAAACCGCGCGCACGCATTCGCGCCGCCGCCTCGATCGGCTCAGAGCCGATGATCATGCTGACCGGGCCGGAGAGCATCGCCCAAAAGCTGTTGGAACGCTCAGGCATGACCACGGCCGACATCGATCTGTGGGAACTCAACGAGGCGTTCGCCAGCGTGGTCCTGCGCTATATGCAGGCGCTGAACCTCGATCACGCGCAGGTCAACGTCAACGGCGGCGCGATCGCCATGGGCCATCCGCTCGGCGCGACAGGCGCGATGGTGCTCGGCACCGCGCTCGACGAGTTGGAACGAACCGGCAAGGGCACCGCACTCGTGAACCTGTGCGTAGGCGCTGGCATGGGCACCGGCACCATCATCGAGCGCGTTTGAGAACGGAAGGAGCGAGCACATGACCCAGACCATCCGTATTGACGTCGACGCAGACGGCATCGCCACCCTGCTAATCGATTGCCCTGGCCAGAGCATGAATGTGATCGGCGCGCAGTTCATCGCCGATCTGGAGGCCGCCGTTGACCGGCTTTCCACCGACGAGGCCGTCAAGGGCGCGGTCATCGCATCGGGAAAAGACAGCGGTTTCATGGCCGGAATGGACCTTAAGGCGATGGAGGACATGCTGCTTCCGCCGCCGGGCCAGACGCTCGACATGGCTACCCTTTTCACCCGTGTATTCGAGCTGAACAGGGTGCTCCGTCGCCTCGAAACCTGCGGCAAGCCTGTTGCGTGTGCTATCGAGGGCACTTGTGTCGGCGGCGGGTTCGAGCTGGCGCTCGCTTGCCACCGCCGTGTCGTCGGCGACAATCCCAAGACCCAGCTCGGCCTCCCCGAAATTCTGGTGGGCCTGTTCCCCGGCGGCGGCGGGAGCCAGCGCTTTCCGCGCATCACCGGCGCACAGACGGCATTAATGTATATGCTGCAGGGCAAGCTGTTCACACCGGCAGAGGGCGCAGCGCTGAAGCTGATCGATGAGCTGGTGCCCGCTGGAACGACGCTCGATGCCGCCAAGGCCTGGGTGAAGGCCAATCCGAGCGCGTCTGCGCAACCATGGGACGTCAAAGGTTATAAGGTGCCCGGCGGCGCGGGATCGATGAACCCCAATTTCGCGCAAACCTTCATGGGCGCGATCCCGATGATGCAGAAAGAGGCACAGCGCAACATGAATGCGCCGGTTGCCCTGCTCTCCGCCGTCTACGAGGGGCTTCAGCTGCCAATGGACCGCGCCTTGCGGATCGAGAGCAAGTATTTCGCCAAGGTGATCGCGCAGCCGCAATCGCGCAACATGGTGCGGACGCTGTTCGTCAACAAGCAGGCGGCAGAGCGCGGGGCGCGTCGACCGGCAGGCATACCCCCTGCCCCCACTGGAAAGCTCGCGATGTTAGGTGCGGGCATGATGGGCGCGGGCATAGCCACAGTGTCCGCACAGGCAGGCATGCAGGTGATGCTGCTGGATCGCGACATGGCGTCGGCCGAAAAAGGCAAGGCTCATGTCGAGGCCGAACTGCAAAAGCGCGTTTCGCGCGGCAAGATGAGCGCGGACAAGATGGCCGAGGTGCTGGGCCGCGTTACCCCCGTCACAGATGCGGCATCGCTTGCGGGTTGCGACTTCGTGATCGAGGCGGTGTTCGAGGATCCGGCGATCAAAGCGGAGATCACCCAGCGCGTCGAGGCTGTGCTGGGGCCGGACACCATCTTCGGCTCCAACACTTCTACCCTGCCCATCACCGGGCTGGCGCAAGCCTGGAGCAAGCCGGAAAACTTCATCGGCATCCACTTCTTTTCTCCGGTTGAGAAGATGCCATTAGTAGAGATCATATTGGGCAAAAAGACTGGCCAGCAGGCTATCGCCAAAGCGCTGGACTATGTGCGCCAGATCAGGAAGACCCCGATCGTCGTCAACGACAGCCGCGGGTTTTACACGTCGCGCTGCTTTTCAACCTATGTCAGCGAGGGTGTGCAGATGCTCGCCGAGGGCATAAATCCCGCGCTTATCGAGAATGTCGGACGGCAGCTCGGCATGCCGGTCGGCCCGCTCGCGGTGGGAGACGAGGTGTCGATCGAACTGGGCTACAAGATCATGTCCGCCACGCGAAAGGCGCTGGGTGATGCCTATCAGCCCAGCAAGGCCGACGACGTGATCGAAACAATGGTGGTGACGCTAGGGAGGCTGGGGCGCAAGAACAGCAAAGGCTATTATGAATATCCCGCTGAGGGCGGGCCAAAGTTCCTGTGGCCCGGCCTTGCTGAGCATTTCCCACGTGCCGCTCGTCAACCGGTTGCGGCGGAAGTGCGCGAACGCCTGCTCTTCCGCCAGCTCATAGAGTGCGCGCGCTGTTTCGAGGAAGGTGTATTGATGGCTCCAGAAGATGGCGACATCGGCGCCATTTTTGGTTGGGGCTTCGCGCCGTGGACCGGCGGGCCATTCAGTCATATGGACACCCTGGGCATAGCCCAGGTGGTGGAGACGCTCGATCGGCTTGCGGCGGAGCAAGGTGACCGCTTCGCCCCCACCGCCCAGTTGCGCGACATGGCGAAAAGCGGCGCAACTTTCCATGGCGGCACAAAAAAGGCGGCGGCTTAACCGGCATTTCGTTTTTCTGCGGCATTGCATTGCATCTGCTGCCCCCGACCCGCTAATCGGGGCGTCCGAATGCGATGGAGAAATGAGTGATGTCGACCAAGCCAACTGTGCTCGTTACCGGAGGTGCCGGCTATATCGGCAGCCACGCGGTACTGGCCTTGCGCGATTCCGGATGGCCGGTCGTGGTGGTGGACAATCTTTCGACCGGCTTTCGCTTTGCCCTTCCCGGCGACGTTCCTCTCGTTGAGGCGAACATCGGTGACCAGGCAGCAGTTGAGGCCGCGATGCGCGAGCACGGCGTCAAGGCGGTGATGCATTTCGCGGGTTCGATTGTTGTCCCAGAATCCGTCGATAATCCATTGAAATATTATCATAACAATACGGTCAACAGTCGCGCTCTGATCGAAAGCGCGGTGCGCTGCGGCGTGCCACATTTCATCTTCTCTTCGACTGCGGCGACCTATGGCATGCCCGAGGTCAGCCCGATCTCGGAGAGCTGCCCGCAGCGCCCGATCAACCCATATGGCATGTCGAAGCTGATGACGGAGTATATGCTGGCCGACATCTCGGCGGCGCACCCGATAAACTATTGTGCGCTCCGCTATTTCAACGTCGCGGGCGCGGATCCGCAGGCGCGCTCGGGTCAATCGACAGCCGGAGCCACCCATCTCATCAAGGTGGCAGTCGAGGCGGCACTGGGCAAACGCGGGCATGTGGGTGTGTTTGGTACGGATTTCGACACGCCCGACGGTACCGGCGTACGCGATTATATCCACGTATCTGACCTTGCCGCCGCGCATGTCCTGGCGCTCGAAGCCCTGATCGCCGAACCCTCTCGCAACTATCTGCTGAACTGCGGCTATGGGCGGGGATTTTCGGTGCTCGAAGTGCTCGATGCGGTGGATCGCGTAACCAATCTCAAGATCGAACGCCATATAGAGGGGCGCCGGGCCGGCGACCCGGCATCGCTGGTATCAGACAATCGCGCGATCCTGGCGACCTTTCCCTGGAACCCGCGCTTTGCCGACCTTGACACCATCATCGGTCATGCTCTTGCTTGGGAGCGTAAATTGACGGAAATCCGCGGGGAATAGCGACGCGTGGCCTGCCTAAAAAACAGGCAGGCATCGCCAGCCCTGCCTGAATTGACGGCATTATAGACATTTCCAGCCGCATCGCTGAAAGTCGCTGGCGAGTCGCGTTCCGCGCGACCTTTGTGCTGCGCACCGGCGTCGGCAGAGGGGGCGTGAACGCGGCACGTAATTAGTGCCCGTGAGGGATTTGAGGGGTGAAAACCACATGAAAAAGGTTGAGGCGATCATCAAGCCGTTCAAGCTGGATGAGGTCAAGGAGGCACTGCACGAAGTCGGGGTTTCCGGCATTACCGTGACCGAGGCCAAGGGCTTTGGCCGTCAGAAGGGACATACGGAGCTATATCGCGGGGCCGAATATGTGGTCGATTTTCTCCCCAAGGTGAAACTCGAGGTTGTCGTAGAAGACGAGTTGGCGAGCCGAGTTGTGGAAGCGATCGCGGCCGCTGCCCAGACGGGCCGCATTGGCGACGGCAAGATCTTCGTATCGGCGATCGAATCCGCGCTGCGCATCCGCACCGGGGAACGCGATAACGACGCGATCTGAACGCTACCACTCATTTCCGCTGCGATGAGCCGGGCGGAAAACTCATGATTTGAACTGCCGATCCGGGAAGGGACCCGGTCGAAACTGTAGAAAGGGTATGCAGAAATGGCGAATTCGCCCAAAGACATCCTGAAAATGATCGAAGAGAAGGAGATCGAGTGGGTCGATCTGCGCTTCACCGATCCCAAGGGCAAATGGCAGCACCTCACCATGTGCGCAGGCGTGATGGGAGAGGATGAGCTGTCCGAAGGCCTGATGTTCGACGGCAGCTCGATCGAGGGCTGGAAGGCGATCAATGAGTCCGACATGATCCTGAAGCCCGATCTGGACGCGGTCTACATAGATCCGTTCAGCGCAACGCCGATGATGATCCTGTTCTGCGACATCGTCGAGCCTTCGAACGGCGAACTCTATGCCCGCGACCCGCGCAGCACTGCCAAGCGCGCCGAGGCGTTTCTGAAGACCACGGGCATCGGCGATACCGTCTATGTCGGCCCAGAAGCCGAGTTCTTCATGTTCGACGACGTCCGCTTTTCCACCGGCTATGATGGCAGCTTCTTCAAGATTGACGACATCGAGCTGCCCACCAACACCGGCCGCGAATATGAGGGCGGCAACCTCGGCCATCGTCCGCGTGCCAAGGGTGGCTATTTCCCGGTCGCTCCGGTCGACAGCTGCATGGACATCCGCGGCGAGATGGTCTCGACCATGCTGGAGATGGGCCTTCCTTGCGACAAGCACCACCACGAGGTTGCCGCTGCGCAGCACGAGCTGGGGATGACCTTCGGCACGCTGGTCACGACCGCCGACCGCATGCAGATCTATAAGTATGTCGTGCATCAGGTCGCGCAGGCCTATGGCAAGACCGCGACCTTCATGCCCAAGCCGATCAAGCTCGACAACGGCTCCGGCATGCACACGCATATGTCGATCTGGGACGGCAAGAATCCGCTTTTCGCGGGCGACGGCTATGCCGGTTTGTCTGACATGTGCCTATACTTCATCGGCGGCGTCATCAAGCACGCCAAGGCATTGAACGCCTTCACCAACCCGACCACCAACAGCTACAAGCGCCTGGTGCCGGGCTATGAGGCGCCGGTGCTGCTGGCTTATTCCAGCCGCAACCGTTCGGCCTCCTGCCGTATCCCCTATGGCAGCGGCTCCAAGGCGAAGCGCGTGGAATTCCGCTTCCCCGATGCGCTTGCAAACCCCTATCTCTGCTATGCATCGCTGCTGATGGCGGGTCTGGACGGCATTCAGAACAAGATCCACCCGGGCGACCCGATGGACAAGAACCTGTATGACCTGCCGCCCGAAGAACTTTCGCTCGTTCCCACCGTCTGCGGCTCGCTTCGCGAGGCACTGGACAGCCTGGAAGCCGATATGGACTTCCTGCTGAAGGGCGACGTGTTCACCAAGGATCAGATCGAGGCTTATATCGAGCTGAAGCGGGAGGACGTGGCTGTCTGGGAAATGACGCCCAGCCCGGTCGAGTTCGACATGTACTATAGCTCCTGATCCTACCGGATTTATGCAAAAAAGAAGGCCCGGTGGCAGCGATGCCGCCGGGCCTTTCAGTGGGGTAGGTAAAAATCAGGCGGCGCGCAAAACTGCAGGCCGAGATACGGAGTTCGCGCGTCCGGCATTGGAATGTCCGACGTCAAACCTGTTCACCAGATCGCGCAGCCTGTCCGACTCATTCTTCAAAATGCGAGCCGCCGCGTTGCATTCTTCGCCCATGGCGGCATTCTGCTGCGTCATGCGGTCAATGCTGCCGATCGTCGCGTTGATCTGCTGCACACCTTCCGCCTGATCGCTGGCAGATTCAGCAATCATTTCAATAAGCCCGGAGACATTGCCAACTCGATCCATGATCTGCTGCAAGGCCTCTCCCGACGCGCGCACAAGGGCGACGCCGCCATCGATATGCGCATTACTGTCTTGGATAAGGGCCTTGATGTCCCGCGCGGCGTCTGAGCAGCGCTGGGCAAGCGCACGAACTTCGTTCGCCACAACGGCAAACCCCTTCCCCGCATCTCCCGCGCGGGCCGCCTCAACACCCGCGTTAAGCGCGAGCAGATTGGTCTGAAATGCAATGCCATCGATGACGTTGGTGATCTGCGCGATCGCATGGGCGCTTTCCTCGATCCCCGTCATCGCTTCGATGGCGCGCTTCACGGTATCGCCATTTTCGTCGGCCCGCTTTTGTACGTCGGTCACGGTGCTGTGTGCTGTGTTCGAAGCAGACGCCGCTTCCGCAACCCGGCCGGTCAACTGCTGCATGGCAGCGGCGGTCTCCTGGAGGTTGGCGGCCTGATGCTCTGTTCGCTGGGACAAATCCTGGGTGGCGGTGTCGATCTCCGACGCGCTGGAGTTCAGCATATGCACCGAAGCAGTCACCTCCTCGATCGCCTGCCGCATCGAATCTACGGCTTTGTTGTAGTCGTCACGCAAGCTCGCATACTCTGCCGGAAACGACACGTTGATGCGGTGATGAAGCACGCCGCTGCGCAGTTTTTCCATGGCCACGCCCAGGGCATCGACAATCATCCCTTGCGTTTCTGCTCTCTCATGAGCCTCTCGCGCCGCCTTTTCCGCCACGGAGGCGACGATGCCCTCCAGCGCACGAGCCGCGTGACCAATTTCATCCTGGCGCTCTGCATCGCGGCCGATGTCAACTATCTCACCTTCTGACATCGCACGCATCTGGCGCCCGAGCCGCCGTATTGGCGAGACCACGCGGCCCTGGATAAATCCGGAGAACAGGAGAAGCAGGGTGACGATCGCCGCCGCCAGCGCGAACAATATCGTCAGCGTCGTGGCGAGCTGGTTGTCGGCCTGATTTTTGAGTTTTCGCTGATAATCCAACGCCATCTGGACAGTTTGATCGACCTTGCCACGATGTATCTCATATGCGGCGGCAAGATCGGCAAATGCCATATCGATGCGCTGACGGTCTCCCGTCTGCATGGCCGGCAAAAACTCGGCGTCAAGCACGGACCAGAATTTCATCGCGGGTTCGTGCGTGTCCTGGGTGACAAGCTTCTGCAGCGTAGGATCGAAATGTGTCTCGAGCCAATAGCGGTGGCGCGCGTCATATTCGGCCCTAAGCTTCTGTAGCCGCTGCGCCCGCAATGAATAGCTGGAGGGATCCCGCGCAAGCAGCGACGCCTCGAGATAGGGTTCGATGACATATTCTGGGGGCGGCAAAATGTCGGCTATCAGATCGGACGCATGTTGCGTATTCTTCTGGATAGGTCCGCCCATGCGGATTTCATCTATTCGAACACCGCCGACACCGATTATTGCCAGCATCAATACAAAGAAAATCGCGGTGGCGTATGAAACAAGGGCTCTTATGGTCATGTGCTTCCTCTCTAGCGCACCCCATACTCAGCTCTGATTTTTATTTGTTGGGGCAATAATGCATGCCCAAGGTTAACAACCTAATAATCTTTTGAAATTCTTGCCGTAATACTTTGCCGACCGAGTGTAGAAACGCTAGAAAGCAAAGAAAGCCACCGTGTAACCTGGTATTCGAGCCGCGTGGCCGAGTATCCTTGACCATCGCTGATAAGCTCAACATAGATACGGCGGGTGATATATTTTCCTGCGCCGATTGCCGTTCCCTGGCCTGTTGTCTGATCGGCGGGAAGGATTCGCAGCCGATCGAGGCCCGCTGCCTTGCGCACGGCGTTAATGGGGTCGAGGCCGCCTTTGCCACCTCTCAACGATGTGACGGCGGCCGCTAGCTGCAACGCCTCGGGTGCCGACAACTGGGTAACGCCTGATCCGAAAAGCAAACGGGACAGAACTTCGTCCTGCGGCATGGCAGGCACGCTGGTGAACGAGATGATCGGCGCCGCACTACTGCCTGTGATGTGGATGGTGGCATTGAGGCCACTCAGCACCGCCTCGGCCGTGATATCAAGCTCGGGGTTCGCGGGCACGCTCCCGTCAAAGCGCAGGGTGCCGGAGGTAAGGTCAAAACGCCGCCCGGCGAAATCATAGGTGCCGCGGATCATCTCCGCTCTGCCTAGCAAACGCGGGTTGGTCACATTGCCTTCGATGGCGAGATTCATGCGCCATTCGCTCGCAAGCCCCATACCATTTACCATCAGACGATTGCGCGCACGCGCGTCTATATCAAGAGTCCACGCCGCGCCGCGATCAACCGGCGTGAAGTCGCCCTGGCGTCCGTTGCGCTCAATGACCTGAAGTTGTGGAATCTGCGCCACCGCCGCCGCTCGCCCAAGCGTGAAACTGCTGCGCACTACGTCGAACTCGCCGCTGATCGTTCCGCCGACACCGTTGGACTTGATGGCAATAGGGCCGCTCACAGTAGCGCCGATATCGTCGCGATTCAGCAGCTCGGCGTTCTCGGCGTTCAGCGCCATATCGATGCCGACTCCCTGCCCCAGCGAGAAGTCAAAACTGCCGCGGCCGCTCACCCGCCCACCATTGGATGCCACGCCGTCCATTTGCGAGAACACCAGCCGCGAGCCGTCAAACTGCGCGCGCGCGTTGAGCTTGGAAAGGCGCATGCCGGTGACAGGGCTTTCCAACCCTGCGTCGCGTGTCAGAAGCGCGCCGACGATGACCGGGTTCGCGCCAGTGCCGCTAACGTCCGCCCGCAGCGCGATGTTGCCGGTTATGTCGACAATCTCGATCCGGCTCATGCGCCAAACGGCTTCAGCCGGTCCGACATAACGCAGTTGCGCCTTCACTGGAGCTGCGCGCAGCCTCTCCATAAGGCCGCCCTGCCCCGCCAGCGGGGTCATCAGGGCCTGCCCCCGCCCGATGGTGGTTCCCTTTTGCGCGATGACGGCGCGCAGGGCCAGCCGCGTCGTGCTGAGGTCGGCATTGATGCCGAGGTCCACCGGAGGCGAAGTGCGTGTAAGGCCGGAGCGACTGAGGCCCCGCACCGTCACGCGCGCGCTGCCGCTGGGCAAGCCTCCGCGCGGCTGGGCATAGCTGAGCGTTCCACTGGCAAGGCCAGCCAGTCCCATGTCACTATTAGACAGATCCAGCAGCGAGAGGGGCATGCGACGGAGGCCCAGATCCAGGCGAGTTTCCTCGCCAAAATGGGCGTTCCTGATCTGCGCTGCGCCGCCATCATAGCGCAATGTTACCGGATCGAGCGCCCAGCCACCCTCCACCCGGCGCAGCAGCGCGCGCCGGTCCAGCGAGACCGCGCGCCCGTCCAGCGTGCCGGAAAGCACCATTGCAATCTCGTCCCGCGCGACATCTGCCTCAAGCCTGAGGTTGAATTGCCTGCCGCGTTGGCCCAAAATGTTCGCCCGCACCTTGCCCAAGCCATCGACCATGTGCGCATCCATGGCGAAGCGATTGATGCGAAACCCTCCCACCTGCGCCCCGCTGCCCGAAAGCGTGGCGTCGAGATTGGCGCCGCCGGGATCAAGACTCAACTCGGCCTTCAGCCTGCCGCGGTACAGGTCCACAGGAACCGCGCCATCGAAACGGGCACTGTCGATCCGCAGCGAGGCAGATACCTTCTGAACCCCGCCCGTGACAGCGAGGTCGACCGCGCCATGCACCGGTCCGGCAAACAACAGGCGCCCGGAAAGACCGCCCGGCACAATCAGCAAGCGGCCTGACCCTTCCGACCCGCTGACGCGCAGGCTGCCCACCCGGATCGCGCTTTGCTGCCCGCCGGGTGGCAGCTCAATCGCGCCGGTGCTGTCGAAATCGCCCAGTGCCGACCGGCCTTGGGCATTGTATGTATAGCCAGCCGTGTCCGGGTCCAGCGTCAGCCGGACGTCGGCAAGCCCCCCCGCCCCGCTCATCGGTCGGGCAAGCAAGGCCTCGACGGCCGGGCGCTCCAGCCTTCCACTGAGGGTGAGGCGCACCGGGCCGTATCGGGCATGCGTCCCGCTTCCGTTCAGGCGCACGCTGCCGTCGGGGTTGCGCACGCCCGAGCCATGCAGTTCCAGCAGCGGGGCGCGCAGCACGAGGCGGTTCAGGAACAGCCGACCATCCCTTCCCAGCGCAACATCGGCCTGCGCCCTGGGCAGCCCACCACCGAGGGTACGGAGAAAGGCGTTGTCCAGTCGCCGTACAGCCGCAGCAACCTTGCCCGAAAGCGCGAACGAACCCTGCGGGCCGGGCGTCGCGCGCAGCCGGGATTGCAGATCGACAAGGCCAAGACCGCGGATCTCCACGCCGCGCACATTTCCGGTAAGCGCCAGATCGTATCGGCCGGACCGAAGATCGAACAGCGCCACCAGTTCGCCGTTCAGCCTGTCAGAACGAAGCTTCAGCGGCGCAGAGGTGATGACGTTACCACTCTTCTGCAACATCCCTCGAACGCTGATGCGGCGCAGGACCGAGGCGATGATGTCGCCTTGCCCGTCTATGCGCTGGGCCGATAGATCGAGCGGCACGAAAGTGGGTTTGCCTCCCGCACCAACGCGACCATCGCCACTGGCGCGCACGCCGTGCAGCACCGTCTTGCCGAAGCGGAGCTGATCGGCCTTCAGCAGATAATCGAAGCGCGCGCCATCGAACGGACCATTGAGCCGCAGGCGGGCGACCAAGGCGCGGGCGTCGAAGTTGCGGAGCAGCGCGCTCGGTTTGCGCAGGCCGACATCGACGAGCAGATTGTCATACCCCCAGCCGTTGAGGTGGACGCCACCCTTCAGGCTGAGCGCCAGCGCATCGGACTGGGCCGAGAGCGTGCCGGAGAGCAGCTTGTCCGCATAGCGGCCGTCTGCGCGAAGCTGCATCTGCGGCGAGGACAGACGGGCGAGGAGGCCGCGTGTGGCGATCGCCCCGCCGGATATTGCCCCCTCGACGCGGAACGCCCCCTTGCGCAGATGAATATCGAGGCCGGCGGCGGACTGGCGGTTGAGCGTGGCGACGAGGCGCCCGTCCCACGCCGCCCAATCGCCCTTCCCCTCCAGCCGCAGGTTGGCGTCTTGCTTGAGTCCGGCGAGCGTAGCGAGGAGGCCGCGGGCGGGGGCGTCCACGGCTATTTCCACGTTGAAACGGTTTTCGTCTGGGCGGCTGTCGAGCGCGAGGACGAGGCTGTCGCGCCCGGTGAGGGAGGCGAGGCGCAGATCCAACAGCGCGTGGCCGTCACGGATGTCGGCGTCTCCAACGAAGCTCAGCACATCGGCATGGCCGGTGACACCCCGGCTCATTTCCAGCCGATCCACGGCTAACCTCATGATTCTTATGTCAAAATCCGGCAATATCTTGCCCGGCTTGCCCGGCCGCAGCTTTGGCAGGCGATAGAGCCGGGCACGCGGGATATGCAGCGTGTCGATCTCAAGCCGGTTGGAGAGCCAGCCGAGCGGCCACCAATCCAGCCGCACCGATGGCGCCTCAAGAAAAAGCCCCCGCGCATCCGACACGCGCACATCGTGCAGCACTGCGTTTTTATAGAGGCTGCCCTCTATCCGCCCCACGGATATGCGCAGGCCCGATTGCGGCGCCCATGACGCGATCTGGCGCGCGGCGAAGCGATGCCCCGGCGCGCTGTCTAGCCACGCCAGCGTCCCGCCGAGCGCGAGCAACAGCACCAGCAGCGCGAGGGTGACAGCCCGGCGCGAGACGCGAAGCGCGCGCCGCAGGCTCGCCCCACGCGCCGCGCCCGGCGTTGCAGCGCTTTGCGGTTCCGCTTCCTCCGCCGCCATCAGAACGCCTGGCCCAGCGACACGGCAACGGCAATGCGGCCGTCACCACGTTGCCGGTTGAGCGGCGTGCCGACATCGATGCGGATCGGCCCAAAGTTGGAATAATAGCGCAACCCCACGCCCGCGCCGTAGCGCACCTGCGACAGTTTCGGCAAAAATCCGGTCGATATATTGCCGGCGTCGACAAACGGAACGACGCCGAAGGTGCCGAACCGCACGCGAGCCTCCAGCGAAAATTCGGCAAGGCTCTTGCCGCCGACCGGATCGTTGTTGCTGTCACGCGGGCCGATCGCCTGATAGGCATATCCGCGCACCGAAGCCCCGCCGCCGGCGTAGAAGCGCCGCGAGGGCGCAATGCGATCCGCCGTCACGCCGCCCAGGATCGACCCAAGCCGAACCCGCGACGCCACCACCACAGACTGCCCCACCGGGAGATAAATGCTGCCGTCAACCTGAGCGCGCGCGTAGCTGAAAGAGCCGTTCTGATTGACCAGCTCCGGGCTGAGACGGCCGCCCAGGCGGAAGCCGCGATGCGGATCAAGCAGATCGTCGCTCGCGTCATAGGTGAGCGAAAGCGGCAGGGCGGCAGTGTAGTAATTGCGCGTCGTTTGCGCTGTCGACCCGGCAAAGACGGCTTTTTCCTGCGAAAAGCTGAGCTCAGTGCCGACGCTCCATACCCATTTCTTTTGGTAGAGGATGTTGGTCTGCCTCTCCAGCCCGGCGGTGAATGCAAAGGTGCGGGCCTCGAACGCGTCAAGGTCCTGATGCCGTGCGTTGAGCCCGGTCGACAGCACATGATCACGCTTGGGGAAATTGTTGCGCCGGAAAGTGAGGCCTGCCGCCTGCTCCTTGGTGCCCAGCAGGCCACTGGCGGTGATCGCGCCTTCTGGCGGGAAGAAATTGCGATGCTGCCAGCTTCCCTGCAAACGGAAGCCTTCGCCGGTGCCATAGCCGATTTCGCCGGTGATACTGCGCATCGGACCGGGGGTAGCCGAGACAGCGACGTTGACGTGCTCCCCGTCGCCTGCATCTACCGGCTTGACTGTCACGCTTGAGGCAAGACTGGTCGCAATGATCGCGCGGCGCAAATCCTCTACATCAGAGGCGTTATAAACGTCTCCGGGATCGAAGCGGGCCATGCGCTCCAAATGACGCGCCGAAAACAGCCGCCGGGGCAGCGTATCCACCACGATTGCGCCGAATTTTCGATAGCCGCCCGCCCGCACGACCATCTCCAGATCACCCTTGCGGGTCTCATGATCGATGGTGACGACAGGTTCCTCCACCTGCGCAAAGGGAAAACCGTTTTCGCCCAACGCGATAGCCAGCGCATCGCGCCCGGCGAAGATCGCATCTGCATCGACCGGTTGCCCGACCGTGACCGGAAACGCGCTGCGCAGTAAGGGGACGCGCTCCGCCGCGACAAAAAGGCCCGGAAGCGCCACGCGCGACAGGGCATAGCGCTCACCGGGGCGGACATCGAAGATCACGCGAAGCCGCTTGTTGGCGCTGCCCGCCTCCGGCGCGCGCACGGCGGGACGCACGATCGCGTCATAATAACCCCGTGCCCGCAACAGGCGATCCAGCAGCTCTGCATCCAGCCGCATCCGCCGATTGATCTGCGCAAGGTTGGTCGCTTTGCCACGCTGTTCCTGCAGGACCGATAGCCCGCTGAAGCGCGAGCGGAACAACGGATCGGCCACGCCATTCAATCCGGTAAGCACGATGCTGTAGCGATATTGGGAACCGTCATCAGCGATGGCATCGGAGTCGGTATCGGACGAGGCGGGCGCGATATCCTCGTCGCGCCCGGCGATGTCCTCCATGAGCAGCGGCGGGGTGGCCGCGACATCTGCTGGTGGCGGTGCGCCAGCACCGGAATCCGACGGAGCCTCGGGCGGGAGCGTCGCGACCTCTTCGGGAATATTGTCGTTGAGATCTGGCCATTCCACGCCGACATCAAGCGTGTCGTCGAGATCGAGTGTGAAGCCCCCGTCATCCATAGCAGGCGCGGCGGGTGCAGCGACGGGCGGTGAACCGGCCTGGGCCATGACGGCACAGGGCGTCAAAGCTAGGACACTGGGTAGCGCCCACAACGACTTATATCGCCATTCCGCCCAATTTGCCGTCACGTTTGCACAACCTTTGGCCGCACCTTGCGTTCCCGAAATTCAATGGGCGAGCGGCCGTTCAACCCTAATCAACGGTTGGCGGCACCGCAATGCGCGAAAGCTGGGGCGTGAACTGTCAGAAGCTCTTTTCCAGACGGCCGATCAACTCGAGCGCCGGGCTGGCGGATGCCGAGGCCGCTTCGCGCTCTACGCGCGGACGGTTCAGCGCCGACTCCATCCGGCCCTGAAGGCGCAGAACCCGCTGATAGAGCGCCTGGCTGCCCTCCACCAGCTGGCGGGCGGCAACCGGCATGATCGCGGTGACCGCCGTTTCCGTCTCGCTCGCCGGGCCGAGGCGATATTTGGTGTCCCCCAGCGCATCGGTCGCGATTTCACCGCGTTGCCACGCCTTCTGCGTCATCAGCCAGGCGATCACGTGCATCAGCCGAGTCGTAACCTTGAGCGATTCGCAGGTGAAGGACAGCCGCGTCATCGTATCATACCGCGTCTTGTCGGCCTCGGCCGCGCGATCGAAATAGGCACGCGCCTCATCGGCCATCACCAAAGCCTCTACATAAAGGCCGTCGATCAGGCGGGAGAACAAGGCTGGGTGCAGAGACTCGGCGGTGTGCATGGCTGCTGCGTGGCATATCGCGCAGCCTTTGTCAGCACAGGTACATGGTAAACAGCCCGATGGATGATGAATGTCCCGTATGGGCACGAAAATCAGCTTTGCGAGTCGGCCCTGGCGATACGCGAAACGCCCTGTTCAGGCGATGATATCAGGGATGAGCTGGTCCTCCAGCATCGCAATTTCGTCCCGCAGCAGCAGCTTGCGTTTCTTGAGACGGGCCAGCTGAAGCTGATCGCGCGCGCCGCTCTCGATCAGGGCCGAGATCGCGGTATCGAGATCGCGATGCTCCTGCCGCAGGAGTTCGATCCGGCGCATGACGTCTTCGGGGTTCATGGAATGACGAATAGCGCGATTTGGACCAAGACGTCCAGATCATTGCTCCGTTCGACGCGGTGCCCGGCCACATTATCGATACCTCAAAAATTCACGCGAGACTCGCGCCGCGAATCATGATTTATTCCCTCATCCACCGCATTCATTTTGGAGAATGTCATGGAACACAGCCACATGACCGCACTGCAGGCCAAGCGCGACGCGCTGAAGGCCAAGATTCGCCTTGAAATGAGCCGGCCCCTGCCGGATGCCCTGTTGCTTGCCGACCTCAAGAAGCGCAATCTGCGGTTGAAGGAAGAGCTGCGCGGGGCGTGACGGAGCGGGCCGGAACCGGCCCGCCGACCTGTCTCCGATCATTATCTGTTTTCCGAACAAGCGGGTCCGCTTTAGCGGCCAGGCTTACCGCCGATTCGCCTGCGCGCAGCGGCGGGGTCGATCTCGCGATGGAAATGGATGCCGTAGCGTCCTTCCTCCACGCGCATTACCTCGCCGCTCAGCTCCCCTGCCTGACCCAGTGCGAAACGCACGATGTCTCCACGCTTGAGGGAAAATTGCCCTTCCACCAGCATGCCGGTGGCGGAGAGGTTCCGGATCACCGCCTTGCCTAGATCCTTGCCCTCGACGTCACGCAAATGGGCGAGCAGAAACAGGCTGTCCCTGCTGCCGACCCTGGGGTTATCCCCCTGATTATCTGTCATTTTCTCGGCAACCCGTATTGTTTTTTATGTCGTTCGCAACCGCTTTTGCGGTCTGGAGCAGTCAATATCGGGATAATGTCAATAAAGTCAAAAGGGAAGTTGTATAAATCGGTCAGTCGTCGCGCGAGACCTTTTCCTGCCGTTCATGACGCTCCTGCGCCTCCAGCGTCATGGTGGCGATGGGCCGCGCTTCGAGCCGCCCGAGCGAGATCGGTTCGCCCGTCACCTCGCAATAGCCATATTCGCCCTCGTCGATTCGGCGCAGCGCCGCATCGATCTTGGAGATGAGCTTGCGCTGGCGATCGCGGGTGCGCAGCTCGATCGACCAGTCCGTCTCGCTCGAGGCGCGGTCGTTCATATCCGGCTCGCGCAGCGGCTCGCTCTGCAACACGGCCAGCGTGCCCTCCGCCTCGGCAAGGATCTGCTTCTTCCAGTCGAGCAGGCGCTGCCGGAAATATTCAAGCTGCATCGGGTTCATGAATTCTTCGTCCGCCGACGGCCGGTAGCCATCGGGCAGGGTAACGACCGCTTTTCCGTGATCACCGGGGCTAAGGTTACTCGCCATCTTTCTCTCCCGATCGCGCACGGGCAGCCCGTGGGGCCGCTTTGCGCAGGCCGTGCTGCCGCGCCTATAGCCATGCCGCCGCCGCCACACAAGGCACTGCCAATGTGCGCCGCAGAAAAAGCGGAGGCTGCCCCGCTCTATCCAAAGCGTACCAATACAGGACATCAAGAGCACGCAGGCACATTCGGCTTGTAAAATGTCGCGCGATGGGCAGGTAAACGGGGTTAATTGGCTTGCAGTTAACGCTCTATTTTGCGTTTGTGGTTTAAAGAACCGCGTGCGCGCGACGGGATTACAGCCTCGTGGCCATGCGATGATGTGGGAACAAGATATGTCGGTGAAGACGGCTGTTGCGAAATTATGCGCCTGCGCGGCGGGTGGGGCGGTGCTGGGTGGCGGCGCCGTGCACTATGCCGAGCGCCCGCGCCCGGCAGTCGTCCATTCCACCAAGGGCGCCAAATATGCGAAGCCCGTAAAGGTGGTGCATCGCAAGCCGATCAAGCGCAAGCCGGCGGACAAGGCATTCCCGGTGATCGCGCAGCCCGCGCCGATCCCGCTTCCGGCCCCTGCCCCCTATATTGCCCCGCAGCCCGAGATCGCGACCGGCACCAGCACCAGCGGCGGCACGCCGGTCGTCTATGGCGGCGGTAGCGGCGGCTGGGGCGGGTTTGGCGGCGGCGGATTTTTCGGCGGCTTCTTTGGCGGCAGCGGCGGGGGCGGCGGCAGCGTGGTCGTGACCATCTCGTCCACCACCAGCGGCGGGTCGAGCAGCACCTCCAGCTCGACGGGCGGATTGACGTCCACGGGCGGCAGCACCTCGACCTCGACCGGCGGCCTGACCTCGACCGGCGGCAGCACATCGACCTCGACCGGGGGATCCTCCACCTCCACCGGGGGTTCCTCGACATCGAGCGGCGGCATTTCGTCGACCTCGACCTCCAGCTCCACCAGTGGCGGGGTGAGCACTTCGACGGGTGGTGTTTCGACTTCAACGGGTGGCGTGAGCACTTCCACGGGCGGCGTGAGCACATCCACTGGCGGCGTATCCACGTCCAGCGGGGTATCCACCTCTTCGGGCAATGTCTCGACCTCGTCGTCCACCTCATCGAGCACGTCGTCCGGCAATGTCAGCTCATCGAGCTTCGGCGGATCGACCAGCACATCGACCTCGACGTCGACGTCTTCCTCCACCTCGTCCAGCACGTCCTCTTCCAGCAGCAGCTCCACCTCATCGAGCAGCGGCGGCACCGATGTGCCCGCGCCGCCGATGATATTGCTGTTCGGCGCGGCGGCGGCGGCGCTGATCGCGCGCCAGCGCTTCGCCAAGCGCGCCGAGCCGGAGACCGAAGCACAGTAATTCGCCTGCATGGGATGAATTCGGGGGCGGCGCGGCCAAGGCTGCGCCGCCTCTTTTGTGTTTGGCTTGCCTAAGGCTGGCGGGGAAGGCATAGGGCGCGGGATATCTCCCCATGCCGGACCCAAGCCCATGCACGACATCCGCTCCATCCGCGACAATCCGCAAGCCTTCGACGCCGCGCTCAAACGGCGCGGACTGGAGAGCATGAGCGCGCAGATACTGGGCGCTGACGAAACATGGCGTGGTGTCTCGACAGAGCTGCAAAACGCGCTCGCCAAGCGCAATGAAGCGAGCAAGGCGATCGGCGCGGCGATGGGGCAGAAGGATTTTGCCAAGGCGGATGCGCTGAAGGCCGAGGTCGCGGCGCTGAAGGACAGCATTCCAGCGCTGGAGGAGAAGGAAAAGGAGACCGGAGCGGCGCTGGACGCGATGCTCGCCGCGATCCCCAACCTGCCCGCCGCCGATGTGCCCGAAGGGGCGGATGAGCACGCCAATATCGAGGTGAGCCGGTGGGGCGAGCCGAAGGCGTTCGATTTCACGCCGCAGGATCATGCCGATTTCGGTCCGGCGCTGGGGCTGGACTTCGAGGCGGCGGCCGCGATGTCTGGCGCGCGCTTTGCGGCGCTGCGCGGTGGGATGGCGCGGCTGCACCGGGCGCTGGCGCAGTTCATGCTCGACACCCAGACCGGGCAGAATGGCTATGAGGAGGTGAACCCTCCGCTGCTGGTGAGGGACGCCACCCTTTATGGCACCGGGCAGTTGCCGAAGTTTGCAGAAGACCTGTTTCAGACGACGGAGGGCCGCTGGCTCATCCCCACCGCCGAAGTGTCGCTCACCAATCTGGTGCGCGAGCAGATCGTGGCGGACGCCACCCTGCCACTGCGTTTCACCGCGCTCACCCCCTGCTTCCGCTCCGAGGCGGGCAGCGCCGGGCGCGATACGCGCGGGTTCATCCGCCAGCATCAGTTCGAGAAGGTCGAGCTGGTCAGCATCTGTCGCCCGGAGGACAGCGCGGCGGAGCATGAGCATATGCTGGCCTCTGCCGAGGGGATTCTTCAGGCGCTCGGCCTGCCCTATCGCAAGATGCTGCTCTGCACAGGCGACATGGGCTTTTCCGCCGCCAAGACATATGACCTTGAGGTGTGGCTGCCGAGCCAGAACTGCTATCGCGAGATCAGCTCCGTCTCCAACTGTGGCGACTTCCAGGCGCGGCGGATGAACGCGCGCTATCGGCCCGAGGGCGAGAAGGGCACGCGCTTCCTGCATACGCTTAACGGCTCCGGCCTCGCGGTGGGCCGCACGTTGGTGGCGGTGCTGGAGAATTATCAGCAGGCGGACGGCAGCGTCCGCATTCCCGAAATATTGCACCACTATATGGGTGGAATCAAGCAACTGACGCCACGATAAAGTCACCGTCATCCCCGTGAAAACGGGGATCCAGAGGCCGATACGACTCCCATCTGGATTCCCGCTTTCGCGGGAATGACACCATCAAGGAATGAAAGCCCAATGCGCATCCTGCTTACCAATGACGACGGCGTCCACGCCCCCGGCCTTGAAGTGCTGCTCAAAATCGCGCGGGCGATTTCCGACGACATCTGGATCGTTGCACCATCCGAAGAGCAATCGGGCACCGGGCACAGCCTGACGCTCACCCGTCCCCTGCGTATTCGCAAGCATGGACACCAGCATTACAGCGTCACCGGCACGCCTACCGACGCGGTGATGATGGCGGTGAGCCACCTGATGAAGGACTGCAAGCCGGACCTCGTGCTCTCCGGCGTCAACCGCGGTGCGAATCTGGGCGAGCATGTCACCTATTCCGGCACCGTCTCCGCCGCGATGGAAGGCGCTATTTCGGGCATACGCTCAATCGCGCTGTCTCAGGTTTACCGCAAGGAAGGCATGGGCGACGAGGTGCCGTTCGGCTGTGCCGCAGTCTGGGGCGAGCGGGTGGTGCGCGCGCTGCTCAAGGCGCCACCGGGCGAACAGATGCTCGTCAACGTCAACTTCCCCGCCATCGACCCCTCAGAGGTGCAGGGCATACGCGTGGCACGGCAGGGCTTTCACGACACGGGCCTCGCGCGTGTGATAGAGGGCAAGGACCCGCGCGGATACCGCTATTACTGGTTCGGGCTGGACACCAGCGAGGCCGAACAGCCGGGCACGGACCTTGAGGCGATCAACGCCGGGTACATCAGCGTGACACCGCTGCATTATGACCTGACGCATGACGGATCGATGGCGGGGCTGAGCAAGCTTTTTGTTTGAAGGGCGGCACCAGCCCGCTCCCCCTCCCAACCTCCCATAGGATACCATATCGGGAGGTTGGGAGGGGGAGCGGGCTGGTGCCGATTATCCGAAACGCAGCGAAGCTGCCTGCTTCGGATCAAAGATGCTTTTCGATCACGGCCATGGGCTTTTCCAGCACGCCGAACATCAGCGAGCCGATGAAGCATGCCCCTGCGATGCCAGCGGCCGCGATGATCACCCGCTGCATCAGCATGGCCTTCATGCGGCTGCGCTCGGCCACTTCCTCCGGCGTCAGCACGCGGGCGCTGGTGCGGCGCTCGACCTCCTCACCCGCAGTTCCCAAACGCGGAACGGCACCCGGTGCGGGCGCGCCCTTGAACTGCGCGACCGGCACCCGCCCCTGGGCGAGGAGACCGCAGCAGCCTTCATCGACCCAGCGCACCTGCCCGACGACGACGGCGCTGCCCCGGCGTATCTCTATGAAGCTGCCCCGCGGCGGGGGCGATGGCATATGGAGCTTCATGCCTTTGGTGGAGATGTTGCGAATGGTCGCATCGACCCAGCCCGAATCCATACGGATGCGGACCGGCAGTATCACTGGTTCTCGCGGCTCACGGGCTTTGAACATCTGCGACCCTTTTACGGGATGTTCCGTACTCAATAATCCCATAATGTTGACAAGGTGTTATCCGTTACGCACGAGCACGTGACTTTATCGGCGCAAAGAGCTATGCGCCGCGCGATCATGGCAACGAAAATCCCTCCCGCGCCCAAAGTCGGCATGGTGTCGCTTGGCTGCCCCAAGGCGCTGGTGGACAGCGAGCGCATCCTCACCAAGCTGCGCGCGGACGGCTATGCCATGTCGCCCGATTATGCGGGGGCGGACGTGGTGCTGGTCAACACCTGTGGTTTCCTCGACAGCGCCAAGGAGGAATCGCTGCAGGCGATCGGCGAGGCGATTGCCGAGAATGGCCGCGTGATCGTCACCGGCTGCATGGGCAATGAGGCGGAGCTGATCCGCGCACGCTTTCCCGACGTGCTCGCCGTTACCGGCGCGCATCAATATGAGGCGGTGGTGAACGCGGTGCACGAGGCCGCCCCGCCTGTGCCCAATGCCTTCGTCGATCTGGTGCCCGAGGGCGGGCTGAAGCTGACGCCGCGGCATTACAGCTATCTGAAAATCTCCGAGGGCTGCAACCATCGCTGCGCCTTCTGCATCATCCCTTCGCTGAGGGGCGATCTGGTGAGCCGCCGGGTCGATGCGGTGCTGCGCGAGGCGGAGAAGCTGGTGCAGGCCGGGACCAAGGAGCTGCTCGTCATCAGCCAGGATACGTCCGCCTATGGCGTGGACATCCGGCACGAGGCGCGCGAGTGGCGTGGGCGGCCTGTTAGAGCGCACATGACCGATCTGGCGGCGGCGCTGGGCGAGCTGGGCGTCTGGACGCGCCTGCACTATGTCTACCCCTACCCCCATGTCGACCAGGTCATCCCGCTGATGGCCGAGGGCAAGTTGACGCCCTATCTCGACATCCCGTTCCAGCATGCCGCGCCATCGGTGCTGAAAGCCATGAAGCGCCCGGCGAACGAAGCCAAGGTGCTGGAGCGCATCCGGAGCTGGCGGGCGATCTGCCCGGACATCGCGATCCGATCCAGCTTCGTTGTCGGCTTCCCCGGCGAGACGGAGACGGATTTCCAGTATCTGCTGGACTGGCTGGAGGAAGCGCAGCTCGACCGGGTCGGCGCGTTCCGGTTTGAGCCGGTCGAGGGCGCGGCGGCCAATGCCCTGCCCGATGCGGTGCCGGAAGCGGTGAAGGAGGAGCGCTATGCCCGCATTATGGAGGCGACCGCGCGCATTTCCGCCGCCAAGCTGCAGGCGAAGATCGGCCGCACCCTACCCGTCATCATCGACGAGGTGGGTGAAGCGGATGAGGACGGCAGCGTTGGCGCAACCGGGCGCAGTCAGGCCGACGCGCCGGAGATCGACGGCAATGTCTTCCTGCGCGATGTGCAGCTGAGCCACCCTGCCCTCGCGCCTGGCGACATCATCGATGTGACCATCGAGGATGCCGACGAGCACGACCTTTACGGCGCAGCGAACCACGTGTTGTAGGGCCGCTTCACCACGCGCATCAGCTCGCCATCGGCCTGCATCTCGATCGTATAAGTCCCTTCCGCATATGGCCCGGCTTCGTAGGGGCCGATGATGACCCGCACCGTGTCCAGCCCCTTGCCGCGTTGCGAGACCGGGATGATCTGTTGCTTGAGGATATCCGGGCAGGCGTTGAACGGATCGTTGGCGTCCGGCTTCACGACGATGCCGCGCTTCTCGCGGCGTTCTATGTTGAGCTTGTCGCAGAACTCGCCCGTGACCAGATTTTTGAAGCGGGGCAGATCGAAGAACTGGCCGATGCCGATGCGTTGCTCGCGCGCCTTGTCCCAGATGATCGAGGAGTAGAACGGCATACCGTGCGCGCCGCCGGTATAGGCATAGCCCTCCGCCTGTAGCACCAGCACCTGCGGCGTATCCGCCACCGTCGCCCATTTTTGCTCAAGCGCGTGCTTGCGGAACGGGAAGCCATCTGCCTTCATGGCGGCGGCGTCGCGCGTGGCAGAGCCGTGAGCCTCTTTATATTGCGTCTCGGCATGGCCGCGCAGCCAAGCGTCGAGCGGGGGAACAGCGGCGGCCTGCGCGGGCCATTCATAGCTGAAATCCAGCGCGGCGTCGTCCCGGTTGACCTTGCCGGCCGATGCGGGCGCGGTTGGCTGCGCAGGCGATGCGGCAGGCTGCTGGCTTGACTGGGCGGCGTTTTGCCGGGGTTGTTGCGGAGCTCTATCGTCGGAACATCCGGCCAGGACCAGTACCCCCAGCGCAACCGCTATCCAGTATCGGTGCATTTTCCCCGTCTCCCGCGCTTGCCGCGTCCGCCTGCTCGGCCTAAACCCCATGTCATGACCGATAGTTCCGACCTCATCCTGCCAGACACCGGGCAGGACGCCCGCTCCATCCACCTCGTCGACACCAAGGGCTTTGACGCCTGGCTCGCGACCCGGCCGGAGCGCGACCGCGCGGCTGTGGCGGCGCAGAAGTTTACCGGCAAGGCCGCCAGCTTTGCAATCCTCCCCGCCGAGCGCGCCGACGACTGGGCCGTGGTGGCGGGCGTAGGCGACGCGGGCACACTCTCGACATGGTGCCTCGCCAGGCTGGCGGAGGGCCTGCCTCAGGGGAGCTATCGGGTCGAGGGCGAGGCGGAGACCGGCCCTGCCCTGTTCGGCTGGCTTGCCGCGCACTATCGGTTCGATCGCTATCGCACCAAGAAGGACGACGCACCTGTGGGGGCGCGCGTGCTGCTGACCAAGGATATCGCGCGGATCGAGCCTGCGGTGCGGCTTGCGCGCGCGACGAAACTGGTGCGCGATCTCGTCAACACCCCCGCCGCCGACATGGGACCGGCGGAGCTGGAGACGGCGGCGGAAGCGGTGGCGCGCGATCATGACGCCACGCTGGTGGTGACGCAGGGCGACACGCTGGAGCAGCACTACCCGATGATCCACGCGGTGGGCCGCGCGGCGGCGCGCAGCCATGCGCCGCGCCTCATCGAGCTGACATGGGGCAATTCTGCGCACCCCAGAGTGGCGATCATCGGCAAGGGTGTATGCTTTGACAGCGGCGGGCTGGACATCAAGCCCAGCTCGGCCATGCGCCTGATGAAGAAGGACATGGGCGGCGCTGCCCATGCGCTGGCGCTGGCGCAGCTCATCATGGAGAGCCGCTTGCCGGTGCGGCTGCACATGCTGATCCCGGCGGTGGAGAATGCGGTGGCGGGCAATGCGTTTCGCCCCGGCGATGTGCTTGCTACCCGCGATGGCATGACGGTGGAGATCGGCAATACCGATGCCGAAGGGCGGCTGGTGCTGGGCGATGCGATCACCAAGGCGTGTGAGGACGCGCCCGAACTGATCCTCGATTTCGCCACGCTGACCGGCGCGGCGCGGGTTGCTCTCGGCCCGGATCTGCCTGCGCTGTTCGCCAATGACGACGCGCTGGCGGAAGGGCTGGCCAAAGCGGGCGAGGCGGTGGACGACCCCGTCTGGCGGCTGCCCTTGTGGGACGGCTATGACGATATGCTGAAATCGGACATCGCCGACATCGCCAATGCGGGAGACAGCGGCTTTGCGGGCGCGATCACCGCCGCGCTGTTTTTGAGGAAGTTCGTGAACGGAAGCGGCGCGCAATGGGCGCATTTCGATACGTTCGCGTGGCGCAGTGCCGCCAAGCCGGGGCGGCCCAAGGGCGGTGACGCGCTGGGCCTGCGCGCCGCGTTCGCGATGATCGAGGCGCGCTACGCAAGGTCGTGAGATCCACAAGCTCTTGACGCGCAACACCATTCATCGCAGGGGGCAGCCGATGAACGCCGATCAGAACATCATCCCGCGGGGCAAGGCCGAGCGCACCCGTTTTCACCTCGATGGCCGGTCGGTAAAGCTTGACCGGCGGGTGAACGCCGTGCGCGGCGATCTGGCGGATTTCAGCCTCGCCGGGGTGCTGTTTGCGCCGCATTACGCCAAGGCGGAGCCGGTGCACTGCCTTGGGCAGGCCGCGTTTGTGCGCGAGGCGGGCGCGGCAGATGCCCGTGCGGCGTCGCAACTGCTGCCGGGCGAGACCTTTCACCTGCTCGACGTGACCGGCGGCTGGGCCTGGGGCTTTTGCGATCATGACGGCTATGTCGGCTATATCGAACGCGCGGCGCTGGGCGTGGGCGCGCTCGGCCCGACGCATCATGTGACGGCGCGCTGCGCGCCGGTGTTTGCGCAAGCGGACGTAAAATCGCCGGTGGTGGGATCGCTGCCGACGGGCGCGCGCATTGCTGGCGCGGCAGAGGGCGATTTCATTATCACCGAGGCGGGCGCGGTGCATGCGCGCCATGTACTGCCCGTAACCGAGTTCGAAGAAGACTGGGTGGCGGCGGCGGAGCGGCAGATTGGCCAGCCCTATGTCTGGGGTGGGCGCGGCGCGGGCGGCATCGACTGTTCCGGGCTGGTTCAGCTCGCGCTGGGGCAAGCCGGCGTCAAGGTGCCGCGCGACAGCGATTTGCAGCGGGAGAGCATCGGTGACCCGATCGCGCCGGACGCGCCGCTTCAGCGCGGCGACCTGATCTTCTTTCCCGGACATGTCGGCATCATGGTGGATGCGGTGAATATGCTCCATGCCAATGCCTATTGGATGAGTACGATGACAGAGCCGCTGGACGACGTGATCGCGCGGCTGAAGCCCGATCATGACCAGCCGGTCCTGGCCCGGCAGAGGGTATCGCTATGACGCATTCCATCTTCATCGACGGCGCGGCAGGTACGACCGGGCTGGAGATCCGCGAGCGGTTGGCGGGGCGGAGCGAGTTCTTGCTGATCCTGCTCGATGACGCGCAGCGCAAGGACGCCAACGCGCGGCGCCAGGCGATCAACGACGCCGACGTGGTGATCCTCTGCCTGCCGGACGATGCGGCGCGCGAGGCCGTCTCGCTCATCGCCAACGACCGTACCAAGGTGATCGACGCCTCGACCGCGCACCGTGTTGCGCAGGGCTGGACCTATGGCTTCCCGGAGCTGGTCGGGCACGAGGCGGTGGCGGGATCGAAGCGGATCAGCAACCCCGGTTGCTATCCCACCGGCTTCCTCGCGCTGGTCGCGCCGCTGGTGCGCGCAGGCGTCATCCCTGCCAGCGCGCCGCTGAGCGTCAATGCCGTCTCCGGCTATTCGGGTGGCGGCAAGAGCATGATCGCGGATTTCGAGGGCGCCAACGGCCGCCCGGCGGCGTGGTATGGCTATGGCCTTACCCTTGCGCACAAGCATGTGCCGGAGATGACGCGGCACGCGGGGCTTTCCCTGCCGCCGATCTTTGCGCCGTCTGTGGCGGACACACTGCGCGGCATGATCGTCGAGGTGCCTGTGCATCTTTCGGCGCTGCCGGGCGCACCGTCCCCGGATGCGGTCCGCGAGGTGCTGGCCCAAGCCTATGCGGGTTCGCGCATCGTGCGGTTTGTCGATGGCCATGACGGCGCAACACTACCGATCGAGCGGCTGGCCGGCACGGACGCCATGGACCTGTTCGTCTTCGCCTCGCCCGATGGCGCGCAGGTGCGCCTCGTCGCCGCGCTCGACAATCTCGGCAAGGGCGCATCGGGCGCGGCGGTGCAGAACCTCAACCTGCTGTGCGGGCTCGACGAGGCGGCGGGCCTGAAATTGTGAAAGCGGCCGCTTGGCCGCGCGACCTTTCGTCATCCCCGCGCAGGCGGGGATCCAGTCAAAATAACGGTGTTGGACCCTGGATTCCCGCTTTCGCGGGAATGACGATCAGTTTTCAGTGAATCGTCCCCACCGGCTGATCGATGGACAGCAGGAATATCATCCGCTCGATCTGCCGCCAGTGGCAGAAGCGGATATGATTACCGACGTCGCGGCTCTTGTCTGCGCGAGAGGCCGCTTCGCGCCCCGCCTGCGCGCCAAATGCCTTCATCAGTTCCGAAGCGTCTTCGAAACTCTGGCGATCCCCCAATATTGGAACTTGCATGATACCCCGTGTGTTTGCGACCTTGTATGGGTTCCCATGTCCAATGGCCGTGCCAGTATTGCACGCCCACGCAATTACGCGGGGTGCGAACGTCAATGCACCGTTAGGCAAATGCCAAATCGGGACAATTGTGCGCTGGCGGGACGGGCACTGTCCCGATATGAAGCGAAGATGATCAAATCAGCGCAACGGACAAAGGCATGAACGGCTCGACAGAGAGCAAGAAGAGCAGCGCGGGCGGATGCTATATCGCGGCGCTGGTTCCCGCGGGCGCGGTAATCGGCGGGCTGCTGGGGCAGCCGAGCATAGGCCTGCTCGTTGGCTTCGGCCTGGGCATCGCCATCGCGGTGGGAATATGGTTGCGGCAGCGCGGACGATAACATCATGATGAAACATATAATTTCTTTGGGACTGATTTTCCTCGCCGTATTGTTGGGGGGACTCTTTTACCTGACGCGGCCGGACGAGGCGCGGCTGGCCTATGGTGCGGATATGGGCCGGGTGCCGCAGATCACCAACCCGCGATCGCAGTGGATCCCGGTACCCAATATTGCCGAGGCCGTGGGCTGGAAGACGGGAGAGGCCCCCACCCCGGCCAACGGACTTGGCGTAGTCCGCTTTGCCGAGGGGCTGGCGCATCCGCGCTCGATGCTGAAGCTGCCCAATGGTGATGTGCTGGTAGCCGAGACAGGCGCGCCCAAGCGCGAGCCAGACGGCATCGTCGACAGGATCACCCTATGGTACATGAACAAGGCCGGAGCGGGCGGTGCGCCGGCTAACCGGATCACCCTGTTGCGCGATGCGGATGGCGACGGCAAGGCGGAGGTGAAGACAGCATTCCTCACCGGCCTCAACTCTCCCTATGGCATGGCGCTGGTGGGTGACACGCTCTATGTCGCGAACACCGACGCGGTGCTGGCCTTCCCCTATAAGGAGGGCGATACCCGCATCACGGCAAAGGGCCGCAAGATCGTCTCTCTGCCGCATGGCGCGCCCAACCCGCACTGGACGCGCAGCCTGCTGGCCAGCCCGGACGGCAGCCTGCTCTATATCGGCATCGGCGCCAACTCCAACATCGGCGAGAATGGGTTGGAAACGGAGACCAACCGCGCGGCGGTCATCGAGCTCGATCCCAAGACCGGCGACAATCGCATTTTCGCCAGCGGTCTGCGCAACCCGATCGGCATGGCATGGGAGCCGGTTTCCGGCACGCTGTGGACCGTAGTGAACGAGCGGGACATGCTGGGGTCCGATCTTGTGCCCGATTACCTCACCCGCGTGGAGTTCGGCGGGTTCTATGGCTGGCCATGGAATTACTGGGGCGGCTATGAGGACCGTCGCGTGGAGCCCGGCAGGCCGGAAATCCGCGAATATACCAAGCGGCCCGACTTCGCGCTGGGCAACCACACCGCGCCGCTCGGCCTGACCTTTTCCACCGGGGCAAAGCTGGGCGCACCGTTTGAGGGTGGCGCGTTCATCGGGCTGCACGGCAGCTGGAACCGCAAGCCCAGGTCCGGCTACAAGGTGGTGTTCGTGCCGTTCGAGAAGGATGGCCGCGCCTCGCAGAGCGGCAAACCGATCGACGTGCTGAGCGGCTTCCTCTCCGCCGACACCGAGGAAGCGCGCGGCCGGCCGGTCGATGTACTGGTAGCGAAGGACGGCGCGCTGCTGGTGAGCGATGATGTGGGCGGCGTGATCTGGCGGGTTATCAGGAAATAACCAGCCGCTTGCCCTCGCGCCCGGCGAGCTCGGTCACATATTGCCACGCCACCCGGCCCGAGCGGCTGCCGCGCCGGGTCGCCCACTGCACCGCATCCGCGCCGTCGAACGGGAGCGCGAAGTGGCGGGCATAGCCTTCGACGATCGCGAGATAGGTGTCCTGATCCATCGCGTGAAAGCCAAGCGACAGGCCGAACCGGTCTGACAGTGCCATCTTGTCATCCACGACATCGCGCATGTTGATGGGGTCTTCCTGCTCCGACATCTGGCGCGGCAGGATGTGCCGCCGGTTTGACGTGACGTAGAGCCGCACATTGGCCGGGCGCGCGCTCGCCCCGCCATCGAGCAAGGAGCGCAGCAGGCGGGCATCGGTGCCGCTGCTGGCCTCATCAAATCCGAGGTCGTCTATGAAGAGGATGAAGGGGCGCGCGACCGGGCGCAGCACGGCGAACAGATCGGGCAGCGATTCGAGATGATCGGCGGTGCATTGCATCAGCGCGATGTCCGCCCCTTCGCCCTGCAAGGCCCCGATCACCGCGCCGACGCTGGCGGACTTGCCGGTGCCCCGCGAGCCCCAGAGCAACGCATCGTGCGCGGGCAGCCCGGCGGCATGGCGGCGCGTGTTTTCCAGCAGGCGGCCCTTCTGTTCGTCTATGCCGTTGAGCAGCGCATAATCAGCCGGAGCGAAGGCCGCGATCGCCTGCGCGTAGCGGCCATTCCACACATAGGCGGGGTGTGCGGTCAGGTCGGGCAGCGGCGGTGCGGGGGGTGCGAGCCGTTCGAGCGCGGAGGCAATGCGGGAGAGCAGGTCTTCGGTCATGGCGGCATGCTCTATCGGCTGGGCATGGCGGCGGCAAGGCTTCGCCCTTCCCCCCGCCCGTACAAATCCCTATAGCGCGGCGCGTGCAACCTGATTTCACCACCGAATTGCGCCGCTGTGACGAGGACGGCATTGCCTATGCGGCAGAGCTGATCCGCGCCGGGCAGACCGTGGCCGTGCCGACCGAAACGGTATATGGCCTCGCCGCCGACGCGCGCGACAGCGACGCCGTGGCGCGCATTTATGCAGCCAAGGGACGACCGGCGTTCAACCCGCTGATCGTGCATGTGGCGGGGGTGGCGATGGCCCGGGACCTGGCGGAGTTGGATGACAACTCCCTACGCCTTGCGGCGGCCTTTTGGCCTGGTCCGCTGACCCTTGTACTGCCGGTGCGGGCCGAAGCGGGCCTTTCTCCGCTGGTGATGGCGGGCCTGCCTACCATTGCGATCCGCTGCCCCGCTCACCCGGCGATGCAGGCGCTGATCGCGGCGAGCGGCGCGCCCCTTGCCGCCCCCTCGGCCAATCGCTCCGGCGCGATCAGCCCGACGAACGCCGAGCATGTGAGGCGCAGCCTGGGCGGGCGCATCCCGCTGGTGCTCGATGGCGGGCCAACCGCGCGCGGGATCGAGTCGACGATTGCTGCATGCGCGGGAGACCATATTCGCCTGCTGCGCCCCGGACCGATCGCGGCAGAGAGGCTGGAGCAGGCGAGCGGCCTGCCGGTGGTCGTGTCAGGCAGCGATCATGGCATCGAAGCGCCCGGCCAGATGGAGAGCCATTATGCCCCCTCAAAGCCGGTGCGGCTCAACGCGACTGACGCGATGGCGGGCGAGTATCTGATCGGCTTCGGCGCGGTGAAGGGCGACATCAGCCTTTCCGAGACAGCAGATCTGGATGAAGCCGCCGCCGCATTGTTCGCCGCGCTGCACATTGCCGACGCCAGTTCGGCCCCGCGCATTGCGGTCGCCAACGTACCGATGGAGGGCGTGGGTCTGGCGATCAACGACCGGCTGAGGCGCGCGGCGGCCTGAGCTTCAGTCTTCCCCGCAGTCCCGCCTGCCTTCTTTACGGCAGGCCTTGCGCGCGGCTTCTTCCTGACGGCGTATCTCCCGCCCGCGATTGCGGTCTGCCTCGTCCTGGCTCGTCGTCATCCAGTCCGCCGCCTTGGCCCCAGCCTTGACCGGCGCGGTGACGACCTTGCCGACCGTGCTGACACAGCCTGCAAGCACGACGGCGAGGCCTGCGCCCAACAGCGCGCGCGGCATCATCCCGCCAGCCTGTCGGAGAATTTCTTACGTAGTTTCTGAAGCTTGGGAGGGATAACAGCCATGCAATAGGGGTTCCGATCGCCCGATCGGTTCCAGTAATCCTGATGATAGCCCTCAGCAGGATACCACTCGGCCAGCGGCTCGATCGTGGTCACGATCGGCATCGCCCAGTCGGCTTGCGCACGCTCTATCCCCGCCCGCGCCGCTTCCCCCTGCGCAGCGTCATGCGGGAAGATGGCGGAGCGATATTGCGTGCCGATGTCGTTGCCCTGGCGGTTCAGCTGCGTCGGGTCATGCGTGGCGAAAAAGATGTCGAGCAGGTCGTCATAGCTGATGATAGCGGGATCGAAGCGGATGCGGATCGCCTCGGCGTGGCCGGTACGACCGCTGCACACCTCCTCATAGCTAGGGTTGACGGTAGTGCCGCCGATATAGCCGCTCTCGACCCCAATGACGCCCGCGAGCTGAAGGAACACGGCCTCCGTGCACCAGAAACAGCCGCCTGCGAATGTCGCGACTTCCTCAGCCATTGCCGTTCTTCATAGCTTGGTACTTCTCCCGCTCTTCGGCGACCAGTTCCTTGCGTGAAAGCTTGCCGACCAGCGTTTTCGGCAGGCTCTCGCGTATTTCCACCGACACCACCTTCTCGTGCTTGCCAACCTGAGGGTTGAGCCACGCCTGCAGCTCCTCACCGCTCGCCTCGGTCCCTTCGCGCAATGCAACGAACGCTTTAGGACTTTCGCCGCGATAGGCATCGGGAATGCCGATGACCAGTGCCTCCTTCACGGCCGGGTGCCGGTAAAGCACCGCCTCGACCTGGCTGGGGAAAACCTTGAAGCCGCCGACGGTGATCATGTCCTTGATCCGGTCGACGATGCGGATATAGCCCTCTTCGTCTATTGTCGCGACATCTCCGGTGCGGAGATAGCCATTGACGAAAACATCCTTGTCCGCATCCGGCCGCCGCCAATACCCCTTCATCACCTGCGGGCCGGAAAAGGCGAGCTCGCCCGGTTCCCCGGGCAAGGCATCGCGGGTCGGGTCCTCCCGGTCGAGCAGCTTGACGCGCGTGCCCGGCATCGGGTGACCGATGGTGCCGAATTTGGTGCCGCCCTCATAAGGGTTGGAGCTGACCACGCCGCTGCTCTCGGTCAGGCCATAGCCTTCTACAATGCGCGCGCCTGTGGCCTCCTCGAACCGCAGTTTCAGCTCCTGCGGCAGGGGGGCGCCACCGGAAATGCAGACCTGGAGCGAAGAGAGATCCGCGCCATGCAGCGCCGGGCTGTCGAGCATGGCCTGATACATGGTCGGCACGCCGAACATCAGCGGCGCGTGGGTGCGCTCTATCGCGTCCATCACCTGCTTGGGGTTGAACCGGGGCAGCAGCACCATCTCCCCGCCGCGCGCAACCGTGCGGTTCAACACGCAGGTATTGGCAAAGACATGAAACAGCGGGAGCGCGCCGATGGCCCGGTCATGTTCTGGCGGCTCAGGATCGCACAAAGCCACCTGACGCGCGTTGGCAGTGAGGTTCTGGTGCGTCAGCATGGCGCCCTTGGGCGTGCCGGTGGTGCCGCCGGTATATTGCAGCAGAGCTATGTCGTTCACCGCATCGATCGGCACCGGCAGGCAATCGCCATCATTGTCGATCAAGCTGGAAAAGCGGGTGATGCGCCGGTCACCGTCTGGCACCTCGGCCTCTTCTTCGCTCTTGAACAGCCGGTAGAGCAGCGACTTGCCGACGGGCAACGCGCCCGCGATGGAGCCGACGACCAGATGCTCAAGGCAACTCTGATTCAACACCTCCACCGCGCGGGGGAACAACGCCTTGGCCGAGAGGGTGAACAGCAGCTTGGTGCCGCTGTCCTCCGCCTGATATTTCAGCTCCTCCACCGTGTAGAGCGGCGAGAAGTTGACCACAATCGCGCCCATCATCATCGCGCCATAATAAGCGGCGACATAATGCGGCACATTGGGCAGGAACAGCCCGACACGGTCACCCCGGCGGACATCAAGCTCCACCAGTCCGCGGGCCACCTTGCAGGCACCCAGCGCCACGTCGGCATAACTGAACTTGCGACCCATGAAATCTATCGCAGGCGCCAGCGGCGTTTCTTCCGCCTTTTTCAGCAGCATATCGGGAAGGGACATCGGCTCAAAAGCAGTGTCCCAAGCGACGGGGTGGCTATAACACTCCCGCCAAATCGGCATATCGCTCTCCATGGCTGCCAATCTACAGGAAGAAGGTTAACACACAAAGGCAATAAATGATCGGGGCGGTTGCGGCGCGCCGGGGCTTGCGCGCCACCCCTCAGAGGAGATAGCGCAGGCTGATCGTGATGCTGCTGTGACCGGACAGGTTGAGCTGTGCTTCCTCGAAACGCGGCGCGCGCGGGCGGAAAGGCGGATTGCCCGAAAAGCCATATCCTTCGCGCGGGATACCGACGAAGCTGTCCATGCGCCCGTTGCCGTTGGCATCGTGAAAGACGCTGACGGCGAGCGGCCCCTCCGGCAGATCCGCCAGATGAAAACGCAGATGGCCGCGCCCCGCAGGAGCGGAAGTGGACCGGATGACAGACGCTCCGCAATCGGGAAAGCCCGAGCGCGGCGGACATAGCGCGAGCCGCACCACGCCTTGCGCGGAGCGGATGCCCGTGATCTCGATATCCAGCGCGCCGGAACCCGCGGGCGTAGGCGATGCGGAACCGGAAAGCGCCAGCGCCATCAAGGGCAGTGCGCAGACTGTGAGCAGGCGGGCGGCAGGAAGCATCGCGCCTCGTTACAATGCCCGGCGGCCCAAGGAAAGAGTGCTGGTTGCGGGGCACGCACCTCCCCTCCTCCCCAAAGTACATGTCTTGCCGCTTGGTTTGCTTGCCAGCAAAGGATAAGACCCCCTTGATGACGCGCGAGCTTCCTCTGGTGATTGTCGGCGGCGGGCTGGCGGGGGCGCTGGCGGCGCTGCGGCTGGCGGCGCGGCGGCCGGACATTCCGCTGTTGCTGATCGAGGGCGGGGCAAGCTTTGGCGGCAATCATGTCTGGTCGTTCTTCGACAGCGATGTGCCGCCGGGCGCGGGCGATCTGGTCGAGGCGCTCGCCCCGGTACGCTGGCCGCGCCACCGCGTGGCCTTTGAAGGGCGCGAGCGCATGCTTCCCATGGCTTATAACGCGACCAATGCGGCGGCGCTCGATGCGCTGGTGCGGGCGCGGCTGCCCGAGGCGGCTTACTGGCTGAACACAGAGGTGACGAGGGTAGAGACAGACGCCGTGACGCTTGGCACCGGCGAGCGGATTGCGGCGCGCGCGGTGATCGACGCGCGCGGGCCGGACGGGCCGATGCCGGGGCTGGAGCTGGGGTGGCAGAAGTTCGTCGGCATCGAATTCGCGGCGCGCGCGCCGGAGCCGGACTGCGCCACGGTGATGGACGCGCGGCTGCCGCAGATAGACGGCTATCGCTTTGTCTATGTGCTGCCGCTGAGCGCCGAGACGGTGCTGGTGGAGGACACTTACTATAGCAACACGCCCGATCTTGATGTGGGCCAAGTGGCGGATCGCGTACGGGCGCTGGCGCATGCGCGCGGGCTTTCGGGCGAAGAAGTGCGGCAGGAGACGGGCGTGCTGCCGATCCTGATCGGCGGCGATCCCGATCTGTTTTGGCCGGAGAATGACCCGATAGCGCGGCTGGGCCTGCGCGGTGGATTTTTTCATGCGACGACGGGCTATTCCTTCGGGCTGGCGCTGCGGCTGGCGGAGGAGCTGTCTGTCCTGCCCGGCCCACTCGACGGCGCGCAGCTGGCGCGGTGGACGCGCGCGCGCTTCATGGCGCACTGGCGGGAGAGCGGCTATTTCCGGCTGTTGAACCGCATGCTGTTCCATGCCGCCAAACCGGAGGAGCGCCACCTCATCTTCGCGCATTTCTATCGCCTCTCTCCGGAACGGATCGGGCGGTTTTATGCGGGTGCGCTCACCGCCTCGGACAAGCTCGCCATCCTGACCGGCAAGCCGCCGGTCTCGATAGCGGCGGCGGTGCGGGCGCTGATGGGCAGCGGAAGATGACGCAAGCCGATCGCGCCGCGCTGGTGCAGGCCGCCTATCAGAGCATCGCGCGCGGATCTCAGAGCTTTGCGGCGGCGAGCAGGCTGTTCGCGCCGATGACGCGCGAGCGGGCATGGCTGCTCTATGCCTGGTGCCGCGCGGCGGATGACATGACCGATGGGCAGGAACTGGGCGGCGCTGCTGCGGCGGTGCAGGACGACGCGGGCGAGGCTCATATGCGGCTGGTGGCGTTGACCGACGCCGCGCTCACCAGCGATGCGGCGGTTCCGACACCGTTCGCGGCGCTGCGCCTCGTTGCGCGCGAAACACAGATGCCCCGCGCCTTCATCGACGACCATATCGCCGGGTTCGCGCTCGATGCGGCGGACTGGCGGCCGGAGAGCGAGGACGACCTGCTGCGCTATTGCTATCATGTCGCGGGCAGCGTGGGCTGCATGATGGCGGTGGTGATGGGCGTCGATCCGGCCGAGCGGGAGGTGCTCGATCGCGCGTCAGACCTCGGGCTGGCGTTTCAGCTTGCCAATATCGCGCGCGACATCGTGCCCGATGCGCTGGCCGGGCGCTGTTATCTGCCGGCACAATGGCTGGAGGCGGAGGGACTGGCCGAGGCGGACATCCACCTGCCCCGGCATCGACCCAGGCTGGCGCGGATGGCGCAACGGCTGGTGGAGCTGTCTCGCCCCTATCGTGCATCGGCGCGGATCGGCGCGGCGCATCTTGCGCCCCGTTCGCGCCTCGCCGTGCTGGCGGCGGACGCGATTTACGGCGCGATCGGCGAGCGCGTGGTGCAACGGGAGACGAGCGCGTGGGACGAGCGGGTGCGCACTGGCGCTGCCGCCAAGCTGGCGCTGTTTGCTGGCGCCCTGATGCGCGCGCCCTTCACGCCTGCCTACACCCTGCGCACCGGCCTCTGGACGCGGCCGGGTTAGGTGCCGGGCTCCCGCAGCCGCGCCTCACCCGACTGTTTGAGCGCCGCTTTCAGGGCGTCAACCGGCGGGGCATAGAGGAAGCCGAAGCTCACCGTGCCGCGCTTGCTCTCGACCGCATGATGCAGCCGGTGGGCCTGCACGATGCGCTTGAAATAGCGCGAGCGCGGCACGATGCGGTGCGGCAGGCGCTGGTGCACGATCCAGTCGTGAAAGCCGAAATAGATCATGCCATAGCCCGCAATGCCTGCGCCCACCGCCGTCGCACCATCGCCCCAGCCGCCACGAACACCCAAGTATATCAATAGGATGGAGGGCACAGCGAAGATGACGGCGTAAAAGTCGTTCCACTCGAACGGCCCGGTGCGTGCACGGTGGTGGCTGGCGTGCAGGAACCAGCCCGGCCCATGCATCACCCAGCGGTGCATGGCATAGGCGAACAGCTCCATGGCGGCGACCGTGCCAAGGAAGATCAGGATGAGGGTGGCGGTATGCATGGCCGAGACTATAGCGGAGGAGCGCCCGTCACACCATAAGGCTTGCGGTCGCCTTGGCGCTGCCGACGACGCCGGGTATCCCCGCGCCGGGATGGGTCCCCGCGCCGACGAAATAAAGATTGCCGAAATGATCATCGCGGTTGTGGCCGCGAAACCAGGCGCTTTGCGTCAGTATCGGTTCGAGGCTGAACGCACTGCCGAGATGCGCGCCGAGATCGTCGGAGAAATCCTGCGGGGTATAGTGGAAACAATGGTCCAGACGCTCGTACAGGTCCGGGATCAGCAGGTCTCGCACCCGGTTCAACACGACCTCGCGATAGCGCGGCCCCTCGCGCGCCCAGTCCACCGGCGCGCGGCCCATATGCGGCACCGGGGCGAGCGCATAGAGGGCGGATTTGCCGGGCGGCGCCATATAGGGGTCGGTGGCGCAGGGGTTGTGGAGGTAGAGCGACGGGTCTGGGGGGAGTATGCCACTCTTGTAAATATCGTTGAGCAACGGGCCGTAACGATCTGAAAACAATATGCTATGATGAGCAACATCCGGGAAGGTGCCGTTCAGCCCGAAGTGAACCACGAACAGGCTGGGCGAGAAACGCTTGCGCTTCAGCGCGCGCACCCTGCCTTGCGCATAGGATGAACCCTCGATCAGCCCATAGCTGTGAACCAGATCACCATTGCTGGCGATCATGTCTGCTTTGAGCGTACGCCCGGCTGCGGTTTGAACAGCCGTCACGCGCTTGCCTGCATGGATGATGCGCGTCGCCGCCTCGCCCAGCAGCAATTTACCGCCCAGCCGCTTGAACAGCGCGACCATGCCATTCACGAGCGCGTTGGTGCCGCCCTTGGCGAACCACACGCCGCCGTCCTTCTCCAGCGTATGAATGAGCGCGTAGATGCTGCTGGTATGCATCGGGTTGCCGCCCACGAGGAGGGTATGGAATGACAGCGCCTGACGCAGTTTCTCGTTGCTCACGAAGCTGGAGACCATGGAATAGACCGAGCGCCAGGCCTGACGCCGGGCGAGCGCGGGGGCGGCCTTCAGCATACTCCCGAAATCGAGGAACGGCACGGCGCCGAGCTTGACATAGCCTTCCTCATACACCGCTCGCGAATAGTCGAGAAACCGCGCGTATCCGGCGACATCGGCGGGGTCGAGCCGCGCAATTTCGGCATTCAGCTGGGTAGCGTCGTTGGAATAATCGAAGGCCGTCCCGTCGTTCCACAACAGACGATAAAAAGGCTGGACGGGCAGCAGCGTCACATCATCAGCCATGCGGCTGCCGGATAGTGCCCATAATTCCTCGAGGCACGGCGGGTCCGTCACCACGGTCGGCCCGGCATCGAAGGTGTAGCCCGCTTCCTTCCAGACATAGGCGCGGCCGCCCGGACGGTCTCGCGCCTCGACGATCGTGGTGGCGATTCCCGCGCTCTGGAGCCGGATGGCCAGCGCCAGCCCACCGAACCCGGATCCTATGACGACGGCTGACTTTTGACTGGGCATGAAGATCAATACACTTTCGTCACAGGCATCTCCGACCCCGGCAGATAGGGATCGATCACACCTGTGCAACCTGCCCCTAGGGGTGGGTGTTCCGCAGGTATCGGGCGTTGCATGCTAACGCCTGAAAAAGAGGATGCCAGAAGTTTGACAGGAAGCAGGCGCATATTTGACAGGAAGCAGGCGCATATGAGTATCGGCACTCAGGATCAGCGGCGCGTGCTGCTCGCCAACCCGCGCGGATTCTGCGCGGGCGTGGAGCGCGCGATCGATGCGGTCGAGCAGGCGCTGTCGCTGCACGGAGCGCCGGTTTATGTGCGGCGCGCGATCGTCCACAACCGCGAGGTCGTATCCCGGCTGGAGGCGCTCGGCGCGGTGTTCGTGCAGGAGGTGGACGAAATTCCTGCCGGAGCGATGGCGATCCTTTCCGCCCATGGCAGCGCCCGTGCGGTCAAGCACGCGGCGCATAACCGCAATCTGCGCGTGGTGGACGCCGTCTGCCCGCTCGTGGCGAAGGTGCATGCCGAGGTGGAGGCATGGTATCGCGCCGGGCGCCATGTGCTGCTGATCGGCCATCAGGGGCACCCCGAGATTGTCGGCACGCTGGGCCAGCTGCCCGCAGGCGCGATTTCCCTTGTTACCCATCCGCAGGATCTGGATGTGCTCGACCTCGCGCCCAACAGCGCGGTTGCTTTTGCAGTGCAGACGACCTTCGCTGCGGGCGACGCCGAGGAAATGATAGCCGCGATCCGTGCGCGCTTCACGGATTGCGCGGCCCCCCGCGCGAGCGACATCTGCTACGCCACCACGAACCGCCAGCGCGCGATCTCCGCAATCGCGCCCCAGGCGGACCTCGTGCTGGTGGTGGGGGACACGATGTCCTCCAACGCGCGGCGGCTGGTGGAGGTGGCATTAAGCGCCGGTTGCCCGCAAGCGCGGCTGGTGGCCACCGCACGCGACCTGCCGGTGGATTTGATCGCACGCGCCGGGGTGATCGGCCTCACTGCCGCCGCCTCGACACCCGAGACAGCGGTGCGTGGGGTGTGCGATGCGCTGGTCGACCAAGGCTTCGCGCTGGAGGAAACGGATGGCGCGCCCGAGCGGGTGCGGTTCCGCCCGGCCGGGCTCGAGCCGCTGAGCACGCCGGGCGATTCGGGATCGCTGGAGGATCGGCTCTCGCGCCTGCGGGCCGACCTCGATGCCGTACTCGAAAGCGCCATCGGCCAGAGTGACACGCGCAACCGCCGGCTGGCCGACGCCATGCGCTATGCCGTCACCGGCGCGGGCAAAAGGTTTCGTGCGCTGCTCGTCGCCTCCGTCGCGGATCTGGTCGGCGGATCCTATGCCCACGCGCTGCGCATCGGCGCGGCCATCGAGTGCGTGCACGCGCAATCGCTGGTGCACGATGACCTGCCCTGCATGGATGACGACGATCTGCGCCGGGGCAAGCCGACGCTGCACCGCAAGTTCGACGAGGCTACGGCGGTGCTGGCCGGCGATGCGCTGCTCGCGCTCGCGTTTGAAATTCTGGCGGACGAGGCCACCCACCCCGACGGCGCACTGAGGGCGCGTCTGGTGCTCTCACTTGCCCGTGCTGTAGGGCAAGACGGGCTTGCGGGTGGGCAGATGATGGACCTCCATCCTCCGCCCCACCCGACCGCGCAGGATGTTTTCGAATGCGAGGCGCGCAAGACCGGCGCGCTGATCCGGTTCGCGGTCGAAGCGGGCGCAATGCTTGGCCCCTGCACGGAGCAGGAGCGCGAGAAGCTGCTCCGGTTCGCCGAAAATCTGGGGCTGGTGTTCCAGATCCGCGACGACATGCTCGACAGCGTGGGTGACCCGTCGGTCGTCGGCAAGGCCCTGCGGAAAGACGGGGCGGCCGGCCGCCAGAGCGCAACCAACACACTCGGCCTGGATGGCGCGGCGCGCAAGGCAAGCATGCTGGAAGACGCCTGCCACCATGCCCTTGAGGCATTGGGGCCAAAGGCGATGCCGCTGCACGACCTCGCCCGCTTCGCCGTCCGCCGAATGCACTGACGGGGGCAGACTCGCGGTTAAAAGCCCGCCTCGATGGCGGTGCGGATCGCCTCCGCCACGGTACGCACGTTGAGCGCGCGCAACATCGCCGCTCGGTGCATCTTCACCGTGCGTTCGGTGACCGACAGCTCATAGGCGATCTGCTTGTTGAGGTGCCCGCGGGTGAGGCCTTCCAGGATCTGGCGCTGCCTGCGGCTCAGCTGTTTGATCAGCGCGAGCGCCTGCGCCTGGCGGCTCTCATTCCCCGCGTCGACCACCATCTGGGAACCCAGGAAATATTCGAGATCGCCCCGATCATCAAACAGCGGCGCGATCATCACGGCGTTGCGAAACGGCGCGCCGTCCTTGCGATAGTTCGTCAGCTCCACCAGAGTCGGGCGCGCCTCCGCGATCGCGGCGCTCAACAGGGCGGTTTGCTCCCACTCGGTCCCCGGCCCGCGCATGAAGCGACAGTTGCGGCCGATCACCTCCTCTCGCGCATAGCCGCTCAGCCGCAGAAAAGCTTCATTGCACGCGATCAACGGGTTATCAGGCAGGCGCGGGTTGCTCACCACCGCCGCGACGGAGCTGTTGAGAATCAGGGATTCGGGAATATTCGGCACAGGCGCGGTTGGCTCCAGTCGGGCAAGCAACGCTACCGCAGGGCGCGCGAGAAATCCATAGCGTGTCAGAAGAACGCCCGGCGGCCGAGCGCGGGGCAATGGTGGGCGCGGTAGGGGATCAATCTCTACATCCTTCGCCTTTCCTTGCCTTCCATTGAACATTGCAAATACGCATGGCTGGCAGATTTCGTCACCGATCGGCTTCTCGGCAATGTGAACGCCGGGTCAGCCGTTGAGGATTAACGATCCAGCTTGATGATGGCGATTTTCTGCTGTCCTACATCCTGCTTTTTTTCATATGCCTCACCGCAACTATGAGGTGATGATCACGAGCCATGCATCTTTTAAATCGCTCAGCCAGAGGGCATTCTCTCACTATCTGAGGACCGGCCGACGCCTTCCCGAAGAAATGTTTATCGAGGAGCAGGGCGTTGAATTGAAGTTCAATCCCTATCATGATCCGCGTAATGGCCAGTTTACCTTCGCGCCGGGTGGAGCCCGGACAGGCTCAGGACACACACCGGGACATGGCCGTCCTCATGCACCAGCAAAGCCAAGAACCTACACCATCCGCAAAGGCGACACGCTCTCCCATATTGCGCGGCGGCACGGCATAAGGACCGACGCACTGGCAGGGGCGAACGGCATCAAGCACCCGGATCATATTCAGGCAGGGCAAACACTGCACATTCCGCAGCATGAGCCGCCACACGAGCCGCCGCACCCCGCTCATCATTCTCCAGGGCCTCCGAAGGCGCAAAGCGATGCAGGCAACAATGACATTCTGGTTGTCGGTAAACGGCCCGCCGAAAATCGGGCGTCAAAAAGTCCGACCCCTCATGTGTGGCCGGTAGCCGGAAATGGCAAACCTGCCAAACACGGGGCCATTGGTCCAAATAAGAAGCCTTATTCAGACGGACGCTACGATCCATCCGGGACACACCGCAATGGGCGACCCCATTATGGTATAGATTTGCCTGCTACATCCGGCGATACCGTCCAAGCCGCAGGCAGCGGAAAGGTGTATTATGTCGGAGTAATTCCCGGCTATGGGAAGACAGTAGCCATACTTCATCCAGATGGGAACGTGTCCATGTATGCACATCTGGATAATTATGGGGATGTCAAGGTCGGCTGGCCTGTTACAAAAGGTGATGCCGTAGGCGTTGTCGGCAACAGCGGAAATGCAGTAAATCACGGAACGCATCTCCATTTCGAAGTGCGAAAATATATCGGCAACGATACTTTGGGCAAGGTTTCCAATGGCGCAAAGCCGATTGATCCGACGCAGTAGGTATTGGGGCATTAAGGTGAAGATTTCAGCCCCAGAGTTGATTGTTGCATGCCTCGCCGTGCTGACAGTGCCTAGCACCGGACATGCTGCCCCTCACTATTATCATCCTCAGAATGACTATGCCGAAGATAATAATCGAGAGGGCATTGCGGTTTCGGTGGACATCGACAGCGGCAGCACGACCCAGACTTATAACGCGCCTCTGAGCAGGGCTGGACTTCCCATCAAAATGAGCCTGACCGCTGATGAAGCCGAGGAGGAATGCGATTACAAAATCGTGTTTCGGGGCAAGCGGTATCGTTTCATTCGTGGCTCGGCCACATGGTCGATGAGGCTCGACAGAAATCTGGAGCTGTTCCTGTTTGATGCCGGGATGGAATACGCTTCCTCGGCAAATTATCTGGATAAACGCTTTCGCTTCTCGGTCATCACCATGCAAAATGGCGCGGCCACAGAGCGGCAATGTGCAATCGTCCCCGGAGATAAACTTGGCTTGCGCAAAGCCGGAAACGCAACTCCGGATAGCATTAAAGTCGTGGTTGAATATATCGTGCAGCGCATTGGCAGCGGCCAGCTATCCGCAAAAGATTATAACTGCACCCCGGCGCAGGCAGTACCGGCGATGGATACCAGCCGCTTTGATGGCCGGAGGCAGAGAAGCCTTGCGCCATAAATTTTTCAAAAACGGAAACGGAATAGGCGATTTTGCCCCCTCCCCCGGCAACCCCTGGTAAATTCCGAAATTCCTACCGCTCAGTCCGGCAATCCACCCGCAAAGTGAGCCGCCCTTCGCCGCTTCATCGACGGCAGAATGTGGGGATTTATCATCCCGCTCAGTGGGGATATGGTGGGGTGGATTCCGGAGCAGTCTTTCAATAGCCTATAACATATTGAAAAGACTGGTGGGCGCGGTAGGGATTGAACCTACGACCCCACCCGTGTGAAGGGTGTGCTCTACCACTGAGCTACGCGCCCCGGAAAGGGAAGCAGCGCATTGGCATTGGCCGGGGCGGCTGTCAAGCCACGCGCAGTCCGTGTTGACGCAATCTTGAACACGCGCCCGCGCCCGCCCATATGGCGGAGCATGAACGCATCTTCCTCCTCCGCCGGGATGCCGCAATGGCACGGCACCACCATCCTCTCCGTACGCAAAAATGGCCGGGTCGTCGTCGCCGGAGACGGCCAGGTCAGCATGGGGCCGACGATCATGAAGCCCAACGCCCGCAAGGTGCGCCGCCTGCACGACGGCTCCGTCATCGGCGGGTTCGCGGGCGCGACGGCAGACGCCTTCACACTGTTCGAGCGGCTGGAGTCGAAGCTTGAGCGCCACAACGGCCAGCTAATGCGCGCGGCGGTGGAGCTGGCGAAGGACTGGCGCACGGACAAATATCTTCGCAATCTTGAGGCGATGATGGCGGTGGCGGACAAGGACGTCACGCTGATCCTGACCGGCAATGGCGACGTGCTCGAACCCGTGGACGGCATCGCCGCGATCGGCTCGGGCGGCAATTTCGCGCTCTCCGCCGCGCGGGCGCTGATGGACTATGAGGAAGACGCCGAAACGCTGGCGCGCAAGGCGATGAAGATCGCTGCCGAGCTGTGCGTCTATACCAATGACAGCGTGACCCTGGAGGCGCTGGATAGCGCCGCCTGACACTATCTATTTATTCGAAGAGATATACCCAATGAACCCTGCCCTCACCCCCAAGGCGATTGTCGCCGCGCTCGACGAGCACATCATCGGCCAGAAAGACGCCAAGCGCGCAGTCGCCGTCGCGCTGCGCAACCGCTGGCGCCGGCAGCAGCTCAGCCCCGAGCTGCGCGACGAGGTGACGCCCAAGAACATCCTGATGATCGGCCCCACCGGCTGCGGCAAGACCGAGATTTCGCGCCGCCTCGCCAAGCTGGCGGACGCGCCGTTCGTCAAGGTAGAGGCGACCAAGTTCACCGAGGTCGGCTATGTCGGCCGCGATGTGGAGCAGATCGTGCGCGATCTCGTCGAGGAAGCGGTGCGGCTGGAGCGGGACCGGCGGCGTGAATCCGTGCGCCATGCGGCATCCGAGGCGGCGATGGAGCGGCTCCTGGATGCCCTCACCGGCAAGGAAGCGAGCCAGGCCACCCGCCTCGCCTATCGCGACCGCGTCGAATCCGGCCAGATGAACGACGCTGAGGTCGAGATAGAGGTGGCGGATGCGCCCTCCATGCCGCTGGAGATCCCCGGCATGGGCGGGCAGATCGGCATGATCAACCTATCCGACATGATGGGCAAGGCGTTCGGCCAGCAGGCGAAGAAGCGGCGCAAGCTGCGCGTGGCCGATGCATGGGACAAGCTGGTAGAGGAAGAACAGGACAAGCGCCTGGACACCGACGATTTGAACCGCGTCGCCCTGGCTCAGGCGGAGCAGAACGGCATTGTGTTCCTGGATGAGGTCGACAAGATCGCCGTATCGGATGTGCGCGGTGGCTCGGTCAGCCGCGAGGGTGTGCAGCGTGATCTGCTGCCGCTGATCGAGGGCACGACCGTATCGACCAAATATGGCCCGCTGAAAACCGACCATATCCTGTTCATCGCGTCCGGCGCGTTCCATGTTGCAAAGCCGAGCGACCTGCTGCCCGAGTTGCAGGGACGCCTGCCGATCCGGGTTGAGCTCAAGGGACTGAGCGAGGAAGATTTCGTGGCGATCCTTTCGGACACCAAGGCGAGCCTTGCCGAGCAATACAAGGCGCTGCTCGCCACCGAGGGCGTGACGATCGACCTGACGACAAGCGGTATCCGCGCGGTGGCGCGCATCGCCGCCGAGGTGAACAGCCAGGTCGAGAATATCGGCGCGCGCAGGCTGCAGACCGTGATGGAGAAGCTGCTGGAGGATGTGAGCTTCGACGCCGAGGACCGCAAGGGCGAGACGCTGACGATTGACGGCGCCTATGTGGATGCGCAGCTATCGAGCATCTCGCGCAACACGGATTTGAGCAAATATATCCTCTGACGCTGAAGCGCGGCGTGCTCCGTTGAAATATTGCGGGGTTCAGGTCGCGCTTTCCGATGTTCGTTCTTTACGTCTGGCCGCCATCGACGACCATGACGATCTGGGTTGAGCGGGCGGTGAACATGCAACTGGGCGGCTTGGTTCCACCCTCTCGACGCGCTTCACATAGACAGCATCTATGAGCGAGATAGCAGATTGCCGTCTGGCGATGGCGGGGCATTTTGACAATGTTGCCAATGCGCCAGGCGGCCGACGCCCGACACCTGACTCGTCCTTCGGCCCCTGACAGCTTTTGGGTTGCCAACGACGTGAGGGCGATATGGATGGAGTCCGTGTAGGGAAGCGCAATATTGGCGCTGACGCTCCGGTAACGATCGGGTGGGAGAATGTGGGGCGGGTCCAGGGTGGCCGCGTCAAGCGGTTCATCTTCACATGGTTTCAGCCCGCCATGCTGTTCGCCCTGGTCGCGTTCTGGTATTACGCGCCCAATTCGATCGCCACGGCATCGACCGCAATCGGCATTGGCATCGGCTTCAAGGCTTTGTTGCTGGCTTTGGAGTGGGTAAACCCCCGCTATGACAGCTGGCGGCTGACGTGGAAGGAGCTGGTCGTCGATCTGTTCTATGTCTCGCTCGGCTATACGTTTCTGGCGGTCATCGAGCGATATATCGGCAGTGACGCGGTGATCGATGCAATCCAGCACCAGTTCGATTGGGACAAGCTCGTCTGGTTCCTCGGCCTGCCGCTGCTGGTACAGGCGTTCCTGATCTCGTTCATCTTCGATTTCGGGCAGTACTGGATGCATCGCGGCATGCACAACTGGTATCCGCTGTGGCTGACCCATTCGGTGCACCATTACATCACCCAGCTCAACATCAACAAGGGCGCGGTCGGCAACCCGGTGGAACTCTTCCTGATAGGCCTCGGCATCGGTGGCTTCTTCGACTTTCTGCCCCGCGCGGCCTTGCTCGCCGGGTCGATCGGCCTTGCTGTCGCCACCTACCAGCATATCAATGTCCGGTTCGATACACCGCGCTGGTGGCGCTACCTCTTCAACACCACCGAGCACCACAGCCTGCATCACTCACAGGACTATGAGGCCACACGCAGCAATTATGCGGGCACCTACATCTTCATTGACAGGATGTTCGGCACCTGTGTGGACGGCGAGGCGGAGCTGCTGGGCATGGAGGGCGGGCGGCGCATGTCGATCCGCGAGCAAATGACCTACCCCTTCACCGAAGCCTGGAAGACAATGAAAGCGCGGTTCGGCAAAGGCCAACCGGATCAGCCTGAACTGGTGCCCGCAGAATGACCGAGCTGGCGCATCCGAATCGCCTCGCGACCCTTCCTCCGCAACCAGAGAAGAAAAGCGTGACAATCCGGCAGTGGATCGAGCGGATCTGGCACGTTGAAGGGAGCCTGCCGATCGACCCGGCGCAATCCGGCGATGAGGCGCTGGACCGGCTCGAGCCGCTGTTCCATCAGGTGGGCACGAGCCACGACCGCAACGGCCGCGCATTGACTTTCCACAAAAAGGACCCGGTAGCGCAGGACAGGCTGGCGACCTTTGAAAACGGCGTATTGCGCATCGAGCGCGACGAGAGCGGAATGATGCTCCACTATCGGCTTGCGAGCCGGATGCTGCTGTTCTGTTTTCTTGCGCCGCTGATGTTTCTGGCATTCGCGCAGGTGACGATCCTCATCAGCAAATGGGAAGAGCCGAAGAATGGCGCGGCTGCGAAAGAGGAAAAGAAGGAACCGGCTGCCCTCCCCCAGCACCCGATCGACAAATTCCTCGGCGCACCTGCCCCTGAGAAGCCGAAGAAGGACGACAAGTCCAAGGAAGAGGATAAAAAGCTGAAGCCCACCGCCAGCTATGTCTTCGCTGGCTTGTTCGCCATCCTCTACATCATAGGCCGGATTCTGGAAGCAAGACTGGTACGCAGGCTGTTCCGAAAGACCCTGCAGGGCGTGTAAGGCCTCCCCTCCGCCACCGCTCAGACCAGCGGCGGCAGCTTGTCCAGATATTTGTCGAGCGTCAGGGGATAATCGCGGATGCGCACGCCGGTGGCGTTGTAGATCGCGTTCGCAACCGCCGCACCAACGCCGCACAAGCCCAGCTCGCCGACACCCTTCGCCTTCATCGGATTCGCCTTGTCGTCTGCCTCATCGAGGAAAATCACGTCCTGATGTGGGATATCGGCATGGACCGGCACCTCATAAGAGGCGAGATCGTGGTTGACGAAGAAGCCGAACCGCTTGTCGACCACCAGCTCTTCCATCAGAGCGCTACCCACGCCCATGGTCATCGCGCCGATCACCTGGCTCCGCGCCGACTTGGGGTTGATGATCCGCCCGGCAGCACACACCGCCAGCATCCGGCGGAGGCGCGTGACGCCTGTGTAGGCGTCGACGCCGACCTCAACGAAATGCGCGCCAAATGTGGACAGCTGCCATGTCTTGCCCAGCGTTCCATATTCGATCTTGTCCTCGCCGGTCAGCCGACCTTGCGCCGCCGCCTCGCCCAGCCGGGCCGAACGATTGCCACTGCGAACGAAACCTCCCTCGAAGAGCGCGCTGGCCGGGTCGAAGCCCAGCTTTTGCGCGATGGCCTCGCGCAGCCTGACGCAGGCTGCATAAACACCCGCGGTCGAGTTGGCCGCGCCCCACTGCCCGCCCGATCCTACGGATACCGGAAATTCCGAGCTGCCAAGTTTGACGGTGACAGCGTCGAGAGGCACGCCCATCATCTCCGCAGCCGTCTGTGCGATGATCGTATAGCTGCCAGTGCCGATATCGGTCATGTCCGTTTCGACAGCCACCTTGCCATCGGCATCAAGATGCACCCGCGCGGCGCTGGTCCCGCTCATATGATTGCGAAACGCGGCGGCCACGCCTAAGCCGGTCAGCCAGCGACCATCGCGCGTCTGCCCCGGTTTCGGATTGCGGCGCGACCAGACAAAGCGCTCGGCGCCCTCCGTCAAACAGCGGACAAGCTGCCGCTGAGAGAAGCGGCGCTCCGGCCTCGCCGGGTCGACCTGCGTATCGTTTTTGATGCGGAACGCCACCGGGTCCATCCCCAGCTTTTCCGCCATCTCGTCCATCGCGATTTCCAGCGCCATCATCCCGGGAGCCTCGCCGGGAGCGCGCATCGCATTGCCTTCGGGCAGGTCCAGCACTGCGAGCCTCAGCGCGGTCAGCCTGTTGGCACCGGCATAGAGCAGCTTGGTCTGGCCCGTTGCCGTCTCCGGGCTCCCGCCCGGCAAATCGCCGGATCCGCTTTCATGGCCGATCGCGGTTATCGTGCCGTCCTGCCGTGCACCGATCCGGATGCGCTGGCGCGTTGCAGGCCGATGCGTGGAGTTGTTCATCATGAACGGCCGTGGCAGCGCCACCTTGACTGCGCGCCCCGCTGCCTTCGCGCCGAGCGCCGCGAGTACCGCATCGGCGCGAACCCACAATTTCCCTCCGAATCCACCGCCGATATAGGGCGACAGGAACCGGACCTTGTCCTTCGGAATGTTAAGCATCTTGGCCAGGTCACTGCGCCCCCAGTCAATCAACTGGTGCGATGTCCACACCGTCAGCTCGTCGCCATTCCACACTGCAATGGAGGCGAACGGCTCCATCATTGCGTGGCTGTGATCCGGTGTCGTGTATTCGGCATCGAGCTTGACCGGCGCGGCAGCGAAGGCTGCATCAAAGGTACCGACGATCTCCGGGCTCGCGGGCTTGCCGTTGTCCCCCACGACAGCAGCGGTGTCCAATGCCTTTACCAGATCGAACTGCCCCTCTGCGCGCGCATATTCCACGCGTGCCAGCGCCGCTGCGGCCCTGGCCTGCTCCAGAGTTTCGGCAACGACAACGCCGATCGCCTGATGATAATGATCAACATCCGGGCCGCCGAGGAGCTTGGCTGTGTTGAAGTCGCCCTTACCCAGAGGGCCTGCTTCCTGTGCGGTGACAACCGCTATCACACCGGGCGCGGCCCTGACCTCATTCAGATTGAGCCAGCGAAAGCTGCCTTTCGCGATGGCCGATCCGATGACCCAGCCATAAGCGGGGTTTACAGCCTCGCGATGTTCATAGGCGTATGTCGCGGTGCCCGTGGTCTTGAGCGGACCATCGATCCGATCGACTGCGCGGCCGACAACGACCATTTTGTCGATGGGATTGGTCTGGGCTGGGGTATCGAACTTCATGGGTTCATGCCTTGGATTGCGCGATGACGGAAGCCAGCGCGCGTGTCGCGAGCGGGAGTTTGAACGCATTGTCCTTGCTCGGCGTGGCGCCTGCGAAGGCCTTTGCGGTGACAGCCGCCGCCCCCTGTGGCAACAGCGCCTCGGCGGCTTCCACCCGCCACGGCTTGGGCGCGACACCGCCGAACGCGACGCGACCGGAGCCGTCGGGCTGGATTACGGCCGCGACAGAGACCAGCGCGAAGGCATAAGACGCCCGATCCCGCACCTTCTCGTAATAATGCTTGCCGCCAATCGGAGCCGGCAGCGTGACCGCCGTGATCAGTTCGCCGGGGGCGAGCACGGTTTCCATTTCGGGATGATCGCCCCACAAGCGATGGAAATCCGCAATCGGGATTGCGCGGGTTTTGCCTTGTGGGTCGACTGTTTCCACCAAAGCGTCCAACAAGCGGAGTGCGACCGGCATGTCTCCCGGGAAGGTGGCAATACATGACTTGCTCACGCCGATAACGCCGAGCTGCCGGGAAAAACCACCGATCGCGGCGCACCCGGACCCCGGCTTGCGTTTGTTGCAAGCCATGTTGGTATCGTAAAAATAGGGGCAGCGCGTGCGCTGGAGGAGGTTGCCTGCAGTTGATGCCTTGTTGCGCAACTGACCCGAGGCGCCGGCCACAATGGCGCGGCTCAGCACGGCATAGTCACGGCGTATCCGTGGGTCTGCCGCAAGATCAGTATTGGTTACGAGCGCACCGATCCTGACGCCGCCCTGCGGGGTCTGCTCTATCTTGTCGAACGGGAGATCCTGCACATCGACGAGATGAGTAGGCACCTCTACCTCGATCTTCATCAGATCGAGAAGATTGGTGCCCCCGGCGATGAACTTTGCGCCGGGGCGGCCAGCCACAGCGCGCGCTGCCGCGAGGGGGTCCTTGGCGCGTTCATAGGTAAATGCCTTCACCCCGCAACTCCCGCCACCTCGGCCATGGCCTCGGCTATGTTGGAATAGGCTCCGCAGCGGCAGATGTTGCCACTCATCCGCTCGCGCATTTCCAGATTGGTTGCGCGGGGGGCGGCTGTGAGATCTTCCTGCACATGGCTGGGTACGCCGCGCGCAATCTCTTCCAGCACCGCTACTGCGGAGCAGATCTGACCCGGCGTGCAATAACCGCACTGATAGCCATCATGCTTCACGAAGGCCGCCTGCATCGGGTGGAGCTTGTCGGGCGTGCCAAGCCCCTCGATCGTGGTAATCTCGTCTCCGTCGTGCATGATCGCGAGGCTGAGGCAGCTATTGATCCTCCTGCCGTTGACCAGCACCGTGCAAGCCCCGCACTGGCCATGGTCGCAGCCTTTTTTGGTACCGGTAAGGTGAAGATGTTCGCGCAGGGCATCGAGCAGTGTCGTGCGCGTGTCGAGCGACAGGGGCCGGCTCTGGCCATTTACCTTCAGCATTATTGGCATTGCGGAATTTGCTCCAGCTCGAGCCGCAGCAGCCGAATTGGGTAAGGTCGAAGTCGCCGCTGCCGCCGCAGAAATCGCGGTTCCGGCGAGGATGCCTCGGCGCGATATCGCCAGTTCCTTGTCGCTATCCATCATTCAGGCCCCTTCCCCGGGAGAGCCACTGCGTATGGCATGGTGTGGAAAACTCACAAACCAGATCGTTATATCCTTGTCGCGAAAAAAATGCATGCGCGCTACTCTGTTCTGGCTGCCACCGGGAAGATGATGAAGCGATCGTGGATCTGGGGCCGATCGGGAACGTCCAGCGGCGCCTTCAAACCCGCGCGCAGCTCGGCGATGCTCTCCACGGGCAATTCGAGCGGATGCTCATTCGGGTGGGTCGGGGCCTCGTGCCCATAGTCACGCCCCGGCGTCTGCGTCATTTCGATATGCGCGCCGAGCACCGCACGGATGGGATGGCGGGCGGCAAAAGCGGCGAGCCGATCAATGCTCGCACGCTCCTCCGCCATGAAGTTTACCGGCACGTAAAGGCGGCCCGGATACAGCGTGTCTCCGGAGAGCAGGATCTTGAGGCGCGGATCATAGACCATGATGGCCGCCTTCTGGTGCCCCGGCGTGGGGATTATGCTGAGCGGGCGCTTGCCGAGATCGAACCGGACGATCTGATCGGGCCAATGTGCGATGCCGAAGAACGCGGCGACATCCTGCGGCTTGAGGCCGACAACGGTCGTGTTGGCCCGCTCGCGAAACGCGCCGTCCGCTGCGACATGATCGCCATGGCTGTGGCTATGCGCGACGACAAGCGGGATGTCTTTGCGCCCGCGCGCCTTCACCCAATTGGAGATGACAGCATCGATTGCGGGCCTGATCTGCCCCCCTTCCGCGCCGGTATCGATCAGCAGTGCCTTGTCACGCCCGAAGAACAGGTAGAGGAACGGTGCCTCGAAATTGCTCTTGACCGACTGGCGGATGACGAAGGTATCCGCATCGAGCGCCTGGACCTGCGTAGAGGGTTCGGAGGGCTGGGTCCCGTCGATCCATTTTTCAGCGAACAGGCGCGGCAAGGGGGCGCCACTCCCGGCGTCTGCGGCAACGGCAACACCCTCAGCCATGCCCGAAGACCATAGCAGAGCCGCACTCAAAAGCGCTATCCGCCCGGTGAAGGACCGGTTTGTCGCCATTCCACTCTCCCCACATGTGTATGAACCAGACTATGCAATGCCGGCTTCGGATGTGCGAAGCGCCATCCCGCAGGACGGCGCTTCATAGTTCAGATCAGTATTTGAACCGCGCCTCGATACCAAAGGTGCGCGGGTTGATAACCGAATGCTTGTAGTAGCGCAGCCGCACGCCATCATTGGTTCCTATGCGCGATCGGTCCTGGTTGACCGAATTCACTGCAAAATTGTCGAAGATATTATTGGCGAAAAGGCCGATGCTGTAGCGCTTTGTCTCGTACATCAACGAGGCGCGGTGAAGCACATAGCTGGGCAACTTGTCGCCATAGGCGCGATCCCAGCCCAGACGGGTGACGACATTACCGCGATAGGTGGCCGTCCAGTCGGCAACGATGTCACCGTCCTTGAACGGCATTGTGTACGTAACGCCAAGGCTGCCGCTGTTCTTGGCCGAACCCGGCAGCCGATCACCCGAAAGCGCATCGAGCTGGATCGGAGTGCTCGGATAGGTCGCGGCCGGGCTGTTGACTGCAATGATTCCGGTCACGTCCTCGGTCAGCTTGGCATTGACGTAGGAATAGGTTCCTTGGATCGACAGCCTTGGGATAGGCCGTGCCTGGAATGATGCCTCAAAGCCCTCGGACTTGGCCTTGCCTCCGTTCACGGTAATCCCGACTATGCCGTTGACGGTAGCTGAATCCACTTGAATGCCGTTCCACTTGATGTGGAAGACGTTGAAGTTGAATGTCAGCTTGCGGTCGAACAATTGGGTACGGATTCCAAGTTCGGCATTCTTGGTATTGTCCGGACCATATTGGATTTCATCAGGCAGACCGCACACATTCTGTTGGGTGGGGTCAAGCGGCAAGATACAAGGCGCCACAGTGTTTGGTCCACCGATACGATAGCCTTTGCTATAGGTGCCATAGACCATCACGTCCGGCGTGAAGTTATAGGAGCTGTTGAGCTTCCACACCCAGCCGCTTTTCTTCGATTTGCCGCCAGCGGCTGTGACATCATAGGGACTCACGGGATCCCCCAGCAGAGGCAGCACCGAAATCCCCGCCACGTTCGACGTATATCCGAAATAGCGCGCACCTGCGGTGACCTGCCATTTGGGTGTGACCTTGAACGTGCCTTCGCCGAATACCGCCTTCTCAACTATCTTCGATTTGACGAATGAGGCATATTCAACCTCGTCCGGGTTGGGTTGCGTGCCGAACGCCACCCACGGGTGATTGGGCACATGTTCGACATAATCCTGCTGGCGCTTTTGCTGGTTGTAGAAGCCGCCGATCACCCAGCTGAACGGCCCGCCGTGGCGCGACACGAACCGCACCTCCTGATTGAATTGCTTGCGCGTGTTCTCATTCTCGTTCCAGCTTGAAAAGGCCGGAAACGCCTCATAGTCATAGTCGAGATCAAGCAACAGATCGGTATTGTCGAACTGTGTCTTGTTCTTGACATCCGTGTACGCAGTCGTCGCGACGAGATCGGCAATGTCGGCCAGATTGGCATTGATTTCAACGCTGCCAAGATGGGCGCGGCGCTTGACTGGTTCGATGAAGCGCCCCGCACTCTCATATTTCCCCGTGCCGAACACGCCGAGACTGTTGTATTGGCCGCCGTCGGTCTTGGTCTGCTGATAGGCATAGGTGAAGTTGAACTTCAGATCCTCGCTGAACTGGACGAGCAGCTGGTTGCGGCTGGTGAAGGTCTTTTCGAAATTGAGGTCCTCTTCTTTCCGCAGGTTCGCGGCATAACCTGCCGGTGTTATGAAGTCGGGCCCATCGGGCTGCGGCAGCGACACGCCGGGTGTCTGGAGTAGCAGCGGATAGTCAATGAAGCCGGGATCGTAGAAATATCCGGTCGCGGATCGAAACGCCACATGATCCCTGATTATTGGAACGTTGATGACGCCATCGAGCTGATAGCCGAGCTTTCCGGCATGGTCCTTGCCATAGGCACGGCCATGGGCCTCGGCCCCGAACGAGTCCAGACCCGGCCGGTTCGGAATGTTGCGGATAGCACCCGCCAGTGTACCAAGGCCGTAAAGCGTGCCCTGCGGCCCGAGCAGCGTTTCAACGCGGGCAATATCGAGCATTTTGAAATCGTAATAGAGCGGGACCTCGCCCAGATAGACGCCGAGCGCGTCGTCATAGGAGTTGCCGGTCGTATCCGCGTCTGACGCGTTGAGGCCGCGCAACACGATCGTTCCCGTCGAACCCGGCCCGGTGTCCGAAATGGTCATGCCGGGCGTGAAGTCGGCAATGTCACGCACGTCGTCGATGCGTTGCCGGGCAATCTGCTCCTGGCCCACCGCCGTGATATTGATCGGTACATCCTGGATCGATGTGGCGCGCCGAGTGGCTGTCACCACGATGACGCTGGGGTCTTCAGCATCGGCGCTTTCAGCTGGCGCCGCTTCCTGCGCGAAAAGCTGCGTGGATCCAACGCCCATCAATATGGTCGCGCTCAGCAGCGTGTTGCGAAATAGTTTCATAGTCACTCCGACCCCTTTCGTTGAGCCTTAAAGTGACATCCCTCCCATGGGCGCTGTGGCTATGCCCGCGCCTTGATTGGACGGCTTGTCCGCAAAGAAGCGGCATCGCCATTGTGTCTCGTTCTGCTTCGGCCCGCTGTGCCGACCCCTCGTCCGCGAACCGCGTGGCTGAGTGAGCAATTCCAGAGCCCAGCCGTCGCCACCGGCGACATTGCAAAGGATAGAACTGGTCTCAGGCCAAAGCCCAAAATGTTGACCCCCTGTAACGCGCAGGCTGTGCCCACGCCGGTCCTCGTTCTGTTGCTGTTTTCGCAAGCAATACCGATACGGTATGGATATTACCGATCGCGTCAAGCGTAATAATTTTGCAGTTGCTCAGTGCCGACGTGTTTCATACTGCTCTGCACAAATTGGCGGATATCCGGGCCAATTTTCACGTCGCAACCTTCGGCAGTAATACTGAGACACCCTCCATCCGGCGGAGCCAGGCCTCCAAGCGGCGAATCGATTCGCGAATCATTCGGCTCTTTCTTCAAGCGATGGAATATATCCAGTAATACAGGGGTTTGTTGAATGTGATGAGGCTACGCGGAAATGGGCCGCTTCATGCGAGCTGCGCGTACGCCGAATGCCTCATCCTGCAAAAAAATTATTACGGCCTTCTGGAATCGTAATATTTTCTATGGACAAGCGTTGCCTGTCAGGTGATGCTGCACTGCGAAAGGGGACCGAATCATGATCAGGGTGATTGGCAAGGCGGGAAAGATCGCAGCGCTGGCAGGGGCACTCATGCTGGCATCCTGCTCCAAGTCACCGGAACCCGAAGCCCAAGCCCGCAAGGAGTTCAATATCGGCTGGACGATTTACGCCGGGTGGATGCCGTGGCCTTATGCCCAGCAGGCCGGGATCGTAAAGAAATGGGCCGATAAATACGGGATCAAGATCAACGTCGTTCAGGTGAACGATTATGTGGAATCCATCAACCAGTACACCGCCGGGAAGTTTGACGGCGTAACCGTGACCAACATGGATGCGCTGACCATCCCGGCCGCCGGTGGCAAGGACACCAGCGCCATCATCGTCGGCGATTACTCGAACGGCAATGACGGGATTCTGCTCAAGGGCGCCAATACGCTCGGCGATATCAAGGGCCGTCAAGTCTATCTGGTCGAGCTTTCGGTGTCGCACTATCTGCTCGCTCGCGGCCTCGAAAAGGCAGGCCTGAAACCCACCGACATCAAGACGATCAACACGTCTGACGCGGATATTGTCGGCGCTTTCGGTAGCCCCGATGCCCGCGCGGCGGTGGCCTGGAACCCGCAACTCTCGGTGATGAAGGGCCAGGCGGGCGCGAAGGAGGTGTTCAACTCCTCGCAAATTCCGGGTGAAATCCTCGACCTCATGGTCGTTGATACGGCGACGCTGAAGGCCAACCCCAATCTCGGCAAGGCATTGGCGGGCATATGGTATGAAACGGTAGCCCTGATGCAAAGGCAAGATGCCCAAGGCAAGGAAGCGCGCGCGGCGATGGCGAAGCTCGCCGGGACCACGCCGGAAAGCTTCGACAGCCAGTTGTCGACAACCTATCTTTACACCGATCCCAAGGCGGCGGTCGCGGCGACGTCCTCCCCGGCGCTGATCAAGACGATGACACTGGTGCGCGATTTCAGCTTCAACCAGGGGTTGTTCAAGGGTGCTTCTTCGGCAGACGCCGTGGGCATGGCCTTTCCCGGAGCAAAGACGCTCGGCGACCCCGCGCGCGTGACGCTGAGGTTCGACGAGAGCTTCATGAAGATGGCTGCCGACGGGAAACTTTGATCCACACTGGCCCGCTCCACTGGAAGGTGAGGTGACATTATGCGCTGGGTGAACCGCCATGTTCGCCGAAGGGAAGCCGCGCTGTTCGGCGCCATACCGATCGTGCTCCTTGTGCTGCTCTACCTGTTCCTGGCTGCGCAACGCCACGCGGCCAATCCCTTTGACAAGATCCTCCCCCTGCCGGGCGGCATGGCCGAAGGGATGGCCAGCCTGCTGTTCAACACAGATCAGCTGACCGGGAAAATCATCTTCTGGGCAGACACATGGGCAAGCCTCCAGCGCCTCGGTCTGGGGCTGGGTATAGCAACCCTCGCCACCCTCCTCATCGGCCTTGTACTCGGTGTCCTCCCGCCCCTGCGCGCAACATTCGGTCCGCTGGTGACCACGATAGCGGTGATCCCGCCGATTGCGCTGCTGCCCATTCTCTTCATCGCGCTAGGCCTTGGCGAGACGGCGAAGATCGCGCTCATCGTGATCGGCATTGCGCCGGTGATGATCCGCGACATTACCGCCCATGTCAGCGGCCTGCCGCGCGAGCAGATCATCAAGGCACAGACGCTGGGCGCAAGCTCCTGGCAGATCATGATCCGCGTCGCGCTGCCGCAGGCGATGCCGCGGCTGCTTCATGCAATCCGGCTGGCGCTCGGTCCCGCCTGGGTGTTCCTGATCTCGGCAGAAGCCATCGCATCGGACATCGGGCTTGGCTATCGCATCTTTCTCGTCCGCCGCTATCTCTCCATGGATGTGATCATCCCCTATGTGGCCTGGATCGCCCTGCTGGCGATAGCCATGGATGCTGTGCTGGTAGTTCTCAGCAAGCAGGCGTTCCCATGGGCGCATGGAGCAAGCCATTGAGCGCACTCCTCAGCCTCCGGAACGTCTGGGTCGAATATGGCGACAAGATCGTGCTGGAGCGCGTCAACCTCGATATCGAGGAACGGTCCTTTGTCTCCATCGTCGGGCCTTCGGGTGCAGGCAAGAGCAGCCTGCTTCGCGTGGTGCTGGGTCAGGAAATGCCGACGCGTGGTACTATCCTGCTCGACGGTGCGCCCCTCGGCGGGGAATGCGGACCGGATCGCGGCGTCGTTTTCCAGCGTTATTCGGTGTTCCCGCACCTCTCGGCGCTGCGCAACACCATGTTTGGACTTGAATGCGAGCAGGCGCCACTGCTGGCGCGGTTGACTGGCAGCGCGCGCAAGGCAGCCATGGCGCAGGCAACCGACATGCTCGACGCCGTGGGCCTGGCAGACTCAAGGCACCTGTATCCGGCCCAGATGTCCGGCGGCATGCAGCAGCGGCTCGCCATCGCGCAGGCGCTGATCAAGCGCCCCCGCATCCTGCTGCTGGACGAGCCGTTCGGCGCGCTCGACCCGGGTATACGCGCGGATATGCACGCGCTTATCACGCGGCTGTGGAATGACTATGCGCTGACGATCATCATGGTGACGCACGATATCCGCGAGGCCTTCAAGCTGGGCACGCGGGTGTTGACGCTGGACAAGCGCCGCCACGATCCCGACGCGCCGCATCGCTTTGGCGCGACCGCGATCTACGACCTCGCGCTGCGCAACCACAAGGATCGGGCTGAGGGCGAGCAGATGCTGGCGGACACGCTTGCTCCCGCAATCGACGCCAACCTGAACACCAAGGAGAGCATTGGACATGGGTAGCGAAATCGCCAGCCTCGCGAGGCTGAGCATCAGCCTTCCGGGTGAGCTGTTCCGGCAGCTCGATATGATGGTGTCAGAGCGCGAGCTGCCGTCGCGCTCGCAACTGATCGCCGAGCTGATCCGCCACGCGCTCGCCGAGCATGAAGCCTTCACCCGTCCGGACGAGATGCTCGCGGGCACGATCACCATGGTCTATCGCGGCGACCGAGGGCGGGTGCGGCACCAGCTTGCCCAGACGCAGGCGGATTATCTGCGCGAGGTGATCTCTTCACAGCATGTGTTCCTTGAGGATGACCAGTCGCTGGAGGTTCTGCTGGTGCAGGGTCCGGCGCTGCGGCTGAAGGAGCTGTGCGACGCGCTGCGGCGGGTGCGCGGCGTTCATCAACTCCATCTCACCACCACGACCACGCTGTTGCCTCCGCTCTACGAGCAGGACGCGCAAGGCAAGGGGGCGGCGGCATGACCGAAGTGCTCGCCAATCCGCTCGCCGCGCGCGATCACGCCCGCGCCATGGCGGGTACCGTGGTCGAGGCTATGCCGGTGCTGCCCCCTGTTGCGGACGATCTGCCCACCGGCGTGTCACCTGACGATCTGCTGTGGGAGGAGACGATTGCTGCGGGGGGCTATGCCACGCGGCGGCTGAAGCGCGGTTCGCGGCTGCGGCTGATCGATCTCAAGGGCGATGCGTGCGCCTCGATCCTGCTGTTCAATGCCGAGATGCCGACCGAACGGCTCAATGTGGCCGACACGGTGAAGGTGCAGTGGAACGCCTATCTCGGCGCGGGCAAGCTGTTGCTGTCTGACATGGGCCGGGTGCTCATGAGCATTCTTGAGGACAATGCCGGCACCCATGATTGCTTTTGCGGCACATCGAACGCCGCCACGAACGCCGCCAAATATGGCAATGGCGCGAACAGTGGCCCTTTTCCCAACGGTCGGGACCGTTTCCTGCTGGGCGCGGCCAAGCATGGGTTGCAGCGGCGCGACGTCCACCCCTGCGTGACCCTGTTCAAGGGCGTGACGATCGAGCAGGACGGGGCGATCACTCCCCAGATCGGTCCCTTCAATCCGGGGCGGACTGTGATGCTCCGAGCCGAGATGGATGTGATCGTCGTCATCGCCAACTGCCCCCATGTGCTCGACCCGCGCGCGGAGTGGAGCGTGACCCCGCTGCGCGCGACGGCATGGCGCGGCGCGATCACGCCGCTGGACGATGCCATTCGCAATGCGACGCCCGAGGGCCTGCGTGCCTTCGAGAATGTCGAAGACTATTTCCGCCGGTAACAAGGAACAGGCCACCATGAGCGTCGATCCCCATCTTTCCGGTCTGGCCGGAGCCGTGATCCACGACGAGATCGTGCCTGCGCGCGCGCCGTGGCTGCATCATGTCCATGCAGGGCAGACGCTGCGCATCGTCGACCTGGAAGGCAACCAGGCGGTGGATTTCCTGCTCTATGCGGCGGAGGACGACACCGAGCGTTACAGCGCGCAGGACACTGTGGCGGCGCAGGGCAACCTGTTTCTGCGCGAGGGCACGGTGCTGCGCTCCAACGAGGGGCGAGCGATGATGACCATAGCGGCCACCTCGGTGGAGTATCACGACACCATTGGCGGTGCCTGCTCGTGCGAGTCCAACACCTTGCGCTATGGCCATCACACCAAAGCGGAGCATGCCTGCGTCGAAAATTTCCTGGAGGCCAATCTGCGCGAGGGACGCGGCAAGCGCGACATCGTTTCCAACATCAACTTCTTCATGAACGTGCCGGTGGAGGCGGACGGGTCGCTCGGCATTGTCGACGGCATCTCAGCCCCCGGCCTCACTGTCGATCTACGCGCCGAGATGGACGTCATCGTCGTCGTCTCCAACTGCCCGCAGATCAATAATCCCTGCAATGGCTTCAACCCCACGCCCGTACGCATGATCGTCACCGCATGAGCTTTGACACGGTTCTCATCGCCAATCGGGGCGCCATTGCCACGCGCATCATTCGCACGCTGCGGCGCATGGGCCTCCGGTCTGTGGCGGTCTATTCGGAAGCGGACGAAGGCTCGCTCCATGTGTCCGAAGCCGATGAAGCCGTTTGCATCGGCCCGGCGCGCGCGTCGGACAGCTATCTCAACATCGAAGCCATATTGGAGGCCGCAAGGGCCACCGGCGCGGGGGCAATCCATCCGGGCTATGGCTTCCTCGCCGAGAATGTCGAGTTCGCGCAAGCCTGCGAGCAGGCCGGAATCGTCTTTATCGGCCCGACGGTCGAAAACATCTGCACCTTCGGCCTTAAGCATAGTGCCCGCGCGCTGGCGACTGCGCATGACCTGCCGCTGGCGCCGGGCACGGGATTGCTCACCGATGAGGAGGAGGCGGCAGCCGCCGCGCGCGAAATCGGCTATCCCGTGATCCTCAAGGCGACGGCGGGCGGCGGGGGCATCGGCATGCGCGTCTGCGAGGATGAGGCCGCAGTGCGCGAGGGGTTCGCGACAGTGGCGCGCCAAGGGCAGAGCAGTTTCGGCGACGCCGGGATTTTTCTTGAACGCTACATCCGCCGCGCCCGGCATGTGGAAGTGCAGATCTTCGGCGATGGCGCAGGCCGGGTTATGGCCTTGGGCGAGCGTGACTGCTCGCTCCAGCGCCGCAACCAGAAGGTTGTCGAGGAAGCACCCGCGCCGTTGCTGCCGGATAGAGTTCGCGCAGACCTAATCGCCGCCGCGACCCGACTGGGGCAAGCCGCCCGTTATCGCTCCGCCGGGACGGTGGAGTTTCTCTATGACGCCGAGCGCGAGGAGTTCTTCTTCCTCGAGATGAACACGCGCCTTCAGGTCGAGCATGGTGTGACCGAAGAGGTGATGGGCATCGACCTGGTCGAATGGATGATCCGCGGCGGGGCGGGTGACTTTGCCTTCCTCGATGGACCACCGCCCTCCCCCGCTGGCCATTCGGTGCAGGTGCGCCTCTATGCAGAGGACCCGGCGCTGGATTACCGGCCGACCTCAGGCATGCTGACCACGGTGGAGTTTCCCGCCGATGTCCGCGCCGAGACATGGGTGACAGGGGGAACCGAGGTCTCCATCTGGTACGACCCGATGCTGGCCAAGCTGATCGTTCACGCGCAGACACGGGCCGAGGCGATCGCCACGATGCAGGCGGCGCTCGACCAGACGAGGCTCGACGGCATTGAGACCAATCTGCGCTGGCTGCGGGACGTGGTGCGCTGCGATCCCTTCGTTAGCGGCGAGGTGTCAACGCGACTGCTGGATGGCATCGCATTCCATCCGCGCAGCGTCAGGGTGATCAGCGGAGGCACGGCGACGACCGTGCAGGACTGGCCGGGTCGACAAAATTTGTGGGCGGTCGGCGTTCCTCCATCCGGCCCGATGGACGACCAGTCGTTCCGCCTCGGTAACCGGCTGCTCGGCAATCCGGAGGGCATGGCCGGGCTGGAAATGACGCTGAATGGCCCTACCCTCGCCTTCACGGCGCCAGCGCGCATCTGCCTGATGGGTGCGGACTTCGGCGCGATGGTGGATGGTGTTCCAGTCGAGCGCGGGAAGGCGATCGATATTGAGCCGGGCCAGACGCTCACGCTCGGCCGCGCATCTGGCGGCGGAATGCGCGGTTATCTGTTGTTTGCGGGTGGGCTGGACATCGCGCCCTATCTCGGTAGCTGCAGCACGTTCGAGCTGGGCCAGTTTGGCGGCCATGCCGCGCGGCGCCTGCTGGCTGGAGACACGCTGCATCTGGGCGACAAGGAAACGTCCGCTCCGCTGCCTCAGGTCGCCCTGCCACGTCTCTCAACGGAATGGAACTTGCGCGTCCTTTATGGTCCGCATGGCGCACCCGAGTTTTTCACCCCGGAAGATATCGACGCGATCGTCTCCTCCGAATGGCAGGTGCATTATAATTCCAACCGCACCGGCGTCCGCCTCGTGGGCCCCAAGCCGCAATGGGCGCGGACAGACGGCGGCGAGGCTGGCCTGCACCCGTCCAACATTCACGACAACCCCTACGCCATCGGCGCAGTGGATTTCACCGGTGACATGCCGATCATCCTCGGGCCTGATGGCCCCTCGCTCGGCGGCTTCGTCTGCCCATTCGTGGTGATCGCAGCCGACCGCTGGAAAATCGGCCAGCTTGCGCCGGGAGACAAACTGCGCTTCCTGCCCGTGACGATAGACGACGCGGCGGCGGCTGACCGCCAGCAAAACCTCCTCATGAGGGACGGCGTGTCCTCTCCATCAAGCCCCGCGCGGCCTATCGAAGCGCTGTACCCCATCCTGGCCGAGATGGCGGCGCAAGGCGCACGGCCTCGCACCGTGTATCGGCAGCAAGGAGACCGCAATATCCTCGTCGAATATGGGCCGATAGTGCTCGACATCGAGCTGCGCATCCGGGTTCATGCCCTGATGTGCGAGCTTGAGCGGCTGGCCCTGCCCGGCGTGGTCGACATCGTGCCCGGCATCCGCTCGCTGCAGCTGCATTTCGATGGCGAGCGGCTAAACCAGCGTGCCGCCCTCGCCGCATTGATCGAGGCGGAAGAGCGGCTGGGCGACCTTGAGGACTTTACGATTCCTTCGCGCATCGTCCACCTGCCGCTGAGCTGGCGTGATCCGGCGACGATCGAAACGATCGAGAAATATATGGGGACGGTCCGGGACGACGCGCCCTGGTGCCCGGACAACATCGAGTTCATCCGACGCGTAAACGGCCTGCCGGACGCGGCGGCGGTAGAGAATTTGATTTTCGAGGCCAACTATCTCGTCTTGGGTCTGGGCGACGTCTACCTCGGCGCGCCCGTTGCCACCCCGGTCGATCCGCGCCACCGGCTCGTCACCACGAAATACAATCCGGCGAGAACCTGGACCCCGCCCAATGTTGTGGGCATCGGCGGCGCCTATATGTGCATCTATGGCATGGAGGGTCCGGGCGGGTATCAGCTGTTCGGCCGCACCATCCAGGTGTGGAATACCCACCGCCAGACCGATGCCTTCATCGAAGGCAAGCCGTGGCTGCTGCGCTTCTTCGATCAGATCCGCTTTTACCCCGTCAGCGCCGAAGAGCTGGTTGAATGGCGGCGGGACTTTCCAACGGGCAGGCGATCGATCCGCATCGAGCAGTCTGAATTCCGGCTGGCGGACTATCGCGCGTTCCTCGCTGACAATGCAGACTCCATTGCCGCGTTTGAGACCCAGCGACAGACCGCATTTGAAGCAGAGCGCGCGGAATGGAGGGCTAGCGGCGAATTCGACCGGATCACCGACCTTACTGACAGCGATGCGCCGCGCGCTGCGACGATCGATTTGCCAGACGGCGCGAATCTTGTGGAGGCCCCCTTCGGCGGGAGCGTCTGGAAGCTGCTGGTGTCGGCGGGCGACGCGGTGAAGGCGGGCGATACGATCGCGATCATAGAGGCCATGAAAATGGAATGTGCCGTGCAAAGTCCGGGCGCGGGAACCGTCGCGGCGATCTATGTGCAGGAGCGGCAGGCGCTGCAACCCGGCGCGCCGATGCTTGCGCTGATGGCCGAGGCATGAGCATGCCCGACCTCCGCACCACGGTGGCCATCGCCGATGCCGTCAATGCCAGGCAGATCAGCGCTGTCGCGGTTGTGCATGACGCGCTCACCCGGATCAGCGCTTATGACGCGATCCAGCCGCAAGTGTGGATCAGTCGCTTCAGCAAGGAAGCAGTTCTCGCTGCGGCGCGCGAGGTCGATGCGCGCGTGGCGGCGGGCGAAGTGTTGCCGCTCGCCGGAGTACCGTTCGCTGCGAAGGACAACATCGATGTGGCCGGCCTCGACACCACGGCGGCCTGCCCTGCCTTCGCTTATTCGCCCCAAAGCTCCGCCACCGTCATCGAGCGCCTCACGGCCGCAGGCGCGATCTGCGTCGGCAAAACCAACCTCGATCAGTTCGCCACCGGCCTCAACGGCACGCGCAGCCCCTATGGCGCGCCTCTCAACGCCTATAATCTCGCCTACGTAAGTGGCGGCTCAAGTTCTGGATCGTCGGTCGCGGTGGCGGCGGGGCTGGTGCCCTTCGCCCTTGGCACCGATACCGCCGGGTCCGGCCGCGTACCTGCCGCATTCCAGCACCTGATCGGCTTCAAGCCCAGCAAGGGCCGGTGGAGCAATCGCGGACTCGTGCCTGCTTGCCGGACGCTGGACTGTATATCGGTCTTCACCCAAGACACCGCGGACGCACGCCTGATCGATAGTGTGATCGCGGGATACGACGCTGCCGATCCCTTCTCCAAACCGCTGGCGGACGCGGCGCGCGGGTGCAAGACGATTGGCGTGCCGCGCCGGGACCAGCGGGTCTGGTTCGGTGACAGCGAGTCGGAACATCTCTATGAGCGCGCGTTGGAGACGCTTGGCACATTGGCCGATGTGGTCGAGATCGATCTGTCCCCATTACAGGAAGCTGCGCAGTTGCTCTATGGCGGCCCATGGGTGGCCGAGCGCGCAGCCGCCTTGGCCGACCTGCTTGCCACCACGCCGGATGCTATCGATCCCACGGTGCGCGCGGTGGTCGCGCCGGGCCGGGACATAAGCGCCGTCGCGCTGTTCAACGGTATCTATCGGTTGGCAGAACTCAAACGGCAGGCCGACACCCTATGGGAAACTATCGACCTTCTGGCCTTCCCCACCGCCGGCACAACCTATCGCGTACGTGAAATGCTGGCCGCGCCGATCGCGCTCAACAGCGCGCTGGGTTTCTACACCAACTTCGTGAACCTGCTCGACATGGCGGCTGTCGCCGTGCCTGCGGGCATCCGCCCCAACGGCACCGGCTTCGGGATCACGCTCATCGGCCCGGCAGACACGGACCGCGCCTTGCTTGATGCCGCCGACGCCTATCTCGCGGCGGCCGATCTTCCATCCCCACCACCGCTCGACCTGGAGGGCAGAATGCAGACAGTGAAACTCGCCGTTGTCGGCGCTCACCTGAAGGACATGCCGCTGCACTGGCAGCTTACTTCGCGCGATGCGAAGTTTGTCGGCGCCTTTGAGACGGCGCCCACCTACCGCCTCTACGCGATGGCGGACAGCGTGCCGCCCAAGCCTGCGCTCGTCCACAGCGAAGACGGCGCAGCCATTGCGCTCGAGGTCTATGAACTGGGCGTTGCGGAATTCGGCAGCTTCGTTGCCGAAGTCCCCGCCCCGCTCGCCATCGGCACCGTGATGCTGGCGGACGGCAGCAGCGTCAAAGGCTTCGTTGCCGAACCACGCGCGGTGATCGGTGCCGAGGACATCACCAGCCTGGGCGGCTGGCGCGCGTTCATCAACCGAAAGGACTAGTCATGCAGAAGCTTGGTGCCCTTGCCATCGCCACCGCCGTATGCTGCGGCTCGTTCCCCGCCGCCGCGCAGGCGCCCAAGGAGCAGGTGATCCCGGTCGAAGGGTTTGCCGACTTTCTGGCGGTGGACGGCGACACGGTATGGGTGACCAATGCCGGACGGGTGGAACGCTGGTCCCGCAAAGGCAAACTTGCGGAGGTGGCCATCGCCAAACCCTGCGGCGCCATGGTGATCGCCGACGGGAGCCTCTGGGTCGACAATTGCGAGAACGGCACGCTCAACCGCATCGACCTTAAAACCGCCAAGCTGATCGCCTCCATTCCGACCGGCATCGCAGAGTTGAAGGAGGCGGAGCTTCAACTTGCTGCGGGCGCGGGATCGATCTGGATCGCGAGCGATGCGAAGGGGCTGATCTCACGGGTCGACACGGCAACCAACACGGTCACCGCCACAATCGCCGTCGACCCGGAAACATCCTATCTGACCTACGGCTACGGCGCGGTCTGGGCAGTCTGCTTGCCACGGCAGACGATCCAGCGGATCGACCCCGCAACCAACAGCGTCGTGAAAACAACGAAGCTCGGCCGCGCACCCGGCTTTCTCGCCGCCGGTGAAGGCGGGATATGGGTTCAGGAACAGGGTGACGGCACGGTTGCCCGCATCGCCCCCGCGACGGGCGAGGTATCCGGGCGGGTCAAGGTTGGCGACGTGCTGAAATGGGGCGACATCGACACCGGCGGTGGCATGGTATGGCTGCGCACTACCGAAGATCAGACCTTCGTGGTGATCGACCCGAAGACGATGACGGTGCGCAAACGCGTCGGCAAGGCCGAGGGCAGCGGCGCGTTGCGCTATACGGGCAAGGGCATCTGGACATCGGCCCATGATGTGCACACGCTCACATGGTGGCCGAAGCCAAAGAGAATCGTAAAGTAAAGCTACAAATAAAAAACCGGGCCTTCAATGAAAAGGCCCGGTTTTATTTCGTTTCGACGAAATATTTAGCGGTTGTAGGCCAGCTTTGCCGAACCCGAAGTCATCGCGGTGCGAGCTTCGATCTGCGAGCGGACATCGGCGATGACCGCTGCGCGGCAATCACGCGCCTTGGCCTCCAGAGCCAGATGAACGCTGGCAACCTGATCACCGCACACGGCGCGCGCTGCCTGATCCATACGGATTGCAAGGCGCTGCTGCCCGTCGGCGGTAGCGAGATCGAGGTCTTTCAGATTGAGGGTTGCCTGGTCCTGAGCAAACGGATTTTCTTCAGCGGCCAAAGCGGGGGTTGCGAAAGCGAGCGCGGCCAGTGCCACGAAGCCGATTTTCATTGCCATCTCCTGCATATCGAATGGGCGCCACTCTCCGGCGACTGCCATTCTTATAATGCCAGAAGATTAAAATAACAATACAGGAACAGAATTTGTCTGTTTATTACTAAGAAGGTCTCCCGTTATTACTTGGCGGTAACAGTCAGCATGGCAAGGTGCTCATCACCCAAGAGCATTCCGATGGGTAGTTTCGCCTTGTGAGACACTCCGGCGATCGAAACCACGATAGCCTGCGCGAACGGCGCGGACCATGCGCGAACGGTATCGACCGGCACGCGAACCCGCCATTTCCTATCGCCTTCGACCGTTACGACGCGACCATTCAAAGCGACCTGTGCGTTGGCATCGGCTCGCCGCCCTGTGACCAGCAGGCAGCTTTGCTCGCCACACGAGACGATTTTCGTGTTCAAGCCATCCGCTGCTGATACTGGAGTAGCGAGCACTGTGCCGATGGCCGCAGCACCCAGCAAGAGGTGACGCAACAGTTTAGAGCAATCAGTCCAGGGCAATGCCGGCCTCCTCGAAAAAGCGTCTCACAGGTTCCAGAACGTCCGCGTGCTGTTTCCATCGGGCGACCGAGTCGCGGTAGATCGGCCGGCGCACCTGCGCGGCGCTCGGGGTAGAAACGGGGGCACTGTTTGAATGGAAATCGAGGCAGCCTTCGGACCAAGCCAGACCGCAATGGTCGAGCAGGCGCCGCGTCTCGCGCTCCTGATCCGCCACCAGATCCTCGTAGCGGATCTCGAGGATCAGGCCGGGGAGCCGCTCACGCCAGACGCTCATCAGGCGGTCAAAGCGGACATGATAGGCGGCTATATCGAGCAGATCATAGCTATAGTCATAATATCGCGAGCTGACCGCGAAGAGATTGCGGAAATTGCTGAGCACCGTGTCCATCGGATTACGGCGCAGACAGACAATCCGGGCATTGGGCAAAGCATGGGCGATGAATCCGGCGTAGAGGAAGTTGCCGGGGAATTTGTCCGTGAAGCGCAGCGCGGGATCGCGCCGGTGATGGCTGGCCCGCTTGATATAGTCCGTCCCGATTTCGCCTATGTCCATGCGCGCTGCCTGAGCGACGGTTTCAGGATCGAGCACAACCCGAGACCGCGTCCCGGCGGCGCTTTTGACCGCCAGCGGCATCGCCTGCAGTTCGCCCGCGCTCTCGACCTCGGGGTGCGAGGAAATAATGCGGTCCACCAGCGTCGTGCCGGTGCGCGGCATGCCGATGATGAAGATCGGAGCATCGAGAGGGGGTTTCGCGGTTGATGCGGCGAGCGGCCATGCCGCCTCGATGGCATCGAACACAGCGGCATCCCGCGAGAAGTCGTAATCCAGCCGTCGGCGATGCTCGGTATTTGCGGCACACAGCGTTTCCAACGCTTGGGCCGGTTCTCCGATATCCTCTAGCTCCTTGGCCAGCGCATAGCCAAGCAGCAGGCGATCGCGCGGTTCCTGTGCCCTGGCGGAGACCTGCTTCAGCCGGCCGATGTGGTTTTGCGCGGAGTCCTGTTTGCGCAGGCTGGCGAGCAGATAATGCGCGCGTGCATGATGCGGAGCAACCGCGAGCAAGGCTTCCAGCGCCGCTTCTGCCTCATCGGCCCGACCGAGAAAATTGAGCGTCGCTGCCAGGTTATAGCGAAACCCGGTGTTGCGAGGCTCCAGCCGAACAGCCTCGGCAAAATGAGGGAGCGCCGCTTCGTGATCCCCCAAGCGGGCATAGACGCAACCAATGGTGTCGCGGCTCAACGCGTCGGAAGGCGGTGCCTCCTCGGCGTCGCGCAGGGTCGCCGCTGCTTCACCGTCCTGGCGGACGAGGGTGTATAGCTTGGCAAGCTGAGCGCGATACTCTCCCTGTGGATCCAGCGCGATGGCCTGGCGCACGTGCTCGATGCCGGCGCGAACGCGCCCCGCATTCGCCTCCGCCATACCCCGCAAAAATGCGCGCCGTGCGATCTCGGAGTTTGCGGCGGAGGCCGTCGTGATGTTCAGAGGATGAAAGGCACTTGTGCCCCGCGAAGCCCAATGGCTGGTTTGAACCCGCGCGGCGCGCATTCCTTTCATGCCGTCGCCGCAGGTCCGTTGTTGTCATCACCCGCGAAGCCAGCGCCCGCTCTTCGAGCCTTGTACCTATCGATCAGGGGCTGGAACGGGAACATGGTCTGCTCCCAGATCGACAGGCGCCTGCGGTCATCCTGCCCCACGACAACGCCCTCCCCCTCGCGATAGGTGCCGAAGATGCGATCGAGCAGGATCAGAGAGTTGCCATAGTTGCAGCGCGTGCTCTCATAATCCGTCGAGTGATGCAGGCTGTGATGGCGGATGGTGGTGAAAAAGTAGGAGTACCAGATCGGCGGATCGGCCCGGACATTGGCATGGGCGAAGGTCGAGATGACCCCGGTTACGCTGTAGGCCGCGAAGATTGCGGTGTCCTTCAGATCGAACAGCGCAACGACGCTCAGGCTGATGAGGAACAGCTCGATCGGGTTGCCCACCCATCCCTTGCTTCCGTTGAGCTGGGTGATGTGATGGTGCGGCGCGTGGGTCAGCCAGAAGGGCGTGACGTTGTGCATCAGCCGATGCATCCAGTATTGGCCGAACTCGATCAGGGTCACGACGAGCATGACCTGCACCAGCCACGGCAGTCCGGCCGCCCATTGGGTGGTGATGCCCAGCGACTCCTTGATCGACAAAAGGGGGTCTTCGGCCAGCGCCTTGACCAGCCAGGCGATCAGCGTCGCGCCCAGAATGTTGTAATAGAGGTCGGCGAGGAATTCCTGCCTGTTCATCCGCCAGCCGGCATGTCGCTCGTTGATCTGCTCAAGCAGCAAGACGACCACGACGATAAGCGGCGAGACGACGATCATCGTCCACGGGTTTGCGACCAGCGCCTCCGGTCCATAGGCCCAGAACAGCAGGACAACCGCGATCATCGCGGGTGGAATATAGTTGAAGACCCGGTTTTTGAGGCTCGTTTCCATGACGTAGCTCCATTCAGTGCCAGCATGCTGCACTGCACTGCGTCATGAAAGGAGAGGCGAATTGATGATGAAAGGCATAGATCAGCGCTATGACCTGCGCTGGGCGCGTATGCGCCGGATGACCTCCTCCCAAAAAAGCTGGGTCGCCGTATCTCGGGCGGCCTCGGCACGCGCGAGCAGGAAGATGTCATATGTCGGCTCGGTATCGGCATGAAGGATCGGCCACAGCCGCCCTTTCGCGACCTCGTTTTCCGCAGCCAGCACCGGCAGAAAGCCCATGCCGACACCGTGGACGATCAGCCGCCGCGCCTCGTTGATATCTTCCGCCAAGCCGCTCACCCGGGTACCCAGGCGATAGCGCCGCCGCAGATGGGTGATAAGCTCGATCTCGTCGTCGCCGGTCAGCACGAAGTCCTGATCCTTGAGCTCGCCGAGCCGACTGACGCGGTGGCCGAAAAAGGGATTGCTGCGCGAGCAATAGAGTTGCTGGCGCTCTACCAGCAGCGGCTCATACATCAGGCCGCCGCGCACGCTGCTGTCGTAGCCGACGCCGATCTCGACCTCGCCCTGCTCCAGCGCATCCAGCACCTGGCGCCATGGCGAAACCCGAATTTCGATATGGATGGCGGGGTTGCGGCGGTGGAAGCTGGCGATAGCCTCGTCGAACTCCGCCGAGAACAGGCCTGAGATAATCTGGATACGGACAATGCCTTCTACCCGCTTTGTTGCCTGGGCAATGTGATGCGGCACCATCCGCGCAGATTCGAGCATATCCTCGCACAGCGCCATCATCGCCTTGCCTGCGGCGGTCATCTCGACACCGGTGGCAGTGCGATGGAGCAGCGTGGTGCCGACATGGTCCTCAAGCCGCTTTAGCGCGGCGCTGATACTGGGCTGCTGCCGGTTGAGCTGTCGCGCCGCCGCGCCGATTCCCCCCGCGCGCACGATGTCCACGAACGTCCGCATCAGGTTCCAGTCGACCCGGCTGGCGAATTTCTTGTCGATCAACGGAGCACGGTCGTTCATGGGGCGGTCTTTCGCAAGTCCCTCGTATAATGGGGCCCCATAGACCAAATCAATGGAAAATATAAAATTTCCCGACCTAGCGTTATGACCCGCTTCGCCTACTAGTGGCTGATGACCGTGCTACCCGTTGTGGACATCTCCCCACTCGCCAGCGATCGCCGCGAAGACCGGCTGGCCGTCGCCCGCAGTCTCAACCGGGCCTGCATGGCAGCCGGATTTCTCTATCTCACCGGCACGCAGATTGACGACGCGCCCTTTTCCCGCCTCCTCGCGCGCGCCAAAGCCTATTTCGCGCTCGATCACGACGCCAAGATGAAGAGCTATATTGGCTTGTCCGAGAATCACAGCGGCTATGTGCCGGTGGGTGAGGAACAATTGGGCGGCACCTCCCATGATCTCAAGGAAGCCTACGACATAAACTGCGAATACTCGTCCGATCAAGGGCGCCGGCCGCTGTTGGGCCCCAATATCTGGCCAGACATGCCTGGATTTCAGAAGGATGTGACAGGCTATTATGATCATATAGCAGCGATAGGTCGTCAGCTCTTCCGCGCCTTCGCGCTTGCGTTGGGCCTTGAGGAACATCATTTCGACGCACATCTGCGCCATCCGCCAAGCCAACTGCGCCTCATGCATTACCCCCATAACGCAAGCGCGGAGGATCGGCCCGGCATGGGCGCGCACACCGATTATGAATGTTTCACCCTGCTGGCCGTGACGGCGCCGGGTCTTCAGGTGATCAACAAACGGGGTGAGTGGATCGACGTGCCGTTGCTGGATGGAACGATGATCATGAACATCGGCGATATGATGGAAATCCTCTCCAATGGCCGCTATCTCGCCACCCGGCATCGGGTGAAACAAGTTCCAGAAGAGCGCTATTCCTTCCCGATGTTCTGCGCCTTCGATTATGATTATGTGGTTGCGCCGATTGTGCGGGGTGAAGCCGCCCGCTATGCCCCGCTCAAGGGTGGCGAGCACCTCTTCAACCAGACAGCCCAAACCTTCGCCTACCTCAAGGGCCGGGTCGAACGGGGAGAACTTGTCCTGAACGACGCTGTGCCACTCGACAGCTTCGGACTGCAGGCGGCGCGCTAGAGCGGCTTCCGATCTGATTGAATCAGATCAACCGCTCTAGGCTATTGTTTTACCGCGATTTCTGAATCGTCAGATGATGCCATCTGACTGGAAATCGCTCTAACGGCCGACGAGCAAGGCCTGAACCGCTGCCAGATCCTCGGCCGTATCGACATCCATCAGCGACTCCGGCCTCGGCGGGGGCAAGACCGTTACCTCCTCGCCCCAGTCGAACCGGGCGGCGCTGCCCATCAGCGTGCCAAGCGTAGTGAAACAACGAGCGGGGAATACAGCCGGAACACCTCGGCCGCCATCCGGATAGACCGTGAAGGCGACGCCATCGGTTGCCGCCAGTGCCTGCAGATGGGACGCTTCAACAAGCGGCATATCTGCAAGCACGATGACAAGCCGCGAGCACCCCTGCGCCGCTTTTGCGGCCATGCGGATAGAGGCGGCGAGACCTTCCTGTGGCTCATGATTGACGACACGCCGCCATCCGTCGAGCTTCTCTGCAAAGGCCGGGCAGACTTCCGGCACGACGACCAGACGCAAGCTACAATGCGTAGCCTCTACCGCCTGCGCCGCCCACGCACCGAGCGGCTTTCCTGCGCAAGGGGCGTCCAGCTTGCCCCCTCCGAAGCGCTCAGCCCGCCCTGCAGCAAGAAGAGCAATCGCAACCCCATGCTCAGGCATGCGGATGCAACCGCTCATACGCGCCGACTATCTCGCTCAATATCGACAAGGCGAGAGAGCGCGGTGTCCGCGACGAAGGAATGACCCCGACAGGCCCACGAACGCGGGCCAGATCCTCAGAGCCGACACCATCGCTCGCAAGCCGTTCGATGCGACCTTCACGCGCCTTCGCGCCCCCTTGCGCCCCGATGTAAAAGCTCGGACCAGCCAGCGCCTGGCGCAGGATTGAGGCTTCCCATTCGTGATCGTGGAACAGGAGAATATGCGCAGTCCATAGGTCGGCGGGCGGCAGATCAGGCTCACGGCCTAGCGAGAGCGCGCTCCTGTCATAGCGCTCGAACACTATATTGCTGGCTCGTGCCAGATCCTGCAGCACCGCCAGTTCCGGATCCTCGCCGAAGGCGCGCACGCGCAATCTGGGGATATAGTGCCGCACAGGGAGTCGCTCATTGATCGGGAGCGGCAGCGAGGCCTCCTCCCGCGCGTCGAGCTTCTCGATTGCCGCCCGGCACATCGCAGCGTCAGGCTGCGGATCCAGCAGGATGTCGAGCCCGCCGCCGCAGGGCAGGCGAAAATCGATTTTCGATGAGCCCTTGCCGTAGCGCTTGACGGTCGGCCGATCGCACCCCGCCAAATCCGCAGCCAACTGTTTCTCAAGGCATCCGTCCGCGAGGCTGCCGACGATGTCGCCCGAGCGCATGACAGCGAGCTGCGACCCCAGCCGACGGGAGAAGCTGCCGTCTATCCCGACGATCGTGCACAATCCGGCCCCGCTTGCGCAGGCGGCGGCGAGTGCAGCATGATCGTCGTCCCTATCGGTCATGAGCCATCGGCCTCCGTTTCAATCATGCCCCTGATACTGAAGTGCACGGCCTTCGGCCACGCTTCCGGTTCACGTCTTGACGGTCTGCCGCGGGAGAAAGAAGATCGCCGCCAGCGCGATCAGCGATCCGCAGGCCATCACCGCGGCCGTCACCGGCAGCCCGGCCCCACCGGCGAACAGCAGCCCGGCGATGATCGGCCCCAGCGCTGTCCCGCCCCGGCCGAAGCCGATCACTATGCCCGTCGCCCCCGCCGTGAGGTGCGAGGGATATGATGCCGCGATGAGCGCATAGAGGCCCACGGCGCCCGCATTGGTGAAGAAGCCCGCCAGCGCCGCAGAGCGCGAGAGCGGCTCTATCCCGCTCGCCGTCAGTCCGAACCAGCACACAGCGGCGAAGGCGGCAGCGAAAGTCGCCAGAAGCAGCGGGCGGAGCGGCGCGCGCGCAGTCAGCACGCTGAACACTAGCGATCCCGCGAACCCGCCTATATTGGCCCAGACCAGCACACCGCCTGCTGCCGAAGGTTCGAAACCCATGTCGGTGACGATCTTCGGGATCCACTTCAACATGAAATAGAATGTGGTCATGTGGAAGAAGTAGGCGAAGACGAGGAGCAGCGTGACACGGCGCAGCGCACCGCGCATCACCCCCTCGTCGGCCCCCTCGTGCGGCTTGACGAGCTCGATCACCGAGAGGGCGTTGTGCCCCAGGCGGTTGAGCGCGCGGTTGACCCGGGGCAACGCGGCTGCCGCATCGAACCGCCGCACGGTGACGCTGATGGATTCTGGCAGGATGAGCAGAATGAAGGGCAGGAAGCCCACGGTTACCCAAGCACCGAAGGTGAAAATGTCACGCCAGGTTCCGTGCTGCAACAGGTCAGTCGCGATAGTACCGCCGATGATCGCGCCGAGCGGGTAGCCGGAGGCCATGAGCGCCACAGCTGCCGCCCTGGCTTTGCGGTTGGCGGCTTCGGCGACGATCGCGTTTGCGCAAGCGAGCATACCGCCGATGCCAAGGCCGGTGGCGAACCGGATCGCGGCGAGTTCGCCGATGCCGCTTGCTTGCGCGGCGAGCGCCATTCCCCCAGCCATCACGAAAAGGCTGCCAATCGCAATCGGGCGGCGGCCAATGCGATCCGCCAGGAGGCCGAGAATTACCGACCCGATCGACATGCCGATCAGTTCCATCGAAAGGATCACGCCCAACGTCGCGCGATCGACTCCCCAGTCCGCGGCGATTCCGGGCGAGGCGAAGCTAATCGACAGCACATCGAAACCGTCGAGCCCGTTCAGCAACACGCACAACCCGATGATGACGTACTGCCGCCAAGTCATTCGGCTTGTCTCGACCAACAGTCGCGGATCGTTGCAGGCGGTAATCATATCGGAAAATGCCCCGCGCCGGTGGCGATCGTGATCCACCGCAATTCGGTGAATGCATCGATCCCCGCCTTGCCGCCGAACCGCCCGTAGCCGCTCGCGCCCACCCCGCCGAAAGGCATCTGCGGTTCGTCAGAGACCGTTGCGCCGTTGATGTGGCAAATGCCGGAACGGACCCTGCGCGCCAGCGCGAGGGCGCCCGCCACGTCGCGGCTGAAGATGGCGGCGGACAGGCCATAGTCGGAATCGTTGGCCAACTCGATCGCATGATCGGTGTCGCGCGCACGGACGATCCCGCAGACAGGGCCGAAACTCTCGTCTCGAAACAGCTTCATGTCTGGCGCCACCCTGTCGACGAGGTGCGCGGGCATGACGGTGCGATCAGCCTCCCCGCCTACGAGCAATTCGGCGCCTTGCCGGATCGCATCTTCCACCAGCGAGCGGACATGGTCGACCGTGTTTTGGGATACAACCGCACCAAGCGGGGCGGCGCCCTCGCGCGGGTCACCAGCGGCAAGCGTGCGCACCTTGGCCGCCAGCTGATCGACAAAGGCGTCGGCCACTTCCTCAACCACGATGATCCGTTCGGTCGACATGCAGATCTGGCCCTGGTTCATGTAGGCGCCGAAGGCAGCGGCCTTGACCGCCTCGTCGAGATCAGCGTCTGCCAACACGATCAGCGGTGCCTTGCCGCCCAGTTCGAGCAGGCAGGGTTTAAGATGCTCTGCCGCGCGCTTGGCAATGACCTTGCCGACCGCAGTTGATCCGGTGAAGTTGATACGGCGCACTTCCGGCGCGTCAATCAGCGCCCCAACGACATCGGCGGCATCCTCCGGCCGGTTGGTGACGATCTGCAGCACATCTTCGGGGACGCCGCCCTCCCGGCAGGCCTCGACGACCAGCTCATGCGTTCGCGGGCAGCTCTCGCTGGCCTTCAGGATCACCGCGTTGCCGCAGGCGAGCGGAACCGCGAGCGCGCGCACGCCGAGAATGATCGGCGCGTTCCAAGGCGCGATACCCAACACCACGCCCACCGGCTCGCGCACCGCCATCGCGATGCGCGCCTGGTCGGACGGAATGATCTCTCCCGAGATCTGCGTGGTCAGCGCTGCTGCTTCGCGCATCATACCGGCCGCCAGCATCACATTGAAACGCGCCCACGCCTCGGTCGCGCCAATCTCGTTCATCATCGCGACGATGAAATCCGCCATCTTGGCTTCCAGCGCAGCGGCGGCCTTCGTCAGCACGGCGCGACGCGTGTTCGGACCGGTAGCCCCCCATCCGATCTGAGCGGCGGCGGCACGGGCAGCAAAGGCCGCCATGTCGCTGGCCTGAAGAGCGCGCGAGGTCGAGGCCGGTTCACTGGTCAGCGGGTTGATGCGTACGAATTCCATCGCGTGTTTCCTGGCCTGCAAAAATGGGCACGGGCCCCGCACAGCGGAACCCGGGCTTCAGTCTGGGACAAATGCTGTCATGCTTCTCCTGTCAGAACTGGTATCCGATCTGCAGGTACCAGTTCCGTGGTCGAGCGTAGATTACCTCGGCATAGCCTAGCGTTGCAAGCGAGGCGTTGCCCTGAATCTTGTAGCGCTTGTCCGTGACGTTCTGGACACCGGCCTGGACACGCAACCCGCCTTTTGCCTGGGCGAACGTGATTGATGCATTACCCACAAAATATCCGGACTGTTCGATCAACGGCACACTGCCGGTAATGAAGCGCGTGTATGACTGATAGCTGCCGTCAAACCTCGGGGTCAATTCCCACTCTCCGATCGGCAGCTTGTAGCCGACGCCGAAACTGGTCTGCCAGGTCGGCGTCAGCGGAAGATCTTCGCCAGGCGCCACTGTTGCCGTCGCCCCCGGTATCAGGGTAACCGACTTGATCCGGTCGTCGAGATAGCTGGCCGAAGCATCGAGCTGCAGACCGGAGGCCGGGTGATAGGCGAACTCAGCCTCCAGACCCTGAATCCGCGCCTTCCCCGCGTTGAACAGCAGAGGCACAACGCCTTGGCGGAAAATGAGCTGGATGTCGTCGTAATTGGCGCGATAGGCCGCCAGGTTCAGGCGCGCACGCCCGAGTGAGAATTTCGCACCCACCTCGTAGCTTGTCACCTGCTCCTCGTCGAACGGCACCGGCTGATTGCCCGGCGGCGGCGCGTTGTAACGAGTGTTGAAGCCCCCCGACTTGAAGCTCTTTGCATAAGACACATAGGTGCTGACGTTGTCGTTGATCGCATAGCGCACGCTGGCCGATCCGGTCAGTGCGGTGAATTTGCGCTTGTTCGGACGGTAGAATATGAACAACGGCCCACCTTCCGATGTCGCTTTTGTAGCGATCGGATCCGGATCGGGCAGCGTGCCAGGGAACAGGTTTCGCACGTTACCGAGATAGCTTTTGTCGTCAACGGTGTAGCGTAGGCCACCGGTCAACTCGAGGCCGGGAGCTGCCTCGACCGAAGCCTCTCCGAAGACCGCCAATGAATCCGTTTCAAGTTTCGACAATTGCAAGTCGCGCGATCCCGGCCCGCCCGCAAGTATCGATCCGATCAGCGGCGGCGATGGCGGAAAGGCAAGATAGACTGTCGCGCGTTCGAACGTCTTTTCGTTGTAGAAGAACGTGCCAACGATGGCATGGACAATGCCCTTGTCGATCTGGAATTGCATTTCCTGGCTGACCTGCTTGCTATCGGTGGTCAGATCAGTGGTGAGGATGGTAAACGGGGTGTTGTCCGCATCACGCACGCCGCGCGACTTGGTCGAACGATACGATGTGATCGACTTGAAAGTCAGCCAATCATTCAGCTTTGCGCGCGCCGTAGCCGCCAAGCCCCAGGTCTCCGAAGTACTGGTCACCGCGGCTGTGCCGCCGTTGACGAACGGTCCGCGTGCCTGGAGGTCATTGGCGCAACGCGCATCGTTGATCAGCGGCACGTTGGGCGCACCGAAACGCGGATTGCCTGGTGCCAGCGGGGCGTACGGGATCGTCGCGCCCGGGCACCCCGCGCCGACCGAGACGATGGCGGGCACCGGCGCCTGTTCGTTGATCCCTGCGAACACGAAGGGCGCGCCGTGCTCGTCGCGCTTGTTGTAGTCGCCGCGGACGAAAAGGTCGAAATCATTCGATGGCTCGACCTTCAACGAGCCGCCAAAGCTGTATGAATTGTCGTTTCCGAGATCGAGCCCGTCGAACGCACGAATGACGTAGCCGTCGCGCTTTTTGAAACCGCCCGACAAGCGCGCGGCGACTATATCGCCGAGCGGAACGTTGACCACTCCGAACGCCTCATGGAGGTTGTCGCTGCCGACACGGCCACGGACCTTCCCGCTGAACTCGCCCAGAACAGGCTGCTGCGTCCGCACGAGGATCGCACCGCCGATCGTGTTGCGACCGAACAAGGTGCCTTGCGGACCGCGCAGGATCTCAACCCCTGCTATATCGCCGAAATCGATGGCTCCGCCGACTGCACGTCCCAGATATACTTCATCGAGGTAAATGCCGACGCCCGGATCGACCGCCGCCGTGGGATCGAGCTGGCCGACGCCGCGGATGAATACCACCGTCGCTGCGCTGTTGCCGGAAAGCTGGCCGGCGCTCTTGAACTGGAGACTGGGCGTAAAGGCCTCAAGATCCTGCGTGGTTTGAATCGAGCGGTCGGCCAGGGTTTCGGGCGTGAAAGCAGTGACGGCGATCGGAGTTTCCTGCATGCTCTCGTCACGGCGGCGCGCAGTCACGATGATCTCATCGCTGCCCAGATCGGGATTTTGGACGTCTGCAGCGGGTTCTGTGGCCTGCGCGGATACGGTGCCGGGGCTCGCCAACGCAACCGCCGCGAAGCAGCTCGACACCATCCAACAGATTCGACGCGCGGTGTGTATACCCATCATCATACAACCTCCCCTAGCTGTTGCATCTTTGGCAACTCACACCAAGGCTAAGCGCAAAAAAACATATTGGCAATAGCAATGTTATATACCTATTTTGCGTGACGGGTTGACAGCGGCGCGGCGCGCGGCTTCCATGTGCCGAGAAATCGGTCAGGGAATTGGCATCGTTCATGAATTCGAAATCACGCAGCCGCAGCGGTCCAGCCGACCGGCTGAACGAGCGACCCGGCTACCTTCTGAAACGCGCTGCGGCCAGTGCGATGGCCGACCTGAGCGAAAGGCTCGCGGCGATCGATCTGCGACAGGTCGACGCCTCGACGCTCGTCCTGATCGACGAAAAGCCAGGCATCATCGGCAGCAGCATCGGCAAGATCCTCGACATTCGCGGGGCCAACATGGTTCCCCTGATACGCAAACTAGAGGACAGGGACTTGATCGAACGCACGCCAATCGACGGCAAGTCGAACGGGCTGCACCTGACCGACAAGGGAAAGCAGGTTTGCCGCGAGGCTGAAGCAATCCTCGCCCGGTTCGAACAGGATCTGATGGCCCGCGTTCCGGCAGAGCACCGCGAGCACCTCGCGCCAGCCCTGCTTGCAATATGGCGGCAGAGCTGACGCCCGGGCGCGACGTCAATCGGTCAATTCAATCAGGGCATCGAGAATTTGCGCGCCCTCGCCGGCGGGCAAAAGCATCACCGGGTTGAGATCGATTTCGGCGATCCGCGGATTGCCCGCCAACACCGCGCCGAGAATTTCCACCAGATCAATCAGCGCATCGACGTCGGCTGGCGGCGCGCCGCGAAAACCTTTGAGGAGTTGCGCTTGGGCGAGACTGTCGATAGCTGCGCAGATGGCGGTGCGGTCTTGTCCCGGCAACACCAGCGTCACATCGCGCAACACTTCGGCCGCGACGCCCCCGAACCCCAACATCACGACCGCCCCCCATTCTGGGTCACGCCGCCCGCCGAGGATCATCTCGATCCCCTTGCGGCCCATTGCTTCGACCAGGATGCCGTCTAGCTCCACTGCAGGATCATAGGCCCGGACCGATGCGATCATCTCTTTCCACGCGGTACGGATAGCGTCGGCCCCCGTCAGATTGAGCCGCACTCCGCCCGCATCGCTCTTGTGTCCCAGTCGCGTCGACTGCGCCTTGAGAGCGACCGCGCCGCCAAGCTCCTCCGCCGCAGTGATCGCCTCATCCGGAGACCGGCACAGCCGCGAGGGCAGAAACGAGAGCCCGGCACCCGCCAACAAGGCCTTGGCGCGATACTCGGGTACCGAGCCAGACAGGTCCGCCAGCCCGGCGATGGGTTTCTTTGCGATCGAGCCACCCGGGCGGCGGCCCAATGCCCGGGCAAGGCGCGCAAGAGCACGAACCGCGCGATCGGCAGACGGGAAACAGGGAACACCGCCATGTCGCAATCGCTCCAGCCACTCGGCGGGCACAGGGGCGCCCTCGTCCAGCCCGGCATAGACAAACGGTTTGACGAGTGCGCCCGCCTGAATCGCCGCCAGGATAGATGGAAACTTCAGCGCACAGGTCTGGGCGTCCGTCTGGATGATACCCGCCAGGACAGCTCCCACCCTGTCGTCCGAGAGCAGCGCGCCGATGCTGTCAGTATAGATCTTGGGCTGCGACAGGCCCATCGCGGTAATATCGAGCGGGTTCGAGACCGGCACGAAGGGCGGTAGCGCCTCACGCAAGGCGGGACTGTCGGCATCGCTCAGCGGCGTCAGAGACAGGCCAACCTCTTCCGCGAGGTCAAGCGTGAGGGCCTTGAACGTTCCCGACTCGCCCAGCACTGCGACACTCCTGCCAGCCAAAGGCGGGCAGCGCCGGACGATTTCCACGATGTCGCCCAGTTCCTCGAGTGTTTCGGCGAAGATCACCCCGGCGTGACCGACGACAGCGCGCATCAGCGGATAGTCGCCCGCCAGAGCACCCGTGTGGGTGGCCGCGCTTTGCCGGGCGGCGGCAGAGCGCCCCGGATGGAGAAGCACGATCGTCTTGCCCACATTGCGCAGCTTCGCCACGGCGTTCAGGAACGCGGCAGGGCGGCGGAACTGCTCCACGATCATGGCCACGACGCAGGTGTGCGGATCGTCCACCAGCCACTCGAGGTAGTCCTCAACGCCGCTCGCGGCCTCATTCCCGGTAGACACGGAGTAGCTCACGTCGAGATTGCGCGCGCGCAGGGTCGTGGTGAGGACGGCGGCCATCGCCCCGCTCTGCGAGACGACCGCTATCCCCGGCCCTGTCGGTGCCACGCAATCGGTCTCGACGAACGTCAGGGGCACCCGATCGACATAATTTACCGACCCGAGACAATTGGGCCCTTCGACCACCATGCCGCTGGCGACTGCTATTTCGGTGATCCGGCGTTGGTCGGCTAGGCCCGCTTCGCCGTCTTCGGCAAACCCAGCGGCAAAGATGATTGTCGCGCCGACGTCGCGCGCGGCCAGTGCAATCAGGGTCTCGACCACCGACGGACGCGGCACCGCCAGCACCGCGCAATCGACACCGTGCGGCAAATCGCCAGCAGAGGCGAAACACGCGCGCCCGCCGAGTTCGCTGCGGTTGGGATTGACCGGATAAATCGCCCCACCAAAACCGTTGCGGTCAAGATTGTTCAGAACCGACGTCCCTAGCGCGCCCGGCTTGTCTGACGCGCCGATCACCGCGACCGAGGCGGGCCGCAACAGGCGGTCGATCGCGCTGCGCTCGATACGGCTCAAGCTTTTTCTCCCGGGTCGGTCGTCAGCTCACCTTACTCTTGTCGAACGCGCCAAGGCCCGGCTTGAAAGCCTTCTCGTCGAGAAACTGGCGGGTCGCTTCCTTGCGCATCTTCCAGCCGCCAAAGTCATTCAGCGCTTCCTGCGCGCGGATCAGGTAGTCCTGTGCGTTGTCGTAGGTCATCTCGCGTACGCGGCGGATTGCCCACTTGGTGGCGCGCAGGGCATGGCTGTCCTTCTTTTTCAGAACCTCGCAGACTTCGATTACCCGTGCACGGAGTTGGTCGTCAGGCAGACATTCATTCACAAGCCCCTTGGCCGCCGCCTCAGGGCCACTCAGGTGCTCGCCCATCATCGCGTGGTACATCGCATCCCGGAAACCAAGGAGTTCCACCGCAACCTTGCTCGCGCCGCCGCCGGGCAGGATCGCCCAGTTGATTTCGCTGAGGCCGAATTGCGCACTCTCGGCGCAGAACGCCAGGTCGCAGGCGAACAGCGGGCCGTAGCCGCCACCGAAACACCAGCCGTTGATCATCGCCACGGTTGGCTTCTCATACCAGCGCAGGCGCTCCCACCAGCCGTAGGCCTCGCGCTGGGATTGGCGGACAGTGGAGAGACCCGCCTCCTCACTCATGCGAAAATATTCCAGCAGGTCCATCCCAGCCGACCACGCCGCTCCTTCGCCTGTGAGCACGAGGACCTGAACGTCGTCGCGAAATTCCAGCTGCTCGATCACGCGCATCATCTGGCGATTGAGCTTAGGACTCATGCAATTTCGCTTGTCCGGGCGGTTGAAGTAAACCCACGCGATCCCGTCAGCGACCTCGACGCGGACGGTCTCCTCCTCAGGCCGTGGATCGGGTTGGGACGACTTGCTCATCGCGAATTCCTCTTGCTTCCGGGCGACCGGGTATCCAGCCCTGCTATCAGAGCTGATTGCTATACTCAATAGTTATTTTTTCGGACAATGCAACGCTTGAGGTAAGCGATGACGACGCCCGGCATCACCGCCTGGCCGGGGCCGAATACTCTGATATATAGCTATTAATAATAGCGTTTTAGGACATGCGAGTGTCGTCGTAAATGCGGCGGAGCAGTGCAAGAAGAGTGCGCAATTCCTGATCGGTGAAGCGCGCCTTGAGCCAGTTCTCGTGCTCCTCGACCGCCGCCTTTGCACGCGCCAGCGCCGCTCGGCCATGATCGGTCAGTGCAAGAACATCCTTCCGTCCGTCTTTGGCGGACCGTTCGCGCACCAGATAGCCGCGCTTCTCCATGCGTCGCATGATGCCCATCGTGGTGGCCCTGTCCATCTGAAGGCGGGCTGCGACATCGGCCTGGCTCAGTCCCACGCCGTCTTCGATCAGCCATAGCGTAGAGACCTGCTTCTGGGTCAGACCAAGGTCGGCGAATGACTCGGTGAAATGCCGGTAGACCGCGCCATGAGCGAGGCGAATGTGAAATCCCAGGATGTCGTCTATGCCTGCGAGGCCCACGCCCGATGCTTCCCCCCGGTTGCTCATTGCGCGATCATAGCGCGCCTGATTTCCGGCTCAACCGTGATCTCTGGGAAGCACGCCCGGAGCATGTTGGCCACTGGGCAGGCCATGGCCATCGGTCCCACCCGGCGTGGCACGGGCGTGGCGGCTGCTGCGGCACCTTTTCGTCTGCACGGCAATAGCCGACCATCGCGCGGGTGCCGTCGGCCCGTTCGACCCGGGCCAACGTTGATAATGGTGGTCACACGCGCTCCTCTCAGCCCTGCGCGGGAGCGGCGGCGTAATCCGCAATCCAGTCCGCAGTGCGGCGTACTCCGCCGAAAGGATAGAAGTGCAGCCGAACCTTGCCATGTTCGGCCCCTAGGCCCTGCTCCAGCCGCCTGACCAATTCGTCCGGCCCCGCGCTCCCTACGAGTGCGCGGAGCGAGATGCCGTACTTGCGCAGCACCGTTGTGGACGCGCCAACCCCGCAATGCGCCGCGAAGCGGAGGAGCGTCTTGATGCCCGCTGGCCCCGGAACGCCGATCCGCACCGGCACGTCGATACCCCGGCGGCGCGTCTCTGCGAGCCAGTCCAGCACGATGTCGGCATCGAAACAGAACTGCGTCACGATCAGCGCTGCCATGCCGCGCGCCTGGATGTCGGCGATTTTGGAGTGCAGCACATCCCAGGTCTGCTGGCGAGACATCGCCGGGTGCCCCTCGGGATGCCCGCCGATGCCGATCGCCGTGATACCCGCTTCCTCGAACGCACCGGTCGCGAGCAAGGCTGACGTATCCGCGTAGGGGCCTTCGGGTTGGGGTGGATCGCCCGCCACCACGAAGGCGCGGCGCACCCCGGCTGCCGCAACGGTGCGCTTGAGGTAACCCGAAAAGTCGTCCTCCGACCGGATGCGCCGGGCGGAAAAATGCGGCATCGGCTCAAGGTCGAGGTCGCGCACCGCCACTGCGGCCGCGACTCTCAGTTCCAGCGGCTCACCCGGAAGGAACGTGACCGCGACCGGCGTCTCGGCGGGGATTGCGGGGGCCGCATCGCGCAGCGCCCGCTCATCCTTGCCGGTGATCTCAAGCGAGTAACCGTCGGTTATCCGCTCAAACGGCCGATGCCAGTTGGGATGGATATCAGGTATCGACATGAGCGCTTCGGCAGCTCAGCGCCCTGTACGCCAGCCTTCCTGATATGTTTCGCGCGCGACGCGGCTATAGGGCACGGGAGAGACGATTGCGCGGACCTCGATCTGCTTGTGTGGCTCGACAGTGGTCTTCTTCGTGCCGCCGTTCTCCTCGCCCCAGACCACACGCAGTTCGGTGCCGTCGGGGATCTCGTGGTCGATCGTCGCAAGGCTGAGCGCCTGCTTCTCGTTGTATGAGTACCCAGTAAACATACTGAGACCCACGGTACTGCCGCCCGCATCGACCACGCGATCGTAGTTCGAACTGGCATAGTTCGCGAGGGGAACATCGAAAAACTTGTATTGCGTGCCGTCCGGATCAAACAGGCTGGCCATAATCTTTGCCATGTCCTCAGGATTCCAGGCCAGCGTCACCTTGCGGCGCTGGCTGGCGGGGTCGATCTTCTCCAATCTCTCCCGGCCGATGAAATCATGGTCGAACTTCACGAACGGGCCGTAACCCAGCTCCCAGGGATTGAGGTAGTAATCCTCAATGCTGCTGCCGACGAACGAGCCGCCAATCGAGCCGGTGGCCTCGTAGCTGTCAGCCCCAAGCCATTCGCGATAGTCCTTCAACTCGTCGCCGGTGTAGATTGCGGGCAGCGGCGACGGAATCCAGCCGGATTCGAGGGTATTCGAAGGATAGGCGCGGCTGCCACACGCGATCAGGCCGAATTCCTTGCCCGCATCCAGGATCGCGGCGCGGATTTCCTCTTGCTCCTCGTACGGCCCCCAGATTTCGAGGCCGGGCGCGCCCGACATGCCGTGGCGCAGCGTGCGCACTTGACGCCCGGCGATGTTCATCGTGCTCATGCGGAAGAAGGCGAGTTTCTCGAGCGGGCCTCCGTTCAGCTTCTCAATCACATCCCAAGCGTTTGGACCCTGAATCTGAAAGCGCCAGACGCTGCGTGTGACAGGCTTGCCCATGGGACGCATCGGGCTGCGGTCATCGAGCTCGACGTCAACGTCGTAGCCCCCCTTTTCCGCCTGGAAGCGCAGCCAGTTGCTCGCCGGCGCGCGGCCGACATAGCAGAACTCCTCTTCTTCCTGCCAGAAAATGATCCCGTCGCCTATGACATGGCCGTAGGGCGTGGTCGGGACGTACTGCTTCGCACGATTGACCGCCCACCCCTTGGGGCTGTTGATCATCGTATCGGACAGGAGCTTCATCGCGTCCCTGCCACGCAGGTAGAGATTCACCATATGGTGCGACTGGTCGAACAGCACCGCGGAATGCTGCCAAGCCCACTGTTCCGAGCGCCAATTCGAAAACTCGGGCGCCACCACCGGATAAACATAGGCCCCTAGCTGCGAATTACGCAGCATCGCGACGATATCGGACTGGCTGGCCAGCACTTGTTCGAGGTTGGACGCCATGATCGAATCTCTCCTGTTAATAATTACTATGCGACAGATATATTATTTTGTATGTGACACAAACGATTTTTAGGAGAGAAACGGATCATGCCCACACAATATGTCCTCAAGCTGTCGTGTCCCGACCGGCCCGGCCTGGTCGCCGCCGTCAGTGCCGAGATCGCCCGCCTGGGCGGCAATATCCGCGAGGCGCAACAGTTTAACGCGACCGACTCCGGCTACTTCTTTCAGCGGGTCCAATTCGATTGCGAGGGCACGGACTGCGCCGCGATCAAGGATGCGATGGAGCCTCTCGTGCGGTCGTATGCGATGGATTTGGCCGTCCGTCCGGCGGGAGAACGCCGCAAGGTTATGCTGATGGTGAGCAAGTTCGACCATTGCCTGGGCGACCTGCTCTATCGCACCCGGATCGGGGAATTGCCGATGGATGTGGTCGCGATCGTCAGCAACCATCCAGCCGACGCGCTCAACATCTCGCTACTGGGCGACATCCCCTTTCACCATCTCCCTATTACAAAAGACACGAAGGCGGCACAGGAAGCGCAAGTATCAGCCATCCTCGCGAGTTCCGGCGCCGAGCTGGTCGTGCTGGCCCGATACATGCAAATCCTGTCCGACGACCTGGCCCGCCAGTTGTCGGGGCGTTGCATCAACATCCATCACTCGTTCCTCCCGGGTTTCAAGGGCGCCAAACCCTACCACCAGGCTTTTCATCGCGGGGTCAAGATGATCGGCGCGACCGCACACTATGTGACCGCCGACCTCGACGAAGGGCCGATCATCCACCAAAATGTGGAGGCAGTCACCCACGCCGACTCGCCCGAGGATCTCGTCTGCCGGGGACGCGACATTGAACGGCGGGTCCTCGCCCGGGCGGTGGCGCTGCACATCGACGACCGGGTATTCCTCAACGGCAACAAGACGGTCGTTTTTGCGCCATGACAACGCGTCGGTAGATGCAAGGCAGGCGTGGAAAGGGCGATCCGCGAAGCGGAGCGACGAGCAGGTCAGCTCACACGCCGCCAATCACGACTTGCGTTTTCACGACCGAACCACCGTCTGTTCGATTACACCGAAAGGCGCGTTGCGGCCCGACCCTACCCCCTCCATCCGGATCGTGTCGCCAAAGGCCATGAATGGTGTCTCGGCGGCTCCCTTTTCGATCATCTCGATTGCACGGATTTCAGAGATGCAGCTGGAGCCGACTTCGCCATAATTGGGATTGGAAACGGTGCCCGAACCGATGATAGTTCCCGCGACCAGATCACGCGTGAGTGCTGCGTGGGCGATAAGTTCGTGAAAGCCGAAATCCATCGCCGAACCGTTAGCCGCTCCGATCCTCCTGCCGTTCCAGTCGATTTCGAGATTCAGACAGACCCTGCCATCCCGCCATGCATCGCCCAGCTCGTCAGGTGTGACGGCAAAAGGCGCCATCGAGCAGGCAGGCTTGGCCTGGACCCAGCCAAAGCCGGTTTTCATCTCGATCGGGGCGATCGCGCGCAGGGACCAGTCGTTGATCTGCACGACGAGCCGGATATACCTCAGTGCGTCGGCCGCCGAGGTACCCATGGGCACAGTGTCGACAATGACGCCAAACTCGCCTTCGAAATCGATACCGTGCGCGGCGTCCGGAAAGGGAATGTCGTCATTCGGGCCGTAGAAGCGATCCGACATGCCCTGATACATAAGTGGTCGTTCGGTATCAATTGGGGGCAGGTTGAAAGCTATCTGCATCAGCGCGCCATGCGTGGAAAATGCAGATCCATCGAGCCATTGCCAGCTTCGCGGCATGGGCGCTCCCAAAGAGGCCTGATCGAGCGCCTCCCCCTCGCCCGCGTTCAGCCGATCCGCGATCGACCGCATGGCGCCGAGTGCATCATCCCAGGACGCGATCGCCGTGAGCAGGTTCATCCAATCCGGTCCGCCAGGAAGGCAGCGCTTGCCGTCGGATGAAACCAGGACCAGCTCCCCATCCGGGGTGCCGTTTCTGCGAGTTGCCAGCCGCATCGCGCTAGTCCTCAAAGATCGCGACGGCGCGGGTCCAGCCCGCCGACGCGCCCTTTATCTTGTGAGGAAAGCAGGAGACGGTGAACCCGTCCGCCGGAAGTGCCTCGAGATTGTGCAGTTTCTCGAGGTGGCAATAGCCGATGTCGCGACCCGCCTTATGCCCCTCCCAGATGAGCGAGGTATCACCCGTCTCCTTCACCTTCTGCGCCGTGTGGCTGAAGGGCGCGTCCCAGCTCCACGCGTCGGTCCCGGTCACCCGGATCCCACGCGAAGTCAGGTACATCGTCGCCTCATATCCCATGCCGCAGCCGATGTTCACAAAGTTCGGATCCCCCATCGCCGCACCGGCGGCGGTGTTGACGAGCACGATCTCCAGCGGCTTCAGCTCATGGCCGATACGCGCGAGCTCGTCTTCTACGTCCTGCGCCGTAACGACATAGCCGTCAGGGAAATGCCGGAAGTCGAGTTTCACTCCCGGCTGAAAGCACCATTCGAGGGGTACTTCGTCGATCGTGATTGCGCGTTCGCCGCCGTCCATCGTGGGATGATAATGCCATGGCGCATCGAGATGGGTGCCATTATGCGTGGTGAGCTTCACCCACTCGGCAGCCGCGAAACCCGCTCCGTCAGGTGTATCCTGCGCCGTTACGCCGGGAAAGAAATGCTGCAACTCATGCACAGTGTCGCCATGCGCCTGATAGTCGATGTGCGGGCGCATGAACGGCGGATCGCTCACGACATCGTTGCAAAGAGTAATTGAGAGGTCAACGAACCGGCGACTCATCAGCACATCCTCAGGCAGCAACGGGGTGAGTGGATTGCGGCAAAAAAATCGTCTTGGGAAGGCGGGTCGCCGCAACCGCGCAGAACAGGAGGATGCTGACCTCGACCGCTGCGGCAACGAGGGTGGGTTCCCGCCCGACCCATGCCGACCAACTGAAGTAAGCGCTCCCCAACACCGCCACGCCGAGCGCGCTGCCGAGCTGCTGACAGGTCTTGAGCAGGCCAGACGCAGCCCCCGCATGATCCCGGTCCATCTGAGCGAAGGTGATCGGGCCGATGCAGCCGGTCGTCATACCCATGCCGATGCCGGCAAAAATCATGGCTGGCGCGGCGAAACCAAGCGACCAACCGCTGCCGATCGCGATCAAAACCAGTGTCGTTGCACTCGCCATAGTGATGGCGCCAATGAGAGGTACTGTTCGCCCATAACTCGGCAGGAACGAGCGGCTCAGCACCCCGATCCCGAACATGGCACCAAAGCCGAACGGCATGTGGAGCATGGCCGTCATCAGAGGTGTCTGCCCCCGCTCTGTCTGGAGAGCATAAGCGAAAACAAGCAGAAACCCGGCATTAGCTGCCGCAAAGGCAACCGACATCACAAGGCCGATCCGAAAGGTAGGTATTGCCATGATCGAGGGATCAAAAAGCGCGACGCGCCTTTGGGAAACCCGCTTCACGACATGGCGCCAGCCGAGCCAGCACAGCGGGATGACCGCAACCAGGCTGGCGAGGCTCGCCGCACCGACACCGCCGCCGCCTTCCGCCCCGATCAAAGGCCATAACAATGCCGCAACCGCCGCGCCGAACAGCGCGGTGCCGATGATGTCGAACCCGTCCCCCCGGATCGCGTGCGTGGTCGGCAGGAAGCGCAGCGCGCCCGCGATCGCAATGATCCCCACCGGCAGATTGACAAGGAAGACCAGCCGCCAACCCAGACCGAAGATATCGGATTCAATGAGCAAACCCCCGAATATCGGCCCGGCGATGGCAGCCAAGCCGCCGATAACACCGAACAGCGCCATCTTGGCCACCCGTTCCAGCGGGTCGAACAGGACTTGCAGCAGCGCCAACGCCTGTGGCGCCATAATTGCGCCGGTTGCTCCCTGAAGAAGGCGGGCGGCGACAAGCTCATCGCCGTTGCGGGCTAATCCGCACGCGGCCGAGGCAAGGGTGAAACCCGCCACGCCCCAAATGAACACCCGGCGGTAACCAATGCTGTCGCCCAGCCTGCCTCCGGCCATGAGCAGCAGCGCAAAGCTGAGCGAATAGCCGGCCACGATCCACTGGACATGCTTTGGGTCAGCGCCAATCCCGCTCTGAATCGCCGGCAGCGCGGTGTTGACGATTGTCAGGTCGACAATCTCCAGCACCAGCGCGATGACCAGTATGATCAGCGCCAGCGACCTTTGCCGCGCCGTCATCGATGTCACTTCAGGTGTCATTTCAGATACGGTTTTCGCGCAACATCGATACTGCGGCATCGCAGGCCCGCGCCGTTAGCGCCATATAGGTCAGGGACGGGTTCTGGCATGCGGTCGAACTCATCTGGGCACCGTCTGTGACGAACAGATTCGCCACATCATGGGCCTGGCTCCATTTGTTCAGCACCGAGGTCGCGGGATCATGACCCATACGCGCGCCGCCCATTTCGTGAATGGCAGTTCCACCAGCGCCAGGCTGGTCGCCTCCCGCGATGACGACGCCACCAGCAGCAGTCAGCATCTCGGTCGCCTCAGCCTTGGCCTGCGCCAATGCGGCGCCTTCCTCTTTACCGAACGCGAACTGCACCTTGAGCGTGGGCAGGCCATTCGCGTCAAGGCGCGATCGGTCCAGTGTAAGCCGGTTAGTAGCCCGGGGCAGACAGTCGGCAAAACCGACAAGCACCATCCGCCACATGCCCGGATGGCGCAGTTTTTCCTTGTAGGCTTCGCCGATCCCCGCATCGCGCCGCCCCGCTGTCCAGGTGGATTGGAACGCACCGCCCTGGAACGAAAATCCTCTGGAATGGCCAACGCCGTCCAAAGCGTCCATGTTGCGATAACGCGCCAGGACGACACCCGTCGGCCGGTTGCCGAAGCTGGTATGCTTCTCGAACCCCGGCATCAGCGCCAGAGCCGACAGCGTGTTCGCATGGTCCATGATGTGCGTGCCCAGCACCCCGCTGGAGTTGGCCAGCCCGTTGGGCGCCGCCTCGCTGGCCGAATTGAGCAAGACATGCACCGAGTTGAACGCACCGGCATTCAAGAACACGATGCGCGAGGTGGCGCGATGTGTCTGCTTTGTCTTCGTGTCGCTATAGCGCACGGCGGTGACGCGTCTGGTGGCGGGGTCAAAATCAAGGCCCTCGACTACGGCGTCGGTAATCACCGTAAGCCGACCGGTTTTTTTCGCCGCCGGCAGTGTGCTGGACTGTGTCGAGAAATAAGCGCCGAAGGAGCATCCGCGCGCGCAGATCGACCGATACTGGCAAGCGGCACGACCTTCGTCAGGCTTGGCCTGGGTCATATTAGCCGTCCGGCCAATGGTAAGGCAGCGCTCGGGCCAGCGCTCGAGGATGGCCGAGCGCACATGCTGTTCAACCGCGTTCAGGGCCATACCGGGCTGAAACTTGCCGTCGGGCAGTTGCTTGAGGCCCTCCGACTGACCGGACACCCCGATAAATTCTTCCACCTTGTCATACCAGGGCGCGAGGTCGGCATAGCGGATCGGCCAGTCGGTTCCGTGCCCGTCTCGCGCATTGGCGCCGAAGTCATAATCCGACCAGCGATAGGACTGCCGCCCCCAGGTGAGAGACCGGCCGCCAAGCTGGTAACTCCGGAACCAGGTGAAATCCGTGCCCGGAGCGGTGGAATACGGATTTTCGGCATCGTTGACGAAATGCTTTTCGGTGTATTCGGTGAAATGCCGGTTCAACATCTGCACGGGATGTTGCTTGAGGTACATCTCGGTGTCACCGATGCCCCTGAACGGCATCTCCCACGGAGCCTTCATTTCCGTGTCATAATCCTGCTGATGGCGTATTTCTCGCCCGCGTTCGATCATCAGGACCTTGAGGCCCGCCTCGGTCAGTTCCTTGGCCGCCCAGCCACCGGTAATGCCCGAGCCAACGACGATAGCGTCAAAATCCATGGTCTCGCTCCGTCTCCGCTCAGCCGAAATCGACCGCGGTCCAATCGTTCGATATAGCACGCGTATCAGGCGTTACCGGAAGGTCCGGCTCCCAACGCCCTGGCACAGGCTCGTACCGCAGCTCTTGCGAACCTCCGGCCTGGCTAGTGTAATATCCGGTCAGGATCAGCGTCTTGATCGTGCGCCAGGGATGCTTGTCCATTCCATCGGCATATGCTTCGGCATCGAGGCCGCCCAGGATCTTGGCCTGATCGATGCCCTTCCGCAGGAAGTTGCCGTTGCTGCGGCGGTCGAGGTCCGACTCAAGCCAGTCGGCGTGTCGCAGCGAACCATCATGCCGAAGATGGCCGGAAAGTCCGGGCAAGGTTTCGGGCGTGATCGGATCAGAGCTTCCCGAGAGCCCATGAGCCAATGCCAGCAGTACAAAATCTCCCGCACCGACATCCCCCGCGCCTGGCGTTTCCGTTCTGGGAATAACAAGCTGGGCTACGTGGCTCATCAATAGCCGTTGGCGGTCGGTCGGCGCTTCGTCGGCAGGGAGGTCGTCAAGCTTTATGGCAGCAACCGGAATGCCAATCAGAAGCGCCAGCAACGCTGCTCCGCCGAGAAAATCCCTGCGTTCCCAGCCATCGGTTGCGTGCTTCACCATCGTTCTTGTCCCGACTGTCATGCACTAGCGGCCATGACGTCTGTTTAAGCAGCAGGGTCCGACTTGCGACCCTACCCTTTGCGTGTGTGCGGGACAGGCGCTTCCTGCCTGTCCCGCATCACCATCAGAAATTGGCAGACAGGCGCACACCATATGTGCGGGGAGCGCCAAACTGCCAGTTGAAAATGTCATCGGTATTGGCTGCGGTATAACCGGCATATACCAGCGGACGATAGTTTTCGATATTCTGCACATAGGCCTGAACCGAAAACTGCTTGTTTTCCGGCTTCCAGGTAAGGCTCGCGTCCGATTGGGTGAACGCGCTCTGCCTCGTGTCACGGTAATTGAAGAGGTCCGTGTAATAGAAGCTCTTCAACCGCGTGCTCGCACTCGCGGTGACAGTGCCCGCAGTACCCAGATCGAAGACATGGTCATAACCAACGCTGATCACCCAGGTTGGCGCCTGGGGAATGCGGTTGCCGGCAAGGTCGGCGATGTCGCTCGGGAAATTGACCAAGTCCAGCCCCGTACGGTTCGGCACCGCAGTATCGAACACATTGTAGGTCGCGGTGAACTTTTTGTAGCGGGCATGGAGATAGTTGACGCTAGGGTCAGGACTCATTGATCAGAGCCAGAAGATGACGGTAGCAGCGAGGGCGATGGCCGAGAGAAAGACGGTTGGGCATCTGTCATAGCGTGTTGCGATACGCCGCCAGTCCTTGAGGCGACCGAACATGATCTCGATGCGGTTGCGGCGTTTGTATCTGCGCTTGTCGTACTTGACGGCTTTGTTCCGGGATTTACGGCCCGGAATGCAGGGTTTGATGCCCTTTTCCCGCAAGGCATCACGGAACCAGTCCGCATCATAACCCCGATCAGCCAGCAGCCACTGTGCCTTGGGGAGGGTGTCGAGCAGGGCGGCGGCCCCTGTATAATCGCTGACCTGACCTGCGGTTATGAAGAGGCTGATTGGGCGACCGTTTGCATCGGTGACGGCATGCAGCTTGGTATTCATGCCACCCTTCGTGCGCCCGATCAGGCGTCCAGCTTCCCCCTTTTTACCGCCAGGCTGGACGCCGTGCGGTGGGCTTTGAGATAAGTTGCATCGATCATGACCGTCTTGCGTTCGGGAGCCTGCGGTGCGGCTAGGCCTTCCATCATCCGGACGAAGACACCCTTGTCTCCCCAGCGCTTCCAGCGGTTATAAAGCGTCTTCGCCGGGCCATATTCCCTTGGCGCATCGCACCACCGTAATCCATTGCGATTGACGAAGATTATCCCGCTTAACACCCGTCGATCATCAACCCGCTGGCGACCATGGCTTTTCGGAAAATAGGGCTGAAGCCGAGCCATCTGCTCGTCCGTCAGCCAAAACAAATCACGCATCTCTCAGGCTCCTTACTGCGCGCCTGAATCACATTGCAGCCCGATAATCAATGGGTCCTGACCCTAGCGGTGAAGGTATCGTTGCGCGAAGGCTTGATGACAGCTTCGGCTTCAACGCCATAAATCTCCGCCTTGCCCGCGTTGAAGGTCTGCCCGCCGACAGCGGGGTTGAGCAGCACGTCGTTCTGCAGGTCCTTATAGTCATAATAGAAGGTCGAAAGATTGAACGTGTGCTGGCTCGTCTCTCCGAAATTCAGCTTGGTGCCGATCTCGTAAGCCGTGTTCGATTCAGGCTTGAACGTTGAGCCGCTGCCGTCAAAGCCACCAGCTTTGTAGCCGGTAGAGACCTTGGCGTAGACGAGCGTGTCACTATTCGGCTTGTAGTTCAGCCCTGCCAGCCAGTTGAACTTGTGCCCCTTGTACGTCAGATTGACGAGAGGCAGCGTGGCCTGATTGGTCAACTCGATTGGGCCGGAATTGAATGCGAACGCATAATTGGTCCAGGAGCCGGAGCGTTTGTCATCCGTGTAGCGCCCGCCCGCAACCGCTGTCAGTGTTTCGCCCAGCGGAACCTCGACCTGGCCGAAGACCGACCAGTTCTTGGATTTGGTGGGGTGGCGGAAATAGTTAACATAGCTGCCTTGAGGGCCGATGAAGGGGATGTACAGACCACCATTGGTGGTCAGCTTCTCATTAAAGAAGAACACGCCGGTCTGCCAAACGATACCGCCGGCATCACCATTGAGGCGGATTTCGTGGCTTTGCGTTTTCACCTTCTCGCCAAAATTGGTGAAAGCGTAGGCCGGGCTGAGCGTATTTACACCCTTCGAAAGCGTCGAGCGATAGCCACCCGTGTATGACAGGGTAGCGAAGTCCATATCATATGCCAGGTGACCGCGGACTGCGTCGGTCCTTTGCTTGTAGCTGCCCAGGCCGGTCAGCACCTGATTATATTCTCCGCGCTTTATCTTGGACAGGAAATTGGTGTTCGAAGGAACGCACTGCACGCCCGGCGTGGATGGCCCCACTTGGCTCCAGCCGTTGAGCTGACAGTTCGCGCCGGGGCCGTTTGCGGCCTGTGTAAGGTCCACGAAGGCCTGACCTGCCAGTACAAGATCGCTTTCGACGTGCTCGTAGGAGCCCTCGACTGTGAGATCATCCACCGGGGTGAGCCGCAGGCTGGCGCGCGTGCCCCAACGATGATCGTCACCGCTGCGATTGCCCTGACGTGTCGTATACCCGCCGAGTTTCGGGGGCACGGTGTTGGGATGGCGCACATATCCATCGTGGTCGGTATAAATTCCCGACAAGCGCACGGCACCGACGTCTCCAAACGGCACATCGACGCCACCTTCAAGTGTTATCTGGTCATAATTGCCATAGGTGCCCGACAGATTGACGCCGAAGTCCTTGCCCGGCTTCCGCGTGACGAAGTTGACCGCGCCGCCAGTGGAATTGCGGCCATAAAGGGTACCTTGCGGGCCCCGGAGAACCTCCACACGATCAATGTCGAACGTGGCGGCATTGAGGATGGTCGGGCGGTTGATATATTCTCCGTCGATGTTGACGGCGATCGACTGGTCGTTTGCTTCACCGTGCCCGCTAGAACCCACGCCGCGCACAAATACCTTTACCAGATTGGTATCTCGGGTGACCTGAAGCGAAGGCGCGACGCGCATCACCGATGTAAAATCGGTGACGTTCTTTTCCTGCAGCTTTTCACCCGTAACGACGGAGATCGCGATCGGGACGTCCTGAACATTTTCCGCGCGATTTTGCGCGGTGACGATGATCTCGTTCATTTCACCAGCCGCCTCAGCTGTCGACGCCTCTTGAGCCATCGCAGGAGCATTGAATGCTACGGCGCAAACACCTGCCAACAGGACGTTAATATAGTTGAGATTTCTCATATCCATCCTCCCTTACAATTGCGCCCCTCGATTCGCGGGCAGCTAATTAGAACCCTGATTCTATCTATCAATTCCGCTTCGGTCAAGAATCATCATTCTAGTTCCGTTTTTAAGCCTGTTTCGTGCGGCCGCCGAGCGTTTCCGCAAACCAGTCGGCAATGCAGTCGCGGCCAAAAGCCATGTTGTCCGCCCCGACATGCTCCACTCCGCCCTCGCGCGCGGTGAAGATCACCTTCTCGCGCCGCGGAGAATTGACGAGCTGGTCGTAGAGGTCGTCCGCATAGCTGACGTTGATCTGGCGGTCCTGCGCGCCGTGCGTGACCAGAAAAGGAACCCGTATTCGATCCATGTGGCCGTTGAGGTTCATGTCGCCGGACTTTTCCAGAAACTCTTCCATGTCCCGCGCGCCGAAGGCCCACATCACGTGCGCCCAGTAATGCGGCACCGGATTTTCCCCCTCGCGCTTGAGCCTCCTGTCCTGCACCTCGCGCCAGTTGTGATTGGCTCCCCATACCGCCCCGCTGGCGAAGCGCGGCTCATAGGCAACTGCGCGCGGAGCAAAGTGGCCGCCGAGCGAGATTCCGGTCATGCCGATCCGCTTGGGATCGACACCGGGCTGCACTTCCAACCAGTCCACCGCCTTTGAAGCCCAGTTCTCGGAATGGGGATCGACCGGCAGTCCCTGAAGCCGCAGTGCCTCGCCCGCTCCCGGCTGATCGACACAGAGTGTCGAGATTCCGCGCCGGGCCAGCGCCTCGGGTAGCCGCGACCAGTAGAGCAGCTCCTTGCAGCTATCGAGACCATTACAATAGACCACGACCGGATGTGGCCCCGGCCCGTCTGCGCGCGTGTAAAGGGCGGGCATCATGCCGGTCTCGAGCGGTATCTCCACGCGCTCGCGATTGATCTTTCCCAACAGGGTGGAACGGTCAAATACTTGCCGTGCGCGCGCATAGGTGGCCTCGCGGCCCGGATGCCCATGGCCTTGCATGCGTTCGGCGGTAATCAGATACAGCGACGCGCGTTCGAGCTTGTTGGACGCGCTGAAGTCCCTACCCTTTGCTTCGTCCTCCGCGGCAAGTTCGATCAGCTTCTCGCCCATTGCCGCCCATTGCGCCATGAACTGCGGCGTGCCGGCATCGGCCCCGCTCGCGGCGGCATCGCGGATCGGCTGGCACATATCGACGATCTCGCCGATCTGCGCCCCGCTCTCGATCGCGATCGCAACCGAGAGGTTCCAGATATAATTCGGAAAATATTCTAAAAGCGCCATTCCTCAGGCTTCCGATGTGACGAAAAGCCCAGGGTTAGGCTGTGGGTGCGGCAGGGTTTGCGGCCCGCCCACGCCTATGCCCCATTGGTCCATGACCATGGGCGCGGGCGTATAGACGGTCGGCTCCCGCGTATCGAAATCAACTTCCTCCAGCTCCGAGGTGTATTCGGTGACGAACCCGCCGGGCGTTACGAAATAGCTGAACGTATTGTTGCCGGCTGTATGCCGCCCGGGTCCCCAGCCGATGTCCACGCCTTTCAGTTTCAGCCGGTGGGCACCCCGCATCATGTCGTCCACCGACAACATGTCATATGCTACGTGATTGAGGCAGGGCGGCCCGGGAAGAATAGCAAAGCGGTGATGCGCCGAATTGCAGCGCAAAAAGCACATGAAATCACCCAGCCAATCGGAAATCCTGAAGCCCAGGACATCCGTGAAGAAGCGGATCAGCGCCTGATGATCGGGCGAATGCAGGACGATGTGGCTGATCTTTACGGGGACGCCTTCCCATCTGGCCAGATCACGCTTGCCTGAACGGGCCACGTCGGCCGAGATTTCCATCTGTATGCCGTCAGGGGAAAAGAAGCGGAACCCATAGCCCCCACCGGGTGTCGTCAGTTCGCGCGGGTCGTGGACGATCTTCGCCCCGGCGGCTTTAACCTTCTCGCAGAGCGCATCAACATCGTTACGGCTGTCGGTGGCGAGCGCGATTACATCGACCCGGTTATTCTCCGCCGGGCGCAGCCTGACGACATGGTGCTCGTCGCTACCCTGTGCCTTGAACCAGGCAAGACCGTCATCACTGGGCACCGCTTCAAGCCCGAAGACGTCAGCGTAATAGGCTTTCTCCGCATCGAAGTCGGCCACGCCATAGCCCACATAACGGATTTCGGTAACACGGCTCATGACAATATCCTTCAGATTGGCTGCGAAACCACGGCAAACATTTCGCCAGTGGCCTTGTGATTATCGACCGGCGGGGCAATGCCGAGTTGGCCGTGACAAATGGCCAGACTGGCGCGCACGATATAGGCGCAGCGTTCGAAACGGCGGTCGCGATAGGCGTTGAACGCCGCTTCGACAGTGTCGTGCCGGTCCAGTTCCTCGGCCAGCACGATCGCGTCTTCGATCGCCATGCCGGCGCCCTGACCGAGATGTGGCGTCGTCGCGTGGACCGCATCACCAAGCAGGCCGATCCGGCCCCTGCTCCATGCGCCGGTCACCAGCATTCCTTCGAGCGGGCGATAGACCACGGCGGCATCGTCTGTGATCCTTTCACCCAATTCACGGATCACAGGGGCGCAGCCCTTCAGCTTGCCTCGCATCGTCGCGGCGATGCCCTCCGTGGGATACCAGGGGTTGCCCGGTTCTGGCGTGGTCACATACATGTACATGAGGTCTTGGCTCATCGGCACCAGACCCACGCCGGTCGGTCCGTTGTAGACCTGGAGGGCATCCAACCCCTCCGCGCGAGGAAAATTGTATCGCCATACCGCCTGCCCGGTGAACTCCGGACGCTCTGCGTCGGGCAGAATGAGCGAGCGCATTTGGGAATACACGCCGTCGGCACCGATCACAGCGTCATAAACACCGTTCGTCCCGTCTGAAAAAGTGGCGGTCACTCTGGTTCCGTCATCATCCAGCGTCTCGACGGTCAGACCCAACCGGACTTTTGCGCCGAGGCCTTCAGCCTTGTCGGCCAAGACCTTCTGCAGCGCCTGCCGGCCGATGCCGACATTGGCGGGCTTGCCTTCCACCAGCCGGGGTGTCGGGATCCTTGCGACCTTGGTGCCATCGGGAGCGAAAATCTCGACGGCATCAAACCCGCAGGCCGCATCAAGAAATGCGTCCAGCACGCCAAGCTGCTCCATCGCCCGCACGACATTGGACTGCTGAATGATGCCCACGCCATAGACGGACCACTGCGGATCGCGCTCGATCAAAGTGACATGATGCCCCTTGCGACACAGGGCGATCGCAGCCGATAACCCGCCGATACCCGCGCCAACCACCAATATTTCAAGAGTTTTCATCAACGCCTCTCAGCGGCCACCCGCAGGCGGCGGTCTCCCCGTATCTGGGACTTTTCGCCCAGCTTTCTCAGGCACTTGTAATATCAGGCTTGAAATTAATATAATTGTTTGTTTTCATGATAATCCATAATTTCGAGTGATAGATAGTGCGCTTCAAAGGCTTGGACTTGAATCTGCTGGTGGCTCTCGAGGCGCTGCTCGACGAGGCCAGCGTCAGCCGCGCTGCGGACCGGCTGCACCTCAGCCAGCCTGCGGCAAGCGCCGCTTTGAAACGGCTGCGCGACTGGTTCGGGGATCCGTTGCTTACCGCGCGCGGCAAGCGGCTGATGCTCACGCCGTACGCACTGCGCCTGAAGCCTCAACTGGCCCAGCTCCTGACCGAAATTGACGCTTTTGCCAGCCAACCCGCGCAGTTTGATCCCGCCACCACGCACAGGCGTTTCCGTCTGGCGATGTCGGATTTTTTGACCAGTGTCGTGCTGCGACCGCTCTGTGCCGCCATCGCCCTTACCGCGCCGTGGATCGAACTCGACATCGTCCAGCCCGACGACAATTCGTCCGAGTTGCTGGATCGGGGGGAAATTGACCTGCTTATGGTTCCGCAGGAATTCATAAGTCCGCGCAACCCTGCCCGGCTGTTGTTCGAAGAGCAGCATGTCATTGTCGGTTGGAGCGGCAACCCCTTGATGCAGAAGCCTCTGACCTCCGATTCCTTTGCTTCGGCGGGCCATGTGTCGGTTCGGCTTGGCCAGATCACGCGGTTGACATTTGCCGAGGCTCAGCTGCGGGCGTTGGGGATCGTGCGTCGCGAAGAAGTGATCGTGCCGTCATTCGCTATTGTTCCCGACCTCTTGGTCGGCACGCAACGGCTCGCGATCATGCATGAGCGGCTCGCCCGCCTAGCGGCGCAGCGCACTGAAATCGCCATTGCGCCGCTGCCCTTTGCCTTCCCTCCGATGCGGGAAATGGCACAATTTCACCGTGCCCGGGCGGACGACGCCGGGCTGCTTTGGTTGCTTGACGAGATCGCCCGGCTCTTGAGCAGAGATGCCACTCCACAGCACTCTTGACGGACGCATTATTCAATGAGAATATTGATTCTAATAAAGTAGCGGGCAGCACCGCCAGGCAAACGGGTCCAAAAGGACCGTACGGGGCCGCCAGAGGAGAGCGATATGGTCCTGGCACCCTGCATTGAGTGGCATTTCGATCAATATACCGATCTCGGCGAGCGTATCCGGGCGGCCCATGCGGCGGGATACGAGGCGGCCGAGTTCCATCTGTGGCGCGACAAGGATATTGCCTCGATAGCTGCTGCGCTAGCGGATACCGGCGTCCGGCTGACCGGATTCTGCGCGGACCCGCGGCGTAGCCTTGTCGATCCCGCGCAGCACGACGAACTGTTCGCCGCCGTGCGAGACAGCATTGCCGCAGCAGGGCGGATCGGCCAGCCGCCGATCATCATTGCGTCGGGCTTCGTGCGAGAAGGCATCTCCCTGCAGGAGCATTTCGATACTGCCGTCACCGCCCTCTCCAGACTGGCCAGGATGGCGGAGACCGAAGGCGCGACGCTGGTACTCGAGCCTCTCAATGACCGCATCGATCATCCGGGCATGTATCTCGTCAGCACGACGCTGGGACTCGACCTGATAGAAGCCGTCGGCAGCCCGGCATTGCGCCTGCTGTACGACGTCTATCACTCGACCGTGATGGGCGAGGATATGGAAGCAGTTCTTGAGGGGCGGATGCATCTGGTCCGCCACGTGCAGGTCGCCGACTTTCCCGGTCGTAATGAACCGGGCACAGGGACAATCGACTGGCCCGCCAAGCTCTCTGCGCTCAAGCGCATGGGCTATGACGGCGATATCGGGCTCGAATACCGGCCGACGCTTCCTATCGCGGAATCGCTTGCCAGAACGCGTCAAGCTCTGGGTCTCTGAACCCATGTGCACATTTTGTCAGGAGAGTCGTCATGGCCGATGAGCGCCTGTCCCTTTCGGAGCGTCTGAGCTACGGGTTCGGTGATCTGGGCACCAGCCTGGCCTACAACATGGCCAGCGCGTTCCTGCTCTATTATTATACCGATGTTGTTCGCCTGCCGGCCGCTGCGGTCGGCACGGTGTTCCTGATCGCTCGGCTTCTCGATGCGGTGATCGATGTTGTTGTCGGCGTCTTCGTGGATCGCACCCGAAGCCGCTGGGGCCGCACAAGACCGTGGTTCCTTTTCAACGCCGTGCCCTATGCGGTGGTAACGGTGCTGCTGTTCAACGTACCGGCATGGAGTGAGGGCGCCCAAATCGCCTATGCCTTCGTCACCTTCAAGGCGCTCGGGATCCTCATGTCGCTGCAGGCGATCCCCTATACCGCGCTGATGCCGATGATGACGCAGGACAGGCGCGAGCGGTTGAAGCTGAGCGGAATGCGCTCGATCGGAACGTCGGTGTCGGTCGTGCTCGGCACCGCAGCAACGATGCCGCTGGTCGGCCTGTTTGGCGGGACGGACCAGCAACGAGGCTTTGCTGCGGTGGCGATCCTGTTTGCCGGGATCGGCCTGATCTCCACGCTGGCGCTGTTCCGCAACTGCCGTGAGCGCTTTCAGGACCCGTCCGCGCCGCGCTTCGCCATCCTTCCGGCGGCGGGCCAGATGCTGCGCAACCGGGCATGGCTCGTCTGCTTCGGCTTCTGCTTCATCTATTTCATCCGCTTCGGCATCATGATGAGCGCGACGACCTATTTCGCCATCGAGGTGCTGCATCGTCCCTGGATGATTTCGATCCTGCTGCCCGCCGTTTCGGGCATGCTGCTGTTGTCCGCATTCGTTGCGCCCCCGATACTGGCGCGTATGGGCATTCGCCGGGGAAGCGTTGCTGTGCTGGCGATCTCCGCTATGCTGTTTGCCGTCTTGCCGCTGGCGGAGGGTAACAGCGCGCTGTTCCTCTCCATCTATATTCTCGCCTGCCTCGCGACATCGATCACCATCACCGCCGCTTTCACGATGATCGCGGAGACGGTGGACTATCACGAATGGAAGTTCGGAGTGCGCCGCGAAGGCTTGCTGTCTGCCGGCGTCAGCCTCGCCACCAAGGTCGGCATGGCGATCGGGACGGCGGGTTTCGCCTATATCCTGGGCGCGACAGGTTACACGCCCGGTACGCCCAGTGAGACCGCGACAGAGGCAATCCGCTGGACCTATTATGGCAGCGCAGTGGTGCTGCTTGCGATGCAGACCGTCGTCGCTCTGTTTTGGCCGGTGGACGGCCTCCGCAATACCATCCGCGCTGACCTCTCCGCGCGAACTCCCGTTACCGCCTGATCCGATCCAGAGGAGAAAGTCATGTATAAACCTGCCGCTTTAGCTGTTCTCGCCCTTTGCGCCGCGCCACTCGCGGCACAGGTGATCGTCACCACCGACTACCGCCCGCCCGAGACGGTCCAGCGCGTTGCGATCCCCGTCAATCCCAAAGAGAAACGGCTAAAGGTGCTGATCATCTCCGGTCAGAATTCCTATGAACACGACTGGACCGGGGTGAACAACGCTCTGCGTACCATGATGCACGATTCAAAGAGGTTCGACGTGCGTATCACCGAGGACTTCGACCACGGTACGCTCGACACCCTTAAAACCTATGACGTGGTGCTTCTCAACTATTCGAGCCGTTGGAACTATTCCGATCCGACGCAGCATATCTGGTCACCCGAGGCCTTCGCGGCACTCTATCAATATGTGCGCGAAGGCGGAGGGCTGGTAGCTTATCATTCCTCGTTCACCTGGGGCCGCGACATACCGGAATACAAGCGCCTGGTCGGAGCGGTCATGGTCCCCGGCCAGAGCCGCCGCGCTCCGTCGGGCTCCTTTCCGATTCATATCGTCGACAAGTCCAACCCGATCACCGCCGGAATGCGCGACTATATCTGGACCTATAATGACGACATGTACACGAACATGAGCTTTGCAGAAGACGCAAAGATCCATGTGTTGGCCACCGCTCGGGAGTCCGCGTCGGATTATGCGCCAAAGCTCATGAGCAACAAATACGATCCCGCCGTTTACAGCCCGGACAAGCTGAAGCAGATGAAGGGGATTGATGCGGACCACCCCCAGATCTGGACCGCCGATTATGGCAAGGGCCGCGTCTTCTCGATCACTGTTGGGCACGACGAGGTTTCATTGCACTTCCCCGGCTTGCAGGACCTCATCCTGCGCGGGACCGAATGGGCCGCCACCGGCGCCGTAACGCTGCCGCTTCACGAGGACACCCGCGACGACGGCAAGCGTTGACGGTCGCGCGGCCCGGCCTTGCCCCAATCAGTATTCGAAGGTTTCGCTGAAAGTCTGATAGGGTTCCGGAGGCCGGGCCTCAAGCCGTTGCGGCGTGTCCGTGCGATACATGTTGGATGTGACCTTGGCCGGGCCGTCGACCTTCGGCATGAACACGGGCTTGCCATCCTCGCCGATATACATGAGGTCCACGTTGAATGCATCGTCCTGAGCGGCGGCGGCGAAGGGGATTCACCCCATGCCATAAGGCGCGCGAGCGACCTCGAAACAATGGAAGTGCCATATCTTCCACGCGCCGTCCTGCCGGATGAAATCGACGCCGTATTTCAGATAGACGTTGTGCATCCAGACCTTCTTGCCGTTGACCATTTCCTTCTCAAACATCCACGCAGGCATGCTCTTGGCAAGTTCCGGGTCCACAAGGCCCGACTCGAGGCCGTTGACGATCCACAGGCCCTTGGCAGTCTGCCCGTCACCGGCAATCTCGATGAGGGGCGTCGTGACATAGTGGAATATCAGCTTGCCGGCCGGCGCAGGGCGACCCTGGTGATAGGATATGATCTTGTCCCAGTCCGTGTAGACGCCAAGGTTGGAATATTGCGAGCGGACGCCCGGCGTACCCTTCTTCGCCCAAAGCGGGATGATCTCGGTATCGCGGAAGGCGTTGTGCAGATACATGTAGCGCGAGAAGAGATTTTCGACCGAAGCCCGATCCTCGCTCCGCTGCAGCGAATGACGCAATGTGGCGACCTCCGCGCGCAAGGCAGAGACGTCCGCCCCCTGCGCCGCTTTATCGCCCGCGATTACTGGTGCGGATGCTCCGGCCAGCAAAGCTGCCGCGAGACAGATTTTTACGTGCGATTTCATCAAGCTTCCTCCTGCTATTTGCGTTCTTTGAAAGGTGGGACAAGCAGCGCCACCATGGCCAGCATGAGAGCGAGCACAGCGTTTTGCGGCAGCGAGTTGGCCTCGCCGTGCGTCAAGTGAAAGGCAGCCGCGACAGTCTGGTTGGCGATCAGGCCCACAGCCGCCCCGCGCGTCACCGCATACCAGCGGGGAAACTGGCCGAGCAGCAGGGCGAACGCACAGGCCATTTCGCTCCAGCCAACGAGTTTACCGAGCCACTCTGGCAGCCAGATGGTCCACGAGTGATGACGGGCAAGTTCCGCCAGCGGCGAGAAGACCTTGTGCCAGCCGACAAAGGCAAAAAACAAGGCCAGAGGCAGCGACAGGATTGCGAGGATGATGCGTCGGATGATCATGCCGGTCGATCGGGCATCAGGCAAGCAATCGTCATGCCGACGCTGGTCGGCGCGATGAACGACGCCGATGTTTCAAGCCATGATTCCCTCTCCATATAGAAATAATATATTGGTTCTAAATAAGATCAAGCGTGGTGATCCGGCTTGACAAAACCATTCTTATATATGAATATAAATTCTAATTAGGGCCAAGGCCCCAGGGGAGAGAGTCTGAAAACCGGCGGCTTAACGCTGGCCGGCCTGTCTCGCCACCCCGCTCCACAAAACGCTAGACACGCGAAAGGGCAGGTAATGGCCGGAACAATCAAACGGGGCGTCAGCCTCTATTCCTATCAGAACGAAACATTCCAGGGCAAGATGAGCCTGGAGGATTGCATCCGCATCAGCGCAGAGCTTGGAGCGAAAGGCATCGAGATTATCGGTGAGCAGAGCTTTTGGGGCTGGCCGGAATGCGGCGTGGCGCAAGATGACGTGGACAACTGGCACCGGCTCATCGAGAAATACGGCTGCACGCCGGTTAGCCATGATTTCATGCTCGACTACAAGCGGTACAAGGGCCGTGAAATGCCGTTCGACGAGCAGGTGGCGAGCGTGAGGAAAGACATCGACTTCGGCGCGCGCCTTGGCATGAAGTACATTCGCGCGCTGGTCTCGATCGCCCCTGAGGTTCTCGTTGCCGCCGCGCCCTATGCAGAAGAAAAGGGCATCAAGATACTGATAGAGGTGCACGCACCGCTGCATTTCGACCATCCGTGGATCATCCGCCACGCCGAGGCATTCGAAAAATTCGGTTCGGACGCACTGGGCTTTCTGCCCGACATGGGGATGTTCGTCTTCGCCTTTCCAACCGTGTGGAAAGAAAAGTTCATGCGGATGGGCGTCCCCAAGACCATCGCGGACTATGTCGAAAAGGCGTATGAGGACCGGGTATTGTCCGAATATGTCATCCTCAACGTTCAGCAGATGGGAGGCACCGGCCCTTCCATCGCGATGGCCGAGACGCTGCGCCATAATGCGGCGTTCGAGCCGAAGCGGATGCTCGATTACATGCACCGCATCCACAACATTCATGGAAAATTCTATCACATGAATGAGGACTATGTGGAGCCTTCGATCCCCTATGACGAGATCGTCAAGGTTCTGCAGCAGGGTGGCTATCAGGGCTATATCTGCTCCGAATATGAAGGGAACCGCTGGATCGAGGACGCGGAAGAGCCGGATTCGGTGGAGCAGGTTCGCAGGCAGCAGGTGATGCTTGCCAGGCTTCTGGGCGAAGAGACGGTGCCCACGCTCGCCACCCCGGTCGCGGCATAAGGAGAAGAATATCATGATGGACAACAAAATGATCGTCGAGGGCAGCCTCCAGAAAGTCGACGGCGGCTTCGCGTTTCTCGGGCGCCTGCCCTATTACCGCGGCCTTGGCCTTTCGATGATCGAGGATATCATGGTCAGCGTGGATGGCGTCGCCATTCCGCGCGAGAACATCCGCTTCTCGGTGCGCGGCAAGACCTATACACTCGACCAGATGGAAACCGTCTATGACGACCGGTGGAATTTCGGGGAAAAGGCGCTGATCATTGCCCTCAAGGATGACGGCCTGTCACCGGGCGAGCACAAGATCGAGTTCGCCGTGCGGAACCGAGTGTCCTATCTGCCGTTCGTGCCGACGACGAAGGACAGCAAGAACCTCGCACTCGCGGCCTGACGGTGTAGCCTTCCATGAAGGGGCGCCGAATTCACCGGCGCCCTTTTTCGTTTCAGCCCGCTTCGGCCTTGCGCAGCTGCATCAGCCTGCGCCGCGCGAGAATCGCGGCGCGGTCGGAGGGCAGGATCAACGGCCGCTCCTCCCAGAAATCCGTGCCGCGCATCGCCGCTGCCTGAGCCGCGATCATAGGCTCGTCTTCCTCGAGAAACACCCGCCGCGCCATAGCCTCGTCCTCTGCGGTCGGACCATGCGTGAAGAAATAATGGGTCGACGTCTCTGTCTCCGGCGTCAGAATGTGGGGATTGGCCATCGGGGGAATCACCATTTCGTGCCCTTCCGTGCCCGCCCGCGAGATCCCGATAAAGAGGGCAAGCGCGGATGGCGCATGCCAGCGGATATGCAGATATTGATCGATGCGCCCGCCTTCCGGAAGCATCGGAACGGCCCAGCCGGGGGGCACCGCATCCCGGATGTCCCACTTGTTCCACACTGCGCCATCTTCCGCCGTCTCGACCGTCTGCATACCATGACTGAAGAGCGAGCCATTGGTGCCAAAGCTCTGGGTATGAAGGAACTCCGCGTGGCTGAGGTCCAGCAGATTATCGGCAATCAGCTCATAGTTCACGCTCATGACGTACACCGAACGCCCCACCGGGCCAGCGCGGTCGATGAAGTCGAAATCGGGGATCAGCGCTGGATCGGCCTTGTCGCGCACGCCAGGCCAGAACCATAGCCCTCCGTGACGTTCGATCACTGGCGGTGCGGCGATCTGTGCCCCCGGGGGCGGACTTCCGAACGCATTGCGCACACACGCCCCGGAAAAGTCGAAGCCCAGCCCATGATAGCCGCAGATAATCGTGTCGCCCTCACGTTGGCCTCGGCTCAGCGGCACGAAACGATGGGGGCAGCGGTCCTCGACCATTGCGGCGACCCCCTCACTGTCACGCAGCAGCAACCACGGCCTGTCGAGCAACCGGCGTGCCAACCAGCCCTCACGGGGGACCTCATCGCTCCATGCCGCGAGATACCAGGCATCGCGAATAAATTCGGCCACGATCCATATCCTCTCTTACACCATAACTATGGGAGGAGCGTTGAGCCGCAGCTTTGCCGGTGCCCCTCCCCTACTCGATCCGCTCAGCCAATGCCCATCAGGCGGGCGTTGAGCGCGCGATCGGCGCCGCCTGCCGCGAAATCATCGAAGGCATGCTCGGTAACGCGGATGATGTGGCGCTCAATGAAGGGCGCCCCTTCCGCCGCACCGTCCTCCGGGTGTTTCAGCGCGCATTCCCATTCGAGCACGGCCCAGCCAGCGTAATCATTCGCGGCCATCTTGCTGAAGATTGCCGAAAAATCGACCTGCCCGTCACCGAGCGAACGGAAGCGACCCGGGCGATCGACCCATGACTGATAGCCGCCATAGACGCCCGAACGACCGTTGGGCCGGAACTCGGCATCCTTCACGTGGAAGCATTTGATACGCGAATGATAGATGTCGATGAACTGGAGATAATCGAGACACTGCAACACAAAATGGCTGGGGTCATAAAGAATGTTCGCGCGTGGGTGATAGTTCACGCGGTCGAGGAACATCTCGAAGGTCGTGCCGTCGTGCAGGTCTTCTCCGGGATGAATTTCAAACGCGGCATCCACTCCGTTCTCGTCAAACACATCCAATATCGGCTTCCAGCGCCGCGCGAGCTCGTCGAATGCATCCTCGACAAGTCCCGCAGGCCGCGCAGGCCAGGGATAGAAATAGGGCCACGCGAACGCGCCTGAAAAGGTTGCGTGTGCCGTCAGTCCCAGGTTGCGGCTGGCTTTCGCGGCATATTTGAGCTGGTTCACGGCCCATTCCTGGCGCGCCCGCGGATTGCCATGCACATGCGCCGGGGCGAAGGCGTCGAACTGCGAATCATAGGCCGGATGCACGGCAACCAGCTGGCCCTGTAGATGGGTGGACAGCTCCGTGATCGCCAGACCTTTGCTGGCCAGCATTCCGATGACTTCTTCGCAATAGGTCTGACTGGTAGCGGCCTTCTCGAGATCGAACAATCGCCCATCCCACGAGGGGATCTGGATGCCCTTGTAACCGAGCGAGGCGACCCAGTCTGCAATGGCTTCCAGACTGTTGAACGGCGCCTGGTCGCCCGCGAACTGGGCTAGAAAGATGCCCGGACCCTTGATCGTTTTCATATGTCCTCTCCTCAGACGGCAAGCCGGACCCAGCCGGCATTTTCGCGGCTCGCCCGGACGGCGGTGTCAATGAAGGTCATCCCGCGCAGAGCGGTTTCGATCCCCGGCAGCAGCGGTGCGCTTTCACCCCGCAGCACGGCGGCGAAATCCCGATAGATGTTGGCGAAGGCTTCGAGATAACCCTCGGGATGGCCGGTTGGAGTGCGGGTCCGCGCAGCGGCGTCGGGGCCGAGCTGGCTTCCCCCCGCATGGACGATCTCCGTGCGTCCATCGAGCGTATGGATGGTCAGGGTGTTGGGCTGCTCCTGCCGCCACAGCAGCCCGCCCTTTTCGCCGTACAGCCGGATACGCAGGCCGTTCATCTCTCCGACCTCGATCTGGCTCGCCAGCAATACACCGCGCGCGCCGTTGGAGAAACGCAGGAGCACCGAGCAGTCATCATCCAGCAGACGACCCGGCACCACGATGCCGAGATCCGCGAGAACTTCAGTCACCTCAAGGTCGGAGACAAATTCGGCCAACTGAAAAGCGTGCGTGCCGATATCGCCGATGCAGCCGCCCGGCCCCGACCGAGCGGGATCGACGCGCCATTCGGCTTGTTTGCCTTCCGCCGCGCCAGCAAGCCAACCCTGCGGATACTCGACTACCACTTTCCTGATCGCACCCAGATCGCCTGCAAGGACCCGAGCTCTAGCTTCGCGTACCAATGGATAGCCCGAATAGGTATGAGTCAGCGCATAGCTCAGCCCACTGGTGGCTACATGACCGGCAAGCTCCCGCGCCTCGGCCAGGGTAGCAGTCGCAGGCTTGTCGCTGATCACGGGCAGCCCTGCGCCAAGAGCAACGCGGGCAGCGGGCAGATGGTGGTGGTTCGGACTGACGATCGAGACGAAATCAATGCCGTCGGCCCGCGCCTTTTCTGCCGCGACCATCGTTCCGAGATCGGGATAGGCCCGTTCGGGATCGATCCGATAGACCTCTCCAGCCTGGCGGCTACGGCCTGGATTGCTGGAGAAAACACCAGCAACCAGCTCAATCTCGCCATCCATTTCGGCCGCAATCCGATGTACGGGGCCAATGAACGCCCCCGGCCCTCCACCGATCATGCCCATCCGCAAGCGCCGCATGACTTCCTCTCTTTGCTAATTTGATTTGTAATATTCATTCTAGTTTGATAGCTAGATGATCGTCAAGCATAAAGGCGGCGGCCGACGAATTTTGACCGCCTCCGCACAGGAGAGGATGAATGCGCTTTCTGCTGCATTTCTATAAATCGCTGACCCTGAAGCCGCAGGGCTTCACCATGGTCGTGGCCGGCTTTCTGCCGGTGTTTGCGATCATCGCGATGTTTCCGGTCGTCGCCGCCATCATCGAGCATTTCAAGGACGAACCTGATGCGGCAATAAAGGTACCGGCGATGGTCACGGCGCCCGGCTATGCCATTGCACTGCTTGCACCCTTTGCCGGTCTCGCAGTTGACCGATTTGGTCGGCGCAAACTCCTGCTTTTATGTACATTTTTCTATGCAATCGTTGGCACGGCGCCCTTTTTCCTCGAAAATCTCGACGCGATTATCGCCACACGCATTCTGCTGGGGGTGTGCGAGGCGGGGATCCTCACTGTCGTGAACACACTTATTGCCGACTATTGGGACGACGCCGGAAGGCGCAACTGGCTGATGTTGCAGGGGTTGGTCGGCCCACTTTTCCAACCTCTGGTGTTCATACTGGTCGCTGCGGTGGCCTCGGTCCGGTGGAACGGCGGTTTTCTTGTCTACCTCATCGCGGTGCCGATTTTCGTGGCGATGTATTTCTTCCTGTTCGAGCCGAAACGCGAGAGGGAACCGGCGAAAGCAGACCTGCAGGCCGCAGGAGGACCATTCCCGATAGGCGCTGCCATCGTGGTTGCAGGCATGACGCTTTTCGTTTCAATCCTGTATTATGTATTTATCGTCAACGGCAGCATCGCCTGGAAGGAAATCGGCGTCACTGACCCGATGACTGTCAGCAAGGCGACCGCCCTGCCCGCAATGTTCATTTTGGCGGGCTCAGTGGTCTTCCGCATTGTGTCGCGCTTCTCCAACGCGGTGCAGATTGCAACCTTCCTGGCGCTTCTCGGTACAGGGCTGATCGGCATTGGGCTGGCCAGGACGATTTTGGAGATGCAGCTTGCGCTGATCCTGCAACAGACCGGCGCGGGCATGGCCGTTCCCGCGCTCATCGCCTGGGCTCAAGGCAAGTTTTCGTTCGAACATCGCGGTCGCGGAATGGGTGTCTGGACCAGCGCCTTTTTCCTCGGTCAGGCGCTCTCCCCTATCATTGTTGGGAACACCGCCGGGCTGGCTGGAACCATGCAACAGGCGTTCATCCTTTCCGGTGTCGCGGGGCTGTTAACCTGCTTGATACTACTTGTCTTTTCGCGCCACACGCACGCGCTTTAGGGCGGAAAACCGGCAAAAATCCAGAAATTATGCGGCGAAGGGATATGAGAAACAGCCATTTACGGATATGCATCCGGATGAATTCTAGTTCCTATATTTCTGTTTGAGAAACGTCTTACGTATGACCACTTCCCCCAAGGCCCAGAAAAAGTCCAAGTCTCAACCATTTACTGTCGAAACTGTAAGCCGCATCCCCCAACAGGGGCGCAGCAAGGCCTCGCTGCAACGCATGCTGGCCGCAGCCCGCGCGCTGATGGTCGAACGCAGCAGCGAGGATTTCACGCTTATCGAAGTCAGCAAGCACGGCAACGTCTCGATCGGCTCAATCTATCTGAGGTTCGAGAGCAAGGACAATCTCGTACGCGCTGTCATTGCAGAGACGATGCAGGACATGGCGAAGGCCGAGGACCGGATGATCGCCAAGCTCGCGTCCACCTGCCCGACGCTGGCCGATTTCGTGCCGCAGTTCGTGGAGGCCTATGCGACGGTATTGAGCGAATATTCGCCGCTGCTCCGTCTCGCCATGGTGCGCGCCGAATATGACCCTCTGGTAGCAGAGCCCGGCAAGGCGGCTGCGCTGGAAGCGGAAGCGAAATCGACGCTGGCGATGCTTTCCTATGACAAGGAAATCGGCCAGGACGATCCTACTATGCGCGCGCGCGCCGCCTATTTCGTTATATTTTCAACCCTGGCTCGCCAGCTCGGCCTGGGATCGACCCGCGAATCCATCGGCAACCGGGACTGGACGATGTTGAAACGGGAACTGGGCCGGATGTGCCTCGCTTACCTGACTGCAGACTGAGGCACCCCGGCCGTCATGGCAGGATCAGCTCGCTAATATTTGCCTGCACATCGCCTGGTGGCGAGAGACCTGCTCGAATGCATCGCGCGTATCGTAGGCATGGCCTTCCCACTCCGACACGATCGTGCCGGTGAATCCGCCATCGCGGAACAGGGGGAGGATCGCCGCATAGTCGATCGCCTCTTCGACCAGGTTTTCGTCCACGCCGTAGAATTTCCCATGGATGTGAATGGTGCGATCGACCAGCTGTGCCCAACTTAGCGGATCATTGTTGGACAGGATGAAAAAGGCGAGGCTTGCAGCCTGGATGTGCGCGGGAGCATGGCCTTGCGCCAGCGCCCATTCCCGCAGACGGCCGGCCTTTTCATGGCTCATCCCCGGCTCGAGCCAGACCAACTTGAGCCGATCCAGCAGGCTCTCCGCCGCCCCTGCCCTGCGCGCCGCGTCCAGCATCGATTCGGGAATGCGGCTGGCCGTTCCACCGAAGTCGGGAATCCAACCGAGCACCGGGGTATCGAGCTTGTCATACATCTCGGCATAGGCCTGAACCGCCGGATGGCCTGCCCACATCGGGGCATGAACCTCGACGCCCATGCGGATGTCCAGTTCTTCCGCGTAGGGCGCGACTTCGGGAAGCAGATGCACCGGTAGCGCGAACTGATAGCGCACCAGCGAGAAGCCCATCTTCTTGGCGGAGCGCAACTGCCGTTTGTGATATTCGACCAGCGACGCGTCGTCGATCGGCTGCTGGCCGGGGCGCAGAAAGCGATCGGAATTGATCGCGCACGATACCGGATTAAGGCCGGTCTCGGCGACGATATCCTTGAACCGGGCGGCGAAATCGTCCGAAACGTCTGGGAATTCCTTGAAATTCTGGAAGCCGATGATTTCAATGTTCGGCCCTAGCCCGCGCCGCGCCACTTCGCGCATCAGGTCGGGAAAATCGAACTGGCGGCTGAGCCATTCGTTGGTAAAGGAATAGAGCGTAACACCGATTTGAGGTGCGGTCGTGGTTACCATGATGGAGTCCTCTCTCGTTCGCTCAGGCGACTTGCAGGGTTTCGACTTGCACGTTGGACCGGGTCATGCCCGGGATATACGGCGGACTGACGTTGATGGTCAGCGAAACGACGTGCTCACTCCCCGGAGCTGCGGCGCGACCTGGCAGTAAGAGGAACGCGCTGTCGCGTACGAACCAGAATGTGTCGACCTGCTCGCCCTGCTCTGCTAGCGGCCAGCTTTTGCCATCATGCTCCACTTGCGCATCGGAAAGATCGACTGGCTCACCGTCGATAGTCACTCCGCCGACTTCTACGGTAGAAAATGGCAAAGACCGGTACCACGGCAGCCGCATGGCTAGGCGCAGGCCCCCCGCTCCCGAGGTCAAACCTTCCTCGCCAATTATCCGCTCCACCGGCAACATCGCACTCTCCCATTGACATAATTAGAAATTTAGTTCTAATTTGAGCTTGACACAAGGTCAACCCCTGTGCTCAAAAAATGCGAACAACAATTCTATTTCAGGAGAGCAGGAGCCGTGGAGAGTGGCAACTTCGATTACATTATCGTGGGGGCCGGTTCCGCAGGCTGCGTTCTGGCTAATCGCCTGAGCGCAAATCCGCGTACGCGCGTACTCCTCATCGAGGACGGCGGGGACAATCAGCACCCTTTCATCAAGATGGCCGGCGGCTTCGTCAAGATCATGGGCAATCCAGCCTACTTCCGGGTCTTTCCGTTGAAACAGCATCCCGGCATGCGTCCCGGTATCCATACCTACGGGCGCGGACTGGGCGGATCCTCGGCGATCAACGGAACATGGTATCTCACCGGAATGCCGCAGGATTTCAACTGCTGGGCGGATCATGGCCTTGTCGGCTGGAGCTGGGACGAAATCGCGCGCTGCTATCGCAAGTTCGAAAACTACCGCGAACCCAGCGCACATCCGGGCCGAGGCACTGACGGCGAACTGCAAATTACAGCGTCGACCTATCAGTCTCCGGTGTTTGACGCCCTTGCCCAAGGCTTTGCCACGCAAGGAATGCCTTGGCTCGATGATATCACCGCGCCTTTTTCCAGCGGCGTCGGGCGGAGCCAGTACACGGTAGACCGAAAGGGCGTGCGGGAAAGCAGCTACAAGGCTTTCATCATGCCGATCCGGGGGCGCCCGAACCTTACGATAGCCACCCATACCGCCGTAAAGCGGGTGATCATCGAAAGCGGACGCGCGACTGGCGTCTTGTGTGAGGCACATGGGGAGGAACGAACCTTCCGCGCCGATCACGAAGTGATCCTCTCGGCTGGTGTGTACGGCTCGCCGCAACTTCTCCAGCTTTCGGGCATCGGCCCCGGTGCGGCCTTGCAGGTATTGGGCATCGATGTGGTCAAGGAACTGGCCGCAGTCGGGCAGCAGCTTGCAGATCATCAGAAGTTCGGCGTGTCGTTTGACCTCACCAATCATCCGGGTACCAACCGCGAGTTTTTCGGCTGGCGGCTCTACCGCAACGCGCTGCAATATTTCCTGACGGGAACCGGCCATCTTGCCCGGGTCGGCATGCCACTCACGGGTCTGGTTGCGAGCAAAGGTGTCGATCCGCTGTGGCCCGACTTTCAGGTCGCCGCCGCCCCATTCGCTATGCGCACCGTCAACGAGATGGCGGAAAAGCCTGGCAGCCCGCTGACCCCCAACCCCGGACTGACTTTTTCGGGCTATCATCTGCGGCCAAAGAGCCGGGGGTCGATCACCCTCACCTCGCCTGACTTCCGCCAGCCGCCACTTGTCGATGCAGCCATCTGGTCCGACCCCTATGACCGGGCGAAAGCTATCGAGCTCTTCAAGCTGTTCCGCGCGATCGCCACGTCTGATCCGCTCAAGCCCTTTATCGGGGCAGAGCGTATGCCCGGCGCAAGTGTGACGGACGACGAAGCGATTGGTTCGGAACTTGCCAAGATGGTCGAAGGCGGCCTCCATGGCACCGGCACCTGCGCGATGGGCACGGATGAAACCAACTCGGTTACCGATGCCCGTTGCCGGGTTCATGGCGTCGGTGGCCTGCGCGTGGTCGACTGCTCCATCATGCCAACCCCGGTTTCCGGCAATACCAATGGTCCGGCAATGGCTGTGGCAGAACGCGCCGCAGAACTCATTCTCGACGACGCACGCGCATAGGTATTGTTATGTTTCTCGGAATCGACATTGGCACCTCTGGCGTCAAGGCGATCCTCATATCTGCCGACGGCAAACTGGCCGCGCAGGCCACGGCGCCGCTCTCCGTCTCGCGTCCGCAGCCCTTGTGGTCCGAGCAGGATCCCGCCGCCTGGATCGCGGCAACCGAAGCGGCCGTGCTTGCCCTCCCGGCGGAACTGCGATCTCGAGTGCAAGGCATTGGCCTTGCCGGCCAAATGCACGGCGCCACTCTCCTTGGCGCAGCGGATGAGGTGCTGCGTCCCGCTATCCTGTGGAATGACGGTCGGTCCTATGCCGAGTGTGCCGAGCTGGAAGCCGCCGAACCTGCCCTGCACAGGGTTGCGGGTAATCTCGCAATGCCTGGTTTCACCGCGCCCAAGCTCGCCTGGGTACGCCGTCATGAGGCTGCCCTGTTCGCCCGCGTGCGCAGCGTGCTCCTGCCCAAGGATTATGTGCGGCTTGTTCTGACCGGCGACAAAGCGTCCGACATGTCCGACAGCGCGGGGACTTTGTGGCTCGATGTCGCCGCGCGCGACTGGTCCGATGCGCTGCTCGCCGCGACCGGCCTTTCCCGCTCGCACATGCCGCGGCTTTATGAAGGGACCGAGGCGACCGGCGTCCTCCGCTCAGACATCGCGGCCCGCTGGGGAATGGCGCGTGTTCCGGTCGCGGCGGGAGCCGGCGACAATGCCGCCGGGGCCGCCGGTATTGGCGTGATAGCGGACGGGGATGCGCTGCTGTCCCTCGGAACATCGGGCGTGATCTTCGTAGCGAACGACGCTTTCCGCCCGAACCCGGCGGAAGCTGTTCATGCTTTCTGCCACTGCCTCCCCGGCATGTGGCATCAGATGAGCGTCCATTTGTCGGCCGCGTCCTGCCTCGACTGGGGGGCACGGTTGGTGGGAGTAGATGTACTCGCCTTTCTCAAGCTGGCTGAGACGGCAGGTCCCGGGACAGGGCCGGAGATATTCCTGCCTTATCTTTCGGGCGAACGCACGCCACACAATGATCCGCATGTGCGGGGCGCGTTGCTCGGTCTCGATGCGGACAGCGATCCCGGCCGTATCGCCACTGCCATGCTGGAGGGCGTGGCCTTTGCCTTGGCCGATGGCCTCGCCGCGCTTCGCAATGCTGGAACGCGGGTGGAACAAGTGTCGGTGATCGGCGGCGGCGCCCGCTCTAGGCACTGGGGGCGGATCATCGCCGCCGCGCTCGGCGTCAAGCTCGCTTATCTGGACGGCGGCGAGGTCGGCCCGGCGCTTGGCGCGGCGCGCCTTGCCCAGATCGCGGTCACCGGTGCGGCTGTGTCAGACGCATGTGGCGCGCCCGCTGTTACCGATGTCATCGAACCCGATCTCCTGCTGGCGGAACGACTCAGCCACAAACGAGAGAAATACCGCCGCGCTTACCCCGCGCTCAAGACTTTGTGAGAGGAAAGCCAATGTCTGCCGACTATTTCGCACCATTCGCCACGGTCAAATATGAAGGACCGGACAGCACCAACGACCTTGCCTATCGGTGGTACGACAAGGATCGCCTCGTCATGGGCAAGCGCATGGAGGATCATCTGCGGTTCGCCGTGTGCATGTGGCACAGCTTCTGCTGGCCGGGCAGCGACGTCTTCGGCGCAGGCACCTTTTCCCGCCCATGGCACGCGGGGCCGAACGATCGGGTACGCGCCGCGCAAAAGCGTGAGGCGGCGCTTGCCTTCGTCGAGAAACTCGATCTGCCGTTCTACTGCTTTCATGACGTCGACGTGATGGCTGACGCCGAGACAATCGGCGAGTTCCGCCAGAGCTTCGCCGAGGCTGTCGATCATCTGGAAGAGCTGCAGGGCAAGCATGGCCGCCGGTTGCTCTGGGGCACGGCAAACCTGTTCGGGCACCCGCGCTACATGGCAGGCGCTGCCACCAACCCCGACCCTGAAGTTTTCGCCTGGGCGGCGAGCCAGGTGCGCGATGCGCTGGAGGCTACCCATCGTCTGGGTGGAGCAAATTACGTGCTGTGGGGTGGCCGCGAGGGCTATGACAGCATCCTCAACACCGAGATCGGGGTCGAGCAGCGGAATTTCGGCCGGTTCCTGAACCTCGTCGTCGATCACAAGCACCGCATCGGCTTTACCGGCACGATCCTGATCGAGCCCAAGCCGCATGAACCGACCAAGCATCAATATGATTTCGACACCCAGACCGTCTACGCCTTCCTCAAACGCTTCGGGCTGGAGAATGAGGTCAAGGTGAACATCGAGGCGAATCACGCCACGCTCTCGGGCCACACGTTCGAGCACGAAATCGCAATGGCACGCGCGCTCGGTATTCTCGGATCGATCGATGCCAATCGCGGAGACCCGCAGAACGGGTGGGATACCGATCAGTTTCCGAACTCGGTTGAGGAACTGACGCTGGCGATGCTCGAAGTGTTGCGCGCCGGGGGTCTCGGCAACGGCGGCTTCAATTTCGATGCCAAGGTGCGCCGCCAGTCGATCGACGCGGCAGACCTGTTCCATGGCCATATCGGCGGTGTCGACACAATCGCCCGTGCGCTGCTGCGTGCGGCCGCCATCATCGAGGACGGGCAGCTGGAACGGTTCCGCGTCGATCGGTATGCGGGCTGGCAGGGGGAGCTCGGCCGGATGATCCATGCCGACGGCACGTCACTGGCTCAGGTTGCCGACCACGCCGTCGCCGCCAACCACGAACCCGAGGCACGCTCCGGCCGCCAGGAATGGTGCGAAAACCTCATCAACCGCTTCTGACGGCACCGGCCACACAGACAAAAGGAACACCGATGGCCTACGAACTTTCCGTAAATCTTGAGTATATGTATCAGGAAGCGGGGGAACGGATTGAGGACCGCATCGCTGCCGCAGCAGCAGACGGCTTTCGCAAGGTCGAGATATTCTCAATGGCAGGCCGCGATGCCGACGCGGCAAAGCAAGCTCTTGCCAATCATGGCGTGGAGCTGATCAGCATGGTCAACGATCCGCGCACCTTGCTGGTCGACCCCAGCACGCATGAGCAATTTCGCGCAATCTTTCAGAAAACCTGCGAAGATGCCGTTTTCCTTGGCTGCCGCCGGGTCGTCGTCGCTTCGGGTCCCGGTGTTCCCTACCAGAAGCGCCCCGTCCAGCTCGCCACGGTCGCGCAGGCTGTCAGCTCGATCGTGCCCATCGCCGAGCGCTTTGGTGTCACGATCATGCTCGAGCCGGTCAACACCCGGGTCGATCACCCCGGTGTGCTGTTCAGCCACACGGAGGACGCCGTGGCGGTGATCGAGATGGTCAACTCGCCGCGCGTTCGCCTGCTCTATGACCTGTATCACTCGGTAACCGAGGCCGAGGATCCAGCCGAGGTGCTTCCCGCAGTCGCGCACCTGCTGGAACATGTACAGGTCGCCGACGCGCCGGGCCGAGGAGAGCCAGGGTCCGGCAAAATCGACTGGGAGGCCGCCCTCAACCTTCTGCACTCTGTGGGATATACCGGTCCTATCGGGATCGAATGCAGCCCCACACTGGCGCCGACCGGCGACGCGCTAAAGTGGTTCAGCAAGCTCGTGAACTGACTCAAGCAATAGAGCCTGATTGCCTTTGATTGAAGCGCCGCAGGCGTTCAATCAAAGGCGTCAATCAGGCTCTTACTTCGAATCACACCATGATCTGAGCCTAATCGTAGATCGGCCGCAATTCATTATCGAGGAAATAGCGGGTCAGCGCCATCGAGGCAAGCAGGTCGGGAGAGCCGTCATACTCTATCGACATCCAGCCCTTGAATCCGTGCTGCTTCAGCAGGCTATAAAGGCCCTTGAGGTCAAGTTCGCCCATGCCCGGCTCCCAGAACCAGCGCGTGCCATCGTCGGTGATCTCGGGGTCCTGCGAAAAGCGAACGCTGTCTGGCAGCTTCGACGAAGCGGTGTCCTTCAGGTGGAACGTACTGATCCGGTCGTGATAATCGTTGTAGAAGGTCAGCAGGTCCTCGCCCATGATCGAGATCTGCGCTGTGTCGATGCAATAATGGACCAGCTTTGGATCGGTGGATTCGATCAGTTCGCGGTGGTTCGAAAGGTTGATGGCGCAGAAGAATTCGTTATGCAGGCCGATCTTCACCCCGCGGTCCGTGGCATAGCGGCCGATCTCGTTCATCACCTTGGCACACTGCTGCACTTCCTCGCGGCTGAGCGGTCCGGTGCCGAAGTAGTTCTGTGTCGGGCAGGTATTCATGTAAGTTCCACCGAAGCGCACGATGGTGTCAACCGCCTCCCGGCCCGCGCGAACGGCTTCGTCGAAATGTCCGGCATCGTGGCTGGCGTGGGCGCCGTGGAACATCCCGATAACCTCCACCCCTCGCTCCTTCGCAAAGGCCGTGAAAGATTCTGGCGAGCCGAACAGCGGCAGAATGTCGGCCAGATCCCAGGGCGCGATCTCGATCCCCTCGAAGCCCAGCGCGGACTGATATTTGAGGATCTTGTCCCAATCGGAATAGTAGGCCGAGTTGGTATTGTCCTCATAGTAGAACTCCCGGAAATTCTCGATCTTCCGATAGGGGATCGTCTTCCAGTGGCACATGTTGGCATAGCGGATGTTGGGCATCGCGGAATCTCCGTCAGATCTATTTCGTGATTTGGTTCAGCAGAGCGCGCGTACGCAGCACGGCGCGGAAGGGATCACGTGTCTGGCGGGCACTGGCAGTGACGGGACCCTCATAGCCCAGACTGTCGAGCTGCCTCACGATCTGCGCCAGGTTGACCGATCCCGACCCCGGATCGCGGAAAACCTGTGTCGCTCTGCCACTGGGATGCTCCGGGTTCGGTGTCTTCCAGACTTCCCCCGTATCGACGAAATCGGTGTCGGTGAGGTGGACGCAGCCGATCCTGCCGGAATGCGCTGCGATGAAATCCGGGGCCGAAATACCGCTCACGAACAGGTTCGCGGTATCTACATCAAGCTTGATGCTGGCGGGAAGTGCATCGTAGAACGGGGCGAGGCGCTTACCCCCGAACAGGCTCCAGTATTCGCTGCGCAGCACGAGCGACACACCGCGGGCTTCCGCCTTGGCAGCGAGGCCGGAAAGCAGTTCGACCGTGCGCGTCGTGAAGGTCTCCATCTTGTCCGTCAGATCCGGGTGATACTGCGCGACCCGGCCATGGAAGGGGGACGGGCTGATGGCGAAATAGTCCGCACCCAGATCCGCCGCGTGGTCCAGCCCCTCGCCAGCAAAGTGGCCGCTTGCTCCGAAATAGAAATCGAGGCTGTCGTTGCGCATGAACAGGTTGGGATCGAAGGTGACCCCTGCTACCCGGTCGATCCCGCTGGCCTGCAATTGGGCAAGGTATCCGGCGGCATCACCGTATTTGGTGTTCACGCAGTAGCGGTTCATCGGCACGCCGCTGCGGCCGCCGAACTGCCATACCGGCTCATAGGGGATTTCGATCGCCGAAAATCCCGCAGCGGCGATCAGCCGATAGAGCTCTTCCCAGAAATACCGACTTTCGTAGCGGTTACGGTTGGGTTCCTGGTTGTGGCGGTTGATCAGGTCGAGGCTGATCGCGATCTTTTCGGTTTTCATGACAGTTCCTATTCTTCTACCCATTCCGCGCGATAGAGCTGTCAGCAGCCCAGCTCTTGCCGGGTCAGAGCGAGCGATTGATCCATCGGCAGGGTCGGGAAGTATTCCAGCCCGATTGCCCCGGAATAGCCGAGGTCGTCCAGCGATTGCCTGATCCTTGCCCAGTCGAGGCTACCGGTACCGGGTTCGTTGCGGTCATCCATGTCGGCGACCTGTACATGGGCAACGAGATGTGCGCGGCCCGCAAGCACTTCGGCCATGTCCTCACCCATCACCGCGCTGTGCCACACGTCATACAGCAGGCGCAGGTTGGGGCTGCCCACCGCCTCGACTAGATCGAGGCCCAGCTTTGTGCTGACCAGGTACATGGCCGAAAACAATCGGGTGTTGAGAGGCTCGAGCAGCAGGGTGACGCCCGCCTTTTCCGCATCATCGGCGGCGGCGCGCAGGGCGACGACGGCATTGGCGAAGTGATCTTCCTCGCTCATTCCTTCCACCCGGAAGCCTGAGGCGATGATGAGGTCCGGTTTACCCAGCTTGGCCGTCGCAGCGATTGTTTCGCGCACGGCGTTGATCATCTCGTCGCGCTCGACGGGATCGACGATCGAACGGCGCGGGTCGACGCAGACGCCGGTCAGCTTCATGCCGGTTTCGGTCAGTGCCTGCGCCAGCGCATCAATCGGCTTGTCACGCCATAAATGAAATTCGGCTAGGTCGAAGCCGCCCGCTTTTGCGGCGCGCAGACGGTCATCGAGCTCGCCCGCTTCAGTAAATTGCCATTCGATACAAGAAGAAAGTCGGTAGCTCGCAGACATAGGATCCCATTCCCATTCTACGGCCCCGCAGCGCATGCGCCCATTTGCCTGGCGAGATCAACCCCGCTATTTTATGCCGTCCCTTCGCCATTTTTGGGGCGCGTGTCAAGCTCGGTTGGCCGCACGATCTCCGTGTCACGCAGCTTGCCGATAAGCTCCCCCGGCTTGTGCCTTTTGAATGCCATGCTTCTGCTTTGACGATCATTTGAGACCTATCGCCTTATCCACGGACCATCTGCCCCCGCCATAGGCAATCAGCGGCAGCATGAGGCCAGCCCAGCTCAGATGCGTCGGCCAGGCGTCTGGGTAGACGAAAATCTGGATCACAAGGGTCATGCCCAGCAAAGCTGCCGCCGAAGCGCGGGTAAGAAGACCGAGTACCAGCAGGATCGAAAACACATGCTCGGCGATTGTGGCGAGATAGGCCGCAACGACAGGCGGCAGCAGCGGCAGCGCATAATCGGTTTCGAACAGGTAAAAGGTGCTGTCGGTCAGGGTAAACAGGCCTTCGACCTTGGTGCGACCCGAAAGGAAGAAGATGGCGGCAATGCCAAGACGCGCCACGAGCAGCAGCAGCGAGGGGGGAAGCAGGCGTTCGGCAAGAGCGACTACCCTGTCATAGAGTCCGCCGGCAGGCACTGTTTTTTGAACGGCTCTCATCAGATCATCCTTTCAGGCATGGCGACGAACGCGCCGGTTTCAACGAGCTGCGCGAACTCCGCGCCGATATCGGTTTCGGGGTAAAGCGAGCGGGCGCTTTCTGCCGCCTCGCCCAGCGTCTCGCCCATGCGCAGGCCGGAAAGCAGGCGGTGCGCCGGGCGGGTGAGGACACGCGCAAGCACGTGGTTGCGCGGGCGGGCGAACAGCGCGCCGCCGGGCTCCCATTCTATGACGATTTCTTCGGTGACATCATCCTGATGCGCGAGCCAGATCGGCATGGCGGGGGTCGCCAGCCAGTCGATGCGGGTGGCTGGGTGCGGCTTGAGGCGCAGTGCAGCCAGCCGGTCGCCAGCGATCAATGCTATGTCGGAGATGGTCAAGGCTGGGGCATCGGCAGCAAATAGCGCCTCGATATGCATGCGTTCGCACCGCGCAACGTCAGCAATATAGGTGATTTCGGCAGCAATTGGCTGGCGCGCGAGCCACATTGCGAATTCCGCGCCGTAGAGAGCGAGCACCGGCGACGTGGGCGGGCATTCACGGGCATGATCGACCGCCAGGGCCTCGAACAGCGCCTCTCCCACCAGCTCGCGTACGACGGGGAAGTTGTCCGCCAGCGCCTGGCATGCTCCTGCAAGCGACGTGTTGCGATAGATAGCGAGCGGCGAGAGCGGCAGCGCGGCGCCACTGTCGATCGCGGTGACGAAATGATGTTGGAAAGCGCGCAGTTCAGGCATGTTCCATCTCCTTCATATGTTCATCGATGTGGCGCTCCGCCTGAAGGCGCTCGGCCATCAGCGTGCGGAAATCGGGCACCAGCGCGTCACGCTCGATCAGCGTGGGGCGCGGGCCGTGGCTTTGGATGAAGGCGCGATGCAAGGTCCACACGTCGGCGGCGACCGGGCTGTCATGGCTGTCGATCAGCAGATCGAGCGCGACATCCTCGCTCGAACCTGCGAGATGGATTTCGCCAACGGCATCAGAGGGAAAATCCTCGAGCCAGCGAGCGGCGTCGAAGCCGAGATTATGTGCGCTCACCGCGACATTGTTGAGATCGAGCAGCAGGCCGCATCCCGTTCGGCGCACGAGCTCGCGCAGAAAATCCTGCTCGGCCCAGTCATGCCCGGCAAGGCGCATGTAGTGGGAGGGATTCTCGATGAGGATCCGGCGACCCAGCACGCTCTGCACATGGTCGATATTGCGCACGATATGGCGCAACGCTTCGCCCGTGCGGGGAAAGGGCAGCAGGTCAGGCATGCAGCGTGCGCCCAGCCGCGACCATGCAAGATGCTCGGAAACGAGGAACGGCTCGAACCGGTCGACGAGGCGCTTGAGGGCCGCAAGATGATCGGGATCGGGCAGTTCGTCGCTGGCTAGCGACATGCCGACGCCATGGAGCGAGAGCGGCCGCGCCCGCCGGATTTCCTCCAGCATCGCAAGGCGCGGTCCGCCCTCGACCATATAGTTCTCGGCATGGACCTCGAACCACAGGCCCGCCGCCGGGGAAGCGAGCGCCTCCTCGAAATGCTGCACCTTGAGCGCGATTCCGGCGGTCGGACCCGTGCTCATGGTTCAGCCCTTCTTCGGCGTCAGCGAGCCGAAGCCCTTGGGCGTCTTGATCTTCTCGCAGGTGCCCTTGGCCACATATTTCCAGGCATTGCCCTGATAGTTGGCGTGGCTGGTCCCGGCACAGCTGGTGCCCGCGCCGGCGGCGCAGTCATTTTTGCCCGCGAGCGAGATGCCGTAGCACTTGTCCATATTGGGCTGCGGCTTGGCTGGCCCGGCATGCGCCGCGCTGGCGAGCGATGCCGCAAGCACGGCTCCGATGCTGGATGTCACGATGGTCTTCATGGGTCTTCTCCTTCTACAGTGGGTGATGGGGGGGGGGTGGCGCTCTCTTGGGGGCCGGGGAGAGCGCCACGTCGACAGGTCGGGGTGGGACCGTCGAATATTACTGGCCGTGGAACACGTCTGAAGAGAGCAGCACGACAGGCTCCTTGCCTTCGTTTTGCCACCAGTGGGAAATGCCCTCTGCCTCGCGCGAGATGTCGCCGGCCTTGTGGACGATCGGCACGCCGCAGGTGCTGCGATGCTCTGTGACCGTGCCGCTCACGGTGTAGATGAGGGCGGGACGATCGGCGTGGCTGTGCATGGGCACGATACCGCCGGGCTGGATGACGAGGCGGCGGGTGCGCAACTGGCGCCCTTCAACGCCGATCTCCTTGCCGAGGTCGATCGAGCCGATGACCGTATCAGTCACGTCCTTCGGCATCGTGGCGGCATTGGCGAGCGGGTTCGCCTTTTCCTGGCCCTGGGGGCAATCACCGGCGAATGCCGGGGTAGAAAAGACCGCGACGGCGGCGAGGCCAAGCGCGGCAAGTTTGCGAGAATGGGTCATGTCAGGTCCTTCCTGAAGCTGTGAAACCGTGCGGGCAGCGGGGGCTGTTCCGACCTGTTCAAAGCTAGAGGGATGGGCCTGGCCTGCCCAATTGCATGTCCGCATCAAATCCATAGCGAAAGCGCATGGTGATGCGCCGCGCATAACGGAAACGCATGGAAACCCGAATCTAAAGGCATTTCAGCTGCACCTGCCGCGCGGGCATCATGGCCGCACTACCGAGCTTTATCGCTCTTTCAGGGAACGCAGTCATGACCGTCATATCAGCCACATCCGATACTCAAAGCCTGCAAGCTGCGGTTCGCCCGCTGACCAACAAGGTCGCGCTCGTAACCGGTTCCACCAGCGGGATCGGCCTTGGCATCGCCCAGGCGCTGGCGGAGGCGGGCGCGCATATTGTTGTCAATGGCCTCGGCCGGATGGACGAGATCGAGCAGACCTGCGCGGAGCTGCGCCGCTTCGGCCGAGAGGTCGACTATGACGGCGCCAATCTGCTTGACCCCGCAGGCGCGGCCGCGCTGGTGGAAAACACCATCGCCAACCACGGCCGCATCGACATTCTCGTGAACAATGCGGGTATCCAGCATGTCAGTCCCGTAGAGGAGTTTCCGCCGGAGCGATGGGATGCGATCATCGCGCTCAACCTCTCGGCCGCATTCCACACGATCCGCGCCGCCCTGCCCCATATGAAGGCGCAAGGCGCAGGCTGCATCATCAACCTAGCCTCGGTGCATGGCCTGATCGCCTCGCCCTACAAGAGCGCCTATGTCTCGGCGAAGCATGGGCTGATCGGCCTCACCAAAACGGTCGCGCTCGAAACGGCCCGCCTGGGCATCACCTGCAACGCCATCTGCCCCGGCTATGTCTGGACCCCGCTGGTCGAAAAGCAGATCGACGATACGGCAAGAGCGCGAGGGATCAGCCGCGAGGCGGTGATCAGCGATGTGCTGCTCGCTGCACAGCCGAGTAAGCGCTTCACCACCGTGGAGGAACTGTGCGGCATCGCCGCGTTCCTGTGCGGTCCGCACGCAGCCTCGATCACCGGCACGACGATCGCAGTCGATGGCGGCTGGACGGCGCAGTGAAAATCCTTGCCATCCCAACAACAGGAGAGAGACATGTCGAACTTGCAGGATGAACTTTCCCGCCTTGGCCAGATCGTTCTGGTTTTTCAGGGCGGCGGCGCGCTCGGGGCATATCAGGTCGGCGTCTATCAGGCGCTGCACGAGGCCGGGATCGAGCCTGACTGGGTTGTCGGCACCTCGATCGGCGCCATCAACGCGAGCATCATTGCCGGTGCGCCCTATGCAGAACGCATGGAGCGGCTGCGCGACTTTTGGAAGCGGGTGGAGACGGACAAGTTCATGGGCGTGCCACTGCCCAACTGGTTCACCTCCGCCGCGCGCAACATGATGGCGATTACCACCGGCATACCGGCATTCTTCCAGCCGCGCCCGTCAGCCTTCTTCAGCCCCCATGCGCCGCTGGGCAGCGATGGCGCCGGATATTATTCGGTCGCGCCGCTTAGCGAGACGCTCAAGACTCTCGTCGACTTCGATCAGATCAACAACGGCCCGATGCGCCTCACCGTCGGCGCGGCAAATGTCCGAACCGCCGAGATGACCTATTTCGATAGCCGCGACACGGCGATCGACGTGCGGCACATCCTCGCCTCGGGAGCGTTGCCTCCGGCCTTCCCTGCGGTGCGCATCGGCGAGGACCTGTTCTGGGACGGAGGCATTCTTTCCAACACACCGGTGGAGACGGTGTTCGACGATCCCAAGCGCCGCAGCAGCGTCGTTTTCTCGGTGCATCTGTGGAACCCGCACGGACCGGAGCCGGAGACGATCTGGCAGGTGATGAACCGGCAGAAGGACCTGCAATACAGCTCGCGCGCAGCCGCGCATATCGAGCGGCAACGGCAGCTCCACAAGCTGCGCCACATCATTGCCGAGCTGGCGGAGGAGTTCGCAGCCGCGCATCCCGCCGACAATCGCCTCACCGAGCTGGCCAGCTATGGCTGCACCACGCGGATGCACGTCATCCGTCTGCTCGCGCCCGCGCTGGATTATGAGGATCACGCCAAGGATATCGACTTCAGCCCCGATGGCATCGCCCAGCGCTGGCAGGCGGGATACCGGCATACGATGGACACGCTGAACCAGGCGCCATGGCGGGGGGATTTCGATCCGCTCGAAGGCTTCATCCTGCATGAAGCATGTGGTGGCGAGCTGGTGGATCAGCCGCTTGCGGCGGAATAAATCGCAATGGAAGCGGCAAATCGCTGTGCTATGAGCGGGATCGGGGAGAAACGGCATGACACATCCGCTGGTAGCTGCGCTCGAAGAGACGTTTCAGCAGGTGCGTGACATGGACACTCCCCTCGCCGCGCGGCTGAAAGCCATCGCCGACAAGGTGCGCGAACAAAGCCCTGAGTTTGCGGATGCTGTCGACGATTTTGTCGGGCGGCTGGAAGCTGCTCAGGCGGGGCACAGTGCGCCGCAGGTGGGTGACCGCATGCCGCCCTTCACCCTGCCCGATCAGGACGGCAGGCTGGTGAACATGGACGAGCTGCTGGCCGAAGCGCCGCTCATCATCGCCTTCTATCGCGGCCACTGGTGTCCCTATTGCCGCCTCAACATGGTCGGCATGGCCGAGATTCAGGACAAGATTGCGCCAGCAAGGATCGTCGCGATCACGCAGGAGACACGGCAATATACCCGAACGTTACGGGCAGAAGCCGGCGCGAAGTTTCCGTTCCTCAGCGATGTCGGAGGTGGCTATACGCTGTCCATCAATCTCGCCATTTTGGTCGATGAGTTCATGGCATCGCTGATCGAAAGCGCAGGCTGGGACGTGCCGCACTATCAGGGCGGAACCGGGTGGCTGCTGCCTGTACCGGCGGTGTTCGTGGTCGACATGGGCGGAACCATCGTCGCGCGCCACGTCGACCCGGACTATCGGCGGCGGATGGAACCGTCAGACGTTCTGAAATCGCTCGATCTTCTCGGGAAGGGTGGAAAGGCCTGACCAGTCGGCGGCACGCACCAGATTGAGCAGCGCGCTCGCCTCGCGCGAACGCGCGCGACCCGCGACACTATACACCGCCACGGTACGCCGCTGATCCAGCGCCGGATACCTCAGATGGCGGACCCGCTGTGCCTTCATCGCGCTTGCCGGAAGTATCGCAACGCCAAGCCGCGCTGCGACCAGCGCCTCCAGATCACGGATCGAGTCCACCTCATGCGCAAGGTCCAGATTGATGCCGGCCGCATCCAGCCGCGCGCGATTCAGCTCCGCCGGATCAGCATCGGCATGGACGAGGAAGCGCAGGTCCTTCACCAGCTCCACGTCCAGCTCCAGATCGTTGCGCATCGCAAGCTCATGGTCGTTCGCCACGACGAAGTTGAAAGCCTCGGTGAACATCGGCCAGGCCTCCAGCCGATCCCAGCTTTCGCCGATCTGCCCACCCAGCGCGATTTCGACATCCCCATTCTTGAGCCACTCGCCGATCTGCGCGCCGGTTCCGCGCCGGAGCTTGAGTTGCAGGCCGGGGAAGCTGCGGTGCATTTCCGCCAATGGCTCGATCAGAAGATCGAGATCCAGCGTGCGCGACACGCCGATGGAGAGGCATGCGACATCGCCCTTGCGCACCTGCGCCGCGAGCGACTTTGCGCTGATCGCGCTTTCATAACACTGGGTAAGGAGCGGCAGCATTCGCGCGCCCAGATCGGTCAGGTGGCTGAGGCGGCCTTCGCGGCGGATCAACTCGCCGCCCAGTTCGTCCTCAAGCTGCTTGATGGCGCGAGTGAGCGCTGGCTGGGTGACGTTGCACTGCTCCGCTGCGCGGGTGAAGTTCAGCGTTTTCGCAACCGCGATGAAATATCGGACCTGTTGCATCTCCATGGCAGCACCCCCACCGGCATGTTTTTAATGCGGACGTCGAAGAGAATCCAGCATCCTCTGCGCCCGCTCCTCCGCCATCAGGCAGAGCGCGATCGTGCCTGCCATCGCGGCGAGCGCGGCCCAGGCATAGGGCTGAAGAAATGGAAGGCCGATCAGGATCAGGCTGTCGTTGCCGCCCGGTATCATCAGACTGCCCATGCCCATGAGGGCACCGCCGGCCACGCAGCGCATAGCCCTGCGGCCGGACCACCCGCCCGCGCCGCTCCGGATGCCGCCCCCGCTCCACACAGCGCCCGCAAGAAGCGCGACGAACAATGTGAGCCGGGCACTGCTCTCCATGGTCATGCCTCGTGCCAGCTGGGCCAGTGCCTCGGGATAGGTCCACATGCCAGCGGTCAACAGCAGAATGACGAACGTGACGCCGATGACGGCAGTGGCCTGATGCGGCGCCCAGATGTGGCGGGCCAGCATGCCCGCGCGGGCGGAGAGCAAAACGCCGATGCCACGCCAGAGCGCGAACAGCGTCAACGCGATGCCGACAGCAAGAGGAAAATTGGGATAGTGCAGAGCGCTGGGGCGAACCCCAGCGTTACCAAGCCAGGGCAACGCCACCACGCACCCGGCGAGAAAGCCGAGCGGTGTCAGCGCATAATGCCATTCGCCGGACCCAAAGCGCGCGACCGAGCCGAATACGCACGCCTTGTTCACATAGGCGCCAAGCCCCAGAAGTGCGCCGCCAACGACCGTTTGCGCGGACAGGCCTGGATGTGGTGCGGTTTCAGGCATCAGGCCGACCATGCTCCCCAGCGCGATGCCGCCCGCGACCCAGAGCGCCGCTTCACCGAGGGCAACGAAGCGAGTAAAACGGCGCTTGCGCACCACTTCATCAACCGCAGACACCATGCAGGTCGCACCCCGGTTTATGGCGAAGCCCATCACCACCGCGCACGCGATGGCGACGATCAGGCTGAAGGCGGCGGCCGGTGACATCAGTTGCCCGTGGCCGCAGAGGCTATGGAGGCTGCAACTTCGCCGGCCATCTTGAACTGCGCCGGCTTGTCATCGATGCGGTACCGCTTTGCGATGAAATCGAACTCGGACCACGCGACCCACACCGCGCCATCGGCATCCTGCGTCACCAGCATGCGCACCGGCCAGTCCAGCCCGGCATAGGGATTGGACTGGAGGAACTGCACGCCCAATGGCGGGTTGCCGAAGATCACCAGCGTCGACCGCCCAATCTTCAGATCGGCCTGCGCGCCAAGGCCGCTCTGGTCGATCTGGTCGAACAAGCGGATGCCTTTCGCGGCGACATCCGCCTTGAGCCGGACGACGGTGTCGTCAAAACTGTTGGCGCTCTTGAGGCGGACAATGCCATCGGCGGCGGCCACAGGCTGGGGTGTTGGTGCCGCGAAGGCTGGCTGGAGCGAAATGAGGCTACCGGCAAGCATCAGCGCGGCGGCAAAGGGGCGGGTGAGCATGGCATTCTCCTCGACAGTTGGAACGATTGTCCTGCTATCGCCCGAGGAGGCCGCGAAGAAAAATCACCTTGCACTATGGTTTCAATGACGGGAATGCATGGCAACCCGGAAGCCGCGTAATTACTGCCCAGATGATCCGACAGCTTTGTTGGCCATGGCGACGCTCACCAGCCAGGCAGGCTTGCTCTCAAGCAGTTCGCGGATTGAGTTTGCACCCGGCGTTTCGTTCGCCCTTGCCCGCCACACGACAGATGGCGCCGTGCTCCTCCCTCAATCTACTGACGCCAGCTTGCTCAATCGAGGACGTCGATAACCTCGGTCGCCGAGAACCCCCCCAGCAGATATGTCTGGGTTGCGGCCATGTGTTTTCGCCAGTGATTTTCGGCCCCCTCGCTGTCACCCGCCCGGATGAGCGAAACGAGACGTTCCTGCGACCGGTAGGCCGTTTTCGGTTTTGGCAGGACGTGACTGGCGCGATTGTCCGCGCGCCCGGACATCTCGATGTTCTTGGCCACGATTCCCTGTAGAGCGACGCCAAATACCTCCAGCGTGGGATTGCCACATTGCTGAAGCAGGGTCTGGTGAAAGGCGCTAATGATTTCCGCGATGGCGTGTGCATCCGACCAGGCCCACCATTGTTCCTGCATCAGCTCGCCCAAAGCATCGGCCGCCGCTTCAGAATTGCGCTCCGCCGCCAGTCGAGCCGCCGGCGGCTCGATCAGGCTGCGCACTTCATGGATGTGCGCCAGCGTTGCATGGCGCGTCTGCAACGCAATGCCCATCGCCCGGGACACCAGATCGCCCCAGCCGGATGTAACCCGCGCGCCGCCCCGCGCACCGCGGGAGACCTCGATCATGCCTTCCCATTCCAGAATCCGTATCGCCTCGCGCAGTGTCGGACGAGACACGTCGAACTGCTCCATCAACTTGGCTTCTTGCGGAAGGCGGGAATCTTTCGGCAGTTCACCATTGATGATCCAGCGCCGAATTCTTCGGGCAAGCACTTCGGAAGTTTTGGGAATGCGGACGCTTCCCCCCAGGGAATCCATTTACGTCTCCAGTCGGATTACGTCTCCAGTCGGACAGTTAGCGCCCGCAGCATCTGATAGCTTGGTGCCTGGAATGTTTCAAGTTAGACTGCGCGCTCTGCAGGATCGCCAAGGCCCGTCAGATGCGGCTGTATTCTTCAGCCTATCCACCATCGAATGTCCCGCCCGCAGCGCAGACTTCGCCTGCCGGCACGATCGCAGCATCATGTCCATCACTACCCCAGCGGCATCAGCCGGGGTAGCAGCACCGATGCCACGCCCGCCTTGAATCCGAGTTCAGGCTCAGGGAGACCGAACCGGGCGTCATCGACCGATATCCGGATATCACAGCAAAGCACCAACTCCAGGCCGCCCCCCACGGCGAGCCCATTGAAGGCGGCAATCGTCGCCTTGCGGCAGCGGCCCAGCCCGAATAAATCGTGCGCCTCCCAAACGGGAATGGTCTGGGCGCTCTCGTCGCTGTTCATAAGGGCCAGATCGGCGCCCGATGAAAAGGCCTGATCGCCAGCGCCAGTCAGAACCAGTACGCGCAAATCCGGATCGGCCTCATATCCTCAATCCGGGCAAGATCATTCCCTGACATCGCAAACGTCCGCCATCCGGAAACGGGTTCGATTGTTGCGTCAGGGCAAATTGACGATTACCACCGCAAGGAGTTGCAACAAGAACCTATTTGGAATCATTTCATGGTGAAAGCCTCGCGCGTCAAATCATTAGCGGACGATGGCAATCTCATGCCAGATGAAGCGGACGAACCGAAAGGCCGCAAGGGCGCGAGAAAACGGGAAAAAATCATCTGGAATGCCGCGAAACTTTTTGCCGAAAACGGCTATACGGGCACGACGCTGACAGACATCGCAACCGCCGTCGGCACACATCCGGGCAGCCTCTATTACCATTTCAAATCGCGCGACGAGATCACCAGCGCCGTGCTGGAACGATCGATGACGACGATCAGCGAAAGCGTCTACAAGGAACTGGACACGCTCGGCGAGGGGGTGCCATCGCTGGAAAAACTGAAAATCGGCATTGCAGCGCATGTCGCCGTCGTCCTGTCTGACGACCCCTACCTGCCGGCCTACAACCGCATCATCAACGAGGTGCCGCCAAAGCTGAGGCAGGGCACGCTCAAAGCCGCCCGCGAATATGGGCATCGCATGCACGACATACTCGTCAAAGGACAGCAGCTGGGCGAGATACGCGGCGACCTTGACCCGGGTCTCGTCCGGATGCTGCTGTTCGGGAGCATCACCTGGTCCCGGATCTGGTTCAAGCCGGACGGTCGGCGAACCCCGGCGGAGGTGGCCGAACATCTCTGCGGCATCTTCGTTTCCGGCATCCGCCCAGACGCTGCCGCGCCAAATGGCTCCGACAGGTCCGAAAACACGGATTACAAGGCATTGCTGGAGGAAAATGCGAGGTTGAAAAGCGCCGTTCTGGAGCTCACCCTGGAACGCCTGACTATGAAGGGCATACAGGATGAAGTTACGCCAGAGGGTACGACCACGGCAGGGGCCGGGAAGAAGGCGAAGGCGAGACGCAGCGGCCAAAAATGACACGCGGGCTCTCCAGCTCCCTTCGCCGACAAAAATAAGAAATCTATTGCATTTTATACTATCCCCCTTAATGTTGCTGGACGACATGGGAGTATTATGCCGTGGATTCCAATACGGATTTAATTGCTGTCGAGGATATTGGATCCGTCCGTCGCATCATTCTTGACCGGCCGAAACAGCGCAACGCGCAAAGCCAGTCCCTACTGCAAAGCCTAGACCGCGCGCTGCAGGCTGCGCAGGCCGACGCGTCGGTCAACGTCGTGGTGATTGCCGCGAACGGCGAGCATTTTTCGGCCGGGCACGACCTCAAGGAAGCGCAGGAAAAGCGATCCCGCTTCTCTGTTGAGGAACGCTGGCAGTACGAGCAGGAACATTATTTCGATTATTGCATGCGCATCTACAACCTGCCTAAGCCAACGATTGCGGAAGTCCGACGCGAGTATCTCGAGCAGGCGCGCGCATGGGGTGCCGAGGCGGCCGTGACGCTAGACGGCGACGAGATTGCCGGAATGACTTTTCACCACGTTGCGGACACGGTTGGCGGTGCGGAGGTCGCGCGCGCGGCGCGGCATATGCAGCGGGCCGGCAAGATTCGGACTGTGGCCACCTTGCCCATTCCACCAGAGGGCCTGCCGACAGAGCCCGAATTCATGTTCTATCACGCTGATGGCGAGAGGCTGGCACGCATCATCGAGGATGTTGCTTCAGGCAAAGTGACGATGCCGGTTGCACACCGGCTTGCTCTCAGCGACGCGGCCGAGGCTCACCGGCTGATGGAAGGCGGCGGGCTGAGCGGCCGCATTGTGCTTCATCCCTGACTGTCCGGCATGATGCACCAGACGCCCGCCACCGCCACAGTGCGGCAGGCCTGCCGGATCACGCCGTAAAACACCTGGACACAACCGGTCGTGAGCTGACCGGCGTCATGCCAAGGCGACGGTCGTCGGCCAGAAATCGAGACGCGGAGGCTCGACAAGAATTTCGTTCATCCCGTCCATGTCGCCGCGGCTCGTCCGCCAGGCGATATAGTCGTGATAAGACTGTTCGCTGTCCCACGTCTCGATGAACAAGATGGTGCCGGGCTCAGTCGAATGGCGAACGATATGCAAATCGCCGAATCCGGGTCGCTTTGCCGTTTCCTTGATCATCTCCGGCAGATTATCGCAAAAAGCATCAGCCGCGCTTGGTTTGATCTTGATAAGGAAAGTTACCCTGATGCCATCCACGCGTCGATACTCCCTCACCTGATCGTTCACCGCTGCCCACTGCATGCTGATGCACGTGCCGATTCCCGTCATCTGCGATGTCCATTCGACGAACCGTCAGCAGCCTTATCGCCAAACCAGATTAGACTTTCAGAAAAATTTCTCAATCTGTTTTCGTGCCCAGAGCGCTGGTTCGAACTATTGGCCCCGCATCGCGACATTGGCCAAAGCTGCAGATTATCGCGATGCCGGGCCGGGTGATCAACACTGTGGTGAGAAGTATCGCGACTAACATGAACCAGCGCCCGCGTTACCGGTCTTCAAAAGCATGATCCGGCCTCCGAAAACCCCTCATTGTCGACAGCACTTACCTGAGTTCAAACGATGGTTGAGGCGGAGCCGGTCCAGTAAGTGCCAGCAATCAAGAGGAACCAGCTACGACGGTCCTATTGCGGACCCCTGTGGAATGGGCTGGTGGCGGAGAGGGTGTCTCCCGCAATTGTATTATAGAAGTCTGGTTTAACTGCCTATTTTGGATATCGAAGCAATAATGCCCCCAATTATGCTCCCTTTGTTACGACCGGTATGTCGGACGAAGCGGACAAAGTCCACTTGCGCCTGCATGCCCGCTGGTGTCTCGAAGCGGACCTCGAACGGCCGGGGCTGCTGGTCGGGGCGGATCGCGGCCAGGAAGCGCGTCACGGCGTTATAGGCGCCTTCATAGCCCATCTCGCGTATCTCCCGCGTCAACCGCACGGCGGTGAGATCGATAAAGGCCGCAACACGCTCGCGGAGATAGTCGAGATAGGGTGCCAGCTTGCTTGGCCGCCCTACAGAGCGCGGGCCATAGACCGGCGCTTCGATTCCGCGCTCGATATATTTGCGGATCGTTTTGGGATCGCGCCCAGTACGGCGCGCAATCGCGATTATCGGCACGCCTTGCCGATGCAGTTCCAGTATCATCATGAGTTCTCCAAGTCGGACCATCGATGCCGCCTCCCCGTGAGAAGGCTATGGCATTGATTTTGCCTCTTCTCTCTCTGCCGGGGCTAGCCCCGGCAGAAAGAGAAGAAAGGATCAACAACCAGGGATTTTTCAAAGCCCATAATCAGGGAGTTTTGCACGCCCAATGACACTGTGGTTATAGGTCGCCTCCGAAAGACCCATCTTCCGGCTCACCTCGGCAACAGGCGTTCCAACCTCAGCCTGACGCAAGGCAAAGGCGATCTGCTCGCCCGTCAACTTCGACTTCTTCATCAGCAAAATCCTCCGCTCCAATCAGCTTCAGTCTTGCCAGAAATCTCTCATTCTCAATGGATACATTTATCGGGATAGGGTTACCACAGTGTGGCCCCTTTTATTACCGCTGTTCTCACTCTGATGCATCGCCTAGCGGTTATCGAAATTCCGCGAGTTTCCATATCATTATTAGGCAATGGATAGGGAACTCAGGCTGCCATTCCAAAATGTAACGATATGTCGAAATTGTTTTGGACAATACTGGGCATAGGCAAGAAACAGCAATTATGGATTCTCGGAGAGCGCACAAAAATATTTTTCGGCAACTGTCCTGTTTCTGCACGATTGCGACGCTCAACCCAAGGAAAACCGTACCGAATTGGCACGGTTGCACGATTTTTTTCGTTTCATGGCGTCAATCCGGCAGTTCATCGCTTTCGTCACATTTGTCACGGAATCCCGGCTTATTGCGAGCGAACCGGAAAATGGTTAACGGTTTTTCGGCAAAGCAATATCTGTGGGCTGGCTAAGGGAAGGCCGGCCTCTGGGGTTAGCGGGGTGAGTCAGCAGATCCGACTGATTCGGGCAGGCAGGCACACACATATATTTTTTGGCGCAGCTCTGGGCACGGCGGCGCTTTCAGGCGGAAGCCAGTTCTTGATGGTCTGCATCAGCGCCCTGCTCAGGGCGCAGCGGACCGGGGGGCTTCAGCATAACTGGAGTGTTAAGTGTGACGATCATAACGGTTAATTCTTCCCAGGGATTGATGAGCGCAGTGGCAAAAGCCGCTAACGGGGACGTCATCAAGCTGGCAGCGGGAACATATAGCAATGTTACCCTCAAAGGGCTGAACTTCCAGAACGGGGTGACGATCACCTCCGCCGATCCCAACAAGCAAGCCGTGCTGACCGATCTTATGATCACGGGCAGCAAGGGCATCAAAATTCAGAATCTCGAACTATTCAATAGCAAGAGTGTTGACCTGGCCTTCCAGGTGCTGGGCTCGTCGAATATCATGCTCGATAACCTCAATGTGCATGGCGTAGCCAGTTTGGCGGCCACTGCAAACGCGCGGCTGATGATTATTCGCAGCAGCAGCAACGTGCAGGTGCTGAACAGCGAATTTTCTTACGGCTGGCACGGCATCAGCATGTTGAACAACAAGCAGGTCCAAATCGAGAATAACTATTTCCACGATTTGAGGACCGACGGAGTGCGCGGCGGCGGCAACTCCGATCTCACCATCCGTGCGAATATGTTCACGAACTTTTATCCTCAGGCGGCCGATCATCCGGATGCGATCCAGCTCTGGACAACCAACACGTCACAGGCGTCGAGTAATATTCTCATTGACCAGAATGTGGTCACGCGCGGCACCGGCACCCAGATTCAGGGTATTTTCATGCGAGACGTCAGCGGTGTTTTGCCCTTCAATAACGTGACGATCACCCATAACCTGATCGAAGGCGCGCGCAACAATGGTATCGCATTGAACGGCATCAAGACCGGCACGGTCGCGAACAACGTGGTGCAGGGCTTCCCCGATCACAAGTCCGGTATCCAGACGTCGAACGTCACGGGCCTCTCCGTGATGAACAACCTGTCGTCTCTGTTCTTTAATGCGCTCAAGCCGATCGTGGGCACCAATGGAAACCTCGTCATTCCCTACGCCACCGACAATGGCGCGGCTACTGCGGCACAGTGGCTGACACAGCACAGCGCGTTTGCTGCCGCCTGGAAGCTGGTGGACCCCAAAGCTTTCGCCTCGGTGTTCACCATCAAAGGCGGGATTACCAATCCTAATCCCAACCCCAATCCCAAACCTACCCCCGGTAATGATGACGATACGCCATTGGTTCTGACGAAAGCGATGGCGCTGGATGCCAGTGGCGGCATTTCCGCACTTGCGGCGGTATCGACCGCTGTAGCTGCCGTGGCGCAGGACACGTCGATCACCGATACCACTCAGCCCGGCAACGCCAACACGCCCACAGCAGCTGCGGATGATGGTGGCGTTCTTCCGGCGGCCGGGCCTGGCCCGGTCCCGGCGGACGAAGACATCGACGATACAATTCCGGTCGATCAGGCAGCGGCCACAGTGGACGACGCGAGCCAGGCAACCCCGGCCGATGAAGACAGTGCTGCTGATGATGAGGCCATAATCATTGATACTACGGTGGCTACCGATGAAGCAGACGATGCTACCGTAAATCTCATTGATACGAGAGCAGGCGGCGTTGTTGAAGCCATGATCGGTGTTGATCATATCCAGATCGCGGTAACCGAGAAGCCGATCGATAATGACATCGTCGTCATCGATTTTGAGGTGGGCGTCGACAAGATCATTCTCACAGATGCCCGCGCTGGCGCTACGGCGCAAAACGCGCAGACATTTACCTTCATCGACACAGCCTCCTTCACAGGCAAGGCGGGCGAGGTACGCTATTCCGACGCTCAACTCGGCGTGATGGTGCAGGCTGATATCGACGGCGATGGCACGGTGGATGCCGAATTTTTCTTACGCGATGTGCATACGCTGACGGTGAACGACTTCCTACTCTGAGCGATTGCATGATGCACCAGCGGCATTTATAAATAGAATTATCAATTAAATTCAGTATGTTATGACTTGGGCGGGGCGCTTTGTGCGTGCCGCCCAACTTTTCTATAGTGTTTGGCCGCTTAACCATTGGCTGTAGTCAGCACGAAATAGCTAATCGTTAAAAACACCTTCATTCGATTAATCCTCTGCGCACATCGCCAAGCTGATGTGGTCGCAATCGGCTGGAGGCTAAATTAGTGGCAGTTATCTCAGTAAATTCGGTGAGCCAACTCACGAGTGCTTTGTCAAAGGCACAAAACGGCGATGTTATACAGCTCGCATCTGGTAATTATTCCAATGTAATGCTCAGTAACATCAAGATTAATGGCAACGTAACCATTACTTCTGCCGATCCTCTACACCAAGCTGTTCTCAGCGATCTGATCGTCAAGGGCAGCAGCGGCATCACTCTCAAAAATCTCGATCTCAGCAACCCGGTTGCCGGCAAGGACTTCGCGTTTCAGGTGCTCGGTTCCTCCAACATTGTGCTGGATCACCTCAAGGTTCATGGTCCTAACAATATCGGCTCGGGCAACGAAGTCTCGCTGATGATGGTGCGCAGCAGCAGCAACGTGACGGTGAAGGACTCCGAGTTTTTCAACGGCTTCAGCGGTCTCTCCATGCTGAACAACAACGGTTTGACCGTCACCAACAACTATGTCCATGACATGCGCCTGGATGGGGTACGCGGCGGCGGCAACTCGAACCTCACCGTCACGCAGAATACCTTCACCAATTTCCACCCCGCGCCGCTGGATCACCCCGATGCCATCCAGCTCTGGACGAACAACACCAGCACTTCGGCGACCAACATCAATATAACCGATAACCTGATCGTGCGGGGCAATGGTGCGCCGATCCAGGGCATCTTCATTCGCGATATCGGCGGTAACCTGCCGTTCAAGAACCTCAACATCACCGGCAACATGATCGTCGGTGCGCGCTATAACGGCATCTCTGTCGATGGTGCAGACGGCGCGACCATCGCCAACAACACAGTGGCGGGCTATGTGGGCGAGCAAAGCTGGATCCGCACAAACAACTCCACCAACGTGACGGTCGCCAACAACCAGTCGACCGCATTCGTCGCGCAGCAGCAGAATATGCCTGGTGTTAACGGCAATGTTCAGATTACGCCGGTGATGGATCTCGGCACCAGCGCTGTGACGGCATGGCTCTCGACCCATGGCGGATTTTCCGGGCACTGGGCGAGCTCGGATGCGACCTTGCTGCAAACCCTGGGGTTGACGGCAGTATCGCTTGCAAACGCGACGGCGCTCCGTGCGCAGGCCACGACGATCAACGGCACAGCAGGAGACAACCGTCTGTTTGCCTCCGGTACCTGCGACTCCATCGTTGATGCCGGCGATGGCAACGACTCGATCGATGGTGGTAAATATTTCAGCCATCAGCTTAAGGGCGGCAACGGCGATGACACCTATTTCATCCGCTCGCAGACCGCGACTGTGGTGGAAGTTGCGGGCCAGGGATATGACAGCGTGCGTACCTTCGTCGACTATACGCTAACCAGCGAGGTCGAAAATCTGCGGCTCGAAACCGGCGGTTTGACGGGCACTGGCAATAGCATGAACAACACGATTATCGGATCCGCCGGCGTCGACAAAATCTATGGCATGGATGGCAACGACAATATCCAGGCGCGCGACGGAGATGACTCGATCTGGGGTGGCCTCGGGATCGATACGCTGCGCGGCGAGAACGGCAATGACACCCTGTTCGGTGACCTGGGTGACGACAAGCTCGATGGCGGCGCGGGTAACGACAAGCTCGATGGCGGCGACGGTAACGATCTGATGCTTGGCGGTGCTGGCAACGATGTCATGACCGGAGGTGCCGGCGCGGATATCTTTCGCTTTTACGCCGCAGACGTTGCAACATATTCGGTTGACGAGATAACCGACTTCGCCAGCGGTGCCGACAAGATCGACCTGAGGCAAATCTATCCGGGCGGTGGGCGCTTCACCTTCATCGGCACGCAGGGTTTCCACAACAAGGTCGGCGAACTGCACTATACCGTGGTCAACGGCAGCGCGGTGGTCGAGGGAGACATGAACGGCGACGGCAAGGCAGACTTCACGATCGTGATCGACAACGTCACGAAACTTTCTGTCGGCGATTTCGTTATCTGAGTTTCCGTTCCCTCGCACAAACCTCGTCCCCTGTCGAACTTCGGTTCGGCAGGAGACCGCCTCATCGTGTCATGAGACTAAATCAAAATGAAATCGCTCGCGGATAGATTGGGTAGTCCGGCCAGTTGGGCTATCTGGATCTGTGCCGCACCGCCTAGACCGTCTGCGTCATAATAGAGTATGCCCGTAATCTGGTTATAGACCAGATGCTGACCGGCTGTTGTGGCGGTCGTACCAATCGCGAAGGCTGTAGGGTCGAGAACACCAGTAGGGTCTCCGGCGAATGCCGCGAAGGCCGAGCGGGTGAGGGCGATGTGGTCCTCGCCCACGGTGAAATCTGTGATAGTGTCTTTGTTGACGCTGCTTTCAAAGATATCCAGCAAAAACGTATCGAGACCGAGGCCGCCGGTCAGCTTATCGGCGCTCTGTCCGCCGTTCAGTGTGTCGTTACCCGCGCCGCCAGAAAGGAAATCCTTGCCGAGTCCTCCTAGCAGCAGATTATCGCCAGCGTTACCGGTCAAGGTATTGGCAAGGTCGTTACCCGTCGCATCAATGTTCGCGGTGCCGGTCAACACAAGTTTATCGACATTTGCTGACAGGCCGTAAGTTACGGAAGACTTCACCGTATCGGTCCCCTCCCCTGCATTCTCAATCACCTGGTCGGCAACATTGTCGACCATATAGGTGTCATTCTCCGTTCCGCCAACGAGCACATCACCGCCCGCGCCGCCATCGAGTAAATCATTGCCCGCGTTACCAGTAAGTGTATTGACTCCGGCATTACCCGTTAGTTTGTCCGCAAATGCGGATCCTTCAATGTTTTCGATGGCAATCAACGTGTCGGATCCCGCGCCGCCCGTGTTCTGCGCCTTGGTGACGGCGAGTGACAATGCCACGGCCGAGGTCGCGTCCACATAGCTGACGGTGTCATTGCCGGTTCCACCGTCGAGAAGGTCGTTGCCAGCGCCACCGTTAAGTATGTCGTTGCCCCCCTGGCCGGAAATTTTATCGTTTCCAGCCAATCCTGTAAACGATTCGCCACCTGACGAACCTGTGAGCAAGTCGTCGCCGGAGGTGCCTACGAAATCACCAACAAGAGCCGGTTGAGCACTGACGGTTACATGAATGACCCCTTGCACCGAGAGCCCCATGGTGTCCGTGGCTGTGACTGGCAGAGCGACTATCTGGCCTTGATAGCCCGCCAATGCAGCTGAGGACGCGATGGAGATTACTCCTGTGACCGGGTCGATCACGAACGTGCCGCTCAGAGTGTCAACCAATGCATAGGTCAACATGTCGCCAGCGTCTGGGTCATTTCCTGTCGCCGTTCCTACAACCGTGCCGACAGCTGCATTTGTCGCCACAGTAAAACCGGGGTCCGCGATCGAAGTGGGCGCTTCATTAATGTTGGTCACCATTATTGTCTGAACGATATTGGTGATCGCGCCGATGGCATCGGACACCGCTATGTTGACGACATAGATGTTGTCCTGGTTTGAATCAGCGGGGTTTTCAAAGTCTGGCGCAGCCGAGAAGACCAATACACCCGTGGTCGCATCAATCAGGAAACGCGCGGCGTCTGTGCCACCTGTGATGGAATAGCTGATGCCTGATCCTTCAGCGTCACTATCATCCATTACAGCTAAATCGACAGCAAATGTGCCATTCTCTGCCGCATTTACAGTCATGCTGCTTGTGACTACCGGGGCGGTATTCACAGAGATCGAAAAATACTGAACAGGAGCGTATTCGTAGATGTAAGGATCAGAGAGAGCATAGCCATTAGGTGCAAGCATCGCCGCCGTTACGCTGGCGTCCCTCAGCGTGGTGCCACCAAATCCTGACAGCGCGCCATTCGCATACGTGCCGAGTGAAGCCTTGCTCGCGCCAAGATATATACGGATCGGAATCGTCAAAGCCTTGTTGAAATCGATTTGAACGGTGTCTGGCCCCACGATCGCAACATTCGAGATTGCAAGTCCTCCTACCGTTCCGCCGCCCGATGAATTCGCCAAGGAAAAGCCCATATTAGGTGGCGGGCTGATGAAGTTCTCCGCGCGATAGGGCGAGGGATCGTTAACTAGATAGGTGTCGACACCAGAGAAATGCACAATCACTGAGGTAGGCGAAACTCGGGTGACTGCGTCCATAACGATAGGTGCATTTTCCTGGCCGTTGACTAGGTCGAACATCCTTGATCCGATAGTCTGGCCCATCATGTAATAGCCCTCAGGAGAGAGATGGGTATAATCTTGAGTCACCCACGAGGGAAATTCTGCTTCGAACTGAAATTCCGTAGCGCCAAGTGTGACGTTGGGGTTGCTCAGTACATAATCTAATTGATCAATCGCGACCGATTTATCACCAAAGCCCCGAACCTGCGACACGACCCCAAAAACATCCGCGTTCGTTCCGACAATTCCCTTAGCTGCCGCTTCGACTTGATCGAACATTCGTCCGAGCACATATTCATATCCATAACCGGCCCGGCCTGCTGCCGTGGAATTGAGATAGGTATCCGACTGGCCCTGAATCCAGTTCAATAATAAATTGTCATCAAGTTCATATCCCTGCGCCCGACCGTAATTCGCCGCAAGCTGCATCTGGGTTACCAGATTATCGTAGAATACCGGTGCCCCGGCGTCGTTGTTATAAAACAACGCCCCCGTATCCGTGCGAACATAGAAATCATATGTTCCATTCTGAAGATCGACAGCAAAAATCTCACCTGACGTTTTGTGCTGTAAGCCCTCGGCAAAGGACGCGAATATGTCACTCTTCGATGTCATCAACTGGAGTACGGACCTACCGCCGGCGCCTGTGTTGATATGTACAAAAGTAGGTGCTGTCAGTCCATGTGACTGATATTGAAATTCCAGCATGTTCATCATGCCACTGACATGCGATTCGGTTATGGTTTCGGCCAGAGGCTTGAACCCACTGAAGGTAGACGGGTTAACTGCTTTTCCACCCCAGCCGAAGCTAGGTGGAATAGTACTACCAAAATTCAATCCCAAAACCTCGTTTGGATATGGTGGCGTGGAGGATAACGTGTAATGATTGTGAGATGCACCTACCGAGAGCGACTGACCGCTGGTGAACACGAGCTGCAAATTGGGTTGGTCAGTTACCCTGACCGAAAGTGCAGTATCACTATACAGCCCCTGACTGTCCCTGACCCGCACCATCAGGTCATAAACATTGTCATGGTTGTTATCGCCGGGCTTCTCGAAATCGGGCGCAGTGAAAAACCGCAGCCCGCCGGTTGCCCCATCCAGCGCGAATGATGCTGCATCCACACCGCCTACTATCTGAAAAGTCAGGCCGTTACCTACTGTGTCCTGATCGTCTGCCGCACCGAGCATGACAATTGAAAGAGCGTTCTCCACAGTTGAAAATGGACCACTGTCAGTTAGCCTCGGTGATACGGCTGCGCTGCTAGTAGACTCGGGATCCGGCATGGTAGCTCTCTCAAAAAAATGGGAACGTGATGAGTTCTGCACGGCGCCAAAATTGGACAATGGTATCTTCGCTCTTGCAAAATATGGCCATTTTAGGTTCCTTATGTCAAGGCGATTAAGAACGTTGTTCTTTTCGTTCTGCCTCATTTTGAAACTGGATCGTTACGTGGTCGCCGAAGGTTCCGCTTATTCATCGCTAGGGCTACGATCAGCATGGCACGAACAAGTTGGTGCGGGATATCGGCGAGCGAGCAGTACGGATGATGGTAAGCGTGGCATGGAGGCCGCCTTGCATGATGGCGTCGATATAGGCTGATTGCCGTTCTTTTTGGAGCGGTGATGATGGACGATTTCGACGATCAGGATACAAGTAGTCCTACGAGTGGTCATATGAGTGATCGTATGACCACTCGGATCGAGGTTGTTGACCGCGTGTCGGGCCGTCGGCGCTGGACGGTGGAGCAGAAGCTGGCGATCCTGCGTGATGCGTTTGGCTGCGAAGGCTCGGTGCGTACCGCCTGCGAGCGGCATGAGATTGGCAGCGGGCAGCTTTATACCTGGCGGCGCCTGGCGATGTCGGGCGAGTTGACGGGGACCAAGCGGACGGCATTACCGTCATTTGCCGAGGTCGAGGTATCGGAGTCTTCGCTTCCGGTTATTTCAGCCCCCACGCAGGCGTCCGGCCAGATCGGGATCGAGCTTCCTTCGGGTGTGAAGCTGACGGTGGACGCCGGGATCGATACCGATGCGCTGGCACGGGTAATCGGCGTACTAGACCGATGATCCCGCTATCTCCTTCGACGCGCATTTACCTTGCCTGCGGTGCGACCGACATGCGCAACTATGCGGCGTCCATGATTATGCGGAGTAGATGGCGGAGACGGGCTGGTTTTTCAGTCTTCACCGCGCTTTCGACTCCACATAACCGAGCGCTATCCAGTTGCGAGCATCGCGATCAACTTGTCCGGCGGTCGGAATTTCCCCGGCTTGATGCCGAGCGGCGCGAGGGCGCCAAGCATCTCGAGTTTTTCGGCCGGGTCAGCGCGCAGGTAAATCTCGGTACTTTGGAGGGTGGCGTGGCCGAGCCACAGTGCGACCTTGCGGATGTCGCGCGTCGCCTGCAGCATGTGCATCGCGCAGCTATGCCGCAGCACATGAGGTGATATCGGCTTGGTGCCAAGCGAGGGCACGACATGCGCCGCCGCCGCGGCGTGCTTTGCCAGGATATATTCAAACCCGGCACGCGTCATCGCCCGGCCGGCGTTGTTCAGGAATAGCGTCGTGTCGCTGTCCTTCGGCCTGACCGCGATCCAGGCACGGATCGCGGCGGCGGTCTCCTGCCAGAGCGGCAGCACGCGCTCTCGTCGCCCTTTGCCGATGATATGGATGCTGGCGGGCAACCGTCCGTCGAACTGGCTAAGGGCGAGACCGACAAGCTCAGAAACGCGCAATCCGCCCGCAAAGGCCAGATGCAGCATGGCCCGATCGCGGATGCCGGACATTGTACGCCGATCCGGAGCATCAAGCAGCGCTTGAACTTCGGCGCGCGATAACGAAGCGACCAGTGCCTCGTCGATTTTCTTCATCGGAATGGAGTGCACCCGAAGAGCCTGGTCGAGAACGGCGGGCACGCGATGCTCAAGATAGCGGAAGAAGGACTTCACGGCCGCCAACCGTGCGTTACGCGAACGGGCCTTGTTGCCGCGCACCTCTTCGACATGTTGCAGGAAGGAAAGGATCATTGGCACGTCGATATCCTCGATCTGCAGCAGGCAGGGTCGTTTGCGCAATCGCTGCGCGGCAAATGTCACCAGCAGCTGAAAGCTGTAGGCATAGGCATCGCAGGTATGAACGCTGGCACGCCGTTCGTTAGGAAGGTGTCCGCGCAGGAATGCAGTGAGATGTGGGGCAAGTTGGGTCATGCCAAATCTCCCCGGTGCAAAGCCTCGCCGGCCGCTGCCATGTGCGCCATCAGCTCGGGCGTTGCCTGGAGATACCAATACGTATCGGTCACATGGGCATGGCCCAGATAGGTGCTCAGGGCGGTGATGTGACGGGCAACTGCTTGGGCATCGTGCGCACAGCGCTCGAGGGAACGAACAGCGAATGTGTGGCGCAAATCGTGGATCCGGGCTCCTCGTAATCCTGGATCACCGCGCAGTCCGATCGATCGAGCAATCTGCAGGAATACTGTTACCACCGTTGGATAGGCGAGCGGCGCACCCTGATGCGAAATGAAGAGTACGTCGCTTAGACTCGGTACCTTCAGGCGGTTGGCGAGATACCCGTCCAAAGCGCGCCTCGTCGTCGGATGGAGCGGCAGCAGCCTGCTCTTCTTGAACTTGGTCATGGCAATAATCAGCCCATCGCCGGTCACGTCCGACAGCCGGATGGCGAGCGCCTCCGAAATGCGCATGCCGGTCGCCGCGATCAGCCCGAACAGCGTGGCGTATGTGACCGGTCGGATCGAACCATTGGGGCCAAGGTGATGCGCGGCGTCGATCAGCCGCCTGATGTCGCCTGGGCTGTAGATATAAGGTGTGCGGCGCTTGTGACTGGCGCGGCCGAAAAGGTCAGCCGCGGGCACTTCATGACGCGGATCTTCGGCATGCAGTGCGAGCGCGAAGCGGCGCACCGTCAGTAGACGGTTACGTCGTTGCTCTGGCGATGGTGCCTGCAGCGCCCACTCGCGCACGGACCCCGTCGTGATGATATGCTCGCCGCGAAGCTCGGCGAAGTTGACAAAGTTGCGCAGGAGGATGCCCGGTGTCCGGAATTTGAATCCCAGCGCGCAATGAAGCGCGGCATGATCGGCAAGGAGCTGACTCAGCATTGCAGCTCTCCCGGCCAGGGCTGGGCAATCTGCTCCAACATCGGAATATCAACCTTGGCGTAATGCGCGGTCATATCGAGCGAACGGTGACGTAGCATCGTGCCGACGGCCTCGAGCGTGGCGCCCGATCGCAGCATCGAAGTTGCGGCGGAGTGGCGCAGCAAGCTTGCTCCTCTCGACGGCGGATCGGAAATACCAGCCCGCTTCAGCGCCAGTGCCACGGTAGTGGAGACGTGGCTGGACTGAGAGAATGACCGGTAGGGCGCGACCATCGTGACAAACACTGCAGCTTGATCCACGCGGGGGCGTTCCTGCTCGATATAGGCTATAATGGCATCGCCGACGTCCTGCGGGAGTGGCAATCGAACCTCACGGCGTGCTTTGCCTCTGAGATGCAGCATACCCGACGGCCAGTCGAGATCGCTGAGTCTGAGCCCAGCGACATCCCCGGCCCGGAGAGCGAGGCGCCATAACAAGAGCAGGATCGCCCGGCTGCGCAAGCGTCCCGTGGTGAGCTGATCGCAGGAAGCAATGACGCGGTCGACGTCTCCGGCGGACAGGTAGCGCGGCAACGATGAAAGGCGCCATTGCACAACCGTCGGGATGGCATGGTCGAGGTTGGGACGGCAAAGCCCGGCACCGGCAAGGAAACGCAGATAGCTGCGCAAGGCACTGGTTATGGTCCGCATGTTGGCGGGACCGGTCCGCTCACGCCACTCGCGGACAACCTTACGGACGAGGGTTGCGTCATAGTCGTGGGTCGCCGTGCCAAACGCTGGCAGCAATCTATGCAAATCGCGACGATGGCGGGTGATCGTCCGCTCCGACAGACCCCGATGAACGCGTAACCAGCTCTGGTAGTCGTCAAGAAGAGGATGTGGCGAAGCGACCTTCAAGGGGGCTCGCGCGACACCAGCCCGTTGGAGGAAGGTGCAGAACCGCTTGGCGCGGCGCCAATAGTTGGACGAGATGCTTTGCCATTGCCGCCCACCGGGACACCGACACCGATGTTCGGCAAAACGGCGAACAACATTGTCATCGATGGCATCGATCGGGATGCCTGCGCTACCCAGCCAGGTTGCGAAATGGCGCGCTGAAGCTGTGTAGCCTTCAATGGTCAGCGACGTATATCTCTGAGCGGCAAGGTCGGCCGCGAACTTATCGATCCATGGCAACAATGGCCCCGGATCGAGGAACCAGCGATCACGATTATTGGCATCCATATTTACTCTCCTCACGATGTTGAACCATCGCGAGGAGCATAGTTATGTGGAGTGAAACGTGTTTGCGGATCACTCAAGCATCTGAAAATGTGCCAAAAACAGCCCGTCTCCGCCATCTACTCCGCATAATCATGGACGCCGCATAGTTGCGGTTATGTGGTGCACCACATAACCGCAAGGGTTTTAATGGTCTGGCGGTACTGGCGCAGCAAGTATTGCACAAGAACCCGCATTCAGGGGCACTGTTCGCCTTTCGGGGCAAGCGCGGGGATCTGGTCAAGCTGCTGTGGTACGATGGCCAGGGCATGTGCCTGTTTTCCAAGCGGATGGACCGGGGCAAGTTCGTCTGGCCAGTGACGCAGACGGGCAAGGTCAGCCTCACATCGGCGCAGCTTTCAATGCTGCTGGAAGGCATCGACTGGCGGCGTCCGGAACGGACCGTAATGCCCCTTCTGGCAGGGTAAAAAGTGACCAGTTTGCTCAGGTTTTTCTGGCATTGGACACCCTGATTCGCTAATGGGTCAGGGTGTCAGATCAAGCCATTTCCCGCATCGATAAAGACGCCCGGATCGCCGAGCTGGAAGCTGCTCTGGCAGCCCGTGACACCCTGATCGAGACGCTGCGCCTCCAGCTTGCCCAGCTCAAGCGGATGAGTTTCGGGCAGTCCTCGGAGAAGCTGATTACCCAGATCGGACAGCTCGAGCTGACACTTGAGGAACTGGAAAGCGAAGCCGAGATCGCCGATACCGGCAAAGATGCAGCAGACCAGCCTGATGCTGTCCAGCCCGTTCGCGCCGCACCGGTACGCCGCCTGCCGGACCATCTGCCACGCATCGAACGCCGGATCGAACCGGAGACGGGCAACTGCACCTGTCCCGATTGCGGCGGCGCGCTGCGTCCGCTTGCACAGGCCAGCGACGAGATGCTCGACGTAGCGCCGGTGCAGTGGCGCGTCATTCGCACCGTGCGCCCCAACTACACTTGCCGCTCGTGCGAGAAGATTGTGCAGGCACCTGCGCCGGTGAAGGCTATTGCCCGGGGCAAGGCCAGTTTCGCGACGCTCGCCCATATTGTCGTGAACAAGTTCGATCATCATCTGCCGCTCTACCGCCAGGCCGAGATGATGGCCGCACAGGGCATCGAGATCGACCGATCCACGCTGGCCGGTTGGGCAGGACAGGCAGCCGCGCTGCTCGATCCGATCGTCAGCCGCATTCGCGAGGAGGGTCTCAAGGCCAGCAAGCTCCATACCGACGATACGCCGGTGCCAATGCTGGTGCCGGGCAAAGGCAAGACCGCGCAGGCGAGGCTCTGGACCTATGTTATCGACGACCGTGCATCGGGCGCGAGCCGACCGGCGCTGGTCTGGTACCGGTTCACATCAGATCGCAGCGGTATCCATCCGCAGACCGAGCTCAAGGGTTTTACCGGCCTGCTCCAAGCCGATGGCTATGCCGGATATGAGAAGCTCTATGCCAATGGCCGGATCCGCGAAGTCGCCTGCTGGGCGCATTTCCGGCGCAAGATATTCGAGAACCACTTGGGCCATCCAACACCGCTGACCACCGACCTGCTCGATCGGATCGCCGGGCTTTATAAAATCGAGGCGGAGATACGGGGCGAGCCCCCAGATGTGCGCCGACGATGTCGTCAGGAACGGAGCAAGCCGCAAATTGACGCGCTTCGCGCTGCCATTGACGATGCCCTGCACCGCCTGTCTCCCAAGTCGGCGATGGCAAAGGCGCTCGTCTATGGCCGCAAGCGCTGGCACGCGCTTACCTGCTTTCTCGATGAGGGAAGCGCCGAGATCGATAACAATATCGCCGAGCGCGCCATGCGCAGTGTCGCCATCGGCCGCAAGAACTGGCTGTTCGCCGGTTCGAAGGCGGGCGGGGAGCGCGCTGCCGCGATCTATTCCGTTATCGAGACATGCAAGCTCAATGGTATCGAGCCGCAAGCCTATATCGCCGATGTGATCGAGAAGATCGCCAGCGGTTGGCCCGCCTCGCGATGGGATGAGCTCATGCCCTGGAACTGGACCGCAGACCCCGTGCCTGTCAGCCCCATTGCAGTTAGAAGGGCGGCATGACCGAGACCATCGCCCGCCTGCACATCGCGCTTGTCGATACAGATCCCTCGATCTGGCGGCGGGTCGAGGTTCCGGTCGATGCCAACCTCAAGATGCTGCACGATGTCATCCAGGGCGCAATGGGCTGGCTCGACTATCACCTGTGGGAGTTCGAAGCGGGCGACAGGCGATACGGCCTTCCCGATCCGGACTGGCCTGACGACGCGCTGTCCGCGGCCAAAAATGCGAAGCTCAAAACCCTAATCGACCGGGGTGTTCGCCAGATCCTCTATACTTACGACATGGGCGACAACTGGGACCATATCGTCACGCTCGAAGCGCTCGAGGATAGCGAAGCCGGAACCAAATATCCGCGCTATGTCGAGGGCGAGCATCGCGCCCCGCCCGAGGACTGCGGCGGTACGCCCGGCTTCGAAGCCTTCCTTGAAGCCGTCACCGATCCCAGTCACCCCGAGCACGAGGATGCCACCGAATGGCATCAGGGCTGCTACGGGAAACCTTTCGATCCCGACGAAATCGACGAACGCGGTGCAAAGCTCAGGATCGGCGCTATCGCCAAACGCCGCGCCGCCGGCAAAGCCGCTCAGGCCAAAAAATCACGCTGACAAGGCGGCGTCCTCGCCACGCTTACGGATGATGCTCCAACCCAGAGCAAGATCTAGCCGGAAAACCGCCTCACTCTATAGGAATGGACCAATGGCGATCAGATCTGGCTCGTCGATCTTATCGCACCGTTTGCCGATGCAGAAAACAAGCAGCGCGAAATCATGATCGCGGACCTCATCACCGGACCCTTGAACGGCAAAGAGTTCCGGTTTCACCAGACCGATCCCAATACCGGCAAGTGCACGGTGCAAACCGTAACAGCAGATGCTGGAGAGAAATTGAAGGCAGCGGTCGAGGCTGCTGCTAACGCACAGACGCTATAATGATCAGGTATACTGAACACAGCTCTCCGCAAATTTCGATAGCCCCCTCTCCGTGAAGCATTCGCCGCAGCGCACATGCGCCTTGCGCGGTGCTGCTTCGCGCCAAGCGGCGTTCTACTGCCATCGCGCATGATGCTTAGTCGAGCAGCGACCCAGCTGTGATGGCGAACGGCTTGGCGAGCTTCTCGACCACAGTGATCGTGGGATTGCGGGCACCGCGCTCGATGTCCGAGACATAGGTCCGGTGGATCCCGGCGCGGTCGGCATAGTCCTCCTGGCTCCAGCCCTTCTCATTTCTGAGGCGGCGCAGATTGGCGGCGAGGCGTTGGCGGATACCCGCGTGTTCGCCGAGAACTTCGCGGTTTACGGCGTCCGCAAGGTCTGGCGGCAGATGCAGCGCGAAGGGCACGACATTGCCCGCTGCACGGTGGAGCGGCTGATGCGCGATCTGGGCTTGGCAGGGGTGATCCGTGGCAAGCCGGTGCGCACCACGATCAGCGACAAGGCCGCACCTTGCCCACTGGATCACGTCAACCGCCAGTTCCACGCACCGGCACCCAACCGGCTGTGGGTCTCGGACTTCACTTATGTCTCGACCTGGGGTGGCTTCGTTTATGTCGCGTTCGTGATCGACGTCTACGCGCGCTATATCGTGGGCTGGCGGGTCAGCAGGACCGCGCATGCCAGCTTCGTTCTCGATGCCCTGGAGCAGGCTTTGCACGATCGGCGGCCAGTTCATCGCGGCGGGCTCGTCCACCACAGCGATCGCGGCAGCCAGTATGTCTCGATCAAATACACCGAGCGCCTTGCCGAGGCCGGCATCGAACCATCGGTCGGCAGCGTCGGCGACAGTTATGACAATGCCTTGGCCGAGACGATCAATGGCCTTTACAAGGCCGAGGTGATCCACCGGCGCGGACCATGGCGATCCTTTGAAGCCGTCGAGTTCGCAACGCTAGAATGGGTCGACTGGTTCAACAACCGGCGGCTGCTCGCGCCCATCGGCAACATCCCGCCCGCCGAAGCCGAGCATCGCTATTACGCAACGCTGGACGACGTCCCCATGGCAGCGTAACTTAAACCAAATGGCCTCCGGCAATCCCGGGGCGGTTCAAAACGGGCAATATGTCGGCCAATGAAATCCATGATCAGGTCACCATTGTCATTGGCGCTCACAGCGTTGTTGGCGATTACTTCTTCTTACGAATCCGAAGCACAAACATATGTCGCTGGTGGTGCGCCTGGCACAATGATTAACTTGGTAGATGGTACGATAAGAGAACGGCCGCCGGTAGCCCAATCCCGATGTTCTCATGGCTGGCATTCTGCTAGAGGGCCGGACGCGCGGGCGTAATGCAACATGGTACGAAAATTCAATCGCTGCCTGACTCATCTTTCGTCTGTAATTTGCTACTCGGAAACTGCTACGCCGTGGACTAGGTCGCAGTGCATTTATCCGTGTAGTGAAGGGCACTGAAGGGGGCACAATTTATGTTAAGCCTGAAAGAAACACCAAAAACGCCTTGATCAGAGGATCAATGCGGTTGCTGTCTCACCCGCCACACCAGTTTTCGCAGACACGGCCAACTGAAGTCATTGTCGTTGCTCGCCAAGGATGCCCGCACGGTTCCAGTTGTAACGTGACATAGGTTGGAGCGACGCCCAGCCCAAACCGACTTATTTCTTCCGTCCAACCAACGCGCAGGTGCTGTCAAATGTCGAAGCCGACTGTCGCATCCGCTACAAACTAATGGAACGTTCTTCCATACTCATTGGGAGGCACTCCTACCATAGCCCTGAGTTCGATCAGTTTGGTCGCCAGATAAGGAAGTGCCGAATTGTACAGCTGAACGAGATGGCAGAGGTGATCCACGCTTTTCCGATAGGCGGTGATGACGCTCTCAAACTCCTTGCGGGCGTCTTTCATGGTGGCACCCGCAAGGGAATAATAGATGACCAGTTTGCCCTTTTTCCATGAAAGAGGGTGGAATGCGTCCTGTCCTTCGATCTCATCCGGGCACGAAACCACCTGAAGAACGTGGTCCGGATCAATCAAATTACATGCAAAATAGCCGACAAATTTGACGGTGCTTACCGCATCGCCGTTCTCAAGAATCTCAAATTCACATTCGTGCCAGCTTACGATGGGACATGCCAACTTCCCGATACTCGATATTCGCTCGACAGCAGCGCCTTTGTCCATGAGTTCTGCTGCTGAGATAGAGCCGACCTCCAGCTGCATTAGCGTTTCAGCATCCAAGCACAAATTGATGATGCCCGCATGAGAGATGACAATTTCTTCGCTCATTCCCTGTTCCTTCCGCGCGTCGGTCAGCGCGTTTTCTTGTTAGCAAGAGATTGGATCAGAGAGATTTGCTGGCGCTCAGGGAGGTGCCCATAAGAGTTGAAGGTTGTGAGTGTACTTTCGTGGCCCAGATTCTGTGACCAGGCTTTGAAATCTGCTGGCCCCACGCAAATCTCCTGCCCCAGCAGCACGAGTGTGTTGCGCACCGTATGGGGCGAGAAATAGGGAATACTGGCAGCAGCGAACGCCTCGCGGAAAATCCTGCGGACTGGTTCAGGTGTCTCCCAGTGCTCGCGGGTGAGACCAACCCAGTGAAATATGCGATCTTCCCCCACCTCTTTACGGGTACTCGGGAACAGCGGGTCATTGTTGCCGAAATGAAGCTCTGATTTCAGAAACTGAACATAATCCAGTAGGATGGCGCGAATGTCATCACCCACGGGAAAGAATGCCGTAGGGATAGTCTTCGCAAATTTGGTGCCGACCTCTTCAGCGTCCTGATTGATACCGAGATTGTCAGCGCGCATGTGCTTGAGCTTGAGGGTGATAAGCGCCTTTATGCGTACGCCTGTCAGGAGAGTGCATGCCAGCAAGGCGCGGTTGCGTTTTTCGATCGCGCTGGAACTCGGCATTAGCGAGATGACATGGCGCAACTGCTCGAGAGAGGCGGCGTCCTTGAAGGTGTGACCGCGAGTCAGCGCGACATCGCGGTTAGAAAGGCGGAAGTATGCCGTATCACTAATTTGGATGCGTGACTTGTAGGTCGGCTTATCGGAGAGCCAGCGGAAAAAGCGTTCAACGGCGCGGAGCTTTGAGTAGACAGTGGCACGGCTCGATTTCTCTGCGGCATGACGGCCGCCCTTTTTCAGAAGGCCGCGCTTATAGGCGACCGCATTGTCAGCGCTGAAACTCTTGAAGTTGGCGTGACTGGTGAACTTCTCGTAATCGGCGATCGCGCGCAGATTGAGTACAATAGTCGTTTCTGCAAGCCCCTGCGCCTCGCGCAAGAAGTGCTCATACTGCCTGATGATCAGCGCATTTGCAGCACAGAAATTGGAACGGTCCTTGGGGTTCATAGAGAATAGCTTTCAAAGTTAAGATTGGTGGAGGATGACGAGATTCGCCTACAGGTGCTTCGCCGTCTTCATGACGACGATGAGCTCGCCCGCTTTCTCGGCGATCTCTGCCGTACGAGTGCGGCGGAAGAGGCGGCGCCCGCAGGTCTCGCAATCGCCCTGAAGATTGTGGATCGGCGTGCAAAAAGGACCCCGTTAGCGGGGTGATCGGCGTCTAAAAGGGACCCCTCATTTCGATGGTTTAAGCAGCCGGCTGGATTTTCAGGCGGCGAGATCGGGATGTTGATTTTGGAGACAGTGGTTCGGATTCGGCGCGAGTATGCCGGCGGCAAGGCGATCAAGGCGATCGCGCGGGATTTGCATGTGTCGCGGAAGGTGATCCGCAAGGCGATCCGGGCGCCGGAAGGCGCATTCGACTATCAGCGCAAGGTTCAGCCACTGCCTAGGATCGGGCCGTTTCAGGATCGCCTGAACACACTGCTGGAAGAGAACGAGGTGCGCGGCAGGCGCGAGCGACTGCGGATGACGCGGATACATGATCTGCTGGAGCGCGAAGGTTTTGAGGGTTCCTACGATGCCGTTCGGCGCTACGCGGCGCGCTGGAAGGCCGACCGGCGCAAGGATGCCGGCGATGGTGTCACCGCCTTCATCCCGCTGATGTTCAAGCCGGGCGAGGCCTACCAGTTCGACTGGAGCCATGAGGATGTGGAGATCGCCGGCAAGCCGATGCGCGTGAAGGTTGCGCATATGCGGCTGTGTGCATCGCGGGCGGTCTATGTCCGGGCCTATCCGCGCGAGAGTCAGGAGATGCTGTTCGACGCGCATGCGCGCGGCTTTGCTTTCTTCGGCGGCGTGCCGGGCCGCGGCATCTACGATAATATGAAGACGGCGGTGACGAGCGTGTTCACGGGGAAGGAGCGGGTCTTCAACCGGCGGTTCCTGATCATGACCGACCATTATATGGTCGAGCCCACCGCCTGCTCGCCGGCGGCGGGATGGGAGAAGGGCCAGGTCGAGAACCAGGTGCAGACGATCCGGGGCCGCTTCTTCCAACCCCGGTTGCGGTTCGCCAGCCTCGACGAGCTCAATGGCTGGCTGGAGGCCGAGTGCCAGCGCTGGGCGGAACGACAGGCACACCCGGAACAGGGCGAGCTGACCGTGGCGCAGGCGCTGGAGATCGAGCGATCGGCACTGCAGCCGATGCTGGGACCGTTCGACGGCTTTAACGAGAGCGAGCATGCGGTGACGGGCACCTGCCTGATCAGCTTCGATCGCAACCGCTACTCGGTTCTCTCGACGGTGGCGCGGCGGACGGTGCAGGTCCGGGCCTATGCCGACCGCATTGTCGTGCGCTGCGGCGAGGAGGTTGTCGCCGAGCATCCCCGCTACTTCGGGCGCAACCGCACGATCTATGACCCCTGGCATTATCTGCCGGTACTGGCCCGCAAGCCCGGAGCGCTGCGGAACGGCGCGCCCTTCCAGGACTGGGATCTGCCGCCGGCGCTGGCGCGCCTGCGCCGCAAGCTTGGCAATGGCGACGATGCCGACCGCCGGTTCGTCCGTGTGCTGTCGGCCGTGCTGACCGATGGTCTGGAGCCGGTCGAAGCGGCCGTCCGCGAGGCATTGGCGACCGGCACGGCGAGCGACGACCTGATCCTCAACATCCTGGCGCGGCGCCGCGAACCGCCGCGACCGCTCACCATCATCACCTCCGAAGACAGCGCCTTGCGCCATCCGCCGATCGCCGACTGCGCCCGTTACGACCAGCTGAGGACCTTCGATGCAGCGGCATGACATGATCGAGGCGATGCGCGGGCTTGGGCTCAAGGGCATGGCGGGCGCGTTCGACGATGCGGTCACCACCGGCCTTCAGCGCCAGCGCACCACGATGGAGATACTGACCGACCTTCTGCGCGCGGAAGCAACACATCGCCATGCTGCCTCGATCCGATACCGGATGGCGGCCGCCCGGCTGCCGGTCGTGAAGGATATCGATGCGTTCCGGTTCGAGGGCACGCCGATCAACGAGGGGCTGGTGCGTTCGCTGCACAGTGGCGCGTTCCTGCCCGCTCGGCGCAACATCGTCCTGGTCGGCGGCACGGGCACCGGCAAAACCCACCTGGCCATCGCCATCGCCGCCAATGTCGTTCGCTCGGGTGCGCGAGGCCGCTACTTCAACACCGTCGATCTGGTGACCCGCCTCGAAGAGGAGGCCAGGATCGGCAAGAGCGGCGCTCTCGCCGCCCAGCTATCCCGCCTCGACCTGATCGTGCTCGACGAACTGGGATATCTGCCGTTCGCCCGCTCGGGCGGCCAGTTGCTGTTCCACCTGATCAGCAAGCTCTACGAGCAGACCAGCGTCATCATCACCACCAACCTCGCGTTCGGCGAATGGCCCACCGTGTTCGGCGATCCCAAGATGACCACCGCGCTCCTTGATCGCGTCACCCACCATTGCGACATCGTCGAGACCGGCAATGACAGCTGGCGCTTCAAAAACCGCAGCTGATCGCCCCCACCGACCTCCGATTAAAAGATGCTTTGCGCTGCGCGCGCCTCCGGTCGGGCTCCGCCCTCCCTACGCCGCGCGCAGCGCAAAGGCGCGTGTCCGATCAACCTTGCGCCATCGTGAAAGGGGGTCCCTTTTGCGCGCCGATAGGGGGTCCCGTTTGCACGCCGATTGACACCTGAAGATCGCCGACCTTTTCGTTCAGCGGAACGAAATCAGCCGTGTTGCCTTCAGCGCGGACGCTCTTCTTGCAGCAGACGCAGAAAAACTTTCCTGGCTGAAGCGGCACATGCGGTCTGTTGCGGTTCTCGATGAACGCGCTCAATGTCGCGGGGGAGAATATCTCCGGCTTGCCATCATTATCTGGCTCAAGTCCCTCATGGCGCCATTTGTGTACGGTGAGGAGGGACACATCAAAAAGCTCTGCTATCTCTTTGCGGGTATAGGAGCGATGGCTCTTGATGCGGCGCGGATTGTGATAGCGCGCCATTAGCTCAGCCTCTCGGCATGGATCTGAGCAACAACGTCCTTCAGTTCCACCTCGGAAGCACCGCGAGTATAGGCTGCAATCACGCGGTCGACCTCGCTGTCACCCCAGTATGAGGCTGCACCGATCTTGATGGGCTTGGGGAATGTCCCCTCGGAAATATCGCGATAGGTCGTAGCGCGCGATTGGCGCCAGCCGCGCTCACGCAGCTCCTTCATCTTCAGAAAGTTCACAGAAAATCTCCTTGAGTCAAATTGCGACGTCAGGAGCTGGCAGGAGATTGGGAGAGTCGGATATTTTTAATTGAATTTAGTTGGTTATACCCGGAGATTCATATCTGATAATACCGGGTTCCTCAAAAACGATCTGCTGAGCCATCGCTTTGCTGACCAGCGAATAGCGACTGCCTTCACCCCTTGAACGCCCTACCCCCGCAACATCAAACGCAAAAGAGATGAGCCGCTCAAAATATCCTCCCACTCTCGTAGGTCGCGATCCGGGTGCGCCACAGTCGGTCAACGCCCGATCAATTGCCGCAACCAGATAATAACGTTCTGGCTCGGGATTTCTACCTTTGCGCGAAAGATGGATTTGAGCATGCTTGGCGGCGCTTTCCACTGCCTTCCTAAGTCGGTCCGGCCCAGGTGAAGTCTTTGCGAGGTGAACCTGTACCAGCTGCCTGCTAATACCATCCAGCACGTCGAGGTTGGTTTCTTGTCCGGCAACGATAACCCTCAGAGCATTTTCAAGATTTGAGCGAATTGACCGAGGAGAGCATGCCTGATTCAGTTGGCGAGTTCCAAGATAAAGGGCGATCGCGTCTTCATATAGCGTCACGAAGCGGCCCAAATCGAAATTCGGTATGCCTTCCGCTGAGACAGTACCCTTAACAAAACAACGCTGGTCGGGACTCAACCTAACGGGGACCCTTTCAATGATCCCTGTAAATCCAAGGCGTTGTCGCTCGCTCATCGCCTGGGCAACTTTAACAGCTCGGCCGGCGCAATCAAAGGCTTGCACAAGAGGCTGGCCCATTCCTGCGCCAGTTCGCGACGGCGTTCCATATAGGCAGCCCTGTTATAGCGACCTTCGATGTTGGGAGGAACATGGGCAAGCATGAGATCAATGACGGCCCGGTCTGATGCACGACCTTCCCGTTCAGCCTTCTCGTTCATGATGGTCGAGAATGCAGCACGCCATCCGTGAGGGACATGCCGCCCATGATAACCGACACGATTGTACAAATAGCCGATTGCATTCTCGCTGATCGAGCGATGGCCATGGCGAACACCAGGAAAAATATATCTAGCACGCTTTGTCAGCGGCCTCATTGCATGGAGAACCTCTATGGCCTGGCGAGATAGAGGAACAATAAGCTCAAAAGCCTCATCGTCCTTTCGATCAAGCACCAATTTCATGCGCTGCGCGGGGATGCGCCATACCGCGTCATCAGGATAGTCGAACGGATCACCATCCAAGTCGACACCTTCGATTTCTCCCCATGACATACCTCGAACAACGCCCGGGCGCACGGCGGTAAGTGCCAATAGACGAGAAGCCAGCTTCGTTACCGGGCTGGCGCCAGACTCTTCTGCTTTGACAAGCAGCCCCTGCAATTGTTCAAGATCGGTGAGTGCGGGTTGTCGCTTCTTCTTGTTGACCGGCTTCAACGCTTTAGTGACGACGGCAGCCGGATCATTCTCGCAAATGCCCTCAGCGATCCCGAACGAAAAAACCGCCGACATACGCTGGCGCAGCCGTTTGGCTGTCTCAAGAGACCCTCGGTTCTCCACCTCACGAAGAACTGCCAGAGTTGTGGGCACGTCTATCTCGCCAACTGGAAGCTTTCCAAGCTGCGGAAAGATGTCTCGTTCAAGACTGCGGATCACGTCATCGGCGTGGATAGGTGCCCAGCGATCCTTCTGCGTTTCGTGCCAACGGCGCGCAACGTTCTCGAATGAATCATCTCCGGCGTCGCCCAAAAGTTTGCGTTTCCTCTGTGCGATAGCTGGATCACGGCCTTCACGCAGTTCCCGCCGTGCATGATCTCGCTTGTCGCGGGCCTCTGACAACGACACCTCTGGCCATGGTCCGAACACCAGCCTGCCTTCCTTACCTTTGAAGCGATATTTGAGGCGCCAGCTTTTATAGCCTTTGGTGGTCACATAGAGGTAAAGCCCGCGATCATCGCTCAGCTTGTAATCCCGCTCCGCTGCTTTAGCGGCCTTCACTTTGAGTTCGGTCAGCATCCATGCCCCCAGATTCCGCTACCAGTGCCGCAACGATGCCCCCACATGAATGAGCTTGGGGAAGAAGACCGCAGACTGCGCGATACATTGATGGGGATATTTTACCGCAAAATCGCGTCATTTGTAAGTGTCTTATTGACACCTTCGGACTTATGCTGACAGGAAACTGGCGGAGAGGGTGGGATTCGAACCCACGTTACGGTTGCCCGTAAACCGCATTTCGAGTGCGGCGCATTCGACCACTCTGCCACCTCTCCGGGCCGGGGCGGGCGGAGGGAGGAGCAAAAGCGCGCCCTCGTCCGCCTGTCCCGCCATCATCCATAGCGGGTCGAGCGGCGGCACTTAACCGAGCGCGGCGTATTTGCCAAGCCGCACGCCGCACTTTTTCTTATCCCCCCGCCCCCCCGGCTCCGGCGGGTCTAAGGGCCCGCGTCCGCGCCGCGCGTCACCCACTCCGCGTCTCGCAACCCGAATTGCCTTGTATGCTGCGCGGCAATGCCTACATTGGCTGTATGGAACGGACATTCAGCCATTTTGCGATGGGCGCCGCCCGCCCCCTCCCCGCCCCGTCTGTTGCCCACGCGCGCTTTAGCATTGGCGATGTGGTGCAGCACCGGATGTTCGGCTTTCGCGGCGTGGTGTTCGATATCGATCCGGTATTCGCCAATAGCGACGAATGGTACGAGGCGATCCCGGAGGGTATGCGCCCCGCGAAGGACCAGCCATTCTATCATCTGCTCGCGGAGAATAACGAGGGCAGCTATATCGCCTATGTCAGCCAGCAAAATCTGGTGGCGGATGATAGCGACGAGCCGGTAGAGCATCCCGCGATCTCTGGGCTGTTCGGCACCTATCAGGACGGCAAGTACACGCTGCGTCCGCGGTATCGGCACTAGCCGCACCTGCGCTTAAGGGGTGACAGGCCCCCGATCGCACCCTAAAGGCCCGGTCCGTGAACCCGCTTCGCGCCCTGATTCGCGATCAACGCGCCTTCGCCCTGCTGCTGCTGGCGTGCGCGCTCGCCGTGAAGGCATTGATCCCGCAGGGCTATATGGCGGGCGGTGGGCAGAAGTTTCTGTCGGTCCAGCTCTGCCTTGATGGCATCACCCACAAAAGCGTTACCGTCGCCGTGCCGGTGAAGGGCGAACAGGGACCCGCAAAATCCTCTGTTGACGAGCCTTGCGCCTTTGCGTCGCTGACGATGGGAGCGCTTTCGGGCGCGGATGGGCCGTTGCTGGCGCTGGCTCTGCTCTTCATTCTGGCGACCGGCTTTGCCCCGCGCATCCTGACACTCCGGGGCAGCACGCCCCATCTGCGCCCGCCGTTGCGCGGGCCGCCACTCACCGCCTGAACGCCCAACCGCCACTCTGACGGGCATGCGCGACCTTGCGCGCTCCCTTCGGCAGGCCATTCCCCTGTTCAGGATCATGTCTAATGAAACCCTCTTATGTCGCCCTCGCGGCCACCCTTTGCCTTTCCACTCCCGCGCTTGCCGATGACGCACCAGCAGACGCGCCCGATACCATCCTCGTTGTCGGTCAGCGCGACGCCCCGATAGAAATCGCCCCGCGCGGCCTCGCCGTCTCGCTGGGCGGGGAGCAGTTCAGCGCCGTCAACGCCGCCAACACCGAAGACCTGATGAAATACGCGCCGAACTTTTTCGTGCGCAAACGCTATGCGGGAGACAGCAACGGCGTCCCCGGCTTTCGCGGCACCCACTCCACGCAGAGCGCGCGCACGCTGGCGATGGTCGATGGCTTCGTCGTCTCGAACTTCCTTGGCAATTCCTTCAGCTTCGCGCCGAAATGGGGCGTGGTCGGCCCCGGCGAGGTGCAGCAGTTCGACATAGTCTACGGCCCCTATTCCTCCCGCTATGTCGGCAATTCGATGGGCGGCATCGTCAACATCACCACGCGCGACCCTAAGGAGACCGAGGCGTTCGCCAAGGTGCAGGGCATGGTCCAGCCCTACAGCCAGTTCGGCACTGATGACAGCTATTGGGGCGGATCGGCCGAGGCCGGCTTTGGCTTGAAACAAAAGGATGGGCCGTGGTCGCTCCGCGTGACGGCGCGATACTTCAGGAACGAAGGCCAGCCGATGAGCTTTTATGGGCTGACGCTTGGCGGCGCAGGCACCACGCCGGTGACCGGCGCGATCATCGACCCCAGACAGAACATCGCCGGATCGCCGGGAACCGCAGCCACCCCCATCTTTGCCGCGCAATCGCCCGCGCTCATCACCCAAAAACAGGGCAAGGTCAAAATCGGCTATGACGATGGCGCAATCAAGGCACAGCTCCTGTTCGCCTGGTGGAACAACCGCGACGATCAACTTGCGCCCGATTGCTATCTGCGTGTTGCTGCGACCGGCAATCCGGTGTGTGAAGGTGCAGTGAGCGTGAGCGGAGTGCCCTACACCGCTTCAGGCGCCAACTGGTCGCTCACCAAGCGCGACGAGTTTCTGCTCGGCCTCAAACTTGCCGCTCCGCTGTGGGGACAATGGACGGCAAAGGCCTCTCTCTCCACCTACCAGATCGTGACCAGCAAAGGCTTCACGTCCAACGGTTATTTCGCGGGAAGGGACAACAAGACCGGGCGGTTGAGCGAAGCCGGGCCGACCGGCTGGTGGACCGGCGACATCGCGATCGAGCGCAAGGGCGGCGCGCACGAGCTGGCCGTGGGTGGAACCGCGAGCTTTTATCGCACTGATACCCGCAACTATACGCTCAACAACTGGCGCAGCAGGGCCACGATCAAGGGGCTCACGACCGAAACCCTGGGCAAGACGCGCGTCCTTTCGCTCTGGGCAGAGGATGTCTGGCACATTACGCCCGATGCGCAGATCAGCGCAGGCCTGCGCTATGATGATTGGCGAGCCTATGATGGAGGCATCGGAACTCCGGGTGCGAGTACTCTCCGCTTCACCCCCTACCCCTCCCGCCACGATGATGCGCTCTCGCCCACCATATCGGGCCAGATCGAGCTCAATGGTACGCTGGTACAACTCAGCCTCGCAACGGCGACCCGCTTCCCGACCGTGGGAGAGCTGTTTCAGGGCTCCGTGCTCAACAACGGCACATTCAATTCGAGCTTCGATCCGAATCTCAAGCCGGAAAAGAGCCGCGATGCCAATCTGCTTGTCCGCCGCGCGCTTGGGCCGGTTACGCTCACCGGATCGATATTCTACCAACGGGTGAAGAACACCATCTTCTCTTTCACCGATTATCTGCAAGGGCCGAATAATCCGCGCAACAACTTCAAGAACATAGACCGCACCCGCCAGTGGGGCATCGAGGCCATCGCCGAGACGAAGGACTGGCCGGTGCCGGGCTTGGGCCTGGAGGCGAATGCCGCGTGGATAGACAGCAAGACCGTGCGCAATCGCGCCAACCCGGCGGCGGAAGGCGTGCAGTTTCCGCGCATTCCGCGCTGGCGCGTCAACGCAAACCTGCGCTATTCGCTCACCCATGACGTGCAGACCTCGCTCGGGCTACGATATGCGAGCCGCCCCAATACCGACATGTTCGGCCTCCAGCGCGGCGACACGTTCGGCTACACATCAGAGCTGTTCGCGCTGGATGCGCGCGTGAACTGGGACATGTCGGCGCATTTCCGCCTGTCCGCAGGGGTCGACAATATCACCAATAATCGCGCCTGGGTCTTCCACCCCTATCCGCAACGCGCCTTCCTGGTCGAAGCCGGATGGAGACTCTGACGATGGCGAGTTCTTCCGAAAAAACCGCGCTCTATCGCATGCTGTGGCGCTGGCATTTCTATGCCGGGCTGTTCGTCATGCCGATGGTGCTGGTCCTATCGCTCACGGGCGCGCTCTATCTGTTCAAGCCGCAGATCGAACGCTGGGAAGAGCGCGCTTTTCAGGGGCTGGCGGTTGCTGGCGCGGTTGCTCCCTCGGCACAGCGCGACGCGGCGCTCGCGGCCTTTCCGGGCGCCGCCTTCCACAGCTATCGCCTGCCCGGGCGCAGCGGCGACGCCGCGCTGATCCACATCGCCTTACCGGGCGACAAGGGCATGCGCGACGTATTCGTCTCGCCGCAGGGCGACGTAGTCGGCTCGATCGACCCGGAATGGCGGATCATGCAGATCGCCCATGATATTCACGGCCAGCTGCTGCTCGGCCCAAGGGGAAGCTGGCTGGTCGAGCTGGCGGCGAGCTGGGCCATCGTGATGATTGCCACCGGCCTTTATCTCTGGTGGCCGCGCGGGCGGGGCGCGGCGGGCGTGCTCTGGCCGCGGCTCAAGCAGGAGCCGCGCGTGCTCTGGCGGGATCTGCACGCAGTCACCGGTTTCTGGGTCTCGGGGCTTGCCCTCGTGCTGCTGGTCACCGGGCTGCCATGGGCGGGCGTGTGGGGCAGCAGCTTCAAGACGGTGCGCGAACAGATGGGCTGGGTAAAGGGCGCGCAGGATTGGACGATCGGCGGTCGCGCGCCGGGAGCGTCAGAAGATGCGGGCGAGCATGCGCTTCACGCCGAGCATGACCACAGCGCCATGATGACAGGCGCATCGCACCATCACGCACATCCCGCGCCAGACCGGTTGAATGCCATCGTCGACAAGGCGCAGGCGGAGCATCTGCCCTTCCCCGTCATCGTCACGCCACCCGGCGCACCGCAGGCTTTCGGCGCAAAGGCTGGCCCTACTTGGACGGTTCGCTCCGACACGCAGGACCGCCCCCGGCGCATCACCATCCGTTACGATGCCGCCGGCGCGCAGGAAGTCAGCCGCGACACCTTTGCCGACAAGCATGTGATCGACCGGGTGGTGGGCTATGGCATCGCATGGCACGAGGGGGCGCTGTTCGGCTGGGTCAATCAGCTCATCGGGCTGCTCACCGCCTTCGCTTTGGTGGCGCTCAGCGTTACCGGCTTTATCCAGTGGCGGCGGCGCAAGCCGCAGGGCGGCCTTGGCGTACCGCCCGCCCCGCGCGCTCCGGCACGCAGCGCGGCTGTGCTGGCGATCGGCGGATTTTTCTTCCTCACGCTGCCGCTGTTCGCGCTATCACTCTCGGCAATCTGGCTGATCGACAGGATCGGCAGAAGAACTCTGTCCACTTAGCCAGTCGCCGTCCGGTACCGGCTTCAGCCCATCGAGCGGGCGGTTATAAAGATAGGCCCAAGCCCGCACCTGCGCACCGGCGAACACAATGTCGATTGGCTCCCGCCGATACTCCTGCGGCTGCGGAAAGGCGGGGCCGCACTCCTCATAGGCATCGAGCCATGCCAGAGTCGCATCCGGGTCCGCCATCCGCAGGATATCGCCCGCCACCCATCCTGCCTCTTGATCGGCTACCAGTGCCGGATACCAGTCCACCCTGTAAAGACGACCGCGTGCAAGCCCCGTCCCGAGCCAGCTGCTCTCCGAATGCAGGCGATGCGCCTGTTGGTTGTCGCAACCGCGCCGCAAGGTGCCGTAAACGAACAGAAGTTCACTGTCCGATGTGGCAAGCCGGTGTCTCATCAGCCGCTTATCATATTGTCTGGCCCTCACTTCAACTCCCCCCTATATCGCGCGGCCATGCCGACCGAGCCGATGTCTCTCCTGCTGATCCTACTGAGCCTGTGCAGCATCGGCTTTGCCAAGGGCGGCCTTGCTGGTCTGGGCATATTGGGGATGCCGTTGATGGCGATGGTGTTTCCCCCGGTGGAGGCTGCCGCAATCCTCCTGCCCGTGCTGATCGCACAGGACGCATTCAGCGTGTGGCTCTATCGCGACAGCTGGGACAAGGCCATCGTTGCGTGGATGCTCCCCGGCGCTTTGGTGGGGATCGCCGCGGCGGCCATTTTTGCCGCCTCCGTCTCGCCCTCCGCGATTTTGGCGTTGCTGGGCATGATCTCGATGGCCTTTGGCTTGTGGCGCTTGTGGATGGCTTATCATGCCGTTGCGATCAGCCAGCCGTCGACCCGGCAATGGCCCGGCATCATCTTCGGCTTCTTCTGTGGCTTCACGAGCCAGATCGGCCATGCAGGCGCCCCGCCACTGCAAATGTGGCTGATCCCGAAAAGGCTGCCCCACCGGGTTTTCGTAGGCACCGGGGCAGTTCTGTTTGCCGCCATCAACTGGGCAAAGGTTCCCGCTTTCGTGGCGCTGGGCGCTTTTAGCCGCGACTCTCTCCTGCTGGCCGCACTGTTCATCCCGGTCGCCACGCTGGCGACGCTGGCCGGGGCAAGGTTGGTGAACCGTATGAACGGCCCTCGCTTCTATGTCTTCGCCAATATTATGCTTGTCGCCATCGGCGCAAAACTCGTCTGGGACGCTCTGAGCTGACCCCCGGCCGAACCCCTGCCTCCCCCCAACACCCGGACTGCCATTCTCCATCCTACAATGGGGAAACTATATTTCGCTATCCGGGAGACATTTCGTGCAAGCATTACTTACATTGGCGTCCGCCATATCGATGACGATGGCCGCCGCGACGGGCCATGCGCCCCACTGGAGCTATGAGGGAGCGGAGGGGCCGGAGCATTGGGGCGCGCTCGCGCCGGACTTTGCAACCTGCGCCACTGGCAAGACGCAATCACCGATCGACCACGCCGCGTTCGACGCCAAACAGGCCGTTCCGGTCCGCGCAGACTATCATGCCGGGGCGCTCAGCCTGCTGCACAACGGCCACACGGTGCAGGCGAACTTCTCGCCCGGCTCCACCCTGGAGAGTGGCGGGCACAGCTACAATCTCGTGCAGGTGCATTTCCACACACCATCGGAAGAGGCGTTCAACGGCAAGCACTATCCCATGGTCGCGCACTTCGTGCACAAGGATGCCGCCGGCAAGCTTGCCGTGCTCGGCGTCATGTTCGAGGAGGGCGCACCCAATGCCGAACTGGCCAACCTGATTTCCCACGCACCCAAGAGCATGACCCCGGCACACGAGGTGGCAGGCGTGGCGCTGAACCCCGCCGCCCTGCTGCCCCATGATCTGCATGTGTACCGGTACGCAGGCTCGCTCACCACGCCACCGTGTAGCGAGGGCGTGACCTGGCATGTGGCGGTCCAGCCCGCCCACGCCAGCAAGGAGCAGATCGGCGCGCTACACGCGATACTTGGCGAAAACGCGCGACCGGTCCAGCCGCTGAACGGGCGACGTCTTATCGCCGACTGAACCACGCCACCCGGCGGCGTGGTCCGGTAACGGGATTTAAGCCGCCTTGGCGCGGTTCGCGCGCTTGCGCTCGTGCGGATCGAGGTGGCGCTTGCGGATGCGGATGGACTTGGGCGTCACCTCCACCATCTCGTCCTCGTCGATATAGGCGATCGCCTGCTCCAGCGTCATCCGCCGCGGCGGCGTGAGGCGGATCTGGTCGTCCTTGCCGCTGGAGCGGAAGTTGGTGAGCTGCTTGCTCTTCATCGGGTTGACCTCAAGGTCTTCCGGCTTCGCATTCTCGCCGATGATCATCCCCTCGTACAGCGCCTCGCCGGGCGAGACGAACAGCACGCCGCGCTCCTCGAGCGGCCCAAGCGCATAGGCAACGGCCTCGCCCGTGCCGTTGGAGATCAGCACACCGTTCTTGCGACCCTCGATCGCGCCCTTGTAGGGGCCATATTTCTCGAACAGACGGTTCATGATGCCGGTGCCACGTGTGTCGCTCAGGAACTCGCCATGATAGCCGATCATCCCGCGCGACGGGGCGGAAAAGATGATCCGCGTCTTGCCGCCGCCGGAGGGGCGCATGTCGGTCATCTCTGCCTTGCGGATCGCCATCTTCTCGACGACGGTGCCAGCATGCTCGTCGTCCACGTCGATGATGACGGTTTCATAGGGTTCCTCGCGGCCGTCCGGTCCTTCGCGGAACAGCACGCGCGGGCGGGAAATGCCCAGCTCGAAGCCTTCCCGGCGCATCGTCTCGATCAACACGCCGAGCTGAAGTTCGCCGCGCCCCGCGACCTCGAAGCTGTCCTTGTCCTCTGCCTCGGTCACGCGAATCGCGACATTGCTCTCGCCCTCGCGGAACAGACGGTCGCGGATCATGCGGCTCGTCACCTTGTCGCCTTCCCGGCCCGCCATGGGTGAGTCATTCACGGCAAAGCGCATGGACAGGGTCGGCGGGTCGATGGGCTGAGCCTGAATCGGCGTACTGACGGAGGTGTCGGCAATCGTGTTCGCCACGGTCGCAACCGTAAGGCCCGCAAGGCTGATAATGTCGCCCGCCTGAGCGGTTTCGACCGGCACCCGGTCCAGCCCGCGAAACGCCATCAGCTTCGAGGCGCGGCCGGTTTCGATCACCTTGCCGTCCATATCGAGCGCGTGGATCGCCTGGTTGACCTTCACCGTGCCTGAGGTCACGCGGCCGGTGAGAATACGGCCGAGGAAATTGTCACGATCGAGCAGCGTCACGAGAAAGGTGAACGGCGCATCGATATCCAGCGCCGGCGGCGGCACATGCTCGACGATCTTCTCGAACAGCGGGATCAGGTCGCCCTCGCGCCGATCCGGGTCCTCGCTGGCATAGCCGTTGCGGCCTGAGGCGTAGAGCACGGGGAAGTCGAGCTGCTCGTCGGTTGCATCGAGCGAGACGAACAGGTCGAACACCTCGTCCAGCACCTCCTGGATGCGCTGGTCGGGCCGGTCTACCTTGTTGACGACCACGATAGGACGCAGGCCAAGCGCCAGCGCCTTGCCGGTGACGAACTTGGTCTGCGGCATCGCGCCTTCGGAGCTGTCGACGAGCAGGATCACGCCATCGACCATCGAGAGGATGCGCTCCACCTCGCCGCCGAAGTCGGCGTGGCCCGGCGTATCGACGATGTTGATGCGCACCGGCTCTCCGCCGCCCGGAGGCGCCCACTCCACCGAGGTCGGCTTGGCGAGGATGGTGATGCCCCGCTCTTTCTCGAGGTCGTTCGAGTCCATCGCCCGCTCTTCGACGCGCTGATTGTCGCGGAAGGTGCCGGACTGGCGGAAAAGCTGGTCAACGAGGGTGGTCTTGCCATGATCGACGTGCGCGATGATGGCCACATTGCGGAGGCTCATGAAATATCTGCTCGTTTTAGAGGAGGCGTATCGGCGCGGCCCCTAGCCTATTTTGCGCTGCAGCGCAATGGCGCCTATCGCAAGAGGCTGATAGCCCACTCTGCCGCTTCCGCCGCGCGGCGCGCCGCCAACAGCAGATTGGTCTGGAAGTCGCCCGCACTTTCTCCGTTGGCGTCGTCGGTGGTCGCCTTGATCCCGGCCCAGGGCAGGCCGAGCCGCTGCGCCACCTGCGCCAGCGCGCCGGTCTCCATATCGACGAGGTCGCCGCTGAGGCCATCGCGCAGGCGCATGCTGTGATCCGGGCACTCGACAAAGCTGTCCCCCGTGACGATCCGCGCTTGCGGCAATCCAATGTCCGGCAGTGGCTGCGCGCGAAAGGCCTCGACTTGCGCAACGCCTATCGGCCAACTGCCTGCCGTGAAATGCGCAAACCCCTCGGGCCGCTGCGCGCCATAGTCACCCTGCACAGCCTCGTGGATGACGAAACAGTCGCCCGCGATGTCCGATAGCTTACCCGCCGTGCCGATGATCATCAACAGCTCGGCATGATGCAGACCCGCCAGCAACGTCGCGGCGATCGCGGCATTGACCTTGCCGACGCCACAACAGGTTACTGCAATTTCATGCGCGCCGTGCCTCACGAACCGCACCGACAAATGCCCGTGTTGTTCCAGCCTGTCGTGCCGCCCCGGCAGAAACGCGTCCGCTTCCTGCTCCACCCCTGTGATCAATGCTACTCTCACGGTTCAGTGCCCCGGAAAGGCGAGCAGCGCGCCGCTCCTCACGCCCGCGTTCGCCAACCGCGCCGCACCACCCAGATCGGGCAGGTCCACTAAAAACCGCGCCTGCGTCACCACAGCGCCTTCGCCCCGCAGCAACTGCACGCCCGCAAGCGCCGTCCCGCCGGTCGCGATCAGATCATCGACCAGCAGCACCCGCGATCCTGCCTTCACCGCGCCGACATGCATCTCGATCCGGTCCGTGCCATATTCCAGTGCGTAGTCGACCCCAACGGCGGCGCCGGGCAGCTTCCCCGATTTGCGTAGCATGATCTTGCCCTTTCCCAGTGCATAGCTCAGCGCCGAGGCCACGATGAACCCACGCGCCTCGATCCCCGCGATCAGGTCCACCTCTCCCGTGTCGAAGGTCGCGATCAGCCGGTCGATCGCCGCGCGAAATCCCGGCCCATCCAGCAGCAGTGTCGAAACATCGCGAAAGAGTATGCCAGGCTTTGGAAAATCCGGGATCGTGCGCACTAAGGCAGCAAGATCGGCATTGGCATCGATTTGATCCAGCATCTGATATCCCCCTAGAAAGCCCCACCATCCTTGCGCACAAATCCCGTCGCCGCCGAAAACGCCATGTCGATATCGGGATAGTGACAGTCGCCGACCGGCGGCCTGCCGATCGCCACAAAAATGCAGTCCTGCGCCCCTTCGTTGACGATATGGTGGCCATTGCCGTCATTCTTGGGGAATATGGCTATGTCTCCCGGCGCAAGCGGGCTGCGCCCGCTGTCGTCGATCAGCACCGCTTCGCCGGACAGCATCACCACCAGCTCATCCTCGTCCTCATGCCAGTGCCGTTGCGATGACGCCGCGCCGGGCTTGAGCGTCACATGGCTCACACCGAAATCGGCAAGGCCGAACAGCGGCGCCAGCCGCCGCACCCAGCGCCCATCGACCACGCCCTTATACTCCGCCGGATAGCCTGTGCTGTTGGTGGCTGGGATGGAGGCGAGGTCGATCTTCGGCATGGGCGCATCCCTCATCTGGCGCTGATGGCAATCATTCGCTATCGCAGCGCCATGCCGATGTCCAATCCCACCTTTACCGATCCTGTGCCGCTGGCCGAGCAATTGATCGCCTGCCCTTCGGTCACACCTGCGACCGGCCCGGTGTTCGCTGCGCTCGAAGCCATGCTCACGCCGCTGGGTTTCACCGTGGATCGCTGGATAACGGGCGATGCGCCCGACGGGCCGGTGGAAAACCTCATCGCCCTGCGCAGCAATGGGCCGGGCAGGCATTTCGCCTTCGCCGGGCACCTCGATGTCGTGCCGCCTGGCCATGGTTGGGCGAGTGATCCCTTCACGCCCGAGCGGCGCGGAGACCTGCTGCATGGGCGCGGCGCGGTGGATATGAAGGGCAGCATCGCGAGCTTCGTCGCCGCCCTGCCCGCCTGCCTCGACCTTCCCGGCACCATCTCGCTGCTCATCACCGGTGATGAAGAGGGCGCGGCGACCTATGGCACCCGCGCGATCATGGAAAGGATGGCGGAGCAGGGAATAAAGCCGGACCTGTGCCTGGTTGGTGAACCGACCTCCGTTCACCGCTTGGGCGACATGGTGAAAATCGGACGGCGCGGCTCGGTCAATATGTGGATCAGCGTGAAGGGTACGCAGGGTCATGTCGCCTATCCGCATCTGGCCGACAACCCGATCCCGCGGCTGGTGCGCATCCTCGCTGCGATAGAGGCGATAGAGCTGGACAGCGGCAACGACTGGTTTCAGCCCAGCAACATCGAAATCACCGACATTTCCGTGGGCAATGACGCGACGAACATGATCCCGGGCGAAGCGCGGGCGCGCATCTCGATCCGCTTCAATGACATGCACACCGGGGCCGGGTTGACCGAGCGCGTCCGCTCGCTGGTGGAGGCGGAAGGCGGCGCGCTGGAAGCGAAGATCAGCGGCGAGGCGTTTCTCACCCCGCCGGGCGAATTTTCCTCCCTCATCAGCCAGGCGATCAGCGAAGCGACAGGCCTCGCGCCCGAACTTTCGACCACGGGCGGGACATCCGATGCCCGTTTCCTCTCGGCGCTATGCCCGGTGGTGGAATTTGGCCTCTGCAATGCGACGATGCACAAGCTCGATGAAGCGGTGGCGGTTCAGGACCTCGGCACCCTGCGCGATATTTATGCCGCTATCATGCGCAAGGCGATGGTTCAGGCAGCCTGACCGCCTGCATTGGCCGCTCCTCCATGCCATGCGCGCTTGCGTGCATACATGTTGGCATCTGCCCGCTCGATCAGCGAATCGACCGTGTCGTTCGGCATCAGTATCGCCCATCCGATAGACGCCGACACCGGCAGCACAGCCTCGCCGTACCGGCATTCGGTGCTGCGCAAGACATGATCGATATGATCGGCCTTCTTGGCGGCCTGCTTCTCGTTCACTTCCTCGATGATCAGCGCAAACTCGTCACCACCCAGGCGCGCCGCGACGTCCGTCTTGCGGATATGCGCCTGCACCAGCTGGGCCGCGTGCACCAGCGCGAAATCACCCGCGCTGTGGCCAAACTTGTCGTTGATATGCTTCATGCGGTTGATGTCGAGAAACAGCACCGCAGAACTCGCCTGATAGCGCTGGGCACGCACGATCCGCTCATTCAGCGCGCCGATGAAATAGCGGCGATTGTAGAGCGGGGTCAGCGTATCGCAGACCGCCACACGCTCCAGCTCGGCATTGGCGATGCGCAGCAGGCGCACATCGCGCCGCAGCGAAGACACCTCTGCCTTGAGCTCGGCAATGATGGCGGCGGACAAGTCTGCCCCCTGCGTCGACGTTTCGCTCTGGCCGCCTTCGGTCATGCGCTGGTATCCCCGGAAAAGTCCCTATGCCTGCGTCCTGGCCGCACAACGTCGGCTTTGAATCGGCAGGTGCAGCATAATGGCCTGCCCAACCTTACCGATAGGTGAATACCGACATCTCCCGACCACAATCATCTTGGGCATTGCCCCTCGCCCCTCGGCTGTTTAAGGCCTGAACCTCAAAGGGAGAAAGCAGATCACATGACGGGGCAGAGCAGCGAGGGAGAAAAGCCCATCATCGGCGTCATCATGGGCAGCCGCTCGGACTGGGAAACGATGCGCCACGTCAGCGAGACACTCTCCGCGCTGGGCGTGGCGCATGAGTGCAAGGTCGTCTCCGCCCATCGCACGCCCCAGCGGCTGTATGATTATGCCACGGGCGCCGTCTCGCGCGGCCTCAGGGCGATCATCGCGGGCGCAGGCGGCGCGGCGCATCTGCCCGGCATGGCCGCGAGCATGACACGCCTGCCGGTGCTGGGCGTGCCGGTGGAGTCAAAGGCTCTCAATGGCATGGACAGCCTCCTGTCCATCGTCCAGATGCCCGCAGGTATACCGGTAGGCACGCTGGCGATCGGGCGGGCCGGCGCGGTCAATGCCGCCCTCCTCGCCACAGCTATGCTCGCCAACACCGATGACGAACTCGCCGCGCGGCTGGAGGCATGGCGCGCCAAGCAGACGGCCGACGTGGCGCAGGAACCGGAATGAAGGCTTTTTCTGAGATGCGGTGCCAGCCCCGTGGTAGAGTCACGCGCCTCGACCACGCCCCTCCCGACCTCCCAAAGGATACCATATCGGGAGGTTGGGAGGGAGAGTGGGCCGGTGCGGGAACCCGACAATGACTTCATTACCGCCCGGCTCCACTATCGGCATCATCGGCGGCGGGCAGCTCGGCCGCATGCTGGGCGTAGCTGCCGCGCAACTGGGCTATCGCGCGCATGTCTATGCGCCAGAGGAAAGCGGCCCGGCTGCGGATACATGCGCGGACTGGACGCAGGGCGCCTATGAAGACGCAGGCCGCCTCGCCGCCTTTGCCGACGCTGTCGATGTGCTGACCTACGAGTTCGAGAATGTCGATGGCGGCACGCTGGAGACGCTGAGCCAGCACGGGCTGGTGCGCCCCAATGTCGAGGCGCTGCGGATCGCGCAGGATCGCCTCAAGGAGAAGACGTTCGTAACCGGGCTGGGCGGCGCCACGGCTCCGTTCGCGGCGGTGGACAGCCTTGCCGATCTGGAGGCAGCGCTCGGCCGGATCGGAACACCCGCCATCCTCAAGACCAATCGCTTCGGCTATGATGGCAAGGGGCAGGTGCGCCTGCGCTCGGCCAGCGAGGCGGCCGCAGCCTGGGAGGCGGTGAAAGGCCAGCCCTGCATATTGGAGGGTTTCGTTAGCTTCGACGCGGAGTTCTCGGTCATCCTCGTGCGCGGTATCGATGGCGAGGTCCGCTTTTGGGACAGCCCGCACAATGTGCATGTGGATGGCATCCTGTCCACCTCCACCCTGCCCGCCGGGGCACAGATCATGGAGCAGGTGGAAACCGCCCGTGCGCTCGCCCGGCAGGTGGTAGATGCGCTCGATTATGTCGGCGTTCTCACGCTTGAATTTTTCGCCACCGCGCAAGGCCCGGTGTTCAACGAGATGGCGCCACGCGTCCACAACAGCGGTCACTGGACCATCGAGGGCGCGCTGACCAGCCAGTTCGAAAACCATATTCGCGCCATTTGCGGCCTGCCGCTTGGGCACACGGCGCTGGCGGCCAGGGGGGTGCAGATGCGCAACCTCATCGGCGAGGACGCGCATGAGTGGGCCGCCATCCTCGCGGACCCGGCCAACCATCTCCATCTCTATGGCAAACACGGCGCGCGCCCCGGTCGCAAGATGGGCCATGTCACGCGGCTGGAACTCTAGGACGAGGCCATGAACCATCCCGAGATCGTCCTCATTCTCGCCCGCGCCGACAATGGCGTCATCGGGCACAATGGGCGCCTTCCATGGCACCTCCCCGCCGATCTGCGCCACTTCAAGGCGCTGACCCAGGGCAGGCCAATGATCATGGGCCGCAAGACCTTTGAGAGCCTGCCCGGCCTGCTCGATGGGCGGCGGCATATCGTGCTGACGCGGGACCGGGAATGGCAGGAAGACGGCGCCGAGGTTGCCCACACCGTCGAAGATGCGCTGCAGCGCGCCAATGCACCGCATATCTCCGTGATCGGCGGGGCAGAAATTTACAACCAGTTCCTCCCCATCGCCGACCGTATCGAGTTGACCGAGGTGCACGCCGAGATCGAGGGCGATGCCCGTATCGACCGGCCCGACCCTGCAGACTGGCATGAAGTCTCGCGACAGCGGTTCGACGCAGAAGGGCCTCGCCCCGCCTACAGTTTCGTCACCCTCAAGCGGCCTACGGAACGCAAGAGCTGATTGGGCGTCTCGGCAACTCCCACGCAGGAGCTTGCCCATGTATATCGACGCGGATGACGGTGTCTCTCTTCACGTAAAGGACATGGGCAGCGGCAGCCCGGTCATCCTCATTCATGGCTGGCCGCTGACCGGCGACATGTGGGAATATCAGGTCGTCGCCCTGCTCGAAGCCGGCTATCGCGTCATCACCTATGATCGGCGCGGTTTCGGGCACTCGGCCCATCCGGCAACCGGATATGATTACGATCGCTTCGCCGATGATCTTGCCGCAGTGATCGAGGCGCTGGATCTCCGGTCCGTTGCCCTCATTGGCTTTTCCATGGGCGGCGGCGAGATTGCGCGCTATCTGCACCGCCACGGCGGGACGCGCGTCAGCCGCGTCATGTTCATTTCGTCGGTCGTCCCTTATCTGCTGAAGGATGAAGGCAACCCCGACGGCGTTGACGAATCGGTGTTCGACGACATGCAGGACCAGATCCGGGCCGATCGTTTCGATTTTCTCCAGACCTTCGCCAAGCAGTTCTACGGCTTCGGCTTCGTCAGCCGGCCGGTGAGCCAGGGCGTGCTGGATTGGACGTTCACGCTGGCGCTGATGGCCAGCCCGGTCGCGACGTTGGAATGCGTCGATGCCTTCGCACGCACCGATTTCCGTCCCGACCTCGCCGCCGTCACCATGCCCACGCTGATCATCCACGGCACCAGCGACAAAACGGTACCCATCGAACCCACGGCGCGCGCAGCCGCCGCGCGGCTCGCCAATGCGCGGCTCATCGAATATGATGGCGAACCGCACGGCCTGTTCGCCACCACGCCGCAGCGGCTCAACCAGGACATTATCGACTTTCTCCAAAGCGTGGCCTGACCCACCACGCCATCCTCACCCGCAACGGAATTGCATAGGCAGTTCATGCTGCTATAGCGGCGGGGATGGAGCGGCTGGACAACATGGGGGAGGTGAGCGCGAATCTGCGCGGGGCCGTAATCGCGCTCGGCAATTTCGACGGCTTTCATCTCGGCCATCAGGCGGTTGTGGGCAAGGCGATTGCCTGGGCGCGGGCAGAAGGGCGCCCGGTCATCGTCGCGACGTTCGATCCGCACCCTGTGCGCCTGTTCAAGCCCGACACACCGCCATTTCGCCTCACCTCGCTGAACCAGCGCGAGCGGTTGTTCGCCGAGGCCGGGGCAGACGCGATGATGGTCTTCCACTTCACGCGAGAGCTGGCGGAAAAAAGCGCGGAGGAATTCGTGGCCATGCTCGCCGGGCCATATGCCGCGGCCGGGGTGGTGACGGGGGAAGATTTCACCTTCGGCAAAGGCCGATGCGGCAACGTGACGCGCCTCAGGGAACTCGGCGCAGTGCATGGCCTGCGCGCGGAGGCGGTCGCTCCGGTGACAGACGAAACCGGCGCAACCGTCTCCTCCAGCCGCATCCGTGAGGCGCTCCGTTCGGGCGACTGCACCACCGCCGCCTGCCTGCTCACCCGCCCCTTCGCGATCGAGGGCGTGGTTCAGCATGGCGCAAAGCTTGGCCGTACCCTCGATTTCCCGACCGCCAACATGACGCTGGGCAGCTATCTTCGCCCGGCCTATGGGGTTTACGCGGTGCGCGGGCGGCTGCCTGACGGTCGCCTGATAGATGGTGTCGCGAACCTCGGCATCCGCCCGATGTTCGATCCACCCAAGGAACTGCTTGAAACCTATTTCTTCGATTTGGCCGAAGACCTCTACGGCGAGACCATCGAGGTACAGCTGATCGCCCACCTGCGCCCGGAAGCGAAATATGACGGGCTCGATGCGCTCAAGGCCCAGATCGCGCGGGATTGCGCGGCGGCGCGACACATCCTCGCGCAGACGCCCCGCTTGTCCTCATAGAATTTTGGCCCTAGAGCCGGGTCCGATTTCGCTTTTCCACCGGACCGCACATGACCGAGCCCAAAGACTATAAAGACACCGTCTTTCTGCCCAAGACCGACTTTCCGATGAAGGCGGGCCTCGCGCAGAAGGAGCCGGCCATCGCCGCGAAGTGGGAGGCGGACGGGCTGTATGCAAAGCTCCGCGCCGCCAGAAAAGGGCGCGAGCGCTTCGTGCTGCATGACGGCCCGCCTTATGCGAACGGCGACATCCACATGGGCCACGCGCTCAACAAGGTGCTGAAAGACATCATCGTCCGGTCCCAGACCCTGCTGGGCAAGGACGCGCCCTACACCCCGGGCTGGGATTGCCACGGCCTCCCCATCGAGTGGAAGATCGAGGAGGAATATCGCAAGAAAAAGCTCAACAAGGACGAGGTGCCCGCAAAGGAATTCCGCGCCCAGTGCCGCGCCTATGCCGACACATGGGTGGGCGTGCAGAAGGAACAGTTCAAGCGCCTCGGCGTCATGGGCGACTGGGACAATCCCTACCTGACGATGAAGTTCGAGGCCGAGGCGGCCATCGTCGGCGAGCTGCTGAAGTTCGCCGAGAGCAGCCAGCTCTATCGCGGCGCGAAGCCGGTGATGTGGTCCCCTGTGGAGAAAACCGCGCTCGCCGAGGCCGAAGTCGAATATGAGGACGTGACGAGCACCCAGATCGACGTCGCGTTCGAGATTGTGGATGCGCCGAATTGCCGCGAGCTGGAAGGCGCCTACGCCGTCATCTGGACGACCACCCCCTGGACCATCCCCACCAACCAGGGCATCGCCTATGGGGAGGGGATTGAGTACTGGTGCGTCAAGATCAACGGCATGGGTCCATATCTTGTTGCTGGTGATCTTGTTGAAGCATTAGCAGCACGAATTGCACCGGGCGTTTCACACTTTCTCGACGTCAGTTGGCGCGGCACCGGCACCGCCCTAGCCGGAGCCACCGCCCGCCACCCCATCGCCAACCTCCTCCAGACTCCCCTCCCCTTTAGGGGAGGGGCAGGGGGTGGGGGCACGCTCCAAGCGCCGCGCCCAGAGGACACGCCCCACTCCAACCCCTCCCCTGAAGGGGAGGGGCTTAAAACGATCCATCCCGCCTCCCCGCTCGCCGAGTTCTTCCTCCGCCCCCGCCCCTTCCTCCCCGCCCCCCACGTCACCACCGACGCGGGCACCGGCCTCGTCCACATGGCTCCCGATCATGGCGAGGAAGATTTTTTCGCCTGCAAGGCCGTCGGCATCGATCCCGTCTTCGCAGTGACGGACAGCGGCTTCTACCGCGAGGACTGGGCGTGGCTCGGCGGGCAAGGCTCGGTAATCAATACGAAATTCAACGCGGCCGACGGTCCGATCTGCTCCGACCTGCGCGAAGCAGGCGCGCTCCTCTCGGCCAGCGAATTCCGCCACAGCTACCCGCACTCGTGGCGCTCCAAGGCACGGATCATCTATCGCTGCACCCCGCAATGGTTCATTCCGATGGATCGAGAGCGCGACGCCAACATCCCGCTGTGCGAGACCGAAGCGGGCATCCACGCAGCGCAGGGCAGCAACACCACCACGCTGCGTCAGACAGCGCTCGCCGCCATCGAGGACACGCGCTGGGTGCCCACCCGCTCGCGCAACCGCATCTTTGCCATGGTCTCCGATCGGCCCGATTGGGTCATCAGCCGCCAGCGCGCCTGGGGCGTGCCCATCGCGCTGTATGTCCACAAACAAACCGGCGACTACCTGCGCGACGCGCAAGTCAACGCCCGCATCCGCGCGGCGTTCGAGCAAGGCGGCGCGGATGCGTGGTTCGGCGCGGACCATCAGGCGCTGCTGGGCAACGAATACAGCCTCGATGACTATGAGGTCGTGAACGACATCCTCGACGTGTGGTTCGACAGCGGCTCCACCCACAGCTTCGTGGTCGAACCGCAATTCGGCACGGATGCTGACGACCGTGCGGACCTCTATCTCGAAGGGTCGGACCAGCATCGCGGCTGGTTCCAGTCGAGCTTGCTCGAAAGCTGCGGCACCCGTGGGCGCGCGCCCTATAAGTCCGTCCTCACCCACGGCTTCGCGCTCGATGGCCAGGGCCGCAAAATGTCCAAGTCGCTCGGCAATGTCGTCGATCCGCTGAAGATCATGAGCGAGAGCGGCGCGGACATATTGCGCATGTGGGTGGCGAGCACCGACTATTTCGACGACGTCCGCATCGGCAAGGAAGTGTTGGCCGGATCGTCCGACGCGTACCGAAAATTACGCAATACTTTCCGCTATTTGCTGGGCGCACTTGAGGGATTTGACGAAGACGGGAAAGTGCCGGTTAGCGAGATGCCGGAGCTGGAGCGCTACATGCTTCACCGCCTGGCCGAGCTGGACGCCACGCTGCGCGAAGTCGTCGAAAACCGCGCGAGTGAGAGCTGGCTGGAGTTCAGCCGCTACACCCGGGCGCTCAACGATTTTGCCAATATCGACCTCAGCGCCTTCTTCTTCGACATCCGCAAGGACTGCCTCTATTGCGATGTGAACCCGGAGACGGGCAAGCAGACCGACAAACGCCGCGCCTATCGCACGGTGCTTAATGTGCTGTTCCACGCGCTGGTCCGCTACGCCGCGCCGATCATCCCCTTCACGGCGGAAGAAGTATGGAAGAGCCGCTTCCCGGATGCGGACAGCGTGCACATGTTGGATTGGCCGGACTTCGCCAGCCTTCTCTCCCGTCATTCCCGCGCAGGCGGGGATCCAGCATCGACAACAGACCTGGATTCCCGCCTTCGCGGGAATGACGGGTTGTTGGATGAGGGGCTGGCGCAAAAATGGGGGCGTTTGCGCCATTATCGCGATCAAGTAAACGAAGCTATTGAGCCTCATCGGCGAGAAAAGACTATTCGATCAAGCTTGGAAGCTAATGCGATAATTACAGCTGGAAACTGCGACTACAATATCCTGTCCTCAGTGGGCGACGACCTACCGGAGTTATGGATCACATCGGGTGCGGAAGTCATCTTGGATGACCTGAAAGACAATTTGGATTTACAAAGCGAGGCGGTTGTAACGAAAACCACCCACCACAAATGCGGCCGCTGCTGGCGTCACCTTCCCGAAGTCACCGAAGACGGAGACCTCTGCAACCGCTGCGAGGACATCCTCTCGTGAGCCTATGCACCCAACCTCGTCACCCCGGACTTGATCCGGGGTCCCGCTTTTCTTCCGCCCCGGGTTCGCCAAAGGCGCGATGGATGCTGAACCAGGCTCAGCATGACGGATTTTCACAATGACGCCCCCCCCCCTTCACCGCAAGCTCGGGCTCGCCATCGCGTCCGTGATCCTGATCCTCGATCAGCTCATCAAATATATCGTCACCGTGCCGCTCCAGCTTCAATCGCGCGGGGATGAGGGGCTGGAGATAATCCCGATCTTCGCGCTGCGCTGGGTGGAGAACCGCGGCATCTCGATGGGGTTCTTCCATGCGGATAATGACACCGCGCGCTGGCTGCTCGTCGCGATGACGGCGGGCATCGCCGGGTTCGTCGCTAGCTGGATGTGGCGCGAGCGGTCCCGCCAGGATGTTATCGCCCTGGGCCTCGTGCTCGGCGGTGCCTTGGGCAATATCATCGACCGCGTGCGCCTCGGTTTCGTGGTCGATTATGCCGATCTGCACTTTGGCGAGTGGCGGCCATTCCTCATTTTCAACCTGGCGGACGCCGCGATTACCATCGGCGTGCTGATCCTGCTTGCGCGCGCGCTCCTGCTGCGCGAAAAGGGCGCAAATTCGGAGAGTCAAAACTGATGCGTAAACTTGTCGTCGCCGCCGTCCTCGTTGCCACATTGTCCGCCTGCGGATCGCGCGGGATTTTCAATCGCGCCCGGCCGGACGAGATGCAGGTGACGCGGCAGGCCCCGCTGGTCATCCCGCCAGATTTCGCGTTGGTGCCGCCTGCGCCCGGCGCCGCGCCGACGGTGACGCCCGAGGCCAACCGCCAGGCGATGGAGGCGATGTTCGGCGCGCCCGCCGCGCGTTCGGCCAGCGAAGCCGCAACGCTCTCCGCCGCCGGGCGCGACAATGCCCTTCCCGGCATCCGCTCGGCAGTCGGCGATCCGCAGACCAACCTCGTCGACAAGGGCGCGACCACGCGCGACATCCTCTCCGCGCCTGAGGGTGACGGTCAATACGGCCGCGCCGTCGCCAACTAGGATTTGCTCCATACGGGCCTGCGAACGGCAGCTTTCTGCGCTTCCGGTGCTCACGACCCATTGAGGTCGCTGCGCTCCGGTTCTCAAAATCCACCGTTCTCGGCTCCGTCTGAACCAAATCCGGGCAGCGCTATTCAGGCAATTTCCAGTCTATCGGCTGCTCGCCATGTTCTCTCAGAAAAGCATTGGCGCGGCTGAACGGGCGGCTGCCGAAAAAGCCGTTATGCGCTGAAAGCGGCGAGGGGTGAGCGGAGCGGATCACCAGATGCCGCCCGCCCTGGCTCACATCCTTCACGAACGCCGCCTTCTTCTGCGCATAGGCACCCCACAGGATGAAGACGATCGGCCGTTCCTGCCGCGCCACCAGGGCGATCACCTCATCCGTAAACTTTTCCCACCCGCGCCCCTGATGGCTGGCGGCCTGCCCCATTTCCACCGTCAGCACGCTGTTCAGCAGCAGCACGCCCTGCTCCGCCCAGTGCGTCAGGTTCCCATGACGCGGAGGATCGATGCCAAGATCGGCTTTCATCTCCTTGAAAATATTGACCAGGCTCGGCGGTGGACGCACCCCGCGCTGCACGGAAAAGCACAGGCCGTGCGCCTGCCCCTCGCCATGATAGGGGTCCTGCCCCAATATCACGACACGCACCGTGTCGAGCGGCGTAAGGTCGAGCGCGCGGAAATACTCGCTGCCCTTGGGAAAAATGCGCTTCCCCTGCCCCTTCTGCTCCAGCAGGAAAGCACGCAGGCTCTCCATCACCGGCGAGGCGAACATCGGGGCCAGCGGCGTGGCCCAGCCGGCATGCAGCTTCGGCGCGGGTCGGGTGGCGGTCTCGTCTGTGTCGGTCATCAGCGCTATGTTAAGAAATTACTGCGATCATGCAAAGCTTCACCGTGTATCACGAAGGCGCGTGTCATGCATTTGTCCGCCCGTTTCGAAAACATTACCGATCTTCAAATGCTCGGTTCGCGCTGGCGCGCGCTGGAAAACGCGGCGCATCCCGCATCCTTTTTCCTGCGCTGGACATGGATGGGAAGCTGGCTTGCGGCCCTTCAGCAAGCAGGCATTCCGCTCCCACAGTTGCTTGTCATCGGTGACGAGATGCGCGACGAGGGGATGGCGCTGGTCGGCGCAGGCGAGAAACGCCGCATGTTCGGCTCCGTGCCGGCACTCTGGCTGAACGAGGCGGGTGACACGGAGGGCGACCGCCCATTCATCGAATATAACGGCATCTTGTGTGCCAAAGACAAGTTGCCGTTCGCGGTTCACGCATTCTGCGAGGCAATGGCGGAGCGGGAGGACTGGCGTATGCTCTATCTTTCCGGTCTCGGTTTCGGATCGCTTTTGACCGAGGTCCCGGGCGTGCGCCGCCGCGTCATCCGCGATGCCTCGCCTGCCTATCATGCAGACCTCAAGGCCGTGCGCGAGGCAGGCGGGGATTATCTCTCATTACTCAGCGCCAACACGCGGGGGCAGATCAAGCGCTCCCTCAAGGACGAGCCCGGTGAGCTGACGATCGATATTGCCAGCGACGAGCGGACGCTCGATCACTGGCTGGACGACATGCGCACCCTCAATACAGGCCGCCATGCCGACAATGCGTGGGACAGCGCGTTCTTTCGCGATTTCGTCAGCCGGCTCACGCGCGCGGGGCTAGCCGACGGTACGGTCGAACTGATGCGTATTGCGAGTGACGGCACGACGATCGGCTATCTCCTCAATTTCGTCTGGGCGGGCCGCGCCATGAACTATCAGTCCGCCTTTGCCGAGCCGGGCACCGCCAAGTCCAAGCCGGGCCTGATGTGCCATGCCACGGCAGTCGCGCATTATGCGGCGCGCGACTTCAAGCTCTATTCCTTCCTCGCGGGCAAGGACCGCTACAAGCACAGCCTGTCCACCGGCGCGGAGGAGCTGAACTGGTGGGCGCTGGAGCGGTTCGATTGGCGGCTTGAGGCCGAAGCGGTGCTGCGGAGGTTGTTCAGGCGTTAGTTGGGCACCGCGGTGCACCGCTTGTCCGAAACGCCGCAGCGCGGCCTGTTTCGGATCAATGCATTCACGCTTCCCAGCCCAGCCGGTTGACGAGGCGGAACAGCGCCCGCCCGATCCATTGTTTCTCCGGCCTGCGCCCGACCTTCACCAGCGGCAAGCCGCGCGCGCGCAGGCGGGCGTTGAGGCTATGCAGCTCTCCCTCGGCCACGCTGCGTTCCGACCGCCATGTGATCGAGAAGCTGACCGAAACGCCCTCACCGTTCTTCACGAAATGCGGCGCCTTCACCGGCATCAGCACCCCCTCGCCCGGCGCGAGGTGAACCGCGCTCACCCGGTCCATGAAGCGGTCCTCCCACACAAGATTGCGATGCCCCCCGCGCGCGAAACTCTCGCTCTGCTGCGGCGGCACGGTCTCCGCGTCATGCGTGGGGAAGACATGCATGGTCTTGTCGGACCGGATCTGGAGCAGGATATTATGCTCCGGGTCCATGTGAAACGGCGTGATGCTGCCCGGCGATGTGATGAAGATAAACGCCTCGCGGTGGAGCATCGGCCCGGTTTGCGCCTCGACCAGGGGGCGCAGATCCTCCAGCGCGGCGTCGAGCAGCGCGGCGTAGGCAGGGTCGCGCTCCACATTCTTGAGCACCGCCCAGCTGCCGTTGCTGTCGATCGTGCGGATGGTTTCGCCGAGCGTCAGGCCATTGGCGGGGGTATCTTCCGGCCGGATGCCAAGCGGCAGGTCGCCACGGTTATATTCCACCCGGTTAGCAGGCATGCGCTCGGCCAGCTGCGCCAGCGCAGTGAGGCTGAGCAGCGGATGCTCGGCGAGCCGGTGATGCAGATGCGTGTGCCTGTCGGGATAGGCTTTCGCGAAGGCCGCCCGCGCCGTTTCGTCAAAGGCGAAGGGTTCTGCCCTTCCCTCGCTTATCGGTTGATGAAGGCTCATGTCCGTCTTCCTTTCACCGCACTGATGCCGTCTTCCACCATGCCGATGCCCGCGAAGGCTGCGCGACGCGCAAGCCCACGCGCGCCTCCACCGCCAAGCGCCACGCGATACTGCACGATGCGCCGCCGCTCCGCCCAAATGCCATCGATCATCGGGTGATTGGGCGCGGCGCAGCTGTCCATCCAGTCGAGATCAGGATCGGAGAGAGCCGCGCGCAGATTGTCTATCTCGATCAATATGCCGGGCGAGAACCGGGCAAATGTCTCATCGAAGGCGATCTTGTAGCTGAACGCGCCGCGCCCCAGCCGGAAGTTGACCAGCATCGCAATCGGCGCGCCGTCGATATCGATGCGCAGCATGTCGAGCAGGCCATCCTGCGCGGCATTGGCGATGGCATCGCGGAAGAAAGCGCGGGTCGCGCGCGCGTTGCCGAGCGCGGTGCCCTCCGCGCCCTTCCAACCCGCGCCTTCCAGCGTGATGAAGTCTTCCGCCCATTGCGATGCGCCGTCTCCCTCGGCGAAGCGGCGGTGCGTCACATGCCCAAGTTCCTCCAGCCGGTTGATGAGCCGCCGGATCTCCTTGCGCTTCTTCGCCCGCACATGGGTTTGCCAGTAAGCGTCAGCATCGAGCGAGGAGCGCAGCAGCGCGCGCTCGTGGCTGGCGATGCGCTTGCAGCCCCGGCCTTGCGCGGCACAGAGGCTTTTCAGCGCGGCAGCCACAGGTCCGTCCGCATCCAGCCCATCAAAATGGAGGAAATGGCCCGCCCAGCCTGCCTGATCGAGCGTGGCCAGTATCGCTGACCATGCCTGCGCCTCTGCCCCGGCCAGCATCAGCGGCGCGCCGAAGAAGCACTGGCCGTGCATCCAGTTCGCGCTATGTTTCACGCGATAGCGCGCATGATGCGCCTTCGTCATAACCGGCATCAGGCCGATCAGTCTCCCGCCTGCATCGCGCGCATCGACCATGCGCACCTGTGCACCCTCGTCGAGATGGCGCAGGGCAGGCACGAGAATTGCCGGATGATAGAAGGGGTTAGGCTCCGCCGCGCACTCGGCCAGTGCGCGCCACTCCTGCGCGCTGGGCGCGGCGGCGACGCATTTTGCAACAGGGGCAGAGGCCATGTCCATGCCTCCCCATAGCCCGAAAATCTTAGGAAATCCTTGGGAGATGCGCGTGAAGTGCGCCGGTCATCTCCCGGTGGCGGCGCGCACCATCTCGCCGATGTCGGTGAACTTTTCGCGCGGATTGCCCGGCAGGGCGCGCGCAATCTCCGCCGTGTCGATGTTCTGCCAATCGCGAAAGGTGACGACATCGACGTTGCGCTCGGCCAGCAGCGCATCCAGCCCTGGCCGCCCGGCCTTGCCCGCACCCTCGCCAATGTCGGCCGCGATCTTGTCGGCGATCATCACGCCGTCCGGCTTGTTCGTACCGATCGTGCCGGTCGGCCCGCGCCGCGCCCAGCCGACACAATAAAGGCCGGGTAATATGCGCCCCTCGTCGCTCGCAAAACGCCCCCGCCCATGTTCATAGGGCACGCCGTCGATCGCGGGCGTCTGATAGCCGATGCAACTCACCACCAGCGACGCCTCGATCGCATAATGCTCGCCGGTGCCGTGGCTGTTGCAGCGGTCGTCCAGCACCGTGCGCTCCACGATCACGCGCTGCACATGCCCCTCGCCCTCGATCGCGACCGGCATCGCAAAGAAATCAAAGTCGATCGTCACCGGTTTCGCCACCGGATTGGCGGCGAACTCGCGCAGCAGGGTGACCGACTTGCGCATGCCCGGCTCCAGCAGCGCGTCGGCGCCCGCTTCGGGAAAGTCCGCAGGGTCGACGCGGGGAGCGGCGCGCTCCAGCTTGCCCAGCTCGCCCAGCTCCTTTGGCGTCATCGCGATCTGATGCGGCCCACGCCGACCGAGCAGCGTGATATGGCGGACATGCGACTGCGCCAGCGCCTCGCGCGCATGGGCGACAATGTCGCTTCCCGCGAACTCGTCCGGTGTCTTGGAGAGGATGCGCGCGACATCGAGCGCGACATTGCCGTTGCCGATCACCACCGCATGGCCGCCATGCAGCGAGGGATTGAGCCGCGCATAATCCGGATGACCATTATACCAGCCCACGAACGCCGCGCTGCCAACCACTCCGGGCAGGTCAGCGCCGGGTATCTCCAGCTTGCGGTCATGCGGAGCGCCGGTCGCGATCACCACCGCGTCATACAGCGATTGCAGCTCGGCGATACTGATATCACGCCCTATCGATACATTACCGACAAAGCGCACCGTGTCAGTGAGCGCGACCGCCTCATACCGCTTGGCCACCGCCTTGATCGATTGGTGGTCGGGCGCGACGCCGGTGCGGATCAGGCCGAAGGGCACCGGCAGCCTGTCGATGATGTCCACGCGCGCGCTATCGCCGAATATATTTCGACACGCTTCGGCGGTATAATAGCCCGCCGGTCCCGAGCCGATGATCGCTATATGCCGCATCCAAGCCCTCCACCTTCTTTGGCGTGATGCTAAAGCGCATTCACGCCACCGCAAGCGGTAATCGCGTGAGGCGGCAACAGGATGTAAAATCCTAGAGTTGCGACGATCCGCACGCGCTATAAACCGGATCGTAAATGTTTCGCGCCATGCATTCGGGCATGTCGATCGCGCGCCGCCCCTCAAGTGACTCAGAGTCAACCGCCAGCAGGCCGGAACTCCTCGCCGCATTAGGGCTGGCTGAGGCGGCGGACGGTGGTGCAGCTCCCTTAACAACCCGGGACCTTCGCGCCATCGCACAGGTCTGGCCGCTGTTCATCGCGGCGCAGCTGTGCGTTATTCTGGGCGCGGTCCGCCCAGCAGCCTTGATCGATTCGGCGAGCATAGGCGTGCTTCTTCCTCTGGGATTGGCACTGCTCTGCAGCCTCAGCCTGTGGCTGTTGCCGGCCCGTGGTCTTCTGCTGCGGCTCAGGCCGACCCAACAGATGGCGATCGTGTGCGCATTGTCGCTCGCTACAGCGTTTTTGACGGCATGGTGGCTGGGAGCGCTTCCCAGAAGTGTGGCCGACGGAGCCTTCACGCCTTTCGTCGGGCAGGTGGCGCTGGCGGTGATTGCGGTCAGCCTGTTCGGTCATGTCCGCGCCCCAGCGCTCGCATATGCCTTGGGGATGGCGCTCGGTACCGTCAGCCTCGGCGCCCCCGGCAGAGACCTGATTTCGGCCCTTATCCTATTGGGCGTGGGCGCATCAACGCTGCTTCATGCCCGGGCGGAACGGCACCGATATCTTTTGGCGCAGGCGAACGAGGTTCGCAGCCAGAGGGCGCAGCGGCTGTTGACCGACTATGAGGAGGCCGGTCGGGGCTGGTTCTGGGAGACCAACCGTGCCGGCGCTCTCACCTACATCTCGCCCACACTCGAACGCTCGCTGGGCGCAGAGCATGGGGCGCTGTTGGGCAAAAAGCTGACCGACCTGCTGAACCTGGGCGCGGTGGACGAGCATGAAGGCAACCGCACGCTCGGCTATCATCTGTCCTCGCGCAGCACCTTCACCGATGTCGCCGTGCGCGCCGCGACCCAGGGCGATGAGCGCTGGTGGGCGCTCTCGGGCCAACCCGTCATCAACGAATATGGCCAGTTCCAGGGCTTTCGCGGCAGCGGTTCAGACCTGACGGAGATGAAGCGCAGCCAGGCCGAAGTCACGCGCCTCGCGCAGTTCGATTCGCTCACCGGTCTCGCCAATCGTGTCCAGATGCAGCGGGCGCTGGAACAGGCCGTCATCGATGCGCGCGGTGGCGTCGGCGAATGCGCGCTGTTCCTGCTCGATCTCGATCGCTTCAAGAACGTCAACGACACGATGGGCCATCCGGCAGGCGACGCGCTGCTGCGCGAAGTCAGTCGCCGCCTGAAGCATGTCGTGGGCGAGCGCGGGATGGTCGGTCGCCTGGGCGGAGACGAGTTCACCCACATTTCCCAAGTAAGGCGCTGATTTCGCTGTCCTGACCATTATATTTCCTATATAAAACATGGTGTTGAAGGCTGCGAGGGGCGCGTTTCATGGATCACCCAGAGGGTGCGGGCTTGCAACGGGCAGATCGGGTGGATTTCGACCCTCGCGTGCGGCTGGAATTTCGCGGCACGCAGCTCAGTTCCGACGGCGGCCTTCTGGTGATGCGCGAGCTTGATGACGCGCTCGGGTTGTCCGATTTGGCGTCAGCGGCGCTGCGCGATACTCGCTCTGGCAAGAACACGGTCCATCGGCTCGACGGCCTGTTCCGGCAATCAGTCTTTGGGCGGCTGGCCGGATACGAGGATGTCAACGACGCCAACCGTCTCGCCTGCGATCCGGTCATGCGCCAAGTTGTCGGCGGCAGAGCGGTCGATGCACAAGCGGCCTCGGCATCGCAGATGGGACGGTTCGAGACCGAGACGCTGGCTCTGGCCGGGAACCGTGCCGCGCTGGCCGACCTGAACGGGCAATGGATCGACCGGTTCCATGACCGTAACGGGCTGAAGTACATCGTTCTGGACATGGACAGCTCGGTCAGCCCGACCCATGGCGACCAGGAAGGGTCCGCCTGGAATGGCCATTTCGACTGTAGCTGCTATCACCCCAACTTTCTGTTCAACCAGTTCGGGATGCTGGAACGCTGCGCCCTGCGCCATGGCAACGTCCACAGCGCCGATGGCTGGCGTGATGTTCTCGACCCCGTCATTGCGCGCTACGCGGAGCGCGACCTTGGTGGCAGGTTCTTCCGGGCCGATGCTGCCTACGCGATCCCGGCGATCTATGAGCGATTGGAAGAAGCGCGGTTCTTCTACGCCATCCGGCTGCCCGCAAACGCGGTCCTCAAGGACAAGATCGCGCATCGGCTAACGCGCCCTGTCGGGCGGCCGTCACTGACCAAGGTCAAGCGGTTCTTCGAGGAATTCGAGTATCAGGCGGCGTCCTGGGACAAGGAACGCCGGGTGATCGCCAAGATCGAATGGCATCCGGGCGAACTGTTCCCGCGTGTCGGCTTCATCGTCACCAACCTGCCGATGGAGCCGGACTGGGTGGTGCGGTTCTACAACCAGCGCGGCACCGCCGAGCAGCACATCAAAGAGGGCAAATACGCCTTTCGCTGGACGCGGCTGTCGTGCCGGAAGTTCCGCGACAATGAGGTGCGGCTGCAACTGCACGCCCTGGCGTACAACCTGGCCACCTTCTTGCGCTGCATCGAGCTGCCCGAGGCCATGGCCGACTGGTCGTTGACCAGCCTGCAACTGAAGCTGATCAAGATCGGGGCACGTGTGGTCCGTCACGCCCGCACCATCACCTTCCAGCTGGCCGAGGTCGCTGTCACCGGCACGATGGTACGCGCCATCCTCGCCGCTATCCGCCGATTGCGAGCGCCACCGCTATGCGCATGATCGCGATCCACGCTCAAACTGAACGAAAGCGGCTGGACAGATCTGTCCGCTGCGCTGAAAAACGCCGCCCCTGGGCAAGGAAACAGCGGCTTCGCGGTCTGATCCGTCCAGATCCAGCAGTCTGCGCGACCGCAGGTGCCGCTTGCGGCAGAAAATCCTTGTCTAGCGCTCGGATACAGGCGATCTTCACCTCAAACGCCACGCCACTTGGGGAATGCAGGGCAAAAGGCATCCGCTTGGGGAATCAAGTGCGCAATTCTAGGTGGGAAGAAGAGAAAGAACCATATCATGGGGGGTAGAGAAACGCTGACGCGCGCTGATCTGGCGGAAAGCCTGAACGGCAGAGTGGGGCTGTCCCGCGCGGAGTCTGCGAGGATTGTCGAGTCCATACTTGACATGATGTGCGAGGCGCTCGCGCGCGGCGAGAACGTCAAGATTTCTGGGTTCGGCACCTTTGTGCTGCGTGACAAGTCTGCGCGGGTCGGCCGTAATCCAAAAACCGGAATAGAGGTGCCGATCACGCCACGCCGGGTGCTGACCTTCCGGCCGAGCCAGATCATGCGCGAGCACGTTGCCAAGGCCTGATATAGGCGGCAGCGCGCGCTGACCGATTGACGAGATCGGCCTGCCCGGTAAAGTGGGGGCATGACCAAGCAATCCGGTGCCTTTCTCACGATCGGCGAACTTTCCGCTGAACTGAATGTTCCGCAGCACGTCTTGCGCTATTGGGAAACGCGCTTTCCGGCGCTGCGCCCACTCCAGCGCGCGGGCAATCGCCGCTATTACCGGCCTCACGACGTCGAGCTGGCCCGGCGCATCCACCGTTCAAGGTCGTGCTGCCCGGTCGGGCCGATCGCGCCAAGCTCGCCGTGCTCGCCGATGCGGTCATCGCCGCGCTCTCTCAGCCTTACGTCATCGAAAATACGCAGGTGGTGATCGGCGCATCCGTCGGCATCGCAATCTGCCCGGATGATGGCACCACCGCCGAAGCGCTGGTGCGCAATGCCGACCTCGCGCTCTATGCCGCCAAGGATGCGGGCCGGGGCGTGCATCGCTTCTATTCATCGGTCATGCATGCCGAGGCGGAGGATCGCCGCAAGCTGGAGGACGATCTGCGCACGGCGCTCGCAGATGACGCGCTCGAACTGGTCTATCAGCCGCTCGTCAGCGCCACGAGCGGCCAGATCGTCGGATTCGAAACACTCTTGCGCTGGAACCACCCTGAACGCGGCCCGGTCTCACCCGCCATTTTCGTACCGATCGCCGAGGATGCCGGGCTCATCAATACGCTGGGCGAATGGGTGCTGCGCACCGCATGCGCCGCTGCGGCGGACTGGCCGGGCACAACGCGCATCGCAGTCAACGTCTCGCCGCTCCAGTTTTCCAACCCGGCCCTGCCAGGCATCGTTATGAACGCGCTTGCGTCATCGGGCCTCGCCCCGCATCGGCTGGAGCTGGAGATCACCGAAAGCTGCTTCATCAACGAAGGCGAAAAGACCGATCGGATGTTCGCGCAGCTCAAATCTCTGGGCGTGCGCCTCGCGCTAGACGATTTCGGCACCGGCTACTCCTCGCTGGGCTATCTGAAGAAGGCGCCGTTCGACAAGATCAAGATCGACCAGAGCTTCGTGCGCGGCGCGGCGACGGCAGGAAACCGCAATGCCGCGATCATCACGTCTATCGTCAGCCTCGCCAACGCGCTCGGCATGGACACCACGGCCGAGGGCGTGGAAACGCATGACGAGCTGGAATTGGTGCGCTCGCTCGGCGTGTCGCAGATACAGGGCTTCATCTATGGCAAGGGCAGCGCGCGCGAGGAAGTGAACCTGCGCTTTGCCCAGGACGGGATGGAGGCGCGCGCCTCCGGCTTCAAATCGAGCCGCCCGCCGCGCCAGTCGATGCTGCGCTCGGTCGCGATCCATCATCTGGGGCAACGCTATATCGGCCGCGTGCGCAACATCTCCGCCGGCGGCGCGATGATCGAAGGTCTGTGGAACGTTCCGCCCGAAACGCACTTCCAGATCGACCTTGCCGAAGGTCTCTCGATCGAGGCGGTTGCCCGCTGGTCGGTCGACGACCGCATGGGCGTCCAGTTCGCGCAGGCCATAGACGTGCGTCAGGTGCAAGCCGGCGCGCCGGTGCGTCTCGCAGGCTAACTGCGCATAGCAAAACGCCCGGCGGATAAGGCCGGGCGTCTCCATTCACATATAAACCGCGGTTACTTCGCCTTGGGCGCGGCTGCCGAGGCGTTTTCCGGCAGGCCGCCCATCTGGGTCACCAGCTTGGTATAGCTGTCGAGATAGGCAAGCACGATCACTTGGCCGATGTCGGTGTTCTGATAGCCGCCGCCACCCGCTGCGGCCAGACCACCCATCCAGCCCAGGCCGCCACCGCCACCGAAGCTCAGGTCGGACTTGCGGAAATAACCCTGGCTCATGATCTCTTCTTCGGTGGTGCGCGCGTTTACCAGCGAGAGCGTGACGTTCGCCTCCTTCTTCTTGATCGAGATGCCGCCGAGCAGCGCGCCGCCCAGACGTCCGCCGAGCATGCCGCCGAGCATGCCGCCAAAGCTGTTGCCGCCGCTATTGTTGTTGGTCGTCACGATATCGGGCTGGAGGAAATAATCGGCCGCTTTGACCTGACCCTTGCCGAGGTTCGATCCGGCCTGAAGCTCGCCCGCATCCGCCATCGCCCGCTCCATGTTGCGGTTCATCATCGAGCGCCCACGATTGACGAGGGTGAAGCAGCCGGATTGCTGCACGAACAACTTGATGATTGCTTCGGGGCTTCCGAGGCTCAGCTCGCGCCACCACTGGGTATCCGGCTCAACAATGGCGACCGTGCCCAGCTTCTTGGTGCAGCGGGGAATTTCCATCTGCTTCTTTTCCTGGGCCTGATGCCCGGACGATCCCTTGTCCGCCGCCATTACCGGCGCGGATACCAACCCCAATACCGAAAGCGCGCCAACCAGCGCCTTGACCTTACGCATCATGCCATCCCTTCACACAAAAACTGTTTGAATTGTGCTATCCCTGCGGACCCTTTGCGGCGGTGATGTCTATCACAAGGCGGCCAAATCTCAAGCTTGTTCACCATGATGCCGCAGGGCGTGACAGCATGGCCCGCCCCTGCTATTCGCGCGCTCCATGACTGACCTTTCCCATATCCGCAATTTCAGCATCATCGCGCATATCGACCACGGCAAGTCCACGCTTGCGGACCGATTGATTCAGCGCTGCGGCGGCCTGACCGAGCGCGAAATGACCGCGCAGGTGCTCGATAACATGGATATCGAGAAAGAGCGCGGCATCACCATCAAGGCGCAGACCGTGCGGCTGGATTATACCGCGCGCAACGGCGAGACCTATGAGTTGAACCTCATGGACACGCCCGGCCATGTCGACTTCGCCTATGAAGTCTCGCGCAGCCTCGCCGCGTGCGAGGGCGCGCTGCTGGTAGTGGACGCGGCGCAGGGCGTGGAGGCGCAGACGCTCGCCAACGTCTATCAGTCGATCGAGCATGATCATGAGATCGTGCCCGTCATCAACAAGATAGACCTGCCCGCCGCCGAACCGGAGAAGGTGAAGGACGAAATCGAGGAAGTCATCGGCCTCGATGCGTCCGAGGCGGTGCTGGCCAGCGCGAAGTCCGGCATCGGCATCGACGAGATCCTCGAAGCCATCGTCGCCAAGATCCCCGCACCCAAGGGTGATCGCGATGCGCCCCTGGAGGCGATGCTCGTCGACAGCTGGTATGACCCCTATCTCGGCGTTGTCATCCTCGTGCGCGTCGTCAACGGCGTGCTGAAAAAGGGCCAGCAGATCAAGTTCATGATCGGCGGCACCGAGCATCTGGTCGATCGCGTCGGTTGCATGCGGCCCAAGATCGAGCAGCTGCCGGAAATAGCGGCGGGCGAGATCGGCTTCATCACCGCGCAGATCAAGGAAATCGCGCAGACCCGCGTGGGTGACACGATCACCACGGTCAAGAACGGCGCGGCCAAGCCCCTCCCCGGCTTCAAGGAAGTGCAGCCGGTGGTGTTCTGCGGCCTGTTCCCGGTCGATGCCAACGATTTCGAAAAGCTGCGTGACAGCATCCAGAAGCTGCGCCTCAACGATGCTTCGTTCAGCTTCGAGATGGAAACGTCGGCCGCGCTGGGCTTTGGCTTCCGCTGCGGCTTCCTCGGCCTGCTGCATCTGGAAATCATCCAGGAGCGCCTGAGCCGCGAATACGATCTAGACCTCATCACCACCGCGCCGTCCGTGGTCTATGACATCCACATGCAGAAAGGCGAAATCCTCCAGCTGCACAACCCCGCCGACATGCCGGACCCGAACCACATCGACTTCATCGAGGAGCCGTGGATCGAGGCGACGATCTATGTGCCGGACGAATATTTGGGCAGCCTGCTAAAGCTCTGCCAGGATCGGCGCGGCATCCAGAAGAACCTCACATATGTCGGTGGCCGGGCGCAGATCACCTATGAGCTGCCCTTGAACGAGGTCGTGTTCGACTTCTACGACCGCCTGAAATCCATCTCGCGCGGCTATGCCAGCTTCGACTATCACCAGATCGGCACGCGCGAGGGTGACCTTGTGAAGATGCAGATCCTCGTCAACAACGAGCCGGTCGACGCGCTCAGCATGATAGTCCATCGCGGCGCGGCGGAAGCGCGCGGGCGGCACATGTGCGAGCGCCTCAAGGATCTCATCCCCCGCCACCTGTTCAAGATCCCCATCCAGGCGGCAATCGGCGGCAAGGTGATCGCGCGCGAGACGATTGCGGCCCTGCGCAAGGACGTGACCGCCAAATGCTATGGCGGCGACATCACCCGCAAGAAAAAGCTGCTGGAAAAGCAGAAAGAGGGCAAGAAGCGGATGCGCGAATATGGCTCGGTCCAGATCCCGCAGGAGGCTTTCATCGCCGCATTGCGGATGGGAGACGAGGGCTGAGCCGGGAGATCGCTCCCTTTCACGCTATCGCGATCAGCCGCAGGGCGCATGAGCTGAAGGCGCAGGGCCGCTCGATCATCCACATGGAGTTCGGGCAACCCTCGACCGGTGCACCAGCTGCCGCCATCGCCGCAGCGCACCGCGTGCTCGATCAGGACCCGATGGGCTATTGGGAGAGCCAGCCGCTCAAAGACCGGATCGCGCGCTACTATGCAGAGCGTCACCGCTGCACGGTCGACCCGGAGCGCATCTTCCTCACCAACGGCGCCTCGCCCGCGCTGGTGCTGGCCATCACGACCCGGTTCGAGCCGGGCGCGCGCATCGCCTTCGCCCGGCCCGGCTATGTCGCCTATCGCAACGTCACGCGCGGGCTCTACATGGAGCCGGTGGAGGTGGACTGCGGCGCAGACACCCATTTCCAGCTTTCCGCCGCCGCGCTTGCCGCGCTCGACCCCGCGCCCGATGGCGTGATCCTCTCCAGCCCCGCCAACCCCACCGGCTCGGTAATCCCCACCGACGAACTGGCGGCGATCATGCGCCTCTGCCGCGAGCGGAACATCACGGTGATCTCGGACGAGATTTATCACGGCCTGAGCTATGTCGGCCCGCTCACCAGCGCGCTCGAGGAGGACGACACAGCTTTCATCATCAACAGCTTCTCCAAATATTACAGCATGGCGGGCTGGCGGCTCGGCTGGCTAATCGTGCCGGAGGAATATACCGCGAAGACCCGCGCATTGATGGGCAACCTGTTCCTCACGCCGCCCTCGCTCGCGCAACATGCCGGGCTGGTGGCGTTCGACTGCAGAGAAGAACTGGAGGATCATGTCGAAGCCTATCGCACCAACCGACAGCTGATGCTCGACGCGCTGCCGCATCTGGGCCTGGAGCGCATCGCGCCGCCCGATGGCGCCTTCTATATCTACGCGGATGTCCGGCACCTGACGGATGACAGCCTCGCCTTTTGCGCTCAGCTGCTGGAGGACACCGGCGTCGCTACCGCACCGGGCATCGATTTCGACCCCGTGAACGGGCGCGGCTTTGTGCGTTTCAGCTTCGCGGTCTCTACTGCCGAGGTGCGGGACGCTATTGCGCGCATGACACCCTGGTTCGCCGCGCGGCGGTGATTTTCGACTCGCGCTATCCCGAGTCGCAACTGTCCTTCGCCATTATGCTTTACGGAAAATAGGTCCGATCCGACCTCTTGTACTCGACTCGTCGCACGATTCACCCGACCCGACCCGACTCCGCGCCCCGGATTCGATTCGTCGCACGTCCTTTGGTACCCGCACCGCTCTACCTGTGGGGCAGCAAGCGGACGGGACCACCTTGAACAGTATCGGCATGAGCCACCTTCGGGACACGCGAAAGTGGCTGAGCAGGATCTTTGCGGACAAGGAAGTTTTCTTCCGCAGCGGAGGCGAAGTTCGCTTCTTCCGCATCAGCCGCACCGTCCAGATCACCATAGTTTCGCTCGTGGTCGCCGTGGCACTGCTCTGGCTCGCCGCCAGCGCGGCCATGCTGTTCAACCAGGCGCGCGTCGCGGGCGCACAGGCGGCGATGGACGCCAAGGCGAAGGCTGTGGCTGCGGAGGCCCGCCGCGTCAACTTCTTCAAGCGCTCCGTCAACGATATCGCGGCCGATCTTGACCGGCGCCAGAATGCTCTGGACGACATGGTGCGCAGCCAGTTCGGCCCCGTCGCCAATCCCGCAGACGTGGTCGGCCCGCAGGAAGAGCCTGCCGCCGCCAACAAGCCCGGTGCAAAAAAGCTGAGCGACGCGTCTGCCGCGCCTGCCAATCCTGCCGCCGCCGTTGGCAAGCTGCGCGCGATTGAAAATCGGCAGACCCAGTTCGCCCGCCGTCTCGCCATGCTGATCGATCAGCGCGCCGCCAAGGCGGAAGCCGCGATCCGCAGTTTCGGCCTCAACCCGGCACAGATTGCCAACGGCGCCCGCACCGGCCGTGGTGGTCCCTTCGTGCCCTGGGCGGACGACAGCGCCAACGACGACGCCGCGCTCGCAACGCTCAGCCGTTCGTTCGACCGCCTCAATGCGCTGGAGCAGGGCCTCGCCGCCATCCCCTCGGGCCGCCCCACCGCCAGCCCCGTGCTGACCAGCTCCTATGGCTATCGGCGGGATCCGTTCAACGGCCACGCAGCTTTCCATGCGGGGGTCGATTTCCCCGGCAGCTATGGCCAGCCGATACTCGCCGCCGCGAATGGCCGCGTCGTCTATGTCGGCGGGCGGCCGGGATATGGCAATGTGGTGGAAATCGACCATGGCCACGGCATTCTCACCCGCTATGCGCACCTCTCACGCTTCGGCGTCCGTCCCGGCGCTCAGGTCGCGCGCGGCGATGCGATAGCCCGCATGGGGTCCACCGGCCGCTCGACCGGCACTCATCTGCACTTCGAAGTCCGCGTCAACGGCAACCCCATCAACCCCACCCGCTTTCTGGAGGTTCGACAAGATGTTCTCCAAGTCCAGCAAATCGCCAAGCAACGCATCGGCCACGTCCGCTCCGTCACAGCCAAGAGCCGCAATGTCGGGTAAGGCCACCTTTTCGATCCTGGGGGCCGACGTAGCGGTAAAAGGCGACATCCGCGCCGGGGCAGACCTGCATATCGACGGCCAGGTAGAGGGAGACATCGCCTGCGCTTCGCTCGTGCAGGGGGCAGAGAGCCGCATCAAGGGCAGTATCACCGCCCTGTCCGCGCGGCTTGCCGGGCATATCGAGGGCGCGATCACAGTGGGCGAGCTTGTGATCGAGGCGAGCGCGCGGATAGCGGGCGACGTCACCTATGAAAGCATCACCGTCGCGCCGGGCAGCCAGGTGGACGGCCGCTTCACGCATCGCAGGGGCGCAGGCTCCGCAGCGACTGCTCCCGTGGCCACCGAGCTGAAACTCGTCAGCGGCGAGGGCACACAAGCGGCTGGCAGCGCCACCGCCTGACCATCTTCGAGCAATGAGGCAGCCTTACCGGGCTGCTGGCATATCAGCAGCCACAGCTACCGTTCGCGCACCCGACGCCAGCGCAGCCTCATGCGCGCGCGCCTCGGCGTTGCTCGCCTCCCACAGGAAATAGACGGTGCCGATCGCCAGGATCAGCAGCAACATGACGAGCATCACTGCTCCCCCACTCCCGTTATTCTCCGGTTCCTGCTCCCAGATAACCTTGCGTCTCGGTTCGTTAACGTAAGTACGGAACTCAGCCATGCGGTCCTCCTCACACATGAGTCCCGGCATCAACTGGAATATTGGAAACTCGTTCCCGCGTTTGCGACAAATGGTTAATTTAATCATAACCTCGCGCATCAGCGGCACCCTCACCCGCCTCCACCGGATCCGGCCCGAAGCGGTTCGGCCCCCGCGTGCCGCCCATCACCATCAGCACGAACAGCCAGATCCAGCCCACAACCGGCAGGAACGCGAGCAGCAACCACCAGGCAGACCGATCGGTGTCGTGCAGCCGCCGTACTGCCACGGCGATTGAAGGAATGAAGGTGCCGAGCGCGAACAGGCCGAACAGTGGCCCTCCTTCGTGATGCGCGCCGGCTGCCATGTTCCACCCACTGCGATAGGCCCATTCGCGCGTATTGCCGAGGCCGAGTATAGTTTCCACGATGCTGATCGCTATCATGCACAGAAACAGGAACAGCGCATACATCCAATATTCCTTGGGCCGCGCCCGGCCGGAAAACTGGGCATAGCGTTTAAGGGGCAGGGTCATCCAGTTCATAGGCGTCCTCCTGTCATGCGCCGTTACCGCATCGGCGCGGCCCGACGATAAGCTAAAGCCTCGGCAATGTGGAGTCGGCTCACCTCCGCCGCGCCGCCAAGATCCGCAATGGTGCGCGCCACCCGCAACACCCGCGTATAGCCGCGTGCGGAAAGCCGCATCGCAGTCGCCGCCTGCTCCAGCAGAGCCCGCCCTTCGCTGTCCGGCGCGGCATGGGCCTCCAACACCTCGCCATCGGCCTCTGCATTGGTGCGGATGCCGTGATCCTGATAACGCTGGGTCTGCACCGCCCGCGCCCGCGCCACCCGCGCCGCGACCTCGGCCGATCCCTCGGCGGGCGGCGGCAGGGTGAGGTCCGCCGCGCTCACCGCCGCGACATCGACATGCAGGTCGATCCTGTCGAGCAGCGGGCCGGAGAGCCTGCCCTGATAGTCCGCCGCACAGCGCGGCGCGCGCGAACAGGCTTGGCTGGCATCCGCCAGATGACCGCAACGGCACGGGTTCATCGCGGCCACCAGCTGAACCCGCGCAGGGAAAGTGACATGGCTGTTCGCTCGCGCGATCGTCACCGTGCCGGTCTCCAGCGGCTGGCGCAGGCTATCGAGCACCGCACGCTGAAACTCCGGCAACTCGTCGAGGAACAACACACCCAGATGCGCGAGGCTGACCTCGCCCGGCCGCGCCTTCAGCCCGCCGCCGACCAGCGCCGCCATCGACGCACTGTGATGCGGCGCGCGAAACGGTCGGGCGCGTGTCATCCGCCCGCCTTCCAGAGTCCCCGCGACACTCGCGACCATCGAAACTTCCAGCGCCTCGGCGGGCGTCAGCTCAGGCAATATCCCGGGCATGCATGCCGCCATCAGGGATTTGCCCGCGCCCGGCGGGCCGCTCATCAGCAGGTTATGCCCGCCCGCCGCCGCAATCTCCAGCGCGCGCTTGGCGCTTTCCTGCCCCTTCACCTGTCGCAGGTCCGGGCCGGATGCGCGCGCCTCTACTGCTCCCGGCTCCGGCGAGCGCAGCACGCCCTGCCCTTTCAGGTGATTGATCAGCCCCAGCAGGTTCGGCGCGGCGATCACCTCGACATTGCCTGCCCACGCGGCCTCCGCCCCCTGCGCCTCCGGGCAGATCAGCCCCATATCCAGCCCGCCCGCATGCAGCGCGGCGAGCAGCACTCCGGGCGAAGGCGCGATCCGCCCATCCAGCCCCAGCTCACCCACCACGACATAATGCGAGAGCGCCTCGGCATCGATCACGCCCATCGCCCCCAGCACGGCCAGTGCAATTGGCAGATCGTAATGCGATCCTTCCTTGGGCAGGTCCGCCGGCGATAGGTTGACCGTGATGCGCTTGGGCGGCAGCGCAAGGCCAATGGCCGCAATCGCGTTGCGCACCCGCTCCTTGCTCTCGGACACCGCCTTGTCCGCAAGCCCGACGACGATGAGGTTGGGCAGCCCGGCGACCATCTGGCACTGCACCTCGACCGCGCGCGCCTCCAGCCCCAGATAGGCGACCGTCGATACCGTGGCGATCACGCCGCTTGTGCCCCCTTTGCCCCGCCCTGTGCCTCTTTTGTTCTTATCGCGAGGGTGGCGAGCGGAGTCGAGAGTTATTTTAACCGCGGTGCTCGATTACCGCTCGTTCAGATAATAACGATCCGTGGCATTAAGCGCCTCGTCGAGCTGATAGACGATCGGCTGGCCGGTCGGAATTTCAAGGCTGGTGATCTCGTCGTCCGGGATATTGGAGAGGTGCTTCACCAGCGCGCGCAGCGAATTGCCGTGAGCGGAGATGACCACGCGCTTGCCGCTTTTAAGCTCCGGCGCGATCCTGCCCTCCCAATAGGGCAGCACGCGGGCAATCGTGTCCTTGAGGCTCTCGGTCGCGGGGATGGCGATGCCCGCATAGCGGCGGTCCTTGCTGAGATCAAACTCGCTACCAGCATCGAGCGGCGGGGGCGGAATATCAAAGCTGCGGCGCCAGATGTGAACCTGTTCGTCGCCATGCTTGGCGGCGGTCTCCGCCTTGTTCAGCCCGGTCAGGCCGCCATAATGGCGCTCGTTCAGATGCCAGTCCTTCTCAACCGGCAGCCACAGGCGGCCCATCTCTTCCAGCGCCAGGTTGAGCGTCTTGATCGCCCGCGTCTGCACGCTCGTGAAGCAGCAGTCGAAATCCAGCCCCTTGTCGCGCATGAGCCTCCCCGCCGCGCGCGCTTCCTCCGCGCCCTTCTCGGTCACATCCACGTCCCACCAGCCGGTGAAGCGGTTTTCGAGGTTCCAGGCGGACTGGCCGTGGCGGATGAGGACGAGGGTGGGCATGAGGACGGGCGCTCCGGGCTAGGGAAGGATGGGCGCCTCCATAGCGCGAAAATCGGGACATGCAACTTGCGCCACCGCGAGCATTATGGAAAACCCCGCGCCATATAGGAACAGTGTCAGGAGATTCGGTGATGGCAATCCAGCAGAAAACCCTCCTTCATGGCGGCCCCGGCGGCCCGTTTGAATCGATGGCGGTCTATGATCCAGACGCGGGCAGCCAGCCCGGCCTGCTGCTCTTCCCCAATTTCATGGGCACAAAGGAGTGGGACTTCGACAAGGCAGAGGTCTTGGCGATGCTGGGCTACAAGGTGCTGGTGGTCGACTATTATGGCCAGGGCAAGCGCGCCACGGACATGGAATCTGCCGGACAACTGATGCAGGAACTGGTTGCTGACCGTGCGGTCATGCGCGACCGGCTGCTAGGTGCGCTGGAAGAGCTGAAAAAATTGCCGGGCGTGGATGCGAACAGGCTGGGCGCGATCGGCTTTTGCCTCGGCGGCAAATGCGTGCTCGATCTCGCGCGCGCTGGCGCGGACATCAAGGGCGGCGTGGTCTTCCACGGCGTCTATGACGCGCCGCCCTTCCCCAATGCGGCGATCACCGCGAAGCTGCTGGTGTGCCACGGCTGGAACGACCCGCTCTGCCCGCCTGAAGCGATGAACGCTCTCGCCAGGGAACTGACCGACGGGGGCGTCGACTGGCAGCTGATCGCCTATGGCCACACCGGCCATGCCTTCACCGCCGACAATATGCCAATGGACGACGCCAAGACATTCGGCTTCCAGCCCGACACCAATCGGCGCAGCTGGCAGGCCATGAAGGATTTCTTCTCGGAAATCCTTTAAATGAAGGCGCAGGATTTCTTCTCGGAAATCCTGTAAGGAATCAGGACTTCTTCTCGGAAGTGTTTTGATTCGGAACCTCGTTCCTGCCGTCATCCCGGACTTGGCCTTGCCCGGAAAAGCATTCAGCTTTTCGCGGCAAGGCTTGATCCGGGATCCCGCTTTTTTCCGGTACAGCGGGTTCGTGCCGGCCAAGCCTTGACGGGGGGATGCTGTGCGGCTAATCCGCCGCCCGCATCCTCGGGCGCCTACCGCCCGGCCTGAATCCAGCCCGCGTGCCGAGTCCTGTCGAAGGGCGCGCCGGGTGCTCCCCGGCAGGGTGGAGACCTATATCCAATGGCCAACGTAACCGTGATCGGCGCCCAGTGGGGCGATGAGGGCAAAGGCAAGATCGTCGACTGGCTGGCCGAGCGGGCAAGCTGTGTCGTGCGCTTTCAGGGCGGGCATAATGCCGGGCATACGCTCGTCATTGGCGACAAGACCTACAAGCTCGCCCTGCTTCCCAGCGGCGTTGTGCGCGGCACGCTCTCGGTCATCGGCAACGGCGTGGTGTTCGATCCCTGGCACTTCCGCGACGAGGTGACCAAGATCGCGCAGCAGGGCGTCTCGATCACTCCGCAAGTGCTGCATGTGGCGGAGACGGCCCCGCTCATTCTCCCCATCCACCGGGACCTTGACGGCATGCGCGAGGATGCGTCCGGCGCGGGCAAGATCGGCACCACCCGGCGCGGCATCGGCCCTGCTTACGAGGACAAGGTTGGCCGCCGCGCCATCCGCATCTGCGATCTTGCGCATCTCGACGCGCTGGAGCCGCAGATTGAGCGCCTCTGCGCCCATCATGACGCGCTGCGCGCCGGGTTCGGCCAGCCGCCTGTCGACCGCGCCCGCCTGCTGGCGGATCTGAAGGACATCGCCCCCTTCGTGCTGCCCTATGCCAAACCGGTGTGGGTGACACTCAACGAAGCGCGCAAGCGCGGCGACCGCATATTGTTCGAAGGCGCGCAGGGCGTGCTGCTGGATGTCGACCATGGCACCTACCCGTTCGTCACCAGCTCCAACACCGTGGCGGGCACCGCCAGCTCCGGTACCGGGCTCGGCCCCAAGGGCGCGGGCTTCGTGCTCGGCATCGTCAAGGCATATACCACGCGCGTCGGCTCCGGTCCCTTCCCGACCGAGCAGGATAACGAGATCGGCCAGACGCTTGGGCTTCGCGGCCACGAGTTCGGCACCAACACCGGGCGCCAGCGCCGCTGCGGCTGGTTCGATGCCGTGCTGGTGCGCCAGTCGGCGGCCGTATCGGGCATTACCGGCATCGCCCTCACCAAGCTCGACATTCTCGACGGGTTCGAGGAAATCCGGATCTGCACCGGCTACATGCTGGATGGCAAACGCTTCGATTATCTGCCGCCCCACCCGCAGGATCAGGCGAGGGTCGAACCGATCTACGAGAGCATGCCTGGCTGGCAGGAAACGACGGCGGGCGCGCGCAGCTGGGCTGACCTCCCCGCGCAGGCGATCAAATATATCAAGCGGGTGGAGGAGCTCATCGAGTGCCCGGTGGCGCTGGTGTCCACATCCCCGCAGCGGGACGACACCATCCTGGTGACCGATCCCTTCGCGGACTGAGCTATCTGAAGAAGAAGATATACAACAGGATGATCACGGGGATCGGCACCCCGAGCAGCCAAAGCAAACAGCCTCTTCCCATGTTCATCTCCTGCGCGGGTCAGATCATAAGCGCTGGCGGCACAGGATAGTTCCACAATGGAAAAGGCCCGGCGCTCTTGCGAGCGTCCGGGCCTTCCTCCCCTCCTGTTATTCCTTTTTTGGGAAGCGGCGGCTTTATGGTTTAGTCGTAGTCGCCACCGAGGTTCTGGTTGCGCGGCGGAGCTGCCGCAGTGAGGCGCAGCGCCTCTGCCGACTGGGCGATGTTGCCGATTTCATCCGGCATGTCATCGTCGTCGATGCGGACCTTCTGAAGATCGCCCACCAGCGCATCATGCAGATCCTGCGGCAGCACGGTTTCTTCGGCGATCTCGCGCAGCGCCACGACAGGGTTCTTGTCGCGGTCACGATCCACGGTCAGCTCGGCTCCGCCAGAAATTTCGCGCGCGCGCTGGGCGGCGAGCAGGACGAGATCAAAGCGATTGGGAACCTTGTCGACGCAATCTTCGACAGTAACGCGGGCCATCGGGCCTCCTGAACGAATGAGATGAGCGCGCGCCCTAGCAACCGCGTGACATTGAGTCAATATTTGCCTGCATCGCACGGGCGGAACCCACCGTGCACCTCGCGCATTCTGACGCTCGGAATGAATTATCTGGATCAGTCGAGCCTCAGCGCGCACAGTGCGGACATGGATAACGCATCCGCCGCCACCCCATGCGTCGATCCCGAGACGCGGCCGTTCCGCATAGATCATGCTGTGGGCGAGAACAGGCTGCATGTGCGCGGCGATGGTCCGGGCTGCCTCGAAATGCTGATCGAACTGATCGACAGCGCCCGCTCCCGGCTGCGCCTTCATTATTACATGTTTGCCTCAGACGAGAGCGGCCGGCGTGTGTTGGCGGCGGCGATCCGCGCGGCGCGCCGCGGTGTAAACGTAACCCTGATGGTCGACCGCTTCGGCAGTATCGAGACAAACCGGCACTTTTTTGAGCCGCTCGAACGCGCAGGGGGCAAGATCGGCTGGTTCGGCGCGAGCTGGTCGACCAAGATGCTGATCCGCAATCATCAGAAGATGGCGATCGCTGATGAAGACCGCGCCATCATCGGCGGTTTCAACGTGCAGGACGGCTATTTCGGCGAGCGTGAAGGCGATTGCTGGCACGATCTGGGCCTTCGCATCCAGGGTCCGGAGGTGGCCACGCTGATCCGCTGGTACGATGTGCTGTGGCACTGGGTCTCCGGCACGCGCCAGCGATTCCGGCATCTGCGCGCGATGGTTATGGCCTGGCGTGACGCGAGAGGCCAGTTTCGCTGGTTGATCGGCGGGCCGACCTATCGGCTCAGCCCGTGGGCGCGCACGGTGCGCGCCGATCTGGAGCATGCCCGCCGCGTAGATACCGTCGCTGCCTATTTCACCCCCGGAAACAGCATGTTGGCGCGGCTTAAACGTGTGGCACGGCGCGGCGCGGTGCGCCTTGTTCTGGCCTCAAAGTCAGACAACACCACCACTATCGCTGCCGCCCGCCTGCTTTATGGCCCGCTGCTTCGCGCCGGCACCCAGATATACGAATATCAGCCCTGCCGCCTGCACATGAAGCTTCTGGTCATCGACGATGCCGTCTATATCGGCTCCGCGAACTTCGACATGCGCAGCCTGTTCCTGAATCTGGAGCTGATGCTCCGCATTCAGGACGCCGCGTTCGCAGACCGGATGCGCGGCTTTATCGACACATGTGCAGATGACAGTGAGGCTATCACACCCGCTGTCCACCGGGCGCGCCGCTCGCCGTTGCGGCTGCTGAAGGGCTGGCTAAGCTACTTTCTTGTGGGAGTTCTTGATTACAAGATCACCCGCCGCCTCAACCTGCCTGGCTGATCCGGGCGCGGGCGCGACGTTCGCCTGCGCGATCACGCAGGGCGGCACGTTCTTCCACACCCGCCCAAGCTCTATCTGGGGGAACCAGGGCTCAAGGAAACGGGCGAACTGGCTCGAATATTGATAGACCAGCAACGAGCCACCGGGCTTGAGCGCCCGCGAGGCCGCCTCTGCAATCAGCTCCGCCACGCCCGACGGAAGCGTGGAGAAAGGCAGGCCAGAGAGGATATGATCCGCTCGCATCCCTCCCCGCTTGGTCCCGACTATCTCCTCGACATCCGCAGCGGAGCCATGCACCACCTCCAGCCGCGAATCGACGATTGAATGCCGGAGGTGCGCCACGAAAGCGGGATTGGTATCGATCGCCACCAGACGCGCATCAGGCCGCATGCGAGCCAGGATGGGCCGGGTGAACGTTCCCAGCCCCGGCCCATATTCCACGAACAGACGCGTTTCGTCCCAATCCACCCTTGAGAGCAACGCATCCACCACCCGTGGCGAAGTAGGGATTACGGAGCCGATCATCTTGGGATGTCGCAGAAACTGGGTGAGGAATATGAGCTTTTCGGAGAGGTTGTGCATGGTGCGAGGGCAAACCTGTAGCAATGAGTGCGGACATCCGGCCCGCGCATAGCTGAAAACTCTAGCGCGCGACAGCGCTGCGATAAACGCCCAATTTCCCCATCGCGTTCCCCGGCACCACCGGAACAAAAAAAGGGCCAGCCGAAGCTGACCCTGGAAAGTTTTAGGAGAGGATGCCTGAAAGGCAGGTTCTTTGTGCATCCGCAGCAAAATTTTTGCAAGTGCGAAATGTGATGCCCCCGGTTGCAAAATATGCAACCGACAATCCATGAAGTTTGATGGCTAACGGGGATCTTAAGTTGTCGAAGACAGACATTTCGGGCATGTTCGCTGGGGAAGATTTGAAACAATAACGAGGAAAAATGCGGCGACTGCCCCCTTTGACGGCCCTTGAGGCCTTTATTCAGGTTGCGAGACTTGGTTCGGTCAAAGCTGCGGCAGAGGAACTGGCGCTGTCCACACCGGCGCTAAGCCGCAGAATTCAAAGCCTTGAGCGCTATGTCGGCCGCCCCCTGTTCGATCGCAAGCACCAGGCGCTCGAGATCAACGCAGACGGCACTGCGCTGCTTAACGAAATTGCCCCCGCGCTCGATTCCATTGCAGTATCCGTGGACAAGCTGATCAGCGGCGGGAACCAACTTCGGCTCAGGCTTGCGGTCTTGCCGCTTTTTGCATCGCAGCGACTCTTGCCGATTTTGGGCGAATTGCGGCAGGCATTTCCACAATTGCACATCGATATCGAGACAACGCCGCTTGCCATTACGCGGCTGGGCGAAGGGATAGACGCAGCGATCATACTCAGTCGCGATCCCGACCCCACGCTCCATGTGCACGATCTCGGCCGCGAGTCGGCTTTTCTGGTGGGCGGGCGCGATCATTTGCGGGCGCATCCCGTAAACCGGCCAGAGGATCTCGCCAGCCATACGCTGCTGATCCACAGGGACATGCCGACTCTCTTCGACGAATGGAAACAGGCGATGGGGGTGCCGCAGCTCGAACCCGCGAGTATCGACACGTTCGACTCAGGGCCGCTGATGCTCGAAGCCGCAGCGCAGGGGCTGGGGATTGCCGCCATGCTGGCCAGCCATTTCACTCACTCTCACGACGAACGCATTGAAAAGGTTCTAAATTTTGAGATTGAGAGTAGTTATCGCTACTATTTCGTCTGCCGCCCCAAGGCGCTTCAGAACCGCGCAGTCAAGATTTTCCATGACTGGCTGGTGAATCACGACGTGTGAAAAATCGCGGAAAATCGCGTAATTCCAGGTCGAATTAACCAAAAATTTGCCCTCTGCTGCTTAGATAAACGCGCGAACGCGAACCAGAATATAGATGGGCAATGAGATGAACGCACAGACGGGTTTGACCACGCGCATCGCGCGCTGGGCAAAGGGCAAGTCCTCTGAGGAGGGCGGCGCTCCCCTGGCACCTGACAATACCGCGCGTGAGGCGACCCGCAACGGCTCCAGCCGTGAGGTCGATCGCCGCCGCGACCTTTACAACGATATCGGCTCCTTCCTGTTTGCGCATGACCTAGATCTCACGGTCGTCAACTTTGGCCTTGCCCTCGATTATCTCACCGGCAACGATCACCAGATCGAAAAGGCGGTGCGCGCAATCCTTTCCGAAAAGGGCCAGCTCACCAATGGCGTGGTTGAGCAGATCGTCGCCGAGCGACATGCCGGAGAGATGACCGCCGAAGGTCTCAGCACCATGCTGTCGACAGTCGAGGAAGACCTTACCCGCTTCACCAAGCTGGCCAACGAGTCCCAGGCATCCGCTACCGACTATGGCGAGGCTCTCGAAGCGAAAGTCAAGGACATGGGCGGCGAGACCTCGCCCGAAAAGGTCGTGTCCGCGCTCATCGGCCTCACCCGCTCGATGGTCGAGAAGTCGCGCCAGATCGAGGCGGAGATGCGCGAGAGCCAGAAGAAGACCCGCGCCCTGCAACAGAATCTGGAGCAGGCGCGCAAGGCCGCCGAGCAGGATCACCTCACCGGCCTACCCAACCGCCGCGCGTTCGAGGCGCGCCTTAAGGAAGAAGTGACGCTGGCGCAGGCCAGCGGGGAAGCGCTCTCGGTCGCCTTCTGCGACATCGATCACTTCAAGAAGATCAACGACACCCACGGCCACGACACCGGCGACCGGGTGCTGAAGTTCGTCGGCTCGCTGCTCGCCAAGATTTCGGGCGAGAAGTGCCATGTCGCGCGCCACGGCGGCGAGGAGTTCGTGATGGTGTTCCGTGGCAAGACCGCCGCAGAAGCCTGCGAGATTGTGGATCAGACCCGCGCAGACCTTGCCTCGCGCAATCTGGTTGATCGCAACTCGGGCGAGCGCATGAACCAGGTCAGCTTCTCGGGCGGCGTGGCGGATGCCTTCGCCTATCCCGATCCGCGCGATGCCCTCAAAGCCGCCGACCAGGCGCTTTACCTCGCCAAGGAGCATGGCCGCAACCGCGTCTATATGGCCAAGGGCTCGGTCGCCGTCGACTGACGCTCGTCCGCCGGTCGGTCAACAGCATCATAGTCGCGCTTGCCCATCGCGGGGCAGATGTGGCAGGAGCTTGAGGCATGACCGACGCTCTTGACCGCCTTGAGGAAACCATCCGCGCCCGCCGCATGGCCGATCCGGAGTCGAGCTATGTTGCGAAGCTGACAGCGAGGGGCCGCGCCAAGATCGCGCAGAAGCTGGGCGAGGAAGCGGTCGAGACCGTCATCGCCGCCATGGCGGATGACCGCGCCGAGGTGGTCAAGGAAGGCGCGGACCTCGTCTTCCACCTTGCCGTGCTGCTCGCCGACATGGGCCTCTCGCTCGATGATATCCGCGCGGAGCTTGAGCGGCGCGAGGGGCTTTCCGGCCTCGCCGAAAAAGCGGCACGATCCGGGAGCTGATCCGCACCGGCCCGCTCCTCCACCCGACCGCGCAGGAGCCGAAATGGAGACAAACATGCCTATCGACCCTACCCTGCCCTATGACGATGCCAACATCTTCGCGAAGATCCTGCGCGGCGAGATCCCGTGCACCAAGGTCTATGAGGATGAATGGGCGCTGGCCTTTCACGACATCAACCCGCAGGCGCCGAGCCATATCCTCGTCATCCCCAAGGGCCGCTATGTGAGCTGGGACGATTTTTCGGCCAGTGCCTCAACGGAGGAGATTGCCGGTTTCGTGCGCGCGGTTGGCGAAGTGGCGCGGGCGGCGGGGCATGTCCAGCCGGGCTACCGCCTGCTCGCCAATATCGGCCTCGACGCGCATCAGGAAGTGCCGCACCTCCACGTCCACCTCTTCGCAGGCAAGCCGCTGGGGCCAATGCTGGCGCGCTGAGGCGAAAGCCTGTGGCAGCCCCCACCTTGAATCCCCGCAGCCTCTAAGACGCAAGCTTGTCCAGGATCGCTGCAACATCCCCGAAGGAGAATGGCTTGCTGAGGACGGGTGCATGCGCAAATTTTGCCAGGACGCCATCGTCGCCGTAGCCGGTCACGAACGCAAAGCGCTTGCCGCGTGACTCGATGACCATGGCCACTCCATGCGCCTTCTGACCATTGAGGTTCAGGTCCAGCAGGGCCACGTCGAAATCCGCTTTCGCGGCAGTGACCATTGCATCGCTGATATTGCTCGCCTGGGCGACGACGCTATGCCCAGCCGCCTCGACCGCATCCTCCACCAACATGGCGATCACGGCTTCGTCTTCGACGATCAAGACGCGCAGCCCGCTCATCGGTGAGGCAGGTTGCTCAGTATCAGCCGCGCCATGAAGCGAACACCGCCGGGAGCGAACTGATGGTTGATGACAGACCCTCGATCGCCCGATAGCACGCGCTTTATCATTCTCAGGCCAAAGCCATCCCGTTCCGGCGGGTGGGGAACCGGCCCCCCTTGCTCTGTCCAGTTCAGGATGAGCATCTCGCGATTGATGTCAGTTTCTGTTGTCCACCCTATGTCGATCGTGCCGGTGGCGTTCGACAGGGCACCATATTTGACTGCATTGGTGGCCAGTTCGTGCAATGTCATCGCCAATGGCCCGGCTATCCTTGGCTCGACCAGCACGTCCGGGCCGGAAAGCTTGAACCGACTTTGGTCGAAGCTTGCAATCTGCCCCTGGACCAGCTCTCTCAGATCAGCGCCGGACCATTGTTGCCGGGTGAGTAATTCGTGGACGTTGCCAAGCGAGATCAGCCGGCGTTCAAAGGTGTCATAGGCGGCCCCGTCAACCGATGCGAAGCTGCTGTGCGCGATCGATTGAACCGTCGCCAGCATGTTTTTCACGCGGTGGTTAAGCTCCTGAATGACCAGTTGCAGCCGCTCGCGCGTTCGTTCTTGCTCGGTGATGTCCGTGTTCGTCCCGAGCCAGCCGACGATCCTGCCATTCTCTCGCAATGGCTCGGCCCGGGTCATGAATGTCCTGAAGGAACCATCGGACCCGCGTCGGAGCGGAAAGGTCATCTCGAAGGTCTCGCCCGAATGGAGCGCCGCCGTCCAGCGCTCCAGCATCTCCGGAAGCACGTCAGGGTGATGAACGGCTTGCCACCCCCAGCCTTCCATTTCCTCCGGCGTCGTACCCGTATACTCGTACCACCTGTCGTTATACCAGTTTATCCACCCATCGGGGTCAGCCATCCACGCGAGGTTTGGCATCGAGTTCGCCAGCGCGCGAAACTGAACCTCTGTGATATTTGCCTGGAAACTTGCCATGAACTCTGGGTGCCACGTTTCCTCACCAAAAGCATTTACTTTCGAAGTGGTTCCCATCGGTCAAGCGATATTGTGTCAGCATGAGCTGCCGCTCGATGCAGCCAAGGCCCGAAGAAACGCGGCGGGGCGTGTTCAGCCCGGCTATCGCCTGCTCGCCCATATCGGCCCGGACGCCCTTCCGGAAGTGCCGCACCTCCACGTCCACCTCTTCGCAGACACGCCGCTGGGCCCGATGCTGGCGCGCTGAGGCGCATGTCCGCTGCGATCTCTCGCCTGAAGTCACTGACCCGGGGTCCCGCTGCTGAACGCTCCGGCTAGGTAGGATTCGGGAGGCAATAAATAAGGGATAGACTGAATTAGGAGTCTTGAGGCTACAAATGGTGGGTGCGCACATTGGCAGGCGCCGAGATCAAACCTTCCCTATCAGTACAATCGTCTCAACCTAGATCAGGACAATTCCACCGTTGGCTCCCTCGTTATAATCAAAGTAACCATCAATAAAATGAAGGCCTGCAATATTATGGAATGACAGCGTGGTCATGTCGTTATGATACATCGTTCCAACAGCTTCACCTATGTCAACCAGCTTAGTGCCTGATCGCGACTCGATGATCATGTGTCCAGTCAAAAGATCGAACTGCCTTCCAGTTGTTGTTGAAAGACTATCAGTTATACTTGCATCCCAAACCAGATTCACCTCCCCCATTGCCAAATCCATAAAGTCAACATACGCTTTGGTAATAGGCATGTCAGGAATGTTCCCGTCTGCGTCAAACTGTAGTGAGCTAACATCTATTCCCTCAAGGTCTTGAACTATCTTATCAAATCCATCGCCCGTATAATATTCCACCCGGATGAACGCAGATGCCCTTGTAGGGTCGATCCGATCGTTTCCTAGCCCGCCTATTGCTACTCCTGTCCCACCATCGAAAGTCAGTATATCCCTTCCGCCATCGCCATAGAGGATGTCATAGCCGCTCGCGCTGAAAAGAGAATCCTTGCCACCATTCGCATGCAGAATATCATCCCCGCTTCCTCCAGACAGATAATCGCTGGCGCTGCTGCCATTGAGTGCGTCATTGCCACCGCCGCCAATCAGGATGTCGCTACCGCCGCCGCCGGTGATGGTATCGTCTGCCTCTCCTCCTAGAATGAAATCTGTGCCAGTCGTTGATACGGCTTTGTTGCCCGAGTCGCTGAGGACCTGCATCAATATGCCTGCGCCGACAGCCGACGCCAATTTACCGGTTCCGGAAAGACCAATGCTGATGCGATCGATATCCTGTTCTATCGTGTGACCGACACCAACATTTATGGAATACCATTGATCTATCGAGGTCAAAATCGAGGAGCCGTTGCCGTCGCCGTTTAGTAGGCTTGTCACGACGTCGTCACGTGTCACGACTTCGTGCGCGGTCCCATCAATCGACCATGTCGTGCTTGTAAAATCCAGTTCCAGCGTATGAGCGAATCTCCCTGTCGCCGCAATAGCGTGCAGCACGCCATCTATGGCTAAGGGGTTGGAGGATTGAGTAACGCCGTTGGTGGCCAGGAAGCCTGCGTATTCTGCTATGAAACGGCCAATTCCAGTTCGGCCTGCAATTAGCGACTGAGGTGCCAAAGTGTTCAAGGGGTCTATTGTTTTGCCGAGGTCGCTTGCATCGTCGAAGAGGGCACGTATGCCAGTATCTCCGAACGGCATCGTCCCCTGATCAATGGCGGAATAGGCAATGATTGTAGCAAGCTGATCCCCGGCTTCAGCCGCGCCAGTTACATCTTTTTGCCTATTAAGGCCGGATGCAACTTCTTCATCCATAATGGCCGGAAGAACATCTGCGGCAGCGTATTGCCAGTCTGTAGTGTTATGGGCGCCGCTTTCTGATGGCCATTGCTTATCCGCATATTCCAGCGTCGTGAGCAATGCCATGCTATGCAATTGAACGGTGTCCGTGAACAAATCGAAGGCACCGAAGGTACTCAGTTCAGACTGGGCGGGTAACAAGGCCTCAAGCGCAACTGTCCCTCCACCTAATGCTAAGCCAGCTGCTTGAACAAGCAGTGCTAGGCCTGGCTGTTGCAAGGCAGAGAGGACCGTTCCCGCGATGTCACCAATCAACACTTGGGCTAAACCATCCCTAACGTACGTTAGCACCTCTCCCTCCGTGTGGATGCCGTAAAAGTTGGAAAAGCGCGGGGCATGATCAACAACTGCTGAGGCAAATGCGATGACAAAGTCACTCACCGTTAGCGAGGCATTCACAAAATCAACCAACGACGGGTTGCCATTCATGATATTGACTACAGAATTCAGATCCAGCGATAAGGAATCGACTGCATCTACAAACGCCTCAGTTATTGCCTGTGCCCATGCCGCCACGCCGAATGGCATGTGATCATAACCGTATGCAATTAGGTTGCTTCCTGTGTAAGCGTTCGATGCAACGAAACCAGCTAGTCCTCCACCAAGGGAGTGACCCAGTACTATTCCCTGAGTTCCATCAACGATGATATTGCCATTCTCATCCGCGGCATTGAAAACGCTATGATAGAATGAGAGAGCCAGTCCTCCCTGGCTTGCGCCAGCATACCCTGCACCTAATGCCCACCCGTTCCATGCATCCTTGATAAGAGGGCTTTGCAAAAATTCATCGTACGACGCAGTGGAAAGTGTTGTGTCTGTGCCGCGATAGCTGATCACAGTATTTCGAAGGTTGGTGCTGTCTGTCCAATCATAAGCAATAGCATAGAAACCAGCGGCAATATCCAAACGCTGGCCGTTATTTGTCAAAACGCTAGCCCGGCTTATTCATCGGGCTTGGTCAGAAGGGTTGGCGGGAGTGGTGTAAGCGATTGCTTTGATGTAGGAAAATGGGTGTCTAGACCAGTCCTGCAGCGAGGCAATTTATGCCACGGGCCACACCCGCCGGGAGCGATGATAGCGCGCCGGGATTTTCGTTTCCAGCGATCGGGCGCAAGAAGATCACAGCCGCGTTCGACGGAGGTCGGCTCACCTCGGATGGCGGTGTTCTGCTGCTGGCACAGGCCGAGCGCGCGATGGGGCTTTGCCGGCGGCTTGCGGCTTGCATTGCCGATCCGCGGGACCCTGTGCGGGTGATCCATCGCCTTGATGACATCCTGCGTGCCCGGGTGTTCGCGATCGCCTGCGGCTATGAAGACGCCGATGATCTCGACGCTCTGCGCGACGATCCGGGCTTCCGCCTGGCGCTGGGCAAGCTGCCGGGATCGGGCGCGGGGCTGGCCAGCCAACCGACGATGAGCCGGTGGGAAAATGCGCCGACCACACGCGAGCTGGCCAGGATGATGGCCGCGATGATCGACATCTACTGCACCAGCTACCCCGCCGCGCCGGCGGCGGTGACGCTGGATATCGATGACACCTGTGACGTTGTTCATGGCTATCAGCAGCTCTCCTTCTGGAACGGGCATCATGGCGAGCGCTGCTTCCTGCCGATCCATGTCTACGACACTGCCACCGGCCGACCGGTGGCGATGCTGCTGCGCACCGGCAAGACACCGTCGGGCGCCGAAGCTGCCGGCCACATCCGGCGCCTGGTGCGCCATCTGCGCCGGCACTGGCCCGAAACGCACATCACCATCCGCGGCGACGGGCACTATGGCCGGCCCGAGGTCATGGCCTTCTGCGAGGCGGCCGGCGTCGACTACGTGTTCGGCCTGCCGACCAACGCCGCGCTGCGTGCTGATCCCGAAATCGTCGCTGCCGCCGATGCCTGCGCGGTTAAGCGGGCTCAGCGCCAATATCCGGTCCTGCGCAACTATGCCGAGACCCGCTACGGCGCGAAGAGCTGGAAGTGCCAGCGCCGCGTCGTCGCCCGGATCGAGGCCAGCACGCTGGGCATGGACATCCGCTATGTCGTCACCTCGCTGGCCGAAGGTTCGGCTGAGCATATCTACGACACCCTCTACTGCGCGCGCGGCAACGCCGAGAACCTGATCAAGCGCCACAAGACCCAGCTTGCCAGCGATCGTACCTCGTGCCGCTCAGCCAATGCTAACCAGATGCGCCTCATCCTGCACACCGCCGCCTACTGGCTCGTGTGGCGCATCCAGCAGGAAATCCCGAAGGCTGCCGCGCTCGCCACCGCCGAGTTCGCAACGCTGCGCCTGCGGTTGCTCAAGGTCGCCGCCCGCATCATCGAAACCGCTACGCGCATCCGCGTCGCCTTCGCGTCAGCCTGTCCCGATGCCAGCCTGTTCAGAACCATTGCCACCGGCCTCCGGCCGGCACCCACATAACCAGCGCGGCAGTGCCGCCCAAAGCCCGAGCCCTCGTCCTTCAACCTCGAAAAGCCCATCGATCCTGACGCGGTGAAAAAACCGCCGGAGGAGCTTGCTCTGATCACCCGGCGACCGACAAACCATGCTCGCACGAACCCGGAGCGGAGGCCTCATGAATAGTGCGGGCTAAATCGGTTTATGAGAACTGTTACGATACGCGCCCTGCGTGGGACTTGGCACGAGGAAATGACGTTATCAAGGCATAAAGAGTAATCGCGAAGTAAATCTAATCGGTAATGGTGCGTTGTTGCTATGGATAAGCAGTTACATTAATAGCTTTTCTACACTTGCTTCTTGAAAGTCAGCAACCTACAGCTCAAATCAGCGATCAAACCACACACTTCAGCCAAGCTGCTCAAAGCACCCCTCAATCCTCAACCCAGCCGCCCCCCCTCGGCTCACAACCAGATATCGCCCAGCATATAAGCCCCAACCCAGAACAGCAGGCTGAGCGGCAGGCCCACCATCAGCCCCTCGATGCAGCCAAGGCCGGAAGAGATGCGGCGGGGCATCCTCAGTCCGACTTTGCTGTGCGCCACCTCGGCAAGCCAAAATTCTCTGCTCATGCGCCTTCTCCGCCATACTGGGCTGTTCGAAGCACCACTCTTATCTCAACTAAATAAATAGACAATAGGATATGTTCGCCGGGGCGCCAGATTTGGTCAGAGCGTTTTGCTTGCACGATGCGCAGAAGCGGCTAGTCTCGCCGCTTCATGTGCGTGGTGGGTGCGCTGGACATAAAGGACACATCTCTATGATCTTTGGCCGTATCAAGCCGCTGGACTCGATTCTGGCGACGGCAGAGAAGAAGTCTCTCAACCGGTCTTTGGGTGCATTCCAGCTCACCATGCTGGGCATCGGCGCGGTGATCGGCACCGGCATTTTCGTGCTGACTGCCGAGGCCGCCCAAAAGGCAGGTCCCGGCATGATGCTCAGCTTCGTGATCGCGGGTTTTGTCTGCGCGGTGGCGGCGCTGTGTTATGCCGAGATGTCCGCGATGGTGCCGGTTTCCGGTTCTGCCTATACTTACAGCTATGCCGTCATGGGCGAACTGATCGCCTGGATGGTGGGCTGGGCGCTGATCCTCGAATATGCGGTGGCGGCAGGCGCGGTTTCTGTCGGCTGGTCAGGCTATGTCGTCGGCCTGATCGAGAACGCCTTTTCGATAGATATTCCAGACATGCTGGTGCGCGGCCCTTATGACGGCGGGGTCGTCAACCTCCCCGCCTTCGGCATCGCCCTGCTCGTCACCTGGCTGCTGGTTATCGGCACGCGCGAGAGCGCTATCGTCAATGCGGTACTGGTGTGTGTGAAGGTTGCGGCGCTTTCGCTGTTCATCGTCCTCGCCGTGCCTGTGATGAACATGGACAATTTCACCCCATTCATGCCGCTCGGCTTCGCAGGCGTTTCGGCGGCGGCGGCGTCGATCTTCTTCGCCTATGTCGGCTTCGACGCGGTCTCCACGGCGGCGGAGGAAACGAAAAACCCTCAGCGCAACATGCCGATCGGGCTGATCGGCTCGCTCGGCATCTGCACGGTATTTTATATTCTCGTGGCGGCAGGCGTGATCGGCAGCGTGGGCGCGCAACCGGTATCAGGCGCGGGCGGCGCGGCTCTGGCACCCGGCAGCATGGAGCTGAGCCAGCAGTGCGCGGCCATCGGCGATGCAGCCGTCGTCTGCTCGAAGGAGGCGCTGGCCTGGACCCTGCGCTCGATTGGCTGGCCGCAGATCGGCAACCTCATCGGCCTCGCGGCGGGTCTGGCCCTTCCCTCGGTCATCCTGATGATGATGTTCGGCCAGACGCGTATTTTCTTCGTGATGAGCCGCGATGGCCTCTTGCCGCAGATGTTTTCAAAGATTCACCCGAAATTTCATACGCCGCATGTGGTGACGATCCTTACCGGCATTTTCGTGGCGCTGTTCGCGGCGTTTTTCCCGGTGGGCAAGCTGGCGGACATTTCCAACAGCGGCACTCTGTTCGCCTTTGCCGCCGTCTCGATCGCCGTGCTGGTATTGAGGCGGACAGACCCGGCGCGCAGGCGCCCCTTTCGCACACCGGGGATCGCGTTTACCGCGCCGGTCGCGATAGTCGGCTGCGTCTATCTGTTCTGGTCGCTAGGCTACGAGACCAAGATGATGTTCGTCGGCTGGGCCGTCATCGGCTTGCTCGTCTACTTCCTCTACAGCCGCAACCACAGCTTCGTGGGCCGCGGAATCGTCGACGTGCACGAGGATGACGCCGATGTCCCACCCCAGCCGGTGCCGCCATTGCCAGGAGCGCATACTCCAGGCGGAAATGACGCATAAGTCATTGTAAAAAGGCTATTTTGATCGGAAACGGCGTCTGATCGTTGCCGATCCGAAACATGCTTTCCACGTGGAAAAAGCCCTCTACTGACCAACCCTCAAATGGGCGTGGCGGGGCCGCGTGAACAGCTTGCCCCGCTCCGCCCACAGGATCAGCAGCAGCGTGCCGGATCCGAAACCAAGGAAACCCAGGGCTATGGGCAATGTGGTGCCGTCAAACGCGGCTCCCACCACCCCACCCAATATGACCGAGATAAACGTCGTCAACGACGCCTGAAACGACGACGCAAACCCCGCCCCCCGCGCAAAAGGCTCCATGGCGATGGCGCTGAAATTTACGCCCGCAAAGGAAAAGCACAATGTGGTCATCCCCTGGATCAGGATGAAAATCCACACATTCTCCAGCTCCGCTTTCGCGATGAAATAATGCACCGCCGAAAGCAGGATCACCGCGATCACCGCGCTCTGGCTCATGCGCCGGGCGCCGAAACGTTGCACCATCTTTCCGTTAAGCAGATTGCCCGCCGCCATCCATGCGGAGATCAGCGCAAATCCCAGGGGAAGCAGCCCAGGCGCGTGAAATACGTCGAAGAATATCTGCTGCACAGAAACGAGAAAACCCAAGAGCCCTCCCATCATCACGCCACTCGCCAGCATATAGCCCAGCGAGCTTCGGTTACTGATCACCCGGACGAAAGTATGAGCAAGCTCTCGCGGATGGACAGGGATCCGGTGTGCGGGATCGAGCGTCTCCGGCAGTCTCAGCGCAAGCCACACCAGCATCCCGCCGATCAGGATCGCCAATAAGCCGAAGATAAATCGCCACGGCGCGATAAACAGGAGCAACGCGCCCAACGAAGGTGCAGCCATCGGCACAATCATGAAGGTAAACATGATGAGCGACATGATGCGGGCCATCATGTCACCCCGATAACAGTCCCGCACCACGCTCAAGACGATGACTCGGCAGGCTGCCGCGCAGAATCCGGCCATGAACCGACCGACCAGCAACAGTGCCATCGAAGGCGCGAAAGTGCACAAAAGCGTCGAAATCAACATGAGCACCAGCGCACCGATGAGCACTGGCCTGCGCCCGAAATGGTCCGCCAAGGGCCCGTAAAAAAGTGAACCGAACGCCATTCCCATGAAGAACAGCGTGATGACCGACTGCCGGTTGTTTGCGTTGGAGACGTGGAGATCCCGGCCGATGTCGGACAGAGCCGGCAACATCGTGTCGATCGACAATGCCGTCATCGCCATCAGCGCCGACATCATCAACACGAACTCGCGCAGGCCAAGAGCGCCGGGGAGATGAAGATGCAGACTGTGGGGAGGGTGTGGATCGGGAGAAATCATGATGCCGTGCCTTATGAACGAGCATGCCTGGAAAGCCAGAGTGGAACTCGCCCCCGTACAGAATATTCGCTTCAACTCGTCGCATCGGCAAAAAGGACTCGATTTTTTCCAGAGATATTGATAATCGTTCGCAAAACAGGAAACACCCTTGCGACTTGACACCCTTCCTCTGAGACGCGCCGCCTATGTAGATCGAGTGGATTGGGACGTTCTCTCCCTCGGCGAAGCCCAACGGCTGCGGGAATTTGGCGTGGACGAAGGCTCCACCATCGAGACATTGCATCGAGGCGGCATGCTGGGGCGTGGTGCGTTGGCGTGCCAGGTCGGTCGCATGACTATCGCAATGCGGCGCGAGCATGCGGCCGCCATCCATGTGCGTACAGGCCCGGACGCGGCGAAATCAAACGAGGCATCTGCCACGTCATGACGCCCGCGCCGCTTGTCGCACTGATCGGCAATCCCAATGCCGGCAAGAGCGCGCTGTTCAACGCGTTGACAGGTGCTCGGCAAAAGTTGGGCAACTATCCCGGCGTAACCGTGGAACGCAAGTCCGGGCGTATGAGCCTGGCCGATGGCCGCCCGATTGAACTAGTAGACCTGCCGGGCACCTACAGCCTCACCCCCGCCAGTCCGGACGAGCAGGTGACGCGCGATGTCCTGATGGGTAAACAAGCGGGAGAACGATTACCCGACGCTCTCATCATCGTAACCGACGCAAGTAATCTGGAAAACAACCTTCGTTTCGCGCTGGAGGTGCTGGAGCTTGGACTGCCAACCGTGCTCGCCCTCAATATGGTCGATCTCGCGGCCCGCGACGGCATTGAGCTCAGCCCTGACGCTCTCTCCGAGGCAATAGGCGTACCCGTTGTCCCCACGGTTGCGGTGCGCAAGCGTGGCTTAGACCATCTGATCGGTTCGTTGACCTTGTTGGTTGGCCCCGGAGCCGTGCAACTCAGGCCCCAGCCGGCGCGCATGAGTTTCGAAGAACGGCGCAGCTACGCGAAAAAGCTGGCCGCTGCCACAATCGTGAGTGAAACACCTTCGCGGCGACTTACCCACGCGGTCGACAGTGTGGCCCTGCATCCCGTGTTGGGGCCGCTGTTGCTTTTTGCGCTGCTCTTCGTGATGTTTCAGGGTGTTTACGCCTGGTCCGAGGCGCCAATCGCGATGATCGAGGGCTGGTTTGGAACGCTGGGCGATCTGGCTACAGAAGCGACCGGTCCGGGTTATCTCAGGTCTTTTCTGGTAGACGGCGCGATCAACGGTGTCGGATCGGTGATCGTCTTTCTGCCTCAGATCCTCATCCTGTTTTTTTTCATCCTCATGCTCGAAGCTACCGGCTATATGACCCGTGCGGCCTTCATCATGGATGGGCTGATGGCGCGTGTTGGCCTATCCGGCCGGGCATTCATTCCATTGCTCTCCTCCTTCGCCTGCGCCGTGCCGGGTATCATGGCCACCCGCTCGATCTCGGATCCAAAGGACCGGCTGACCACGATCCTCATCGCGCCCATGATGACCTGCTCGGCGCGGCTGCCGGTTTATGCGCTCATCATCGGCGCGTTTATCCCGTCGCGCACCATCGGCTATGGCATAGGATTGCAGGGGTTGGTGCTGTTTGCGCTGTATGTCGGGGGAATTGTGGGCGCGATGGTCGCGGCCTTGCTCCTGCGCCGCACGGTGGCGAAGGGCAAGAGCAGCGGGTTCCTGATGGAGATGCCGAAATATCAGTGGCCGCGGTTGAGCGACATCGCGCTTGGTCTGTGGCAACGGGCGATTATCTTCCTGAAGCGCGCGGGCACGATCATCTTCGCCTCCACCATCATATTGTGGGCATTGCTGAGCTTCCCTAAGCCGCCCGCAGGATCAAGTATCTCGCCGGTCTCCTATAGCGCTGCCGGGCGTATAGCCGAGGGACTAAATGTCGTTTTGGCGCCGATCGGCTTCAATCGTGACATCTCCCTCGCCCTCATCCCTGCTATGGCAGCGCGTGAGGTGGCCGTTTCGGCTCTCGCCACCACGTACAGCATCGACGCGGGAGATGACGAGGCGCGGCTGGAGCAGTCCCTCGGCGATCGTCTCAAAAGCAAGTGGTCGTTGCCTACCGCCCTCGCCTTCCTGGCCTGGTTCGTGTTTGCCCCGCAATGCATCTCAACCATCGCGGTCACACGCCGCGAAACAAACGGCTGGAAGTGGCCCGCCTTCATGGTGGGGTATCTTTTCGTGCTCGCCTACGTGTCAGCTGGCCTCACCTACTGGACGGCGGTCGGCTTGGGGCTATAAGGACTGCCATCCCATTTCCAAGAGAGAGTCATTCCATGGCAGGCAGCGTCAACAAGGTCATTCTGGTCGGCAATTTGGGCGCGGACCCCGAGGTAAAGAGCTTTCAGAATGGCGGCAAAGTCTGCAACATCCGCATCGCCACCTCTGAAAGCTGGAAAGACCGCAACAGCGGCGAGAAGAAAGAGCGCACCGAGTGGCATACGGTGGCGATCTTCTCCGAAGGGCTGGCGGGAGTCGCGGAGCGTTTTCTGCGCAAGGGCAGCAAGGTGTATATCGAAGGGCAGCTGCGCACCCGCAAATGGCAGGACCAGTCCGGCAATGACCGCTACACGACCGAGGTGGTCTTGCAGGGACCGGGAGCAGTCCTGACGATGCTCGATGGCGCGCCCGGCGGTGGCGGCGGACGCTCCGGCGGAGGCGGTAATGACTGGTCTGGAGGCTCCTCCGGCTATGGCGGAGGTGATTATGACGACTATGGCAGCGGGCGCTCCGGCGGCAGCTCGGTGCGTGACCGCTCGCCTGAACCGAATTTCAGCAATGATCTGGACGACGAAGTACCGTTCTGAAGCCCGCGCTGTAGGTGTTAACTATCGGCGGGCACGTCACTTTAACCGGGCGACGGTATTTTGGTTGGCATGATCGGTTTATCTCGTCTGTTCAGGAGTCGCTGGGCCGCGCTGTTATGGGCGGCCGGCGTGCTCTATTCCGCATACAGCTTCGCTGGCGATGCGCCGGGGGCAAATCTCGCGGATAACCTTTCGGCCGCCAACAACATCGCCAATCCCGCCCTGTAATCGGGAAAGGCCGGACGCCACCGTAGCAGGCGCTTGGCCTTGCCGTTAGCAACGCGGCGATTCTCGGCATAAAAGGCGCGCGCTTGCGGACTGAGCTTTGCCTCCTCCAGGGGAAGCAGCGGCGGCACGGCCAAGCCGAGCAGATCACAGGCATATTCTATCACCGCGTTCTGCGAGGCAGGCGTGTCGTCCGCGACGTTGTAAACACCGGGGGGCGCATCGAAGCTGGCAAGGACGGCGGTGATGATGTCATCCACGTGAATGCGGCTGAAGATCTGATCCGGCAGGTCGATGCGATTGGCTTTTTCCTCCCGTACCCGGTCCAGCGCGCTGCGTCCCGCGCCGTAAATTCCTGGCAGCCGGAAAACGCGTATATCTGCGCGCAAGGCCTGCCAGGCCCGGTCTGCCGAAGCGCGCGCGGAGCGGCGGCCGGTGCCGATGGGCGCGCTTTCATCGACCCAGGCACCGCCGGTGTCGCCATATACGCCGGTGGAAGAGAGGTAGCCGACCCAGCGCTTGTCGAGGGCTATTTCCACGTGGAAATGCTCTAGCACCGGATCCTGGCCTGTTGGATAGGGCGGGACGGAGGAGAGGATGTGGGTGGCGCGGGCTAATGCAGCGCGGATGCCCGCGACATCGTCGAATGCCAATACCCCCTCGCTTGCCTCTCGCCGCACGCCGGTTACGCGCCAGCCGCGCGCCAAAAGTGCGTCGCGAAGGCGCGTTCCGGTGTATCCCATGCCAAAAATGAGCATTTCCTGCGTCATGTTGCCATAGAATAGCAGTTCAGATCCGATGCAAGGCGATTGTGCAGCGCCGCACCCGCGCCTAGATAGAGGCCATGCTCGATATCCAGACCGCCTCCGCCCCTGCCGAAGCCCCCGCCACCCCGACCGTGATCCGCCGCGAAGACTATCGCGCGCCGGACTGGCTGGTGCCGGACATCGCGCTCGACTTCGCGCTCGATGCCGAGCGCACGATAGTCACCGCCCGCCTTTCCGTTACCCGCAATGGCGCGCATGACAGGCCGCTGGTGCTCGATGGCGAGGCGCTGGAACTGATGTCGGTCAGCGTTGACGGCACCCCACTGCCCAGGGAAATCTGGCCGCAGGGCGATGCGCCGCTCACCGTGCCTCTGATCGGCGAGGCGCATGTTGTAGAAACAATCGTCGCCATCTCTCCCGCCAGGAACAGCCAACTGATGGGGCTGTACGCCAGCGGCGGCCTGCTCTGTACCCAATGCGAAGCGGAAGGCTTTCGCCGCATCACCTTTTTCCCGGACCGGCCCGACGTCCTCTCTCGCTATGCCGTGCGCATGGAGGCGGACAAGGCGCTGTACCCCGTGCTGCTCAGCAATGGCGACCCGGTGGAAAGCGGGACAAGCGAGAATGGCCGCCACTGGGCGCGCTGGAACGACCCCTTCCCCAAGCCATGTTACCTGTTTGCGCTGGTGGCGGGCGACCTTGCCTGCAACGCCGACAACTTTACCACGATGAGCGGCCGCGAAGTGAAACTCGGCATCTGGGTGCGCGAGGCCGACCTGCCGCGCACAAGCCACGCGATGAAGGCGCTGAAAGACAGCATGGCGTGGGACGAGCGCGTCTATGGCCGGGAATATGACCTCGACGTGTTCAATATCGTCGCGGTGGCCGATTTCAATTTCGGTGCGATGGAGAACAAGGGGCTGAACATCTTCAACAGCCGCTACATCCTGGTCGACCCCGAAACCGCGACCGACCTCGATTTCGACGCGGTGGAAGGCGTGGTCGCCCATGAATATTTCCACAACTGGTCGGGCAACCGCGTTACGTGCCGGGACTGGTTTCAATTGAGCCTCAAGGAAGGCTTCACCGTCTATCGCGACCAGTGCTTTTCCGCCGATATGGGTAGCGAAGCGGTGAAGCGGATCGAGGATGTGCGCACGCTGCGCGCTGCGCAGTTCCCGGAGGATGCGGGGCCGCTCGCCCACCCTATCCGCCCTGAATCATACATGGAAATCAGTAACTTCTACACGGCCACCATCTACAACAAGGGAGCGGAGATAATCCGCATGATGGCGACCCTGCTGGGCGATGAGCGGTTCCGGCGGGGCACTGACCTTTATTTCGAACGGCACGATGGCGAGGCGGCGACCTGCGAGGATTTCGTGAAGGCGATGGAGAAAGGCGGGGCTATCGACCTATCCCAGTTTCGCCTGTGGTACGCCCAGGCCGGCACACCACGCGTCGCCGCCGTGCTGAGCCATGATGCGCAAAGCCAATCCGCCACGCTGACGCTGAGCCAATCCGTGCCCGACACGCCGGGGCAGGTGAACAAGGCGCCGATGGTGCTGCCGCTGCGCACCGCTTTGTTCGACCGGCAATCGGGCAGGCGGATTGAGGAACGGCTGCTGGTGCTCAATGAGGCCGAGCAGAGCTTTGTGTTCGAGGGCGTACGCGCAGCGCCGGTGCTGTCCATCAACCGTGGCTTTTCCGCGCCGGTGATCGTCGACATGCATCGCAGCCCGGACGAGCTGGCGTTTCTCGCGGCGAGCGATGACGACCCCTTCGCGCGCTATGAGGCGATGCAGCTGCTGATGCTCGGCGCGCTGACCGAAGGCATGGCGAACGGCGAACCCGAGAGCGGCGCGGTGATCGATGCGATCCGCACAGCTCTCACCAATAGGGCGCTCGACGATGCCTTCATTGCCGAGGCGGTGCGCCTGCCGGGCGAGGCCTATGTGGGAGACCAGATGGCGCTGGTCGACCCCGACGCAATCCACGCGGCGCGCGAGGCGTTGTTGAGCGAGGTCGGGCAAGCCCTGTTGCCGCTGTGGCGCGAGGTGCATGACCGCACGGCGCGCGATGCGTTTTCGCTTTCGGGCGCTGACAAGGGCGCGCGCAAGCTGCGGAACGTCGCACTGGGCTATATCGTCGCGTCCGGCGCGGAGGATGGCCCGGCCTTGGCCTATGCGCAATACAGCCAAGCGCACAACATGACCGAGCGGCAAGGCGCGCTCGCCGTGCTTGCCAGCATCGAGTGCGCGGAACGCCAGACGGCGCTCGACGATTTCTATGCCCGCTATGGCAAGGACGCACTGGTGCTGGACAAATGGTTCCAGACTCAGGCGCTGGCCTTCCATCCCGACACGGTGAATATTGTGGCGCAGCTGGGCCAGCACCCGGACTTTACCCTCTCCAACCCCAACCGCGTGCGCGCAGTCTATGGCGCATTCGGTGCAAACCAGTGGGCGTTTCATTCGGGCGAGGGTGCGGGCTATCGCCTGATGGCAGACCTGATCCTCGCCCTCGATCCCATCAACCCGCAGACGGCGGCGCGGATGGTGCCCCCCTTGGGCCGGCACCGCCGCTTTGCCGAGCCGCGCGCGGGACGGATGCGCGAGGCGCTTGAGCGGATCCTCGCGCAGCCAGGCCTTTCGAAAGACGTGACCGAGCAGGTGAGCAAGAGCCTAGCCCGGCTTATTCATCGGGCTTGGTCAGAAGGGTTGGCGGGAGTGGTGTAAGCGATTGCTTTGATGTAGGAAAATGGGTGTCTAGACCAGTCCTGCAGCGAGGCAATTTATGCCACGGGCCACACCCGCCGGGAGCGATGATAGCGCGCCGGGATTTTCGTTTCCAGCGATCGGGCGCAAGAAGATCACAGCCGCGTTCGACGGAGGTCGGCTCACCTCGGATGGCGGTGTTCTGCTGCTGGCACAGGCCGAGCGCGCGATGGGGCTTTGCCGGCGGCTTGCGGCTTGCATTGCCGATCCGCGGGACCCTGTGCGGGTGATCCATCGCCTTGATGACATCCTGCGTGCCCGGGTGTTCGCGATCGCCTGCGGCTATGAAGACGCCGATGATCTCGACGCTCTGCGCGACGATCCGGGCTTCCGCCTGGCGCTGGGCAAGCTGCCGGGATCGGGCGCGGGGCTGGCCAGCCAACCGACGATGAGCCGGTGGGAAAATGCGCCGACCACACGCGAGCTGGCCAGGATGATGGCCGCGATGATCGACATCTACTGCACCAGCTACCCCGCCGCGCCGGCGGCGGTGACGCTGGATATCGATGACACCTGTGACGTTGTTCATGGCTATCAGCAGCTCTCCTTCTGGAACGGGCATCATGGCGAGCGCTGCTTCCTGCCGATCCATGTCTACGACACTGCCACCGGCCGACCGGTGGCGATGCTGCTGCGCACCGGCAAGACACCGTCGGGCGCCGAAGCTGCCGGCCACATCCGGCGCCTGGTGCGCCATCTGCGCCGGCACTGGCCCGAAACGCACATCACCATCCGCGGCGACGGGCACTATGGCCGGCCCGAGGTCATGGCCTTCTGCGAGGCGGCCGGCGTCGACTACGTGTTCGGCCTGCCGACCAACGCCGCGCTGCGTGCTGATCCCGAAATCGTCGCTGCCGCCGATGCCTGCGCGGTTAAGCGGGCTCAGCGCCAATATCCGGTCCTGCGCAACTATGCCGAGACCCGCTACGGCGCGAAGAGCTGGAAGTGCCAGCGCCGCGTCGTCGCCCGGATCGAGGCCAGCACGCTGGGCATGGACATCCGCTATGTCGTCACCTCGCTGGCCGAAGGTTCGGCTGAGCATATCTACGACACCCTCTACTGCGCGCGCGGCAACGCCGAGAACCTGATCAAGCGCCACAAGACCCAGCTTGCCAGCGATCGTACCTCGTGCCGCTCAGCCAATGCTAACCAGATGCGCCTCATCCTGCACACCGCCGCCTACTGGCTCGTGTGGCGCATCCAGCAGGAAATCCCGAAGGCTGCCGCGCTCGCCACCGCCGAGTTCGCAACGCTGCGCCTGCGGTTGCTCAAGGTCGCCGCCCGCATCATCGAAACCGCTACGCGCATCCGCGTCGCCTTCGCGTCAGCCTGTCCCGATGCCAGCCTGTTCAGAACCATTGCCACCGGCCTCCGGCCGGCACCCACATAACCAGCGCGGCAGTGCCGCCCAAAGCCCGAGCCCTCGTCCTTCAACCTCGAAAAGCCCATCGATCCTGACGCGGTGAAAAAACCGCCGGAGGAGCTTGCTCTGATCACCCGGCGACCGACAAACCATGCTCGCACGAACCCGGAGCGGAGGCCTCATGAATAGTGCGGGCTAGCCGGCTGAGGGCACAAGAAAAGAGCGCCACAATCGCGGCGCCCTTTTGTTGATTACAATGAGAGGTGGAGTTTATTCCGCCTTGTCGCGCGCATATTTCGGCGCGGCTTCATTGAGGATGTCCAGAATCTTCTTGAGCGCTGCGCGCTCGTCCGTCTCTTCCATCGCCGCCAGTTCGCGCGCGAGCCGGCTCGACGCAGCCTCGAAAATCTGGCGCTCGGAATAGCTCTGCTCCGGCTGGTCATCAGGCCGGAACAGATCGCGCGTCACCTCGGCAATCGAAACCAGATCACCGGAGTTGATCTTCGCTTCATACTCCTGCGCGCGGCGCGACCACATGGTGCGCTTGACCTTGGGCTTGCCCTTCAGCGTATCGAGCGCCTCACTCAGCGTCTTGTTGGAGGAGAGCTTGCGCATCCCCACGCTTTCCGCCTTGTTGGTGGGGACACGCAGGGTCATCCGCTCCTTCTCGAAGCGCAATACATACAATTCGAGGTCCATTCCGGCGATCTGCTGGCTTTGCAGCTCGATCACCCGACCAACACCGTGCTTGGGATAAACAACATAATCGCCGACATCGAAAGACAGGGCCTTTGCAGCCATTGGAAACCTTTCCATAATCTCAAAGGGAGCATCAGGCCGCGACATGGCACCAGAACCTCGGTGTTTCCGGAGCGGCGCGCGGAGACGCTTGGGGCATTACGAATTTACTCCTGACGAGGTGCGACTTCCCCGCCTCGTTGCCCTTTTAACAGATTCGTAACAAAATTACCAGCCCGGAGCGGAAATCCGCTCCAGCTGGTTGTTAAGACTGAAAATTTCCAGTTTATGGGGTGGGTATTCAGCCGCCTGCGCCGGGCGCCTCCGAGAAATATTTCTCGAACTTGCCTTCCTCGCCCTTGTGATCGTCGGCATCATCTGGCGCGGCGCCCTTGCTGGTGATATTCGGCCATTCAGCGGAATATTTGGTGTTCAGCTCCAGCCACTTTTCCAGGCCGTTTTCGGTATCGGGCAGGATCGCCTCGGCCGGGCACTCCGGTTCGCACACGCCGCAGTCGATGCACTCATTGGGGTTGATGACCAGCATATTCTCGCCCTCGTAGAAGCAATCGACGGGGCAAACCTCCACGCAGTCCATATATTTGCAGCGGATGCAGGCCTCGGTCACTACATAGGTCATCGTTATCTTCCCTGTTCACTCACGTCGGCAAGACGCAGTTATGATGCTGTTCAGACCTGCTATTCCCGCCCTGCGGCCGCGTCAACATCAAGTTACGCTCCCTGGGATGTATGCTCCGTGGACAGGGTCAGATCCTCATAGCACGCCTGAGCCTCCGGTGCCGGACCGCGCCGGACCGGAAGCGCGAGGATGCGCACCACGCGGATGCGATCCCCCTGCACGAGAGTCACGAGATCGCCAACGCGGATGGGGCTGTGCGCGCGGTCTACCCGGCGGCCATTCAGCCGCATGATCCCCTGCTCTGTCATTGCCTGTGCCGTACTGCGGCTTTTCGAGAGGCGGGAAAACCAGAGGAATTTGTCGATCCGCATGGATGGGCCATGCTGGGGGATGGGAGCGGAAGATGCGGCTGGCGAGCTGCTGGCCAAAGCCTTTTATTCCTTGCCCGCCAGCAAATCGGCAAGACCGGCGAAAGCGCCGCCGCCAGCCGGGCGGGCAGGCGCGGCATCCTTGTGGGCGAAACGACGGTCTGGCCGTTCGCGCGGCGGGCCAGAGCGTTTTTCCTGCCCCTCCTGCCGGGGCTTGCGCGCCGGACCGGGCTGAGCCCCCTTGGCCTGAGCACCGCCAAAGCGGCGTTCTTGCCGGTCCTTGTGCTTGTAGCGCCCGCGAAACACCCAGTTCGCGCCCGCAGGAGGTGGAGCCTCGGCGGGGCTGGCGGCTTCCGGGGCTGAATCCGGAGTGGGGGCTGGGTCTGACAGCGGGATTTCTGTCGGCTCACCGGCGGGAAACTCCTGCGGCGGGGCGGCTGGGGCCGGATCGTCGGGCAGCGGAGGCGTTTCTGCCGGAGTTTCGCCCGGCTCGTCTTCGGAAGGCGGGATGGGCGGCAATTCCTTCGGCATTTCAGGGTCGTCCGCCGCCTGTTCCGTCACAGGTTCCACCGGCCTGGGGATCACAGGACGGAAGCCCGCGCCACGCATGATCTGGTTGAACAGAGGTTCCGCCAGACCCAGCGAGACGATGAACGGCGATGCCGCGTCATAGCGCTCGTTCTTGGCGATCGCCTCATGCCCGCCGCGCGCGATGCGCTCTATCATGTCGATGCGGATCTGCGTGTCGTTGAAGCTGCGATAGCCCGCGCGCGCGGCGCCCATCTGCTCCTCGCGCGCTTTGAGGGTTAGCACCACCGCGCCCGCCGGAGGCAGGGGCAGCATCGGTTTGTTGCGTTGAAGTGCCATGAGAGCCAAACGCCAGAGGGCCGCTCCGGGTTTCAACAGCGCATGATGATAAATATCGAGCACGCCGATGGTGAAGCCCGCCTTGCGGACGATCTGGCGCTGGTCCTTGTCCAGCCGGTTGAGCGCGTCGTCAAGGTCGACCCGCGCGATGATGCCGCCCGCGTCGCCGAGCTGGATCAACAGCGCCCGCACGACCGCCGGGGTGTCTTCCTGCGTCGAAAGCTCCGCAATCTTCAGCAGCGGCGCAAGGTGGCGTTCGTGTTGGGCTTGCATCCAGGCGTTGAGCCGCGCGGTGACGCGGTTGGCGACATCCTGCCCCAGCGCGACGATTGTCTTGTCCACCCGCACTTCCGGGTGGAGCAGCGCGGGGCCGGCGTGCAGCATCGCGACCTTTTCCTCGCGCCACAGCAGGCCAGGCGTCTCGCCCGGCGTGGCGCTCAGCGCGAATTCGCCATCCGGCGCGGCAATCAGTTCCTCGGCCTTCACGGTCAACATCTTTCCCAGTCGCCGCTCCGCCGCGGCCAACAGCAATTTCCTGTCCCCGCCCCGCGCCTGCGGATCGACGTGAAAGCGGAATCCCTTCAGGCTTCCTAGCGGCTCGCCATCGACATGCACAGACCCATCCGCATCGATATCGACCGGCAAATGTTCATTTTTGCGGCCCAGGTCACGCAGCAGCACCGAGGTGCGCCGGTCAACGAACCGCTGGGTAAGCGCGGCGTGGAGCGCGTCAGAGAGTTTTTCCTCCAGCGCGCGCGTGCGTTCGGCCATGTCGGCGGGGTTGGCCAGCCAGTCCGGCCGGTGGGCGATATAGCTCCAGGTGCGCGCCGCCGCGATGCGCCCGGAGAGGGTATCGACATCGCCCTGCGCATTGTCGAGCCGGGCGACCTGTCCCGCGAACCAGTCTTGCGGGATATGGCCGTTGCCTTCGGAGAGGAAGCGCCACAGGCGGGCGACGCTGGCGCGGTGATGCTCTGGCCCCAGCTTCTGAAAATCGGGCAGGCCGGACACATCCCACAAGCGGCGGAGCTGCGCGGTGGAGCGGACGCGGGCACGCACCTCCGCGTCGTCCGCCATCGCCTTCAATACGGCGAGGTCCACCGCTTGGGGCGCGGGGCGCAGCTCTGGCCGGTCTGGCCGGGCTTCCAGCGCGGCGATCAGCGCATCTATTCCCGCATCCAGCGGCGGCGCGCCATCGCGCCAGTAGAGATGCTCGATGCGCGGAAATTCGTGCGCCTCGATCGCCTCGATCTCCTCGGGCCGGAACGCGCCTTCGCCCTCCTCCCCGCCGAGCGAGCCGAAGGTGCCATCCTTCTGATGCCTTCCTGCCCGCCCGGCAATCTGCGCCATTTCGGCGATGGTCAGGCGGCGGGTGCGATGCCCGTCGAACTTGCGCAGCGAGGCAAAGGCGACATGCGCGACATCGAGGTTCAGGCCCATGCCGATCGCGTCCGTCGCGACGAGATAATCGACGTCACCGTTCATGAACATCTTCACCTGCGCGTTGCGGGTGGAGGGCGAGAGCGCGCCCATCACCACCGCCGCGCCGCCGCGCAGCCGCCGCAGCATCTCCGCCACTGCATAGACCTCCTCCGCCGAGAAAGCGACGATGGCGGAGCGCTTGGGCAGGCGCGAGAGCTTCTTAGCTCCGGCATAGGACAGTGTGGAAAAGCGCGGGCGCGAGATGATCTCCGCCTGCGGCAGTAGCGCGCGCACCATGCCGGAAAGCGCGCCCGAGCCGAGGATCATCGTCTCCTCCCGCCCACGCGCGCGCAGGATGCGATCGGTGAAGATGTGCCCGCGCTCAGGATCGGTGCCCAGTTGCGCCTCATCGAGCGCGACGAACGCGAAATCCTTGTTGAGGGGCATCGACTCCGCCGTGCAGAGATACCAGCGCGCGCCTTGAGGTTCGATCTTCTCCTCGCCGGTGATGAGCGCAACTTCCTTGGGGCCTTTGAGCGCCACCACCCGGTCATAGACCTCGCGCGCCAGCAGCCGCAGCGGAAAACCCATCATGCCGGAGGAATGCGCGCAGAACCGCTCTACCGCGAGATGCGTCTTGCCGGTGTTGGTGGGACCGAGCACCGCCGTAACCGGAGCGCGGGAAAATTGGGCCATGGTCGCCTTGTCGTGCATGGGGACAGGAGATGCAAGACCGCGACTCGGGCCGGTTGGTCGGTCAACGGACACGTCTCACCTCGAAGTGTGGCGGAAATCCGCCGCTTTAATTTGACATTAACCCTCAGCCTTCACAAAAGTGCCGCATATCTGCGCGGAAGCGGGCTGCGCGGAGCGAGCGGTTTTCAGTCTGACTGGATCAGACTGACCGCTCTGGTTTGGGTTTACCGCGATTTCTGAATCGTCAAATGATGCCATTTGACTGGAAATCGCTCTGGTTCGGGGATGGGCCTGATTTGTTTTTGAACGATGATCACAATGGCACGGCAGGAGGCGCTGCGGCCTTGGCATTGCCTCTGCCTGTGCCAGGACCTGGAGCAAGCGCACCGCGCGGCTTCGGCCGTGCATCCCCCGCCCCCGCCCGTACCCAGCACTGGCGCGAAAGCCTTAAATACTGGGCCGAAGAGATCGATCTCGTTCCCGATCTGGGACGCGATGTCGGCAGCCGGACATGGTGGCGCGGCCTTGCCACCTGCGCTGCGCTCTGTTTCGTGACCGTGAAGCTCGCGCCCGATCTCGCGCCGCTGCCCGGCCTGGCCGAAGCGCCGATGACGGCCGCAAGCTATGACGAGATTCGCTCGCAGATGATCACACCGCTGGCCTATGGCAGCAACAGCGGGCGGCACATGGGGCCGACCGATCTTGTTTCGCCGCTCGCCAGCACGCCGGAACGCCCGATGATCCAGCTGTTCTCGTCAGTAGGCGAGAGCGGCGGCCTGTCTCGCGCGCTTGCGCGTGCAGGCGTTTCCAGCGCGGACAGCCGCGAGGTGATGCGCACGCTGGGCGAAGAGATCAGCCCCGGCAGCATCGACCCCGGCACGCGGCTCGACATCACGCTGGGCCGCCGCCCGAACCCGAAGGCCATGCGCCCGCTCGATGCGCTCTCGTTCAGGGCGCGGCTTGACCTAGCGGTGGACCTGAAGCGCGAGAACGGCGCACTCACTTTGCACCGCACGCCGATTGCCGTGGATGATACGCCGCTGCGCATCAGGGGCGTGGTGTCAGACAGTCTCTATCAGGCGGCGCGCGCCGCAGGGGCCACCCCGGCGACGGCGCAGACCTATCTTCGCGTGATCGGGCAGCAGATATCGCTGGAGCGGATCGGAGCGGGTGACCGCTTCGACATCATCATCGCCCATCGCCGCGCGGCAGACGGCATGGCCGAGCCGGGCGCGCTGCTTTATGGTGGGCTGACGACCGCAAGCGGCAAAAAACTCGACATGCTGAAATGGACGCACGAGGGCCGCGAGCAGTGGTTCGAGGCATCGGGCGTCGGCAAGAAGCGCGACGGTTTCGCCCAGCCCGTGGAGGCGCGGCGGATATCGTCAGGCTTCGGCATGCGCTTTCACCCGATCCTCGGCTATTCACGCATGCATCAGGGCGTGGACTTCGCGGCTTCGACCGGAACGCCGATCCACGCGGTGACGGACGGCGTGGTCAGCTATGCCGGGCGGCATGGCGGGCACGGCAATTTCGTGAAGCTCGCCCACAGCGGCGGCCTCGGCACAGGCTATGCGCACATGAGCAGCATCGCCGTCTATGCGGGGCAGCGTGTGCGGCGGGGCCAGGTGATTGGCTATGTCGGATCCACCGGCATCTCGACCGGGCCGCATCTTCATTATGAAGTGTATCAGAACGGCAGAACAGTGAACCCCTTGTCGGTCAAGTTCCAGCAGACAGCGCTGCTCGGCGGGCGGGAGCTGAAGGCGTTTCGCGCCAGGCTGAGCAGCCTGAAGGCGACGGCGCGCGGCAGCGACGTAGCAGTAGTTTCAGCAGACACGCTCAAGGCCGAGCAGGCGCGCAAGATCGCCTCGCGCTGACCTGCTTGCGAGGAAGCGGGCAACCTCCTAAAACCCGCGCCATGACGATCCCCACCGCCCCCTACCCCGCGCTGCGCCTGCGCCGCACCCGTGCCCATGCGTGGAGCCGCGCCATGTTCGCCGAGAACCGCCTCCACCCGTCAGACCTCATCTGGCCGCTGTTCGTGACCGAGGGTAGCGGCGTGGAGGAACCGATATCCTCGCTGCCCGGTGTGTCGCGCTGGTCTGTGGACCTGATCGTCGCCCGCGCAAAGGAGGCGATGGCAGCGGGCATCCCCTGCATCGCGCTGTTTCCCAATACGCAGGCGGAGCGTCGCTCCGATGACGGCAAGGAAGCACTTAACCCGGATAATCTGATGTGCCGCGCCATCCGCGCGCTCAAGAATGCGGTTCCGGACATAGGCGTTCTTACGGACGTCGCGCTCGATCCCTATACCGCGCACGGGCAGGACGGGCTGGTGGATGACCGTGGCCGCATTGTGAATGATGCAACAATCGACGTGCTGATCGGCCAGTCGCTCAATCAGGCGGCGGCGGGAGCGGACATCATCGCACCATCAGACATGATGGACGGGCGCGTCGGCCTGATCCGCGCGGCGCTGGAGCAAAACGGCCATCAGGACGTGCAGATCATGGCCTATGCCGCCAAATATGCCTCCGCCTTTTATGGCCCGTTCCGCGATGCCGTGGGCTCGCGCGGGCTGCTGAAGGGCGACAAGAAAACCTATCAGATGGACCCCGCCAATGCGCAAGAGGCGCTGCGCGAGGTGGCGCTGGACCTTGCCGAGGGCGCGGACAGCGTGATGGTGAAGCCCGGCCTGCCCTATCTCGACATCGTGCGCGCGGTGAAGGAACGGTTTGCCGTGCCGGTGTTCGCCTATCAGGTGAGCGGGGAATATGCCATGATCGAGGCAGCGGCGGCGGCAGGCGCGGGAGACCGCGATGCGCTGGTGCTGGAAACGCTGATGAGCTTCAAGCGGGCAGGCTGCACCGGGGTGCTGACCTACCACGCGCTTCACGCCGCGCGGCTGATGGAATGAGCTTCAAGGCTGCCTGAGCGCGGCCTTCAGCGCGTCGATCCGGTCATTCTGGGCATCGACATTGGCCAGCGCCATGCGCCGTGCCGCCAATATTTCCGCGATGCCGCCTTGTGAAGACCCCTCCGCCTGAGCCTTCATCCTGTCCGCATAGAGCGTATCCAGGCTGGCGAGTGCGTAGACGCTGTCATAGCGTGCTTCCTCCAGCCGGGCGAGGTCGACTTGCGCCCCCACCCACGCCTCGCTCGATACCGCGGCGCCTGACGCAGCGCTGATCCCCGGAGCGACTTCGGCATAGATCCGGTCAAATGCGCCTTTGCCTCTGTCCGCCTGCGCTGAAAGCGCAGCCAGTTGCTGGAGCAATGCCGAATCGGCTGGGGATGGCTGCGCCTGCACAGGCTGGGCAGCCGGATCAGGCACCACCTCGCCGCCTACACGCGCGGTTTCGGCCGGGCGGCGGGCGAGCGATGGATAACCGCGCCCGTCCTGCGTCATGCTGGCGCAGGCGGAGAGGAGCAGGGTAAGACTGGCGAGAAGGCGTTTTTGCATCGTTCCTGCCATGTAGGGCCGTACGACCAACTGCGCAACCGAGGCTGACGTTGCCCGCGCAGGCCAAAACGCCTATGCGGGCGACCATGCTGACCACGCTCGCCACGATTGCCCCGGTGTTCCTGATGATCGCGGCGGGCTATGCGGCGCGCAGGCTGGGCATCATGCCGGAGGGCTCGGGCGCGCTGCTGACCCGCTTCGTGACATGGATCGCTCTGCCGGTTCTGATGTTTCATATCGCCGCCACGACCGACTGGCGGGCAGTGTGGGATAATGAGTTCGTTCTGGTTTCCCTGCTGGGCAGCGTGATCCTTTACATCATCGGCCTGGGTATCGGGCGGCTGCGCGGCCTGCCTATTGCCGATATCGCAGTCGATGGCCTCAATGCGAGCTATTCCAACGCAGCATATCTCGGCCTGCCGCTCTTTCTTCTTGCCATCGGTCCGATGAGCGCACCCTATGTCATTGTTGCCGCCTCGCTGACGCTGATGAGCCTTTTCGCGCTGGCGGTCGGCACGATCGAGCTGGGCCATCACCGCAGCCAGGGCGTGCTGCATGCCCTCGCCAAAGCGGGCGCAGGTGTGATCAAGAACCCCGTGCTGGCGCTTTCGCTGGCGGGCGTGGCCTGGTGGCTCACCGGCGTGAAGCTGCCTGACGTGGCCGAACGGTTTACTCATTTGCTGGGGGGTGCGGCCAGCCCGGCCGCACTCGTCGCCATCGGTCTCTTTCTTGCCGAGCGTCCGCTGGCAGAGGCGGTCGGCAACCGGTTCGTGCTCGCGCTGACGGGCGCAAAGCTGGTGGCGCACCCGCTCATCACCGCGTTGATGGCCTATGGGCTGCTGGGCATGCGCGGCCTGCCCGCCTTCATGGCGGTGGCAATCGCCGCGCTGCCCACAGGAACGGGGCCGTTCATGGTCGCCGGCTTCTATGCGCGCGACGGCAAAGTGACATCCGGCACCATCCTCATGACGACGCTGATTTCAGTGGTGACCCTGTCCATACTGCTGGCATCCCTGCCGCGATGATGGGCCGACCTTTACCGGCCCTTCCCTTCCCGAATCCGGTTGACAGTGCGACCCCTATCCACTAACGGGCCACATTCCGCGCAGGGTCATGGGGCGCTGCTCCGTTGGCATTGTGCCAAGCATTTTTGGATGAAGAGATAAAGCCATGTTCGCTGTTGTGCGCACGGGCGGCAAGCAATATCGCGTCGCCGCCGGAGACAAGATCGTCGTCGAGAAGCTGGCGGGTGACGCCGGCGACACCGTAACGCTGGACGATGTCCTGCTCGCGGGCGAAGGCGCAGACCTCAAGGACACCAAGGGGCTGACGGTCTCTGCAGAGATCATCGCGCAGGCGAAGGGCGAGAAGGTCATCGTTTTCAAGAAGCGCCGCCGCCACAATTACCGCCGCCGCAACGGCCACCGCCAGAACCACACGATCCTGAAGATCGTGGCGATCGGCGGAGACAAGCCGAAGAAGGCCGCCAAGAAGGCAGAGGCAGCCGAAGCCGCCCCGGCCACGGAAGCGTAAGCGCGAACAAGATTTAAGGAGTCATAGAAAATGGCACATAAGAAAGCTGGCGGTTCGTCGCGCAACGGCCGCGACTCAGAGTCGAAACGCCTCGGCGTCAAGAAGTTCGGCGGTCAGCACGTGATCGGCGGCAACATCATCATCCGCCAGCGCGGCACCCGCGTCTATCCGGGCCGCAATGTCGGCATGGGCAAGGACCACACATTGTTCGCGCTCGGCGAAGGCCGCGTGGTATTCCACGATGGCAAGCTCGGCCGCAAATATGTGTCGGTAGACGCAATGGCGGAAGCCGCCGAATAACAGGACGATCCTTTGACCGGATCGTCCATCTGGGACGCTCCGGACCGGGGATCGCTTGAACAAAAGCGAGTCATCAAAGCGGGGCGCCCGGGCAGGGTTTGCCCCGCTTTTTGTCGTCCCGCGCAGGCCGGAACATCGTTTTGACCCAAGCGTTGCACGACCGAGAACAGATGGGGCGGAATTGTCCTATAATGTCGTCAAGCTGTCACCATAGTCTGCGATAACAGCATCGCACGAGAGGAAAGAGAAATGTTTGCAAGAACAGCGCGTTTGCTGCTGCGCCCGGGCTGGGCGGAGGATGCACCCGCCCTTGCGGCGGCGATTGCCGACCCGGCGATTGTGCGCAATCTGACCCGCGCACCGTGGCCTTATTCGGAAGAGGATGCGCGCGCCTATCTGGAAGCGCCGCAGCCAGGGCCGCTGCCCGATTTCCTGATCGTCAAACGGACGCGCGGCGCGCCGCAACTTATCGGCGGCTGTGGCATCAGCGCGCGGGAAGACGGCACGCCTGAGCTGGGTTACTGGATCGCGCGCCGCTATTGGGGCTTGGGCTTTGCCACCGAGGCGGCGAGCGCGGTGATGCATATTGCCCGTGCGACCGGACTGACAGGCATCCGGGCCAGCCACTTCCTCGACAACCCGGCCTCAGCCGCCGTGTTGCGCAAGCTCGGCTTTCGCGCAACCGGCCGCACGGAACGGCGCCATAGCGCGGCGCGCGGCGAGGCGGCCGAATGCGCATTGTTCGAAGACGCGGATATGCGCCCGAAACGGCCAGATCCGTCGCTTGAGCTGTACCGCGACCACGCTGCCATTGCAGCCTGATACGTAAGGGGGAAGAGACAGCATAAACTCTTCTCCTTTACCGTCTCTAACTGGCACACTACAAATCAAGTATTGCAAGTATTGTTAGTTAACAACCTTGAAATTTCACCCGGAATCGCGCAAAATATCGCTGATTTTCAGGGGGATATCATGGCATTTTGCAGCAAGCTTCCTTTATCTGGCCGTCTGGGTGGCGTTGGATTGGCCGCATTCGGCGCTCTTGCCTTCGGCACCCAGCAGCCTGCGCTTGCCAGCAGCCTGACGGCAGAGCAGGCCCTTGGCAAGGCGCTGTTCTTCGACAAGACTCTCTCAAAAAACGGGACGCAGGCCTGCGGCTCTTGCCACGCACCCAGCGCCGCTTTCACTGACCCCGACAAGAATCACCCGACTTCGAAAGGCGACAATCCCTCGCTCTTCGGCAACCGCAACACTCCGACCGTTGCTTATGCCGCTTTCAGCCCCGAGTTCCATTACGACGAGACGGAAGGTCTCTGGGTTGGCGGGCAGTTCCTCGATGGCCGGGCACCTACCTTGCAGGTGCAGGCCAAGGGACCGTTCCTCAACAAGCTGGAGATGGGCAATCCGTCCAAATCCTATGTCCTCAACACGCTGAAAAACGGCAGCAATGCCGCAGCCTTCAAACAGGTCTATGGCGCGAACATCTTCGACACGCCGACCAAGGCCTATGAAAAGCTGGCTACCGCGATTGCCGCCTATGAGCGGTCGTCGGAGGTATCGCCGTTCACCTCCAAGTTCGATTATTACAACAAGGGCCAGGCGAAGCTGACCCTGAAGGAGCAGCGTGGCCTTGCCGCCTTTAATGACCCGATGAAGGGTAACTGCGCCGCCTGCCACATCAGTAGCCCAAGCGACGATGGGACGCCCGCGCTGTTCACCGATTTCACGTATGACAATATCGGCATCCCCAAGAACCTCGCAAGCGACTTCCTGAACCTGCCTACGCAGTTCAACCCCGACGGCACCTCATTCGTGGATCTGGGGCTGGGCGGAATTGTCGGCGACGAGAGCCTTTATGGCGCATTCAAGGTATCGACCCTACGCAATGTCGCCCTCACCGGGCCATACGGACATAATGGCTGGTTCGACAACCTAGAGGATGTGGTCGATTTCTACGCCACGCGCGACACCAAGCCGGTATGTACATCCGTGATGCTCAGCTCCTCAGCCGCGGTGGCCGCCGGATGTTGGCCGGGCGCGGAGTTTGCCGAACAAATGAATGTTGATGAACTCGGCAACCTGCCGCTCAACAAGTGGGACAAGAAAAACATTGTCGCCTTCCTCGGCACGCTGACCGACGGTTATCAGGCCCCCACTGTGCCGGAACCCACGACCTGGGCGCTGATGCTCGTCGGCTTTGGCGGCATCGGCGCGGCGCTGCGCCGGAACCGCAAGGAGCGTCTGAAGATAGCCTGATCCGCATCAGTGCTGGCTAAACCGGGGCAAGCGCGATAAACGCGCTTGCCATGCACTTTCTCGATCAGGCGAAGATTTTCATCAAATCCGGCAGTGGTGGCCCCGGCGCGGTCAGCTTTCGGCGTGAGAAATATATTGAATATGGCGGGCCGGACGGCGGCAACGGCGGCAAGGGTGGCGACATCATCTTTGAGGCGGTGGCGGGGCTGAACACCCTCATCGACTTTCGCTATACCCAGCATTTCAAGGCGCAGCGCGGCATGCCCGGCGCCGGCAAGAACCGCACGGGCGCGGGCGGCCAAGACCGCGTCATAAAAGTGCCGGTCGGCACGCAGATCATTTCCGAGCCGGATGAGGACGGTTATAGCGAGCTGCTGGCCGACTTCACGCAGGTGGGCCAGCGACAGGTATTCCTGCGCGGCGGCGACGGCGGACGCGGCAACCTGAGCTACAAGACCAGCACCAACCGCGCGCCGCGCCAGCATGGCACCGGCTGGCCGGGCGAGGAAATGTGGGTCTGGCTGCGCCTCAAGCTGCTGGCGGACGTGGGCCTCGTCGGCCTTCCCAATGCGGGCAAATCGACCTTCATCAATCAGGTGACGAACGCCAAGGCCAAGGTCGGTGCCTATCCTTTCACCACCACCAAACCGCAATTGGGCGTCGTCTCCCACCGCGAGCGCGAGTTCGTGATCGCCGACATCCCCGGCCTGATCGAGGGTGCCTCGGAAGGCGTGGGCATAGGCGACCGCTTCCTTGGCCATATCGAGCGGTGCCGCGTGCTCATCCACCTGATCGACGCGACGCAGGATGACCCTGTCGCGGCGTGGGAGATCGTGCAAAACGAGCTGGAAGCCTATGGCGAAGGGCTGGAGGACAAGCCGCAGATCATCGCGCTGAACAAGGGCGACCTGTTGGGGCCGGAACTCATGGAAGACATCGCTGGGCAGCTTCGCGCGGCGGGAGTGGAAGAGGTTTTCATCATCTCTGGCGCGACCGGCGAGGGCGTACCCGCGCTGCTCGATGCCGTGTTCCCCATGCTGGATGAGGACGGCGCGGCTCTTGCAGCTCTTGCCGAAGAGGAGGAGGAGCCGGAGCAGGAGGACAAGCCATGGTCACCACTCTGACCGGCTTCCCCCCTGCCCTGATCAAACGCCTCGTCGTAAAGATCGGCTCTGCGCTGCTGGTGGACAAGGCGGGCGCGATCCGCTCCGAGTGGCTTGCTGGCGTTGTGGCGGACATTGCGGCGCGCACCAAGGCCGGGCAGCAGATCATCGTCGTATCATCAGGCGCGATTGCGCTGGGTGCGCGCAGGCTCTCCCTCCCTAAGGGCGGGCGGGGCAGCCTGGACGACGCGCAGGCCGCCGCCGCCGTCGGGCAGATCGCGCTTTCCGGCCATTGGGCGCAGCTCTTGGGTGAGCAAGCGCTCACTGCCGCGCAGATGCTGCTGACGCTCGACGATCTGGAGAACCGCCGCCGCTATCTCAATGCCGCCGCCACGCTGGAGCGGCTGCTGTCATTGGGTGTGATCCCTGTCATCAACGAGAATGACAGCGTCGCCACCACCGAGATCCGCTTTGGCGACAATGACCGCCTCGCCGCCCGCATCGGGCAGGCAGCGCGCGCGGATGCCGTGGTGCTGCTGTCGGACGTGGACGGGCTCTACACCGCCAACCCGCACAGCAACCCGGATGCGCAGCTGGTGCGCGAGGTGAAGCGCATCGACGCCGATATACTTGCCATGGCCGATGGCGGATCGGGCAGCGGCATGGGATCGGGCGGGATGGCAAGCAAGATCGAGGCGGCGCGGATTGCAAACAGCGCAGGTGCGCACCTCGCCATCATTTCAGGCGAGCCGGAACGGCCGCTCTCGGCGTGGGAGCAGGGCGCGAACGGAACCATATTCCTCGCGCAAACCGGCAATCGCGCGCGGAAGAACTGGCTCGCGGGCAGGCTTGTCGTCAAGGGCCGGATCACGGTGGACGCGGGCGCGGCGCGGGCGCTCGCGAACGGCAACAGCCTTCTTCCTGCAGGCGTGACGGCAGTGGAAGGCCGCTTTGCGCGTGGCGATGTGGTCGATGTTTTGAATGCGGAAGGCCGGGCCATTGCACGCGGCCTTGCGGAATATGATGCGGATGACGCGGTACGCATCGCGGGCAGACGCAGTGAGGAGATCGCGGCGTTGCTTGGCGAGGCGGTGCGCCCCGCGCTGGTCCATCGCGATCATATGGTGATGCTCTGATGCGCACCGTTGCCGTTACCGGCGCGACCGGGTTCGTCGGCAGCGAGACGCTGGATCAGTTGCTGGCGGCAGGCTTTACGGTGCGTGCGCTGGCGCGGCGGGCGCAGCCGGAGCGGGATGCGGTGACATGGATTGCGGGGGCGCTCGATGATGTCGGCGCGCTGGATATGCTTATGCAAGGTGCGGATGTGGTGCTTCACATCGCGGGCGTGGTGAACGCGCCCAACCGCGCAGGCTTCGAAGCGGGAAATGGCATCGGCACGGCCAATGTGATCTCGGCGATGCACCGGGCGGGCATCAAGCGTCTCATCCATGTGTCGTCGTTCGCCGCGCGCAATCCATGGCTGTCTGATTATTGCTGGTCCAAGCATCTCGCCGAGGAGAATGTGCGCGCCTCGGGCCTCGATTGGACGATGGTGCGTCCGCCTGCCGTCTATGGCCCGAACGATACGGAATTTGTGGAGATCATGAAGGTGGCCCGCTTTGGGATCATGCCCGTTCCCACCGAGGGAAGGGAGTCGCTCATTCATGTCGCCGACCTCGCCCGTGCCCTGGTATTGCTTTGCGGCGAAACGGGAGATGATTTTTATAGCGAAATCTGGGAGGTAGACGACGGCACTCCCAATGGCATCTCCCATATCGAACTGGCCGCTGCCTTCGGTCGAGCATTGAAGCGGCGCGTGATACCCCTCCCCCTCCCCCAGTCCCTCCTGATGCTGTTCGCGCACGCCGACAGACTGGTTCGTGGCCCCAAAGCCAAGCTAACCAAAGACCGGGTGCGGTATATGTGCCATCCCGACTGGGTGATCGACCCCGCGAAGCGGCCTCCCAGCCAGTTGTGGCGCCCGCGCATTTCCGCCGACGAGGGTCTGGCGGAAGTCGCCGCCACGTTGCGCCATTGATCCCGCCCAATTGCCGCCATATTCCCTTGCCAAACGCCTTTGACCGAGGGCATGAGCCGCGCAGGACTACAGGAAAGACCCAGCATGACTGACCGCTCCGAAATATACGATCAGGTTGTCGCCCAAATCGCGCCGTTCAACAAGAAGGGCGTGAAACTGAGCGAGGGCACTACCTTCGCGGGCGATCTGGAGTGGGACAGTCTCACCGTGATGGATTTCGTCGCCGCGATCGAGGACGAATTCGACATCATCATCAGCATGAACATGCAGGCGGAGATCGAGACGGTCGGCCAGCTGGTGGATGCCGTGGTGAAGTTGCGGGGGTAATCCTCCCCCGTCATGCTGAACCCGTTTCAGCGCAATCGGGGCACGTGACTCGCCTGCGCATTGCGCCTTCGGGAGCGGCGGGTTGCGGGGAGGAATGGACCCTGAAACGAGTTCAGGGTGACGAGGGACTAAGGTGAAGAGCATTACATGACCGATCTGTTTTCGAAGTTCGATCCGCTTATCGAAATGCGCGCCAACCTGTTGGAAACAGGCGTAACCGACCCGTTTGGCCTGGTGATGGAAAAGGTGGTTTCACCCACCGTCGCCATCTGCAACGGGCGCGAGACGATTTTGCTCGGCACCTACAATTACATGGGCATGACCTTCGACCCGGACGTGATCCAGGCGGGCAAGGATGCGCTCGACCAGTTCGGTTCCGGCACCACCGGCAGCCGCGTGCTCAACGGCACCTATGCCGGGCACAAGGCGGTCGAAGAAGCACTGAAGGATTTTTACGGGATGGACCATGCGATGGTCTTTTCCACCGGCTATCAGGCCAATCTCGGCATCATCAGCACGATCGCGGGCAAGGGCGACTATATCGTGCTCGATATCGACAGCCATGCCAGCATCTGGGACGGGTGCAAGATGGGCGATGCCGAGGTGGTCCCCTTCAAGCACAATGACCTCGACGCGATGGAAAAGCGGCTGAAGCGCATTCCCGAGGGCGCAGGCAAGCTCGTGGTGCTCGAAGGCGTCTATTCGATGCTGGGCGACATCGCGCCCTTGAAGGAAATGATCGCGGTCGCCAAGGCGCATGGCGCGATGGTGCTGGTGGACGAGGCGCATTCGATGGGCTTCATCGGCCCCAACGGACGCGGCGTCGCCGAGGATCAGGGCGTGCTGGATCAGGTCGATTTCGTGATCGGCACCTTCTCAAAGTCCGTCGGCACGGTGGGCGGGTTCTGTGTGTCGAACCACCCCAAGTTCGAGATCATGCGCCTGGTGTGCCGGCCTTATGTGTTCACGGCGAGCCTGCCGCCCAGCGTGGTGGCGACCGCAGCCACCTCGATCCGCAAGCTGATGCACGCTGGAAACAAGCGCGCGCACCTGTGGGAAAACAGCCGGACGCTGCACAAGGGCCTGCGCGATGCGGGCTTTCAGCTCGGCACCACGGAACCGCAGAGCGCGATCATTTCGGTCATCATGCCCGATCTGGAACGCGGCGCGGCGATGTGGGAGGCGCTGTTGCACGAGGGGCTGTATGTAAACCTCGCCCGCCCGCCTGCGACCCCTGCGGGCATGACGCTGCTGCGCTGCTCGCTGTGCGCCGAGCATAGCGCGGAGCAGGTGCAGACGATCATCGGCATGTTCACCCGGGCGGGCCGGACAACCGGCATCATCGGGTGATCGCGGCCAGCCAAACTGCGCGCACTTTTCATGGGACGGCAGATGGTATAGCCTTCACTCATGAACGAACATTCCGCGGTGATGGCTGAAGACGGCACGCTGTGGCGGGTGCGCGTGGACCGCATGCTGCCGGTGGTAATCGGCATCTCGCTCGCATTGACGGTAAGTGCGCTGCTTTACTTCGCGGGCACGGCGGCGCGGGAACAGCAAACGGCGCTGCTCCAGCAACAACGCAGCTACGAAATCGTGGTCCTCGCGCACCAGCTGGATGCTTCGGTGGCGAAGGCGGAGTCCTCGCTCGGCCGCTATGTCATCAGCATGGACAAGGATATCGGCCGCCAATATCAGGCCGAGTGGGACCGCGCCGCGCAGGAGCTGGCGACGCTCAAGCGCGTGACGTTGAACGATCGCGTCGAGTCAGAGCTGGTTTCTCAGCTGGAGGCCGCCTTCAAGGAGCGGGGATCCGCGCTCAGCGACATCGCGCTGCGCACCACCTATGATCAGAAGGAAACCTCGCTCGGTACCTTCTATCAGGCGAGCAAGGCGCGCAGCCTCAAGCGCATCAACTCGCTGCTCGACCAGGTGATCGAGGAAGAGAACAAGCGGCTGGACGAGCGCAACATCGCGGTGGCGCGCGCGGGAGACCTGATGGCGCAGGCGACCACGACGTACCGTTTGTTCGGGCTTGGCTTGCTGACCGCCCTGCTGCTGATGGCGTGGGTCGCGCGCGCGGCCATGAAGGAGCGGCGGCAGGAGCAGCGGCAGATTGATGAAGAATATCGCCGCGCGCTGGCGCTTGAAGCTGCCGTGGCTGACCGGACGGAGGAGCTGCGGCACGCCTATGCCAAGCTGCAGCGCGAAAGCGAGGAACGCGGCAAGGCAGAGGAAAGCCTGCGCCAGATGCAGAAAATGGAAGCAGTCGGCCAGCTTACCGGCGGCATTGCGCATGATTTCAACAACATGCTGGCCGTTGTTGTCGGCGGGCTTGAGCTGGCGCGGCGCAGAGTGTCGGACGAACCGGAGGCTATCCGCCATATCGACAATGCGCTCGACGGGGCGAACCGCGCCACCGCCCTCACCCGCCGCCTGCTTGCCTTTGCCCGATCCGAACCCAATATGCCCGAACCACAATCGCCCGACGAGGTGGTCACCGGCCTGGTCGACCTGATCGATCGCGCGATCGGCGACCAGATCACGGTCAAGATGGAACTGGACAGCGGCGACTGGCCCATATTTGCGGATCGGCACCAGCTGGAAAACGCGCTGCTCAACCTTGCGGTGAATGCGCGCGACGCGATGGACGGGCGCGGCACGTTGATTATACGAACCGCGCAGGCCCGGCTGCGAGCTCGGGAAGTCGGCGATTGCCCGGCGGGCGAGTTCGTGCGCCTTTCTGTCATCGATACCGGCTGCGGCATGACGCCCGAAGTGCTTCAACGTGTGTTCGAGCCATTTTACACCACCAAGCCGATCGGCAAGGGCACCGGGTTGGGGCTCAGCCAGGTCTTCGGTGTCGTCCGCCAGTGTGGCGGCGAGGTCAATATACTGTCATCGCCCGGCACGGGCACCGAGGTCCAGCTTTACCTGCCGCGCCACATGACTGCGTTCGGCATCGAAGTGGATGTGCCCGATCTGGTCCACGCCACCGCCAACGCCCAAGAGGGGAGCAAGGCCCCGCCGCCCTCCTCGCTCACGCTGCTGGTGGTGGAAGACGACCCGCGCGTGCTGGCACAGACTCGATCCGCGCTGGCAGACCTGGGCCATCAGGCCGTCTGCTGCGACCATCCGTCCAAGGCCGTGACGATGCTGGAGGCAAACCCCGACATCGACATCATCCTGAGCGACGTGTTGATGCCGGACATGACCGGGCCGGAGATGATAGCCTCTCTGCCTGCCAAATTCCGCGCTATCCCGGTGATGTTCGTTACCGGCTATGCAGGCGACGTCGCCGACAACCGTTTGTTCGACGGGCATTTGCTGCTGCGCAAGCCCTATACGCTGGCCAGCCTTGAAAAGACGATCGGGCAAGCGATCAGCCGACTGCCCGGCTTGCCATCAAACGCGGAAGGAGCATTATAGCCGCGATGAGCGGGTGCCGCCTCTGCCACGGCCGGATGACGATCTGCGTACCGGCGTGACGGTTTATCTTCCATGCAAGATAGTCGATACCGCCCGCGAAGGTGAAGCTCGCCTTGATCAGCCGAATGACGCTGAGCCACTTGCCCCGCCTTTGTAGCCGCCGCCAGAGTCGCTCCGCCGCCGCCATCTCGCGGGCGTTGACGGGCGCAGCAGGGTTTATCAGGCCATCAGCCTTCGCGGCATCGAACAGCGCGTCATAATAGTCCGGGGCGCTATCAATGATTGAGCCGCCCCGCCCTTTGCGCTCGGCTCGCAACTCAGCCTTGTAAGTCATTGAAAATCCGAAATCGAAAACCGCTCGCGCGTCACCTCGCCGTTCCGCCGCCACGCCAGGCAGCGCAAGGCCAAGCAGGGTCGGCCCCGCCTGGGCGACAGCCGAAACAGCGCTGGCCCGCGCCGCATCGTCCGCTGCCCAGACGAGGCGCGCAGGCTGTGCGAACCGCGCCCATACCGAAACATTATCTGCCTGCACGCCGCACAGCCGCGCAAAATCCATTTCGGACAGCACGGCATATTTTGCGCTCAACCCTTTGTAGGCAAAAGGAAAGACATTGGGCGGAATCAGACGGTTGGCATGGGCGAGCCAGCGCCGTTCGTAAGCCGCGCGATAATCCGAGACGATGAGGTAGAAATCCAGCATCAGCCCATCGAGCTGGGCCTCCCGCAGGCAGGAGCCGTAAAACAACACTGCGCGCGCGGCTGCCCCGTGCTGCGCGGCGACCGCCGCCGCCATTTCAACGACGCGCGGATCGACCGGTTGGGCCAGCTCCGCGCTGACCAGTGCCGCAACCGCTGAACCGACGCTCACGCTGCCAGACGCAGGAACGGCACCGGCGGAGTGGAGGTGAGCACGATCGGCCGCCCCTTGTCGGCATGGAAAATCTCGCCGTCGAGAATCACGCTGCTGTTCTCGCCCTCGATGCGGATTTCATCGCCATGTTCGAGATGAATGCCTTCCATCTTCTGACGCCCAAACCGCCCCAACGCGCTCATTGCCATCATGCGCAGCATCGCCGCCGGGCTGTGATCGACCGCGAGAAGCTTGAGCCGGCCGCCCGCAGCCCCCCCAGCCGGGCGCGCTCCGAGCAACAGCTTTTCCAGCGTGGTCACTACCAGCACGGCAAAGCGCCCGGCAAGCTGGCCATTGCGCATCATCGAGATCGATACCGGACGCGCCGCCGGTGGCATAAATCTACCCTTGATGCCGAAGAAGATCGCCGCAACGACCACCAGCGCGGTGATGAAATGCGAGATGCCGTTTGAGAGGCCAAGTGGATAGATGCGGTTGCGGCAATAGAGGATCGAGTCGGCCAGCCCCGCCCCGCCGAGGAACATGCCGAGCACGGGGCGGGTAGACGGCGCACCGTCCGACAGTGAGATAAGCTCCCGCGCGACGACATGGCTTTCCACCCCGTTGCGCGCGATGCCGACGATCTGCTCCAACGCCTTGATCGGATCGCCCCTGATGCCGAGGTCCAGCGCGATGAGGTTGGTCTTTCCGTTGGGTAGCACCGCGACCGGTGGTGGCGTCGCGCCCTCGAAATAGCTGCCCTGATACAGCTCGGTCAACGCGGTCTGCACCGTGCCGTCCCCGCCGTTGATGACTATGACCGTTGGCTTGACATGCGCGATCATCTGCATCGCCCGGCCGATCTGGTCCACGCTCTCCACCTCATAGTGGAAGATGTCCGGATTGCCCGCGCAATAGCTGCGCACGCGCGGCAATAGCTGGCGGTTGCCGGTTGACCTGGGATTGGAGAGAAGCGCGACCAGAACCATGGATCACATATACTGAAGCGAAATGGCGATGGAGACCGGCGCGCTGCCCACCGGCACTGCAGCCTTGTCTGCCGACGGCTTGCCGAGATTGAATATGCTCAGCTTGGGGTTGTTGGAAAACCCGCCGCCGTCCCGCCCAAGGTCTGTCTTGCCATTACCATTGAGGTCATGGCGTACCGCGATGCCATAGCGGCCCGCAGAGGGCAGCGGCACGCAGAAGCGCATCTTGCCGTTGACCGGCTTCACCGCTGTTTCAATGCGGTTGATCCACGCACCCTTTTCCAGCCAGGCGTTGCGCGTGGCGGGGTATGACTGAACGCGCACGACACCACGCGCAGCCTCGAAGCCTGAAACCTCCACAAGGATTGCCGGACCTGCACTCGCCTGGCAACGCGCCAGATCATTGTCGATATGCTGGCGCTGGGCGTAAGCGCGCGCCGGGGCCGTCGCCGATCCTGCCATCGCGAGCGCCGCAAGCGCGGCGATGACCGCTCCCTTGCGCGATGCACCCGAAATTTTGCGCATGACCAACTGTCTCCTCGAAGCTATAGCCCGTGCAGGATATGCGTCCTGCCCAGGTGGCCCTAGTGTGGTGGATTTGAAATTCGTTATGCTAAACCGCATGGTGCGGAGCGAGTTTCAAATCCTTAAACCACACTAGAATCACAAAGTTGCTAGTGACCCTTATGAATCTGAAGTTCGTTCAATCTCGATCCAACGCGCGACGAACTTCAGATTCGGGTCACTAGGTTGCCCCGACATTGATATGAGAGACATTTGCGGCCAAAAAATGGTGACGGGACGACGATAAATTGAAAATGCTCACCGCCACGGATCGCTATATCGCGCGCCTCATCGCCATACCGCTCACCAGCACGCTGGTGATTGCGGCGATGCTGCTGGTGCTCGACAAGATGCTGCGCCTGTTCGATTTCGTCGCTGCCCAGGGCGGGCCGGTCAGCGTCGTGTGGCGGATGCTTGCCAACATGCTGCCCGAATATCTGGCGCTGGGCATTCCCATCGGCCTGATGCTGGGAATATTGCTGGGGTTCCGGCGGCTGGCGCTGTCGTCGGAGCTCGATGTGCTGCGCGGCGTGGGACTATCCCCCGGGCGGATGATGCGGGTGCCCTATCTTTATGCAGCAGGCCTCGCGCTGGTGAACCTGGCTATCGTCGGCTTCATTCAGCCTTATTCTCGCTATGCCTATGAGGGCCTGCAATATGAGCTGCGCTCCGGCGCGCTCGGCGCCTCGATCAAGATCGGAGAATTCGCCAATGTCGGCAAGGGCATGACCCTGAGGATCGAGGAGAGCTTTGACAGCGGGCGCGACCTGCGCGGCATCTTCGTGCGGGTGGAGCAGGACAAGGGCCAGTCGCTCGCCGTCACGGCGGCGCGCGGTACTTTCCTGCGCACCGACGATCCCGACACGATCATCCTCCGCCTGTCTGACGGAGTGCTGGTGCAGCGGTCGGCGAAGCTCGCCAGCCCGCGCATCCTCAGCTTTTCCGGGCATGACCTGCCGATCGACCTGCCGCGCATCGAATCCTTCCGCAACCGAGGCGGCGCGGACCGGGAGCTGACCCTGCCCGAGCTTGTGCGCGTGGGCGCAGCGGACGAGACGGAGCCGAAGACCCGCAACGAGGTGCGCGCCAACATGCATTTCCGCCTTGTCGAGGTTGCAATGATGTTTCTGCTGCCGCTCGCAGCACTGGCCTTCGCGATCCCGCCCAAAAGGTCGACCTCGGCGCTGGGCGTGTTCCTCTCGATCGTGTTCATTGTGACCTATCACAAGATCAACCAATATGCCGAAGCGATGGGTGCGACCGGCAGGGTCGATCCCTTGCTCGCATTATGGACACCGTTCCTGCTGTTCGCGGCGCTGATTTTCTGGATGTATCATGTCGCCGCGCACCGGCCCGGCGGCCAGCCGATCGGCGCGCTGGAGATGGTCTTCGCCAAGGCATCGAAATGGATCGGCAAATGGCTGCGGCTGGGTCGCCAGAAGATGCGCCACGCGCTATAGGCACGCACTGTCATGCAGCTTCAGTTCTTCCCTTCACGCCGCCTCGCCATCTATGTGGCCCGCGCCTTCCTTGTCCGCAGCTTTGCAGTGCTGGCGATGCTGGCGATCGTGCTGATGACGCTCGACCTGTTGGGGGAGAGCGGCGACATCCTCGCCGTGCCCGGTAATGGCGAGGCGGAGCTGTGGCATTATGTAGGCCTGCGCCTTCCGCAGATCGTCGCCACATTCCTGCCATTTTCGGTGCTCTTGGGCACACTCATCACACTCGCGACGATGAACCAGCACAGCGAGATCGTGATGATGAAGGCAGCGGGCCTATCCGCGCACCAGATCCTCGCGCCGCTGATCGCTGCTGCGGCGGCAATCGCGGTGCTGAGCTTCGCCTTCAACGAGCGCATCGTCACCCGCGCCAGCTCCGCTTTCGATGCTTGGAAGTCCGTCGGCTATGGCGACATTCCAAGGGACAGCGGCATCAAGACCAATGTCTGGGTGCGCGAGGGCAACAACCTCATCACAGCAGGGATGGTATCCGGACGCGGCACCGCAGTGAAGCTCAGCCAGATCGAGATTTTCCACCGGGTGGACAACCATCTCGTCGATATCGTGCGCGCGCCGCGCGGCTCTTACGATCCCGCGAACAAGAACTGGGTGCTGGAGGATGCGCGCCGGTTCGACGTGCGCAGCGGAGCCAGCCAAAGGCTTGGCACCATCCGCAACGGCGAGGGGATCCGGCCCGATCAGTTCACGCTCGCCAAGGTAGATGCCGACGCGCTCGATTTCATGGCGCTGAGACAGGCGATTGCGGACCTGCGCGATGCCGGGCGGCCTACGGGATCGCTGGAGGCGAGCCTGTGGCACAAGATCGCGCGGCCTTTGTCGTCGCTACTCATGCCGTTACTCGGTTCGGTCGCCGCCTTCGGCCTTGCGCGCTCCGGCCATTTGTTCGTGCGCGCGGTGATCGGCATGTCGCTGGGCTTCGCCTATTTCGTGGCGGACAACTTCGCGCTCGCCATGGGCAATATCGGCGCCTATCCGCCGCTGCTCGCGGCCTGGGCGCCGTTTCTGCTGTTCCTGCTGCTGGGTGAAGCGGTGCTGATCCGCACCGAGGAATAGACTAGGAGCTGCGGGGATTCAGTCCATATAGGCCTGCAAAGCGCTATTTTCTGCGCTTCGGTGCTCACGTACCTTTGAGTACGCTGCGCTCCGATGCTCGAAAATCCCCCTTTTGCCCTGCGGTCGCCTGCGGCCCCGGCTCCATCTGAACTGAATCCCCACAGCCCCTAGCGCCGCACCATCGTGCTGCGCGCGATCTTCGCGAGCAGCGGCATCATCCCGCCATAATGCGCGCCAGCATAGGTCGATCCGTCACCCAGGTGGGCCGAGAGGCGGCGGTGTGCCTCGCTGAGGGAATGATAGGGCAGGCTCGGCAACAGGTGATGCAGCGCGTGGTAGCGCAGCCCCACCGGCGCCCACAACGGCGCGAGCCAGCCGGGCGGCGGCACGTTGACCGAGTCGAGATACTGCGCGGTCACGGTCATCGCCTCGCCGTCATTCTCCCACAGGTGCGCGACCAGCGTACGCAGCTGGTTCAACACTGCCGTGAGCGAGAAGACCGCCAGCGCGATCACCAGCGGTCGCCAGCCGATGACCTGCGTGCTGGCAAGCAGCGTGAGCGCCCACGCGGATGCGCCGAGCTCCTGCCACAAGACCATGCGGGCAAACGCCCCTTCGGGCGGGCGGCGGCGGAAGCCGGGATTGATGGAGAGTGCGGAAAACCGCTCCCACACCACAGTGCGCAGCGGCGGAAAGATCGCGCCCAGCGGCACCAGCACCGCGCTACGGAACAGGAGTGCCACCGGCGCCAGCGCGGCAACCGCCACAAAGGCGGGCAGCGACCATGGCTTCATCAGGGCAAGCGGCAGATATTCAGGGTCTTCCGCCGTGCCATAACGGGTACGCGCATGGTGCAGCGTGTGGACATTCTCATACATGAAGCTCGGCGTGAGCATCGGTATGCCCACCGCAACATTCCAGGCAAAGCGGAAGCCGGGCAGCGCGTTCTTGTGAATATGCGTGAGTTCGTGAATGAACAGCAGCGCGCGATAGAGTGCCAGCGCCGCCACCAGACCGCACACCACCGCCAGCCAAGGCTCGCGCACCAAGATCGCTGCCGCCAGCGCGACATACCCCACGGCAGCGGATACAAAGCAATCCGGCCAATAAATCACGGCGCGCGCAGCCGAAATATCCTTGGTCAGTTCCACCGCCGCGCGCAACATCGCCGCGTCGTCCGGAATGGCGGATTTCTTGTCCGCAATGATCTTTTGATGTGCCGTCATGATTATTCTTTTCCACTTCGTGGAGTGCCGCACCGGCCCTCTCCCCCACCCGACCTCCCATAGGATACAATATCGGGAGGTTGGGTGGGGGAGAGGGCTGACACCGAAAACTCCTAAAGCCAAATTGCGCGCGGATCATGGCAGCAACGTGACATAATCATTGTCGGCACCGCACAGCCGCCTTAACAGGGCGGGCGACCGTTTCCTTGTTCCCAATCAACAAAGGGCCATGCCGTGACCCAGACAGACCTAGTGATCTCGCCCGTCTCCGGCAAGGCCGACCTCAAGGCCTTCGTCGATTTTGCGTGGGAGGTGTATGGGCAAGACCCAAACTGGGTGCCGCCGCTCAAGAAGGAGGTTTATGGCATCATCCTCGATAGCAGGAACCCCTTTTTCGAGCATGCCGAGGCGCAGTTTTTCCTCGCGCGCCGGGGCGGCAATGTGACGGGGCGGATTTCCGCGCATTTCGACAAACTTGCGCTAACCATGCCGCCCGAGCAAGGCATGGGGCCGGGCACGGGAAACTGGGGCTTTTTCGACGCGCTGGACGAGGAAAGTGGCAAGGCGCTGATCGCCACCGCCGAGGGCTGGCTGCGGGCGAAAGGCATGACCCGGGTGGTCGCGCCGATGTCGCTCTCGATCTGGGAGGAGCCAGGGCTGCTGACGCAGGGCTTCGACCATCCGCCGACCGTGATGATGGGGCATCATAGGCCGGAGTATCAGCCATGGGTCGAGGGGGTTGACTATAAGCCGGTGAAAGAGCTGCGCACCTATGAGCTCGATATCACGACCGACTTTCCACCGCTGATCCAGCGCATTGTCCAATCCGGCGAAAAGAATGACCGCATCCGTATCCGCCGGGTCGACAAGAGCAAGTTCTACGAAGAGGCCGCGATCATCCTCAGCATCCTCAATGACGCCTGGGGCGACAACTGGGGTTTCGTGCCGATAACCGACAAGGAAGTCGCGCATTTCGGCAAGCAGCTGAAACCGATCGTGTTTGAGGACCTGATCCGCGTTGCCGAGCTGGATGGCGAGCCGGTGGCGTTCATGATGACGCTGCCGGACCTCAATGAGGGGATCAGGGGCTTCAACGGCTCGTTGCTGCCGTTCAACTGGGCGAAGCTGCTCTGGTGGCTGCGCAGGCCCCAGGTGCGCACCATGCGCGTGCCGCTGATGGGCGTGGTCAAACGCCTGCAGGCGAGCCGCTTGGCCAGCCAGCTTGCCTTCATGATGATCGAATATATCCGCCGTGACGCGGTATCGAAATTCGGCGCGACGCGCGGCGAGATCGGTTGGGTGCTCGACGACAATCAGGGCATGAACGCCATCGCCGAGGCGATCAACAGCACGATCAACAAGGTCTACACGGTCTACGAAAAAGACCTTTGAGGGCCTTCCCCCGACCGACCCCGATCAAGGTTAATCGATTTCCCAACCGCGCTCGCCGTGGCTGGCGAGATCCAGACCATCATGCTCCGCTTCCTCGCTGACCCGCATCGGCACCAGCAGCGCCGCGCCCTTGGCACACCCGAAGGTAATGGCAGCGGTCCACAGGATCGTTACACCTACCGCGAGCGCCTGCGCGACGAACTGGTGCTGCACGTTGTTGCCGTCGACAAAGCCGATGCCGCCCATGGCGGGCAGCATCATCAGCGGGATCAGCAGCGAGCCCAGCATGCCACCCACGCCATGCACGGCAAAGACATCAAGCGAGTCGTCCACCGCCCATTTCTGCTTGACGATCTGCACCGCGAAGAAGCAGAGCGCACCACCCAGCAGACCAAGAATGATCGCGCCCGCCGGGCCGGTATAGCCAGCAGCCGGCGTAACGGTGGCGAGGCCCGCGATGGCGCCGGTGACGATGCCGACCGAAGTCGGCTTGCCGATGCGCCAATATTCGATGCCGATCCACACCAGAGCCGCGGTGCATGCCGCGAAATGCGTGTTGAGGATCGCGCTTGCGGCCCCGGCATTGGCAGCCAAGGCCGAACCGCCGTTGAAGCCGTACCAGCCCACCCACAGCAGGCCCGCGCCCGTCATCGTCAAGGCCGGGCTGTGCGGCAGCATCAGCGTCTTGTTGAAACCCTTGCGCGCGCCCAGCATCAAGGCGACGACAAGCGCGGCAACGCCCGCCGTGGTATGCACGACTATGCCGCCCGCGAAATCCAGCGCGCCCCATTGCGCGGCCAGCCAGCCGCCGCCCCAGAGCCAGTGGGCCACCGGAAAATAGACGAGCAGCGTCCACAGGAAAGAAAAGGCCATCACCCAGCCGAAGCGCACACGCTCCACGAACGCGCCGATGACCAGTGCCGGAGTGATCGCCGCGAACGTCATCTGAAACAGCGCGAAGGCGTTTTCCGGCAGCGTCAGCCCATCGCGCAGCGGCGCGAGGTTAGCGAGGAAGAGATTGTCCGTCCCGCCGATCCACGGGGCCGTGCCATCGAACACCAGGCTGTAGCCGACCACCGCCCACAACAGCGAAATCGCGCAGGCGATCGCGAAACAGTGCATGAGGACCGAGAGCACATTGCGCGCGCGCACAAGCCCGCCGTAAAACAGGCCCAGCCCCGGCAGTGTCATTAGCAAGACAAAGGCCGATGCGGTCAATATCCAGCCGGTATCACCGCTGTTTGCCGCCACGTTATCCTGCGCGTGCGCCGCAATCGGCACAACACAACAAGCGGCCAACGCCGCCTTCATGCCTCCAAGCCTCATCTTGTTCCCCGCTGCTTATGCTTTGTGGCAGCTATGCCACAAATGGCGCAGGGTTCAAGAGCGGAACTCGGTTGCCTCGAACCGCACCGGTTCGCCCAGCGCTTCATTGGCGAGCGTGTCTTCCCACATCACGCGCTGACCCCGGATAATCGTGCCCACCGCCTTGCCGGTGAGCGTATCACCCTCGAACGGCGACCAGCCGCAGCGGGATTGCAGCCAATCCGGACCCACCGTCCAGCGCTTCTTGAGGTCAACTGTGGTGAAGTCCGCGTCATAACCACAAGCGATCCGCCCCTTGCCAACCAGGCCGAAGATGCGTTGCGGCCCGGCGCTCGTCATGTCGATGAAGCGTTGCAGCGTCAGCCGCCCCTCCGCCACATGATTGAGGAACAGCGGCACCAGCGTCTGCACACCGGGCATGCCACTGGGCGAGGCCGGATAGGTTTTCGCCTTCTCTTCAATGGTATGCGGCGCGTGATCCGAGCCGATGACATCGGGCACGCCCTGCCTCAGCCAGTGCCACAAGCCTTCCATGTGGGCTGCACTGCGGATCGGCGGGTTCATCTGCGCATAGGTGCCGAGGCGGGGATAAGCGTCCTCCCCCGCCAGCGTGAGATGCTGCGGCGTCACTTCACAGGTGGCAACATCCTTGTGCTGGGCAATATATTCGAGTTCCGCCGGGGTCGTTACGTGCAGGATATGGATCCGGCGGCGTGCGGCGCGGGCGAGCGCGATGATCCGCTTGGTAGCCAGCATCGCGCTCTCGTCATCGCGCCAGACGGGGTGCGAGGCCGGGTCACCCTCGACGCGATAGTCCTTACGCGCGTTCATGCGCGCCTCGTCTTCCGCATGAATCGCAACGCGGCGCGTTCCGCTCGCCAGCACCCGCGCCAGCGCCGCGTCATCATCGACCAGCAGGCTACCCGTAGAGGCGCCCATGAAGATCTTGACGCCCGCCGTGCCGGGAATGCGCTCCAGCTCGCGCAAGTCCTCCGCGTTGTCCGCCGTCGCGCCGACATAAAAGGCATGGTCGCACCACATGCGGTGATGCGCGCGGGCGAGCTTGTCGTGCACCCGGTCTGCCGTATCGGTATTGGGGTTGGTGTTGGGCATTTCGAACACCGCCGTCACCCCGCCCATCACCGCCGCGCGGCTGCCCGATTCGAGGTCTTCCTTGTGCTCCAGCCCCGGCTCTCTGAAATGGACCTGGCTGTCGATCACGCCGGGCAGCACGTCCAGCCCCGCGCAGTCGATCACCTCGCCCCCATCGGCCCGCAATGCGCCGATCTCCGCGATCCTGCCGCCGCGCACACCCACATCGGCGCTGACCGGCCCGGCGGGTGTGTGTACGGTGCCGTTTTTGAGGATCAGGTCGAATGTCTGGGGCATAAAGGGATACTCTTGGATAATCGCTGCTTCCGTCCTACCTAAAGCGGATGGCCGATACCACCCTCAAAGACCGCGCGCTCATCAGACTCTCCGGCGAGGAGGCGCGCGCGTTTCTGCAGGGGCTGGTGACACAGGACGTGCTCGGCCTTGAAGCAGACTCGCCGCGCTGGTCCGGGCTGCTGACACCGCAAGGCAAGGCGCTGTACGATTTCGTCCTGTGGGCCGATGGCGACGACGTGCTGATGGACTGTGAGGAAACACAGGCAGACGCACTGGCAAAGCGCCTCAGCATTTATCGCCTGCGCCGCAAGGTCGTGATCGCGCGGGACGAGGCGCTCGCGGTTCACTGGTCACTTGATGCGCCCAACAAGCCCTATGACCCCCGCCTGATGGCGCTGGGCCATCGCTGGCTCGCCCCTGCCGATGAGGGGGACGCTGCTTCGGCGTTTCGCGCGCATCGCCTGTCGCTCGGCGTCACGGAAGGCGTGACGGAGCTGGGCAGCGACAAGACACTCTGGCTGGAGGCGAACGCGCGGGAGCTGAATGGCGTCGATTTTGCCAAGGGCTGTTATGTGGGGCAGGAGAATACCGCGCGCATGCATTACCGGCAGAAAGTCAACCGGCGGCTGGTGGTGGTGCCAATCGCACAGTCCGACCCCGCGCGGCAGATGGCGGCGTTTCCCGATCTCGGCCTTGCTGTCGATCATCGCCGGGTGGAGGATATGGTCGCCCTACCCCTCCCCGGCTGGTTGGCCGAGGCGATAGCGGACGCGCCGGTGTGAGGTTTTTCGCCGCGCTTTTGCTGGCGCTGCTTGCCCTCTCGCCAGCCCAGGCGGAGACGCGCTGGTCATTGGTGCGCAGCTATCCGCATGACCCCAAGGCCTTCACCCAGGGGCTGATCTGGCTCGATGGCGCGCTCTATGAAACCACCGGGCAATATGGCCAGTCGAGCCTGCGCGAGGTGCGCCTGACGGACGGCGCGGTGCAGCGGTCCGTGCCGCTTTCACCACGCTATTTCGGCGAAGGGATGACGAACTGGGGCGACAGCCTCATTTCAATCACGTGGCAAAACGGCCTCGCCTTTCGCTGGGACCGCGCGACCTTCCGCCAGACCGCGACGTTCCGCTATGCGGGCGAAGGCTGGGGACTGACGAACGACGGCACGCGCCTGATCCTGAGCGACGGCAGCGCTACCTTGCGCTTTCTCGATCCCGTAACGCTGGAGGAAACCGGCCGCCTGACGGTGACGTTCAACGGCAAGCCGGTGCGCATGCTCAACGAGCTGGAATATATGAAGGGCGAAATCCTCGCCAACGTCTGGATGACAGACAAAATCGCGCGGATAGACCCTGCGACGGGAAAGGTGATCGACTGGATCGACATCAGCAAATTGTCGCGGAAGTTGAAGCTCACCGACCCGGACGCCGTGCCCAACGGCATCGCCTATGATGCAGCGACCGACAGGCTGTTCGTCACCGGGAAATATTGGCCGAAATTGTATGAGATACGGTTGAGATATTAAACCCGCAAAGGCCATTTAACCCCGTCACCCCGGGCTTGACCCGGGGTCCCGCTGTTGCGCCTGACCTGTACGCTGATGACCTCCCGGTCACGAAGGGAAAAGCCAGCCGCCTTGTCTCCACATTCCGGGCAGTTTGGGGACTACAAGCGGGACCCCGGGTCAAGCCCGGGGTGACGAATGAGGAGTGCGGGTGGGTGTAAACCCTAAACCCGCATCGGCATCAGCACATAGAGCGCGGGGCTGCGATCATTCTCGCGGATCAAGGTCGGTGCGGCCTGATCGGCAAGGTGAAGCTCGACCACATCGCCCTCGATCTGGCCGAGGATATCGAGCAGATAGCGCGCGTTGAAGCCGATTTCGAAGCCGTCCGACGCATAATCGCCGGGTACTTCTTCCGCCGCCGTGCCGTTCTCCGGGCTGGTGACGGAAAGGGTTATCTTGTCACGGTCCAGCGCCATTTTCACCGCGCGGGTCTTCTCCGTGGCGATGGTGGCTACGCGGTCCACCCCCTCCTCGAAGCTGCGCGGATCGATGCGCAGCAGCTTGTCGTTCGCGGTCGGGATCACGCGGCTATAGTCCGGGAAGGTGCCGTCGATGAGCTTGGAGGTGAGGATCGCGTTGCCGATGCCGAAGCGGATCTTGCTGGCCGACAGCGAGATTTCGACGCTGCCATCCACCTCGTCGAGCAGCTTGCGCAGCTCCGCGATGCACTTACGCGGAACGATGATGTCCGGCATGCCCTCTGCGCCATCAGGGCGCGGCACGGTGACGCGCGCGAGGCGGTGCCCGTCGGTCGCGGCGGCCTTCAGCACCGGCTGACCGTCATCAGACACATGGAAGAAGATGCCGTTCAGATAATAGCGCGTTTCTTCCGTGGAAATGGCAAAGCGCGTCTTGTCGATGATCTGCTTCAGCGTCTCGGCCGGGAGTTCGAACTGCGTGGGCAGATCACCTTCGGCAATCACGGGGAAGTCGTCACGCGGCAGGGTGGAAAGGTTGAACTTCGCCCGCCCGGCCTGGATCAGCATCTTGCCGTCCGCCGCCTCCAGCGAGACCTGGCTTCCCTCGGGCAACTTGCGGGCGATGTCAAACAGGGTGTGGGCCGAAATGGTGGTCGCCCCCGGCACCTCGACCTGCGCCTGAACCTGCTCCACCACCTGAAGATCAAGGTCCGTCGCCATGAGGCGGATGGTGCCGTTCGCAGCGGCCTCGATCAGCACGTTGGAGAGGATGGGAATGGTATTGCGCCGTTCGACCACCGACTGGACGTGGCTCAAACTCTTGAGCAGCGTTGCGCGTTCGATGGTTGCCTTCATTCCCTGTTCCCGCTCTTGCCGTAATGTGCCCCTGGCGGAGTGCCCGCCGTGCCCGGATATTTGGACCTCCTTCATTACCGACTATGCGGCGCACCGCAAGCGGGCGCGGACTTCTACCCCCGATATTTTGCCGCCTGTGCTTGCAAAACCGTGGCGCTTGGGCTTTGCAGGAGCACATGAAGCGGATCGGGGTGGGATTGCTGGCCAGTTGGGCGTTGATGGCATCGGCGCAGGCGCGCGATTCGCTGGGCGTCTTCGGCGGCTGGGGGGCTTTTCATGACGCCGCCGGGCCGCGCTGCTACGCGATAGCGGAACCCACGCGCACATCGGCCGGCAAGGCAGGGTGGCGTGCCTTCGCCTCGGTCGGCACATGGCCCGCGCTCCGTGTGAGGAACCAGCTGCACATCCGCCTGAGCCGCGAACGCGCACCGCAGGCCAAAGTGTATCTTAGCATCGGTGAGCGCCGATTCGCGCTGGTTTCCGGCAAGAGCGACGCCTGGGCGCAGGATGCGCGGATGGACGCGGCGATCATCGCCGCCATGCGCTCCGCCGCGACGATGAGCGTGGAGAGCAGCTCTGCCAACGGGCGCGCCTTTGCGGATCTCTATGTGCTGAAGGGCGCCGCCACCGCAATGGATGCGGCCGTACTCGGTTGCGCGAAAAGATGATGCGGGAGGATACCGGCACATCGGGGGGCACCGAACCTAAGCGCGGCTTGCTCGATGTGCTCGGTCCCGGCCTCGTTACCGGTGCGGCCGATGATGATCCTTCAGGTATCGGTACGCACAGCCAGGTCGGCGCGCAGTTCGGCTACAGCATTTCCTGGACATTCGTGCTCAGCTTTCCGCTGATGGTCGCGATACAGATGGTGGCCGCCGAGATCGGAAGGGTGACGGGCGCGGGCATCGCGCGCAACCTGCGTCGCCATTACCCCCGCCCTCTTCTGTTCGGTGTGGTGGGGCTGCTGCTGGTGGCGAACATCGTCAATCTGGGGGCGGACTTGTCGGCAATGGGCGCAGCGCTGCAATTGCTGACGGGCGGCAATGCGGGGCTTTATACGCTGCTGTTCGGCATCGTCTGCGTCGTGGCCGAAATCTGGCTGAGCTACCCGCACTATGCATCGATCCTTAAATGGACGACGCTCTCGCTCTTCACCTATATTGCGGTAGTAATGGTGGCGCATGTGCCGTGGGATGAGGCTTTGACCTCGCTGATAGTGCCCGATATCGAGTGGAACGCCACCTACATGACCGCGCTGGTCGCCATTCTGGGCACGACGATCAGCCCGTATCTTTTCTTCTGGCAGGCAGGACAGGAGATCGAGGAGCAACATCGCCGCCACGCGAAGCCCTTGTGCATCACACCAAAAGAGGCGGGGCCGGAACTGAAGCGCATCCGGATCGATACGTTAACGGGCATGGCGTTCAGCACCCTGGTGTCGATCGCGATTGTCTATGCGACAGCGGCGACGCTGCATGCGCACGGCATCCGCGATATCGAGACGTCAGCACAGGCAGCCGAATCGCTGAGACCTATCGCAGGCGACCTGGCGTTCGCGCTGTTCGCGCTGGGAATCATCGGCACAGGGCTGCTCGCGGTGCCCGTGCTCGCCGGAAGCGCGGCTTATGCTGTGACGGAGATGGCAGGAATGTCAGGCAGTCTTGATGCCAAGCCTCTCTCGGCCAAGCTTTTCTACGGTACGATTGCGGTAACGACGCTGGCAGGGGCGTCGCTGAACACGATCGGCATCGATCCGGTGAAGGCACTCTATTGGGCGGCAGTGGTGAATGGCATTCTTGCCGTTCCGCTCATGGCAGTGATGATGCTGATCGTGCGCAACCCACGCGCGATGGGGCGGCTGACATTGGGCAGAAAGCAGACCGTGCTTGGATGGGCGGCGACAGGGGTGATGGCGCTCGCGACGGCGCTGTTCTTCGCGTTTCAGCTGTAGCGGTCAGTTTCGCTCAATGAGCGACTCGAGCGAGCGTTTCGGCGAGCCTTTTTCGTCCGCATCGCATTCCTGCTCAAGGCCAGAGCGGATTTCTTCCAGCTCTTTCTGAGACTTGTGTTCGATGCCTATGAACTGAGTGCGTGCTTCCTCCACCGCGCGGATCAGTTCATCAAGTTTTGCCTGGATGGCGGCAGAGTCTCGATTTTGGCTGTTCTGGATCACGAACACCATCAGGAAAGTGACGATGGTGGTGGAGGTGTTGACCACCAATTGCCAGGTGTCGGAGTACTGGAAAATCGGTCCACTCGCGCCCCAGGCGATAATGAACGCGAGCGCAATCACGAATGCCCATGGTTGGCCAACGGCTGCGGAAACGGAGGTGGAGATGCGCGTAAAGAAGCGATCCATAGAGTCTCCTAACCCATGATAAACTGCGGAAAGGGCTGGCAGTTCCGAAGCTGTCATACTATATCGCGCGGCAATGCAAATCCCCGGACATATTGACCCTCTGCCCGTACCGCGCGCGATCACTCCGCGCGAGGATGGGCGTGTCGATCTGCTTGGCCTGTCGCGCGAACAGATCAGGGCCGAGCTGGAAGGCGCGGGGCTTGACGGTAAACAGGCGAAGCTGCGCGCCAAGCAGATCTTTCACTGGCTCTACCATCGTGGCGTAACAGATTTCGACGCGATGACCGACATCGCCAAGGCGCAGCGCCCGTTCTTTGCCCAACGATTCGTGATCGGACGCCCGCAGGTTGTGGAGGCGCAGGTCAGCTCTGACGGTACGCGCAAATGGCTGCTTCGCTCCGACGACGGGCAGGATTACGAGATGGTGTTCATCCCCGACGCGGACCGGGGCACGCTGTGCGTCTCGTCCCAGGTGGGCTGCACCCTGAATTGCCGTTTCTGCCATACCGGCACGATGCGCCTTGTGCGCAACCTGACGCCGGGCGAGATTGTGGGCCAGGTGATGCTGGCGCGCGATGCGCTGGGCGAATGGCCGCGCGGTTCGATGGCGTCCACCACCGACGACGAAGACGACGACGCACCGCAATACACGACCGACGGCCGTATGCTCACCAACATCGTGATGATGGGCATGGGCGAGCCGCTGTATAATTTCGACAATGTCCGCGATGCGTTGAAAGTTGTCATGGACGGCGACGGGCTTGCCCTTTCCAAGCGGCGCATCACGCTCTCGACCTCCGGCGTGGTACCGATGATGGCCCGCGCGGGCGACGAGATCGGCGTCAACCTCGCCGTTTCGCTTCATGCCGTCACCAAGGAGATTCGCGACGAGATCGTGCCGATCAACCGGAAATATGGCATCGAGGAGTTGCTTTCCGCCTGCGCCGCATATCCCGGCGCGAACAATGCCCGGCGTATCACCTTCGAATATGTGATGCTCAAGGACAAGAACGACAGCGACGACGACGCGCGCGAGCTGGTGCGCCTGATCCGGCAGTACAAGCTGCCCGCGAAGGTGAACCTTATCCCGTTCAACCCCTGGCCCGGCGCGATCTATGAATGCTCCAGCCCGGAGCGGGTGAAGCGGTTTTCTGACATCATCTTTGAGGCAGGCATCAGTGCGCCTGTGCGCACGCCTAGAGGACGAGACATCGCGGCGGCATGCGGACAGTTGAAAACGCAGGCCAGCAAGATGAGCCGCGCGGAGCTGGACCGGCTGGCGGACGAAAAAATGGCGGCGTTGGCGACGTCAGGGTAGTTGGCGGACGCCCGCACGGGAAAGATCCGTCAGCCCTCGACAAAGATTGAAGGCAAACGCAGCGAGCGCAGCCTCCGGCACGATGGATCAGAGGCTCACTTCGCGCAATAAGTGGTGCGGGCGGGGGGACTCGAACCCCCACGGGCAAAAGCCCGACGAATTTTCTTACCCGCTACGGCTTTCGCCGCCATCCGGGGGCGCGCCGCCGGATGTTCGGGGTCTGGACTATCCCTTCACCCTGCCTGCGGCGAAACGCCGGAGGTTTAGGTGCTGCCCGTCTAGTCTCTACACCTTCCGTACGGCCGGATGGTCGCGCGGCTTGGCTCGGGATCGCCATGTGAAAGGGTTCCCCGAATTTGAGCAGTTCTACGTCGCCGGTTTCCCTGCGCGCACTCAATGTTTGGCTTAAGTCCGTTGCGTCTACCGATTCCGCCACGCCCGCATAGCCACAGTGCCCCTATAGGCACTGCACGCTCGCACGCCAACGCCTATTTGACGTTCAGACGCTCGCGGATTTCCTTGCCCGGCTTGAAGAAGGGGACCTTTTTGGCGTCGATCGACACCGTTTCCCCTGTCCGCGGATTGCGACCGGTACGGGCATCGCGCGCGCGCGTCGTGAAGGCACCGAAGCCCCTCAATTCCACGCGGCCGCCGTTGGCCAGCTGGGCCGTAATCTCGGAAAAAAAGATATCCACAATGCGCTCCACTTCCCCGTAAGTGAGGCCATCATGCTGCTCAGCGAGATTCTGAACAAGTTCGGAACGGATCATTTGCCCTCCTTAATTTCGGCAGTCCCACATTTGCCGAATATACCCCTTAAGCGAATGACACACGAATGACAATCTCTACACCATAGAATAAAAGCGCCGATCATCGTCTCAAACAAAAGTAACATATTGTAGAAAACGGCCATCGGAAGCTTTTGTATATTCCCGTCGTGATTGGATCACGACGGGAATTCAATGTTCGCAAGAACTAGTGTCAGGCTTCGTTCTTGGCCTTCAGCGCCTCGCCAAGAATGTCACCCAGTGACGCACCGCTGTCTGACGAGCCATATTGCGCAACAGCCTGCTTCTCTTCGGCGATCTGAAGCGCCTTGACCGAGAAGTTCGGTTTCTTGCTGCGGTCGAAGCCAATGACCATTGCGTCGAACTTCTGACCGGGCTGGAAGCGCTCGGTGCGCTGCTCGTCACGGTCACGGCCAAGGTCGCCGCGCTTGATGAAGCCGGTGACGCCATCGTCGCCCGCCTGCACCTCAAGCCCGCCATCGCGCACTTCGAGCACGGTAACGGTAACCGTCTGGTTCTTGTTGAGGCCCGAACCGCCGGCAGCGGAAACGCCAGCACCCGGAGCGCCCTTTTCAAGCTGCTTCATGCCGAGCGAAATGCGCTCTTTCTCGATATCGATATCGAGCACGATCGCCTTCACGACCTCACCCTTGCGGTGCAGGTTGAGCGCGTCCTCGCCGGAGATGCCCCAGGCGATGTCTGACATATGGACCATGCCGTCCACATCGCCTTCCAGACCAATGAACAGGCCGAACTCGGTTGCGTTCTTGACCTCGCCCTCGACAACGGAACCGATCGGGTGACGCTCGGCAAAGCTGTCCCACGGGTTGTTCTGGGCCTGCTTGAGGCCGAGGCTGATACGGCGCTTGTCGCCATCGACCTCGAGCACCAGCACGTCGACCTCCTGGCTGGTCGAAACGATCTTGCCGGGGTGCACGTTCTTCTTGGTCCAGCTCATCTCGGACACGTGAACCAGGCCCTCGATGCCCGGCTCCAGCTCCACGAAGGCGCCATATTCGGTGATGTTGGTGACGCGGCCAGACAGCTTTGCGCCGACCGGATACTTCGCCTCCGCGCCTTCCCACGGATCGCTCTCCAGCTGCTTCATGCCAAGGCTGATGCGCTGGGTGTCGCGGTTGATGCGGATGATCTGCACCTTCAGCACGTCGCCGATGTTGATCATCTCGTTGGGGTGATTGATGCGCTTGTAGCTGAGGTCGGTGACGTGCAGCAGGCCGTCAATGCCGCCCAGATCGACGAACGCGCCATAATCGGTGATGTTCTTGACGACACCCTCGATGATCTGACCCTCGGCGAGGTTCTGGATGAGGCCGGTGCGCTGCTCGGCGCGGGTTTCCTCGAGGATGGCACGGCGCGACACAACGATGTTGCCACGGCGGCGATCCATCTTGAGGATCTGGAACGGCTGGGGAATATCCATCAGCGGGGTGACGTCGCGCACGGGGCGGATGTCCACCTGGCTGCCCGGCAGGAACGCCACGGCGCCATCCAGATCGACGGTGAAGCCGCCCTTGACGCGGCCGAAGATAACGCCCTCGACGCGGGTGTTTTCCTGGAACTCAGCTTCGAGCTTGTCCCACGCGGCTTCGCGGCGGGCGCGATCGCGCGAGAGGACGGCTTCGCCATGCGCGTTTTCGACGCGGTCGACATAGACCTCGACCTCGTCACCGACCTTGATGTCTGCCTTCTGGCCGGGCATCGCGAACTCGCGCATCGCCACACGGCCCTCGCTCTTGAGGCCGACATCGATGAGAACCATGTCGTTCTCGACGCCGGTTACGGTGCCCTTGACGACGCGGCCTTCAAAGCCGCCATCCGCACCACCGAAAGATTCATTGAGAAGCGCCGCGAAATCGTCACGCGACGGAAATGCCGTAGAGGCCATAGACTAAGTCCTTCTTCACGTCATTGCAGGCCACCCGGTTGTATCCGAGGGTCTTTGGCTTGCACACTGCCCGCGCGGCCCCATGCCGCACGAACCTCCTTGAGGCGGCGCACTGACGGATGGCATCTGAAAAACCGAAAAGGGCGCGCGGAATCTCCGTGCGCCTCGTCGCGTCACTCTATGTGGTGACGTTTCACTCTTGCCTCCACCAGGGCAATCGCCCGCTGGATGGCGGCGTCTATACCCAATTCGCTGGTATCTAGCAAGTCCGCATCATCGGCCTGCGCGAGGGGGGCATTGCTACGCCCCATGTCACGCGCGTCTCGCGCGATGATCTCCGCCTCCATCGCGTCGATATCGGCCGCGAGGCCCCTCCCCTCCATCTCCCTGGCACGCCGTTCAGCCCTGACACGCGGCGAAGCCGTGACATAGAGCTTGGCATCCGCCTCGGGCGCGATGACGGTGCCGATATCGCGCCCATCAAGCACAGCGCCGCCCGATTGATGCGCGAAAGCCCGCTGTCGCGCCATCAGCGCCGCGCGCACGGCCGCATGCGCCGAGACGCGCGAGGCCAGCGCGCCTGTTTCTTCTGTGCGCAATTCCGGATCAACAAGCAGGCCATCGGCAAACCCTGTCGCCGCCGCTGCGTCCGCCTCGCTTGCCGGATCGCCGCCAGCGCGCTTCAGCGTCAGCCCCACCGCGCGATAGAGCAGCCCGGTGTCGAGATGCGGCAGCCGGTAGTGCGCCGCCAGCGCCCGCGCGATCGTCCCCTTGCCCGACGCCGCCGGGCCATCGACCGCGATGATCATGGGCGCGCCCGCCCCCGCCACGCCTTCACCAGACCGAAGCTGGCAATGAAGGCCCAGCAGATCTCCATCACCATCGCCGCAAGGTTGAAGTGAACCGTCAGCGAAATAATGAGAAGGATGGCTCCGCACAGGTTGAGCAGGTTGAACAGCACGAAGTTCATCGAGGTGCAGACATTGCTATAGGCAAAGGCTCCGATGAACAGCGCGCTGCCCATCAGGCCGATGATGTCCGCGAGCGTGCCGCTCATGCGGATCGTCCCTTTCCAGAGGCTCCGCGACAACTTATCTCGATAATCATTGCCTGGCCTTAAGCCGTTGAGCTTCTCTGGCCTTCAAGTCGGCCGGTGAGGGAATGATTTTTCCGAGATCCGCGATGACGGCATCCGCGTCGAGATATTGCATGTCTGACACACCGGCCTCTCCCTTGTCAGCGAAATAGACGAATGCAATGCGCGGATCGTCGGGTATCAGGCGAAAAACGAGTCCAGTTTTACCACGAGCCTTTGCTTGCAAAGCTGCATGCAGGAGTAGGATGTCAGGCTGAGTCATCGGGTCGGCATCAAAAATGGACAGCATATAGACCTCCGAGTCCTTTCGCTTGTCCTTGGAGATGATCCTGTTCCCTTTGGCGTTCCATGTCCGGCCGGAAAGGCGCTCATATCCAGAAACAGAGGCATAAGGCAGAATGTAGCTGAATAACGTTTTGTTATTTTTATCTTTTTCATCACGCACAGCGACTGCCTCCTGCCTCCGACGCGCTATCATGGCATCGGCGTCATCAGCAAGTGAGCCAAAAAGATCTTCTTTGCCCGCTCCGGCGCGCAGGCGCCTGTTCAATTCCAGCACCTGTCCGAACGTCGGCGCTGTCCAACGGGAACGAGCGGCAAACTGCCTGCGGGCTTCGTTCAGCTTGCCCTCGCGCATCATCCGCACAAGTGCATAAAAATCCATCCGCTCGATAATGATCGATTCATTGTCTATGGCCTTGCCTTCTGTTCGCATCGTGGCGAGCAGCGCTGAGTTGCGGGCGTCCACAGCCTCGGCTGACGTCCAATCACCGGCCAATGCCAGTGAGACAGCAACATTTGTCCCGATCAGCAGATCGATGCCCTGACTGTTGTTGTCGTGATATGCGACCTTTTGGAAATCATCGAGCGACTTCAGGGCCGCGGCGCTCTCGGTGAAACGGCGCGCTTCATCAAGCTGTGCCGCGAGGCCAAATATCGCGCTTGGGGAAATCTTGGAGAGATTCCTGAGACTGGCCTCCTCCTCCGCACTCAATGGGTTAGCGGAGTAAACATTCATTCCTCGCACCAGAAGCAGCGGAAAATAGCTGTATGGCGAACGGCGAGCCGAACGTGTGTTAACCTCTCGCGCTTCTTCCACTTTCCCCTGACGCAGCAGGGCCTGGGATTCGATCAGGTCAAACGATAAACCCATCGACCGATCGAAGTAGGGATTACCCACAAGACCCGCGACACCAGCCTCCTTGCGCGCGACGCCGACATCGGCAATCGCTGCATCATAGCTCTTGGCCTCGATGTTATGGAGCGCTCGTGCCAGGATGAATGGTATCCGCCGAACCACATTATGCTCGCCCTTGTCCCCGTTAAGGATGCCATTACACGCAGCCACCCCGTCCACACCAAATTTGCGCTTCGAAGCATCTGGCTGTTCGGGCGAGGGGGCCAGCAGACCGATCACCGCCGTGAGGGCAATGAGACGCGCGATCGATTCGCCGGCGGCCATGTTGTTCGGGTTGCCATCACACTGGACGTAGAGAGACGGTTCCTTCACGGCTTTGGGCGGTAAGGGTTCGGCTGCCATGCTTGCCGTTGCAGACAGAAAGGCAATTGCAGTCAGCGCGCTCGTTGCGGCCCTAAATGTCATAGTCCCCCCCCTTCATGTTTCATGCAGCCTATTTTTGCTGCAAAGCCTCCAGCAACCCAACAAATCCCGGAAAACTCGTCGCCACTGGGCGCATGTCGTCGATCGTTACGCCGTGATAGCTCACCAGCCCCGCCACGGCGAAGCTCATGGCGATGCGATGATCAAGATGCGTGGCGACCGGCCCGCCACCCTCCAGCGGCTCTCCCCCCGTTCCCTCTATGATGAGTCCATCCGGTGTTTCCTCGACGATCGCGCCGATCTGACGCAAGCCCGCCGCCATCACGGCGATGCGGTCGCTCTCCTTGACGCGCAGTTCCTCCAACCCGCGAAACACGCTGCGCCCCTTTGCCAGCGCCGCGGCAATGAAGGCGATGGGGAACTCATCGACCATCGACGGCACCTCTGGGGGGTCATTTTCCACGGCGTTCAATGTCGAGGCGCGCACGCGAATGTCCGCCACCGGCTCTCCGCCGGCATCGCGCGCATTCAGCAGCTCGATCCGCGCGCCCATGGCCTGAAGCAGCTTGATCAGGCCGGTGCGCGTTTCGTTCATGCCGACGCCGGTTATCGTGATATCCGATCCCGGCACGATCAGCGCGGCGACGATCGGGAACGCGGCAGAAGAGGGGTCGCCAGGCACCACGATGTGCTGCGGCCTCAGTTCCGCCTCGCCGCGAATCGATATTACCCGCGCGCCGTCAGCATCCCGCTCCACGCTCAGCTCAGCCCCAAAGCCCGCCAGCATCCGCTCACTATGATCGCGCGTGGCTTCCGGCTCGATCACGCGTGTGATGCCCGGCGTATTGAGCCCGGCGAGCAGCACCGCGCTTTTCACCTGCGCGCTGGCGACCGGCAGGCGGTATTCTATCGGCACCGCAGGCACGGCACCCCGCATCGTCAAGGGCAACCGGCCGCCCGGCGCGGTGGTGAACTCCGCGCCCATCAGCGACAGAGGTTCCGTCACCCGACCCATCGGCCGCTTGCTCAAAGAGGCATCGCCGATGAATGTCGCGGTGAGGTCATGGCTGGCGAGCAGGCCCATCAGCAACCGCGTCGAGGTACCGCTGTTGCCCATGTCGAGCGCGGTCTCAGGCTGGAGCAGCCCACCCACCCCCACGCCATCAATACGCCAGACGCCTGCCTCGTCGCGCTCGATCTTCGCGCCCATGGCCCGCAGCGCCGCAGCGGTGGACAGCACGTCCTCCCCCTCCAGCAGCCCCTCGACCCGGCTGCGCCCCACCGCCAGCGCGGAAAACATCAGCGCGCGGTGCGAGATGCTCTTGTCCCCCGGCACTGCGACCGTGCCGGAAAGACCGGCGCCGGGTGCGCGGAAGGTCGCGGGAGAAGGCAGAGCATCTATCGAAGCAGCGGTCACGTCTAAGCTTTCATGCAGAAATTTCGTTCGGGCTTTTGACAGCGCCGCGCGGCTATGGCAAGGCGCGCGTCTTCATCGGCGGCGGACGCTCCGCACGCCATGATTTTGCATATTCGCACTGGCTTGAAACAAGGATGGAAGGCGGCACATGGTGAAGCCTGAATGGGGCACGAAACGGACCTGCCCGAAATGCGCAACGCGCTTTTACGACCTCGGCAATGATTCGCCGGTAACCTGCATTTCCTGCGGCGTTTCGTGGGAGCCGGAGCCTGTGCTCAAGTCCAAGCAGCCGCTGCCCTATGAGATGACCGCGCCCGTCAAGCAGGCGGAGGACGCCGACACGGATCTTGCCGTGGTCGACACCGATCTCGATCTCGACCTGGATGTCGATGACGACGGCGATTCGCCCGATAACGAGGTTGACCTCGGCGGCGACGACGATCTCGGCCTCGAAGCCGGCGGCGATGAAGGCGACGACGACAACTGAGAATTAACCACTTGCATTTAGGGGTGCTGCTCGCCTAAAGGCAGCGCCTCCGCAGTTCAGACGGCCCCCGGGATCGGGCCAATGCGGCAAGTGTTTTGATCCCCGCGCCGAGAGACAGCCCGGCGCGCACGACATGGATTGGGGCCTTAGCTCAGCTGGGAGAGCGCCTGCATGGCATGCAGGAGGTCAGCGGTTCGATCCCGCTAGGCTCCACCAGTCCATTACTTTCCAAGCATCGCAGAAGTACCAACAAACCCTTGAGGGTTCGCGAGGCCGAACGGCCGCCCGGCCTTTGACAGCCAAAAAAAAGGTGCGGCTGAGCGGAGCGAAGTCGAACCACAACAGGCGAGCAGCCAGGGTGTGGCGGCTGGCTGTGAGCCTGCAATAAAATGGTGCACCGCGACCGGCGAAGATGAGCAATACGTCTTGGCGATCGTGCGCTAGAATATTCTGATTGCACGAAAAGCCACCTTAGTTCGTCTCGTTTGGAAAAAACGAACTCGTTGGCAGCGCCTGCCGCATATCAGGCCGCCTCCCATACCCGGTTCAATATCAGCGCCGCGAGCGCTGCCTTGTCTTGCGGCAGAAAGCGGCCGTAGTGCTTCGCCACAGTCTCCGGCGTATCCTGAATTGCATAGCTCGCCTGTTCATAGGAACCCGTCTGCTTGAGAATATGCGTCGCCAATACGTCGCGCACGTTGTGCGGCCCGTGCGGAAGCAGCCCTTTAATTGCTCCCCGACCAGTGTACGGGTTTTGGATGCCGTAACGCTGGGTAATGAGCCGCCATGCTTCGTAGAACGTATTTTGATTGTACGCGGCATCCCGGCTGGTGGCCTTCACCGTCTTCACCAAAAATGTGCCAGGGTCAGCCGCGCCATTGAGCAACAAGGCCCGCTGCCCACTGATGTAGGATTCGATGTATCGGTAGAGTCCGCCAAGATCGGGCAACACCAATCGGAATGGCTTGTTCCCGAAAAAGGAGGAAGTGGAGTTTTTGAAAGCGCACGCGGGAATCAGCACCTCCCAACCTTGATCGCGCTCGCTCCATCGCAACTCGCCTCGACGGCGGGATTCTAGAATCCGCTCCGCCGTCGGCGAACGACCGCGAGGGCAGAAGAGAAGTTCTCGCAAGTTTTTCTGACGAAGCCCAAGATGGAGAGCTAGCCGAACCATTAAAAAGGACCGGACAGATTCAGCCGCTTGGCGCGGATATCGCCGGGCATCGGGCATGAGCCGCAGTATTTCTTCTGTGATCCGGCGATACTCAGCGACGGGGCTATCGGCTTCAAGCACTGGTAAGATCGGCTCGAACGGATCGCGATGAACGCGCGCCACGCGCTGTATCTCTTTTGCTCGTGCTAGGCCATGCTTGTAGAATCGCTCGCAGGCGCTCTCCCAATCGGAGCGAGCAGCCGCAACATCGGCGGACGATATTAATCCAGGAATTATCCGAAGGCGTGCGCTGAGTTGCGGATTCTGTCTGAGCCAGCCGGTTTCGGCCCGCATCAGAGATAGGCCGAGCTGGATCATGTTCACCTCCCAGCTCGTGTAGAAGCCTCGCCTTCGTTCGCGCCACTGGACGTACCAATCCCAGACGGCCGGGAAGACAAGCATACCGAAAGCCAAGTTTCTGCGCGGCACTCCGAACCCTTTGATCTCGCTGCGAGGAGATGCGGCCAATGCTCCAAACAATAGGCCAAGGTGTTCGATCTTTTGAGCGCCTGTGACCGAGTTCCAAACACCGTTTCGTTGAAACCCGATCTCGGTCAGGGTCGCAGTCTTAAACCGGATCAAATCAGCCATTTCGTCTGCAAGCCGGGGCGGCGCATCCACGGCAGCGGCCGTGAGGTCCATTTCGACGTCGGCAAGAAACTGAATATCCCCGTCATCTTCCAAATCTAATTCCCCAAGCGGCCTGCGATCGGTTAAATCAGGAAAACGGATACCAAATCGCTGTTTCACGGCTTCAGCTTGATACCGACGATATTCGGTCGAACCCGAAATGACGACGGACCGAACCCAATCCAGAATCTCCTCGCTGTTGATGGTCGCTGAGAGTTGACCCGGGATTTTCACTGAGAAGTGACCCGTCTCGGATATATGTTTCGGTTACGTCCTGTGGGTCAAGATGATGTTTTCTCCTTTTCTGGTTTTGCCTGCTGGGCAGAGCTATTTTTGAAGCGGAAGCTGTCGTTTCCGGTTTCGAGGATGTGGCAGTGATGGGTGAGGCGATCGAGGAGAGCGGTGGTCATTTTGGCATCGCCGAACACGCTGGCCCATTCACTGAAGCTGAGGTTGGTGGTGATGACGACGCTGGTGCGCTCATAGAGTTTGCTGAGCAGGTGGAACAGCAATGCGCCGCCTGATGCACTGAACGGCAGATAGCCCAGCTCATCGAGGATCACGAGATCGGAGTGCACGAGCCGATTAGCGATCTGTCCGGCCCTGCCTTGCGCTTTTTCCTGTTCGAGGGCGTTGACCAGTTCGACAGTGGAGAAGAACCGCACCCGCTTCCTGTGATGTTCGATGGCCTGCACACCGAGCGCGGTGGCGACATGGGTCTTTCCGGTGCCCGGGCCGCCAACCAGCACGACATTGTCGGCAACGTCGATAAAATCGCAACGATGGAGCTGACGAACCAGCGCCTCGTTGATCTCGCTACTGGCAAAGTCGAAGCCGGCAAGATCGCGATAGGCCGGGAACCGCGCGACCTTGAGTTGATAGGCGACGGAGCGCACCTCCCGTTCGGCCGTCTCGGCTTTGAGCAACTGTGAGAGCATGGGCACGGCGGCTTCGAACGCCGGCGATCCCTGTGCCATGAGATCGGTAACGGCCTGTGCCATACCGTGCATCTTAAGGCTTCGGAGCATCACGACGATAGCGCCACTGGCAGGATCATGACGCATGGCGTGTCTCCCGACGCAGCGCATCATAGCGTTCGACATTGGCCATTGGTTCACTGACCAGCCTCAATGCCTGCGGTGCCGTCACCGGCGGCGTAGCGGTGGGCTTTCCGTCGAGCAGCCGATGCAGCAGGTTGAGGATATGGGTCTTGGTCGGGACGCCAGCCTCCAGTGCCCGTTCGACCGCAGTCAGCACGGCCTGTTCGTCATGATGGAGCACCAGTGACAGGATCTCGACCATCTCTCTGTCGCCACCAGGGGTGCGCAGCAGATGCGTCTGCAACCGCCGGAAGGCATCGGGCATCTCGAGGAACGGCGCACCGTTGCGCAACGCTCCGGGCTTGCGCTGGACGACGGCGAGATAATGGCGCCAGTCATAGACAGTATGGCCCGGCAGATGATGCGACCGATCGATGATGCGCTGGTGCTCGCATATCACCTGACCTTCGGCAGCGACCAGAATACGGTCAGGGTAAATCCGCAATGACACGGGCCGATTGGCGAAGGATGCCGGTACGCTGTAGCGGTTCCGGTCCAGATGGACGAGGCAGGTCGGCGAGACGCGCTTGCCCAGTTCCACAAAGCCATCGAACAGCCTGCCCATCGGCATCAGGCTTTGCACTTCGTCGGCCCACGCGTCCGCGACCGAACCCGGCTCGATCCCGTGCGGTATCTCCTGCCACAAGGCCCTGCAGCGCTGTTCGAGCCACAGGTTGAGCGCATCAAGGCTCTCAGCCTGAGGGACAGGTTGCCACAGGCGATGGCGGGCGTCCTGAACGTTCTTCTCGACCTGGCCTTTCTCCCATCCTGCTGCCGGGTTGCAGAACTCGGCCTCGAACAGGTAGTGGCTGACCATCGCCAGAAAGCGGGCATTGACGGTCCGCTCTTTGCCGCGCCCGACCTTGTCGACGGCGGTGCGCATATTGTCGTAAATGCCCCGGCGCGGAACGCCACCCAGCACACGGAACGCGTGATTATGGGCGTCGAAGAGCATCTCGTGCGTCTGCAACAAATAGGCCCGCACCAGAAAGGCCCGGCTGTGGCTGAGCTTGAAGTGCGCCACCTGCAACTTGGTGCGTACCCCGTCGATGATCGCCCAGTCCTCGCTCCAGTCGAACTGGAACGCTTCTCCCGGCGCGAACGCCAACGGCACATAGGTGCCGCGACCGCTCATCTGCTGCGCTTGCCGGTAATCGTCGCGCCAGGCTCGTGCAAAGGCAGCAACCCGGCCATAGGAACCGTCATAACCCAGCGCGACCAGATCGGCGTGCAACTGCTTCATCGTGCGCTTCTGCTTGCGCGGGCGTCCCATCTCCCGCTTCAGCCATGCCGATAATCGTTCGGCAAACGGATCCAGCTTGCTCGGCCGCTCCGGCACCTTGAACCGGGGCTCCACAGTCCCTGCACGCAGATATTTACGGATGGTATTACGGGATAGTCCCGTGCGTCGCGCTATCTCCCGGATCGGTAAATGATCGCGCAAATGCCAGCGCCGAATAATGCTCAATAACGCCATGTCCAACACTCCATGATCCCTCGCTCATCAAAGCCAGGGATGAGTTCAACATGGGTCAAATCTCAGTGGAAATTTATAACCCTCCCGGGTCAACTCTCAGCGACAATCAACACCGAGACCGTGCGAACCATTTTCCGGCTCGCCCTAGAAGGCGATGGTGTATCGGGTTCGATGGGTGTGAAGGCAATCGCGGCTTGGCTCAATGAGAGGTCCATTCGCACCCGCGATGGCGGGCGCTGGGGTCTCGGTGCTGTGCACCAGATATTGACCCGCTCGACCTACACCGGACGCCACGAGTTCAATCGCCGGGGCAAGAACAGGAAGCTCAAGCCGAAGTCAGAGGCGGTCTTGGTCGATGTCCCCCCCATCATCGATCAAGAGACCTACGAAGCGGTGCAATCGCATTTGCAGGCCCGCAACCCAAAGAAGGTGCCGCCTCGCGTCATAAGCGGCCCGACGCTCCTTACCGGCCTCATTCATTGCGCAAAGTGTGGCGGGGCCATGACCATACGCACCGGCAAAGGGGGGCAGTATCGCTATTACGCCTGCTCGACCAAGGCGCGACAGGGGCCGACCGCCTGCGCTGGCATGACAGTGCCAATGGAGAAGCTGGACGATCTGGTAGCTAAGCATCTGGAGGACCGACTTCTCCAACCGGACCGGCTGGAAACCATCCTGTCTGCCGTGCTGGATCGGCGGCAGGAACAGACGACGCGTAAGCGCACCCACGTGGCTGACCTCAACAAGCGAGCCACCGAAACCGACCTGCGACTAAAGCGCCTTTTTGACGCAATCGAGAACGGCATTGCCGACGTGAACGACCCCGACTTAAAAGAGCGCATCGCGACGCTCAAGGCGACGCGCGATCAGGCCAAGGCCGATGCGGAGCGCGTCACCGCCTCGCTCGGCGATGTGGGCCAAAAGTTGGTCGCGCCTGACATGCTCGCAAAGTTCGCCACCACCGCGCGCCAGAGGATGCGAATTGAGGGTGGCGGCTATCGCCGCGATCATGTGCGCGCGCTGGCGCAGCGCGTGGAGGTCGATGTCGGGGAGGTCCGGATTCTCGGCTCGATAAGCAACCTGCTGCAAGCGCTGATCGCGGGGGCCGCAGAAACAAAGCCGGGCGCAGTGCCCAGCTTTGTTCCGAAGTGGTGCGCCCAACAGGATTCGAACCTGTGGCCTTCGGATTAGGAATCCGACGCTCTATCCTGCTGAGCTATGGGCGCGTGCGCATCATCCGAGGCGCGGCGCCCGCTCTATCGCGCATCGCCAATGGGTTCAACCGCTGCCGTGGAATCAATTTTGCGCTTCGGGCGGCACCACGGGAAACAGGAGAGGGGCGACTTCCACCCCCTCCTCGATCAGGCTGCGCGCTTCATCCGCCGCGACCGGGCCGTGAATCGGCTTCGCTTCTTCCTCGCCATAATGCATGGCACGCGCCCTGTCGGCGAAGCCTCGCCCCACCCACTCGCTTTTCTTCAAGGCATCAGCCTGAGCATGCGCCAGTGCCTGCATCAGCTCCTGCAACCGGGGATTGTCATTTCCCGCGCTCATCGGCACCACCGCCTGACCCGCACCTTCCACCGGTTCCGGGGCAGCGCGAACGACGGACACGCGCTGATTCGATTTCGCGCCGACGGCGGGCGCCATCACGGCCTTCCCAACATCGCCATCGCCACAGACAGGACATTGCAGCAGGCCGCGCGTGCGCTGCTGCTCATAATCGTCGCTTGACGCGAACCAGCCTTCGAACCTGTGCCCGGCCTGCGCGCACTGAAGATCAAACACAATCACGTGACAGTCACTCTCTCCGGCAATGCCCGCCGATGCGCAAGCACCGGGATGCGCGCCCTTACCTGCTCCACACGGGCAAAATCAATATCGGCAAAAGCGAGGCCTTCTTTATCGCCCATGTCGAGCAGCACCTCGCCCCACGGGTCGACCACCATGCTGTGGCCGTAGGTATCGCGCCCGTCCTCATGGTGTCCAACCTGCGCGGCGGCGATGACGAAGCAGGCGGATTCGATCGCGCGGGCACGCAGCAGGGTCTCCCAGTGCGCCTTGCCGGTCGGCACCGTGAAGGCGGCCGGGATCAGCAGCGCCGCTGCGCCCGCATCACTGAGGCGACGATAGAGATCGGCAAAGCGCAAATCATAGCAGATCGAGAGGCCCATCCGCCCCCACGGCGTATCAACCGCCGCGAGCGCGTCGCCCGGCCCATAGACCGCCGATTCGCGCCAGCTTATGCCATCGGGCAGTTCGACATCGAAGAGGTGGATCTTGTCATAGCGCGCACGGATATCTCCGGCAGGGTCGATCACGAAACCGCGATTGATCCACCGTCCGTCGGCGCGCTCGTCCCGCAGGCCGAGGGAACCGATATGCACCCATAGCCCCGCCTCTCGCGCAGCCTGCCGCACGGCCCGAAGCACCCTGTCTCGCGCCTCATCTGTAAGAGTTGCCGCCGCGCGTTCCCGATTGCGATCGAGGCATCCGACCATTTCCGGCGTGAACAGCATGTCCGCACCGCCCGCCTTCGCCTCCGCGATCGCCGCGACAATCCTCTCCGCATTGGCAGCGGGTTCCACTCCGCTGGTGGATTGTAACAGCGCCGCGCGCATCGGGAATGAACCCTCGCTCAAAGCCCCAGCATGGCGTCGAGCTTGCCTGCCCGTTCCAGCGCCGCCAGATCGTCAGACCCGCCAACATGCGTGCCGCCGATGAAAATCTGCGGCACCGTCAGGCCGCCATTGGAGCGTTCGGTCATTTCCGCGCGCTTCGGCCCGCCCATGGTGATGTCATATTCCTCGAAGGCGACGCCCTTGCTCTCAAGCAGCGCCTTGGCGCGCGCGCAATAGCCGCAGAACGCCTTCGTGTAGATCTCAACAGGTTTCATGGGTTGTTTGGCCTCCTGGATTGGAGATCGGGTGAGCGACGGGCTTTGTCAACCGCGCGTGTCACAGCACACGCGCCCAGCAGAGGACATGAACTGCACGCGCACCGCTTGCCATCAACACCCTGGTGCAGCCGCGGGCTGTAGCGCCACTGGTGTGAATGTCGTCGATCAGCAGCACGGTCTTCCCGCGCAGTTCCTCCCGCCTCGCGGCCGCGATGGCGAATGCCTGCCGCACTTCCCGCTCGCGCTGGCGAGGACCAAGATCGCGCAGCGGCCGCGTCGCCCTCGTGCGCTCCAGCAGGTGCGGATCGTGCGGAAGGCCCGTCAGGCGCGCAACCTGCCCGGCGATCAGCGCCGACTGGTTGAACCCCCTTCCCCAGATGCGCCAGCGGTGGAGCGGCACCGGAATGACCAGGGCCTCCTTGCCCGCCTCCAGCACTTCCTTCGGGACACGCGCCGCCATATGGCGCGCCATCAGCCGCGCAAGGCCGGTGCGCCGCCCATATTTGAGCCGCATGGCGACATGGCTCGATACCGGACCATAGCTCAGCGCCGCGCGCGCGGAGGTCCATGGCGGCGGATCGACGAGGCAGGCGCCGCATTGCGCTCCATCTGCTTCCTCGAAATCGAACGGCAAGCCGCAACTCGCGCAGCCCGGACCATGGAGGAAGCGCATCTCGCCCCAGCAGGCGCCGCAAAAGGCGTCGATCTGGCCCACAATCTCGCCACATCCGGGGCAGCGCGGCGGCAGGGCATAGTCCAGCGTGGCGAGTGCCGCCCTTTTCGCCAGTTGGATCGCCCCCGCCATCATTCCCCGCTTGTCCAACACCCGCCGCCCCGGCACAAGCCCCTTGATGACCGCCGAGTCCGGGCCACCACTGTTGTTCGATCCCCGCCGCCGCGCGCTGGCGCGCGACAGGGCGCACGCGCGCTTTGCAGAGCATGATTTCCTATACAGGCATATGCTGAATAGCCTGCTGGATCGGCTGGACGACGTAAAACGGGACTTTTCCGATGTTCTCTTCATCGGCTGTCCTGACACGAGCGCGCGAGACGCGTTGGCCGCGAAGGGTATGACGGTTACGTCCGTCGACCCTGGAGCGCGCAACGCGGCTGCGGTCGGGGGCCAGCGGGCCGAGGAAGACGCGCTGCCATTTGCCCCCAACAGCTTCGACCTCGTGCTCGCGTGCGGCACCCTTGATACCGTCAACGACCTGCCCGGCGCGCTTATCCTAATCCGGCAAGTGCTGCGGCCCGATGGCCTCTTCCTTGGCGCGTGCTTCGGAGCGGGATCGCTCCCCCGCCTGCGGCAGGCGCTACTTGCTGCCGAGGGAGACAGCCCGCGTCCGCACATCCACCCGCAGACAGACGTGCGCGCGATGGGCGATCTGCTGGCAAGAGCGGGCTTCGCCATGCCGGTGGCGGACAGCGAAACGCTGACCGTGCGCTATTCCTCGCTGCTGCGCCTGATGCATGACCTGCGCCACATGGGCGCGGGCAATATGATGGCGGCTGGCCGCCGCGGGCCGCTGAGCCGGCAGACCGTGCTGCGCGCAGCCGCGCATTTCGCCGATGCCGCCGATCCCGATGGCAAGACGGCGGAGACTTTCTCCATCCTGCATATGAGCGGCTGGAAGCCCGATCCCTCCCAGCCCGCACCGGCGCGGCGAGGTTCTGCCACTATGTCGCTTGCTCAGGCGCTCAAGAGCAAAGGCTAATCCGGGTTCGGCCGGTCCGCATCAGCTTACCCGATAATAGTCCGCCACCCGCTCCAACGCGAAGGTCAGCACGAGCTTCGCTGCGCGGGTGGGCCAGCCGAGCGCCTGTTCCGCCGCCCCCAGCCCCTCGCCCGCGCAGGCCACGCGCCACAATATGTCTTTCAGGCCCGGCCCCGCGTGGTCCAGCGCTTCGTGCAGACGCTCCTTGGCGGCGATCTGACCATCCCCGCGCGCGGGACCATGGGGTGCGGCTCGGCACCCGCGCGAGGGGGGCGCACTGTTGTCCCAGCTCATTGTCACACGCGCGCCCATGCCCGCCCGCTCCCAATCCTGCCGCAGACGTTCGCCAGCAAGATACAACCGCTCTGACAGGTGCCCGCGCGCGTGAAGCCAGAGCAATGGCGATTCGCCAATGTGGATTCGCACCTGCTGCATCGTGCCGCTGGGATCCTCGATGCTGCGTTCAATGGTGTTCACGGCGCGGGTCATGCTTTCCTCCTTCGACTAATGGCAAACGCTTGCCATCTCCGGCGAACTGTAGGAAAGGGAAAACACCATATAGGTTAGGGGACCGCCATTGATTACCCGCATTCGTGAAGTGCGCCGCGCCAAGGGCATGACGCTCGACGATGTCGCCAAAAGGTGCGAACCGCCTACCACGGCGCAGACGATCGGACGATTGGAGACTGGCACGCGCACCGTCTCGATCGGGTGGCTGAACCGCATTGCGTTGGCTTTGGGAGTCACTGCGGCCGATCTGGTCGACATGCCGGGAAAGGAGCATATCCCCATCGTCGCCTATATGGGGCCGGACGGCGCCTACGCCCCGGCCCGGCCGTCCCACTTCGTTGCGCCGCTGATCGAGGGTGAGATGGTGGGGCTGCGCATCCTTACCAGCATTGGCGACTATCGCGCGGGCGACGAAATCTGGTGCATGCGCATCGCTCCCAGTGACTATGCGCAAGCGCTCAATCGCGATGTGGTGGTACCACGCCCCGGCGGCCGCTTCCTGTTCGGGCGGCTGATCGGCCGCGAGGGCGACAGACTTCAGATTTTGCCGCTCACCCCCAATGCGCGCCAGCAAATCGTGTCCGATCCGCCCTGGGCGGCGGTGGCGACCAAGCTGGTGCGGAGTCTTTAAGGGAAACTCCCGCCCATTAACCAATCTATGCTATGCGGCGTTTCATGACGCTGCGGGTGCTGACCTTATCGACGCTGTTCCCGGACATGACGCGCCCGAATTTTGGCGTGTTCGTGGAACGGCAGTGCCGTGAGCTGGCCAGCCGCGAAGGCGTTGACCTCACGGTGATCGCGCCGGTAGGTATCGCTCCCTGGCCGCTCTCCCGCCATCCGCATTATGCGCCGCTGACCGCGCTGCCCGAACAGCAGCGCTGGCGTGACCTGACCGTTTATCGGCCGCGTTTTACCGTGATGCCGAAGCTGGGCGGCTGGTTCACGATCGCCAGCATGACGCGCGCGGTGTGGCCGCTGGTGCGGCGGTTGCATGACGAGGCGCCGTTCGATGTCATCGACGCGAGCTTCTTTTACCCTGACGGGCCGGTGGCGCGTAATCTCGCAAAGCACCTTGGCATCCCCTATTCGGTAAAAGCGCGCGGAGCGGACATCCATTATTGGGGCCGCCTGCCCGCCACGCGCAAGGCGGTGGTTCGTGCTGGCCATGATGCCGCCGGTCTGCTCGCGGTATCGGAAGCGATGAAGCGCTCAATGGTCGCGCTTGGGCTGGAAGCGGATAAAATCCGGGTGCATTATACCGGCGTCGACCTCGACCGTTTCGCTCCGCAGGACCGCGCAGCGGCGAAGGCGCGGCTGCACCTCGATGGCCGCGTTGTATTGTGCGTCGGCAATCTCATCACGCGCAAGGGGCAGGATCTGCTGATTCGGGCGCTCGTCGATCTGCCGGGCGTTACACTGCTGCTCGCGGGGCACGGGCCGGATCGCGCAGCCTATCAGAAACTCGCCGATGAGCTGGGCGTGGCCGAGCGGGTCGGCTTCCTCGGCGCTGTGCCGCATGAGGAGCTGCCCGCCGTATATAATGCGGCGGACGTTATGGCGCTGCCTTCCATGTCGGAAGGCTTGGCGAACGCCTGGGTGGAGGCGCTCGCCTGTGGCACGCCGATTGCGATCAGCGATGTCGGCGGCGCGCGCGAGCTATTGAGCGATCCAGAGGCCGGGCGTATCATCGAGCGCACGCCGGAGGCGCTGGCGACTGCGCTGCGCGAATTGCTGGCGCAAGCGCCCAACAGGGTCGCAGTGCGCAAGGCCGCGCTGCGCTTCACATGGGCCACCAACGGAGACGCGCTGGTGGATCACCTCAGCGTGATAGCGGGAAAGCGGGTTTAGAGCGCGCTGCGTTAAATCTGACGCAAGACGCGCGCTTTATCTTTTTGATGTCGCATCGTTTTTTGCCAAAAACCGGTTCCCACTTTTTGGCACGATGCTCTCTAGCTTACGCCCCGGTGCGCGGGCCGATCCGCTCCGCCCCCTGCGCCACTTCTGCCGCCTTTACCTTGCGCAGGTTCGATTCTGGCGTGAGGCCCAGCGTGATGAGCAGCGACGACGACACATAGATCGACGAATAGGTGCCCACCACGATGCCGAGCAGCATCGCGGCGGTGAAGCCCATCAACACATGACCGCCGAAGATCAGCAGCGCGCCAAGCGCCAGCATGATCGTCACCGAGGTCATCACCGTGCGTGGCAGCGTCTCGTTGACGGACAGGTCGATCAGCGCCTTCATGTCCATCTTGCGGTATTTGCGCATATTCTCGCGGATACGGTCGTCGATCACCATCTTGTCGTTGATCGAATAGCCGATGATGGTGAGCACGGCGGCGATAATGTTGAGGTCGAATTCCAGCTGCGTGATCGCGAAGAAGCCGAGGGTCATCATCACGTCATGCACGATGGCGACGAAGGTGGAGACGCCGAACTGCCACTCATAGCGCAGCCAGCTGAAGATCGCGATGCCGAGCACCGCCAGGAACACGGCAAGCGTGCCCTTCCATTTGAGCTCGCCTGAAACCTTGCCGGAGACGGTATCGACGCGGGTGAAGCTGACGCCCGGATAGGCCTGCTCGAGCGCGCCTTTCACCTTTGCCACTACAGCGTTCGAGGCGCCCTCCCCGCCCTGCTCGGGCAGCGGCAGGCGCAGGGACACCGTGTAGGGATCGCCGAATTGCTGGAGCGTGCTGTTGCCGACGCCGAGCCGGTCGACATCCGCCCGCACCTTTTCCAGCGGCGGCTTGGACGCGAACTTGGCCTCGATCATCAGACCGCCGACGAAATCGACACCGAAGTTGAGGCCGCGCGCGCCGACCGCCGCCAGCGCCAACAGCGTGAGCAGAGCGGTGAGGCCGAATGCCCATTTCCTGAGCGCGACGAAACCGATGTTGGTGTCGTCAGGGACCATCTTGAGCAGGCGCATGTCTCTTCTCCCGCCCCTAAATGTTGATCTCGGTCGGCCGGTTGGCCTTGACCCAGAAGCTTACCAGCATCCGCGTGAACACCACGGCGGTGAACACCGAGGTCGCGATGCCGATCAGCAGCACCACAGCAAAGCCTTTCACCGGGCCTGAGCCAAGCGCAAACATGATTGTGCCGGCAATCGCATGCGTCACGTTGGCCTCGAAGATGGTGCGGCTTGCTTCCTTGTAACCATGCTCGATCGCCTGCATGACGCTGCGACCCCGGCGCCGTTCCTCGCGGATACGCTCGTTCACCAGCACGTTGGCGTCAACCGCCGTGCCGATCGTCAGCACGAAGCCGGCGATGCCGGGCAAGGTGAGCGTGGCGTTCAACAGCGCCATGACACCGAGGATCACCAACACGTTGATGACCACCGCCATGTTCGCATAGATCCCAAAGCGACCGTAGGTCACGAGCATGAAGGCGAGCACGGCGGCGGTGGCGATCACGCAGGCGATGATGCCGCTGCGGATCGAGTCCGCGCCGAGGTCTGGCCCGACGGTGCGTTCTTCCACGACCGTCAGCTTCACCGGCAGCTTGCCGGAGCGCAGTGCGATCGCCAGTTCGTTGGCGCTCTGCACCGTGAAGCTGCCGGAAATCTGCGCGCTGCCGCCGAGGATCGGCTCATTGATATTGGGTGCGGAGAGCACCTTGCCGTCAAGAATGATCGCGAACGGGCGGTTGACGTTTTCGGTCGTCACCCGGCCGAACTTGCGCCCGCCCGAGCCATTGAAGCGAATGTTGACGACAGGCTGGTTGTTCTGCTGGTCAAAGCCCTGCTGCGCGTCGGTCAGCTCATCGCCCGAGACCATCAGCTGCCGCTTCACAGCGATGACGGGCAGACCCGAGGGATTGTTGGGATAAGGCAGAATCTCGCTTCCGATCGGCGCACGACCCTGCGCCAGCTCGGCAGGGTCGGCGGCGTAATCGACGAGCTTGAATTCCAGCTTCGCGGTCTGACCCAGCAGGCTCTTGAGCTGCGCCGGATCCTGCAGGCCGGGCACCTGCACGACGATGCGGTTAGAGCCCTGGCGGATGATCGTCGGTTCGCGCGTGCCCAGCTCGTTGATGCGCCGGTCGATGACTTCCTTCGCTACTTCCATTGCCTGGTTGACGGCATTGTCGATGCCCGCCCGCGTGGGGGAGATGGTTATCGTGCTGCTGTCCTGCACTGCAACGTCATAGTCGCGCTGGCCGGTCAGCCCCGCGCCTTGCGTCAACGGGCGGATGCGCTCCACAGCGGCATCGACCTGGCTCGGATTGCGCACCATGAAGCTCAGCTTCCCGCCCTTGCGCGAGATGTCACCGATGGCGATGCGCGGATCGCCCCGGCGCAGCTCGGTGCGGATCTGCTCCTCCATATTCTCGAGCCGCGCCTTCGTCACATCGTCCGGGTTCGCCTCCAGCAGGATGTGGCTGCCGCCCGAAAGATCGAGGCCGAGGTTGACCTTGACCTGCAAGGCCGAGGGGAGCTGGTTGAACACCCGCTCCGGCAGGAAGGTGGGCACGGCGAACGCCGCACCGAGCGCCAGCACGGCGAAAATCAGGATGACCTTCCAGCGGGGGAAACTGAGCATGTGCGCGATCAGTCGTTCGCGGGCTTGGCGGTGGGGTCCACGATGTCCGTCAGCGTCGATTTCAATGCACGCACCTTGATGCCTTGCCCCAACTCAACCTCAACCACGCTGTCTTCCACCTTGACGACCTTGCCGATGAGGCCGCCGCCCGTCACTACCTGATCGCCCTTTTTCACCGCCTCGATCTTGGCGCGGTGATCCTTCATGCGCTTGTTTTGCGGGCGGATAATCAGGAAATAGAACACCACGAAAATGAGCAGAAGCGGCAGGATCTGCACCATGAAGGCGGCGCTGCCACCGGAACCGGCGCTACCTGCGGCCTGGGCGTAAGCGGGGGTGATAAGCATCGGCACGGCTCTTTCTGTCGTTTGTATCAGGACGCTGGGATCGATCGCACCCGGCAGGATGCGCGCGGCTACCACAGATAGGAATGTTCGCGCAACGGGCAAGAGGGGTTGCATGGGGGGCGCTTTGGGCCTAAAGGCCGCCGCTCGGTCGGGACGTAGCGCAGCCTGGTAGCGCATCACACTGGGGGTGTGGGGGTCGGAGGTTCGAATCCTCTCGTCCCGACCAAATTCTTCACGCAGCATCATCAGCAGCAGCCGGCCATTCGGGACACGGCGCTTTTTGCTGTCCTACAATGTGCCAGATAGGTTAATCGCTCTCGCGACACACGGAGAGCCTCATGACCGATATCGCATACTTGCTGAACGCCCTCATCGTGCGCGAGGGCGGGTATTGCAATCACCCGGCTGACCGTGGCGGACCGACGAACTGGGGGATCACGCAGGCCGTCGCTCGCGCCAATGGCTATGGCGGCGAGATGCGCGCCCTGCCGCGTGCGGAGGCGGAGCGGATCTATCGCCAACTCTATTGGGATGCGCCGCGATTTGACCTGATTGCATCAATCGCCCCGAAAATAGCCGAAGAGCTGTTCGATGCAGGTGTGAACATGGGGCCGCCGGTCGCGGCGCGCTTCCTCCAGCGCGCGCTCAATGCGCTTAATCGCAGTGGGAAAGATTTTGCCGATGTTGCCCTCGACGGCGCCATCGGGCCAGCCACACAGCGGGCGCTCTCGACCTTCCTTTCTGTCCGCGGAGGAAAGGGAGAAGCGGTGTTGCTGAAAGCCATGCAGGCGCTGCGAGGCGAACGCTATATCGCGCTGGCCGAAGGACGCCCCGCCAACGAGGCATTTCTCTACGGCTGGCTCTCCAACCGTATCGGTTAGTCCCTGACTGAAAGGATCACGCCCATGTCCCTCATTGCCGCCCTTATCAACCCCATCGCGGGCATCATCGACAAGATCATTCCCGACCCGAAGGCGCGGGATGCCGCCAAGCTCGAACTGCTGAAACTTCAGGGCGCGCAGGAGATGGAGGCAATCCGCACCCAGCTCTCCGCCATCCTGGCCGAGGCGCAATCGACCGACCCATGGACCAGCCGCGCCCGCCCCGCGTTCCTCTACGTCATGTACGCACTGCTGCTCTGGGCGATCCCCATGGGCCTCATCGCCGCCGCGCAGCCGCAGATGGCGGACGATATTGCAAGCGGCATGAATGCCTACCTCGCCGGGATCCCCGAGCCGCTCTACGCGCTGTTCGGCACCGGCTATCTGGGATATACGGCCGCGCGGACGTGGGGGAAGGCGAAGGGCGTGGACAAATAGGCCGTAGGACCCGTCAGCCCACCTGTTTCAGCCCACTCGCGAAAGCGTGTGCCCGGGTTACATAGTGGTCTGCGCCCACGCGCAAGCCCGCAATCGTCGCCTCGTCAAGCTGGCGAACGGCTTTCGCGGGCACACCGACGATGAGACTGCCCGGCTCGAACATCTTCCCCTCGGTCACCAGCGCACCCGCGCCAACGATGCAGTTTTCCGGGATGAAGGCGCGGTTCAAGATCGTCGCGCCCATGCCGACCAGACTGTTGTCGCCGATCGTGCAGCCATGCAGCATTACATGATGACCGACGGTGACCCCCTCGCCTATGGTGCAGGGCACGCCTTCATCGCTGTGGAGCACCGACTGCTCCTGGATATTGCTGCGCGCGCCGATGCTGATTTTGGTGTTGTCGGCACGGATCACGGCCCCGAACCACACGCTCGCGCTCTCGCCCAGCTCAACATCGCCGATCAGGTCTGCCGAAGGGGCGACCCAGGCCGAACCGTCCGCTGGAAGCTGCGGCGCCTTGCCGTCAAACTCGTACAACGGCATGGCGGCCCTCCGGAAATAGATGGGAATTTGGTGGAGCCGAGGGGGATCGAACCCCTGACCTCGTCATTGCGAACGACGCGCTCTCCCAGCTGAGCTACGGCCCCGAGGCGCCCGCCTATAGGCGAGGCACTGCGCGATGGCAACGGCAATTTGCGCGATCTGCGTCGCCCCGAAAGGCGGGTTACTCGGTGAAGCCGACGCCAAGAAAACTGGGCACGGGGCCATTCCACGCGCCATCTTCCTCCGTGCCGTCAACATCGGCATAGCGGGCCGGGCGACGATCGCGCGGCTCGGCGCGGGCAGAGGATTCGGTGCTGCGGGGTGCCTCTTCGCGGCGCGGAGCCTTGCCGCGCTCGGACCGCTCCGCCTTTGGTGCCTTCTCCGCCTTTTCGGCTGCAGGCTTGTCCGCCTTGCGGCTACGACCGCGCGCGGTCGAACGCGCCGGCGCCGCGCGGCTCTCAGCCTCTTCGCCAGCGTCGTCATCGGCCGGAGCAGACCCCACGGCATAGTCGATAGACGTGCCGATCAGCTTCTGAATATTGTCGATCGCCTCGGCATCGTCCTTCGTGACGAAGGTATAGGCGACACCCTTCGCGCCCGCGCGACCCGTGCGGCCGATGCGGTGCACGTAATCGTCCGGATGCCAGGGCGCATCGAAATTGAAGACGTGGCTCACGCCCTTGATATCCAGCCCGCGCGCGGCGACATCCGATGCAACGAGCAGCGTTACTTCCCCGCTCTTGAACCGATCCAGCTCGGCTATGCGGGCGCTCTGGTCTATATCGCCGTGAATCTCGCCGGAGGCGAAGCCATGGCTGCGCAGGCTCTTGTTCAGCTCGCGCACGGTTGTCTTGCGGTTGCAGAAGATGATCGCGTTGGCGACGCCCTCGTCACGAAGCAGCGCGCGCAGCTTTTCGCGCTTCTTGCGCGCATCGACCTTCACCAGCCACTGCGTGATGTTGGCCGACGCGGTGGCGGGGCGCGCAACCTCGACATATTTGGGATTGGAAAGGAACCTGTCGCTCAGCTTCTTGATCGGCGGCGGCATCGTGGCGGAGAACAGCAAAGTCTGGCGCGTGGAGGGCAGCTTGGTGCAGATGTTCTCGATATCGGGGATGAAACCCATGTCGAGCATCCGGTCCGCCTCGTCTATGACGAGAAGCCCGCACCCGGTGAGGAGGATATTGCCGCGCTCGAACAGGTCCATCAACCGGCCGGGCGTGGCGATGAGCACATCGACACCCTTTTCGAGCGCCTTAACCTGATCGCCCATCGACACGCCGCCTATAAGGAGCGCCATAGAGAGCTTGTGATATTTGCCGTATTTCTCGAAATTCTCGGCGACCTGGGCGGCGAGTTCGCGCGTCGGCTCCAGTATCAGGCTGCGCGGCATGCGGGCGCGGCTGCGGCCATGAGCGAGAATATCGATCATCGGCAGCACGAAGCTTGCGGTCTTGCCGGTGCCCGTCTGGGCGATGCCGATCAGGTCCTTCATCATCAGGACTGGAGGAATGGTCTGAGCCTGAATCGGCGTAGGCGTGTCGTACCCCGCCTCGCTTACGGCTTTCAGCAGCTCATCGGATAGGCCGAGATCGGCAAAGTTCATTCAGTTTCCGGGTAATTATAGTGGCGACCGACAGGACGCCTGCACAGGCCGCGCCAATGGCGGTGTTGCGGCAATTTGTCAAGGTAATCCGGCGAAACGCGGGTTAGAAGGCGCGGCGGCCAACAAGCCTCACTCGTCCTCTTCCTCCGGAACCAGCCGCACCAGCTTGCGGATCGGGCAATCCGCCCCGCTGCGCGAGAGGACCCTGTCCCGACCGGAGCAGAGCGCACCGTCCTCGTTAGGTTGCACATAAAGGCCCGAATACAGGTCTTCCGGGCCGCACTCGCGCCCCAGCAGCGCGCGCATCCGCTCCCGCCCGGAGAGCATCAGGTCCACGCCGCGCGGCGAAGTGACGGCAGCAGCGCGAAGGCGCTTGAGGTCGATGCATTTCGGCCCCTTGCGCTCTTTCCATTCTATATCCATGCGCTTGGGAGGGGGGCGACGCAGCATCGGCACACGGATGATGACGCGCTGTTCGATCGTCATCTGCGCCCACTGGGTGTTATTCCAATCAGAGATCGGAGCATATATGCGCAGGGGGGAAGGCGCAGCCGCAGCGTCGCCACCTAAAGGCGTGCTCGTGTCCACCCCCATCGCCAGGCCGGATAAAAGAAGCAACGAAAGGGGCGTCACGCCTGTTCCATGTTGGTTACGAACACTGCACTGGCTGTTCGCATAGGTCAGCGCGGTTGAACAATAGGTGAATTGGCGCGATACACCAGCACATGACCGCCCCTATTCCCTTCAACGCTTTCGCGGACATCCTCGGCCCCAAGGGGATGATCACCGATCCAGATGACATCGCGCCGTGGTTGACCGATTGGCGCGGGCATTATCATGGCGCGGCCGCTGCGATCCTCTCGCCCGCATCCACGCAGGAGGTCGCCGCCTGCGTGCGCATCGCGGCCGAGCATGGGGTGCCACTGGTACCGCAGGGAGGGAATACCTCGATGGTGGGTGGCGCGACCCCACCATCGGACGGCAGCGCATTGATCCTCTCACTGCGCCGCATGAACCGGATTCGCAAGCTCGACACTGCTGCCAATCAAGCGGTGTGCGAGGCGGGCGTCATCCTCTCAACCCTGCACGAAGCGGCAGAGGCGCAAGGCCGGCGCTTTCCTTTGAGCCTTGGCGCGAAAGGCTCCGCCACCATAGGCGGCCTCATCTCGACCAATGCCGGCGGTACGCAGGTTTTGCGCCACGGGACGATGCGCGGGCTGGTGGATGGCATTGAGGCGGTGCTGACCGATGGCAGCATCTATGAGGGCCTTGCGCCTTTAAAGAAGGACAATCGCGGCTATGACCTCAAGCAGCTGCTGATCGGCGCCGAAGGCACGCTGGGCATCGTCACGGCGGCGACGCTGAGGCTCGTGCCCGCGATCACGCGCAGTGCGACCGCCTGGTTTGGCCTTGCCAGCCCCCATGACGCGCTGGCCCTGCTGAGAGCGCTGGAGGCCCGGCTTGGCCCGGTTATAGAGGGCTTTGAAGTGATGGCGGCCGAGCCTGTCGGCTTTGTCATTGACCATATTCCGGGCACGCGCGCGCCTTTGGCGTCACCGGCGCCATGGAATGCACTGATAGAATTCGATCTTTCCGGTTTCGGAGAGACAGGCCACGCCCAGCTTGAGGCGGCGCTGGAACAGCTTATGACGGACGGGGCCATCCCGCTGCTTGATGCCGCCATCGCGCAAAACGAGGCGCAATCGCGCGATTTCTGGCGCATCCGAGAGACCATCCCGGAGGCAGAGCGCGCGGCAGGGTTTCCAATCGCCTTTGACGTCAGCGTGCCGATCAACGCCATGCCGGACTTCATGCTGTCCGCCGCCGATGCATGCATCGCCCGCTTCCCCGGCACTACCGCCACTTCCTATGGCCATCTGGGCGACGGCAATGTGCACTTTCACGTCCGCGCGCCGGTTGGCCTTACCGACTATCCTGGATGGCTCAAGACCAGCGGCGAGGAGATTCGGCACTATGTGCACGATCTTGTGGTGGCTGCGGGTGGGTCCATATCTGCCGAGCATGGGATCGGCCAGTCCAAGCGAGCGGAGCTGGGCCGCCTTTCCGCCCCCGCGCGCGTCAAGGCGCTCAGAGCAATAAAAACCGCACTCGATCCTCAGGGCATCATGAATCCGGGCAAGCTCATCCCGCTTGCAAGCGAGGCCTGAGCACAGTATCCGCCGACACATTAGTTTCAAAAATCCGGTGCAGTGGGCCCGGATGACATGACGTTTGGAGAAGATTTGATGGCAAGCGCCCCGCAGGCAAATAATCTGCCCATTTTTTACAAGGATCTTGTGCCGCTCAACAGCAACGAGCACGCCAAGCTGCGCCTCAAGCCTGCGGATGCGGCCCCCTTCCTCAAGGACCAGCACGCCGTTCCGCTGACGATCGACGAGTTCGTGGTGGCCCAGCGTTTCGTGCCGATCATCTTCTCCGCAGGTGACGAGCCGGTCCCCCTGGCGCTGATGGGCCTCAACGAGGGCGTGAATACGTTCCTCGACGACGACGGCAAACTGCGCGGCACGGGCTATGTACCCGCTTATGTCCGCCGCTATCCCTGGATGCTCGCCAAGCTGCGGCCGGACAGCGATGAGCTGTCGCTCTGCTTCGACCCGACATCCGACACGCTCGGCGAGTTCAAAAAGGAGGGCGAGGCCCTGCTTGAGGATGGCAAGCCGACCGAGCTGACGCAGAACATCCTGAAATTCTGTGAAGATTTCGAGCAGGCGGCCCACCGCACCGGCCTTTTCATGAAAGATCTTGCCGAGATGGACCTGCTGATGGATGGCGAGGTCGCCATTCAGGTACCCGGCAACGAGCAGCCCTTCGTCTATCGCGGCTTCCGCATGGTGAACGAGGAAAAACTGCGCGATCTGCGCGGTGACCAGCTGCGCAAGATCAATCAGAACGGCATGCTGCCGCTTATCCATGCCCACCTGTTCTCGCTTCAGCTGATGCGCGAGATCTTTCAGCAGCAGGTGGAGCAGGGCAAGATGCCGCAAGTAAAAGTGCCGGAAGCGGTGAACTGAGCCGAATTGGAGGAAGAGTTTTTCGCTCCCGCGCAACTGAGCGGTTGAAAATTCTGCTGCTTTGCACTATTTAGCTTTTGTGCCGGTGCCTGTTCCCCTTTCGGGCGCCCGCATGGATGCCTTCCCCCGGGAAGGCGTCTCCTCCCTGAACCTGGCCACCCTATGCAGTGCATAGGGTGGTTTTTTCTGGCCTGAAGTCGCCGCTACTCCGCTGCCAATGCAAAATCCGAGTCGCGCCCGGCTTCTTCGCGCAACGTATCGGCGAGATCCGCCACCATTGCGCGGATAGCAGCCAGGCCCTGGCCCGGCTCGCGCAAGCGAGAGTCCAGATACAGATCGCGCGAAATCTCGATCTGCAGCGCGTGGCGGCCCAAAGCCGGTCGCCCATGGCGTTCCGCGATATAGGTGCCGGGATAAGGGTGGTTGAGGGCCGAGCGCAGGCCATGCCGCGCAATCACCCCCCGCGCGATTTCCGAGAACCGCGCCGCAGCGCTGGCGCCGAAGCGATCGCCGATCACTACGTCCGGCCGCATGCCACCACCGAACCGCGCCGCTTCGAGGGGCGGCATGGAATGCACGTCGAGCAACAGCGCCTGCCCACAGGCGGCGCGAATGGCGCGCATCTCTTGCTCGATCCGCGCATGATAAGGAGCGTGGACCGAGGCAATGCGCGCGCGCGCCTGATCCCAGTGCAACGGCGCGCGCCACAGCCCTCCCACGCGCGGCAACGAGCGTGGAAACAGCCCGAGTCCCCCGCGCGACTTGGCAGTCTCGATCAGCGCCTGCCCGTGAGGCATCCCGGCGATCATGCGGCGGTCTATATCGCGCGGGTCACGGTTGAGGTCGATCACGGCACGCGCAACCTGCGCGATGACCACCCGATAGCCGCGCATTTCCAGCCCAGTCACCAGCGCGTCGGCATAGCGGTCTTCCAGCAGCGCCAATGCCTCGTGCGGGTGTGCGCTCTGCGCGCGCACCTCCGCCGGATAGACTCGCCCCGCATGCGGCACGGAGATCAACACCGGCCCGTGCACCTGATCCGGCCCGAGGACGACGAACGGCTCGGCCTCAATCTGCCCCGGAACTCCTTGGTTTTGACGCACTTCGAAGCTCATGCGCGAATTTTTATCCCTAAGGGCGCCGAAATTAAGCCCTTGTCCATAAAAGATAAGCATAAGATGCGCGGCATTGACAGCACGTTGTGCCACAGGCACGAGACAGGGCAAACAGGACAAGGGTTGAGGGGTCGATGATCCGTATTCTGCTGGCGGAAGATGACGATGCGATGCGCCAATATCTGGCCCGCGCGCTGGAGCGGTCTGGCTATGAAGTCGTGTCCGTCGATCGCGGCACCGAGGCGCTGCCCTTGCTGGAGAACGACCGGTTCGACCTGTTGCTGACCGATATCGTCATGCCCGAGATGGACGGAATAGAGCTGGCGCAGCACGCCGCCAAGGTTGCGCCCGACATGCGCGTGATGTTCATCACCGGCTTTGCGGCGGTGACCTTGAAGGCGGGCAAGGCCGTGCCGCAGGCGAAGGTTTTGTCCAAGCCGTTCCATTTGCGCGATCTGGTGCTGGAGGTGGACCGCATGTTCGGCCTCAGCAGCGCCAGCGGACTGTAACTCACTCGGCCAGATACAGCTGGCGTTCGCCGTCGGGCACTAGCCGGAAGCGCACAGAAAAGGCTGCCTCCAATAGCTCCGGCGTCAGCGCCTCGGCAGGCGGGCCGGCAGCGATGATCGCGCCATCCTTCATCAGCAGAACATGATCGGCGATGCGCGCCGCGTGATTGATGTCGTGGAGCACTACGGCGACTCCAGCACCTGCGCGCGCGGTGGCGGCCAGACGGCCAAGCACCGCCAGCTGATGGGCAGGATCGAGACTCGCCAGCGGCTCATCCGCCAGCAGCCATTCGGGCTCCCCCGCCAATACCCGCGCCAGCAGCACGCGTGCCAGTTCCCCGCCCGACAGGCTGAGCACAGCGCGCTCGGCAAGGTGAGCGACATCGGTATCGCACATGGCAGCCTCGATCGCAGCGTGGTCGGCGGGGGAAAGCCGCTGCCCCACAATGTGGCCCATCCGCCCCAGCCCGATGAGCGCCGAGACGCCCAGATTCCAGTGCACCTCTCCCTTTTGCGGGAGGAAGCCGATACGGCGCGCGCGCTCTCGCGCGGGCAGGCCGGGCAGCGGCACATCACCCAGCATTACCTTGCCTGAGCGGGCCGTCTCCACCCCGGCGAGGAGGTGCAGCAGGCTGCTCTTGCCCGCGCCGTTTGGGCCAAGGATCGCTGTGACCTTGCCGGGGCGAAGCGTGCCGCTGACCCCGCCGAGGATCGCGCGGCCGCCCTTTCGCAGCGTGAGGTCCGAGAAGGAGAGTGCCGCCGTCATGCAAGCTCCCGCCGCATTTTCAACAGCAGCATCAGGAAAAACGGCGCGCCCAGGACCGACATCATCACGCCGAGGCGAACCTCATTCACCAGCGGCGCCACGCGCACCGCCATATCCGCCACCACCACCAGAAGAGCGCCAGCCAGGGCGGAGGGAAGCATGAGCGCGGACGGGCGATGCCCCACGAGCGGGCGCACCAGATGCGGCACCATGAGGCCGACAAAGCCGATCACCCCCGTAACCGCTACTCCGCCGCCGACACACAGGGCCAGCCCTATCACGAGCAGGCGCTGCAATGCGGGGAGGTCCACCCCCAATGAGCGCGCGGCGAGATCGCCAAGGCTGAGCGCATCGAGACGACGGGCGGTGAGAAAGAGCAGCGCCGCGCCCGCCGCCGTCAGCGGCAGCGCGAGTAGCACATCGTCCCAGCTCCGGTCCGTCAGCGCGCCCATCAGCCAGGTGATGATCTCGGCGCTCGCGAACGGTGTGGGCGCAAGCGTGATCACCAGCGCCGTCAGCGCGGCGGCGAGGCTGGAGAGCATGACGCCAGCCAGGGTGAACAGGATCAGGCTGCCGGAACGGCCCGCGAGCAGCATCAGCAGTGCGACGCCTGCCCCCGCTCCGCCCAGCGCGCAAAGCGCAAGCGCCATCGGCACGCCACCCAGCCCAAAGAAGATGCTCAGCACCGCGCCGAGCGCCGCGCAAGCCGAGATACCGAACAGGCCCGGGTCCGCCAGCGGATTGCGCAGATAACCCTGCATCGCCGCGCCGGATATCCCCAGCCCTGCCCCCACAAGCGCGCCGAGAATGATGCGTGGCAGGCGCAGCTGCGTAATGATCAGCGACGGCAGATCGCCCGCCAGCCACACTTCAGGCGCGATCCAGTGTCGCCCGGCGAGAAGCGAGAGCAGCATCGCACACAGCAGCGCGGCGGCAAGGGTGAAGTTCAACCTCATGCCCCATGCTTCCGCCGCCAGCGCGCACGGATAGAAGTGAGCTGGCCCACCGTTTCTACGATCGTCGGCCCGGCACAGTGCAGCAGGCGCGAGGGAAAGGGCGCGACCATGATGTGCTGACGTGCCTTCGCCAGCACCGGATGACGCGCCGGGGCGTTTCCGTTGTCGCCGCTGGACTCCATGCCGCCCGCACCCGTCATCACTACATCGGGCGGGGTAAGCAGCAGTTGTTCAACCGAAACCATGTCCCACTGGGCAAGGCGCATCTGCGCGGCGGAGCTGCGAAAGCCGGTGTCTTCCAGCAGAGCGTTTGCGAGTGTACCGGGGCCGGGGACGAGGCCGCCATCCTGCCAGATCAGCGCGCGCGGCCTGGCGCCTCTGCCAGCCTCTGCCCGCGCCTCCGCCACTGCGCGGTCGATGCGTGCGCCAAGCGCCCTGCCCTGTTCGGCCCGCCCGATGCGTGCGGCGATCTGCGCGATCTGCGCCGTGCTCTCTTCCACGGTGGCGGGCACTGTCGTGCTGAGCAGGGGCACGCCCATGCGCTTCAACGCCGCCAACGTATCGGGCGCGATGTGCGGCCCGGCGATGACGAGATCCGGCCGGGCGGAGAGGACGTCCTCCGCCGAATCGCCCACTGCCGGGAAGCGCCTGGCCCAATCAATCGGCACCGACGTCGATCGGGGATCGTGCGAATAATGGCTGATCGCAGCGATCTGAGCCGGGTCTGCCACTTCGCGCAATATGCCATCGACGCATGGGTTCATCGACACGATGCGCGTGGGGGTACGGGTTGAGGCGGCGGTTGCCTCGCCCTCTCCCCGCGGTACGGAACAGCCGAGCAGCAGCGCGAGCGCGACGAGCGCGGCCGTAGCCGCCACCTTCGCACCGCGCGCCGCTGCCCGCGCCGCCATCAGATCTTCAGCCTCACGCCTGCTGTCGCCGTACGGCCCGGCTGACCATAGTTGAAAACCGTCTCGTACCGCGTGTCGAACAGGTTCTCGATCCGTGCATAGAGCTCGGCATGCTGGCCAAGGGGGAACGACGCGCGAATGTCGGTAACCGTAAACCCGTCGTTCTGAACCGGAGAACCGAAATCATCGATGTCTTCGCTGTCCCCTACGAGCGTCACGCTGGCTCCCGCGCTGAGACCGAAGGGCCAGCGATAGTCGATGCTGGCATAGGCCTTGTCGCGAGGACGGCGTAGCAGATCGAGATGGGTCGCACGGTCCTGTGACTTCACGTGGGTGTAGTTCATCTCGACCGCCAGCTCGTCGACCGGGCGCAGCTTTATCTCCGCCTCGATACCGCGCGCACGCTTTGCGCGCACATTGTCGTAATAGCCAAAGTTGAAGCCGGTGCAGAGCGGTGAAGCACTGCCGAAGCACGAGACGAAATCGATGAGATTCCGGGTTGTACGCCGGAACCACGTGATACCGAACTCGGCGCGCCCATCCAGAGCCTGCTGTACCACGCCGATGTCCCAGCTTTTCGCGCTCTCCGGCTGAAGCGCGAGGTTGCCGTAAGGGCTGTGGAGCTGGTAGAGCGAGGGCGCCTTGAACCCCTCGCCATAGCTGGCACGGATCACCGTATTGCCCGCATTGGGTGTATAAGCGGCGTTGGCGGCGAAGGTCGTGTGATCCCCGAAGTCGCTATGGTCATCATGCCGCGCGCCCGCATTCACCGTGAGGCCGGCAAGCGGCGTTGCACTCAGTTGGCCATAGAAACTGGTCAGGCGCGCCCGGCCCTTGTCCGTGCTGGCGCCGAAGCCGTAATCGTTGGTCTGGCGAAAGCGGGACCATTCCCGCTCCGCCCCGGCGATCACGCTCCAGCCCTCGGCGATGTCGAAAATGGTCTGAGCCTCGATCCGCTCGTTGCGGCCAAGCGAGTCGCCCTGATGCACCGGCGTCGCGGCGGGGTCATAATCGTCACGCAGCACATTTGTGATCGCATAGCCGATACGGTTGCGCCAGCGGCCATCAAGGGCGTTCCAGTTGACGCCCGCATAGCCCACCGCTTCACGTGTGCGGCTATATTGATCGGTGTCACCAAAGGTGAAGGCGGGCGTGAAGCCATCAATCTCGATACGGCTGTGGGCATACCAGCCGCGCAGATCGAGCGAGAGAGCATCGGTCATCGCAACGCCAAGGTTGAGGTTGGCGCCATAATGCTTTGTTCCGTCGCGCTCGCGCCCGCCGCGCGCCGCGCTGAAGGCAGAGATGCCGTCCGTGCGCAGCCATGACGCGCCGCCGCTCACCGAAAGCGGCCCCGCCTTGATTGCCGCATTGCCGACGAGATCGATGGTGTCATGGCCGCCATACTCACCCTTGATCGTTGCGACAGGCCGACCGCCCTCCGCCTTGCGCGTGATGAGGTTGACGACGCCGCCGATCGCCTGGCTGCCCCACAGGACGGACTGCGGCCCGCGCACCACTTCGACACGCTCAAGATTGCCGGCCATCAGTTGCCCGAAATCGAACCCGCCCGCCGGAAGGGAAGGATCGTTGATCTTCACACCGTCAATCAACGCAACCGTATGGTCAGATGACGCGCCGCGCATGAACACGCTCGATACCGTGCCCAGACCGCCGCTACGGGTGGCCGTGAGACCTGGTACCGTGCGCAACAGCTCCGTGACGGCCGGAGACTGAAGCCGCTCCATGTCCTCCGATGTTATGACGCTGACGGATAGCCCAACCTTGCTGACCGGCGTTTCGGCCCGGTTTGCGGTGACGACAATCTGCTCTCCTGCCTCCTCCGCATACGCTGGCAGAGCATAGAGCGCACATAAAGACAGGCAGGCAATTTTTTGAAATGTCACAGGAATCTCCTCTTCGTGACGGTTGACACACACGCCGTCACGCGAAGGAAACTCCCCCGTTCATCCGATACACCCCGCCCGGCTGAAGAACGACCGCGTCAGGCAGGTCTCCTGGCTTCCGGGTCAGCGCCATCCGCCCCGTCTTCCCAGGCATTAAGCCCAGTGACATATGGAGCGGCGGCTCGCCGGTCACAGTTGCGGGGGCAGCGCCGGATTATGGGTTTCCCCATTCCCGGCTTCCCTTTTCATCCCGTCTCCGGGAACCTGTCGCGGCGAGGCATATGGCCTAATTCGCCATTCTGTGCAAGCAGGGCGACAAAGCGCCGGAACAGGCGAACATCGTTGCCCCTTACCATCGTCGCAAAAAGAGAGTGCCAGGGGTTCTGTTGCCCGGCCCCCTGGCGGCCGCTGGAATCCATTCTGTTGCCCGGCTGGCCCAGCCGCGTTCTGTTAGGGTAATGTCAGGCCGTGAGGCCCTCAATTACGCTGCAAGAGCAAGTGCTTCGTTATCGTTGGCACTTATAGGTTTTGAGCCTTGAACGGGTTACTCAGCCCGAGCGAAAACACCGTCTTTGAATACACGTCGATCCTGGTTCGGCCCCGTCAGATACCCTGAGCGATCAGGGGATATGGTGGAGCCGCCGGGTACTGCCCCCGGGTCCGCTGCATCTATTACACGGCACAATTTATCGCCATAGCCGGCCGAAACCGGCCTGATCCATATAGGCGCAACGCCCCCAAATGAAAAGGGCATGGATCGTGAAATCCATGCCCTGTTTGGCCCGAATGGGTGCGCAAACAACCTTAGTGGCTGTTTTCCATCCGGTCCTTGGCAGCCTCGCCGGCTTCGCGGACATCATCGGCCTTCTGCTCGAGCGCATCGACCTGGTTGCCGACCGCGGCCCCGACGTTATCCGCATGGTCCTCAAGCTTGTTAGCCATATTCTCGATGGTTTCGGCCTTGTTTTCTGCGCGGTTCTCGACAGCATCCTGCTGCTTCGAGTCGCAAGCCGAGACTCCGACGACGGTCGCTAGGGCAATAACGGCGATGAAAGGCTTCATAGATCTAACTCCTGTTCGCACTCTTTGGCGGTGCACGCACGCTAACGGCGCGATGCGGTGCAAACCACCGAGACGAGAGGAGGTTCCCGACCGAGAAAAGTCGAAAAGTGCGCCCCGCTATTTCTTGAGCGAGTCGCGTATCTCCCGCAGCAGCAGGGTTTCCTCGCTCGGTCCGGCGGGCGCGGCCTCGGCCTTGGGCGCCATCATGCGGTTTACCGCACGGATCATCAGGAAAATGATGAAGGCGAGGATGATGAAGTTGATGACCACGGTAAGAAACTGTCCCCAGCCGAGCATCGCCACTCCGGCGGCCTTGAGGTCGGCATAGTTCTCAGGATTGCCCTTGAAGTCTGCCGGGAGCGTGCCGAGACGGATGAAATGCTGGGAAAAATCAAACCCGCCGAACAGCCAGCCCACCACCGGCATGATAACATCTTCGGTCAACGATGTGGTAATCTTGCCGAATGCAGCGCCGATGATGACACCCACCGCGAGGTCCATCACATTGCCCCGCGCGATGAATTCCTTGAACTCCGAACCGATCGACATCCCGTTTCTCCCCACATTTAGGCCAGTTCAGCGCACAAATCTTGCACGGAACCCCCTGGCTGTCCAGACGTTGCGTAGCGCGGACGGGGGCTGTAGGCTCGCGCCATCTGACTCTGGGGGACCACATGATGCAAAGCAACCGCACAACGCCAATGCGCGCCGCAGTGATGGCGTTGCTGATGCTGGCGCTTTCCGCGTGCGGAATCAACAGCATCCCCACGGCGGAGGAAGCGGCCAAGGCGCGCTGGGCCGACGTGCAGGCGCAATATCAGCGGCGCGCAGACCTCATCCCCAACCTCGTCGCCACAGTGAAGGGTGCGGCAAGGGCGGAGCAGGACACGCTGACCGCCGTCGTCGAGGCACGCGCGCGGGCGACATCGATTCAGGTTACGCCTGACCAGCTTGGCGACGCCGCCAAGATGGCGCAGTTCGCCGCCGCGCAGGGCGCGTTGAGCCAGTCTCTGGGTCGCCTGCTCGCCACGGTGGAGGCCTATCCGGACATCAAGTTCAACCAGAACTTCCAGGATCTGCAGGTGCAGCTTGAGGGTACGGAAAACCGCATCTCAACCGCGATCATCAAATATAACGAGGCGGTGCAGGAGTATAACACGCGCGTGCGCACCTTCCCCGAGATGATCGGTGCGGCGATCCGCGGCGCGAAGCCGATCACGCCCTATCAGGCGACCAGCCCCAATGCCGATGTCGCGCCCAAGGTCGATTTCGACACCGACGGAGCGAAGTGAGCACAGCCACGCGCCTGATTGTTGCGCTGCTTTGGCCCCTGATCCTGCTGAGCGCGCAGGCGGCGGGCGCGCAGCAGTTTCCGACGCTGACCGGCCGCGTGGTCGACGCCGCCAACATTCTCTCACCCGCGCAGGAAATCTCGCTGGAGGCGAAGCTGACGCGGTTGGAGCAGCAGAGCCAGCGGCAGCTGGTGGTGGTGACGATTGCCGACCTGCAAGGCTATGACATCGCCGACTATGGCTTCCGGCTCGGTGATCACTGGGGAATCGGCAACAAGGAGCGGGACGACGGCGCGCTCCTTATCGTCGCACCCAATGAGCGCAAGCTGCGCATCGAGGTGGGTTATGGCCTCGAAGGCGTGCTGACTGACGCGCTCTCGGGCAGGATCATCCGCAACACCATCGTGCCGCACTTCAAGCAGGGCGATTATCCCGGCGGCATCGCGGCGGGGGCGGACGAGATCGTCCGCGTGCTGATGCTGCCGCCCGAGGAAGCGCGCAAGCTCGCCGCGCAAGCCGCGCAGGAGCAGCAGGGCGGCGAGGAACAGGGGCAGGTGCTGGTTGCGATCTTCCTCATCTTCATGTTCATCATCCTGCCGATGCTGCTGCGCGGGCGCATGGGCCGGGCCTATCGCGGCGGCGCGCTGCCGGTCATCCTCTGGGGCCCGGGCACCGGCGGCGGATCGCGCTGGGGCGGCAGCAGCGGCGGAGGCTGGTCGTCTGGCGGCGGCTTTTCCGGCGGGGGCGGCGGCTTCGGCGGCGGCGGGGCTTCGGGAGGCTGGTGATGGCGCGTTTCTCTTTGAGCGAGGCGGATCATGAGCGGATCAGCGCCGCAGTGCGCGTGGCCGAGGCGCAGACGGATGGCGAAATCGTCACCGTCATCGCCCCGCGCTCGGACGCCTATCATGACGTCGGCCTGCATTATGCGGTGGCAGGCATGCTGAGTCTGCTGGCGCTGGTGGCTGCCTTTCCTGGCTGGTTCGAGGCGCTGGCGGTCACGGCACTGGGCGGCTGGCAGCACGAGCTGCCCGTATGGGAGTTGCTCACCCTGCTGGTCGGCGCGCAGATCCTCGTTTTTCTCGTCATCCGTTACGCCCTCGCTTGGATGCCGCTGCGACTCGCGCTCACCCCGCCCGCCACCAAGGCACGGCGCGTGCGGCGGCAGGCGGTGACGATCTTCCGCGCTTCAGCTGAAGGGCGCACCCACGCCAGCACCGCAATATTGCTCTACCTCTCGCTCGCCGAGCACCGCGCCGAGATCGTGGCCGACAGCGCGATCAGCAGCGCGGTGGCGCCCGAACGCTGGGGAGATGCGATGGCCGCGCTGATCCACGCGGTGCGGCAGGATCGTACGGCAGACGGCATGGTGGACGCCATATCCATGCTGGGCGCCATCCTCGCCGAGCAGCGCCCGCTCGCCAGCCAGAATCCCAATGAACTGCCCGACCGGCTCATCGAACTATAGGGCTATGACTGTCCACTCCGATCCGTCATCCCTGAAACCGATTTTCTCTAAATCAGAAAGAATTTGGGCAGGGAATCGCGTTATCCGGGATCCATGAACGGGGCGCTGCGCAGGGAAAGCTGGATCCCGGATCAAGCATTGCCGCGAAAAGCTTGCCAGCTTTCCGGGCAACGCTAAGTCCGGGATGACGGAAAATAACTCTCCAGAGCAATAAACAAAGGACAATCCATGCCCGGACACAGCACGCCCGAAATCATGTGGGCGGGAAAATATATAACGGCAAAAAGGGAAGGCCCGTGGGAATATGTCTCACGCAGCCGTGGCATCCGTGCCGCTGTGATCCTCGCGGTGGACGAGAGCGGTGGCGATGGGCCGCACCTCATCCTCGTCGAGCAGTTCCGTGTGCCGCTGGGCCGCGCCTGCCTTGAGCTGCCCGCCGGGCTGGTGGGAGACGAGGCGGGATCGGAGGATGAGCACGCTTCCCAGGCGGCGATCCGCGAGCTGGAGGAGGAAACCGGCTATCGAGCCGCCCATATGCGTGACCTCGGCGAATATTATAGTTCACCGGGGCTGGTGTCGGAAAGCTTCACCCTGTTTCGCGCCGACGGGCTGACGCGGACGGGCGATGGCGGTGGGCACGAGGGCGAGAACATCACCGTGCACCGCGCACCACTTGCCGACATCCATGGCTTCCTTGCCACGCGCCGGGCGGACGGGCTGGCGATCGACGTAAAGTTGCTGGTTGCGCTTGGGGCAGAGTTTTTACGCTAAAGGGTACGGCGGTTGGCTATGGTCATGCAACTTGCTCCTACTCCGAACAGGCATTTCGCGCACGGGGCTAGCTTGGTATAGGCGTGGGTTATGAACGCATCGGCCAGCCCAGACTCTGCTCCCCCTACCCTCGCCCCTACCCTTTTTTCCGGCGATGCCAGCCCGCGCAGGCGGCAGATCCTAGAGATTGCGGCTCAGCTGTTTGCGCGGCACGGCTATCAGGGCACATCGATCCGCGACATAGGCGAGCGTGCCGGTCTGCTCGGCGGTTCGCTCTATCATTACATCAAGTCCAAGGATGCGCTGTTCGTCGAGATTCATCATGCGGCGCTTGAATCCGCGCGGCAGGCCGTTGAGACCACAATCGCTCGCTACACTGACCCGTGGCTCCGGCTCGAGGCGGCATGCCGCACCCTGCTGGAAATCCAGCTCGCGCCCGACTCGCTCACACTCCCGTTGATGAACGATTTCCGCCGGGTGCCCCCGAGCGTGCAGGACCAGATGATCGCGACACGCGACGCATTTGAAGACGTATTCAGGAGGCTGGTTGACGAGCTGCCGATTCCGGCGGAGATCGACCGCCGTTTATATCGTATCATGCTGCTCTCTCTGCTCAATAGCGCGGGCGAATGGTACCAGCCCGGCCGCTTGACTCCCGCTGAGATCGGCGCACAAGTCATCAGGATATATCGCCACGAGGCAGGCGCCGCCTGAGCCTTTGGCAGGGGAAAAGCGCCCCCTTTCGTCGCTCTGTCCCGGACCGCGCCCGGACTGAATTCAGCGCGGTTGAAATTGTAACAAGTGTTTGGTACACTGCTGTCGCGATACCGTTTCAACACTGAGAGGCTGTCATGCAGGACTATACCGCCCCCATCGAAGACTTCCGCTTTCTCCTTGGTGAGGTGCTCGATTTTGACGCCGTCATGGCGGAGGTCGGCAAAGACGGAGTTGACGCCGAACTGGCCGTCAGCGTGCTGGAGGAAGCCGGACGTTTTTGCACAAAGGTCATCCAACCGCTCAATCGCGCGGGCGACGAGCAGGGGAGCAAGCTGGTCGACGGTAATGTACAAACGCCGGAAGGCTTTGCCGAAGCATACCGCGCTTATGCGGAGGCGGGCTGGACCTCCCTTTCTGGAAATCCGGAATTCGGCGGGCAAGGCCTGCCCTTCGTAATTCAGCTCTGGCTTGATGAAATGGTATCCTCAGCCAGCCTCTCCTTCGGGCTTTTCCCCGGATTGATACGCGGCGCGATCGAGGCGATCGAGGCCCACGCTTCAGAAGAGCTGAAAGCCACCTATCTCCCCCGTATGATTTCAGGGGAGTGGACCGGCGCCATGGCGCTGACCGAGAGCGGAGCAGGCACCGATCTTGGTTTGCTCAACACCAAGGCGGTGCCTAACGGCGATAACACATACGCGGTGACCGGCACCAAGATCTTCATATCCTCGGGCGATCATGATTTCGGGGGCAACATCATCCATCTGGTGCTGGCCCGCCTGCCCGATGCGCCGCCCGGCGTGAAGGGCATCAGCCTGTTCCTGGTGCCGAAGTTCCTTGCCGATGCGAACGGGGACTTCACGGTGCGCAACGGCTTCTCGGTCGGCGCGCTTGAGGAGAAGATGGGCATCCATGCCCAGCCGACCTGCGTGATGAATTATGATGGCGCCACCGGGTGGCTGGTAGGCGAACCCCATCGCGGTCTTGCCGCCATGTTCGTGATGATGAATGCGGAACGCCTGTTCGTCGGCATCCAGGGGCTGGGCATCGCCAGCGCAGCCTATCAGCAAGCGGTTGCCTATGCCAAAGAGCGTTTGCAAGGGCGCAGCGCCGACGGCGCGCGAGGCCCGGTCGCGATCATCGAACATGCCGATGTGCGCAAGATGCTGCTGACCGCACGCTCCTTCGTGGAAGCGGGGCGTGCGCTCGCCGGATGGACCGCGCTCCAGCTCGATCGCGCCCACAGCCATCCCGACGCGGGGGAACGGGCCAAGGCCGACGCGCTCGTCGCGCTGCTCACCCCCGTCGTCAAAGCTGCTTTCACCGACTTCGGTTTCGAAAGCGCGGTGCTGGCCCAGCAGGTGTTCGGCGGTCATGGCTACATCCGCGAATGGGGCATGGAACAATATGTGCGTGATGCCCGCATCGCCCAGATTTACGAGGGCACCAACGGCGTGCAGGCGATGGACCTGGTGGGACGCAAGCTGCCGCTCGGCGGCGGGGCGGTAGTCGAGGGCTATTTCGCGATGATCGAGGCGGACATCGCGCGCGCGGGCGAAGCGCCTTCAGCCGCCGCAGTTGGCGCGCGCGTGGCCGAGGCGCTGGCATTGCTGCGCACGGCGACCGCTGAGCTGCGCGGTGCGGATACCGACGCCGCAGGTGCAGCCGCGACCGATTATCTGCGTCTGTTTGCGCTGGTGTCGCTGGGGTGGATGTGGGTGCGCATGGCCCATGCCGCAGCAAAGGGCGACACTCCGTTTCATGAGGGCAAGCGCCATGTCGCCAGGTTGTTCGCCGAGCGTGTGCTGTGCCAGGCGCATGGTTTGGCGACCTCCATATCGGGTGGCGCGGAACCAATCATGTCGCTCAGCGCGGAGGCGTTTTAAACCTCTCCCGTCGATATTTGAGGCAACTATCGCTCCAGCCGCGCGAGCGCCGCGCGGGCAACCGCATTGAGCGTATCCGGCCGCGCAGCTCGCAATGCGCCGATCATGCGCGGTTCCCAGAACTCGCGGATATGCGCGGCGGTTGCGGCGATCGCTGCTTCATCGCCGCGCACCGGCACGTTGCGCGCGATCTGGTTCGCCATCATCACGAGCGTGTCAACGTTCATGCGCTCACTCCGCGGCCTCGGCATGACCGGCGATACGCCGTGACTGACGCGCCTGCGCATCATAGTCCCGCTGCCACTCCGACGGGCCGTTGGATGGCGCAACCTGCACCGCCGTCACCTTATATTCCGGGCAGTTCGTGGCCCAGTCCGAATAATCGGTGGTAACGACATTGGCCTGCGTGCCCGGATGGTGGAAAGTCGTGTAAACGACGCCGGGTGCGACCCGGTCGGTCACCAGCGCGCGCAACGTCGTCTCGCCGGTGCGGCTCGCGAGGCGGACCCAGTCGCCGCTCGCAAGACCGCGATTCTCGGCATCCGTCGGATGGATCTCGAGCACGTCTTCTTCATGCCAGATGCTGTTCTCGGTTCGCCGGGTCTGCGCGCCTACATTATATTGCGAGAGGATCCGCCCTGTGGTGAGCAACAGCGGATAGCGCGGGCCGGTGCGCTCGTCAGTCGGCACATAGTCCGTCACGACAAAACGCCCCTTGCCGCGCACGAAACCATCCTCATGCATGATCGGGCTGCCGTCCGGATGCGCGGCGTTCACCGGCCATTGCAGCGAACCCGCCTCCTCCAGCCGCGCGAAGGATACGCCAGCGAAAGTCGGCGTAAGGCGGGCGATCTCATCCATGATCTCGCTCGGGTGGGAATAACTCCAGCCCAGTCCCATCGCGTTGGCCAGCGCCTGCGTAACCTCCCAGTCCGACATGCCATTGGCCGGTTCCATCACCTTGCGCACGAGCTGGATGCGCCGCTCGGCATTGGTGAAAGTGCCGTCCTTTTCGAGAAACGTAGATCCGGGCAAGAACACATGCGCGTAGTTGGCCGTCTCGTTCAGGAACAGGTCGTGGACGATCACGAGGTCCATCGCCTTCAAACCCGCAGCGACATGGTGGGTGTTGGGATCGGATTGCAGGATGTCCTCGCCCTGCACATAAAGCGCGCGGAAGCTGCCATCCACCGCGGCATCGAGCATGTTCGGGATGCGCAGGCCCGGATCGGGGTCTAGGCTTACGCCCCAGTCCGCCTCGAACAGAGCGCGGGTGGTGCCGTCTGAAATATGGCGATAGCCGGAGAGCTCGTGCGGGAAGCTGCCCATGTCGCAGGCGCCCTGCACATTGTTCTGGCCACGCAACGGGTTCACGCCGACGCCCCGGCGGCCGATATTGCCGGTCGCCATCGCGAGATTGGCGATCGCCATCACAGTTGAGCTGCCCTGGCTATGCTCGGTCACACCGAGACCGTAATAGATCGCGCCGTTGCCTCCAGTAGCATAGAGCCGCGCGGCCGCGCGCAGGTCTGCAGCGGGGACTCGCGTGACAGCCTCCAGCACCTCGGGACTGTGGCGCTCGTCAGCGACGAACGCGGCCCAGTCCTGATATTCATCCCAATCGCACCGCTCGCGGATGAACGCCTCGTCTGCCAGCCCTTCGGTCACGATCACATGGGCCATGGCAGTCAGCACCGCGACATTGGTGCCCGGCTGCAGCGGCAGATGATGCGCGGCCTCGACATGGGGCGAACGCACGAGATCGATCCGGCGCGGGTCGATGACGATCAGCTTTGCTCCCTGCCGCAGCCGTCGCTTCATGCGGCTGGCGAAGACAGGATGCGCGTCCGTCGGGTTCGCGCCAATCAACAGAATGACGTCAGCATCCATCACGCTGTCGAAATCCTGCGTGCCCGCAGACGTGCCGAAGGTTGTCTTGAGACCATAGCCGGTGGGCGAGTGGCACACGCGCGCGCAGGTATCGACATTGTTGCTGCCGAAGCCCGCGCGGACCAGCTTTTGCACGAGGAAGGTTTCCTCATTGGTGCACCGGCTGGAGGTGATGCCGCCCAGCGCCCGCGCGCCGTGCTGCGCCTTGATTTCCTTCAGCCGCGCGGCGGTGTGGCTCAGCGCTTCGTCCCAGCTCACCTCGCGCCACGGCTGGTCGATGCTCTCGCGGATCATCGGGCTGGTGATGCGGTCCTTGTGATGGGCATAGCCCCAGGCAAAGCGCCCCTTGACGCAGCTATGTCCGCGATTTGCCTTGCCATCCTTCCACGGCACCATGCGCACCAATTGCTCGCCACGCATCTCGGCGCGGAAGGTGCAGCCGACCCCGCAATAGGCGCAGGTGGTGACGACAGCGCGTTCCGGCTTGCCGATTTCCTTCACCGCCTTTTCCTGCAAGGTCGCCGTCGGGCAGGCCTGAACGCAGGCGCCGCAGGAGACACATTCGCTGGAGAGGAAGTTATCGCTGCTCTGCCCCGCGCTGATGGTGCTGGCAAAACCGCGCCCGTCCATAGTCAGCGCAAGCGTGCCCTGCACCTCGTCACACGCGCGCACGCAGCGCGAGCAGGCAATACACTTCGACGGGTCAAAATCGAAATAGGGGTTGGAGCTGTCAACGCCCAGACCCATATGGTTCGCGCCGTCATAGCCATAGCGCACATCGCGCAGGCCGACCTGCGCAGCCGTATCCTGAAGCTCGCAGTCGTTGTTGGCGCTGCATGTCAGACAATCGAGCGGATGGTCTGAGATATACAGCTCCATCACACCCTTGCGCAGTTTTTGCAGCCGGGGCGTCTGGGTGTGAACCACCATGCCCTCCGCTACCGGCGTGGTGCAGCTTGCGGGCGTGCCGCGCATGCCGTCCACCTCAACGAGGCACAGGCGGCAGGAGCCGAATGCGGCAAGATTATCGCTGGCACAAAGCTTGGGGATGGAGCCGCCGCTTTCCGCCGCCGCGCGCATCACGCTCGTGCCCGCCGGAACGCTTATGGCGCGCCCGTCTATCGTCAGCGTCACTATCGTTTCAGCGAGGACTTCCGGCGTACCGAAATCAGCCTGCGGTTCATAGCCCATATGCGGCCTCCATCTCCGGGCCTGTTACCCATAGCATAGTATCGTTGCGTGCGACTACGGCGAGGGCCAGTCCGACGGCCTCGGCCCGGCGCACCGCAAGGTCGGTTGGTGCAGAGATGGTCACCAGCAATGGGCAACGCGCCCGCACCGCCTTTTCGACCAGCTCGTAGGAGCAGCGCGAAGTCATCACAATGAAACCGCGTGAGGCATCCTCGCCCGCGCGCGCAAGCGCGCCGATCAGCTTGTCCAGCGCGTTGTGGCGGCCCACGTCCTCGCGCACGGCCACCAGCGCGCCGTCCACCCGCGCAAAGGCGGCGGCATGGGTGGCGGAGGTGAGCGCGTTCAGGGGCTGAGCTTCGTCCAGAGCAGCCAGCGCCTTGCGGATCGCCTGCGGTGTCGCGGTCGAAGGTGTGGCCAGCTTGGGCAGCGGGCGCAGCGCCGCTTCGATGCTCTCCACCCCGCACAGTCCGCAACTGCTGTCACCCAGCCGCCTGCGTGCACGCTCCATGATCGGCGCCGCCCGGTCAGCAGGCAGGTTGACCCGCGCGACCACTCCCTCGCCGTCTGCAACCCGCACCAGTTCCACCGGCCCGATCTCGCCCGCGTTGGCCAACCCCTCGGACAGGATGAACCCTATGACAAAATCGTCCAGATCCGTAGGTGTAGCCATCATCACGGCATAGACTACGCCGTTGATCTCGATCGCCACCGGCGCCTCGACGGGGATGGCACGCTCGCCTTGCTCAAGCGCATCGCCATAGGCGCTGCGTCGCGTCGCGATGCTGGTGGTGCCCTCTGTCACCGCCGAAAATCCTCGGGCCAATGCCTCAGGGCCGAAAGCACCGGATAGGGCGTGAATCCGCCTAGCGCGCATAGCGAGCCGAACTTCATCGTCTCGCACAGATCCTCGAGCAGGGCGATGTCCTCCTCGGTGCTGCGCTGGGTCTTGCGGGCATTATGCATCTGCGGCAGCAGCTCGACCGCATCGATGCCCCTGCCCCCTTCCCTGATCCGGTCGATCAGCTCCACGCCCCGGGTCGAGCCAATGCGGCAGGGCGTGCATTTGCCGCAACTTTCCGCCGCGCAGAATTCCATCGCAAAGCGCGCCATGTTGCCCATATCGGCGCTCTCATCGAATACCACGATGCCTGCATGGCCGATCAACGCATCAGCCTGCGCATAGTCTTCATATGCGAAGCGCAGGTCAAACTGCTGCGGCGGTATATAGGCACCCAGCGGCCCGCCGACCTGCACCGCCTTTACCGGGCGACCGGAAGCACTGCCGCCGCCTATGTCGTAAATCAACTCGTTCAACGTGATGCCGAACGCGATTTCATACAGCCCGCCATGCTTGATGTTGCCCGCGAGTTGGATCGGCATCGTACCCTTGGAGCGATCGACGCCCAGACTGTCATACAGGCTCACGCCGCCCTCGGTCAGGATGTGTGGCACTGCCGCGAGCGTCAGCACATTGTTGACCACCGTCGGACAACCGAAAAGCCCCTGCAACGCGGGCAGCGGCGGCTTGGCACGCACCTCGCCGCGCTTGCCCTCAAGGGAATTCAGGAGCGAGGTCTCTTCACCGCAGACATAAGCGCCCGCCCCGACGCGCACCTCGATCCTGAAGGGCGCGATGATGCCCGCCGCCAGCTCAATCGCGGCATTCAACTTGGCGATGGCGTGGGGATATTCGCTGCGGACGTAGACATACCCCTGCTGGGCGCCAACCGCATAGGCGGCAATAGCCATGCCCTCGATCAGCTGAAACGGGTCTCCCTCCATCAGCATCCGGTCGGCGAAGGTGCCGCTGTCGCCCTCGTCCGCGTTGCAGACGATATATTTGCGCGCCCCCGCCGCCTCGGCCACGGTTTTCCATTTGATACCCGCCGGAAAACCCGCCCCCCCGCGTCCGCGCAGGCCGCTTTGCAGGACTTCGGCGATCACCTGCGCCGGCTCCAGCGAACGGGCACGATTAAGGCCAACCCAGCCGCCGGTGGCGGCATAGTCCTCAACGCTCAAGGGCCGTGTCTTGCCCGCGCGCGCAAAGGTCAGCCGCTGCTGCCGAGCGATGAAGGGATGCTCCGATATCTTGCCGATGCTCTTGGCGCTGGTGCCGTCCAGCATCGCCGGGACATCGGCGGGTGTCGCCGGGCCATAGCCGATGCCGTCAATCTCGACCAAGGGCTCGAGCCAGTGCATGCCCCAGCTCGATACCCGTTCCACCGCGCATCCCGCAGCTTCAAAAGCCTCCACGACCGCGTCGGCGCCGCACGCTATGCTGAGTGCGTCGTCCGAAATCCGTACGATCTGGTTCATGCCTGCTCCACCAAAGCGACCAGCGCCGCCTCATCCAGCCGGGCATGCAGCGCGTCGCCCACGCGCGCAGCGGGGCCGACGCTGCACAGGCCGAGGCAATAGACGGTCTTCAGTTGCACGCGCTCGCCCGCAGCAGCCTGTGCCGCGTCCACAAGCGCTTCCACCCCGCGCGCCTTGCAGGCTTCCGCACGACACAGCTCGATATGCGGGCGTGGGTCGTTGCTCGAGGTAAAATCGTGATAGAAGCTCACCACGCCGTGCACTTCAGCGCGGGAAAGGTTCAGCGCCTGCGCTATCGCTGCCTCCGCCTCCCCATCCACGCAACCGAAGGCGTGCTGCACATCATGCAGGATGGGGAGCAACGCGCCTTCCTCTCCTGCATGAGCGGCAATCAGCTGCGCCAAATCCTGAGTGTTTGCCATCGGCCGATGTTCTCACATCGGCCCCTTCAGTCAAATAGAAAAGTCAAATCATTAATAGACATTGTCTATCACGCGTCTTTCATTCAGCGGTGGCGAGAGAGTTTGCGACACTCAGAATCGCGGAAACCAGAGGCGACAAGGGCTCGCGGTCGACCGCCACAACGCCTACCCGCTGAAGATCGTCCGGTTCCTCGAATGGCAGGAAAACCGCCCAATCCAACCCCGACAACAGATTGGCATAGCCGTCAGGAACAATGGTCGCGAACGAGGCCTCTTTGACCAGCGCAAGCAGCGAGACATTGCTGTCGGCATTGACGCGCGGAGCGGCCGTCAGACCCAGTTGCGAGAGGCGGGCATCAAGGATGCGGCGAAATTGCATGCCCTGGTGGAGCAGGCACAAGGGATAGCGCGCTGCCTCCTGCCAGGAAATGCTGTCGCGTCCCTCCAGCACCTCGGACCGACTGGCGACGAAAACGAACCGTTCGCCATATAGCGGGATGGAGAGCATGTTGGTGAGTGGCTCATGATCGAGATAGGTCAACCCGGCGTCGACCTCGAATGCGCGCAACCGCCTTTCGATGTCGCGCGAGGTGCCTGACTGGACGGTGAGGGAGATGCCGGGAAACCGCTTGAGCAGCGCGTCTCCCAATATCCCTACATATGGCAGCGCGGCGGGGATAGCCGCCAGAGTGATCTCGCCTTCCAGATGCGCACTGCTGACCGAGATTGCCTGATTCATGCTGGCGAGCGCGCCTACGATCTGCTGCGCCCAGGGAAGTATCGCCTCGCCGTGCCGGGTCAGGCCGATGAACCTCCTGTCCCGCTCCACCAACCTTTTGCCCAGTTCCTGCTCCAGCGCGTTCAGCCCGGCCGACAGCGTGGGCTGGGATACGCCGCAGGCACTGGCCGCCCTGGCGAAATGCCGGGTATGCGCCAGAGTGACGAAGTAGCGGAGGTATCTGAACTGCATTGGATAGTCTGCCTTCCCGCCCCCGTCTTCGATGGAAGGAAGGGGGTCCGCAAGCGCTTATTTATGTTCTCGCTCGCGAAGGGTATGTATCACTTTTTCAGACGAGAGGCATGCCAGTCGATATGATCGGCCATGAAGGTCGAGATGAAATAATAACTGTGGTCATATCCGGGCTGCATGCGGATGGTCGCGGGCTGGCCTGCACGCGCGCAGGCTTCTTGCAGCAGATGCGTCTTCAACTGTTCTGCCAGGAAGTTGTCCGCATCTCCCTGGTCAACCAAGAGATCCGGCAGCCGCGCACCGCTATCGATCAACGCGCACGCATCATAGTCGGCCCAGGCGTCTCGATCTGGCCCCAGATAGCCACCCAGCGCCTTGTGCCCCCAGGGGCACTGCATTGGCGCGACGATCGGAGAAAAGGCTGAGGTTGACCTGAAACGCCCCGGATTGCGCAGGGCTATGGTCAACGCACCATGCCCGCCCATCGAATGACCGGTGATGCCCTGCCGATCCATATCGACCGGAAACTCCTCGGCGATCAGCGCGGGCAGTTCCTGCTCAATATAGTCACGCATGCGATAATGCCGCGCGAACGGCTCCTGCGTGGCGTTGACGTAGAATCCCGCGCCGAGGCCGAAGTCATATGCGCCTTCCGGGTCATCAGCCACGCCTTCACCGCGAGGCGAGGTATCGGGCGCAACGAAAATGATCCCGTGCCGCGCGCAGGCAGCACGGAATTCACCCTTTTCGGTAACGTTGGCGTGTGTGCACGTCAGCCCCGACAGATACCATAGCACCGGCATCTTCGCGCCGGGCGCATGATCCGGCACGAACACAGAGAAAGTCATCGAGGTGCCGGTGACCGCGCTCTGATGTGTATAGACTCCCTGTGTGCCGCCGTGACTGCGGTTGGCGCTGACCTGCATGGAATCAGCCAGGCATGCTATACAAGGCGCACAGCTTGTTGCCGTCCGGGTCACGCAAATAGGCGAGGTAGAGGTTGCCGAACGCCGCCTGCCGCACGCCCGGCGGATCTTCGATTGCCGTACCACCGTTTTCGGTACCTGCCTTGTGCCAGGCATCCACCTGCTCGGGCGAGTCCATCGCAAACCCCACGGTGCATCCGTTACCCGCAGTCGCCGGTTTACCGTCAATGGGCGTGGTGACAATAAAACTGCCACCCTTGTGAAGATAAACCAGGCGATTCTTGTCGTCGACAAACGCGGGATTGCCGCCGATCGCGCCAAACAGCGCGTCGTAAAATTGCTTCGAACGCGCTATGTCGTTCGAACCGACCATATTGTGGCTATACATATGAATGTCTCCCTCTCCATCCTTGCGCGTTGGGCTTTGGACCGCCGGACAGGTGAGGTCAATACACAGCCACACTTCTTATGCTCTTGCCAGCATGCATCAATTCGAACGCGGTGTTGATCTCTTCAAGGCCCATGACATGCGTGATCATCGGGTCGATCTCGATCTTGCCCGTCATGTACATGTCGACGATCTTGGGAGCTTCGGTGAGGCCCTTTGCCCCGCCGAACGTACTCTCCCGGTGATGCCTGCCGATCCATATCGCGCGAATGGCTCCTGCGCGGCATTGACGTAGAATCCCGCGCCGAGGCCGAAGTGATATGCACGCTCCGGTTCATCAGCCACGCGTTCGCCGCACGGCGACGTATCGGGCGCAACGCTCGCTTGTTCCATCATTGCCGCACAGGTTCCTTGCCGCCTTTCAGACGAATGCGTAGGCGCAGATCTTGTTTCCTGCGGGGTCGCGCAGGTACCCGGCATAGGCGCCTGGCAGATGGCCGCGCGGACCGGCTGCACCCTCATCGGTGCCGCCCGCCGCGAGGCCAGCGGCGTAGAAAGCATCAACCTCGGCCGCACTCGCGGCGGCGAAGCCCACCGTCACCCCGTTGCCCGAGGGCGCCTCGCCATTGCCCGGCTTCAGCACGAGAAAAGCGGGCTTGTCCTTGCCATAAAGGAAGCAGGCGTCGCCAAACGGACCCATATTCTTGATGCCCAGCGCACCGAGCGCCGCATCATAAAATTTCGTCGAAGCGGCGAGGTCGCTCGCGCCCACGCAGGTATGCGAAAAAACGTCATTTCCCGAAATTACCGGATCAGCCATAGTTCAGTCTCCCCCAGTGTAAAAATTCAGTTAGAACACGACGACGCTGCGGATGCTCTTGCCAGCATGCATCAGCTCGAACGCGGTGTTGATCTCTTCAAGGCCCATGACGTGCGTGATCATCGGGTCGATCTCGATCTTGCCCGTCATGTACATGTCGACGATCTTGGGAACGTCGGTGCGGCCCTTCGCTCCGCCGAACGCGGTGCCGCGCCAGTTACGGCCGGTGACGAGCTGGAACGGACGGGTGGCGATTTCCTTGCCCGCTTCCGCTACGCCGATGATGATGCTGGTGCCCCAGCCGCGATGGCAGGCTTCGAGAGCGGTGCGCATCACCTCGGTGTTGCCGGTTGCGTCGAAGGTGTAGTCCGCCCCGCCGTCCGTCAGTTCGACGACCTTGGCGACCACGTCCTCCCGGCTCATGCCCTTGGAATTGAGGAAGTCGGTCATGCCGAACTTGCGGCCCCATTCCTCGCGATCGGGATTGATATCGACGCCGATGATCTTGTTCGCGCCCGCCAGCCGCGCGCCCTGCAACACATTGAGCCCGATGCCGCCCAGGCCGAAGACAACAACATTGTCACCCACCTGCACCTTGGCAGTGTTGATGACTGCGCCGACGCCGGTCGTCACGCCGCAGCCGATATAGCAGCTCGACTGGAAAGGCGCGTCCTCCCGGATCTTCGCCACTGCAATCTCGGGCAGCACAGTGAAGTTGCTGAAGGTGCTGCAGCCCATATAGTGATAAATCTGCTGGCCCTTGTAGGAAAAGCGGCTGGTGCCATCCGGCATCAGGCCCTTGCCTTGCGTCGCGCGGATCGCGGTGCAGAGGTTGGTCTTACCAGACAGGCAGCTTTTGCACTGGCGGCATTCCGGCGTGTAGAGCGGGATCACATGGTCGCCGGGCTTGACGGAGGTTACGCCCGCTCCAACCTCGCGGACAATCCCGGCGCCTTCATGCCCGAGAATCGAGGGGAAGATACCTTCGCTGTCAAACCCGTCGAGCGTATAGGCATCAGTGTGGCAGACGCCCGTCGCCATGATCTCGACCAGAACCTCGCCAGCCTTCGGACCTTCGAGATCCAGCTCGACGATTTCCAACGGCTTCTTCGCCTCGAAGGCAACGGCTGCACGGGTCTTCATAGGGTCTCCTCCATATTCGCGCGGCTACTAGCACGCCGCCAATTGTGTGATAATGAGGCTATTATGCAATTCATTATTCCAGGAGTGTAGATAATAAATGTCCAACTGGGCAGGTATTGAGGAATTTGTAGCGGTCGCCCAAGCAGGCTCCTTCGGCGGCGGTGCGCGCGCACTCGGCGTCTCCCCCACCCATGTCAGCCGCTCGATCATGGCGCTGGAGCGCCGCGTGCAGGCGTTGCTGTTCCACCGGACCACACGCACCGTTCGGCTCACTGACACCGGCCGGGTTTTCCTTGAATATTGCGAGCGGATCATCCGCGAGCGCGACGAAGCCATCGCCCTCATCAACGAGCAGGGGGAGCCCCATGGCGATCTGCGCGTGACGTGTTCGACCGCGATGGGTGAGCGGTTCATCGCGCCGATCCTGCGGGACATGGCGATGCTGTACCCCCAGCTCAGCATTTCCATCAATCTGTCGAACCGGGTGGTCGATCTGATCGCCGAGGGCTTTGACCTCGCGATCCGCACAGGAAACCTTGCCGACTCCCGCCTTATCGCGACACGCGTCGCCTCGCGCACGCTTTATACCTGCGCTTCGCCCGCCTATCTAGCCGAAGCGTCGCCGCTGCGCACGGTGCAGGACCTCGCCCAGCATAATTGCCTGGAGGGCAGCAGCTCCACCTGGCGCTTCCGGGTTGATGGCAAGGACATCATCCACCGGCCCAAGGGACGCTTTCGCTGCAACAGCGGCTACGCGGTGATGGAGGCGTGCCTCGCGGGCATGGGGGTCTGCCAGCTGCCGGAGTTCTATGTGCTGCCCCATCTCGACAGCGGCAAGGTCGCGGTTGTGTTGAGCGACTATCAGACCAATGACGAGCCGATCTGGGCAGTCTATCCCCAGCACCGGCACCTGCTGCCCAAGATCCGGCTCGTCATCGAGCGGCTGAGACAGGAACTGGGAGAGGTAATCAAGCGACCAACGGAGATATTCTAGGGGCTGCGGGGATTCAGTCCATATAGGCCTGCAAAGCGCTATTTTCTGCGCTTCGGTGCTCACGTACATTTGAGTACGCTGCGCTCCGGGTCACGGAAAACCGACATTCTCGTCACCTCATCATCTGAATGTCGATCTGCCTTAGAGAGCGGCCGCCTTGCGGGCTTCCGCTTCTATCTTTGCGATATCCGGGACACCGGCAGGTACCAGCCAGCTGCCGCCGACGCAAAGCACCTGATCGTGCGCCAGCCATTGCGGGGCGCTTTCCAGCCGGATGCCGCCGGTGGGACAGAATTTCACCTGCCCGAACGGCCCGCACAGCGCCTTGAGGGCCGCCAGCCCGCCGCTGGTCTCTGCAGGGAAGAATTTGAAATGCTCGAGGCCAAGGTCCAGGCCACGCATCAACTCTCCCGCCGTCACCACTCCTGGCAGAAAAGCTATCGCCCGCTCGATCGCCGCCTTCCCAAGCCGATCGGTAAGGCCGGGCGCCACGATGAATTCCGCACCCGCGTCAATAGCCTGATCAAGCGTCCGTTCGTCAATGACGGTGCCGGCGCCGACTATTGCGCCCTCGACCTTCTTCATCTCGCGGATGACATCGAGCGCACACGGCGTACGCAGCGTCACCTCCAGCACGCGCAGCCCGCCTGCCACCAACGCCTGCGCGATCGGCTGCGCATGGGCTGCATCCTCGATCACAAGGACCGGGATAACGGGCGCCATCCGCATGATGTGCTCGACGGGCTTCATATAAGCGCTTCTCCTGCAAAAGTCGGCGCCGGGCATACCGGCGCCACCACCAAGGAGCAATGGGATTATATTCCATAGCGTTAAAAGAGAGCTTGATGCACAGCATCTCGCTTGATCTTGCCCGCCTCCCTCCTGCACTGTATACGCCCCCCGCTGCCCACGGCAGCGCGGGCGATAGCAGAAAAAAGCAGTGTGGGGGTTTATAGGGAGTTTGCGGTAGCAAAGCGCCCGGCCTCCGGCCCGACAAGGTTTAGGGAGCAATGGCGGTCGTACGACCGTCATAATACCGGAAAGGCATAAACTTGGCAGAGAATTTCGACATAGTGATCGTAGGCGCAGGCCATGGCGGCGCGCAGGCGGCGGTAGCACTGCGTCAGGGCAAGTTCGAGGGCACGATCGCCATCATCGGCGATGAACCGGAACTGCCTTATGAGCGCCCGCCGCTCTCCAAGGATTATTTCGCCCGCGAAAAGGAATTCGAGCGCATTCTGATTCGTCCGGCAAGCTTCTGGGCCGAAAAAGACGTGACGATGCTGCTCGGTCGGCGCGTCGTTTCGGTAGATGCTGCCGCGCACACCCTCACCACGTCGGACGGCGGACAGATCGGCTATGGCAGCATGATCTGGGCGACCGGCGGCAGCCCGCGGCGCCTCACCTGCCCCGGCCATGATCTCGCCGGGGTCCATGTCGTGCGCACGCGCGCCGACGTCGACCGCATGATGGGTGAGCTTGACGGCGTGACGCGCGCAGTGGTGATCGGCGGCGGTTATATCGGACTCGAGGCGGCGGCGGTGCTGAGCAAATTCGGCAAGCAGGTTACGCTGCTGGAGGCGCTGCCCCGTGTGCTGGCGCGGGTGGCGGGCGAGGACTTGGCCCGTTTTTACGAAGCGGAGCATCGCGCCCACGGCGTCGATGTACGCCTGGGCGCCATGGTGGAGTGCATCGTGGAGCGCGACGGGGCCGCCTGCGGAGTCCGGCTCGCGGACGGCACGGTTATCGACTGCGAGATGGTGATCGTGGGCATTGGCATCATCCCGGCTGTCGAGCCGCTGATTGCCGCCGGTGCAGCCGGGGCCAACGGCGTTGATGTCGACGAATATTGCCGCACCTCGCTGCCCGATATTTACGCCATTGGCGACTGCGCGGCCCACACCAATGCCTTCGCCGAGGGCGCGCGCATCCGCCTTGAATCGGTACAGAATGCTAACGATCAGGCGACCACCGCCGCCAAGGCGATCACCGGCACGCTTCAGCCCTATCATGCGGTGCCGTGGTTCTGGTCGAACCAATATGACCTGAGGCTGCAGACCGTCGGACTCTCCACAGGTTTCGACCAGACGGTCACGCGCGGCGATCCCGCCAGCCGCTCGTTCAGCATCATTTATCTGAGAGCCGGAAAGGTAATCGCGCTCGATTGCGTGAACGCCGTGAAGGATTACGTTCAGGGCCGCGCACTGGTGGCGGGCGGGATATCGCTGCCAGCGGAACAACTGGCCGACGCGACCATCCCGCTGAAAGACATGGTGGCCGGTGGAGCGCCCGCCGCTACGTCGTAGCGGTCGAGATCGGTATGCGGTGACGGGAGGCGCAGTACACGCTCGCCTCCCAAAGCGGCTGACCCGACGCAAAGACTGATACTTGCTTTCCCGTGCGTTTCTGCTAATGGCGCGCCTTCCCGTCATGGTCATCCCTGGAGGCGTGGCGGGTCGAATGCAACCAACACTTGGAGACATGCAATGAGCGATGTGCTTACGCTGTCGGCCGAGGCACGCGATCGGGCTGGCAAGGGAGCCTCCCGCGCTCTCCGCCGCGAGGGCCGCGTACCCGCCGTCATTTACGGAAATAATGAAGAACCGACCCTGGTTCACGTCGAGGAAAAGCTGCTGAACAAGCTGCTCGGCACCGGCCATTTCTTCAACTCGGTCGTCATGGTCGAAGTGGGCGGCAAGGCTGTCCGCACGCTTCCCAAGGATGTCGAGTTCCACCCCGTCACAGATCGTCCGCTGCACGCGGACTTCCTGCGCGTAGGCGAGCACGCAAGCGTGCATGTCAACGTGCCGGTCCACTTCATCAATGAGGACTCGGCACCCGGCATCAAGCGCGGCGGAGTGCTCAACATCGTGCGCCACGAGCTGGAGCTGATCTGCGATGCGGCGGAAATCCCCGATGAGGTGAAGATCGATCTGTCCGGCTTCGATGTTGGCGATTCTATTCACATCAGCCACGTCACCCTGCCCGCCGGCGCCAAGAGCGCGATCACCGACCGCGATTTCACGATCGCCACCGTGGTTGCCCCCTCCGCGCTCAAGAGCGAGGAAGGCGACACCACCAAGACCGAGGGCGAAGGGGAGTAATCCCCTTCCGTTTCTAGCCCCTCCCCTTCAGGGGAGGGGTTGGGGTGGGGAAATGCGAGGTGGGCCGACCCCACCCCCAGCCCCTCCCCTGAAGGGGAGGGGTGTGAAGTCATGCAGATCTGGGTTGGCCTCGGCAATCCCGGCAGCCAATATGCGCTCCACCGGCATAATGTCGGCTTTATGGCGGTTGACGTCATCGCCGGGCTTTACGGTTTTTCAGCCTGGGCCAAGAAGTTTCAGGGCCTCGCCGCCGAAGGACGGATAGGATCAGAAAAGATCCTCCTCCTCAAACCCGAAACCTTCATGAACGAGAGCGGCCGCGCCATTCGCGCCGCAATGGATTTCTATAAGCTCACCCCGTACGAGGTGACCGTCTTTCATGACGAGCTGGACCTCGCGCCGATGAAAGTGAAGGTGAAGCGCGGCGGCGGAACGGCGGGGCACAACGGCCTGCGCTCCACCGACGCTCATATCGGCCCGGAGTTCCGCCGCGTGCGCATCGGCATCGGCCATCCCGGCCACAAGGACCGGGTCCACGGCTATGTCCTCTCCAACTATCACAAGAGCGAGACCGATGCACTGTCCGATATGCTCGGCGCGATCGGCGCGGAGGCGGGCTGGCTCGCGGCGGACGATGACGCCCGCTTTATGAACGATGTCGCGATGCGGTTGACGGAGTAGTCAGCCTTAACCCGCCTTCTTTGCCGCAGCTTTCTTCGGCGCCGCTTTCTTGGCGGGCGCGACTTTCTTCTTGGCTGCCGGTTTCTTGCCCTTCTTCGCCGGAGCCGCCGCAGCGCGCGCATCGATCAGCTGCGCGGCCTCTTCCAGCGTCAGCGCATCCTGCTCGATGCTCTTGGGCAATGTGGCGTTGGTCGTGCCATCAGTCACATATGGGCCGAAGCGCCCCGCCATCAGCTTGATCTCCGCCTCGGTGCGCGGATGCTTACCCAGCACTTTAAGCGGCTCGCGCGAGGCCCCGCCCGAACGCGGCCCCTTGGTCGCAGCCTCGGCGAGCTTTACGACCGCCGCGTTCATCCCCGTTTCGAAAATTTCGGCGGTTGACGATAGCCGCGCATATTTGCCGTCATGCAGCAGATACGGCCCGTAGCGCCCCAGATTGGCGACGATCGGCAGGCCCGTCTCCGGATGATTGCCCACCTCGCGGGGGAGGCTCAAGAGCTTCGTCGCCCATTCGACGGTCAGCTCACCATCGGGCAGATCCTTGGGTATCGATCCCCGCTTGGCGTCCTTGCCCGAACCCATTTCCACATAAGGCCCGAAACGCCCTGATTTCTTGACGATATCCTCGCCGGTTTCGGGGTGCTTGCCCAGTATCTCCGGCCCGCTGTCCGCGCCTTCACCATTGCTGCCGCCCGGCTGGCCGAACTTGCGGGTGAATTTGCACTCCGGATAGTTGGAGCACGCAATGAACGCGCCGAAACGCCCGCCGCGCAGCGACAACCGCCCCTCGCCGCATAGCGGGCAGGCGCGCGGGTCCGATCCGTCGCCCTTGTCGGGGAACAGCATGGGCGCGAGGAATTCGTCGAGCGCCGCCGTCACCTCAGACGGCTTCTGCTCCATCACTTCCGCCGTCTTGGGCTTGAAATCGCGCCAGAAAGCATCGAGCACGGCCTGCCACTGCGCCCGCCCGCCGGAGATGTCGTCCAGCTCTTCCTCCAGCCCGGCGGTGAAATCATAGCTCACATAGCGGTCGAAGAACCGCTCGAGGAACGCCGTGACCAGCCGCCCGCTCTCCTCTGCGAAGAAGCGGTTCTTCTCGACACGGACATAGTCCCGGTCCTTCAGCACCTGAATGGTCGACGCGTATGTCGATGGCCGCCCGATGCCGAGTTCTTCGAGGCGCTTAACCAGCGATGCCTCGGAATAGCGCGGCGGCGGCTGGGTAAAGTGCTGCTCGGCACTCACCGCCTTCTTCGCGGGCGCGTCACCTGCATTGAGGCGCGGCAGCAGCTTGCTGTCATCATCCGCATCGTCATCGGTGCCTTCCTCATAAAGCGTGAGGAAGCCGGGGAAGATCACCACCTGCCCCGTGGCGCGCAGGCCATGCTGACCGGTGCCGTCCAGCATCTCGACCGTGGTGCGTTCCAGCCGCGCGGAGGCCATCTGGCTGGCCAGCGCGCGCTTGAAGATGAGGTCATAGAGCCGCGCATGATCGCCGCTGCCTGCGCGCTCCTTGGCGAAATCTGTCGGGCGGATCGCCTCGTGCGCTTCCTGCGCGTTTTTGGCCTTGGTCTGATACTGGCGCGGCTTGTCCGGCAGATAACCACCGTCAAACCGCTCCGCTATCGCCTTGCGCGCGGCGGAGATGGCGCTGCCGTCCATCTGCACGCCGTCGGTCCGCATATAGGTGATCGCGCCGTCCTCATACAGGCCTTGCGCCACGCGCATCGTGTGGCTGGCGGAGAAGCCGAGCTTGCGCGCGGCCTCCTGTTGCAAGGTGGAGGTTGTGAAGGGCGGCGGCGGATTGCGGGTGAGCGGCTTGGTCTCGACGCTCTCGACCGTGAAACGCCCCGCCTCGACATCGGCCTTGGCGGCCATCGCGTCGCCTTCCCTGCTGATCGTCAACCGCTCGATTTTCTCGCCGCGCCACTTGACCAGCCGCGCGGTGAAGGTCCGCCCGTCCTGCTCCATCTCGGCGGCGACGGACCAATATTCCTGAGGCGTGAACGCCTCTATCTCGCGCTCGCGCTCCACAATCAGCCGCAGCGCGACCGACTGCACCCGGCCTGCGGACTTCGCGCCCGGTAACTTGCGCCACAGCACCGGCGAGAGCGTGAACCCCACCAAATAATCCAATGCCCGGCGCGCGCGATAGGCGTCGATAAGGTCATGATCCAGGTCACGCGGGGCGGCCATTGCCTCTGTCACGGCCTGCTTGGTGATGGCGTTAAAGGTCACACGCGCGACATTCTGCGGCACCGCCTTCTTGGCTTTGAGCACCTCAAGCACATGCCAGCTGATCGCCTCACCCTCGCGATCAGGGTCGGTCGCAAGGATCAGCCGGTCCGCCTTCTTGGCTTCGTCCGTAATGGCTTTCAGCTGCCGCGCCTTGTCGCCGTAATTCTCCCACTCCATCGCGAACCCGGCGTCGGGATCAACCGAGCCGTCCTTCGGCGGCAGGTCACGCACATGGCCGTAAGACGCAAGAACATGATAATCGCCGCCCAGATATTTCTCGATGGTCTTGGCCTTGGCGGGAGATTCGACGATGACGAGCTGCATGTGGGTGTTGGCTTCCTTACGCGTATACGCGCGAGGATGTAGGGGGTTGGGCCGGGCCGTCAAGCGATAAGCGAGACCCTGCCGCCCGCATGCCGCTCCAGCCTGCCCGCAAGCTCCAGCTCCAGCAGCGCCATCTGCACGGCGGCGGAAGGCTGGCCAGACTGGCGGATCAGCTCATCGAGCGGCACCGGCACCGGCCCCAGCAGCGCGAGGATATCAGCAGGGTCTGCGGGTGCGACGGCTGGCGTTTCCGGGGCGAATAGCGGCACCTGCGGCGCACGCCGGCCCGCACGCGGGTCGAGGCTGCTCAGCGCCTCCAGCACATCGGCGGCGGACTGGATCAGCGTCGCGCCCTCGCGGATCAGCAGATTGCACCCCTGCGCGCGCGGATCGAGCGGCGAGCCGGGCACGGCCAGCACCTCGCGCCCATATTCCCCGGCAAGCCGCGCAGTGATGAGTGAGCCGGATTTGGGGGCGGCCTCCACCACGATCGTCGCGCGCGACAAACCGGCAATCACGCGGTTTCGATGCGGGAAATAGCGCGCCTTCGGCTCGGTGGCGGGCGGTTGCTCGGCGATCAGCAGCGCGGCCCCGGCGATCTGTTCCTGCAGGGCGGCGTTTTCGGGCGGATAGCGGCTGTCGAGCCCGCCCGCGATCACGGCGACCGTGCGCGCCTCTGCCCCCTGATGCGCGGCAGTGTCGATCCCGCGCGCCAGGCCGGAGACGATCACCAGCCCTTCGCCCGCCAGCTCCCGCGCCAACGCTCGCGCAAACCGGCAGGCGGCCGCCGAGGCATTGCGCGCGCCGACCATCGCGACGCAGCGTTGGCCCGCCAAGGTGATGTCGCCGCGATAGGTCAGCACCGGCGGGGCGTCCTCCGTCTCGGCGAGCAGCGCAGGATAATCGACGTCTCCCCAGACGAGCCACCTTCCGCCCAGCCGCGCTACCGCCTCGACCTCTGCGGTGATGGCGCCTTCCTCAGCAACCTCGCGCAGCGCACGCAAGGCCTCTCTCGCGCTGCCGAAGCGCCCGATCAACTGCCGGAATGTGACCGGCCCGATGCGGGGCGAGCGCGCCAGCCGGATCGCATCGAAGCGCGCCTGATCCATGCGCTATTTCTTGCCGCCGATGCGCGGTTCCTCGCCCTTCATCAGGCGCGATATGTTGGCCCGGTGCCGCCACAGCACCACCACAGCCATCGCGGCGCAGGGGATGACAAGCTCATATCGCCCCGTGAAATAGGCCGTAACCGGCGCACTGACCGCCGCACTCATGCCGCCCGCCGAGGAAATTCGCGTCAGGCCCAGCATGCCGATCCAGACAGCGGCAAAAGCTAGCCCAACCGGCCATGCCAGCGCAAGGCACACGCCCATCATCGTCGCCACACCCTTGCCGCCCGCAAAACGCAGCCACACAGGATAACAATGGCCGATGAACGCCATCACGCCCGCCATCGCCCCGCCGCCATTGGGCAACAGCAGCTCGCCCAGCGCCACCGCCGCCGCACCCTTGCCGAGATCGAGCAGCAACGTCGCCGCCGCCAGCCCCTTGCGCCCGGTGCGCAGCACGTTGGTCGCGCCGATGTTGCCGGAGCCGATGGCGCGCAGGTCTCCCGCCCCGCCAAGCCGCGTCAGAATGATGCCGAAAGGGATCGAGCCCAGGAAATAGCCAAGCGCCATGATGAACGCAGGCGTCTGCCACAGGGTCATGAGATTAGGCTCCGTTGCATCCTCTTTCGGCCCATCCATAGCCGCGCGGAGGCGCTTGTCACTCGTTTTCGAGCGGGATTGAATATTCCGGCAGCGACTTGAATGCCTGCCTCAGCGCCGCGCCCCAGCCGCGCGAAACCTCGTTATAATAAGGGTCGTCCGCAGATATCCGCGTCTCGAACCCGACACGGCACGCCCCCGCAGGCACCACTTGCAGATCGAACGGCAGGCCGACCGAAAGATTGGCCTTCAGCGTCGAATCAAAGCTCACCATCAGCAGCTTGGCAGCCTCGGCAAACGACATTCCCGCGTCATAGGCGCGCACGAGGATCGGGCGGCCATATTTCGTCTCGCCGCTCTGGAAGAAAGGCGTATCGGCCGAGGCCTCGATGAAATTGCCTTCGGGATAGACAAGGAACAGGCGCGGCGGGCTGCCCAAAATCTGGCCGCCCAGGATGATGGTGGCGTCGAACTTGCTCTCGGCCTGGCTGCCGCCCACTGCCCCGCCCTTGATCGTGTCGCGCAGAGTCTCGCCGACGATGTTCGCGACCTGAAACATGCTCGGCGCTTCGAGGATTGACGGCCGACGGTCGGCGGGGCGCTTGCTGCGCTCCTCCAGCTGGCTGACGACCGACTGGGTGGTGGCGAGGTTGCCTGCGGTCAGAAGGGTGATGACGCGCTCGCCCGGCACCTCCCAGCTGAACATCTTGCGGAAGACGGAGATGTTGTCGACTCCGGCGTTGGTCCGCGTATCCGACATGAAGATCAGGCCTGCATCCAGCTGCATGCCTACGCAATAAGTCATCGTGCTCCCCCGGCTTTATCCCGCCTTGGTCTACTGATCCACGCGCAGCGAGACAAGCATGCTTGAGTCCCCGCCGCCGAAAGTCATCGCATGCACTGGCGAGGCATCGGCATAATCCCGCCCCGTTGCCACGCGCACATAATGCCTGCCGGGGGAGACACGGTTCGACACATCGAAGCCGACCCAGCCCAGCCCCTCAAGAAATGCCTCGGCCCAGGCGTGCCCGGCCTCCTGCTCCACCCGATCCTCCATGAAAAGATAACCTGAGACATAACGCGCCGGGATTCCCAGCAACCGTGCGGCGCCGATGAAGATATGCGCGTGATCCTGGCACACGCCCTGGCCGATCTGCATAGCCTCTTCGGCAGAGGTTCGCGCGTCCGTCTTGCCGATCTGGTAATCGACCGCATCGGCTATGGCATTGCTGAGGCCGTGCATCAGCGCGACTTCGCCCTCATGCCCCTCGGCCCGCACCCTGTTCGCCAGCGCCGTCACGCTCGCGCCCGCCCTGGTCAGCGGGGTCGGCTGTCGAAACAGCCAGAGCGGGGCATAACCATGATGGGCGCCGACAACGCCATGATGCTCCTCAACCGTCTCAACTTCTCCGGCACAGACCACCTCGACAGTCTGCGCGCCCTCCTCCACCCGGATCAGCGAAACATGGTTGCGGTGGGCATCGTCATACTCCGCCTCGCACACCCCACCCTTCACCTCCATCGACCAGTCCACCACCTTCTGATGTGCGTTGTCCTTGGGCTTCAGGCGCAGCCGTTGCAGGCCATAGGGCACAGGCCGGTCAAAATGGTAGGCGGTGGTGTGATGAAAGCGGATCTTCATGAAATGCGCGCGCCCTTGTCCGTTCGCTGATGCCCTTACTCGGTGAAACGATAGTCCTTCTCGATCTGCCAGGCGATCGCGGCGTTGCTCGCCATGAAATCCTGCAGAAACTCATGCAGCCCCCGCTCGAAAATCTGCTCGACGCTGATGCTCTGGAGGTCCTTGGCCAGCTTTACCGCCTGCGTGTGCACGGGCCTTTCCTCACCATAATCGAAGCCTAGCCACTTCAGGTTCTCGCTGATCTTGAGCGCGCAGAACAGGATGGAGCGCGGGAACCGACCGTCAAAGATAAGGAATCGGGCAATGTCGATCGCCTTTGTCTCATTGGGGTTAAGCCAGCGATAGCTGCGCTGGGCCGAGAGCGAGCGCAGCAGCATGTCCCACTGGTTCGTATCGAGCGTGGAGCCCACATGGCTCAGCGAGGGCAGCAGAAGATAGTATTTCACGTCCATGATGCGGGCGGTGTTATCGGCGCGCTCCACAAAGGTGCCGAGCCGCGCGAAGTTGTAGATGTCGTTGCGCAGCATCGTGCCGTGCAGCGCGCCACGCACCAGCGCGCTATGCTGGCGGATCATGCCGAGTGCTTGCGGCATGTCCGCCTCGCGCAGCGGCCGCGCCATCGTGTCACGCGTTGTGATGAAGCACTCGTTCGTCGCCTCCCACACCTCGCGGGTGATGGCGGTGCGGGCGAGGCGGGCGTTGTCGCGCGCCTTCTCGATCATGGAAAGGACCGACCCGCCCTGATTGCGCCCGCGCAGCAGGAAGTTCACCACCTGGGCGGGTTCATAGGCCAGCCCCGTCTCTTCATAGGCCTGCGCCAGCCCGACCGTGGTAAGAACAGAGCGCCATTCCTGCACCGCCGTATCACCGCGCGTCAGCGACATGCGCAGCCCCGCCTCGGTCAGGCGCGCCAGATTCTCGCTGCGCTCCAGATAGCGGAACATCCAGAACAGCGCGCCAGCGGTTTTCCCGAGCGTGGTCATCAGTCCTCCAGCACCCAGCTGTCCTTGGTGCCGCCGCCCTGGCTGGAATTAACGACCAGCGAGCCTTTCTTGAGCGCCACGCGGGTCAGGCCGCCCGGCGTGATGTCGATTCTTTCCGGCGAGACGAGGACAAACGGTCGCAGGTCGACATGCCGCGGCGCCAATCCCTTCTTGGTGAGGATCGGCACGGTTGAAAGCGCCAACGTTGGCTGGGCGATATATTTGGCGGGCGAGCGCTTCAGCTTCGCCGCAAAGTCCGTCAGTTCGCGTTTGCTCGCCACCGGGCCGACCAGCATGCCATAGCCGCCCGAGCCATGCACTTCCTTCACGACCAGCTCGGCCAAATGCTCCAGCACATATTTCAGCGAATCCGGCTCCGAGCAGCGCCATGTCGGAACGTTCTGAAGCAGCGGCTCCTCGCCGGTGTAAAAGCGCACGATATCCGGTACATAGCTATAGATCGCCTTGTCATCGACGATCCCGGTGCCGGGCGCATTGGCGATCGTGATGCCACCCGCGAGGTAGATGTCCATGATCCCCGGCACACCCAGCGCGGAGTCCGGCAGGAACGAGAGCGGGTCGAGATAATCGTCATCAAGCCGGCGATAGAGAACGTCGATCGGCTGATAGCCCTGCGTCGTTCGCATCGCCACGCGGCCATCGACAATGCGCAGATCATGCCCCTCGACCAGCTCGGCGCCCATCTGGTCCGCCAGAAACGCATGCTCGAAATAGGCGCTGTTATAGATGCCCGGCGTCAGCACCGCGACGACCGGGTCACCCTTGCAGGCAGGCGGCGCGCAGGCCGACAGCGAGCGGCGCAGGCGCTTGGGATAATCCGAAACCTCGCGCACCTTCATCTGCGTGAACAGCTCCGGGAACATGCGCATCATCGTCTCGCGATTTTCGAGCATGTAGGACACGCCGGAGGGCGTACGCGCATTGTCCTCCAGAGCATAAAACTCGTTCGGGCCGGTACGCACCAGATCAACGCCGACAATGTGGCTATAGACTCCTCCCGGCGGCGTGAAGCCGATCATCCGATCCAGAAATGCGCTGTTGGCACTGACCATATGCTCGGGCAGGCGGCCCGCGCGCACGATCTCCTGCCGGTGATAGATGTCATGCAGGAAGGCGTTCATCGCCCGGACGCGCTGCTCGATTCCCCGCGAAAGCTTCGCCCATTCCGCTCCGGCAATAATGCGGGGCACGATGTCGAACGGGATCAGCCGTTCCTCGGCCTCCTCCTGCCCATAGACGGCAAAGGTGATGCCGGTTTTGCGGAACAGGTCTTCCGCCTCATAGGCCTTTTTGAGGAGCTTTGCCGGTTCCTGTTCTGCCAGCCAGTCACAATAGCCTGAGAAGGAGGGACGAGGCTGACCGCCCTCGTCAACCATCTCGTCGAAGAAGATTTTATCCATCCCCATGCGCACATGATGTCGCGCGATTCGGCACTTGGCAAGAATTATGTTGCAGGTGCGAAATGAATGCGGAACCTACCCTCAGCGCAGGTCGATTGTTTCCACAGGCGGTAATGCCGGAGGCGCGTTCAATAGCTGCTCCGGCCAATGCGCGAACGGGCGTACCGCGCCTTGCTCGCGCCAGCCATCCACGCGCTGCACATCAACCGCGCCGATGGTCCAGCCGCTATCCCCTTCCACCCCAAGAGCAAGCACCCCGTCATCCGGGCAATCGAGCACCGGCGGACCGTACAACCCAGCCAACCCGTAGTTCTCATCCACTGCCGGAGACCACGACGCCATGCCGACCGTGGGCGCCTGGGCAACGTAGACCTGATTCTCCAGCGCGCGGGCCTGCGCACCGATTCGCACGCGCCAATAGCCCTGCATGCTATCTGTGCAGGAGGGCGTTAGGATCAGCCGCGCCCCCGCCTCGGCCTGCGCCCGCGCAATCAGGGGGAACTCGACATCGTAGCAGATCGACACACCAATAACGCCGAGCGCGGTATTGAAGACGCGGATCGCATCGCCCCCGCTGATGCCCCATTGCTCGCGCTCGAACCGGGTCATCACGATCTTGTCCTGATAGCCGCTGCGGCCATTGGGCGCGAACAGGCGCGCGCGGTTGACGATGCGGCCGTCATCGAGCGCGACCGGCCTGCTGGCCCCGAGGATATGGACCTGATGCGTGGCCGCAAGCGCAGCGTGATGCGCATCCATCGCATCACCAGCCGCCATCACGGTGCGCAGGCTGGCATGCAGGTCACCCATCGTTGCCGGGTCGCTCGCCGCGATCTCCATCGATCCATATTCGGGAAACACCAGCAACGCCGCCCCGCCCAGCGCCGCCTCCGCTACCCAGCCCGCGAGCTTCTCTTGCCACTCCCCGAGGCTTGTCATCGGCTCGATCGGATATTGCGCGCAGGCGATGCGAAAAGCGCTCACAGGTTGCGCATCCAGAACTGCATGGGGTGCGCTGTCTCGCCCGGCTGGTCGATGTCCTTCCAGTCGAAGCTGCCTGTCAGGCCATCGACCGGAGCATAGCCGCGCGCGCGCCAGAACGGATGCAGATCGCGCGCGCTATCGGGGCGCAGCGGGTGGTCCTGAGGGCGCACCACCGCGCAAAAAGTTGCCACGCTCGCGCCAGCCGCCCGCGCCGCAGCCTCGCGCGCATCGAAGAAACCGTGGCCTATACCCAAGCCCCGAAACCCTCCCTTCAACACCGATTCGCCGAAGTAGAACAGGCTGCCGGTATCGAAGCCTCGCTGCTCGAACGGCGCGCGAAACTCCGCCTTCTGCCCGGCCATAGGCGATGCAGTTGCCGCGCCAACAATGGCGCCATCCACTTCCGCCACCACCAGCACCGATCCCGCCTCGGCCATGAACTCGGTCAGATAGTCAGCCTCATAGCCTTCCGTCCCGTCATAGAGATAGGGCCATTCGCGAAACACCTCGATCCTCAAGCTGGCAAGCGCAGGCAAAGCCGTCTGCCGCTCGGCCGCTTGCGTCAGGGTGCGGATGACCGCCTTCATGAAACCTGCGCGATCCAGTCGGCAAGGTTGTAATAGACAGAGACGCGGGCAATCAGGCCATCTCGTACCTCGAAAAATGCGCCGGCGGGCAGCACATAATTCTGCCCATGCGCAGGCGGCAGGCCCTCGTCGGCAATCTTGTAGACCCCATGCACCACAAACTCGGCGGCCGCGCGCGCGCCATCGGCGCTGGTCATCAACACAATGTCCTTCAGCTGCTCGCCATAGGCCGTGTCCATCCGAACGAGGAAGGCGCGGAAGGCGTCCTTGCCGGTCTGCCGTTCACCCTGATTGATGTCGTGCGCCACATCGTCCACGAGGCAGGCGAGCATCGCCTCATGATCTCCTGCGTTGAACGCCGCGTAATAGCGGGAAAGCAGGGCGTCGGTCTGGTCGCGGCTGGTGGGCATCGTCTCTCGCTCGTCGGGAAAATGGTGGGCCCGGCAGGACTCGAACCCGCGACCTAGCCGTTATGAGCGGCCAGCTCTAACCAACTGAGCTACAGGCCCCACCTGCGCGGGGGATTAGCCGCCGCCATGCCCGAAGGCAAGCCTATCTTGGCCCGCATGCGGCGAGAACATCGCCCACCCCGGCGGAAGCAACCCCGCGCAGCGCAAGATAGTTTAGCACGCTGTCCCACCAGCGATAAAAGGCTGTCAGATCCGCCTGCGTCCGCACATAGGGGGTATGGCCCGGTTCGAGCGTAGGCGAGTGAAAGCTGAACATCAGCAAGCGCACGCCCTCGGCCAGCAACGCGTCGATGCCGCGCATGGCTTCAGCCGCGCTCACTCCTTCGGGCGTCAGCGGGATACGCTGGAGCAAGCGCGCGCGGGACAGCACACCCGCCGCCAGCCCGCCCCGCTCGATCAAGGTTTGGAGCCTGCCGCCCATCCGCCCCAGCGGCCCGGCATAGGCGGTGGAAAGTGGCAATTCGATCAGCGCCTTCGCGGGCCCCGCGTACCACGGCTTCACCGGCAGGTCGGAGAAATCCGGCCCCGCCTGTGCGCTATAGTCGAAGCGACTCCGCACCGATGTATCGAGCTGAAAGCCAAGATCGGCAAGAATCCGCCCGGTATTCGGCCCCACACCATAGCGGCCAGCACGAAACGCCAGCGGCGTGCGGCCCGTCACTTCTGCAATGCGATCGCGCAGTGCGGTGATCTTGGCGCGCTCGAGCGCTTCGGGCAGGTTGCCAGCGAAGCTGTTGGCGGTGCTCACTTCCTCCTCGTGCGGAGGATTGACCCAGGGGTGGCAATGCGCGCCGACATCGGCCTCGCCGCGTGCCTGCCACTCGGCCAGCATCGGCCCAGCTTGCGGGTCGTCGATCACCGGGTAGTCGGTCACATAAAGTGGCTTCACGCCAGCCGCGCGGAAATACTCCTGCCCCCGGCGCATCGCCGCGCAGACCGTAACGCTGCGGCTGTTGCGATCAAAAGGCGCGCCCCAGTCAAACTCTTCCTCGGTATCGACGACCAGCATGAACCGCGTGCCGAACTCGGGCGGCAGCGTGACAAAATCCTCCCGTGCAGGGTGGGCGCGCAAGTCTTCCGGCGAGAAGGCGGATGCGATCATAGCTTTCGCCTATAGCACAAACATTGCTATTGGATTGCCCCTCGCGCAGCAGGCGGCCTAGGCGCTTTCGTCGTCAGCCAGCGCTTCGCCCTGCGCCACCGGTAGTTCCAGCAACAGGCGCTCCGCCTCGATACGCAGCGCACAATCCTGCGCTATGGCAAGGCTGCGTACGAGCCGCATCGAAAAGCCGAGGCCGAGCAGCGGCGCATCGGGCCAGTCGCCGTCGGCTCCATAGCCGGGATCCAGCAGCTCGTGCTCGTCCAACCCCCGGATACGCGCCGGGCGATCGAAACCGAGCATCAGCTTGCCACCGGTGCCATCCGGCTGGAACCACAGAGCGCCCTGCACAGGTTCTTCGCCCTGCGTCAGCGGCATCAGCGTGCGCACGAGATGCTGGATCATGCGCTCGCACTGCACCGGCTCGACATAGGCGCGCGGCAGATCGGCCGAGGCGGCAATGCGCAGGCGGGCAGCCCCCTCCGCTTCGAACAAGCCGACCGCACTCTCGATCAGTTCGGTAACATCCACCGCGCTCTTGGGCGGGATAGCGCCCGCGCCCCCCTGTGGAGCGGCGGCACGGGCGGCTGCATCGATCTCCTCGAACGCGGCGAGCAGACGGCGCGCATCCGAGAGAATATTGCCCGCCATCTCGCGATAGTGCACGCCAGCCGGGCCGAACAGCTGCTGCTCGATGATCTCCGCAAAACCCAAAATGGCGTTCAGCGGCGTGCGCAGCTCGTGAATGAGCTGGCGCACCGAATCGAGCGAGGGCTGGGCCACCGATGCCGCCGAACCACCCGCCGCCATGTGCGGGATCTCGTGCACCAGCGGTCGTCGTGCCTGCCCGCGATATCCCTGAAAGCGACCGGACGCGGGATCGAAAAATGGCACGGCAGACAAGCGCCACTCACCCTCGTACAGCCCTTCGCCGATGAAAAAGCGTCCGTGCTGGAAGCTGCTGCGCCGGGCAAACGCGCCGGCAACATGCCCGTCCGGACCGGTCTCGCCGGGCAGGGCGATCTGCGCCAGCGACAGGCCGACCAATGCGGTGCGTGCGGCGTCTCCCACCCAGATCAGCGTCCCTTCGCTGTCCGTCTCGAACGGAAAGGCGCGCAACGCAGCCTGTTCGGTTGCGCGCGGCTCGGCCGCCTCCGGCGTACCGATGGCGCGTAGCTTGCCGCTGCTCGTAAACCGCTCGATCCGTTCGACCAGCTGGCGGATCTGGCTGCGTTCGCCTTCTGGCTTCTGGTCGCCGTCGGCAGGCTCCGGCGTGTCGAGCAGAAGCTCCTGCCCCATGTCAGCCACACCTGCCGACCCGATGTCGTTGGACACCACCGCCGTTGCGCCGTCGTCACCCAGCACCAGGTCAGTCGGGCCGAAGGCCTCGAGTGCGCGTCGCGTTTCCGGCCCGATGTCGCGCCGCCCGCGCAACACGCCACGCGCCGTTGGCCCAAGGCGGGAGAGCAGCACCGGCCACATCGCATCGGGCAGGCGCGCGCGCGACAATGCCGCCACGCACACCGCAGGGCGGTCGGTCGCGAAAAACTCTACCAATGCGGGCGAGCGCAGGCGACTCCCCAGCTCGACCACGCTGGCGATCCGCTGTGCCTCGCTCAGTTGGGTGCGCAGGTCGTTCAGCCGCGCCACCAGCGCCGCGCGGTCTTCCTGCCGCAGCACCATCTTGCCTGCCTGATCATGTTGCGCAAGCATGTCGACGCACTGGCGCCAAAGGCTCGCGGCGGCATTGCCAGTCCGGTCCTCCACTGCCAATATGGTCTGCGTCAGATCATTGAAGCGCAACTGCCAGGTCTCCATCGCCCCCAAGGTGAATCCCTCGCTAAGCCTGTTTTGGCTTATTCAATTTGCAGCCAGAGGGAAAGGGCAGTTCAGGGTTAAAAACGATTCGTCGCATAGTGGGACGGTTGCAAAGGCTCGGAATATTATTATCCTCAGAGCGCCTCTTTGGATAAGGAAATTGCCGTGAGCGCCGGTAATATCAGGCTGGACGACATAGACAGGGCAATCCTTGCACTGCTGCAGAACGATGGGCGCATGACCAATATCGAGCTTGCGACCAGCGTGGGCCTTACGGCGCCTCCCTGCCTGCGCAGGGTGAAATCGCTGGAGCAACAAGGCGTTATCCGTGCCTATCACGCCGATCTCGACCCCGCAGCGCTGGGATATAGCATCACCGTCTTTGCGATGGTGAGCCTCAAGAGTCAGGCCGAAGCAGATTTACGGGCGTTCGAAAGCCATGTTGCCGCTCTGCCGGAGGTGCGGGAGTGCCATATGCTCAATGGCGAAATTGATTTCATGCTGAAGGTCGTCGCGCGGGATTTACAAAGCTTTCAGACCTTCCTTACCGCGCACCTCACTTCTGCGCCCAATGTCGCGAGCGTAAAGACCTCTTTGACGATCCGCACGTCCAAGGCACTGCCAGGCGTACCTATCGGCGAATGAAACAGGCGGCAGGATTGCTCCCGCCGCCCGCCAATTCACAAGCCTTCCGCCAGCTTATGCCGCGGGTGTGCGGTTAAGCCATTTCAGCCAATATTGCGCGATTGCGCCGCGCGCGCCGCCCGTCACCTTTGCGAAGCTCGCTTTGGCTGCCTCGGTGTTACCCGCGCGCGCCTGCGCGATGCCGAGGCGGGTGTTCACCTCGGCGACATCAACCCCGGCTCCGCCCTTCTGCAGCGCCATCTCATAGAGGCTGATCGCCTTTGCGTTGTCACCATAGCCCATATAGGCATCAGCTGTCGCCGCCGCGACTTTGCCAGTAGCCGCCTTGGCGGCATCTGCCGCTGCCCCAGCCAGCGTTGCCTTGTCGGCCGCGATCTTCTGGCTCGCAATGGTGTAGGTATCGTTCCCGTCCACCGAAGTGAGATAGAAGTTGCTGCGTGCATCGCGTGCGCTTCGCCCGGCATCGATCACGGATTTCACCTCGCCGTAGATACCGCCCTTGAAGGCCATCTCGGCATATTCGAGAAAGTCACCTTTCACCCCGAGACCGCCCGAATATTGCATCAGGCGCAGCAGGTCGAGGTTCTCTCGACTGGTCATCGCTGGATTCTCGCGCTGATATATGCGCAACAGGGTCCGCAGGGCATCACCAGTCGGTCGGGCGTCGTAGGCCATCGTGGCCCAGTCCTTGATCTGCGGCAAGTTGGCCCTCGATGCCTGCTGTACGCCCATCTGATACCAGCTTGGATCAACAGGTTGGCCTGCAGCCTTGCGGGCATCGATCGCCTTTCTAAAGTAATCCAGGCCGCGCGCGATTTCGGAGGGGTTGCCCTTGCCCTTTGCCCAGATCGCCTGCGCCAGAACAACGTTTACTTCCTCAGGCTTATAGTTCAGCGCGGCAGCCTTTTCGCCATAGCTGAGCGCGGTGTCATAATCCTTGGCATCATAGGCGCGGCTGGCGAGAATCGCGCTGAACTGGCCCTGCTGCTCAGGCGGCACAAAACCCGAGTCCAGCATGCCTTTGAGCGCCTCGCCCTGCATGACAGCGTCGTTGGCGAGAATGCTGAGATTGAGCTTCATCGAATTGAGAAAATAGGCGTCGTCCGGCGTCTTGGCGGCTGCTTGCGCGGCCGGAAGCGCGGCCTGAGCGGCGGCGATGTCTTTCTTGTTAACCGCTTCCTGAAGCTTCTGCACCGGCCCGAGGAACCCCGCGCTCGGCTTCGCCTGCGGTGCTGTCGGAGCCTTTGCCTTCGCATAGACAGCCGGCGCGGAAACGCCGAGCGAAACGCCTCCCAATGCCAGCATCAGACCCAGTGCGACCGGCGAAACTTTACGCATCCATTCTTCTCCTCTTGCGCCGGAAACGACCGACGGAAATCCTGCCTTCCACGGCGGAAATAATATCCGCAGCGTGAATGATGGTTGAATGGCGGTTCCATAGCGGGCGGACGCGCGCTTGTCATGCGCGTATATCCGGTTAAACGCCGTTGCGCCACGGTCCGCCGACGCCAGAGCTCGTCCGCTCACGCGCGTGTGCGTGCGCGCCTGCGCGCGAGGGGTGACAGCGCCCCCGGAAGCGGCTAGGACAAGCCACCGATTTGTAGCAGCCTCAAAAATGAAAAGAGAGACGCCTTGACCGACGGGACATTGCTCGCCGAACCTTCAGACATCAGCCCGATCGACATCGTCGACGAGATGAAGTCGAGCTATCTCGATTATGCAATGTCCGTCATCGTCAGCCGCGCGCTGCCCGATGTGCGCGATGGCCTGAAGCCCGTCCACCGTCGCATCCTCTTCGGCGCGCACGAGCAGGGCTTCGTCGCAGGCAAGCCCTATCGCAAGTCGGCGCGCATCGTCGGCGATGTCATGGGTAAATATCACCCGCACGGCGACAGCTCGATCTATGATGCGCTTGCCCGCATGACGCAGGACTGGTCGATGCGGGTGCCGCTGATCGATGGTCAGGGGAACTTCGGATCGATGGACCCGGACAGCCCGGCGGCGATGCGCTACACCGAGGCCCGCCTCGCCAAGGTGGCGAACGCGCTGCTCGACGATCTCGACAAGGATACGGTCGATTTCACGCCGAATTATGACGGATCTGAGCGGGAGCCGCAGGTGCTGCCCGCCCGCTTCCCCAACCTGCTGGTCAACGGCGCAGGCGGCATCGCTGTGGGCATGGCGACCAACGTGCCGCCGCACAATCTGGGCGAAGTGCTGCGCGCGTGCCTCGCCACGATGGACAATCCGCTGATCTCGCTCGATGAGCTCATGCAGATCGTCCCCGGCCCGGATTTTCCGACCGGCGCGCTGATCCTCGGCCAGTCTGGTGCGCGCTCGGCCTACGCCACCGGGCGCGGTTCGATCATAATGCGCTCGCGCCACGAGATCGAGGAGGGACGCGGCGACCGACGCTCCATCGTGCTGACCGAGATTCCTTACCAAACCGGCAAGAACGGTCTCGTCGAAAAGATCGCGGAGGCGGCGAAGGACAAGCGGATCGAGGGCATTTCCGACATCCGCGACGAATCGAGCCGTGAGGGTGTGCGCATCGTCATCGACCTGAAACGCGACGCCACGCCTGACGTCGTGCTCAATCAGCTCTGGCGTCACACGCCCGCGCAGTCCTCGTTCCCCGCAAACATGCTGGCGATCAGGGGCGGCAGGCCGGAGCTCCTGAACCTCAAGGACATCATTGAGGCCTTCATCAAGTTCCGCGAGGAGGTCATCACCCGCCGCACCAAGTTCGAGCTGAACAAGGCGCGCGAGCGGGCGCACCTATTGTTGGGCCTTGTTGTCGCCGTCACCAACCTCGACGAAGTCGTCCGCATCATCCGCGGAGCCTCCAGCCCCGCCGACGCGCGCGAAAAGCTGTTGGCACGCGAATGGCCGGTGGCGGAGATCGCGCCCTATATCCGCCTGGTCGAGGCGATCGAGACCGAGATCGAGGGCGACAGTTATCGCCTGTCCGAACTTCAAGTGCGTGCGATCCTCGATCTGCGCCTGCATCGCCTCACTGCGCTGGGGCGGGACGAGATCGGCAACGAGCTGCAAGGCCTCGCCGCCAATATTGCTGAATATCTCGCGATTTTGGCGGACCGGGCCAAGCTCTACACCGTAATGCGCGAAGAGTTCGAGGCGATAGAGGCCGAATTTGCCACGCCGCGCAAATCGACTCTCGCACCGGCGGCGGACGGCATTGAAGACGAAGACCTGATCGAGCGCGAGGACATGGTCGTTACCGTCACGATGCAGGGCTATATCAAGCGCACTCCGCTCGACAGCTTCCGGTCTCAGGCGCGCGGCGGCAAGGGTCGCGCGGGCATGGCAACCAAGGACGAGGATGCGATCACCGAGCTGTTCGTCACCAGCACCCACACGCCGGTGCTGTTCTTCTCTACCTTAGGCAAGGTCTATCGTCTCAAGGTCTGGCGCCTTCCGGAGGGTGGCCCTGCAACGCGCGGGCGGCCGATGGTAAACCTGCTCCCCCTGGGCGAGGGCGAGACCATCCAGACCGTGCTGCCGCTGCCCGAGGATGAGGAGAGCTGGAAAGACCTGCACGTCATGTTCGCGACGAAGAACGGGTCCGTGCGTCGCAACAGCATGGACGCCTTCGCCAATATCCCGTCCAACGGCAAGATCGCCATGAAGTTCGAGGGTGAAGATGCCGACGACTGCCTGATCGGCGTCGCGCTGCTCAGCGAGAATGACGACGTGCTGCTCGCCAGCCGCCAGGGCAAGGCTATCCGTTTCATGGGGTCCGACATTCGCGAGTTCCAGAGCCGCTCGTCCACTGGCGTGCGCGGCATGACGCTGAAGCAGGGCGACGAGGTGATCTCGCTCTCCATTCTCCACCGATCCGGCGCCACGCAGGAGGAGCGCGAAGCCTATCTTCGCTTCGCTCCGTGGAAAGGCGAGAAGGAAGGCGAACCTTCACTGTCGCCCGAACGCATGGCGGAGATGGCGGAAAGGGAACAGTTCATCCTCACCGTTTGCGCAAATGGCTATGGCAAGCTCAGCTCCGCCTACGAATATCGGCGCACCGGGCGCGGTGGCCAGGGCATCACCAACATCGACAATATCGCGCGCAACGGACTCGTGGTCGCCAGCTTCCCCGCCACGCGCGACGACCAGTTGATGCTCGTCACCGATCAGGCCAAGTTGATCCGCATGGGCCTCAATTCCATGCGCGTGATTGGGCGCGGCTCGGCGGGCGTGCGCCTGTTCAACGTGGCGGACGAAGAGCATGTCGTGTCCGCAGCCAAGATCAGCGAGAGCGGCGAGAGCGAGGAAGGCAGCGAAGCGGACGCTCTTCCGACATCCGAATGACCGATCTGTTCGCCTATAAAGTCCTGACGCGCGATCAATGGACACAATGGCGCGCGGATGAGAGCTTCACCGGCGCGCCAGTCGACATTGCGGATGGCTACATCCACCTCTCCGCCCGCGATCAGGTGGTAGAGACGGTCGCAAAGCATTTCGCGGGGCAGGACGACCTCGTGCTGGCGATGATAGACCTGCCCGCGCTGGGCGAGACCGTGAAATGGGAGTTGTCGCGCGGGGGCGCACTGTTTCCCCATGTTTACGGCCCGATCCCGATGAGCGCCGTCACGACGAAGGCAACCCTGCGCATGGGCCCCGACGGAAAACACATTTTTCCTGCTGGCTTCTGAACAAGCTGGCTCACGAAAGATTCTTCGTGATAGCGCGTTTGTTGCCTATAGCAACGCGTCGAGCACGCCAATCATAGGCAGGTCGGCCGGCGGCATCGGCAGGGAAAACATCTCGACCGGCCTTACCCAGCGCAGCGCGGAGGCGTGACGCAACTCGGGCACGCCAGTCCATTTGCGGCATACATAGAGGAGCAGCAACAGGTCCCTGTCATCCAGCGCCTCGGAGGCAAAGGTTGCTGGCGCGAGGCAGCTTTCATAGGTAAGGATACCCAGTTCCTCTTCCAGCTCCCGCACGAGCGCGGCCTGCGGGGTCTCGCCCGGCTCGACCTTGCCGCCCGGAAACTCCCACAGCCCAGCCATGGACTTTCCCTCCGGCCGTTGCTGCAACAGCACCCGGCCTTCGGCATCGACAAGAGCCGCCGCCACCACGATGAGTGGTCCGCGCGCCGCGCGTTCCGTTTGCAAAGATTTTATTAACGCCTCAGCCATTAGAACCTGTTCCCGCGTCTTCATATCGAGAGGCTGGCGACATGACAAACCTCTTCCATCGTATCGCACCGGGCAAAGAGCGCGGCCTTTTGCGTTGCAATCGCGGGGCAACGGCCATCGAATATGGGGTCATCCTCGCCATGATCGCGCTCGCCATTGTCGGTTCGCTCAGTTTTGTAGCGGGCCAGACGGGCAATATGTGGAACAACGTCGCGCAAAACGTGACTAACGCCGGTTAACCGACAATCCCGGTTTTTCCGCCAATTTTTTAAGATTTATTTTACCCATCGCCCCTAATTTTCGGAACGCTGAAATGGGAAACCATCAAGCCGGGTAGTTAGAGGCAAGCTTTTCAAGGAGACATCACATGGCCTTTTTCCGTAAGATGCTGAAGAACAACAAGGGTGCGACCGCCATCGAATATGGCCTGATCGCCGCTCTCATCGCCGTTGCCGCCATCAGCGCGATGGGCAGCATGGGCAACAAGCTGAAGAACACCTTCAACAACGTCGGCAACAACCTCTAAGGCGCCTGTCGCCTAGGGTTTTTGCTGCAAGACCTCATTGGTTGCATACATTGTGGGAGATGCAAGAAATGCTGTTTCGGAAAAAAATGCTCAAGAATGAGAAGGGCGCGACCGCCATCGAATATGGTCTGATCGCCGCTCTGATCGCCGTTGCTGCCATCACCGCGATGGGCAGCATGGGCAACAAGCTTCAGAACACTTTCAATAATGTGGGCAACAACCTTTAAGGTCTTGTCACGATTGAAAAAAAGAGGCGGCGGGAGCAAATCCCGCCGCCTTTTTCGTTAGACCATTATCGTTTCAGGGCGAATTGCCTGCAACGTGAATCCCGGTTTCATCCAAAGTAAGACGCGCACGGATCAATAGGTAACGATCTTGACCTTTTGCCCCGGCGTGAGCGTGGAGGACGCATTGAGAGCGTTCAAGGTGAGGAATCGCTCCAGCCTATAGTCGTTATACGCCATGCGCGCCGAGAGCGAATTGACCGTATCTCCTGACTTCACGGTCACGACGGCCACCTTGCGCGGCTTCACCGCCGCCGCCTCCTGCGCATTGATCCGCCGGAAGGACTGGGTCATTCCCGCGAAGGGTCCGAAGCCCTGCCCCGCCGCCGTCATCGTAATGAAATGGAACGCCTGATTGGGTGCCAGCTCATAGGCGATCACGGTCACATCGACCGGGCCGGACTGGCCGTTTGCCTGCACTGTGGTGTACGCGGTATTCATGCCGCCTACCGATCCGTGCTGGATCGATTGGGGTGTGAAGCTGTCATTCTTGGCAAGCGCCCGGAATACGCTGGTGACATATGAGTCGAGGTTGCCTGAATAAGGCCCGCCGCTGAATTGCGCCTGCCCGCTCGATCCTGAGATCGTCACCGCCTGTGTGCCGTTATTCAGCGCGAAGCCAGTGGGCGCTGTGAACGCAATCCTGAGGTCCGGGTGAATGAACTGGCTGCCGTTCACCACGCCCTGCTTGGGATCGTCGCCATAGATCACGCCGTTCAACGCCGCGAGAAACGCGTCACGGTTGCGCAGCGTATTGGTAGAGCCGGTGTCCCGTGCCCGCTGAAGCGCCCGCTGAACGCGCGAGGCCGGGTCCGGGTGCGTACTTGCCCATTCGGGCATATCCTTTGTCTGCCCGGAGATCCGCGCGTCGAGAGCACTTTGCGCCGCAAGCGAGGCGAGCATCGAGGACAATGCCTTCGGATCATATCCGCCCTTGGCGAGATAGCGGATGCCGAGGTCGTCCGCCTCATATTCCTGACTGCGGGAAAATTTGAGCGTGAGGAGCTGCGCCCCCTGCCCGATGCCCTGCTGAAGCAATCCGCCCAGCCCCGAGCTTCCCAGCGTCGCCTGCGTAAGAATCTGAAGCAAGGTGCCGCCTATCGCGTTGCGCGTAGCGGCCTTTTGCCTGCGCTGACTGTGCATGGCCGCGACATGGCCGACCTCGTGCCCCAATACGCCCGCCATTTCGGCCTCGTCGTTGCACAGCGCCATGAGCTGGCGCGTGATATAGACATAGCCGCCGGGGATCGCGAATGCGTTGTTGACCGAACTGTTGAGCAGGGTCACGGTAAAGTCGCTCTGAACGCTCGACAGGCTGGATTGCGACGCGATCTTGCGGCCTACATTCACCACATAGGCGGTCTGCGGCCCTTGATAAGCGCCGCCGAATTCCTGCAGCAATTCAGGATGAGCCTTCGCGCCTTCCTGCTTGTCCTTCGCGCTGATCGATGTCGCCAGCGGGATAGGTTTGGTCTTGCTGCCACTCTCTTCGCCGCAGGCCATCACCAGCGCAAGCAGGCCACAGCTCAGGAACAAGCGCTTCATCTGCATATGGAGCTCTCCCACTTTTCAGGGTTTAACCGGCCAAGCCGCCGATCGTTCCCGCACGCAATATTGGGTGCTTATTGCCCCATGGCAAGAAACTTGTCTGCCCGGTCCTTACGCAATGTTGCAGTATCGAGCCGGACAAGGCTGTCCAGCTCCTCCGTAATGGCCCGGCCGAGCGCGGCTACGGCCTGCGCAGGGTCGCGGTGCGCGCCGCCGACCGGCTCCGGCACGATGCGATCGATCACGTTCAAGGCCTTGAGATCCTGCGCCGTCACCTGCATCGCGGTGGCCGCGTCGCTCGCCTTTTCCGCCGTACGCCACAGAATGGAAGCGCAGCCCTCCGGCGAGATGACGCTATAGACGGCGTGCTCCAGCATCAGCACGCGGTTGGCGGCGGCAAGCGCGATAGCGCCACCCGATCCGCCTTCACCCACGATTGCCGCGACCATCGGCACGCCAAGCGCGAGGCACTGTTCGGTCGAGCGGGCGATGGCCTCCGCCTGCCCCCGCTCCTCCGCCTGCACGCCCGGAAACGCGCCGGACGTATCCACCAGCGTCACCACCGGCAGGCCGAAACGGTCGGCGAGCTGCATTAGCCGGATCGCCTTGCGATAGCCCTCGGGCTTACCCATGCCGAAATTGTGGCGCAGACGGCTCGCGGTGTCGTCGCCCTTCTCATGGCCGATCACCATGACGCGCCTTTTGCCCAGTCGCGCAAATCCGCCCAGTATCGCCTGATCGTCGCCAAAGGCGCGATCCCCGGCAAGCGGGATGAATTCGTCGAACAGCCCCGCCACATAATGCTTGAAATGCGGGCGGTCGGGATGGCGGGCGACCTGCGTCTTCTGCCAGGGCGTCAACTTCGCATAGGTATCCGCCAGCATCTTGTCGGCGCGCTGCTGCAACTTGCCGATCTCGCTATCTATATTGAGCTCGCCGGATTGGGCAGTATCCCTCAGTTCGGCGATACGGGCATCGAGCGCGGCGATCGGCTTTTCAAAGTCCAGAAACGTAACCATGGATGATGGCGTTAGGCCGCTCCGCGCTTCAGGTCAACGAGCGGATGGCGGCGATTGACGAGTTCGACGAGATGCGCGCTGTCGACATGGGTATAGATCTGCGTGGTGCCGATATCCGCATGGCCCAGCATGGTCTGGAGCGCGCGCAGATCCGCCCCGCCAGACAGCAGGTGCGTGGCGAAGGCGTGGCGCAGAACATGCGGGCTGATGCGGCTCGGCTCAATGCCCGCCGCTGCGCCCAATTCGCGCACCATCTGAAACAGGCGGATGCGCGAGATATGGGATTTGCCCGAAGGGAACAGCCATGGCTGTCCGCCTGGCACAAAAGCGGCCCACCGCGCCGCCGCCGCACGGGCGCGATCAGACACCGGCACCAGCCGTTCGCGTCCGCCCTTGCCCTTCAGGATAAGGAACGGCCTGTCAGGATGAATTGCGGTGCGCGGCAGCGACATCAGCTCCGTGGCGCGCAAGCCGGAGCCATAGAGCAGCTCGAGCAGTGCCAGCATTCGCACATCGTGATGGGCAGGACGCTCTCCGCCTGCCCGCTCCTCCGCCACCTCGAACAGACGCGCGACCTCCTCATGACTGAGGATACGGGGCAGCGGGCGGCGCAGGCCGGGCCGGGCAACGCTGTGCGCCGGATTGTGGTCCCGCACGCCCTCGGCCTCGAGAAACGCGTAAAAGCCGCGCAGGGCCGATAGCTTGCGCGAAACGGTGGAGGGAGCGAGCGCAGCCCATTCGCCAACCAGAGCGCGAAGCCCCTCTGCATCCGCGCCGCCAAGCCCGCGAACATGCGCGCTCGCCGCTTCCAGGTCGTTGCGATAGGCTAGGATGGTATTGCGTGCTGCCCCGCGCTCCACGCTCAGCATTTCGAGATAGCGGTCGATCAGCGGCCTGTCGGCCTGCAAGGCCGTCGGCGCCGCCATTCGCCTGTCAGCTCCGCATGATCGCCTCGGCCGCGATCATCCGCGCCTCGGGGTCCAGCCCCACGCGGTGCAGCGCCGAAACGATGTGATAGAGGTGCTCCGGCGGCATCGCGCTCCATCGGGAGGTCTGCATGCCCACGGCAGCCAGGATCGCCACAGTTCCACGCTCCCCCCGCCCGGCCGCCGCCGCGATCTCACGCGCCCAGCGGCTGCGTATGCGTCGGTCAAGCCGCCCATCTGCCGCAGCGTCCTGCAACGCCTCGCCACTGATGCGCCCAAGCCCCGCCAGCGCCGCCAGCGCCATCCTGCCGCGCGGCGAGGCGTCTGCATAATCGCGCAGCCGCCCGGTATCGATGCCGACCACTATGCGTGGCGCGCCAACCGCCAGCATGGCCCATGCGTCGGTGCCATCCGCCTCGCCGAGCGCCTCTCGGGCCCCGGCCCATCGCATCGCGCTGAGGTCGTATCCCGCGCTCAGCATGGCAGCGATCAGCCGACTGAGGTCCGCACCGTTCACGTCCGTCAGGGGCAATGCCGCCGCAGCACGCGACACCGACAACAGCCGGACCAGATCCCACCCTCCGGCGGGGGACCACAGGCTGCGCATGCCTTCAAGCCGGTCTGCCGCATCGGCCCCGGCATACGCACGGCGCAGCGCAGTCAACCGATCCGCAAGATCATCGGGAAGCCCCTCCGTGCCCTCCAGCCCGCTGTAGAAATCGACAAGCGCACTGCCGGAAAACACACCGAGGCGGGCCGCAGCCTCAACGCCGGGTAAACGGGCGAGCGGGCTGAGCATCGGCGCGCGGGCCTGCCACGCCAGCACATGGGCACCTCCCTGCGCGATCAGTGGCGCGGGAATATCGACATTGGCGGCGGTGGCAAGGCCATAGCGCCACGCGGTCAGCCGCTCCACGCCATCCCACTCGATCTTCACCGAGCGCCGTGCATTGGCCCCCGCGCCGACGATCTTTTCAGTCAGGCGATAGTCGATGCCGCTCACATCGCCGCGCCGCTGTGTCTGGTTCAGGATCGCGCTTGCCCGCCCCTGCTCGGCAGCGAAAGAGGCGCACATCGCCTCGGCCATCAGCCAACCGGGAGACTTGCTGCTGCCCGCCCCGCCCTGCTGGATCGCGCACAGGCCCACCGGGTCAGCGCTCGCAAGATAGGCCTGCATCGCCACCGCATGCAGGCGGGGGGTGTACTGATCGCTGTCCACGCTCTGCACCAGGCTGCGCGCAGCATCCGCCTCTCCCATGCGCACCAGCATCCAGGCGCGCTCTGCCGCCCAGTCCGCGCCGTTGATTCCCTGGGGCGTCTGGCTGGCGGACAACAGCGCGCGACGCAGCAGGATGGATTGCCAGCGCGACGCGAGCGGCGCTTTGGTTTCGCGCAGCAGGGTGGCCAGGAAGGGACCGGACGCAATGCCGAAGGCGTTTTCCGGCAAGCCACCCGCTTCTGCTGTCTGCGGGCCAACACGATCCAGCGATCTGTGCGCGCCCTCGGGCAAGTCGTATTTCTGCTGTTCCGCTGCCAGCTCTTCAGGAGTGAGCTGATTCTCCATCGCGGCATTGCCCGCCTCGGGCGGCAACGGGACGGGCGGCGGGCCGCCTACATCGGACAGGTCAAGCTGAAGGCCGGTCTGCCTCGGCGGCTGGCCCGGAGCGGGCGATGCCGGATTCGGGGACCTGACAGGCGGCTGCCCGGCCTTTTCGGCCGCTGGCTCATCGCCGAAACCGGGGGGAAGCAGCGAAGTCGGCGCCCGCCCGGCTACAAGAGGCACCGCGATGCTGAGCGCCAGCCCGCCTATCGCCGCGCCCGCCATCCAGCGCCAGCCCTTGTGCCTGACCCCTGCCATGCTCAATGCCCGAGCTTGTCCGCCGCTATCGGCTTTTCGACATGGCTGAGCGGCTTCTCCCCGCCCTGATGCCATGCCCACCCCAGGACTGCGATCAGGATCAAGACGGGCAGCAGGCAACCGATGGGAACAGGGCTGCGACGCCGGGGAGCTTCACCAAAGGCATTGGTACGTCTGATTTTCATGATAAGGCCGTGCGGCTCCGCCTGTAGAACTGATCCAAATTTCGCTTTTGCGCAAAAAGCGCATGGCTGTATAGCCGCGCCCAGCATGGAACAAAACAGCAAATCCGCGCAAGGGCAAGACGATCGGCCGATCGTGCTCATCGGCATGATGGGAGTGGGTAAGTCGACCATCGGCCGCCGCCTCGCCGCGCGCCTGGGCCTGCCCTTCGTCGACGCGGACGAAGAGATCGCCCATGCGGCAGGGATGACCATCCCGGAAATATTCGAGCATTTTGGCGAGCAGGAATTCCGGAACGGCGAGCGACGGGTGATCGCCCGCCTCATCGAGGGCGGACGGAAGGTGATTGCCACGGGCGGCGGCGCGTTCATGAACGACGAAACGCGCGGGCTGATCCTAGACCGCGCGATCGCGGTCTGGCTCGATGCCGATATCGATGTGCTGGTGGAGCGCGTCTCGCGTCGCGAAGGCCGGCCGCTCCTCGTCGGCAAGGATCCGCGCACCGTGCTGACGGAACTGTCGGCCGTGCGTAACCCGGTCTATGCGCTCGCACCGATCCGCATCATCAGCGGTACCGGCCCGCACGAGCAGGCTGTGGAACAGATAGTGGAGACATTGGGGCTATGATCATCGTTCCGGTTTCGCTGGGCGCGCGCAGCTATGAGATCAGGATCGAGAATGGCCTGCTCGACCGGGCTGGCGAGCAGCTTGTGCCTTATGCCCGCAACGCGCGGCTGGTGGTGGTAACCGACGAGAATGTCGCGGCCTCGCAGCTTAGCCGGCTGAAGGCCAGCCTTGCCGAGCAGGGCATTTCGATAGACCCGATCATATTGCCGCCCGGAGAGGGTACCAAGAGCTGGTCCGGCTTATCTGCGCTGATGGACCGTTTGCTGGAGCTGGGTGTGGAGCGCAAGGATGCGATCATCGCGCTGGGCGGCGGCGTTATCGGTGATCTCGTCGGCTTCGCGGCGGCGATTTTGAAGCGCGGCTGCCGCTTCATCCAGATCCCCACCACATTATTGTCGCAGGTGGACAGCTCCGTGGGCGGGAAAACCGCGATCAACGCGGCGGCGGGGAAGAACCTGGTCGGCGCGTTTCATCAGCCCGCGCTGGTGCTGATAGACCCGACCACGCTCGACACCCTCCCTCCGCGCGAGGTTCGGGCGGGCTATGCCGAGGTGGTGAAATACGGCCTGATTGATCGACCGGATTTCTTCCAGTGGTGCGAGACCAATGGAGCCGCCCTGCTGGCGGGTGATTGCACCGCCCGGACGCACGCGATAGAGATCAGCGTGCGGGCGAAAGCCGCCATCGTCGCGGAGGACGAGGAGGAAAAGACCGGACGCCGGGCGTTGTTAAACCTCGGCCACACTTTTGGCCACGCACTGGAAGCCGAGACGGGCTATTCGGACCGGCTGCTCCATGGCGAGGCTGTGGCGGCCGGAATGGCGCTGGCCTTTCGTTTCTCCGCCGCGCAGGGCCTTTGCTCCGACGAAGATGCCGAGCGGGTCAGCGCGCATCTGAAGAAAATTGGCTTGCCCGCTTCACTCAAGGACGCGGGCATAGGCGCGGATGGCGCGGCGCTGGTCGCGCATATGCTGCATGACAAGAAGATGGAGGGCGGCACCCTGCCCTTCCTTCTGGCGCGCGGGATCGGGCAGACCTTTCTGGACAAGACAGTCAATCTCGAAGCGGTAGCGGCATTTCTCGATCGCGAGGAACGCGCCTAGCTCCGCCAGTAACTCCACGCCGCCCAAAGCCAGGCCGCGATCAGCAGCGATCCGCCAATGGGCGTGATCGCGCCCAGCCAGCGCGGCGCACCCAGCGCCATCAGATATAAGGTACCTGCGAAAATCGCCGCCCCCGCCAGCATGACGATCGCCGGACCGCGCAGCGTCTGCACCAACACCAGCGCCGCGACGGCATGCAAGAGCTGATACATGCCCCCCGTCCGCAACCATTCCGCCGCTTGGGGCGAGGCTGCGCCGTGCGCGCCGAAGGCCCCCGCCGCAATGGCGAGCGCTGCGCTCAGCGCCGCGAGAAGGCCGATCATGCCGCCTCGCCCTTGCGCGCGGCTCGCGCGGCTTCAGCGGCGTCCCGCACAGCCTCGAAGGCCAGCAATATCGAAGGGTGGCGCGCAGGATAGCCGCGCGCGGCCTCGAACACGGCGACCCCCGGCCAGAAATTCGCCTCTCCCTCTGCACCCGCCAGCCAGACGCGCAGCGCATCTGCCGCGGCCCGCATCTCTTCGGCTGTCTTGCCTGTGCCGTGGGCGTGAACCAGCGCGGCGGAAGCCTGCCCCAGCGCGCAGGCGCGCGCCTCCAGACCCAGCGCGCCGATGCGCCCTCGATCGTCCAGCGACACATCGGCGATGACGCGGCTGCCGCAGGTGGGAGAGCGGCGATCCGCGCTGGCATCCGCGCGATCGAGCCGCCCCTGCCCCGCCAGCGAAGCCGCCAGCCGCAAAATGTCGCGATTATAGAGGTGGGATGACATGGCTTGAGCCTAGCCCATTTGCTGGCCGAGCGAAACAGCCTTCATCCCGCTGGCAGGCTGAGGCGCACCAGCAGGCCACCCAGATCTTCGCTCTCCATCAGGGCCACCGAGCCTTGATAGATCTCCGCCACGTCGCGCACGATCGCGAGGCCAAGCCCGGTGCCAGGCTTGGCGCTGTCCAGCCGCACGCCCCGATCGAAAATGCGCGCCCGTTCCGCATCAGGGATGCCGGGGCCGTCGTCCTCTATATCGATCCACACCATCTGACCGTCCGGCGCGGGCCGCACCGTCGCGAACACGCTGCCCCCGCCATATTTCGCGGCGTTCTCTATCAGGTTGCCGAGCAACTCATCGAGATCCTGCCGCTCCACAAGCACTGATGCCGCCGCATCGCCGTCCATATCCACCCGGACATCGGGGTAGAGCCGCGCCACCGCGCGTTCCACCGCCTGCAGGCTCTCCCACACGTTGGCCCGACTTTGCGCTGTGCCGCGCCGGCCGACGGCACGCGCGCGGGCGAGGTGGTGATCCACCTGCCGCCGCATCGTCGCCGCCTCGCGCATGATCGTGTCCTTGAGATCGGGCGCATCAGCCGTTGCGGCATTCATGATGACGGTGAGCGGCGTTTTGAGCGCGTGAGCGAGATTGCCCGCATGCGCCCGCGCCTCCTCCGCCTGCCGCTCATTATGCGCGAGCAGCGCGTTCAGTTCCTCGACCATCGGCAGAACCTCGTCCGGCACGGCCTCCGTAACCCTGCTCTTTTCGCCCGCGCGCATCCGCCCGATTTCCCGCCGCAGCGCGCGCAATGGGCGCAGGCCATAAAAACTCTGGATGCTCGCCATCAGGAACAGGCCGATACCGAGCAATGCGAAACTGCGCACCAGCGTGAACCGTAGTGCCCGGATTTGCGAATCAAGGCCAGAGCGCGCCTGCGCCACGGCAAAGGTCCAGCGATCATTGGAGCCGGGTATGATAACCTTGCGCTCCATCACGCGCAGGCTCTCGTCCGGAAACTGCATGCTGTCATAGATCCGCATTTCGGAGCTGGGATAATCGACATCGAGCTTAAGCGCCCGGTCCCACAAGGATCGCGAACGCCAATCCTCATGCCCGCGCGCGCTGATCTGGTAATAGAGGCCGCTATTGGGTTCGAGGAACCGTTGATCGGCAAGCTGGCGATTGAAGAATACCTCGCCGTCAGGGCCGATCTCCGCCGATGCGATCATCGCCGTGAGGGCATAGGCCATGCCATCATCGAAATTGCGGGTGATCGCATCGCCCTGCAACCGATCCAGCGCCACACCGCCGCCCGCCAGCATGATGATGATCCACAGCGCCGCGACGATCATCATCCGGCGGCTCAGCGAGCCTGTGGTGCGCACGGGGGTCGGCATGATCTGGTGTCTGTCCTTTGCCGGACAGTTTATGACGCGACTGGCTCCTCAAGGCTATAGCCAAGACCACGGATCGTGGTGATGACATCAGGCCCGAGTTTCTTGCGAATCCGTGTAACAAACACCTCGATGGTATTTGAATCGCGGTCGAAATCCTGGTCGTAGATATGCTCGATCAGCTCAGTGCGGCTCACCACCTTGCCCTTGTGATGGAGAAGGTAGGAGAGCAGCTTATACTCCTGCGCGGTGAGCTTCACCGGCTCACCCTTGAGCGTGACCTTGCCCGAGCGGGTGTCGAGCCGGACATCTCCTGCGGTCAGTTCGCTCGACGCATTGCCGGATGCTCGGCGAATGAGCGCGCGCAGCCGGGCGATCAATTCCTCGGACTGGAAAGGCTTCGCAAGATAATCGTCGGCGCCCGCATCCAGCCCTGCAACTTTGTCGGACCATGAATCGCGCGCGGTGAGCACGAGTACGGGGAAGGACCGCCCCTCCCTGCGCCACCGATCCAGCACAGTGAGGCCATCGATCTCCGGCAGGCCGAGATCGAGCACGGCGGCATCATAGCTCTCTGTACTGCCCATGAAGTGGCCATCTTCGCCATCGGTGGCAAGGTCGACCGCATAGCCCGCGCCTTCCAGCGTCGACTTGAGCTGCCTGCCCAGATTGGGTTCGTCTTCAACAACCAGCAACCGCATAGTCCGCCTTTCAGTGCGCCCGGCCCATCACCTCGCCGGTGCGGCCATCGACATCGACCCAGACGACCCGCCCATCGCGCACATATTTCAGGCGATAGCGGTTCGAATTCTGGTGAAACTCGGAGCCGAGATAGGTGGCATCGCCCATCTCTCCCTCAACACGCCGCTTGATCGTGGAAAAAGGCATGGCCCTCCCCTCCAGCATCGCGCGGCGAGCGGCGTCCTGTTCATCTCGCGGACCGCGCGCCAGCGCATCAGGCAGCGTCATCGTGCCATAAGCGGAAAGCGACAGCAGGGAAGACAGGAACAGGCGGCTCAGCATCGTCATGCTTCTGTCATAAGTCATGGCCTTTGAACAAGCGGTGAATAGCGGAGTCAGTTTCAAGACAGGTGCGCTCTACCGCTCCAGAACATATTGCAGCGTGACAGTTACGCCGTTGCTGACCTGCCCCGGCTCGACATTGGCCACCTCCGCCTTCGCCATCTGGGCGACCACCGGGCGCGGAGCCATGGCATCGACCGGGCGCGAATAGTTCATCGCCTCCGAGATGGACACCAGCCGCGCGGTCGAATAGCCCGCGCCCCTCGCGTAAAACTGCGCCTGAGCCGCGCCCGAGGCCAGCGCCCGCTGGCGCGCCTGCACCAGCAAGGGCTCGGGATTTTCGACGCTGAACGTGGGGCCATTGATCGTATTGCCGCCGTTCGCCACCATGGCATCGAGGAATGCGCCCAGATTTTCGATATCGCGGGTCTTGATGGTCACCATGTTGCTGACCTGATAACCTTTGAAGACCGACTGCCCGTCGCGATAGTCATATTGTGGATTGAGGCTGAATCCGCTCGTCTGAATATCCTTCGCGGCGACGCCCTTCGCCTTTGCCGCCGCGATGACCGCGTTCATCTGAGTGCTGTTGGCTCGCAAGGCCTGCACCGCCGTCAGTGCGTTCGACTGAACGCCCACGCCGATCATCGCAAGATCGGGCTTGGCCTCGATATTTTCGGTTATGTTCAGCGTGAGCAGCGGCGTCTGGCTTTGCGCCGTCACGCTCGGCATCTGAGCTTGCGCGGCCAGCGGCAACGGCGCGGCGGCGGCGAACATGAGCGCGAGGGGCAGATATGTACGAGCCTTGGGCATAGCATCTCCTGAGAATGTGAGTTTGCGAGACAATCTCCTTATTAGGCCAATCGTTCCCTTGCTGCGGGCTGAATGAGGGTCTAGGCGGCGCAGATCATGGCTGCACCAATCTTATCGTACGAGGGGCTGGGCCTCATCCAGGGCGCCGGCTGGCTGTTTGAGGGGCTTGACCTTCACATCGGCGAGCGGGACAGGCTCGCGCTCATCGGCCGCAATGGCGCGGGCAAGACGACGCTGCTGCGCCTGATCGCGGGCGAGGTGGAGGCGGACCGGGGCCGCCGCTCGATCGTGCCGGGCACGCATGTCGTGATGCTGGAGCAGGACCCGGATGTTTCGGGCTTTGCCACTCTGCTCGATTTCGCGCTGAAAGGCCCGGATGCGCCGCCGCAGCATGAGGTAGAGGCGATTGCCCACCAGATCGGCATCGACCTCTCCCGCGAAGCCGCAACGGCAAGCGGGGGCGAGCGCCGCCGAGCCGCCATCTGCCGGGCGCTCGCCTCCGAGCCGGACCTGCTGCTGCTCGACGAACCCACCAACCATCTCGACATCGCGGCGATCGACTGGCTGGAAGACTGGCTGAAGCGCTATACCGGCGCGTTCATCGTCATCAGCCATGACCGCACTTTCCTCACCCGCCTCACCCGCCAGACCCTGTGGCTCGACCGGGGCAGCCTGCGCCGCAACGAGATCGGCTTCGGCGGGTTCGAGGCATGGATGGAGAAGGTCTATGCCGAGGAAGCGCGCGCAGCGGAAAAGCTCGACGCAAAGCTGAAGATCGAGGCACACTGGCTGGAGCGCGGCGTCACTGCGCGCCGCAAGCGCAACCAGGGGCGGTTGGCCAAGCTGCACGAAATGCGGGCACAGCGCGCCGCTATGCTAGGGCCGCAGGGCATCGCCAAGCTCGCGGTGGTGAATGACGAGGTCAAGACCAAGAGCGTGATCGTGGCGGAACATGTGACAAAGCGCTTTGGCGACCGCGCCATCATCCGCGATTTCTCGCTGCGCATCCAGCGCGGCGACCGCATCGGCGTCGTCGGCGGCAATGGCGCGGGCAAGACGACTCTGCTGCGCCTCCTCACCGGCGAGATCATGCCCGACGAAGGTACGATTACACGCGCAAACACGCTCGACGGCATCGTCATAGACCAGCAGCGCAAGCTGATGGCGCCTGAAAAGCGCGTGCGCGACGTGCTGGCCGAGGGCGGAGACTGGATCGACGTGCGCGGGGTCCGCAAGCACGTTCAGGGCTATTTGAAGGAGTTCCTGTTCGACCCCAAGCTGGCGGATGCCAAGGTCGGCACGCTTTCGGGCGGGGAGCGGTCCCGCCTGCTGCTGGCGCGCGAGTTCGCCCGCGAATCGAATCTGCTTGTGCTCGACGAGCCGACCAATGACCTCGACCTCGAAACGCTCGACCTGTTGCAGGAGGTGATCGCCGATTACGCCGGCACGGTCCTGATCGTCAGCCACGACCGCGACTTTCTCGACAAGACGGTGACGATCACTCTGGGGCTGGACGGCTCGGGCAAGGTCGATGTCGTCGCTGGCGGCTATGAAGACTGGGAGAAACAGCGGACGCGGCGGTCAGACCCGGCAAAGCGCAGCGCCTCGCCCGCAAAGGGCGATGCCGCCTTGCCCCCTCCCGCCCCGCCCGCCAAGGCGGCCAAGCTGAGTTACAAGGACCAGCGGGACTATGATCTGCTGCCCGCGAAGATCGAGGAGCTGGAAGCAGCAATCGCGCGGGACGAGGCGGCCATCGCCGACCCGGATCTCTATACCAACAACCCCACCCGCTTCGCCGCGCTGATGGCTGCAATCGAGAAGGCACGCGCAGAGAAAGACGCAGCGGAAGAACGCTGGCTCGAACTGGCCGAGATGGTTGAGGAGATGGCGCGGTAGGCGATTGCCTCACGAGATTGGATTTGAGAGCAAGAGTCGGAGTTTCGCGATATGATGAACCCGCTAGGCTGATCCTGATTTGCAAAGAGAGAGCATCATGAGCAGTCAGGACAAGCAGGCAGAGGTAATACTAGCCGATCCGCGATGGGCACGGATCGTCGCGCGCGACAAAACCGCTGATGGGGAATTCTGGTACACGGTCAGCACGACCGGCATCTATTGTCGGCCGTCCTGCCCTTCGCGAGCCTGTAATCCCGGCAATGTGACCATCCATGACACGCTTGAGAGCGCGCGGCAGACCGGCTTCCGGGCGTGCAGGCGGTGCAAGCCTGATGGGCCGCCCGCCGCGATCGCGACCGCAGAATTCGTTACGAAGGCATGTCGGCTGATTGAGACGAGCGAGACCAGGCCCTCATTGACCGATCTCGCCGAGGCGCTCGGGGTCAGCCCGGGCCATGTGCACCGGATCTTCAAAGCACATACCGGCCTTACACCGCGAGGCTACGCTGCCGCGCATCGCGCGAAGCGCCTGCGCACGGCACTGTCTCGCGACATAAGCGTCACGGAAGCGATGTACGATGCCGGGTTCAGTTCAAGCGGCCGCTTTTACGAGGCCTCAAATGGCCTTCTTGGCATGACACCATCCAGTTTCCGCAAGGGCGGAGCGAAAGAGGAGATCCGCTTCGCGATCGGCGAAACAACCTTCGGCTCCATCCTGGTCGCATCCAGTCCCAGGGGAGTAGCGGCCATCCTTCTCGGCGACGATCCCGATCTGCTGGCGCGCGATCTGCAAGAGCGTTTCCCGTGCGCCACGCTCATCGGTGCAGACGCCGATTACGAGGCGGTCGTCGCTGCGGTAGTGGGCTTCGTGGAACAACCCGAGATTGGGCTGGAACTGCCGCTCGACGTGCGCGGCACTGCGTTTCAACAGCGCGTATGGAAGGCGCTGCGTGATATTCCGATCGGGGAGACGCGCTCATATAGCGAAGTCGCCCAGCGGATCGGGGCGCCCAGCGCGATACGGGCTGTCGCAGGCGCATGTGCCGCCAATAGACTGGCGATAGCCATCCCCTGCCACCGGGTCGTTCGCAACGATGGCACACTCTCGGGTTACGCCTGGGGCGTCGAACGCAAGCGCGCGATCCTCGCCATGGAGCAGTCCTCCCGGCCATGAAGCGCGATAACACCTCAACTATGCGTCAATTGAACGGCCAGCCTGCGCCCATTCATCCATGTACCTTGATGCAGGCGGAACCGACCGAACTGTGGGGTCGATTAAATGGACCGAGCCGGAATCGAATTGGTTACTTAGTGATTTGATATTGCTCTGAAATTTTGCCTAAAGTTTAGGCCATTCCATCAATCGGTCCATCAGAACAAAATTCAAAATGGGTTCAATTCCCAAAGCAGGAATCGATGTCGCTTCGGCTCCGATTCGCGGGGCAGTATATCCATCAGTTTAGAAGACGATATAGTTAGCTTGGCTGGCCAGCGTTGATGACGAAACGCCGACATGGACGAACCCGCTTTCGCGGGAGAGTCGCGTGGGGAGAGGTAGCGCGATAATGTGAGGCTTTGCGCGGGGCGAGTCCGGCGCCTGAGCGTGCGAGTTCCTTCAACTGAGAGGAACTTGCCATGGCTAACATTTCCACCACCGCCCCTGTCACTTCACTGCGCCAGCGTATGCAGCATGACATGATGATGCGGGGTCTTCTGCCTCGAACCCAGGACCAGTATATTCGGCATATGCGGCGCTTTTCTGCCTGGCTGGGGCGCCCGCCAGATACCGCCACGTCCGAGGATCTACGCAACTTCCAGATCCAGCAGCACGAGAGCGGCGCCAGCGCGGGCACGATCAACGGTGCAGTCTCGGCGCTGCGCTTCTTCTATACGGTCACGCTGCGACGGCGTGATCTGGCGCGCGGTCTGGTCGCGACCCGCCGCCCGGACAATGTGCGCGAGGTCTTGAGCGTCGAGGAGGCGGCCCGCCTGCTCGAGGCCGCACCGGGCATCAAGTACAAGGCGGCGCTGGGCGTGGCCTATGGTGCCGGCCTGCGCGTGTCCGAGGTCGCGTATCTCAAGGTCGATGACATTGACAGCAAGCGCATGCTGATCCGCGTCGAACAGGGCAAGGGCGGCAAGGATCGCAATGCCATGCTTTCCCCGCAGTTGCTGGAACTGTTGCGGCTGTGGTGGCGCGAGGGCAAGCGGCGTGGCGTGATGTTCCCGCATGGCTGGCTGTTTCCGGGCAGCAGCTACACCGACCCGATCTCGTCGCGGCAGCTGCATCGCGCCGTGAAGGAAGCCGCCGAGGTCGCCGGGATCAAGCGGCGCATCAGCCCTCACACGCTGCGGCACAGCTTTGCCACCCATCTTCTCGAGCAGGATGTGGATATACGCGTTATCCAGGTGCTGCTGGGCCATAGCAAGATCGACACCACCGCGATCTACACCAAGGTCTCCACCCGCACGATCCAGGCGGTCGCCAGCCCGCTCGACCGGATCATCGCGCTGATGGAAGGCAAGCCGCCTCCCGGCTGAGCCGGTGCGCCCCTCGCTCGAGGTCGCCGACATCTTCCGCAGCGCTGGTCCAGCATATCGGACCGCCCATGCCGGGCATCTGAGCCTCAACCAGCTCAAGGTGATGACGGCGATCGAGAACTGTCGCACTGCTGCGCTTGGCGGTCATGTCGAGGCCTGCGAGGACTGCGGACATTGGCGGATCGCCTATAACAGCTGCCGCAACCGGCATTGTCCCAAGTGTCAGGGCGCGGCTGCACGCACATGGCTGGCCGAGCGCGAAGCCGATCTGCTTCCCGTCGGTTACTTCCATGTCGTCTTCACATTGCCCGCCGAGGTCGCGGATATCGCGTACCAGAACAAGGCGGTGGTCTATGACCTGCTGTTCAAGGCGGCATCGGAGACAATGCTCACCATCGCTGGCGATCGCAAGCACCTCGGTGCGCGCATCGGCATCACCGCTGTGCTCCACACATGGGGCTCGGCGATGACCCACCATCCGCATGTGCACATGATCGTGCCGGGCGGCGGCATCGCGCCCAATCGATCAAGCTGGATATCGTCACGGCCTGCGTTCCTCTTGCCAGTGCGGGTTCTGGGCAAGCTGTTCCGCCGTCTGTTCCTCATGCGATTACTGGCACTTCATGATGCAGGACGACTCTTCTTCCGGAGCAACGCTGCGCACCTTGCTGAGCGTAGTGCGTTCCTGCGCCACCTGGCCCCGTTGAGAAAGAAGCGCTGGGTGGTTTATGCCAAGCCGCCTTTCGCTGGGCCGCAGGCCGTGCTTGCCTATCTGTCGCGTTACACCCACCGTGTTGCCATCTCGAACCGGCGGCTGATCGCGTTCGACGAGCGCGGCGTGACGATGCGCTATAAGGATTATCGTCGTGCTGACCCCGACCGCCAGCAGGTCATGACCATCAGCGCCGATGAGTTTATCCGGCAGTTCCTCCTTCACGTCCTGCCGCGGGGCTTCCATCGCATCCGCCACTACGGCCTGCTCGCTGCCTCGTCACGCAAAGCCAGCCTCGCGCTCGCCCGCCAGCTGCTCGATGTTGCGGTGCCGCCGGACGATCTGCCCGAGGAGCCAGAGGACCATCGCGCGCCATGCCCATGCTGCGGCGGTCACATGATCATCATCGAGACGTTCGAACGCTGGCGGCAGCCCCGTGCGCCACCACCGTCGGCGCTGCTGATCCGGGAGCTTGCGTCATGATCCGGCATGGCTTGCCCAGCAAAACGATCACTGTCACTGCGACTTGGTCGGTGAGGCAGTGCACACCAATCCCAAACTCGATCCTGACACCGAGCAAAAGGTCCAACGAAACACACACCAATCGCAATCTGACGGTGCTCGACATGGCGATAATCGGATCCCTGACAGCCCTCCCAGCTTGGCATCGCCTGCCAGGCAGATCTATCCCAAAGCCCTTTTACCCATAGACCAGTGCATGGGGCCCGCGGGTTCCTCCATGTTAGAATTTCGTACGCAAGCGCCCGAAATCCTTCGACATAGCGGTCGTTCGTGGAGCTAGAGTGGCCCGCCGATAGCCGCTATTCGTTCAGGTGGATGAACCGGCTCCCCAAAGATTTCGGGAAGCCGGTGAATAATCAAATTTCGGTGCGCTCGGATAGCGTCAGGGCGTCGTCGACATCTACGCCGAGATATCTGACGGTATTTTCGATGTTGGTATGACCGAGCAGAATCTGCACCGCGCGAAGATTGCCGGTCGCCTTGTAAATGAGCGCGGCCTTGGTTCTGCGCATTGAGTGCGTCCCATACTCTCGCTTGTCGAGACCGATCGTCGAGACCCATTCGTCCACGAGGCGCGCATATTGCCGCGTGCTTAAGTGACCCAGATAATCGATCCTGCTCGGAAAAACGAAGTCACGGAATGTTCCGCCGCGCCGGTCGAGCCAAGCCGTCAGGCTCTTGCGTGCTTCTGACATGATCTCGAACTGCACGGGCCGGTCGGTCTTCTGCTGGATGACAGTTGCTCGATCACGAAAAGAACCTGCGCTCATCAGATCGCCAATCTTTATTTTGACCAGATCGCAGCCGCGCAGTTTGCTGTCGATTGCGAGGTCAAACAGCGCACGGTCACGGATGCGCTTGTGTTCATCCAAATAAAAGCGGATCGCCCATATATCGCGTGGCTTCAAAGGTCGTTTCGCCCCAACGTTTTTACCGGCATTCCAGGGACGCCGATCATGTATGGCGGGGTCAAGGTCTGAATGTCCCATAACACTTCTCCTACAGCCAGAATGGTCAAGGGAAATCGGATATGCTTCGGCAGCAATAATGCCCGCTTACAACTGGATAAGTGGTTCCTGTGCCCTGAGCGGGGGGAATTTCCATAGGCCCAGCGCAGCTTAAACTCGTGCCTCTCCCCTGCCGCGGTCTTGCCAGAGAGCGTGTATTTGTTCACCGAGACTGATCGGATCGAACGGCTTGAGGATTACGCCGAGCGCTCCCATGTCCATATAGGTTTTCTGTTGGTGAACTTGTGCTTTTGCCGTCATAAATATCACCGGGACATTCGAAAAACCTGGTATGAGTCGGATATTATTTAGGGTGCTCGGCCCGTCCATCTTTGGAAGCATGACGTCAAATAGGCATAATTGAGGTTTGAACCGGGTGGCCGATTTTATCGCAGCAGTGCCATTGTTAAAATGCTTCACGTCATAACCGGATATTTCGATAAGAGATATCATCACCAATTCCGCGATAACATCATCGTCTTCGAGATAAAGTATCTTTTTCAGTGGCCGCATCATTCCTAGCATCTCAATCTAATGCAACTGGAAGTACAAAATAAAAAGATGTGCCCTTACCTTCCGTACTTTCGAAATTTACGGTTCCACCAAACTCCTCTATCAAGGATTTAGTGATGTTCAGCCCAAGGCCACTTCCACCCTGTTGCCTCGTCGTCGATGAATCGGCCTGCGCAAATCTCTGAAAAATCTTCGATTGAAAAGCCAGCGGAATGCCCGGTCCGTTATCTTTGACCGCAATGCGAACGTTGGTCGGGTCATCCAATTCGGCGCTGATCAGAACTGTATCGCCGGCGTCAGAAAATTTGGCGGCGTTTGAAAGCAGATTTACGAGCGCTTGGTTAAATCTGTTGGGATCAAGCCGAACTTTCACGCCGCTTACATTCACTTGCGTTTCAAATTGAACGTCATGGCTCAACGCCAGACCGGCATGACGATCAACAATGTCCTGCACCAGCGGACCGATCTCAATGCTTTGCAAGACAATTTCGAGTTTTCCTGCCGCAATTTTTTCCAGATCCAGAATATCGTTCACCAATTCTGACAGACGGATCGCGCCATTATGGGCAAGCGAAAGAAGCCGGGTTCCCTGCTCATCCAAATCATGGGCGTGTCTCGCCAAAAGCAGGCCTAGTGAAGCCTGAAGCGATGTTAGCGGAGAACGTAATTCATGGCTGACGGTTGAAATAAACTCATCTTTGATTTTTTCATCGCGCTTACGCTGGGTTATGTCGCGACAAATCCCGACATATTTTTTCTTGCCTCCAATCTCGAATCTCGAAACGCCAAGTTCCATTGGAAATGTGCTGCCATCTTTCCGCTGGCCGATAACTTCGCGTCCAATACCGACTATTTTAGCCAATCCGCCCTTGGCGTAATTGTCGAGATAGCTATCATGGTTCGAACGATCTGGTTCCGGCATCAACATCGAAATGTTTTGACCGATCACCTCGTCTGTAGAATATCCGAAGAGCTTTTCGGAAACGGGCGTGAAATCTCTTATTATGCCGCGATCATTAATGACAATTAGTCCATCGAGCATAGTGTCTATGACAGCACGCAATTCTTCCTTTGCGTAGCTGTCTCTGTTCCAAACCACATCCTGGCTGGAGGAAATATGAGACATCTGATCGTTGAAGGACTTTTCAATTTCGTCGCACAGTTCGGCGACCAGCCGACGAAAATATGATGGATCGGATTCGGACCCGCTATTTTGCAAATATTCGTCTAACGAGCCTGACAGATCGCCAATTTTCTGATCTCCAAAATGTGATGCGGACCCCGCCAGTTTGTGAAGATCACATTGCAGTTCGATGGACCGCTGTAAGCTAGGGAAACCTTCACCACTCAACGATTTCAGAGAGTTCAGCAAATCAATTTTCCGCTGCTGGTAGCGCTCTTTGAGTGAGAGCTTGCCTCTTGTTGAGTTCGGATCACTCTCGTTTCTTTGCCGGGGCATGGATTTAGACAACATAAACGACGTCCGCGTCATTGAAGTCGCTCATCGCAGGTTCTACTTGTTCCTCGACCATCGGTGACACACATGGAAGAGATATGATAAATTCAGATCCAACCGACGGATTGGATCGACAGGTTATTCGTCCATGTTGCTTTTCCAACGCCTTGCGAACAAGCGTCAGGCCCAAGCCCGTGCCGGGATATTCGTTGTGAGCGTGAATCCTGAATAGGGGCGAAAAAATCGCTTCGATATACTCGGCCTCTATACCAATGCCATTATCTCGAACCGATATTAAGCATTCGCCATCGTGCTGTGATCCATCAATTACAATGGTTGGCTTTTTGCTGTTATTATATTTAATGCCGTTTATAATGAGGTTCTGCAGGATGCTGCACATCAGCGTTTCATTCGCTAGAAACACGCAATCGTTTTTTATCCGGACACACGCCCCACTTTCATGAATATATTGAGTAACGAAAGAGATCGATCTTTTGACGACTCGCGATAAATGTGTTGCACTACATTCGATTGGTTTATCTATTAAAGTGTATTCCGACATGACATTTACGAGATCGGACATACGTTGACTCGCCGATTGCAGAAATTGCAGATGGCGCGCCAATGTAGGTGAGTTATTTTTACCCAGTTCATCCGATATCATTTTCACGAACGTACCAATTTGCCGTAAAGGTTGCTGGAAATCATGTGCAAGCGTGTGAGCGAACATCTCGAGTTCCTGCTGCTGCCGAGCAATGACCTGGCGTGCCTGAGACATGCGTACTGCGCGATCAACCATCCGCCGCATGGAATCGATATTGAGCCGTCTCTTTGGTATGTAATCTGAAAGATTTTCCCGGACTGCCTGTGCTGCAATTTCTTCATCACCGGCTGATGTCATCAGGATAATGGGCAAATACGGCCATTTTTGTCGCAAGCTAATTGCCGTCGTCAGTCCATCAGTCTCAGGCATCTGATAATCGAGAATGACGCAATCAAAAGATACGGCAGAGCATATCTGTGCTACATCCCTACTTCCGTTAAGCGTTACGATTTGAGCTGATGGAAAGGCTGTCCGAGCAATGTCCTCAACAATATCAAGGAATAGAAGATCATCATCGATCAAGAGTATGCTCAGATTTTTCATGCAATCCTCGGGCAATGACAAGATTTGCAAAATTCCATATTGCGAAAATAATTTTGGTCACCCCCTCAATGCACCTAGCTTACCGCGCGGATGACACGCTTCAATGATCTCGTCATCCTCGCTACGCTGCTCTGCTTGGTTAAATATTTCCACGCACCCTTTTTCCCGGCGCGATAAACATCTAATTGCGCGCGCGAAGAACTGAGAACTACCGAAGGAAAGTCTGCCAATATGCGCGCGTCGAGTTCGGCAAGAAGCTCGAAACCATCCTTGCGGGGCATGCGCAGGTCGACGATCGCCATGTGGATCTGGTGTTTTCGTCCATCTACAATGGTCAGTGCCTCGACGCCGTCGCGTGCCCGCACCACCGCTTTGACTTCCGGAATTTTTGAGAGAGCCGTCTCGATGAGATATGCGTCCGCGTCATCATCTTCGACCAGCAAAATCTCCAAGGATGCTGTCGTCGCATCAGCGTCAGCCGTTTTCTTTAAAAGGCCGATTGCCTCATGCAGATGAACAGGCTCACCGGAGCCCCAGGAGTGGGAATTTTCAAGAAGCATTGGACGTCTCCCGAACAAAGATGGGTCTCTGGGACAATTTTCTGCGCTGTGTAGGCGTGAGACAAATGTCCGTTATTTATCGTAGGAAATTTTCCGATAACTACGGATCGGAACGAAAAATTTTCCGACGCTTAACGTCATTCAGCAGAAGCCGTCAGCCAGAACTGTGCAGAGGAAATCTTCAGGACTTCCGGAATACACTTCGGCTGCCTGATTTCCATCGGTCGACTAAAATGATCGAGCGGCGCATCAACGGCTGGGCCAGGAGCAGACAAAAGCAGCTCTCGCTCAATTGCGGACGTCCAGAGGCACGGAACATGGCATCGAAACTTGCCATTCATTCACAGCCAGCTCGACGATTATGATCGACTAGCATCGGACCGCACGAGCCGTGTACTTCAGAGCGAAAAAGGCGGAAAAGCCGGACACTCAGGGCAAATTTATGGCGACCGCCGCTCCTGCTTATAAAGTTAATGCCTACGCTCCGTGGAGGACGTTAACCCGCACTATTCATGAGGCCTCCGCTCCGGGTTCGTGCGAGCATGGTTTGTCGGTCGCCGGGTGATCAGAGCAAGCTCCTCCGGCGGTTTTTTCACCGCGTCAGGATCGATGGGCTTTTCGAGGTTGAAGGACGAGGGCTCGGGCTTTGGGCGGCACTGCCGCGCTGGTTATGTGGGTGCCGGCCGGAGGCCGGTGGCAATGGTTCTGAACAGGCTGGCATCGGGACAGGCTGACGCGAAGGCGACGCGGATGCGCGTAGCGGTTTCGATGATGCGGGCGGCGACCTTGAGCAACCGCAGGCGCAGCGTTGCGAACTCGGCGGTGGCGAGCGCGGCAGCCTTCGGGATTTCCTGCTGGATGCGCCACACGAGCCAGTAGGCGGCGGTGTGCAGGATGAGGCGCATCTGGTTAGCATTGGCTGAGCGGCACGAGGTACGATCGCTGGCAAGCTGGGTCTTGTGGCGCTTGATCAGGTTCTCGGCGTTGCCGCGCGCGCAGTAGAGGGTGTCGTAGATATGCTCAGCCGAACCTTCGGCCAGCGAGGTGACGACATAGCGGATGTCCATGCCCAGCGTGCTGGCCTCGATCCGGGCGACGACGCGGCGCTGGCACTTCCAGCTCTTCGCGCCGTAGCGGGTCTCGGCATAGTTGCGCAGGACCGGATATTGGCGCTGAGCCCGCTTAACCGCGCAGGCATCGGCGGCAGCGACGATTTCGGGATCAGCACGCAGCGCGGCGTTGGTCGGCAGGCCGAACACGTAGTCGACGCCGGCCGCCTCGCAGAAGGCCATGACCTCGGGCCGGCCATAGTGCCCGTCGCCGCGGATGGTGATGTGCGTTTCGGGCCAGTGCCGGCGCAGATGGCGCACCAGGCGCCGGATGTGGCCGGCAGCTTCGGCGCCCGACGGTGTCTTGCCGGTGCGCAGCAGCATCGCCACCGGTCGGCCGGTGGCAGTGTCGTAGACATGGATCGGCAGGAAGCAGCGCTCGCCATGATGCCCGTTCCAGAAGGAGAGCTGCTGATAGCCATGAACAACGTCACAGGTGTCATCGATATCCAGCGTCACCGCCGCCGGCGCGGCGGGGTAGCTGGTGCAGTAGATGTCGATCATCGCGGCCATCATCCTGGCCAGCTCGCGTGTGGTCGGCGCATTTTCCCACCGGCTCATCGTCGGTTGGCTGGCCAGCCCCGCGCCCGATCCCGGCAGCTTGCCCAGCGCCAGGCGGAAGCCCGGATCGTCGCGCAGAGCGTCGAGATCATCGGCGTCTTCATAGCCGCAGGCGATCGCGAACACCCGGGCACGCAGGATGTCATCAAGGCGATGGATCACCCGCACAGGGTCCCGCGGATCGGCAATGCAAGCCGCAAGCCGCCGGCAAAGCCCCATCGCGCGCTCGGCCTGTGCCAGCAGCAGAACACCGCCATCCGAGGTGAGCCGACCTCCGTCGAACGCGGCTGTGATCTTCTTGCGCCCGATCGCTGGAAACGAAAATCCCGGCGCGCTATCATCGCTCCCGGCGGGTGTGGCCCGTGGCATAAATTGCCTCGCTGCAGGACTGGTCTAGACACCCATTTTCCTACATGAAAGCAATCGCTTACACCACTCCCGCCAACCCTTCTGACCAAGCCCGATGAATAAGCCGGGTTAAAGGTCGGCGGTCGTTCGCTGAAACGCGCAGGTTATGGTTTACCATCCGCTTTGTGAGATACATTGGCTAGGATTACTTAGAATCCTTCAATCCGGATTGGATACTTCCCACATCCGATATAAGCTCACCAGAGAATGAACGTACGTAGGTTCGAAAGGGAAAACGTGTGAATGTATCACGAGGAAAACCTCGGCTCTCGAAGAAGGCGGAACAGCGCGCCGAAACAATGGAGCAGATTTTCGATGTGGCAGAGGAACTCTTTGCAAAGCATGGCTTGCATGGCGTAACTCTTAAGGACGTTGCGCAACGTGTAGGTGTCCATCACACACTTCTGAACTATTACTTCCAAGACAAGCAGACACTTTTCCGACAGGTCTTCGCGCGGCGAGCGGCGATTACAAGCGAGCGCCGGATGAAGGCGTTGGATGATTATGAAGCCAGTGCTGGTGGCAAGCCAACCATAGAAGGTGCGTTACACACATTTCTGGATACGGATCTCGATCTTTACATCGCGGGTGGAGAGGGCTGGAAAAATTATGCCCAGTTGACGGCGCAAGTCGCGAACACCCCCGAGTGGGGTGCAGACCTCATGGATGAGCATTTCGATCCTGTCGTTCTGCGATTGCTAGAAATCATCCGGAAGGCACTGCCCGGCTGTGAAGATGCCGATATTTTCTGGGGATATCATTTTGTTACGGGTGCGTTGATGCTGACGCTGGCACGGACCGGACGCATCGACAAGCTCTCAGACGGGGTTTGTCATTCGGACGATTTCGAGGCGGTGAAGAAGCGAATGGCCTCGTTTATGGCTGCGGGGTTTCGGAAGATATGTGAAGACGTTTCCCACCGATAAGAAGAAAAGAAGTCGATTTTTGAAACTCTCTGCCGTCCCTATACTCGGCGTCAAGCACTATCGCCCGGAATTGCCTGCGCTGGCGACCTCTCGCTCGGCTTGAAAGAAACCATAGGAAGGCACCATATCACCGGCACGCTCGCTGAGTGCATACCAGTTCTCGGCGACCTGCTCCCCCGCATCAGCATCAGAACCGATATAGAGACCTCTCGACAAGCTGACCGACGCTGTAGCGAAATGGCCAGCACCTGCGCAGAGAACCGCCCGAGTAGGAGCGTCCTCACAGACGAGCGCGAGCAAACCTGGACTAACCAGGGAAGGCTTCAGCAATACGAGACTTTCCTCAGTTAGCACGCCGTGGGTCATCTGGGTTGCAGCTGTGGGCGCGAGGCTGTTGACACGTATCCCGTATTTTTCGCCTTCAATCGCGAGCGTCTGCATCAGACCTACCACCCCCATCTTGGCGGCCGCATAATTCGCCTGACCAAAATTGCCCCATAGTCCTGAAGAGGAGGTGGTCATGACGATGCGGCCATAATGCTGTGCACGCATCGTTTCCCACACCGCTTTGCAGCAGACCGCCGCACCAATAAGATGAACATCGATCACCTGTCTAAAGTCATCCATTGTCATTTTGGCGAAACTTTTATCGCGGAGGATGCCTGCATTATTGACCAGAATGTCGATACGGTTCCATTGATCCAACACCTGTCGCGCCATTGCTTTCATGGCTAACTCATCCGTCACCGAGGCAGCGAAGGTGACTGCCTCTCCTCCCGCATCACGAATTTCAGAAACCACTGCCTCGGCGTGATCAGCCGACAAGTCGTTCACGACCACCTTGGCACCTTGGCTTGCCAAATACAGAGCATGATCGCGCCCCAAGCCACCCCCTGAACCAATCACGATTGCGACGCGACCCTTGAGTTTCCTCTGATTTTCGTTCGACTTCATTACAGCGTCCATCAATTATCTTGTGAGTGAAAATGTCAATTGTGCGGATTTGTTGAGCACGATGGGTATCGTGAACCATGACGAACCCTAAGGCGGATGGGGCGAACATCAGGCAAGGCCGTAACGCTCACGCAAATGGAGTTTGTCGATTTTGCCAGTTGGCGCCAATGGCATTGCGCCAAGTCTCACAATCTCGTCCGGGACCCACCAGGAGGCCAAACGGTCCCTCAGTCGATCATAGATTTCTTCGTCACTGATGCGCGCGTCGGATCGCAACTCGACCAGCAGGATAGGACGTTCCCCCCACTTCGTGTCCGGCCGCCCAATCACGGCTGCCTGGGAAACTTCAGGCATCGCACCAACTAACGATTCGATCTCAGCCGGATTGATCCATTCGCCGCCCGATTTGATAAGCTCTTTGGACCGGCCAGTGATGATTAGGCCGCCTTGGCCATCAATGCGAGCGAGATCGCCGGTGGGAAACCAACCCTGCGCATTCGTCGCAGCAAAATTTTGGCCGAAATAACGCTCTATGACGGCGGCGCCCCGTACCCACAAATGCCCTTCGACATTGCGCTGCCCTGGCAATTCGCAGCCGTCGGCATCGGTAAGCAGGAGGTCGACGCCAATCGCCGGAGTACCGGCCATATGCGCAGCGCGATCCGGAGCGCTAAACGACGCAACGGTACCCGAAGGCGATAATTCCGTCATGCCCCAGCTCGTCTGGACGACCACGCCCAATCGTTCCTCCAGACGCGCCATCAGCGCCGGCGGCATAGGCGCCCCGCCCACAATTATTCTGCGCAGCGATGGCAGCATTGCCCCCGTCGCTTCCACATGCTCAAGTAAACCCATCCACACCGTCGGCACCCCTACGCCGACGGTGACGGCTTCTTTCTCGATCAGACGGGCGAGACTGGCGCCATCGGTATGTCGGCTCGGCAGTACCAGCTTGCCGCCGACGGCTGGCACCGCAAAAGGCAACCCCCAGGCGTTCGCGTGAAACATGGGCACGACGGCAAGGACGGCATCCGATTTCGTAAATGCCATGACGTCTGCCTGCAATATGCGAAGCGTGTGCAGGAAGCTTGAGCGGTGGGTATAAGTGACGCCTTTTGGAGCACCCGTTGTTCCCGAGGTGAAGCAAAGACCCGCTGGAGCCGTTTCGTCGAACCCACCCCAGCTCACCCCATCGGTCGCGCCGCCGATAAGGTCGTCAAGGTACGCGAGGGGTGTCCCGCTTTCGCTGACGCGGTCAGAAATTTCGCCATCGATGATGAGCAATCGCTCAAGAGATGGCACGTGTTTGACGAGTTCGGTTGCGAACTTGCGCAGATGGTGGGACACGACAAGGACCCGAGCGGTCGACTGGTTCGCCATGGAAGCGAGTTGGTCGATCGTCAAACGGGGATTGAGCGTATGGCAAACCGCCCCAATGCCCATAACCGCATACCATGTTTCGACATGCGCCTGACTGTTCCAGGCCAATGTCGCGACGGTATCGCCTCGCCGTATCCCTAAGGAAGACAGCAGCGCCGAGACGGCGAGACTGCGGTCACGTAGCGCGCCATAACCTACCCTGTCGGTGCTACCGTCGCCTCGCGCGGTTACTACCTCGGCATCGGAATGCCAGCGGGCGGCGTGATCGAGAAAGCTGTTCAACAGCAATGGATAGTCTTGCATCGTGCCGTGCATCATGAGCGGTTCGCCTCGACGCCTCCAGCGAATTGCCTCAGCGGAGCATTGAGGCCGACGTTCCAGTTCCAGGGGATATTTCCGCCGGCACGGCGGCGGCGAATGACTTCATCGTTAAGCTCGAATGCGCCGGGAAAGAGATGGACGTCAGGACGCGGCCGATCCTGAAACGCCATATAGGATCGGCGATCCGCATAAGGGTGCCATTGCGGGAGGTCGGGTACATCGGGGGAGCCATGTGTAGCGAATGCGACCCAGTAGTGCATCATCGCGTCTGACATCGCCCGCTCAGCGGCGCTATCTTCAATCTTGGGCCAGTGCATCGGCGGTTGCTGCAGAGATCCGAAAACGAACGGAAGCTCGCCCGCGTGAAAGGCATGAAGGCCGAGCCGGTCCGCCTCGGGATAAGTGTGATCGAAGAGGTAGAGGAAGGAGGACTGGCCCAAAGCTGTCTGACCGGCGACGATTCTCTCCGCTGTCCAGCCATACATGGCGTCCCGCGTCGCGGCGAGCAGGCTCTCTTCCAGCGGATGGGGGGGATAAAGGCGCAGATATTCATCGGCGAGGTCTCCATAACGCTCGCGGATCGCTGGCTCATATGTCGACTGGTCCTGGGGAACATCGGGCGCCAGGAAGCGGATCGATCGGATCTCGCCGCTGTTGAAGCCGGCAAGAACCGGGACAGGTGCCTGCTCTCCCCGCTCGAACGTGTCGATAAGCTGACGCGGCAGAATCACTCCGTCGATCGTGCCCCATGTTTCGAAAAGCTGCTCGGCTGCTGCGGCATTGAGCCGATCAGCATCCCATTCCCGCAACTCGTCGATCGTGTCGCAGCCCACTTGCCGGCAAAAGCGTGTTCCTGCCACCTCCGCCGCCTCGTGGCCGTGGCGTGGGGTTTTCAGCTCAGGCATCGAGATCATATAGGCGCTCTGTGCAATGGCCTTGGCGAAGAGGCCACGCGCGGCGGGGCAGGCCATCAGGAACAGCACGCTCAATGCGCCCGCGGATTCTCCCGCAATAGTGACATCATCCGGGTTTCCCCCGAATGCCGCGATGTTTCGCCTTACCCAGCGCAAGGCCTCGATCTGGTCGAGGAGGCCGTAATTGCCCGACACGTCATCTGCCGACTCTGCGCTGAGCGACGGGTGCGCGAGATAACCGAAAATGCCGAGCCGGTAATTGATCGAAACCACTATCACGCCGAGACGGGCGAGCGCCGCGCCATGGCAAATGCTGTCGCAGCTGGATCCCGTCACCAGCGCGCCGCCATGAAACCACACCAAAACCGGCGCGTCCTTTGCATGAGTGGGCGCCCATATATTAAGCGAGAGGCAATCCTCGCTCATCTGCGCGTAACGCTCGGCATAGATGCTGCCGGTTCGCGGTTTGGGTTGCCAGCAGGCGGGGCCGAATGCATCGGCGCGCCGTGTTTCGGTCCAGGGCGGCACCGGCACCGGGGGTCGCCACCTGCGCTCACCGACGGGCGGCAGTGCGTAAGCAATGCCCAGAAAGGCGTCAAGACTTCCGTCCCGGGTCCCCAGCAGCGGGCCATCCGGCGTCTCTACCAAAGCAGTGCAGTCCGTCACGCCTATCGTCCTTATTCCGCCACTAGCGCGGTCGCGTCGCACGACGGGCACGCTGATGATAATCCTGTTGGGACTGTATTCCGGCCCCTCTCATGAGAACGTCCGGAATACACATAGTCACGCTTTCCACGCAGAAACGAACGCGATCTCCGGTTCTGCCCACGACCCGGCCTTCCCGGTACGGGCGCAGGAGACAACCGACCCCGATACGCTGTTAATATTTCCACGCCGCCCGGAATCCAATCGTCCGTGGCCGCAGTGTTGCGTAACGGCTGGGGGAATTGGAAGCCGGATTGATCCCGATATAGGTATCGTCATTCAGCAGGTTCTCGACATAAAGACTGGCTTCCCAGCTTTTGCCTTCCACGCCGATCGTCGCGCTCACATTCTCATACGCGGGTATCTTCGCATAATTCGGATCGGGCGTGCCCGCGCCCGCCACGTTTGGAAATCCATTGGGATAGGAGCCGATGTGCTGCACATCCAGCCTTGTGTAGAGGTTCCAATCGTCACCGACCGACCAGTTATACTGCGCAAACCCGGCCGCGCTGAACTCGGGCGCGGTCAGGCGGGCGCCCTTGACGGCGCCGGAGCTGAGCGCTTCTGCAGGCGTCAAGGCTTTGATCTTGGCACTCTGAAACGTCAGATTAAGCCCCAAATCCAGCGCCGCTACCGGCGAGGCCTCGATCTCGATTTCGACGCCCTTTGACACCGCCTTGGAGATGTTGCCGACGAACGGGACCGTGTCGGACGATCGCGTCAGACCGACCTGCAAATTGTCCCACGGAATGTAATAGGCCGCGATATTGGTCCGAAGATGACGATCAAGCCAATATGCCTTCAGGCCCACTTCGTAATTCCACAGCGAGTCCGATTTGCCGACCAGCGGAATGATCAGCGGATCGTTGGGATCGACGATACTTTTGCCGCCGTTGGTGAGCGCCGCCGAGTTAGGATGGTCGCGCCGGAAACCTTCCGCTGCGGTTGCGTAGATGGTTTGATTGGGGGACGGTTCCCAGGTCAAGCTGACCTTCTTTGTTAACGTGCCTCGGCGTCCCGTGTCGAGTGTGAAGGGCGTTACCGGGCCGAGCGGAACCGCGACATTTCCGCCGCCAAAGACCGCACCGAGCGTCGCGCCAAACGAGTCGAAGCCACGGTTCTCGATTTCGACGACATAGCGCGATTTCGTATAGCGAAGTCCGCCGGTCAGCTTCACAGTATCGGTGAACTTGTACGACAGTTCACCGAATAAGGCGGCCTCTGTCTCGCGGATCGTGCGATAGTCGTTCGCCAGGTCGGCGCCGGGGCTCTGATTGCTTGGGAGCCCCGTGATATTGAGGCTCTGGAGGAACGCGGGATCGGTGAAGGCGCCGCCGAGAAAGTCGCTATGGCGCTTCAGATAAAATCCACCCGCAACCCATTGAAAGGGGGAGTCCGATTGAGAGACCAAACGGACCTCTTGAACGAAGTTCTTTTGGGATACGCCTTCGGCATATCCGAACGGCAGCACGCCCGCCAAAATGCCATCGAGCGCCACGTCCCACCTATTTTTGACCTTCGCGTAAGTCGTTGACGATATCAGGTTCGCAATTCCAAGGTCATATTCGATACCCGCGTTAAAGCTGGTGAACTTTACCTTGGCGGCATTTGGAACGAAGCCAGATCTCTTGAATTTTCCCAGCGCGGGATCGAACAGGCTCCAATCATCAACCTTGACGTCGTCATGCATCGCCATCAACGTGACCGATAGATCGTCCGTGGCTGCCCACTTCAAAGCCAGGCGACCGCCCCAATCACGAGAGTCGTCGGAATTCTTGACGCCTGTGCCCACATTATCGACATAGCCACCCTCCGTGCGATGATATGTCACGGCACGCAGTGCCAGCTTGTCGGCAATTAGCGGCACGTTGAGCATTGCATCGAACCTGCGTCGTGGATCGCCTCCGTCGGTCCAGCCGAGATCAACGCTCGCACGCGCGGCAATGCGCGACAGGTTCGGCTTCGCGGTAATGACACGCACAGCGCCCGCCAAAGAGCCGGATCCAAAGAGAGTTCCCTGCGGTCCGCGCAACACTTCAACCCGCTCGATATCATAAAGCGGAAGATTGGGCGTCACGATCGAGAAACTGGTGACCGGGACTTCGTCGACATAGACGGCGACCAGTTTCTGTTCGCCAATGCTGTTAGACGTGGTGCTCGTCTGGAGACCGCGAATGGTGAACTTGCTGAATTGCTTGTTGGGTTCGCTCAGGACTACGCCGGGAACCTGACGGGCAAAATCGCCATAATTCTGTATTCCTTGGCGTTCCAGCACATCCCCTGTCAGCGCGGTAATGCTCAAGGGAACATCCTGCAGATTTTCCGCACGCTTGGTCGCTGTAACGACGATCTCTTCAAGAGCTGAGTCGTTCAAAGCTTCGTTAGAGGCCGTCGAGGCGCTTGCGCTGCGATCGCCAGTTTGAGCCACAGCGCCAGCAGCGCTCATCGATATGATGGCACCGGCACATACGGATGCTAGCCAAAATGCTTTCATTTATCCCTCCCTTGGCGCCGTTCACGATAGCAGCGTCCAAGGCGATAAATGACCCACATCGGTTAGGATGTCAATACTCACTATCTCGTGTGTGAATGAATCATATTTGAGGTTTGGGACGCCGACAGAACGGTCTTTCGCGGCGCTTTACAGCCTCGCCAATATCTGCCGTTCCTTCACCGGCCTAAAGGACAGCAAAAGGCTTCCGGATTTCCTTTAGTGAGCAACCGGGTTGGGGGAACGGACTCGCGCGGCTCAGCGCCTATTCTTGTTTCGCGGATTAGCCAACGTGATCAGGCTCAGCATTTGTTCAAGATGACCCGGAAGTCGGCATCTGTAGTCTTCTTCAGGAAAAGTTCGGTCGTCGCCAATAGCTGAAGGATAGGAACAGTCACGGAATTTACGCTGGCTCCGGGCTGGACGAGCACAACCTCGAACTGTAACCTCGACTTTCGAGCTTTTTCCTTGAAGTACGAGAGTTCGCGTTGTCCACCTTTGAGGAAGCGGGTGTGCCCGGACGCTGTCCATTGCGCCTCACGGCGCCTCAGATCCCGCGCGAGGCGCTCGACGCCCTTGTGCTTCTTCGTGATACACTTCTGGGCTTGGCCGCATAGAAAATAGAAGTTTTCGATAACGGCAGAGATGCTTCCGCCTATCGCGCCTTTGCAGTGAACGAGAGTAAGCTTGATCGTACTCTCGTCGATGTCTCGGAGGCATACGAGGTCGCCAGCCTCGGCCTTTCCATCGTCGTTGAAGACGAGGTCATATTCGTCCCGCACGTGCTCAAACGCTCGGTATTGGATGGTCGCCTTGTCGCCGCCCTTGCCTATGGATTCCTTATTGAGCGGAACGCCACTGAAGTCCCACGCCTCCAACTGATCCTTGGGATAGGTGCCCGCTTCAAGCTTAGCTGGGATGTGATAGCAATTGTATGAATGGGTGCCGTCAGCGTATCGGATGACGACCGGATCTCTCTGAAGGTAAAACTCAAGCGGTTCGGCCTCCTTGGTCACTCGTTTGAACATCAGGTCGGGCCCGGATTTGCGGTTGTAGGCGTATCCGCCCGGCAGGCTTGGCGCAATCTTGAGCTCGTAAACGGCCCGTGCATCCTCGGCCTCGAAGCTGATGTTAATCATGCCGTCGGCCTCGACGGAGTCGATGCCGACGTCGTAGAGCAGCTTCTCAATACGACCGAAGAAGATGGATTGTCGCTCGCTTTGGTTCTGCTGTGCTTGCTCGCCCCATTCCGCCGAGATAGCGTGCGACGCATGCGGGGCGGTCAGCTTAATGGGCTTAAGGAAGCCTTTGATGATATTCTTCACGTCGTGGTCGTCAGACGTGACCTTTGCCCAAGTTGATTTCGTCCAGGTAACCCAGTCGGCGATCGAACCGGATTTGCGCTGCTGCCAAACTTTGCCGCGGCGCTTGGCTCCGCCCCATAGCACCCGATCTCCGTCCTCGTAGCCCACGCAGGCTATGTTGTTCAGCTCTGCTTCGGACTTATCTATTTGTCCGAGGCCTTCGGTAACGTTGCTTCCGAAGTAGGTTGTGAAGCTGATGGCGCCAACACGGCGCGATCCGAGGTTCTTAACGAGCGGGAGTTCTACACCGTTCAGGATGTTAAAGATGGCGTCGCCACTAAAGAGCTCGACGTTATCACCCACGATAGCTTTCGCCATCCGTTCGGTGCGCATCCGGTCATAGTCGCTGGCGTACACTGACGGGACGCCTTGGGCGTCGTCCCAACGCGCTATGATTAAGTCATATAAGGTGTTCACGACGTTCTGGTAGTCGCCCCATTTTACCTCTTCAGTTTGGGCGACCACGGCCACGAGAAGCTTGTCCTTGTCATCGAGCGCGTACCAAGTCTCGGCCCCGGCCGGCAATACGCTGGAATAGGCCAGCGGGGACCAGTCCTCACACTTCGTTCTGAAAAATTGCGTCGAGATCGCCGGGCGTAGGTTCCAAAGTGAGAGCTCAGCAGCAAGAGTTCCGTTCTGCTTGAGTCGCTCGACAACGTTCTGCAGCCGCAGTTCGTCATCGACACGCTCTTCGCTGAGGCGGCGGATCAGAATGTCCCAATCCGCGCCCTCCGCGTACAGCGCGGCAATCTTCTTTTCGGCGTCAGGGTCTGCGATATTGGTTACGACGGTCGCGTCGCCCACGTCGTCGGGCCCTTTGCGCGTAAAGCGACCGATAAATTGAAGCGTGATGGCAAGAGATTTGTGGGTGTCGTGTAGCGCCGCGAGTTTCAGCTGCGCAAAGTCGAAGCCTTCGCCGAGCATGTTCACGCAGACTACAATTCGCGATCCAGTGATTTCTCGATTGCGCAGCGCCGCCAGGGCTGCGCGGTTCTGACTATCAGGTCGCTCGGAATACACCTTGACTGGTACGAACTCAGGCGCGAGTCGCTCGTACATCTCCGCGAGGGCATCGGCGCGCGCCTGCGTATCGGTGCGCGCCATGAGGATGTGATCTAGTTTTCCGTCATTGACGTCTCGGCGGAGGGCCTCGACAGCTGTGCGTGCAATTGCCTCGTCGCGCGCTTCCTGGTCTCCGTATTCCTCGACAGTCTGGAGCTGGATCTTTTTGTAGTAACCGGCGCGCTGCGCATCCCCGAGCTTGTAATTGAAAATAATCCGGCCATCGACACGCTCATTGTCTCTGCGGAAGGGCGTCGCAGTGAACTGGATGACTCTACCACTGCTGAAGTGGTCGCGTATCGAGCGCCAGGTCGGAGCTTTAATGTGGTGTACCTCGTCGACGAAGAGATATGAACAGCCCTTGGCGAGCGCAGCTATCGCGTTGGGGTCGGACGCATTTAGTGAGTTCGGCAGCGCGATAATAATGTTCGCGTTCTTGAGGAGGTCTTCTGACTCAGCAAGGCTCTTAATGCCGCTTGAAATGGTGGCCACGCGTGGCCCGGATAGATCGCTCGGTATTATCTCGGCAATTGGCAGATAGCCGAGTGTTGCGAACTTCTCTTCGATTTGGTCGCGGAGCGGTACGCCGGACACGAGTACAAGTGTGCGTGCGGGACGAAGGTAGACCTGAGCCGCGAGCATGGTCTCGGTCTTGCCCGTCCCAGTGGGAAGCACAACTATCGCGGCCTCGAACGTATCACCGACGGCGAAGTGCGCAGCGATCGCGTGTAGTGCGCCAATCTGGGGAAGGCGCAGACCCGGCTCGCCCTTCTTACCTTCTAGACGGAAGCTGAATTGATTTTCCCATGTGGTCAGCAGCTTGTCCGGCGTGTCGACGCGTTTTGTGAGCAGGTCTACCGCATCCCATTGCAGAAACATCGTTTCTGGTATTGCTGCGTCGCGCGCGAGGCCAGCCGTGAGAACTGGAAAGTCGGTCATCCGCCGCTTGGAGCCTTTGCGGCGGAGATACAGTTGATCGTAGGGCGGGTTGAGCTCTGTCTTGATAAGGTCGTGACCAGGCATGTCGTTGATGCCGTGCCGGAGATTGGTGAACTGGATGAAGCCCAGTTAACCGACCTGCAGAAGGAGGCGATGCGGCATGCTTTCACCGTAGAGACTGGGCCGATGACAGCACTCCGCGGCGATCTTCTGAAAAGGATTAGCGTTGCACGGTGCCCATTCTGTGGGATCGGTGAGTCCTCGACGCTCGATCATTATCTGCCGAAGGAGAAGCATCCCGAGTTTTCGGTATTTCCAATAAATCTCGTACCAAGCTGTGCGGTCTGCAATACGCGCAAGCGAGACCGCATCCTGGACGAGGGGACGAACGTACGGATGTTCCTGCATCCGTGTTACGATGTGATCCCGGACATGGCGTTTTTGGCGGTGCGCGCACGCATGGAAGCAGATGCACTGATTCTGTCCTACCGGCTGACCCGGCCGGCGGGAATGATGGTTCAGACCTTCCAGCATCTGCGGTCGCACTTCAACGAACTTGACCTTGCCGATCGTTACAGGCGGATGGGCCTCGAACATTTGGGAGGGCAGTATCCGGCGCTTCCTCGCGCGTATGGAGCCGGGGAAGATGCAGCGCGTGTCGCTGAGAAATTGATCGAGGGGGCGGAGGACTTTGAGGAAGTGTCAGGTCCAAACTACTGGCTTGCCAAGCTCTATCGAGCATTGGCCGACAACAATGATTTTTGCGACGGCGGCTTCGAAGCGGTTAGGGTCCAAGCGCAGCCTCATTGAATGAACGGCAGGTATCTCTAGATTGCATCCCGGAACCTGCCTTTCCGGAGTGTCCCAACAGCCGACATTTTGACATGGTGCTTTCACTTTACCGAGGAAGGCTATCGCGGATAGCTCTCGGACCATGGAGGTCGGAATTACTCTTTGGGTTCCTGCGGCTCTGGAAACAGGATGTCTGCCCAATAACTTATCTCCTCAAAGAGATGCATATTTTCAGGGTCCTGCCATCCATGACGGTAGCTGTCCCATCGACCGATAACAGCCTGGTCTCCTTCCCACAGAAGCATCCGACGGCCATCTTTTCGGTCGCTTGGCAATTCAGAAATTGGGCTCCAGCCTGAGCTGCTTGGCACCGGCATAAGCGTCCCCATACTGGCGACGCCGTTGCCTTTGGCCTCTTTCGTCGCACCTATGTCCACTCGGGGCGACGGCCGAAGCCGGATGTTAGTAACCTGACCGAAGTAAGGCGCATGCGCCTTTACCGGCAAGCCGGCTGGACATGCGCGCATGCCACCCGGCCTCCAAAATTGGACGACCGAGCTCTTCGATCGGGGTTACTAAGCCCCGCTCCCACGTGTCTTGGGAGCGGTGGCAGATTGCTGGATTTGCAGAAGTAATCAAGGCAAATCGCGCGTGCATTGGTCCGAAAGAGGCACAAATTGCACCGGAATTTGCCGCTGAATCAGGCTCAGAATGTCACAGGTTCTGGCGATAAACGGTGGCGTTTGCACAGGACTTTTGCAGGCTTGAGTCCGCATCCATTCGTCCGCATTCCAAAATCAGCACTGAAAGCAGCGAGACACGTAAGCTGAAATTTGAGGGGGTTTAAGGTATGGCAAGATTAAAGCCTTGCCTCCTGAAGGGACTGCGGTTGGCGTCTGCACAGGGTTTCTGATGGAGGCATGCCGAGGGTCATGCCTCCATAAGTCTCGACAATGCTGCACTTCCGTCCATCTCGGTGGAGGCCCTTGAAGGCTGGGTATGGCGTACCCCATCCTTACCCACTCTCGCGGGAAAGGATGACGACATGGCCGACAGGGATGATTTCGACCTTTGGCTTGGGCGCATCGGCAGCGACACACCCAGCGTCGGGAAAAGCTTGGCGCGCGCCCGCCGAATGGGTGGGCGCGTGGGCGGTGCAGCGCGGCGGTTTACCGGCGCGCGTCTGGGACGTGGGAGTGGCGTCGGCCGGGTGCTGAGCAGGGGTGCTTCAAGGGCCGGTGCTGGAACCCGCCGCGTGGTGGTGAAAAGCCGCATCGTGAAGCTTGGCAGGGGCATGGCTGTTGGTGCCCATCTTCGCTATCTCCAGCGCGACGGCACGACCCGCGAGGGAGAGCGTGGATCGCTCTATGGCCGCGATGCCGACAGGCTTGACGGCAGGCCTTTCCTCGAACGCTCAAGTGGCGATCGCCACCAGTTCCGTTTCATCGTCGCGCCGGAGGATGGCGATCAATATGATGACCTGAAGCCCGTGGTCCGCCGCCTGATGGATCAGGCCGAGAAGGACCTGGGCACGAAGCTCGACTGGGTGGCGGTTGATCATTTCAACACGGGTCACCCCCATGCCCATGTGATCGTGCGCGGCAAGGACGAGGTGGGCAAGGACCTTATCATTGCCCGGGACTATATGACCCAGGGACTTCGCGCGCGAGCCATCGCAATCGTCTCGCTCGACCTTGGCCCGCGCACGGCCCAGGAGATCGCCGCTGCGCAAGCAAGAGAGATCGAACAGGAGCGCTTCACCGGCATCGACCGGGCGTTGATGCGCGGGGCGAACGAAGAGGGCGTCATCGCCGTCACCAAGGCCGATCCGGGCCAGCATGCTTCGCTCATTGGGCGGCTACGCACGCTGTCTCGGCTCGGCCTTGCCGAGGAAGGAAGAAACGGGCGCTGGACGCTCGACCGCGAGCTGGAACTGACATTGCGGCGCATGGGAGAGCGCGGCGACATTATCAGGACGCTGAACCGCGAACTGCGCGAGGCAGGTATCCTTCGCCCTCCCCAGAACCATAGCCTGTTCGAACCGGCACAGGAAAAGGCGATCATCGGGCGGGTCGTCGCCACCGGCCTGTCCGACGAGCATCGCGACCGCCGCTATCTCATCGTCGACGGGATCGATAGCCACAGCCATTATGCCGACATTGGCGAGGACCAGCAGTCCTTCGCCACTGGCAGCATCGTCCGCCTGTCGCCCGCGCCGGTCGAAGTGCGCGAGGTCGATCGCACCATCGCCCATGTCGCTGCCCGACAGCAAGGTCACTACAGTATCGACCACCACCTCAGGCAAGACCCGCTCATGACCGAAGAGCGGGCGCAGGCCTATGTCCGCCGCCTCGAGGCCATCCGACGTACGATCGGCAAGCCCGAACGCCAGCCCGATGGCGTTTGGGTCATAGGACAGGATCACCTGGCTGATGCCGAGCGCTATGAGCGAGAGAAGAGCCGACGCGTGCCTGTATGTATCGAGACTCTGTCCCACCGTCCGCTCGAAGCACTACCGCACCATGACGGGGCGACCTGGCTGGACCGAGAACTGGTCAGCGATCAGTGCGAAAAGCTCTCCGGTGGGTTCGGAGTGGATGTGAGGAACAGTCTTGCCCAGCGGCAGGCATGGCTTGTCGAACAGGGACTGGCCGAGCTTGAGGGGCCGGACATTCGCTTGCGTCGCAATCTGCTCCTCGTCCTCCAGCAGCGTGAGCTCAATCGGACCAGCCAGCAGATTAGCGAGGAGACGGGACTGCGGCACGTCACACCAAGGCGTGGCGAGCCGATCGAGGGCATCTACCGCCGCGCCGTCATGGTCGGGGACCAGCGTTATGCGATGATCGAGAAGTCCCGCGAGTTCAGCCTTGTGCCGTGGCGGCCGGTTCTCGAGCGCGCGGTCGGCAAGTCCGTTATGGGCGTCATGCGCGATGGTCCGATCAGTTGGACCATCGGGGGCAGGAACAGAGGACTGGGTATCAGCTGACCGGGTCGTCCCTCCATATGCGTCGAGATGCACCAGAAAGCCCCTGTCAGCCGGGTGCAGGATATCCGATCCTGCGCGTCATGAAGACGTTCAAGACCCGTCACCAATTCTACCTGCCCGATGACCTATCGGCAAAGCTGGACGCGCTGACCACCAGCCCTGGCACATCGAAGACACAGATCCTGACCGACGCGCTCAGTGCCTGGCTCGACCGCAAGGGCGCGCAGGAACTCGACCAGCGCTTCGGCCCTCGGCTCGACCGTCAGAACCGCACGACCGAGCGGCTTGAGCGCAAGGTCGATGCGCTGACCGAGATGCTGGGACTGTTTATCCGGCATCAGCTGACGCTGGTCGCACATCAACCGCCGTTCGACAGCGACACGGCGCGCCTCGGGCGGACCCGCTATCTCAGCTTCATGAAGCTGGTCGAGCAGCGGCTCATGCGAGCCGACAGCGGCGAAGCAGCCGCGCTCGCCAAGCAGGAGGAGCAGTCATGAGCCTCGATCCCTCGCCGTCGCCGATCACCGTACGGATCAAGGATGCCTGCCGTATGACCGGCATCGGACGCTCCAAGCTTTACCTGCTCATCGCCGAGGGCAAGCTTGAGACCGTCAAGATCGGCAGCATGACACTCATCCGCGTCGCTTCGATCGAGGCGTTGCTGAGCGGAGAAAAGCCTAGCTAGACTTGATCCTGCTCGCTCTGTTCATTCGATCACGATCCACTGTGTCCGAACTTTGGACGCAAAATGGTCGCTCCCGCGCGCAACTGGTCGAGGTAATCTGACCAGTGCTGCATCATCCTCACGCGCTCATCCCAATATTGGCCACGCGCATAAGCGCGGCGGATGGAATTGCCGTCAGCATGCGCCAGCTGGCGCTCAATCGCATCAGGATTCCATGTGCCCATTTCGTTCAGCAGGGTGGCGGCCATGGCGCGGAAGCCATGGCCCGTCATCTGATCCTTGCTAAAACCAAGGCGACGCAGCGCCGCGTTGATCGTGTTATCGGACATAGGCCGATCAAGTGCGCGGAGAGACGGAAAAAGAAAGCTGCTATAACTGGCGTCATGTTCGATCTCGGCAATGATCGCCAAGGCCTGCTTAGATAAGGGCACCGCGTGAGGACGACGCATCTTCATCTTATAGTCCGGGATCGTCCAGACCGCCTTTTCGATGTCGAAATCTCTCCATTCTGCCCACCGTAGTTCTCCCGGACGTACAAACACATGCGGGAGAAGGCGTAGTGCAATCCGCGTCAGCGCGTTTCCGTCATAATCTTCTAAGGCACGAAGCAGCCCGCCTGCCTCTGTTGGCGTCGTGATAGCGGCGCGGTGATTGGTACGCGCAGTGACGAGCGCGCCGCGCAAATCGCTGCAGATATCTCGTTCAGCACGGGCTGTGGCGATGGCGTAGCGAAAGACCTGGCTGCAAGTGCTTCGAATGCGGTTGGCAGTGTCATAACGTTTGGAGGCTTCCACCTTTTTGAGGACCAGCAGCAATTCTTGGGCGGTGATCGCGGAGATGGGACGCTTGCCCAATGCCGGATAGGTCTGCTCCAGGAGCCAACGGGCTTTCTTTAACGTAATCGCTGCTAAGCCTTCCTTCTCGATCTTTTCGAGCCACTCCTTGGCTACCGCTTCGAACGTGTTCGTGGCCGCTATCGACTGAGCAATCTTGTCGAGCTTTGCCTGTTCGAAGGGATCAAGCCCCTTGGCAAGCTGGCGACGAGCTTCCAGCAGCATCTCTCGCGCATCGCTCAATAAAATCTCCGGCCATCGGCCAAATGACAGAGTTCGTTGCTGGCCATTGAAGCGATAGTTCATCCTCCAGTAGCGGACACCGGACGGTTTAACGAGCAAGTACAAGCCGTCGCGATCCGACAGCTTGTAGGCAGTCTCTCTCGGCCTCGCGTGCTTCACTGCATTTGCGGTGAGTCCTGTTCGGCGTTTCTCGCTTTGGGGCATTGATGGACCTTCGAACTTCGTTCGGAGCTCGGTCCATCATCTGTACCATCAATGTGCTTGGATGCAGGTGGAACCGACCGAACTAACGTGGCCAGCTATACCATAAAAAAGTACGGAAAACAGCCATTCCGTGGACGTTCTTGGACGCCTCTGGAAGCAGAAATGGAGGCCCGAGCCGGAATCGAACCGGCGTATACGGATTTGCAGTCCGCTGCGTCACCACTCCGCCATCGGGCCTCGATCGCGTCAAATGCGGGAAGGCGGCTGCTAGCCTGAAAAGCCGCTGGACGCAACAGGGCATCGGGGCTTTAATGCCCGCACGGGTGTTGCAAGGAGAGAGACATGGTGGCGGCACTGGATGAAGCGCGGGTGACAGAGCGGTTGGGCGAAGTGCCGGGCTGGACGCTGGATGCCACGCGCGGGGCGCTGTATCGGCAGTTGCGGCTCAAGGATTTCGCATCTGCCTTCGCGTTGATGACGCGGATTGCGCTGGCGGCGGAGCAGGCCGATCATCACCCCGAATGGAGCAATGTCTACAACCGGCTCGACATCTGGCTGACGACTCATGACGCAGGCGGGGTCAGCGAGCGTGACTTCGCCCTCGCCCGCGCGATCAACGCGATGCTGGAGGAATAAGCGGTCTGCCTTATCTCCGCCCGGCTATCCAGTCGAACAGGCGCGGCACGGCGCCGTGCTCCCCCATCCAGCGGTGGTAGGCGCGATAGTCCGGGTCTTCGCCCAGATGCTGTTCTTCCGTGCGCGCGCGCCAGTAATAGACGGCGCTGGTGATGCCGAGCAGCGCACAGTTGCGCACCGCCTCCAGCCAACTGCCGTTCACCGAGAGAAACGGCAGCACCGAGCACCACCAGAACAGGTTCTTGGAGAGATAGGCCGGGTGGCGGCTCAGCCGATAGGGCCCGTGGGTGAGGATGCCGCGATGCGTGAGGTTGGAGAAACGCAGCCCGAACGCCACCGTCGCCCAGGCATAAATGGCCGTGAGCGTCACCAGCAGCCCGCCCCATAACCAAAGCAGAGCCGGATGGGCCGCCAGCCAGTGGCTCCATTCCGCCGTGCCGCGATGATAATCGAGCGGGCCGCCGCCGCCCATCAATACGAACGGCGGATAGCAGATCAACGCCGCGACCCACCCCGCGACATGCGGGTTGGCGCTGCGGATATGGGCATCGAGTGGCTTCATGGTCAGCATATAGCCGATGGTCGCGAAGGCTACGTCGATCAGAAACAGGATGGCGATGAGGAAACTCGCAAGCGCGACCGGGCCGGAGAGCGGGTCGGCCATGCGCCAGCCGATCACGGTGGCGAAGTTGGCGGGCGTGATCGAGAGCATGAAGGCAAGGAAGAACGCCTTCACACCCCAGGCGCGCAAGTGATCGCCGATCGCACCCTCCGCCGGCTTGCCCGCCGCGCCGCCGATGATCCACTGTCCGAAAGCGTAGGCGCCGTCCTTTGGATCGACGAGGCGGCGGTCCAGCCAGATGACATAGGGTATGGAGACTAGCACAAGGGGGACGACGGCCCAGGTCAACAGCGCCATCGTGTAGCTGTAGTTCCCCTCCCAATACCAGCGGGCGGTGCCATAGAAGAGCGCGATCGCGGCCCATGTCGCCCACAGGCCCGCCAGCTTGACGATGGAGATGTCCAGCGCCTCGCGGCGGGTGCGCAGGTTGCCGCGCCAGTCAATGCCCGTCGATGGGTTGCGGTGCACCTTGTCGACGAGCAGCGACCACAACACCATCGGCACCCCGCAGGCGAGCACGGCGGTAATCCCGGCATGCGGGCCATCCATGCCATAGCGCCAGGCCACCGCAGTCCAGATCGCCAGCCCGGTCAGCCCCGCCACGCCTACGCCATGGCTGACGGCGGATGGAGGGCACCGCGATGGCGCGGTTTCAGAGGGGCTGTCCACAGCGTTCATAGGCCGACTATCGCCCAAAAAGCGGAATATAGGGTTAAGTGCAAGTCCCATGGGGGGCCGGAACGTATCCTTGCGCGGCTCGTTGACCGCCTCGAAGGAGCTTGTCATGGAACAGGAACGTCATATCGAAGCGGAGGCCGCCCGTTCAGGCGCCACGCGCCAAAATGTCCGCTACGTGCTCGCGATTTCGCTGGCGCTGATCGTGCTCGCCTTCATCGCTGTCTATTTCTGGGGTGGCGGCAGCACAGGCGAGGAGACGCAGACTATCTCAACGGCCACGCCTGCCGAGCAAACGCAGCCTTAGCGCGTTAAGCTTGATGAACCCCGCCGCATCGCGCTGATCGTAGGCGCCCGCATCGTCCTCGAAAGTAACGACCTTCTCGCTATACAGCGTATTGGGCGATTTGCGGCCGACAACCTGAACACTACCCTTGTAGAGCTTGAGCCGCACGGTGCCGGACACTTTCTCCTGGCTATAGTCGATAGCGGCCTGCAGCATCTCGCGCTCGGGCGAGAACCAGAAGCCGTTGTAGATCAGCTCGGCATATTTCGGCGCTAGCTCATCCTTGAGGTGCGCGGCGCCGCGATCGAGGGTGATCTGCTCGATCCCCCGGTGGGCGAGGTGATAGATGGTGCCTCCGGGCGTCTCATACATGCCGCGAGACTTCATGCCGACAAAGCGGTTCTCGACGAGATCGAGGCGGCCGATGCCGTGCTTGCGGCCATAGCCGTTGAGCGTCTCCAGCAGGGTGGCAGGCGACATGGCCTCGCCATTCACCGCGACGCCGTCACCGCGCTCGAATTCGATCGTGATATATTCGGGCGCGTCCGGCGCGTCTTCGGGGTTCACCGTGCGGGAATAGACGAAGTCCGGCGTCTCTTCCCATGGGTCTTCCAGCACCTTCCCTTCCGAAGAGGTGTGGAGCATATTGGCGTCGGTCGAGAAAGGCGCTTCGCCGCGCTTGTCTTTCGGCACCGGGATCTGGTGCTTTTCGGCGAACTCGATCAGCGCGGTGCGGCTGGTCAAGTCCCACTCGCGCCACGGCGCGATCACCTTGATATCGGGCTGAAGCGCGTAATAGCCCAGCTCGAACCGCACCTGGTCATTGCCCTTGCCGGTCGCGCCGTGGGAAACGGCGTCGGCCCCCACCTGCTGCGCGATCTCGATCTGGCGCTTGGCGATCAGCGGACGGGCGATGCTGGTTCCGAGCAAGTACAGCCCCTCGTAAAGCGCATTGCTGCGCATCATCGGGAACACATAGTCGCGCACGAATTCCTCGCGCAGATCGTCGATGAAGATATGCTCGTCCTTCACGCCCATCAGCTGCGCCTTGGCGCGCGCGGGTTCCAGCTCCTCGCCCTGGCCAAGGTCTGCGGTGAACGTCACCACTTCGCATTGGTAGGTCTGCTGAAGCCATTTCAGGATCACGCTGGTGTCGAGGCCGCCGGAATAAGCAAGGACGACACGGTTTATCTTTTCGGACATCGGGGCACTTTCACAGCGAAGGAATGATCGGTCGCGCGCCTAACAGCGATGCGCGCGAATCGCAACACTCACCACCAATGAAGCGCGCCGCCCAGCATCCAGAGCCCCAGACCGGTGAACAGCGCGGCAGCGATCCGGCGCATGAGCGCCAGCGGCACCTTCTTCACCAGCGCCTCGCCCAGCAGCACGGCCGGCACGTTCGCGATCATCATGCCCAGCGTGGTCCCAAGCGTGACCAGTGCGACCTCGCTTATTGTATGGCCAAACTGCGCACCCATGGCGACGGTGGCGATCTGGGTCTTGTCGCCCATCTCGACGAGGAAAAAGGCGATAGCGGTGGAGAGAAACACACTCGCACTGCCCGGCGTCTTCAGATTGTCGTCCATCTTGTCCGGGATCAGCGTCCACAGGCCCATGGCGACAAATCCCAGCGCGACGGCAATCCGGAAGGCAGGGCTGTCGAGCAGCTCCGCCACGCCATGCCCCACCAATGCTGCAAGGAAATGATTGAGCAGCGTCGCCGCAAAGATGCCCGCGATGATCGGCCACGGCTTGCGAAAGCGGGTGGCGAGCAGGATGGCGAGAAGCTGCGTCTTGTCGCCCATTTCGGCAAGCGCCACCAGCGCGGTAGAGGTGAGGATGATATTCATGAGTCGGGGAGAACCCTTAAAGGCGCTCGGAAGGGTCGCACAGTGGCTGGAGCGCACGCGCCGCGACACGCATCAGCCGTTCCACGTCCATGCCGTCGCGGCCCATCGCGGAAAATCCGGCGAGCAGCATCATGACATGGTCGGTCAGCTCCACCACCCGCTCCGGCGCCGTGCGCGAGATGCCGCGATAGAGCGCGGCAGCGATGGAGAGGCGCGCCTTGCGCAGATGCGCGGTAACGCCCGCATCCGAGCAATTGCTGGCCGCCTCCAGAATCAGGCAACCCCCCTGCCCTTCCTGCGCGGCAAAGCGGCGGGCAGCCGACAGAAGGATCGACTCCAGCGCATCTGGCAAGGTCGGCTCATCCTCGAACGCGCCGCGTATGTCATCGAGCAGCGCGCGCGAATAGGCATCGGCAATGCGGATGAACAGCAGCGCCTTGTTGCCGAAGGCGGCGTAGAAGCTCGGCGGGTTTATCGCCATCGCGCTCGTGAGGTCGTTGAGGGTGACACGGTCGTACCCGCGCAGGTAAAAAAGCGCCCTCGCCTGCTCCATCGCCCACGTTGTGTCAAACCCACGCGGACGCCCTCGTGCCTTTGGCGGCGCTTGGGCGGCCGCCTCAACTACAGGGGCATCAAGGGAGGCGGCTTCGCTCATGGCCCGGACCTTACAGATTTGGTTAACGCGCGCCATGGTTTTTTGCCCTCGGCACTACCGTTCATCGCGGGTGCAGCCGCCGGAGCGTAGTGTGCGCCCATAGCGTAATAATTGCGGAGTACGGACCTATGAAGAAGACCCTGTTGATCGCCGGAGGCGCCGCCCTAGCCCTCGCCATCCCGGCAATTGCCATATCGCAAAGCGGCGCCATGCCGATGATGAAGCCCGACATGACGCGGGCGCAGATGGAGGCGATGGTCAAGGATCACTTCGCCAAGGCCGACGCCAACAAGGATGGCGCGCTGACCAAGGAGGAGGCGAAAGCCAGCATGGACGAGCGCCGGGCCGATCGTCTGGAAGATCATTTCAAGGCGATGGACAGCAACGGCGACGGTTCGATCAGCCGGGACGAATTCTTTGCCGGTCATCGTGGTGGCCGCGGACCAATGGCACAAGGGCATGGCGATCATGACGCGGGCAAAAGCCCCGCCGGTCATATGGGCCATGGCATGAAGGGCATGGGCATGAAGATGGGCGACCGGATGTTCGACAAGGCCGATGCGAATAACGATGGCAAGGTGACCCAGGCAGAGGCGACGAGCGCGGCGACGTCCCACTTTGATGCGATGGATGCCGACAAGAACGGCACTGTCACCGCTGGCGAACGCATGGACTATATGAAAGCGAAGATGAAGGATTGGCGCGCCGCCAAGGGCGACAAGTCCTGAGTCGAGCCGAAGTCAGGCGGGGGCGCGCAATTGCGCCTCCGCCGCCACCATATAGTCTCGCGTAATCGGCAGGGTTCGCCGGTCACGTGCATATTGAAGCTGATAGATCAGCATCCCCCCATGCTCGAAAACCGTCGCCGCCCCGGCGAGGTAAAAGGTCCACATGCGATAGAAGCGTGCGTCATACAGCGCCTCTATCTGCGATCGGCTGGCTCGGCAGCGCTCATACCACGCCCGGCAAGTGCGCCCGTAATGCAGGCGCAGGCTCTCGACGTCCGTCACCATCAGACGGTTGGGTTCGCTGGCCTGCACGATTTCCGAAAGGGCGGGGATATAGCCGCCGGGAAAGATATATTTGCGCGTGAAGGCGTCGGTGGCGCCGGGTCCGCCCATCCGCCCGATGGTATGGAGCAGCATCACGCCCTCTGGCGTGAGGAGATTGTGGCAGCAGCGAAAAAACTCCCGGAAATTGGGGGCGCCGACATGCTCGAACATGCCGACCGAGACGATGCGGTCGAAGCTGCCCTTCATGTCACGATAGTCGATCAGCTCGAACCGGACATGCTCGGCAACGCCCGCTTCCTCCGCGCGGCGGCGGGCGACTCCCAGTTGCTCCTCCGAAAGCGTGATGCCGGTCACGTCGACACCGCACCTCCGGTGGAGATAGAGCGCCATGCCGCCCCAGCCGCAGCCGATATCCAGCACCTTCATTCCCGGCTTCAGCGCGAGTTTGGCCGCGATGTGCGCCTTTTTGTCCTCCTGCGCCCGGTCGAGGTCGTCATGATCGCCATCCCAATAGGCGCAGCTATATTGCCGGTCCTTGTCCAGAAACAGATCGTAGAGCGCGCCGGAGAGGTCATAATGATGCGCGACGTTCTTTTTTGAGGCGGCGCGCGCGTTGAGTTGCGCGAGGGTCCGAAAGATTTTGCGGAACCCGCCGCGCAGCCGGCCTCCGCCATCCAAGCTGCCCGCCTTCTCCCACGCCGCATTGCTGCGCGCCAGCGAGATCAGCCCCATGATGTCGTCATCATCCACTGTAACCCGGCCATCCATATAGGCTTCGGCCAGGCCAAGTCGCGGGTTCAGCACGATGTCTCGCCCGATGCTGGCATCGGCAAAGCGCATGGTAACGCTGGGAAACGCCACGTCCGCCTGCCCGAATGTGCGCGTGGACCCGTCAGCGCGCACGAGCGTGAGCGTGCCCCGCTTGATGAGCCGTTCGAGAAAGCGATCGATCAGCGCCATGATGGTCCCCCGTTTTGCCGCAATGCAGCCCCCTGATGCCAGGCAGAACGATTGAAAGGCGATTCGGTTTCGACTGACCGTACTTGACTTATAGTGCCAGCGCACGGACACAGGCGGGCATTATGCAGAGCGACAATCACGCCGAAGCGCCTGTCCTGTTTTTCGACTCCGGCGTAGGGGGTCTGTCCATCCTTGCCCCCGCGCGTGAATTGCTTCCCCGCATGCCCGTCATCTATGCGGCGGACCGGGCCGGTTATCCCTATGGCACCAAGAGCGAGGCAGAAATTGCCGCGCGCGTGCCCGCGCTGCTCGGCCGACTGGTGGAGCGCTATCGCCCGCGCATCGCCGTCATCGCCTGCAACACGGCATCAACCATCGCGCTCGCAGCTGTGCGCGCCGCGCTGGACATTCCGGTGGTGGGAACCGTGCCCGCCATCAAACCCGCCGCGCTGTCCTCCAAAACCCGCGTCATCGGCGTGCTGGGCACAGAGGCGACCGTGCGGCAACCCTATGTCGATCGCCTGGCGGCCGAACATGGCGCGGACTGCACGATCCTGCGCCACGGCAGCGCCGCACTTGTTGCGCTGGCGGAAGCGAAGCTGCGCGGGCAGCCGCTCGATCCAGAGGTCGCGCGCACCGCGCTGCTCGGCCTGATCGAGCAGCCGGACGGGGAGCGGATGGACAGCGTGGTGCTCGCCTGCACCCATTTCCCGCTGGTCCAACAGGAGCTTGAGCAGGCGGCGAGGACGCTCGGTACTCGCCCCCTCGCCTTCCTGCACGGTGGCGAAGGCATCGCGCGCCGGATAGCCTATCTGAATGGCGATCTGCCGTGGCCGGAAACACCCGCGCCCGGCATCGCCGTGTTCACGGGATCAGACCCCGATATCGCCGAGCTCAGATCCGCACTTAAGTCTTATGGCTTGACGCAGATCAATGCCCTATAATGGGATGATATTTAGTTGCGAGCCATTATCGCTGGAAAAGCAATACACTCCGCGCTAAGGGGCGGCTTTGGGGCGACATGCGGCAAATAGGGTCGGCGGCGCGAGCATGACGAATTACAAGCATATCTTTTCTCAGGCGATCGAGCGGCTCCATGCGGAAGGCCGCTACCGCGTGTTCATCGACATTTTGCGCAACAAGGGTGCATACCCCAATGCGCGCTGTTTCCACGGGCATAACGGCCCCAAGCCGATAACGGTCTGGTGCTCCAACGATTACCTAGCCATGGGCCAGCACCCAAAGGTCGTTGCCGCGATGGAAGAGGCGCTGCACGATGTCGGCGCCGGATCGGGCGGCACCCGCAATATCGGCGGCAACACTCATTACCATGTCGATCTGGAGGCCGAGCTCGCCGATCTCCACGGCAAGGAAAGCGCGCTGCTCTTCACATCGGGCTATGTCTCCAACGAGGCGACGCTGGCGACGCTGGCGAAGCTGCTGCCCGGCTGCATCGTCTTTTCCGATGAGCTCAACCACGCGAGCATGATCGCGGGCATCCGCAACTCCGGCTGCGAAAAGCGCGTGTTCCGCCACAACGACGTCGCGCATCTGCGCGAGTTGCTGGAGGCGGAGGACGCGGACGCGCCCAAGCTGATCGCATTCGAGAGCGTCTATTCTATGGACGGCGATGTCGCGCCGATTGCCGCCTTCTGCGATCTGGCGGACGAGTTCAACGCCCTCACCTATTGCGATGAGGTCCACGCTGTCGGCATGTATGGCGCGCGCGGCGGCGGCATCACCGAGCGGGACGAGGTGGCGAACCGCGTAACGATCATCGAAGGCACGCTCGGCAAGGCGTTCGGCGTGATGGGCGGCTACATCGCGGCAGATCGGATGATCGTCGACTGCATCCGCTCCTACGCGCCGGGTTTCATTTTCACGACCTCGCTCTCGCCGGTGCTGGTGGCCGGAGTGCTGGCTTCTGTGCGGCACCTGAAGCAATCCAGCGTCGAGCGCGAGGGGCAACAGGCCGCCGCCGCCACGCTGAAGCGCCTGATGGCGGAGGCTGGGCTGCCGGTCATGGCGTCCGTCACGCATATCGTGCCACTGATGGTGGGTGATCCGGTCAAAGCCAAGAAGATCAGCGACATATTGCTGGCCGAATATGGCGTCTATGTGCAGCCGATCAACTATCCCACCGTGCCGCGCGGTACGGAGCGCCTGCGCTTCACCCCCGGCCCGGCGCACAGCGAGGCGATGATGCGCGAACTGGTCGCTGCGCTGGTCGAGATCTGGAGCCGGGACGAGCTGGAGCTGCAAAAAGCCGCTTGAGTCAGCGCTCAGGTTTTGGCGGTACGCTCAACGGCTCATAAACCTCGCCAGCATCGGAACCATTAAGCCTTGCCTCCTATTATGGAGGTATGAGGCGGACTTCATTTCATGGCCGAAAGTGGCGCAGGCGCACCGCGCCACGTCGGGGATCACGCGGGGCCAAACCCTATCTCATCCTTATGGCTGCGGGCATCATCGGCACTCTGGCGGGCATCGGCTCGACCCTCGACCATCGCGGCTGGCGGGCCATGGCGGCACCGCGTTACGATGCGGTGGTATCGGGCTGCGATGTTGTCGACGGTGACACGCTGAGGTGCGGCGGAGAGCGCATCCGCCTCGTCGGGATCGATGCGCCCGAAATGCCGGGCCATTGCCGCCCGGGGCGTGACTGCGCGCCGGGCGACCCTTATGCAGCCACTGCCACCCTCTCCGCCATGGTACGCGCGAGCATGCCGATCGAGCGCTACGGCGAGGACAAATATGGCCGCACCATCGCGGCGCTCGAAGGCGCGAACGGCGACCTCTCGTGCGCCCAGTTGCGCGGCGGCAGCGCGATCTACAAGCCGCAATGGGACGACGCGCTGCATGTTGCCCGGACCTGCCCGGATGTCATTGCCTAGGTGATGCGCCGGGCCACCGCATAGCGCGAGCCGATAGTATCGCGGGTCGGTTCAGCCAAGGCGCGGACCGGCCACTGCAAGAGCCGATCACCCGTCGGCACCAGCGCATGAAATTCCGCACCCAGCGCATCGTAAAACGCTGGATGCCGCACATCCAGCCCGCCGGTCAGCGCACCGAAGGCGGGGAGCACGAGCTTGGTCTCGCTGGCCAGAAAACAGCGCCGCCGGATCGACCTGCCGCGGTGGTGCAGCTGAACCTTGGGGTGGAAATGGCCGCTGATCTCCGGCTCTGAGTGTCGGGGGACCGCCTCGTGCCTCAGCCATATCCGGTCCACGCACATGTCGCCGGTCACCTCGCCAAAGGGCGGCGCGGCGGCATGGTCGTGATTGCCGGTGACCCAGGTCCACCGCCGCCCATCCGCGCATTGCCTCAGCAGCGCGAGCGCCCTGGCCTCCAGATCCGCCGCGCCATCGGCATCGTGAAAACTGTCCCCCAGGCACAGCACATGCCGCGCGTCGGTCTGCCGGATCAGTTCACAGATGCGCAGCGCCGTCTCATAGCTGTCATACGGCGGCAGGAACTGACCCGCAGAGGCGAAGAAGCGCGCCTTGCCGAGGTGAAGATCGGCCAGCAACAGCGCGCTCTCCGCCGGCCACCACAGTGCGCCGCACGGCGAAAGCCGCAATTCCCGCCCATGGAACAAAAACGGAACCATCGCCTCCCTATGCCGATGCACCGGCCGCCTTTCAAGCAGTTTGCGCATCGTTGCGGCGGGTCGTTTCGCCGGTATCGGCGATCATCGCTTCCAGCTCCGCGATCAGCGCATCCTCCGCCTCGCCTCCGGCAACACGCTCACGCCCAATGATGACGAGCGCGGGGACGGACAAGGGCGAAACCCTCGGCAGGTCCGCATGCAGCATCGTCTCCCGCGCGCGTTCCAGCAGCCGCTTCAACCGCGCGACCTCCACCAGCCGGGTAGAGGCGTCGTCCCACGCCGCGCGCAGCAATATGTGATCCGGCTCATGCTTTTGCAGCACGTCATAGATCAGGTCGGTCGAGAACGTGACCTGCTTGCCGTTCTTGCGACGACCGGGATGCTGCCGCTCGACCAAACCGCTGATCACCGCAACCTCGCGAAACGCGCGCTTCAGCAGATAGGATTGCTCCACCCATTGCGTCAGCTCATCGTCAATCACCTCGGGGTCGAGCAGAAAGCCGGGGTCGGAGATCGGCATGAGGCCATAAGCGGCAAGGCTATAGTCGTTCGCCACGAACCCCAGCGGCTTCATCTTCGCCTTTTCCATGCGCTGGGTGATGAGCATGCCGAGCGACTGATGCGCGTTCCACCCCTCGAAGCCGTGGATGACGATATGGTGCAGCCCATGATGCGGAAACGTCTCGACCAGCAGTTGATCCGGCGCCGGTATCACCGAAAACCTTGCCTGCGCCGCCAGCCACTCTTTCACATCCTTGGGCAAACGCGCGTGCTCCGCGCGGTCCCTCAGCAACGCCCGCACCCGGTCCGACAGGCTGGTGGTCAGCGCCATGCGCGCGCCGGTATAGCTCGGGATCAGCGCAGACTTGCGACTGGCGCGCACGATCAGGTCCGTATCACGGATCGACTCCACTTCGAGGTCCAGCCCGGAAAAGCGAAAGGTATCCCCGGGCCGAAGCGACGAGCCAAAGCCTTCCTCCAGCTGGCCCAATGTCCGCCCATTGCGAAAGCGGACCTTGAGCATCGGCGCCTCGACGATGATCCCCGCATTCATCCGATATTGCGCCACGAAGCGCGGCAGGCTGACGCGCCACAGTCCGTCCGCGTCTTTGCGCAGGCGCTGAAAGCGGTCATAGTGCGACAGCGCATAGCCGCCGTTGGCAACGAAGTTCAGTACCTTGTGGAACTGCGCGTGGTCAAGCTCGCGGTACGGCCGCGCGCTCGCAACCTCGGCAAAAAGGTCGTCGGCGTCGAACGGCGCGGCGCAGGCCATCGCCATGATATGCTGGGCCAGCACGTCGAGTGCGCCGGGCCGCCAGAACTCGGCATCGAGCACGCCCTCCTCGATCGCGTCGAGCGCCGCCCGCGCCTCCAGATATTCAAAGCGATTGCCGGGGATGAGAAAGGCTTTGCTCGGCGTATCGGCGCGGTGGTTGGACCGGCCGATACGCTGCAGCAGCCGCGCGGTCCCCTTGGGCGCGCCCATCTGGATGACAAGGTCGACATCGCCCCAGTCGACGCCCAGATCAAGCGCGGACGTGCACACCAGCGCGCGCAGCCGCCCTTCCGCGATCCCCGCCTCCGCCCGCTGCCGCACCTCAAGCGACAACGATCCGTGAAAGATGCCGATGGGCAGATTCTCCGTGTTGATCGCCCACAGTTCCTGCAACGTCAGCTCGGCCAGCGCGCGCGTGTTGCAAAAGACGAGCGTCAGGCGATGCTGGCGGATCGCTTCCATCACCTCGGCTGCGGCATAGCGGGCGCTGTGGCCGGACCAGGGAATGCGCCCCTCCGGCGAGAGGATGTGGATCTCCGGCGGCGCCATCTCCGCGCCGGTGACAAGCGCGACATCGCCCGCCGTACTCCGACGCGAAAGCCACTCCTGATAAGGCGTAGCATCCGCAATGGTGGCGGACAGGGCCGCGCGCCGGTGCGCAGGCGCCAGCCTTGCCAGCCGCGCGAGGCACAGCGCCAGCAAGTCCCCCCGCTTGTTGTGCGCAAAGGCGTGCACCTCGTCGATCACGACGCGCTTCAGCGACGGGAAAAGATGAAAGCTGTCCGGATGGCTGAGCAACAGCGACAGCGACTCCGGTGTGGTAAGCAAGATCTGCGGCGGCTTCTTCCTTTGCCGCGCCTTCACCGCAAAGCTCGTGTCGCCCGTACGCGTCTCGATGCTGATCGGCAGCCCCATCTCTCCGATCGGCCCGACGAGATTGCGCTCGATATCGTTGGTGAGCGCCTTCAAGGGCGACACATAGAGCGTATGCAGCCCGTCAAACCCGCCATCCGCCAGATCGGCAAGGGAGGGGAGAAATCCGGCGAGCGTCTTGCCCGATCCGGTTGCGGAGGCAAGCAGCGCATCCCTGCCCGCTCCGTCAGCCTCCAGCATCGCCAGCTGATGCGCGCGCGGCGCCCAGCCCTTGCCCGCGAACCACGCCTCTATCGCGGCAGGCAAAAGGGAACTATCGCTCATCTCGACCATATAGGCATAACGATGGCTAACAACAGCTGGATCCAGGCTTCGCGTCGGGGCATCTATATCACGCCGGGCGACTTCTGGATCGACCCCAATTTCTCCGCCCCGCGCGCGCTCATCACCCACGGCCATGCCGACCATGCCCGCTCCGGGCACGGCGCCGTGATGGCGACACGCGAGACGCTGCGGATCATGGAGGCGCGATACGGCATCGGCTGGGAGGAGCAGCCGGTGGCCTATGGCGAGACGGTGCGGATCGGAGAGGTTGAGGTGCGCTTCGTGCCCGCCGGGCATATCCTCGGCTCGGCGCAGATCGTGGTCGATTATCAGGGTCAGCGCGTCGTTTTTTCCGGCGACTACAAACGCCGTGCCGACCCCACCTGCGCCCCGTTCGAGGTCGTACCCTGTGACATCTTCGTCACCGAGGCGACCTTCGCCCTCCCCGTCTTCCGCCATCCGCCGGTCGAGCACGAAATCCGCAAACTCTTGGACGCGCTGGACGATGAAGACGTCGGCTCGGTGCTGGTCGGCGCATATTCGCTCGGCAAGGCTCAGCGCGTGATCATGGAGCTGCGCGCCGCAGGCCACCTCGCCCCAATCTATTATCATGGCGCGATGGCAAAGCTCTGCGCGCTTTATAAGGAAATGGGGCTGGACTTGGGCGATATCCGCCCGGTCGCGGGCACCGACCGCAAGCTGATGGCCAAGCACATCATCATTGCACCGCCGTCGGCGCTCAATGATCGCTGGTCGCGCAATCTGCCCGACCCGCTCACCGCCATGGCCTCGGGCTGGATGGGCATCCGCCAGCGCGCCCGCCAACGGACGGTCGAGCTGCCGCTCGTCATCTCCGACCATGCCGACTGGGACGAGCTGACCCGCACCATCGAGGAGGTCAACCCGCGCGAGCTGTGGATCACCCACGGACGCGACGATGCGCTGATGCGCTGGTGCGAGCTGGGCCAGCGCAAGGCGCGCCCGCTCGACATCGGCGGGCGCGACGAGGAAGATTAGGGTCAGAGCCTGCTAGGTACAGGGCCGTGGCTTGAGCTGAAAAGGCCCGGAACGCGAAATGAACGAGGAGAATAGTGGTGCTATTTAACGAGAGAGTGACAAAGTTCTGGGCCTTTTCAGCCAAGTCCTTCGGATGGCTCGCTGCGGGCGATCTACTTCGTCGAACCGCTCAACCGGGGAACATGCCCCGCTTTTCGCGGTCCTCATCGTATATCATCCCGCAGCGAGCCACCACGGCTCCTGTGCCTAGCGGGTTCTGACCCTGGATGGAGCAGTTTGCGTCGCTCATCGACCGCCTGATCTACACCCGCTCGCGCAACAGCAAGATCGCGCTGATCGCCGATTATCTGCGCACCACGCCGGACCCGGATCGTGGCTGGGCGCTCGCGGCGCTCACCGACGGGCTGGATTTCCCTGCGGTCAAATCCTCCACCATCCGTAACCTATTGATGGAGCGGGTCGATCCGGTGCTCTATGCGCTCAGCCGCGACTTCGTCGGCGATACGGCGGAAACCGCGAGCCTGCTCTGGCCCGATTACGGCACGCCGAAGAATCCGCCCACGGTGGCGGAAGCTGTCGCCCGGCTCGATGCCATGACCCGCGCGACCGCGAAGCGCGAACTGGCAGGCTTATTCGACCAGCTCGACACCAATGGCCGTTACGCCCTCATCAAGCTCGCCACCGGGGCGATGAGGATCGGCATTTCATCGCGTCTCGCCAAGGTCGCCTTCGCGCAGGCGTTCGACAAGTCCGTAGATGATGTAGAGGAATATTGGCACGGCCAGCGTGCGCCCTACGGCCCGCTGTTCGATTGGGCGGAAGGCCGCGCGCCCCCACCCAGCCATGAGGATGTGCCGCTGTTCCGGCCCTTCATGCTGGCCCACCCGCTCGAAAATCTTGACATCGATCTCACCGATTATGCCGCCGAGTGGAAATGGGATGGCATCCGCGTGCAGCTCGTCCATGTGGCGGGCCAGACGCGCGTCTATTCGCGCTCGGGAGACGATATCTCAGGCACATTCCCGGAAGTCGCCGCCTCACTGTCGATCCCGGCCGTCCTGGATGGCGAACTGCTGGTGCGCGGCACCCATCAGGGCGGCGAAGAGGGCGGCGCGGCGAGCTTCAACGCGCTGCAACAGCGGCTGGGGCGCAAGACGGTCTCAAAGGCGATGCTGGCTGACTATCCGGCCTTTGTGCGACTCTACGACATATTGATCGAGCGCGACGAGGATCTTCGCCCACTGAGCTGGGACCAGCGGCGTGAGCGGCTGGAGCAGTTTGCCCGCGCGCTCGACCCGCGCCACTTCGATGTCTCGCCCGTCATCGCCGCCACGCATATCGACGAGCTCACCGTAATCCGGGCGGAAGCGCGGGATAACGCCATTGAGGGCGTGATGCTGAAACGGCGCGACAGCCCCTATGTCGCCGGGCGCCGCACCGGGCTGTGGTATAAATGGAAGCGCGATCCGTTGCTCGTGGATTGCGTGCTGATGTATGCGCAGCGAGGCAGCGGCAAACGCTCGTCCTTCTTTTCGGACTATACCTTCGGCTGCTGGAACGGCGACCCCGATCAGGGCGCGGAGCTGCTGCCCGTGGGCAAAGCCTATTTCGGCTTCACCGACGAGGAGCTGAAATGGCTCGACAAATATATCCGGGCGCACACCACCGCGCGCTTCGGCCCTGTAGTAGAGACCGACAAGAGCCTCGTCTTCGAGGTAGCGTTCGATTCGGTGCACGAGAGCAAGCGCCACAAGTCCGGCCTTGCCATGCGCTTCCCCCGCATCAACCGCATCCGGACGGACAAGCCCGCGCACGAGGCAGACCGCATAGACACGCTGCGGGCGTTGATCGCCGACTGAGAGCGGCAGTTCTCGACACACGCCGGCCACGACATCTGGGAAGTTCCTGCACCATATAAAGATGGTAAACTATAGTTTAATTCAACAAAATACCCGATAACAGAATTTGAATATTCACAGTTAATTCTGAATAAACCATATAAACTATTGGTTCAGTGGGTTCAATATTGATTAACACTCGCCAAACTATACATTCTATCAGTAGCCTTTGTATTTCGATTTTAAGACTTTTTTAATTCGACTGCCAATATTCACGTCATCGAGCGTTCCCGATCGCACGAACGCCCTTTTCATGGGGAATGTATATGGCAACAGCAACAGTTACCGGCGGCAACAATGTCTCGCTAAGCCTATCGGGCGCGGACCTTGTCACCGCAAAGAACGCGCTGGCGGCGCTTTCCAGCCAGTTCGCCTCGTCCAAGGTACAGAGCATTCCTCTGTTCCCGTCCTCGCCCACCGTGCTCGACGTGTACAACGTCGACAGCCGCTATACGCATAATGTGACTGCGACACCTGATCTCGATGCGATCGTGGTGACGGGCAACGAAGGCACCAAGATCACCGGCAACGCGAGCGTCCAATTGATCGCAGGCGGACGCGGTGCCGACACCATCAACGCGGCAGGCGCCGCCAATGTCACGATCACCGGCGGCGGTGGCGGCGACATCATCCAGCTCAACAGCGCGGGCCAGGCTGGCGGCGATGCGTATATCTCGCTGGCCTCGGGCAACGACACCGTTCGCATGTGGGGCGGCAACGCCACCATCACCGGCTCACGCGTCGGAGACGAGATCGAGCTCAACGGCGGCACCAACAATATCGTCGTCGACAAGAGCGCGAGCTTCGACATCAACGGCGGCAACAACACCATCGTCACCGGCGGCGGCAAGTTCACCGTCACCGGCTCCGGCCATGATGACATCACCGTCACTGGCCGCTCGGTCGAGATCGACAAGCATGGCCCGGCCACGCTCGACCTCACGCTCAACTCGACGGTCGGCGGCAGCTACGACCTCAAGGGTGACATGACGATCCACCAGCTGGGTGCCGGCCACCACAGCCTCGATCTCAATGGCAACGACACCGTCTATCTGGGCGCGGGCAACGTCGACATCACCAACGTGCGCGGCACCACGGTGTACGGCGGCAGCGGCAAGCTCAACTTCGAGGGCGGCGGCTCGGGTAACGACTCGATCATGGCGGGCAGCGGCTCGGCGACGATCCTGGGCGGCGGCGGCTTCGATACCATCATCGGCGGCTCCGGCGCGATGAAGGCGGACGGCGGCGAGGGCAGGGATCTGCTCATCGGCGGCAGCTTCAAGGATACGCTCACCGGCGGCTCCGGCGCTGACAAGTTCCGCTTCGTCAACTCCGGCGGCCCGTCGAGCGCCACCCATGTCATCACCGACTTCCAGCACGGCCTCGACAAGATCGACCTGTCCGGCGGCGGATATACGCTGGCCGACATCAGCTCGGCGACGATCAAGGCCGGTTCCACGGTCCTCAAGCTGTCCGATGGCACGCAGATCACGCTCAAGAACTTCACGAGCCTCACCGCCTCGGATTTCTCCTGATCGTCTGATCGCCTGTGAAAAGCCCGGCGCCGCCGCCGGGCTTTTTTATGAGGACTGAATGCCCGTTTTAGACCCTGAACACTCCAGACCGAAGCCGACGGCGCCCCACAAGGCGCCGTCCTCGCTGTCTTCAGCAATGGCGGCAGCAAACGAGGCCATTGCCGACGGCAGGCTCGCAGACGCGCTGCGCATGGCGGACCGGGCATGGCGTCTCTCGCCCCGCTCGCCCATTGTATGCCAGCTGCTGATGGCGCTGCTGCTGGCCGACGGCAATGCGGACCGCGCGCTTGAGGTGTTCGCGGCGCTCGACCAGCCCACGGCCACGGCGGACCTTGCTGCCGCCCATGTCGATGCGCTGCGGCTTGCCGGAAAGTTCACGGATGCACGCGCAGCGCTGGAGCACTATCTCGCCCTGTTCGCGGTCGAGCCGGAAAGCGCGCTCGCGCGAGCGGCCTCGGCTCTGGTGGCGGAGCAGCCGGGCTGGAGCTGGGTCGGCGTAACCCCTGATTTCGCGCTGACGGCTGAGCCTGTGGATGCCCTCGCTGCCGTTCGACCCGCAGAAGGCCTCGAACTGGGTGACGAGACGGTGATCGGGCGTCGCGTCGCCTTCCCGCCCCACTTCGGTCTCACTGGCTCAGTCACCGTACAAAGCTCCCGTATCAACGGCACGGTGCGCCTTGGCTGGCTGCCGCCCTCCGTCCCCCCACAACTTTTCGTCGAGGACAGGGGCAAACAGCGCCCGGTAGAGCTGGAGGCGGACGATGCAGCGCCCGGCACCTGGCGCTTTGCGCTGCCTGCCAATCTGCTGGCAAAACTCACAGGTCGCCAGATCGGCCTCTCCGTCCAGCTGCCCGACGGCACGCGCACGCCGCTGCCCGGCTCGCCCATCAGCCTCGGCACGGCCAAGCCCTATCGCGCGCCGAAGTCTGCCGTGCCCAACCGCGCCACATCCGCTGGCGTCGCCGTCGTCATCCCGGTCTATCGTGGTGCCGAGGAAACCCGCGCGTGTATCGCCAGCGTGTTGGACACGGTTCCGCCGGGCACGCCGGTCGTCATCGTCAATGACGCCAGCCCCGAGGCGGCCATCACGGCGCTGGTCGAGCGACTGAAGGCTGACCCCCGCCTCACCGTCATCGAGAATGCCACCAATCTCGGCTTTCCCGGTGCGGCCAATATCGGGATGGCCGCCCAGCCCGATCATGACATCGTGCTGCTCAATGCCGACACCATGGTGTTTCCCGGCTGGCTCGAGCGGCTGTGCGCCCACGCGGCGGCGGACCGCACCATCGCCACCGTCACGCCACTCTCCAACGCAGGCTCCATCGCCAGCTATCCCGGCGGCGAGGAAAGCGCCTGCGCGCCGGAGACCGCTCGCCTGCGCGATGCGGTCGCAGCGTCGGCCAATGCAGGGCGTCATGTCGAGGTACCCACCGGCGTCGGCTTCTGCATGTTCGTGCGCCGTGCCTGCCTCGATCAGGTCGGCGCGTTCGACGAAGACCTGTTCGGCCGCGGCTATGGCGAGGAGAATGACCTCTGCATGCGCGCTGCGGCACATGGCTGGAAGCATGTGATCGCGGGCGATGTCTATGTGCTCCACCGCAATGGAACTTCGTTCGGCACCACCCGCAATGGCTGGATGGCGCGGAATGAAGCGGTTCTCGGCCAGCGTCACCCGACCTATCAGGCGCTGGTCGAGACCTGTCACAAGGCACAGCCGCTCGCACCGCTGCGGCGGGCGATCGACATCGCCCTGCTGCGGGAAGACGCGCGCCCCATCGCGCTGCTGGTGTCGCTGGCGCTGGCCGGCGGAGTACAGCGCCATGTCGAGGCGCGAATGGCGGCGCTCAAACGCCAGGGCTATCGCCCCCTCCTGCTGCGGCCCGATGCCCAGAGCGGCGCAGCAAAGCTGACCGAGCCCGACAGCCCGGACCTGCAGGATCTCGCCTATCGCGCGGACGAGGCCGAGGCCTTTGGCGCGCTGCTCGCCACCCTCCCCGTGGGCCATGTCGAGCTGCACCACTTCCTGGGTCTGGATGCGGCCTTTGTCGATGCCTGCCTCGCGCTCGATGCCCCGGCAGACATCTTTCTCCACGATTACAGCTGGTATTGCCCTCGCCTCAGCCTGCTCGGCGCCAACGGCAGCTATTGCGGCGAGCCGGGCGCGGCCGCGTGCCAAAGCTGCATCGCGCAAAACGGTTCGGAGCTGCACGACAGCCTCGACCCTGAAACCCTGCGGGCGCGCAGTACCCAATGGCTAAGCCATGCACGCAATGTCTTCGCCCCGTGCGAGGATGTCGCGCGGCGGTATGCGCGCATGTTCCCGGAAACGCGCATCCAGCTCGCGCTGTGGGAGGATCAGCCTGCCACCCCCTGCCCGATCGCCGATCCCGTGCCCAACCGCATCGCCATCCTCGGCGCGGTCGGCGAGCAAAAGGGGCGTGCGGTGCTGCTCGCCTGCGCCCGCCATGCCGCGCTGCATAACCTGCCGCTGGAGTTCGTGCTGATCGGCTTTGCCGACGAGGAAGACGCACTGCTCGCCACCGGAAAGGTCTTCATCACCGGCCGTTATGACGACGCCGAGCTGCCCGAGCTGCTCCGCCGCGAAGCGCCTGCCGCCATTTTCCTGCCGTCGGTCACGCCCGAGACATGGAGCTACTCTCTGAGCCACGCGATGGCGACCGGCCTGCCCATCCTCGCCTTCGACACCGGCGCGATTGCCGAGCGGCTGGGCCACAGCGCGCACCCCCACCAGCTGCTGCCCCTCGGCTCCGCCCCGGCGCAGATCACCGAAGCGCTGGTGGCGCTGCAACAGCAACCCGCCACGTCAGATACCCTCCCCACACCACCACGGACCACCACCACCCACCCCGTCCCCCTCCACGCTCCAGAAGGTTCGATCATGCGCGATCCCGGCACCGCCCTCAGTTCCACCGCCGAATTCCTGACGCTCGCCCGCGGCATCTATCATTTTTCGGTGATGCCCGGTGGCGGCCAGACGGCGGCACAGTCGCCAATGCTGCCCGCATTGCAGATCCTCGTCGCGCCGGGGCAGAGCAGCACCGCCGTGGAACATGTCTCGGCGCAGGGATCGGAGCATCACTGGCTGCGCAGCGCGAAGGACAGCATGATCCTCAAGGTCAATGACGAGATGGCGAAGGTGGTGGTGATGTCGCTCACCGCGCCGGGCCTCGCCCCGCTGCATATCGACGTGCGCAAGCTCGATGGCGAGCATGGCGCAACCGCCTTCGCGCAGGAGGCAGCGCCTGCTCCGCAAGCAATCACGCCGGGCAAGCCGCCAGTCGCCCCGGCAGACGCCATGCTTCTGCGCGCGCAGATCGTCGCGCATGTCGAATATGTCGGCGATGTCATCGGTATGGATCAGACATGGGTCGGCACGCCCGATGCGACGCGCGCGATCGAATGCCTGACGGTCACGCCGATGACCGGCATCTCGCCCTCCGCCATCGAGTACAAGACGCTTTCGGCCACCGGCGCGGAAACGCCGTGGACCGATCAGGGCCGCCCCTGCGGCTCGCGCGGACGGGCAACGCCGTTGCTGGGGTTTGCTATCCGCCAAAAGCCAGATGCCGACGCCCGTTTCAGCTGCGCCTATTCCGGGCGGTTCGCCTCCGGGCGCATCGTCGGGCCGATGAGCGATGGCGCGCTGTGCGTCAGCCCGCTCGCCAATGACCGGCTCGTGGGCCTGTGGCTCAACGTCGTCGATCATGCCGCCTCGCCCGCCCGGATTTCCATGAGCATCGACACGATCCGGGGCGATCTGCGCACGCTTGGCAATGCCGCACCCTCAGGGCCGCGCTTCAGCCCTTTCCGCGAAAACGCCGCCTGATCCGCCCCACTCCAGAAGTTCAAGGACAACCCCGTGCAACCCATAATCCTCAACGCCGGCTGCGGCCGGTCCGGGCCGGAGCGACTGCCCCCGATGTTCGGCAGCTGGCGGCACATGCGCGTCGATATCGATCCCGCCGCCCAGCCCGATGTCGTGGCGGACATAACCGACCTATCTCCCTTCAACGACGATTTTGCCGATGCGCTGTGGACCTCGCACTGCGTCGAGCATCTGTTCCAGCACCAGGTGCGCACGGCGCTGGCCGAGTTCCTGCGCGTGCTGAAGCCCGATGGCTTTGCCGTCATCCTCGTTCCCGATATCCAGATCATCGCGCGCTATGTGGCGGAGGACAGGCTGCACGAAGTCCTCTACGAATCCCCCGCGGGGCCGATCACCGCGCATGACATTTTGTTCGGCCACAGTGAATCCATCGAGCAGGGCAACCTGCACATGGCGCACAAGACCGCCTTCACGCCGAGCAGCATCATCGCAGCCATGCAGGACGCAGGCTTTGCCGATATCGCGATCCGGCGGAGGCCGGGGCTGGAGCTTGCCTGCGTCGGCCGCAAGACCGCCCACGCCGATCCCAGTCACATGGGCAGCCTGCTCGACGCGATGGCGCTATGATCTATCTCTTCATCCACCAGAATTTTCCGGGGCAGTACAAGCACCTCATCCGGCATCTGGCGGATGACCCGGACAACACCGTCTATTTCATTTCCCAGCCCAATCCCAACTGGATGCAGGGCGTCATCAAGCTCGTTTATTACCCTGATCTTAATGCGCCGATCCAGTGCCACCGCTACACCGTCGACTTCGAGGTCGCGGTGCGCCACGGCGAGGCGGTGGCGAAATCGCTCGGCATGTTGAGGGCACAGGGCGTCACGCCAGACATCATTATCGGCCATAGCGGCTGGGGCGAAACCCTCTTCGTCAAGGATGTCTATCCCGACACGCCGCTCTTGAGCTATTTCGAGTTCTTCTATCATCATGCGGGTGTCGATGCGGACTTCGACCCCGAATTTCCCGGCGGGCAGGACGACGCCGGGCGGCTCCGTATGCGCAATGCCGTCAACCTGCTCAGCTTCGAATCGACCGACTGGGGCAATGCGCCCACGCAATGGCAGCGCAGCCTCTATCCCCCGGAAATGCGCGGGCGCATCAGCGTGCTGCATGAGGGGATCGATACCGACGCGATCAAGCCCAATCCTGACGCCTGGCTCCAGATCGACCGGGCCAAGTTGCGCCTCTCCGCGCAAGACGAAGTCATCACCTACGTCGCCCGCAATCTGGAGCCCTATCGCGGCTTCCACAGCTTCATGCGTGCAATCCCGGAAATTCAGCGCTTGAGGCCCAACGCGCATATCCTTGTGATAGGCGGGGACGAGGTGAGCTACGGCGCGGCGCTGCCCTCCGGCCAGACCTATCGCCAGAGGATGCTGACCGAACTTCGGGGCCGCATCGACCTCAGCCGGGTCCATTTCCTCGGCCAGCTACCCTATGATACTTACTTGAGCGTCCTCCAGATTTCCTCGGCGCACATCTATCTCACCTATCCGTTCGTACTGTCCTGGTCGTTCCTGGAGGCGATGGCCGCAGGCTGCGTGATGATCGGGTCCGCCACCGCGCCGGTGCAGGAGGTGATCCGCGACGGCGAAAACGGCCTGCTGGTCGATTTCTTCTCGGCCGGCCATCTCGCGGAAACGGTCGACGCGGCGCTTTCGGACCGGCAACGGATGCGCACGATCCGCGAGAATGCGCGCCGCACGGTGGTCGAAAATTATGATCTCAAGACCTGCGCCCTGCCCCGCTGGCAAAACCTGATCGCCGATCTCGTCATGGGTCGCCGGCCCGTTCTGGACGATGCTCAACCCAAGACGAAAATCCTCCCGCAAAAACCTGTCAAGCAGTCCCTCGGCCTTACCCCTCGCGAGGGTGTGCGTCGCAAGGCTGCCCTGGGAAAACTCGAGGTTTCGCGCCATTGCGTTCCGATGATGAACGAGATTGGCTAAGGGGAATTAACCTCAAACCCCAAGACTTTCCTAATTCCACTTCTCTAGAACCACAGCGAACACGTCTTGCACGGAATCGCACGCTCGAAGTCCCGGTCCGGCGAACAAGAGATAGGTTTGATGAAGCTGAACTGCGGTTATTTCCTCAGCGCGTTTGTCCATGTCGCGGCCCGCACGGGAATCGAGACGACCGAGGACGAATTGCGGCGATCCTATGCGCTCGTTGACGCGGACGTGCCGCTCGACACTGTCGTCGGCATGGCGCGCGAGCTGGGAATAGAGCTGCGCCCGCTCCAGATCGAGTGGGCATCCATCACCCAGTTGCAGGGCGCGTTCCCGGCGATGCTGGGCCTGCGTGACGGCAGCTTCCTGATCCTCGAAGGCCTGGTCGAAGATACGCCGCAGGGGCCGATCCTGTTGGCGCGCGATGCCGAGGCCGGGCCGGACTCCGTCGACATCGCGCTCGATCAACAGCGGTTCGAGCGGCTCTGCACCGGCGAGGTAATCCTCGCCAAACGTCATTATAAGCTCACAGACAGCGTGCAGCCATTCAGCATGCGGTGGATCGTCTCGCAACTGCTGCTCGAACGGACGCTGCTGCGCGATATCGGCCTTGCGTCCATCATCACCACCGTCTTCTCGCTGTTCCCGCCGATCCTCTCGATGATCGTGCTCGACCGGGTGATGGTCAACCACAGCTACTCGACCTTGACCGTGATGTGCGGCGCGGTGGTGCTCCTCATCGTGTTCGAGATGATCGCGGGATACTCCCGGCGCCTCTATATGGAGGTGATGGCGACGCGCATCGACGGGCGCCTGAGCCTCTATCTGCTGGACCGGATGCTCAACCTCCCGCTCGACTTTTTCGAGCGCAACCCCACCGGCCTCATCCAGTCCAAGTTAGCCAAGATCTACCAGATCCGCAGCTTCCTCACCGGCAAGCTGCTGCAGACCGCGCTTGATCTCGTGGTGGTGGCGATCGTGGTGCCGATCCTGTTCGTGCTCAACTGGGCGCTCACGCTGACGGTGCTCAGCCTCGCCTGCGTGCTCGCCTTCATCGTCTATCATTATGCAGAGGTCATCGGCCGACGTTTCAAGGCGGTCGTCGCGGCCGAGCAGCGCAAGAACACCCATCTGGTCGAGAGCATCTACGGCATCAAGACCATCAAGTCGCTCGCGCTGGAGGGGCGCAGGCGCGGCGAGTGGGACGCGCGCGTCGCCCAGTCCGTCGATGCGCGCTATGAGCTGGGGCGCACTGCCAACATCCCGCAGACGCTCTCCCTGCCGTTCGAGCGGCTGATCTTCTCCGGCACCTTCCTGCTCGGCGCCTATCTCACGCTGGTCGATCCGGCGAGTTTTCAGGCAGGCTCGCTGATGGCGTTCATCATGCTCGGCAACCGCGCCACCCAGCCGATCATCCAGCTCGCGCAGCTGATGCAGGATTATGGCGAGATCAAGGAAGCGGTCGCCGAGGTCGGCTCGGTGGTCAACGCCCAGCCGGAGCTGACCCGTATCGGCACCGGCCTGCGCCAGCCGATCTCCGGCAACATCTCCTTCTCGGACGTCAGCTTCCGCTATGCCCCCGGCGCGCCGCAGGCACTGGACGGCGTGAGCTTCGAGGCGCGCTCCGGCACCTTCCTCGGCGTGATGGGGCGCTCAGGCTCGGGCAAGACGACGATCACCCGCCTGCTTCAGGGCCTCAACAACCAGTATGAGGGCATCATCAAGATCGACGGCATGGACCTGCGCGAGATCGACCTTCAGCACCTGCGCACCTGCATCGGCGTGGTGGGGCAGGAGAATTTCCTGTTCAGCGGCACGATCCGCGAGAATATCGGCATCGCCAAGCCGCATGCCACCTTCTCGGAGATCGTGCGCGTCGCCCAGCTCGCCGGGGCGGAGGAGTTCATCGAGCGCCTGCCGCAGGGCTATGACACCCTGCTTACCGAAGGCGCGGCGAACCTCTCGGGCGGCCAGCGCCAGCGGCTCGCCATCGCCCGCGCGCTGATCCTCGATCCGCCGATCCTGATCCTGGACGAGGCAACCTCGGCGCTCGACGCGGAATCCGAGGCCATCATCAACGCCAACCTGATGCGCATCGCGCAAGGGCGCACGATCATCTGCGTGTCACACCGGCTCGCCATGCTTGTCGATGCAGACAAGATCCTGGTGCTCGAGAAGGGGCGCCTGGACGCCATCGGCTCCCACCACGAGCTGCTGCAGGGCAACGAGATCTATCAGCACATGTGGCACACGCAAAACCGCTCAATTGAGGTGACGAATTTTGACCGCATCGCGATCCCTCATCATCAGTAATACGGGCGGCGGAGCCAATGCGGTCGCGGTTTTCCAGTCGGAAACGCAGGCCGTGCTGGCGCGCACCCTGCCCAACCGCTCGTTCAGCTTCATGTATGTGCTGTCGGGCATGCTGCTGCTGTCCATCCTTCTGATGGCGGTAGTGCCGCTCGATCGCGTCGTTGAAAGCTCGGGCAAGATCGTGCCGCTGGAAGGCTCGCTGTTCGTCCAGCCGCTCGACCGCTCGATCGTCAAGGAAATCAAGGTCCGCGAGGGCGATGTCGTGCGCAAGGGCCAGATCCTCGCCACCCTCGATCCCACTTTCGCCAAGGCCAATCTGGAGCAATATGAGATGCGCGGCGTCGCCAACCGGGCGATGGTCGAGCGGCTGCAGGCGGAGGTCGACGGGCGCGCCTATAGCCCCTCCCGGCGGGACGCGGACTCGGACCTGCAGATGAGCATCTACAACCAGCGGCAGGCAGAGCTGCGCCAGTCACTCACCGATTTCGACGCGCGCATCATGGCGCTCAAGACCTCGGAAGGGCGCGCCAGCACCAATGCCGGCAACTACAGCCAGCAGCTCGCCATCGCCACGCGGATCAGGGACATGCGCTCCGAGCTCGAGGCGAAAGGCTTCGGCTCCAAGCTAAACACCATGATCGCGACGTCGGACCGCACGGCGGTCGAGCGGCAGATGAAGGAAAGCCAGCACGAGGCAGCCCAGATCCGCAGCGAGATCGCCGCCCTGCGCGCCCAGCGCGAAGCCTATGTCAGCAAATGGCGCAACGACGCGGGGCTTCAGCTCGCCACCGCGCGGCGTCAGCTCAATGACGACAAGGGCGAAGCCACCAAGGCGCGCAAGTTCAGCGATTTCGTAAACCTCGTAGCGCCCGAGGACGGCGTCGTGCTCGATATCGGCGAGGCGTCGATCGGCTCAATCATCGACCCGGGCCAGAGCCAGAAGCCCCTGTTCACGATCACGCCGATCCGCGGCAAGCTGGAAGCGGAGATCGCGGTCAACGCCAAGGATATCGGCTTTATCGAGCGCGGCCAGAAAGTCACGGTCAAGCTCGACGCCTATGATTTCCTCCGCCATGGCACGGCTCAGGGCGTCGTCTCCTCGATCAGCGAGGGCAGCTTCACGCAAGACCGCGACGGCCGCCAGACAGCGCCCTTCTTCAAGGTGCGGGTGCGAATCGAAAACGCCAGGCTCACCAACGTGCCGAGCGACTTCCGTCTCATCCCGGGCATGACGCTGAACGGAGACATACTCGTCGGCAAGCGCACGATCCTTTCCTATCTGCTGAGCGGCGCACAGCGCGCCTCGGTCGAAGCCATGCGGGAGCCGCAATGATGGTGAACCTCAAAGACCTCTTCCTCAAGCGTACCAAGCCGGAGCCGCTGCCGACACCGGCGGATCTCGACGCGGCCTTCGGGCGGCAGGACTTCGCAACCGCGATCACCCTAACCCGCCGCCTCGCAGACGCCGGCAATGTAGACGCGATGTACCGCCTGGGTGAGGTCTATGAGCATGGCCTCGGCGCGCTGCAGGACTTCGCGCAGGCGCTGGAGTGGTATCAACGTGCCGCCGACCTGGACCATGCCGAGGCATGGGCGAAGCTTGGTGACTTCTATCTCGCCGGGCGCGGCCAGCGCGCTGTCGAGGGGGACACTGGCGGCACCCACCGCCTGCTCGGCCTGCTCTCCGTCCAGCCCGACCATGATCAAGCCGCGCACTGGAACCGCAAGGCTGCGGACGCAGGCTTGGCGACGGGTCAGGCGCATCTGGCCTATCAATATGTTTATGGCCTCGGGGTCGAGGCAGACCGCGCGCAGGCGGAGCGACTGTTTCTTGCGGCGGCGGAGCAGGGCAATGTGTTCGCGCAGCGCTGCCTCGGCATGCTCTATGCAGGCGGCGAGGATGCCGAGGCGCGGCCCGACCAGTCCGAGCGCTGGTTCCGCGCGGCGAGCGAGGCGGGCGATGCCGCCGCCTGCATGGCGCTCGCCCTGCTCATCATAGACGGCCACGCGCAACAGGGCAGCGATGCCGACGCCTTCCGCCTGCTCACCCGCGCCGCCGAAGACGGCCAGGTGGAGGCGATGCTCTACTTGGGCAGCCTCTATCGCGATGGCAGAGGCACCGCGCGGGACGTGAGCGCCGCCGAGACATGGTTCCGCCGGGCCAGCGTGCGCGGCAACCGCAACGCAACGCTCTCGCTGGGCTTCCTGCTCACCGAAGCAATGGAACCGCGCGATTATATCTCCGGCGCCAGTGTGTTCCGCGAGGCGGCGGAACAGGGTGACCCCGTCGGGCAGTTTCTGCTCGGCAAGCTCTATCTCGCGGGGCTCGGCGTGCCGCAGGATGACGAGAAGGCGTTGGGCTGGATCAGACAGGCGGCAGAGCAGGATCTGCTGCCCGCGATTGAGGCGCTCGCCGCGCTCACCGCCGGAGGGCGCGGCGTGACAGCTGACCGCGCCACCGCCATCGCCCTGTTCAAGCAAGCCGCCCAAGCTGGCAGCATCGATGCGCCCTATCACATCGCGATGCTGATGCTGGACGCGGGCAACGACACGCCGGAGATTATCACGCTGCTTGAAGACGCTGCCGCGCGCGGCAGCCACGCCGCCTGCATCCAGCTCGGCATCATCCACGCCGGGCGCGAGGACTATGCCGCCGCCGCGCGTCAGTATCACCAGGCCACCGAACTTGGTTCTGCGGACGGCCTGTTCAACCTCGCCTTCCTGCGCCTGCGCGGGCTTGACCCCGCCCCTGCCGACGCCCGCTCCGGCCTGGAGTTGCTGGAGGAAGCTGCGGCACGAGATCACGGCCCTTCCCTCTGGGCGCTGCATAACCTCTATCGCGACGGCGAGTATGTCGCGCGCGACGACGCCAAGGCCGACCATTGGCACAAGCGCGCCATGGCCCTCAGCCCCGCGCCCGCAGACCAGCCCGCCGCCGAAACCCAGCCAGAACTGGAGACTCTCGCCCCATGAACATGGTGACCGACGTGCTGAAGGAATTCAGCTTCGATGACTATATCGCCAGCAACTCCGACCTCGCCGAGTATTTCAGCGGCCGGGATCGTGACGCCGTGTTCAACCACTTCAAGGAATTCGGCATCCTTGAGCGACGCGGCATCCACCTCAATGATTATGTGAACATTGAGTCCGTGCTCTGCTCGGACAAGGGCGACTTCTTCATCACCGGCTGGGCCGATCGCCGCATCTTCGAAACGCTCGAGATCACGGTGCAGGTCGGCTATGTCAAATACCGGTTCCCCCACGCCGCGCCGTGCTGGTACGACCGGGTAGACGTCAACAACGTGCTCGGCGATCATGACCGGCCCTCCGGTTTTCTCGCGCTGCTCAAGGTGGACGAGGCGGAGCCGTTCCTGATCCACTCCGCCCTCACCGTCTTCGTCAACGGCGTGGCGCTTCACCGGCAGAATGCGGCGCGCTGGCTTTCGCCCGAGCGCTTCCTGCAACAGGCGATGGGCGCCTGCGCAATTCTCTCGGATCGGCCGATCGGCGAGACTCTCGGCTCGGCCAAGCGGCTGCACCGCCAGTTCCTGCCGATCTGGCAGCGGGTGATCGACGGGATGACCTTCTCCCGCATCCTCGCGCTCGACACAGAGCGCAAGGTGCGCAGCAGCATCGTCATCACCATCTATCGCAAGGCGGACATGCTGTTGGTGCAATTGTCGGAACTCGCCGAGTTTCTAGAGCGTGCGGCGATCGAGGTGATCGTCGTTTTGAACGAGGTCGACAACGCCGCCACGCTGGCCGAGGAGGTGCTGGCCTTCTGCCAGATCCACCCGATCGCCATCTCGCTCTACAACTGCAGCGGGAATTCGGGCTTTTCCGCAGGCAATAATTTCGGCGCGAGCGTGGCGCGCGGCAATGTGCTCATCTTCATGAACCCGGACGTGTTCCCCCCGCTCGACAATGCCGAAGGCTCGCTCGGCTTTTTGCTGAGCGATCCGGGTGACGGGTTGCACGGCGCGATGCTCTATTATGGCGACGGCCTGCTGATGCACTCGGGCATGTATGTGGTGCAGGATCTGGTGAGCCATGCCAGCACCGGCATTGACCACGCGTTGCGCGTCGAACATTTCGGCAAGGGCCTGACGCTCGATATCGATGCGGACCGGCAGTCGCTCGCGCGGGCGATGGCAGGCGTGCCGCAGCAGATATGCATTCCCAGCGCCGCCCTGTGGAAGATCCGCAAGAAACAATTCGCCAAAATGGGCGGCCTTTCGACCGATTACATCTATGCCTATTACGAAGACGCCGCCTTCGGGCTGGATGCCCTGCAACAAGGCGTGCCGGTGACGATCGACACCAGCGCCCGCTGGATCCACATGGAGGGCGTCGGCAAATCCATGCCCCCGCACGTGCGCAGTTTCATGTGGCTCAACCGCGCGCACTTCTCGGAAACCTATGCCGATACCCCGCACGTCGTCGACACTTTGATGGATCAGTCGCTGCTATGACACTGCCCACTGCCAAACCGAAATACCTCACCGTCGCGCTCTATCACCCCCGCGTGATGAAGGGCGGCGCGCAATATGTCGCCAAGGATCTGCACGACATGGCGGCGGCGGGCGAAGACTTCGATGCCGTGCTGCTCGCCGGGATCGACGGGCGCATGTTCCCGCAATATGTCAAGGTCGGCTCGGTCATCAGCGCGCTGCCGGAAACCGAGAACGAGTATATCCTCGGCGGCTTCAAGTTCGACGATTTCTATCATGTCGTCCACGATCCGCGCCGCAACAAGATGCTCGCGCGCTTTCTGGAAGATCACCAGCCGGATGTGATCCACATCCATCATTCGCTCTGGGTGGGGCTGGAATTCATCGAGCTGTGCCGCAAGGTGCTGCCCAATGTGAAGATCATCTACACGCTGCACGAATATCTGGCCATGTGCTATTCGCAGGGGCAGCTGTTCCGCTATCATGAGCGGGCGATCTGCCATCAGGCCGCGCCCGACCAGTGCGTGAAGTGTTTCCCCGGCCGCTCGGCGGAGGAGTTCACCTTGCGCAAGCGGTTTTTCCAGCGCGCCTTTTCCAAAGTCGATCATTTCGTGTCGCCGTCCGCCTATCTGGCGGAGCGGTTCATCGAATGGGGCATCCCGCGTGACAAGATGTCGGTCATCCCCAACGGCCACCGCACCAGCCGCCCGGCGGGCTGGCAGGCAACTCACAGCGAAAAACTCAATGTTTTCGGTTACTTCGGCCAGTTTGTCGACGCTAAGGGGATAGACGTGCTCCTACAGGCGGCGCGCGTCGCGGCGGAAGGGTCCGACACTCCGGTCGAGGTCAAGATCTTCGGCGGCAACAAGAGCCACGCCAGCCCGGACTATCTTCTCCGCATAGAAAAAGCCCTCGACAACGCCCCCGAAAACCTGCGCGTAACCGAGATGGGCGCCTACTCCCGTGAAAACGTGTTCGAACTCATGAACAGCGTCGACTGGGTGGTCGTGCCCTCGGTCTGGCCTGAAACATTCGGGCTGGTGGTATCCGAAGCATGGGAAGCGCGTCGGCCGATCCTCGCCTCGCGCGCCGGCGGCCTGATCGAGCGGATCGAGCACGGCCGCAACGGCCTCAGCTTCGCACCGGGCAGCGTGTCGGGCCTTTCCCAGCTGATGACGCAATGCATCGGCAACGCCGCCCTGTGGGATTCGATCTCCGCTCAGGTGGAGGATGAAATCTCGCTCGATCTCGCCTGGTCGCGCCATGTCGACCTTGCGCATTCGCTCATGACACCGGCCCAGGCGCGGCCGCAGATCGCGCTCGCCGGATAGGAAGGATGCTCCCATGACCACGATCCTCTATATCCTCGGGTCCACCCGATCCGGCACCTCGGCGTTGCGCAACGCCATAGCGGGCACCCGCTACAAGGGCTATGGCGAGGGGCACCTCGTCCCCATCCTGTCCGAAATTATCGCCTCGGTCCGCCGCAACGGCCAGTCGGGCATCGGCGCAAACGTGCCGGGCAACGGGCTTTCTGGCCTCAAGGCGGATGAACTGATCCGTTCGCTGATCGGGGGCTATGAGGCCTATCTTTCCGATCAGTGGAAGGCCACTTACATCGTCGACAAGACGCCCACAATCGCGCCTATCCTCGCAGCGCCCGATCTGGCGACCTATCACAGCGACGCCAAGTTCATCCATTGCTCGCGCCGTCATGTGGACAACATCCAGTCGAAGGTGAAGAAATTCCCGGACCAGTCGCTCGAAAATCATGCCCGCGAATGGACCGACTGCCATCAGGCCTGGTTCGCGTCCCGCCAGCGGCTGGAAGACATGGGGCAGGATTTTCTGGAGATCAACTTTCACGAGATGGCGGCAGACCCGGCTGCGGCCGCCAACAAGATCGGCGCCTATCTCGAGTTTGAGGCGGAGGAGATCGCCTATGTCGAGAATTATCTCCTCTCCCAGCGCCCCCAGGCAAACAAGGACCGCGACCTTACCCAGTTCCTGAAGCTCAGCGACATGCACTGGAGTGAGACGGACAAGCGCCGCTTCGTCGAGATAACCTCCCATGTCGGTCGCACGCTCGGCTATGGGCTGGAGCGCTACTTCGAGGCATAAGGCACCAAAAGGCGCCTGCATCCTAACGCTCGCGGAGCGGCTGACCTGCCGAGCAGGGTCGGCTGGCCGATAGCTTATTGAGATCGTTGCTTTATTGCCTCGCCAGAGGCACTTCGATCTTCTATCGCTGGTCACGAGCATGACCAAAAATACCGGAACAGGGCAATCGTCGCGGCGGTCGATATGGCTGATTGTGTCGGCGGCATTCGTGCCGCTGATCCTGTTTGTTATCTTTCAGGTAGGTTTCACCGCGCAGGCGCAACGGGAAACCACCCAATCGCAAGTATCCGCCGTAGCCGAACAGCTGATAGTCGCAGCCGACGGCGAGGTAGGGCGGATCGGCACCGTCCTTCAGGTGCTTGCCACCGCCCAATCGACCAGAAATGCAGATTGGCAGAGGCTTGCATCGCGGTTTGTAGAACTTGCCGCGTTCAACGCCGATATCAGGGGGCTGGAGGTCCGCTCTGGGAAGGAAGGTCAGGTCCTCCTTTCCGCCGGGATCAAGCCGGACGGTGTCACGCGGACTGCCGACGGGGCAACCTCTTCCAAACCGCTTTTCGTCGGTTACGCACGCGGGGGCGGCTGCCTGTGCCTGATGTTCGAGATGGGCGTCACGGATAGCGCGGGCGACGCCTATGTGTTCACGCTGCTCACCGACTCAACGATTTTCTTGAAGCTGCTGCCCCCGAGTGGAGAGCTTTTCGAGGTTTCGGCCTTCAACGGTCCGAACGGCCGATTTATTGCCCGGACACTGGACAACGATGGTCGCTTTGGGACACTTGGTTCCATTTATCTGCGGCAGGCGATATTCTCGGGCAAGCGGGCGGGCACCTATCGGGGCATCACGCTTGAAGGGTTCGAAAACTATACCGCGTTCACACGGTCGACCAAGACCGGCTGGAGCGCGCATGTGGCGCTCAGCTCAAACTACATCGATGCGCCCACCAGAAAATTCATCGCCTCGCTCGCCGCAGCCGGCTTATTATCGCTGGTTTTGGCGGGTTTGTTGATCAGCTCTGCTGTGCGCCAGATCAATGCGTCACGGCGGATGACCGAGCGGCTGCAACAGACGCAGAAGATGGAGGCACTGGGCCAGCTGACAGGCGGCATCGCCCATGACTTCAACAATCTCCTCACCCCCATAGTCGGCGCGCTCGATATGTTGCACCGGCGGGAAAGCCTTGACGAGCGTGGGCGCAAGCTGGCAGCGGGCGCCCTGGCCTCGGCCGAGCGCGCGGGCAAGCTGACCGGCCAGCTCCTCACTTTCTCCCGCCGTCAACAGCTGCAGATTGTGCCGATCGATGTGGCTGCGCTGGCGAAGGACGTCAGCACTCTGGTCGAGCGGGCATTCGCGAGCGACCACATGTTCGAACTGGAGGTCGACCCGCGGGCTCAGGGAGTAACGAGCGACCCCAACCAACTGGAACTGGCGCTCCTCAACCTCGCGCTCAATGCACGCGACGCGTCGCCGCCCGGTGCCACCATCAGGCTCGCGATAGCGGCAGTAAGTAACGAGAACGGGTTCAACCCGCCCGACATTCTCTTCCGGATGCATGACGAAGGCGCAGGCATGGACGAAGAGACCCGGCGGCGGGCGCTCGAACCCTTCTTCACCACCAAGCCGGTCGGTCGCGGCACCGGCCTCGGGCTGGCGCAGGTGCTCGGCCTGGCCCAGCAGTCTGGCGGCTCCGTAACGATCGACAGTGTGCCTGGCAGAGGAACGACGGTATCGATGCGCCTGCCAGGATGTCCGAGCCCCCATCCGGACCCTGCCAAGACTGCGCGGGCCGATCGGTTCTTGGAGGATTTTCCGCTGAGGCTGCTCGTGGTCGATGACGATCCTGCCGTACGAGCGACAACGGCGCGGCTATTGGAAGCGGCCGGCCATTCGGTCGACTCGGTGTCGCGCGGGACAACAGCTCTGGCCGCGCTCACGGCCGAGCCGTTCGACCTCGTCATCGTCGACTTTGCGATGCCGGGCATGAACGGCGCGGAAATGCTTCGACAGGCTCACACGGTACGCGCCGATCTCAAGGCGCTCGTGATCTCGGGCTTTTCCGACACGCAGGCGCTCGCCGCTTCCGGGGTTGCGGCTCCCATATTGCCAAAGCCGTTCAGTTCGGATCAGCTTCTCGATGCGGTCAACAAGGCTGTCGGGCGCTGAAGGTACTTGAAATCCAAATCAGATTGTCGCGTTGGCATTGCATCGACCCTGCCCTGCCGATACTGGAACATGAGACTGCGGCCCGCCTGCCGCTGTTTCGACATATGCATTGGCCTGGCGCAGCCGGCCCACATTAAACGAGGTGCCAGTGACCCAAGAGCTTCCGAGGCTGTCGACGGGAATGCCAGGACTGGACAGGATCCTGGGAGGGGGCTTCGTGGAAGGGGCATCCTATATCGTGCAGGGTCAGCCCGGAGCGGGCAAGACGATCCTCGGCAACCAGATTGCCTTCGCTACCGCGCAATCCGGCCGGAGAGTTCTTTACATCACCCTGCTGGCAGAGACGCATGACCGGCTGTTCCAATCGCTCTCCACCCTCTCCTTTTTCGACAAGCGCCATTTGGGAGAAAAGGTCACCTATCTCAGTGTGTTTCAGACGCTTTCCAAAGAGGGGCTGCACGCAGTGGTCAGCCTGCTGAGGAAGGAAACCAAAAAGCGGGAAGCCTCGCTGATCGTGTTTGACGGGCTGTTGAACGCCAGGGATCAGGCGAAAACCGACCTGGACGTGAAGACTTTCGTGGCGGAGGTCCAGAGCCAGGCCGCCTTCGCGGGCTGCACCGTCCTGTTCCTCACCAGCGCACGAATGGAGGATAACAGCCCGGAGCACACCATGGTCGACGGCGTGCTGGAGCTGCACGAGGAGCTGGTCGGCGTCCGCACTGTCCGCCGCGCCCGCGTCCGTAAGTCGCGTGGCAGTGCTGCGCTAGGAGGCTTTCACCAGTATGAGATCACGGGGGAGGGCATCGCACTCTTCCCTCGAATAGAGGCCGCGTTCGGCACCCCCTCCGTCGACGACTTCCCAGATCCAAGACCGCTCACCACCAATATCGAGGGGCTCGACGGAATAACAGGTGGTGGACTACCCCAGGGGTCGACAACCCTCCTGGTCGGCCCTTCGGGAAGCGGCAAGACATCCTTCGGAATAAACTTCCTCGCTGCGTCGTGCGCGGCGGAACCCGGCCTGCTGTTCGGCTTTTATGAGACACCTGATCGTATCCTGCTGAAAGCAAAGGCTCTCGGGCTCGATCTTGCGAGGGCCATAGACAACGGAGACCTTGAAATTTTGTGGCAACCCTTAACCGAAAATCTTCTCGACAAGCTTGCCTATCGGTTGCTCGACGCAGTTTCGGCGCGCGGCGTGAAGCGGCTGTTCGTGGACTCACTGGGCGGGTTCGAGCGCGCGGCAGTCCACCCTCCCCGGCTGGTGGAATTTTTCGCGGCGCTGACCAACGAGTTGCGCGCCCGCAATGTAACGACCGTCGGCACCTGGGAACAGCGCGATCTTTTCGCGAAAGAAGTGGCTGCTCCCGGGCCGGAAATCTCCAGCCTGCTCGACAATCTCATCATGATGCGCCATGTCGAGTTCCGCTCTCAATACCGGCGCTTGCTGTCGGTCCTCAAAGTGCGGGACCGCTCCTGTGACGCCGCAGCGCAGGAGGTGATAATCGATGGCAATGGCCTCGCTATTTGCGGGCCGTTCGAGCCGGCGACAGGTGTTTCGACCGGCCTCGCAGGGCCTCTCACCTCTTGAAGCGGCATATCCGCCTTGGTCGTCAGGAGCCGTGGGTATGAACATCGTCGTCGTTGAAGACGAGTTCCTCATAGCCGATATGCTGGTCGTCAGCCTGGAAGAGGCAGGCCATCAGGTGCGCGCTGCCGCGCACGGGGCCGCCGCGCTCCAGCTGATCCGAGAGCAGACCCCCGATCTCGTCATCACCGATTTTATGATGCCGCTCATGACCGGCCTTGAGCTGGCGGAAGCGCTGAAGGCGGATACGCAGCTGCGCAAACTTCCCATCCTGCTGGTCAGCGGCGCGCAGGGCGCGATCGCGCGCGATCGCCAAGACCTGTTCGATCTGGTGCTGGACAAGCCCTATCGGCTGGACACAATCCTCGACGCCGTTGAGCAATTGGGCGGTCAAACCAAGGGATAGCCTTGTGCCTGGTATCCCAGGCGACGATACGGGCGGCGTTTGCGGACAGCGGAGTAGTGGGCGCGGCACATTCCGCCTGCCCGACCGTTCGGTCATCAAGGCGGCGCAAACCTCCGCCATCAATAGTCAGCATGTCCTCTCCGGCGTCGAACACGATGTGAGCAAGTTGGGCGTTTGACCATAAGGACCGATCTATCATGACCAAGCTCGCCATCATCACAGGAGCCTCTACCGGCATTGGTTTCGAGCTGGCGCACATCGCCGCGCGCGATGGCTATGATCTGCTGATAGCAGCCGACGAACCGCTGATCGATGCGGCGGCGCAAGATCTGGACAGGCACGGCGTGAACGTGCAATCCATCGAGGCAGACCTTTCGACGTTTCAGGGCGTGGACCGGCTGCTGGCAGCCACCAACGGCCAGCCGATCGATGTTTTGTGTGCCAACGCCGGTGTGGGAACGGGCGGCGCCTTCCTCGATCAGGATGTCCAGAAATGGCGTCGCTCCATCGACACCAATGTGACCGGCACGGTCTATCTGCTCCAAAAGGTGTTGCGCGACATGGTTGCGCGCAATCAGGGCAAGGTACTGGTCACCGGGTCCATCGCCGGCTACATCCCGGGCAGCTTCAACGCCGTCTACAATGCCACAAAGGCGTTCGTCGATAATTTCACTGAGGCGCTGCGCAACGAGCTGAAGGATGTAGAAGGGGTCACCTTGACTACCTTGATGCCCGGCGCGACCGAGACCGAATTTTTCGCACGGGCGGGGATGCTGGATACCAAGGTCGGTCAGGATGCAAAAGCCGACCCTGCCAAGGTCGCGCGGGATGGATGGAATGCTCTGCTTGAGGGCAAAGGGCATATCGTCTCCGGCATTTCCAACAAGTTGCAGGTGGCTGCGTCAGGTGTCATCCCGCAATCCGTGCTGGCCGAACAGCATCGCAAGATGGCCGAACCGGGAAGCGGCGAGGACTAAATTGAGACCCTGAGGGGCCATGCGATGCCACCCCCTCACCGCAGCGATGGTGACCGGCTTGCCGACTGAAGACGCGCCTTTCTGCAGGGCCGGTTATTGCGCAGAGGAGTAGCCGGGGATCATTCCGAGCGGCTTGCCCACACCCTGCAACGCTGCACCGAGCTGATCGACTGCTTCGGTGCCCGGATTGACGCCCAGCACTGCGCAGTCGCACCCCTCCTCCGCTACCAGCACACACCCACCGTTTGGGCAGAGCCTTCTCTATCGTCGCCCCCGCCAGCAACTTGCCACATTTGGCAATTTCTGTAGATTTCACACGCCGCTTATTCGTCGCAAATGCCTGTTGCGACGAAATTTCGGGCTACATAATAAAGGTTTAGGTTAAAGGGCTATAGATGACGGCAGCGCAGTCCTTGGATTTCTACGTCAATGAAGATCGCCCCCTTCGCAGGGCGATATTGCCCGCATCAGGCATTACGATAGAACATATCCGAATACCGCGGCAGACAGCCTATGAATTTACTGTTTCCGGAGGGGTGCATTACATCGCCCTGCACGATCTCGTCCTGAAGGATGGGGAATTCTTCGTTGAGGGCGGTGCAAACATACAGCAAATGGATTTGAGGGGGCTGATAACCTATTTCCCGCCAGGCACGGAGGCGAAGGGTTGGTGCCACACAGAGGACAGAGCCCAGTCCGTTACCGCGCTTTATATAGAGAACCACGCCCTTCCCGAGCCATTGCGGGCAAAGACCGATTGGCGCGAACCGCGTGTCTATTTTCGCTCAGCAGAGGCGGAGCACACAATGGCGAAGCTTAAGCGGAGGATCTTGAATGGCGAAGCGGGTGACGCGCTCATTGCCGAGGCGTTGAGCGACCTGCTGATGCTCGAACTTTTCGCAGATGCGCGGCCCACACCGCGCCCTTCCGCCAGCCTCGCTCCGACCAAGGTTCGGCTGGTACGCGACTATATGGCAGGGCACCTCAATTCAGATCTGCGGCTTGAGGATCTGGCGAACCTCGTGGGTTTGAGCCGGTTTCACTTCATCCGCGCCTACAAGGATGCCACCGGACGAACGCCGATGCGCGACGTAGCACAGGCACGAGCGGAAAGGGCTCAGGATTTGTTGCGCAGGGGCGCCAGCCTGGAGACGGCAGCCACCGGGGCCGGCTTTTCCACGATCATGCAGATGCAGCGCACGCTCAAGCGCGTCTTCGGAATGCAGGCACGCTAAGGAAAGCTATCGACTGCTGAGGCGCACAGGGCTGCGTAGAAGCTTGAGCGCTCCCATGCGGATATCGCGCTTCTGACCATCAAGAACGATAGCGTCCGGCCGCGTACCGCTCGCCAATATGACACCAACCGCGTCTATTTTCAGCCTGTAGTGGCCATAACGGATACGCTCGAACAGGAAGCTGCCGTCGAATTCCGAAACGGTGCGCGCGATCTCCTTACCCTTGTCGTCGACCAGCGCGACCGGGATGCGCGGTGCCGCGTTCAAGTCCATATCGGTCAGTTTTCCCTCGATGATACCGGTCGGCACCACAGCGAGTTTGACTGCGGATGTAAGCCCTTTGCGCGGCACCACCCTCACCGCCTTTTCCGCCGGATCCAACATAGGATCCACCAATGTCGCAGTGTCTATGCCAACGCTGACCGGCTGGCTCGACGCCAGCCCGGAAATGTATGAGGGGCCGGAGCGATTACCCTCTGGTGCCGGAACCCGCTGCTTCGCAAGCAGAATTCCTACGCCGGGCATGTTCGGTTCGCCATCGTCCTGCACCCCGTCCGCATTGTCATCTCGAAACACAGTAACGGCAAGCGATCCGTTGGACGCAATTCGACTGGAAGAAAGCAGGCCGCCCTTCGCACATCCGCCACGCCTGCCGATGCTGAAGATCAGCTCGATCCCTCCGGAAAACCCGGACTTTCCGGTGACCCCCGCATTGGCTGAAATCCCAATTTTATCAAACTGTTGGGTATAGGCCGCGCGGAAGGATACCCGCTGCTCGCGCCAAGCATAGGCGGCCTCGGCTGCCAGCTGGCGGCGTTCGTCCAGCGCCCACTCGCCAGACAGGCGGGTGGTCTGAATGCCTTCGCCCCAATGATAGTCCAGTTCACCCCGCACGGTCACGGCCTTGAGGCGGGCGCTGGCAAAAAGCGAAACATTGGTATCGAGGGGACCATATGGCTCTTGCGGCGCCTTGCTCTGGACGGCGCGGGCCTGCATCGTAAGTGAGAGTCTCCGGCCGGAATAGGAGGCCCGCCCTCCCCATATCCGGTTGCGCGCGCCACTGACGGATTTCAGCTCCGCAAGGTCGAAATGTATTGGCAGCAACAGCCTGCCGAGACGCACTGCGCGTTCGATGGAAATCCGCTGGCTGCGCCGGGTCGTCTCCTCCGTTTCTTCGGAATGCAGCGCGCGGTTGACGATGGCGCTCGCGTCCAGCCGAAAGCCGCCCAGGCTTCCCAGAACCGCAAACTGCGCAGCCTTGCCCTTCTTTCGTTCCGCCGCGCCGATCACAGAAACGCCAAAAGCGCCGAAGGCGCGGCGCAATTCGCTTTGCATATACGTACGCCGTACATCGTCCAACACCAGCGACTGGATATTGGCGGCGAGTGACGTCCTCAGGTCCAGGCCATATTCGACCCCTCCCCCATAGCGCCATCGCCCTCCGATGTTGGGCCGTCGCGTCAGCGTGATCAGATCTCGGTCGTCCTGATGTGTACTGGTCCACCACCGTAATTTCCCCGGTGGCACGGCATTGCCCCTCACTTCATGAACGATCCTTTCCCTGCGGATCTGACCCTGCGGACCGTAGCGCACCACCTCGAAAAAATTACTTCCATATAACAAGGGGATATCGGCAAAAAGATAGCGGCCTGCACTCTCCCTGCCAGACACGGCCAGCAGTTCGCCATTGCGGTAGAGTTCCACTTCCCAACCTTGGGGCAGATCGCCTCGCAGAGTGATGGCATTGAAGCGGGTGCTTTGATTGAGTGGCCTGTTGGAAACGGCGATGCCCCTGCCCAGCTTGTTGAGCGAGACGAGGGGCGTTCCGGAGCTGTTGACATCGCCCAGCGAAAGGCTGGTGGCCTTCAGCGGGCCGAGCAACTGCGCGTCGGGATCATTGCGATAGAACAAGCTGCGCCATTCGCTCGGTTTCCCGCGGGAGTTCGACGCGATCCTGCTCTCGGCAGACATCCACGCGACCTCGCCAGCCGCAAAGACCTCGTATCGTGCCGATCGATGGCCATCCGCTCGCGCCAGGCCGGCGGTAACATCCGCGCTCGGCGTGCGCCATAGCCGATAGGGCATCAGGATACGGCGCAGATCAGCGGTCGCGTCGGCTTCCGATTGTCCGGAAATTCGTTCGGCCCGCGCCTTTCGCTCAATGGCTTCCTGAACGGGCAGAATGCGCTCCGACCGCACATGCAGGACCGCGTTGAGAGGGTCTGGGTTCAGTTCAATGCCGAACCACCGTGCCAGCGCGCGCGTTTCCACGCACCAGCCGCCGTCGGCGTCGGTGATTGTTTTGGGAGACAGCGCCATGGTCTGCCCGGCATGACGAACGCTGCCCGCATCCCGATCGATCGACAACAAATAGGATTCGTCGAACACCCAGCCCGATGCGTGACGCCTGCCGGGATCGATCCGCACCGCGACGTCAAGCGCGGAGGCAATGTCCTCGAAATCGACGCAGTATCCGTCCGCCAAGGCATAGCCGCGTATACCGTTGCCCAGGCGCAGGTCGCCGAGCCGTACATCAAACAGCACGGCATCGTCGGCATCGGGCGTCCGAGCCATCGCCCGGCAACTACCCATCAACAGGGTAAACGCCAGACACAGGCTCAGTAGCCGCCATATCCAGGCGGGAGCTAAAGACATCGATTTCGCGGAGCGGCTGACGACGGGCGGCTTGGGCGGAGCACTGCCCCGCCCGCGCCCCCGAATTTACAGGCTGGCCCGCGCCTCCGTGATAACAGGTGCGGAGGTGCTGCCGCTATCCTCTCGGAAACTCACCGTTACGAGGCCCTTGAGCTGTGCGCTCGCACGGTCGCCCAGATCGATTGCGACCGTCCTGCGGTCGACCTCCCGATACGCCGACACACCCTTTACCTCTGCAAGCGGATCTGCTGACCCGGCCTTGCTGACCAAGACGGTGCCCGAAATGGAACGGTTGCCTGATCGCGCAAGGTCGAAAAGCAGTGTTGCCCGGCCCCTGTCTCGTTCGACCCGGATATTTTCTATTTTGGCTTGCGCTTCGAGCTCGCCTTTGCGGGTGATCACCGGAATACTCACGCCATATACCGGCGTTAACATGATCGACAGGCCGCTCGCCTGCGCGTTGACGTCTCGCGCAGCGGGATCGGCGTCGGGAATGGCACGAAACAGCATATGCACGCGATATTCGCCGTCCGGCAGATCGATCGGCGCGTGCGCCCCTAGCCGAACAGTCTGACTTTGTCCGGGAGCCAACACTACCTTGCGGGGCGCGTAGCTGATGATCGAAAGAGCCTGCTGCTGTTCGGCACTGGGTTCAACGACATCCTCAAGCTGACCGTCAGGCAGCATTTTTTTGATAACGAGCGAAACGCGGTAGGTTGCACTCTCCCGACCTTTATTGTTCAGAATGACTTCTGCCCCCGTGTTGTCCGCCATTACAACCCTGGTCGGCGCGACAAGAAGATCGCCCAGCGCCCAAGCACTGGACGGCAAGGCAGAAGCGATACAAATCGAACAAACAGACAACCCGTTCAATATTCTATTTTTCATAACAACCCCACTTAATAGTTTTTGTTGATTTATTTTGTTGTTCAAAGATAATTGACAGTAACGGTGAATGTCCCTGTATAACTTCCGGCAGTCTGCGTTCCGCTGATCGTCAGGCTGCCTCCCACCGTAAAGGCATTGGTGCTCGCGTTTTTGAGGCGCAGCTGCGTCGGACTGTTGGTAAGAGTAGCCGTCATCGTCGCGCCACCGCTTGCAGTAAGCGTCACGCTCGGGCTGACGGAGATCGACACATCACGATTATTGGTCCCCGTTATCGTGAACCGGGCCGCCGACACCGCCCCCATGCACGTCAGCGGTGCTGGGCAGGTCCGCGCCCCCGCAGTTGATACGGACAGGGTGCCGTTGCTGCTTCCCCTCACAATTTTGCCGAATACAAGATCTGCTGTCTTGGTGACGGTCTGCGCCTGACAAGGCGCGGAAACCGCAGCAACGGCCCCCGGAATAGCAATAGCCATGGCTGCGCATTTGGCGCGAATGCTATTCATGCCTTCCTATCCCCACATCTTATTGGCGTTCACCCCTGAACGCAGAGCGAGGCAGTTAGGCAAAAATGGTTAATCAAAAATGACCCGGAATATTTCCGCAGCGAGAACACGCGCTTGAACCCAAAGATGTAAATTGCCGATAGATGTGATCTTTCGGCAATTTAACATTGAATTTCATGGAATTGCGACAACACCGAAGATACGAGTAATGCTTGGCCATCAGCATAGCCAAACAGACTATAACTTTGAGATCATGTGTTCTGTGTTTCACTTTATCCTTGTGAATCAAATATATCTAATTTTCAGCTTTGTAAAATTTTTGCATTATCAGATTTTTTTCGAGAATCCGTGCTGGTTACCAAAAAATTAACCAAGCGCACGAACCATATTTCAACGGCAAGTTCCTAGACAGCCAACTCGCCGGTGAGCAAACCCCCGGCTTAATGAGTGGGTAATACATAAGAATATTTGGAGACGCATATGTTCAATAAAAATAAGATAGCTTTAGTGGCTGCTGTGGGTGTCATGGCGGGTTTCAGCGGCGCGGCGAACGCGGCGCAGGGCACAGCTTCGGCAACGGCCACCATCCTCTCGCCCATCACCGTTACCAAGACCGCTGACCTCGCCTTCGGCAAGATCATCGCCGGCGCTTCGTCGGGAACCGTGACGATCTCGGCCGCAGGCAGCCTGACCTGCGCCGCGGCGCTGACCTGCTCTGGCACCACTGCCGCCGCTGCGTTCGACGTCAGCGGATCGAGCAGCGAAATCGTGACGATCACGCCTGACTCGAGCGTTACCCTGACCTCTGGTGCCAACTCCATGTCCGCATCGCTGAACGCGAGCGCCGCCACCCTGACCCTGAACGGCAGCGGCGCGGGCTCTTTCACGGTCGGCGGCGTGCTGACGGTCGGCGCCAGCCAGGCTGCGGGTTCCTACTCGGGCAACTTCAACGTTACCGTTAACTATCAGTAATTCCTGTTTTATGCATACTTCTCCCCTTTCGGCCACCCAGCAGGGCTTCCTCTCCCTGCGGCCGAAAGGGGCGTAGGCCGGCCGAAGCCGACCTTACCGTATCGGCAGAGCGCCCATACCCGCCACGCTTTTCGTCCCGGCTAACACGCGCCAAACAGCTACTTCGTGCTGTTGGACTCCCGGCTTCACCATAGCCAATAGTGGCTGCCATCCAGCGGGTTAACATCCCGGCGTACCAGGATCTCGCACTGCCTTGTATTTGCGATCCCGGCAATTCGGCCAGCCGTCTGACGCGTTTTAGCTGAAGCAGGCAAAGGCGGCGGAAATGTATGAAGCTCCCGACAATGTGCGCGTTTATATTCATGCCATCGGGCAGCCGCGCCACGGGAAGCAGCCCCCGCGCTGTGCGCGCAGGTTGATCAGCATATGAGCGACACCCTGCTCACAGCCCTGCAATATTATGGCGCCGGTGCGGCGCTGATCGCGGCGCTGGTGGTGTCGCTCGATCTTGGGCGGCGGATCACAGGCTGGGCATTTGTGCTGTTCGTCACCAGCTCGCTTGCACTTATTCTTTGGGGCTTCTTTCAGAAGGATAGCGAGGGCATCGGCTGGCAGAATGTGGGCTTGCTGGTGATCAACTGCATCGGGGTATATCGCTACCTCATCCGAAAGACCGCGCCCTGATCGAGGCTTTCAAGATATTCCTCAAACCCGCTCGCCCCTCAACATCATGTCGGCCACCAGCCTCAGCGGTTCCGCCTCCAGCTTGCTCTCACGCGCCGCAATGAGGCGGGCAAACTCGGCATAGACGGCGCCATATTCGTCGGCCTGTGCGGGAACGGGCGCGCCATTCACGGTCAACTCGGCGCCGCCTCGCGTCAGCACGATATGCTTGCCGGCACGCGTCTCGATGCGGATTGTCCACTGCTCCGCGCCCTTGTGCCGCCAATCGAACCGCGCATGAAACGGCCGGGCGGCGCTTGCCGTGCGCAGCGTCACTTCCGCCGCCGCTGGCTGCTGCCCCGCCTCCTGCATAGTGAGCCGCGCGCGTTCAACTATCAGCGTTTCCGTGCACAGCATGCTCGCGATCGACAGCGCATTCATCCCTGCATCGAACACCCCGAAACCGCCCGGCTGCCAGACCCAGAGCTGTCCCGGGTGCCATTTCTCGGCATCCTCCAGCCACTCAATGTCCATCGCCGCCACACCCTCGGAGCGGGTGATAGCGGCGGCCTGCCGCACGGCATCGTTGAAGCAACTGTGCCAGGCGCTGAAAATGACCCTCCCTGCCCGCTCGGCATGGCGCGCGAGGTCCTGCACTTCGCCGAGCGTCGAGCAGGGCGGCTTCTCCAGCAGCACATCCAGCCCTGCGTCGAGGCAGGCAAGGGCAATCTCAAAACGGGGGGCAGGCGGCGTCGCGATCGCCACCGCGTCGCAGGGGACCGCGCGCAGCATCTCCTGAAAGTCGGTGAAGACGGGCACATCAAGCTTTGTCGGACGCGGTGTCGTCCCTGCGACGAATTCGAACGCCGGATTGGCGGCGATTGCCGGGATATGCTGGTCTGCCGCGATCTTTCCCAGCCCTATGATGCCTGTCCGCACCGCGTTCATGCTGGCACCCCCTGCCCGATCCGGCGAAGGCTTTCAATGAAGGCGCGCGCCCGCACCCCTACTTCGGTCGCACTCATTCCCGGCTGATAAAGCGCCGATCCCAAACCAAACCCGTTGGCGCCCGCCGTCAGCCATGGCTCCATGCTCTCGGGCGTCACGCCACCCACCACGAGCAGCGGCGTGGCGCGCGGCAGGACGGCGCGCTGGGCCTTGACCACCGCAGGGCTGGCCCCTTCCGCCGGAAACAGCTTCAGCGCCTGCGCGCCCGCAGCCAAGGCCGAAAACGCCTCGGTCGGGGTAAAATAGCCGGGACAGGAGACCAGCCCCGCCGCGACGGCGGTGCGTATCACCTCCGGGTCAGTCGAGGGCGAGACGATCAGCCTGCCGCCCGCATCGGCGACATCACCTACCTGTGCCGTGTGAAGCACCGTGCCCGCGCCGATCACAGCATCTTGCCCCAGCCGGGTCGCCAGCCGCTCGATACTGCCAAGCGGCTCAGGCGAATTCAGCGGCACCTCGATGATACGAAAACCCGCCTCATACAACGCCTCGCCGATCGCCACCACCTCGTCCGGCGTCACACCGCGAATGATCGCGACCAGCGGGCATTCGGCCAGGCGCGCGGTAAAATCTTCGGCGGCACTCATCGTCTTTCCTCCATCAGCGCGCGCGCACCGGCGAGGAACGCGACCTCGCCATCTATGGTTTCCATCCGCCGCCCCGCAATGTCGAGCGCGGCGGCATATAATGTTGTCAGAGCCTCCTCGCCGATCAGCACGACATCGTCCCTTTCGCCTCCGACTACGAGGCCAATGCCAATGTCCGCGCCAATCAACAGCCCCGAGACATAGGACGCCGCATCGCGCCCGCGCAGGCCCAGCAGCGCACCCGCGCGCGCCGAAAAGAGATCGGCGGAGAGCGCATTGTTGCGGAAGGCCGCCTCCACCCCCCGGGCAAAGTCGGCGTCCGGCTTCGCTTCGCCCTGAAGCTGCGGCGCCAGGATGCCTCCCCCTCGCAACAGCGCAAACAGCTCGCCGGTCATCACGGTGCGAAAGCCGGTCATCGCGCCGCTTTTCAGCCGCACCCATTTGGCGTGCGTGCCGGGGTGGCAGACAAGCGCATCGGCGGGACACAGCCCCGCCGCCACCGCGCCCAATATCTGCACCTCCTCGCCGCGCATGACATCGCCCCTGCCCTCCTCCTCGATGAAGGAGACACCCGGCACGATCGCGATATCGCCACCGTTCACCCAACACAGCGCTTGCCTGAGAGCCGACAGGTCCACCGGGCAGGGCACATAGGGCACCTCGCGCCAACCGCGATCCGACCCGACCATTCCCGCAAGCAGCATCGGGCCAGCCCCGAACTCCGCGCGCATGGCCGCAATTTCGGCCTCGAACCCGCCCGGGGGCACAGACAGCACGCCCATGCTGTCGCTGCGACCCGCCTCACACGTCCCGTCGGGCGCAAGCTTATAAATGCGCCGGTTGGTCGTGCCCCAGTCGACCGCAATCATGCCGGTTTGAGACATGCCCTGCTCCCGTTCCTCATGCTACTCAAACGCACGAGGGCGCGTTTGGTCACCACCGCATCGAAACTATGTTTACGCGAGCGCGTTCAACACCGGATGCAGCCCCCGATAGACCCGACCGAGGCGACACCGATCGCCGCCTGCAGCGCATTGCTGGGTGAAGGGCCGGTCTGGGTGGCACGTGAGAGCAGCCTCTACTGGGTCGACATCCAAGCCCCGACGATCTGGCGCATGAGGTGGCCCGAGGCCACCTGCGACAGCTGGCAGCCACCCCACAGGATCAGCGCACTCGCACCTAAGGAAAGCGGAGGGTTTATTGCGGCGACGGAGCGGGGATTCGCCGAACTGGACTTCGATCAGCAGTATTTCCGGCTGCTTCACGAGCCCGAGCCTCATCTTCCGGGCAATCGTTTCAACGATGGCAAGACCGACCGTCAGGGCAATTTCTGGGCCGGCTCAATGGACGACGCCGAAGCGGAAGAATGCGGCTCGCTCTACCGCTTTGACCGCAACCTCAAATGTTGGCTGTTCGACCAAAGCTATCGCGTTCCCAACGGCCCGGCGTTCAGCCGCGATGGCCAACTGCTCTATCACACCGATTCCGCCAAAAGGCGCATCTATCGTTTCGTGCTGGAGGAAGGCATTTTGCCCGGCGAACGACAGGAGTTTCTGGCCTTTAGCGAGGAGGACGGATCCCCCGACGGCATGACCGTGGACGCGGAGGACTGTCTCTGGGTCGCCTTCTGGGACGGTTGGTGCGTGCGCCGCTTTGCGCCTGACGGGACATTGCTCGCGCGCATAATGCTGCCGGTCCAGCGGCCGACGAGCTGCACTTTTGGCGGGGCCGAGCTGGACCATCTGTTCATCACCTCCGCCCGCATCGGCCTTTCGGAAGAGGCGCTCGCCAGCCAGCCGCATGCGGGCGACCTGTTCGTCGTTCGGCCAGGCTGCGGAGGGCTGCCCGATCATCTTTTCGCGGGCTGAGGCTCGTCCGCCAGGGAGACAGAATTTGGCCAATTTCATGTTCGCCACGGGAATCGAAAACAGCATCCCGACGATCAACGGCGGCCGCACCCGGGTGGATCAGATGGAGGTCTGCGGCCACTACAAGCACTGGCGCAAGGACTTCGACCTCGTAGAGGAAACGGGCATTCGCTATCTGCGCTTCGGCCCGCCGCTGCACAAGACGTTCCTCGGCCCCGGCCGCTATGACTGGGAATTTTCAGACCTCACGCTGAATGACCTTCGCCACCGCGATGTCACGCCCATCGTCGATCTGTGTCATTTTGGCGTGCCGGACTGGATCGGCAATTTCCAGAACCCTGATTTCCCGTTGCTGTTCGCCCGCTACGCCGCCGATTTCGCCGAGCGTTATCACTGGATCCAGCTCTATACTCCGGTCAACGAGATGTTCATCTGCGCCGTGTTTTCGGCGCAATATGGCTGGTGGAACGAGCAGATGACCACCGACACCGCGTTCGTCACCGCGTTAAAGCATATCGTGAAGGCGAACGTGCTCGCCATGCAGGAGATATTGAAGCGGCGGCCTGATGCCATCTTCATCCAGAGCGAGTCTTCCGAATATTTCCACGCTGACAGCCCGGCCGCGATCGGCCCGGCGGAAGTCATGAACTCCAAGCGATTCCTCAGCCTTGATCTCAATTATGGCCGCCGGGTCGACAGCGAGATGTACGAATATCTGATGGATAACGGAATGACCAAGGAGGAATATCATTTCTTCCTGGGTAACCGGCTGAAACAGCACTGCATTTTGGGTAACGACTATTACTGCACCAACGAGCACCGTGTGCATGAGGATGGCCGCACATGGGCCTCGGGCGAAGTGTTCGGCTATAGCGAAATCACCCGCCAATATTACGGCCGCTATGGCCTTCCGGTCATGCACACCGAAACCAATTTCCGCGAAGGTCCGAACGGCGACGAGGCCGTAAACTGGCTGTGGAAAGAATGGGCCAACGTGCTCCGCCTGCGCAACATCGGCATACCCACGGTGGGCTTCACCTGGTACTCGCTCACCGATCAGGTGGATTGGGACACGGCCCTGCGCGAGCAGAACGGCAATGTAAACCCGCTCGGCCTCTATGACCTTAATCGCAATATCCGCGCGGTAGGCAAGGCTTACAAACAACTCATCAAGGATTGGCGCGATGTGCTGCCCGCGCAGAGCGTATGTCTGGTCGTGCCGCTGGTGCCGCCGTCACGCTCGGGAGGCCAAACAGCAACCGATCAGGAGAAGATGGCAGGTGCTCGCCTCGCCCGGGAACCTGCGCAAGCCAATCAGGCGGAAGAGATCGGCCGATGAAAATCCAGCGGATCGAAACCTTCATGGTGCCGCCCCGCTGGCTGTTCGTCCGCGTCGAGGCGGGCGACGGCGCGGTCGGCTGGGGCGAGGCGAGCCTTGAAGGCCATGCCGAGGCGGTGGCTGGCGCCTTCGAGGCGATCCGGGATCGCTTCATCGGCCATGACGCCTTCGCCATCGAGGACATCTGGCAGATTTGCTATCGGGGCGGCTTTTATCGCGGTGGGCCGGTGCTGATGAGTGCGCTCTCCGGCCTTGATCAGGCCTTGTGGGATCTGAAGGGCAAGGCACTCGGCCTCCCCGTCTGGCAGATGCTGGGCGGCAAGGTACGAGACAAGGTGCGCGCCTATGCGTGGATCGGCGGCGACAAGCCGCACGAGATCGGCGAAGCCGCCGCAGGCCGACGCGCGCAGGGTTTTTCCGCTATAAAGATGAACGCCACCGCCGAGCTGGATTTTCTCGGCACGCCCAAGCTGCTTGACGATGTGGCGAAGCGTGTACAGGCGGCGCAGGCCGAGGGGATGGACGTGGGGCTCGATTTCCACGGCCGGGTCCACAAGCCGATGGCAAAACAGCTGGCAAAGCTGTTGGAGCCGCTGGGCTTGCTCTTTATCGAGGAACCGCTGCTGTCCGAAAACCCGGAAGGCATTGCGCAGATCAGCCGCCTCGTCAGCACACCGATCGCGCTGGGCGAGAGGCTATATTCGCGCTGGGATTTCAAACCGTTCCTGAGCTCGGGCGCGGTCGACATCATTCAGCCTGACCTTAGTCATGCGGGAGGCATCAGCGAATGCCGCAGGATCGCGGCGATGGCCGAAACCTTCGATGTGGCGGTGGCGCCGCACTGTCCGCTCGGCCCGCTAGCCCTGGCTTCCTGCCTGCAGCTCGCGGCAACCGCGCCCAATGTCGTGCTGCAGGAGATGTCGCTCGGCATTCATTACAATGTCGGGCACGACCTCACCAGCTTCGTCACCAACCCGGAGGTTCTGACTCCTGCAGACGGCTTTCTGCCGATCCCCCAGGGCAATGGCCTCGGGGTCGGCATAGACGAAGCGGCCGTGCGCGAGGCGCATCGCGACCCGCACCGCTGGCGCAACCCGGTGTGGCGCTATCGAGACGGCAGCTTCGCGGAGTGGTGATTTTCAGGGACGACGCCGACCCTCATCTCCGGTCGGCAATACCACGACCGAATAGCTTTTGGCATCGACGAGATACTTCGCGGCCAACAGCCGCAACTGCTCGGGAGAGACGCTGAGCATGTCTCGCCCGAGAGTGGACAGCGCCGTCACCCGGCGGCTGTCGTAGGCCGCGCCTTCCATCTGATCCATCCAGAAGGCATTGCCGGTGCTGGCGCGTGACAGCTGCTGGCGCAAGGGCGCGAGCACACGCTGAAGCTCGTCGGCACTCACCGGGTGGGCGGCAAGATCCGCCGCGATTTCACGCACCAGCGAGAAGAAATAGTCGGTGCTCCCCGGTTTCAACTGGCTCATCGCGAGAAGATAGCCTCTGCCCCGGTCAAAGCTTAAGGGCCAGTCGGATTGCGCGCTGGGGGAATAGGCAACCCCCTCGGCTGCACGCAGTCGCTCGAACAGGCGGTCGTTGATGATCTGCGCCAAGATGTCGAGCTGCCGCCCCTCACGCACGCCCGCCAGCCCGGCGCCTGTAGGCCAGGCAATGACCGCAGCCGCCTGATCGGCCTCGCCCGTGTGGTTGAGGACCAGCGGCTTGGCATTGTGCGCAGGGAACCGCACTTTCCGGGCTTTGCGCTTGACAGGCATGTCCGCCCGGGCAGGCAGCGCCCCAAAGGTCTGTGCCACCGCATCGATCGCCTCGTCAGCCTTCACATCGCCGAAGATCTGCACCTCGATGGGGCCAGACGCCAATATCGGCTCCCAGAAGGCGCGGAACTGCGCGGGCGTGAGCGCGGCGATCTCGGCCTTGTCCGGCACCCGATAGCGCGCGTCCTTCCGGCGCAACAGCCAGCCAAGCTCCTGCCCGAGCACGCCGCCCGGTGTGGCGGACGCGCTGTCATAGGCGGCAAGCATCCCTGCCTTCGCCCGCTCGACCGGCGCGGGGTCCCAGCCCGGCGCATAGAGTTTCGCCGCGAACAGCCTCAGCTGATCCTTGTAATCGGCCGGGCGGGTAAGCGCCGACATCTCGAACGCGTCCTCGTCTATGCCAAAGTCGAAGCCCAGCCTGCGGGCGTTGGTCAGCTCATCCAGCTCGCGCTGGCCCAATGTACCGATGCCGTTCGCGCCGAGCACATAGCCCGCCGCCCAGGTTGGCTGTTCCTTACGCGGCGACAGGGCAAGCAACCCATGGCCGAAGCGCACATTGACGCGCACCTTGCCGCTCTCGCCATTATTGGCAAACAACGTCAGGCGGACGCCGTTCGCGAAGGTAATGGACTCCATATCCAGCACCCCGGCGGGTCTGCGGGAAACGACCTTGCCGGGCGGCGGCAGGGCAGGCAGATCGGCCATGGTAATGATCTTGCCGGTAATGCGCGCGCCTTTCGCGGCGGCGATCTGCTCCTTCATCGCGGCATCCAGCCGCGCCTGCGCCCCCGCCTCGCTCTGGGGCAGCACCAGCAAGGCGCGCACCGCGTCGGCGCTGAACATACGCCGCGTCGCATCGAGCATGTATGCGGGCGTCATCAAGGGCCGGGCCGAGCGGTAGATATCGAGCGCGGCCTGCGGCGTTACCGTCGTCTCGCGGATATCGACAGCGGCGACGATGTTGCCCGCCTGGGTCGCGCTCGCCTCGGTGTCGCGATTCTCCACATCGATGGCGAGCGCGGTCTCGAACGCACGATATTCGCGCTCGATCTCGGTCTCGCTCGGAGGATCTGCCTTCGCGTCCTCGATGATCGCGCGAACATCGCGCAGCGCAGCTTCCCACCCCTTGGCGGATGGAACGACGCTGACATAGGTGGCATTGGTGGAGCGGCTGGTGTCGTCCGTGTCGATGCTCGCCTGCAGGAAGGCGGAACCCGGGCGGCGGGCGGCTTCCTCCAGCCGCCGGTTGATCATCTGGATCGCGACCGTGTCGCTCAGCTTGTGCTGGTTGTAGGCAATGGTGTCGGCCTTAGGCTCCCAAGGCCGGAGCCAAGCGAGCGACAGGGAAACCGGCGCACCGGGCTGCACCACCACGGCGCTTGCCGGCGCAGCAGGGTTCGGCCTGCCGAAATCGGACGCGGGCATGGTTGCGTCATCCGCCTTCCAGCCAGAGAAATATTCGCGGATCAGCGCCTCGATCGCCTTCGGGTCGGCATCGCCAGACACGGCTATCACCACATTTTCCGGGCGATACCAGCGATCGTGAAAGGCGCGCAGGCTCTCTGCGGTTGCTGCGTTGAGACTCTTGGTGGTGCCAATGGGTGCGTGGCTACCGAGCGGCTGCCCCGCAAAGAAAAGGGCACGCGCAGCGTCTTGCGCCCGTGATCCCGCGCTCTGCCGTTCGCGCATCTCGGCGAGCACGACCGCCCGCTCCGCCTCCACGGCGGCGGGGATGATGTTGGGATCGCTCATCATCCCGGCGAGGATCTTGACACTTTCTTCCAACCCGCCCGAAGAAGCGTCGGGCAGATCCAGCGCGTAGGTGGTGGCCGTCGGCGTGGTCTGCGCGTTGCTGTCTGATCCGAAGGTAACGCCAAGCCGCTGCCAGATGCGCTTCGACTCACCGTCGGGCACAAATTTGGACCCACGAAACGTCAGATGCTCGATGAAATGCGCATAGCCGGATTCCTCAGGCCGTTCATGCAGCGACCCGGCATCGACACGCACGCGGATAGAGAGCAGGCCCGGCGGCACGCTGTTGCGGCGTACGGCATAGCGCAGGCCATTGGGTAGCGTGCCGAACAGCCATGCGCTGTCGACCGGAACGTCGCTATTTTCGTAAAGCCATGGCCGCGCGGGCGTGGGCGAGACCGCCGCCGCTGCCGCCTTGGCAGGCTTCGCCGGAGCGCGGGCGAGCACATCGCCATGCCCCGCGATCAGCGATAGCGCCGCAAGGGAGAAAACGAGGGCGCGCGACGGGAAGCGATGGGTCATCACCTCCCGTCATAACGACGAATTACTGAACCGCTACTGACAATATTCTCCGAAATTTGCCCCGATGGGCAATTTCGTATTTCGGCACCAGCCCGCTCCCCCTCCCAACCTCCCATAAGATACCCTGTCGGGAGGTTGGGAGGGGGAGCGGGCCGGTACCGCCATATAAATTCGCCTCTCAGGCGAATTTATTTCAGATGTTTACCCTACCCGTTGAACCGCGCCCTTGTAGGCGCCAACGCTCTTCCTGCGGCGGGGGCGGAACGGCCGGGCGCCCTCGCCCTGCTCTCCACGTTCGCGGTGCTGGCGCGGCTGCTTCTCGCGCACCTGCTGCGGGCGCGGCGGGCGAGCATCCGCATTCTTGCGGGGCGCAGGCTTGGGCAGATTGCGCACCAGCTCCGCCATGCCTGCGGGCAGAGGAACGACCTCGCTCTGGGTCCGCGTAAGCCGCTCGATCGCCTTCAGGTAAGACCGCTCGTCATCCGAGACGAGGCTGATCGCGATGCCATCCGCTCCGGCGCGCGCGGTGCGGCCGATGCGGTGGACATATTGATCCGGGTTGTTCGGGATCTCGAAATTGATGACATGGCTGAGGCCAGACACGTCGATCCCGCGCGCCGCAATGTCCGTCGCCACCAGCAGCTTGACCTGCCCGGCGCGGAACGCCTGCAACGCGGCAGTGCGCTGGCCCTGCGACTTGTCACCGTGGATCGCCACCGCGTTGATGCCCGCCCCAGCGAGCGCCCGCACCACCTTGTCCGCGCCATATTTGGTGCGGGTGAAGATCAGCGCGCGGTCGATTTCCTCGCTGCGGAGGATATGGGTGAGCAGCGCCTGCTTCTCACCCTGGTTGACATGATAGGCACGCTGGACGATCCGCTCCGCCGTGGTGGCAGGCGGCGCGACCGAGACCGTGGCGGGATCGTTCAGGAACTGCTTCGCCAGCGCCGCGATTTCCTTGGGCATGGTGGCGGAAAAGAACAGGGTCTGCCGCTCTTTTGGCACGAACGAGACGATCTGCTTCACCGGATGGATGAAGCCCATGTCCATCATCTGGTCGGCCTCGTCGAGCACCAGCACTTCGACGCCCTTCAAATGAAACGCCTTCTGCGACAGGATATCGAGCAGGCGGCCCGGCGTCGCCACCAGCACATCCACGCCCTGGCTGAGTTGCCGGATCTGCTTGTGGATCGGCACGCCGCCGAACACCGTCGCAACGTTCAAGCGCATGAAGCGGGCGTAGTCGCGAAAGCTTTGGGCGATCTGCGCGGCGAGTTCGCGTGTGGGAGAGAGCACCAGCACGCGGCAGGTGAGCGGCGGCGTATGCTTTGCCACGCGCGAGAGCCGGTCCAGCGTCGGCAGCGCAAATGCCGCCGTCTTGCCGGTTCCGGTCTGCGCGATGCCGCACAGATCCCTGCCCGACAACACAGTCGGGATCGCCTGTTGCTGGATCGGGGTGGGAACAGAATAATTCTTGGCGCCAAGCGCCTTCATGATCGGCTCTGCGAGGCCGAAGTCCTTGAATTCCATAGTATAATACTCACAATATTGAGCGTAGCGCACGCGCCTCTTCACAGGGCGCACACGCTAGGCGGGTGTCCGAAACGACCCGCGTGAATTGGGAAGCCTCAATAAGCTTGCGCGAGGTATTGGCCGGTTCCGTCGCCTCAAAAAGGCCGGAGCGTTCACGCCGCCAATCGCAATTATGGCCATTTGGCCCGTTGTCGCGCAGGGCGGCATATGGCGGTGCGGCTCCAACAAAGCAAGCCTATTCGCTTGCCAAGCCATTTTCGCTTGAATCACTGAGGCATAATCGCCACATCGCGTTCATGCTCATAGAAACCGAAAAAACGCCCAATCCCGCCACGCTGAAGTTCCTGCCCGGTCGGGCCGTGATGCCGGCGGGCACGCGCGACTTTGCTGACGCCGAGGAAGCCGAAGCGTCACCGCTGGCCGAGGCCCTGTTCACCTTGAGCGATGTCACCGGCGTATTCTTCGGCGCGGACTTCATTTCGGTGACTATTGCGCCCGGCGGGGATTGGGTGACTACCAAACCCGACGTACTTTCTATCCTGCTTGACCATTTTTCGGCAGACATGCCGCTGTTCCGCGCAGGCACCGCCGCGGGCATCAGCATTCCTGCCGATGATGCGGACACCGGCTTCGCCGACGATCCGGCCGACGCCGAGATCGTGGAACAGATCCGCGAGCTGATCGACACGCGTGTGCGTCCTGCGGTCGCCAATGACGGCGGAGACATCGTCTATCGCGGCTTCGACAAGGGCAAGGTGTATCTGCGCATGCAGGGGGCGTGCTCCGGCTGCCCCTCCTCCACCGCGACGCTTAAGAACGGCATCGAACAGCTCTTGAAACATTATGTGCCTGAGGTAACGGAGGTCCTCGCCGTCTGATCCGCATTGCGGGCGGCGGATGAAGCGGCTAAGCGCCGGGCATGCGGGCGGATCCTGGGCGGCTTCTGGTAATCGATACGGCGAGCGAGGCGCTGTCGGTCGCGCTGTTCGAGGATGGCGCGCTTATCGGCCATCATCATGAAATCGCCGGGCGCGGCCACGCCGAAAAGCTTGTTCCCGCCATTGCCACCCTGCCTTACGGAGGCCGGGCGCAGGAGATTTGGGTCGATGCCGGGCCGGGTAGCTTCACAGGCATCCGCGTCGGCCTTGCGGCGGCACGAGCGCTGTCCTTCGCCTGGGGCGCGCATCTCAAGAGCTACTCCAGCCTGACCTTGCTAGCCGCGCAGGCGCAAGAGATGGAAACGCAAGAGGAAGTCCTGTCGATCGCGCTGACCGGCGGGCATGGCGAGTTGTTCTGGCAGCAGTTCCTGCGAGACACGCTGGAGCCGCTCGCCCCGGCAACATCCGTCCCCATCGCCGAACTGGCGGCCGCGACCGATTCACGGACAGTGTATGGAACAGGTGCGCAGACGCTCGTCACTGCGCGCGGGTTGGGCGAGGCGTGCCTTCTCTATCCCGATGCACGGGCGGCACTGACGCTACCGCGCGCGGCGATGAGCGAAGAAGTGACAGCCCACTACGGCCGCGGCGCCGACGCGGCCCTTCCCACCCCCGCGGCTGGTGCCTGAGATGGCCAGCCCGATCGGCGACATGCTGACCCTCCGGGAGTTCGACCGGCCTGACCACCGCGCCGAGGCGGGCGCTATGGCGGTAATGACTGCCGCTTTCGATCCGCGTTATGGCGAAGCATGGACCGCCTCCCAGCTTGCGGGGTTCATGAGCATGCCGGGCGTGACGCTCTTGCTCGCGCAGCTCGACCAGGCAACGCTGGGCTTCGCGCTGATGCGATGCGTGGCCGATGAAGCGGAACTATTGCTTATCGCAGTTGACCCGAAGTGGCGCGACCGTGGCGTTGGCGCCAAACTACTTGAAAACTGTGTCATTAAGGCACGAAAAGCGCAGGTAACGGTGTTGCACATAGAAGTGCGGGAAAATAATCGAGCCATCGATTTCTATAGGCGGGCCGGTTTCGAGCAGGTTCACCGTCGTCCGTCCTATTATAAGGGTAAGGACGGAACTTGCTATGATGCACTCAGTTACAGGCTTTCGCTATAAGACCCAAGTATCTGTTGCCATTGGGGGAAATTATCCTATATGGCGGACCCAATGACAGGACAACGCATCCTGTCTGAAGTGGGTCGCAACAATACATAAGGAGATAGTCATGGACGATAATGCCGCCAAGAGTGAAATGCTGATCACGCTCACATCCGACATTGTCGCGGCACATGTGTCGAACAACAGCGTGGCCGTTTCCGATCTGCCGCAGCTTATTCAAAATGTTCATACGGCGCTATCGTCGCTGGAAAACCCGGCTCCGGTGCCTGAGGTGAAGCCGGAACCAGCAGTTTCCATCCGTGCGTCGATCAAGCCGGACTATATCATCTGTCTGGAAGACGGCAAAAAGCTCAAGATGCTGAAGCGCCATCTGATGACGCACTACAAGATGACGCCGGATGACTATCGCGCCAAATGGGGCCTGCCCGCCGACTATCCGATGGTTGCGCCTAATTATGCCGATCAGCGGCGTTCGCTCGCCAAGAAGATCGGCCTCGGCAAGTCGCGCGGAGGCAAGGGCGGCAAATAAACGCCAATCCTGTCGGGTTTGAACAGGGAGCGGACGAGAAATTCGTTCAGCTCCCTTTTCATTTCTGGCGGACTGGCTAGACTGACGCCAAACCTGCAGTGTCGAAAGCCGTTCGAAATTTCATGCCGCGCAAGATAGACATAGAGGCGCTCTGCGCAGAAAAAGGCCTGCGAATCACGGAGCAGCGCCGTGTGATCGCGCGCGTGCTGTCTGACGCGGAGGATCATCCCGATGTCGAACGGCTGCACGAGCGGTCCTCGGCGATAGACCCCGGCATCTCGATCGCGACCGTGTATCGCACCGTGCGCCTGTTCGAGGAAGCGGGCATATTGGAGCGACACGATTTCGGCGATGGCCGCGCCCGCTATGAAGCTGCGCCCGAAGCCCATCACGATCATCTGATCGATGTCGAGACCGGTAATGTCATCGAGTTCGTCGACCCGGAGCTCGAGCAGCTTCAGCGCCAGATCGCCGAAAAGCTGGGTTTCCGCCTCGTCGATCACCGCATGGAGCTCTATGGCGTCGCGCTGGATCGCAAGAACTAGAAAAGCGCGCCTAGCGGCTTTCTTGTCGGCGGGCAGGCCTGTATAGCTGGGCCAATGACTCGTCCTACCACCCCAAAAACCCCGCGCACCTTCCACGTCAAATCCTTCGGCTGCCAGATGAACGTCTATGACGGCGAGCGCATGGCCGAGATGCTGGGCGCGCAGGGCATGACCGCTGCCGAGGATGGGCTGAGCGCCGACATGGTGGTGCTCAACACCTGCCACATCCGCGAGAAAGCAGCGGAGAAGGTCTATTCCGACATTGGTCGCCTTCGGCGCGAGGATGGCAGCCGCCCGATGATCGCCGTGGCGGGCTGCGTTGCGCAGGCCGAAGGGCCGGAGATTACGCGGCGCACCAAGATGGTCGACATCGTAGTCGGCCCGCAGGCCTATCACCGCCTGCCCGAGCTGGTCGACAAGGCCGTGCGCGGCGAAGAGGCGCTCGATACGGACATGCCCGCCGCCTCCAAGTTCGGCGCCCTGCCCGGCCGCGCCAAGCAGCCCCGTCCCACCGCCTTCCTCACCGTGCAGGAGGGCTGCGACAAGTTCTGCACCTATTGCGTGGTGCCCTACACCCGCGGCGCGGAGATCAGCCGCCCGTGGGACGCGATCCTCGATGAGGCGAAGGCGCTGGTCGATGGCGGCGCCAAGGAGATCACGCTGCTGGGGCAGAATGTGAACGCCTGGGGCGATGACACCGGGCGTGGACTGCATGATCTCATTCGCGCGCTGGACCGGGTCGATGGCCTCCAGCGCATCCGCTATACCACCAGCCATCCCAACGACATGACAGACGGCCTCATCGCCGCCCATGCCGAGGTCGAAAAGCTGATGCCCTATCTCCATCTGCCGGTTCAGTCCGGGTCCGACCCGATATTGAAGGCCATGAACCGCAGCCACACACGCGACAGCTATCTGCGCCTGCTCGACAAGGTGCGCACGGTGAGGCCGGACATAGCGCTCTCCGGCGATTTCATCGTCGGCTTTCCAGGCGAAACAGACGCGGATTTCGAGGCAACCATGAGCCTGATCCGCGAGGTGGGCTATGCCTATGCCTTCAGCTTCAAATACTCACCCCGACCCGGCACCCCGGCCGCAGAAATGGCCAACCAGATCGCGCCGGAACTCATGGACGAGCGCCTCAAGCAGCTTCAGACGCAGATCACTTCGGATCAGCTCGCGTTCAACCAGCGGACCGTGGGCAAAAGCTGCCCCGTGTTGATCGAGAAAGCCGGGCGCAAGCCGGGGCAACTCGTCGGCAAATCGCCATGGCTGCAATCGGTGCATGTCTATGCCGAAGGCGCGCAGATCGGCGACATGGTGAATGTAGAAATCGTTTCGGCCGGCCCCAACAGTCTGGCCGGAGAATTAGTACAACAGAAAGAGGCTGCATGACGAACCGGACTGCCCGCTGATGGCCAAGAAGCAAACGCAAGCCGAAGCGGGGGACCGCGCCCGTCTGGACATCAATTTCGACAAGCCGCATCTGCTGGGCGCCGTATTCGGCCAGTATGACCAGAACCTCGTTGCCATCGAAAACAGGCTCGGTGTCTATATCGGCGCGCGCGGCAACCGGGTGCAGATAGAGGGCGAGGCCGAGGCCGCGGCGCGGGCGCGCGATGTGCTGATGGGCCTCTATAACCGTGTCGCCAAGGGGCAGGAGATCGATCCCGGCGCGGTCGAGGCGGTGATCGCCATGTCTGCCGAACCGACGCTGGACGGCATCATCCGCCATGATGTCGCGCAGCCGCCCAGCATCATGATCCGCACGCGCAAGAAGACGATCGTGCCGCGCAGCGCGACTCAGACCCGCTATATGGAAGAGCTGGCGCGGCGCGACATTATCTTCGCGCTCGGCCCGGCGGGCACCGGCAAGACCTATGTCGCGGTGGCGCAGGCCGTGAGCCAGCTCATCACCGGCTCGGTCGACCGCCTGATCCTCTCGCGCCCGGCAGTTGAGGCCGGTGAGCGGCTCGGCTTCCTCCCCGGCGACATGAAGGAGAAGGTCGATCCCTATCTCCGTCCGCTTTACGATGCGCTCTATGATTGCCTGCCCGCCGAGCAAGTGGAGCGGCGCATCGCCAGCGGCGAAATCGAGATCGCGCCCTTGGCCTTCATGCGCGGGCGCACGCTTGCCAACGCGTTCATCATTCTGGACGAGGCGCAGAACACGACCAAGGCGCAGATGAAGATGTTCCTCACCCGCTTCGGCGAGGGCAGCCGCATGGTCGTGTGCGGCGATCCCAATCAGGTCGATCTGCTGCCGATGGCTGGCGGGTCAGGGCTTGCCGATGCGGTGGAACGATTGGAGGGGGTCGACGGTATATCGGTGGTGCGGTTCGGCGCGGCGGATGTGGTGCGTCACCCCATCGTCGGGCGGATCGTGCAGGCTTATGAGGGACCAGACGCCTGATGTTGGACATAGCGCTTTCGGGCGAGGAGAGTTGGCCTGCCGAGGCGGACTGGCGCGCGCTGGCGCAGCGCGCCGTGATCGCTGCCTTTGCGCAGACGCCGCATGACGAACTGCGCAATGCCAAGGTCTGTGTGGAGCTGTCAGTCAAGTTGACTGACGACGCGGAAGTGCAACATCTCAACGCCGCCTATCGCCACAAGGACGCACCGACGAACGTGCTCTCCTTTCCGATGGTGCAGCAGGATTTGCTCGAAACCCTGTCCAACTCGGATGACGGTGAGGTGCTGCTCGGCGATATCGTGCTGGCGCGCGAGACATGTGCGCGCGAGGCGGAGGAAAAAGGCATCCCCTTCGCGGACCATGCCACCCATCTGATCGCGCATGGCACTTTGCATTTGCTCGGCTATGACCATATGAATGAGCATGAGGCGGAAGAGATGGAGGCGATGGAGGTGAGCGCGCTTGCGACCCTCAACATAGCCAACCCCTATGCCGCTCCAACAGGGGACCAGGTGGAAAATGGCTGACGATAGCCCGTCCGGCACCAAGGAAGCGGACAGTAGTGGCGCCGCCGCCAGCGAAGGCGGCAGTATATGGCGGGGCATCAAGTCCCTGCTGTTCGGCAATGATTCCGATCACACACTGCGGCGCGAGCTGGAAGAAGCGATCGACGAATATGACGAGGAAACCGGCGAGGAGCCGGGCCAGCGCGTCAAGGGTGACTTGTCGCCGCTGGAGCGGCAGATGCTTCGCAACCTCCTGCATTTCAGCGAGCATACGGTGGACGACGTCGCCGTGCCGCGCGCAGACATCATCGCGATCGAGGAGAGCGCGAGCTTCGCGGACCTCGTTGCGCTCTTCACTGACGCCGGGCACAGCCGCATCCCTGTCTATCGCGGGACGCTCGATACCATCGTCGGCATGGTGCATATCCGCGACGCCTTCGGCATATTGGCACGCGGCGAGGCGCACCCCAAGACGCTCGAACCACTCATCAGACAGCCGCTCTATGTCCCTGAAAGCATGGGGGTACTCGACCTTCTCGTCGAAATGCGCGCCAAGCGTACGCACCTTGCGATCGTGCTCGATGAATATTCCGGCACGGAAGGGCTGCTCACCTTCGAGGATTTGGTCGAGGAGATCGTCGGGGACGTCGAGGATGAGCATGACGACGCGCCCGAGGAGATGCTCGTCGCGCTCGAGGACGGCCTGTGGGAGGCAGATGCACGCTCCGAACTGGAGGACGTGGCGGAGCGGCTCGACTCACGCCTTGCCGATGTCGAGGAAGACATCGACACGCTGGGCGGCCTCGCCTTCATCATTGCCGGGCAGGTTCCGGCCGTGGGGGAGATCCTCCTCCACCCCGAAAGCGGCTGGCGGCTTGAGATCATCGCGGCGGACAACCGGCGTGTCACCCGCCTGCGCCTGCATCCCCCTATACGCGAGCATGTTCTCGACAAGGACTGACCGGCGCATTTTGCGTTCGCCACCCCCCGTGTCTATAGAGGGCCGATGCCAGATCAACCGATGCGTGTTGCGCTGTTCAGCGGCAACTATAATTATGTGAAAGACGGCGCCAATCAGGCGCTCAACAAGCTGGTCGGTTATCTGCTCCGCCAGGGCGTGGCGGTGCGCGTCTATTCGCCGACGACGGATACGCCCGCGTTCGAGCCGGAGGGCGATCTGGTTAGCGTGCCGTCATGGCCGATCCCACGCCGCCCGGAGTATCGCTTCTCGCGCGGGCTCACGCGGGCCGTGAAGCGGGATTTGCGTGCTTTCGCGCCCACGCTCATTCATGTCTCAAGCCCCGACGCGCTCGGCCACGGCGCGCTCAATTACGGGCGCCAGCATGGTCTGCCGGTCGTAGCCTCGGTGCATACGAGGTTCGAGACTTATCCGCGCTATTACGGCCTGGCCTTTCTGGAGCCGCTGGTGGAGGCGATGTTGCGCCGTTTTTACCGTCGTTGCGACGCAATAATGGCGCCGTCGGAGACTTTGGCGCAGATGTTGCGCGAACAGCGCATGAGTTATGACGTAGGCGTGTGGACGCGCGGCATCGACGACAGCATCTTCACGCCGCAAAATCGCGATCTCGCCTGGCGCGCCGCAATGGGCATCCCCGCCGACCTGCCGGTGATCGGTTTCATAGGCCGTGTCGTCATGGAAAAAGGCCTAGACATATTTGCAGATACGATCGCCGAGCTACAACGCAGGCAGGTACCGCACCGTGTAATGGTAATCGGCGAAGGCCCGGCGCGGGGCTGGTTCGAGCATCGGCTGCCGGACGCGCGCTTCCTTGGCTTTGTCACCGGGCCCGAGCTTGGCCGCGCGGTCGCCAGCATGGACATGCTGTTCAACCCTTCCGTCACCGAGGCGTTCGGCAATGTTACGCTGGAGACGATGGCCTGCGGCCTGCCAGTGGTGGCGGCGCAGGCGACAGGCAGCGACAGCCTGGTGCGCGACGGGGTGACCGGCCGCCTGATCCGCCCCGGCGCGGTCGGGCAGTTTGCCGACGCGCTGGAGCAGTATTGCACCGATCCCGACCTACGCGCGCGCCACGGCGCGGCAGGCCTCGACCTCTCCAAACGTAACCGGTGGGATGCCCTCAATCAGGCGATGCTCGATACCTACTCCCGCGTCAGCGCCCAACGGCGCAGCGGCGCACTAATTAGCCGCAGCCCGGTGCCGTAACGCGGTACCCAGCTGGCAGTCGCCTTACCCGATCCGCGCAAAGGCGGCGGCCCCGGCAGGCGTGGTTGGTAGCGCTTGCTCCACTTGCCCTGATAGGAGAGCGGAGCCAAGCGCCCCGGGCAGACCGGCGCTGTCACCGAGAATCGCCTCCATGCTGCGCACGCACAGCCCGACCTTGTCGTCGGCGAGGCCATAAAAGACCTGCTTCGCCTCGCGGCGAGTCCTCACCATCTCGGCGCGACGCAGTTCGGCTAGTTGCTGGCTGAGCGCGGGCTGGCCAATCCCTGTCGCTATGTCGATTGCGCCCACCGTCTTCTCCCCCCGCAGCAGGCAAGAGAGTATCATCAGCCGCTGTGGCTGGGCGTAAACCTTGAGCTTCTCGGTTGCGGCATCGGCAAGCGCCCGGCTCTGATAGAGCGCGCTCATGGCGCAGCCACCCGCCGGCAGAACCAGTCTGCGGCGTCCGCGTCCCCCGCCGCTCTCGCCGGCGGCAGCAATACAGGCTCGCCCGGCTGCCAGCCCTCGGGAGTCAGCACAGTATCGCCTGCTGCGCACTGAAGAGCCGCAACCATTCGCAGCATTTCTTCCACCGAGCGCCCGACATTGTGCGGATAGGTCGTGATCGCGCGAATGACCCCTTCTGGATCGATGAAATAGGTGCTGCGGATGGCGGCGCTATCGCCCGCGCGTTCATCGATCATCCCGAACGCGCGGCCCACCGCCATGCTGGGGTCCTCAATTACAGGAAAACCAATCGTGACGCCAAAAACCTCCCGGATCGCGCGTATCCAGGCCAGGTGCGAAAACAGGCTGTCGACCGACAGGCCGAGCAAGGCGCAGCCGAGCGCGGCGAACCGGCCAGCAGCCTGTGCGAGCGCGACGAATTCGGTCGTGCAGACCGGCGTGAAATCCGCCGGGTGAGAGAAGAAGACCAGCCATTTTCCGCGAAACTGCGATAATTTTATGTCCCCTGCGGTGCTGCGTGCGCCGAAATCCGGCGCGCAATCGCCGATGCGCAGCGGCGGCCTGCTGTCCATTGGGTACTCATCCTGCATGCGTGATGCTCTTTCATAATCGCCATTAGGGCGCTCTTGACGCGCCCACATTAATCAATTACATATTTTATGTAAATATGTAATTTTAGGAGCTTCTCATGAGCGACACAGCCCTTGCAACCGCCTCCGCGCAGGTTCGCGCGGCGCAATCCGGGGCTCCTGTGATCAAGGCCTTTTTCGACGAGCCGACGTTCACCGTCTCCTATGTGGTGCATGACCCCGAAACCCTCCGGGCGGCAGTCGTCGACAGCGTGCTCGATTATGATCCCGCATCGGGCCGCACCTCCCGCGCGTCGGCCGACGCGATCAGCGCCTATGTCAAGGGCGAGGCGCTCACCGTTGACTGGCTGCTCGAAACCCACGCGCATGCCGATCATCTCTCCGCTGCGCCCTACCTTCAAAAGGAACTGGGCGGCAAAATCGCTATCGGTGAGCATATCGCCACGGTGCAGCAGGTGTTCGGCGCCGTCTTCAATGCGGGGCCGGAATTCAGGCGCGACGGCTCGGACTTCGACGTCCTGTTCGCTGATGGCGACACATTCAAGATCGGCAATTTGGATGTCACGGTTCTGCACGTGCCGGGCCATACGCCCGCCTGCATTGCCTATGTGATCGGCGACGCCGTCTTTGTCGGTGATACCATGTTCATGCCCGATTATGGCACGGCGCGGGCGGACTTTCCGGGCGGCGACGCGCGCAAGCTCTATCAGTCGGCGCGCCGCCTGCTCTCGCTCCCGCCCGATACGCGGCTATTCATGTGCCATGACTATCTGCCCGAAGGGCGGACGAACTATGCCTGGGAGACGACGGTCGAGGCCGAGCGAAAGGCAAATATCCATATCCACGATGGTGTGAGCGAGGATGAGTTTGTCGCGATGCGCGAAGCGCGGGACAAGACGCTGGCGATGCCGAGGCTGATCCTGCCATCGGTGCAGGTCAACATGCGCGCCGGACATATGCCGCCGCCCGAGGATAATGGCATGACCTATCTCAAGATCCCGGTGGACGCGCTGTGATACCGGTCTTCCCTCACGCCATGCCGGTCGAAGGCTTTGTGGGCGGCCTGATGATCGGGCTGGCCGCAGCGATCATGCTGTTGGGGCTGGGCCGCATTGCCGGCGTGAGCGGTATGGCCGCGCGCGCAACAGGGCTAGCTGATACCGGGGCGCCGCGCGTTGTAGCGGGCGCCTTCATCCTTGGCCTGCCTCTGGGCGCACTGATCGTATCGCTGTTTACCGGAGGCGTTGTCACGCGCTTTCCCGACTCCCCGCTCCCGCTCATCATCGGCGGGCTTCTGGTGGGATTTGGCACGCGGCTGGGATCGGGCTGCACCAGCGGGCACGGCGTGTGCGGCATGTCCCGCCTGTCCCGACGATCCATCTTCGCCACGGCAGTGTTCATGGGCGCGGGATTTGCGACCGTGGTCGCAATGCGCGCGGGAGGTGTATTGTGAACCGCGCTGGGGTCGCCCTGATCGCGGGCCTGTTGTTTGGCGCGGGCCTGGCCTTTTCCGGCATGGCCGATCCGCAGCGGGTGCAGAGCTTCCTTGACCTGTTCGGCAACTGGGATCCGACCTTGGCCTTCGTCATGGGCGGGGCGATGATCCCGATGGCGATAGCATGGGTCATCCAGCGTCGCCTCGACAAGCCCTTTGCCGACGCACATTTCGATTTGCCGGGTACAAGCAGGATCGACGGCAAGCTCGCCGTTGGCGCGGTTCTGTTCGGCATCGGCTGGGGGATCAGCGGCCTGTGCCCAGGGCCTGCGCTCGCCGATCTGGCAATCGCGCCCGGCAAGGCATTGATCGTCGTTCTGGCGATGCTGGGGGGAATGATCGCGCATCGGATAGCCACTCGATAACAGAACGGACCGAAAATGGATGGTGAAGCCGCACAGGATCGGACGCTGATGATGAACGGGCTTGCTCGGTTTCTGCCGGTTCTCGACTGGGGGCGACGGTATAAGAGCGAGACCCTGACCAACGATCTGGTCGCGGCGGCGATCGTCACGATCATGCTGATCCCGCAGAGCCTCGCCTATGCAATGCTCGCGGGCCTGCCCCCCGAAATCGGGCTCTACGCCTCGATCCTGCCGATCATCGCCTACGCGCTGTTCGGAACGAGCCGGACGCTGGCGGTGGGGCCGGTGGCCGTCATATCGTTGATGACGCTGACGGCAGCGAGTGACATCGCGCCGCCGGGTAGCCCGCAGTTCATCGCCGCTGCGATGGTGCTGGCGCTGCTCTCTGGCCTGATGCTGGTCCTGATGGGGGTGTTGCGGCTGGGGTTCCTCGCCAATCTGTTGTCGCACCCGGTCGTATCGGGCTTCATCACCGCCTCCGGGCTGATCATCGCCACGAGCCAGCTAAAGTCCATTCTGGGCATCAGGGCGAGCGGCGAGGCCATGCCGGAATTGCTGCGTACACTGTGGCAGAATGTTGGAGCGACGAGTCTGCCGACGGTGGTGATCGGCGTGGCGGCAACCGCCTTTCTCTATTGGGTTCGCAAGGGGTTGAAGCCGCTGCTCATGCGCATGGGGCTCGCCGCCCGCCCCGCTGATCTGATCGCGAAAGCCGGACCAATCGCCGCCGTCGCCGTTTCGACGCTGGCGGTGATCGCGCTCGATCTGGAAGCGCAAGGCGTCAAGGTGGTGGGCGCGATTCCGCAAAGCCTGCCGCCGTTCACCGTGCCGCTATTCAATGCGGACCTGTGGCAGCGACTGGCCGTGCCGGCATTGCTGCTCTCTATCATCGGCTTTGTCGAGAGCGTCTCGGTCGCGCAGACGCTCGCCGCCAAAAAGCGCCAGCGCATCCGCCCGGATCAGGAGTTGATCGGCCTTGGCGCGGCCAACATCGCGGCGAGCCTGTCTGGCGGCTATCCCGTGACTGGCGGATTTGCGCGCTCGGTCGTCAATTTCGATGCAGGTGCCGAAACGCCAGCAGCGGGCGCCTTTACCGCGATGGGGATCTTGCTCGCGGCGCTGTTCCTGACGCCGCTGCTCGCCTCGCTGCCGATCGCAACGCTGGCCGCGACCATCATCGTCGCAGTGCTCAGCCTGGTCGATTTCAAGACTCCCGCCCATGTGTTCCGCTATTCCAAACCGGATTTCGCGGCGATGATGGCGACGGTCCTCGTCACCCTGCTGGCCGGGGTCGAGCCGGGCGTAATCGCCGGTGTGGGCTTGAGCCTGGCGCTGTTCCTCTGGCGCGCATCGCGGCCTCATGCCGCCATTGTCGGGCGCGTTCCCGAAACCGAGCATTTCCGCAACGTCAAGCGGCATAAGGTCTTCACCGATCCGCGCATCCTCACCATCCGCATTGACGAGAGCCTCACCTATCTGAACGCCCGCTGGCTGGAGGACTATGTGCTGGAGGCAGTGGCCGAGCAGCCAAGGCTCAGGCACCTGATCCTGATGTGTTCTGCCGTGAACGCCATCGACGCCTCCGCACTAGAGAGCATCGAGGCGATCAACCATCGCCTCGCTGATGCCGGAGTAAAGCTTCACCTCTCCGAGGTAAAAGGCCCGGTGATGGACGCGCTGGAACATTCGGCGCTGCCAAGCGATCTTACCGGGCAGATCTTTCTTTCGCAGAACGCGGCGTTCACCACCGCAATGGCTTTGGCGGATGCGGAGGACGCGGCGCAAGGGCCATCCGACCTCTGGCTTGCAAGGGGGATGATATAACGCAGCGCGCTCTTGCCGTATCGTGGGGCGTCGCGCGTTGCTCCCCTCGGCTGCGGTGAGTCTGCTGCGCCCTGCTGCACTCCGCCGCAAAGATCAGCAACCCACCTTCCCTTCCTCTGCCAAAGCCCCTAAACGGCTGGCCCGATGCCAAGATATATTATCGCCCTCGCCGCGCTGGGATGCGCACTGCCTGCCGCCGCGCAGGAAAACAGCACTATCGTCGTATTGGGTGGCGTGCTCCCGCTCCCGCCCGCGACACCGGCTTATGGCTCGGTCACGATCGACCGCGACCGTCTGACGAACAGCGCATCGGGGCGGATCGAGACGATATTGGCTGACGTTGCGGGATTTCAGCAGTTCCGCCGCTCCGACAGCCGCTCCGCCAATCCTTCGGCACAGGGCGCGACGGTGCGGGCGCTGGGCGGCAACGCTTCGAGCCGCACTTTGGTGCTGCTGGACGGCATACCCGTCGCCGATCCCTTTTTTGGCTATATCCCCTTCAATGCGCTGGTGCCGGAGCGGCTCTCGCTCATTCGCATCACGCGCGGTGGTGGCGTCGGCGCGTTCGGCGCGGGGGCGGTGGCGGGCACGATCGAGCTCGCCAGCGCGACGCGCGCAGACCTGCCGCTCCTCTCGGCGAGCGCCTTTTATGGCAGCCGCGATGCGAGCGAGCTGTCCGCCTCCTTCTCCCCCAATCTGGGCGCGGGGTTCGTCTCCATCTCAGGCCGGTGGGATCGGGGCGACGGATTCTGGACGACGCCGGAGAACCAGCGCGTAAGCGCCAGCGTGACCGCGCGTTACGAAAGCTGGTCCACCTCCGTGCGCGCGGCCGTGCCGCTGCGCACCGATTTCGAGCTGCAGGCGCACGCAACCGTGTTTCGCGACGACCGCACCCTGCGCTTTGCCGGGGCCGACAGCCGCAGCGAGGGCATGGACGCCAGCATCCGCCTTATCGGACGGGGTTCCTGGCAGGTGGATGCGCTCGCCTATGTGCAGGCGCGCGATTTCGGCAATGTTGTGATCAGCGCGACGAATTTCCGCAAGACGCTCGACCAGCGCAAGACGCCGTCCACCGGCATTGGCGGCAAGATCGAGCTGCGCCCGCCAGTCGGCAAGGCCCATGTGCTGCGCATCGGCGCGGACACGCGCTATGCTACCGGCGACATGTATGAAGATCCCTATAGCACCGTCACCGGCCTTGCGACCGCGCATCGCCATGCGGGCGGCGACCAGACCACGACGGGCTTCTTCATCGAGGACGACTGGACCTTGGGCCGGCTGATCCTGACCGGCGGCGCGCGGGCGGATCGCTGGAGCATCCGCAACGGGTTCAACGACAGCACCAGCCCGGCGGGCGTGCTGACCCATATCGGCTATGTCGACCGCAAGGACTGGAGGGTGAGTTTTCGCGGCGGTGCGCTGCTGCGGCTAAGCGAGGCGGCAAGCGTCCGCGCCGCTGCCTATACCGGCTTTCGCCTGCCGACTTTGAACGAGCTTTATCGCGGATTTGTCGTGTTTCCCATCACCACACAGGCGAATCCCGCCCTGAAACCGGAGACGCTCAAGGGTTTTGAAGCGGGTTTTGACGTGAAACCGGCGGGCGGCGTCACGCTTTCGGCAAGCGCCTTCTTAATCCACGTGGAAAAAGCCATTGCCAACGTCACCGTCAATACCACAACGCGCAGGCGCCAGAATGTCGATGCGATCGTGGCGAAGGGTATAGAGCTCAATGCCAGCGCGCGGCGGGGCGATGCCTCCCTCTCCGCGAGCTATGCCTATACCGACAGTAAGGTCAGAGCGCCGGGGCAGCAGTTCGACGGCTTCCGCCCGGCGCAAACCCCCGCCCATGCGGCGAGTGCTACCCTCGCATGGGCGCCCGCGCGCGGCCCGTCACTCTCCGCAACCCTGCGCTATGTCGGCAAGCAATATGAGGACGATCTCCAGACCGACGCCCTGCCGGGCGCGCTCACTGTCGATGGCACCGCGAGCCTTCCGCTGGGGCATGGCGCATCGCTGGTAGGCCGGGTCGAGAACCTGTTCGACAAGGCGGTCATTACACGCAATGCGGGCGGCTCGATCGATCTCGGCACCCCGCGCACGATCTGGGTCGGAGTGCAGTTCGCGCGTTAGAGCGGCGTAAACGGCTCTCCGCTATTTCGTCGCGTTCTGGACGGCGATGATCGGATAGACGACTGACGCGATGATGTTCACGAACTTCTGCATATCCGCGAGCGGCGCGTTCGACACGTAGAGCACGTCCCTGTTGCGGATCGGGAAACCCTGTGCGATGAAGAAGGTCGCCGGGTTCTTCATATCAACACGATAAATGACCGGGATCTTGCCATCGGGCGTCGTTTGCGCGCCGTTCGCAATCGCGGGATCGAGCGCGGACGGTTCCTCAAGCCGGAAGACGAATACGCCCTTCACATCGGCGCGCTGATCCTGCAGACCGCCGACCCTGCCGAGCGCCTGAACCAACGTAATACCGGTGCCCTCGAAGTTGATTTCGGCATTGGTGCCTGTCGCACCCAGGGCCGTGAAGCTGTAGGGCTGGAACAGGGCCGTCACCACATCGTCGGGTTGGAGGCGGATATTCTGCTGCGGGTCCTTGATGACGGCCTCTAGCGGCAGCGACGCGACCTTCTCTCCGCGGGTAATCTGGATCGTCGTCTTGCCCACAGGCTGCTTCACACCGCCCGCCGCAGCCAGAATGTCGAGCAACCGTTCACCCTTGGCGGTGAGGGGCACGCGCGCGCTGTTCGTAACATCGCCGACAATGGTGACGTTCGACGTGGCGTTGCGCACGAGCCGAATGATCACCTGGGGCTGATGCGCCATGCCCTTGAGGCGCCCCGCGATATCACGCTCTATCTGCTGCGGCGTGCGCCCAGCAGCGGGAATGGAGCCGGCGAACGGGATGGTGATGCGACCATCGCTGTTCACCATCTGCTCCGGCAGCGAGGTTCCGCGCGCGGTGGAGCTGGATGACGAGAGCCGCGCGTCTCCGCCGGCCGCTCCGAACAATGCGGCGGGCGGCGCTTCCCAGATTGCTATGTCGAGCACATCACCCTTGCCGACAATTGCCCCCACCGGATAGCCATCGCCCAGAGCTTCCGAAAAAAGCGCGGAGCGACTGCTGGCGATCACCTGACGTGCAACAGCGTCGGTCACGTCGACAATCTTGATATCAGCGTTGGCAACGGCCTGGTTTTCCGCGCTTTTTACCGCTCGCGCCGAAGGTCCGGAAGATGTACATCCAGCCAGCGCAACGGATAGCGGCAGGGCCCAATATAATCCGGAACGCATCCATCTGTGTGCCTTAGAATGGAATATAGCTGTCATCTTGAGCCCTTGAGGAAACCTGTCACCAATCACCACTCTTGCCGGCACTTCGTACTTCCGCTCGGTGCGGCTCTGCCAATGCCATCGACCGCGCGCAGTTCTCTATAACTGCAGGCGGGCGTTTGTCACTCTTGAATACATCTGTGGGCGCGATGACATCGCCCGGCGTAACAGTCCTGCCTCATGCGTGCGCCAAAGGGCATGCGAATCAGGAAACGATCGGGACCCGCAAATTCTACCAAACCAAATATCGCTGTTGGCTTATCGCGTTGAGGTGGATAGGCATGCGGCTGCGGACGATTACTTCAAGGGGCATATCCATTCTTATGACGACCCATTCCCACATCTATCCCGTCATTCTCTGTGGCGGCTCGGGCACACGGCTGTGGCCGCTGTCTCGCAAGAGTTTTCCCAAGCAGTTTGCAGAGCTGATGGGCGAGACCAGCCTGTTTCAGCGCGCCGCCACCCTTGCCTGTGGCGAAGGCTTTGCTCCGCCGCTGGTGGTAACCGGTGACCCCTTTCGCTTCATCGTGCTGGAACAGCTTGACGCAGTGGGGCAAAAGCCCGCTGCCGTGCTGATCGAGCCGGACGGGCGCAACACCGCGCCCGCGGTACTCGCCGCCGCGCTCGCGCTTGCGCAACAGGCGCCCGACGCGCTGATGCTGATCCTGCCGTCCGATCATCTGATCCCCGACGCGGGTGCCTTCCGCGCAACAGTGCGCGCCGCCGCCGGGAGGGCGGATGCGGGCGATCTCGTCACCTTCGGGATCGAGCCGACGCGGCCCGAGACCGGCTATGGCTATCTGGAGCTGACCGACCCGGCGGCCCGCTCGGCAGCCGAGCCACAGTCGCTCGTCCGCTTTGTCGAAAAGCCGGATGCGGAGCGCGCGGCAGAGATGCTCGCCTCCGGCCGCTATCTCTGGAACGCGGGGATTTTCCTCTTCTCCGTAAGCGCTATCATCGAGGCCTACCGCGCCCATGCGCCGGAATTGCTGGACGCCATCAGCGCCGCGGTAGAAACTGGCGCCACCGATCTCGGCTTCACCCGCCTCGGTGCGCAGGCCTGGGGCAGTGCACAGGCGATCTCGATCGACTATGCCATCATGGAGAAGGCCTCGAACCTCGCCGTCATGCCCTTTTCCGCTGGCTGGTCAGACCTTGGCGACTGGAAGAGCGTATGGCAGGAAAGCGGACCGGATGCGCAAGGGAATGTCTGTTCGGTGCAGGCGACCGCGATTGATTGCAGCAACACGATGCTGCGCTCTGAGGCGGGCGGGCTTGAGCTCGTCGGCATCGGGCTGGAGGAGATGATCGTCGTCGCCATGCCGGACGCGGTGCTGGTGGCGCCCAAATCCGCGAGCCAGCGCGTGGGCGAGGCGGTGAAGAGCCTCAAGGAGCGCGGCATTAGGCAAGGCGAGGCGATGCCGCGCGACATGCGCCCATGGGGCTGGTTCGAGAGCCTCGCAGTCGGCAACGGCTTTCAGGTGAAGCGCATTGTCGTCAATCCGGGCCAAGCGCTCTCGCTCCAGAGCCACACCCATCGCGCGGAGCACTGGATCGTCGTCGGCGGCACTGCGCAGGTGACGATCGGCGATTTCAGCAAGCTGGTGAGCGCGAACGAGTCCGTCTATGTGCCGCTGGGCGCGGTGCACCGGCTCGAAAATCCCGGCAAGATCCCGGTCGAGATGATCGAGGTGCAGACCGGCGCCTATCTCGGCGAGGATGATATCGTGCGCTATGAGGACCGGTACGCGAGGAGTTGAAACGGCCTAGAATCAGTTATCACAGGTCAGCACTAACATCTTGCGGCCTGAGCTTCCTTCAATTTAGTCTTTCAGTTATGCCGTATGGGTTACCAGAAATACAGGACTAAGCGCTTTGAAATCTTGTTAAAATTTTTCCAATCGCCACCGTTTTATAGGTTACAGCGAAGTATTTCGTCTCGATATTGGACATGAGACTGGCATACACAGTTGCCAAAAACATCAATTGCTCTCTAGATCAATCTAAAGTTAACCTTGAGTCGAAATCTAGGGGAAGAGATTATGGGCACGTTCACCGGGACAACAGGTAATGACACTCTTAATGGCTCCAACGGCGATGACACGCTGGACGGTGGCCGTGGCGTTGACGTCCTTAACGGCAATGACGGGAATGATGTATTTCTGCTCGACGCCGTGGATGGATCTGGAACCGGGCCCTATGACCAATTCAACGGCGGCAACGGCACCGATACTCTGCAATTGCAGCCCTCGCCCCTAGTTCTGACTGGTCCGTACACCCCGGTTGGCCTGTACCTGCTCCAGAATGCAACATTTTCTTCAATCGAAGGCATAGACTTCAATTCCACGGTCACTTCGGCGAGATGGGCTATCCTGACCACTACTCAAATTGCGGCTGGCTTTTCAAGTAATTTGCAGCTTAAAGGTGGCGCAGGATCGGACGTGCTCGTTTTGACAACTGGTGCCGCCGGTTCTTATACCATGCCTAGCTTCACGAAGACGAACTGGACCATTGACACTACGGTCAATGGATTACCCACACTAAATGATTCCGTGGTGCTTCAGGCTGTCGGAACGGGCAATTATACATTACATGCAACCGACGTGCACACCGGCTTGGAAGCGCTTGCAGGTAGCAACGACCCCAACGGCAGAGACACTTTGCTCGGCGGCTCCAGTCAGGATGTGCTTATCGCTACGGCTGGAAACGACACTCTATCGGGCGGCGGCGGCAACGACTTTTTTAATGTCATTAATTCACCCAGCCAGTTCAATACCTATTCTACCTCCTCTTTCGATGGCGGCACAGGCATTGATACCATGTCGTTTGGCGGCTACGTGAATTTTCTGGGCACGGTCTCGTCGATTGAACAGATACGGCTTCTACCGCCTCAACAGCCTTCAAATTTGGGTGCCAGTTTCCAAGCGACCATTTTGGATATCACCGAAACCGTTGCAGACCAATTTAATGTAGGTCTGATCGAAGGTACTGGCTCAATCTGGTACACGATGGAGGGGAATAGCTTCGACGCTAGCCCGATTCAGATTGCGGCGGGCTCTGCCATAGACTTCGAAGTCTATGGCACCTCCGGCAATGACAATATAATCGGTTCGGCCACTACAGACTATTTGTACGGCGATATTGGCAACGACACGATATCAGGCGGTGCAGGTGACGATATTCTCGAAGGCGACGACGGCAACGACGTTCTAACAGGCGGTAGCGGCAATGATATATTTGCCGCAAGCTATGGCAATGACACCATAATGGACTTCACGATCGGCCAGGATCTTATTGCTGTCCCTGACGTCGTCGCGAATTTCGACATGCTCAAGCCATTCCTGAGCCAGGTCGGCGCGGATACCGTGCTAAGTTTTCCTTATGGAGGTGTGCAACACAGCCTGACGATAAAAAATACACAACTCGCATCATTGTCGCAGGCATCTTTCATTGCAAGCGGTGGAAGCTCCGACGATCCGGGGACTGGCAGTGACGACACGTATTTTGGTAGTGATTTCGGCGATCTATTTGATGGCACGGGCGGCAACGACCTTATCTTTGCTGGTGCGGGCGGGCCAGATCAAATCACAGGCGGCACAGGCAATGATACTATTGTTGTAACTGGTTCGGAGCCTAGCGTTGGAGCCCAAGGGCAGCCCATCCTGCCCTTTGCAAATAGCTCATTCGATGGCGGCACCGGAACCGATACACTACGTATTTCCGCCTTTGGAATACCAACACAGGACGTTCCGCCGTTATATACTGTGGATTTGAAACAGTCGACGATATCTGGGTTCGAGCAACTTCAGTTTGAAGCCAACGCTGGAACAATGATCAACGTTTACTTCACCATGGCGCAGATCACGAATAACGCAGGACTGACGGTCACTGGAAGCGTCGGCCAAGACATCGTCATAATCAATGCACCGACATCCGGCACCTTCGCTATGCCAAACATCACTAGGAACAATTGGAGCCTTGATCTCACACCTGCCACGAGTTCATCCCAGGTGTTGAACTCGGATATCATGGTCCTGTCGGCAAACGGATCTAGCGGGTCGACCCTACAAGCCAACACGAACCATAGCGGAGTCGAGTATCTTTTTAGCATTAGTGGCAATGATATCTTGCTGGGCGGCAATGATACAGAATTTCTGAACGGCGGCGTTTCCGGTGCTGATCAACTCTCAGGCGGCGGCGGCACCGATGTGATGATAGTCAGTGAAATTTTTTCGGCCATAGGGCAAGGGAATTATTCTGACGATTCGTTCGACGGCGGAACGGGGATCGATTACCTTCAGGTGACGGGCAACGTTAGTTTCGCTGGCACACTTACAAACGTTGAGGGAATATGGCTGGTTCCAGCCGCGGTCTCATCCAATCCCTCACAGCCCTCATTTAACGACGCCCAGCTAACGATTGACGCTGCGCACGCTGCGGCGTTTGGCGCGAATGCACTCTTGCGTGGCAAGGGCAGCGTGATTGTCAATGCGACATCTGCTGGTACGACTGATCTCTCTGGCTGGCAGTTTGAGACTGCGCCAATTACGGTGACCATCAATGGCTCGACGGGGAACGATACGATCAAAGGAACGTCTCATGCCGACACCCTTTCTGGTGGCGACGGCGATGACCGGGTGTACTGGGATGCCACTGACAATGGTGCAAACATCACGGGCGGGGCTGGTATTGATCGTCTTGTGATTAAGGATGGGATAGCGATCCCCTCGTTCAACTATGCGGCACAGGGTTTTGAGCTGCTGGAGATCGAGACCAACGACAATGCCGGCAACCAGAACTGGTCGCGCCAGATCCAGACCTATAATCTGTCGTTGCAGCTTGTCGACTACTCGACCCTTTATGACGACAACAGCCGCGTATCTGTGGTTCTGGATCCCGGCAATGCGAACGGGACTGCTCAGGTGGTGAGCTATTACGACACGCTGGATCGGCTGGTCCAGGTCGATCAGGTCAATGATGATGCCAGCCGGGTGATCTTCAACTACGACCCCGCCAATGCGAGCGCGCTGGCCTCACAGGGGCTGTATTTCGACAGCCAGAACCGGTTTGATCTGTGGGATCAGCTCTATGACGATGGCCGCCATGTCATCATCAACTATGATCAGGCCAATGCATCGAGCCTGTCGTCGGAGATCATCTATTATGATGCGCAGGCCCGCCTCGACCTGTGGGACCGCTATTTCGATGATGGCAGCCATCAGGTCATCAACTATGACGAAGCCAATGTGGACCCGCTCTCGTCCGAACTGATCACCTATGACACGCAAGGCCGGCTCGACCTGTGGGATCGCTATCTCGACAATGGCAGCCGGGTGCTGATCAACTATGATCAGGCCAACGCCACCGCCTTCTCGGTCGACCTCGTCTATTACGACAGCCAGAGCAGGATCGACCTCTGGGACCAGAACTACGACAATGGCAGCCGCGTGGTCATCGATTATGATCAGGCCAATGCGTCCGCCCTCTCCTCCAGCCTCGTCTATTACGACAACCAGGGCCGTCTCGACCGCTGGGACCAGAACTATGACGATGGCAGCCGCGTCGTCATCGACTACGACCAGGCCAATGCCTCAAACCTTGCCAACGAGCTGCTCTATTTCGACACCCAGGCCCGTATCGACCTGTGGGACCGCAACTATGACGATGGCTCCCGCATCCTCGTCGACTTCGATCAGGACAATACCCAAAGCTGGAACCAGCATGTACTCACCTATAACACTCAAGGCACGCTGGTGGGCGATGTGTTTGTTTAGCCAAGCATTCTATGCTGCAATCCTAAAGGCAATTCAGTTGATTGAAAAATGTTCGCCGCCTATGCCTAACTGCGTAGACGGGGGAACTATCCAATTATGATAAAGACAACGCGCTCGATCTTTCAAAGGCTGCGAGGCAAATCGCAAGTTGCCCACGGAACCATGGCGGAAATTGATGCCGCCGCTAAATTCCATGATTTCTTGTATATTAATGGGTGGTTCCATTGCCCTGACTCATCTTTGGTCGCTGTGAACTTCGAGCATCTCGATATAGAATTTTTTCGAGCAGAAGTCGGGCTCCCTCATGGTGGCGTATTGGCGCTAGGCCCAGACAAGGGATTCAGATGCCAGATCATCAAATCCACCTCGTCTTTCCCAGCTGGTGGACGGCTTATCTTCCATACTTCCGACGGAAAACAAGTCGCATATGATTTTGATGAGATGATGAGCCGCCGATTAGCAAATGTTTCGACGGCCGAACTGCACGGACGTTTTCTGCAGCGCCTTCAAGCGCCAGGCTTTTCGACCATGCTCGACATAGGCGGCCGAGCACGCTCCGCAGTAGACCGATCGGCTCTTTTTCCTCACCATGAGGTTACCGTACTCGACATCGCCCCAGGCGACAATGTGCACGTGGTGGGGGATGCCCACCAGCTTTCATCTCATTTTCCTGCAGGCAGCTGGACACCTCGAAGAACGCGTTGTTTTTGTGCTGACGATGGTGCGAGGGGTCTGATGTCGGCCATTGAGCCGTGACGGGCGGCCTTTTCGGCCATGTTTAATTGGTTTTCGGTGATTGAGCGCCGCTCGGTGCCCCGGTTTCGCGCTATGCGGGCGCACCTTGCCCCTCGAGCCAGGCGAGGCGCTGGAAGTTATAGACGAGGTTCACCATCCCGATCTTGATGCGGGCGCGGGCGATGCCGATGGTACGCACGATGAGCCCCATGCGGTGTTTTTGCCCGGCGAACACGTGCTCGACCGCCGAGCGGACGGCGGAGCGCCTGGCATTGGCCCTGGCGATGCGCTCGGGCATAGCACGGCGGTTCGGTTTCCGCTGGTGGATGTGGCTGGTGAACATGCCCTTGGCGAGGAACGCCTCGTTCTTCTTTGATCGATAGGCCGTATCAGCCCACACGCCAGAGCCGGTGTTCCCTTTGCTGATCAGGTCCGGCAGCCGCGCGCCGTCATGGGCGTTGGCCGCACTGGCATCCCATGTGCGGATCAGCCCATGGGCCCGGTCGATGGCGATGTGGTTCTTGTAGCCGAACATCGGGATGGCCAGATCGACCGGCTTGGCAGTTCTGGGATCGCCACCGGCCCGGACCTTGGCCTTGCTATACTTGATCGACCAGCGCGCATCGCGGTCCTTTTGCCGCGCCTTGGCCGGGCTCCAGTCCTCCGGCACGCGGCCTTCCTTGATCGCAGCCTTCTCAGGCTCGGTATTGCGTTGCTTGGGCGCAGGCACGACCGTGGCGTCGATGATCTGCCCGCCCATGGCGAGATAGCCCCGGTCGGTCAGCGCAGCATCGAAGCGGGCGAAGAGCCTCTCGATCGCCTTGGCTTTGACCAGGCGCTCGCGGAACAGCCACACTGTCGTCGCATCCGGCACTGTGCCGTCCAGCCCAAGGCCAAGGAAACGCTGAAACGAAAGGCGATCCTTGATCTGGAACTCAGTCGCTTCGTCGGAGAGCGAATAGAGCGCTTGCAGCACCAGGATCTTGAACATCAGCACCGGGTCGAACGGCGGGCGGCCACCCTTGCTGCGGCCGCTGCGTCGAAGCGCTGCTGTCAGCGGCCCGCGGAAAACCTCGAAATCTACGACCGCCGCCAACCGCTCCAGCGGATCGCCCGCTGCGCTCAGCGCATCGTACCTGTTCGAAAGATCAAAGAAACCAGGCTGCCCTGCCATCACCGCCTCCCCTGTGTCGCAAGGCATTGAATCAGGCCAGAGCCTCAAATGCTACCAGTTTTTCGAGGCGTCCAGCTTCGACGCGGTCTACTCGGTCAGCGTGTTTGAACATCTCCTCATGCCTTGGAAGGTCGCCCTTGAAATGAATCGCGTTCTTCGGATGGGAGGAATCGCATATATTCACACACATCAGACTTTGGGACTTCACGATATGCCATGGGATTTCTGGCGCTTTTCCGATACCAGTTGGACACCTTGATTTACCTCTGGCGGTGAGGGCGGGATTATGATTCCATCGAGTTGCAGCGATGGAGGCGTATGTGTCGGTTCAGCGTGGGTTTTTCGATCTGGATGAGCGGTATGCGGCGTTGTCGGCGGCGGGCGATCCGTTGGAGAAGTTGAACGGACTGATCGACTTCGAGATTTTCCGGCCCGCGCTGGATGCGGCCCTGCAGCGTTCCGATGGCAGCAAGGGCGGCCGACCGCCGATGGACCCGGTCATGATGTTCAAGACGTTGATCCTGCAGACACTCTACGGCTTGTCGGATGGGCAAGCGGAGTTCCAGATTCTGGACCGGCGCAGTTTCGGACGTTTCCTCGGTCTCGACGATGGCGACAACACGCCCGACGAGACGACGATCTGGCGCTTCCGCGAGGCACTCGTGCGCGCCAATGCCGTCGACGCCCTGTTTGCCCGGTTCGATGCCCATCTCAAGGATCAGGGCTACCTGGCCATGGGCGGCCAGATCCTCGACGCCAGCATTATCGCCGCCCCGCGCCAGCGCATGACCAACGAGGAGCGCGCCATCGTCAAGGACGGCGGCATTCCCGAGGGCTGGGCCACCAAGCCGGCGAGGCTGGCGCAGAAGGACCGTGACGCGCGCTGGACGCTCAAGCGCGGGCGGCGGAAGAAAGGGCCCGACGGCAAGCTCATGGCCGAGATCGCCACGCCCATCTTCGGCTACAAATCCCACATCGGCATCGACCAGCGCCACGGCTTCATCCGTACATGGTCCGCCAGCGATGCCGCCCGCTACGATGGCCGCGAACTGCCCGGCCTGATCGATGCGGAAAACACCGGCAGTTCGATCTGGGCGGATACGGCCTATCGCAGTCAGAAGAACGAGCGGGCCATCCTGCGCGCGGGGCGCGTGTCGAAAATCCACTTCCGGCGTGCGCCTGGCAAGCCGCTGCCTGTGCAGCGCCAGCGTGCCAATGCCGCGCGTTCCAAAATCCGATCCGCCGTCGAACACGTCTTCGCCACGCAGAAACACAGGATGGGCCTGTTCATCCGCACCATCGGCATCGAGCGCGCCAAAGCCAAGATCGGCCTCGCCAACATCGCTTTCAACTTCAAACGTTTCCTCTACTGGGAAAGCCGAACGGCCACGACGTGATCAGACGCTGCTCAGGCCGGAACACGTGGTTCTCCCCTCCAGCGGCCGGAGCGCGATGAACGCATGGCCGTAAATCCGCCTGCTGACCATCCCACACGTTGAAGACAACCCTGGAACCCGGTAAATCAAGGTGTCCAGTTGGGATGGGCTGTTTAACAAATTGACGGGTTTTAAAATCATCGGGCGCGCAATGGCGCACGAGCATTTTCTCATTCCCTTTATCTGGAGGCCAGACAAGCACGATGCCGAGTATAGTGCGGGCTACGAGAGTTCAGCCGTATATTTGGAAAAGACAGGTGAATGCACGATGGAATGGCCCATTAAACTGGATCAGATCATTAAAAGCCAATATCCCCCCAGCGTTTGACAGCCCCTAAAAATATCCAGTGGTAAAGTAGGGATCTCTCTTCATCAGATACCCCTTAGCCCAGCCAAGCGTTGTGCGGTTGAAATGGTTTGGAAAATCACCCACAACCCCCTTGCGAAAGAACGACGAATTATCACTGGCTCCTCGATCGCGACCGCCACTCACCTTGTTGAAATCACAACGCGCGACCACCTCTGCAACAATGTCGGGTGAATGTTCCAGCCCAACCTGCCGGTAGAGTTCCATTATAGTCCCTTCAGGCATGGCCGAGAGGGATTCATAACTCACGAAATGGACTCGACCAGGGTATTCGCGCTTGGCAAGCGCTGCATAATGATTGAACGAAAGCCAACCATCGAAAACATTGCCGAGATAATCTTTGTCGCTGAGAGTTTCAGCAACCAAAGTCTCTTTATTATCATTCCCCTCAATAATCGCACTGACCACATTGGATGGTAGAATCGAATAGACCTGAGAGGAAACTAACCTGTCCTTGGCATTTATTAGAATGAGAACTTCATGATAGGCTCTGGAAACCGCAACATCGAGCGGATGTCTATAACAATGAATGTAATGGCCGTGTGGGAAGAGCAGGAGTATCTGCTGGGCGTGTAATGCATTTCCTGGACTTTTGTCGCCGACATGGGAGGCTCCAGTCAGCGCTGCCAACTGGCGAAAGGTTATCTCTGCTCGACCAAAGCCCATCATGCCGATCGCATTAGAATAGGGCTTTTGAACGACCGAAGCCCGGCGGATGTAGCGCTCCTCGGCGGGCATCGGAAGCGCCGAGAGATTGTAACTGTTAAATGGCCAATCCCAGAAACTATTTTCGCCTGTGATGATACAGGATGGATGCGAGTTAAGCAGCATTTCCATCCATGTGGTTCCAGACTTGGGCGCGCCTCCGACGAACAGCGGCGTATAACTCAAACCTTGCTCACGCAGAAAATTCGTTGATGTACACATCACCGGATTGAAAGGCTCTATCGAACAATGCCCATTGCGCATTTGAGCAATAGCTACTCTGCGATGCGCGCCGCTCTCATCAACGAGTACGATCCAGCGGCGCTGCCCTTCTTCCAGTTGTAAGTCAAATTTCAAATAGCATGTGACACGAGTTGAGCCGCCAGCTTTCTTAGCTAGCGCCCAATCAAAATTTATGAAATCGAACGAGTCTCCTTCCACATGTGGTAAATGCAGACCCACCATGCGGTCGGTGACAGGGCACTCCACCTTAAGAAAAAAAGATGGTTGGGAGCCGGGCTGAACTGCTCCGAAACAGAATTGATAGTCCGTTAGGCTTGGCTCATCATGATAGACTATCTTCAATGCGCCGTTCGCCACATCTGTACCGGAAGCCTTTTTTTTTGCTACCTTAGCCAAGCTCATGTCCTCGTTTTCAGAATTACCATTGCCTGAGTTCCTGAAAACCCCTCGACTATTCCATGAACTTCAAAGTACTTTCCCCATTCTCTATAGATATACTCATGCGTATGAGCAGTATCTGTATATCTATTTCCAGGAACATCGGCAATATCAGGGTTAAGTTCGGCCGCAACCCGAATCCCATTTTCCTTAAAATGAAGCAATGTGTTCATTTCCTGCCAACCTAGTATGGCCCATGAGTGCCAACCGTGTATAGTTAGTGCAATGACGGCGCCGGGCGCGGCGATGCGGGCAAGCTCTTGCAGCCACGCAAACTGGTCATCGACCGTGAGGTGGGTCATGACCGAATTGGCGTATATCAGGTTAAACCTGCCATCTTCAAAAGGCGTAGGAGGGTCTGTCGAGATCTGCTCGAACTGGATGTCTCCCATATTCTCGCGGTTCCAGGCAATATTCTGTCCATCAATGTCGATCCCGGTGAGCCGGTGTCGATCAGACTTGTCGAAAAAACGGAGCATGCGGCCGCATCCACAACCCCAGTCGAGTATTCGATCGAAGGACGAAAAACCTTCATAGCCCATCTGCTTGAGCAGATATTCGAGCTTATAAATAAAAGTAGCGCCAAATTTGAGATATTGTTCCGGTGCGCCATCGCGCCCACCGATCCTTGTTAGATTGGCAGCAGCAGGCAGCGGGTCTGACGACGGGCCGAACCATAGGCTCCCGTAGGGATCAGGCTGGGCCCAGCTTGGGCCGGAAGCCATTGCAATTTCTATGCGCTTTTTGATATTGAGAACATCAAAGCCCTTCACGCGAAACCGCACACCGAAATGGCGCCCTCCCTCTGGGTCAATCGCAGTATCGATATGGTTGGGAATGTGCAGTTCAATATCGGTGACACGCTCCCCATTGACGAAGAAGCGCGGATCACCGCCGAGATCTCCATGAGGGATAGCAAAGCCGGTAAACTCCGTCGTGCGCTTATCAATCTGCTCGACGTTCAGCCCCAACATTCCCCGCGCCCACTCCTGGATGAGAGCCAAACCAAGCCTGTTCTGCTTAAGGTTCGTCATCCGGAGAAAATCGAGAATCGGCCTCGGCTCCGGTTCAAGATGCTGCGCAAAGGCGCCCTGATGAGTGGCAGCCAAATGATGCCTTCCAAATGTCAGATAATCGTCCATCTTATATTTGCACCTTCCGCCTCAGGATGATCTTCAAACTGAATGTCGTTCTCGAAATATATGGTCTCATCTGCACAACTTATGGGTATGAAGCAACGTCTTCCATGACTGTCGTGAGGCCGGAGAGAGGCGAGCGAGCTGTCGCGCCAGTTTCCTGCCTGCTGTAGCGGTCCTACGATCCGAACTGTCCGCCATTTTAAGACATAAATCGCGCCCATCTCTGTTGAGAAAAAGCTTGGTGGGAGTTTGATCGACGAATGTGCACAGTCCGTCCCCCAATACGTCGGGGAAATTGAACGAGCCATGGAAACCGAAGCTGCTTCGCGGCTCCTCCCGCTCAAAGGCAAATCGGCTAGCCACCTCCCATGGCGCAATGCGAATGTTAAAGCCCTGCTCCAACACTGCACGATTAATATGACAAATACCGACATCCTCGGGCTGGTAAGCGCTTACGGCAGGATCGGCTGTAGCCTCAAGCAGGCGGCGCGAGCGCAGAGAAAAACCCCCGTTGCCGACTGATCGCACCTTTTCAAACTGAGGCCAGGGCGCTCCTATATAATCAAAGGCTAGGAAATCCGCACTCCACATCGCCGGATCGGTAACGAATCCGTCCCACTGGACAACGAGAACATAGGGCGTGCTGATGTAGGAGTGGAGATTCTTCATCATGAAGTGGGAATAACCATTTATGTCGGCAAATGGTTCGATCTTGATCTGCTCGATAATGTCAGGGGCTTCACCAAGATACACACTGCTAAGTAGCTTGACACTACCAAACCGTATTCCACGCAGGCTGATTTGCAACGCCCGCAAGGCCGGCGCCGGATCGATGGAAGCGACCGCGCAAAGCGTTATTTGCGGAAGATGCAGCGTATCCGAAGTATTCAAAGCTTATTCGCTATCGTAGGCTGAGAAGCGTCACGCGCTCAGTAAAGCTTGTTGCCGGAAATGGACCATGTCCCTTAACGTCTGTGGTAGCGTAATCTGCGGCTGCCATCCGGGGGGCAACGGCTGCCCATCATAGGGACGCATGATCTCACGCGCACGATAAGGACGTCCCCCGAATTCTACGTCGATCCGCAAACCTGTCTCCTGCTGCAACTGGTCGACTAAATCCTTTAGGTTGATCGCTTCATGGGAGCGAAGACCATAAACGCTATGCGCATCCGCCTCTACCGATGTAACAAGGTCGACCGCATGAACAAAGGCGCGCGCTGCGTCGCGGACATCGACAATATACATATGCTGCTCACCTGGAGACATTTTGAGCGCTTCACCTCGCAAACCTGCATCGATCAACAGGTCGATTATCCTGTTGCGGTCATCTCCCGGTCCCACGATATCGAACAGTCTCAGGGTCGCACATTTGAGGCCGCTTTCGCAATAATGAGGGAGAATATCCTCAAAACATTGCTTGGTAGCAGCATAATAGTTGAACGGACGATAAGACCCGTCCTCACCCCATTGCCAACTGGTGCCCGCGTTCACCAGAGCGCGGACATTAACCGCTTTCATCGCTTGCAGGAGCCGACTGGGGAACAGGATATTGGCATCGACATATTCCTTGAGCTCTGAAGGTGACTCTCCACCCCTGCTCTTGGCTGCGACGTGGATGACGGCATCTGGCTTGAAGTGCGCGAGAATATCCTCCAGATTATCATAGCCTTCAGACATTTTTGCGGTTGCCAGATGGTTGCCAATCACCTTTTGTAAACGGTCGAGCCGGGTTCCTGGTCGATGTATGGCTAAAACATCATCTCCACGTACCACGAGGTGGGCCGCAATATGAGAACCCAGAAAACCAGTCGCCCCCGTCAGCAATACTCTCATTTGCCCGCCCCCAGTTTCAGTCGTCCAACCATTCGCCCAGTCGCGCCGCCAGACGCCCCTTAAACATACTGCCCGCCCGTCGGGTTGCGAAATCCAGCACAGTTTCAGGCCACGCCGCAAAATCCTGCTCTGGGCGCCTCGGACTTGCAACAATATGGTCAATTGCCACACCATAGGTGGCGCGGCTATCGTAACTGCGCGCAAGTTTGTGCATCGCTGCTGCCCGGGTCGCCAAAGCCTTCGGGTCACTTTCGATTGTACTTAGCACGTTCAGATAACTTTGCTCGTTTCCAGGCTTCACCACGAACAAGGCTTCCGGGCACACTTCATCTGCAACTTGATCCCCTGCCGTGTTGATCGCAGGAATTCCGAAGTAGAGATAGTCGAGAAAGCGGAGACGATAGCTCTGCCAGTTCTCCAGAGTGGGAAGATTGACATTCAGGCCAACGTCAGCTGCAGCGGTATATTGCTTTACCACTTTGCTGGCACGATACCATTCATCCTCAATTACAATATTCTGGCCAATGAGATTGGAATGCTGATTAATAATATTCTTTGTCTGAGCAATATAGCCCGTGTGAAAATCGTTCTCCGGCTGCTGGAAACCCATGATGAAGATTTTGAGTTTGCTCGATCGGGCCTCACAGTGGCGACAAAAAGCTGAGATAAAACAATTAAAGTCGGTCCAAGACCATACACCACCCGAATTGACGATGGCTATTTCACCGTCTGCTAGTCCCATTTGACGCCGGATTTGTTGTCGATCAACGACCTCGCGACGTTCCTCTTCCACAATTCCGAGCGGCGCCACGATTATGCGGTCAGCAATCGAGGTCTTAGCGACAAACTTGAAAAACACGTCAAGCAAATTTTTCATCCGCTCGTTCTGCGTAATCAAAAAGTCGACATTATATCGTATGGCTGTGATGGTATCGAAGAGATATTCGGCACCAAAGGTTTCAGGAGATTCCGACCAGTGAATGGCGGCCTGGATTGCCACGATCTTTGCATGAGGGAAGACGGTGCGGACGTTCATCGCCTCCAGAAACACGCCTACCACAATGTCGGGGCAAACCGTGCCATAGTCCGTTCCATCGGACCGCGCATCCCAGAACGGATAAACGCTATAAATACGATTATATTGCGTCGTGCGCTTGTCGTCTTGGATCGAGCAGATGAACAGTTCGTAACCCTTACGCAGCGACTCGTGAGCGAATTGAAACAGATTCTTATCGTGGCTAAACCCTGCAATTGGGGGTTGGCCGGAAACCAGCTGTGCCAGCGTGGCATTGTCCATCAAAATCAGTATGCGCATAGTTAAGCTATCGCTCCGACCTGAAGTTCATATAAAGTCCCAGCGCAGCATGAGTGCTCGCCCGCCTCGGAACGATTTGGGATGACCGCGGGCAACTATTTCCATCAATATTTCGTCTACTTCGTGAGAAGCGCAAGCCCTCGAGTCCAGCAGTAACTTCTCGATGTTGAATGGCTCGATGATACGCCGCAATACTAGGTCCTTTTTGAGAACACCGGCACCCAGGAACAGTAAGGGAGCTGCGCCATGATGAATATGACTACCACGAAAAATATAGCCGACGATTGTGTCCGTCATCCGATCTCTAGCGGTACGATTGAATACGGCGACCTGCTTATCGTTAGGAAGGTCGACCAATTCCATATGTCGACCGCCGACTGGCTTGGCCGGTACATTGTTGCTCGATGATCGAACGAATTGGCTGATTAGGCCGCCGAGCTTTTGAGCGGGGTCTTCAGACAAAAGCCTCTTTTTAGAAGAGACGAATTCGTCTAAACTTTCATTTACTTGAATTAGAGGGTGCTTGTGCCGGGATTTGAAATGGGGTTCCATAGCCTCGGCAATCATGCTGACGCGGTCTAAATCCAGCCTCTCAAGTCGAGATTTCAGCTTTGCGATAGGCCATTGCACATGCGGCATATAGCCTGCCTTTGCTACGCAGCGGGAAAAGCCGATTTCGCCCCTTGCAATGGCGTATCGGCGTGTAGATAGCGCCGCATATTTCCTCCAATAGTCTCGCACCCGGCGCTCACGAAAAACCTGACCTGATATCCCAAACATATACGAACTGATGTGATATCCGCGATCGTAATTGTCAGTAAGGCCTACGAAATGACGGCTTGGCGCGTCAATATAGCTGATGATCTGCTCCTCAGCGGTATCGACCGTGATCACGCTATCGTTGATGTAAACGATGCGTGAAAAATTTGCATGCCCGCTGTCCTCCAGACCATAGAGCAAGCGAGAAGCATCGCGGTAGCAGCCAAAATCCCGACCGAACGGACGCCTCCGGATCACGCACCATCCACGCTCAGCCAAAGGCCGCAGGATTTCCGCTGCGCGTGGGTGGTGGCTAGCCACGATAATGCAGTAACCACGCCGCTCCCATTTTTCGAGAAAGCGGATGTGGAACGATCCGAGCTTTTCAGTGGGATAAGCCGCAAATACAACAACGCGGTCGCTCGTCAGACGATCAGCATTTTGCACGTCCACAACTGTGGTTTTGCCGCCGAGCTTCAGCATTGCAAGGCTGATACGGTCGCGCCATCGCAGATATCCCTCGATCAACGGAACCGCGACTGGCTTGGTGTATTTAGCTAATTTCCAGAACATGAGGCAGCAATCAATATCCAGAACAGAGTTTGCAAACGCGGAAAATGCATATTTCCGCTATTCGTCGGAAGCCCGTAAGTAACCACCCTGACAGGAAGCCTCCTATGATACCATGCGGTTAATCTCGCGAAAACCCGATCTAGGCTTTTGCGCGCGATATATTATCGCTGAGCAATAGCAGCTACGGTCTTGGCGATGGATAGGGATGCCGTCAACCCCGGCGATTCTATACCGAAAAGATTTACCAGCCCGACAGCGCCATGCGTTCGCTCGTCCTGAATGACGAAGTCCATATCAGGATTGGAAGCGCTGGCAATTTTCGGTCGAATGCCGGTGTAGCCTTGGCAGAGCATATCCGGATTGAGCCCAGGAAAATATGAGCGTATCGCCTCGATGAAGGCTGCGCGTCGACTATCATCAAAGCTATAGTCAAGCTTGTCGATCCAACGGATGTCCGGTCCGAATTTCACGTGGCCGCCCATGTCCAGAGTAACGTGGACGCCCAGCGCTCCAGGGAGGGCAACAGGATAGACCAAATGCGAGAAGGGTGACGGGCCGCTCAAGACATAATAATGACCGACCGCGAAATGGCTATCGGGGACGTGTTCTGCCGAAAAGCCCTTGATCGATCGAGCGGTCGCCGGCGCGTTATGCCCGGAACAGTTGATAAGCCATCGAGTGAAAATTTCGGTGCCGTCATTCAATGAAACGCTGATGCCTTGCTCACCTTTCAAGACACCGCCTGTCATTTCGCACGACGGGACGAAATGGCCGCCGGCCATCTGAAGGTCATGAAGCAGGGCAAGCATAAATGCATGACTATCGATAATGCCGGTACTAGGTGAGAGCAGCCCTGCGACAGCGCGAACACTGGGTTCGAGCCGCGCCACTTCATCGCCATCTAACCAAATCAGGTCATTCACGCCATTGAGGCTGGCACTTGTTCGATAGCGGTCAAGTGCCCCCGTCTCGGACTGCGAAGTAGCAACAATAATCTTTCCGAGACGCTTGTGGGGAACATCTCTCTCCACACAGTATTCATAAAGCAGCTGTCTACCTTGTACGCAATGCTGTGCCTTAAGGGATTCAGAGGGATAATATATCCCTGCGTGAATTACCTCCGAATTGCGCGAGCTGGTCTCTGTACCAAAAGTCTCCGCTCGATCAATGACAAACGTCTCATAGCCAGCCAGCTGAAATTCTCTCGCAATAGCTAACCCAACAACTCCCGCTCCCACCACGAGGCAATCACAACGATACACTATACCCCCTATCGTGCCTCGCGTAACGGCAAATTCAAAAACTTAACCTCAGAGACCCCTTAAAAACTCAAGGTCCTGGTGAGCCAAGTCCGGCCAGGATTGGTCTTTGTCAGAAATCTCTGATATCGCGATGGGCAGATTAATCATTAAATCTGGATCGTTAAAGCGAACACCACCTTCAGAAGCGGGGTCATAAAAAGCGCTTGCCATGTACAGCGCCTCTGTATCGTCTCTCAATGTTACAAATGCGTGCCCGAAACCTCTTGGCACATAAATCATGCGCCGGTTTTCCGCTGTTAGTTCGACACCTGACCACTGCTTAAACGTGGGGGAGTCAGGTCTCAGGTCGACGATGAAATCGAACAATGCACCCCTGATGCATCGCACAAGCTTCACTTCAGAAAACGGCGGACGCTGAAAGTGCATGCCTCGTAAGACACCCGCCTTGGCATTGAACGAATCGTTCATCTGAACAAAATTAGTCTCCAAGCCCAGTTCACCAAACTCTCTCTGGCAAAAAGCCCTAGCAAAAAAACCACGTTGGTCACCGCGAGGCTGCAAATCTATAGTGTAAGCGCCTTTCAGCGGCATCTCATTGAAAATCATATAAAAACCTCATCTCAGTACAGAGCGGTCAGCACCAGTATAGAGCATCATCGAGGCGTCCGGCCTGAGCATGATCCTCCAAGACCTTCAGTCTCATGAACTGCGACGACCTAAAATTACCGTCAGCGAAATTCATTGCCCGCAACCCTTCAACGAGTTCATTGATAGCTTGTTCCAGCTTAACCTGCGGCTGATGATCTGGCGCCAGTTCACGATACCGGGAAAAGTCGACACGGTAGGATCGTTTGTCGGGCAGAGCGTCGACATTTATGGCTACGCTGGTGCCTGGAACCGCTTTTGCTACGGCTTCCGCAAGGTCTTTGACCTGATAATTCCATTCGTCGCAGCCCACATTAACTGCGACATAATTGCCGCCTGCTTCAGGTGTACGAACGAGCGCCCATTCGATCGCCCGCGCCATGTCTTTCACGTCGATAAGCGGGCGCCATGGTGTACCATCGCTGAGCACCGTGATTTCCTGGTTGGCAAGAGCGCATGCCACAAAGTCGTTGAGCACAAGATCGAGCCGCAATCGAGGCGACATTCCGCATGCGGTGGAAAACCGCAGGGAGGTGACCACCGCATCTCCGCATTCCAGTTGTTCCAGCGCCTTCTCAGTGGCCACCTTGGAGCGCGCGTAAGCCGTGAGGGGATTGAGATCGTCTGTTTCCTTGCGGGGTCCTCCAGTTGCAAACCCGTACATGCTGCAACTTGAAGCAAAAACGATGCGCCTTACACCTAGCCTAAGCGCCCTCTGGGCAATATCTGCACAGGCCTCATAATTTATTGCGCTGGTAACACCCTCATATTTTTGCCCCATAGGATCATTGGAAACAGCGGCAAGCATTACCACAGCATCCACCTCTGACAGCAGTTCTTCCGGCAAATCCCGGACATCCCCAAAATACTGGCGAGCACAGCCTGTTTCTGGAAAGGCGCCAGGCGCCGTCAGGCAGTGCGCAAAAAGACCGCTATCATAGCCGTACAGAATTGCATCGGGCATGGCACTTCTAAGATGCGATACCAGCTTTGGCCCGACATAACCCATGTTGCCGGTAACAAGAATTTTCATTATTTCCTCACCAAATCTTCCAGGGCGCAGCGCCCGATGACCACAATTCTTCTAGTTGCCGTTTGTCACGTAATGTATCCATTGGCTGCCAGAAACCATCATGGAAGTAGACTGACAGCTGGCGCTCCGCAGCGAGCTGCTCCATGGGCTCACGTTCCCAAACAGTCTCATCGCCCTCAATATAATCTCCAACTTTGGGCGAAAGCACAAAGAACCCACCGTTGATCCAGCCACCGTCTCCCTGCGGCTTTTCTTGGAACCCAAGAACCTGATTACCCTCGTACCGCAGGGATCCGAAACGGCCTGGCGGCTGAGTTGCAGTAACGGTTGCCAGCCTGCCCTCAGCGCGATGCGTTGCAATCACCGCACTTATGTCGACGTCTCCAACACCGTCCCCATAAGTTAGACAAAAAGCCTCGTCATCGCCAATGAACGGCAAAATTCGCTTGATCCGTCCACCAATCATCGTGTCATCACCGGTGTCAACCAATGTTACGGACCATGGCTCTGATTTATTAGCATGAACATGCATAGAATTATCGCGCATCTGAAACGTAACATCAGAAGTATGCAGATAGTAATTGGCAAAAAATTCCTTTATCACATAACCCTTATATCCAAGACACACGATGAAATCATTTATTCCATGTGCAGAATATATCTTCATAATATGCCAAAGAATGGGCTTCCCACCAATCTCGATCATGGGCTTTGGCTTATTGACAGTTTCTTCTGAAATACGAGTTCCGAGTCCACCCGCAAGTAAAACTGCTTTCAATGCGTCAACTCCTCAATTACTTACATAATTCTCAATCGCTTCATCGATACTCGAAAAGCGATGGAAGGTGCTGTCTCTCAGGACAAGTACGATATCGCAGTGGTGGCGAATGTATTCTGTATCGTGAGATACGATCACGAAAGACCGATCGATACGCTTGACGAACAACTCCTCATGGCATTTCTGATGGAAACGGCTGTCTCCTACGGCGACTACTTCGTCAATTAAAAAACAGTCAAATTCTATTACCATTGAGATGGCGAAAGCTAGGCGTGCGCTCATGCCAGAGGAATAGTTCCGTATCGGTTCATCAAGGTAGGCGCCGAGCTCGGAGAAATCGCTTACGAAATCAATACAGTCCTCGTGGTCTTTACCGTATATACGGCAGATCAACCTGAGATTATCTCTTCCAGTGAGTGAACTTTGGAAAGCCCCGCCGAAGGCGAGCGGCCATGAAACGGTCATGTCCCGAACCACTCGTCCTGCTGATGGGAGCTCCGCCCCACTCAGCAGCCTTATTGTGGTAGACTTTCCAGATCCATTGCGCCCTAATATACCAACTTTTTCGCCTCTGGCGATTTCCAAATTTACATCCTGCAGGACAACGCGCTGGCCATGGCCCAGCGGATAGCGCTTGGATACCTGCTCGAACCGGATCATTGCAGCACTACCCGGTTAGCGACATAATTGACATTGAGGAACCCTGCGACACTCATAACGCAACAACAGGTTACCACATAACCGAGGTCGTAATGTGCAACAAAAGCGGAACCAAAGAACCCCTCCCGGATATACTCTACACAATGGACCATTGGCAGCCATAGCACAAAGTCTCGGAAAGCCGGGGGAAGCGCATCCGCTATAAAGGCAGCTCCAGAAAGGGGGAAAAGGAAATAGGTCGCCGGATGCCATATTTTTTCGATGATTTCAGTTTGCTCACTCAAGGAACCTATCAGCAGCCCCATAGACCATCCGAACCAGTTCAATAGAAGCCAACCCGACAGGACCTGAAGTACGTCTTCCGGCAAAGCAGTCCATTCGACTACCCAGAATGCCAGGGTCAAAAAGAGAAATGACATCGATACACCTGACGTTTCTAGCAGAAGTCGAGCGAAATAGATGTCAATCAGCCGAACGTTACGGTGATGCATGATCCCGACGTTGGGCAACACCGCGTTGGAAAGCCTACCAGGGATATTGCGCCATACAAGAACAGATGAATAGCCAGTAATGGCGAACGGCACGATCGGCAGATCGGAACCATGAGCTGCCTTGGTAAACGTCCAGAAGATGGTGATACCGACGGTGAAAATCATCGGTTCTACAAACAGCCACAAGAAACCTATATTATGTCTGCCGTAGCGGGTCAGGGCCTCACGCATCACTAAAGCGAAAATGATGCGCCTCTGGATGGCCCAAGATTGTGACAACGAACTGTTCAACTCCCTGCGCATAGGAATTAGCCGATATGCTCGCGGATACCTGCGAACAACATACGCAATACACCCCAGACTGCGAGCCCCAAAGCTAGGACAGCCAACACCCCCCGCCACCTCCGCGGCTCTAGCGCATCGTCGGGCAGGTTCGGCTCGACGATACGCTCCACATAGGCCTGTTTCCGCTGCGCTTCGTTTCGCGCCTCCTGAAGAGACGCCAGCGCACCCGCCAAATTCTTGTCGGCAAATTGCGCCTCCAAGGCAAGGCGCTGATATTGCGCAGCGGTGGATGAAAGGGATTTGCTATCTCCAGCTACCTTCCCAAGCTCCTCGTCGATCTGCGCCTTGAGGTCTTCGGCCTTCGTCTCCAGAACCGGAATCTGTGGGTTTTGCGCTGCAAAGTTGCGCAGCTGGCGCAGCTGCGATCGGGTCGCGATCAATTCGTCCTGAATCTTAGAGATCATCTGGAGCTGCACGGCCGCCTGTTTCTCAGGGTCCACTACGCCTTCGCGGTTGCGATAGATAGCCAGCGCAGATGCGGCTTCGCGCGCTTTCTGCTTAGCTTCGTCCACCTCGATCTGGGCAAAGCGGATCAGATCCTGCCGCCCCCGTGTATTGAGCTTGTTGACGGTTGCCTCCGCCATTTCGAGCAGCTGGGTATTGAACCGCTGCGCATCCTGCGGCGTGTAGGCGCGCACGGACAGCGTTGTGATCGACGAGGTAGTGTCATGATCGACCTTCACTTTCTTCCGATAATATTTGTAAAGGTCCTCGAACGTATCGCCTGTGCCCAACGAATTGAACCTGTCGAAAATCGAAATATCAGCGGCCGAGTATGCCTTCTCAAATGATCCGCCACGGTTGAGCGCCGTTAGGGCATCACGAGACGCAACATAATCCTGTGCCGCAAAGATTTCGTCGCCACCGTTGGTGAATCCGGTCGATTTCAGGAGCACGCCAAGCCCGGTCGTCGCGGGCTTGTCTGGGCTGCGCACAACGAAGCGCGATTCCGATATATAGACATCGGAGGCGAACAAGCCAAAATAGAGAATAGCAATGGTGGTGGGGATCACCACGGTGATCCAAAATAACGGGCCGAGCGATTTAAGCCGACGCATTACATTGCCCGCAATGCTTGATGGCCCATAAGAACCCGCCCCGGAAATCCGTGAGTAACCTGCTTCGACTTCGGAGCCTATGCGGGGGCTATCCATAGCGTTTAACCATATTCTTGTTCATGCGCCGTCCTAACCGGCAGGGCATTGCCTGTCCAGAGCGCTTTGCCGGGTGACGCTCAGCCGGTCGCACGCAATAAACACCCTCTGAAAGGCCCTCACATTCCGACTGGACTTCGCACCCCGTTCGAGCATTCGTGCACTACCCCCAAAAACTCAGGGATTCAGCATGTTCGACAGTTATCAGATTCGCATATCGTTCCCCGGATTGGATGCGGGCAACTGCGTAAGGACGTACAGCTCGCAACTGCCGTCAGCACCTTATCAAAGGGCCTTTCCGACGCAAAACAGCAGTCTCAACTCTCTCATCGATGCCTATATTTTAAGTCCAGAATGGTGCCAACTCGCTGATCGGACGCGCTATGTCTGGCGCCTCATTGTTGAGCGCATCCGCAATCGGTGGGGCACCACGCCCGTGGCGCTTTGGTCGGATCCGCAACAACTGCAGGCCATCCTCGCATGGCGCAACGAATACTCGCATCTGCCCCGCACGGCCGATCACCAGCTGACCGTCCTCCATCATATGCTCGCCTGGGCGCGACTGCATGGCTGGGTGACCATCAACATCGCCTCCAACATCCCGCGCCTCTACAAGCCGGGCTCGCGCGCCGAGATCATCTGGCTGGATGACGAAATCGAGCGCTTCTGTGCCAATGCTCCCGGACATATCGCCGACGGCATGCGGCTTGCCGCCATGACGGGCCTGCGCCGCGCTGATCTGGTTGCGCTTAAATGGCAAGAGATCGAGCAGTTCACGATCAAGCGCGTGACAGAGAAAAGCGGGCGTCGGCGCAAGCGGGCGATCATCCCCGTTACGCCCGAACTGCGCGTTCTATTGGATGAACTGCAACATCGCGCCCGAGGGGCGGGAGTGGAAACCGTGCTGGTCAACAGCCGAGGGCTGAGCTGGAGTGGAGATGGCTTCAGCCATGGTTTCAACGAGGTGCGGGACGCTCTCGACATCCGCCATAGCGATGGCCGCAAGAAGCACCTTCACGATGTGCGCGGTACCTACGCGACACGACTGGTGAAGCTGGGCCTGTCCGATCAGGAGGTCGGAGATATCATGGGCTGGAGCGCCCAACAGGTTGGCGAAATACGCAAGATCTATGTCGAGGATGACACCGCCGTGCAGGCGATCATCAACCGGATATCGACGAGCCGCATATGAGCGCCGATGATGAGCAGCTTGTACTCTGGCTTTGCATGAAGGCGGCAGCCATCATGGAGGATACCCTTTCCATAATTCGCCCGCCGTTTGATTGCCAGGAAGACGCTTTGATTGCGGTCGAAGCTCTTGAACGACGCGCAGACGCAATCGCCAAGCTCGCGGCTGCTGCTGTAGCTCTGTCCGAAAACTGAAAACGTTTATTAGCGCCGTAGACAATTTGATCTGAAGGCAAGCATACTTTCCGCTTGAACCTTTGCCGCGCAAGAGCAATGGTCGCGTCGTTCCCTGTGAAAGCCAGGGAGCGGGGCCTAGTAAACCCCAACCTGTAGGAACTCGGTCGAACTTCTCGGCCGGGTGGCATGCACGTATGTCCAGCCCGCAAGGGTAAAGGTGCATGCGCCTGTGCCTACGGTCAGGTTTACTACATTCTCTAGCTGAGGTTCCCTGCCTTGGGTGCAGGGCGGCGATGGGAATGATCAGATCATGATTTTGTCCTTTGTTCAAGGGCGGTGTTGATCCTTCCGGAGTGCAACAGTCTCTTCGGGGTTGCGCGAGTGGCGTGGCTGCCTTGTTTCGCGCACCGCATTATGGGCACTCGTATCGAAGGGGGGAGCTCCAACAACCGTAGCACAGGGTCATTTCTGCCCTAATGTTAGAACCGGAGTCTCTGATCCCTCCGCCTCCCGGGAGGATCTGTCCGCCGTCTTCACGGTGGAACTTTTCAGGCCCGTGCCGCCTGCATCATCTGGCGATGCGGAACGACGGTGTCGGCCTTGAACTGGAAGTGAGTGCCATCGCGCCAGATATCGAACATGATGATCGCCAGCTTGCGGGCAACGGCGATACGCGCCTTGTGGAAGCCGATCTTTTTCGCCAGCCTGATCCCCCAGTCCTTCAAGGAGCTGAACGTCCCGGTTGCCGACAACAACACCGTGGCTGCATTGACCAGATGGGTACGGGTCAACCGGTTGCCCATCTTGCTGATCGAACCACGTGTCAGGCTTTCTCCCGACTGATAGACCCGCGGTGTCAGCCCCAGATAGGCCGCGACATCATCGCAACGACGGAAGCGCGCTGGCTCCTCTATTGCGGTGAAGAATGACAATGCCGTGATCGCCCCGACGCCGGGTATTTCCATGAAGCGCCGGCATACGGGATTTTCGTGCGCCAGTGCGTCCAGCTCGGCCTCGATCCGTGCCGCGTCGGCATGCAACCTGGCACACAGGTCGAGGATTGGCAGAATACGCGGACGCAGGTTGATGTCATCCCGATCCTGGATCTGCAGCAGTTGTTCGACGACCCGTTCCCGGAAGGTGGCGGGCAGTCTGGCTCCGGCCTCGACGCGGCCGCCATAGACGCGCAGCAGACCCCGGATCATCGCTTCGTTCTGGAGCCGCTGCTGCACGAGCCGCTGACGCATGACAAGCTGCGCCCTGATCTCGAAGCAGGCCGCGCTCTTCACATAGACCTCGGTCAGATAATCGCGGCCCGTTCGTGTGATCTCGGCGATCCCGCGCGCATCGTTGGTATCGGTCTTGTTCCGCCGGATCGACAGCACGCGATGCACCTGCAATGCATCGAGCACCGCCACCTGAAAGCGCTGTCGTCGAAGATGGGTCGCGAGATGAACCGAGCTCCCACCCGACTCCATGCCGATGCACACCACATTGGACGTGAAGTTCTTGCGCAGATAGCGTCCGATCTCTGTCGGATCGGATTTCATAGAACACTGATGCAACACCGTGCTTTCTGCGTCGATCACGCAGACTGAAGTTGACTTCAGCCCGACGTCGAGCCCTACCCACACACGCCCGCGGGTCGGGTCTGCTTCGGCAACTGCCCGTAACGCGAGCAACTCGGGGTTTGTGATCTTCTTGGCCATGGGTTTTCCTTCCTGTGCTGCAGTCTGACGCCTGCAATCTGAAGGGAACCTCAGCTAACCCACAACCGGCTTCGGCCGTCGCCCCGAGAGGACATAGGAGCGACGAGGAAGCTGGCAGCAGGTGATCGTCGCCCCGGACAGGGAGTGCGACGATCGATGGATGCCTTCGAAGAACTGGTGGCGGAAATATTGCGCGCCGACGGCTGGTGGGTGCATCACGGCTACCGGATCTTGCTCAGTACCGAGGAGAAGCGCGCGCTCGACAATCCCTCGATGCCGCGACCCGAGATCGATCTCGTCGCCTACAAGGCGGGAACAGGCGAACTGCTCGCGCTCGAATGCAAGAGCTATTTCGACAGCGGCGGCGTGCATGCCCGCGATTTGCTGGGTGGCAAAAACGCGCAGCGCTACAAGATGTTCGTCGATGCGCGGTTGCGCGAAGTGGTGCTCAATCGCCTGATCGCGCAGCTCGTGGCGAGCGGGTCAGTTATTGGCGCGCCGGTCGTCAAGCTGGGACTGGTCTACGGCCATGCGACCGAGGGCAATGCCGCGATCATTCAAAAGCATTTTGCCGAAAACGGCTGGCTCCTCTTCGGGCCTGACTGGCTGCGCGGCCACCTCCAGACGATGGCGCTGCAGTCCTATGACAACCAGATCGCCAGCGTGGTGGCAAAGCTGCTGCTGCCGCGCTCGACGAGAGCGATGGAGGCGGCAGCATGAGACGCGCGAAACGCACATTGCTCGCGTTCACTCTGCTGGCCACGGCGGGCTCTCTGCCGGCCCCAGTCATAGCCAAGGAGAAGCCACCTTCGGTTTCCTATGATCCCTATACCCGTACCACCACGATCTCGGGACAAGGGCACATGCATAATGCGTTCTTCGATCTCGACAAATGGAGCTACTGGCTGAGCGCAGCAATCGTGGACGGCGTGCCGCGAAATCCCGTGCTGATGGTCTCGACCGATACTCCGGAATGGTATTTCTTCGATCAGGCGGCGGATAGCGACGGCAACCGACTGCCAGTCATCAAGGGCAATCAGGACATCCGCATCGGCGGCGTCCACGAACTGTTCGGGATCGAACTCACCCCGGCCTATCTCAAGCAGCATCGCACAACCGGCTTCAACTTCAAGATGATGGGCAACAAGGGTGCCCGTATCCTCATTGTACCACCCGAAGTCATCGCTGCCTTCGAGCCGGTCTGGCTGGCCGAGGTCGAGAAGGCGGGCGGGTTCCGGGAGGATCTCGCGGCAACGCAGCGCGCGATAGCTCCAACGCCTCATCAGAACGCGCAAGCCGCCTCAGCTGGTGCCAGGAACGCAGCATCACAAGGCGGCTTGGGTATTGCCTTCGCCTCGCTGCCGCAGGGCATTCTCATCACAGCCGTAGCTCCGGGCAGCAGGGCCGAGCGGGGCCACCTGAAACCCGGCCAGTTCGTTACAGCCATCAACGGCACCGGCCTGGCTGGCATGAGCCAGTCCGAGGTGCAGACGCTGCTCAAGGCCAGCACCGGCATCACGGTGTTCAGTGTCGCTGGCATCGGCGACCTCACGGTCGCGCCATGAGCGACAGGATGAAGACCACCCCTATCTGAACATCGATCAACAGGGAGACCCAACCTCATGCGTATATTGAAATTTGCCGTCGCCATTGCCGCTGTTGCGCTCTCTGCTCACGCGGAAGCGAAAGTGAAAATCGTCGGCACAATCGCACCCGGCACGCAATATGTGAGCTTCACCGGCCCCAATCCCTATATCAACGATACGATCCCGCTTCTGGGTTGGCTTCGCGTGCGGTTCAACCGGCCGGTCACCGGCTATTTCTCGGGCGATGGCGAGGTCTACGTCACCTCCTACGATGCCGACGGCAATTACGTGTGGGACGACAACGCGGGCGAAGGCGGTTCGATCCTGTTCACCAACGAGCGGGTGAGGGACGTAAACTTCACCGTCACTGACTTCCCGCCCGCAGAGCCGGGCGGCCATATCGACGCCAGCAGCACCGGCTTCAACTATGAATTCATCCTCTATGGTCTCGATCGGCAGGTGCGCTACAGCATCACCTCGATCCGGCCCGGCGCAATCCCCGAGCCCGCCACCTGGGCCATGATGATCGCGGGATTTGGCGGGATCGGCGGAATGCTGCGGCGGCGCAGGCGCGGGATGCTCCGGCTTACCTCCTGATTGCGGAGTCAAGGCCAACATAATCCACCGCGAGAACCCTCCAACTCACACCTGAGATGGAAGCCACCCATCAGTCGTAACGACGATAGGCGCCGGACGATTATGTCCAGGCTATTTCATATCCCATATCCTGCGATATTTAGGCTCGGTGGTGACGTCTTTGACTTGGTTATGGATTCTGGTCGTGCCATAGCGTTCGGCAAGCCCTTTGCGCTCATTTGTTCCCCACTGCCGCCGCAGTTCCGGCCCGCAATGGCTACAGGACATAACTAGCTTGGCCTCCTCTTTCTCGAGCCTTTCCACCTCGGCCTCATCTTCGGGGGAGATATCATTGGTCTTACAGAATATGTCCATGATCTTGTTATAGACCTTCTCCGCGTCCTCTTTGGCGCGCTGACCCTCGTCGGCTTGCGGTAGAGCACCATAACGGTCGAGGATCTTGAACAGTGCTTCGACATCGCGCGGCTTGCCGGAGCGAATGGTCTGATTGAGCGCCGATGTGACAGCCAATTCCAGCCTCGTCATCCTTTTTCCATTGACCAACATTCTTTCGTCCCGGACCCGGGCGACGATTTCCGCCGGCGTCTCCTCGGGTTTGCGCCGCCGCTTGTTGCCGGACTGTCCGGGCAGGAACTGGCTATGCTTGGGCGGCTTCTTGTAGCCGACCTCATAGTCTTCCGTCTTGCGATCAGCCATGATCTCCCTCCATCGCGATGTCGTTGAAGCTCCGCCCGGAGTCGATGTCGATCGCCTGTTTGCCAGTCCAGTCCTGCCAGCGGCGTACAGCGAGGTCGACATAGAGCGGATCGAGATCCATACCCCTGAAGATCCTTTGGGTGCGCTCGGCCGCGATGAGCGTTGTGCCCGAACCCAGAAAGCCATCATAGACGATCTCGCCACGCACGCTGCTGTCGATAATGGCTTCCGCGATCATCTCGACTGGCTTTGGCGTGGGATGGCCTTTCAACATGTCACCTTCGCGCCCTTTCCGGCTCGACGCCGCACAAGGCCAGTTCCAAACATTGGACCGATCCCGACCATGGCGCCCGAGCTCAATATTGTTGCGATGGGACGCACCGGACATCGCCTGAACCAGCACCAGCTCATGCTGCGACCGATAGAAGCTTCCCATGCCAGCCCGGTCTTTCGCCCAGACGCATAGGTTCACCGGTTTCCCGAACACCGGTTCTGCTGCGTGTTGCAGCAGGAAGAGGCTCCGCCAGTCAATGAACAGATAGACAAGCGCTCCCGGCTTCAGTGCCGTGGCGAGGGTCTGGCAAAAGCGCGCAAAGAAGTCGCGTAACTCCTCGTCCGACATCTCGCCCGAGCCCTGCACGAACTCGCGATGCGCGCCTTTCTTCGCGACAAAGCCGTCAACCTTGCAGCCGAAAGGCGGGTCATTGAGTGCAACCGAGATCCTCTCGTCGCCGAGGACACGATAAAGATCCTTCTCTGACGTCGCATCACCACAGAGCACTAGATGATCCCCGCATTGCCACAAGGCTCTTGGCCAGGACACCGGCTTTGTCTGCAATTTGGGTATCTTGTCGGCTTCCCCTGCGAATGTGCTGGCACCGATCAGGCGATCGAGCTCGCCGGGCGCAAAGCCGATAACACCGGCAGAGAAGTCCTCGATGTCACGCTCGAAGGTGAGAAGCGCAGCCTCCATCGCCTCGCCATCCAAGCTGCCCAGCGTCTGGATCTTGGAGATGGCGGTACCAAACAGCAATGCTTCAGTGTCGGTGAGCCCCGACTGGACAATCACCCGGATCGTCTTGCGCCCCAGTGCACGTGCCGCTTCGACGAAAACGGCACCCGACAGAATACCGTCTCCGTCATTGATCATCACCGGCAGCCCGCGGTTACCAAATCTTGCAACCACACCCTTCGCACGCTCGACATCCGCGTTGCTGTACTTATGGGGATGTCCAGAAAGGGCTCTCAGCGCATCAACCGGGCGCTCCACCAGCGCCGATAGATTGCCTCCGAGCCTCGGAAATATATTCAGTTCACCTGTTTTCAAACTCATGTCTGTTCCCCTTAGAATCAATGGGAACAGACCAATGGTACAGCAAATTTGTATGTTTAAAGGAAAATCGTCAGGAGCTGCGTTTTTTCTTCGGACGACCGGATTTGAGCTGCGTTTCTGATCTGAACGCCAAAGGCATAGGCACGCCAAGCTGTTTGGCCTCTTCGGCATACCTCCGCTTTATCTCATAGAGCGCCACACGGCGGCGCGCCTTCTTCTGGGGCATAAGCGCATTGGCTTCTTCGTCCAGTACATAGGATTTCGTCGCCAGATCCAGCTTCAAGAATGTCACGCCCGCTTCGGCAGCATCAGTGAAGCTCCAGCCTTGATTGACGAGGGTTGTCGCCACGGCAAGCCGTTCCAACTGGTACGGCGATGGTGGGTGGCCCTTACCGCGACGTGGGGTATCGGAAAGTGGATCGGACATGATGAGTCTCCCTGTTGGCGGCAAGCCTAATTGGCCATCCCCAAGAAAAGCAATCCCCCCTCCCTGCGAACCAAAGCACCTCTTGCCTAAAAGCCGGTTCAACTCTCCCTAAAGCCTGCCCCAGCTTCCCTAAAGGCCTGTTCAAATTCCCTAAACACGCGACAGGGAATTTCTCCGAAATTCGAGCTCAAAATCAGCAGCATGGCTGGGCATTATAACAGCTGAACCAGCCGCTTTTTTGAAGAATTCCCTAAAATTGCGCGTTTAGGGAATTCCGCAAAATACAGCGAGGTATCGGTAACTTACGTTGAAGCTTGACAGCGAGCCGCAAACCTAGGAAATCCGCTGCATTGCGGGTGTAGCTCAATGGCAGAGCAGAAGCTTCCCAAGCTTACGACGGGGGTTCGATTCCCCTCACCCGCTCCAGCTTCCAATCCAAGGTTCGATGAGCACCTCTCCCGCCGGGAAGGCGTCTGAGCTGCCCGCCGAGTCCTCAGTCTTCCGGTGCGATCGTGACGCGCAGGCCTTCCAATGCGCTGGTGACAGGCACCTGGCAGGAGAGGCGGCTCTGTTCCGTCTTGTGGTCAGAGCTGTCGAGCAGATCATTTTCGTCTTCGCTGCGGGGCGGCAGCGCGCCGGCAAAGGCAGGATCGATATAGACGTGGCAGGTGGCGCAGGAGCAGCATCCGCCGCACAGTGCGAGCAGCTCATCCATCCCGTTGTCGCGCAAAGCCTCCATCACGCTCGTGCCTTCGGTGGCCTCGATCTCGCTTTGCTCGCCAGCACGATTCACAACAACAAGCTTAACCATTCACTCTGCTCCAGCCTTGGCTCTCATTCACAGCCCCCTTAGCCTGTTCTGGCAGGATTTCAAGCTGGCGGCGCTCGGTTTGTGCCGCTAACAGTCTGGCCATGGTTCACACGTCCGCCGCCCTTAACCGCAGCATAGATGCGCTGTGCATGATCGAGCCGGGACTGGCGCGCGCGATCGAGCGGCTGGGCTATCCGGAGCCGCGCGTGCGGGCGACGGGCTATGACACGCTTTTGCGCACCATTGTCGGCCAGCAGGTGAGCGTGGCGGCGGCGGCGGCGGTGTGGAACAGGCTGGAAGCATTGCTGGGCGAAGGGTGCCCGCCCGAGACATTGCTGGCGCAAGACTATGATGGCCTGCGCGCCTGCGGTCTTTCGCGGCAGAAGCAGGGCTATGCCCGCAGTCTGGCAGAGCTGGTGGTCTCGGGAGGGATCGACCTGCACAATTTGCCCGAAGACGATGAAGCAGCGATCGCAGAGCTGGTAAGGATAAAAGGCATAGGCAGATGGTCGGCCGAGATATACCTGCTGTTCGCAGAGGGGCGTGCAGACATCTGGCCCGCTGGCGATCTGGCCGTGCAGATCGCGATTGGCGAGCTGGTGGGCTTGGAAGCCCGCCCGAGCGAAAAGGAGTTGCGCGCGATCGCGGAAGCCTGGCGGCCGCACCGCGGCGCGGCAGCGATTCTCGCCTGGCATCATTATAACGGCGCGACGCTCTGATGATCGTCGACGTGTCCGGCCTGGCGTGCATCCGGGGCGGAAGGAATCTCTATTCCGGCGTCTCCTTCGCATTGGCGGGTGGAGAGAGCCTGCGCGTGAGTGGGCCGAACGGCGTGGGCAAGTCCAGCCTGCTCCGGCAGATATGTGGTCTGCTTCCCTGCCGCTATGGGAGCATATGTCTTGACGACGAGCGCGGTGTCGCTCTGGCGGATGAGCGCCCCGCGCTGGACCAGGAGCGCCCGCTACGCGATGCCCTCATGTTCTGGGCCAGGCTGGATGGCGCCGGGCCAGAGCGGGTGGATGAGGCGATCGCGCTCATGGCCCTCGGAGCGCTGGCGAAACTGCCTGTGCGGATGCTATCTACCGGCCAACGCAAGCGCGCGGTGCTGGCACGCGCCATCGCTTCGCCCGCTCGGCTCTGGTTGCTGGATGAACCGGGTAACGGGCTGGACGACGCCTCGCTCGATGCACTCGGGCAAGCCATGGACGCGCATGTCGCGCAAGGCGGCGCGATCATTGCCGCTTCGCACTTTGCCCTGCCCCACCGCTTCACCCACACGCTTGATCTGGCGGAGCACACCAGGTGACGCACGCGCTGTGGCCCATGATTCGAAGGGACGTAGCGGCGGCTTGGGGTGGCGGGGGGCTGTGGCTGCCGGTCATCTTCCTCGTGCTGGTCGCCAGCCTCTATCCGTTCGCGGTCGGCCCGGATGCGCGATTGCTGAACGCTACCGGCGGCGGCGTACTGTGGATCGCAGCGTTGCTGGCCGCCCTGCTCCCCATCGATCGATTGATCACACCCGATGCGCAAAACGGCCAGTTCGACCAGTATCTCGTGCGCGGCATTTCCGACGAGAGTATCGCGCTTGCCAAAATGTTGGCTCACTGGATCGGGTTCGGACCCCCGCTGATGATCGCGGCGTTGCCGGCCGCCGCACTGCTTAAGCTCGATGCGGGCACAGTGATGCGGCTCGAGGCGGGATTGGCGATCGGCACGCCCGCCCTGGCCGCACTGGGCGTGCTGGTGGCCGCCCTCACGGCGGGCCTGCGCAGCGCGGGCGCGCTATCGGGCCTGCTGGCGCTGCCCCTCGCCGTGCCGCTGCTGATCTTCGGCGCCGGCGCTCTGCACGAGGGGTCTGGCGCGGCACTCAAATTTCTCGCGGCGATATCGCTGCTGCTGGTAGCGATCACGCCGATTGCAGCAGGGGCAGCCATGCGCGCAGGGCGGGAGTAGACGCTGGGCCGGGCGGAGAAGATCCCCGCCCTCCCCTTGGACTTTATTACAGCCCGTCAAGCCCCTTGCTGACGAGAATATTCACCGCCACCCGGCGATTCTGGGCTTTGCCTTCATCGGTATCGTTGCTTGCGAGCGGATCGGCCTCGGCCATGCCGGTCGGGGTCAGCATGCGATAGGGCTTCCACCGGCATGCCTGCTGAAGGTAGTTGATGACGCTGCTAGCGCGCCGCTCGCTCAGCACCTGATTATATTCCTCGCTTCCGACCGAGTCGGTATAACCGACGACCAGCATCAGCGCATTGTTGGTGCCCTCGGCCTGCGTGGCGGCGGCGCACAGCTCTGCCTTGGCTTGCGGAGACAGCGCGGCCTTGCCGGTGTCGAAATAGACGTTCGTGGTGTTCTTGATATTGTACTTGTCAATGTCACCCATGCGGCCACGCAGCGCCTCGGTCGCCGCTGCCTGTTCCTCAAAGCGCTGATTGGTGCCGTTGCGGATCATCGTGGCGGTCTTGAGGTCGTTATTCTTGAAGCTGATCTGGCTCGCGTAGAGGCTCCCGTCCGCCGCCTGCATCGTCTTCACGGTAACCGGGATGCCGTTGAGCAGCGATTCCGCGCCGAGCTTCTTGCTGCTGCCGAACAGGCCGCTCGCGGCCTTGACCTTGGTGGCATCGTTGAGGGTGATGACAGAGCTGTTTCCATCGGCGGTAGTCACCTTCATCTTGTCACCGCTGCGCGCGGTGATGGTGCCTTTGACCTCCGGCCCCTGGGTCATCACGGGCGCCGGATCTTGCGCCTGCGCGCCGTTCACGATGATGTTGGGATCGACCACCGGCTCCTGCTGCTGGGCAGAGAGACCTCCCCACGCCGGCAGCGCAAGCGCGGCGAGGGGTAATAAGAGGTGGGACCTTTTCGAACGTACATGCATCTGAGACACTCCTTCCATTCCTGTAGACCTCCCCCGACTGTTCGCGTTAACCTTTCCCGTAAATGAACGCTCCAGCCGCGATAAACCGTGCGGTGACGGTTTGACCCGAAGGTGCGACGAACGGAGTGAAGATAAGCGTATCGGCCGTATTTTCGGCTGTCTGTGGAGGTAGTCGCGCTTAGCGCCCGCTCCACCGCGCCCAGATTGCAGTGGGGAGCAACAGCCCGCGCGCTTCCTCGCGCACGGCCAGCTCTCCACATTCAATGGTGCCGGGCAGGTCCGCGAAGATCTGGTTCAGCAGCTCACCGATGGCGAGCGCGGACATGCGCACCGCATAGACAGTGAGGAATAGAAAGCGGCTGTCGGCATCCAGCAGCCTGCGGCAATCGGCCACCAGCGGCGCGAGATGCTCCTCCAGCCGCCATACTTCGCCATCCGGCCCGCGGCCATATTTGGGCGGGTCGAGGATGATACCGTCATAGCGCCGCCCGCGCCGTACTTCGCGTGCAACAAACTTTTGCGCATCGTCCGTGATCCAGCGCACGGGGGCGTCCGCCAACCCGGAGAGCGCCGCATTCTCGCGGGCTGCCGCCACGGACTTTTTGGACGCGTCGACATGCACCATCTGCGCGCCGCTCGCCGCGAGCGCAAGCGTGCCGACGCCGGTATAGCCGAACAGGTTCATCGCGGCGGGGCTTTCCATGCCTTCAAGGCGCCCACGCATCCAGTCCCACACCGGCGCCATATCCGGGAAGAAACCGAGATGGCGGAACGGCGTGCACGAGGCGGCAAAGCTTACCTCCCTCCACGCGAGCGGCCAGCTTTGCGGTAGGCTGCGATCCTCCCAGTACCAGCGGCCGCCGCCCTCCTCATCCGAACCGGGCACGAACTCTGCATGGGCCTTCCAGTCCGGCGAGGCGGGCGCCCACAGCGCCTGCGGCTCGGGCCGGATAAAGCGATAGGGGCCATAGCGCTCCAGCTTGCGCCCATGACCGCTGTCTATCAGGCCATAGTCGGCCCACGGTTCGCCGATGAGCGTGGAGAGGTTCACTGCCGTGCGGTGGCGAGGCCCGCGATGTGGGCGGTGACGGCCTCATAGGTCGCGGGAAGGCGCGTATATGCCTCCTCGCGGTCGAACAGCGTACCGACTCGTGCCGGCATCGAAGGCCGCACGCTCGTAGCGCGCTCCACCGCATCGCGGAACTTCGCGGCATGGGCAGTCGCGAGTGTCACTACCGGCACATCGGCCGGGAGGTCATCCGCCGCCAGCGCCGCCGCCAGACCTATCGCGCTGTGCGGGTCGATCACCTGGCAGGCGGCCTCATAGGCCCAGCGCAACGCGAGGTTCATGCCATCCGAATCGACACGATGCGAGGTGAAGAGCTTCGAGGCCCCTTCCCGCTGCGCATTGGTGAGGCGCATCGCCTTGCTCGTCTCGAACCCGCACATCTGCTCGGCCAGCGCCAGCCCGTCCCGCCCGCCGACATCGAACAGCAGCCGCTCGAAGTTGCTGCTCACCTGAATGTCCATGCTCGGCGTCGCGGTCGGCACCACCTGCCCCTGGCTGTAGTCGCCGTCGGCCAGCGCGCGGTGGAGAATGTCATTCACATTGGTGGCGACGATGAGGCGCGCCACAGGCAGACCCATGCGTGCCGCGACATGGCCGGCGAACACGTCGCCGAAATTGCCGGTCGGCACCGAGAAAGCCACCTCGCGTTCCGGCGCGCCCAGCCGCACGGCGGCGTAGAAATAATAGACGACCTGCGCCATCAACCGTGCCCAGTTGATGCTGTTGACGGCGGAAAGATTGTGCTTCGCGCGGAAGTCCGCATCGTTGAACATCGCCTTTACCAGCGCCTGCGCATCGTCAAAGCTGCCGTCTATCGCAATGTTATGGACATTGGGCGCCAGCACGGTCGTCATCTGGCGGCGCTGCACGTCCGATACTCGCCCATGCGGGTGCAGCATGAAGATGTCGATCTTGTCGCGCCCCGCCACCGCGTCGATCGCTGCGGAGCCTGTGTCGCCCGATGTCGCACCGACAATCGTGATACGGTCCTCGCGCCGGGCGAGAAACGTCTCGAACAACAGACCCAGCAGCTGCAGCGCCACGTCCTTGAAGGCGAGCGTCGGGCCATGGAACAGTTCCAGCAGCCACTGGCGATGGTCGAGCTGCACCAGCGGCGTGACTGCCTTGTGGGCGAAGCGGCCATAGGCGGCGGTGCACAGCTCGCGCAGTTCGTCCTCGGTCAGCGATCCGGCCACGAACGGCAGCATCACGCGCACTGCCGTCTCGACATAAGACAGGCCGGCCATCGCGCGGATCTCGTCGGCGGAGAAGGTCGGCCAGCTCTCCGGCACATAAAGACCACCATCGGTTGCGAGACCGGCGAGCGTCACATTCTCGAAGTCCAGCGCCGGTGCGCTACCGCGTGTGCTGATATATTTCATGGGGCAGCGGCCTAGCGTGGCGCGCCTGATCGGGCAAGAATTAAGAGTCCGCCCCGGCTCTGGTTTCGCGGCGCTTGAGAGCCAGCACGTATATGACGAACGCGACGGCGGCAAACAGGAACCACTGAACGGCATAGCTGCGGTGGTTGTTGGGAATGTCGTCGGGGCTCGGCAATGCGGTGGGCTTCAGCTCCGCTACTGGCGAGGCCGCGGCCACCAGCATTGGGCGCAGCACCACCTCCGGCCCTGTAAGCTGCTGGATGAGAGAGCGGTGATCCGGCTCCTTGCTGATCCAGCCTTCGATGTTGCCGCCAGCCCAGCCGGGCTTCATATCCGGCCTGCCCCCGATACCGAGCGCCACCAGCGCCCCCTGCCCTTCCGCCCCGGTGGTGCACCGGGCGATGTAGCGGAAGCCTGCCGAGCCATCCGCCGCGCGGCCGGCCTCCACCTGCCACCCGACCACGCGCAGACAATGCAGCGAAGACCGGCGGAAGGTCACCTCCGGCGTGACAGGGCCAACGGCGGGAAAGGAGCGCGGCGCCAACGCGGGGTTATGACGCACCTCGGCGATCAGCGCCTCTTTCTGTCCGGCGCGTTTCAGCTGCCAAACACCCAGCATGATCATCGCTGCGACGGCAGCGAGGACCAGCAGCGTCGGGAGCAGCGGCCATGCGCGGGGCAGCCAGCGCGTCATGCGTCCCCGCCGTCGCGCGGGTCGGCGGGTTTCGCCAGCACGCCTTCCGCCGCCTTGTTCTTGTATTCGAGTGTGAGCAGCATCGCCTTCGCCACCCTTAGCGAGCCAACCACGCAGGCAACGGTCAGCACCGGCCACAGCAGCAGATGGACGACCAGCGGCGGGTGCACGCTAAACTCCAGCGCCAGCGCAAGGCCCAGGATCAGCCCGCCGACGATCAGCGTCAAAAACGCGGCCGGGCCGTCGCCGACATTAAACTGGCGATAGTCGAGGCCGCACATGCGGCAGCCGTCGGCAAAGCGTACCGGCGAAACAAAAAGGGTCTGAGCGCCGCATCGCGGGCACAGACCCTTTGCAGATGCCAGGAGCAGCGGGGCGGGCGGCGTCGCCTGATCGGTCATCGCGCGCCCGGTCCCATAGCTATCAGCCGCCGTGAACCGGCGCGCCCCATCCGCCCCACACATAGATGGCAGCGAAGAGGAACAGCCACACCACGTCGACGAAGTGCCAATACCACGCAGCGGCTTCGAAGCCGAAATGCTGACGGGGCGTGAAATGACCCTTGTTGGCGCGCACAAGGCAGACGATCAGAAAGATCGTGCCGACCAGCACGTGGAAGCCATGAAAACCGGTCGCCATATAAAAGGCAGAGCCATAAGGCGTCTCACCAAAGGCGAACGGGGCGTGGACATATTCATAGGCCTGGATGCTGGTGAACAGCATGCCGAGCAGGATGGTCGCAAGCAGGCCCTTTTTGAGGCCCTCCCGGTCGCCATGGATCAGCGAGTGGTGCGCCCATGTCACCGTCGTGCCCGAGCACAGCAGGATCAGCGTATTGAGCAGCGGCAGCTCGAATGCGTTGAGAACCTCGATATCCTTGGATGGGAACAGCCCCTCGATCGGTTCGAGCGCGGAGGGGAAGAGCGAGAAATCAAAAAATGCCCAGAACCAGCCGACAAAGAACATCACCTCCGAGGCGATGAACAGGATCATCCCGTATCGCAGGTGGAGCGAAACCACCGGCGTATGATCGCCCGCATGGGCCTCCTTCACGACGTCCGTCCACCAGAAGAACATGGTGGCGAGCACGCCCGCGAGGCCCAGGTAGAACACGGCGGCGCCGGCATTGCCCATCTGCTCCGGGTGCATCCACATGATGCCGCCCATCGCCAAAGCGAGCGCCGACATAGAGCCCATGAGCGGCCAGATGCTCGGCGGGAGAATATGATAATCGTGGTTCTTGGCGCCTGCCATATGCTCTCTTCCCTGTTCACCAGATAATGGGTTGAAACGTCCTTAGCTCCGCTTTTCGCTCGGCTCAACAGGATTGAATGTGTAGCTCAAGGTAATCTGCTGCGTATCCTTGTTGTCCGGATCATCGAGGATCTTCGGGTCTACATAATAGATCACCGGCATCCGCACTTCCTGCCCCGGCTGAAGCGTCTGCTCCGTGAAGCAGAAGCACTGAATCTTGGTGAAATAAGCGCCTGACTGGGTCGGCGTTACGTTGAAAACTGCCGAACCCGTAATCGGCTTGTCGCTCATGTTCTTCGCTATGAAAGTGGTGAACGAGCGTGCCCCGATCTGCACCGTCTGCGTGGTGTGTTCCGGCCGGAACTGCCATGGCATGCCGGATGCCACGTTCGAATCGAAGCGTACCGACATGGTTTTGCCCGGCACTGGCTTCACGCCTGTGTCCGCCTCGGCCCGCTGAGTAGTCCCGCCAAAGCCGGTAACCTGGCAGAAATACCGGTAGAGCGGTACCGATGCGAAACCGAGGCCGAACGCGCCCAGCGCGATGGAAAGCGCCATGATCGCGGTGCGGCGGATCTTCGCCTGAACAGGGCTATCAAATGCTGCGACCGCTGACTGTGCCATGAGAGACTAGCCCTTACCCGTCATCTTTACGATGGAAATTGCGAAGACAAGGATCACAAACGCCGCCAGTGCCAGCGCCATCACCTTGGCGCGAGCCTGCTGGCGGGCGCGGATCTGCGGCTCATCGAGCTGCGGCTTGCTGTCATCCGCGCTCATACGACAATCCAGCAGTCTACCACGATCGCGCCGAACAGAATAAAAAGATAAAGGATGGAATAGCGGAACAGCGCGCGCTCCGCCCTCATCTTCGCGGGCTCCAGCTCCAGCGAGCTGAATACGCGAAACGCCAGCACGGCGAACACCAAAGTCGCCGCCAGCGCAACGGTACCATAGAGCGCGCCGGTCAGCCGCAGCAGGACCGGCGCAAATGCAGCCACCGCCATGATTGCCGTATAACCCCAGATCTGACGGCGCGTTTCGCGCTCCCCCGCGACCACGGGCAACATCGGAATCCCGGCGGCGGCGTAATCGGGCCGCACATAGAGCGCGAGCGCCCAGAAATGCGGCGGCGTCCAGAAAAAGATCAGGCAGAAGAGCGCGATCGGCAGCGCCGAAACGTCACCCGTCACCGCCGCCCAGCCGATCACCGGCGGAAAAGCGCCCGCCGCGCCACCGATCACGATGTTCTGCGCAGTGCGCGGCTTGAGCCAGATCGTATAGACAAAAACATAAAAGAGGATCGAGACGGCGAGGATCGTCGCCGCGAACCAGTTGAGCGCGAGGCCCATCAGGATCACCGAGAAGAAGGAAAGGCCTACGCCGAAATGCAGCGCGGACTGTCGCTCCATCCGTCCGGCAGGAAGGGGGCGGGCAGCGGTGCGCTTCATCAGGCCGTCGCTGTCTGCCTCCACCCACTGGTTGAGCGCTGCGGCAGCGCCGGCCCCTAACGTGATGCAGAGGATCGCAGTGAAGGCCAGTATCGGGTGGATTTTCCCAGGCGCGGCCAGCAGACCGCACAGGCCGGTGAACACGACCAGCGTCATCACGCGCGGCTTGGTCAGCGCGACGAAATCGCGCCAGTCGGCGGTGAGAATGGCTGGGTTCGTCGTCGCGGTCATGGTCGTCATGGTCATTGCGCCACTCCGGGGGCAAAGAGAAGTACGGCAGAGGGCGAGCTGTTCCAAGCCCGCCCCCGCACTCAACTGTCCCTGCTGCGCGCGCTTAGTGGTGCGCGCTATCCTCTATCACGGGCAGGGTTTCAAACTGGTGGTAGGGCGGCGGGCTGGATAGCGTCCATTCCAGCGTCGTCGCACCATCACCCCAGGGGTTGCCTTCCGCCTTACGTCCAGCCGTCAACGACCAGATGATGTTCACGAACCAGATCAGCACGCCGACCGACATGATCTCATATCCATGGCTGGCGATCTTGTTCCAATAGGCGAATGCCTCCGGATAATCGGGATAGCGACGCGGCATGCCCGACAGGCCGAGGAAGTGCATCGGGAAGAACAGCACGTTCACGCCGATGAAGAAGATCCAGAAGTGCAGCTGGCCCAGCACCTCGCTATACATGCGGCCGGTCATCTTCGGGAACCAGTAATAGAACCCCGCGAAGAGCGAGAACACCGCGCCGAGCGAGAGCACATAGTGGAAGTGCGCGACGACATAATAGGTGTCGTGCATCACGTCATCCACGCCGCCGTTTGCGAGCACCACGCCGGTGACGCCGCCCACGGTGAACATGAAGATGAAGCCAAGCGCCCAAACCATCGGCGTCTTGAAGCTGAGCGAGCCGCCCCACATTGTCGCGATCCATGAGAAGATCTTCACGCCGGTCGGCACCGCGATCACCATCGTCGCAGCGGTGAAATACATCTTCACGTTCACGCTCATGCCGGTGGTGTACATGTGGTGCGCCCACACGACGAAGCCAACCACGCCGATCGCCACCATCGCATAGGCCATGCCGAGATAACCGAACACCGGCTTGCGGCTGAAAGTCGAGACGATCTGGCTGACGATGCCGAAGCCCGGCAGAATCATGATGTATACTTCGGGGTGGCCAAAGAACCAGAACAGATGCTGATACAGCTCCGGATCGCCACCCTTCAGGCCGTCGTAGAACACCGTGCCGAAGTTGCGATCGGTCAGCAGCATCGTGATCGCCGCGGCGAGCACGGGGAGCGCGAGCAGCAGCAGGAAGGCGGTGACGAGCACCGACCAGACGAACAGCGGCATTTTGTGCAGGGTCATGCCTGGCGCGCGCATGTTGAAGATGGTGGTGATGAAGTTGATCGCACCCAGAATCGAGCTGGCGCCCGCAAGGTGGAGCGAGAGGATCGCCATATCCACAGCCGGTCCGGGCGAGCCGCTGGTCGAGAGCGGGGCGTAGACCGTCCAGCCTGTGCCAGCGCCATTGCCCGCGCCGCCGGGCACGAACGTCGAGCCGAGGAGCAGCAGGAATGCGGGGATCAGCAGCCAGAAGCTGATATTGTTCATGCGCGGAAACGCCATGTCCGGCGCGCCGATCATGATCGGCACGAACCAGTTGCCGAAACCGCCGATGATTGCGGGCATCACCATGAAGAACACCATGATGAGGCCGTGCGCGGTGATAAGCACGTTCCACAGATGATAGGCCTTGGTAATGTCGGCGTCTGGGCCTTCCATCATCTGCGCCCAGGTCTGGAGATACTGAATACCGGGCTGCGCGAGCTCGGCGCGCATCAGGCCCGAGATGCCGCCGCCGATGATCCCCGCGATGATCGCGAAGATCAGGTACAGCGTGCCGATGTCCTTGTGGTTGGTGGACATGAACCAGCGGGCAAAAAACGCCGGCTTGTGGTCCGCGTCGTGATGGTCATGTGCGTGACCATGTGCGTCTGCTGCAATCGTCGTCATGATGAGAGACCCTTATATCAAATCTTGGCGGGCGCGGCAGGCGCCGGTGCGGCGGCAGTCGTGGCGGCGGCAGCGCCAGCCTTGCCCTTGGGGTCGCCGCCCTGCGAGCGGACCCACTGCTCCCACTCCGCCTCAGGGCGCGCCTCGATAGCGATCGGCATGAAGCCATGCTTGATGCCGCACAGTTCCGAGCACTGGCCGTAATAGACGCCCGGCTTCTCGATCATGATCGCGCGCTCGTTGAGCCGCCCGGGTACGGCGTCCAGCTTGAACCAGAGCGCGGGCACCGCGAAGCTGTGGATCACATCCGCGCCGGTGATGATGAGCTTGATCGGGCGCCCGACAGGAAGCACCAGGCGGTTGTCGACAGCCAGCAGATTTGGTTCGCCATTCTCGAGCGCCTTTTCGGGCGGCAGAATGTTGGAAACATATTCCGGAATGCCCTGATCGGGGAATTCGTAACCCCAGTACCACTGGTAGCCTGTGATCTTGACTGTCAGCGCATCCTTTGGCGCGGGCTTGTACTGTTCGGCGATCAGGCTGATCGACGGCACCGCGATCACGACAAGGATCAAGACCGGCACAACGGTCCAGATGATCTCGATCAGCGTGTTGTGCGAGGTCTTGGAAGGATTGGGGTTTGCCGCGCGGCGGAAGCGGACCATGATGAAAAGCATCAGGCCCAGCACGAACAGCGAAATCACCGTGATGACAGGCAGCAGAAGATTATTATGCATCCACAGCGCCTGGCGCCCTGTGGGGCTGAACTGCTCCTGAATCTTATATTCGCCCGGCTGGGGCATGCCGATTCCCGGTGTCGGCTTCATGCGCTCGGGCGCGGCAACCGTTTCAGCGGCTGGGGCAGCGGCGTTGGCGGCACTGTCCGCGGGGACGGCAGCCGATTCGGCCGGGGCCGCGACCGGCGCGGCGGCATCCTGGGCAATGGCCTGCTGTGTTATGGCCACCGCCGGCACCAATGCCAGCAATCCCGCCGCAAGCAATGATTTCACGATATTCATAGGCGTATAATACCCCGTTCCCCTTAGGCCTTGCCCCCTCTACCGCAACGCATCGTCGCAGGGACGTAACTGGCGGGCTTATAGGCATGGTTTCCGGTAGGCTCAAGCCGCAAAACGGCTTTTTGTTCAAGGTTGCAAGAGCCGCCCAACCCCCCTATCTGCACCGCGGAAAAGGAAACGGATTCTTGGGTAATGACTGACGACGCGATACTGGCGGAATTTCGCGCGGCCGACGCGCTGCTGGAGGGGCATTTCATACTCTCGTCGGGCAAGCACAGCGCCTTTTATCTGCAATGCGCGCGCGTGTTGATGAGCGCGGAGCGTGCGGGCCGCCTGGCACTCGCGCTGGCGCAAAAGCTCCCGCGTGACCTCAAGGCCGAGATCGATCTGGTCGTGTCTCCTGCCATGGGCGGCCTGATCATCGGCCACGAGATGGGCCGCGCGCTGGGCGTCGACGCGATTTTCCTTGAGCGGCCGGAAGGCACGTTCACGCTGCGGCGCGGCTTTGCGATTGAGCCGGGGCAGAAGGTGCTGCTGGTTGAGGATGTGGTCACGACAGGCCTGTCCTCGCGTGAGGCGATGAATGCGGTGCGCGCCGAGGGAGGCATTGTGCTGGCCGAAGCTGCGCTGGTCGATCGTTCGGCAGGCGAGGCGGAGCTGGGTGTGCCCTTCTACCCGCTCGTATCCCTCAACTTCCCGGTTTATGACGCCGCCGCGCTCCCGCCGGAGCTGGCCGCCACCCCTGCGACCAAGCCCGGCAGCCGGAAAAACGCCGCCTAGTGGCCACGCCGCTCCCTCTGCGCCTCGGCGTCAACATCGACCATGTGGCGACGATCCGCAACGCGCGCGGCGGCGACCATCCGGATCCGGTCCGCGCCGCCCTGATGGCGGTGGAGGCAGGCGCGGACGGCATCACGGCGCACCTGCGTGAAGACCGCCGCCATATCCGAGACGAGGATATCGCCAGCCTGATGGCCGCGCTCACCGTACCGCTCAATCTCGAAATGGCGGCGACGGAAGAGATGCTGGAAATCGCCCTGCGTCACAAGCCGCATGCCGCTTGCATCGTCCCGGAAAAGCGCGAAGAGCGCACGACCGAGGGCGGGCTGGACGCCGCGCGTCAGTTCGATGCGCTCGCGCCGATGGTGCAGGCGCTTGGGCAGGCGGGCGTGCGCGTCTCGCTGTTCATCGAGCCTGACGTGGCGCAGATTGACGCCGCGATCCGCCTCGGCGCGCCGGTGGTGGAGTTTCACACCGGGCGCTACGCCCATCTCGATGGCCAGCCCCGCGCTGATGAACTGCGCCGCATCTCCGAAGCCGCAGCCCTCGCCGCGCGCAACGGGATCGAGCCGCATGCGGGCCACGGCCTGACTTTCGACAATGTCGGACCGGTTGCGGCCATACCGCAGATCCGCGAGCTCAACATCGGCCACTTCCTCGTGGGCGAGGCGATCTTCACCGGCTTCGCAGATGCAATCCGAACGATGCGCGCACATATGGGCGCCGCGCGATGAGTATCACCAAGCAGTGGATTGCGCGGAAAGCCCATCCTTTGCTCCTGATTGCAAACCTAGTCGTACTATTAATATGTCTATATCTATGTGTTTATGCGCTTTACGGGCTATGGAATCCTGAGGTTGCTCGTATCTGGCGGCCATTAGCCATATTTAGCCCGATCTTTGAAGTTGCACTTATTGCTATAGGACGATCACTTTGGCGTAGTGAAATGGTCTCTAGATCCATCATCGTCTTATCAGCACCAGTCATAGCGTTTTCTCCAGTAATAATCTGGATTATTTATGTTTTATTGGTACTGAAATGATCATCGGCCTCGGCTCCGACCTCTGCAACATAGACCGCCTCGCCAAGGTACTGGAGCGGCATGGCGAGCGGTTTGAACTGCGGGTCTTTACCGCGACTGAACGGGCCAAGGCGGCCAAACGCCCCTTCACCAAGGCTGGCACGCTCGCTAAACGCTTCGCCGCCAAGGAGGCCTTCTCCAAGGCGATAGGCACCGGGTTCAACCACGGCGTCTATATGCGCGACATCGGCGTGGTGAACGCTCCCTCGGGCGCGCCGACGCTGGAGCTGACCAACGGCGCCGCCGCGCGCCTCGCGGCTATGACCCCGCCCGGCCACAAGATGCGCGTTCATCTTACGCTCACCGACGATCATCCATTCGCGCAGGCGTTTGTGATCCTGGAGGCGGTGCCGGATGCCGCCGCGTGAACGAAAATGATGGGCATATGACAGACATCGCCGAGAGCACTCCCGCACGGCCCGCCACGCGCGGCGTCGACTGGTGGGGCGAATTCAAGAGCCTTGCCGTGCTCCTGTTCTGCGTCTTGGGCTTTCACAGCTTCATCGCCAAGCCTTTCTATATCCCCAGCGAGTCGATGATGCCGGTGCTGCTGAAGGGCGACCGGCTGGTGGTGAGCAAATATCCCTATGGCTGGTCCTATGCCTCGCTGAGCTTTCACCCGCTGTGCTTTATGCCGGGGCGCGTGCTGGGCCGCCTGCCGGAGCGCGGTGACGTCGTCATCGTCACGCCCCGCCATAGTCGCGAGGACTACATCAAGCGCGTGATCGGGCTTCCCGGCGACACGATCGAAGTGCGCGGGGGCACCGTTATCCTGAATGGCGTGCCGGTGCCGCAACGGACTCTGCCGCCGCTGATGCTGCCGGTCGATGCCAACGCCCCCTGCCCGGCCGGGCAGTTCCCGGGCGCTTTGGTCGCGGGGCAGGACGGGAAACGCTATTGCCGCCTGCCCGTTGCCCAGGAAACGCTACCCAATGGCCGCCGCTATCAGGTCATCGACGTCGGCCCCAGCGCGCTCGACTGGTACGGCCCGGAAAAAATACCCGCAGGGCACCTCTTCCTCATGGGCGACAACCGCGACAACAGCGCGGACAGCCGGGCGACCTTGGCCGAACGGGGCTTGGGTGGTCCGGTGCCGTTTGAAAGCATTGGCGGCCGCGCCGAGTTCATCACCTTCTCGGTAGACGGCACGACGAGCCTTTGGAATCCGCTCAGCTGGTGGACCTCCCTGCGCGGAGGCCGTGCAGGCGCGAGTTTACATGCGCAGCGCGACTGACGAAGACTAACTGACGTACCATAACGTCATGCTGAACTTGTTTCAGCATCCATCAAGCCTCAAGGTCTTCCGTCGACTGAGGTCCCGAGCTTGGCCCGATACTGTTATTTCGCAGGGTTCGAGATGCGCGGGTACTGCTCGATCTTGGCGTCGATCCTGCCGCACAACGGATGCTGAAATAAGTCCAGCAAGACGGTGGTGGAATAAGTCGAAACTTGCCCCAGCCCCAAATCAGGGATGCATGCCCTCGCCCTGGAGCTGGCGCATCTGCTGCTGCATCGCCATGATCTCGGCGCGGGACTTGAAATCGAGCAGCTTCACATTGAAGATCAGCACCGAGTTGGCCGGGATCGGGCCGGACTCCTTGTCGCCATAGCCGAGTGCGGGCGGAATGAAGATCTTGTACTCGCCGCCGCGCTTCATCAGCTGCAGCGCCTCGCTGAACCCGGGCACAACGCCGTCAACCGGCATCGCCGCCTGCTCGTTCTGGTCAAACACCTTGCCGTCAACCAGCGTGCCGGTATAGCCCACCAGCGCGATGTCGCCTGCCGTCGGGCTGGGCCCCTGACCCTCGCGGATGACCTGATATTGCAGGCCGCTGTCGGTGGTGATCACGCCCGCCTGCTTGGCGTTGTTGGCAAGGAACGCAGTGCCTGACGGCTCCAGGTTGCGCTGCCCGGCATAGGCGAGGCCTGCCGCCGCCAGCGCTACTGCCGCCACCCCAATCAACAAGCGGCCCAGCGAGCCTTTGGCGATCGGACGAAGCGGAACGGCGGTGACGGACATGGAATCAGCCCCAATATTTCACAAGAAATCAGAAAAAATGCGCGCCGGGCCTGCCCCAACGCGCATTGCCAGAGCCTTACCGGCTGCCGTCACGCTCCACGCGCTTGCGCTCCAGCTTGCGGGCGCGGCGCACAGCGGCGGCCTTTTCGCGGGCGCGCTTCTCGGACGGCTTTTCGTAATGACGGCGCAGTTTCATCTCCCGATACACGCCCTCGCGCTGCAGCTTCTTCTTGAGCGCGCGGAGTGCCTGATCGACATTATTGTCGCGGACGATGATTTGCATAAGGCCGTCTTGCTCCAATCTAGCATGGCTGGAGGGCGAGTCATTCACCAAGCACACAGCCGAAAAACAACAAAAAATTAGCGCCGCAAGCTATGAGCTGCGTCGTGATCGGCGCGCCCTATCAGCGAAAGCGCTTAACATCAAGTTGATTCCTGTCTTTTGGACGAGTGTTTGATCCGCTCACGCGGATATGCCGTACCGGCCCTCTCCCCCAGCCGACCTCCCAGCAGCGTATTCTATGGGAGGTCGGGTGGGGGAGTGGGTTGGAGCCGTGCGTCCGAAACGCGACACAGCTACCTGTTTCCGATCATGCATATAACTGTTGCGGGCTGACCACGCTCAAAGCCATAAGCCCGATCATGACGAGCTTTACGGTGAACGACCGCCCCGTGCGTTATCTGATGGACCCAGAGACGCCGCTGCTGTGGGCGCTGCGCGATGCGTCGAACCTTACCGGTGCGAAATATGGCTGCGGCACCGGGGACTGCGGCGCATGCACGGTCGATGTCGATGGCGAGGCTGTGCGCTCCTGCCGCATTTCCATCGCGGCGTGCGAGGGGCGCTTTGTCACCACGATCGAGGCGCTCTCGACCGACCGCAGCCACCCGGTTCAGCAGGCATGGATCGAGGCTAACCTTCCGCAATGCGGCTATTGCCAGCCCGGCATGATCATGGCAGCCGCCGTTTTGCTGAAGAAGAACCGCGCGCCGTCTGACGCTGATATAGACGCAGCCATTACCAATATCTGCCGCTGCGGCACCTATCCGCGCATCCGTGCCGCGATCCGCCGGGCGGCGGGGATGATGAGCAGTCCGGCGACGGCCGCGCCAAGTCCCATTGAGCAGCAGGAAGCGGCTGGTTCAGCCGAGCCTGCGGAATGAGCCTGCTCTCGCGTCTGCCCTTGTTCGGCTCACGCAAACAGGCGGGCGAGGCTGCCATCCCGCAGGGCGGCCCGTATCCTGACGACGCCGACCAACCCTCTGCCGCGCGCGCGGCCATCGGGCAAAAGGTCACCGCCAAGCTGGGTCGCAACCCGATGATCGAGCGGCTGGGCGATGCGCGACTCGACCTCTTCCTGCGCCCGCATTTCGCGACGCCTGCCGAGTGCGCCACACTGCGCGCGATGATCGACGCAGGCGCGCAGCCCTCCATCCTGTTCTCGGGCACACAGGGGCCGGAATATCGCACCAGCCACAGCTGCCACATGGACCGGGCAGACCCGCTCGTTTCCACCATAACAGAGCGCATCTGCGCGCTGATGGGCGTCGAACCGCGCTTCACCGAAACATTGCAGGGTCAGCGCTACACGCCGGGGCAGGAGTATAAACCGCACTGGGACTATTTCCCGCTGAACGACACATACTGGCCCGACATGCGCGAGATGGGCGGCCAGCGGACATGGACGGCGATGCTCTATTGCTCCGATGTCGAGGCTGGCGGCGAGACGCAGTTCGTCAGCAATGCCCTGTCCGTCACCCCCACCGAAGGTGCGCTCCTCTTATGGAACAACATGGGCAAGGATGGTGCGCCCAACACAGACAGCGCGCATTATGCGCGGCCGGTGGAAGCAGGCGTCAAATATGTGCTGACCCTGTGGTTCCGCGAACGCGCATGGCTCTAAAAGCGGTTCCGGGCGTTAACCTCAGCTGCTCATCACCCTTTCGTTTTGCTGAACCTGCCATTCCCGCATCGTTCAGAACGAATCAGCGATAAGCATCCTGTCGGCAAGGCACAGCCCGCCGAAAGGAATGAGGAGAACGACTATGCGTAAACTGATACTCTCCGCCGCGATGGCCGCCACCGCGCTGACCGGCGTGACCCTGCCCCTGACCGCCAACGCGCAGGACTGGCGCCGTGATCATCGCGAGGAACGGCGCGAGGACCGTGGCGATGTGCGCGATGCCCGCCGCGACCTCAATCAGGAGCGCCGCGAGCTGCGCGAGGCCTATCGGGACGGCGACCGCCGCGACATCCGCGAGGAACGGCGCGACGTGCATCGTGCGGAAAATCGCTATTCCCGCGAGCTGCGCGACTATCGCCGCGACAACCCGCGCATCTACTCGCGCGGAAACTGGCGCGGGCCGGATCGCTACCACCGCTGGGATCGTGGCGCGCGCGTCAGCCGGATATACTATGCCCCGCGCTATTATGTGAACGATCCGTGGCGCTATCGTCTGCCGCCCGCTCCGGGCTATGCCCGTTGGGTCCGCAACTATGACGACGTGCTGCTGATCGACCTGCGCAGCGGCCGGGTGATCGACGTGTACTACAGCTTCTTCTGGTAACCGGCGACCCTATCAGAGTCGGCACGCCTCTCGGTCATTCCCGCGAAAGCGGGAATGACGAGAGAAAGATCAGCGGACAGCGATATCCGAATGGGAAAGGCGCCTGCATCAAACGGGCGCCTTTTTCTTATGCCCCCAGCGCTTCCGCGATCAGCCGCCGGCTGTTCTCTATGCTATAGAGCGCGATGAAGCTGCCCATGCGCGGGCCTTGATCGGCGCCGAGCAGCGTCTGATACAGCGCCTTGAACCAGTCCCGCAGCTGCTCAAACCCATAATGTGGATCCTTGCCGATTGCGTAGACGATATTCTGGATGTCTTCAGCCGAGGCATCCTCGGGAAGCGCGCCGAGCTGTGCATCGAGCTCGGCCAGCGCGCGGGCCTCGTGCTCTTCCGGCTTGCGCCGCTTCAATGTCGGCGCCACGAAATCGCGGTTATAGGCGAGCGCGTTGCCGACGAGTCCGGCGAGTTGCGGATAATTGTCAGGCGACGCGCCCTCGACATAGTTTGACAGATAGGCCCACACCCGCTCCGCTGTCGCCTCAGCTCCCATCACGCCAACGAGATTCAGCAGCAACCCATAGCTGACGGGCAGCGCCTGTTCGGGCACGGATTCTCCCCGCGCCGCGTGGATATGATGCACCGGGTTACCGAGCTGCTTGTCGAGCGGCTGGGATGCGTAATTGCCGCGAAACTGCTCATATTCATCGACTGCGCGCGGGATTACGCCGATATGGAGCTGCTTGGCGCTCTTCGGCTCGCGATAGGCATAGAAGGCAAGGCTTTCCTCGCTGCCATAGGTCAGCCATTCCTCCAGGGACAGGCCGTTGCCCTTGGACTTGCTGATCTTTTCGCCCTTTTCATCGAGGAACATCTCGTAGATCAGCCCCTCGGGCTTCCGCCCGCCCAGCACTTGCGCGATCTTGCCGGATTGCACGCCGCTGTCGGTCAAATCCTTGCCATACATCTCATAGTCGACATCCAGCGCGACCCAGCGCATCGCCCAGTCGACCTTCCATTGCAGCTTCGCCCCGCCGGAGAGGATGCAATGCTCGATGACCTCCCCTTCGTCCTCGAACCGCACGACGCCGCCTTCCGCATCCACCACCTCCAGCGGAACCTGCAACACCACGCCGGACCGGGGGCTGACGGGGAGCACAGGTGAATATGTCGCCGCGCGCTCCGCCCTCAGCGTGGGGAGCATGATGTCCATGATCTTCTGGTAGTTGCGCAGAACATTGCGCAGCGCTTCATCAAACGCGCCGCTACGATATTGCTCGGTCGAACTGCGGAAATCATAGTCGAAACCAAACCGATCCAGAAACTCCCGCAACATCGCATTGTTATGCGCGGCGAAGCTGTCGAACTTGCCGAACGGGTCAGGAATCGCGGTGAGCGGCTTTCCCAGATGCTCTTTCAGCATCCCCTGATTCGGCACATTGTCCGGTACTTTGCGCAAGCCATCCATATCGTCCGAAAAGGCGATCAGGCGCGTGGGGATATCGGACATTTCCTCGAAGGCGCGGCGGACCATCGTCGTGCGCAACACCTCGTTGAAGGTGCCGATATGCGGCAAGCCAGACGGCCCATATCCGGTCTCGAACAGCGCATAGCCTTTGGCAGGCGCGGCATTGCCAAGGCGCTTCAACACCTTGCGCGCCTCCTCATGCGGCCAGGCTTTGGAAATAAGGGCGGCTTCGCGCAATGTCGTCATGTCGGTCATGCGCGCCCCTTAGCCGCCTCCGTACAGAAATTTAAGCTCTTTCTCGGTTGCTCCCATTTCACGGTTTACCGCAGATTAAGCCTGTACTGCTATCTTTGGGCAATGATGGAACGCCAGAACGACCAGATTCAGTACAAGCGCGAGATGCGCATTCCGGTGGATATTCCGGTGCGGATATCGAGCGTACTGGTGACGTCTGACGCCGTGCTGCGCAACCTCACCGAGCATGGCGCGCTGATCGACGGCATCAGCCTTGCGCCGGGCGCGCATTTTCAAATCGAATATGAGGGGCAGATCCTGTTCGGCATCGTCGCATGGGCGGAGGATGACCGGATCGGCGCGCGCTTCCCGTTCGCTCTGGAGGATGGCCCGCTCTACACCCGGTTGCAGCAGGCCGTGCTCGATCATGAGGTGCGGCAGAAAAGCGGGGCCGCGAACAATCTCATCGCTCCGATGCCTACCGCACATCTGCCCGCACGCACGCCGCTCAACCCGATGCGGCGGCCCGTTGCCGGATTTGGTCGCCGGGGTTTGTAAGCGTCTCCTCGCTTCGCTACATGGGCGAAGTGACCACCGGCTCTCCTCCCGCCATTCCACCTCTGCCAGCGCTCCACGCCAGCCATGCCGGACTTTGGCTGTGCGAGGCGGGCGGCGAGGCCCGCGTCGTCACGCGGGGAGAGGCCGTCTCGATTGCGGCGGAAACGCCGGTCCTGCTCCTCAACGCGCCACTGACTGGCCAGCGGCTGGGCTATGACGCGCTGTCCGGCCTCGATTTGCTGGAGCTGTGGGCGTTCGTCCATCCAGCGCACTTTCTCGTCCCCACGCCCGCCGGGCTGGCGCGTGCGCTGGGGCTGAACGGGCCGCAGAGGGAACAGGACATCCCAGCCCTGCTGATCGCGGCCGCAAGCGCGTTGCTGGCGCAGTTGGTCATGCCGGATTGGCCCGAGCGGGAAGGCGCCTGGATGTCCGCGCAATCGCTTCAAAGGCTGCGCTGGCCGTGGGCGCCGCTGGTTCTCCCGCGCCTCGAGCGCCCGAAAGACAATGATCGCTGGCTGTTCAGCCGCCTGCCGGAGTGGGAGGAAGCCGCCCCTCGCCCCGCCCCGCGCATCTACACACCCGCCCCTGAGGAAATCGAGACACGGCTGGCGTCCCTGACGGGCAATGCCGCGGAACCACGGCCCGGCCAGAAGGCCTATGCACTCTCGGCCGCCACCGCCTTCGCCCCGCGCAGGGAGCGAGACCGGCCGAACATGCTGCTGGCCGAGGCAGGCACCGGCATCGGCAAAACGCTGGGCTATCTCGCGCCGGCATCCTTATGGGCGGAGCGCGCCGGCGGCGCCGTGTGGGTCTCGACCTACACCAAGGCGCTGCAACGCCAGCTTGACGCCGAGACGCGGCGCATCCCCACCGTTCCCGGCACGCGGGCAGCCCCGCATGTGGTGGTGCGGAAGGGGCGCGAGAACTACCTCTGCCTGCTCAATCTCGAAGATGCGCTGCAAGGCGGCTTTTCGGGACGCGCGGCGATTCTGGCTCAGCTGGTCGCGCGCTGGGCTGCCTATACCAAAGATGGAGATATGGTCGGCGGCGACCTCCCCGGCTGGCTGCCCACCTTGTTCCGCCGCAACGGCTCGACCGCGCTGACCGACCGCCGGGGAGAATGCGTCTATGCGGGCTGCCCGCATTACCGCAAATGCTTCATCGAGCACAGCGTGCGCGGCGCGGCACGGGCCGATATCGTCATCGCCAATCATGCGCTGGTGATGATCAACGCGGCGCGCGGGCGTGACGAGGGCGGCGCGCCCACCCGCCTGATCCTGGACGAGGCGCACCACATTTTCGACGCCGCAGACTCGACCTTCGCCGTCGCGCTGACGGGTCAGGAGACGATCGAGCTGCGTCGCTGGGTGATCGGCCCGGAAGGCACGGCGCGCGGTCGTCGGCGTGGCCTCTCCGCCCGCCTCGCCGATGTCGCGAGTTATGACGCTGAAGGCGCCGCCGCGATTGCCCATGCGCGCGACGCTGCCAACCTGCTCCCTGCCGACGAATGGCTGAAGCGCGTCGTTCAGGGCGAGCCGTTCGGTCCGGTCGAGCGCCTGCTGTGCGCGGTGCGCGCCCATGTGTTCGCCCGCGCGGAGGACGGCAAGGCATCGGACGCCGACGCAGGTTACGGGTTGGAGGCAGAACTGGCCGAGCCGGACGGCGCGCTCGTGGAGGCCGCGACCGACGCCGCAGTCGCGCTGGACAGCCTGCTCCGCCCCCTCAACCATCTCGCCAAGCGCCTCGAAGCCCTCCTCACCGACGCGCCGGACTGGATGGATGGCCCCGCCCGCGCGCGGATCGAGGGAGCGATCGGCTCGCTGCAATGGCGCACGGATCTGCTCTCGGCGTGGATCGCACTGCTCGCCCGCGTCGGCGGCCCGGGCAACCCGGATTTCGTCGACTGGCTGGCGGTCGATCGGTTCGAGGGGCGCGAATATGACATGGGCCTCCACCGCCACTGGCTCGATCCTACCCGCCCTTTTGCCGAGGCGGTGCTGAAAGGCGCGCACGGCGCGTTGCTCACCTCCGCCACACTGCGCGGCAGCCTCGGGGAAGGCTGGGCGCGGGCCGAGGCGCGCACAGGCGCAGTGCATATCGATGGGCCGGTCCAGCGATTCGAGGCGGCCAGCCCGTTCGATTATGCCGAACAGGCAGAAGTGCTGATCGTTACCGATGTGAAGCGCGGAGACATTGCTGCCCTCTCTGCCGCCTATGCGCGGCTGATCGAGGCGTCGAACGGCGGCGCGCTCGGCCTGTTCACCGCCATCCGCCGTCTGCGCGCCGTGCACGCCCGCATCGCCGACCGGTTGGCACGCGCCAGCCTGCCGCTCTACGCCCAGCATGTCGACCCGATCGACACCGGGACCCTGGTGGACATTTTCCGTGACGACATGCGGGCCTCACTGCTCGGCACCGATGCGCTGCGTGACGGAGTGGATGTGCCCGGCCATTCGCTGCGTCTCCTCATCATGGAGGGGGTGCCCTGGTCCAAGCCCACCGTGCTCCACGCCGCCCGCAAGCTTGCCGCCAAGACCGAGGATGGTGGCGGCAATGCTTATGACGACGCAATCATCCGTGCGCGGCTTGCGCAGGCCTTTGGCCGCCTTATCCGCCGGGCGGACGACAAGGGCGTGTTCGTCATCCTCTCTGCCGCGATGCCCAGCCGCTTGCTGAGCGCCTTTCCGCCTGGTGTCCCGATCCGGCGCACCACCCTTGATGAAGCGGTTATTACAGTGAGCGAACGACTTGGATTTGCAACGCCTTTGGTGCATCAGGGCGTAGTGTGACAGCGGCACCAGCCCGCCCCCCGGTCAACCTCCCATAGGATACGATATCGGGAGGTTGGGAGGGGGAGTGGGTTGGTGCCGAACATCCGAAATACTGCAAAGCAGGCGCATTTCGGATCAGACGTGAAATCGAGGATGCCGCAACAATGAAGACCCTGATCCTGCTGCGCCACGCCAAATCGGGCTGGGACGATCCGGAGTTGCGCGATTTCGATCGGCCGCTCAATGCCAAGGGAGTGCGCGCGGCCGTAATGATGGGCAAGAAGGCGGCGTCAGATGGCTTGGCGCCTGAGCGACTGATTGCCTCGCCGGCCGTGCGTGTAACCCAGACGCTGGAGGGGTTTCGCGAAGGCGCGGGCACACTGCCCGATACGGAGTGGGATCGGCGCATCTATCTGGCGTCGTCCGCCACCCTCCTCGACATCATTCGGGAGACGACGCCGGACATAGGCACTCTGATGATGGCCGGCCACAATCCGGGGCTGGAGGATCTGATTCTCGATCTGGTGGCAGATGACGGATCCTCCCCGCTCCGCGCTGAGGTGGAGGTGAAGTTTCCGACGGCGTCGCTCGCCGTGCTGACCTGGGATGGCAGCGATTGGGCCGGGCTGGACAGCAAGGGCGGCGCCCGCCTCAGCGCTCTCACCCGCCCGCGCGATCTCGATCCCTCTTTGGGGCCGGACGCCGACTGAAGCCTTCAGTCCAGCGCCGCGACCAGCTTGGCGCGAACGGCGGAGAGGCGCGCGAGAATGTCGCTATCGCCGAGCGAGACAGGCCTCGGGCTGTCTTCCGCAACCTTGGCCGGTGCAGGCTCGCGGTTCGGCGCTTTCTCTCCAGCCGACGCCACACCCGCCAGCGCCTGCTGCGCGCCGCGCACGGTGTAGCCTTCCACGCTGAGCAGGCGGTGGATGCGCCGGGCCAGCTCGACGTCGTGAGGCCGGTAATAGCGGCGATTGCCCGCGCGCTGGAGTGGGCGCAGCGCCGGAAAGCGCGTTTCCCAATAGCGCAAGACGTGCTGCGGAACATTCAGTTCAGCGGAAAGTTCGCCGATCGTGAGAAAGGCACCGGATTGCTTGGTCATGCCCCCACTTTACCGGGCAGGCCGATCTCGTCAATCGGTCAGCGCGCGCTGCCGCCTATATCAGGCCTTGGCAACGTGCTCGCGCATGATCTGGCTCGGCCGGAAGGTCAGCACCCGGCGTGGCGTGATCGGCACCTCTATTCCGGTTTTTGGATTACGGCCGACCCGCGCAGACTTGTCACGCAGCACAAAGGTGCCGAACCCAGAAATCTTGACGTTCTCGCCGCGCGCGAGCGCCTCGCACATCATGTCAAGTATGGACTCGACAATCCTCGCAGACTCCGCGCGGGACAGCCCCACTCTGCCGTTCAGGCTTTCCGCCAGATCAGCGCGCGTCAGCGTTTCTCTACCCCCCATGATATGGTTCTTTCTCTTCTTCCCACCTAGAATTGCGCACTTGATTCCCCAAGCGGATGCCTTTTGCCCTGCATTCCCCAAGTGGCGTGGCGTTTGAGGTGAAGATCGCCTGTATCCGAGCGCTAGACAAGGATTTTCTGCCGCAAGCGGCACCTGCGGTCGCGCAGACTGCTGGATCTGGACGGATCAGACCGCGAAGCCGCTGTTTCCTTGCCCAGGGGCGGCGTTTTTCAGCGCAGCGGACAGATCTGTCCAGCCGCTTTCGTTCAGTTTGAGCGTGGATCGCGATCATGCGCATAGCGGTGGCGCTCGCAATCGGCGGATAGCGGCGAGGATGGCGCGTACCATCGTGCCGGTGACAGCGACCTCGGCCAGCTGGAAGGTGATGGTGCGGGCGTGACGGACCACACGTGCCCCGATCTTGATCAGCTTCAGTTGCAGGCTGGTCAACGACCAGTCGGCCATGGCCTCGGGCAGCTCGATGCAGCGCAAGAAGGTGGCCAGGTTGTACGCCAGGGCGTGCAGTTGCAGCCGCACCTCATTGTCGCGGAACTTCCGGCACGACAGCCGCGTCCAGCGAAAGGCGTATTTGCCCTCTTTGATGTGCTGCTCGGCGGTGCCGCGCTGGTTGTAGAACCGCACCACCCAGTCCGGCTCCATCGGCAGGTTGGTGACGATGAAGCCGACACGCGGGAACAGTTCGCCCGGATGCCATTCGATCTTGGCGATCACCCGGCGTTCCTTGTCCCAGGACGCCGCCTGATACTCGAATTCCTCGAAGAACCGCTTGACCTTGGTCAGTGACGGCCGCCCGACAGGGCGCGTTAGCCGATGCGCGATCTTGTCCTTGAGGACCGCGTTTGCGGGCAGCCGGATGGCGTAGAAGAACCGCGCTTCTTCCAATCGCTCATAGATCGCCGGGATCGCGTAGGCAGCATCGGCCCGGAAGAACCTGCCACCAAGGTCGCGCTCCGCGTAGCGCGCAATGACGGGGTCGAGAACATCACGCCAGCCATCGGCGCTGTGGACGTTGCCATGGCGCAGGGCGCAGCGTTCCAGCATCCCGAACTGGTTGAACAGAAAGTTGGGGTGATAGCAGCTACAGTCGAAATGGCCATTCCAGGCGGACCCTTCCTGGTCGCCATGGGTCGGGCTGACCGAGCTGTCCATGTCCAGAACGATGTACTTCAGCCCGTTACGGTCATGGAACCGGTCGATCCATTGCCCGTTCAGGTCGGCCAGCGCGGCACGGTTCCCGGCCAGAGCCAGCGTCTCGGTCTCGAACCGTCCCATCTGCGATGCCGAGGCCGCTTGTGCATCGACCGCTCTGCCGCCGACAACTTGGCGCATGACCGGATCGCAGGCGAGACGGTTGGCGTCGTTGACATCCTCGTATCCGGCCAGCCGCCCAAAGACTGATTGCCGGAACAGGCCGTCGAGCCGATGGACCGTGTTCTTGCCAGAGCGAGTATCGCGCAGCGCCGCTGACGCCAAATCGGACAACCCGAGCGCGTCATCAAGCTCGCGCATCACCAGAAGGCCGCCGTCGGAACTGAGCTGCGTGCCGCGAAATTCCAGCCGCACGCGAGGGTCGAAATCCACCCGATCTGCCCGTTGCAAGCCCGCACCCTCTGGGTGATCCATGAAACGCGCCCCTCGCAGCCTTCAACACCATGTTTTATATAGGAAATATAATGGTCAGGACAGCGAAATCAGCGCCTTACTTGGGAAATGTGGGTTTGCAAGTGCGCTAAACGGAATCCGTTCTAATTTGCGCCAGAACGGAGCAAAATTGGCGGGAATTTACAATTATTACAGGCGGATCAGGCAGGCGCCCCAGGTAAACCCGCCGCCCATCGCCTCCATCACAACCAGATCGCCTGGTTTGATCCTCCCGTCGCGCACCGCAAGATCGAACGCGAGCGGAACCGACGCCGCCGATGTGTTGGCATGCTGGTCTACGGTAACAATCACCTTTTCGGGCGCGAGGCCGAGCTTGCGCGCTGTAGCATCGAGAATGCGGGCGTTGGCCTGATGCGGAACTACCCAGTCTATATGATCCGCGCTCTCGCCTGCGATTTCCAACACTTCGCGCAGGACCGCAGCAAGGTTGGTGACGGCATGGCGGAATACCTCCTGCCCCTTCATCCGCAGCTTACCGACGGTGCCGGTGGTGGATGGCCCCCCGTCGACATAGAGCAGTTCGTTATGCCGCCCGTCCGCGTGCAGCTTGGTGGCGAGGATTCCGCGCGCGCCATCGGCGCTTTCCTCGGCGCCGAGCACAACCGCACCCGCTCCATCGCCGAACAGCACGCAGGTTGTGCGGTCTTCCCAATCGAGGATGCGGGAAAAGGTTTCCGACCCGATCACCAGCGCCTTGTTCGCCGCGCCCGACCGAATCATGCTGTCCGCCACGCTCAACGCATAAAGGAAGCCGGAGCACACCGCCGCGACATCGAATGAAACGCAGTCGTTGATGCCGAGCGCCGCCTGCACCTTGGTTGCACTCGCCGGAAAGGTCTGATCGGGGGTCGCCGTCGCCAGGATGATGAGGTCAATCTGCGTGGCGTCGAGCCCCGCTGCATCGAGTGCCGCGCGCGCAGCGGCGGTACCCAAGGTCGCGGTCGTCTCCCCTTCGCCAGCGATATAGCGATTGGTGATGCCGGTGCGTTCGCGAATCCATTCGTCGCTGGTATCGACACGCTCGGCCATTTCGGCATTGCTGACGGATCGCGCGGGCAGGGCCGAGCCGGTGCCCAGGAGTACCGATCGGCGAATCATCAGGAGGCAAGCTCCATTTTGCCGAGGACGTCGATGCGGGCGAGGTCGCTGGTGATGCGTTGGGTAATGTCGGCCTCCAGCAGGCGCGCGGCGACATGAACGGCGTTGGCTACCCCGGTCGCGTTCGCGCTGCCATGGCTTTTCACCACCACGCCATTGAGGCCCAGGAACACAGCGCCATTATGCTGATTGGGATCAAGATGATGTTTCAACAGGTGCATGGCGGGCTTGGAAATCAGGAACCCGATCTTCGAGCGGGTCGAGCTGGTAAAGGCCCGACGCAGCAGGTCCGTGACGAAACGAGCGGTTCCCTCCGCTGTCTTGAGCGCGATGTTGCCGGAAAAACCATCGCTCACGATCACATCGGCCTCGCCGCGCGCCAGCTTGTCGCCTTCGGTAAAACCGTCGAATTGCATCGCAAGCTGGGGGCTGCCCCGCAAGATGGCGGCGGCATCGCGAATCTCGTCCGTGCCTTTGAGGTCTTCGGTGCCGATGTTGAGCAGGCGGACGCGCGGACGCTCCAGCTCCATTGCCGCGCGGGCATAGGCAGCGCCCATCACGGCGAACTGAACGAGATTGCGCGCGTCACATTCGGTATTGGCGCCCAGATCCAGCATCACCACGTCATTGTCGCCCAATGTGGGCAGCAACGCAGCGAGCGCCGGGCGATCGATCCCCGCCATGGTGCGCAGCGCGAGCTTGGCCATGGCCATCAGCGCACCCGTGTTGCCGGCCGAAACCGCAGCGCCGGCCTCGCCGCGCTTCACCGCGTCAATCGCGAGGCCCATCGATGTGCTCTTGGCGCGGCGGATCGCTGCTGCAGGCTTTTCGCTCGCATCCACCACGCCATCGGTATGGACGATTTCTGATGCAGCGCGCAGATTGGGATGGTTATCGAGCGCGGCCTTGATGCGCGTCTCGTCGCCGAACAGGGTAAAGCGCAGGCCGTCATGCCGACGGCGGGCTTCGGCTACGCCCGCCATCATGACGCGCACGCCTTCGTCACCGCCCATCGCGTCTATGGCGATATGCGGCTTGCCGGTCACATGTCCCCCCTGAATGTCAGCGGTCCCGAATCAGGCCCCGACGGCGATGACTTCGCGGCCGTTATAGTGGCCACAAGCGGTGCACAGATGATGCGGACGCTTCAGCTCGCCACAGTTCGTGCATTCCTGGAATGCCTCTACCTTGAGCGAGTCATGGCTGCGGCGCATGCCGCGCTTGGATGGAGATGTTTTCCGCTTCGGGACAGCCATGTCGGCACCTGTATCCGTATCTACAATCAGTTGATGCGACGTTCAGGGAAGGCTCTGCATCGGCTGGGCCGACGCGGAACCGACTGCGCAAAGCGCACCCCGGCTGTCGCGAAGTCATGGGCCTATAGCGGGTTTTTGCGTCAGGGCAAGAGTTATTGTCTCCCGCGCGCCTCGCTCATCACCGCGTAGGAGGCATGCAGGGATAGGATCACCTGCTCTATGACATCATAGGGGATGCCGTCTGCGAAGCGGAACTGGAGATTGCCCTTCGGCCCGCGGTAGGGGGCCAGCGTCTCCACCAGATCAACAGGCGCCGTCACCGGCGGATAGATACCGATATGATGCCGGAATGCCCCGAAATAGAGGAACACCCTGCCCTGCCGGAACGCTGGCATCCTGTAGCTCATTGCCTCCTGCGCGTCAGGGCACAGGGCCCGTGCCATCCGGCGGATTTCGCGCAGCGCAGGCCGGGCGATCTCTGCACTGGAAGCGATATATTCCTCGACCGTCACTCCTTGTCTTACCTTGCCAGCGCGCGGTCACCCACAAATGGGTTCGTCGCGCGCTCATGCCCGAAATTGCTCATCGGTCCATGTCCGGGCACAAAGGCCACATCGTCGCCCAACGGCCAGAGCCGCTGAGTGATCGCGTCGATCAACTGCTGATGGTTGCCGAGCGGAAAGTCCGTCCGCCCGATCGAGCCCTGAAACAATACATCGCCCACAATCGCCAGACGCGATGGGGCGTGATAGAAAATGACATGCCCCGGCGTGTGACCCGGGCAATGAATGACATCGAGCGTGAGATCGCCTACCTGCACGGTGTCTCCGCCCTCCAGCCAACGATCCGGTTCAAACACCCGGCCTTCCACGCCGAATCTGCTGCCGTCCTCATCCAGTCGCGCGATCCAGAAGCGGTCGTCCTCATGCGGGCCTTCGATCGGCACGCCCAGCTCTGCGGCGAGAATACCTGCCTGTCCGCAATGGTCGATATGGCCATGCGTTACGAGTATCTTTTCGATCGTGATACCCTGCTCACGAGCGGCGGCTTTGAGCCGGTCGAGGTCGCCGCCGGGGTCAACGAATGCGCCGCGCATGGTGGCGGTGCACCACAGCAGAGTGCAATTCTGCTGAAGCGGGGTGACAGGGATGATCGCGGCGCGCAACGGCGGGCCGGCTTGAGCGGCAGTGTCGGTCATGACTGCGATGTGGGCGAGGATCGCGCCCCTTGCAACCACTTGTTCATCATATCAGCCTGCGGCAGCTCCAGACCACACGTCCGACGATATCGACGAGCGCAGGGTCGACATCCTGCCATGTAGGATAATGCCGATTGTCACTCGACACCGTCAACGCGGCCACACCGCGTTGCGGAGACAGGGCAACACGCTTCACCATCAGCGCATCATCGAGCCGCAATACATATATGCCATCGCGCAAGCGCTCTGCACCGTCTGCGCGATCGACCATGATCGTGTCGCCATCGACGAGAGTAGGAGACATGGATTCGCCTTTTACATCGATAATGGAGACAGTTTCAGGCGATAGACCGAGCTGTTTCAGCCAGTGCCTGTCGAACCCGATGGTTGCGACTTTTTCTTCGTCGTCGGCGAGCGCGCCGTGCCCCGCGGATGCCTCGACCAACAGTCGCGGGATGGCAACGACACTCTCAAGCTTAGGAAATATCTTAGATTCTTGGCGCTGATCGGACAGCATATGCGGCGGTGCGCCCGGCCCTGGCGCGCCCAGCATCATCTCATCAACACCGAAATAGCGCGCAAGCAGGCGCCGGTCCTCCTCGTCCAGCTTACGGGGAGTACCGCGTTTTATAAACTGTTGAATATACGCAGCATTACGCCCGAGAAGGCGTGAAAGCGAACCATAGTTCTCGCCCCGATCGGCGATGAGCTTGGCAAGAAACTCGCGCGGCGCATTCTCATCCATATTGGCCCCATGTGTTTAAGAAATTTCCTAGACAAGTTGGATTTTGACCGAAATATAGGATTATTCCTATTTGTCGAATCGGGGCTATCAAGCCATTGTAAAAAGGAGAAAAAGTAATGGTCATATTGCGAAAGATCGAGAGTTTTCTGCGCGACACGGGGATGGCTCCTACTCGTTTCGGGCGGGACGCCGTGCGCGACCCGCGACTCGTGTTCGACATGAGAAATGGGCGAGAACCTAGTCCCAGAATGATCCGAAAGATAGAACATTTCATGAACATATTCCGAAATGGAGCCATCAGCCAATGAGCCGCCCCCAGCCTGCCGCCCGCCATTCCGTTCCTCCAACGCGCGAGCTGAAGCGGCTACGCAGCCGTGATTGGCCGCGCCCGCCAAGACGAGACCCTCATGTACGGGTAATAGCATGCCTGTCAGAGTTTGCCGGGCCGAACATAGCCGTGGTCGCCAGTTCCTCGCGCCCATGGGCGAGCGCAACGTTCATCGGCGCACAGCATCGGGTTATCCTGCGCTTTGCCGGTGACGATGCCGCAGAACGCGCTGCCCGCTTTGCCGACGCACTGCCGGAAGCCGAGTTCACCATTGCCGGGCATATCGTGGCAGACGCCTGCGTCGACGAATGGGGGCATGCCGCCGAAAGCGGGGGAGCCACCGCCAACCAAGCGCTTCAGGACTCGGCAGGCTTGCCCGTATTGCGCGTTACGGTGCTGACCGTCGAAGACTGGTAAGGATCACCCCACGCGAGCGCTGAGGCCACGCAAAGCCGCCAGCGCGGCGTCAAGGTCGGGGGACCGGCTTGCCGGTTCCCCTTCCGCCTCCTGCATGGCATCAGGATCGATCGCATCTGCGGGTTGGAATGCCTGGGCAACAACCGGGTCGCTTCTACGGCGGGCAATGCCCCGCTCCAACCGTTCGGTCAGATCCCTGATCGTAGGCTCGGTGGGGGCAGGCGCCGCATTAACCGGTTGCGGCATATAGGGCGCGGTTTCCACCGCGCGAAAGCGCACATGATCCAGCAGGCGGCTCATCTCGGTTTCTATCGCCTCCCAGGGCAGCGGCTCGGGCGCACGCGGCAGCGCCAGTCCGGTGATGTCCTCCACGATCGGGCCTCGCGGCTCTTCTTCGATCAGCGATGACAGTCCACCGGCCAGATCGCGGCTGACCATCAACGGCGCGCGCGGTGGTGCATCAGGGTGGGCGTCGGCGCGGCGGACCGAGGGTGGCAACTCTATTTCCTGCTGTTCGGCAGGCGCGGCTTCCACATGCTCGACGCGCTTGGCCCTGCGGCGAAACAACCCGCCCAATGCAGTTTCCATGAATGTCATATCGCGATCCCTTGTATTTTTATGGGGTATGCGTCCACGCCACGGTGAAATCAGCGCCGCAAGCCCGGCGGTTCCGAGCCCTGCGATGCCGATAAACAATCCCCGCGCCGTATCGCCAAGCGGCGGTGCTGCGGCGGGCAGGGCCTGTGCGAGACCGCTGGCGCGGCTTGCCAGTTCCAGCATGTCCACAGGAATGAGCGCGCCCGCCCCCGCCCCGCCCAATCCGGCGAGTGCGACGAGGATGATATGGGCGTCACGGCGTTTCACGGTGGTCCTTCAGCCTGCTCGAAGGCGTTTCCCGGCCTTTTCAACCAGAATATGGTAAACAGGTTGATAACGGCTGACGTTGACGGCCCAGTTGCGCTCACGCTCCACGAAGGCTCTGGCAGTGGCGCGGCGCGCCTCCCATCCAGCGCGATCGGTAAGCAGGCGCCCGAGCGCATCGGCAATCGAAGCGGGATTGTCGGGCTCAAACAAGGTCCCGGTCACGCCGTCCTCGATCAGCTCCCTGTGCCCGCCGACGGACGACGCCGCTACCAACCGCCCCTGCGCCATCGCCTCCAGGGGTTTCAGCGGCGTCACCAGTTCGGTCAGCCGCTGGGCCTTGCGCGGATAGGCGAGGATGTCGGTGAGCGCGTAATAATTCTCCACCTCGTCATGCGGCACGCGGCCGACAAAACGGATCGCCTCACGCGCGCTCGATCCGTCTGCCTGAGCGCGCAGGGCAACCTCCATCGGCCCGCCGCCAACGAGCAGCAGCTTCGCCTTCGGGCGCGCCGCAACCAGCATCGGCATCGCCGCGATGAGGTCGTCCAACCCCTCATAGTCATAGAAGCTGCCGATAAAGCCTATCACCTCGGCATCCTCCAGCCCCAGCGTCGTCCGCAAGGCGGCATCAGGCGACACAGGGTCGCCGAACATCTCCATGTCCACGCCATTGGGGGAGACGATGGTTTTGGCAGGGTCTATCCCTCGCGCCACAAGATCGCCCTTCAGCCCTTCGCAGATCACCGCCACCGCATCGGCGCGTTTCACCGCGCGCGTTTCGAGCCAGCGGGTCAGGCGATATTGCAGGCCACCTTCCGTCGCCGTGCCGTTGCTGACGGCCGCATCTTCCCAGAAGGCGCGGATCTCATAGAGCATGGGGATGCCGTGCCGTCGCGCGACCCGCTGCGCGGAGAGTGCGTTCAAAACAGGGGAATGGGCGTGGATGATATCCGGCCGCCAGCTGCGGATCACGCCTTCCAGCGCATGTTCCAGATCGGCAACTTCGCGCAGTTCCCGCACCAGCGGCAGACCACCCCGGCGCGGCGCAGTCGTGCGGAAAAAGGTGATGCCGTCGATGGTTTCGACCGCCGGTCCACTCGCGCTGTGTCGCTGTCCGGTCAGCCCCCGCACCTCCAGCCCCTGCGCGATCTGCGTGCGCAGGATGGCGCGCGTGCGGAAGGTATAGCCGCTATGCAGCGGCAGGCTGTGATCGAGGATGTGCAGAACGCGCGTCATATTCGGCCTCCTTAGCGCGCAAATATTTAACGCCGCGTCAACCATGATCGGCTAAGGACTGGCTCGGAAAAAGCGCGCGATGATCGACACATTCTCCCTGCTACTGAGCCACGCGCTGGTGTTCCTTGCCTGCTGGAGGCTGCTGCGCCGCGCAGACCTGGACACCGAGGAGCACGGAAAGTCGCGCGATGCGTGACATCTTCTTCCTGATCTTTCTCGGCGCGATGTTCCTCATCGCGCTCAAGCGCCCGTTCCTTTTCGTGCTGACCTACGCTTACATCGACATCGTCTCGCCCCAGCGGCTCAGCTATTTCCTGCTCAATTCCATCCCCATATCGCTGATCGCCTTCGCGGGCGCGTTCGGCGGATGGCTCTTGATCGACAACAAACGCGACAGCCGCTTTTCCTGGCGACAGATCCTCATGGTGGCGCTGCTCGTCTGGTGCGTATACACCACCACCCACGCCGATTTCCCTATCGACGCGCAGGCCAAATGGGCATGGGTGTGGAAGAGCCTGGTCTTCGCGATCTTTCTCCCGCTCACTTTGCGCACGCGCCTGCGCATCGAAGCGCTGGCGCTGGTGATGGTGCTGTGCGCCAGCACGATTATCGTCACCGGCGGCATCAAGACCATCATGTCCGGCGGAGGCTATGGCGAACTCAACCTCATGGTGGAGGACAATAGCGGCCTGTATGAAGGCTCCACCATTTCGATGGTGGCTATCGCGATAATTCCGCTGATCCTGTGGCTGTCGAAACACGGCACGATTTTTCGCCCCAGCCGCCTTGTCACTTTTTATATCGTCGCGCTCTGCGGCGCGTGCCTGTTAATTCCCATCGGCACGGTAACGCGCACCGGCCTGCTCTGCATCATCCTGCTGGGCGCGTTGTTCCTGTGGCGCAGCAAGAAGCGCCTGCAATATGGCCTCGGCATCGCCGCGCTGCTCTTGGTCGCCATCCCCTTCCTGCCAACCAGCTTCACGGAGCGCATGGGCACGATCAAGAACTATCAGGGCGACCAGAGCGCCTCCACCCGTGTCGAGGTGTGGAAATGGACGCTTGATTATGTGAAGACCCATCCCATGGGCGGTGGGTTCGATGCCTATCGCGCCAACAGGTTCGAATATGATGCGCTCCGCACCGAGGGGATCGGAAACGACAAGCGCATCGTCAAGGAGCATATCATCGAGGAAGGCCGCGCCTACCACAGCGCCTATTTCGAGATGCTAGGCGAACAGGGCTATCCCGGCTTTCTGCTGTGGGCGTTGATCCATCTGCTGTCGTTGGTTTCGACGCACCGTGTCTATCGGCTCTATACTCAGCGCGGGCGCGAGGATGAGGCGTGGGTCGCGCCCCTGGCGCTGGCATTGCAGCAGGGGCACCTCATCTATCTGCTCGGCGCGGCCTTCGTCGGCATCGCATATCAGCCGTTCGTGTTCATGTTGCTGGCGTTGCAGATCGGCCTCTCGACCTATCTCGCCCGGCTGCGCAAGGCAGAGGGTGCGGTGCCGATCTTTGTCGGCAGGGCGAGCGCCCGCCCCGCATGAGCACCTCACCAAGACCCCAGCTTGACGGCCTCACCGCCGCCCGCGGCATCGCTGCGTGGTTCGTCGTGCTGTTCCATATCCGCAGCGGCATGCCCTGGCTGCCCGCCGATGTGCTGCAGGTAATCCATAAAGGATACCTCGCGGTCGATTTCTTCTTCATCCTGTCGGGCTTCGTCATCTGGCTCTCGGCCAGCGGCGAGTTCACAGCGCGTGGGCTGGCTGCGACACCTGCCTTCCTGCGGCGGCGGCTCGCGCGCATTTACCCTCTCTACGCTGTGATGCTCACGCTGACCGTGGGGTTCGCCCTGCTGCTCGAGGCGACCGGGCGCAGCACGGCGGGCTATCCGTGGGCAGAGCTGCCGCTGCATGTCCTGATGCTCCAGAACTGGGGCTTTACCCCGGATTTGAGCTGGAACCACCCCGCCTGGTCAATCAGTACCGAGTTCGCGGCCTACCTGCTGTTTCCGCTGCTCGTGCTGCTGTTCAAGCCCTTAGCGCGCGCGCCGCGCTGGGTGATCTGGGGGGCCATCGCCTGCCTCATCGCCGCGCTGGCGGCCGGCATGCTTGCTATGGGCTATACCAACCTCGGCGGCCATATCGTGCGGAGCGGCCTCGCGCGGTGCATCGCAGAGTTCAGCATCGGCTGCCTGCTCTGCGCCTTGTGGCAACAGGGCGTGGATCGGCGTTCGCGTATCATGGCAGTGCTTGCAGTTCTCGCAGGCAGCCTCGGCTGGGCGAGCGGCTTCACCAATGAGTTGGTGGCCTTCCCGCTCGTCACCGCCGCGCTCATCTATCTGATCGCGGACCATTCGCAGCGCGGCGGACGGATCGCGCGGCCGCTCGTCTATCTGGGCGAGATCAGCTACGCGACCTATCTGTCGCACTTCATGTTGTTCATCTGGTTCAAGATCGCGTTCGTCGACAACGCCGCGAACATCCCGCCACATCGGGTCGCGCTGTTCATGCTGCTAACCCTCGCGGCGTCCGTCATCCTCTATCACGGCGTCGAGAAGCCGGGGCGCAGGCTCGCCGGTCGGCGGCAAGCTTAAGGCCGGATTTTCCACCCGCTTTTCAGCAGGGCGTAGCACAGGAAGCCGAGCACCACGTTCAACCCACCCAGCACCACCATGCCGCGCACCACCTCGGTATCCGCGACTGACAGAAAGCCATAGCGAAAGCCGGAGATGGCATAGAAAAACGGGTTGGCATGGCTGATCGCCTGAAAAACGGGCGAGAGCCTGTCCACCGAATAGAATGTGCCCGAAAGCAGCGACAAGGGCGCGACCACGAAGTTGGTGATCGCCGCCGCATGATCGAACTTCTCCGCCCAGATCGAGGTCAGCACACCGAGAAAGCTGACGAACATCGTCCCCAGCGCCCAGAAAACCAGGATCGCCCAGATGTGGCGCGGCGCGATGTGTACACCCGGCCACAGCGCAATCGCGATGCCGATGGCGACACCCACGAACGCGGCCCGCGTCATCGCCGCCGCCACCTGCGCGAACAGCAGCTCCGCCGTGGAAATGGGCGGCATCAGATAATCGACGATCGTACCCTGAATCTTGCCGACCAGCATGCCGAAGCTCGAATTGGCGAATGCGTTCTGGATCATCCCCATCATGATGAGGCCGGGCGCGATGAAATCCGCGAACGGCGCGCCCAGCACTGTGCGCCGCTGCCCACCCAGCGCCACCGTGAAGATGATGAGATAGAGCAAGGTCGTGATCGACGGCGCCCAGATCGTCTGGAGCTGCACCTTCATGAAGCGCCGCACTTCCTTGATATAGAGTGCACGCGTGCCGGACCAGTTGATGCGGCGAATGCGCGGCACGCCCGGCTCGGAAAACCGAACGGGGTGCGCGGGCTGGGTCTGATCTGTCATAGCGAGCCCGATTATCGGCTGGCTCGTGGGGGGGCAAGGCAAAACCGGCGCGATTCGCGTAAAGCGGTTGATATACGAGTCGGCAAACGCCATATGCGCTCCTCAGCCGCCAAAACAGCATCAAGTGATGGAGTGAGTCTTGTCCTGGACCGACGAACGCATAGATCAGCTCAAGTCCATGTGGGAAAAGGGCATGACCGCCAGCCAGATCGCCGACGAGCTGGGCGGAGTGAGCCGCAATGCGGTTATCGGCAAGGCGCATCGCCTCGGTCTTCAGTCGCGCCCGTCGCCCGTCAAGGCCAATGAAACGCCGCGCAAAAAGCCAATAATCCGCAAGCCTGACACGCCGGGCACAGAACCTCGCGCCGCCGCCCCAACGCTTTCTGCCAACCCCTCTCCCGCTCGCAATGACGCGGATGTTCCGCCGTTCGACATGGATGACACCGCCCCCCAGCCGCAGGAAGCCGCACCCGCGCCGCGTCCGCAGCAGCGTATTGTGTCGATTGGCCCCGGCGGCTTCATGCGCCAGGGACCGGGTGATCAGCAGGCGCCGATCCCCCCTGCCCCGCCGCGCCGCCTCGTGCCCGCCAAGCCCAGCCCGGAGATCGCGGACAAGACGAGCCTGCTCGATCTGACCGAGAAGATCTGCAAATGGCCGATGGGTCACCCCGGCGAGCCGGATTTCCATTTCTGCGGCGAGAAGGTAAATCCCGGCTTCCCCTATTGCGTCGAGCATTGCGGCCGGGCCTATCAGGCGCAATTGCCGCGCGGCACCCGCCGCCCGCCGCCACCGATGCCCTTCGGCGGACCGCGCGTTCGCTGAGGCATTGCCGCTAACCACGATGAACCGTTGACTCGCGGGCAAAACTCGTCCCATTGATGCTGCAATGCAGCAAGGTGGGCAACAATGCGAATAGCGGTGATCGATGACAGCGCGGCGCGCGCGGCCGTCATCGAGGAAGGCCTGCGCGACGCAGGCCTATCCGACCTGCACATCTTTCTCGACCGTCACGGCCTCGCGGCAAAGCTTGAGGCGTGCTCGCCCGACGTCGTGCTGATGAACCTCGAAAACCCCAGCCGCGACATGCTGGAGGAAACCTTCGCCCTCTCGCGTGCGCTCGCCCGCCCGATCGCGATGTTCGTCGATCAGTCTGACGAGAGCGCGATCGCAGAGGCGGTCGACGCCGGCATCTCCGCTTATGTGGTCGATGGCCTGCGCAAGGAACGAATCAAGCCGGTTCTCGATCTTGCCGTGCGCCGCTTCCAGGCTTTCAACCGCCTCCAGACCGAGCTGGCCGAGGCGCGCTCGCAACTGGCGGAGCGCAAGGTGGTGGACGAGGCGAAGCTGATCCTGATGAAGAAGCGCGGCCTGTCCGAGCCGGACGCCTACAAGCTGCTGCGCACCCACGCGATGCAAAGCAACCGCCGCATCGCCGACATCGCGCAGGCCATCGTCACCGCGGAAAATCTGTTAGGGGGTGCCTTGTGAGCCTCGATCCGTTTCGTATCGGTTTCCTCCCGCTGGTGGACGCCGCCCTCCCCATCCTGGCACAAGAGCTCGGGCTGGCCGAGGAGCAGGGCATAGACCTGGAACTGGTGCGCGATATGAGCTGGGCCACGGTGCGCGACAGGCTCATCTATGGCGGAACGGACGCCGCCCATCTCGTCGCCCCGCTCGCGCTCGCCACCACATTGGGGCTGGACCGCCCGGCCGTGCCGATGGCGGTGCCGTTCGTGCTCGGCCTCAACGGCAATGCCGTTACGATCGCGCCGCCGCTGGCCGAGGCAATCGGCGCGCATGGCGCGCTGCTCGATTCGGTCACATTGGGGCAAAGGCTGGCCGCGCTCATCGCGCTTCGCGCGCGTGAAGGGACGCGGCTGCGTTTCGGCGTGGTGCATCGTTATTCCAGCCACAACTATATGCTGCAATATTGGCTGCGCGGCAGCGGCGTCGATGTCGCGCGCGATGTCGAGATCGTCACCATCGCCCCGCCCTTCGCCGCCGAGGCGCTCAGCCTGCGCGAGATCGACGGCATCTGCGTGGGCGAACCGTGGAACAGCGTCGCGGTGGAGCGCGGCGTCGGCGTGATCGTCAACGTCACCTCGCACATCTGGTTGCGCGGGGTGGAGAAGGTGCTTGCGATGCAGGCGGCGCGGGCAGAGGCGGAGCCGGAGATCGTCCACCGCCTGATTCGCGCGCTCTACAAGGCGGGGGAAGTGTTCATCGATCCTGCCCGCCATTCCGCAAATGCGGCCATCCTCGCGCGCGCTGAGTATCTCGACGGCTCGGCCCATCTGATCGAGCGGGCGATCGCAGATCGAATCACCCTCGCCGCCGGGCAGGAACCGCTGCACATCCCCGATTTCATGTTCCAGCATCGCGAGGCGGCAAACTTCCCCTGGGTCAGCCAGGCGGCGTGGCTTTATGCGCAGATGGTGCGGGCTGGCCATGTCGTGAAGTCAGACGTGGGCTATGCCGCCGCCCAGCGGGTTTTCCGGCCAGACATCTATCGCGCGGCCTTTGCCGGAACACAGGTGCCGCTCCCGGGCGCGAGCGCGAAGCTGGAAGGCGGGATCAGCGAAACCACGGGCGTCGGCACGGTGCAGGGGCGGCTGCTGCTGGGGCCGGACCGGTTCTTCGACGGCCGCGCGTTTGACCCCGATCAGCTCGACGCCTATCTCGCGCAGGATTGAGCCGTCCGAGCTATACGATTGCATTTTGTGCAACGCAAAATTTTCCCTCTTGCCCAAACGGCGAATCGATGCCAATCTTGGCCCCGACGAGACAAGGATGTCTCGGCATGATTTATCGGCCTCACCCAATGGCGGGTCTGGCTTGATACCGCCGCACACGGCACCTGAGGCAACGCAGCCGCCCGAACCAGCTCATCGCTGTGATTCGAGGCGGTTTTTTTTGCGTCTATCGCGGGTTTCGCGCTTCGGCGGTTGCACACTGGGGGAATGGCGCGGTCTGCTGACTTCGCCTCGCGCAACGGGTTCGGGAAGGAGCATATTCGATGGCGGAACAGGACGATCAGCAGGGCATCAGCCGCAGAGGCATATTGAAAACCAGCGGCACGGTGGCTCTTCTGGGTGCAGTGCAACAGGCGTTTCCTTCCGGCGCATTCGCTGCCGGGCCGGGGCCCGAGGTTCAGGGCGCGAAGCTGGGTTTTATCGCCCTTACCGATGCAGCGCCGGTCATCGTCGCCAAGGAACTCGGCCTGTTCGCCAAATATGGCATGCCTAACGTCATCGTCGCCAAGCAGGCGAGCTGGGGCGCAACGCGCGACAACCTCGTCCTGGGGTCTGACGGCGGCGGCATAGACGGCGCGCATATCCTCACCCCCATGCCCTATTTTCTGTCGATGGGCTATCAGGCCAAGCAGACGCCGATGAGCATCCTCGCCCGCCTCAACGTCAACGGCCAGGCGATCTCGGTGTCGAAGGAATATCTCGGCGCCAAGGCTGGTCTTAACTCTGCCGCGATGAAAGGCGTGATCGCCCAGCGCAAGGCGGCTGGCAAGAAGATCACCATGGCGATGACCTTCCCCGGCGGGACGCACGACCTGTGGATCCGCTACTGGCTGGCGGCTGGCGGCATCGATCCTGACAGCGACGTTTCGCTTATCACCATTCCGCCGCCACAGATGGTTGCCAACATGCGCGCCGACACGATGGACGCCTTCTGCGTCGGCGAGCCCTGGAACGACCAGCTCGTCGCCCAACAGCTCGGCTACACCGCCGTTTCCACCGGCCAGATGTGGATGAACCATCCTGAAAAGAGCTTCGCCATGCGCTCGGACTGGGTGGATCAGAACCCGCGCGCGGCCATTGCTCTCACCGCCGCGATCATCGAGGCACAGCGCTGGGCAGACAACCCCGCCAACATCGCCCGCCTCGCGATGATGATCGGCGGCCCCGCCTATTTGAAGGTGCCGGTGGGCGATATTGCCGACCGTCTGCAGGGCAACTTTACCATGGGTGACGGGCGCAAATTCCCCAATGCCGCCTTCAAGATGAAGTTCTTCAACGGCTTTGCGTCTTTCCCCTACAAGAGCCACGATCTCTGGTTCCTCACCGAGAATCAGCGCTGGGGCAAGCTGCCGATGAGCCTCAACACCAACGGCATCATCGCCAAGGTCAACCGCAGCGACATCTGGCGCAAAGCGGCGGCGGCGATCGGCGGCAAAGGCCCCGCAAGCGACAGCCGCGGGCCGGAGAAGTTCTTCGACGGCAAGGTCTTCAACCCCGCCAACCCCAAGGCCTATCTCTCCAGCCTCGGCATCAAGCGCGTCTGACGGAGCATATCCATGTCTGCCTCATCCCCCCTAGCAAACACAGGCCAGAGCGAGGGCGCGCCCGCGCTGTCCCCGGCCGCCGGAGCAACCGTCGTGCCCTATCCCGAAGACGCCATAAAGCGTCGCCAACTGCCGCCCATGCCTGCCCCGATGCAGGCGTGGGAGGAGAAGCTGCGGTCCATTGCCGCGCAGACCCTGCCCACGCTGCTGATGCTCGTCGTCCTGTTCGGCCTGTGGCAGGTGGCGTGCGGCAGCCCGGACGCAACCTTCCCCTCGCCGCTCAAGGTCTGGCAGGATAGCCACGAGCTGATCGTCAACCCGTTCGAGGGCGTGACCGTCGACTTCTCCGGCGTGCATGTCAGCGAGGAAGGCGTCGTCGGCATCGCCGGCCATATCGTCACCAGCCTCAAGCGCGTAATGATGGGCTACAGCCTCGCCGCGATCCTCGGCATCGCGCTCGGCATTCTCGTCGGGCAGAGCGTGTTCGCCTATCGCGCGCTCGATCCGCTGTTCCAGGTGCTGCGTACCGTCCCGCCGCTCGCGTGGTTGCCGATCAGCCTTGCGATCTTCCAGCAGGCGCAACCCTCCACAATCTTCCTTATCTTCATCACCGCAATCTGGCCGGTGATTTTGAACACCGCCGCCGGGGTTCAGTCCATGCCAGCCGCCTATGTCAACGTCGGCAAGGTGCTGAACCTCAATCCGCTCGAATATTTCACCAAGATCATGCTGCCCGCCACCGTGCCGCACATGTTCACCGGGCTTCGCATCGGCGTCGGCATGAGCTGGCTCGCCATCGTCGCGGCAGAGATGGTGCAGGGCGGCACCGGCATCGGCTTCTTCATCTGGGACAGCTACAACAGCTCGCTGCTGACCGATACCATCGTTGCGCTGATCTGGATCGGTCTGGTCGGCTTCGCGCTGGACCGCATCGTCGCCTTCATCGGCCGCAAGGTCGCCCGGACGGCTTAAGGAGAAACGCTCATGAAACAGAGAAGCTATCTCGCACTCGAAGACATCTGCGTGGAGTTCCCGACCAAGAAGGGCACATTCTGCGCGCTCGACAAGATCAGCCTCAGCATCGAGAAGGGTGAGTTCGTCTCGCTGATCGGGCACTCCGGCTGTGGCAAATCGACTCTGCTCAATGTCGTCGCTGGCCTCGTAAAACCCAGCCGGGGCGTGGTATTCCTCGGCGATCAGGTAGTGGATGCGCCGGGCGTGGACCGCGCCGTCGTGTTCCAGGATCACTCGCTGCTGCCCTGGCTGACGGTGGAGGAGAATGTCTGCCTCGCCGTAGACAAGACTGCGAAGGGAAAAAGCAAGGCCGAGCGCAAGGAATGGGCGCTGCACAACCTTGAACTGGTGCAGATGGCCCACGCGGCGAACAAGCGCCCCGGCGAGCTTTCCGGCGGCATGAAGCAGCGCGTCGGCATCGCCCGCGCCATCGCGATGCAGCCGCGCGTGCTGCTCATGGACGAGCCGTTCGGCGCGCTAGACGCCCTCACCCGCGCTGCCTTGCAGGATGTGGTGATGGATCTTCAGGCCCGGCTCAACAACACCGTGCTGATGATCACGCACGATGTCGACGAGGCCGTGCTGCTGTCCGACCGCGTCATCATGATGACCAACGGCCCGGCCGCGCGGATCGGGGAAGACCTCAAGGTCCACATCCCGCGCCCGCGCGCACGCCTCGCGGCGATGGACCTGCCCGAATATGCCGACGCGCGCCACGCCGTCGTCCACTTCCTGCACGAACGGTATCGCAACCCCGCGACCTTGCAGGCGGCCTGAACCGCAGCCGCGCGGGGCGGCACGATCACAGATTTCAAGAGAGAGGGGATGTCCTGGGGAAAACGCCAACAGGACAAAGGGGGAAGTTATGCACAACAAAACCAGTATGATAGCCTTGACCACCACCGCCATCGCGGCCGCCTTCACGGCGCAGTCTGCCCAGGCCGAAACCTTCAGTTTGAAGCCGAGCATCGACGCGCGCCTGCGCTATGAAAATGTCGACCAGCCGACAACGGATGCAGACGCCGTCACCATGCGCATGCGGCCCGGCATCACACTCAGCACCAAGAGCGGCTTTTCCGCACTGGTCGAGGCGGAAGCGACGCTGGCGATCGACGATGGCTACACCGCATTTCCGGGAACCTTCACGCCGGCATCCATTGGCTTCAGCCACCAGCGCCGCGCCGGTTATTCCGTGGTGTCCGACCCCGAGAATATCGAGCTCAATCGCGCGCAGATCCAGTACAAGACCAAGACCTTCACCCTCACCGGCGGCCGCCAGCGCATCAACCTCGATGATCAGCGTTTCGTCGGCTCGGTCGGCTGGCGGCAGAACGAGCAGACGTTCGACGCGGTGCGCGCCGAGGCGACCCTCGGCCCGATCAGCCTCGACGGCACCTACAGCTGGTCCCAGCGCACCATCTTCGGCGTCGACGCAGGTTCGCGTCAGGCCTATTCCGGCGGTTTCGTGTTCCTCGGTGCGGGCGCGTCGCTCGGGCCGGTGAAGCTCAAGGCGTTCTCCTACCTGCTCGATTTCGACGCCAAGGAGCCGGTCAAGGCCACCTCCACCCAGACTTATGGCGCGCGGGCGACCTCAACCTTCAAGCTCTCGCCCAAGGCCAGCCTCAACCTGATGGCGAGCTATGCCAGGCAATATGACTACGAGCTCAACCCCGGTGATTATTCGGTCGATTATATCGCGGCCGAGGCGGGGCTGAGCTATGACATCTGGACGCTGACCGCCGGTTACGAGCTGCTGGGTGGAGACATCACGCCCAAGGGCCGCGTCGCCTTCCAGACGCCGATGGCGACGCTGCACAAGTTCAACGGCTGGGCGGACCTGTTCCTCAACACCCCCACCAGCGCGACCGGCACCGGACTGGAAGACATCTACGCGGGCGTGGCGGTGAAGCCCAAGGTCAAGAGCCTCGCGGGCCTCAACGCCGCGGTCGTGTGGCACAGCTTCAAGAGCGATGTCGGCAACTTCAAATATGGTCAGGAATGGGATGCGCAAATCGGCTTCAAGCCGACGAAGAGCCTCACGCTCCTTGCGAAATACGCAGACTACGACGCCAAGGGCTTCCTCAAATTCCCCGGTGACGTCGATACCAGCAAGTTCTGGTTGCAACTCGAATACGCGCTGTAACCCACCAAGGACAAGAGAGACATGGTCGCATCCCCCCCAGATCCCCGCCCGCACCTCGTCGTCATCGGCAACGGCATGGCCGGCTGCCGCGCGGTGGAGGAAATACTGGCGCGCGACCCCGGCAAGTTCCGCATCACCATTTTCGGAGCCGAGCCGCGCGTCAACTACAACCGGATCATGCTCTCTCCCGTCCTCGCCGGGGAAAAGACGTTCGAAGACATCATCATCAACGGGGCGGATTGGTATGCGGACAGCGGTATCGAACTGATCTCCGGCGACCCGGTGGTCGGTATCGACCGCGCGGCCAAGACCGTAACCGCGAAGTCGGGCATGTCGGTCAGCTACGACAAGCTGCTGATCGCCACCGGCTCCGATCCATTCATCATCCCCGTGCCGGGCAAGGATCTGCCCGGCGTGGTCACCTTCCGCGATCTCGATGATGTCGACAAGATGCTGGCCGCCGCAGACCTGGGGGGGAATGCGGTGGTCATCGGCGGTGGCCTGCTTGGCCTGGAGGCGGCGCACGGATTGTCGCTCCGGGGCATGCAGGTCACCGTATTGCACCTGATGCCGACCCTGATGGAGCGCCAGCTCGATGAGGCCGCCGCCTGGCTGCTGAAAACCGAGCTGGAGCGGCGCGGCCAGACGATTCTGACGCAGGCCGACACCGCCGAGATCATCGGCACGGACAAGGTGGAGGGCGTGCGCCTCAAGGACGGCACGGAGATCAGGGCCGACATTGTCGTGATGGCAGTCGGCATCCGCCCGAGCACTGCCCTCGCGAAGGAAGCAGGCCTCGCCGTGGGGCGCGGCATTCAGGTCGACGATCATATGGTCACGTCCGATGCCGATGTGCTCGCGGTAGGCGAATGCGTCGAGCATGACGGACAGGTCTACGGCCTCGTCGCGCCGCTGTGGGACATGTGTCGCAGCCTCGCCGATGGGCTGGTGGGCAGCGAAAACCCCTATAAAGGCTCGGTCACCTCCACAAAGCTCAAGGTATCGGGCATAGACCTGTTTTCGGCGGGCGACTTTTCAGGCGGCGAGGGCTGCGAGGACATCGTCCTGCGCGATGCGACGCGCGGCGTCTACAAGCGCGTGATCGTCAAGCAGGACAAGATCGTCGGCGCGGTGCTCTATGGCGATACGGCAGACGGCAACTGGTATTTCGATCTGCTCAAGAAGGGCGAAGACATTGCGGACATTCGCGACGCGCTGATCTTCGGGCAGGCGTTTGCATCTGGCGGGGGCGCCACCGCAAACCCTATTGATGCCGTTGCCGCCCTTTCCGATGACGCGGAAATTTGCGGCTGCAACGGCGTATCCAAGGGGCAGGTAATGGCCTGTATCGCGGGCGGCGCGCAGTCGCTCGATGGGGTGCGCTCCGGCTGCAAGGCGTCCGCAAGCTGCGGCAGCTGCACCGGCCTTGTCGAAAACCTGCTGGCCTTGGCGCTGGGAGACGAATTCGCTGGCGAGCGCGACAACAAGCCGATGTGCAAGTGCACCAGCTTCACCCATGAGGATGTGCGCGCCGCGATCCTTGAGAAAAACCTCAAGGAAATCCCGGCGGTGATGCAGGCGCTTTCGTGGAGCACGCCGGACGGCTGCTCCTCCTGCCGCCCCGCGCTTAACTACTACCTGCTCTGCGCCTGGCCCGCCGAGCACAAGGAGGATCCGCAAAGCCGCTTCGTCAATGAGCGGATGCACGCCAACATCCAGAAGGACGGCACCTATTCCGTGGTGCCGCGCATGTGGGGCGGCGTCACCACGCCCAAGGAGCTGCGCGCCATTGCCGACGCCGCCGAAAAATATGGCGCGCGCATGGTGAAGGTGACCGGCGGGCAGCGGCTCGACCTGTTCGGCATCAAGAAGGAAGACCTGCCCCACATCTGGGCGGACCTGAACGCCGCCGGCATGGTCTCCGGCCACGCCTATGGCAAGGCGCTGCGCACTGTGAAGACTTGCGTCGGCTCCGAATGGTGCCGTTTCGGCACACAGGATTCGACCGGCCTCGGCATCCTGCTCGAACAGATGACCTGGGGCAGCTGGATGCCGCACAAGTTCAAGATTGCGGTCTCCGGCTGCCCGCGCAATTGCGCCGAAGCGACGATCAAGGACTTCGGCGTGATCTGTGTAGACAGCGGCTACGAACTGCTCGTCGGCGGCAATGGCGGCATCCACCTGCGCGGCACGGACCTGCTCTGTAAGGTGGCGACCGAGGAAGAGGCGCTCGAATATTGCGGCGCCTTCATCCAGCTTTACCGCGAGGAGGCGCGTTATCTCGATCGCACCGCGCCGTGGATCGAGCGGGTCGGCCTGGACCATGTGAAAGCCAGGGTGGTGGACGATCATGAAGGCCGCAAGGCGCTCTATGGCCGCTTCCTCCACGCGCAGAAATATCTGCAAAAAGACCCCTGGGCCGAGCGCGCGGCAGGAAAGGAGGCGCATCTGCACCAGCATATTGCCGAGATCCGTCCCTTCGCCGTTGTGGGAGCACACTGATGGTCACTGCAGACTGGCTCGACATCGGCCCGGTGGATCAGCTCCCGGCCCTGGGCGCGCGCACCCTCCCCGTGCAGGGCGGCGAGGAAATCGCGATCTTCCGCACCGCCAACGGCAGCGTCTATGCCCTGCTCAACAAATGCCCGCACAAACAGGGGCCGCTCTCCCAGGGCATCGTGCATGACACCACGGTCACCTGCCCGCTACACAACTGGCGGATCAGCCTCGTCACCGGCGAAGCGCTGGGCGACGACGTGGGCTGTGTGCCGACCATCCCGGTCAAGATTGACGGCGGTCGCATCCTCATAGCGCGCAAGGAAGCCTTGCAGGGAGTTGATGGATGAAACTCCCCTCCCCTCCAGGGGAGGGGCCGGGGGTGGGGCCGTCCGGTATTCCCCAATCCTCCCCCACGACAGAGGGAGCGCACATGGTCCGCACCGCCTGCCCCTATTGCGGCGTGGGTTGCGGCATCGCGGCGACGCGCACCGGCGAGCGCTCGGTGCTGATCAAGGGCGATGCCACGCACCCCGCGAACAACGGTAGGCTGTGCTCCAAGGGCACGCATCTGGGCGAGACGGTGAGCCTCGAGGGTCGGCTGCTCTACCCCGAGGTCAACGGCGCACGCGCAAGCTGGGACTCGGCGCTCGATCTGGTGGCACAGCGCTTCTCAGATACGATCGCCCAGCACGGGCCGGACAGCGTCGCCTTCTACGTCTCCGGCCAGTTGCTTACGGAGGATTATTACGTCGCCAACAAGCTGATGAAAGGCTTCATCGGCTCCGCCAACATCGACACCAATTCCCGCCTGTGCATGGCGAGCGCGGTGGCGGCGCATGTCCGCGCCTTCGGCGAAGATGTGGTGCCTTGCTCCTACTCGGATCTGGAGGCGGCGGAGCTGATCGTGCTGGTCGGCTCCAACACCGCCTGGTGCCACCCGGTCGTGTGGCAGCGGATCGAGGCGGCGCGGGAGGCGCGCGGCACCAAACTGGTCGTCATCGACCCGCGCCGTACCGAAACCGCCGAGCGCGCAGACCTGCACCTGCCGATCCGCCCCGATGGCGATGTCGCGCTCTTCAACGCGGCGCTGCTCGACATGAAGGCGCGCGGATTGCTCGATGACGCCTATCTCGCCAACCATGTCAACGCGCCCGATGGCTTCTGGGATCGGCTCTGCGCAGGGGAAGACGGGCTGGATGACACCACGCGCGCCGCCTTCTTCGATTTGCTTAGCCAGCACCCCAAAACCATCACCCTGTTCAGCCAGGGCGCGAACCAGTCCGCCAGCGGTACGGACAAAGGCAACGCGATCATCAACCTGCATCTGGCAACGGGGCGCATCGGCCAGCCGGGCATGGGGCCGTTCTCGATCACCGGCCAGCCCAATGCGATGGGCGGCCGCGAGGTCGGCGGGCTTGCCTCGATGCTCGCCGCGCATATGGGGTTCAGCGCTGAAGAATGCGCCGCCGCTCAGGATTTCTGGGCCAGCCCCATGATCGCGCGCGCGCCGGGGTTGAAGGCCGTCGACATGTTCCGCGCCGTGCATGACGGGCGCATAAAGGCGCTGTGGATCATGGCCACCAACCCCGCCGTCTCGATGCCCGACGCCGGTTTCGTGCGCGCGGCGATGGAGCGGTGCGATTTCGTCGTCGTGTCGGACTGCATGGCCGAGACGGACACGACCGCCTATGCCCATGTAAAGCTGCCCGCGCTGGCATGGGGCGAGAAGGACGGCACTGTCACCAACAGCGAGCGCGTCATTTCCCGCCAGCGCCCCATTTTCCCGCCGCCCGGCGAAGCACGCGCGGACTGGGACATCGTAGCCGATGTCGCCCGCCGCATGGGGTGGGCAGACGCCTTCGCCTACCCCTCCGCCGCAGCGGTCTTCCGGGAATATGCGGCGCAGACGGGCTTTCGCAATGGTGGCCGCCGCGTGCTCGATCTGTCGCAATGGGCCAGGATTTCAGACGCTGACTACGCTGCATGGGCACCGTGGCAATGGGGCGGCGCAGCGCCCTATGCCGATGCGCATTACTCCACGCCCGACGGCAAGGCGCGGCTGGTTCCGGTAACCCCGCCCGCGCAAGACACCGACCCCGCCTTCCCCTTGCGGCTCAACACCGGGCGCACGCGCGACCATTGGCACACGATGACACGCACCGCGCTCAGCCCCAAACTCTCGCAACACCGGCGCGAGCCATGGGTAGAGATTCACCCCGATGACGCCGCCACACTCGGCATCGCCAACCACAGCATCGCCAGCATCTCCACACCTACGGGCAGCAGCCTCTATCGCGTGAGCGTCTCAGAAGGGCAGCGCCGGGGCGAACTGTTCGTGCCGATGCACTGGACGGACCAGATCTCGTCCGGCGGGCGCACGGGCAGGCTACCCGGCCAAAAGGTCGATCCCATTTCCGGCCAGCCCGCATTCAAGAATACCCCAGCGGTCATCGCTCCCTATGGCGCGGACTGGCGCGCCTTCCTCGTCAGCGTCGAGCGGCCAGACATAACGGCAGATTGCTACTGGACGCGGGTGCGAGGCGAGCATGGCTGGCTCACCGAACTGGCGGGCCAGGGCGCGATTGACATAGAAGCACTGCTCCCCAAGGGAGAGCGCATCGAGGCGCGCGATGGCGCGCGCGGGAGCCTGCGCGTTGCCGTGCGCGATGATACCGGGTGCCTGCAGGCGGCACTGTTCCTCACCCGCTCCGGCTCGCTCCCACCGCGCGAATGGATTTTGGCGCAACTGCGGCCAGAGGAACAACCGAAGGGCGCGGAGCTGCTCGCCGGGCGCGCCGCCACGCCCGCGCCGGACGCCGGGCCGGTGGTGTGCGTATGTTTCGATATCGGCGCATACAGCATCACGCGCGCAATCCGCGATCAGGCGCTCACCAGCGTCGAGGCGGTGGGCAAGGCGCTGAACGCGGGCACCAACTGCGGCTCGTGCCGCCCGGCCATCGCCAGGCTCATCGAGGAAGCGCACGCATCGGTGGCATGAAGGCTTTCAGGCCAGCCGCTCCAGCCATCTCTCCACCGTCCTGAAATGCGCTTCCCAAGACGGCGGCGTAAAGTCCCGCATACGCTCCAGCTGACGCTCCCGCGCATTGCCATGCTGCGCAGCATATTCGAGCACCGCCGCCTCCCACGCGGCCTCATCCTGCGGATCGAGATAGTCGGGAATCTCCCCTGCCGTCTCGCGGAACACGGCAAGGTCGCTGGCGATCACCGGCACGCCTGCGGCCAGCGCCTCGATCAGCGGCAGCCCCTGCCCCTCGACAAAGCTGGGGAACAACAGCGCCCGCGCCGACCCGAGCCAGAGCTGCAACGCCGCATCGTCGCACCGGCCCAGCTCCTTCACATAAGGCCGCAACGTCGCGTCTTCATCCAGCTGGCGAAAAACATCGTCCGCCTGCCACCCGCGCTGGCCGATGATGACGAGGCGCGGCGTCTGCTCCCCCAGCCGCGCGATCAGACGCTGCCACACGCGCAATATAAGCGCATGGTTCTTGCGCCCCTCAATCGTCCCCAGCATCACGAAGCTGGGCGGCTCCTGTGGGGTATGCCCCGGTGCGCTCTCATGCGCCTCCACGCCCAGCGGCGCGATCAGGGTGGGCGGCATCGGCAAGCCCTCCTCACGCGCAAACGCGCCGAGCGCCTGCACGCTGTCCGCGCTGTTGGCGATCACCGCCGCGCCTTGGCGCAACACACTGCGCATCCGCATGGCGTGCCGCTCCGGCACGCCCGCCCGCGCGAATTGCGGATGGGTGATGGGGATGAGGTCATGCACATAATAGACCGCGCGCACGCCGCTGCGCCGCACCCAGCGCGCATGTCCCGCCCGGTCCAGCCCCGTATGCCCGACATTGAGATAGAGCGCACCGCGCATCCCGCTCCGCGCCGCGCCGCAGATCAGCCCCGGCAGGATCAGCAGCATCAGTTTTAACCTGACGTCCACCGGAGGATCGACCACAAGGTCAAACAGCCGCTCAGACAGCGCCGGCTTCAGCACCCGTGTAATCCCGCCGCGCTGCACCACCGCCAGCGCCCGCCCGCGATAATGGCGGATATAGGCGATACAGGCGCGGTCGATCCCGGTGGGCAGCAGGCCCAGCCACGCGCGCCAGATCAGGCGGCTGACGTCCAGCAGCACCGGCGGCTCCATCATCCCTTCGTCCCCAGCAGGCCGTCCGCAACATACGCCCCGATCGCCATCGAGGACGTGAGGCCGGGGCTTTCGATGCCGAACAGCGCCGCCAGTCCGCCCAGGCCGTGGCTGCCCTCGAACTGGATCGAAAAATCGGGCTGCGGTTCACCCGGGCCGTGGATCTTGGGCCGGATGCCCGCATAATCCGGCACCAGCGCGTCCTCGTTCACGTCCGGCCAGAAACGCCGGATCGCTTCCACGAACTGCGGCTTTCGCGCCGGGTCGACGCCGTAGTCCTCGCCCTCCACCCATTCGATGTCCGGCCCAAAGCGCGCAACGCCGCCAATGTCCCGCCGGTAATGCGTGCCGAGCGACCCGTGCACCGGCAAAGGATAGATCAGCCGCGCGAACGGCGCCTTGCCCTGCAACGCGAAATAGCTGCCCTTCGCGAGGTGGCGTTGCGGTATCAGCGCGGCGGGAAAACCCTCTACGCCACTCGCCACGGCCTGCGCGCCCAGCCCTGCCGCCAGCACCAGCAACCGGCAACCAATGCTCACCGGCTCGGCCCCGCCGCACTGAACGACGAAGCCATCCGGATCCCGGCTGGCGCGCTCGAACGGCGTGCGCAGCGCAATGCTGCCGCCCGCATCCTCGATGTCGCCCCGCATGCCCAGCATATAGCCATGGCTGTCGAACACCGCCGAAGTGCCGCACAGCATGGCCGCCTCCGCGCGCAGCGCAGGCTCGAGCACACGGGCCTGCGCGCCGGTTATCCATTCCACCTGCGGCACATCATTGGCCTTCGCCTGCGCGTGCAGCGCCTCCAGCTTGGGCACTTCATCCACGCTCGTCGCCACCACCAGCTTCCCGCACGGGTTCAGGGCGATACCGCGCCCGGTCAGATACTCGCGGATCAGCGCATTGCCCGCCACGCACAGCCGCGCCTTGAGCGATCCGGTGGGGTAATAAATCCCCGCATGCAGCACTTCGGAATTGCGGCTTGAAACGCCCTGACCGATGGCGTCTGCGGCCTCCAGCACCACCACCTGCTGCCGGCGCAGTGCCAGCGCACGCGCGCAGGCGAGGCCGACGGCGCCCGCACCCACGACCAGGGCATCGGTGCGGAAGTCAGGCATCAGGCGGCTATTTCACCGCGCCCCAAAGCGAGGACGCGCGCACATAGCCGCGCTTGCCGCTGACGTCGAACCGGCACCAGCCCTCGCCGCAATCGCTGACCCGGCCGACGACGCCCTGCTCTGCCCGGTACAGCAGCGGCGTGGCGTCACTGCGGTCCTGCCGCATATCCGCAGCGACATCCCGCACCATCGCGGTCGCGGTGTCGCTCAGCAGGCGCACATGCATCCAGCCCTGCGTACCGTCAGGGTCCTGGATCTTGCGCCAGTTGCCCAGCACCTGCACAACCTTCACCGGCATGTCGCGCCGCTGGTAAATCCAGTTGGAAGGGTAGTCGAGGCTCGGCCCCACGCGCATCCGCGCCTCGTCCGCCGCTATCGACGCCCAATAAGGCGGCGTTTTCGGTCCAGCATAGGCAGGGCGCGCGCCAAGAGCCGCCGCCGCCAACAACACCACGCATACCACGCCCCGCACCCGCGCATATCCCATTTTGCTGTTCTTCCTCACCCGCACCAGATAGCGGCAAGCTGTGCGCGAAGACAAGGCCCTTGCGCATCACGGCCGCGCGATACCGCCATCTGTGCTTGACCTCGCCTACCGCAAGGCGATAGCGGTCATGCCATGCCGAAAATGCCGCGCCCCGCCCGCCCGAGAGTGATCGTCACCCGCCGCCTGACGCCCAGCGTGGAGCAGCGCATGGTCGAGCTGTTCGATACCGTGCTCAGTCCCAATGACGCCGCGATGACGCGTGACGAGCTTGCCGCCGCCATGGCGGATTGCGACGTGCTGGTGCCGACGGTGACGGACCATATCGACGCAGCATTGATCGAAGCCGCGCCCGAGCGGCTGCGCATGATCGCCAACTTCGGCAATGGCGTTGATCATATCGATCTCGGCGCCGCGCGTCGCAGGGGCATCATCGTCACCAACACGCCGGGCGTGCTGACAGACGACACCGCCGATATGGTGATGGCGCTCATCATCGCTGTGCCGCGCCGCCTCGCGGAGGGGGAGCAGATTTTGCGCGCCGGGCAATGGGCGGGGTGGAGCCCCTCGGGTCTGCTCGGGCATCGCATCGGCGGCAAGACGCTGGGGATCATCGGCATGGGCCGCATCGGGCAGGCAGTGGCCCTGCGCGCCGCGCCTTTCGGTCTCTCGGTCGTCTATCACAACCGCCACCGCCTGCCCGAAAGCGTAGAGCGCGCCACCCGCGCGACATGGATAGAGTCGCTCGACGAGCTGCTCTCCACCAGCGATTTCGTGTCGATCAACTGCCCGCTCAATGACGACAGCCGCGGCATGATCGACGCGCGCCGCATCGGCCTGATGAAGCCCGACGCCTATCTGATCAACGCCTCGCGCGCCGAGGTATATGATGAGGAAGCGTTGATCGGCGCGCTGGAATCCGGGCGCATCGGGGGCGCGGGGCTAGACGTTTTTGCGCATGAGCCTGCGGTCGATCCGCGCCTGCTCACCCTTACCAACGTGGTCCTCAAACCCCATATGGGGTCGGCCACCATCGAGGGGCGCGACGCCACCGGCGACAAGGTGATCGCCAATATCCGCACCTGGGTCGATGGCCACCGCCCGCGCGACCAGGTGCTCGAAGGTCTTTTCTGACCGCGCGCATCACCCTCGACAACCGCCGACGAACATGACAGTCTTGCCCGATGCGGGAGAAGGAACTGAGGCTGGCGCTCGTCTGCTACGGCGGCATCAGCCTGGCCGTCTATATGCACGGCATCACCAAGGAAATATGGAATTTCGCGCGCGCGAGCCGGGATTTCCATGAGGGCAAGGACGCGGGGCAGGAAGGCGTGCTCGGCATCTATCGGGATTTGCTGCGCAGCATAGACAAGCAGGCGAAGCTCCGGGTCCGCGTGGTGATAGATATCATCGCAGGCGCGTCGGCGGGCGGCATCAACGGCATCTTTCTCGCGCAGGCGATCGAGACCGGCCAGTCGCTTGAGCCGCTGACCGACCTTTGGCTAGACAATGCCGATGTCGAGCAACTGCTTGACCCAGACGCCCGGCCCGCCGCGCGCTTCACAAAATTCTGGGCACAGCCGCTGGTCTGGCTTGCCGCGCGCCGCCGGGGGGACACGGTCGAGCGCACGGTCTCGCCCGACACGCGCGAGGAGGTGCGTCGCAAGCTCTCCAGCTTCGTGCGCTCGCGCTGGTTCCAGCCCCCCTTCGGCGGCCAGACGTTCACGCGCCTGTTACTGAACGCGTTTGACAGCATGGCGCGCTCACACAAGGAGCGCCCACTGCTGCCCTTTTCCTACCCGCTCGACCTGATGGTGACGGTGACGGATTTCGAGGGCTATCCCGAAATGCTGCGACTGAACAGCCCGCCGGAGGTGCAGGAGATGGAGCACCGTCTCACCATCAACTTCCGCACCAAGCTGCGGCAGGGCGCGCTCGCCGATGCAGCGGAGCTGGTGTTCGCCGCCCGCGCCACCGCCAGCTTTCCCGGCGCCTTCCCGCCCTTCACCGTGCGAGAGCTGGACAAGGTGCTGGACAAGGCAAAGCGCCACTGGCCGGGGCGCGAACGCTTCCTCAACCGCGTGCTGCCCCAGCACAGCGCGCTGGGCCAGGCGGAGAATGCCGTGCTGATCGACGGATCGGTGCTGACCAACGCCCCCTTCGCCCCCGCCATCAGCGCACTGAAAGACCGCCCGGCGCGGCGCGAGATCGACCGCCGCTTCGTCTATATCGACCCCAAGCCGACATCGGGACGCGCCTTCGCCTTCAACCGGAACAGGAAGGCGAATAATGGCGGGGAGGAACCGGACGAGAAGCCCCTGCCCGGCTTTCTGCGTACCATCTTCGGCTCCTTGAGCGACATCCCGCGCGAACAGCCGATCCGCGACAATCTGGAGGCGATCGAAACCCGTTCCCGCACCATCCGGCGGATGCGCCGCATCACCGAGTCGCTGCGTGAGGAGATTGAGCGCGAGATCGAGGACACCTTCGGCCACACCTGGTTCCTGGATCAGCCAACGCCAGAGCGGCTCGCCAACTGGCGCGCCAAGGCGCAGACGCGCGCCGCCATCAACTCAGGCTTTGCCTACCCCGCTTATGCGCTGGTGAAACTCTCCTCCATTGTAGAGGAAGTGGTGGCGATGCTGTTTCGCCTAGGCGGAGACGGCAGCCCCGCCCTGCGCGAGACGTTCCGCCAGTCGGTCTGGGCGCACATCCGCGAGCACGGGCTGGACCAGATGCGCGAGGAGCGCAAGGGCGGCGCGCGGCCGGAGATCATCGCCTTCTTCCGCGATCATGACCTCGGCTTCCGCATCCGCCGCCTGCGCTTCATGGCCCGGCGCCTGACGGATGTGGCAGACAGCCCGGCACCGGAGCTGGTCGAGGCGGTCGGCATCATGCGCAACTCGATCTATTCCGCGCTCGCCATCTATCAGGAGAGCGAGGCGAGCGACTCCTATTCCGAGGTGATGATCCAGTCCGCCGAGGCGACCGCGATCGACCCTGCCCATGCGCTGTCCGAACTGGCCGAGGCGCGCAATCTGAAGGCGAAGGACGTGGCGGTGGAGGAGATGCTGGCCGGCGCGCTCTCCGGCCTGCCCAAGGCGGAGCGGCGGGCGATGCTGCTCACCTATCTCGGCTTCCCGTTCTACGACATCGCGACGCTGCCGCTGCTTCAGGGCGAGGGGCTGGACGAGTTCGACCCGATCAAGGTCGACCGCATCTCTCCCGACGACTGCTCCTCGCTGCGCGCAGGCGGCGCTGCGGCGATGCTGAAAGGCATAGAGTTCAACAATTTCGGCGCGTTCTTCAGCCGCGTCTATCGCGAGAACGACTATCTCTGGGGCCGCCTCCACGGCGCGGAGCGGATGATCGACATATTGCTATCGACGGTGAAGGAAGGCGATCTGGCAGGCGCGGCGGAACTTGCCCGCACCGCCAAGTTCAAGGCCTTCACGGCGATTTTGGCGGAGGAGGAACCGCATTTACGCCACGTCGCGGATTTGATCGCTGAGCTGAAGGGGGTTGTGGGGGCGAACAACGAAGGAAAATAGGCCCTGAAGGGAATTCCTCTGTTGTTGCTCGTCACCCCGGGCTTGACCCGGGGTCCCGCTGCTCTTTCAGACGAGCATCTCGTATAAGTCCTGCCACTCCGGATTGCCGTATTCTATCAGATCGAATTTCCACTGGCGCCGCCAGCGTTTGATGCGCTTCTCCTGCTCGATACAACCGGTCATGCTCTCCCCAGCTTCGGCCCATACGAGCCGATCAAGCCGATATCTCGCGCAAAAGTCGGAGCCTGATCCTGATCTGTGCTGAAGGATGCGAGCAGCCAAATCAGCTGTAACACCCACATACATGGTCCCGCGATAGCGGTCCGCCATGATGTAGACCCAGCCGCCCTGTCTCCCACCGCGCATGTCCCGAGAATTATAAAAGCGGGACCCCGGGTCAAGCCCGGGGTGACGACATCAGGAGGGACCGCCAATCCCTACCCCAAATCGTCCCACATCTCTTTCAGCTTGCTGAAAAAGCCGCTGGATGCCGGGCATTCGTCGCCCGTCTCCGTCGCGCGGAATTGCTCCAGCAGTTCCTTCTGTTTGGCGCTCAGCCGCGTCGGCGTCTCGACGTCGATCTGCACCACCATGTCGCCGCGCGCGCCGCGTGAGTTGAGCGCCGGCATGCCCGCGCCGCGCTGGCGCAACTGCTTGCCGGACTGGATGCCCGCCGGGATCCTGATCTTAACCGCCTCGCGGTCCAGCCCCGGCACCTCGATCTCGCCGCCCAGCGCCGCCGTGGTGAAGCTCACCGGCGCGCGGCAGAACAGGGTCGTGCCGTCGCGCTCGAACACGCGGTGGCGCTTTAGGTGCACGAAAATATAGAGATCACCCGGAGGCGCACCGCGCGCGCCCGCCTCGCCCTCGCCGGTCAGGCGGATGCGGGTGCCCTCATCCACGCCCGCCGGAATGTTGACGGAAAGCGTCTTCGGCTTGTCCACCCGCCCCTCGCCTCGGCAGGCGCGGCAGGGGCTTTCGATCACCTTGCCCGCGCCGTGGCAGGCCGGGCATGTGCGCTCGACCACGAAAAAGCCCTGCTGCGCGCGCACCTGACCATGCCCGCCGCAGGTGGTGCAGGCGCGGGTGCCGGTGCCCGGTGTCGCGCCCGATCCGTCGCATTCGCCGCATGAGGCGGAGACCTCGATCGAGATTTCCTGCGTCTTGCCGGTGAAGGCTTCTTCGAGGCTGACCTCAAGGTCATAGCGCAGGTCCGCGCCGCGCCGCTGTTGCTGCCGCCCGCGCCCGCCACCAAAGCCACTGCCGCCGAAAATCGTCTCGAAGATGTCGCCAAGGTCAGAGAAGCCCGCGCCGCCGCCGTTAAAGCCGCCCGGCCCGCCATTCTCGAACGCGGCATGGCCATAGCGGTCATAGGCCGCGCGTTTCTGGTCGTCCTTCAGGCAGTCATAGGCCTGATTGATCGCCTTGAACTTCGCCTCGCTGTCCTTGCAGCCGGGGTTGCGATCCGGGTGATATTGCATGGCGAGCTTGCGATAGGCGGACTTGAGCGTCGCGCCATCGGCGGTGCGCTCCACACCCAACAGCTCATAGAAATCAACTTGCGCGCTCATTCATTCCCCCGGGAGAACGTCCGGCTGCCTCTCCCCAGATCGAGGCAGCCGGAGATCACTGGCCGTTACGCCTTGCCGTTGTCGTCCACTTCGGAGAATTCGGCGTCGACGACGTCGTCGTCCTTCTTCGCGCCGGCGTCGGCATCGGGAGAGGCAGCGGCGGCCTGCTCCTTCTCGTAGATCGCCTGGCCGAGCTTCATCGCCACGGTGGCAAGCTCCTGCGCCTTTTCCTTCATCGCTTCCGGCTCATTGCCTTCCACCGCGGTCTTGGCGGCGGCAATCGCGGTTTCGATCTCGGCCTTCAGCGATGCGTCGACCTTGTCGCCATGCTCTTCCAGCTGACGCTCGGTGGTGTGGATGAGGCTCTCGGCGTTGTTCTTCGCCTCGGCGGCCTCGCGGCGCTTCTTGTCCTCGTCGGCAAACTGCTCCGCTTCCTTGACCATCTTGTCGATGTCGGCGTCAGACAGACCGCCAGATGCCTGGATCTTGATCTGCTGCTCCTTGCCGGTGCCCTTGTCCTTGGCGGAAACGTTGACGATGCCGTTGGCGTCGATGTCGAACGTCACCTCGATCTGGGGCACGCCGCGCGGCGCGGGCGGGATGCCCACCAGGTCGAACTGGCCGAGCAGCTTGTTGTCCGCCGCCATTTCGCGCTCGCCCTGGAACACGCGGATCGTCACCGCCTGCTGGTTGTCGTCCGCGGTCGAATAGACCTGGGATTTCTTGGCCGGGATCGTGGTGTTGCGGTCGATCATGCGGGTGAACACGCCACCCAGCGTCTCGATGCCGAGCGACAGCGGGGTCACGTCGAGCAGCAGCACATCCTTGACGTCGCCTTGCAGCACGCCCGCCTGAATGGCCGCACCCATCGCGACGACCTCATCCGGGTTCACGCCGGTGTGCGGCTCCTTGCCGAAGAAGTCCTTCACCGCCTCGCGCACCTTGGGCATGCGGGTCATGCCGCCGACCAGCACCACTTCGCTGATCTCGTTTGCCGAGACGTCCGCATCGGCCAGCGCCTTGCGGCACGGCTCCATCGTGCGCTTGATCAGGTCCGCCACCAGACGCTCAAGATCGGCGCGGGTGATCGTCTTGACGAGGTGCTTCGGCCCGTTCTGATCCGCCGTGATGAACGGCAGGTTGACTTCGGTGGTCTGCGCGGAAGACAGCTCGATCTTCGCCTTTTCGGCGGCTTCCTTCAGGCGCTGGAGAGCCAGCTTGTCCTTGGTGAGGTCGATGCCCTCGTCCTTCTTGAAGCTCTCGGCCAGATATTCGACCACCTTGGAGTCGAAGTCCTCGCCGCCGAGGAAGGTATCGCCGTTGGTGGACTTCACCTCGAACACGCCATCGCCGATCTCGAGGATCGAGATGTCGAAGGTGCCGCCGCCAAGGTCATAGACCGCGATGGTCTTGCCGTCCTGCTTTTCGAGGCCATAGGCGAGCGCGGCCGCCGTCGGCTCGTTGATGATGCGCAGCACCTCAAGCCCCGCGATCTTGCCGGCATCCTTGGTCGCCTGGCGCTGGGCGTCGTTGAAGTAGGCGGGCACGGTGATGACGGCCTGCGTCACGGTCTCGCCCAGATAGCTCTCGGCGGTCTCCTTCATCTTCTGCAGCGTGAAGGCCGAAATCTGCGACGGGGAATAATCCTCGCCGCCCGCCTTCACCCATGCGTCGCCGTTGCCGCCCTTGGCAATGGTGTACGGCACCAGCTCCATGTCCTTCGAGGTCATGGGATCGTCGAAGCGGCGGCCGATCAGGCGCTTCACCGCGAAGATCGTGTTCTCCGGGTTGGTCACGGCCTGGCGCTTCGCCGGCTGGCCGATCAGGCGCTCGCCATCCTTGGTGAACGCGACGATCGAGGGCGTGGTGCGCGCGCCTTCCGCATTTTCAATAACCTTGGGCTTACCCCCGTCCATCACCGCGACGCAGCTGTTGGTCGTGCCCAGATCGATACCGATAACTTTTGCCATCTATGTCCTCTTTAACCCCAAAGTTTCAGCGGTTGAGGGAGCGGCATCGCCACAGAGGAGCCGGTGCCGCCACCCGTTCGAGATGCGATATAGGGGCGCTTTTTCTTGGCACAAGACACACGAACGCCTAGCACTGCCGACGAGTCGAATTTTGGGACAGTTCCGAGGGATTATCATGATGCGTCTCGCCCGCCTTGCCGCCCTGATCGCCGTACCTTTGGCCCTCTCCTCCTGCGCGGACCCCGCGCCGCTCTATGTCGATCAGGCCTGGGTACAGCTGAACGCCAACCCGCAAGCGCCGTCTTCCGGATATTTCACGATCCACGGCGGGCCGGAGGCGGTGCAGCTGCGCGATGTGCGGACCGAGGGCGCGCTCCGGATCGAGATGCACGACAATGCGATGAAAGACGGCAAGATGACGATGACGCCGCTCGCTGCGGTCGATGTCCCCGCGCAAACCAAGGTCGCGTTCGCGCCAGGCGGCAAGCATCTGATGATTTTCGGCATCAACCCGGCAGTGGTGAAGGAAGGCACGATCAGCCTGATGTTCCTCTTCTCCAACGGGGATCGCCTGCCGGTGGACGCCACGATCAAGACGGCGGGAGGCGACGCCGCGCCGATGAACGCAATGGACCACGCACACTGAGCCAGTTCCGCACGTGACGAGCCGCGCACTGACGAACGGCGAACGTGCGCTCGCGGCATCGATCTTCGGGCCGGCGATCGATTATGATCGTGTGTGCGTCCACATTCGCAAATTCTGGCCGTTCCAGCCGCGCACATACACGATGGCGCCGGATGGGCACTTGTGGTTCCATCCGCATGGCGATCTGTATTGCGCCGATTTCGGCTGCGAAAGCCTCTCGATGCAGGGCCATTTCATCCACGAGATGACGCATGTATGGCAGGCGCAGACCAGAGGGCGCTGGTATCTCCTCCTCATGCGCCATCCGTGGTGTCGCTATGATTATGCACTGGAGCCAGGCAAGCCGTTCGACCGCTATGGCATAGAGCAGCAGGCGGAGATCGTCCGCCATCTCTTCCTCTATCGGCGCAGCATATGCCCTAAGGGCGCGCCGCCGCAGGCGGAGCTGGAGGCGCTGGTGCCGTTCCAGCGCCGCTGATCAGCTCCAGACGAAGGGCAGCGGCGCCTCGCGAAAGGCGAAGCGGTCTAGATGCTCGGCCACCACCTGCTTCACGCGAGGCAATGCCTCGGCATCCGTCACCTCCAGGTCCACTTCAAGCATATCCGGCTTGGCCCTCATGCGAAGAACCCCCGCGCCAAGCTCAACCATGCCCTGCTCGGCATCACACTCGACTTTGAACTTGTGGGACCAGTGCTTGCACAGCTGCTGAAGATAGCGGCTGGCATGGGCCGTCGCGACCGTCGCCGTCGCTCTTCCTGATGTGTCAGCCATCATTTCAACCTTTCGATCTTCGCGGCGGTCTCATCGATCAGCGCCGCCACATCCAGGATGGTATCGTTGTCGGCCCCTTCCTTGCGCAGCCGTATGGCGAGCGCGGCCTTCAGATTACCCATCGCCCGCCGAACCGGCGCGATATCCGGCGAAGGCGCCGCCTGCTCCGAAAGCCGGCCGATCCGCATGAGCACCTCGTCGCACTGCTTGCGATGTTCAGCCAGATGCGCCTCTCCTGCCGGAGTAATGGCGAATTGCTTGCGCGTTCCGGCCGTCGGTTGCTCGCTGATCTGTTCCATCTCGGTCATCATCGTCAGCGCCGGATAGACCACGCCCGGACTCGGCGCATAGGCACCGCCGGACAGCGTCTCGATCTCGCGGATCAGGTCATAACCATGGCGCGGCTCGATCGCGATCAGGTGCAGCATGAGCAGGCGCAGCTCCGCATTATCGAACAGCCGCCTGCGCATGCCGCCGTGTCCGCGGCCACGGAAGCCGTCGCCGTCAAACTCATCGCCGAAGCCGCCATAAGGGCCGGGTCCACCACCTGCTCCCCTGCCGTAACCCCGGCCCGAGGCGTGCAAATCAGCGCCCGCAATTGGCACCCGCGACCTGTGATGATGGCCGCCGGAGCGGCCGCAAGAATGCATGATCTGCATATTCCATTACCTTCAAAACTATTCCAGATGCACTTAAGATATATCTTATTTTGGAATATGCAAGAACAAAAGATATATCTTACGGAAAAATCACAGAGGTCAGTCCGGCTTTTTGGCCACGCCCACCAGCGCCGGGCGCAACAGGCGATCCTTGATTTTGTACCCCGCCTGCATCTCCTGAATGATCGTGCCGGGGGCCTCATCGCTCGGCAGCTCTACCATTGCCTGATGCAGATTGGGATCGAGCGCTTCGCCGAGCGCCTTCACCTTCTCGATGCCGTGGCGCGCGAACACGCTTTCGACCTCGCGGCCCGTGGCTTCAAGCCCCACGACCAGTGCCTTGAACTTGTCGTCCTCGCGCAGCTCCGCCGGTATGGAGTCAAGCGCGCGGCCCAGATTGTCCGCTACAGAGAGGATGTCGCGCGCAAAGGCGGTTGCGGCATAGGCGCGGGCATCGGCCAGCTCCTTCTCCATGCGGCGGCGCACATTCTGCGTCTCGGCATGGGCATAGAGCACGTCCTGCTTGGTCGTTTCCAACTCCTGCTCCAGCGCGGCGAGCTTGGCGTCGAGATCATCCAGTGCCTCGCTTGCGCCATCTTCCACGGCAGCCTGCGCCTCGGCCTTTTCGTTCTGGTCCAGTTCCATATTCTCGTCGTTCATCTCATCAATCTCGATAATGTCTGTGCGGTGAAATCCACCATGGGGATCACGCGCGCATAGTTCAAGCGGGTTGGGCCGATCACGCCGACCACGCCGACGACCCGCCCTTCCCCATCGCGGTAGGGCGCGGCTATGACCGAAGAACCGGACAAGGAAAAGAGTTTGTTCTCCGATCCGATGAAGATTTTGGTGGCGGCGGCCTGCATCGCGCCCTCCATCAGCCGCGAAATCTCCTGCTTGCCCTCCAGCTCTTCCAGCAGCTGCCGCACGCGCTCAAGGTCGGCGGAGGCATGTTCGTCGATCAGGTTCGCCTGCCCGCGAACGATCAGCACCGGGCGCTCCGCCGCATCGCTGCTCCAGCTCGCCAGCCCGCGCTCGACCAGCCCACGCGCGGCTTCATCGAGCGCAGCCCGGTCCTGCGCCAGTTCCTCGCCCAGCTTCTCGCGTGCCTGCGCCAGCGTGAGGCCGGAAAGGCGCGCTGAGATAAAATTTCCCGCTTCGATCAGCGCGGAACTATTGGTGCCCGGCGGCAGATCGACGATCCGGTTTTCGACACTGCCGTCCGCGCCTACCAGCACCGCCAGCGCCTGCTCGCCCCTGCCCGGCCCACCCTGCTCCAACGGCACGAAGCTGAACTGGCGCAGCACTGTCTCACGCCGTGGCACCAACACCATTCCCGCGCAGGCAGACAGGCCGGAGAGCACCGCGCTCGCCGAGGCCAGCGCGTTTTCGATCGGCCCGCCGCCTTCGCCCAGCCCCTGCTCGATAACGCGGCGCTCTTCAGGTGACGGCTCGGCCATCTGCATCATGCCGTCGACAAACAGGCGCAGCCCGCTCTCGGTAGGCACGCGTCCGGCGGAGACGTGGGGGGCAGCCAGAAGCCCCATTTCCTCCAGATCCTGCATCACGTTGCGAATGGAGGCGGAGGAGAGGTTCAGGCCCGGCAACTGGCTGATGGTGCGCGAGCCAACGGGTGCGCCATTGCCCAGATAATTCTCGACCACCAGGCGGAAAATGTCGCGCGCGCGATCGTTCAATTCTGAGATCGGGGTGACTCGCATGCCTCCTATGTATGATCGCTCGCCAGCAGGCTCAATCACTCATACATATAGAGGGCGGCGGAAACCAATTCCGCCGCCCTTGTCGCTTTCGCGACCTTAATTATATCGGGGCTTCAGCACCGGCGGCTTCAGCGCCCCGCTATTGCCAAAGCTGTAGCTGACCTGCTGCGGGCTCGCGACCTCACCCTTTTGACGCTCGTCGTCCCACGCCTCTGCATTTGCCTCGATGGCGGCATCAGCCTGCGGCCGGTCCATATTGCTGCGACTGAGCAGAAAATCCGCCCGGCGCAGTCGGTTCTTCCGGGTGAGGAAGGGGTTCTCCGCCGACGGGGCAGCTGCCGCCATCGCCTCGCGCTGGTCTCTCGAGGCAGCACTGCCGTCCACCTCCCGCGCAAGTGCCCGGGCAGGCATACCGGCCCGCGTAGGCTCTGGGGTCGGCCTCGACGATATGACCGGCTCAACATAGGGCGCGGGCGCCAGACGCTCTTCGGCAATCGCCTCGCCCGGCATCGCAAACCGCTGCGCCGGATCGACCTCGACGAACTCCTCTCTGGCGTTCACCGTGTCGCCACTGCGCACCGGCTCGACGACGTCACGACGATTGCGACGGGCCGCCAGCGCTGAACCCGCAGCCACCACACCCAGAGCGCCCAGGCCCAATAGCCACAGCGCCGTATCCGAACTGCCGTCCTCCGGGAGGGCGGGCGTCGGGGTGGAGGACGCAGCCGGTTCAGGCTGCGGAGCCGTGGTCTGAATAGGAGGTGGCGACGATTGAACCGGCGAAACCGGAGCTTCCGTTACCGACCGGGCTGTCGACGGTGCAGGCGGGGTGGCTGCCTGTCGCTCGGCAGGGGTCACGCGTGCGGGCGCTACCTTGGTCGCACTCCGTGCAGCCGGGCGCTCGGCTGGCGCTGCTTCCTCAGCCGTGTCCGCTGCCACCGTCGGCGCAGGCGGCGTCGGCTGAACGACAGGCGAGCTGGGCTGGAATATGACCTGAGGCGTGGCTGCAGGAGCAGGCGCCGTTTGCGCAGGCGCTGGCGCGGCAGGCTCGGCTGTCGGCGCAATGATGACCGGCGGCGCGGCATCAACCGTCTGAGCCAGCGCGGCGGTGGAAGGGATCGCGATAACAGCGGCAATCGCTGCTATGGCGGGGCGAGCGGGGGAAAAATGCTGTTTCATGATGGAGTTAACACGCGCAAATCCGGAATTGTTCATGCCCGGCCTGTCGTGGCGCGACGGACAGAAACGCCAGATCGGTGAGCCGAAACGCGTTTGGTTGAGCTGAAGCTGGCGCGCGTTGGGCTGAATCCGCTTGTGCCCGCCGCGCTTGCTGCATAAGCGACAGCCCGACCAATAGCACTTGAGAGAAAGGTTCCAGCATGCGCCCTTCAGGCCGCTCCCCCGATCAAATGCGTGGCATAGCCATCGAGCCGGGGTTCACCCGCCATGCCGAGGGCAGCTGCCTGGTCAGCTTCGGCGACACCCGCGTGCTCTGCACCGCCAGCATCGAGGAGAAGGTTCCCCCCTTCATGCGCGGCAAGGGCGAGGGGTGGATCACGGCCGAATATGGCATGCTCCCCCGCGCCACGCACACGCGCGGCAGCCGCGAGGCCGCGAAGGGCAAACAGTCTGGCCGGACGCAGGAAATCCAGCGCCTCATCGGCCGGTCGCTCCGCTCGATCGTGGACTTGAAAGCACTGGGCGAGCGGCAGATCACGCTCGACTGCGACGTGATTCAGGCCGACGGCGGCACGCGCACCGCCTCCATCTCCGGCGCATGGGTGGCGCTGCGCATCGCGGTAGACAAGCTGCTGGCGTCCGGCGCGCTCAAGAGCGACCCCATCATCACGCAGGTCGCGGCGGTGAGCTGCGGCATCCATGGCGGCACGCCCGTGCTCGATCTCGATTATGTCGAGGACAGCTCGGCAGAAGCCGACGCCAATTTCGTGCTGACCGGTGACGGCAAGCTCGCCGAGGTGCAGGCAACCGCCGAAGGCGCGACGTTCGACGAGGAGGAGCTGTTGCGCCTGCTGCGCCTCGCGCGCATCGGCTGCGCAGAGATTTTCGCGGCGCAGAGAAAGGCGACCGGCCGTTGAGCAGAAAGCTCTCCCCCGGCAGGCTGGTGATCGCCAGCCACAATGCGGGCAAGGTGCGCGAGATTGCAGAGCTGCTCGGCCCGCACGGCATGGAGCCGGTGTCCGCAGGCGCGCTCGGCCTGCCCGAGCCGGAGGAAACAGGCACCACCTTCATCGCGAATGCCGAGCTCAAGGCTCTGGCCTCGGCGACAGCATCCGGCCTGCCCGCTCTGGCGGACGACAGCGGCCTCTGCGTTTCGGCCCTGGGCGGCGACCCCGGCATCTATTCCGCGCGCTGGGCGGGGGAGACCAAAGACTTCTCGCTCGCCATGGCCAAGATCCACCAAGCGCTCGAAGCAGTAGGCCCGGACGCCCCGCGTGACGCGCATTTCATCTGCGCATTGAGCCTCGCCTGGCCGGACGGTCATGTGGAAAGCTTCGAGGGCCGCGTGGATGGCAGCCTCGTCTGGCCGCCGCGCGGGGAGAAAGGCTTCGGCTACGACCCGATCTTCGTTCCGCAAGGCCACGCCATCACCTTCGCGGAGATGGACCCCGCCGCCAAGCACGCGATGAGCCACCGCGCCGACGCCTTCCGGCAATTGGTGGAGGCGGTTTTCTGAGAGTTTTCATGGATTACCGCACCAGCCCTCTCCCCCTCCCAACCTCCCATAGGATACCATATCGGGAGGTTGGGAGGGGGAGAGGGCTGGAACCGCGAATGGTCATTCTGTAAGAATGACCCATAAAATGCGCCCAGCTCCCCTGGCCCTCTACATCCACTGGCCGTTCTGCGCTTCCAAATGCCCCTATTGCGATTTCAACAGCCATGTGCGTGAGAGCGTGGACGTGGGCGCATGGCGCGCGGCGCTGCTGGCGGACATGGCCTATGAAGCAGCGCAGACCGGCCCGCGCGTCCTCGGCTCGATCTTCTTCGGCGGCGGCACGCCCAGCCTGATGCCGCCCGCTCTCGTCGCGGATCTCATCGCGGCGGCGGGGCGGCACTGGACGTTCGCGGACGATATAGAGATCACGCTGGAGGCGAACCCCAACAGCGTAGAGGTCGCCCGCTTTGCCGACCTCGCGGCGGCTGGCGTCAACCGCGTGTCATTGGGCATCCAGTCGTTCGAGGCGGATGCCTTGCGCTTCCTCGGTCGCGCCCATGATGCAAGCGAGGCGCATACCGCGCTCGATGTCGCGCAAAGCACGTTCGCAAGGGTTAGCTTCGACCTGATCTACGCCCTGCCCGGTCAGAGCCTCACGCAATGGCAGGCACAGCTCAAGGCCGCGCTCGCCCGCCAGACCTCGCACCTCTCGCTCTATCAGCTCACGATAGAGCCGGGCACCCGCTTCGAAACCCTGGTCCGTCAAGGCGATTTCACGCCGCTGGACGCCGATCATGCCGCCGATCTCTATGAAGCAACGCAGGAACTGGCGGCGCAGGCGGGCATCCCCGCCTATGAGGTGAGCAACCACGCCCGCGCGGGTGAGGAGAGCCGCCATAACCTCGCCTATTGGCGCTATCAGGATTATGTCGGCATCGGCCCCGGCGCGCACGGGCGGCGGCCTTTTCGTCTGGATGCCTCACCAGCCCACTCCCCCTTCCAACCTCCCATAGGATACCATATCGGGGGGTTGGGAGGGGGAGCGGGCTGGAACCGATCACCAACCAGAACCAGCGCGACCCAGCGCCACAAAAAGCCGGAAAACTGGCTCGCCGCTGTCGCGCGCAACGGGCACGGCGCGCAAGCCGAAACGCCACTCGCGCCTGAGGATCAGGCGCGCGAGGCGCTGATGATGGGGCTGCGGCTGGCGGAGGGGATAGACATCGCCGCCCTCTCCGCCCGCCTCGGCCTCGATGCCAACGCGATGATCGATAACGCGGCAGTGGCGCGCCTGACCGGTCACGGCCTGCTGCACGCCGACGGCCCCCGCCTCGCTGTCACGCCTGCAGGCATGTTGCTACTCGATGCCATCCTGCCGCAGATTGTGGTATAACTTGGGTCATGAACGGCCTTAACCCCCTGCTCGCCGCATGGCACCGGCATCTCTCGACAGAGCGTCGCCGCTCCGCCCACACGGTGCGCGCCTATATCGCGAGTGCGGAGCGGCTGCTGGGCTTTCTCGCCCGCCATCAGGGCGCAGTTCCTTCCTCCAAAACCCTCGCCGCCCTGCCCGCAACAGACCTGCGCGCTTTCCTCGCCCAGCGGCGCGCTGAAGGCCTCGGCAATGCCTCGACCGCGCGGGAATTGTCCGCCATCCGCGCCTTCCTCGCCTTCGCAGGCGGAGAGGACGCCGCCGTGCCGCCGATACGCGGCCCGCGCGTCAAGAAAGGCGTGCCCCGCCCGGTCAGCCCGGACGATGTCATCGCGCTCGGCGAGGATGTGGCCGAAAATGCCGCCGAGCCGTGGATTGCCGCGCGCAACTGGGCGGTGCTGCTGCTGCTCTATGGCGCGGGCCTGCGCATCTCAGAGGCGCTTTCGCTCACCGGGGGCGATGTTCCGGCGGGCGAGACCATCCGCATCACCGGCAAGCGCGGCAAGACGCGGATCGTGCCGCTGCTCCCTCAAGTGCGCGAAGCCTTGGCCGAATATGCCGCGCTCTGCCCTTATGGCACCGGCAAGGCCGAGCCGCTGTTCCGTGGCGCGCGCGGCGGGCCGCTCGACCCCGCGATCATCCGCAAGGCAGTGCGGGAGGCGCGGCGGCGGCTGCAACTGCCGGAGCGCACCAGCCCCCACGCCCTGCGCCACAGCTTCGCCACGCATCTCCTCGGGCGCGGCGCGGACCTGCGCGCGCTACAGGAACTGCTCGGCCACGCGAGCCTCAGCTCCACACAAATCTACACCCATGTCGACGCCGCCCACCTGCTAGACGTCTATCGCAACGCCCATCCAAGGGCGTAAACGGGGGAACTATGAGCAATCATTTGGAAGATCTAGTTGCGGAATGGCTTGAATATAATGGATATTTCGTCAGAAAGTCCGTTCTCGTTGGTCGCCGTTCCAACGGAGGGTATGACGGTGAACTCGACGTGGTTGGCTTTCATCCCAACCGCAACCACCTCATACATATAGAATGCTCGCTTGATGCCCTCACTTGGGAAAAGCGTGAAGCGCGGTTCACACGAAAACTGGAACAGGGCAGAAAATACGTTCCGGAACTTTTCTATGGACTACATTCAGACGCAGAACTTGATCAAATCGTGTTGCTCCAGTTCGGTGGGGGACAGAAGTCTGAAATCGGGGGCGGAAGACTGATATGGGTGTGTGATCTTGTTTCCGATATTATGGATCGCTTGAGCCTTTTATCACCTGATAAAAGTGCCGTTCCAAGCACTTATCCATTGCTTAGAACGATGCAACTGGCGTCGCAGAAAAAGCGCCAGCGAAAAAATCATCACCGGCTAATAGCTGTTTAAGATGAGGGCTTAGCTCCCCGCTCACTCCTCCTTCGGCTTCCAGCGGATCAGCCGCCACACGAACCACAGCAACCCGAACGCCAGCGTCGCCGTCGCCAGCGGCCCGAGATAATCGTCGATCCGCTTGAAGTGCGCGCCCATAAAATAGCCCGCGCTCGCGAGAATGATGTTCCAGATCGTCGAGCCCGCCGCCGTCCAGATCAGGAAGCGCATCGGGTGCATGCGAAATATCCCTGCGGGCAGCGAAACGATCGTGCGGAAGGCGGGCATAAAGCGGATTACGAACACGATTTTCTCGCCATGGCTGGCGAACAGCCGGTTGAGATGCGTGATCGTGTGCCAATCAAGCGTCATGAAACGGCCGAACCGTTTCACAAAGGGACGCAGCCGTTCCATTCCAAGGGTGTAGCCCAGCAGGTACCACGGAATATTGCCGATCGTGGTGCCCACCGTCCCCGCGATCAACAGCGGGATCATCTCCATCCGCCCCTGCCCCACGCGGATGCCGCCAATACCCATGATGAGTTCGGACGGGATCGGCGGAAAGACATTTTCCAGCACCATCAGCAGCGCGATGCCCCAATAGCCGCCGCCGTCGATCAGATGGATTACCCAGTCGGTCATGGATGCCATAAGGTCAGGCCGCCGTCACCTGTACGCGCTGCTGGTTCATCTGCGCGAAACCGTAAGCCGTGAGAAATGCGACGTCCGCCGCGTCGCGCCCCACGCCGATTTTCGCCATCGCGCCCTCATCTGCCATCCCGGTAGGGTCGACAAGGTGCCACTCCCCACCGAGAAAAACCTCCGCCACGGCGTGGAAGTCCTGCGGCGTTACGCCCAGCGCATAAACGCTGGCGATACGCGCGGGAATACCCGCCGCACGCACCAGCGTTATCATCAGATGGGCAAAGTCGCGGCAAATGCCCTGTCGGGTGACGAACGTATCGAGCGCGGTGGTTTCGCTGTCGCTCGCCCCCGGCTCATACCGGATATGGCGATATATCCAGTCCCGCATGGCGGCGACCTTGTGCCCACCATCGAGACCGGCGAACTCCGCTTCTACGAAATTGCTGAATTTGAGCGCGGGGCAATAGAGCGAGGGCAGCATATACTCCACCGTCTCGCCGGGAAGTCGGTGCACCTCGACCTTGTCGAGCGTGGCGATGTCGGCGACGATGCGACGGATATCCACCGTGGCACGATAATCGACTGTGAGCTGGCCCTGATGCCGCAGCCATATACGCTCGCCGATCGCATTGTGCGCGGGCACGCGGGCGAAATGCGGCGTTTCCGAAGTGGCGAGGAAGTTGTTCGTCAGCATCTGCTCAGGGATTGCGGCGGCTTCGATTTGCAGGAGAATTTCGGTCGGCTCGGCAAAATAATAGTCCAGCCAGGCTTCGAGGAAGATTTTCATGCATCACACAACGCACATGCGGCCTTTTGGAGCCGTAGCCCTCAAACGATCTTCGCCTCGATCGCGTCCCATATCATCGCGCCGGTGTCGGTGCCGTTGAACGCGTCGATGGAGACGATCCCCGTAGGAGACGTGACGTTGATCTCCGTCAGCCACTCGCCGCCGATCACGTCGATGCCGACGAACAGCAGCCCGCGCTTTTTCAGCTCCGGGCCTAGCGCCGCGCAGATTTCGCGCTCCCGCTCGGTCAGCTCGGTCTTGGCGGCTGACCCGCCGACCGCGAGGTTGGAGCGGATTTCGCCCTGCCCCGGTATTCGGTTGATCGCGCCCGCCACCTCGCCATCGACCAGCACGATGCGCTTGTCGCCCTTGGCTACAGCCGGGATGAACGCCTGCACCATGAACGGCTCGACCCAGCTCGCATTGAACAGCTCGACCAGCGCGGAAAGGTTCGCGCCATCCGCCCCGACGCGAAACACCGCATTGCCCGCATTGCCATAGAGCGGCTTGACGACGATCTCTCCATGCTCGGCGAGGAAGCTTTTCACTTCGGCCAAATCCCGCGTGATCATCGTCGGCGGCATGAAGCGCGCATAATCGAGCACGAACAGCTTTTCCGGCGCATTGCGGACGGACGCCGGGTTGTTCACCACCAAAGTCTCGCCCTCGATCCGCTCCAGCAAATGCGTCGCGGTAATATAGCTCAAGTCGAACGGCGGGTCCTGCCGCATCAGCACCACATCGACATCGCGGCCAAGATCAAGGCTCTGCCAGTCGCCAAAGCTGAAATGGTCGCCCTCTTGCGGGCGCACCGTTACAGGGCGCGCCTTCGCGATCAGCCGCCCGTCGCGCAGCGTCAGCGCCGGTGCCTCATAATGCCACAGCCTGTGCCCGCGCGCCTGCGCGCTGAGCATGATGGCGAAGGTCGAATCCCCGCCGATCTTGATCCCTTCCATCGGGTCCATCTGCACGGCGACATTCAAGGGCATCGGGCTAACCTCCAAAATAAGCGTTCGTCACATGGCGCGGCCTATGGCCGGGCGCAAGCAGGATCACGTCGATCTGCATATCATCCCCCGCCTTCATATACTCATGCGCCACGCTTTCCGCCGCCGCGGCCACGCGCGACAGACGCCGCTCGTCGATCGCGAGGTCCAGCTCCGCCGGGGTAGCGCGCGCCTTCACCTCGACGAAGATGACGAGGCCGCCGCGCCGGGCGATGATGTCGATCTCCCCTGCCCGCGTTTTCACCCGCCGCGCCAATATCTGCCAGCCCTTGAGCCGCAGCCACCAGGCGGCGATGCGCTCGCCCTGCCGCCCGCGCTTTTCGGCGGCGAGGCGGGCGGGAGACTTCATTCCGCCTTCAGATCGAGCGCGCGGGCATACAGCGCCCGCCGATCCAGCCCGGTCGCCTTCGCCACCTCGCTCGCCGCCCTGCCCACGGGCAAGCGCTCCAGCGCCTCCCGCAACAACGCATCCGCATCATCCGCACTGGCCGCCGGAGCCTCCCCCGGCGGGCCGACCACCACCACGATCTCGCCCTTGGGCGGCGCATCGGCGGCGGCATAAGCGCGCGCCAGCTCGGCCAGCGTGCCGGTGCGCGCTTCCTCATGCAGCTTTGTGATCTCGCGCGCGACACACGCCTCGCGCCCCTCCCCCAAAGCCAGCGCCATGTCGGACAGCGCAGCAGCAAGGCGCGGCCCGCTCTCATAGAAGACCAGACTCGCCCTCAGCCCCGCCACCTCAGAGAGAGCATCGGCCCGCGCCTTCGCCTTGGCTGGCAGGAAGCCCATGAACAGGAAACGGTCCGTCGGCAGGCCGGATAAAGTCAACGCCGCTATCGCCGCGCAAGGGCCGGGAATGGTCGTCACGCTGCGCCCCGCCGCGCGCGCATCGCGCACCAGCTTATAGCCGGGGTCGGAGATCAGCGGCGTGCCCGCGTCAGACAACAGCGCCACCGCTTCCTGCCCCATCCGCGCCACCAGCTTCGCCCGCACCGCCTCGTCGCTATGGTCATGATAGGGCAGCATCGGCCGGTCGGACCCGGCATGGCGCAGCAGGCGCGCGCTCACCCGGCTGTCCTCCACCGCCACCACATCGGCGTTGCAGAGGATATGAGCCGCCCTGGGCGTCAGATCAGACAAGTTGCCGATTGGCCCCGCCACGATATAAAGGCCCGGAGAAAGTGGTTCGACCATATAAGGATGTGCAATGGCAGAGACGGGTGCCCTTCGGCAAGCGAAGTTGTGGAACGGGGCGCGGGGCATGGCCCGACTCATGGTGGTGGCGGGCGCGGTTCTGCTCTCGGCGTGCCAGACGATGATCCCGCGCGGCAAGGGGCCGGAAGTGACCGGCCCGGCCAGGCCTCCGGTGGTGCAGCCCGGCCTGCCGTCCGACAGCGAACGCCATCGCGTCGCCTTGCTCGTGCCGCTCACCGGGTCAAACTCCGGCGTCGGCCAGTCGATCGCCAATGCCACCACGCTGGCGTTGCTGGATACGAACGCGACCAACGTGCGCATCACCACCTATGACACCGGGCGCGGCATCGCCAATGCGGTGACGAGCGCGATCAACGACGGCAACAAGCTGATCCTCGGGCCGCTGACCGCCGAAGACGCGAACGCCGCCGCCGCCCCTGCGCGCCGTGCGGGCGTGCCGATCGTCAGCTTCTCCAACGACACGGGCGTTGCCGGCAACGGCGTTTTCATCATGGGCTATACCCCGGCGCAGTCGGTCGAGCGGGTCGTCGATTATGCGCGCGGCAAAGGCATCACCAAGTTCGCGGCGCTGGTGCCTGGCGGCGCTTATGGCGAGCGCACCGGCAACGCGCTGCTCGCCACCGTGCGTCAGGGCGGCGGCACCGTCGTCGCGATGCAAAACTATGACCGATCGCCCGGCGCCATCACCGCCGCGATCAGGAAGCTCGGCCCACCGGCAAACTATGAGGCGGTGCTGATCGCCGATGGCGGCCGCGTCGCGATGCAGGCCGCGCCGATCCTGCGCAAGAGCGGCGCTGCCACCGCGCGCATCCTCGGCACGGAGCTGTGGAACACGGAAAACGCGCTCGCCACCAGCCCGGCCCTGCGCGGCGCATGGTTCGCCTCAGTGTCAGACGCCTATTACCGCCAGCTCGCCACCAAATATCGCGCGCGCTTCAACGCCGCGCCATACCGGCTGGCGGCCATGGGTTATGACGCGGTGCTGCTCACCGTCCGCATCGCTCAGGATTGGCGGCCGGGCAGCGCCTTTCCCATCTCGCGCCTGACGGACAAGGGCGGGTTCGCCGGGATCGACGGCGCCTTTCGCTTCGGCTCCGATGGCGTGGCCCAGCGCGCGCTGGAGGTGCAACAGGTGGACGCGTCCGGCTTTTCCGTGATCGACGCCGCCCCGCGAGGCTTTGGCGAGTAAGAACTTTAATGCGGGAGTTTTAGGCATTCGTGTTTCTCCCATCATACAGGATTTCCCCCGTCATCCCGGACTTAGCTTTGCCCGGAAAAGCGAGAGCTTTTGCGTGGCAATGCTTGATCCGGGATCCCGCTTCCACTTTCTGCGCCCGGCCTTCTGGATCCCGGATAGCGCGATTTCCTGCCCAAATCCTGACGGATTTGGAGAAAATCGGCTTCCGGGATGACATATTATTATCGTGAACTCCCGCATGGTCTCAGGCACGCCGATGCCTGATCTGTTCCCTGAAACCGAAACCGGCCGCGTCCCCGCTCCTTCGGATACCGGCCCGCTGGCGGACAGGCTGCGCCCCGCCCGGCTGGAGGATGTCGTCGGGCAGGAGCATCTGACCGGCCCCGAGGGCGCGATCGGGCGGATGGTGGCGGCGGGCAGGCTGTCGTCCATCATCTTCTGGGGGCCGCCCGGCACCGGCAAGACCACCATCTCGCGCCTGCTCGCCGACGCGGTCGGCATGCGGTTCGAGCCGGTCTCGGCCGTGTTCACCGGCGTTGCGGACCTCAAGAAAATCTTCGCCGCCGCGCGCGACCACGCGAAGATCGGCCAACGCACATTGCTGTTCGTGGACGAGATTCACCGCTTCAACCGCAGCCAGCAGGATGGCTTCCTGCCCTATGTCGAGGACGGGACGATCACGCTCGTCGGCGCGACGACCGAGAACCCGAGCTTCGAACTGAACGCCGCCCTCCTTTCCCGCGCGCAGGTGCTGATCCTGCGGCGGCTGGACAGCGCGGCGCTGGAAAAGCTGCTCGGCCGCGCCGAAGCCCTGATGGAGCGCGCCCTCCCGCTCACGTCCGATGCGCGCGAGGCGTTGATCGCGTCGGCGGATGGCGATGGCCGCTTCCTGCTCAATCAGGCGGAGACATTGTTCGCGGTGGAACTGGCTGAGCCGCTCGATCCCCCCGCCCTCTCCGCCCTGCTGCATCGGCGTGTCGCCGTCTATGACAAGGACCGCGAGGGGCATTACAATCTCATCTCAGCCCTGCACAAATCCCTGCGCGGGTCAGACCCGCAGGCCGCGCTCTATTATCTCGCGCGGATGCTCGTGGCGGGCGAGGAACCGCTCTATGTCCTGCGGCGGCTGGTGCGCTTCGCAAGCGAGGATGTCGGCCTTGCCGATCCGCAGGCGCTGGTCCAGTGCCTCGCCGCCAAGGATGCCTATGATTTTCTCGGGTCGCCCGAGGGTGAGCTGGCGATCGTGCAGGCATGCCTCTATCTCGCCACCGCCCCCAAATCCAACGCCGCCTACAAGGCGCAGAAAGCGGCATGGAAATCCGCGAAAAACACCGGCTCGCTGATGCCCCCCGCCAATATCCTCAACGCGCCGACCAGGCTGATGAAGGACATCGGTTATGGCGCCAACTACGCTTATGATCATGACGCGCCAGAGGGCTTCTCGGGCGACAATTACTGGCCGGAGGAGATGCAACCTGCGACCTTCTACACCCCCACCAATCGCGGCCTCGAAAAGCGCATCGCCGAACGTATCGCCTACTGGAACGAGCTGAGACTGAAGCGATAGCATTAGCCTTCCCCGTCATCCCGGACATAGAGCATCGTGCGCAAAAGCCTGTCCTGAGCTTGTCGAAGGGTGGGAACGGGTTTTGCGCCAAAACGATGCGGTAAAACAAAAACTTAGAGCGCGCTGACCGATCCAGATTTAACGCAGCGCGCTCTAGCGTTGGCCGAAAAGCTGACAGGCTTTTCGCGGCAATGCTTGATCCGGGATCCCGCTTGCTTACTGCACCCTGCAGGTGACGGTCAAACGCCTCGATCCTAATCGACCATTTGCCATTCTCCTCCCACGTCCCTATCTCACCCTCCATGCCCATGGACCCACCGCCCGACCTTTCCTCCCTCTCGCTCGCCGAAGTCGCGCGCCTCGTGGCGGAGCGCAAACTGCCCCCGGTCGAACGCTGGAACCCCGATCATTGCGGCGACAGCGAGATGCGCATCGCCAGCGACGGCACATGGTTTCACCAGGGCTCGCCCATCGGTCGCAAGGAGATGGTGCGCCTGTTCTCCACGATTCTACGGCGCGAGGCGGATGGCAGCTATGTGCTCGTCACTCCGGTCGAAAAACTCTCGATCGAGGTCGAGGATGCGCCCTTCATCGCGGTGGAGCTTTCGAGCGAAGGTGCGGGGGAAGCGCGCCGTCTGGCCTTCCGCCTCAGCACCGGTGATCTTGTGGTGGCAGACGGAGAGCATCGTCTGGAAATTCGCGGCACGGCCGAAGAACCCCGCCCCTATCTCCAGGTGCGGAGCGGGCTGGAGGCGCTGGTCGCGCGCCCGGTCTTCTATGAACTCGCCGCCATCGCGCTTGATGAGCAGGCCAGCGCAGACTCCCCCATCGGCCTGTGGAGCGGAGGCGCTTTTTTCCCGCTGGAGCCTGCATGAGGCTGGCACACCGGTTGAAAGCCGATCTTGAGCTGGGCCATGCGCGCGAAATAACGCTGCCCACTGCCGATGCGCGCATAACGCAGCCCGTCTCGCTCGCCCCCGCCGCCGTGCTCATCGCCATCACCGACCGGCCGGACCCGGGCGTCATCCTCACCCGCCGCGCCTCACACCTGCGCAAACATGCCGGGCAGGTCGCGTTTCCCGGCGGGCGGCTCGATGAAGGAGACGCGGACGCCATTGCCGCCGCACTGCGCGAGGCGCAGGAAGAAATCGCGCTCGACCCCGCTCACGTCGAGATTGTCGGCGTGTCAGACCGCTATCACACGTTCACCGGGTTCGATATTCACCCGGTGCTCGGCGTCATCCCGCCGGATCTTCCGTTCGCCCCGCATGCGGGCGAGGTAGAGGCGCTGTTCGAGGTGCCGCTCGATTTTTTGCTCGCCCCTGCCAATCGCGTGCGAAAGGAGATAGAGTTTCAGGGAGCAGCACATCATTATTACGAAATTTTCTGGGGGGAGCATCGCATATGGGGCGTGACCGCAGCCATTGTCGCCAATCTGGCAATACGGCTGGGCTATGACGACGGCACGGCTGCCTGACGCGCCCTGGCGTCACCGCCCCGGCTTCGATGACCTCTGCGCGCGGCTGGGCGCGGCGGAGGGGGAGACCCGGCTGGTCGGCGGCGCGGTGCGTGACGGGTTGCTGGGGCTGGACGTCGCGGACATCGACCTCGCTACACGCCTGCGGCCAGACGAGGTGACGCAGCGCCTTACCGGGGCAGGCATCAAGGTCGTGCCCACCGGCATCACCCACGGCACGGTGACGGCGGTGCTCGATCATCGCCCGGTCGAGATCACCACGCTGCGCTCGGACGTGAGCACAGACGGCCGCCGCGCGACCATCGTCTATACCGACGATTGGCAGGAAGACGCGGCGCGGCGGGATTTCACGATCAATGCGCTCTACGCCGATCCCGCCACCGGCGATGTCAGTGACTATTTCGGCGGGCTGAAGGATCTGGAGGCGCGGCGCGTACGCTTCATCGGCGATCCCGCCCAGCGCATTGCTGAGGATCATCTCCGCATATTGCGCTATTTCCGCTTTCTCGCCCGGTTCGGCGCGCTGCCCCCCGATGCGGCGGCTTATGCTGCCTGCCGGGATAATGCCAACAGCCTGATGGCGCTCTCGCGAGAGCGGATTGCCGACGAGCTGCTGAAGCTGCTCGCACTGCCCGATCCATCGGCTGTGCTGCGCCTGATGATAGAGGGCGGGGTGCTCTTGCCTGTGTTGCCGGAGATCGAGGCGGCCGGTCTGGCGCGGCTGGAAGCATTGATCGCGCGACAGCAGCAGGCGGGGCTGGATATGCCCCCGGCGGCAGTGCTCCGGCTCTGCGCACTGCTTCCCCCTGATGCTGATGTGGGCGAGCAGATCGCCGCACGGCTGAAGCTCTCCAACAAGGCGAGGAAGCGCATCGTCACCGCCCTCACGCCCCCGCCCGCCCATGCCAGCGCGCAAGAGCTGGTCTATCGCGTCGGCACAGAGGCGGCGCTGGACCTCATGCTGTTGGATCGCGCTGAGGCATCAAGGAATATAGGCCCACTATCACACTGGAATCCCCCGGTTTTTCCTCTCTCGGGGAGAGACATTATCGCACTCGGCATCTCCGCCGGCCCCGATGTCGCAAAACTGCTTTCCACGTCGAAAGAGCAATGGATTGCAGAGGGATTCCCGGATGCGAACCGCGCCCGCGCCATCGCGCAGGCTCAGGTGGCGGAGTTCCTGCGCTCGCGCCAGAATTCATAGGCCTCCTCGGCACCCAGAGGCCGCGCGAAATAATAGCCCTGCCCGTAAGTGCACCCCAGATCCCGCAACGTCTTCGCGGCGGCTGAATCCTCGATCCCCTCCGCCGTCGTCTTCATCCCCAGCGTCTGCGATAGCGAGAGGATCGTGCGAACGATCGCGAGCTTGTCCTTGTCCATCAACATGTCGGTGACAAAGCTGCGGTCCATTTTCAGCACGTCGATCGGCAGGCTCTGGAGGCTGGCGAGGTTCGAGAAGCCGGTGCCGAAGTCGTCCATCGCCACCGCAATATTGGCGCGCTTCAGGGTCTCCAGCAGTTCCCGACTTTTGACCGGATCGTCGACCAGCGCGCTTTCGGTAAGCTCGATGGTCAGGCGGTTCCCTTCGATTCCGTTCAGCGCCAGCGCGTCGGCAATCATCGCCGCAATGTCGTCCCGCGCAATCTGGATCGAGGAGAGGTTGACGCTCACCTTCAGCGGCACGATTTCGCCCGCCATGAAATCCCAGTCCGCAAGCTGCCTCAGCGCTTCGTTCACCGCCCAGCGGCCAAGCTGGACAATAAGCCCGGATTCCTCCGCCACCGGAATGAAGTCGTTGGGGGAGACCGGCCCAAGATCGGGATCGTTCCAGCGCGCCAGTGCCTCAAAGCCGACAACGCTCCCGCTCGCGAGATCGACCATCGGCTGATAATTGAGGGTGAGGCCGTCACGTGTCAGCGCGTCACGCAAGCGGCTTTCCAGGAAGAAGCGCTGCCGCGCCGCGCCCAACTCGCCTGCGCGATAGACTTCGAGGCGCCCGCTTTTCTTGGCGGTGCGCGAGGCGGCTTGCGCCTGACGCACGAGCTCGTCGGGGTCGGCGTGGCCGATGGGTGCCAGCGAGCAACCGATTGCACAGTTTACCGAGATCGTCAGGTTGGAGAGGCGGATCGGCCCAGACAGCGCCGCATTCACCCGCTCTGCCAACGCGATCACATCAGAGATGCCGTTCTGCGCCACAAGGCAGAGGCCGAAGTCATTGCCGCCGATGCGCGCTATCGCTGCGTCGTCCGCAACACATGATTTGAGGCGCGCGGCAACGGACAGGATCAGTTCATCTCCCGCCATCGAGCCGAGTGCCTGGTTCACCCGGCCGAAGCGCACGAGATCGATGATGAGCACACCGAGTTGCGCCTGCGCATCGGAGGACGCGCCGGTTTCGATCATCTCCTCGATCAGTTCGCCAAAGCCGATGCGATTGGGCAGGGCGGTGAGGCTGTCGGATACCAGCTCGCGCCGGAGACTTTCCTCTACCCTGCGATCGGCTGTGCGGTCGACCATATTGAGCAGCATGCGCGGTTCGTCCGCCCCGTCGCCCTCTACCCAGCCGAGCGAGCAGTAAAACGCCTCTACGCCTATCGGGCAGAGCCGCTCGACTTCGAAGCGGCGCAGTGCCCGGCCGGACACCGCAAAGTCCATGATTTCCGCATGCAGATTGAGTATCCATGCCTGATCATCTTGGGCAGAGGCTTTCCCAGGCTCGATCAGCGCCGGGAATTTTCGTTCAAATTCCTCGTTCCACTGCTCGAAATGGGGGGCACCTTCATGGCAGGCGATGAGGGCTGCGCCATGGGGCAATGCCTTCAGGAAGGCGATGTTCGGGTCCACGCCGCCCACGCCGTGCTCGGCAGGTGCAAGGCGCGAGGGCTGAGCAAAACCTGCACCCTTCCAGACTCGTGGCGACAAACCTTCCATAACGACTTAAACGACCTATCCCGTGCCTGCTTGCGTCTGCGGCACGAATTTTTCCCGGCACAGGGAACGCGCCAAACACATGCCCTATCCGGTATTCTATAACGGCAATTCTTTTCATGCGGTTAAGAGTGCGCTAACCATGCGCAATATTCTTGCATTACTATCTCAGCTGAAACGATTATTTCTCGGAAAGCCTGTTGGCGGCATCCGCCCGGCGGCCCCGCGCGCCACGCGCCACATCGCGAGGTCCGTCTCGGTGCGGGTACGCCCCGTGTCGCCCCCCATCTGCCAGCTGAGGCCATCAGCCAGCCGGAAAGCAACCGCATCCGACAGGCCGCCATCGCGATAGCGCTGGAGCTGGACCCCCTGCCCCCGCGTCATTTCCGGCAATTCGGACAAGGGGAACACCAGTAGCTTGCGGTTCTCACCGATCACGGCAACGGTGTCGGCCTCTGGCGGGATAACGTGAACCACCGCGACCCGCGCGCCGGTTTTCAGGTTCACCACCTGCTTGCCCTTGCGGGTTTCGGCGATCAGCTCGTCCATCACCGCCACGAATCCGCGCCCGTCTGACGCCGCTAGCAGCATCTTTGCCCCCGCCTTTGCGGGCAGCAGCGCGACAATCTCCGTATCGCCATCGAGGTCGACCATCAGCCGCACCGGCTCGCCAAAGCCGCGCCCGCCGGGCAGCTTGTCCGCCCCCAATGTGTAGAACCGCCCATTGGCACAGGCGAGCAGCAGCTTGTCGGTCGTCTGCGCGTGGAAAGCGAACGCCGGGCCATCGCCTTCCTTGAACTTAGCGGTTTCTGCCGAGGCAAGATCGACATGCCCCTTCATCGCCCTTATCCAGCCGCGCTGTGAAAGAATGACGGTGATCGGTTCGCGCTCGATCATGGCTTCCAGCGGGATTTCGCGCGCGGGAGCGGCCTCCTCCACCTGCGTCCTGCGGCGGCCCAAAGGCGTCTCTGGCCCATAGCGCTTGCGCAGCTCGGCGAGGTCGCACTTCAGGCGGGTGCGCTGGCGCGCAGGGCTTTCGACCAGCTTTTCCAGCTCCTCCCGCTCCTTAAGCAGCTCCGTATGCTCGCGCCGCAGCTCCATCTCCTCCAGCTTGCGCAAGCTACGCAGCCGCATGTTGAGGATCGCTTCGGCCTGTCGATCGGTGAGGCTGAACTCGGCCATCATCACCTCTTTCGGTTCATCCTCGGTGCGGATGATTTCGATCACGCGGTCGAGGTTGAGGTAGGCGATGATATAGCCGTCCAGCAGCTCGACCCGGGCGGCGATCTTGTCCAGCCGATGCTTTGCCCGGCGCACGAGCACGTCGATCTGATGCGCCAGCCACTGGGTCAGCACATCGCGCAGGCCGAGCACGCGCGGGGTGCGGCTGGAGTCGAGCACGTTCATATTGAGCGGAAAGCGCGTTTCAAGATCGGTGAGGCGGAACAGGCTGTCCATCAACACATCGACCTCGACCGTCCGGGCACGCGGCTCCAGCACGATGCGGATCGCCTCGTCGCTCTCGTCCCTTACGTCGGCGAGAATGGGCAGCTTCTTGTCAGTGATCAGTGCGGCGATCTGCTCAATCAGCTTCGATTTCTGCACCTGATAGGGGATCTCGGTGATCACGGCGGCCCACTGGCCGCGCCCCTCGTCCTCCTGATGCCATTTCGCACGTACCCGCATGCTGCCGCGCCCGGTGGCATATGCTTCCGAGATGACGGCCGCACTGTCCACCAGCACGCCGCCGGTCGGCATGTCCGGCCCTCGCACGATCTCCATCAGCCGCGCATGCTCGGCCTGAGGCTCGTCGATGAGCAGGCTGGCGGCGTCGATAATCTCGGTCACGTTATGTGGTGGAATGCTCGTCGCCATACCGACCGCGATGCCGCTCGCGCCGTTTGCGAGCAGGTTGGGAAACAGGCCGGGGAACACCTCCGGCTCTTCCTCCTCGCCATTGTAGGTCGGGCGGAACTCGACCGTGCCCTCATCGAGCCCGGCCATCAGATCGGCCGCAGCCTGCGTCAGCCGCGCCTCAGTATAGCGCATTGCCGCCGCGTTATCGCCATCGATATTGCCGAAATTCCCCTGTCCATCGACGAGCGGCGTGCGGAGCGAGAAATCCTGCGCCAACCGCACCATCGCATCGTAAACGGATGCATCGCCATGCGGGTGATATTTGCCGATCACATCGCCCACCACGCGCGCGCATTTCTTGTAGGGCGTGGTGTTGCGGGCAGGATTGGCGATCAGCACATCGGGCGCGGCGCCCGCAGGTTCCATCCGCAACAGCCGCATCGCCCACAGCAGGCGGCGGTGCACCGGCTTCAGCCCGTCGCGCAGGTCAGGCAGCGATCGCGCCGTGATCGTCGAGAGCGCATAGACAAGATACCGCTGGGAGAGGGCTTCATCGAACGGGTGGTTGACGATGCTGTCGAACGGATCGCGGAAATCTGTGGTCATGGCGTGCGGGATTAGCAATGCCTGAGCGCCTTGGCGAGGGGGGCGGGCAATATTTGCACCCCGCCCCCCTTTGCGCTATGGGCCGATGCACCAGCCCCGGAGCCGCCGATCTTACCCACGATTCGCGTTTCCGGGGCGCATTCATTGGTTAGTTTTTCCGTGATTTCCGAGTCGACAGATGAGACATCTGCCTCGAAATCACTTAATACGAGTAGGCACCCCAAAGATGGTTCGTCGCCGCCAGATCTACGAAGGCAAGGCCAAAATCCTGTACGAAGGCCCGGAGCCGGGCACGATCATCCAGTATTTCAAGGATGACGCCACCGCCTTCAACGCCCAGAAAAAGGGCACGATCAATGGCAAGGGCGTGCTCAACAACCGCATTTCGGAGCATGTTTTCACTTTGCTCTCCAACATCGGCGTGCCTACGCACTTCATCCGCCGCCTGAACATGCGCGAACAGCTGGTGCGGCAGGTGGAGATCGTGCCGATCGAGGTGGTGGTGCGTAATGTCGCGGCCGGCTCGCTCTCTCAGCGCCTTGGGATCGAGGAAGGCACCCAGCTTCCGCGCACACTTATCGAATATTATTACAAGGATGACGCGCTCGGCGATCCGATGATCACTGAGGAGCATATCGCCTGCTTCGGCTGGGCGAGCCAGGAAGAGATGCACGACATTGCCGACATGGCGATCCGCGTGAACGATTTCATGAGCGGCCTGTTCGCCGGCATCGGCATCCGCCTCGTCGATTTCAAGCTCGAGTTCGGCCGCCTGTGGGATGGCGACTATAGCCGCATCATCCTTGCCGACGAAATCAGCCCGGACGGCTGCCGCCTGTGGGACATGGTGACCGGCGAGAAGCTGGACAAAGATCGCTTCCGCCGCGACCTCGGCGGCGAGGTGGAGGCCTATCAGGAAGTCGCGCGCCGCCTCGGCCTGCTAATGGAAGAAGGCGCTGAGGTGACGACAGTGCTCGATCTCGACAAGCACCGGAAGAAGAAGGGCAGCTGATTTTTGGGCGTTGCGGGCTTGCCCTTCCGCGCGCGCGGGCATAGGGGCTTGTCGCATATCATCGCGCCACAGCTACGGAGTCTTGCCCCATGAAAGCCCGCGTTTTCGTCACCCTCAAGAACGGCGTGCTCGATCCGCAGGGCAAGGCGATCCACCACGCGCTCGAAGGGCTGGGCTTTGGCGGCGTCAACGATGTGCGCGCAGGGAAAATGATCGAGCTGGATCTGGCGGATGGCACGTCTGACGCCGATATCGATGCAATGTGCGCCAAGCTGCTCGCCAACACCGTTATCGAGAACTACCGCATCGAAAAGCTGGGGTAAGCCCATGAAAAGCGCCGTCATCGTCTTTCCCGGTTCCAACTGCGACCGCGACATGGCCGTTGCCATCGAACAGGCCAGTGGCGTCAAGCCGGTCATGCTCTGGCACCGCGAAACGGAAATCCCGGCGGGCGTGGACCTGATCGCCGTGCCGGGGGGCTTTTCCTATGGCGACTATCTGCGCTCCGGCGCGATGGCCTCGCGCTCGCCGGTCATGGCGGCGGTAAAGGCGGCGGCGGACAGGGGCGTGATGGTGCTGGGCGTGTGCAACGGCTTCCAGGTTCTGACCGAATCGGGTCTGCTGCCGGGCGCGCTGATGCGCAACGCGGGCATTCATTTCGTCTGCCGCGATGTCGCGCTCACGGTCGACAACAGCCAGAGCGCCTTCACATCGCGCTATCAGGCGGGCGAGCAGATCAGTATTCCGGTCGCGCATCATGACGGCAATTATTTCGCCGACGCCGCCACGCTGGACAGGCTCGAGGGCGAAGGTCGCGTCGCCTTCCGCTATGCGGAGAGCGTCAATGGTTCCGCGCGCAATATCGCGGGCATCCTCAACGAAGGCGGCAATGTGCTGGGGATGATGCCCCACCCGGAGCGCGCCTGCGAGAGCGCGCACGGCAATACAGACGGCGCGCGTCTGTTCGCCGGGCTGGTCGAGGGGATGATGGCGAGCGCCTGATCGTCCGGCCTATACCCCCGCTTTGAACGGCGTGAAGTCCGTCCCTTCATCATAGATATCCAGCCCCTCGCGGCGCTTGATGAAGCCCACCACCGCATAGGTGACGGGCGTGAGCACCACTTCCCAGCCCACTTTCAGCGCCCAGTTGGTGACGAGCACCGCGCCCACCTGCTCCGCTGGCCACACGCCGAGAAAGGCGAGCGGATAGAATATCAGGCTGTCCACCCCCTGCCCGAAGATCGTCGAGCCGATGGTACGCGTCCAGAGATGCTTGCCCTTGGTCCACACCTTCATCTTTGCGAGCACATAGCTGTTGACGAACTCCCCGGCCCAGAAGGCGATGATGGACGCCGCGACAATGCGCCATGTGCTGCCGAACACCGAGTCATAGGTCGCCTGACAGATGGTGCCTGCATCGCTGGCCTTGAACACATCGGCAAACAACTCATTGTCGCTCGCCGCGCAGCTCCAGCCCGCAAAGGGCGGCATCGCCACCACGATCGCGCTCATCACCGCCATGAACAGCATGGCGCAGAAGCCCACCCACACGCACCGCCGCGCCCGCGCATAGCCATAGACTTCGGTCAGCACGTCGCCCAACACATAGCCGATCGGGAAGAACAATATGCCCGAGCCGAAGACGAACCCATCCACCACGCTCAGCTTTGCCGCGCCGATGAGGTTGGACAACAGCAATATCGTGACGAACGCCGCCAGGGCGAAATCATAATAGCGCAGCGGCCTGCCGTGCAGGCTGTTCGCCGCGACGTGGGGAAGGGATGTCTCGCTCATGGCATCTGCATATCGCCCTTTGCGCCGCCGTCAAACCACGCTATGCGCCTGTCTCATCCGCGCCCGTAGCTCAGCTGGATAGAGCACCCGCCTTCTAAGCGGGTGGTCGCAGGTTCGAATCCTGCCGGGCGCGCCATTAGTTCTTTCTCCTCCGAAATGCCCTGTAATGCCTTGAATGGCATGGATATTTCAGGGGTTCGAAAGCCTTCATTGCGGTCATATTTCAGATTGTCGTTGAACGCTAATCTGACCGCTGCGCGCTTGTCTTCCAGACGATCAGAATTCCAGAGAATCCAAGGGCTTGCGAGAAATTCCATTGAGGTTCGAAAACTCTCGTCATAGCCTCGAATGGGCGTGCCGCATTTTGCGACATTTTCCCCCAGCAGGAGCTTGCGCCGTTCGAGTTCATCAAGCCGCTGTTCCAGCGCCTTCATGACAGTCTTGTTTTCGGCATCGACGATGCGATCGACAACCTGACTGATCTTGCGCTCGATCTCGGCGATTTCCTTTGCCATCTCTTTCTTGCGCGCCTTGGCGTTGCTGGCCTGCTCGTCCCACATTTCACGGAAAACGAAGGCTGCAATATCGAACAGTTCCTGCGCGGGGGCGAGAGATTTCAGCAACTCCTCAAAAGCCGTTTCTACCTTATCGCGGGCAATCGACTTGGAATTGCTCGGACAGCCTGGCTGCCTGCACAGATAATAGGGATAGAGTTTCCCCTTCGATCCGCGCGAGTAATTCGCGGTATAGGGATGGGAGCAGTCCGAACAGCACAGGAAACCACGCAGCGCAAAGGCTTCGTTTATATCGACGCGCGTGGGCGCACGAGGCTTTCCGTACAGGCGCTCCTGAATGCGCGTGTATGTCTCGAAACTGATAAGTGGTTCATGCTGAGCTTTCCGCAAGGAGATACCCCATTTTGGAACTTCAAGATAGCCCGCATAGAGTGGCTGGGTCAGCATGATCCTGATCCGTTCGATAGTGAGCTGCCCTTTCTTGTTTTTGGGGAACAGGGGTTGCGCTTCGAGAAAGCGTTTCACTTCCGCCTGCGATTCAAAGCGACCGCTGGCGAACCCTTCAAGAGCCTCTGCAACGATAGTGGCGACCGGCTCATGGCGATACATCATCTTGCCGCCAGCAGGAGCCTTGTCGTAGCGATAGCCCTTAGGCTCGCCATATATCCAAAATCCGTTCTGGGCGCGAGCGTGCATACGGTTCTTGGTCTGCTCGGCGTTCTTCTCGCGTTGATGCTGGGCCGCACTCGCCAGAACATTCTCGACGAAATAGCTGTCCGAGTTCTCGCCGAACACAATGGATGGAGATTCTAAAATTCCGCTTGCAGCGGAAATTTCGCTACGGCACTTGCGGAAGGCTACAACATCACGGGCAAGCCGAGACAGATCGTCGATGATGACGATATGCGGGTCCGAGCGATTTTTGCGCAGGAAAGCAAGCAGGGACTTGAAGCCGGGCCGCTGCGAAGTAGCTCCGGTATAGTCTTCCTTTATGACCGTAACGACATCAAGCTGGCGGTATTTCGCATATTCACGGCAGCGAGTTTCCTGACTGCCAAGCCCGTCACCACGGACTTTTTGCTTGGGGTCAGATACTCGGCAATAGATGACGGCTTTTGTGTGCGTATGGCGGGTCATGGCGCATAATCCTTGGGTCCAATCTTATTCTTCGCGCCCCCGTCAACGGGGTCAACAGTCTCGATTTTTTCGTGAAAACCGAGACTAGCACAATCAGAATCCGAAAGGGAAGCATTTGAAAACTGCTGTTTCAGGGCAAGCTGGGTAGAATCCAGCCCCCAGGCGATGGCGACGCCCGCCCGCATGATCTTGCAGATAACCGCGAGGGTTTCTTCCGAGAGCTGGATATGCGGCACAGCCGCACGATATTTTTCTACCAAGTCAGGTGGCAAGCCTGTCATCAAAATCCATCCCCACCGCCTCAAGCGGTGCACGAAATTGCGCGATAGGATTTTGACCTAACCGGATCGTCATCGATCCACGGGGGGATTGAGCACGCCCCGCTGCATCCCGTTCATTTTATTTTTTGCCTGCCGCGTACGGCACGGCCCACTATCTTAAGTCTAGCATTACACGTGATGGTTGTGCAAATTCATGTGGTTACGTCTCACGGTGGAGGTAGCGGTAAAGCGTCGATCTGCCGACAGCGAGTTGCCGCGCGATGGCGTTCATCTTCATATCGGATTGTAGAAGTTGACGTGCTTGCGCCACTTGCGATGCGGACAAGCCCGGCTTTCGCCCGAGCTTCACACCGCGCGCTTTTGCTGCCGCTAGCCCTGCGCGGGTGCGTTCTACAATCACATTGCGCTCAAAATCCGAGAACACGGACATGAGGCGGAAGATGATTTCACCCACGTTCGATGATGTGTCGATGCCTTCGCTGATGGAAATCAGATTGACGCCGCGCTCGCGCAGCTCATCGGCAATATCGACCAGATGCCGGAAGTTGCGGCCCAAGCGATCCAGTCGCCAGACGACGAGTTGATCGTTTGCGTTCAGTGAGGCAAGCGCATCGTCAAGCCCCGCGCGCCTGCGTGACTTTCCACTGAGCTTGTCGGTAAAGATTTTCGCGCATCCGGCATGACGGAGCGCATCGAGTTGTAGGTTCAATGACTGGTCATCGGTTGACACACGCGCATAGCCGATACGCACGGTTTCCATTCCGCCACCGATGCGACTTTCGGCGGCTGTATCAAAATCGGTGGTTTAAGGGACCGAACCCTATCCACGCGACGAGACGCACGAAAAAGGCCGGATAGTTGAGAAACACCCTATCACCGAACCACGATGAACGGAAGCTGACGAGAGTCCCGATGACGACCGTTAACGGGACACGAATACATGGTTCTGCGGTTTGTCGGTCTTGCTGTTTCTGCGCTGATTTTATTCCCTCTGTCAGCTTTCGCACTTGAGCCGGGGCACTGCGGCCCAGCCGCCGCAATACAGGCGGCACTCAAGGCCGAAGGTCAGGTTCCGGTTGTGATCGGCAACCGTGTAACGACGCGCAAGGATCGTCCCGTCAACATCTTTACCGCGAACAGCAGCGGCATTGGCTATAGCCTCGAAGGCGATGCGCCACAGGGCCAGAAATCAACAACCGTATGCGTCAAGGCGCGCTATTCCGGTTTGAGATTGAACGACATCAATTCAGCGCAAGTGCCTGCATGGGCATTGATCGGCAACGATACCAAGGCAGCGAATGATAATTGCAAGGCAACGCACGCTGGTCTGTGCGAGAGTTATGACGACTATGTGAAGCGCGCAACAGCGGGCGGAATGCGCGTCATGCTGATGGCGCGATCAGAAATCGCGCAGCCGGATGGCTCTATGCGGCTTGGACGCTGGCTCACCATATTGACCAAACCCGTTCGGAAAATTGCCGACATCACCGCCACAAACAGTGTCGGTGCAAGCGAAAGCGTTGGTGGTCTGGAAGATGTGCACTACACGCAGTTTGCCGCGCAATTCATAATGTCACCGAATTAGCCGAACATATTATCGGCACTGACCTGCACGACCTGGGCTGGCGGGAGAGATGGCGATACCGAAGGCTGTGGGGCCGGTTTCGGTACGCCGTTAGCGGCTAAGCGATAGGAATCGGACATTGGCGGAGCAATACCAACACTCGGATCGTCAGCGAGTGTGGATGCAAAGGATGTGGCGTTCTCACGCTGCCCGCCATCCCAAGTTGCGTCATTCCGACCAGACAGCTCGGCGGATTGCGAGTGTCGCAACCCCTGAATCTCTGCCTGAACTTCAGTCCCGCGTTTCACTTCGCGGTCGTTGTTCAGACGGTCGAACTCGGCTCGCTCTTCTTTGGTCAATGTGCCTTTGGCTTGCCTATCCATCAGTTCATAGAAGCGTTGCATCTTGCCGCCCGTGCGCCGCACTTCCTCGCGGCTCTGGCCTGTTTCGGCCATCATCGCCTCTTCCCACGCCGCGATATTCGCATCGTCGGCGAACCAGTGCATCATCTTCTTCCAGTCTTCACCGGAAAGCGTCTGCCCTGCGTAGGTATGAGAGGATGCCAGCCATTCCGCTTCATGCTGGCGTTCAAGCTCCTGTTGAGCCATTGCCTGCCTTATGTCGGCGATAAATTCTTCGCGCTCTTTCTCGTCTTTTTCGGATCGCGCCTGTGGTGACATTGCATTGACAGCAGGCGCGAGGATCATATCGCCCGCAAGCAGGCGCTCCTGTTCGGCGCGCTCAAGGATCGCAGCCTTCACTTCTTCCGGCATATCAGGTGGAAAAGAAGCATGTCCGAAAATGGCGCCGAGCGTATGCACGCTCGGATCGACTTGCGCCTCGGCGTCAGGTTTGGTGTCTCGTCGCAAGTCGATTGTAGTGTTGATGTCGTCCTCTGGACCCGTCATGCCCCTATTATCCAAGATTATGGTTAATAAGAGCTGAAAATGGCGAAATTGCGCGGTTTATGCTATCGAACATACCCATGTATGGCGGCTGAAATCGGCAGCGGAAACGCCAATGGATCAATAGAAAGGCCTATCCCCCCTGATGCCCCAAGCGGTGACCGCATGAATGCTCCGAAAGGAGTATTATTATGGCCATGCACCAACCGCGCATACAGCGCACTCTCATCGCCTACATCAAGCGCGGAGCCCCGGAGGAATGGGCTGTGCAGCGCGTCGAGTTGCGGCGGGCATTTACGGAGCTAATGGCATGCATACCCAGCCATGCCGCCCGCCGCAATTTCGGGCGCATCTATGCACAGCATAAAGCTGTGATGGTCGTCAAAACGGCGCGCTATATTTCAAAGAATAGATGAAGCAACGTTCGCAGATATAATGAGCCGCCGGAATTCTCCGGCGGCTCACTTGACTAACTTTAATCGCGGTCACCCAACAATGATGGGCCTGTCATCAATCTTGTAGGCGGCGTCCCAGAGCTGCAAACGCAGCAAGTGCGACCCAGGACTATTACGTTCCGGCATCCGATCAGCAAAGACCCGGATGTCTGTCGTCCATGAGAAGCTCAGTTCATAGCCATAGGCCTCCTCGACGACATCGTCATGAATGTAGATCGCCACTCGCTTTTCATTCAGTATCCTTCCACCATCATCCTTGAAATTCTGAATGCGACTGTCCTGAAAAATGAACCCGCCCATCCGGGTCATGCAATCCTCAACGAAACGCTTGGCAAGAGCCTGCTTGAACGCCGGAGAAAGCAACACCGACGCAGGCAACAGTATAATATCGTCCATCGCATTAACCTTTGCGATGAAGGAAAGCTACGCAGCAGAACGGTCAGATTAGGCCCATTGACCGACTGGTCTCCTCCGGGGCCAGCCTTTTCGAAGTATCAATTATTTCTGTGAGGTTTGGTGGAGGCGGACTGTGAGTCCTGTGAGGCTGCAAAAAGTTTGCATAATCAAAAATAGTTATGATACAACATCTCATTGCCAAATAAACAAAACATAAGAGCACACATGATAAATGAGTATGTCGTAACGGTGGAAGCCGATCCAAATCTACGGTTTGAAGATAAATATGGAAGAGGAAGCTATGTCAGAGAAACTTGGCGGCTAAATGGGATAATCCATCGCCAACATGGGCCAGCGGTAACTATTTTCCATCCTATTACTAATCGTCCTATACAAGAGGAATATTTCAAAGACGGCAAGCGTCATAGATACACAGGTCCCGCCATTATAACGAGAGATCATGATACAGGGAAAATTGTCATGGCGCAATTCTTTGAGTTAGGACAACCGGCGACACGTCAACGGCCGCTGACCCTTGGCGGCGCTTGAATAGCAACCTCTTCCACAGCGGACCATTTGTGACTATGCGCGGAGCATGGCCGATTTGGACTATGACGAAAACGACCATTTTTTGGATGACGCGAATTTCGTGTTTGAAGACGAAAGCAGGCGCAAACTTCTCGCCGACAAGATGCGAGCCCTAGCGGGCCGTGGGCGGAAAAGAGAAAGGGCTTTCTCTGAAATTGAACCATTCATTGATGACTTTTACATCAATCATGATCGTGACCCATACAAAAAAGGGAATGAGCTGCTTTCAGAGATCATCAGAGATTTGCAGCACAAAGACACAAAATGGCCAATAGCTCCTTTTTTGGCTTGGTTGTCTGTATATCATTCAAATGAAGCGGCTGCTTTTTATAAAGAGTGTGGATTAGCAGATACTCTGATTGCCGATTATCGGGCATATGTCGGTAATCCGGGGGAGCGAGCCAGAGAGCGAAAGCTGGAACAGTTGGAGAGAAATGGCGCTAGGCAATTTGCAAAAAAAGTAAAAATAAGCAACGAAATATCTAAATTAAAATCTAACGAAAAGAACAATAGAGATTTAAAAATTTCCAGAGATTCGGATGTTATTATTGGTAATAAGGCTTATGTTCGAGATTTGCTAAATGTAGTCAACGCCATAGCACGAGATTCAGGAATGAGTCGTGACGATCTTGTTAAAGAAATTGATTCAAGTTTGCGCAGGGGCGGATTTGGCGGGCTGAAAGTTCGCTCGCAGAATTCTCTATGGGGCAAGCCAAACCGTTGGCTAAAGAAAAAATCAAATCAGTCGGAACTATCTGTAAATAGGTCTAGCATACAATTTATTCGCGGGTCTCTGCTATGGCTGGCTGAAAATCATCCCGTAAAATTACAATCGTATTGCCAAGGAAAAGCACTCATGATTGGAATGAATCAGCCCCAAGAGATCGCGCCTAATCGCTTCCGTAGGCGCCGACCATTTTAATCCATCTCATCCCAATTCACTCGCTTGAGGATTGCAGCCTGATTGTCGAGGAAGACGAGTTGACGGGAGGTTGATCTGTCCAGCAGACGCGCGATTTCATCGGGGTTCAGCAGCGGCGTGCGGTGGATGGATTCTGTTTTCGTCTGGCTTTCACTGTTGCCGGATGATGCGCTATCGCCACGCTGGATGCTCTCGCCGCCGGATTGCCCATCCTGAATTGATGCCGAAACATTCTGCCCCGTGCCGCTGGCGTTCGAGCGTGCCATGTACGGAATCAGGCCGCTCCCTGCGTCCCTCGCGGCGATCTGCGACAGGTCCGGCATTTCGGAATAGCCTTCGCTCTTGCCTGTCGAGCGCGACCAGCCGGAAGTTTCCGTTTTGCCCTGGCTCTTGCTTACCTGCGTCGATGACGAGGATGATTGCCCCTTCGTCTCGCGGATAAGCTCAATCTGCCCCAGCCGCTTGGAAATCCATTCCAGCGTCGTCATGTCCGAATTGGCGAAGAATTGCAGAATACCAGCGTTGGCGAGGAACGTCTGCCATGAAAAGCGGAAGTGCTGCTGCAACTGGCCCAAATCCTGAAGCACGGCCCAGAGCTTCACGCCGAACCCCGCCATCAGGCCCGCAGCCTTCTCGATACTCTCCATGCGGCCCAATGCCGCGAACTCATCGAGGAAGAACAACACCGGATGCCCACAGGCGGGCTTTTCCAATCCCTGCTCCTCCATTTTATACAGAGACAATCCAAGCATCAGACGAAGCAGCCGCGCATGGGTCGGCAGGAACCGCGCAGGCAGGCAGACATAAAGCGACATACCCTTTGGCGCGGTTTTGAGGAGATCGATGTCAAGCACGTTATCGCCGTCACCTTCGAGGCAGCGCCGCATCCATGATGATGACAGGAAAGCTGTATTGCGCCGCGCGGTGGACAAAACGCTGCCGCGCTCATTCTCGCCCATGTCGAGGATCGAGTGAGCCGCACCCCGGATTACATCGCGCACGGCATCGTTCCTTGCGATGCTGGACGACATCGACCGCCACAGCGCATCGAACGGACTGAACTTTCTGGCTTTGTCGCCTTTCGTCGCTTCTTCCGCATTCAGCATATCGGCATAATCAGGATCGCCGATAGTGAGGAGCTGGCGCACTCTGACAAGGGAGCGTGCCGTGCCGATTTCTGTTGTGGCGACATGAAGGATCAGGGCTTCGATGATGCCCCGTGCGCTTTCGGTCCAGTGGACATCCTTGTCGCTACCGGAAATCATCAGAGCATCACCGATGGCGGCAGCATAATCGAGCGCATCGTCATCATCGCCGTCAATGAGGGTGAGCGGGTTGAACGAGACGCGACATTCATCAGGAACATTCGCAACTCGCTTGGGGTCAAGCACGGCAACGATATGCCCCCTACGCTCTGCGCGTTTGGTTGCGGTGAGTGTCGCATTCTCGCCCTTGGGATCGAGGAAGAAGGCGCTGCCCGGCCAGCGCAGGGCATTGGGTATAAGAACCGACCTGCCTTTCCCGGCCCGGCTTCCTGCTATCGTGACAATATGCCTGTCATCGGCATAGCCGATATCGCGTCCGCCATCGTCATGGCCGAGCCATATCGCGCCCTCGCGCCATACGGGGAGATCGGTGCGCCAGCTTGCGGTGCCGAGCTGGTCATGGCGCGAAGGATAGTTCGGACGACCACGCGGAAAATCATCGAACAGGGACATAGGCAGATTCCAGACAAGGAAAGACCCGCCGCATCATAAAGACGCGGCGGGTCAGGATCGGGGGAATACGTCTTGTTACCGCTCGATATGCGGTGCGCCGTGACGGCGGCGATCTTCCTGCACCACAAATGATGCCGGATCGGGAATGTCCGCCATCAAGCTGTTGACCTTACGGGCGACATTGCCCTCCGTCAGTGCGGACGATTCTGCAATCATTCCCTCGCGGATTTGCCGTGCCTTCTCGCACGCGTCCGGAAAACCGAAGCCGCAGGCCGCATCGTAAACGGTGATGGTTATGACCCGACCGCCGTTCGTCTGCTCGATCAGACGTTGACGAAATTGTAGCGCGATGCTCTCCATCTGCACGGCGGCCTGCGCAATGATATTGGTGCGCTGATAAAGCGTCTGATATGCGCCAACCACACGCTCCTTGTCGGCCTGCACCACGGCAAGCTCCTTCTGGAATGCGACCTCGGCTTTGGCCTGTCCGGCACGTTCTGCTTCCGCGATCTTCGCGCGGTACTGGTCCTCGGTGAACTCGACCTTGCCGGGTTCGACACCGAGCCGCTGGTTGAAGATGGAAATCTCCGTCTGCGCCTCGAATATTGCGATGAGATCGGTCGGGCGCAGACCGGGGCGCAGCACAAGCTGACCTACGCCCAGAAGTGCCACCAGACCGATGCTGCCGGTGGCGAACACCGTCAGCATTTGCCGCAACCGCTTCCCTCCCATCGGGGCTACGGTATTGGACTGAGAACGCGCATTGCCGGAAAGCGGCTGTGGCATCTCCGCCTGCTGTGAAGGCGTAGCAGACGGCATCGGGGGAAGGCTGGGAAGTTCGGGCTGGTTCATGGTAAATCTCCATCTCGTGAAATTGCGGATGGAGCCTGACTAGCGACGCCAGTTTCAACGGCGGGGGGATAGAGCTAATTCAGCGGAAGAGCCTGAGCCTCAGTCTCGACGCCAATATTGTGAACGACAAACATCAGGGGTAATATCGAGAATGATATATAATATTATCGACAGCAGAACCCGACCATTCCGATGGAAGAAAATCAACGCCGTTATCGAAGCTACTTGGCACGATAACAACGTCGCTGATTCTGATACGCAGCCTCCCGGAGACGATGAACTGGTCTATGACGAGAAAAGTGGCATTTCGCTCAACGATGCCATTTTGTGGGCCATGGGAGCGCCAGTTCCCGTCACTCTATATCTATATGATACAGGCTCAGGTATCTAAAAAAACGTCGCTTACGCTGACCGCAAGATGTGCGACGTGTCACGGAAGTGCCCCTGTCGCATATCTTGGCAAGGGAGACGCTGAGCTTCGCAGCACTCTCCCGTTGCATCCCTCTCGCCGTGGCGCGGAAATCGGCATCGAGCCTATCCCGCACCGATGGGGAGCCTTCGGCGCTCCCCAAACCCCATCGACAAGGGGCGTGCCTGACCCCTTTGAACCCAGCTGCTTCCAGCGCGGCAGGGGAGCGTTCCTGCTCCCCTTGACCCCATGACGATTTCATCGAGACCAAGGCGTATGCCGCCCTTGGACCCGCACAATGGTTTCGCCCATCGAGACGATCAAAGGGGCGTGCCTGCCGCTTGGAGTCAAGCCTCTCCAAAGGGCCTACCGCCCGCCCTGTTGTCCTGATATGATCCATGAATCGCGTGATAAGCGCGGCGCATCGACTGAGGGGCAAGCAACTCGTGCATTCATTTGACGAGTTATACCCGAGACTTGGGTAAGAGTTCGGTTCGATGCGTCCGGTTGTCCGCAAAACCTAATGGGAGGGGCTGGCCAGCCAAGACGTGAGTGTGAGTGTAAGTTCGGCGACTAAAATTTTACTTGCCATGCGCAGCGGCGGCATATGCGCAATGCCCGGCTGTGGGAAGCATCTGACTTACGACGCAACGGTCGGGACCGATACCTATGTGGCTGAGGCTGCCCATATCAAAGGCGAGAAATCCATCGCTCCACGTTACGACGCGTCAATGTCCGACGTGGATCGGAACGGAATCGCCAATCTGATCTACTTTTGCACCCACGATCACACCATCATTGACAAAGTGGAAGCGGATTGGCCGGTGGAGAGATTGGTCAAGATCAAGACCGAGCACGAAACTAAAGTCCGCGAAACGATGATCGAAGCGTTTGCGGATGTTGCGTTCCCCGAGTTGGCATCTGCCGTCGCTTGGGTAGCCACACAGCCGCCATCTGGTGGGGCTACGTCATTCGAGGTTGTTCCGCCCGATGAAAAGATTAGGAAAAACGATCTAACGAATGCTTCTAGGCACATCATAGCTGCCGGTCTTGTTTCGCAAGCGACAGTGGCGGGTTATGTCGAAGCGGAGACACAGCTTGATTCCGATTTTCCAGACAAGCTGAAATCGGGTTTTCTCGCTGAGTATTATGCCCTCAAACACAAGGGTCATAAGGGCGATGAGCTGTTTGAGCTGATGTGCGCATTCGCTGTCCGGGGCCTCAAGAAGCAGGGCGACCGCACGGCGGGACTCGCTGTGCTGGTTTATCTGTTCGAAATTTGCGACGTGTTCGAAAAATGATATTGCCGACCAAACATATTCCCGAAGACAATGCGCTGATCGGCGTGGGCGCTACACTCTTGCGCTTTCTCGGTCAGCCAACGACCGTTTCCAACCTATGGGATCGCGTGCGGAACGAGCCCAATGTCGGCACGTTCGAGCGCTTCGCATTGGCATCCAATCTCTTGTTTCTGATTGGCGCAATCGACCTTCGTGACGGCCTTCTCGTGCGAGCGAACCCATGATCCGCGCCGTTAGAGCCAATAAGCGTGGCTTCCGCACCGTTACCTTCGAGGCAGGGGTCAACCTGATCCTTGCAGATCGCTCGAAAGCCGCAGGCGATAAGGACACCACGAACGGTCTCGGGAAATCGACCCTCCTTGAGATCATTGATTTCTGCCTCGGATCAAACACCAGCCCCGACAAGGGCCTTCGCGTCGAATCCCTCGCAGAATGGTCGTTCACGCTGGACCTTACCCTCAAGGGAAAAGAGGTTTCGGTCACGCGCTCGACCGCCGTTCCCGGCACCTTCGAGATCACCGGGGACACTACCGGCTGGCTCATCGTGCCGGAAAAGAACAAGGACGACGTACCTGTTCTTGATCTCAAAAAATGGAGATCCGTACTCGCCTGGGCGCTTTTTGGCTTACCCAGCGCAGCCAACAGCGAGAATTATCATCCATCCGCTCGCTCGCTTTTGTCGTATTTCACCCGGAACGTGCACGGCGCATATGACTCGCCGTTCACCCATTTCGGCAATCAGAAAGTTTGGGACATACAGGTCCACAATGCTTTCTTACTGGGACTGAACTGGGAAAAAGCAGCGCGTTGGCAGCAGCTCAAAGATCAGAAGAACGCCCTAGATGCGCTGAAAAAAGCAATCAAGACCGGCGCGATTGATGGGGAGCTTAGCTCGCTCGGCGAGCTGGAAGCGCAGCGCGTGCGGTTGGAAGGCCAACTCGTAAAAGAGGCCGAAGCTCTCAAAACCTTTCAGGTTCTTCCACAATACAGAGAGATCGAACGCGAGGCGAACAAGCTCACCGAGGAAATCCACCAGCTCGTCAATGCCAACATCACCGACCAGCGCCGTGCCGACCGCTATCGTGCGCTGACTGCGGAAGAGGCCGCGCCCGCTGGCGACAAGCTGGAAGCTCTATATCAAGAAGCCGGTGTGGCGCTCCCGAACGCTGTTAAGCGGACCCTCGACGAAGCGCGCGAGTTCAACCAGGCCATCATCAAAAACCGACAGCAGTTCATCGCAAAAGAGATCGCAGAACTGACTGCCATAACCGCGAAAAACGAAGGGCGGATCGAGGACCTTACCAATCGCCGCGCGGGACTCTTGATGACCCTGCAAGGACATGGCGCGCTCGAGGAATTTACCCGCCTGCAAGACCTTCATGCGGCAACGCGCCTGCGCGTGGACAGCCTGACAACCCGGATCAACCAAGTTCGGCAAATGACCACGAAGGTGGATCAGATAAAGGTCGAAACTGTCGAGTTAAAGCGGTCAACGGAGCTAGATTACGAAGATCGCAGAGAGATATGGACGCAGGCACTCACTCTTTTTTCCGATTTTTCCGAGCATCTCTATAAATCGCCGGGCCGCCTTGTCATTGATATAGATGAAACTGGCTATCGGTTTGATGTAGAGATCGATGGCAATCAGAGCGAGGGCATCAGCAAGATGAAAATCTTCTGTTATGACCTCATGGCGATTTGCTTTGCGCGGATACGCGGGCTAGGTATCGACTTTCTGATCCACGATAGCACCATGTTCGACGGGGTTGACCCTCGCCAGCGCGCACACGCGATCGAGCTTGCCGAGCAAATGGCTCAAAAGCACGGTTTTCAATACATTCTGACGCTGAATACGGACATGCTTCCGACCGCTGATTTCACGCAGGGCTTTGATCATAACGCCCTTGTGCGCCTTGTTCTGACAGATACCGACCCTTCAGGCAGTCTTTTAGGCTTTCGCTTTTAAATTTTTATTCCTTCGCCACAACTGTATCGTAGAGGCCGTAATGGGTTAGGCCATCATGGCTTTCTATGCCGGTATATCGAAGCGATGCGTCCTCGTAGCGGCGGAAAGCAAATACCGCCTCGTTCATCCGCTCCGTGTTGAAAACCTTGAGCCGCACGAGAAGGTGGAAGTCAGCTACGGTCAGACCCGTCACGGTATGGAAAAGGTCCGGCTCCAATTTCGTGATCACGTCCTGCAAGGTATTCTCGCGGAAATCGGTCAGATACATGAAGGCGGGGATGCGGGTGGCAAACTTTATCAGCTTTTCCTGAACGAGCTTCCGCTTGGATTTGTATTCCTTCTCCTCCTCAGTTAGCTCCTTCTTTTCCTTTGCAGTCAGCTCCCCGCCTTTCTCCTTGGCCTTGTTTTTAAGGTCTTTGACCGTCTCACTCTTGTTGATGATCGTTTCAATTACGTTGTCACCGAGAGAACGCCATCCCTCAATGCGCTCGACTGCCGCCATTGCTTCCTCATTATCAAGGACGCGACGCAACGTGTCGTTGTCTACATTGACGAGCAATGCGGACTCCCATTTGCGGGCGAGGAGCGTCGCGGACGTTCCCGCCATCGCAATGTCGAGAATGCCGCCAGCGTCGATCTGCGTCATGTTCGCGCCGTCGTAAGCGAGAACGGGGAGGAACGAGACTAGCTCGCTCACCGCATTTTCAGGGTTCGGTTCTCCGGGTGAGAGGCCAATCCCATATTCCGACAACTGGCGGAGCGCCCGCGTCGGTGCAAAATCGAATACGAAACACACGGGCTTGAGGATTTCTTCCTCATTGGGATTGTCGCCGTTCGGATTTTTAATCGACCACGGCGATTGCACCCGGAACGCCGCCTGAAAGTATGTTTCGGGGGATTTCAGGTTGCGTAGCATCAGAATAGACGACCACTGCGCCACCGTGACGCCCGTGGTCAGTTTGCCGCAAGACAGGGTGATGGACTTTGTATCAAACCCGCTGCCAACCGCCTTGCGAACGGGCGGCAAGGCATCCAAACCGATACCTGCCGTGGCACCAGCCGAGACAATTAACTTGTAGTCATGCCAAAAAACATTGTGCTTTTCAGCAAGCAGGTTCGCCATCGCGTGGCAGGCCGCGACATTCGGCAAGAACCAAAACGAGTGTTGGAGATAGGGTAGTAACCGCACATCGGAATAAGGGAACGGCGGGCGCGTGCCGGTTTTAAGGCTTTCAACGGCCTGCGGTGCATATCCGCCTCGGATAATGTCGAGCCATTTTTGCACATCAGTCTTGTGCTTGAACTCTGCCATATCTTCGGTGCCAGTCGCCGCAAAAAACGCGTTGAGATCGAACTCATCAAATTCCCCCGCGCTGGCGATTGCCAGAAGCTCATCAGGCATCTGGTAAGTAAGCAGGCGCATTTGTGGTAGCGCACCATAGGGGTTGCGCTTGTTCGGGTGTTTTGATGCGAAGTCGGCCTTCGCCTTCTGCTCGTCAGTGTAAGTCCAGTTGAAAATCTGCTCTTCAATGAACTCGCCCGTGGCGAGAGCCTTGAAAGGTGTGCCTGAGAGGTAAAGATAGGCTTGCGTCGTGATCGGGAGAAACTCGGTTTCGTTCTCCGAAAGAACCCCCAAATCCTCGTTCACATCCTCAAGATCGGAAGCATATTCGAGGCTTTCTTCCTTTTTGGCGACTGCCGCATCTTCCCCCTCAAAAAGCTCCTTCGCCGTGTCGCGCCATGCGCCGAAATGGTATTCGTCAAACACAACCAAATCCCAGTTGATCGTGTGAATCCACTCATTGCGCGGCTTGATATTGCCAGCCTTGTCGCGGCCTAAAAGGTCTTGGAATGAACCGAAATACACCAGCGGCGTATCGGCGGAAACGTCGCGTGGGTCGCCCCCAGCGTTCCGCGACAGGTAGCGCCAGCCGTCAAAATCGACGTGGCTTTCAAGGTCGGTCTGCCACGCATCTTCAACAGCGGGCTTGAAGGTCAGGACCAAGACCCGCTTTGCATCCAGCTTCTTTGCAAGTTGGTAGCTGGTGAAGGTCTTCCCGAAGCGCATTTTAGCGTTCCACAGAAAGCGCGGAACAGCCTTATCGTCTTCCTGCCAGCGGGATTGATAATAGTCGTAGGTCTGCTGAACGGCACGCGCCTGTTCGTCACGCGGAGGGAAATCCTCGTGGTGCGTGCCGCTGAAAATCTGCCCGGTGCGAAGCTCTGCGAGCACGGTTTTCACGTTTGCAACCGTGCATTGCATCCATTCGAGCTGAGGATTTGCAAACCCTTTGCGCTTTAGCGCGTCACGCACAGCATGATCGGTGATGATACTCCCGTCATCACGTTCTGCGCATTCGTCCAGCTCAATGGTGTAGTTTGTGATGGCAGCGGTCTTGAGCTGCTCGGCAATGCGCTGCTTGACGTCGCGCGTGGTCTGTCCGACCTTGAGCATTCCAGCGTGAGCATCGTCCGCAATAGCGTAAGCATATATGCGCGGGCGAGCTTCCGGCTTTGGGGTGAGAATTTGCTCAATGGTAGGCTTATTCATTGCCCACCCTCATCGGCTTTATGACGCTTTCAACATAGTCAATTTCTGATTGAGTTAATCCATACTTTTCATAGAGCAAGGCATCGGTCCAAGTCCGATTCCATTCCTGCTGTGGAACCCAAGTGTATGTTCCTCGAAGTGCATCCTGCGTAATCTTCCGTAAAGAAACGAGCAATCGAAAAAACTTGGTGCAATAATATGATTGAAGACTTTTCGCTTCTGCTTCGCTAGATACCCAAAACGCTATGAATGTTTGCGTGCAAACCGAACCCGGAGCGACGATCAGCGTCTTACCTAATACAACATCTGGAATCTTTTGCCCTCCATCTGAACCGGCCTTCGGAGTCAAAACCTTCCAAGAATCGATGAGGTGAGTATTTTTCTTGATGTCTTCTCGCGGCATGTAGCCGACCTGCCGTCTTCCTTTCCGCACGAGATGCAGCGCTACATTGTCCTTCCTTTCCTTTTCGCTGTATCCATCGAAATTTGTGGCGATGCCAAAAGGTGTATCGCCGGTAAGTATGTCGATCATTGTAGGCTCGGCTTTCGCTTGGACCTTATGAAGAATGTCAACAGCGCGAGGATCGCGGACAAAAACATCGAATTCTCCAAGATCGCGGGCAACAGGGCCGATCACCTCATCACCGCGAATGGTAGTAACATTCGTCCGCCCGGTATGACCGTTTTCCCATAGGAAATAGCAAATACCCCCTTTCACTTCGACGCCAGGGAATACGTCCTTTGACACCGGAAAATCGACAATCTCCGCAAGTTTTTCAGATGACAGCATATCTGCACGGAACTCATCCATGCCTCGCCCACCCGCCATCCAGCGCGATGGGACGACCATGCTGACAAAGTGCGGTTCGAGCTTGATCGCCTGCTCCACAAACAAATGATAAATGGAAGAGTCGCTCGTGCCACCAGCTCCCCCAGTCATTTGGTAGGGGGGATTTCCAATGATGACGTCGAATTGCATGTCGGCTCCAAACAGCTCGCTTAGTCGAGCTTTGATATTGTTAGTGTGAATGAAAGCATAAGCGTGGTTTTCAAGCTCCGGGCCGCGTTCAAATAGCGCACGAGGTGCGCCACAGAATTCGCATTTTGCACCCTGCCACGAATGCTCGATGCGCTCGAACCAAACATTTCCGCTGTCAGTGTCGAAACTTGCTGCTACCGAGTGTTCGCCATTTGCGTGCTTTGAGCAATACAGGCTTCGCCTCGCCAAAAGCGAAGTGAGCGTTGTGATGCCAATGCCAAATACCTGCTGTGTCAAAATATGGTCAACGCGGCTTTGAAGATCAGGAATCTCATCCGCCAGACCAGCGATCAGTCGGGTCGTAATCTCACGGAGGAAAACCCCGGATTTAGTGAAGGGGTCGAGGAATCTGACAGTCTTGTCAGCCCAGATGTTGGCTCCATAGTTGCTCGCTGCCCAAGCGTTAGCCAACGTGTCGAGCATTCGGTTCGAGAATTCCGGAGGCGTGAAGACTTCGTCGTTCGATAGGTTCGCGATACAGGTCAAAACATCAGGATTGCGTCCCCGTAACGTGAATACGGCCTTCTCGATCATGCGGACTCCTCCGTTTTGTCGCTCGCGAAGCCCGCCAAGTCGCGCACTGTCATCGGCTCGTATGATCTGGTCGCTGTAAAAATATCATGCGCTTTATGCCCGGCAAAAAGCGAACCCTCCGCTGTCAAACCAGCCATGCCTGTCAGCACATCGAGCCGGAAATCTCGGCGTTGGAATTTACCTTTGCCGATGTAGCCCCATTCGACGACATTGATCGGTGCGCCATCTATGTCACACATCTTCATAGCGTCCCCATGCACGAGGTTAAGCGACAATACATAAAAGGCGGCGCGATATAGCTCGTCCGTTTCGGACAGACCGAGATAGTCAGAAAAGACTTCAAGCATGTTGGCCCGACACTCGGCAATGTTATCGTCTAGTAGCTCAATGCCATAGGCACACATGACTGCGAGGAGGGCATAGTGCTGCTTCTCGAAATCGGACTTGCCGAATTTGACCTCCACTGCGGCGAGCTTGCGCTGCAAGATCGGCACAAGGAAATTGCCACTACCGCACGCTGGCTCCATAAAGCGCGCATCAATTCGTTCTGTCTCGCCCTGCACGAGGTCGAGCATTTTCTCCACTAACCAAGGAGGTGTGAAAACCTCGCCGTGATCAGCGACACGCTTTTTGGACTTAATAAGATTCATACGCGGGGGAGGATAGAATGTTTGCCTAATGTTCTCAATCGAATATCCCTTAGCCTTGGAAAACGCCCACAGCGGCCAAAGGGTATGGCAACATGACTGATTTTTCGAAACTTTCTGCAACGCATCATCCAAAATTGACAATCTTTGCCAAAAATGCCATGATTTGAATCAGAGGTGATCTATGGCAACGATGAACGTTTCCCTGCCCGATGCGATGAAGGATTGGGTCGAAGGGCAAGCCCAGACAGGGCGTTACAGCAATGCAAGCGACTATGTGCGCGACCTGATCCGGCGTGATCAGGATCGGGCCGACAAAATTTCAGCCATGCAGAGGGTGGTGGACGCATCTCTAGCAAGCGGCATCAGCACCCAAAGCGTCGAAGAAATCTTCGATGAAGCCATTCTGCGTCACAAGGGCAACTGATGCCATCTTATCGGCTCACTGTTGAAGCGCGGAACGATATTGCTTCGATTGCGGAATACACCATCAACCAGTTCGGTGTCGAACAGGCCGTTATATACCGCGATGGCCTCATCCGCACTTTCGAGTTTCTGGCTGAGTTTCCCATGATGGCCCGCGAGCGGACTGAAATCAATCCGCCTGTAAGAGCGCATCCTTACAAATCTCATCTCATCGTATATGTTTTCGACGATCAGGGTGTTTTGATCCTTGGTATCCGTCACGCCCGCGAAGACTGGATCAACGAACTGGAAGGCCGGAACGCCTGACGTTCACGATTTCGTGTAGTGGCGATACCGTCATGATCCCTTCCGCTATCTCCTGAGATAATCCCGCGAATGTGTCTCGGTGCGCCGTCCGGTCAACGGGTGGCCCGCTCCATTCGCTACAATTGCATTTCCGCTCCCGTGTTCCCCCGTTTCGCCGCGTCGTTCCTTTAGCGGCTGACCAGCCGTCTATCCCCCCGAGCCTTCTCCTTCGCGTCCTCAGGATACAGCGAAAGGAGACAGGACATGACTTCCAAATCCACTTCACGCTTCGACGTTTACGAAGCCATCACCAACCAGATCGTTGCAGCTATCGAAGCGGGCGCAGGCAAGGTCCAACTTCCCTGGCATCGGCAAGGCGCGTCGATCATGCGTCCCACCAATATCGCCAGCGGCAATGCGTATCGCGGCGTCAATACCGTCGCCCTCTGGGCCGCAGCCGATGCTCTTGGCTATCAACACGGCATCTGGGGAACCTATCGCCAATGGCAAGACCGTGGCGCACAGGTCCGCAAGGGCGAAAAATCCTCGCTCATCATCTTCTACAAGGAATTCGAGAGCGACGATACTACCAGCGAGGGCAATGCTTCCGACGAAAATCAGCGTCGCTTCATGGCGCGAGCATCCTATGTGTTCAACGTCGCGCAGGTGGATGGCTATGTTGCTCCCGAAATCGCCACTCCGGTCGAGCAGATTGATCCTGTGGATTCTGCCGAGAAGCTGATCGCTGCCACGGGTGCGAATATCCGCATCGGCGGCGAGGAAGCCTATTTCGCCCCAAAGGCCGACTATATCGCTATGCCCGACAAGAGCCGTTTCATCGGCACTGACACCAGCACGGCAACCCAAGGATGGTATGCAATTCTCCTCCATGAGCTGACTCACTGGAGCGGTCACGAGGCCCGTCTCAACCGTCAGTTCGGCGAACGCTTTGGCGACGATGCCTACGCGATGGAAGAAATGGTGGCCTTATCTGGACAGTCTGCGCCGCCCGCAACATTGCAGTAAGGTCGGCGATGGACGCCCACGGTAGGCAGTTATCAGGCTGGCCGTAGCGCTGACCCAAGAGCTGGCGGAGGCCAGCCTGATAACTGCCGGGCCATAGGGCGCATCGGTGTGAGGTCAGCTTCCGGGTGGGGGGTCCGGGGGGGAGGGTTTCGTGCCGGTGTCGATCATTACCGTTTGCGAGCGCCGCGACGCCAGGGGGCTCGACGCGCATGTGCCGCTGATCCTGCGGGGAGACGCTCTCTATGATCCCGATCTCGACCGCTTCTTTGTCGACCTGCCGCTAGCGGGGATCCGCTCGCGCCATTCGCTGCGCGCCTACGCCTATGACGTTGCGGTGTGGCTTCGCTTCCTCGATGCCTGCGGCACGACGATATGGGACGCGGCCCGCGACGATGTGACCGCCTATCACCGCGCGCGGCGGCGCGGCGACGCCGCCCAGCGGATCAGCGCGGCAAGCTGGAACCGGGCAGTCGCCAGCCTCGATCGCCTCTACCGCTGGGGTAAGAGCCAAGGGCTGATTGCCGAAGCGCCGTTCAGTCGGCGCGCTATATGGCGACCGGCGCATGGGGGGCGTCGGGGCATGATCGCCGCGCGCAACGACGCCTATGAACGCACTGCCAAGCGATCGGATGTGCGGTTCGTCACGATGGACGACTACCGCATTTTCCGCGACGTCGGTCTGCGCGGCCTCGCCCTTGACGGTACGGAACGCCCCGGCGCTCGCGATCGCAACGGGCTGCGCAACGCGCTGTTCGCCGATCTTCTCGTCACAACCGGCCTGCGTCTCGAAGAGGCGTCGGGCCTGCTCGCCGATGAGCTTGCGGCCATCGATCACGACCACGATCAGGCTCAGCAGCTTTGGCTGCGCCTGCCGCCGCCGCTCACCAAGGGCGACCGCGGACGCAGCGTCCTGGTCCCGCGCCGGCTCCTTCGTCAGATCACCGCCTATGTCGCCGTCGAGCGCGCCGCGGGCGTGACCAAGTTCGCCGCGCGCGACGGTGCGGCCAGGTTCGAGCGACCGATCCACGTCACCCGCGCCGGTCTCGACCGCATGCGCGATGTCTGCACCCCGGAGGAACGATGCCGCCTGATCCTGTGCGACGAGGATGGAACGCCCCGCGAGCCGGTGGCGCTATGGCTGACCGAGGTCGGGCAGCCTGTCCGCCCCAACTCGTGGGAGGTGATCTTCACCCGGGCCTGCAAGCGGTGCGAGGAGAACGGCTTCCCGCTGTCGATCAGCCCGCACCAGCTTCGCCACACCTTCGCAGTCCATATGCTCGCTCTGCTGATCCAGCAGCGACTGCGCGAGGCCGCACTGCCGGTGGGGCCGGTGGAGACCTATCGGCTGATCCTGGGCGACCCGCTGCAACAGGTGCAACGCCTGCTCGGCCACGCGAGCCTCGCCACCACCTATGTCTATCTCGACCATATCGCGACCCGCGCCGATACGGTGGATGCGGCCGTCGAGGAGCTGCTGGCGCTGTTGCCGGGACCGCAGGGCGCATGAGCGAGCGTCCCCGCAAGGGCCGGCCTGTCGCCTTCGCGCCCATCACGCCGGAGCGACCGCAGCCCGATCCGGTGTTCGGCCTCAAGTTCACCATCGAGGCGCGGCATGGCGGGACGGTCCTGGTCGATATGACCGCGCTCGATCCTCGCCCGCTCGCCATCGCCTTTGCCGGTGCGCTGCGTCGGTCGGCCGCGCTCGGGGGACCGATCGGTGCGGCCAGCGTCATCAAGCAGTATGTCCAGGTCTATCGTCACTTCTTCGCCTGGCTTGCCGACGAAGGACTGAAGGTGGTTGGCGTCAGCGACCTGCGCGCGGTCCATATCGATGGTTTCGCATCCGCGCTCGAACGGCGTGGGATGGGCGCGATCCACCGTCACATGACGGTCAGCAAGATCATCAACACACTGCGCGCGATCGAAGCAGACCGGCCCGATCGGATCGCACCCGAGCTGCATGAGCGGCTGCGCTACACGCTGGCCACTTCGGCGGGCCGCTCGACCCCGCGCGATGCCTACAGCCCCTTCGTCGCCCGCGCGCTGCGCGACGCGGCGCGAGCCGATGTCGAAGCGATGTTCCGCCGTCTCGGCGCCGACGATCGGACCGACGAGGGTGATCCGGCCATCACCGCCGCCCGCGCCGATGTCGAAGCGATCATCGCGCGGCAGGGCTTTATCGTCGCAGACCAGCCCGAGCTGAAGAGCCTTTATTTCATGCGCATGCGCCGCAACCTGCCAACCGCGACGCTCATCGACGACCTGCATGGCCGGCATCATCTGCTCGCGCGCGACCTGCCGGCGCTGCTCGTGCTGCTCACGCTTGAGACGGGCCTTGAGCCCGAGTGCCTGAAGACGCTGACCGTGGACTGTCTCGCCAATGCCCATGCCGGCACGGTGGAGCTGCGCTATCTGAAGCGCCGGGCTCGCGGCGCCGAGCACAAGAGCATGCGCATCCGCGACGGCGGTGGCGGCACGCCGGGCGGGCTGATCCGCCGCCTGATCGACGCCACGGCGGCTGCCCGCGAGCACCTGCCCGGCGATTGCCTGTGGGCCTATCACAACGTCGGCGGCCTTCGCGCCGGCATAGTCGACCTCAAGTATCCGCTCCCCGCCTGGGCTCGCCGCTGTGGCATTGTCGACGATAACGGCAAGCCGCTGCATCTGCTGCTTTCCCGGCTGCGCAAGACCCACAAGGCGCTGTGGTACACCAAGACCGAGGGGCACATGGCCCGCTTCGCGGTCGGTCACACGCGCGAGGTCGCGGCGCGCCATTATGCCGACCTGCCGTCGCTCCGGCCCCTGCACGAGGCGGCCGTCGCCGATGCCTTTCGCGAGGCGGTCGCCGCCGCGATGCCGACCGTCCTCGCGCCCACGGCCGAGCAGGCGCTGCGCGAAGCGCCCGAGCAGGCGGCGCCGTTGATGTCGGCCGATACGGTGGGGCCGTTGCTCGACGGCGAACAGGATGTCTGGCTCGCCGCCTGCTCGGGCTTCCATAGCAGCCCCTTCTCCGAGGCCGGCTCACCCTGCGCGCAGCCCTTCTGGGGCTGCCTCGATTGCCCCAACGCCGTCATCACCGCGCGCAAGCTTCCCGCGATCCTCGCCTTCCTCGCGTTCGTCGAAGAGCAGCGACCGAGCCTCCCGGCGAGCGACTGGGCGGCCAAGTTCGGCCGCGTCCATTCCCGCATCACGACCCAGGTCCTGCCGGTCTTCTCCGATGCCGTTATCGCCGATGCGCGCTGGCAGATGGAGAGCGAGCGGCTCTATCTGCCAGAAGCCGGGAAGCACGCGCAT